>NZ_JAGGPL010000023.1 GCF_018613805.1 Arthrobacter sp. ISL-48
CCAGTCTTGTTGTTCGCTTTGGTAGTGGCGGCCGCTGGGTGATACCCACCCGGGCGGCTTATTTTGGGTGGCCGGGGTGGGTCTCCACGCGCTGGTGTGTTTAAGCCGGTGGTGTTTGCGGCAGGGCTGGCCGAGGTTGGTGATGCCGGTGGTGCCGCCATCGGCCCAGGCGAGGAGGTGATCGGCCTCGTTATCCAGAGAACGGTTGCTGCAGCCAGGGAACGGGCACTTGCCGTCCCGGATCCGGAGCCATTGCCGCATCGCTGTGGGAACCCGGTAGCTGGTGCGGCCGATTTCCAGTGGTGCCCCGTCGCGGGGGTCAGTCAGGACCCGGTGGAAGGACTCGGCGCCGCCGGCGACGAGTTCCGCTGCCATGGACGCCGGGATGGGCCCGTACCCGTCAAGGGTGGCCGGTTCCTCACCGGCACCGATCAGGGAGAGCACCGGGACCGTGACCAGGACCTGCGCCTTGGGGGATGGGGTCCCTTCGGTGACGCCGCCCAGGAGCCAGTTGGCGGCGTTGTCGGCGCGCAGCTGGGTGAGGGTCCGGGGCTCGTCGGGGCCTTGCATTGCCCTGGCGGCGGTGGTGGCACGGTCCCAGATCCCTGCGGCCTGCCCGGCGGGCAGGTAGGCCGAGAGCCAGGCCATCCCGTCCCGGTCCGGAACGTACTCGAGGCGGCGGTCTTGGATGCTTTTGCGGTGGCGTTTTTCGATGGACACCGGGTGGTGTCGTTCCCGCCAGGTCCGGGCCTTGTACCGGAACCGGGACGGGACGAGTTCCCCGGCCGGGCACCCGCGGGCGGCGTTCGGTGCATAGGCGTCCAGGAAGTGCGCTTCGAGCGCCCTGGCGGCGGTGGGGTCAAGGCCTGCGGTTTCATCAACGACGATCTTGGCGTGCTGCCATGAAATGCTTCCGGCCTGCAGCGCGGACAGTGTCAGGGGAAGAGTGGTGGTTAGTTCGCGGGACTCGGACAGCAGGGCTCCGGCGCTGCGTTCGCTGACAGACAGCAGGCAGGCGACTTCCGCCATCGTTGACATTTCCTGCGCAGTGGCCTCCCGCGGGGTGGCGGCAGGGGAAGCGATGGCCTCTGCCACCTCGAGGTACTCGGCCGCCAGCTGCACCTTCATTGCAGCTGTCTTGGCTTCGAACCGGGCGACCTCAGCCAAGCCATCCAGGCACGCATCGGCTCGTCGCCGCAGCGGATCGGAATCCCAGTCACCAGCAACACCGCTGCCATCAGTACGGTCCCTGAAATCCAGTCTGATGATGCGGTCGAGAACAGCAACGGACGCCGCGACAGCAGACAGGGCCTGGGCGGCCCGGAGCCCGGTGGCGGCCTCCAAGGCCTCGCCACTACGCGCTTTCCAAACACTCAAGCCTTCCACAAGAAGAGCATCTCAGCAGGGTCTGACAAAAACGGCGGCCATGTGGGGCATTTTCCGAAGTCATCTGCACAAAATGTCCAAAGTCGTCTCCACGGTAGGGGATCCTTCAGCGGACGCTGAAGAGTCTGCCTCTGTCCCCGCATCCTGCGGCCATGCCAGCGAATGTATTCCGGCACGCGGCGAAGGCCTTTCCCAGTCCAGGGCGTTCACGCTGGTTCCGCTGAATCTGTGGTCGACGTAGATCGCGTCAGGGTCCACGCCAGCTGCCGCGAGAGCAGTGCGCTGGGCGGTCAGGTCTTGGGTGTTGGTGGAGACACGGGCGTATCCGATGAGCCTGTCGCCGGGCGTAGCGTTTAAGGGACCTCACCGCAGTTTTGCGGGCGGGTCTTATGAGAATTTAGAGAACCCGAAACCACGGCCTTTTTGAAGAGCGCGGAGTAGGCGGTGCGGCGGCCAGTGGAGGTCCGGCTTCCGGGCGCCTCTGCATGCTCTATCACGGCCGCTTTCGACCCGGAATTGTGCATCAGGGAATGGGAGACTGGCCAGCAAGGACCACCGAACGAGCAGCGTGGCAGCATCCTCGAGGGTCTGCCCATTCCCCCGTAACATTGGGCGCGAGCAGTCGGTGGCAACACGCTGCCGATCTTCGATGGTGGGGAGTGGTGATGGTTCAGTCCATGAAACTGATTCTGATTGGCTACTGGGACGGTCCCCAGACAGGCCGGTCATGGCCTTCTCCCGAGCAATTCGTTGACGCTAGTTGGGATACCGAGGAGCGTGATTTCGTCGCCTACTACTTGCAGATGGGGCTTATCACGCGGAGCTACATGGGGTTCTCGCGCTGCCGATTCTGTGGGAAAGAGAACGGCAATCTGGAGTTGAGCGACGGCCATTTCGTATGGCCTGACGGGTTGGCCCATTACGTGGTTGAACACGCTGTGCGGCTTCCGGACCGGTTCGTTCGCCACGCGTTCGCTAAGATTGACGGCCTTGAGAGCGCGGCTCGGGACCTCGAATGGTGGCGAGGAATCAGCTCGGCCAATAAGCACTGACTCAGCCAGCGGTCAGGGTGGCATGCCACGCGGCAGCGGGATCAGGTGGAAGGCGTGCACCTATTCCGGGAGCGCGCCGCCCGCTAACGGATCCATTAACGGGCTGGTCGGAACGGCCAATGCTCTGGATAGGTATGTGGAACTGCAACGACTTGTACTGCGTCCTCGTAGACAAGTCGGCCGGGATTGTCGCTGCGAAGTGCCATCCAGGGGATGCCGTGCCGGTCGAGGAGGTTCAAGTATTCAGCTGTCATATCGAGAAGTTGCAAGGACGCGGCCTTGAACCACGATCGGGCGCCAGGGTTTAGCTCAGCGTTGTAGCAATCCGTCGCCACAGTTGTGGGGTCCGTATAGGTCGAGGTGGCGTTGGCGTTGGCAATTTGAAGCCATCGCTCATCTGCTTTACTCAGAAGCCCTTCATCTCGGAGGCCGTTGGCCATCGCGAACACGCCTGGAAATTGGCCGCGCCGGTTTGGGACGGCACTTTGAAAGCGAATGAACTCACCCATGCACTGAGGGTACGCAGTTATGGGCTACTTTCGGCGCATACCTGTTCCAGTGGAGGATCCCCTTAAAGGCTGCACGGTGGCCAATACTGGCGCACCTCCAGCGTCAGCATTTCGGTGCCGCCATTAGCCGCCAACGACCGCTCGTTACACCACAAAATCGCTTTGAGGACGACCGGGATCTAGCTGAAAGCCAGCCTTGAACCAAGGGTCTCCGCCAACACGGACTTTGAGTGAGCGTTTGGCAGCCAGAGCAGCTTGTGTTTGACGCCATCGGCCATTCCAACTCCCAAGCGCGAGGCCGTGATGCCTTGTCTGAACTGGACCGTGGCAACTTCCTCGAGATTCAACACCAGGGTACGACTGGGCTCGGCCGTGACCTCCTGCTCCCATTGCTCTGGGTTGACCTCAATTGCCGCCCCCGGGACGGGTCCTGCGCCAGCGGTGGACCCCACAAGGGCCTCTGCCGCATTCGTCCCCGCAGCCCCGGCTGCGAACGCGGCACCGCCTCTGGTTCCACCCCATCCTGCTGCCCGCCGAGTCAGTTCCGGCCGGCCGATCCGCACAAGGTGCGACGGAGTGAGCCAGAGTTCACCATGGCCCCAGTGGAGCCAGCCCGTGGTGCACGAATCGGACAAGAGAATGACCCTCATGGCTTCGCGCCATTTGGACCAGCAACAAACATGATTCCCCCATTAGAGTCCGAGACATCACACGATGAGCGCCACCGTAGCATCCGAGTCATCGGATGCGCGCATCGCTGAACACCCCCACACGTCCGTAGACGGTCGGACAAGCAGCTCCCTGCTGACATCCTCAAGCGAGAGCTGAATCCCGAAGGACTGACCCTGATTCAGAGCAGCGGCGAGGCGGCATGGCAGGACGTGTTTCACCTGCATGTTCACCTCATTCCTCGACATCAAGGAGACGGCACCGTACGCCCTTGGGATCAGGTTCCGAGCAAGCCTGAGGCGGTTGGACAGATAAACAATTCCCGCGCTCTAAGCGTCGACCTGCGCGGAGCAAGCGGCTACGAGGAGTAACCCGCTCGCTGAAGGATCGTTTACCGGACTCCGTGTTTCATGCCACTGGTAGAGAGCCAGAATGACGCTAAAAACTACCGGCGTAGCCGGTATCGTTCGTGCACCACTCTTGTGCCTTCGTATGTTTCCTCCGTCGACTTTTCGAGGATGTACGAAGCTGGCAGATGAGATAGGAAGGTGTCGCACTGAAAGACGCCATCGACCACCGAGACTAGAAGTTCGTCCGGGATCAAGTCGTCAAGGGCTTCCTTGTAGATTCTCGCACCCCCGAAAATGAACACGTCCTCAACGTCTGCGGCTCCGACGGCTTCGGCTACGGCGGCCTCCAGAGTTGCCGCCGTTTGGACTTCTGCGTCCGGAATCGGGCGACTCGTAACGACAACATTGAGTCGCCCCGCCAGCGGACGCCTACTAGCAGGAAAAGACTCGTAAGTAAGCCTCCCCATGACCAGAGCATTCCTTTTTGACGGGTCAGCTGTTCTGCGCGTGGCGGCGGACAACTTTGCCATCTCACCAGGAAGTCTCCACGGCAACTGTCCGGCTCGCCCGATTCCCCGTTCATTGTCGTGTGCGACAACAAGCTTGATACTCACGTAGCAACAGTACCCATCAAGAGCTCGCGACAGGCCAAGTCCATCCGGCTCAAACGGCCGTACAACATTCTTGATGGGCCATACCTGTCCGGTAAGGGATCGGCTAGCGGTCCGGCCGGGGATGACATTTATCGCTGCGGAAACCCCGCCATTTATCACTGCGAGCCACATTCCGGAGGCTTTTCTTCTCGTCACCAACTCTCTCGCACGGAAAGCCTGCGGATTCGTCAGCTCCAGCGTCCGAACGGGACCGTCATGGGAGGCCGGTGGCCCCCATGAGCGGCCGGCCATCAGGCAGAGCTTCCCGCCGCTCGGCTTTTCGCGAGGATCTCGTCGACGACGTGCGTGAGTGGAGCGGTGGCGTCGATCAGGATGCCATTCCGTGGAACGTCCTCTTTCGTGCGATGCAGTCGGAGTATGAGATCCTGTTCCGCTTGTCGACCCCGCCCGCCCCACTCGTCCTTACCCCGTTTATCCAGCCGCCGAGCCAGGGTCTCGACGTCGACCTCGAGCACGAAGACGCCGTCGAACAGATCGACGAACTTCGCGAAGTTGCGGGAGCCTCCGCAGAAAAACGTCGTAGCCTCGCGATGATCCGCGATGAGCGCCTTGACCTCGTCGACGCGCCAAATGTGATGGTCATGGACTGAGAGCCCAGTGACGTTCACAGGTGCACCGGTGTTCGGGTCGCCCTGGTAGGCCAGTTCCCGATCGCCGTGGACAATGTGGTACGCGCGCCGAGCCAACTCCTCGCACACCGACGTCTTTCCGGTTCCGGAACCGCCCTCGATAAGGAAGTTTCTGCTGCCCATACTGAATGGTAAGCAGACACTACAGGGTCACGCTGAAGGACGGGCTTAGGGGACTAGTCGCTCGGCCACAAAGCGCTGCGGAAACCACGCCATTCACCGCTGCAACCCACAGGGAGTGGGTGCGCGGTGCCTAGCCCGTTCGAGTGTCTTAGGAAGCTTCAAGTTTCTGAGGCGCTCCTAGGCCGTGTTGATCGAGTCTGACCTGATCCAGATCAGGGTGGCTGCGAGGCTGACGGCGGCACGGTAGTTGCGAAGGAGCTCGTCGGAGCGTATCGCGATTCCGCGCCACGCCTAGGCCTCCTCGCCGCCCCAGCGACCGAGCGCGACGATCGACTCACGTAAGGCAAGCCCGCGATCGGTCAGCGCGTAGGCCCGGGTGTTGTGCCGGAGGGGCAGACGGGACAGTACCCCGGCCGCTTCGAGCTCGCGCAGGCGGGTCGCGAGAATGTTCGTCGGCACTCCGAGGTCGCGCTGCAGATCGCCGTAGCGCTGCGGCCCGTCGAGCAGCCGCTCCACGACGAGCAAGGCCCACCGTGCTCCAACGATATCGAGGGCCGCGGCGAGGTCGCTCACACGGTCGGATCGGCGTCCGGCTTCATCCAAAACGGCGAGTAGTGGTAGCCGTCAGGGTCGTCGAACTGGCGCTGGTACATGAAGGGGTAGTCGTCGATATCACCGGTCCGCCCGCCGGCGGCACCGGCGCGCTCGACGAGCTCATCGACCGCCTCACGGCTGCCGAGGTCGAACGAGACCGTGACCTTCGAGGGGGTGTCGGGTCTGCCGACCAGCTCCTCGGCGCCGCCGACGCTCGCATACATTTCGCGGCTGCCGAGCATGACGTACTGCTCGGGCGCGATCGCGAAGCATGACACGTTGTGATCGGACATCTCGGCGTTGAGGGTCCAGCCGAGGGCGGTGTAGAAGGCGGTCGCGCGCTCGACGCTCTCGACCGGGCAGGTGATGAAAAGGCTCATGCGGCCTATACTTGCAAAATGCAAGTGTGACGTCAAGTCCTCATGGTGGGCACAGTATGTCCGGATAGGGATCCATTAACGGACACCCCAGCCCCGGATACGCTGGCTCTCATGTCTCGAATACTGATCACTGGCATGTCTGGGGCGGGAAAGACAACTGTGCTGCATGAGTTGTCCCGGCGGGGCTACCGAACGATCGACACCGACTACGACGCCTGGGTGCTTCCTGACGGAACATGGGATGAACCGCGCATGTCGGCACTTCTCGCGTCTGATTCGTCCCTAGTTGTCTCGGGGACTGTCGAGAATCAAGGTCGCTTTTATGACCGCTTCTCCGGTGTTGTTCTCCTGAGCGCGCCGGTAGAAGTCCTCATCGAGCGAGTCTCGGCTCGTACGACCAATACCTACGGCAGCTCAGAGGCTGACCAGCACGCAATCCGCCAACACGTTCTCGACGTCGAACCGCTCCTTCGAAAGAGCGCGACCCTCGAACTTGATGGCCGTCGACCGGTCCCACAACTGGCGGATGAGGTTGAACGTCTGATCACGTCCGATCAGATCTGACGCCCGGTAAACGATGGTTCAACGTCCCCCCAGTGCCCGGTACCGATCCCTCGATGGACACCTTTGCCGATTAGCGCAGTTACCGCCTGCCCTGATCGGGATCCCTGATCTGGCGCCCGAGTCCGTCATCGGTCCCAGAGGTGCGCTTGACCCCGGCACCAGTCTCGAAGCCATGTACGTTTGCGCTCCTGTTTACCTGCCCGATGAGTTTTCGGCGTGCGAGGAACCCGACGAACCCATTGTCATCGCCTGGCTGATCCCGCTCTTTAAAGAGGAAGCAGCATTTGCCCGTACGCATGGCTGGGAAGCATTGGAACGGCTCCTAGTCGAGAACGACCCAGACCTGACTGACTGGCATCGCCCGCCACTGCCAGTGCATTAGCCCCGACTGCGATACGCGCATCCCCGGTCGGGACTGCCCCGGCGTTGGTCATGACTGCCAGGTCGCTTGTGGTGCTGGTGGTTGGAGTGCCGTATCGGGCGGGGATGGTGGTCCATGCTGATTACCTTTCTACTGTGGGCGCAGGGCCCACGCCGGTGACGTTCGGTCCATCATCAAGGCCGTGGCGTCGGTCACCGAGCACGATCTTAGAGACGGCTGCTTCCGAGGCGGCGGAGAAGGGGCCGAAGTGCCCCTCAACGGCCCATCGGGTTTCCTCTTCGATGAGGTCGGCGTTGATCCTTGCGCCGGTCATGACACCCTCGGCCGCCGCGGTGATGACTTGGGCCATTAGGTTGGAGACATTGCCGGCTGCATACACGCCGCGGACGGCCGTCGCACCACCCATAGCGTCGGTCTCGATGAACCGTCCGGCCCTTGACGGGTGCACCTGGGAAAATAGCCCGAGTGATTCCAGAAGCGCGGACCTGGCCTCCATCCGTGTTCCGACTGCCAGGGCCTGAAGGTCGAATGAGGGGCCTTGGCGGAGCGTGATCCCGGTGAGTACGCCATCGACCGCTTCAACAGAAGCCACGGCGCCGTCAACGACCGTTACGGATCGGGCGGCGAGCTTGTCCCACTCCTCGTCGGTGGGTTCCACGGTGTCGTTGAGGAAGAGGGTGATATCCCGGGTCCACTGCCTGAACAACAGTGCTTGATGGACAGACAACGGGCCTGTGCCCAGCACTCCAATGCGTTGCCCGCGGATTTCCCAGCCATGGCAGTAGGGGCAGTGCACAACGCCCTTTCCCCATTGCTCCCGCAGCCCGTCGATGGGAGGCAGTTCGTCGGTCAATCCGGTGGTGACGAGCAGGCGTCTGCCGGAGAACCGGCGGGTATCTTCGAGGATTACCTCGAATCCATCTGGGGTTCGCCGTGCCGAAACGGCTTCGCCGTCAATGACCGTAGCTCCATAGGAAAGCACTTCACTGCGTCCGACGGACAGGAGTTCCCCGGGGTTCATGCCGTCCCTGGAAAGATAACCGTGTACCCCCGCCGCGGGTGCGTTGCGTGGGGTCCCGGAATCGATGACAAGTACCGAGCGCAGCGCCCGGGCCAGCGTCGTGGCCGCGCTGAGTCCCGCCGCGCCGCCGCCAACAATAACAACGTCATACCGTGTGGTGTCCAAACTGATTTGTCCTTCGTCTCGGCCCTGATAGTTCGCCGCCAGCATCCTTGGGCGGTTACACCAGCTTCCATCGCATCCACAAGGACTGGCAATAATCTTTGCCGTTATGGCAAACTATGAGTAATGACAACTGAACTTGACGGTGTTCTCGGTGCGGTCGGCCCCCGGCTTCGGGCGCTCCGTGCGGAACGGAACCTCACCCTCGGAGATGTGTCCTCCGCATCCGGAGTATCGGTGAGCACCCTGTCCCGCCTTGAATCCGGCCAACGCAGACCAAACCTTGAAATCCTGCTGCCCCTCGCGAGGTTGTACGGTGTTCCCCTCGATGATCTGGTCGGCGCACCTCCCACGGGGGATCCGAGAATCCATCTGCAGCCCATCACCCATGGCGGCATGACGGCTCTTCCTCTCACGCGCCGGCCAGGCGGATTACAGGCGTTCAAGATGGTGCTCACCGGTGATGCCCGCGGGGCAGAGCCCGACCCGCGCGTTCACGAAGGCTACGAATGGCTTTACATCCTCAACGGACGGCTGCGTTTAGTACTGGGCGACAAGGACTTTGAACTTCGCCCTGGCGAAGCCGCGGAATTCGACACCCACACACCGCACTGGTTCGCCAGCGCTGACGGCAAACCCGTCGAGTTCATCAGCCTGTTTGGACAGCAGGGAGAGCGCATGCACGTACGCGCACGGCCCAAGCACTCATAGACGAAGAAACCCGAGGAGACCGGTCCTGGCCAGGCGCTTGTCGGACTGGCGCGAATAATCTCCGACGGTGCTTCGATCTGCTATCTCCAAGACATCTTGGTCCTGCGGTCACACCATCGGAAAGTTATAGGACGAGCTATCGCCGAACGAGCACTCGAAGAGTACCCGCATGTGCGGCAGAAAGTTCTGATCACTGATGATGAGCCGAAGCAGAAGGCATTCTATGAATCGCTCGGCTACACCCAGACAGACGAACTCCGTGGAGGATCCGTCCGGGCCCTCATTAGATTTGACTGTCCCTCAACGTACGGTGAGGGATCCTTAGCCGGGCACCTCAGTGAGCTGGTTTGTTAGCCTTGCGACATGGAAGAGGACTGGATCGAACACAGGCGTGCGGATGACGGGGAGCGAGTGGGATGGATGAAACCCATCGACGAAGGTTTTGTCGCTATCGACCTGTGGGGGCGCCCACGGACAGAAGTTGTGGACTGGATGCTCGCAGAGGAGACGTTGGATGAACTTGGACTGGGCTACCTCGCCGACCCGCACGAGTTGCGACTAGGTCATGATGACTGGCTGCGCGTGCGTATCGCCGAGGTATCGTCCGTCGAGATAAGAGTGAAGAAAGACGACTGGGGAGATATGACCGCACCCCAGCTTTACTACACGGTGCCATTCCCAGTGGACGAGGACCAGCTTCGCCCGTTGTCCCGTTGAGTGATCCATACGGAACCTAATCCAGAGTGGCGATTCGAGCCCAAGTTACTGTTGCAGACGGCATTGTCCGTGCGGATCGGGCATGACACGATTTCAAAATGACTACTCTCTGGACAAAGCGGCTCGTCCGAGGCGATCTGACAGCGGCGCGTGACATGTTCGCGATGATGGCTGCTGTATTCGCAGAGGATGCCGAGCCGCTCACCGACGACTATCTTGTTTGGCTTCTCGATCGAGACTCGTTTTGGGCGATCGCCGCATTCGTCGGTGACGACGTTGTTGGCGGCATCACCGCCCACACTCTGCCCATGACGCGATCCCCATCGTCAGAGGTATTCATCTATGACCTTGCAGTGCGCCAGGATCACCAAAGACAGGGTGTTGGAAGCAGGTTGGTTTTCGAACTACGCGAAGCCGCCGCAGCAGCAGGCTTCGGCGAGGTATTTGTGCCAGCCGACAACGAAGACAAGCACGCTCTCGACTTCTACCGGGCACAGGGAGCCGCGGCGTCCCCTGTGACATTCTTCACCTTCCCCGTCAGGTAGGGATCGGCTCCCGTACGTAGAGAGCTAGCGCCCCTGAAAACCAGTCGTAAGAATAAGGAAACCTGCAGCGAGACCACCCAGTTGTCAGTTGGGAAAGTGCCCTTATGCGCACTGTGGAAGGTTCGTTCTACCGTGCTGTGGATCCGGCCTACCGTGACGCGGCTCTTGCGGGATCTCGGTCAGCCGGCCGGTATTCGCCGCCAGGCGTTCCAAACGTCGGTTCCCGTGACATTGGAATTCTTGAGCAGTTCATACATGGCCGCTGTCCAGTGCCACACAGCGACGACGACGCTCTCGGACGCCGATTCGAGGCGATTAGTGTTTCTGGTGAGGGTGTAGGTCGATGCGCTGGGATGGGGTGATGCTGAAATCTCTGAACCGGGCGCGGAGTCCACCGCGTTTTGGTGAGCACATCATCATCCCGACCTGGCAGGAGTCTTCGAGTGGCAGGTGCCCAAGGCGCAGCATGCGCCACTGTCCTACCGTCCCTTGGGGGTGAAGGTACTGGGCCCGAAGGGCATTGCCTTGGCGGGTTACCTGCATCGTTATCTCGTCCGGAGTATTCGGCAGCGACATGATCGACCAGTCCGATGCGCCATGGGTGATCACGGTGCTGAGGTGGAGTGCCTCATCGGTGTACTCGACACCGGTTTTCATCCAGGCTCGCTTGTTGGCTCGAACCATGAGTCCGGCTTGGTCGTAGAGCGTCGTGAAGTCGCCGGATAACTTCACCGTAGCTGTGAAGTCGCCCACCACCTCACGGTGGAGGAAGTGCCCTGTGTCGTGCGTGAAGCCGTAGAAAGTTTCCCGCCAGAAATCTGTGTCGTGATCGGAGACCACGGTTAGTTCGTTCGGGTTGTTCTCCCATTGGGCTGGTTCATTCAGCCAGATCATGTTCTCGAGCATCATCATCCTGTTTCGGGTGGTGGGCGGTATTCGCAATGTGCGGTGGCGAGGTGGGATCGGTGAGCTTCCGCCGGATCCGCAGGATGACCGGTGTGAGGGCAAGTAGGACCGCACACAGGGCCGCTATGGCGGCCATCGCTGCTCGCAGTCCGGCGGCTTCGGACCACAGTCCTACATAGACGGGGCCCAAGAGGAATCCAAGATAGGAAATCGTAGTGAGTAGGGAAGTTGTCCGCCCACGGGTGGCCTCTTCGGTGGAGCGCGAGACGATACCCAGCAACGTTGGGTACAGCACTGCTGTGCCGGCGGCGGCTACTGCCAGTCCGATCAAGGCCACGATTAAGTCCGGCGCGGCGGAGAGCATTGCTGCACCGGCACTGGCCGCGGCGGCGCCGAGGATCAGTGCTCTTGTTGCGTAGGCCGGTTGTAGTCCTCCGGTGCTGAAGCGTGTGATGGCGACGACGGCAGCGAACACCGCAGGAGCGGTAGAACCCAGGACGGCCCCGGTGCCTAGCTCGTCTTCGAAGAACACGGCCGCCCAACTCTGATGGGCATTCTCACTAGCAAAGGCCACCGCCCCAAGAATTCCCACCAGCAAGACCGCCAGACCAGGGACACCTGAAGCGGGGTCGGCGCGGCGATGACGCAGTTCGCCCGTTTCCGCCCTAATGCGCTGTTGATCGCTGGGCACTTCAGCAGAAGAAGCATGGAGCAGGTACCCGCTGACGATCATTGACGCGGCAACGACCAGGACGAAGGAGAAGGTGGTGCCAGTGCCCAGCGCAGTCAACAGTCCAACAACAAGGCTGGAGACCACCACGAATGCGGAGAACACGCCATGGGAACGGGTGATCACCGGTGTGGAAGCAAGCTTTTCCGCGGACCCTGCCGCCGAATTGATCGCCACGTCGGCCGCCCCACTGGCCGCACCAACCAGAAGCAGCCCGAAGCACAGGCTGGCGAATCCCGTTGCGGCAAGGGCCACGAACAGTCCAGAGGCCCCCAGCAGAATGAGTGTGACGGCCGCGGTGATCCGCGCTCCGAAGCGGTCAATGATCCTGCCCGTCAGAAGCATCGCCGGCACCGCCCCGGCTCCGATGAACAACAGTGCCGTGCCGAGCTGCCCGTCCGAAATGCCGGCTTGGGACCTGATTCTTGGAATACTCGCACCCCAGGTGCCCCAGAAAACACCGAACGCTGCAAAGGAGGCATAGGACGCGAACGCCAACCTATGAGGGGATCGCGATGAGGAACGAATCATGTGTGTAACGATACACAGGTAGGCTGGTCCTATGTCACCTGCAGCACCGGAATCCAAAATCACCCTCAGTGAGGTAGCCCGCGAGGCTGGAGTCTCGGTGATGACCGCTTCCTACACCTACAGCACACCCTCCCGCGTCTCGGCAGCGTCCCGGGAGAAAGTCCTTACGGCCGCCGAGGTGCTCGGATATCCAGGGCCCGACCCCAGCGCCCGGTCGCTGCGCACGGGAACCAGCGGCGCTCTCGGGGTCGTTCTGGGAGAGACCCTGTCTTACGCCTTTGATGACCCCCAGGCGACACGCTTTCTTGCCGGGATCGCAGATGTCTGCGCGGAACATGGTTTGGCCATGACCATTCTCCCGACCAACGGATCTGCTGACGATGATCAGCGCATCCGCGCAGCAGCCGTAGATGCCTTCGTTGTGTGGACGACGACGGACGATGACCCGGTGCTTGAGGCCATTGCCCTGACTGGGAGGCCAGCCATCATCCATGCCGGACCAAAGAAAAAGGCATTCGGTCTGGTGGGCATCGACGATCGCGCCGCTGCCCAAGCGGTCGCTGCATTGGGCCTACACCAGAGCCAACGCCCTGCCATCATCGCCTTTCCCTTCACCAAGGAAAGAGTCGAGATGATCATTATGGGTCCTGACCCGGCGACGGCGACGTTCCCCGTCACGCGTAACCGGCTCCTGGGATACCAGGACGCGCTCACCGCGGCAGGGTTCCAATGGGAGAGTGTCGAAGTGGCTTCTTGCTCCATCAACAGTTTTGGTGAAGGAGCACGAGCCGCCGACCGATTGCTGGCTCGCCCGAATCCTCCAGACACCATTCTCACGATGAGTGATGAATTGGCCCTGGGAACTTTAGAGGCCGCATTGAAAGCCGGCATTCACGTTCCGAGGAGCCTCGCCGTCACGGGCTGGGATGCCTCCGATGCCGCGTCAGTGAAACAGGTGACCACCGTTCAACAGAACCTTCGCCAACAAGGCGCCGCATGCGCCCTAGCCGCCATCACCGGCACTTTGACGCCCGCACCACACCCATGGCAACTTATCACCGGACAAACAACACGATAAACACCGAAGCTTGGCCGGGGGTAGCCACAAGTAACAGTGTCCGGCGAAGGATCCACAACGAACGCTCATGTGGTTCAGCTTCCATATTGATTGGAATGGGTTGTGGTGTTGGGTGCACCTTCCGCTTGCAGGCAGTGTGCGACGGGAGCGGATGCCTTATCTAGTGACGGTTGCGGAGGCCCTTCCGAGAAGCCCTGTGTCGTACAGAATGCGGTGGCCGTCGCTGAGGACGCGACGCGTTCCTTCGTCCAAAGGGAGATCAGCCCAGGTCGAGGGAGCGATGCCCAGTTCCACGATCAATCCTGATGCCAACCGAAATCTGCGTTCGCGTACTGGCCCCCATACCTCGGAGCGGATAAGACGAGCCCCAGGACGGAGTTGTTTAAACCATGCCGCATCTTCAAAGGTTCCCGGAGTGTCGCTCAACACCACGAGGTCGACATCGCTGGCCATTCGCTCCGCGCCCCGGGCATAAGACCCCACGAGAGCAACGGCTCTCACTCTGTCTTCCTGTTTCGCCCAGGTAGCAACTTCGCTGACGATCTGCTGTGCAGCTCGTCGGCGACCTTTCAGTCTTGGTGTCATGAGAAGGATGCTATCCGCTGGAAATTTATTACAGCACCGTAAGGGGATCGGCTAACGGGCGCCAGAAATCAGCGAAGATGGGGGCATGAGGATTGGAGAACTCGCGACGAAGACTGGCGTCAGCGTCAGGTCGTTGCGCTACTACGAACAGCAAGACCTGCTTGAGCCGCAACGCACTTCGGCGGGTCACCGTTTTTACTCGATCGAGGACGAGCGTCTTGTGCTTCAGATCCAAGACTTGTTTGAAGCTGGTTTTTGCAGCTCCGTAATTCGCACGCTGCTTCCCGCCCTGGTCAATCCCGTAAGAAACCTTGATCTGCTCCGGGCCTCCTTAACTGCTGCGCAGGCACGGCTGAAGAGCGAGAAGGAATCCGTCGAAGCCGAACTTCTAAAACTGAAACAGCTGGGGGATCGATACGGGCTTGCACCTGACACGCATGTCACCCTCCAAAATGATGGACATGACTCCATCACAGCAGCCGAAGCAATTGCGTTTGATCATCGAAACAGACGACTTCGATAGCGCCTTACGTTTTTATCGCGATGTCCTTGGCCTTACGGAACAGCCCGCTTTCGCAACTGATGGTGAGGATCGAGTGTCAATACTGAACGTCGGCGCGGCGACAATTGAGCTCGCCACACCCACACACGTTCGCAACATTGACGCTATTGAAAACGCGCCATCTGCCGAAGGGCCTACGCTCCGAATCGCCCTTGAGGTGGACAACACGGAAGTTGCGATGACCTCCGCCGAAGAGTTTGGGTTGAAGGTGCTCGCGCCCCCAATCAGAACTCCGTTCGAGACCATCAACGGAAGAGTGCAAGGTCCTGCTGGCTGGCAGCTGACCTTCTTCCAAGAACTTGAAACACTGCAAGAACGCACCAGGAGGAAAGGCTTCACCACTGACGTCCATCGCGCCCGGTAAAGGATCGTGTTGAGAGCGGACTGCAGATGATCAATATCAATCACGATGACATATTGCTGAGGCTGCGGCTCGAGCCACTTGACCGCTCGGCCAAGACGGCTTTCACCGCCGCTTGTGCCCAGCGTCTACTGCCCTTGTCCGACCGGTACGCGCAGCAAGTGGGCGACACGCCGCGCCAGCAGCGGCTGGCCGTCATCGTTTCGGCGGTCTGGCAAGCAGGCCTCGGGCCACGATATCGATGCGAACCGCTTCGAGGCTGAGGCAGAGGCCATGGTTCCGGACGAGGACGACGAAGGGTGGACAGCCGGTAGGACCTACGCTGGTAACGCCGCAGCCGCTGCCGCCTACGCGCTTCGCACCTGGCTCACCAACCCCTCAAGAGGCCGCCTGGGCAGCTCGGCAGTTCTTTGATGCGGCCGATCTCGCATACTTTCAGGCAAACCCTGGAGGAGGCTTCGCCACCGAGGATGAGGAGAAGGCGTCCCCGGGAGTCTGCAGTCGTGCAGTCAGCCATTTCCGCCATCCAACGGGCTCTCGAGGCTATCGAGAACGCGAGGCCGTGGTCCGAACTACGTCAGAGAGCCGAAACGGAAGGCATGGATTGGGCGTCCACCGTGCCGTAGTGCATCGGATGATCTGCCCACTAAAAGATCCGTCAGAGACAGAGCCCAAACCTTTGATGACAAGCTCGAGATACCGTCCGGTAAGGGATCCGCTAGGGCTAGACACGACGGCGGGCCGGCTCCTTCAGTTTCCTGCTGGATAATCAGGGCATGCTGATTCGAGATTCGAGGGCCCAGTTGGAGCAGATGCTTGCAATCACGAGGGCCGGTGAACTCAGAAGCGCACTGAACCCCGGCACCGTAATGGAGGTCTTTAAGCGCTTTGCCGCTATACCAGCGAACGACTGCGCTCCCATAGACGAAGATGGCGATGGCGTTCTGGCCCAGTTCGGGACCTGCGGGTTTCGCGGCACGCAGGAATTCAACGTCGACCTTACGCGTCAATTTATTGAAGCCGGCGAAGTCGATGCTCCGATGTGGCACCTGTCATGCACGTTCTATTGGGATCCGACCCCGGATACCGTTGCCCTGGGTAGCGGCAGCATGTGGTCTTTCGATTCTGCACTTGAGGAGTTCTTCAAGAACGCAGCACTCCTTCCTGGATGGGAATGGGCGATGGGAGCAGACGAGCAGCCCAAGTCTCTGGAGATCACGCTCGGCAAGGTTTGAGCTGAATTAGGACTCATGCTGGATCAAGGCATGGTAGAGAGCCGGTGGTCCAGCGGACTCTCTGAGCGCACGGTGAGGGATCCTCTACCGGACGCGGCGTGGTCACCTGAGTGGGAGCGGGTCTGCCTGCTTGGATGGAGTCGTGGCGGTTTTTTATTTCGATGGTGACCAGACGCTGTTGGACTTCCGTGCCATGATGAGGCGGGCCATGGCCGCCACGATTGGCGAGCTGAAGCGGCTGCGGCCCGACGCCGAAGGCGACTTGGGCGTGGACCAGTTCATCGCCGACCGCGAAGTGGTCGCCGAAAGGCTACTCGGCAGGGTCACCAACCTTGAGCAAGTGCGATTAGCAGCGTTCAAGCACAGCCTTGCGCGGATCGATATTCCGGATGACGCTCTCGCCGCACACCTGAACGCGTTCTACCTCGAGCGGCGATTCGCCGACGTCGAACTGTACGATGACGTCCTGCTTGTTCTGGCCGAGCTCCGGCGCAGCCACCATGTGGGGCTCTTGTCCAATGGCAATTCCTATCCTCACCGTTTGGGGTTGGAAGATCTGTTCGAGGCGACCGTGCCCTCCCAAGACCATGGCATCGAGAAGCCCGACAAGCGCATTTTCGATATCGCCTCGGCGCTCCTTCCGGGCGAACCGCGGATCATGGTCGGCGACTCGCTGCGAAACGACGTCCAAGGCGCGCAATCGGCGGGCTGGACCGGCATCTGGCTCAATCGAGACAGCGCGCCAACTCCAAAAGACGCGGCTCCCGACCTAGTTATTCGCAGCTTGACGGATCTCCTCGAGGTCGCAAGCGGTCTGTGATCGCATTTGCAAAGGGATCCTCCTTCCTATCGGGCAATGGAGTGCCCGATGAGCTACCGCTTAGCGGCAGTTCGGAACGCATCCTCCCCGATGGCTGGTGAGGACTCCGAAGTGCAGATCAAAAGTTAGCTCAGTTGGCGTTCGAAGCCGATGCTGACCGGCGCAAAGCCCTGGGCCTCAAAAAACTTGTGGGCGTCGACATTGAAATGCCAGGAATCCAACCGCAAGAAGGATGCCCCCAGCTGTCCCGCCAGCTCTGAGGCTGAGCTCATGAGTCGCTTGCCCACTCCCTTCTCTTGGTGGGAAGGCTCCACCGCAATGTGGTGGATAAAGAAGACCGATGAAGCGTACTTGAACGGGTTGGCCTCGCGGACCCTGAATTCGGCCAGCAGGTAGCCGACTGGACCGCTGTGGCCGACGGCAATCAGGATGTGACTACCATCAGCTGCTGAGACGGAAGCAGCCGAGGTGGCCACGATCCCTCAGCTACTAAATCGGCAGCCGGCTACCCGCCGGGGACGCCCAACGGGCCCCCTATCCTGTGGGTGGGATCAATTGCGCCGGCTTGTTCCGTGTCGGCCCAGTAGCGCCGCTTGCCGTTGCGGGAGTCCTCGTGGACGCCGCCATTCTTTTCGATAGTCGCACGGGAGCCGAGGTTGTCCTCGTCGCAGGTAATCAGAACCCGGGAGATACCAAGTTCCTTGGCTAACGGCAGGGCATCGGCCAGTGCATTCGACGCGTGACCGCGGCGCCGGGCCGACGGCCTCACACTGTAGCCGATGTGCCCACCCCCGTTGAGGAGGAAGTCGTTCAACTCGTGCCTGATGGCCAGCGAGCCCAGGAACGTGTCGCCGTCCACGATCCACAAGTACGTGCAAGGAACGTACCCCGGTTTCCGGGGGCTCTCCGGCAACGCATCGTCGACAAGGGAATCGACGAAGCGGCGGAATGATCGAAGGTCAGTGAGCTCTTCCAGAGGCCAGTCTTCACCGCCGCCGCCGTTCCTGTGGGCGCCGTCGAACTCTGCGGACCCCTCCAGCCAGGATGCGTGGTAACTTGCGTCCGGAGCGATAAGGCGAGCCATCACACGATCGTAACGCTGATCACCAGGCGGCAGCTAAGTTAGGCTCACCGTATGAAGTACCCAGCCTGCCACCGGGCTCGGCCTGAAGACCAAACCCACCACAATCTGTTGTGCGTGGCTGCTTCAACAAGCAACCGGCAACCCGGACTCATGAAGTGGGCCGGCTTTCGGTCTGACGGAATAGGGGAATCGTATGGACTTCTTTGAGACGATCATGTTCCCGTTCAAGTGGTTTGTCTCCATCATCATGGTGGGCTTCCACGAAGGACTGAGCGCCATTGGCCTGCCTGAGGCATCCGGCTGGACCTGGACGCTGTCCATCATCGGGCTGGTGTTGGTCATCCGCGCCGCCCTGATCCCGGTTTTCGTTAAGCAGATCAAGGCGCAGCGCGGCATGCAGCTGCTGCAGCCGGACCTGAAGAAGCTTCAGGACAAGTACAAGGGCAAGACTGACCAGTTGTCCCGCCAGGCAATGGCGCAGGAACAGATGGCCATGTACAAGAAGCACGGGACCAACCCGTTCTCGGCCTGCCTGCCGATGCTGATCCAGATGCCGTTCTTCTTTGCGCTGTTCCAGGTCCTGTCCGGCATCAGCACGAACGCCCGCGAAGGTGAGGGCGTTGGCGCGATGAGCCACGAACAGGTACTGCAGTTCGATGAGTCCAGCATCTTCGGCGCTCCGCTGTCAGCCGTGCTATTGCGCAACGACTCGGGCAATGTCGCCGTCACGGTCCTAACTATCGTGATGATCCTGGCGATGACGGCCTCGCAGTTCATCACGCAGAAGCAGATTATGGCTAAGAACATGTCTGAAGAGGCCATGGCCAGCCCCTTTATGCGCCAGCAGAAGATGATGCTGTACATCCTGCCCGTCGTCTTCGGCGTGGGCGGCATCAATTTCCCCATCGGTGTCCTCATCTACTGGACTACCACCAACCTCTGGACGATGGCCCAGCAGTTCTTCGTCATCCGACGCATGCCCACGCCGGGATCGCCGGCGGCGAGGGCCCTCGCCGCACGCCGTAAAGCGAAAGGCCTGCCGGCTCTGCCCATCTTGGAAGGCAGGAGGACCGACGAGGAAACAGAAGCCGGAGCAGCAGCTTCAGATATTGAAGGGAGGGGCCAGCGCCTCCAGCCGCAGCGTAAGAACAGGAAACGGAAATAGTCTTCTTGGCCATTGACCTCGGCGAACGGCACCCGGTGGGAGGTTTCAAGAAATGCGTTGTACATTGTGCCCATGGTCGAACTCCGGGCACTCACCGACGAGGATGTAAAAGCGCACAACGCTGGTGAGGACGACGAGACAGTTCGCTGGCTCTCGGGGAGGAAGGGCACCGACGATTCCAGCCGCCGACACTTTGCGATGCTGGCAGAGAATGCGAGCCGCGGAGCAGGTAAGCGGGGATTCGGAATATGACTCGACGACCAGTTGGCTGGGTACATCGATTTCGATCCCGACGCGAACGACATGCCTGCCGCTGGCGATGTGAATATCTCCTATGCCGTCCATCCATGGGCCCGCCGTCAGGCTGTTGCGACTACGGCCGTCCTTCAGATCTGCAACTACCTTGCGGAGGAGGATATCGGCGACAGAGCAATCATCCGCGCTGCCCGCGAGAACACTGCATCACTTGGCGTAGCGGAACGGTGCGGCTTCCGATACATCGCAGAGAACCCCTCAACGACTGATCATCGTCCCGACGGTTTGCCCGTCATTTACAGGACGTACGCTCTCAATCTTCGTGACAGGTCAAACGCCCGGCAAGCGCCCGGCCTTCGGGGCGGACAACCGAGCGCTTGTCGTTAGATAGCCGATAGGGCCCTCGGGCTAGGGTGGCTGTATGGATTCAGCGACGGCAGAATTACAAGCTCTCACTTCTAGTGCGAACGCGGGACTGGTGATGGATTTTGACGGTGTTCTCTCTCGTATCACTGACAATCCAGATGCTAGCGAGTTGCTGCCCGGCACCGCAGACATTCTCGCAAGTTTGGCAACCAAGCTATCAGTCATTGCCCTCCTGTCAGGGCGTTCGGCCAGCTTCCTCGCAGAGCGGGCAACCATTCCAGGGGTAGAGCTCTATGGTTCCTACGGTCTCGAACAGCTCACCGATAACGGCATTGAGGTAGTTCCGGAAGCCCAACGGTGGACAGCCACCGTTCGACAAGCCACTAGGAGATTGCACCAGGAATTCGACAGTGTTGACGGCATATACGTTGAAGACAAGTCCCTCGCCGTCGCCGTCCATTGGCGGCGCGCGCCAGATCGTGACGGCGCTGCAAGGCTGATCGCCCCGCTAATCCGGGAAACGGTGGACACCTACGGTTTGCGGCGTGAGCCCGGGAAATACGTAGACGAACTTCGCATGCCCCTGGACCAGGACAAAGGCACCGCTCTTCGAAGGATTATCACTACTAAGAACGTTCAAACTGTTGCGTATGCAGGTGACGACCGCGGCGACCTACCCGCCTTCGAGGCTGCAACCGCAGCTGGCGGATACGCGCTTGTCATCGAGGGACCGGACACAGCTCCGGAAGTTAGCAGAGTATCCGGTGCGCATTTCGCTGGTCCGGAAGAATTCCAGCTCTGGTTGCATCGACTCGACGATGCAATGCAATAGCAGGGCCCACGAGAACCCACCTGATGAACAATCCAACAAAGGGATTGTCGGACGTTCGTGTAAATTCGGGATATGGCTAGACTGAACGCGAACGCCGAGGCCGACGCCATGCGCGGACCTACGGCCCGGGAAGCTTCCAGGCTGCGGGTGGCCGTGCCATCCGTACCGGCCCGGGTGGCCGCGGAACTGCGCCTGCAAATTGCGGACGGCGCGCTGCCGCCGGCAACGCAGCTCAAGGAAGAGGCCCTCTCCGAAGAGCTGGGCGTCTCCCGCAACACCGTCCGCGAAGCCTTCGCCGAGCTTGTGAGTGAACGGCTGCTTGTCCGGCAGCCCAACCGTGGCGTGTTCGTTGCCAGCCTCGGCGCCAAGGACATCCATGATGTCTACACCGTCAGGCGCGCCATCGAGGTGAGCGCCGTCCGCGGCGGCGGAAGCCCCGAGAGTATCGCCCGTGTTCGTGCCGCCGTCGAAGAGGGGAAAAGCGCCGCCGCCGCCGGAGACACTGAGCGACTAGGCACCGCGAATCAGCATTTCCATGGCGCCCTGGTGGCACTGGCCGGAAGTGAACGGCTGAACACCATCATGTCGCAGGTGCTGGCCGAGATGCGGTTGTTCTTTCACAAGGCCTCGGTTGACGGCGGCTTCTACCAAGTCTGGCTGCCTGACAACGAGCAGATCTGCAAAGCCCTCGAAGCCGGGGACGCGGAACTCGCTGCCGAGCGCCTGACCGACTACCTTGCCCGGTCCGAAGAGCACACGGCCAAAGTGCACGCCCTTGGGCCCGAAGCCGCTGAGTAGCTCAACCCCATAGCGCGCATAAGCGGACGACGGCGGGACCTCCCGCCGTCGTCCGGTTGCGTTAAGCCCCTATCGGGTAACCTGACCGGCGGATTCGCACCCACGATCCCTCTGGCGCAGCCCGCTGAAGGAGACGAGAATGGGCTCGTGGTCCCCCTTCGCCGTGGCAGGGACGGCGAAGCGATGAACCCCGCCGCCCGAAAGATTCAGCGGATTTATCTGACGTTGACGCTGGGCAATACCCTTGCTGCCTCATTCATCTGGGGGATCAACACTCTCTTCCTGCTGGATGCCGGGCTCAGCAACCTCGAGGCCTTCGCCGCGAACGCCTTCTTCACGGCCGGCATGGTGCTGTTCGAGGTGCCCACCGGAGTGGTCGCCGACGGTTGGGGGCGCCGGGTTTCATTCCTCCTTGGCACCGTGACACTGTCCGTATCCACCTACCTGTACTACCTGCTCTGGCAGTTTTCCGCTCCGTTCTGGGGCTGGGCCGTGGTGTCGGTATTGCTCGGTCTGGGTTTCACCTTCTTCTCGGGTGCAGTCGAGGCCTGGCTTGTCGACGCTTTGCAATTCTCCGGCTATGAAGGCGGGATGGAGAAGGTGTTCGGGCGGGGCCAGATGGTGTGGGGGTTCGGGGTGCTCGCCGGATCGTTGGCAGGCGGAGTCATCGCGCAGGCCACCAACCTCGGCGTACCGTTTTTGCTGCGTGCGGGCGTCCTGTTGGTCATGTTCTTGGTCGCGTGGTGGCTCATGCACGATGTCGGTTTCACCCCTGAACGTTCGACGCATCCTCTTCGGGCTACACGTGCCGTACTCTCCGCCTCGATCGAGAATGGTTTGAAGAACCCGCCGGTACGATACGTGATGCTGGCCGCGCCCTTCAGCGCCAGCGTCGAGCTCTACGTGTTCTACGCCTTGCAGCCGTACCTGCTTGAGCTCTTCGGCGACCCGCGGGCGTTTTCCATCGCGGGGCTGGCGGCGGCGATCGTGGCCGGGGCGCACCTTGTTGGCGGCTGGCTGGCGCCACAGGTGCGGGGCCTCGTCCGCAAACGCACCACCGTGTTGATTTTGAGTAGGATCGTGAGCGCCCTGATTCTGGTCGTGATCGGGTTCACCCACGTCTTCTGGGTGGCCCTGGTGCTGTTGGCGCTCTGGGCTCTCGTCTCCTCTGCGCACCTCCCGGTGCGGCAGGCCTACCTGAACGACATGATCGAATCGAAGCAGAGGGCCACAGTACTGAGCTTCGATTCACTCATGGGATCCAGCGGGGGCGTGGTGGTGCAGCCGCTGCTGGGCCGTTCGGCCGATGTTTACGGCTACCCTGCCTCGCTGGCAATCAGCGGCGTGATCGACCTGATCGCGGTGCCCTTCCTGCTGGCCAGCCGCCGCCAGCGCCACCCGGCCGATCAGGCCAACGCGTCGCCCAGTACCACGAGCGCCGAAACGCCGCTGCCGTAGCCTCAAGACTCCGGGACGCGCAGGACCCCGACGGCGGCAACCAAGTAAGGTACCGGGTCCGGGTCCGTCCCCGCGGCCCACTGCATCCAGGCCTCGAACGTTGCGCCGATGTATGCTGCGCACAAGTAGCGGGCGGTATCTTCGCGGACTCCACGCTCCAAAAGATGGGATCTGGCCCAATCGCGTTGCGATGCCAGGGCTTCGTAGCTCCTGCTCATCAGTTCGGGATGTTCGGCAATCAGGCGCAGGCGGCCGCGCGTCACGTCGAGGTCCGGCAGCACAGCGGCGCCCACGATAGCCACCTCGCGCAGCCCTGCCAGGATATCGGCGGAGCTGTGATGAGCGTGAGTTGAATCCAGCACCAACGACGAAGCATCGATGACCGGTTCGGTTCCGCCCCAGACCAGGTCCGCCTTGCTGGAGAAGTACCGGTACAGGCTCTTGCGTCCGATCCCTGCCTCGCGTGCGATGTCCTCCATGGAGGTCTGTTCGTATCCTCGCTCAGCGAAGAGGCGCAGGGCGACACCGGCTACAGCATCCGGATCAATCGTGGCCGGGCGGCCAGTTGAACGCACTCCGGTGACGTTCTGGTCTTCCATCAACATCCCTCCAGTATTCATGCTTCCATAATGACACAGAGTGTCATAAGCTGGATAGCACTATCGACAGCAACGTCTGGAAGGACATCATGGGCAACGAAACTGGGTGGCAAGAAGTCACAAGTGCTGACCGCTTTGCTGGAAAGACCGCCATCGTCACGGGCGCGGCCTCGGGCATCGGCCAGGCCACCGCACTACGCATCGCCAAGGAGGGCGGCAGGGTCATCGCGGCCGACATCAGCAAGGAACGCCTCGATGATTTCGTTGCCCAGAACGGCAGCCTGGATCTGGTGGCCGTGGCGGGCGACATCTCCACGGAGGAGACGGTCGCCGCCGTCGTGGCTGCTGCCGGCGGACGTGTGGACGCGCTCGCGAATGTCGCGGGCATTATGGATAACTTCGCCCCCATCCACGAGGTGGATGATGAGCGGTGGGAGCGGGTCTTCCGGATCAACGTCACGGCCCTCATGCGCCTCACCCGCGCCGTGGTGCCGCTCATGCTCGAAGCAGGCAGCGGGTCAGTGGTAAACGTCGCGTCCGAGGCCGGCCTGCGCGGTTCCGCCGCCGGGGCCGCCTACACAGCGTCCAAGCACGCCGTCATCGGCCTGACCAAGAACTCGGCCGTGATCTACGGGCCTAAGGGACTGCGCTTCAACGCCGTTGCTCCTGGCCCCACCATGACCGGCATTGTTGCGAACTGGGGATCCCAGATGGCGGCCGAACGCCTCGGTCCACTGATGCAGGCCAACGTCCCCACACCCGCTACCGCCGCGCAGCTCGCCGCCTCCATCACGTTCCTGCTTAGCGACGACGGCACCAATGTCAACGGCGCTATCCTCGCGTCCGACGGCGGCTGGTCGGCACTGTAGGGGAGGGACCTGCATCAGTGCAGCGGGGCCGGGCGGACGCGGACGGGTGCGAGAACGGCAATGATCATGACAGCGGTAATGGAGCCGGCCGCCATGATGGAGGCCAGGACAAGGATCTGGAAGCGCCCTGCCTCCAACGGTGAAATCCCTCCAAAAATTGCTCCGACGAAGGCCCCGGGCAACGTGACCAATCCTGTTGTCTTGGTCTGATCCGTCGACGGGATAAGAGCTGAATACACGGCACCCCGCGCCAAATCCCGGGTAGATTGCCTCGGCGAGGCGCCGAGGGCGAGCCACCCCTCGATCTCGTCCCAGCGATCGATAACCGATTCTGTAAAGCGTCGACCCGCCAGCGTCGCGATCGTCATCGCGTTTCCGATGATGATGCCGCCCATCGCCAGGGCGTAGCGCGGGGTGAAAGGGATCGCGCCGGTGACAAAAATGATCGCCAAAGTGACTGCGATGCTTGCCGCCATGGAACTGCTGACGAGTGCGAAGCTTTTCCAGCTCCACACCACGCGGCGGGTGGCAGTTACAGCGGCAACGGTGAACATGATCAACAGTGCGAGGGCGACGAATGCGGGGCTTGTGATGACGCCGCTGAGGATCACGCTGATAAGGGCGAGCTGGGCGGCCCCGCGCAGGATTGCCAGTCCAGGAGCCCGGATATGCTGAGCCCTAAAACCCCACAGGACTGAAACAGTCACAGCCACGAGGAGACCGACGCTTACCAAGGTCGGAACGAAGGCAGCCAACTCAGTCATCATGTCAGCCTATCGGCGGACCCACTCAGCAACACGGAAATTTCGAAGACCTGGCGTATCCGTGTCAGTAGAGGAAGATGTCTATCCACTCGCGGTTATGGGCATGGACAAGAACCAGGAACAGGACCAGATCGAAGAGCAGGTGGACGCACACGATGTAGGCGAGGGATTTGGTCACGGTGAAGAGCCGCGCCTGGAGCAGTGCAAAGGGAAAGATGAAGAAGGGTGCCCAGGCATGGAATCCCAGTTCCCATAGGAATGACGTGAAAAGCACGGCCTGCAGCACGTTGGCCTGCCAGTCTGGAAGGTGCCTGCGCAGTAGGGTGAACGCGGTGCAGATGAAGAAGAGTTCGTCCCAGATTCCCAGGGCATTCGTCCCCAGGAAGAGGCGGCCGATGCCGTCGGGATGGCTGACTGCGGGCCAGTTGGCGTAGACGCCGGTCCGGATCATATAGACAGGCAGCACCGCATACCCAAGCACCAGGACTGCGGGCAGGTACCACTTTTCACCAAGGGTCCACCGCTGGCCGGTCCTGATGGGGTACCTGATGGCATGTTCTTTGGTAATGAATCGTGAGACTCCGTAGGGGACCCCGACAGCCACAATCATGGCCGTTCCCATGACCAGCATGTGCTCTGTGCTGATATCTGTGGTGATGGGGACGGCGCTCATGGCTGTCAGGCCAACCGCGATCAGGGCCAGGTCCGTAAAGAGTCGGCGGCTGATGGTTCCCGCGAGGGCCAGGGCAGCCCCCAGCAGGATGAAGCCGCTCAGGCGGTCCTCAAGCACGAAAAGGATGAAGCCCGATGCTGACAGCAACGCGGCCGGGATCAGGCACAGCGACGTGCTGCCGGATGGCTTCCCTGTTCCGCGTGCCCGGGCCACGGACTCCGCTTTGAATTGCTGGCTCATGCTGGGCCCCCGGCGATCGCACTCGGGTTGGCG
This sequence comes from Arthrobacter sp. ISL-48, assembly GCF_018613805.1. GTDB lineage: Bacteria > Actinomycetota > Actinomycetes > Actinomycetales > Micrococcaceae > Arthrobacter. The sequence goes on from NZ_JAGGPL010000023.1 coordinate 26,413, forward strand.
TTTCTGGATGATTGCGAACCAGTTTACTTGCTGCGGCGGCATCGGGAAATGAATGTATACCGGGGGCACCGGAGAAGAACCCTGCCTGTTCGTGCCCGCGACCGCCTCAGGTTTTTCCAACCCTTGTTTTTTTCACGTCATGAAACACGCGTTCGCTGGGTATACGGGGCAGGAGTGCTTCTTAGCTCGCAGTTGTGGATCAGGGACAGGATGACTGGCAGTGGAAACAGTGGGTGGAGTGGTACCGGGGGAGGGAAGCCGCTTTTTTGGCTCCGGGGATGAGACGGGTGTTCCCGAACAGCGCGTTCATGGTTCCCTGTCGGCGGACCGGCTGCGCGAGTGGGGTCCGGATACGGACCTGATTCGCGGGGTCAGGGTTGGCGACGCGGCGGCGATGGCAGTGCTCTACGAGCGGCATCGGGATCAGGCGCTGAAGTTCGCGCGGGCCTTGATGTCCAGCTCCGAGGACGCCGAGGACGTCCTTCACGAGGCGTTTGCCAAGGCAGTCAGCGCTATACGTAACGGCTATGGCCCCACGGATATGTTCGGACCGTACCTGAGCACATGTGTGCGATCGGCAGCGAACTCGGTGTGGACAAAGCAGGCCCGGGAGAGGCCTGCCGTGTCCGAAGAATTGGATCCGGGCCCAGTGGAAGACGTAAGCCTGGAACGCGTGCTGTCTGTGTTTGAGCACGACGATATTGCGGCAGCCATGCGGACTTTGCCGGAGCGGTGGCGGACGGTCCTATGGCGTGCAGAAGTGATGGGAGAACCTCCGCGGGTCATTGCCCCGCTGCTGGGCATTGAACCAAATGCGGTATCGGCGTTACTGATCCGCGCTCGGGCCGGGCTCCGTGCCGCCTATGATCTCCGCACGGCCTCAACGGATGGCGCTGGCGAAAAGGGTGAGTTCAATTAGCGCACGGCGCTGCGGGCCGGGCACTGCGGGCAGCCTCGGCCAAGGAGGGGATGGTGGCATTGACGTGCCGTTGCTGCAGGAGCAGTTGCAGGAGTTGGCCGCCCGGTATGTGGCGTACAGGGAGGCGTTGTCGGGGCCGTTCGATCCCATCAGGACTTTGGGACTTACAGGGGACATCCTCGCCTCAGTACGCCATATTCTCGCAGCTACTGGGCACGATGCCGAGGATTGCCCGGTCAATAACGGAAAGGCGCTGCAGTGATCGACAACACCCCATCGTCTGCATATCGGAGCAGTTCTGCTCTTGCGGTTGCATACCTGGCCTGTCCGCGTCACGATTCAGTGGATTCCGGGTTAACATGAGCCAGCTGTTTTGCCTGCTGGGAATGGGTGTTTGGGGCGTCGGATGAGGGGTTCAGGATCAATACAACGGAGATTTCGGATGAGGATCTCATCCGTTCCTACCGCACGGGGGACAGCCTTGCCTTGGAAACCCTCTACAGCAGGCACCACCAGGCCGGTCTGAAATATGCCCGCCGCCTCATGGCGAACAAGGCTGACGCAGAAGATGTGGCACAGGAGGCGTTCCTTAAAGTAGCTGCAGCAATGATGCGAGGCAACGGACCGGAGATAGCATTTAGGCCTTACCTGTTGCGGGCGGTGCGCACCGCAGCGGCCGACCGGTGGGGAAAGCAGGCCAAGGAGACACCGACCGACGATACCGGCGATACACCGGTCGAAGATGCTTCCCTGGCCTCGCTGCTGGAGCGTGAAGACCCCGGGCTCGTGATGAAAGCGTTCCAGTCATTGCCCGTTCGGTGGATGACCGCCTTGTGGCATGCGGAGGTGGAAAGGGAGCCCCCACGAAGGATCGCCCCTATCTTGGGCATTGAACCAGCTGCCGTCTCTGCCCTGCTTTTGAGGGCCAGGAAGGGGCTCAGGGAGGCTTATCTCACCGCCTACGCAGAGGCTCCTCCCCGCACCGAGTGCGAACCGACTTTTCCGTATCTGGCAGCCACAGTCCTCGGCACGAGCTCTGCCCGGGACCGCCGGAAAGTAAAGGAACACGCCCGCGGCTGTGACGACTGCGCCAAGGTCCTGGCTGAACTTACCGACGTCGGAGCGACAATGCGGGCGATACTCGCTCCACTGATCCTGGTTCCGTCCGGCGTTGTCCTTCCTGGTCTCCGGGTTCTCCCCAAAACTGGCATGTCAACAACACAGGCAGCGGTATTGACCGCGGCGGCGGTCCTCATCGCTGCTGTACCAGTAGCCGCAGCAGGCGGCTTGGCCCTGATCGGCCAATCCACACCTGTTCCGCCCCTCACAGCCCAATCGACGGACTGGAGCGTTCCTTCACAACAGCCGGCCCAACTTCCGGCTGAAACCGCTACAGCGGCCCCTGCACAGGGGGAAACCGCTGTGGCGCAGGCAGCGGCGGCCACCAAGGCAACGGCCGCACCCGATCAGAGCCCTCCTTTAGCGCCCGGCACCTCGCAGCAATGGGTCGCCGGAAGTGCTCCTGGCGGGCCAATACAGGCAGGGGATTCGCCCGCGCTGGCCGCGCAGCAGAGTAGGGCCGGGGCTGCTCTGACTCCCGGAGCAACGCTGGCTCCCGCCTTACCGTCCGCTCCTGTTCACGACCCCCCTCTGGGGACTCAACCGAGTACGCCGACGGCAACTCCAACGGCCGTCCCGACGTACAGCCCGACAGCGCAAGCCACGGCAACAGCAACGCCCACGTCCATCCAGACCCAACCGCCGGCAGGACCAAGGTGCACTGTGTTCGTGCTCATTTGTCTGACCGGTTAGGCATCAGCTGTCCAGGCCGGCGCGGGCTGTCTTCACCTCCCCCGCAGTCGGGAAACACCCAGTCAGTTCACAGGTTGGGAGATGCCCCTGTAGTATTTTGATTTAGTCAGCATGCGTATCAATTTGAGGTGCTTGGAATGCCCGAAGGATCAAGCGGGCGGCTCGCCGTTTCGGTGGGTCAACAGGAATACGAACGTCTTACCGCTTCATGGGCGGCCTACCGGGAGGCGGTCGAACCGCTGGCCGGTCCCATTGACCCTGTCCTCGCGATGCAACGTTCCGGTGTTGTTCTCCGGTCGGTAGAAAAGTTCCTTGGCACGGTGACGATTGACCGGGAGACCGAGGCAGAAGACGGCACCGCGGGGGAGTAGGGACCAGCGGCAAGCCTGCTCAGGGGACTGAGTGGTCGCCAATCTGTTCGGAGGTGATCACATCCCCGACGGCGTGCAAGAGTGCACCGGTGCGGTTGAGGGCCTCGACAAGATCGATGGGCCCATTGTCCGGGTCGGTCGCGGAGCAGTACTCGGACCAGTGGCGCTTGAGCCGCCCAATCTGCAGGGCTCCGACGGCGACAGTCGGCACCATCGTGTCGTGGATATTCACCGTCTGGTCCTTTATTTTCGTCATGCCTGGCTAACCAGTTGGAGAAGCTTTCGTGACGCTCATTTCGCTTGTTGTACGGCAAAAGTCAGGCCCGGTCTGACCGCACGTGGCGGTCAGGCCGGGCCTGGATCTCTTCGGGAGCTGGTTCCGGTTTTAGTGGGTTTGTTGTGTTACATGGAGGCCCTGCGTCGGCGGAACGCGAGGATTGTTCCTCCGCCTAGCAGTGCGAAGAGTGCCAGCAGGGCGAGGCCTGAGACGTTCGCTCCGGTGTATGCCAGTCCCGCAGGAGTAGTGACGGGGTTGGATGTGCACAGGGGATTGCCCGTAACGCACGTACGAGCGCCACCCGCACCCTCGGAACCGACCGGGTCAAGGAAGTTCCCCAGCGCATGGTTGCCCTGGTCCGCGTATTCCTTGACCTTTGCTGTGTAGGTCACTTTCACGGTTTGGCCAGCACTCACGCTGCCGCTCACAGTGAACCTGCCATCTGTAATGTCAGTTACCCTCAGGGCCGGATCCGAAGATACTGGCGCTGACGTTATTGTGGCGTCATCGAGGACATCGGTGAGGTCATCGATGAAAGCGACCGCGGAGGCACCCTGTCCCGTGCTCTTGAAGGTCAGGGTGTACGCCAGTGTCTGACCGGCGGACACTGTGGTGCCCGATGCCGGATCAACGCTCTTGCTGACACTGAGCTCCGAGACCAACTGGCCGGTGTTGCAGCCCACAGCGGTGTCGCAGGTCCCACCCGGGCTGGTCGGGGTGATGACGTTATCGATCTTTCCGTCGCCGGTGCCCAGTGGGGCGACGGTGACGGAGTAGGTGATCGTGACATCGGCCCCGACTGGCAGGTCACCGGTCCAGGCCAGCGTCTTGGCCATGGCATCGAACGTGGCGGTTCCCGCGGACGCTGTCGCGTCGTTGTTGAACGCTGCGTCGTCCAGGACCTTGGACAGGTCATCGGTTGCCGTGACCGCGGTCAGGGCGCCGGGACCGGTCTGCTTGACGTGGACCGTGTAGGTGATCTTCTGGCCCGGTGCGACCGTGGAACCTGAGGTCGGGTCCGAGGTCTTGCTGACCGTGTAGGCACCCACCGGGTGGGTCGTTGTGCAGTCCGGGGTTTGCCCGTTGACGGGAACGCAACCATCCGAGGTCACTACGTTGGTCAGGGTCTGGTCCCCGGCCGGAAGTGCTTTGACCGTCACGGAGTAAGTGATGGTCGCCTTTCCTCCGACGGGTACCGTGCCGTTCCAGGAGAGCCCGCTGCCGGCCACACTGACGCTGCCGGTTGAGGCGACGGCGTCGTTGTTGTAGTCGGCGTCATCGAGCACCTTGGTCAGGTCATCTGTGAAGGACGCGGCAGCCGGAACGGACCCGGTCTGCGTGACCGCCACCGTGTAGGTGACCTTCTGCCCGGGAACAACCGTGGAACCGGATGCTGGGTCGGAGGTCTTCACGGTGGTGTAGTTCGCGACCTCGATCCCCGCCTGGTCGGCGTTGATCGTCGCTGCGATCTGGGAATCGGCAGGAGTGTCCGCGGTTGCGGAGGCGGTGTTCACGAACGTTGAGGCCACACCGGCACCGAGGGTAATGGTGAACTCGTGGGTCTCTGTGGCGCCAGGTGCCAGGGAGGCGATGGTGAAGCCGCCCTCAGCCGCGTACTTGTCGTCCGCGACCACAACGTTGGTCAGGGTGCCCTGGCCGGTGTTCTCCATGGTGATCCGGTAGTTGACCTGGTCCCCGGTGCGGAAAGCGGGGTAGTCCTCGACGGTGTTCGCGTCATGCCAGGTACCGGCAGCATCCTGGACGTACTTCTTCAGCGACGCCGAGTAGTAGTTCGCGATGCTGATCGGTGCGGAGGTGCGCATCACCAGTTCGGTGTGTTCCGCCCTGGCCTGCGCCCGGTTGACCAGGATGTCACCGCCCTTGGCCCCGGTGGTCTGGATGCTGACCTTGAAGGCCTGTGTGGCACCAGGTGCCAGTGCCGGGCCGATCACACGGACAGCCGTCGGGTTCGCCGGCTGAACAGTGGTCCAGCCCGCGGTGTTACCTGTCACGTTTCCGGCTGAACCGTTGGCGGCGTTGGCCGGGTCATCGTTGAGCGTTCCCGGATCGGCGGTGGTGTAGTACACCGTGGACCCGGCCACAGCGGTGACTCCGGTCAGGGCGTAGGAACCGCTGTAGGAGGTGCCGCGGCCGTCACCGGTGTACGGCAGGATGTCGATCGTGTCGGTGAACGCCTGCGGCGTCGGATCAGCCGAACGCAGCGTCACAGTCCATGAACCCGCACCGGAACCGTCACCGTTCACATTCGGGATGAACGCCTCATCAGCGGTTTTACCGATGGTGGTGAAGCCGTTTGTCGCGGCGGTGACCTGTGCGGATGCTGACCTGCTGATGCCGGCGTAGGTAGCGGTGGCGGAGTTGGTGAGCGTCTGCCCGGGGGTGACGGTGCTGTCGGCGACTGCCTGGTAGGTCAGTGCGTGATTGGCGTTCGTGCCGACTCCGTTCAGTGTCCAGGTCAGGACCTGCTGTCCGGATCCGTTCGTGGTCACGGCAGGTGCCGGACTGGCCGACGCGGCAACGTAGGTCATGCCTGTCGGGAGGGTGTCGACGATCTGGTAGCCGTCGACTGTTGCCGGGATTGCACCGGAGCCGTTCGCCGCGTAGGTGAGCGTGTAGGTGGCCGGAATGCCGGGGGTGACGACGCTTCGGTCAACGGACTTGACGATCGCGGGCGTCGCCGTGACGACGCGCAGCACATCGCGGAAGCCCGTGGTGCAGGGGTATCGCGATCCCGGGGTGGGTGTGATGCAGCCGGTGGCGTTCCACCAGTTGTTCAGCGGCGCATCCATGACGCCGGAGAAGAAGGACCACACGTCTGTGCCTGCCGGAGTACCCGGCCTGATCACTTGAGACACAACCGGGGTGAGGTTCGGGTAGTTCGAGAACTTCTCGAACTGTCCCTGGGTACCGGTGATGCGCATCGCCTTGACGGTGGTGAGGTCGGCGGGCCCGGTTGTCGTCCAGCCACTACTCGAACCACAATCGAAGCCGTTCGGGTCATACCCGGCGCTGGCGGGATCGAGGTGCGCGTCGTTGCCGACGTAGTACTCGGTGGTTGTCCCGATGCCTGCGGCGGCGGGCTGACCCCAGCTCCACCCGGCGAAGGTCACGTATTTCGTGTCCAGGGCCGTGCACATGCCCACGATCCTGTCATCGGGCCGGTCGGTGTGAAGCTGCAGTGCCGTGTCCATGTACTGCCCAACGGTTGAACCCGCGGCAACACGGTAGGTGTCGTCCCAGGTCGTGCCGCCGCTGCCGGTGTAGCCGCGGCCCCAGCCCGACGAGTAGATCCCGGGCGTGGTCCAGGCCTTGGATTCGGTGTTGTTGGACGGGTCATCCTGCACTGTCTGGCCGGTCGTCGACGTGTACGTCGGGGCGTTGGACGTCAGGAGAGCTGACCCCTGGGATGCAGTGTTCACCCGCACCCAGATCGATCCTGAAGTCAGTGCCATCTGGTCAACGGGCAGCCGGTTGCCGGCCGAGTCCAGCGTCGGCGGGTTAGCCGGCGCGTAGTCGATCCCGGAGATCGTCAGCTGAAAGGTGGTCGGACCCGTCTGCGTGATGGTGCAGGTGGTTGCGGGAGACGTCATCTGGTTGGCCGGGTGTGTGCCTCCGGACCACGGATGGCCATCAGCTGCCCCCGGGCCCTGGAAGGGCGTGCAGCCCTTCGGGTCGACCGAGATCGCGCCGCCCTGCGGGGAGGCGATGTTCAGGTTATAGGTAACCGTCTGCGGGCCCGCTTCGCTGCGCAGGGCCCTGCTCAACGTCCACTCGTAGTCGATCAGGAAACCGCCGTCGCCCTGCGAGTACATCGGGGTGCCGGTACCCCAGCGCATGTCCATCGCAAAGGGATTCACAATGTTCAGTGGAGGCAGGGCGGCGCTCTTGCCGTTGATAGTCCCTGTTGCGCTCACCTGTGCTCCGGTCGGGCCGTCGACGACGACGGGTACCTGGAGCGCGACCGCCGTACCTTCGTTGTGGGTGCCCAGATTACAGGTAAGGGTCTTCTTGTCTGCTGACAGTGTTGACGCCGGCGTCACGCCGGTGGTCAAACAGGCGTCTGGAAGCCGTTCGAACACCCCATTGGTGAGCGTGATATCCAGGGTAACGTTATCGACCGGGGCGTTGGCGGGCGCGGTCGCGTCGTCGTTGACGTTGATCCGCCACTCGCCTGTGACCACGTCTCCGGAGGCCACCTGCGCCGGTGTGTTGTCGGCCCATCGTGCAGTGATCTCATTCACCGGTGCGGCAAAGGCCGGCACCGTGTTGGCCATGAACAACAGCCCCAGCAGAAGTGCCAGGACTACGGACCCGGCTAGCGTTCGGTTTGTCCCGAGTTGACCCAGCAGCGTACCGCCCGGCGGCGAGGCCCAGAGGCGGCTGCGCCTCTGATGCATTCCTATCATTCTGTTCCCCTATTTTTTCATCGGACAGGGAATGCAAGACCCTGGCCGGAAAGAGACCAGCCAGCGGATCAGAACGTCTGCAAGTCGACGATCTGAGCAAACCCGGAACCGCATGTTGAGACGCAAAGGCTCCCCTTGCGCCGTGCTCACATGGGGATAACCTGCGGGGAATCATTTCGTGACGGAAGGTCTATTAACGGTGTAGAAGCGGAATCGTGACGTCAGGCGCACGCAAGTTCCGCACCCGTGCTTGTGCTGCGCCGCAGGATCGTCGCAGGTCGAGCCGACGCGGGAAGGATTGGAAGTGAATGGTTGGACGGGCGGGTCTGTCGGGTGTCTCACGTCCGCGGCCCCGCCCGTCCCCGCCCGGGGCTGGGATAGTATCCGGTCGGTCGTGCGGGGCGTCTACCGGCGGGTCGGGGGACCTTTGGTGGACAGGCATGGAATCCCGCACAGGTGTATAACCTTCACTCCGCCGAATCATGACGCAACTCATGGCGACGGCGAAGTTTCCTTAAAACCGCCTGCCCCGGATCAGGCTCTGCGTGTGAGTCCGTACTCTTCTGGCGGTGCCTGCATGGGGATGGTGCGCCAGGTGCCCTCAGCCAGCTGTGCAGTCAGGTGGTTCCCGACGATCTCTACTTCCCCATGAGGGATAGCAAACGGGTCCAGTCCGTTGGCGTAGATCCAATTCAGTGACTGGCTGTGGAGGGCGTTGCCATGGGGGTAGTCACGAAGGTCAATGGAGGGCATGGGGAGAACCTTTTTCGTCGTGGAGCCTGATTTCCCCGTCAGCAACCGTACTGTATTGCCCCGCAGTGCCCGGCAAGATGACGCATTTGTTGCGGGCCTGCCCAAGTGGGATCTGGGTCAGCCCGGAACAGCGCCCGGGTGCGAGTGTTGCTCGCATCCCGGGCGCTGTTCTCAGGTTGGCTCCGGTTGCTTAGGAGCGTGGGTGGACAGGGCTAGCTCTGGCGGCGGCGGATCTTTGATGCTGCCAGGGTGCCTCCTCCGAGGAGGAGGATTGCCAGCCCACCGAAGACCAGCGGTACCGGATCCAGCCCCGTGCTAGCGAGGTTGGCCGGTGATGCCGGTACTGCAGTGATGACCGGGGCATGAGCGGCAACCTTGGCCGTGGAGGGTGCCGAGACCAGTGCAGCGCCGCCGGGGACTCTGCCGGTGGCCGCGGCGGTGTTGGTGATTGTTCCGGAGATCAGGTCGGCCTGGACCACGGTGTAGGTCGCGGAGCAGGTGATTATTGCTCCGGGGGCGAGGCTGGCGGCCCCGTCCGGGCAGGTGACCTGCGAAAGCTTGCCTGCACCGCTGAAGTCCCCTTCAACCACGGCAGCATTTGTGACCGTCACGTTGCCGGTGTTGGTGACCACAAACGAGTACGTGATGGTCTGGCCTGCAACCAGGCTCTTCAGTGCTCCTGCGTCAGCGGACTTCACGACCGTGATCCCCGGTGCTGCCGGGATGGCGACGGTGGTTTCCGATGGCGGTGAGACCGGCGGCGTCGTTGTTCCGGGCGGTGTGCCGGTCGCGGTGGCGGTGTTGCTGATGGATCCGGCGTCGACGTCGGCCTGCGTCACGGTGTAGGTCGCGGTGCAGGTTACGGTTGCTCCCGGCGCCAGTGAAGCCGCCCCGGCGTCGCAGGTGACGTCGGAGAGGTCGCCGGTACCGGTGAAGTTGCCTTCGTTGACAGTGATGTCCTTAAGGGTGACGTTGCCGGTGTTGGTCATCAGGAACGAATACGTTACTGACTGCCCCGCCGCCGTGATCGTTTCCGAGGATGCGGACTTCACGACCGTGATCCCCGGTGCTGCCGGGATGGTGACGGTGGTTTCCGACGGCGGTGAGACCGGCGGCGTCGTTGTTCCAGGCGGGGTGCCGGTCGCGGTGGCGGTGTTGGTGATGGCTCCCGCGTCGACATCCGCCTGGGTGGCAGTGTAGGTCGCGGTGCAGGTCACGGTTGCTGCCGGCGCCAGTGAAGCTGCTCCGGCGTCGCAGGTGACGTCGGAGAGGTCGCCGGTACCGGTGAAGTTGCCTTCGTTGACCGTGATGTCCTTAAGAGTGACGTTGCCGGTGTTGGTGACCAGGAACGAGTACGTCACGGGCTGGCCTGCCGCCGTGATCGTCTCCGGGGAAGCGGACTTCACGACAGTGAGGGCCGGTGCAGGCGGTGCCGGCACGATGACCTCCGACGGCGGTGAGACCGGCGGAGTCGTGATGCCTGGCGGCGGAGTACCGGTGCCTGTGGCTGTGTTGGAAATCGAACCAGCGTCCACGTCAGCCTGGGTGACCGTGTAGGTCGCGGTGCAGGTCACTGCTGCCGCAGGCGCCACGGGACCGGTGGGGCAGACTGCTACCGGCGCGGTGCCGGTGCCTGTGAAGCCGGTTTCGTTGATACGGATATCAGTGAGCGGCACATCACCGGTGTTGGTGAACTCGAACGAGTAGGTGATGACCTGCCCCAGCTGGAGGCTGTTCATGGCTGCCTGGTCCGCCGTCTTGACCAACCCCACACTCACTTTCACCGGTGCGTTCGTGACGTTACAGGTGAACGCGGCGGCGGAGGGGACTGTGAAGGTCCAGGGTCCGCTGCCCGCCGTCGGAACCGTGGCTCCGGTGGCCGTGTTCGTGCACGCGACGGAAGCGTTGTAGGCGTTGATCCCGCTGGCGGAGCCTGCGGCCATGGCATCGGTGATTGTGTAGGTGCTTCCCTGGGAAACCGGCTGGTTGAGGGTGCTGACCGTTGTTGCAGTACCGGTAGTTGTGGCGGAGGTGAGGACTGCCCCTGCGGGAGCCTGGAGACCGACGGTGAACTGGTCCGCTGGTACTGCGCGTCCGCTGACCGTCTTGGTGACTGTGAGGGTCGGGATGGGTGCTGAGGCACAACGTGCGCCGTCGTTGCCGCCGGAAGCAGGGCCTGCCGAAAGCGGCACCATCTGAGCAGTGTTGACATCGATGCGGGAGATGTTGCCAGTCGTGTTGTCGGATGCGTAGAGGTAGCCGGTAGCGTCGACGTAGACGGCACCGACAACAAGCCCGGTGACCGGCGTCCCCGCCGGAGATGTCAGGACAGGCCCGACGGTCTGCGTCCCGGTTACCGGATCAAAGCTGACCAAGACGTTGTTCGCGCCGTTGACTCCGACGCTATAGAACGCCCCGTTGGTGAAGCCCCAGTCAAAACCCATATTCGTCCCGGGCAGGGTTCCGGAGCTGAGCACCGTGTTGAAGGTAGGCGATCCTGGGACGAGATCGATCGCATAGTATGCGGTCCCGTTCGTGACCCAGTAGCGCCCTGCGTTGTCGATATCACCGATAACGAACGCTCCTCCAGGTGAGCCGGCAGGAACGCCAAGATCTGCCACGGATCCGTTGGCACCGATGCGCAGAAGGGCTCCGTTGCCGCTGGCGATTCCGTAGAAGTAGTTGTCCAGGACGTTGTAGCCGACGGCGTTCACGGCTTCTGACATGGTGAAAGCGGTTGAGAAGGCACCCGAAACCAGGTCGACTTTCTGGACCAGGTGAGGATCAGCAAGACCCGCGGGGCTCTGGAACAGGTAGCCCGAAGCGTCACACGCCCACGGCTGCTCAACAAAGTTAACCGTGGAGGTGCCGGGAGGATTGATGCCCGTTCCAGTGACGTTTGACGGGCCGTTCGTGAAGGAGCCCGCTGCCTTCGAGGTGACGTTCACCGTCACGGTGCAGGAGGCCAGGCCGGTGCTCAGGTTCCCTGTCACACCGACCGAAGTTCCGCCCGCGGCCGCGGTGACGACGCCTGCGGGGCAGTTGGTGGTGGCAGGGCCGGCGACGGTCAGTCCGGTTGGAAGGGCGTCAGTGAAGGACCAGCCGTTCTTGGCGCCGAGTTCGCTGGTGTTGGTGACCGTGAGGGTCAGCGTCGAGGTGCTCCCGACGGGGACGGATGCCGGGCTGAAGGACTTGTCCAGCTGTGGGGTCACATCGAGGATCTTGAAGTTATCGAAAGCCTGATCATTGCCGCTGCCGTTGGGCTGCTGGTTGGTAACCCGGAAGCCGACCGTCGGGTTGGTGACCAAGGCTGCCTGGTTTCCGGTGAAAGTACCAACGCTGACGACGTTACCGTCGACGGTGTACGTCTGGCGGTTGGGGTCTGCGCAGATGTTGTAGTCCGTGGCGTTCAATGCGATAGGCGTGGTGCCGTTTATCACATAGAACCGGTCAAGCGCCTGGACACCAATGTTGCACAGGTTTCCGACGTCAAGAGAGAAGGTGACGAATCGACCGGTACCCCCGACGTTGATGCCGGAGCCCTCCATCATCACCCCGGTGTAGTCGTTGAAGCCGCCAGCCGTCTGCTCTGCCACTGCGAGGTTTGTGTTGGGATCAGCCATGCCTGCGTGCTGCCCGATTGCGGCCGGTACTGTCCTGGCCGTGGGCCACCAGCTGGCCGCACAGAACTGCGCAGCGCCAAGAGCCGCATCGGTAGCCTGATGACCGAAGATCACTCCGTTGCACCGCGACGCGTTCTGATAGACGGAGTCCATCGTGTACGTGGCGCCGGTGGTGCTCGTGTAGGCGGCGATATTGGTCGCTCCCGTCAGGGGCGCGTTCTGAAAATCCTCCTGGTAGATGAGCGAGGGAGCACCCGGAGTGCCGGGAGTGCCCGGCGCGGCCTGCGCTGATCCGGACGGTGTGAGTCCGATGAGGCCGGATGCGACCGTTGTGGCAATCAGGGCGAGTGCGAGAAGGCCCGCCAGTGCCCTGATACCGGCGGAGAAGTTCTGGATCTGGCTGCGCAGGCTTTTCTGCCCTGAATGGCGGTGGGAGGGGCCCGGCCTGCCGGCTATGGCCCTTATATGGGAGGGGTGCCGTTGCCCGCTCCCCTTGGATTGCGAATGAGACCTCATGAAAATCCTTCCAGCAGCTCCGGAGCGCAACCCGCAAGCACCGCCCCCAAAAAATGCAATTACCTCGATATAACCTCGGGAGATCCGAATCGTGACGTAGCACAATTTTCTGGCAGGACCCTTCAGGTAAACCCTCCGTTCGCTGGGGCGGCTTGGGCACGGATTGACGAAAGTCCGGGCTCGACGTTCGCGGCGTTGCATTGCTTACTTGGTGTTTGACAGCGCGCATGTCACAATCTCATCGAGGACGCCTACCGTCGGCCTCGATCCGACTGGGGGAGATTTATGGGCGCTGGGGATGTATCGATCTCTGCGAATGCTGACGCCGCGGATTTCTCGTGTGAATTCTGTCCCTCCGTCGTGAAGGCGCGCCCGGCGTTGAGTGGCCCGGACCCCGATTGCCCGCGACATGAACACTGAACGCCTCCCCGACACGATTGCCCGGCATGGGGGCCAGACTCCGCGGCCAAGGCGCACCGGGCCCAGTCCAGGGCATGAGGTTCCCCCACCCACCGAGGCCGAACTGCTTGCCGGGGTGAGGTCAGGGGACCCGGAAGCGATGGCCGTGTTGTATGAGCGACACCGGGACGAGGCCTTGCGGTTCGCGGCGTCCTTGACCTCCCGTCGCCAGGATGCTGAAGATGTACTTCACGAGGCGTTCGCGAAGACTGTTAGCGCTATCAGAAGGGGATACGGCCCGTCTGGGAACTTCGGGGCGTACCTGAGCACCTGCGTGAGGTCGGTGGCCGCCTCCGTGTGGACGAAGCAGATGCGGGAGAGGCCTGCCCTGGTGGAGGAGCTGGAACCTGACCCGGTTGATGACCCAGGTCTCGAACGGGTTTTGTCCGTGCTTGAGCGGGAGGACGTGGTCGAAGCGATGCGGGCGCTGCCTGCGAGGTGGCAGACCGTCCTGTGGTACGCCGAGGTAATGGGCGAACCGCCCCGGAATATCGCTCGGATGCTGGATATCGAACCAAATGCAGTGTCGGCGTTGCTGATCAGGGCACGCGCCGGGCTGCGTGCCGCCTACAACTCCAGGCCGTCCCGAACATCGTTGACGGGGGCGGCAATGACCGCAAGTGAAGCCACAGGGGCAGGCCGCGGGCGAATGCCAGCTAACGAGCTAGAGGAGCTAACGAGTTAGAGGAACGGCGCTAATCCACCCCCGCGACGTCTCCGAGGAGAATAGGTAGTGACTTGATAGGAACGTGCAGCTTAGCTCTTCAATGCTCTGTCCGCCCGGCCCGGTCATCCGTGCTCGCCATCTTCAGCCATCGACAGGAATGAGTGAGCATGACTCTCGTAGCGACCCAGCCCACCAGGACAATCACGATAGGTGTAGACACCCACTCGTTAGTGCATCACGCGGCCGCAGTCGACCAGGACGGCCGATTGCTCGGAGACCAACGTTTCCCAGCAGACCCGTGCGGCTATCGACAACTGCTGGACTGGTCGGCCGGCTTCGGCATCATCAACGTGTTCGGCATCGAATGCACCGGCTCTTACGGCGCCGGGCTCACTAGGTACCTGCTCGCCGCCGGAATCGATGTCGTGGAGGTGAACCACAGCCACATCCAAGTCCGGAACAGAGTGGGTAAGACTGACGCCGTGGATGCAGAGGCAGCTGCCCGCAAGGTGCTCTCCGGGGAATGCTCCGCTCCAGCAAAAGACACCACCGGAACGGTGGAGGCAATTAGGAACCTACACCTTGTGAGGGATTAAGCAATCAAAGCCGGCAGCGCGGCCTTTGTCCAGCTGCGGGACATCCTGCTCACAGCCCCAGGCGACCCTAGGGAACGCCTAAATACCAAGACTCTAGAAGGTAAAGCGACTCAGGCCAGAAGTCTGCGCCCCAACCCGAAGCGGATCCACGAACCATGAGCACGCCGTGAAATAGGCCCTCCGCGAGCTGGGCCGCCGCGTCTACGAACTCACCACCCAAATTCATCGACAAACACCTGCTCCGCCTGGTCAGCGCAATCGCGCCCAACACCCTGGCCCTCCCACAAGTAGGCCCAGTCAGCGTCGCCCAACTACGCATCACAGCCGGCGAAAACTTCGAACGCTTCCGCAACGAAGCCGCTTTCGCCCGACTATGCGGCGTTGCACCAATTCCGGTCTCCTCCGGTAAATCAAACCGGATGCGGCTTCACCGAGGAGGCAACCGCCAAGCCAATAGAATCATCTACCTCATAGCGATCTGCCGACTGCGCCACGACCCCAGATCGAAGGCCTATCGTGACTGCAAACGCGCTCAAGGGCATTCATCCGCAGACGCCATTCGCTGTCTCAAACGCTTCATCGCCAGAGAAATTTACTACAGCCTCAAGAGAGACCTAGCGGCCGGGGGTCCTGTGTGAATTGATCGTTCGTCGACGCCAGACGGCGTCTGTTTTCGGTGATGCTCGTCGGGTGAACTCAAGGGCGGGCGTCCTGGACGGCTGCGGCGCTGCGGTGGTCGCCTCGGCCATGGAGACCGCCGATCACGCCTTCTATGTCGGCGGCCGGACGGTTTTGGCTGAGTTTGAGCTTGGCTTCGACGCGGGTGATACGCAGCTCAATTCCTACGATGGCACGCAGTTGGCCTGCGATGAAACGTTCCGGTGCATCGTCCATGGTCCACGGTTCAGGTGATGATGCTTCATGGAGGTCGGTCAGCCGGCGAACCATGTCACCGACCCACTCTGGGTCGTCGTGAATGATGAGATCGCCATATACGTGGGCGGTGGAGTAGTTCCAGGTCGGCACGACTCGGCCGTGCTCGGCCTTTGATGCGTACCAGGACGGTGTTATGTAGGCGTCCGGGCCCTGCACAATGACCAACGATTCACCCGTCACCGGTTCCAACCACTGCGGATTATTTCGCGCCAGATGGCCCAACAGGGTGCCATGCTCGCCGGCTGAGGGGTCGTAGAGGAAGGGCACCAAGGTTGCAATCATGCCTTCGGAGGTCATGGTCACCAGGTTGGAAGCGCCTGGA
The DNA here is from genome assembly GCF_018613805.1 of Arthrobacter sp. ISL-48. Lineage (GTDB taxonomy): Bacteria > Actinomycetota > Actinomycetes > Actinomycetales > Micrococcaceae > Arthrobacter. The sequence continues at coordinate 42,091 of NZ_JAGGPL010000023.1, forward strand.
TAGGCCAGAAGGTCCCGGAGGGCTTCGGGGCTGGCAGCGAAATGCTCGGGGACGTACATGGTGCTCCTTGAGTAGCAGCGGGATGATGCGGTGCTGGAGGACTGCTTTTGTTGTGCCTTGGTTCAGGAGCGTGCTTCTGCAGGATTTGCGCGTGCCACTCCACCGACGTCGTCGTTGTTTTCAGCCCGTAACGGTGGCTGGGATGAGGCGTTGTCTTGGAGGGTGACACCGATGCCTGCTGCTACAACCAGCGCAACCCCTATGACGGCGCTGAGCCCGGGAGCTTGCCCCAGGACCACGAATCCGATCATTGCCGCGATCGCAGGTTCCAGACTCATCAGCGTCCCGAAAGTTGCCGCTTTCAGACGGCGCAGGGCGAGCAGTTCCAGGCTGAAGGGGATCACCGGCATCAGCAACGCCAATCCGGCACCCAGAAGCAGAAGCGGCCAGTCGAGATGGCTGAATACCGCAGGTCCGACAACGAAGGTCGTCGCGATTGCCGCCACGGGCATGGAAACCGCCAACGCCTGCAGACCGTTGACTTCGTCACCGGCCCGCTGCGTCAGGAGAATGTAGGCCGCCCAACACGCACCGGCGCTCAGGGCCAGGAGCACCCCGATCGAATCCGTACCGCGGTGCCATGGCTCCGTCAGTGCTGCCACGCCGCCTGCTGCCACCAACGCCCACCATCGACCGGCTTTGTTTCCACGGATGACGGCAACCGACAGCGGACCCAGGAACTCCAAGGCGCTTGCCGTGCCCAAAGGTATCCGGACCGCGGCGGCCATGAACAGTAGCGTCATGCCAGCCGTCACCACGCCCAGCACGACGCAGGTCAGCAGGGCTGAACGGCTCAACTTGGTACGCCAAGGCCGGGTGAAGGCAACCAAGATCAACGCGGCCCACGCCAGCCGCAGCCAAGCCACTCCCTCAGAACCAAGTCGGTCCGAGAGTCCCACCGAAGCGGCCAGACCCAGCTGAACGCAGCACATTGCTGCGCCTGCCATCACCGTTCCACTGCCGGCGCCGCTGAAACGTCCCTGGGAGAAATTGATCATGTCTTCCAGTAGACCTTGGATGACCATTTACGTCCACGTGACAATCATGCACAAACCATCCGCAAATAACGGACAATGGAGTGATGGAAACCCGAAGATTGGAAGTCCTGCTCGAACTGGCCCGCCAGGGCTCGATGCGCCACGTTGCCGACACTTTGGGCACTACGACGTCCACGGTTTCCCAGCAGGTAGCAGCCCTTGCCCGGGAAGCCGGGACAGCACTGCTGGAGCCTGCCGGCCGGGGCGTCCGTTTGACTCCCGCCGGCCGGCGTTTGGCCGGGCACGCGGAAACCATCCTCGCAGCGGTGAAGGCCGCTTCTGCGGAACTGGACTCCGAAGCCGAACCGGTGGGAACAGTGCGGGTGGCTGGATTCGTTACCGCCGTGCGCAAGGTTCTGATGCCCATCATTGGTGACCTTGCCCTCAGCCACCCTCACGTCAAAGTCGAGGTGCGGGAGCATGAGCCAGACGAAGCCCTCGCCCTGCTCGCCTCCGATACGGTGGACTTGGCCCTGACCTATGACTATAACCTTGCCCCGGACGGGCGCGGCGCCGCTTTCGATTCCGTCCCCTTGTGGAGCACCCCCTGGAGCCTCGGCGTTCCCGACCGCGATATGGGAACGACAGCCATCAGCGCACCTGACGTCTTCGCAAAGTTCCGCGACCATGACTGGATCGGCAACTCACGAAACCGGGCAGATGAGGACGTCCTTCGGCTGATCTCATCAATGGCGGACTTTGAACCCAAAATCCGACACCAGGCTGACAGCCTGGACCTCGTTGAAGACCTCATCCTCGCCGGAATGGGAATAGGTCTACTACCCGCCGACAGCCAACCTCCCAAAGGCATTATTCTGATTCCCCTCACGCAGCCCGATGTCCGGGTGCGCGCTTACGCGCGGACACGCCGCGGCAACGAAACCTGGCCTGCCCTCGCCGCGGTCCTGCACCATATCAAGCGAAAGAGTGCGACCATGGGAACTCCGCTTTGTGCGGCCCGAGCAACTCCCATGCGTTGACCAAGGGAAACGCGGCGAGATCTATAGGCGTCATTGCCACCGGTACTTGTCTATTGGAACGCCTCCACCGGTCATCCTGATCTTCCCGGCTGTGGCGTTGATAGTCCCTGTTGGCCAGCGTCCGTGGACGATCAATCCGGTGATTGGAAGAAAGAGGCGGTATCCGGCGTGGATCAAAGTCTTCGGATACCGCCTCACACAGCGGCGGCTGCTGCTTGCCTCTGGTGCAGAGCATCAAACAGTGAGGGGAACACTGTCGGACGCCAATCTGTGAACACGACGTATCCCTGCACATCGTGATAACCACCGAACTGGCGTTTCGTAACGGACGGTCCAATGCAGCAAGAGCGACACTGGTGGGACTCGTGCACCAGATTCTGTTGTCGTTGGTAGGCCCGGCAACGCTTTAACCCGAGGTGACCCTCGACAGCCGCTGCCAGATTCTCACGTTGTACCTCCACACACTTCCCACGTTGTACCCTGATGGCAGGGCCGCAGGTTCAGGCCATGAGACTGGGAGGGAGTGGCGGTGTCTGTCACAATCCGGGATGTTGCGCGAGTCAGCGGTTTTTCCATCAAGACGGTGTCCAACGTGATCAATGGGCATCCGCAGCTGAGGCCGGAGACCCGGCAGCGCGTCCAGGACGCCATTGAGCAACTGGGTTATCGGCCCAACCTGTCAGCCCGGAACCTGCGATCGGGCCGCTCGGGAGTCATTGGCCTGATTATTCCGGATCTCACCACGGCCTACTTCGCCGAACTCGCGGACGCGGTCATGCGAACGGCGGCCTCGAGGGGGCTGGCGGTGCTGATCGAGCCAATCGGAAGCGGCCGCGACAACGAACTCGCCGCCCTCCGCGGCCAGCATCGGCACATGGTTGACGGGATTATCTACAGCGCCCTGACGTTGGACGCAGGGGATGCCGAGCTTCTCAAGAGCGTCGACACCCCGCTGGTGGTCCTTGGTGACACGTCCTTCGATGGCCAGGTGGACCGCATCACCATGGCAAATACCGCCGGTGCCCGCGCCGCAACCGGGCACTTGCTGGCCGCTGGCCGGAAGCGGGTCCTTGCCTTGGGTGCCCATGAGGGGGAGATCGTCGCTTCTGCTGAGCTCCGCCTGGCCGGATACCGCCAGGCCATCGAGGAGGCCGGCCTGACATTCGATCCGGATCTTGTTTGCTACGCCGACTCCTGGCACCGCCGGGGCGGCGCGGCTGCAATGACGAAGCTGCTTAAGGAGGGCCTGACCTTTGACGCGGTCTTCGCATTCAACGACACTCTCGCCCTCGGCGCAATGCGCGTGCTCCAGGAGGCTGGCGTGCGCATCCCGGAGGATGTGGCGATCGTCGGTTTCGATGACCTGGACGAAACCCGGTACTCCCTACCGGCACTTTCGACCGTTAATCCTCGGAGGGACCAGATCGCCGAGGCTGCAGTGGAGACTCTTCTGCGCCGCATTGAAGGCGGCAGCGAATTGGAGGCACACGAAGTGGAGACAGGCTTTGTGCTCGAAGTCCGCCAGTCGTCCGGCGGAGTCCTGACGGGTGCTGAGGGCGCGACTACCGCCGCCTGAAAAGAAAATAGACAGTAGGTCTTGACCGCTGAGAATCGGCACTGCATGCTAGATACAACGTTTACGTACAACGTTTACCCAAATTTGATCTAGAGAAGTTTCCACCAGGGACAGGGGAGTCCCGCACCATTGAAAGGGCTGACATGAAAAGGTCGCTCACTATTCTCACCGCGGTCGCTGCCGCGTCCCTGGCTCTGACTTCCTGCTCTGGTGCAGGCACCGGAGCCAGCGACAACACCAAGGCCGAACTCACGTTCTGGCATGGTTACACCGAAGCGGACGGCAAGGTGTTGAACAAGATCGTTGAGGACTTTAACGCCTCCCAGTCAAACGTCACGATCAAAGTCCAGACCAACCCCTGGTCGGTCATCGATGACACGCTGCTCCCGGCGCTCTCTTCCGGAAACGGACCAGACATCGTGGCCATGCCGGCCGAACGCCTCCCCGTTTACGCTGACAAGGGTGCGTTCGTGGAGCTTGATGACTTCTATAAGGACTCCAACAGCAACTTGGACAAGCTTGTCCCGGCTGCTGCCGACATGGAGACCGTCAACGGCCACAAGTATGGCGTGCCCTCCGGATTCGTGCCGCTGGCCATGTTCTATAACAAGGCTCTGTTCGCTAAGGCCGGCATCACCACCCCTCCGGCAACCTGGAGCGAGTGGATCGCCGCCGCGAAGAAGCTGACCATTGACGAAAACAAGGACGGCACCCCGGAGCAGTACGGCCTCGGCCTTCCGGACCACGCAACAGTTGCTAACGGCGTCTGGCCCTCGCTCTTCTATGGCAACGGTGGCGACGTCGTCAAGGACGGCAAGGCAGTGGTTGACTCACCGGAGAACGCCGAGACGCTGAAGACCTGGGTGGATGCGGTCCGCAATGACAAGATCTCCCCGTCCGGCCTGGACGGGATTGCAGGCGACAAGCTGTTCAGCAGCGGCAAGGCCGCCATGTACCTGGGCGGACCGTGGATGTCCTCTATCGCCAAGGAAAGCAACATTGACTACGGTATCGCCGCCGTCCCGGCCGGCCCGAAGGAGCAGGCGGCCTCGGCTATCGGCATTTCCATGGGCATCACCTCTCAGAAAGACGGAGCCAAGACTGCCGCTGCCCAGAAGTTCTTCGCGTACTTCCTGCAGAAGGAGCAGGCCACTGCATGGTCGCTCGGCTCGGGATGGCCGCCGCTGCGTTCTGACATTCCTGCCAGCGCCGTTGCCTCCAACCCGGTTGTGGAAGCCTTGACGAAGCAATCCGAATTCGGGCGTCCGCTGCTGCCCGGTGTGGTGAACAGCACTGACGTGCTCACGGCCGTGGACAAGCTCACCCAGCGCGCCGTCGCCGGCGAAAACATCAAGAACCTCCTGGCCGAGACACAGACCTCCGTCCAGAAGGTCCTCGACACCAAGTAACTGGCACCAAGTAGCTGAGAAACAAGTAACTAACATCCAGAAGCCCTACGGATGCGGCGCCCCGGCCGCTGGCTGACCTCGAGCAGCAGTGGGCGCCGCGTCCCCAGGAAAGAAGTTCCCATGAGCACCACCGTGCACAGAAAGCCGCAGGCGCCGCGATACCGCGCTCCGGCACCGATCGGCGGCCGGCGCCGCCCCGCCGTCGGACAGCGCCGCAAGAACCTTCAGGCTCTGTCCTTCCTCCTCCCGGCGCTGCTGGTCCTCGGGGCGTTCACCGCGTGGCCCATGGTTTCGGCCCTCCGGCTGTCCTTCACCAACGCCAGCGGCTTCGGCAAGGAAAAGTGGGTGGGTTTTGAGAACTACGCGCGCATCTTCACCGACCCAGTCATCATCAACGCAGTAGTCAACACTGGCCTCTACGCACTGCTGTTCACGCCGACCGCCGTCGCGCTGGCCCTGGTCCTGGCCCTGCTGCTGAACGATCCGCGGTTGCCCTTCCGGGGCTTCTTTCGGACAGCGCTGTTCCTGCCCTTCATCATCAGCCTGGCGGTCGCAGCCATCGCGTGGGCCTACCTTATCGACCCCCAGGTGGGGCTGCTGAACTACTGGCTCAGCTCGGCCGGGATCCGCATCGGAAACGTACTGCAGGACCCCGTCCTGGCCATGCCTGCCGTAGCGTTCGTGGCTGTGTGGAAGAGCTTCGGCTTCTACATGGTGATCTTCCTCGCCGGCCTCCAGGAGATCCCAGGATCACTGTACGAGGCGGCCCGGGTGGACGGCGCCGGTGCCTGGACCAGATTCCGGCACGTGACCATGCCCATGCTCTCCAACACGACAGCGTTCGTGCTGATCTTCGCACTCATTGCCGCCCTCCAGGCCTTTGACCAGATCTACGTGATGACCGGCGGGGGCCCCTACGGCCACACCGAGACGGTGGTCATGCAGATCTACACATCCGGCTTCCGCAAACTAGACGTCGGCTTCGCCTCGGCACTGTCCTATGTACTGCTGGGAGCCACGCTGTTGCTCAGCGTCATCCAGTTCGTCTTCTTCGGAAGACGTGAAAGGGAAGGGGACTGATGTCCACCACACTCCGCCCACGCCTCCTTCCGCCAGGGGGTCCTGTTTCCGGCTCCCGCCGCGCCGCCCGGGCAAGGCTGAACCGTGCCGTGGTGGTTGTCCTGCTGGCCTTGGCCACCGCGGTCATTCTGCTGCCCATCGCGATCATCGTCTTCACCGCCTTCAAGCCGGCAACGGAAGTCAATGCCTTCCCTCCCACGCTGGTCCCAGGCCAGTGGACGATGGAGAACTTCACCCGCATTTTCCAGGAACTGCCGTTCGTCCGCCTGATCGGAAACAGCTTCGCCTTTGCCGGCGGCGTTACCCTGTTGGCACTCCTGTTCGACTCCCTGGCCGCGTACGCCCTGGCCCGGATCGACTTCACCGGCAGACGGATGCTGCTCATCGCGATCATCGCCAGCCTGATGATCCCGTTCCAGGCAACCCTGGTTCCCGTGTATCAGCTGGCCAGCAACCTTGGCTGGGTTAACACCTTCGCTGCCCTGATCATCCCGCGTGCCGCGGACGCCTTCGGAATCTTCTTCCTTCGGCAGTTCTTCCTGTCCCTTCCCCGGGACCTGGACAACGCGGCCCGCATCGACGGCGCCTCCGAGTGGCGCGTGTACTGGAACATCGTCCTGCCCAACGCCACCCCCGCAATCCTTACCCTGGGCGTGTTTGTCTTCGTCAATAACTGGAATGACCTGTTGTGGCCGCTCATTTTCACCACCGATAAGAACATGGGGACCCTCACGTCAGGGCTGACCCTCCTTACCGGCCCGGGCGGAATAGTCCCCTACGGCGTCATGATGGCCGGTGCCCTTGTGGCCATCCTCCCCTTGGTCGCCGTCTTTATGTTTGTCCAGCGCCGCTTCATTGAAAGCGTCGCGACCACCGGATTGAAGTGAGGTTTTAGTGAAATGGTTTGAAGACGGCCGCCTGCATTTCGGTCTCGGTATAGAGGACACATTCATCCCGCAGGAACGGCCCGGTGAGCGTTCCCTGGACGAATACGAGCTGATGCAGCACTACAGGTTTTGGCACCAGGACCTGGGACTGGCCAGGGAAGCAGGCGGGGAATTCCTCCGCTGGGGGATCCCCTGGTACCGGATCAACCCTGAACCGGGAACTTGGAAATGGGATTGGCTGGACAAGGTCATGGACCGCTTCGCCGAGCTCGGGCTCAAGCCTCTCGTGGACCTCATGCACTACGGCACCCCCACCTGGTTGGACAACCAGTTCCTGAACTCCAGCTACCCCGAACGGGTCGCCGAGTATTCCGCACGGGTCGCCGCCCGGTATGCCGACAGGGTGGTGGACTACACGCCGGTCAACGAACCCATGATTCACACCCTCTTCTCGGGAAAGTTTGGCCATTGGCCGCCATACCTCTCAGGCGACGACGGCCTCGTTGCCCTCGTGCGCAACCTGTCCAAAGGCTTCGTCCTGGCGCAGCAGAACATGGCCGAAGTCCTGGGGGACCGCGCCATCTTCACCCACGTGGACGCCGGGTTCCGGTTTGTCAGTGACTCTGCCACCGGCGAACACGAGGACGAAATCCGTCACCTCAAAGCACGTTCATATCTGGTCGAGGACCTCGTGACCGGGAAGGTGAACGCCGACCACGAACTGGCGCCCTGGCTCAGCCGTCATGGCATGAGCGACTATGACCTGAACTGGCACCAGAGCAACATTGTGCTGCCCGACGTCATGGGTGTGAACTACTACCCCCTTCACTCCACCGAGCTGCTGGTAAGTGGCAAGCCTGTACGCGGAGACATCGCAGATCCCCGCGCTGTCCGCAACGACTGGACCGAAGGCCTGGCCGATGTCCTGACTACCTACGGGCAGCGCTACGGCGCGCCGGTAGCCCTGACCGAAACCTGCCTCACCGGCTCGTATGCCCAGCGCCTCCAATGGCTGGACGCCTCCGTGGACTGCGTGCAGCAGCTGCGCTCCCAGGGGCAGAACATCGTGGGCTACACCTGGTGGCCAGTGACCGACATGTACGAATGGACTTACCGCTACGGCACGGAACCGCTGGAACACTACCGCCTGACCATGGGCCTTTGGGACCTCGTGCCGGACGAGATCGGGACGCTGCACCGGGTCAAAAACCCCGTCGCTGATCGTTTCCTGCACCACGCCTCAGCCGCCGTCGCACTTACCTCCTCCGGCATCCAGTAAGCACCCGGCGGTTCGGCAGCAAGCGGACGACGGCGGGAAGTCCCGCCGTCGTCCCTGCGTCGCCACCGGGAAGGTAGGACTCCGGGTCCTAGGAAAAGCAGGGACAGGGAAACCTGCTGACAAGGCCAGCCAAGATGCGTAACGTCATGTGCATGAACCGCATGAAAGCGGTTCCCCGCTCGACTGTCCCACCGCTCCTATCGGCGGGAAGGGTGCCGACGTGGCCGTTCAATGCATGTTGGATGACAAGACGGATGCCGGGTCTGATGGATGTAGCAAGGGAGCGATCATGAGAATTGCAGTGACCGGTGGAAGCGGCAAGCTGGGACGGCATGTGGTCCGCAGGCTCGTCCAGGACGGGCACCAGGTGCTGAACCTGGACCGTGCGGGGGAGAGGAATCCTGGGCTCGTCGTCGTCGATTTGCGTCATTACGGCCAGGTCCTGGACGTGTTGATGGGGCTGGACGACCGGCATAGCGGTTTCGATGCCGTCGTACACCTGGGCGCCATTCCCGCGCCGGGCATCGCTCCGGACGCGGCCACGTTCGAGAACAATATGCTCTCCACCTACAACGTGTTCCAGGCGGCGCGCCGGGCCGGTATCAAGAAGGTGGTCTACGCCTCCAGCGAGACGGTGCTGGGACTGCCGTTCGACGTCGACCCTCCCTACATCCCCGTAGACGAGGAATACCCGGCCCGGCCGGAAAGCACCTATTCGCTGGTGAAGCACCTGGAGGAGCAGATGGCGGTGGAACTGACGCGCTGGGACCCCGGTCTGAGCATCACGGGTCTGCGGTTCTCCAACGTGATGGACGCCGAGGACTATGAACGGTTCCCGTCGTTCGACGCGGATCCCATGCTGCGCAAGTGGAATTTGTGGGGGTACATCGATGGCCGGGACGGCGCACAGGCGGTAGTCCGGGCCCTGGAGAACGGAAAGCCCGGGTTCGAGGCGTTCATCATCGCGAACGCGGACACGGTCATGAGCCGTTCCAGTGCCAGCCTCGCCGCCGAGGTGTTTCCCGCCGTCAAGGTGATCAAGGACCTGGGCGAACACGAGACCATGCTCTCCATCGACAAAGCCAGGCGGCTGCTGGGCTTTGAGCCCGAACACACCTGGCGCACCTACCACCCCGGCAGAAACACCCCTACCGAAGACTGAGGAGCATCATGCAGTACCGAACACTGGGCAACAGCGGCGCCGTGGTTTCACATTACGCGCTCGGCACCATGACATTCGGGGCGGAAGCCACCGAGGAAACGTCCCACGCGATCCTGGATGAATATCTTGCCGCCGGCGGCAACTTCATCGACACGGCAGATGTTTACAGCGCCGGCGTATCTGAGGAGATCATCGGACGGTGGCTCGCGCAGCGGCCCGAAGCCAAGGACCGGGTAGTACTGGCTACCAAGGGCCGCTTTCCGATGGGTGCCGCCCCGAACGACGTCGGCACGTCCCGCCGTCACCTGGTCCGGGCGCTGGATGATTCCCTCCGGCGCCTGGGTGTGGAGCAGATTGACCTCTATCAGATGCACGCGTGGGACCCCATCACGCCGCTGGAGGAGACGCTCCGCTTCCTGCACGACTCGGTCAGCAACGGTAAGATCGCCTATTACGGGTTCTCCAACTTCCTGGGCTGGCAGCTGACCAAGGCGGTTCACCTGGCCAAGGCCCACGGCTGGAGCGCCCCCGTAACCCTGCAGCCGCAGTACAGCCTGCTGGTCCGCGAAATTGAGTGGGAGATCGTCCCGGCCTCGCTGGATGCCAGCGTTGGCCTGCTGCCCTGGTCGCCTCTGGGCGGCGGCTGGCTGTCTGGCAAGTACAAGCGCGACGAACCTCCAGCCGGTGCCACCCGGCTCGGTGAGAATCCACAGCGCGGCATGGAAGCGTGGCAGGCCCGCAACGACGACCCACGCACCTGGGATGTCATCGGAACGTTGGAAAAGATTGCCGCCGACCACGGAGTGAGTGCCTCGCAGGTGGCACTGGCCTGGCTGGCGGACCGGCCAGCGGTGACGTCCGTGATTCTCGGCGCACGCAACCTCGAACAGTTGGCGGACAACCTTGCCGCTGCGGAGCTTGAACTGACCCCCGAGGAAACTGAACGGCTGACCACGGCCAGCCAGCCGCGCGTCGGGGTCTATCCCTACGGACCCAAGGCGATTGAACAGCGCAGCCGGAAGATTGAAGGCGGCCGGTAGCGTCCGAGCCCGACAAGTAAATAGAGGAAAGCGGACGACGGCGGCAGGTGCCGGCGTCGTCCGCTTGTTCCGTTCCTAGCGGGTGACATCCTCGAAGGTGGCGCCCTGAGGCGCGTTCCGGTTGAGGCTCACAGTAAAAGTGTTGGGCCCGCTGCGGGTGACTGCGATGCCGCATTTTGCTGCTTTGGCCCGGGGGAAAGGTCTTGCACGGCCGTCTCGATGGTGTGGTCAATTGCTGACCGGTCCCAGATTTTCAGCGTCACGGAGTCGGTGGTTTCAAACGTCATTGTCAGTACTTTCACTCATACAGCTGACGGCCCCGAGTCGTCATTGCAGGGGTCGCATCCTCGTCGGTGAGGATTGCTGGTTTGGGTAGCGTGGAAACGTATTCCCTTGCTTATGGTTCATGCTGGCCAGCGACGTTTGCAACTTATTAGGCCCGACTGTGACCGATTACACCTTCCAGCCCGGTCGCTTTTCGGGGGCCAGCGCGTAGAACGGCGTGAACCCGCCCCTGGCTCCGGGGGAGGTATCGGAACGGACAATCGACGCCGTCTCCAGCGCCGCCAGGTGGTACCTGACGCAGTCCCGCGAGGAACCGACGCCGTTGCTGATGTCGGCTACTTTGCTCGCGCCGTTGCGTGCCAGGTAGTCGATGATTTCTGTTCTGATCGGTGTGCTTCGTCCTTTTTCGCTGCGGCCGGGGCGGTGCACCGCCAGCGGTTTCTTCAGCTCGAAGTCGGTGGTCATTTCAATGGCCTTTCATCCGGGGTGAGGGGTAAATCGGCTGATCATTGGTTGATGCCGGGTGGGACCAGGTCAGTGCATCGCGACACGCTCAGGCTCCCTGCTGCCTTCGGTGTCTTGTGCGTCGTGACCGGCAGCCGCCGGTGACGCCGGGACCAGGGAGGAAGCCTGGTCATGGTTCCGCCCAATGACGGCGGTGGCAATGGCGTTTCCCAGGATGTTGGTGGCGGTTCGGCCCATATCCAGGAGCTGGTCGATCACCAGGAGAACGCCAATGCCCGCAGCCGGGATACCGAAGGCAGGGACCACGGCGGCCACGACGACGAGCGAACCGCGGGGTACGCCTGCCATGCCTTTGCTGCTGAGCAGCAGCATGGCGGTCATGGCGATCTGCTGGCCAAGGTCCATGTCGATGCCGTAGGCGTTCAAGAGGAAGACGGATGCGAACGTCATGTACATCATGGAACCGTCCACGTTGAAGGAGTAACCCAAGGGGAGCACGAAACCGGTGGTGCGCTTCTCGATGCCGAACCTGGTCAAACCCTCAATGAGCTTGGGCAGGGCGGCTTCGCTACTGGAGGTGGCGAAGGCGATGACCATGGGTTCACGCACGATCCGGACCAGGCGGAACGCCGCCCGTCCGAGGAACGCAACAGCGACGGCGATCATGAGGACCCACAGCGCCGAGAGGGACACGTAGAACCCGCCGATGAAGGACGCATAGGTGGCAAACGCATCGAGCCCCTGGGATGTGAACGCGGCCGCGATGCCCGCGAAAACGCCCACGGGTGCTGCCAGCATCACGTACCCGGTGACCTTGAGCATGACGCCCATGAGTTCATCGATGGCATCCGCAATGGAGGAGCGGCGCTTCTTCCGCAGATTCAGCAATGCGATGCCAAAGAGCGCGCCGAAGACGAGGATCTGAAGGGGATTGTTCGCCGTCAGGGCAGCGAAAACGCTGGTGGGGATGATGTGGGTGAAGAACTCCGCGTAATCGAGGGCTTTCGTTTCCACCCCCGAGTCCCCGCCGGGTACCAGGTGCAGGCCGGCACCAACGTTGAGCACATGGGCCGTGATGAAGCCGAAGGCGCCCACCAGGACTGAGGCGGACAAGAACCATATCATCGAGCGGCCGAAGAGCTTGCCCACTCCGGCTGATTTCGCAGCTCCCGCGATGCCCGAAACGAGGGTGGCAAAGATCAGCGGGGCGATAATCATCTTGATCAGGTTCAGGAACATATGGGTCACTGTGTCGAGGACCGTAACCACTGATCCGCGGGCTTCCAGCGGGAGCAGCCAGTGGAACAGCAGACCGCTGATGATTCCGAACAGGAGCGCTGCCAGAATCCACATGGTTGATTTGTTTTTCATGGTCCATCCTTGGGTAGGTGCGGAAGATTTGGGCACGACGGTGTGCCCCTGCTCCCTTGAGTGGGCTGGGTATGGCTGCTAGGGCTGGGGGTTTTGTTTGGTGAGGTTTGCGAGGCGTTGGGGGCTGAGGAGTTCTTGGAGTTGCGTGGCGGTGAGCAGTCCGTGTTCGAGGACGAGTTCGGCGACGCCTTTGCCGGTGGCGAGTGCTTCCTGGGCGATGGCGGTGGCCGTGGTGTAGCCCAGGTGGGGGTTTAGTGCGGTGACGAGGCCGATGGATTGTTCGACGGTGAGGCGCAGGTGTTCGGTGTTGGCGGTGATGCCCTGGATGCAGCGTTTGGTGAGGGTGCGGCAGGCTGCTTCGAGGTGGGAGATGCTCTTGTGGAGGCTGTGGACGATGATGGGTTCGAAGGCGTTGAGTTGGAGTTGGCCGGCTTCGGCGGCCATGGTGATGGTGACGTCGTTGCCGATGACTTCGTAGGCGACCTGGGAGACGACTTCGGGGATGACCGGGTTGATTTTGCCGGGCATGATGGAGGAGCCGGACTGGACGGCGGGCAGGTTGATTTCGCCGAATCCGGCGCGGGGGCCGGAGGAGAGCAGGCGCAGGTCGTTGCAGATTTTGGAGAGTTTCACGGCGACGCGTTTGAGGACGCCGGAGAGGTGCACGAACGCGCCGACGTCCTGGGTGGCTTCGATCAGGTCCGGGGCGGTGACCAGGGGCAGGCCGGTGATCTCGGCGAGGTGGCGGCAGGCGGTGGCGGCGTAGCCGGGCGGGGCGTTCAGGCCGGTGCCGATGGCGGTGGCGCCGAGGTTGATTTCGTGGATGAGGACTTCGGCTTCGGCGAGCCGGAGCCGGTCTTCGCCGATGGTGATGGCGTAGGTGCCGAATTCCTGGCCCAGGGTCATGGGCACGGCGTCCTGGAGCTGGGTGCGGCCCATTTTGACGACGGTGCGGAACTCGGCGGCTTTCGCGGCGCAGGCTTCTTCGAGTTCTGCCAGGGCGGCGAGGAGCTCTTTGATCCCGAAGATCGTGGCGAGTTTCACGGCGGTGGGGTAGACGTCGTTGGTGGATTGGGAGAGGTTGACGTGGTCGTTGGGGTGCAGGCGGGCGTAGTCGCCTTTGGGGTGGCCAAGGATTTGCAGGGCGCGGTTGGCGATGACCTCGTTGGTGTTCATGTTCGAGGAGGTCCCGGCGCCGCCCTGGATGACGTCCACGACGAACTCGGCGCTGAGTTTGCCGTCGATGACGTCCTGGCAGGCCTGTTCGATCGCGGTGGCGCGTCCGGCGTCCAGGAGCCCGAGTTCGCGGTTGGTGCGGGCGGCTGCTTGTTTCACGGCGGCCAGGCCGCGGACCAGGTGCATGTTCGAGGCCAGCGGCTGGCCCGTGATCGGGAAATTCTCCACCGCGCGCAGGGTATGCACGCCCCAGTACGCGTCGGCCGGGACCTCACGGTCACCGAGCAGATCATGTTCAGAACGCGTCCCGGCCTGGTTGCCCGCCGGACTACTGGCGGCGCTGGCGGTATTAGTTATGGTCATGGGGTCCTCACAGGGCTTCGTTGACGGGTTTGGACAGGAAAAGGCATGGGAGTTCTATGTCAGGGTGTTCCGTGGCAAGGAAGTTGCACGGTATTCTGCGGACGGTGACGCGCCCGATTGTTAGCCCGGGGGTCTAAAAGTCAGCCAGTATGGCCGGCTTTGGACGCTTTGCCCGGGACGATTGTGCCCAGGGCGCACTCCACGCCGTGCAAATGCATGGTCATGGCCCGGGATGCGTCTTCGGCTGAACCGCGCTCAATGGCATCGAAAATACGGGCATGTTCGTCGCCCGATTCCTTTCGCCGGTCGGCCACCAGGTTAAGGGTGTTCGACTGGTTTGCCATGGCTTCACAGATGTCTGAGAGGAATGTTTCGAAGACACCGTTACCGCTGCACCGGGCGACGGTCATGTGGAACTCGGTGTTCAGGAGCACCCACTGCTGGATATTGTCCTCCTCCGACATTTCGCGAAGGATTTCCCGCAGGGCTTCCAGGTCTTCACTGCTGCGGCGTTGCGCGGCAAGGGCTGCGGCAGGAACTTCCACGTGGGGGCGCGCCTCCACAAGGGCGCTGGCGGAGTATTTGCCGAGTTTGAGGTCGTGGGCGACCTTGTCTGCGATGACGAAGGTTCCCTTGCCTGTATACGTCGCGGTGAGTCCCAAGGCGGTGCAGGAACGCAGCGCCTCCCTGACCATTGTCCGGCTCACGCCGTACTGCCGGGCGAGCGTGGCCTCCGAGTCAAGGCGGGTGCCGACGGGGATCTTTCCGCCTTCTATCGCGCCCCGCAGCGACGCGAAAACCTGCTCCGCCGCACCAACGCGCACCACGCGGTCTTGTCTAGCTGTCCAGCTGTCCAACAGGTCCATGAGAGCGACTATGGCATCAGTCACATGCTTCTGTCAAAATTGCGACGGCTTCATTAGCGCGTTGACAGTAACGGCGTATAAGTGAGGGCCTCCAGGGTGAGAACCCCGCCACCTGTCACCAGCTTCACGGCCTGCTCATCCGACTTGGGAAAAACCAGCGATGTAAACGTCTGTTCTCCTCCGTTGACGAATACTTCGATGGAGGAATGGTCGACGAATACCGTCAGGTCTACCGTGCCGTTCCTGGGCGGCGCGGAGGCCGTGCGTCTCTCGGTGAACAGCGGGGCAAGGCCTGCAGCATCACCTGGCGGTTCCCGTGTGACGAAGGCGGCTCCGTCCTCGAAGTTGTAACCGACTGTAGCGAAGATGGATTCATCGCTTACGAACTGCAGGAGAGCCTCAGATCCCTTGCCGGCACTTTCCGCGCTTTTAGCCGCCCGCTCTTCCGCGGTAGCCTGTCCGATGGTCAGGTCCAGCCGGTAGGCGCCACCCTGCACGGCCGGAAGCCCCGCAGTTTCCTCCTTGGTGATGGGCTCCGGGCCGTGCGACGACGGTTCTCCTTCGATGCGGGCCAAGGTCTTCGAAGGAGTCGAGACGAGGGCGGGCCTGCCCTGGACGGTCTTGAGCCGGATATCCCGCACTATCGAGTCCATTCCGCCGTGCCAGTCTGCTGTGGGGAGTTCCCGGGCGTAGTTCCAGTTGTTCATCCAGCCCATGACTTGCCGGGACTGCATCCGCTGGCCTTCCGTAAGCCTCGGGTCATCCCAGCTCACGGCGGCGTAAAAGTCCGAGCCCGCGTCCAGCCATTGATGCCTCTCATCGGCCGGAGTGAACCTTGTTCCATCCCAGGTTCCGGTCCAGTAGGCGACGCCGGTTGTCCGGCCCTCTTCACTTCCGTTGCCGCTGGCTGCCAGGACCCACGTTCTCTTGGCGGGGTCGCCGTCGACGTCCATTTGGAAAATATCCGGGCATTCCAGAGTGCCCAGGCCGGACCTCTCGAAGCTTGAGGTGTACCGCCAGCCTTTGAGGTCCGTGGACGTGTACATCCCCAGCTTGTTGCCCTCGGCCAGGACCATAAGCCATTGCCCATGTGCTTCGTCGCGGACGATCTTGGGGTCGCGCCAGTGTTCCGCTCCGGGGTTCTCCATCACCGGGTTTCCTTCATAGGAGGAAAAGCTGAAACCACCGTCGGTTGAATAAAAAAGTGACTGCCTCTGCACGCCTTTGTCCTGCTGGGTCAGGATGGAGATGACGGCGCCTTTTCCGAAGCCGGACGTGTTCTCGTAGTCCACCACGGTACTGCCCGTTTCGACGTCCCCCAGCCCGTTTTGGTACTTGCGGATGGCAACACCCTCGTCCTTCCATGTCACCAGGTCTTTGCTGGTGAGGTGGTACCACTCGGTTCCGTTGCCGTCAGGGTAGTCCGCGTTGTAGAGGTAGTAGTAGTGCCAAAGCCCGTCGAGGAGGAACGGCCGCTGCGGATCATTCATCCAATTTCGCTCCGGCGTGATGTGGTAACTCGGGCGGTACAGGGAGGAACCTGCAGGTCGTTGGGGTTTTGTTCCTGGTGCCGGTGAGCGGTCGATTCTGCCCAGGTCGCTGAGCATGGAATCAACGGCTTCAAGTGAAATACAGTCAGGCCGGCGGACTTCGCGGACTCCTGCCTTGGCCGTTGCATCCTCAACGCTTGACCGGAGGAAGATGTCGCTGCCGATCCTGGCCGCAGCTACCCAGCCGTCGGCGCAATTGATGCTGCGGAGATCCTCTACTCCGGCGGCTTGGATAGGGCGCCCGGCCTCAAGGGTGCCATCTCCGCCTGACAACCAGTACGACCCATAGGTGTCCCGGGAAGTCTTGAAGGCGGCCTGGGCCGTGGCAACAGCATTGAGGGCAGTTTCTGCCCGGCGCCCGGCGTCGTCGGGCTTGTGAACGTTGGGAATGAGAGCCACCAAGGCCACGAGCAATGCGGTGGCAGCCACTGCAACTGCAATCCAGGTCCTCCGCTCGCCAGCAGGGGAACGAAGTTTCGCTTTTTCGGACATCATGGCCCATTCAGGTAGGACAGGTTACCGGCAAAAGGAGCGGGGACGCCGTTTCCGGTGCCCCCGCTCACAGTATTTCAGCAGGCTTTTGCGTCAAGCAATTGCGGCCTGGCTATTGTGCGTTACTTGTACAGGCCCTTGCCGCCAACCTTGACATTAGTGGGCAGGTAACCATACGGGCCGAGGCCATTCTGGCCAAAGGAACGGTCAACTTCAGAAATTCCGTTGCGGAAATTGATCTTTACAGTCGGAGAAAGTGATCCGCCCCTGACGCCGTTCACATTGTCGATGAAGGACTGCACCAGGCCCCCTGGCTGCACGTAGTGCGAGTACGCCTGGAACTGCCGGCCATTCTGTTCAGGCGTCGGAGCTTCCGGCGACTCTGACGGCAGATTCAAGTCCGTCGGAGATCCCAGGACAAGGCCGCTGTTGTTCATCGGCTGGTAGTCGGAACGGACACCGTTGCCGACAAAGCCGTAGACGCCGTCAGGACCCCGCATGCCTGCCGCGTAGGTGAACTGGTGGCTGATCGTGAACAGGTAGTACTTGTTCTTGCCGCCTTCGTTCTGGATGAAGATCTGCGGGCGCTCGGTCTGGTCGTTGACGCAGTTTGCGGAAAGGAGGGGAGGCAGGAAGGACCACTTGGTGAGGTCCTTATTGTCCGCCACGGCGAGTCCCACGTTAGCCGTCTGGTAGTAGGCTCCGTTGCTGTTGACCTCATTCAGGTTCTCAGCCTTCGGATCACCTGGCTTGTAACCGAGGTCCTCTTCCTTGCACTTGTAGTCGCCTCGCGTACCGCCGGTGTTGCCCTCGAACACCATGTAGGTTTTCCCGGGATGGGCCGGGTCCTCGAAGGTGTAGGGATCACGGAAGGCGAAGCCCGGGTTTTGAGCCTTGTTCTGGTACATCTTGCCGTCCGGTTCAAGCAGTTTGGTGTGCTCGAAGCCGTCGAACGTCACGCCGTTCTGGTCTGCGTGGATGTTGCCCAGCGCCTTCGATATGACGGCATCCGGGGCGATTCCGCCGCCGCCGGCATTGCGCTCGGCCACATCGTAGAACGTGGTGGCCGTGTAGAAGACGTTCACGTGGTTGCCCTGCATCAGGCGGGTTGAACCGGACCATTCGGTGTTGCCGATCGAGGAACCATCAACAAACAGGTGGCCGCCGTAGTTCCACTTGTCCTTGGCCGGATCAGCGTTGGTCTTGCGGAAGAAGTAGCCGATGCGTGCGTTCCAGTGGCGCTGGTCAAAGCCATACCCGGCGTGGCGGTCCGCCACCAGCGAGAAGATCACGTCGTAGCCCTTGTAGCTGATCTGGTTCGCGTTTTCGTCTGTCAGGGACCAGGTGTCCCACACCCAGACGTCGTCGTTCATGGTCGGGAAATCTTCGGGGATCTCCGGCATAGTCACCGCCGGGCTCATGGAGTTCTCCCCGGGAGCGACTGTTGAGTCGCTTTGGGCCATGATCTGCTTGGCGTCCGCGCGGGTCCACTTTGAGGTGAAGTCCGACGCCGGGTCATACGCCTGCTGCGTGTGCTGGGTGGGGAGCGGGAACCCCGGGGTGGGTGCCGGCGGCTGCTGGCTTACCGGCGGGTCCGACGGCTCGTTTGCCTGGGCCGACGGAGCCGCCAGGAACGTGGTAACGGCAAGTGCCGCCACCAGTGTTGCGGCAGCCGATCGCTTCCGCAGGGTCTGGGGATTATGGGGGTGCTTATGCATGTTTGCTCTTCTCGAGGAGTATGAAACTTTCGTGGAAGATGGGCGGATGCCCGGTTTCCAAAACTCCGGTGGCCCATCGACTACAGCTATCTCTCGGGACGCCTTCGTTTTGGGTGAGAAGGGTCTTTCGGCCCTTGCCATAGGCCGCTTGGGGTCTCCTGTGCTGCGCCTGGCAATACCCTAAGCATGCTTCTGAAGGGGCTTCAAGCCTCTTTACTTTCCGTTCTGGGCGTCAAGGACCACAAGCGCAACCGTTTGCGCTTCTCGGGATTTACGCGCGTTGCATAAGGAGTCGCGCAGAGTCAAATATGTCGAAAAGAAATTCTGGATTGATCTCTGGGCTAGGACTTCCGCCACTGTTCCCTATTGGTGAACCCCGGCGTTCACTACCTCGGGACCCGTCCTGACCTTGTCTTGAGTGACCGCGAAACGTCAGAGGACGACGGCGGGTGATCCCGGCGTCGTCCTCTGGACTTTTCGTACTGGAGACTTAGGAGGCCCGGTGCAGGAACTCCACCTCCGCGATGTTCACGTGGCCGCCGTGCTCATCGAGCACCCGGACCTGGCCGAAGTCGGCCCGCTGCGGAAGCGTGAACGTGTACCAGTTGGCGGCCGACATGCCCGTGACGGTCATAAAGGTCTGCCACGTTGCTCCACCGTCGTTGGAGCCTAGGATGACAGTGCCGTTGCCGCGGGCGATCTGATCCGAACGCGGGTAGACCCGCACCATGTCTGCGATGATCCGCGTGCCGTCGGTAGGCTTCACCGTGACCCAGCCGTTGGCCGTCGTCGTGTCCGGGGCCGTGGCGAAGTTCTGGTCGAACATCCGCCATCCGTTGGCCTGCGTTGTGCCGGTCCCCGGCCATGCCGGCGTGGAGGCGTTCACCCAGCCCTGAACGATGGGCGTCCGCTGGATGGCGGTATTCCAGAGGGCAAGGCGGCTACCATCCGTGGTGGCTGTGAGCGTGGTGCCCAATTTCCCCGAAACCGTCCGGTAGTCCACCGTGAACTGGACGTCCCGGCCGTACTCGACGTTACTCGGTAGCACCGCGCTGGCCTTCCAATGGATCCCGTCGGTAGAGGTGGCCGTGGCGGGCGCACCTTCGACGACGACATTCAGCGTGGACAGCGGTTCGGTGGCCACGGCGTCGAATGTTACCGTGTCCCCGTTCGTGGCCAGGCCCTTGTTCGCGTTGGACGTCGAGATGGACAGCGACGAGATGGCATTGGCCACCTCGTGCCGCTCGCCGTGGATCCGGAACTCGCTGAAGGACGAGATGCCGGGGTAGGCGGGGTCCGTTGGCACGCCGGGGTGGTCCACCTGGACTTTCAGGTAGCGGAACGTCTGCCCGGCCACCTCGGCTCGTACCGGGATGGTCTCCATCGCAAAACCGCTGGCAGTCGTGTTGGTGGTCTCCCGTTCAGTCAGGAGCGTCCACGTCCGTCCGTCACGGGAGCCGTAAACATTGGCGCCCTGGGAACGGTTCGCGAAGTTGAACCTCGCCTGGAGGCCGAACGAGTCCGCGGAGACCTGGAAGCCCTGGCCAAAGTCCAGTGTGAATGGTGCCCGCAAGTCTCCCGTCGTCGTGTTGAAGTCGCCATCCACGAGGTTCCGTGGCTGGACGCTGGTCGGGTTCGTCGTGACCAGCCCGCGGTAGTCGATCGAACCGTCGTCTGCCAGGTGCGGTGTCAGGAGCCTGAGCCCGGCAACCGCTCCCTGGAGGCGTACAAGCTGAGCAAGGTAGCCGGCGTCGTCGGCCGTCTGCATGGCCGACGTGGCTTCAGTCCTGACCGCGTCGAAGGCCGAGAACGACGGCGACTCATACACCGCGTTCGGATCGAAGCCTTTCAGTGCGGCGTCGTAGGCTGCCTGCCGGTCAGCGGCCACGACCACTGTAACGGGACGCGTCGAGACGGTGGTGCCGTCGTCGGCTACGACCTGGAAGGTGGCCGTACCGACATCGCCAGCAGATGGCTTCCACTTAAGCTCGGCAGTCGCGGAGTCGAGGCTTGCGCCCGCGGGCAGCCCGACGCCGTTGTATTTCAGCACCTCGCCCGGGGCGTCCGTGGCGGCGAGTGAACGTGTCACGGCCGCCCCGGCAATAGCGATAATCGGGGTGGTCACGTCGGCAGGGAACTGCGGTGGCGTCAACTGGGTCTTGGCCTCGAGGTTGACGTAGTCAAAGTCTGCCCTGACGCTACCGGTGCCGAGGACGGTGAAGTAGGCAAGGTTTTCACCGCCCAGGTCCTTGCCGGCCAGCTTGTCGGCGTCGACGTCGTAGGTGACATACCGCCACTCGTTGTGGGTGTCCGGCAGCGGAACCTCAAGCCGGGTGGCCGGGTCCTGTCCGATCGCGAGGGTAGCGGGCCCGTTCGTTCGGAACTGGACGCCGACCGGGCTGTAGCCGCTGCGGCTGGGGTACATAAGGGTCCGCACGGCGATGGTGTTGCCCTTCTTGGACGCGTCGACCCTCACGAAGGTCCGATCATCCTCGGTCATGACTTTCGAGTGCGTGTCCATGGCCGAACTGCGGGTTTCCAGCTGGACTTTCGGATCAGTCGCCACGGGCCTCGTCTGGCCCGCGACCTGGGCCGGAAGAGAGAGCCAGTACTCGGGGCTGTAGTCCGGGTTGCTGTCCCAGGAGTTGGAGAGGCCAGTGCCCCAGTAGAACTTCGGTCCGTCGGCCTTGGCGTGCAGTTCGGCGACGTAGGGCGCCTCCTTGTCGACGTCCACGCCAAGATCGTATTTGTAGACGTTGTAGAGCTCGTCGATCGGGTTGTACAAGCGTCCTCGGTAGGCTTCAGAGAGTGAGCCCGGGCCGCCCGTGGTGTCGATCCAAGGCGTCTCGTAGCCGAGCATGTAACCCGTGAAGGCATTCGCGCCCTTGAGGAGGCGGTCACCCAGGAACTTGTAGGGTGAGACTGCGTCCGGAGCCGTGGAAGCAGTCCCGGCAGAGGGATCAATCTTGGTGCCCTGGACTGTCAGGAAGCGGGCCAGTGCGCCCTGGATGTTGACGCCGTCCCACGCGTGGGCCTGGTCGCGGCCCATCTCCTGGTGCTGGACGAAGGAGTAGCCATACGTATTGAGCGGGTCATCCTTGGAGATTAGGGGGAAGAGGGCCGCCATCGAACCGTTCTGCTCCGGCCGGGAGGTGGACGCGTTGACGGTGTACCACTCCACCGCCTCGTTGTACCGGTCACGGTTCCCGGTGAAGATGTACCCGGCGATCGCGCCCGTGAGCGGATAGTCGTGCTGGTTCAGATAGCGCCAGTTGGTGTGCAGGAACGTTTCCGTCATCGGCGCAATCAGGTTGGCGCTCAGCTTTGTGGTGTCCTGGTCGTTCCAGCCCAGGTCATAGGCCGCATAGCCGCTGGGCACGCTCGTGGCGCGGAAGATCTCAGCCGCTGCCACGAGCCGATAGAGCGGGACCCCCGAGTGGATGTGCGCATCCGGGTAGTAGGCGTACTTCGCCGGGTCAATGTTGCTCCAGGTGCGGATGAGTCGCATTCCGTTTTCCCGGTACACGGGGTCGCCTGTGATGACGTAGAGAACTGCCTGCGTATAGGCTCCGAAGGCGTCCCGGATGAGCTTGCTTTGAACGCCCTGGGAGTTGAACGCCGTGGTGCCCGGCTGGTCGAGGACACTGCCGGCGTTGGAGGAGCGGAAGTCCTTCGCGGCGAACGGGGTCTCCGCCATCGCGGCGTAGTAGCTCTTCCACGGCTCGGTGCCGGCCTTGACCATGGCGCGGGCGTTGCGCAGGCTCGCGGCTGTCACGCCGATGCCGGGATGGACGAAGCCGCTCGCGTCCACGCTTTCGGTGATTGTCACGTCCTGGCCCGTGTCGGCCACCGCGGGAGCAGCGCTACCCGGCAGGGGGAAGCTTCCTGCCGGGGCCACAAGGGCAACGGCTGCGGCAAGCCCGAGCAATCGGGCCCATCGCCTCATCATTGAAGCATTTCTCATCGGTCCTCCTGGATCGATTTGTGGTTCCTGTTTCTTATGGGTGCTGTTCTGATTAGAGCCTTGGATTGAGTACTTGACCTCGTCCGCCAGCGGTTTGATGCGGCTCGCCTATCGAAAAGGTTTCGCGGCCGGTCGCACCGCAGGGGTAGGCGCGGAGCAACCGATTTTTGGCAAGCTTAGCCGCGATTTCCCTTCCAGGCAATCGTTTTCCTGATCCACAGGCAAACGTTTTCCTGACCTATCAGCACATGGTGTGTCTGGTTTGCCTGCCGCGCCGGTGTCGCGTGGGGCGAGAGGATGGAGTTTGACGCCGGGAATCTTGCCGTTGACAAGTGTAAAACGTTTTGTGTATGGTGGCTCACACCGAATACAAAACGTTTTGCAAAGGGAAGTCGATGACGACAAGAGTGGGAATACGCGAGGTGGCGAAGGCCGCCGGGGTCTCCGTGACGACGGTTTCCCACGCACTTAACGAGGCCACGAGTTTCCGGGTCAAGGCTGCAACGCAGGAACATATCCGGGAAGTGGCCAAGGACCTTGGGTACGCCCCTAACAGGCTGGCGAGCGGACTGCGGAACCAGCGGTCCCAAATCCTAGGCCTGGTAAGTGATGAAATCACCACCACACCCTTTGCGGGAGCCATGATCCGCGGTGCGCAGGATGCCGCCTATGAACGTGGTTACGTGGTGATGGTGGTCAACTCGGGCATGGACAGCGAGCTGGAAAACCGTGAAATCAGCATGCTTCAGCAGCACCAGGTGGATGGTGTTGTCTACGCCAGGATGTACCACCAAAACGCCCAGGTCCCCACCCAGCTGGCGGGACTCCCCACAGTACTTTTGGATGCCGCCGCTGATGATAAGTTCATTTCTTCCGTTACCCCGGACGAGATTGGCGCAGCAGAAACAGCTGTTGAGGCCATTATCACTGCGGGCCACACCCGCATTGGGATGATCAACAACGAGGACGACATTCCCGCTACGCACGGCCGGCGGGAGGGTTTCCATAACGCTCTTCGGCGCCACGGGCTGGAGGACAACCCCGGCCACTATGTCATTGGAACGGCCCACACCCAGGGAGGCCGTGAGGCTGCACTGAAGCTTCTGGGCCAGCCCGGCCGTCCCACTGCCCTGTTCTGCTTCAACGACAGGGTTGCCATGGGCGCCTACCAGGCGGCTACGGCGCTGGGGCTCCGCATTCCTGAGGACGTCTCCATTGTGGGAATCGACAACCTGGAAATCATCGCAGACGCCCTATGGCCCGGACTCACTACGGTGGCCCTTCCCCACTACGAGATGGGCCGTTGGGCAGTCAACCGAATCCTGGAGGACATCGAAAATCCGGGATTGCCCGCGGTCCAGGTCCAACTTGACTGCCCCCTCATTGAGCGGGCGTCGCTGGGCCCGCCGCCAAGCTAGCCGATCAACCGCACCAAGCACCAAAGCACCATCCCTAAGACAGTCCCCAGCCCGGTGACCACATCAAAAGGGACGCAGCCGTTGCACCGGCCGCGCCCCCACAGATCCGGGGCTATCATCCACGCATAAAATCAGCAGAAAGATTGACCATCATGAACAAACGATTCACCCGGATCCTGGCCACCAGTGTAGCTGCGGCGGCCCTCCTCGGCACTATGGGGGCCTGCTCAAAAGGCAGCTCCTCGGCCTCGTCCGAAAGCTCCAAAGAGATCACCATGTGGACCCACAACGCGGGCAATCCTGCTGAGCTCAAGGCGATCCAAGACATCGTCGACTCCTACAACAAGAGCAGCAGCGCCAAGGCGCAAATCAAGGTCCAGGCTTTCCCGCAAGAGTCCTACAACGATTCCGTGGTCTCGGCTGCGGCATCCGGCAACCTGCCATGCATCGTGGACATCGACGGACCCAACGTTCCCAACTGGGCGTGGGCCAAGTATCTGACGCCGTTGAATCTCTCAACCGATCTCTCCAAGAACCTCCCCAGCACGGTGGCCAAATGGGAAGACCAGACCTACGCCGTTGGCTACTACGACGTGGCCCTCGCCATGATGGCACGCGCCTCGGACCTCAAGGCTGCCGGCGTCCGGGTAGCCACCATCGAACAGCCCTGGACCAAAGACGAGTTCCAGGACGCCCTGACCAAGCTCAAGGCCCTTGGCAAGTGGGACTACCCGCTGGACATGGGCACCGCGGGGACGGGCGAGTGGCTGCCTTACGGCTACTCGCCGTTCCTTCAGTCCTTCGGCGGTGACCTCATCAACCGGGACGGCTTCCAGTCGGCCGACGGCGCCCTGAACGGCGACAAGGCCATCGAGTGGGCGAAGTGGTTCCACGGGCTCGCCGACCAGGGCTTCATGGCCACGAAGAGCGGCAAGGACTCCACCCAGGACTTCCTTAACAACAAGAGCGCTGTGCTGTACACGGGTTCGTGGGCAGCCGACAAGGCCAAGGCCGCCTTCGGAGATGACCTCGTGGTCATGCCGACGGTGGACCTCGGCACCGGACCCAAGATCGGCGGCGCCTCCTGGCAGTGGGGTGTCACGAGCGGCTGCAAGAACGCCGACGCGGCCATGGACTACCTCTCCTTCTCACTCAAGCCCGAAAACCTCGCCGCAGTCGCCACGGCCACCGGAACTATTCCCGCCACCGATGACGCCGCAGCCCTGATCCCCGCTTATGCGAAGGGTGGCGCCAACCGGGTCTTCATGGATTTCTCCCGCAACTACGCCGTGATGCGGCCCGAGACCCCCGCCTACCCTTTCATCGCCACCGAATACGGCAAGGCTGTCCAGGACATCCTGGCCGGCGCGGACCCCAAGACGGCTCTGGACAAGGCCGTAAAGGCGATTGATGCCAACATCAAGTCCAACGGCGGCTACAAGAGCTAGCCAGCTGCCGAACGGTACGGCGACGGCGGTGCTCAACCGCCGCCGTCGTCGTACCAGCCGGCCCTGACTGTCAACGGAGAATCCCATGACAACCACCCAGCTTCCCTCACCCCGCCGCCGTTCGACCGCTTCCGCCCCGGTCCGGCCGCCCCTCAATCCGCATCGCCGGCGTCCGCGCTACCTGCGCGAACAGATCAGCGGCTGGGGAATGATCGCCCCCGCCGCATTGCTTCTCCTGGCGTTCGTCTTCCTCCCGGCCATTCTGGGCTTTGGCCTGGCCTTTACCAACGCCCGCCTTATTTCCCCGCGGCCGGTGGAGTTTGTCGGCGTCGACAACTTCGCCCGGCTCTTCACCGATCCCACGTTCTGGCGCGCACTGCTGAACGTCAGCTACTTCGCCGTTGTGGTGGTCCCCGTCCAGTCCGCCCTCGCCCTGGCAATGGCCCTGCTCATCAACAAGAAGTTCCGCGGCGTGAATTTCTTCCGGACTGTCTACTTCCTGCCTGTCGTGACGTCCATGGTGGTCGTATCGCTGCTGTGGATGTTCATGTACCGCAAGGACGGACTGATCAATGAGCTGCTGTCCAACGCCAGCTTCGGCCTTATCCATGGCCCCGACTGGCTCAACGATCCCGCCACGGCCATGCCGGCCATCATTGCGCTGTCCATCTGGCAGGCCGCCGGCTTCCACATGATCATTTGGCTCGCGGGCCTGCAGAGCATCTCGGGCGAACTGTACGAGGCAGCCCAGCTGGACGGGGCCAGCCGCTGGCACCAGTTCCGCTACGTCACCTGGCCGGGCCTCAAGCACACCCGCACCCTGATCCTGGTGACCATCACCATCCAGGCGCTCGGGCTCTTCGACCAAGTCAGCGTCATGACCCAGGGCGGGCCCCTCGATTCCACTACCACCATCATCTACGAAGCGGTGCGCTCCGGCTTCAAGCAACAGGAAACCTCCTACGCCTCGGCCATCTCGCTCGTATTCTTCGTCCTCGTGCTGCTGATCTCCGCAGTGCAGCGCTACCTGACCAGAGAGAAGGACTGACGTGAAAAACGCACTTCAACTCAACAGCCTGGGGACCATGGCCATACGGATCCTGTTCGCCGCCGTCGCAGCCTTCCCCATCCTCTTCATGCTGATTTCCTCGCTGAAACCGGACCAGCAGATCTTCGGCGACATGTCCTCCGTGGCGGCTTTCCTGCCGATCGGAAACATCTCGTTCGACAACTACGCAGCCGTATTCGACAGGGTCCCGGCCGCCCGCTTCCTGGTCAACTCCATTGGGATCTCCGCGGTCACCGTGGTGCTCGGCATCTTCATCAACAGCCTCTGCGCGTTCGCGCTGTCGCGCATGCAGGTGCGGGGCAAACGCGTGGTGTTCACTGCAATCCTCGCGACCCTGATCGTGCCCTTCCAGACCCTGGCGCTGCCGCTGGTGTGGTGGGTGAACCAGTTGCCGTACTTTGAGCTCAACGGGTTCAGCCTGGAGATCTCGAAGGGCTGGCTGGACACCTACCAGGTCCAGATCATCCCCTTCATCGCCAATGCGTTCTCCATCTACCTCTACCACCAGTACTTCGAGTCCATCCCCAAGGAACTGGACGAGGCGGCAAGGATTGACGGCGCCGGCTGGTTCAAGATCTACCGCCAGGTGGTCATGCCCCTGGCCGGACCCGCCACCGCCACTGTTGCCATCCTGACCTTCCTGCCCGCATGGAACTCGTACCTCTGGCCGCTCATGGTGGTCCAGTCCGAGGAGCTCCGCCCGGTGATGATCGGCATCCAATACTTCTTCCAGCTCAACGTCTCCTGGGGCGAAGTGATGGCATACGCGTCCCTCATCACCGTTCCGGTAGTGGTCCTGTTCATCGCGTTCCAGCGTTCCTTCATCAACAGCATCGCCTCCAGCGGCGTCAAGGGCTGACCGGCCCCCTCACGCGAAAGCGCACAACATATCCTCATGAAAAGCATCACCGGACTCGACGTCCCCTACCGGCCAGAATGGCACTACTCCGCGGAGCGCAATTGGCTCAACGATCCCAACGGCCTGGTCTACTCCAACGGCACCTATCACCTCTTCTATCAGCACAACCCGCACGGCAATGACTGGGGCAACATGTCCTGGGGGCACGCAACCTCGGAGAACCTGCTGCAGTGGGAGGAGGGGCCCGTGGCTATCCTGTGCGATGAGCAGGAGAGCATCTTTTCCGGCTCTGCGGTGGTGGATCACCATAACACCAGCGGGTTCGGCATCGGTGGAGTGCCTCCGCTGGTGGCCATCTACACCAGCGCGTATTCGCCTGAGTCACCCCTCGCCGGGCGGCAGGCCCAGTCCCTCGCCTACAGCACGGACGACGGCGACACCTGGACCAAGTACGCCGGGAACCCTGTTCTTGACCGGGCCTCCTCGGACTTCCGTGATCCCAAAGTTTTCTGGCATGAGGGCGACGCCGGCTGCTACTGGGTGATGGTCGCAGTCGAGGCGCTGAACCGCGAAGTGGTTCTCTACAGGTCAGAGGACCTCAAGTCCTGGGAATACCTGAGCACCTTCGGCCCGGCGAACGCCACGGAAGGATTGTGGGAGTGCCCGGACCTCTTTGAATTGCCGCTCGACGGCGACGCCTCCGACACGCGGTGGGTCATGGTGGTAAGCCTCAGTCCCGGCGGCATCGCCGGCGGCTCCGGCTCCCAGTACTTCATCGGAACGTTCGACGGCGTGACGTTCCGCTCCGAAACCACCGTCACCGAAGGCATGCAGCCCGATAACAGCCGGATGACTGACTACAGGTGGCTCGACTGGGGCAGGGACTACTACGCCGCGGTGTCCTTCAGTAATGTCCCGGACGGGCGCCGGCTCATGATCGGCTGGATGAGCAACTGGCAGTACGCCGGCTCCACACCCTCGGACGGCTGGCGGAGCGCCATGTCGCTTGCCCGTGAAGTCAGGCTCATCTCCCGCGGCGGGCGGCCCGTGCTGGTCCAGGAAGCGATGGATCCGCTCGGGCAGCAGGGTGGCCAGAGTACGGCGCCGTTCACCTTGGATAGGCAGCCGCTGGCGGAAGGCGTGGCCTGGCTTCCGGCCGACGCCTCCGGTGATGTGCTCCGGATCGACGCGGAATTCGAACCCGGCGCTGCCGCCACGGTAGGGCTCGTGCTCCGGGCAGGCAGCGAAGCTGGCGGTGCACCCGGCGGCGCATCCGGCCACGAAGATCCCGCCGGACTTCGGACAGTGCTGGCATATGAATGCATTTCCGGCGAGCTCAGCCTGGACCGGACGCAGTCCGGCAACGTGGGGTTCCATGAGACATTCCCGTCGGTGGAACGCGTTGCCGTGCCCTTGGAAGACGGCCGGCTCAGGCTGCGGATCTTCCTGGACCGGTGCTCCGTGGAAGTCTTCGCGCAGGACGGCCTGGCGACCATCACCGATCTCATCTTTCCTGATCAGCCCGGAAACGCCGTTGGACTGCTGGCCGAAGGCGGCGGCACCCTGGTGAGTCTCGCCGTCGTCCGTTAAGGACCTAGCGCCGCCAAAAGCACAGGAAGCTCAGCGGAGCAGCTCCACGTCCGACACCATGTCGATGTGGGCGAGCATTGCGTCAGCGGCGCCGGCCGGGTCCTGGGCGCGGATGGCGTCCGCGATTTTGTGATGTGAGGCCAGCGACTGTTCGGGGCGTCCGGGCTGGCCGAGTGACTCCATCCGGGTTTCCAGGATCATCTCGGCAATGAATGCCATCAGTTGTGCCAGCACTGACGAATGGGCCGCTCCGGTGATGGCCTGGTGGAACAGTTCGTCACCGTGGGTTCCGCGGTCACCTTTGCTGATTTCATCGGCCATGACCTGAAGAGCGTCGTCGATCGCCTTCAGGTCCTCTTGGGTGCGCCGCTCAGCGGCCAGGGCTGCCAGCTTCACCTCAAGGGTGCTGCGCGCCTCCACGATTTCAGGCAGCCTGCTCTGGTGCTCTCGCAGTCCCTTGATCACCGAGGCCACGCTGGGGCGCCGTGCCAGGACGGCGCCCGTTCCGTGCTGCACATCAATCACGCCAAGGACCTCGAGGGCAACGAGGGCCTGGGCAAGCGTTGCGCGGGAGACCCCCAGCCGCTCAGCCAGATCCCGTTCAGCGGGCAGAAGATCCCCCGGGACGAGCTGGGCCGACTCGATATAGGCGAGGATCTGCTCCACGAGCTGCTCGTAAAGCCGCGGCCGGGTAAGCCGCTCCAGTCCAAGCCGCGCTGTCTTCTCCACAAAAGCCTCACTACGTCGTCGGTTTTCCAAGAATACACTGCAGGCGTATTGACAGATAGACTAGGTGTCTAGGAGGCTAGTCCAGTGAGCCAGTTACTCACATCACACTTTCTGTCTTTATTGGAGGACCAAAGATGTCCGCTCCTGTCTTGTCCATCATCATCCTGGCGGCGATGTTCCTGCTCGCCACAGTCCTGCCCTTGAATATGGGCGCCCTCGCCTTTGTCGGGGCTTTCCTGCTCGGCAGCCTGGTCCTGGGGATGTCCACCAACGACATCCTGGCCAACTTTCCCGGCGGCCTGTTCCTCACCATCGTTGGCGTGACCTATCTGTTCGCCATCGCCCAGAACAACGGCACCATTGACCTGCTGGTCCGCGGTGCAGTCAAGATGGTGGGCAGCAGGGTAGCCCTGATTCCGTGGGTCATGTTTGCCATCACGGCGGTCATCACGTCCGTTGGCGCCCTGTCTCCCGCCGCCGTAGCCATCATTGCCCCGATTGCGCTCAGCTTTGCGGGAAAGTACAAGATCAGCCCGTTGCTGATGGGCATGATGGTGATCCACGGTGCGCAGGCCGGGGGCTTTTCGCCAATCGCGGTCTATGGAGTGACAGTGAACGGCATCCTTGCCAAAACGGGCCTGGACTTCAGCCCCACGGCCCTTTTCCTGTCCAGCCTGGTGTTCAACTTCGTCATAGCCCTGATTCTGTTCATTGTCCTCGGCGGCCGGGAACTCCTGTCCTCCCGCGTCGGCCACTTCGTGGAGCTAGCCGCGGAAGCCAGGATGGCGGTCAGCGTCGGCGCCAGGTCGGGCTCCGACGTTCCTTTCAAGGGATTCGGTTCCGGAATGTACGGGCCGCGGGACCCCGCAGGCGACGGCGCGGCCGCAACCAAGGATCGTTCCGAGAGGCTGCCGCAGCTTGTGACCATTGCCGGACTGATTGCGCTGGCCGTCATTGCCCTCGGATTCAAGGTGGACGTCGGATTTGTGTCCATCACCATCGCCCTCGTACTCGCACTGGTCTCGCCCAAGGCCCAGAAAGGCGCGATCAATAAGATCAGCTGGTCCACTGTGCTCCTCATCTGTGGCATGTTGACCTTCGTTGGCGTGCTGGAGGAAGCCGGGACCATCGAGTTCGTCTCCAACGGCGTGGCCGGAATGGGCATGCCCCTGCTGGCGGCCCTCCTCATCTGCTACATCGGGGCCGTGGTATCCGCCTTCGCTTCCTCCACCGCCATCCTCGCAGCCCTGATTCCGCTGGCTGTGCCCTTCCTCTCCACCGGAGAGATCGGCGCAGTCGGGGTTATCTGTGCCCTTGCCGTTTCAGCCACCATCGTGGACGTCTCACCGTTCTCCACCAACGGGGCACTGGTCCTGGCCAACGCCCCTGAAGACGTGGACAAGGACAAGTTCTACAAACAGATCCTCGGCTACAGCGGCGTCGTGATAATTGCCGGACCGGTCCTGGCCTGGCTGGCCCTGGTGGTGCCCGGATGGCTGTAGCTCCGGGAATCCAGGGCCAGGAACCGCCTAACCGGACCGAACCGCAGCCCGCCATCGTCCCTGCCAGCACACAACCGAAGGAGCCCAAGGCAATGAGCAGAACCGACCACAGCCGCAACAGTGGCCCCCTGTCCCGGCACCTGGTGGTGGACCTGAGCCGCGCCCTGGCCGGCCCGCATGCCGCCATGATGCTCGCCGATCTGGGTGCCCGGGTGATCAAGGTGGAGAACCCGGGTACCGGCGATGACACCCGCGGCTGGGGACCGCCCTTTGTTGGCCATGATGATGCCCCGCAGTCCACCTACTTCATGTCCTGCAACCGCAACAAGGAGTCCATCAGCCTGGATCTGAAGAGCGGTGACGGTCAGGCAGTGCTGCGCGGTTTGCTGGGCCGTGCGGATGTGGTGATCGAGAATTTCCGTCCCGGTGTCATGGACCGCCTTGGGTTTTCAACCAAGGTCATGCACGAGATCAATCCACGGCTGGTGATCCTCTCCATCACGGGGTTCGGCCACGACGGCCCCGAATCCCGGCGCAGAGGCTACGACCAAATCCTCCAGGGCGAGGCTGGCCTCATGTCACTTACAGGCTCCGGACCGGACGACCCCCAGCGCGTGGGCGTCCCCATCGCTGACCTCCTCTCCGGTATGAACGGAGCGTTCGGCGTGCTGGCAGCGCTGGTCGAACGGGACAGAACCGGCCGCGGACAGATTGTGCGCACATCCCTGCTGGCATCGCTGATCGGCGTCCATGCCTTTCAGGGGACCCGGACCACAATGGCCGGGGAAGTGCCACAGGCGCAGGGAAACCATCACCCGTCCATCGCGCCCTACGGGCTGTTCTCCTGCCGGGACGGGAGCGTACAGATCAGCGTGGGAAGCGAAAAGCTGTGGGCATCCTTCGCCGCTGCCTTCGGCCTGGACCCCTCCGCACCCGGGTTTGCCAGCAACGCCGAAAGGGTGCGGAACCGCGACGGGGTGATCGCCGCCGTCGAACGCGTCTTTGCCGACTATGGTGCGGCGGAGCTGTTGAAGAAGCTGAACGACGCCGGGATCCCCAGCGGGAAGGTGCGCTCGCTGGATGAGGTGTACAGGTGGGACCAGGTGGCGTCGCAGGGGCTGGTCATCGACGTTGCACACCCGCTGCTCGGAAACATCAGCCTGCCCGGGCCTCCGCTGAGGTTCTTCGCACCCGGCGACACCACCGAGACCACCGTGACCAAGCACGACGCGCCGCCCTTGCTGGACGAGGACGGGGCGGACATCCGTGAGTGGCTGGCTCTGACCCATGCGGCAGTGGGGGCGAACTGACGTGCCAACCACAGAAAAGGTCCGGCACCTGAACGCCACCGAACTGCTGGACACCGTTATTGATGAAGGGTCGTTCGTGTCCTGGAACGGCCCCGCCCAGGAGCCGCCGCTGAGTCAGGAGTATGCCCGCGACCTTGAAAGGGCGCGGGAGCGAAGCGGGACCGATGAATCGGTGATCACCGGGGCCGGCATGATCCGTGGTCACCGGGTGGCGGTGATCGTCAGTGAGTTTTCCTTCCTCGCCGGCTCAATCGGCCGTGCCGCGGCGCAGCAGATCGTGGCTGCCGTGGAACGAGCCACGGCAGAGGGTCTTCCCTTGCTCGCTGGTCCGGCATCCGGAGGCACGCGCATGCAGGAAGGGACGCTCGCATTCCTGTCCATGGTCAAGATCACGGGTGCGGTACGGGCGCACCGGCAGGCCGGCTTCCCTTACCTTGTCTACCTCCGCCATCCCACTACCGGGGGAGTCATGGCTTCGTGGGGCTCCCTGGGACACGTCAACGTGGCCGAACCCGGCGCCCTGCTGGGCTTCCTGGGGCCACGGGTTTACCAGGCGCTGCATGGAGAGTCCTTCCCGGAGAATGTGCAGGAGGCCGAAAACCTGTTCCACAAGGGGCTGATCGACGGCGTCGTGGAACCGGCGGCCCTGCCGGAAATCATCGAGCGGGCGCTGAACATCCTTGCGGCAGCGCCTGCCGGCCAGGGGGCGACGGCCAGAAAGACGGCGCCGGCCAGCCTTGGGGTCCGGCCGTCGCCCGTGGATGCGTGGACCTCGATCGGAATTTCCCGAAAGCAGCGGCGGCCGGACCTGCGCCAGCTCCTCAAGTTCGGCGCGGATGACGCCTTGCCGCTGAGCGGCACTGGCCAGGGCGAGAAGGATCCTGGGCTCCTGCTGGCACTTGCACGCTTCGGCGGGCAGTCCTGTGTGGTCCTCGGCCATGCGCGCCCGTTGCGGAAGGATGCGGCCGGTATGGGGCCGGGTTCATTGCGGGAGGCGCGGCGTGGGATGAAGCTGGCGGAGGAACTCCGACTCCCACTCCTGACCGTCATCGACACAGCCGGCGCTGCACTCTCGCAGGAGGCCGAGGAAGGCGGCCTGGCCGGGGAGATCGCTAGGTCCCTGTACGAACTGATTGGACTGGAATCGCCGTCGGTCTCTGTGCTGCTCGGCCAGGGCGCCGGTGGCGGAGCCCTGGCGCTGCTCCCCGCGGACAGGACCATAGCGGCACAGCACAGCTGGCTGTCGCCCCTTCCCCCGGAAGGCGCAAGTGCGATTGTGCACCGCACCACAGAATTTGCTCCGGAGATGTCACAAGCGCAGGGCGTGAACGTCGCAGCGCTGTATGCCAATGGGCTGGTGGACCACATCGTGGACGAACGGGACGACGCTTCGCTCGAACCGAAGGAGTTCTGCGTCCGTATGGCACGGGCCATTGAATACGAACTCAGCACCATCGCCGGAGTGCCCGTGGCGGACCTGCTGAAAGCGCGTGCCTCGAAGTACCGGGAGCTGGGGGGTTCCGCCCCGTCCAGATAAGAGACTCCACCCTGGACCGTTGACACCCCACTACAACGGACATATTCTACAACCAAATGGTTGTAGATCAGATGAGTGATGCCGACGTCGACCGGCTCTTCCAGGCGTTCGCGGACGCCACCCGCCGGGATATTGTCCGGCGGGTGACGGTGGCTGAGTATTCGGTGTCTGGCCTCGCTGCCCTCTACGCCATGAGTTTCGCCGCGGTGCAGAAGCACGTGGTGGTGTTGGAGCGCGCTTCCCTGGTGATCAAGGAAAAGCGTGGAAGGGAGCAGATCGTGCGGGGCAATCATGAAGGCCTGCAGAAAGCCCGGCGCCTGCTCGACGAGTATGAGGCGATCTGGCGGCGGCGCGTCGACCGGATCGCGGACATTCTGGCTGAAGGATAGGAAAGGGTTCCGCAATGACCGTTGTCAGTTCCATGAAGAATCTCGAGGCATTGAGCTTCACCTTGATCGCCGAGTTTGACGCCGGCGTCGAGCGCGTCTGGCAGATCTGGGAAGACCCGCGGCAGCTGGAGCGCTGGTGGGGCCCGCCTACGTGGCCGGCCACCTTTGAGCAGTTCGACTTCCAGCCCGGCGGCAAGGCCGGCTACTACATGACAGGTCCAGAGGGCGAGAAGGCGGGGGGCTGGTGGCGCTTCACCGCCATCCAGGCTCCGAGCCAGCTCGAGTTCGACGACGGCTTCGCCGACGACACCGGCGCTCCCGTCGAGGCCATGGGCACCACGCACGCCACGGTCACCCTTGAGGACCTCGGCGGCCGCACCAGGATGACCATCAACTCCTCTTTCGAGTCGGAAGAGCAGATGGAAAAGATGGTGGAAATGGGCATGCAAGAGGGCCTGAAGGAGGCTGTCAGCCAGATCGACACCATTCTCGCCGAGCACGCCCGCGCCTGACACGCGAACGGCCAGAGCCGTCCACTTTTCGCTGTCCCTGGCCAGGAGTAGTATCACGCCAAGTCACGTGAACAGCAGTAGACCCTCCAGGAGTGCCGATGGCGTCGCTACCAGTATCCAGGCTTCAAGGCAGCTTTAACGTCGTGAGCGGAGTCTGGCCGCTGGTTCATATGCGCAGCTTTGAAGCTATAACGGGGCCTAAGACAGACAAATGGCTGGTCCGCACAGTCTCCGGTCTGTTGGTCACCATTGGCATTGTCCAGTTCCTTAGCCGCGACGATACCCAGGACATTGCCATGGCCAGGCGCCTTGGGATAGGAACAGCAGCCACACTCGCCGCCATCGACGTGGTCTACGCGGCCAAGGGACGGATCAGCAAGATCTACCTCCTCGATGCCGCCGTCGAAATGCTATGGATCCGCAGGTGGCAGCGGGAGCAGTAACCAGCCTTATTCCGGTACTTCGATCTGGAAGCCGCAGACGCATCTGAGGACGCGGGTGGACAGGTATACGTCCAGGGCTTCATCCTGGACGTTTTCTGTTGACCGGGATGCCTGGAAGCGCCGCAGTTCTGTCCCGCCTTTTTCCATCAGTTGTCCGCAGTGCATGTAGTGCCCTGCGAAGACGAGGACATTGTCCTGGCTGGATCCGTCGAAGGTGTAAGCGTCAGAGCTGATGGACATGTCAGGCTGCCGAGGGGTAGCTGGCCAGGATGTAGTCCGCTGCTGCGGGCCCGTTCATCCGGAGCCGGCTGTCCTGGACGTCGATGCCGTTCCGCCTCATGGCCGCCCGGAACGCTTCGTCCGGCTTGGGATCGAAGCCCTGAAGAAAGCACCAGCTGACGTACAGTCCGTAAAGGCAATCGGCCTGGAGCGGGCAGTCAGTGTCCGGGTCTGGAATGGTGGCTTCGTTGAGGAATTGCTCAAACTGCGAGGTGGCCATAACGGGCTCATTTCCGCGATGTGCATTATGTGCCGCCATGCGTCTACAGCAGCGTTTCTTGCGGCCGTGCACTCGGCCGGAAGAGGTCCCGCCCCTGAGGGCTGTCACTGGGGTTGCTAATGAATGTACGGCCCGGCGCCGAGTCTGTCCAGAGCAATGAGAAAATAGGGAGCACTCCGGGGACATATCTGCTGACCACAGGAGCACTTTCAAGGCCTGCGGTCCGAGGGCAACAAAGAGGGGGTTTTGACGGTGATTGGTGGAAAAGATCCGGTACCTTCAACCGGCCATGTGGTTCTGCTCGGTGACTCCATTTTCGACAACAAAGCGTACGTCGGCGGCGATCCTGACGTCGTCAATCACCTTCGAGGAGAACTTCCACCCGGCTGGAGGGCCACCCTCTTGGCGATAGACGGCGACGTCATCTCCGGAGTCCTGGGGCAGCTGCGTTCCTTGCCGCATGATGCGACCCATCTGGCTATCAGTGCAGGCGGAAACGACGCGCTTGGCTTCGCTTACCTGCTCGCGTCTCCTGCCAGCTCCGTCGCAGAAACCCTCCAGCTGTTCAGGAGCGCCCAAGATCGGTTTGCAGCGGACTACGAAGCCATGATGGAAGCGCTTGCCGCTACCGGGCTGCCCATAGCTGTTTGTACGATCTACGACACTCCTGCTTCGGTGCCAGAGCACGGGCTCATCAAGGCGGCCTTGGCTTTTTTCAATGACTGCATCACCCGTGCAGCCTTCGCCCGTGGCGCTTCCCTCATCGACCTGCGTCTGATCTGCAACGATGATGGGGACTACGCCAATTCCATCGAGCCGTCTGACCAGGGAGGGTCCAAGATCGCCCGGGCGATCGCGGCCGTGGTGGGTCTTCGCGAGGCTTCCCGCAGCTCCAGCGTCATCGCCGGAGTCTCTGTCGTTCCGCGCTGACCGGGCGTATTCTTGGCATTGATCCGGATGTGGAGGGTGTCCGGTCATCCATATCAAGCCAGGGGGAAGGCGGCATGGATTTAGATGTGCATTAGTGAGCTGTGGGGCAGGCTCGATGCCACGACGCAAAGATGGCTGACAGAAAACCCAGGATGCCTGATCCTGCCGCGCACCGTATCGGCGAAGGTCAACATCGCAGCGGGCGGAACCATCAAGCGTGACGGGCACGGACAGATCGTTCTGTCCAAGGAGGACCGCGACTTTATCGCAGCCAAGGCGTAGGCCCTTCGGTGCAGGTCCGCCACTGGAAACGGTCACGAAAAGAGTGAAGGCGGCGGGTTTCGTTACCCCGTGCTTCGGGCCGTGAAGCCGTGTTGCCTTGCACGTCGGCGCGTTTCACCGGGTGTTGAGAACCGGCATAACCGAGTGGTTGGTTTGTTGGACAGACCCCGAAAGGAAGAATCCATGCCGGAACACTCCGATGTCACCCCGGACAGATTACGTACCGTCCTTGGCCATTTTGCCTCCGGGCTGACGGTGATTACGGCTGCAACTGACCGCGGACCTGCAGGCTTCACGTGCCAGTCCTTTTCATCCCTTTCGCTGGATCCGGCGCTGGTGACCTTCAGCCCGGCCCGGACCTCCAGCACGTGGCCGTTGCTTCGTGCCGCCGGAACCTTCACGGTGAATATCCTTCCGGCCGAGCACCGGCACTTGGCCGCCCAGTTCGCGCGGTCAGGAGCTGACAAGTTCGCCGGTGTGGATCATTCTCCGTCACCCCTTGGCAATCCGGTGCTGGACCGGGCCCTGGCCTGGGTGGACTGCGAACTTCACCAGGAGTACGACGGCGGCGACCACACCATCGTTGTGGCAGCGGTCCGGGCCCTAAGTGCCCGCTTGGACGCCGAACCGCTGCTCTTCTTCAAGGGCGGCTACTATGCCGGGGTCCAGTCCCGCTCCGGATTGCTAGAGAGCGTGGCTTGACGGTTGCGGGCAAGGCCTGATGCCTAGCCTCCCGGCCTCTTGCTCTTCGTGGCGGCTTGTCAGGCGAGGCGGGCGATGCTCCGGCGGGAGGCGCGACGGACTCCGCCATCGGAGAAGAGCTCCGGAGTCGCGGCCTGGATCCGTTTGACATCATCAAAGACGCCTCGCAGGTGCAGGCGGAGGGAACTGTCGGCCTCCGGCAGGTTGTTGGCCTCAAGGGCATCCACTACGGCAGCGTGCTGTCGGATCAGCGTTGAAATCGGCCTGGTGTTGAGCAGGCTCATGCGCCGGGCCCGGTCCAGGTGCGCCTTGGCTGAGTTGACTGCAGCCCAGGCAGCTTCGTGCCCCGCCAGCCTGAGAAGTTCGCGGTGGAAATCCTCGTCCAGGCGGAAGAACTCCTCCACATCCCCGCTGGAGTCAGCCTTCGACTGACTTTGGAGGATGTCCCGAAGCCCTGCGATGCCGGCGTCGTCAACAGCTGCATCACGGAGGGAAGCGCATTCGATCGCCTCCCGGACAAACTGGGCTTCAGATACCCGGGCCAGATCCACGAGGGAAACAAACGAGCCGATCTGGGGAAAGACCTGAACAAGCCCCTCCTCCCGCAGCAGAATCAGGCTCTCCCGGACCGGTGTACGGCTGACCCCCAGTTCCTGCGAGAGCTCGTTCTCCGACAGGGGTTCCCCCGGCGGGAGCTGCAGTGAGATGATGCGCCGCCGGAGGGTTTCGAGCGTCTGGTCCCGGACGGACAGCCGTGGTTGCTGTCCTTTGCCGCGTTTGTCGGTTGCCATGCTCCCAGTCTATTCTGTTGACACACTAGAATGGTAGTGCTTGTATGGTAGTACACCACAGGGTGTCGCCGGTCACTCCAGCACAACTCCGGGCACTCTCTTCCGTTCCACTCTCCCCTTCATTTCATCGCCTGCAAAGGAGCACCTGATGACCGAGAGCATCGCACCACCCACCACTAAGCCGGAGTCGCGGACCACGCGGGACCTGGCCAAGGTCGCCGTTTCCGGCTGGCTCGGGACCGCCATGGAGTTCATGGACTTCCAGCTGTACTCACTGGCCGCTGCCATTGTCTTCAACAAGATCTTCTTCCCGGAGGTGAGCCCGGTGATGGGCCTCATCGCAGCCATGGCGACGTACGGTGTGGGCTATGTTGCCCGCCTGGTGGGCGCTATCTACTTCGGCCGCATGGGTGACAGGATCGGGCGCAAGAAGGTCCTGTTCATCACCATTGCACTCATGGGCGCCTCAACGACCCTCATCGGTGTCCTTCCCACGTACGCCATGATCGGCATCTGGGCTCCGATCCTGCTCGTGGCGCTGCGCCTGATCCAGGGATTTGGCGCTGGCGCTGAAATCGCCGGAGCCACCGTGATGCTCGCGGAATTCGCACCGGCCCGCCGCCGCGGCCTGATCTCCTCCCTCGTCTGTCTCGGCACGAACTCCGGCACCCTCGCGGCTTCCGGGCTCTGGGCCATCCTGGTCAGCATCCTCCCTGAGGACCAGCTGCTCAGCTGGGGCTGGCGCATCCCGTTCCTGGCCAGCTTCGTGCTGATGATCTTCGCGGTTTGGATCCGCCGCTCGCTCAAGGAAAGCCCGGTCTTCGAACAGCGCGCCGATGTTGTTGACGGCGTCGCCCTGGCCAAGAAGGACATAGCCGCGGCGGCCGTCCAGGCCGGCACCAGCACCATCGAGGCGGCCCTGCACCAGCGCAAGGGCAAGTCCTTCCTGATCGCCCTCGGCCTCCGTTTCGGTCAGGCCGGAAACTCTGGGCTCGTGCAGACCTTCCTCATCGGCTACCTCGCGACTGTCCTGCTCGTGGACAAGAGTGTCGGCACCACAGCCATCGTTTACGGCTCTCTGTTGGGCTTCATCACCATCCCGATCATGGGCCTCTTGGGCGACCGGTTCGGCCGGAAGCCGCTGTACCTCGCACTGAGCGCCCTTACGGCGCTCTTCGCCATCCCCATGATGATGATGATCACAAGCGGCAACACAACGGTTATCACCGTCGCCATCGTGATCGGCCTGAACCTGGGCGTGCTGAGCCTCTTCGCCATGGAGAGCGTCACCATGGCTGAGTTCTTCGGAGCCCGCACCCGCTTCACACAGCTCGCCCTGGCAAAGGAAATCGGGGGCATCCTCGCCACCGCCATCGGACCCCTGCTGGCTGCGACGCTCACGGCCGTCACAGGACACTGGTGGCCGCTGGCCGCGATGCTCGTAGGCTACTCGTTGATTACGTTGGTCTCCGCCGCCGTCGGACCTGAGGTCCGCGGCCGCGATATGGTCCGGCTGGAGGACGCGGTTTGAAAGCCGTCGTAGTCCACGGAGCCAACGACCTGCGCATCGATGACAGGCCGGAACCTGTTGCCGGCCCCGGCGAGGTAGTGCTCGACGTCGAATGGGGCGGCATCTGCGGCTCGGACCTTTCGTACTGGCGCCACGGTGCCTCGGGGACTGCTGCGCTGAAGTCGCCGCTGGTTCTCGGCCACGAAGTGGCCGGCCGGATCGCCCAGCTGGGCGCAGGTGTGCAAAACCTCGACGTCGGCCAGCCGGTCACGGTTCACCCTGCGCAATTGGTGGGGGACGGCACCATGCCGGAACGGCTGGCTGGCCGCACCAACCTCTATCCGCACATCCGGTACTTCGGTTCGGCGGCCTTTGACCCGCATACCGACGGCGGGTTCAGCGAACGGAAGCTCGCCAGGGCAGCCCAGATCCGGCCGCTGCCGGAAGGTGTGGACACCCTGCACGGTGCACTCGCCGAACCGCTCGCCGTCGCCCTGCACGCAGTGGGAAGGGTGGGATCCCTCGCCGGCAGGGACGTCTTGGTAAACGGTGCCGGACCCATCGGCTCCTTGGTGATCGCAGCAGCCAAGTTCGCCGGAGCCAGGACAGTGATCGCGGCGGACATCAACGATGCCTCGCTGCGGATTGCCAAGGCCATGGGCGCTGACGAAGTCCTAAACGTCTCCGGAAGCGGCGGCCTTCCGGAAGACATGGAGCTGGTGTTCGAAGCCTCCGGCATTCCCGGCGTATTGGGTGGTGTCCTCCGGGCCACTGCCCGCGGCGGAACCCTGGTCCAGGTGGGCAACCTGCCTGGTGCTGCGGCTCCTGCGACGCTGGGGGACCTGGTGACACGCGAGATCACCTGGATCGGTTCCTACCGCTTCGTGGACGAGATCAGTGACGCACTCAGCGCCATGGCCGCCGGACTCGACGTATCTCCCGTCATTACCCACAAGTTCGGGATTGACCAGGCCGCGGAGGCCATGCGGGTTTCGGCGGATCCTGCGTCCGGCAGCAGCAAGGTCATGCTCCGCCTCGGCCCCAACTGACGCCCCGCACTACTGCCAGCCCAACTGAGTAGCAGTAAGTGTCGTTTTGAGGACTGAACGACGGTTACTGCGACCTACTTTGATTTTTCCCACTTACCTAAGGATCAACCAGTGAAGATCACCGACGCACGGGTAGTGGTTTCGTCGCCAGGACGGAATTACGTCACGCTC
Source organism: Arthrobacter sp. ISL-48 (assembly GCF_018613805.1). Lineage (GTDB taxonomy): Bacteria > Actinomycetota > Actinomycetes > Actinomycetales > Micrococcaceae > Arthrobacter. The sequence goes on from NZ_JAGGPL010000023.1 coordinate 83,591, forward strand.
GTTGTTGAAACCGAGGACGGCGTCACCGGCATCGGCGACGCCACCCTCAACGGCCGCGAACTGGCCGTCGCTTCTTATCTGACGGAGCACCTCTGCCCGTTGTTGATAGGTCGCGACGCACGCCGGATCGAGGACGCCTGGCAGTACTTCTACAAGGGCGCCTACTGGCGACGCGGGCCGGTGACCATGACCGCGATCGCCGCGATCGACGTCGCGCTGTGGGACATCAAGGGCAAGGCAGCGGGCATGCCCGTCTACGAACTCCTGGGCGGTGCGGCCCGTGAAGGAGTCATGGTTTACGGACATGCCAGCGGTTCCACACTGGAGGACCTCAGCGCGGATTTCCAGCATCACCTGGACCTCGGCTACAAGGCGATCCGCGCGCAGGCCGCAGTGCCCGGGCTGGAGAAGACCTATGGCATTGCGCCCGTGGACGGCCGGACCTATGAACCGGCAAGCGGCAACCTTCCCCAGGAGGACCTGTGGGAGACCACTGCCTACCTGGACTTCGCGCCCAGGATGATGGCCCACGTTCGCGAACAGTTCGGCTACGGCGTCCACGTCCTGCATGATGTCCACCACCGGCTGACGCCGATCGAGGCCGGCCGGCTCGGGGCGGCACTCGAAAAGTACCGCCCGTTCTGGATTGAGGACCCGACGCCGGCAGAGGATCAGTCGGCTTTCCGCCTGATCCGCCAGCACACCACCACGCCCATTGCGGTGGGGGAGGTGTTCAACTCGATCTGGGACTGCCAGCAGCTGATTACCGAACGCCTGATCGACTACATCCGCACCTCTGTCTCCCACGCAGGCGGCATCACCCACCTGCGCAGGATTTTCTCGCTGGCGGACCTCTACGGAGTGCGCTCCGGCTCCCACGGCGCGGGGGATCTTTCGCCGGTCTCCTTCGCCGCGGCGCTGCATGTGGACATGAGCATTCCCAACTTCGGTGTCCAGGAGTACATGGGCCACCGCGATCCCGCCGGCGAGGTCTTCAAGACCTCATACACGTTCACTGACGGGTACATGCACCCCGGCGAGGCCCCCGGCCTCGGCGTGGAATTCAACGCGGAAGCCGCCGCATCTTTCCCGTTCGACCCGAAGTATCTGCCCGTCAACCGGCGGCTCGACGGATCGGTGCACGACTGGTGAGCGCCGCAACGCAAGAGAACCAGCGTCAGCCGTTCGACGTCGTCGTGATGGGCGAAATCCTCATCGAAGTGGCGACCGATGCGCCGTTCGCCCACGGCGTTCCCGCACAGCTGGGCATCTCAGGGGATGCCCTGAATGTGGCGGCGGCCGCGGCTTCTGCGGGAGCAAACGTGGGGCTGCTTTCCGTACTCCCCGACGACGACCTCGGCACTGCGATTGCCGCCCGGATCCGGGAACTTGGCGTTTCCACCGAGCTGCTGAAGTTCAGGACCGGGCAGCAGGGCGTGTACCTGATGCACTGCGACCCCCAGGGGCAACGCGAGTTTTCCTACGCCCGCACCGGGAGCGTGGGCTCAACGCTCGGACCGTGGGATGTTGACCCCGGCGTCTTCTCGGCGGCCGGGGCGGTGGTCGCGGGCGGCATCGCCTGCGCCATCTCCGCGTCGTCCCGCGCCGCCGTCCTGAAGGCCGCCGCGCTCGCCAAACGCTTTGTTTTCGATCCCAATTTCCGGCCCCGCCTGACCAGCGCGGAAGAAGCTTCCGAGCTGCTCGAGGCGCTGGCCCCGCAGACCTTCCTGGCCACCCCGTCCTTCCCCGGTGAAACGTCAGCACTGCTGGCGTGCCAGTCGCCAGCCGAGGCCGCGGCGAAACTCCGCGGTCTTGGCGCCGCGAATGTGGCAGTCACCTGCGGGGCTGAGGGAATCCAGCTGGCCGGCGGCCAACTGGACGACTCCCAGGATTCGTCCTGGATCGACGCGATTCCTGCGCCGTCTGTGGTGGACCAGACAGGCGCGGGTGACGCGTTCGTTGGCACGCTGACGGCCCGGATGGTGCTCGGCGACAGTCTTGCTGTGGCAGCCCGCTACGGCGCGGCCGCCGCATCTCTAGTGGTGGGCGGGAAGGGTGGCACAGGCCTGGTCCCAACCTTTGAAGAAACCAGCTCGCACGCCCAGCGAACCGCGGAGGGGGAAGTGCCATCACACGCCTGACTGCCGCCTCCCTTGCGGCCAGCGGAAACCAGAGGGCACCCTTTCCGCGCGATGCGCTCCAGCCGGGCATCGTGCACCTCGGCCTAGGCGCCTTCGCGAGGGCACACACCGCCGTGTTCACCGAAAACGCGATGCTGGCCTCGGGCGATTCCAATTGGGGGATCGCCGGAGTCACGCAGCGCTCGGACACTGTGGCGCGGCAGCTCGGACCGCAGGACTGCCTGTTCACGGTGAGTGAGAGGGGCAGTGGTGCAGCGCCGCTTCGGGTGGTTTCCAGCATCACCGAGGCAATCTCGGGGCTGCACCACCCGCTCGCAGTGACGGACCGCATTGCCGCCTCATCGACGTCGGTGGTCACGCTCACCGTCACCGAGAAGGGATACCGTATAGACCCCCGCACCGGAACGCTGAGCCTCTCTGATGAACAGGTCCGGGCTGACGTTGCCGGCCAGCCACCCCGGACAGCGATCGGGCAGATCGCCAGGGGCCTCCAGCAGCGGGCCCGGGCGGAGGCCGGGCCCCTCACAGTAGTCTCATGCGACAACCTACCGGGCAACGGGGACCTGACTCGGGAGCTCGTGCGCGCCTTTGCCGCGGCGCTTCCGGCGGCAGAGGGGGACCCGCTCGCGTCCTGGCTCAAGGCGAACGTGTCATTCCCCAACACAATGGTGGACCGGATGGTGCCGGCCACCACGAATGGTGACCTTGACGCCGTCGAGCGTGAACTGGGGCTCAGGGACGAGGCCGCGGTGGTGGCGGAACCATTCATGCAATGGGTCATTGAAGACAATTTTGCGTCGCGCCGCCCGCGCTGGGAGGACGCCGGAGCAGTGTTCAGCACAGACGTTGCGGCGTGGGAAGCGGCCAAGCTGCGCCTGCTGAATGCCAGCCATTCGATGCTGGCGTATCTGGGACTGGCCACCGGGAACACGACCATCAGCGACGCCGTGCGGGAGGATGCGTTCCTCACCGCCTGCAGCCGCATGATGGTCGAGGATGTTCTTCCCACGATCAGCCTGCCAGCGGGACTGGAAGGAGAAGCGTACTGCGCCCAGGTACTGGGGCGTTTCGCGAATCCTGCCCTCGGTCACACCACCGCCAAAGTTGGCAGCGACGGCTCGCAAAAGATCGGGCTGCGGTTGTTGAGGACGGTCAAAGGCAACCTCGACGCCGGCCGCGAGCCAAGGTGGGCCGCGCTCGCCGTGGCGGCATGGATGCACCATGTGGCATCCACCCCGACGGCGGAGCTGAACGATCCGCTCGCGGCGGAGCTCCACGCTGTACTGCCCGCGACAGGGAACGCCGCGGACGTGGTCCCGGCGCTGCTTGGCTGCCGGAGCATCTTCGACGACGAAATGGCAACCCACCGCGGGTTCGCTGATCTCCTCATGGACTGGTACCGCCTTATCGACACCCACGGGCTGGAAGGCCTGAGAAATGAGATCAACCATGGCTGAGGCCACCAGTGTCCTGCACGTTTCCCCGGTCATCCCGGTGGTGACTATAGACGACCCGCAAAATGCGGTGCCCATTGCCCGGGCGCTGGCAGCGGGCGGGGTCCGCATCATTGAACTCACGCTACGGACCGAGAGCGCCCTCACCTCGCTTAAGCTCATCGCCAACGAGGTTCCGGAGATTCTCCTTGGTGCCGGAACCGTCCTTACGCCGGGCCAAGCAGACGCCGCTGTGGGCGCCGGTGCACAGTTCCTGGTCAGCCCCGGCGTGACGCCGTCGCTGTTGGACCACATGCTCACCCTTGACGTTCCGGTGCTGCCGGGCGTCGCGACCGTGGGCGAAGTGATGGCTGTCCTGGAGCGCGGCCTGGAAGCCATGAAGTTCTTCCCGGCAGGCCCGGCCGGTGGACCCGACTACCTGGCCGCCATCGGAGCCCCTATCCCGCAGGTGCAGTTCTGCCCCACAGGCGGCGTCAGCCTTGGCTCGGCGCCCGATTACCTCGCCCTGCCGAATGTCTCATGCGTCGGCGGCAGCTGGCTCACGCCCCGCAGAGCCGTTGATGACAGGGACTGGAAGCAGATCACGAAGCTCGCACAGGGAGCGGCGGCTCTCCGGGCGGAGTGATGACGCGCTGGCTCCCGTAAATCTCTTGTAAGCGGCCATTGTTTGCATCAGGCTTGCCGGTGCCGAAGGTACTGTCCGCCAACAGAAAGCACGAATTCGACGACGGCGCAGCGGCAACGGACTTTGCGTCCTTTGCCGCGGCACTGGCCTGGGGAGACGACGACGGCGGGACATCCCGCCGTCGTCGTCTCACTTTTCTGCCCGGTTATCTACTTGCTCGCCAAACCGCTGGGATAACGTTATCCTCTAAGGACTGACCATCGTTTAGCGGCGGCTTCGAAACGCCTGGCCGCATACTCCCGGGAGCCACCATGACCCTTGCGCACCTTAGTCCCGAGCTTGAGGACAAGCCCCCGACTCTTGAAGTCGCAGCCGGCGGAGAGGTCCTGTCCTGGGGAAATGAGTGCCTGCAGCTGCACTTCCTTCATGGTGACCACATCGCACCGAGGCTGCTCACCATCCAGCACGCCCAGGTCGGGCCACGCGACCTGGAGGAACTGCGCCGTTCATCGTTGCCGGTCGTGGAGATTGCCCTCGCCGGCGACGGGCGGCACGGTACGGCTGGCAAGCGGCACGTGGATGGCGGAGCCGCCCAGAGGATGCGGCTGACAAACGTGCAGGAATCCGAAGCGAGGGGCGTCCGGCGGCTCGAACTGCATGCCACGGATCCCGTCTCCGGCATCAGCGCCACCGTCCACTACGAGCTCGCCGCCGGCTCGTCCGTGCTGCGCTGCTGGACCGAAGTGCAGGCCGGAAGCTCCGCCGTCGGCGTTGAATACGTCTCCTCATTCACCCTGTCGGGGCTGGGCCACGGCCAGGACTGGGAAGAACAGCTGGGCCTCTGGCAGGCCGCCAATCCATGGTCGGGGGAGTTCCGATGGCGCCGGAATACCATCGCGGAACATGGCCTGTACAACGTCGGAATGGTGGAATACGGCCAGGTGGGTTCCAAGAACCGGATCGCGGCAACGTCAACGGGTGCGTGGTCCACTGCCGAGCAACTGCCCATGGGCATCCTCGAGGACCTGGCCACCGGGAGCGTGCTGGCGTGGCAGCTGGAGCACAACGGCGCCTGGCACTACGAACTCGGTGACCGGTATGACGACCTCTACCTGACGATCTCCGGCCCCACCGCGGCGGAGCACCAGTGGTCTGTGACCCTCGAACCCGGCGAGACTTTCACCACCGCGCCCGCTGCAGTCGCGGTGGTCCCCACCGGCGGCATCAACGCCGTCGCCGCAGAGCTGACCGCCTACCGCCGCCGTATCCGCCGGCCGCACCCTGACAATGTGGACCTTCCGGTCATCTACAACGACTTCCTCAACTGCCTCATGTCGGACCCCACTACGGAGAAGGAGCTTCCGTTGATCGCAGCCGCATCCGCGCTGGGCGTGGAGGTTTTCTGCATCGACGCCGGGTGGTACGACGACGAGAACGGCGGCTGGTGGGACTCCGTGGGGGAGTGGGAGCCCTCCGTCAAACGTTTCCCCGACGGCGGCCTGGCCGCTTTGATCGGAAAGATCCGCGAGGCTGGCATGAAGCCGGGACTCTGGCTCGAGCCGGAAGTGGTGGGGGCACGGAGCCGGCTTGCCGAGCTTCTTCCGGGGGAGGCCTTCTTCAGCCGAGGCGGAGAACGCATCAAGGAGTGGGGCCGCTACCAGCTGGACCTGCGCCACCCCGCCGCGCGTGCCCACCTGGACACCATGGTTGACCGGCTGATGGCCGATTTTGACCTGGCGTACCTCAAGCTGGATTACAACATCGACATCGGCGCAGGCACGGACCTCAATGGTGCCGTCGGCGCAGGGCTGCTGGACCACAACCGAGCCTTCCTGGATTGGGTGACCGCGGTGATGGATCGGCATCCGGGCCTGACAATCGAGGGCTGCGCTGCTGGTGGTTCCCGCACGGATGGCGCCTCGGGTGCTGTGTTCCCGGTCCAGTCGCTGACCGACCAGCAGGATTTTGCCAAGACCCCGCCGATTTCGGCCGCCGCGCCGCTAGCCATCACACCGGAACAGTCGGGCGTCTGGGCCTCCGTGGAAGGCTCCATGGGCGATGAGCAGTTGGCGTTCTCCCTGATCAGTGCGCTGCTGTCGCGGGTCCACCTTGCCGGCCGGATTGATACCCTCGGGCCCGCCCAGTTGGAGGTGGTTCGCGCCGGAGTGGAAGTTTACAAGCAGCTGCGCGGAGGAATTTCGGCCAGCCTGCCCACGTTCCCCTTGGGACTTCCGGGGTGGCGCGACAACTGGATCGCGCAGGGCGCCAGGTTGGGTGAGGCGACGTTGGCCATAGCAGTGCACCGCCGGGGAGGCGGGGCCGAGCAGTCCATAGAGCTTCCGGCCTGGCTCGGCCAGCGCCCTGCGGTAACGGTGGCGTACCCCATGTGGGGGGTGGCAGATGCCGTTGTTCTTCCCGGAAGCCACGGGCCGGCGGTCCTGAGGGTCACGCTTGAAGAGGAGAACAGCGCGAGGCTGATCCTCATCCACGCTACTTAGGCCGACGGTTCAGGGCGCCTGTCGGCCCGGTATGTCCTTGACGCACCGCAGCCTATGGCCCTGGATTCACGGTGCAAACGCTGCTCGAGCCGAACGCGCGATGGCGGGTGGCGGCCATGCGTCGCTCGAGCCGTACGCGACGGCGGGTGGTAGCTCCCGTCCCGGCTGGAACCTTTGGTTCCGGCCGGGACGGAGTTGTTTAAGGCGAGGCTGTTGAGCGTGGGCTGTTGGGTCGGGTCGTTGGGCGGGGTTGTTGGGCGGGGGCTGTTTGAGGCAGCGTGGCCAAGGCGCGGCCGCAGCCGCGTTTATCCATCCCAGAGGAGGGCGCGGGCATGTGCCTGGGGCTTCGCGTCGGCGTGGGGTATTTGCTTGCCACGGTTATTTGCATGGCCGGCGTTATTGACCCGCGTTAGGGACTGCCCCCGGTTCTG
>NZ_JAGGPL010000024.1 GCF_018613805.1 Arthrobacter sp. ISL-48
CTGCACGTCCAGGTCATGCCGTACGAGGATGCCAAGACCTACCGCTTCAACCCGTTTGACCTGACCAAGGTATGGCCGCACAGCGACTACCCGCTGATCAAGGTCGGCACCATGGAGCTGACCCGTAACCCGGAGAACTACTTCGCGCAGATCGAGCAGGCCACCTTCGCGCCGTCGAACTTCGTGCCGGGGATTGCCGCTTCCCCGGACAAGATGCTGCAGGCCCGCATCTTCTCCTACGCCGACGCACACCGCTACCGTGTGGGCACCAACCACGCACAGATCCCGGTGAACCAGCCCAAGAACCAGGTCAACAACTACAGCCAGGACGGCTCCGGGCGTTACCACTTCAACGCTCCTTCCGTCCCGGTCTACGCACCGAACTCCGTGGGCGGCCCCGCCGCCGTTGAGCCGCAGAACCCGGCCGGGGGCTGGGAGAACGACGGCGAGCTGACGCTCTCCGCGCACACCCTGCACGCCGAGGACGGCGACTTCGGCCAGGCCGGCACCCTCTACCGCGAGGTCTACGACGAGGCCGCCAAGGCCCGCTTCCTGGACACCATCACCGGTGCCGTGAGCGGCGTGAAGAGCCCCGGCATCAAGGAACGTGCCATCCAGTACTGGACCAACGTTGACGCCGAACTCGGCGCCAAGCTCCGCGCCAACCTTGGCGCCGCCCCCACCGCAGCGTCCGAGGCAGAGGCAGCCAACAAGATCGGCTAGTCAACACGTCTCGCTGAATGCTTCCGCCCCGTCACGGTCTCCGTGGCGGGGCGGTTCGTTTTCCACATAACGGCCTTGGACTGTGGCCCCGCACCCATGCGGTCCCTAGGATCACAGCATGACTACATTCCAGGGCATCCCCGCCGGAGCCTGCGCGTTCTACGCGGAGCTTGAGGAGAACAACAACAGGGAGTGGTGGCTGGAGCACAAAGACAGCTACAACAGCCTGGTCCGTGATCCCATCGCGGCATTGTTTACCGAGCTGGAACCCAGGTTCGGGCCGGGCAAGATCTTCCGGCCCAACAGGGACATCCGGTTTTCCCAGGACAAGTCGCCCTACAAGACGGCCCAGGGCGCATTCGCCTCAACCCAGGAGGGCGTGGGCTACTACCTTCAATTAAGTGCCGACGGCCTGATGGTGGGTGGGGGCTACCATTCCCACACCCCGGCTCAGCTGGTCCGGTTCCGTAACTCTGTGGACGCATCGGGGACAGGTGAGTCTCTTCGCCACATCATCGAGGCTGTGGCCGGTGCGGGCTTCGTCATCGAAGGTGAAAAGCTCAAGACCGTGCCTCGAGGCTACGACCGCGACCATCCCCGGGCCGAGCTGCTCAAGCACAAATCCCTCTCGGCTGGCATGGAGCTGGGACAGCCTGAGTGGCTGGAAACTCCGGCTGCCGTCCAGGAAATCGCAGCTCTCTGGGAGAAGCTGCGGCCGCTGGTGGATTGGGTCGGCCGCCACGCGGCACCCTGATGAGGGCACTGTGCTTCGGCTCATGTACCCTCTGCTGCCGCGGCAAGGCGGTGTTCGAGATTGTTGAAAAACACGGTCAGCATCAGTTCAAAGGCCTTGGTTGCGGCCTCGGGCTGGTTCATCACCACAAAGTCGAACTGCAGCCCGTAAAAGGTTGAGGTGAACAGCCGCGCATCCGTGTCGGCAAACTCATCGGGGATGCCCTGGAACACGAGCCAGTCCCTCGTCATCTGGTGCAGCATGCGGAAGTTTTCCTGTGAGGTACCACGGGGCTCAGCCGCAACGATGTCCTGCGCCGTGGCCTCGAACTCAAGCCTCGCCAGCTGCCGGTTCCGTTGCACCATGGTCCACTGCCAGGACTCCAGCAGGTACGTCTTCCAGGCCTCCCGGTCAATATCACGCACATCCGCGCTGCGCATGCTGTCCAGCCTGGATTCGACCGAGTGGATGATCTCGTTGACCAGCTGCTCCCTGCTGCCGAAGTGGTACACGAGCACGTAGGTGCTGATGCCAAGGCCGTCGGCCAGGCTGCGGAACGTCAGCTCTGCAAGCGTCTTGTCCATCAGGTAGTCAAGGATGGCTGACAGCAGCTCTGCCTTGCGTTCCGGTTTTGCGGGGCGGGCCATTCGTCCATCATAGGGAGGCGCGGCCCCTTGTGCCCGTTTGCCTGCTGACGGCCGCTCAGGGACGAACGGCCGCGGGTACCGCGAGGCGTCATCCTACTTTTTTGGATCAACCCAGTACGTCCAGGACCTGAGCTGCCCGGTTCCACTCCGTTCGACATGTATTCACCCCACTGGCAGCTATGGCTGCCGGGATGGTTCGCGCTCGCGTTCGGATTGGACCACCTCTGGTGGCCCGCAAGAAGGACTTGGGTCACCGTCGGCTAGCGGCCTGAACAAAGCCTGAAGCCGCCTGCCGATCCTCAAGATCGGCAGGCGGCTTCAGGGTCAGGGACGGCTCCAGATTTCACCTGGGCAATCTCAAGTCACCGCGGGCAATCTCAAGTCATCGCGGTGTCGCGGAACTGAACTCATCTTCGTCGTCCGAGGTCTTGTCGGAGGTCTTGTCATCGGCAGTCACAGCAGCGGCGGCTTCCGCGCGACCGTTGACCGCTTCCTTGGCCTCGGTGAAGCGCTCGTTGAGGCGTGAATGGCGCTGGCCGTAGGAGAAGTAGATGATGATGCCGATGACCAGCCAGATAGCGAAGAAGATCCAGGTTTCGACAGCCAGGTTGGTCATCAAGTAGAGGCACAGCACGGCGGAGACCACCGGCAGGACCTTGCCGAAGGGCACGCGGAAGGCAGGTTTCAGGTCGGGGCGCTTCTTCCGCAGCACCAGGATGCCCAGGCTCACCATGACGAACGCCGAGAGCGTCCCGATGTTGATCATCTCTTCGAGAAGGTCAACATTGGTCAGGCCTGCCACGAGTGCCACGGCGGCGCCGCAGATGACCTGGAGGCGTGCCGGCGTCGAACGCTTTTCACTGGTCTTGGACAGCGAGCGCGGCAACAGGCCGTCGCGGCTCATGGCGAGCACTACGCGGGACAGGCCCATGAGAAGCACCATGATCACCGTGGTCAGGCCCACCAGTGACCCGAAGGCAATGACCTTGGCCGCGGAGGTATCGCCGACTGCCTCGAAGGCGGTGGTCAGGGTGGGGTTCTTGGTATCGGCCAGCTCGGAGTAGGACACCATGCCCGTCAGCGCGAGGGACACCAGGATGTAGAGCACGGTCACTACGGCCAGTCCTCCGAAGATGCCGCGCGGGAGGGTCTTCTGCGGGTTCTTTACTTCCTCGGCGGAGGTTGCCACCACGTCGAATCCGATGAAGGCGAAGAACACCAGCGCCGCACCGGCGAAGATGCCCAGCGTTCCGTACTGGGCAGGGGCTGCACCGGTCAGGAAACCGAAGAACGATTGCTTGAGCACGTCCACGGTTCCGCCCGCGCCGGTCGGTTCAGCCGCAGGGACGAAAGGGCTGTAGTTTTCGAACTTCACGTACGTGAAGCCCACCACGATCACGAAGAGGACCACGGCGATCTTGATGAGGGTGAAGATGTTGCCAACACGCGCGGAGAGCTTGGTGCCCAGCACCAGGAGCACGGTGAAGATCGCCACAATCAGGAAGGCACCCCAGTAGAGATCCACCCCGCCGAGCGAAAGCGCAGCCGGGACGTCAGCACCCAGCAGGGCGAAGACCTTGCTGAGGTAAATTCCCCAGTACTTGGCGATCACGGCGGCGGCAGTGAAAAGCTCGAGGATCAGGTTCCACCCGATAATCCACGCGAGCACCTCGCCCATGGTGGCGTACGTAAACACGTAGGCCGAACCCGCGACGGGGATGGCGGTGGCAAACTCGGCGTAGCACATGATGGCCAGGGCGCAGGTGACGGCGGCGATCGCGAAGGAAACTGTCACTGCGGGGCCGGCGAAGTTCGCCGCGGCCTTGGCGCCGACCGAGAAGATGCCGGCGCCGACGGCGACGGCAACGCCCATAATCATCAGATCCCACGTGCTCAGCGACCGTTTGAGCTTGCGTCCGGGTTCATCGGCGTCGGCCATTGACTGCTCGATTGATTTGGTCCGGAGGAGGTTCATAGGGAGTTCCACAATCCTGGTTTGTGTTGGAAACAGACCTATCAACAGTAGTGTCCACCCACTGGACGGTCATAGTTGTCCCGCATCGTGAGACACCTACGGACCCCAGGCTGGGGCAGGCCTGGGGCCCGGGATGGTCAGACGGGCCAGTCCATCAGGGTGGACCGGATCAGGAAGCGCTTGCCCTCAGGGGCCTCGACGGAAAAGCCGCTTCCCCGGCCAGGGACCACATCCACTGTCAGGTGCGTGTGGCTCCAGTAGTTGAACTGCTCCCTGGACATCCAGAATTCCAGGGGCTGGCGTTCCGGCCCGTCGGACAGGTCGAACAGTCCCAGCAGAATGTCAGAGTCACCGGTGATGAACTCCCCGGCGGGGTAGCACATGGGCGACGAGCCGTCACAGCATCCGCCGGACTGATGGAACATCAACGGCCCGTGCTGGAGCCACAGTTTGTTCAGCAGCTCCACGGCCGCGGCGGTGAGCGCCACCCGGGAGAAGTCCTCCCCGGGCAGCGTCACTGCGGCGTCTAGCCTCGCCTCCATCATCAGAACGCTTCCGTCATCAGTACTTGATGACGACGCGGCCGTCGATCTTGGCGTGCTTCATCTCGTCAAGAACGGCGTTGACTTCGGAGAGTTCCCGGACGGAAACCGTGGGGTGGATTTTGCCCTCTGCGTAGAATTCCAGCGCTTCCTCGAGGTCCTGCCGGGTACCCACGATGGAGCCGCGGACCGTCAGGCCCTTGAGTACGATCTCGAAGATGGGCGCCGGAAAGTCGCCCGGCGGCAGTCCGTTGAAGACGATGGTGCCGCCGCGGCGTGCCATCCCGATCGCCTGGCCGAAAGCTGACGGGTGCACCGCGGTGACCAGCACGCCGTGGCAGCCGCCCGTGACCCGCTGGATGACTTCGACCGGATCCTCATTCAGGGCATTGACCGTCAGTTCGGCGCCGTGCGCCTTCGCCAGAGCCAGCTTGTCATCCGCAATGTCCACGGCTGCAACGCGCAGGCCCATGGCCACGGCATACTGCACGGCAATGTGTCCCAGGCCGCCGATGCCGGAGATGGTGACCCACTGCCCTGGACGCGTTTCGGTCATCTTCAGGCCCTTGTAGACCGTGACGCCTGCACAAAGCACGGGGGCGATTTCCACGGGGTCCGACCCGGCCGGGATGCGGGCGGCGAAGCGGGTGTTCACCAGCATGTACTCGCCGAAGGAGCCGTCAACGCTGTACCCGGCGTTCTGCTGCGCTTCGCACAACGTTTCCCAACCCGTACGGCAGTACTGACAGTCGCCGCAGGCGGACCACAGCCAGGCATTGCCCACGAGATCTCCGACAGCAAGGTCCGTGACGCCTTCGCCAAGGGCAACCACTTCGCCCACACCTTCATGGCCGGGGACGAACGGCGGTGACGGCTTGACCGGCCAGTCACCCTCAGCCGCGTGGAGGTCGGTGTGACAGACACCGGTGGTGATGACCTTGACCAAGGCCTCCCCGCGGCCCGGAGTGGGAATGGGGAGGGTCTGGATCTGGAGATCCTTGCCGAATTCGGTTACTACTGCTGCGTTCATTGTCGTCGTCATTGGCGATCCTTACGTTGTTTGAAGCGGTGGGACGTAAACCAGCCTTAGAAGAAGCCGAGCTTGTTCTCGTTGTAGCTGACCAGGAGGTTCTTGGTCTGCTGGTAGTGGTCCAGCATCATCGTGTGGTTTTCGCGGCCGATGCCTGAGGACTTGTAGCCGCCGAACGCGGCACCGGCCGGGTAGGCGTGGTAGTTGTTGACCCAGACGCGGCCGGCCTGGATTTCGCGGCCGGCGCGGTAGGCCACGTTGCCGTTGCGGGACCAGACGCCGGCGCCGAGGCCGTAGAGGGTGTCATTGGCGATGCCCATGGCCTCGTTGTAGTCGCTGAACTTGGTCACGGAGACGACCGGGCCGAAGATCTCCTCCTGGAAGATCCGCATCTTGTTGTGGCCCTCGAAGACGGTTGGCTGGACGTAGTAGCCGCCCGCCAGGTCGCCGGGGAGCTCGGCGCGGCCGCCGCCGGTGAGCAGCTTGGCGCCTTCCTGCTTGCCGATGTCGATGTAGGAGAGGATCTTTTCCAGCTGGTCGTTGGAGGCTTGCGCACCGACCTGGGTCTCGGTGTCCAGTGGGTTGCCCTGGATGATCTTCTCCACCCGGGCCACAGCGTCGGCCATGAAGGAGTCGTAGATGTCCTCCTGGACCAAAGCTCGGGACGGGCAGGTGCAGACTTCGCCCTGGTTGAAGGCAAAGAGCGTGAAGCCCTCCTGGGCCTTGTCATAGAACGCGTCATCGCTGTCCGCCACATCGTTGAAGAAGATGTTGGGACTTTTGCCGCCGAGCTCCAGGGTGACCGGAATCAGGTTCTGGCTGGCGTACTGGCTGATCAGCCGGCCCGTGGTGGTCTCGCCGGTAAAAGCGATCTTGCGGATCCGGGGGCTGGACGCCAGCGGCTTGCCGGCCTCCACGCCGAAGCCGTTGACCACGTTCAGGACGCCGGCGGGCAGAAGGTCACCGATGAGCTCCATCAGCACCAGTATGGACGACGGCGTCTGCTCGGCCGGTTTGAGGACCACGCAATTGCCGGCGGCGAGCGCCGGGGCAAGCTTCCAGACGGCCATCAGGATGGGGAAGTTCCACGGGATGATCTGCCCGACGACGCCCAGTGGCTCGTGGTAGTGGTAGGCCGTGGTGTCCTCATCGAGCTGGGACAGCCGGCCCTCCTGGGCCCGGATGGCGGAGGCGAAGTAGCGGAAGTGGTCCGCGGCGAGCGGGATGTCCGCGTTCAGGGTTTCGCGGATGGGCTTGCCGTTATCCCAGGATTCGGCCACGGCCAGCATTTCGAGATTGGCGTCGATCCGGTCGGCGATCTTGTTCAGGACGGCGGCGCGCTCAGCCACGGAGGTCTTCCCCCAGGACGGTGCGATCTTGTGGGCGGCGTCCAGCGCCAGTTCGATGTCCTCTGCCGTGCCGCGGGCCACCTCGCAGAAGACCTTGCCGGTGACGGGGGTGATGTTTTCGAAGTACTGGCCCTTGACGGGGGCAACCCACTCGCCGCCGATCCAGTTTTCGTAGCGGTCCTTAAAGGTGACCTTTGAGCCCTCGGTACCGGGCCGGGCGTAAACAGTCATTGCTAGCTCCTTCGCTGTGCATGAAAGGCGACGCCTTGATACTGGCGGTCACCGTTGGGTTCAGCGTAGGAGGGCGAAGGTTGCAGCCAGGTTGCACGGGAAAGGTGATTGCCCGGGTCCACGCCTGCCGGGTTCCCTGGACGGCGTGCGAGGTTAGGGGGCAGGTGGGGAGGCGCTCAGTTCGGTTTCCAGCCGCTCGAGGTCGGCGACGACGGCGGCCCGCTTGGGCGAGCGCGGCGGCAGCAGCTTGAGGGCGGCGGCCCGGACCCCGACGTCGTCCCTTGCCTCGGGCAGCTCCGCATACTTGAGCAGGGTCTCGGCGCTGCCGTCCGTGAGCACCGCCTCGCGCATCAGCGAGGAAACCCTGTCCCGGAGGTCGATGATGCCTGGCGCCTCGGACTTCGGCAGCACAGCCCCGCGGTAGATTTCCAGGGCGATTCGGTGGGCTCCGCGCTGCAGGCAGCTCAGCACCTGCCCGGTGTCCGGGACCACGTCCAGGGTGAGCTTGTAGGGCCGGGATTCGGGGACGGCGGCAGCGTTAAGCTGCCGGACGACCTTTCGGAGCCGGACCATTTCCGCCCTCAGGGTCATGGTGGGGCCGTCCCCCGGGTAAAGCAGGACGCTCAGCTCCTCCGCGCTGAGCCCGTCAGTGTGGGTGCTGAGCAGGGCCAGGATCTCGCTGTGCCGTGCGGACAGCACCACCGTTTTGCCCTCGATGCTCAGCAGTGCCTGGTCCCGGCCCAGGAGCTGCAGGCTGTTGCGGTACAGACTGCCTTCCTTCGCGTTGCCCCAGGCCGAACCAGCCGTCCCGGACGGCCCCGGACCTGACTTGGGCGCCGAACTGGCGTTCCGACGTCGGGCCGGCCGGCTGGCGAGGGTCGCCGCCAACTGGAGCCGCTCAACACGTAACTGCGCCTGCGCGGCGGCCACGGTGGCTTCCACGAGGGACAGCGTGTGCGCTGCGACCGCGGTGGCTGTTCCCGTGATGTCCACAACGCCCAGCAGCGCCCCGGAATCGGGGTCGTGGAACGGCACGGCGGTGCAGCTCCACGGGTGTACGGACCGCTGGTAGTGCTCTGCCCCGGAAATCTGGATGCCGCGGCCCAGGGCCAAGGCCGTGCCAGGAGCACTGGTGCCGACCTTGGCTTCGGACCAGTCTGCGCCGGGGACGAACATCATCCCCTCCGCCCGCCGCTGCAGGGCGGGATCACCCTCCACCCATAAGAGGCGGCCCAGCTCGTCACCCACCGCCACCAGCAGACCGCTGTCGTGGCTGGGCTGGATCAGGAGTCTTTGGATGACCGGCATGATGCTGGCCAGCGGATGCTGCCGGCGGTATTCCTCAAGCTCCGCTGTGTCCAAAGCCAGCGGGGCTTCGGGGTTGTCCGGGTTGGCCTTGAAGCCGGCCGACCGCTGCCAGGATTCCCTGATCAGCTTGCGCAGGCCCGGGATTTCCTTGGTGCCGGGGAAGACCAGGCCGGTGCCGTTGGCGCTGTCGAGATGCTCGTGCCCAGCGAGGGCAGTGTGCTGGATCATTCCGGCGGCGTCGCCGCCGGGAGCTCCCGGATGAATCAGGTTCCTCATCGAACTCCCACGTGCAGTCGGCCTGCAGGCACGGCCTATCGCCGCCGGACTAGGTTTGCCCAAGTCTAACGCCGCACCCTTGGCTCGGCCTAGCATCGGAGTTTTCGGTGGGGTGGCGGAGCGTGTCTAGGCGCGGGAGATGTTGATCATTTCCTCGCGGGGCACAACCTTGATGCGTTCGCGGACGACACCGTCTGTCTCCTGCGAGCCGGTCCATTCGGCGCCGAGGGCTGCCTCGTGGGCATCCAGCTTGATCCAGCCCTGCCACGTCGTGTATTCGATGCCCCGTTCTTCGAGAAGGCGGATGATCGCCTGCGGGTCCGGGTTCTGCGCCGCGGGCAGGGTCAGCCGGTCCTCCAGCAGGAAGCCGATAGTCTCCAGGGCGTCGCCCTTGGTGTGGCCGATCAGGCCAACCGGTCCCCGTTTGATCCAGCCTGTCGCGTAGATGCCCGGGACCGGATTGCCGTCGGCGTCCAGCACGCGCCCGCCTTCGTTGGGGACTACCCCGCGCCTGGCGTCGTACTCCAGCTCATCCAGGGGCGAGCCGTGGTACCCGATGGCCCGGTACACGGCCTGGACGGGATAGTCGACAAACTCCCCGGTCCCCTTGACGTTCCCGGTGCCGTCAAGCTGCATGCGCTCAAACTTGATGCCTGCCACCTTCCCCGACCCGCCGTCGTCGTGGATCTCCACTGGGCTGTGCAGGAAGTGCAGGTGGAGGCGGCGGGACGACGGCTGGTCCGACTCCGCGTGTTCCTCCACCAGCCAGTTCGTCAGGGTGTTCACCATGGTCTTGATCTGGTTGTTGCTGCGGATGGCATCGTCGGAGGCGTCATCGAATTCGAAGTCCTCAGGGTAGAGCACAATGTCCACGTCATTCATGTGGCTCAGCTCCCGCAGCTCGAGGGGCGTGAACTTCACCTGGGCGGGTCCGCGGCGGCCGAAGACGTGCACGTCGGTGACCGGGGAGCTCTTAAGGCCCCGGTAGACGTTGTCCGGGATCTCGGTGGTGAGGAGCTCTTCTGGGTGCTTGGCCAGCATGCGGGCCACATCCAGGGCCACGTTGCCGTTGCCGATCACGGCGATTTCCCTGGCGTCCAGCGGCCATTCGCGCGGGACGTCGGGGTGGCCGTCGTACCAGGAGACAAAGTCAGCGCCGCCGAAGGACCCTTGCAGGTCGATGCCCGGGATCGGAAGGTCCGCGTCCTTGATGGCGCCGGTGGAGAAGATCACCGCATCGTAGAAGGCGCGGAAGTCGTGGAGGGTGAGATCCCGGCCGTAGGTGACATTGCCAAGGAAGCGGATGTCGCCCCGGTCCAGGACCTTGTGCAGGGCGTTGACGATCCCCTTGATGCGCGGATGGTCCGGGGCCACGCCATAACGGATCAGGCCGTAGGGCGCCGGGTAAGCCTCGAAGAGGTCGATGCTGACCTCGAAGTCGCCGTCCTTGACCTCGTTGGACTTGGTCAGGATATCCGCAGCATAAACCCCCGCCGGTCCCGCGCCGACGATGGCAACGCGGAGCGGACGCTTGGAGGTGGTTTCGCCTGGATTGGACACCGGGAGCCCTTCTGGAAGGAGGATAATGCGCCGCGGGCGCACACTGCAGTGTCGCTTTGTGCAGTCGCGCACGCAGTGCAGGTAGCGCACAAGCTTCCATTCTAAATGTCGGCGTGCCGGGATGGGGTAACCCGTGCCGCAGCCCTCACCCGCTTTTCCGCAGGGGAACCACGTCGCCTTCGCGATAGAGCAGCGCACGAAGCTCAGCCTCGGCGGAGTCGAGCCGCTTGGGGTCAATGGTCTCGCCGGCGGCAAAGTGGTCCAGCAGCCTGGGGTCCACGTAGCTCTTGCGGGCGATCGACGGCGTGTTGCCCAGCACCGCGGCGGCTTCCTGCATGGCGACGCTGATGGCGTGCTTCCGTGCACCCACCATCTTTTGCGGTCCGCTCTGGGCGAGGCTGACGGCCGCCGCCACAGTTCCGCGCAGGGTGCGGAAGTCTTTGGCCGTGAAGTCCGAGCCGGTTCGCTCCTTAACGTAGCTGTTGATATCGGCGCTGGTGAGCGGCCGCCAACTCCGGCCCTCCCTGAACGCCAGGAGCCTCGCGTTGCCGCCGCGGCGCTTGAGCACGCGCATTAGGGCGGCCAGGTCGGCGTCGCGGATCTCGGATTCCCAGTCTTGGCCGCTCTTGGCCGGGAACCGCAATTGCAGGCAGTCCTTCCGGACCTGGACGTGGGCGCACAGCAGGGTGGACAAGCCGTGGCTGCCGTTCTCGTTGGTGTACCGCTCGGAACCCACCCGCAGGGACCCGCTGTCCAGCATCCTGAATGCTGCAGCCAGGACACGATCGCGGTTGAATCCTTCAGTCCGCAGCGCAAGGGTGACAAGCCGTCGCGCGGTGGGCAGCGACTCCGCAAGCTGGAGGGCCCGGTCGAACTTCAGGCGGTCCTTCCGTTCACGCCATTCCGGATGGTAGATGTACTGCCGGCGCCCGACGGCGTCCAGTCCCGTGGCCTGGATATGTCCGTTGTCGAAGGGCGCAATCCACACGTCGGTCCACGCCGGCGGAATCCCGATGCTTTCCAGCCGGTCACGGACCGGCCCCGGCGGCAATGTGGAGCCATCCAGATCGCGGTAGCTAAAGCCCTTGCCTGCGTTGACCCTGCGGTAGCCGCGGCCGGACGCGTTGCTGCGGCGGAGCCTCACGTGGAGGCATTCTGCTGGTTCGTCCTTCTCATGAAAGCAAGCATACTGACTAATTTTGACGTGGGGACACGACGTCCGGATGGCAGACGCTGAAGGGCCCCGTGGAATACCTATCCAACGACTGGTGTTATCGGTTAGGTGCCTACTCCCCATGGATCCGTCTCGTCCACATCCACCGAATCGCCGGCGGGGAAACAGTTCCCCGCCGCCTCTGGGACCAGTCAGGCCGGCCTGAAGCCTGTGGGCCCCAAAGCTGTGGAACTTAAGGCCGTAGACAAGGACACGACGGCGGGGGTCCTTTTCGGTATCGGGGCTTACGGCCTATGGGGGCTGCTCCCCCTGTACTTCTTTGCGCTGCAGCCTGCCGGGGCCGTGGAGATCGTGGCCAACCGGGTGGTCTGGTCCCTGCTGTTCTGCGTCCTCCTGATCACAGTCACCCGCTCCTGGAGCGCCCTGGCTGCAGCCTTCCGGGACCGCTCCATTTTCGGCACCTTGAGTATCGCCGCAGCCCTCATTGCCGTCAACTGGTTGACCTACACCTATGGCGTGACCACCGGGCAGGCTGTCGAGGCTTCGCTGGGCTACTTCATCAACCCGCTGGTGTCAGTTCTGCTGGGCGTGTTCGTCCTGAAGGAAAGGCTGCGTCCGCTCCAGTGGGCCGCCGTCGGAATCGGTTTTATTGCGGTGGGTGTCCTGACGGTGTCGTACGGCAAGCTGCCATGGATCGCCTTGACGCTCGCGGTGAGCTTTGGCCTGTACGGCTTTGTGAAGAAGCGCGTGGGTCCAAAGGTCGACGCCGTGACGAGCCTTAGCGTGGAAACCATGGTCCTTGCCCCGCTGGCGGCCGCAACCATGGTGTTCCTGGGCGTCAGCGGCGCGGCCACGCTTGCAAACCAGGGCCCCGGACACTTCTGGCTCCTGGTTGCCTCAGGTGTCATCACGGCCGTGCCGCTGCTGTTCTTCGGGGCATCTGCCCGGCGGCTGCCCATGACTACCATCGGGCTGCTGCAGTACTTCGCCCCGGTGCTGCAGTTCGTCGTGGCGCTGGTGGTGTTCCGTGAAGCGATGACCACAGGACGTTGGATCGGGTTCGGCGTCGTGTGGCTGGCCCTGCTGGTGCTGACCGTGGACATGCTCCTGACCGCACG
This sequence comes from Arthrobacter sp. ISL-48, assembly GCF_018613805.1. GTDB lineage: Bacteria > Actinomycetota > Actinomycetes > Actinomycetales > Micrococcaceae > Arthrobacter. The sequence continues at coordinate 12,667 of NZ_JAGGPL010000024.1, forward strand.
CAAGAACTCAGTGGCGAAGAAGCTGGTGCGCACCTAAACCGCCGCACAAACAGACGCGCGAACTGGCAGCTGATGCCCTCAAATCTTAGGTTTGAGGGCATTTGCTGCCAGTTCGCGCGAGGGTTGGGGCTGGTTTCTGGGTAATGCGCGCTAGGCGTGGGCCTTGATCGCGGAGGCGAGAACGTCCAGGCCGTCGTTGAGCAGCTCGTCAGTGATGACCAGCGGCGGCAGGAGGCGGATGACGTTGCCGTACGTGCCGCACGTGAGGATGATGACGCCCTCCTTGAGGCAGGCAGCCGCAACGGCCTTGGTGAGCTCGGGGTTGGGTTCCTTCGATCCGGCCTGGACCAGCTCGATGGCGAGCATGGCGCCACGGCCACGGATATCACCGATAACGTCGGAAGCTCCGGAAAGCTGGCCCTGCAGCTCCCGCAGACGGGCGACGGCGATCTCCTCAATGTGGCGGGCGCGTCCGGCGAGGTTGTATTCCTGCATGGAGCCGATGGCAGCGAGCGCGGCAGCGCAAGCTACCGGGTTCCCACCGTAGGTGCCGCCCAGGCCGCCCGGGTGGACGGCGTCGAGCAGGTCCGCGCGGCCCGTGATGGCGGACAGCGGCATGCCGCCGGCAATCCCCTTGGCCATGGTGATGATGTCCGGCACAACGCCTTCGTGGTTCACTGCGAACCATTCACCGGTGCGGCAGAAGCCTGACTGGACCTCATCGGCGATGAAGACGATGCCCTTGTCCTTGGCCCAGTCGGCCAGTGCCGGGAGGAATCCCTCCGCCGGGACAATGAAGCCCCCCTCGCCCTGGATGGGCTCGATGATGATCGCGGCAACCTGGTCGCCACCGATCTGCTTCTCGATCATGGTGATGGCCCGCTTGGCCGCCTCGGCACCCGTGATCTCCGGGTTTTCCTCCCGGTACGGGTAGCTCATGGGCATGCGGTAAACCTCAGGCGCGAACGGGCCGAAGTTGGTTTTGTACGGCATGGCCTTGGCTGTCAGCGCCATGGTCAGGTTGGTGCGGCCGTGGTAGGCGTGGTCAAAGGCGACGACGGCATCGCGGCCGGTGGCCAGCCTGGCCACCTTAACGGCGTTCTCCACTGCTTCGGCGCCGGAGTTGAACAGTACGGTGCGCTTCTCGTGCTCGCCCGGGGTCAGGCGGTTGAGCTGCTCGGCAAGCGCCACGTAGCTTTCATACGGCGTGACCATGAAGCAGGTGTGGGTGAAGTGCTCAACGGCTTCCTTCACAGCCCCGACGACGGCGGGATCGGACGCGCCGACGCTGGTTACCGCGATGCCTGAGCCGAGGTCAATGAAAGCGTTGCCGTCGACGTCGTGGATGATGCCGCCGTCGGCGTCCGCGACATAAACAGGGACGGCAGAGGCGACGCCGGCAGCAACTACTGCTTTGCGGCGCTCGGTCAGTGCGACGGACTTGGGGCCCGGGAAGTCAGCCTGGACGCGGCGCTTCTGCTCCAGGCGGTAGGTGATTTCGCTTGCGGTGGTGGTCATGGAAGAGCCTTTCTTGAAAGCTGGGCTGGGGCGTACGGATCAGGCGTCTGCGTTATGCGTCGAGCGCACTCATGACGTGCTTGATGCGCGTGTAGTCCTCGACGCCGTACATGGAGAGGTCCTTGCCGTAGCCGGACTGCTTGAAGCCGCCGTGCGGCATTTCGGCGGTCAGGAGGATGTGGGTGTTGATCCAGACGGCCCCGAAGTCAAGGTCGCGGCTGAGCCTCATGGCCGTGCCGTGGTCGCTGGTCCAGACGCTGGAGGCGAGGGCGTAGTCGACGTCGTTCGCGAGCTCCACTGCCTCATCCTCCGTGCTGAACTTCTGCACGGTAATGACCGGCCCGAACGTTTCCTTCTGGACGATGTCGTCGGTCTGCTTGGCGCCGGTGACGATGGTGGGCTCGAAGAAGAAGCCCTTGTCCCCGGAGCGGTGGCCGCCGATTTCGATCCTGCAGTTTTCCGGAAGGTGCTCCACAACGGAGCTGACCTGGTTGAAGTGGTTCACGTTGTTCAGCGGGCCGAAGTAGTTGTCCTCATCGTTCTGCGAGCCCGTATGGAGAGTCTTGGTGTGCTCCACCATCGCTGCCACAACATCGTCGTGGACGGAGTCCTCGACGAGCACGCGGGTGATGGCGGTGCAGTCCTGGCCGGCGTTGAAGAAGGCAAACTCAGCGATGGCCGCGGCGCTCTTCTTAATGTCGGCGTCCTTGAACACGATGGCCGGAGCCTTACCGCCGAGCTCCAGATGGGCGCGCTTAAGCCCTTTGGCAGCGCCGGAGGCGACGGCGATACCGGCACGCACCGAACCAGTGATGGAGACCAGCCCGGGGACCTTGTGCTCCACCATCAGGGCGCCCGTTTCACCGGTCCCCAGGACGACATTCAGGACACCGGCCGGGAGGATTTCGCCTGCCAGCCGGGCCAGCACCAGGGTGGATTCGGGGGTGGTGTCTGAGGGCTTGAGGACCACGGTGTTCCCGGCCGCCAGGGCGGGACCGATCTTCCAGATGGCCATCAGGAAGGGGTAGTTCCATGGCGCGACCTGCGCCACCACGCCGATGGGTTCGCGGCGTACGTAGGAAGTGTGGCCCTCGAAGTACTCACCGGCGGACTTGCCTTCCAGGATGCGGGCGGCGCCGGCGAAGAACCGGAGCTGGTCGGCGCCGGCGGCGACTTCCTCGGACGCGATCAGCGAACGCACCTGGCCGGTATTGCGGTGCTGGGCTTCCACCAGTTCTTCACTGTTGGCCTCGATGGCGTCCGCGAGCTTGAGCAGCATCAGTTGGCGCTGGCTTGGCGTGACGTGCTTCCAGGTCTTGAAAGCATCCTTTGCGGCGGCCATGGCGGCATCGACGTCACCTTGGCCGGAGATGGGCGACTGGGCAACCACCTCACCGTTGGTGGGATTGACGATGTCCAGCATGCCAGTTCCGGCGGGCGTGACGAACTCACCGTTAATGAAGTTCTGCAAGGTTTGAACCACGGTGTGCAACCTCTTTCATAGGACCATCAGCCGTGAAGCGGATGGATGCGACTGCCTCGAGCCTATGCCAGCCCCCTAAGCCAGGGAATAGCCACCTGCACACCCTTTCCCGAATTGTTTAGTGCGGTTGACCAGTGACGGATTATCCTTGGGAGATGGCCATTTCCCTCGCTGCCCTCCTGGGTGTCAATTCCCTGAATCTTTCCAAGGCTGGCTTGGCCGAGACCACCTGGCACCAGGACATCAACTGGGTCGCGGTGACGGAACTGGAAGATCCGCAGCGCTTCATTAACGGCGGCGAGCTGGTGCTCACTACGGGCATGCGCCTGCGCTCCGCGCCTGAGCAGCGACGCTTCGTCCGCCAGGTCCAGCGCGCGGGCGCAGTGGGCATCGGGTTCGGCGTCGGATTAACGCACGACGCCGTCCCGCCAGCCATGATTGCCGAGGCCAACCGCTGGGGACTGCCCGTGGTGGAGGTCCCCTACGAGACCCCGTTCATCGCCATCGGCAAACTGGTGGCTGATGCCCAGTCCGCGGACCACTACGCCAAGCTGGAGCGCCTGATAGCCGGACACCAGGTCCTGGCCCGCGCGCTCCTGACGGGCGGCGGCCTGACAGAGCTCCTGAAGCACCTCGGCAGCATGCTCCGGACCGACATTGCACTCACTCAGTTCACGGCGCAGCTTTACAACAGCGCCCATGAACACCCCTCCGCGGACACGTGGGCGTCATATCCCATTCCCACTGGCCGGCGGGACGCCTGCACGCTCTGGGTCCGCCAGCCTTTCGAGGATTCAGGCATTGTGGGCTACGCCCAGAACCTGATCAGCGTGGAACTGAACAACATGGTCAAGCAGCGGCAGGCGGAGCGGGCATTATGCGGGCAAGTGCTCGAGGACGTCATCCACGGCGCCTTGGAGACCAGCGAGGCCCAGCGCCGATTGGCGGGCGTCGGGGTCAACAGCACGCGCAAGAACGTGGTGCTGCTTGCAGTCTCCGCCGCCCACCACAAGGCCCTGGTCAGTACCTCAGTACCTCAGCAGCTGGAGAACGCGGTGGCCGCCGCCGTCGGGAAGGATCTGGTGATGGTGGTCAACGACGACGGGAGCGGCGCACCGGCGCTGGCGCGGAAGCTGAGCGACCACCTGGCTGAGGCAGGGATCCATGCGACAATCGGCATCGGCGGGGCGTACACCAAGCCGAACGGGCTGCGCTGGAGCTACTTCGAAGCGCGGGACGCCGCAAGCCACGGCCTGCCCGTGAACGAGCCAGAACGGCTCAGCCTGACCTCGCTGCTGCTGGCCAGCGAGGACGTACCCCTGGCGGACATGGCCAACGAATCCCTGAACCCGCTGCGCACATTCGACACCGCCCACGGCGCCGAGCTGATGACCACCCTGGAAAGCTACCTCAACAACAACGGTTCGGTGGCCGCCGTCGCCGAGGCCCTGACCCTGCACCGGAACACCGTCCGGTACCGACTGGCCCAGATCACCGAACTCACAGGCTACGATCCGGCGGTCACGACCGACCGTGTCCAGTTGTGGCTGGCGCTCGCCGTTTCCCGGCTCGGCGCCCGCCAGCCCTCCACCTGAGCGCGCATCTGAGCACGTCACCTGCCGGCAGCAACCCGGGTCCTTTCGGCGCCCATGTGAGTGCCAAGGATGGGCGCTAAAGGACCCCGCGTTGCAGGAGCTTGCGGGACTTCTTCCACGCCTTCCGGTACGTGGACTCGGCTTCCGCCGCGAGCTGCGCCTGCCGCATCCGGAGCGTGACGTAGACGGAGGCAACTGCCTCCGGAAGATCCGGGCCCGCGCCCAGCCTGCCGAGCAGTTCAAGGGCCAGTACGCTGTCGTGCAACTCGCCCAGGATCTTCTGCTGCCTGCGCGCGGCCTTGGCAATCTTGGCGGCCCGCTTTCCATGGACGGGGCTGGCGGATTCCGCCACATGCCGGAGCCGTTTGGCGTCCTTTCGCACCTGGTGCAAAGCGGTTTCGTGTTGCGCACCCCGCCTGGCTCCTTTGGCAGCCTGGTGAGACCGGCGCAGCCTCTTGGCGGCCTTCTCCACCAGCTTGGCCGCCATCTTCCGACCGGACGCGGTTCCCTCCGGACGGACCGGCGGGGAGTCTCGGAACTCCTCAAGGTCATCCAGGAGCCGGAAATACCGCTCGGACAGCAGCACCTCCTGCATTTTCCGGTAACCCGAGTCGAACCTGCCGCCAAGTTCATGTTCCACACTGCTCTTCACCAACGCCACGGCAGGCCCCTCCGGCAGCTCGTCCATGTGCCGGCGTAGACGCTCCATGATGACTTCGGCATCGCGCGGCGCCCCGAGAATCCGGCCAAGCCACGTGAGCTCGTCCCGCAGCCGCCGCACCGCCACCGCGCTGTACAAGCTGCGGTAGGCCGACAGTGCCGACCGCGTCCGGCGCACTGCAGAGCGCATGGTGTGCACGGCGTCCGGTTCCTCCAGCCTCACCCCTGGATCGTGGGCCAATATCTCGCGGATCTGCGCGGCCAGATAGGCGGTTACGACGGCGGACGCAGGGGACTTCTTTCCCGGCGCCGCCGTGGAGGGCTCGCCGTCGTCCGGCTCACGAGTGTCAGCCGCCTCCCCGAGCGCGCGTGCGAGTTTGGAACCGTGCCGGGCGGGACTCGCTCCGGCTGCAGCAAGGGCGTCCTCCGCCGCAGGGAAAAGATCCGGGCTGCCGTGCACGAGCTCGAGCTCCCACTCACGCCACTGCTGAGTCTGCCCGTCGCCGGAGAGGCCACCTCCGGACTGGGCGTCTCCAGTCAACGCCTGCGACTGCACGCGGTCGTCGGCCAAATCCGCCAGGTGTACGCCGTCCTCCGCATAAAGCGGGTAGGTGGTGCGTCGCGTTTCCAGCCGGACCACCGGAGCCAGGCCGGCGCCGCGGAGGTAGGCCTGCACGTGCGCGAGCAATCTGTCAGGCACGACGGCGGGCTGGCCCAGCGGCGCATGCACCTCACGGCGCTGCGGGGCTGCTGAGTCCTGGCCGGCAGGGGAATCGCTTCCGTCGGAGGTCCCGGCTGGCAGCTTCAGGTGCCACCCGGCGTCGGCGCCACCTGTCCGTCGCCGCAAGGTGATGTGCCGGGAAGCGAGGGTGTGGCGGTCTGAGTCGAAGTAGACCGCCTCCAGCGTGGCCACGTGGGGCTCCCCCACTCGGGCAACGCCCGGCAGATCAGCCAGCGAAGGCACGACGGCGGCCTCATCGACGTCGTACTTTTTCTCGATCTCAATCCCCTGGGATGCCATGACAGGCCGTCCTTCCACATCAGTGCAGCGCCGGCGCGGGGCCCATGCCGCTCCGGGTGCCCCAAAACTTTCCGTTGCCCGAGTCTATGGCCCTGTCCACGAGGGCGGGAGATGTTGGCCACAAAACTGGAAACATCAAACGTCTAACCTTTAGCGTTAAGGGATGACCGCAGCGACTTCAGCACCCCCGACACTGCATACTGCTCCGCCCAAGCCGCGCGCCGCCGTCGTGCTCGCCGTCATTGCGCTGGTGCTGATCGGGCTCAACCTTCGCGCCGGAATTACCGGAGCTTCAGCCCTGCTCCACGATCTTCAGATGGTACTGGGATACGGGCCTCTGGTGGCGGCAATCATCCCGTCCATCCCCACGCTCTGCTTTGCCGTCGCGGGAGCGGCGACGTCGTGGCTCACGGGGCGGCTCGGCGTCGAGAAGTCCATCCTGCTGGCCCTGGCGATGCTGGCGTCCGGGCTCCTGGTCCGCGGCATCCCGGCCACGGGTGTACTCGTGGCCGGGACGGTGCTGGGGATGTCCGGTCTGGCCGTCTGCAACGTGGCCATGCCCTCCTTCATCCGGGAGCATTTCGCCCAGCGGACGTCCCTCATGACAGGGCTGTATACGGTCACCATGACCACGGGTGCCACGGTCACATCCGTGGCGGTGGTCCCGCTGGCGCAGGCGCTCGGCTCGCCTTCCGCCGCCATCGGAGCCATCGGAATCATGGCCCTCTCCGCCTTCCTGGGTTTCCTGCCTGTTGCCCTGCACGCGCACCGCAACAAGGCCCGGACCCCCGGCAGCCGCATCTCACCCTGGCCCCTGCTGCGTACCCGGAAGGGCCTGCTGCTCACCGCCATCTTCACGCTGCAGGCCCTGCTCGCCTATGCCTTGCTGAGCTGGTTCCCGTACATGCTGACCACCATGGGGCTCAGCGCATCCGACAGCGGCCTGATGTTCGGGCTGATGCAGCTGGTGTCCGTCCCGTCCGGCATGGTGCTCATCGCCATCGGCTCCCGTCCCCGGATGCTGCGGCCGGCGTTCTACCTGGTTTCCGTGGCCATGGCCGCGGGGGTGGCTTCGCTGCTGTTCCTGCCGGTGAGCCTCGCCGTGATCCCGGCTGTCCTCCTGGGATTCGGCCTGGGCATCTTCCCGCTGGTGATGGTGATGATCAGCCGCAGCGGGACGAGCACCGCGGAGACCACGGCGCTTTCCACACTCGCGCAGTCCACCGGCTATCTCCTGGCCACGGCAGGACCTTTCGGCGCCGGCCTGCTGCACAGCGCCACCGGCGGCTGGACCCTGCCGCTTGTCCTGCTGCTGGCCCTCGCGCTCGTCCAGATTGTGGTGGGGCACCTGATCACCGGCCGCCGCCCGGTCGGAGAGAATTAGCCATGGCCCTGAGCACGTCACACCGCCAGCCGCTCGCGGACGAGATCACCGGCAAGCTGCGGGACATGATCCATTCGGGTGAGTGGCCGCTGCAGCAACGGATTCCTTCCGAGACCGAGCTGATGGCCGGCCTGGGAGTCTCCCGGGGGACGCTCCGGGAGGCGGTCAAGGCCCTGGCCCACAGCGGGATGCTGGAAGTCCGCCGCGGGGACGGCACCTATGTCCGTGCCACCAGCGAGATTTCCGGCGCCGCCCGCCGCCTCTACCAGGACCACACCGAGGAGCACATCCTGGAGGTCCGGGTTGGCCTGGACACCCAAGCGGCGCGGCTGGCCGCCAAAAACGCAACGCCCGACGACGTCACCGCCATGCGAGCGCTGCTCACCGACCGCGATGCGGCCTGGGAGATTACCGATTACGCGGCCTGGGCCCGGGCGGACTGGGGCTTTCATGTGCGGGTGGCCCTGGCGTCCGCCAATCCCCTGCTGCACGAGCTCTACATCAGTTTCGGCGAGGTGTTCCACCAGGACCTGCTCAGGCAGCAGCCACGGGAGGGCTTTGACGGGCTGCCGCATGAGGGCCACGGTGCCCTGGTGGACGCCATCGCTGCAGGAGACAGCGATGCTGCCGTGGCCAGCGTCAACAGAAACCTGAACTCCTGCGCGGAGTGGCTCCGGTCCTAGGCCGACTGGCGCACACGCGAACGACGGGAGACGGACGACGACGGCCTGGCACTTTGGTGCCAGGCCGTCGTCGTGCGTTTACCCGCCTTGGCGGATGTTACCGGCTGTGCTGATCCCTATGACTTGAGGCCAGCGAACACGTTCTTGGGCCGCTGCATCTCGCCGTGCTTGGCGCCGAGGATAATTACCAGGCCGGCGAAAGCGGGGATGGCCCACTGCAGCATCTTGAGCTGCTGCTGCGCGGCTTTCAGTTCATCCGAGGCGTCCGGACTGGGCTCGGTTGCACCGCGTGCCCCCTGGTCCGCGAGCTTCTCCACCTTCTTGCCCAGAACCCCCGCGTATAGAGTCACAGCCGCACCGGCCACGGTCACCGCCGTCTTGATCGCGGTGTCCCGCGCCACGCCATCCTGCTTGGCGATGCGCTCCTTGTTCTCCCAGGCAATGGCGAGATCGGCCACCAGGTGGGACACGAAGGCCGCCGTCTGGATCGGCGCCCACTTCATCCAGCCCGCACTGGAGAGCCGAGTGCGTTCAGCCGGATCTATGGATTCCGCCGCCGCCCCGTTGAGCCCGATCGCACCCATCAGGGATCCACCGAACCACGCACCGGCCGTGAGATCGTGAACCGACCGGGCAATGAGATTTCCTGCCATGATGTGCTTCCTAACGTTGAACTGGTTCCGAAATGCCGCGTCTGCGGGCTTCACTGCGTATCCCATCAAAGTCATGGTCAGGCTATGGTAAGCACACTTACTAATGTTACGGAACCCCGTCTTAGTGAGCCGTTGCGCGTAGTATCGCTGCATGGAAAATACAGGCACCCTGTTCGGCTGGGCCTTCGGAGACGCGGCGCGCGAAGCCGACGCTAAGTACGTGGAGGAGCTTGAGCGTGAGGCGCTGGAAAACGCCCGGCAGACGGCGGAAGCCAGAGGCTTGGCGGTCGAAGCCGGCTCGGCGGTCTTCACCATTCTTAACGCCCACGAAACCCTGGTGGAGCTGGACACGGCACCTGACAGCCTGGTTGTCCGCGCCACAGTGCACGTCGAAGGTCCCGGCGCCGGCAAGCTCCACGCCGAAGGGCCCATGAACGGCTAACCATGTCAGACGGGGAATCCACCATCAGTGACGCAGCCGACGCCGTCGAGGAGGCGTCCAATGCCAAGGCGCTCGACGTCGTGGCGCGTTCAGGGTTCGCCGTCATGGCCCTGCTGCACGTCATTGTCGGTGCCATTTCCATCGCCCTTGCCCTGGGCCAGCCCGGCGAGGCAGAGCCGACCGGTGCCATTCAGCAGTTGAGCGCCAACCCGTGGGGCCCCGCCGTTATGTGGGCCTGCGTTGTGGCCTGCACCGGCCTGGCGCTCTGGCAGCTGAGCGAGGCCACCCTCCGCGCCCGGCACCTCCCCCGCAGGGAACGGCTCGCAAAGCTGGTTTCCTCCGGGTTCCTGGGACTGGCATACGGAAGCGTAGGGCTCAGCTTCGCAGGTTTCGCTCTTGGGCTGCGGGGAGACTCGGGGGACTCCACGCGGGATTTCACGGCGGCGCTCCTGAGCGCCCCACTGGGCGTGTGGGTCCTCGTGGCCCTCGGCCTCACCATCATGGGCGTGGGCGTCTACTTCGTGGTGAAGGGCGTGCGCCGGGGATTCAAGGAGGAGCTCTTCCACTTTGACGGCACGCGCCGCGGCCGGATCATCGACTCGCTTGCGATCACCGGCCACACCGCCAAGGGCATCGCGCTCAACCTGACGGGGCTGCTCTTTGTCATCGCGGCCGGCAAGCACCGCCCGGAAGAGTCCACCGGCCTGGACGGAAGCCTCAAGGCGCTCCGCGACCACCCCTTTGGCCCGTACCTGCTCCTCGCGATCGGAGCAGGGTTCATCTGCTACGGCATTTTTGCGCTGGTCAGGGCCCGGTTCGGACGGATGTAGGCCACAATCCGTGGGTTGCACGCCGACCGCCGAACGTGACAGATCCCGGACATGACAGACCGGCGGACGTAACAGGAAGGAGCAAGCCATGACAAATCAGCCCCCTTTTGAAGACCCCTTGGCGCGCGTCGCCGAGCTCGGCGGACGGGCGCTTGCTGCCATCTTCCGGGCCACCAAATTAGTGCGGCCCAACCGGCCCATCCATCCGCGGGGCGTCAGCCTGGCGGGCGAACTGAGCAGGAACGGGAGTCCCCTTGGAGGCGGAAGCGGCCTGGACTGGCTCGACCACCCGGGGGTAGACACCGTGGAGGCAAGATTTTCCCGCTCAGTAGGGTTTCCACCGAGGGTCCCTGACATCCTCGGCCTCGCGCTCCGCATCCACTCCAACAGGCAGGACTCAGAGGCTACAGAGCCCGCAGACGTGCTGTTCGCCTCCACCGGATGGACGTTCCCGTCCCGGATCGTACTCCTGCCCAGGCTCAATATCGGTGGAGCAACTCTGACGACGCTGATGCCATACCGGGGTAAGCGCGGCCCGGTGCTTTTGGGGCTGCGGACACTGCAGTTGCCTCCTCATAGCGGGAACGTTTCGGATGCCGAGGCCCAGCTGTCCCTGGACACCGGAGACTGGGTCCTTGGGCTCTACTTCGCCAAGCCGGCCGGGCGCTGGATCCGGGCCGGTGAGCTGCGGCTGCGCACCGCCGAAGAAGGCGCGGACACTCCCCTCCGCTTCAACCCGTTGGAGCACCCGCTGCCAACAGCACGGACCTACCGCTGGACGGAACGGCTGCGGGAACAGTCATACCGGGTGGCCCAGCGTCCGGCCAATACTGCCAGCTCCTCCACGACGAACGAAAGGAAACCCATGTCGACTGTGACCAAGGTGTTCAACTCCCCTGCGGCGGAGGTGTGGAAGGTAATTGCCAATGGCTGGCTCTACTCTGGCTGGGTGGTGGGAGCATCCAGGATCCGCGCCGTGGACGCACACTGGCCGGAGGCAGGGTCCAGGCTCCACCATTCCGTGGGCGCGTGGCCGCTGGTCATCGACGACAGCACGCGCGTGACCGCCGTCGAGCCCGGCCGCTCGCTGGAGCTCCTCGCCCGGGGCTGGCCCGTGGGCGAGGCCAAGGTGGCTTTTACGCTTGAGGATCAGGGAACCCAGTGCCGGGTCACCTTGGCCGAGGACGCCGTGCGCGGACCGGGAAAAATGGTACCCAAGGTCCTGCGCGATCGCCTGATCGGCATGCGCAACCGCGAGACCCTCGACCGGCTCGAGCTCATGGCAGCAGGCGGCGCCGGGAACTAAACGCCCCGCGCGAACCGGCAGCTAATGACCTCAAATCCGTGATTTGCCGTCATTAGCTGCCGGTTCGCGCAGGCACTTTAGAGAACGCGGGTCAGACTTCGGCGGCTACCCCATCGCGGGAGATGGCAACCATGTCCTCGCGCGGCACCACCTTGATGCGCTCACGCTTGACCTCCACGCCATGCGACCCGCCGGCGGCCGTGGCCTCTGCACCGAGGGCAAGCTCGTGCGCGTCCAGGGCGAGCCAGCCTTCCCAGCTGGTGAACTTCACGCCGCGGGCCTCAAGGAGTTCGACGACGGCGTCTGCCGCCGGAGCGGAAGCAACCGGGAGGTTTTCGCGGTCTTCCAGCAGGTACGTGACGGTCTCGAGGGCATCGCCCTTGGTGTGGCCGATGAGGCCGACGGGCCCGCGCTTGATCCAGCCGGTGGCGTAGATGCCCGGCACATGGGTGCCGGAGGCATCAAGGACGCGGCCGCCGTCGTTCGGGATGACACCCTTCTTGTGGTCGAACTCGACCTCGGGCAGGGCGGAACCGAAGTAGCCGATGGCACGGTACACGGCCTGGACCGGGTAGTCGACGAATTCGCCTGTGCCGCGGGCGTTGCCCGTGCCGTCCAGCTCGGTGCGCTCGAATTTCATGCCGGCAACGCGGCCGGGGGCCTCGGCGTCGTCGTAGATTTCCACCGGGCTGTGCAGGAAGTGCAGGTGCAGGCGGCGGGAGGCGGTCAGCTCGGAGAGGTCTTCGGGCTGCTCGGCAATCCAGTTGGTGAGGGTACCGACCATGGTTTTGGTCTGGTTGTTGCTCTGGATCTGGCGATCCGATTCCTCGTCGAACTCGAAGTCCTCCGGGTACAGGATGATGTCCACATCCTTGGAGTGGGAGAGCTCGCGTAGCTCCAGCGGGGTGAACTTGACCTGGGCGGGGCCGCGGCGGCCGAAGACGTGCACGTCCGTGACGGGCGAGTTCTTCAACCCGGCGTAGACGTTGTCCGGGATCTCGGAGACCAGGAGGTCGTCGGCGTGCTTGGACAGGACGCGGGCCACGTCCAGTGCCACGTTGCCGTTGCCGATGACGGCGATTTCCTTGGCGTCCAGCGGCCATTCGCGGGAGACGTCCGGGTGTCCGTCGTACCAGGAGACGAAGTCCGCCCCGCCGTAGGAGCCGTCCAGTTCGATGCCCGGGATGTTCAGGTCCGCGTCCTTGATGGCGCCGGTGGCGAAGATGACGGCGTCGTAGTGGGTGCGGAGGTCCTCGATGGTGATGTCAGTGCCGTAGTCCACGTTGCCGAAGAACCGGATGTCGCCGCGGTCCAGGACCTTGTGCAGCGCGTTCACGATGCCCTTGATGCGGGGGTGGTCAGGGGCCACGCCGTAGCGGATCAGGCCGTAGGGTGCCGGGTAGCGGTCAAAGAGGTCGATGCTGACTGTAAGTTCGCCGCTCTTGACGGCCTCGCTCTTGGTGAGGATGTCCGCGGCGTAGACGCCGGCCGGGCCGGAGCCCACGACGGCGACGCGCAGCGGACGGTCGGCAGATCCTACGGAGGTGCTTGATGACACGGCTGTGTTCCTTTTGTTCGTTCCGGCCCAACTGACTCGCACTTAACGTCGTGAAATCAGTTTTCAGTGCGTTAACTGCGAGCTAGTTGGGTGGGGGCTAGGTGGTGAGGACGCGGGGCTTTTTCGGGGAGGAGCTTGGGGTGGTGCTGGTGCTGGTGCTTGTGGAGCGGGGGCGGTTCGGCGTGGTGGTGCTGTAGTCGGCGGTTTTGAAGTGCGACGGAGCGAAGGGACTCACCCGCACCACGTCGCCGATCACAATCACCGCGGGGTTTGCGACGCCGGTGGCTTCCGCCTGGTCGGCGATGGAACCGAGAGTGCCGATCGTCACGCGCTGGTCCGGCAGGTAGCCATTCTCAACGATGCCAACTGGAGTGTCCTGAGGCAAACCGGCGGTGGCCAGGGCCGCCGCCGACTCCCGCAACTGGCCCACTCCCATGAGCAGCACAATGGTGTGGTCGGCCCGGGCCGGGACCTCGGACAGTTCCTCGTGACCGGTGACCACGCTGAAGCCTTTGGCCAGGCCGCGGTGCGTGACGGGAATGCCCGCGGCAGCCGGGACGGAAATTGCAGAGGTGACGCCGGAGACCACTTCAACCTCGATGCCGTACCGCCTGCAGTATTCGGCTTCCTCGCCGCCGCGGCCCAGGACGTAGGGGTCGCCGCCCTTGAGCCGGACCACACGATATCCAGCTAGGGCTTCTTCGACGAGGATCCGGTTGATCTCGGCCTGCGGCACTGGATGGTGACCGGGGGTTTTGCCGACCTCGATGACGCGGACGTCGGGGGCGAGTTCGTTGAGCAGTTCGCGCGGGCCCAGGCGATCGGCCACGACGACGTCGGCTTGGCCCAGGAGCCTGCGGCCGCGGACGGTGATGAGGCCGGTATCACCCGGTCCGCCGCCAACGAGGGCCACGGAACCGTTCTCGGCGGCGCGGCGGCGGCGCAGCGGGAGGTCACCGGTTTCCAGGGCGGTAGCGACGGCGTCGCGCAGGGCCATGGCACGGCGCGGGTCTCCCCCGGCGTTGACCGCGATCTTGACGTCATCCACCTCGGCGACGGCGGGGGTCCAGGCGGCGGAGGCTTCGTGGTCGGACGCGTTAACGCACCAGATGCGCTGCGCCTCGGCGTCCTTCGAAACTTGGGTGTCCACGGCGGAATCACCGGTGGCCGTCTGGACGAACCAGACGCCGTCGACGTCGGACGGAAGGTAAGGGCGCGGCTCCCAGGTGAGGAGGCCGGCGTCGGCCAGTTCGCGGAGCGAGTGAGAGGCAACGGGAGCGACGACGGTGACCCGGGCACCGGCGTCGAGCAGCCCCTTGGCACGGCGGGCAGCCACCGGGCCGCCGCCTACCACCAGCACGGGGCGGCCCAACAACCGCAGCGCTGTGGGGTAAATATCCTGAATTGCCATAAGTCGACGATAGGGGTGCGTCATATTCCCCACCAACGGCGGCGGAAACACCAGTTCACGTAAGGTAACGCGGCGTAACTTAGGTCAGTCACCTGTCGGCCGGGGCCCCTGCGTCAGAGCCTGGTTGAGGAGTGCGCCTGCTGACCACCGCTGGGAGGCAACAGCCTCTTCCCGGCTCAGGCCGCCGACGTCGGTCAGCCACACCAAGGATTCAATGCCTGTGGCACTGCGGATGGCCAGGACCAGCCGGTGAATATCCCTCTCCTCCATCTGTCCTTGGAGCGGGGAGAGCGCCTCGGTGAGCCAGGCGATTGCCCGGCCCTGCCGCAGGGGCAGGCCCCGTTGCTCGTCAAGGGTCTGCTCAAGGGACAGCCTGAGCATGGTCCGCTGCTGCGCTTCGGATTCGAGAATCATCCGGGTGAATTCGACGACGACTGCATCCAGCCGATCCGCCACGTCGGCTGGCGGAGATTCCGGAAGCAGGGACGTCCGTGCGGTTTCAGGATGGGCGGCAGCCAGGAGCTCCCGTTGCCCCGGGAAATAGCGGTAGGCCGTACTCCGGGCCACTCCCGCTATGACAGCGGCATCGTCCACCGTGGGCGAGGCACCGGACGCAATGAGCTGGCGCGCCGCAGCAACCAGGGCATCGAGGGTGCGGCGTTTCTGGCCGGTGCGTCCAATGTCTGCATAGGGTCTTGACATGTACTACATGGTATCCGAGTCTTGTTATGGGACAAGAGTCCCATAAGTCTTTCGAGAAGCATCGAGGCGGCCACCATGGAGACGAAGAACTCAGCATCCGCAATCGTTCGGCAGCCAGGCGAAGGGGCCAGGCGCTGGTTCTTCGGTGGCGGGGTGCAGACGTGGAAGGCCACGGAAGAGGACACCGCCGGAGCGTTCCTCCTCTTCGAGGATGAGATGGCCCTCAACAAGGTCACGCCGCTCCACACACACCCGGATTCGGACGAAACCATGTACATCCTGGCCGGGGAGATCCTGATGAATATGGACGGTACTGAGCACCGGGTCGCTGCGGGCGGGGTGACCATTGCGCCCAGAGGCGTTCCCCATGCGTTCAAAGTCCTGCAGGAAGGCACGCGCGTGCTGTGCCTGCACACCCCCGGCGGCGCCCAGGCATTCTATTTCGGCGCGAGTGAACCGCTCGCCGCCGGGCATGGTTCAGGCGTTGTGGATTTCGACCGTATCCGTGAATCAGGGAGGTTGAACGGCGGCATCGAGATCCTGGGGCCGCCGCCGTTCCCGGAACCCTAGGAACGCCTAGTCCTGAAGGCTCGCCAGGAAATGGCCGCGGTTCCTGATGAGCCGCTGCAGGTAGGGGCGCAGGACCACCTGCTCTACGAGGCGCCCAAGGAAGCCGAAGGGCGCGCTGAACTCAACCCGGTCCGTCATGACGCTGCCCGTCTCAGTGGTCAGGAACTCGTGGACGTGGCGGAAGGACTTGAACGGGCCCCTGACTTGTTCGTCCACGAATCCGGCGGGAAAGTCCATTGAGGTGATACGGCTCGTCATGGTCAGTGGCAGACCGAAATGCCGCGCACGCCAGGTCACCTCCTGGCCCTCAGCGATCAGACCGGTCGTGACGCCGCCAATGGCCCGCTCCCCCGCGCCCTGCTGGGATTCCACGTGGGCGTCGATGCTGCGCGCCAGGTCGAACAGCCGCTCCCTGGGCAGGGCCGACTCCGCGCGGCACACAAAGCTGACAGTCATGGTGCCAGTCTGCCAGAGCGTCCCTGCTGGGTTGCGTCGCCTGTGGCGGTTCCGTCTCGGCCTACCGGGTGCTGCCGGCGAGGAGCCCACGGCTGCGGAGAAGGCGCTTCTCGATCGGCGCGAAGACCAGCAGCTCGATCAAAATGCCGACGGCGAGGATCAGCAGGATTGCCGACATCACCACCGTCATGTCGGACAGGGCGCGGCCCTGGTCCAGCAACGAGCCGAGGCCGAAGCCGATAGTGCCGCCCACGGCGATGATTTCCGCGGCCATCAGCGACCGCCACGAGAAGGCCCAGCCCTGCTTGAGCCCGCTGAGATAGCCGGGAAGCGCGGCCGGAAGAACAATCTGCAGCGCCATCTCGAGTTTTGACGCGCCCAGGACGGTGCCCACCCTGCGGTACTGGGGCGGGATCTGGTCCACGCCGGAGATCAGCCCGTTAATGATGGACGGGATGGCGCCCATGAGCACCACAAAGTACACCGTCCCGTCGGTGAGACCGAACCAGATGATGGCAGCAGGCACCCATGCGACGGACGGCAGCACCTGCAGTCCCGAAATGAGCGGCCCGAACGCGCGGCGCAACGGCGCAACCTGCGCCAGCAACAGCCCGACAGGGGTGGCGACGACAACGCTGATCAGGAACCCTACGAGCCCGCGCTGCAGCGAAGTCCACACAGCTTCCTGAAGCTTGCCCTCGCCCCACAGCACGCCCACCTGTCCAAGCACATCGAGCGGGCCGGGCACCAGGTCACGGCGCTTTACTCCCAACGAAACGTAGAACTGCCAGGCGAGCACCAGGACCACCAGGGCAGCCATCGGAAGAAGGATGCGGCTCCAATCGATGCGGTGCTTGCGCGCGGCGTCGGACTGCAGGGAATCGAGCCCGGACTCAAGCTCGCGCAGGTCCTCGTGCCCGCTGGAGGACCTTGTGAGGGCAGCGGTGATGTGCCGGCTGCCCTCGGGCTCCGTTGAAGGTGCGTCGACCACCGGGGTGGGGTTACTTGGCATGGCGGCGAATCTCCTCCCGTAGCCGGGCGGTGATGACCCCGGTCAGCTGTCCGGCAAGTCCGGCGTCGGTTCGATGTTCTTCTGTGACGGCCCATTCCTGGACCACCCGGCCGGGGCGGGAGGACAGCAGCAGCACGCGCTGGCCCAGCCGCACGGCTTCACGGACGTTGTGCGTGACAAAAACGATGGTGCGCCCGGTTTCCTTCCAGATGCGCTCCAGTTCGTCGTGGAGGAGGTCGCGCGTGATGGCGTCAAGGGCGGCGAACGGCTCGTCCATCAGCAGCAGTTGCCGGTCCTGCGCGAGCGAACGCGCCAGGGCGACGCGCTGGCGCATTCCGCCGGAAAGTTCGTGCGGGCGCTTGTCCCCCGCCCCGCCGAGGTGCACCAGGTCCAGGAGCTCCTGTGCCTTGACGCGCCGCTGGGCCTTGCCGACGCCGCGCAGCTTCAGTGCCAGCTCGATGTTCTCCCGCGCGGTGAGCCACGGGAACAGGGCGGCGTCCTGGAACATGAAGGCGGCGCCATCGCTGGGCACTTCCAAAGCGCCCGACGTCGGAAGCTCCAGTCCCGCCATGATGTTCAGCAAGGTGGACTTGCCGCAGCCGGAAGCACCGAGGAGGGCGACGAACTCGCCCTTCCCGATGTTGGCGTTGACGTCGTCCAGCACCGGGGCGCCGTCGCCGAAGCGCTTGCCCAGGTTTTCCAGTACGACTGGCATGGTCCCGTCCTTCGGTTGGTGGTGTGGAGTGGTTGGTCTGGAGGAGCGGGATCAGTCCTGGCCGAGCCCGGCGGCGGAGATGGACTTGCCGGTGACTTCGTTGAGCGCGCGTAAGTCGAAGATTCCGTTGATATCGGCCTGCTTGGTGGTGCCGGCCTCCACACCGTCTTTCAGCAGCTTGGGGTAGGTCCCGGCAAGCGGGTCCACGGTGAACACGATGTTCTGCAGCGACCTGTCGATGACATCGGCCGGGAGGGCGGCGCCGGCAGACTCCTGCAGGGCGGCGTTGATCTCGTTTGCCTTGTCGTCAGCCGGCGCGGTGTTGAGCCAGTCCACTGACTTGGCGTGGCCCTTGAGCAGCGCCTTGACGGTGTCCGGGTGCTCGGCGGCGAATTTCTTGTTCACGATCAGGATAGTGGTGGGGAACTCGCCCGGTTTGCCGGACAGCGAACCGTCCCACAGGTCCTTCTCATCCACCAGGACCTTGGCTCCGGCCTGGAGCACCAGCCGGGAGGCCCAGGGCTCGGGCAACCAGGCGCCGTCGAGCTTTCCGTCCTGGAACAGCTTCAAGGTCTGGGCGTTGTCCGTGGGGTTGATCGCCACGTCTCCGCTGCCGTCCACGTTCGTCTTGTAACCCTGGCCCGCGAGCCAGGCGCGCAGGGCCACGTCCTGGGTGCCGCCCAGCTGCGGGGTCGCGAGGGTCTTGCCCTTGAGGTCAGCCGCCGAATTGATCTCCGGCCGGACCACCAGCTGCGCGCCGCCGGCCGCGGCGCCGGCGATGATGCTGATGGACTCGCCGTGGCTCTTGACGAAGGAGTTGATGGCCGGGTTCGGGCCGAGATAGGCAGCGTCGACCGCGCCGGCGTTCAGCGCCTCGATGGCCGCGGGGCCGGCGTTGAAGACCTGCGTACTGAGCCTGGTGCCGCCCAGTTCCTCCGCGAAGAAGCCCTTGTCCAGGCCAACCAGGGCAGGGGCGTGCGTGACATTCGCGAAGTAGCCCAGCTTCAGCTCAGCCGCGGGGGTGGGCGCTGCTGCCTGAGCCTCTGTGTTGCGCGAAACTGTGGACGCCACAACCGCCCCCACTGCGATCAACAGGACGAGTCCGATGGCCAGCCCGGCTTCGATGGCACGCTTGCGCTTGGGCACTGCGCTTTCGCCTGCCTCGATGCGGGTCATCCCGGGCTTGGAACTAGTCATTGTTTCACCATAGGGACTGTCATAAACGGGGTTCAATGAAGTGGAAACGGGGGGTCATGCAGGTTCATCTAGCGTCACATTCGGAAGGGCGCGGGACGGAGTTCGCCGGGATCGCCGGAAGCGTGCCGGTTCGCCGTTTGCTTCCGGCGAATGGGCAGGCTTCCGGCGAACTCGCGGCGGTTTAGTTGCCCTTGACGTTGATCAACTGCCGCAGCTTGTGGCGGACCTTCACCAGATCTGCCGCATCCCGCATGACCTGGTCGATCGGCTTGTACGCCGCCGGAATCTCGTCGATGAACGCCTCGGACGCGCGGAACTCGATCCCACGCATCGCCTTCTTCAGTTCCTCAAAGGAGAAGGTCTTGCGCGCGGCGGTTCGAGAGTACTCGCGGCCCGCTCCATGCGGGGAGGAGTTGAGGGACGCCGGGTTGCCAAGCCCTTCAACCACGTACGACGCCGTCCCCATGGAACCGGGAATAAGTCCAGGATCGCCGGGCTCGGCCTTGATGGCGCCCTTCCGGGACACCCAGACAGACTTGCCATAGTGCGTCTCCTGCTGCGTGAAGTTGTGGTGGCAGTTGATCCGTTCCCTTTCCTGCACCCGGCCGCCTGCCCAGTTGGCGAACTGGATGATCACACGGTCCATCATTTCCTCACGGTTCAGAAGGGCGAAGTGCTGGGCCCAGCGCAGTTCCTTGATGTAGCGGCTGAACTCGCCCGTGCCCTCCTCCAGGTATGCAAGGTCCGTGTCGGGCAGCCTGATCCCCTTTTTCTCGATGACCCGCTGAGCCACGCCGATGTGGTGCTGGGCGATCCTGTTGCCCACTCCCCGCGATCCTGAGTGCAGGAACAGCCAGACCGCATCTCCCTCGTCTGCGCTGACTTCGATGAAGTGGTTGCCGGATCCAAGCGAACCAAGCTGGAGCTCCCACTTCGCAACGTACTCCGGAGGGCTGAAGCCTGCCTCGGCTGCGAGTTTTCGCAGTTCGGCAATCCGCGGCTCGGCAGTGGCCTGGACGTTGCGGTTGTTGTGGCCGGCGGACAGCGGGATGGCACGTTCAATGCCCTCGCGCAGCCGCTTCCGGTCCTTCGGGAGGTCCTTCAGCGTGTACTGCGTCCGCACGGCGATCATGCCGCAGCCGATATCAACGCCCACCGCGGCCGGGATGATCGCCTCGAGAGTAGGGATCACCGAGCCGACTGTCGCGCCTTTGCCAAGGTGGGCGTCCGGCATCAGGGCCAGGTGCGGGTAGATGAACGGCAGCCGGGACGTTGCCACAGCCTGCTCGCGCGTCTTGTCGTCCAGGATCGAAGCCCAGTTGATGAGCTTGGGGTTGATGGTCTCCACGGCTCTGCCCTCCCACAGATGATGATGGTGGGCGTGGGGGCACGTGGCAAGAGCCGGCGCGAAGCCTAAGAACGACGAGTTCGCGGGAAACGCGCGAGGTCGCCGTATATTTACGGCGACCTCACGCGTTTCCGGCGGACTCAGGACGAATCAGATGCTGTAGCGCTCGTCCTCGTGGTCGCCGGGGTGGTCCTTGACCAGGCCGGCAGCGAGCGTGTTGCCGTCAAGCGGGTCGATCACCAGGAACGCGCCAGTGCGGCGGTGGTGCAGGTAGTTTTCCAGCGGCAGCGGGGCTGCGAGCCGGAGCTGCGCGTGGCCGATGTCGTTCAGTTCGAGGCTTGACGCGGGCTCCAGTTTGAACGAGGCCAGGTCCAGCTTGCCGCTGACGTTGCGCACCAGCGCCTGCACCGTGCGGGTGCCGTGCTTGACCAGCACCTTGGCACCTTCGCGCAGCGGCTTGGGCGAGAGCCAGCACAGGGCCGCGTACACGTCGGCAGAGCTTTCGCGGACGGTGCCGGCAGCGGCGATGGTGTCGCCGCGGGCGACGTCGAACTCGTCGGCCAGCCGGATCGCCACGGACTGCGGCGCGGAGGCCTCCTCAAGCGAGGATCCGGCGAAGTCGATACCCTTCACTGTGGTGGTGCGGGGAGCCTGGCCCGGCGTCAGCACGGACACGGAGTCCCCCACATTGACGGAGCCCTCCGTGATCTGGCCGGCGTAGGCCCGGTAGTCGCGATAGGCCTCAACATCCAGACCGCCGGCAACGGCGTCGGGGGCCAGGGCACCCTGCGGCCGGATGACCAGCTGCACGGGGAAGCGGAAGCTCTCCAGCTGGGTGTCGATCTCGTCCGCGGCGGGCAGGGTCTCGAGGACCTCCAGCAGCGCGGGACCGTCGTACCAGGGGGTGCGGGCGGAGCGCTCCACCACGTTGTCGCCGTCGAGCGCGGACACCGGGATGACCAGCAGGTCGTCGATGTGGTCGGCGGTCCCCAGCTCGGCGGAACCGATGCCCAGCTCGCGGGCAACCTGCTGCACGTCGGCTTGGATTTCACGGAACACGGACTCGCTGAAGTCCACCAGGTCGATCTTGTTCACGGCTACGATCACGTGCGCCACCCTGAGCAGCTGCAGCACGGACAGGTGCCGGCGGGTCTGCTCCAGGACACCTTTGCGGGCGTCAATGAGTACGACGACGGCGTCCGCAGTGGACGCGCCGGTCACCGTGTTCTTGGTGTACTGCACGTGCCCGGGGCAGTCGGCCAGGATGAAGCTGCGCTGGTCCGTGGCAAAGTAGCGGTAGGCCACGTCGATGGTGATGCCCTGCTCACGCTCGGCACGCAGGCCGTCGGTCAGGAGTGCCAGGTCAATAGCCTGGGTGCCGGTGGCGCCAGCGCCGCCGAAGCCGCGGTCCGCAGAGGTGCGGGCAACGGCGTCGAGCTGGTCTGCGAGGATCGCCTTGGAATCGTGAAGGAGGCGGCCCACCAGGGTGGACTTCCCGTCGTCGACCGATCCCGCGGTGGCAAAGCGGAAGAGGGTGGTGGGCAGAGCTGTCTCCAGCTCCGACAGAGGCAAAGTTTCTGTGCTCATTAGAAGTAGCCATCTTTCTTGCGGTCTTCCATGGCTGCCTCGGAGATGCGGTCATCTGCACGGGTGGCGCCACGTTCGGTGATGGTGGAGGCGGCAACTTCGATCACAACGTCGCTCACGGTGGCTGCGGCCGATTCAACGGCACCAGTGCAGGACATGTCCCCCACGGTGCGGTACCGGACCGTCTTGATGATGACTTCCTCGTGGGGAAGCGGCTGCGAGACCTCGCCCACCGCCCGCCACATGCCGTCGCGGGCAAACACCTCGCGGTCGTGAGCGTAGTACAGGCCCGGCAGCTCGATGTTCTCGCGCTCGATGTAGCGCCAGATGTCCAGCTCCGTCCAGTTGCTGATGGGGAACGCGCGCACGTGCTGGCCCACAGTGTGGCGGCCGTTGTACAGGTTCCACAGCTCGGGACGCTGGTTCCGCGGATCCCACTGGCCGAACTCGTCACGCAGGCTCAGGATGCGCTCCTTGGCGCGGGCCTTGTCCTCGTCACGACGTCCGCCGCCAAACACGGCGTCGAACTTGTTCTGCTGGATGGCGTCCAGCAGCGGGACGGTCTGCAGCGGGTTGCGGGTGCCGTCGGCACGCTCGGCCAGCTCGCCACGGTCGATGAATTCCTGGACGCTTCCGACGACGAGCTTCAGTCCCAGCCGCTCCACGGTCCGGTCGCGGAAGTCGATGACCTCCGGGAAGTTGTGGCCCGTGTCCACGTGCAGCACCGGGAACGGGACCTTGCCGGGCCAGAACGCCTTGGTGGCCAGATGCAGCATCACCACGGAGTCCTTGCCGCCGGAGAACAACAGCGCAGGCTTCTCGAACTCGGCAACAACTTCGCGGATGATGTGGATCGCCTCGGACTCGAGGGTGTCCAGGCTGGAGAGGCGCGTGGAAATGGCAGCGTCAGTCACCTGGGTGGGCTCCTCGGTTAGGAAAGTGCTCATACGTGTAGTCCGCATTCTGTCTTGTCGGTGCCTGCCCAGCGGCCGGCGCGGGGGTCGTCGCCCGGCGCCACCTTCCGGGTGCAGGGCTGGCAGCCAATGGAGGGGTAACCCTGGGAAAGCAGCGGGTTGACGGGCAGGAGGTTGTCGTCGGAGTACTCCACCAGCTGGTCGAAGGTCCACGCGGCCACGGGGTTGACCTTGACCAGCCCGTTGACCTCATCCCACGTCACCAGAGGCGTGTTGGTGCGGGTGGGCGCCTCGTCGCGGCGGACCCCGGTGAACCAGAGTTCGTAGCCGGCCAGGGTGCGGCGCAGCGGGGCCACCTTGCGGAGCGCGCAGCACTGGGCGGCGTCGCGGGCAAAGAGGTCCTTGCCCAGGAGCCTGTCCTGCTGTTCCACGGTGTTCTCCGGGAGCACGTCCACGACGTTGACGCGGAGGTTCGCGGCTACCTCATCACGCGTGGCGTAGGTTTCCGGGAAGTGATAGCCGGTCTCCAGGAAAAGGACGTCGACGCCGGGCATCTGGTCCGCGACCAGCGCGGGCAGGACGGAGTCGGCCATGGAGCAGGCCACCGCGACGGCGGGCAGCTCGAAGTTCCGCTCTACCCAGGCGATGACGTCGCGGGCCGGGGCGTCCCAGCCGAGCTCGGCAGCGCCGGACTCGGCGAGGGCCTTGAGTTCGTCTTTGCTGCGCAGGGCAGGCGGGGCTGCTTCAAGCACCGGGTCGACGCCGGCTGCGTGCTTACTCACTGGAGTGCCTCCTCATCTGCTGCGTGGGCCCACTCGGCGAAGGTCTGGCCTTCGGCGCGCTGGGCAACGAACGTACGGACCACGCGTTCCACGTAGTCGGGCAGGTCCTCGACGTAGACCTTGAGGCCGCGGACGGTGCGTCCCAGGCCTGCTTCCTCCCGGTCGTTGGAAGCCAGCCCGCCGCCCAGGTGGACCTGGAAACCCGGGGTGGGGTCGCCGTCGGGGGTTGGCAGCATCATGCCCTTGAGGCCGATGTCCGCGGTCTGGATGCGGGCACAGGAGTTGGGGCAGCCGTTGATATGCAGTGACAGGGCGTGCGGCAGCTCGCCGGACGCGGTGAGGTCGGCCAGGCGGCGTTCCAGCTCAGCCACGGCCGTAGCCGCAGTGACCTTGGTTTCCACGATGGCCAGCTTGCAGTATTCGATGCCGGTGCAGGCGATGGTGCCGCGGCGGAACACGGAGGGGCGTGCGGACAGGCCCAGGGCGTCAAGCTCGGCAACCAGCGGCTCAACGTGGTCCTTAGGAACATCCAGGACCACCAGCTTCTGGTGCGGGGTGGTGCGCAGGCGGTAGGAGCCGCGGGCTTCGAGGGTGTCAGCAAGCTTCACGAGCTGCGCGCCGGAGAGACGGCCGGCCAGCGGGGTGGCGCCGATGAAGAACTTGCCGTCCTTCTGCTCGTGCACGCCGATGTGGTCGCCCGGGCTGGTGGGCTTTGGCGCGGCCGGACCGTCGGCCAGCTTGTAGCCCAGGTACTCGTCCTCCAGGATCTGGCGGAACTTCTCCGGACCCCAGTCGGCCATCAGGAACTTCAAACGGGCCTTGGTGCGCATGCGCCGGTAGCCGTAGTCGCGGAAGATGCTGGTGACGCCAAGCCACACTTCGGCGGCCTCTTCCGGCTTCACGAAGGCACCGAGGCGCTTGCCCAGCATCGGGTTCGTGGAGAGGGCGCCGCCGGCCCACAGGTCATACCCGACGCCGAGTTCGGGGTGGCGCACGCCTACCAGGGCGAAGTCGTTGATCTCGTGCACCACGTCCTGGCTGGGGTGGCCGGTGATGGCGGTCTTGTACTTGCGCGGCAGGTTGGACAGCAGCGGGTTGCCAATGAAGCGCTCGCCCAGCTCCGCGATCAGCGGCGTGGGGTCGATGATCTCGTCCTTGGCGATGCCGGCCACGGGGGAACCCAGGATGACGCGCGGAACGTCGCCGCACGCTTCCGTGGTGGACAGGCCGATGCCCTCAAGGCGGCGCCAGATCTCGGGAATATCCTCCACGCGGATCCAGTGCAGCTGGATGTTCTGGCGGTCGGTGAGGTCCGCGGAATCCCGGGCGAAATCAACGGAGATCTGGCCGATGACGCGCAGCTGCTCGGTGGTGAGCGCGCCGCCGTCGATCCTTACCCGGAGCATGAAGTACTTATCCTCAAGCTCGTGCGGCTCGAGTGTTGCGGTCTTGCCGCCGTCGATCCCGGGCTTGCGCTGGGTGTAGAGGCCCCACCAGCGGAATCGGCCGTGCAGGTCCTGGCCCGGAATGGAGTCAAAGCCCTCTTTGGAGTAGATGGACTCGATACGCTCGCGCACGTTAAGGCCGTCGTCTTCCTGTTTCCAGGTCTCATTGGCGTTCAGCGGCGCGGTGCCGTCCACTTTCCACTGGCCATGCGGCTTCGCAGCGGGGCGGGCGGGGCGCTTGGTGGCAGCGGGGTCCGCGGACGCTCCGGCTAGAGCTGTATCAGTCATAGATCGACTGTAGGGCCCAGCCGAATTGCGCCACAAAGACCCCGGAAACGCTAAGTCACCTAGGGAAATATTTCGTCATGAATCGCCGGACGGCCTTGCGTAATCCGAATTAAGCGCGATCACGGCGTCGTACCGTTCCAGGGCGATCTCGGCCAGCACAGGGGAAGGCAGCAGCGGCTCGGTCACGATATCGGCGCCCGCTTTCGCGAGCTGGTCGTGGAAGTATCCGTGCGCCAAGAGGTAGGACGCAATGACCACCCTGCCGCCGAGGTCAACGGCTCCGGCGGACTCCCCCGCCCCGGCACCGCCTTCGGCTTCCTCACGGAGCATGGCGACGGCGTCGGGCACTGAGGGCTTGGCGGAGGCACCGTAGGCCGCCACGATCCGGTTGGGCCGCAGTTCCCTGAGCTGCCCGGCCAGCTCCTCCACGCTAAGGGCGGCGTTGGGGTTGGAGGACCCTGCTGCGGCGAGGATGACGGCGTCGCGATGGGTGACGCCGGCCTCCAGCAGTCGCTGGTCCAGCAGGGCAGCCAGCCGCTGATCCGGGCCAAGCGGCGCGGCGGCAAGGCTGCCGGGCCGGCTCTTCACGGCCCGCGCAATGTCCACCTTGACGTGGTAGCCCACACTCAGCAGCAACGGCACCACGACGGCGGATTCGTCCGGCGGCAGCGACGCCACAACGTCAACGAGGTCCGGCTGCTGGACGTCCACGTAGGCCTCCCGCACCTCCAGTCCAGGCCGCAGTGCTGCGATGGCGTCGCGCAGGGCGTTGACCTCCGCGGCGCCTTGCACACTGGATGTCCCGTGGGCACAGGCAATCATGATGGGGCTGTTCATAGGGGCTAGCGTAACGTTGGAGCCGCCCTGTCCGCCCCTCTGTGATTAGCCGGGACGCTCCATGACTTTCCCTTTTGACATCGCCCTGGTGTGGCTCGACCTGGCCGGCGTCTTCTTCTTCGCGGTGTCCGGCTCCCTCCTGGCGGCCCGGAAACAGTTCGACATCGTGGGCTCGCTGCTCCTGGCTTCTCTGGTTTCGTTGGGCGGCGGGGTCATTCGCGACATCATCCTGGGTACTGCCCCTCCCGCCGCGTTCACCAATCCCGCCTACCTGGTTCCGCCGGTGCTGGCCACGGTCCTGGTCTACTTTCTGTTCTCCAGCGTCCAGCGCTTCACCTCGCTCCTGGTCCTGTTCGACGCCGGCGGGCTGGCCCTCTTCTGCATCACCGGCACCCTGAAGGCATTGGCCATGGGGGTGAACCCTGTTGCCGCCGCACTGCTGGGTGTTACGACGGCGGTGGGCGGGGGTCTGCTGCGTGACATCACGGCCAACGAGGTGCCCCGGCTGTTCGACCCCGCCGACATCTACGTGCTGCCCGCCTTCACGGGGGCTGCGCTGACCACGGTCCTCTGGCTTTCGGGTGCCTTCAATGCTGTGACTGCGTGCGCAGTTGCCGCTGTGGTGTTCACCTTCCGCGTCCTTGCCTGGCGCCGGTCCTGGTACGTTCCGCTCGCCGTGCGTGGCTGGCACCGGCTGGGGGTTGACGCGTCCGAATACAGGGACCGGGATTAGCTAGGATATGAGCATGACTGACATGTTCCTCGAGAAATTCCGCGCGCTTGTTCCGAAGTATCTCGAAGACGAATGGCAGGAAGAAGACGGGCTGCCCACCGATGAGCTTGATTCAGCCCTCGCCGAACACCAGTTCCAGGTGCCCATGGTCCTGCGCGAGTTTTACCTGGCACTCGGCGGCTGCGAGGACCTCATGGAGGCCTACCACTACTTCTGGGATCCCGAAGAGCTCGAAGTTGACGACGAGGGTTTCCTGATGTTCCTCGAGGACGAGGAAGAACAATTCACCTGGGGCTTCCGCGTGGGCGACCTCAGCGTCCCAGACCCCATCGTGTACCGCCGCAACAACGCCCGCGCGCAGTGGAAATCTGAAGAGGGTACATTCTCCGAGTTCGTCTTCGACATGTTCGAGTGGGCGTTCAACGACGAGGAAGACTAGGCTCCCTGGGCTGGTTTCGTGGGCTGCGGACCCCCGCTGAATCTCCCCGGCTTTGCAGGCGCTCGACGGCGTGTCCGGCAGTTTTGAGGGTGTGGCCCCGCTTCCTCGGCTCAAAGCTGGGGAATCTCAGCGCACAACCCTGCCCCGTAAGACCTGCCACACCTCATCCACGACCTTCTGTGGCTTGTAGACCACGTCCGCGTAGCCATATCTGAGCACGGCATAACCATCCAAGGTGCTGGCGTTGTTGCGCAGCCGGTCCTTCTTGACCTGTCTAGGCTCAAGGTGGGTGGCGCCGTCGAGCTCAACGATCAGGAAGCCTTCCAGCAGGAAGTCCACGATGCCGATACCAGGCAGGTCCACCTGCGTCTGCGTAAAGATCCCTTCGCTGCGGAATATGAGCCTGGCCACCACCTCGATTGGCGATTCGGCCGTACCGTCGACCAGGTCCAGGACCCTGCGGGCCGCCCCGTTACGGTTTCCTGGCAGGTGGCCACGGAGGTAGCCGAGGGTGGTGCGTCCCTGCACCAGGGCACTCTCCACCAGAATGGCAGCCTCCACCTCGGGCAGGCAACGCAACCCGTGCAGCAGCACGTCGGTGAGTCCTGCCACGGGCCATGGCGCGTGGGGCGGCACGACGGACTCGCGATGCACTGCTACTCCCTTGGCAGCACCGTGGCGGCACAGCAGGTGGAGGGTCCGGGGCTCGTGCAGCCGCCACAGCCGATGATGGGTGGTCGCTGAGGCACAGGTCAGCAGGCCGTTGGCGAGGACAGCCGCCACCATGTCCGGGGCGGCACAGGGAAGGGCCACTACCCCGTGCCGGAGCCGTCGGATTTCGCCGGCGCCCACTGCATTTCTGATGTTCCGGTCCGTGAAGCCGGCTCTTAGAAGCGTCGATGTTCGGGCCACGAACCCGGCGTATTTCAGGTAGGCGGTGAGGTCCATGGCCCCAGCACAGCCGAACAAGCCTCCGGCGGGCAGGGGCAGGAGCGGCTATGTGGACAAGGCGGCCGCTGGAATCCCCCGGGTTTCGGCGCGCAGCCCTGCGTGTCGGCGGGACGCGCCTGGCAAATGAGGGATCACCGAGCAAAGGTGGGGAAGCTCAGCCGGAGAACCTGTGACACGTGCTGTAACAAGAGACTTGCATTCTGTGACAAAGCTGTCATAGACTATTCACGGATCCGCTAAACGCCTCCGGCGGGTCTGATGCGAACGGAGAAATAGCTCCGGTTCGATGCAGCGTATGATTCGTATCGTTGCAGCGGACCGGGGCTATTGCGTTAAGTTCGGACCGCCCCGAGTCGTCGCCTGAAGCACAGAAGAACCAAAACTAGCTCGCTCGGTCCACCACAGCCAGGGCGAAGTTGGACAGCGACGTCTTCACCACACCCTCCGGCAGCGGCTTCAGCGCCGCAATGGCCTCGGCAGCCCAGGCGCGGGCCACCACCCATGACTCAGCGGTAACTGAGTGATCGCGCAGCCCCGCAACAGCGTCAGCCAGAGCAGAGTCAGAGGACAGGTCCCCATCGATCAGTTTCAAAAGTTCGACGGCGGACTGGTCACCCTCCGCGGCAGCCTTACGCAGGAGCAGCACCGGCAGGGTGGGCACCCCTTCGCGCAGATCAGTCCCCGGGGACTTGCCGGACTTGACCTTGACGCCCGTGACATCAATGACGTCGTCGGCGAGCTGGAAGGCCACGCCCACCTTTTCGCCGTACTCCACCAGCAGGTCCTCGTAGGCAGGGTCAGCGCCGGAGAAGATGGCACCCAGCTGGCCGGAAGCAGCCACGAGGGAGCCGGTCTTGTCGGCAATGACGGACAGGTAGTGCTCTACCGGGTCCTCATCCGGGCGGGGTCCCACGGTCTCATGGAGCTGGCCCAGGCACAGCCGTTCAAAGGTGCGGGCCTGGATCCCCAGCGCACGCGAGCCCAGCTCTGACACCAGGATGGACGCGCGGGCAAAGATGAGGTCGCCGGTGAGGACAGCCACCGAGTTTCCCCATACCTCGTGGGCCGTGGGGGCGCCGCGGCGGAAGGGAGCGGAGTCCATCACGTCGTCGTGGTAAAGCGTGGCCAGGTGCGTCAGTTCCACCACCACGGCGGCCTGGACCACGGCGGGAAGGGACGCATCGCCAAGGTGCGCGCATAGCAATGTCAGGAGGGGACGGATCCGCTTGCCGCCGGCCTCCACCAGGTGGCGCGACGTCGCATCAGCGAGCGGGTCGGAGTTGGCGATGGCTTCACGCAGCTGCTTTTCCACCCGCGCCAGGTTGTTAGTGATGGCGGGGCCCAGCTCGGCGTCCTCCGCGATCGCCGCAAAACCTGCGGGCAGCTGAAGGCCCGTGGCAATGGCGGTGGTATTGAGGCTGGGTTCGGAGTCCGGCAGGCCGTGCCCGGCGTGCGTCCAGCTGTGGTCTGCGGAGTTGGTCACTGGTTAACCCTAACTTTTTGTTGCGGATACCGCAGACTCGAGGCCGATGAGGTGTTGGACGTGGCCGGGACCAGCGATTCCAGGACACGGATGGCCCGGTCCTCGAAGCCCTTTGCTGAGGGGTCGGTGAGGTTGGCCAGCAGCCGCACCACAAACCGCATCAGGACAGGCATGGGCATCCCGGTCCGCAGGGCGAGCTTCATGACCGCCGGTTTTCCGATCAGCGCGGCAAATGCCCGGCCCAGCGTGAAGTGCGATCCCCACTGGTCCCGAACATAATTGGTGTACCCCGCGAGGTGCGCGTCGGCGTCGGCCGTTCCGCCTGAAGAAACCGAGGAAGACGCATCGATGATGAACTCGGCCGCAAACCGAGCCGATTCCATGGCGTAGGAGATTCCCTCGCCATTGAACGGGGAAACCATGCCGCCGGCGTCGCCCAGCAGCAGGAGGCCCGGGGTGTAGTGCGGCGTGCGGTTGAAGCCCATGGGCAGCGCGGCGCCGCGGATCTCCCCCACCTGGTTTTCCGGGGTAAAGCCCCATTCGGCGGGCATGCCCGCGGTCCATTCGCGCAGGACCTGCTTGTAGTCCAGCTTGCCGAATTCCTTGGAGGAGTTCAGGATGCCCAGGCCGACGTTGGAGGTGCCGTCACCGACGCCGAACACCCAGCCGTAGCCCGGGAGCAGTTTTCCGTCCCGGCCGGGAAGTTCCAGCCAGCCTTCCATCCAATCGTCGTCGTGCCGGGGCGATGTGAAGTATGTGCGCACGGCGACGCCGAGGGGGCGGTCGTCGCGTTTCCTGATTCCCACCGAGACTGCGGTGCGGGTTGAGTTTCCGTCGGCGGCGAGTACGACGTCGGCAGGAAAGTCGCGCGTCTCCCCTGTCTTCCGTCCGGACTCGTCCAGGAGCGCTGCGCGGACACCGGTCACGCGGCCGTCTTCCGACTGCAGCGCTTCGGTGACGCTGTGGCGTTCCAGCACGGTTGCGCCTGCAGCCTGGGCGTGGCGGGCGAGTTCCTCGTCGAAGCCAAGGCGGGTGCGGATGAGGCCGTACTGCGGAAAGTCCGATACCTCAGGCCAGGGCAGTTCAATGGTTCGGTCACCTGCGATCAGGCGCAGGCCCTTGTTCTTGCGCCAGCCATCCTCTTCGCGGTGCGGCAAGCCGAGCTTCTGGATCTCGCGGACAGCGCGGGGGGTGAGTCCGTCGCCGCAGACCTTCTCGCGCGGAAAGCTGGTCTTTTCCAGCACAGTTACGTTAATACCGGCCTTGGCAAGGTAATACGCGGCGGTGGACCCGGCGGGCCCCGCGCCGACGATCAGGACATTCACCGGGTCAGCGCATGATGTTGCGGCGGAGCCTTGCCACGGGGCCCTTGTTCGCGGCGATGGCGGCAGCGGCGTTGTCAGGGCTTGAATCCGCCGGCTTGAAGGCACGGTGGACGGCTACGATGCCGCCGCTGAGGTTGCGGTAGGTGACCTTTTCCCAGCCAGCCTCCTGCAGCCAGGCCGCCAGGTGGTCCTGGTTCGGCCAGGCGCGGATGGATTCGGCCAGGTAGACGTAGGCGTCCGGGTTGGAGGATACCTTCACGGCGATGGCAGGCAGAGCCCGCATGAGGTACTCGGTGTACAGATTGCGCCAGAGCGGCACCACGGGCTGGGAGAACTCGGCGATGACCAGCTTGCCTCCCGGCTTGGTGACTCGGAGCATCTCGGCCAGTGCCTTCTTGGGCTCGTTGACGTTGCGCAGGCCGAAGGAGATGGTGGTGGCATCGAAAGCGTTGTCTGCGAAGGGCAGGTTTGTGGCGTCACCGGCTATGAAGTCGATGTCGGGGCGGCGGCGCTTGCCCACCTTGAGCATCCCGAGGGAGAAATCACAGGCGATCACATCTATGCCTTCGTCGGCATATGGCTCGCTTGACGTGCCGGTTCCAGCGGCGAGGTCCAGCACCCGCTGGCCCCGCCTGACTTCCATGGCTTCCACCACAACCTTGCGCCAGCGGCGGGTCTGCCCCATGGAGAGGACATCGTTGACGACGTCGTATTTAGGGGCGACGTCGTCAAACATCGTGGCTACTTCGTCCGGACGCTTATCCAAGGATGCTCGGTTCACCCAGCCATTGTCTCAAATGTTCAGGAGCCGCACGAACCACCGGCGGTTCTGCCGGGTCGCCGGGCCATACCGCGCGCGGGAGTAGTGTTGTCTCATCATGACGAGCACGTTCCGCACCGGCCTTATAAAGACCCTTACAGTCCCCCTCGATGGCAAAGCATCTCCCGGCGGGCTGCCGCAGTTTCTGGTCCGGGACGATGTCCTCTGCTGGACCCGTCGCGAAGCAGGGCTGGTGGGTTTCGGTGAGATTGCGCGATTCACGGCCACCGGTTCTGAGCGTTTCCTCGAGGCCGATATCTGGTGGCGTCACCTGGTCCTCGAAGCCGACATCGCCGATTCCGTGAAGCTCCCCGGCACCGGCCCCGTAGCGTTTGGCTCGTTCGCCTTCTCGAAGAAATCGGCCCACGAGTCACGGCTGATCGTGCCGGAGATTGTGGTGGGCTTCCGTGACGGCCGCGCCTGGCTCACGCAATTAACTTTGGGCGACGGCGAGCTCACCGAGGCAGGCGCCCTCGCCGCGCTGGACCACTGGCTGCGCGGCGGCAGCTCTGGTGACTTGTCGACATTTGGGGACACGCCGACGTCGGCAGCCAGCTTCCCGGGGGACGGCGCCTCTCCTGCCGTGCCAGCGAAGGCGGGCGCCGCCGTCGTGCGCCCTTTGCCTTTGGCTGCCGGAGCCACGCTGCATACTGGCTCACTGAGCGAGGAAGACTGGATGTCGGCCGTGTCTGCCGGAGTGGCGGAAATCCGGACCGGCGCCCTCGAAAAACTGGTGCTGGCGCGGGACATCGTGGCCACGGTGCCGTCTGGAGTCAACGCGGCGCAGGTGCTGCGCGAGCTGTCTGCACGCTACCGCGAATGCTGGACTTACGGGGTGGATGGCCTGGTGGGCGCGACGCCGGAGATGCTGATCCAGGTGGAGGGCCGAACCGCACAGGCGCGTGTACTGGCAGGGACCCTGGACCGCCGAGATGCGCACGGCGAGGCCGGCCTTCCCATGGACTACGCCGAGCGGGTGCTGGCCGGTTCAGAGAAGCAGCGGCATGAGCACGAGATCGCCATCCAGTCCTTGACGTCCCAGCTGGCGCCGTTCTCCGAGGCCATGAACGCGCACGACGAACCGTTTATTTTGGAGCTGCCGAACGTGTGGCATCTTGCTTCGGACGTGAAGGCTGAGCTCGCCGAGGTGGAGGGCCATGTGCCCACGTGCCTGGCCCTGATCAACGCCCTGCACCCCACGGCCGCGGTCTGCGGGACGCCCACGCTGGTGGCCGGTGCCCTGATCCGCAAGCTCGAGCACCTGGACCGCGGGCCTTATGCAGGTCCGGTCGGCTGGCTGGACGCGGCGGGCAACGGCGAGTGGGGAATTGCGCTGCGGGGTGCCGTGATCGAGTCGCCGGACACCGTGCGGTTATATGCCGGTTGCGGCATTGTGGACGGCTCGCAGCCCGAAGCAGAGCTGGCGGAGACATGGGCAAAGTTCCGGCCGATGCTGGAGTCGCTGGGGATCAGCAGCTAGTCCGGGATGCAAGGCGCCCATGTTGCCGTCAAAGGTGTCAGGCGTCCGGGATTACAGACACGGGGCGAGAAAACCCCTTGCGCTTCCACCCATAATAGTTATCCAATAGGAAAACTTAGTTACCTGTGACGCACATCTCGTGTTCAGCGATACACTATTACCCGCTTTAGGTATGCATTCCGCCCGCAACAAAAGGTAAAAAACATGCAGATTTCCCGTTCGCTTCTGGGCAACACCAAGCTCAAGGCAGCCACGGTTCTCGCCATCGGCGCTCTGGCACTCTCCGCCTGCACGAACGCGTCGGAGAACCCCGCCCCCGGGGGCGCCGCACCCGCTTCCGGCAGCGCGAAGGCCAGCTTCGACCCGTCAACCGTCCAGAAGGACGACGCCCTGGCGGCCATGGTGCCGGCGGCCATCAAGTCCAAGGGAACGCTGACCGTGGGGTCGGACACCAGCTACGCCCCCGCTGAATTCCTCGGCCCCGACGGCCAGACGCCGGTGGGCTACGACGTCGACATCGCCAAGGCGATCGGCGCCACCCTCGGACTGAAGGTCCAGGTGCAGACTGCTGAGTTCACTGGCATTCTCCCCGCCCTCGGCCCCAAGTACGACCTGGGCATCTCCTCCTTCACGATCAACCAGGAGCGGCTCGGCGCAGTCAACATGGTCAGCTACTTCAACGCCGGCACCGCGTGGGCCGTCCAGAAGGGCAACCCGAAGAAGTTCTCCGTCGATGACGTCTGCGGCAAGAATGTCGGCGTCCAGACCGGCACTGTCCAGGAGGATCCCGACCTCGCGGACCGCAACAAGAAGTGCGCTGCCGACGGCAAGCAGCCCATCAACATCGTCACGCTGAAAAACCAGACGGACGTCACCACCCGCCTCGTCAACGGCAGCATCGACGCCATGGCAGCAGACTCCCCCATCATCGGCTATGCCCTGACCCAGACCAGCGGCCAGCTGGAAAGGCTCGGCGACGTGTACGACTCCGCGCCCCAGGGAATCGCAGTGGCCAAGTCCGATACCGCCCTCACGGATCTCATCCAGAAGACCGTCAGCAAGCTCATCGCCGATGGCTCCTACAAGAAGATCCTCGAGGGCTGGGGCAACGCTGACGGCGCCATCACCAAGTCCGAAATCAACCCGGCGGCCAGCTCTTGAGTCTTCCAACAACCGAGCACAAATCAGGTGCACCCATGGACCACCAGGAGAACCAGGCAGCGCCGGTACTGAACAAAGCGGTGCCAGTTCGCCATCCCGGCCGCTGGATCAGCGCCATCATCATTGTCGGGGTGCTGGTTCTGTTCCTGCAGAGCCTGGTGACCAACACCAACTACCGCTGGGACGTCGTGGGAACGTACATCCTGGACACCAAGGTGGTCCAGGGTGTCGGTTGGACCCTGCTGCTGACCGTCGCCTCCATGGTGCTGGCCATCGTCCTGGCAGTCCTTCTCGCTGTCATGCGGCAGTCCGACAATCCGGTTCTCCGCTACACGAGCTGGCTTTGGGTCTGGTTCTTCCGTGGCACTCCGGTATACACGCAGTTGCTCTTCTGGGGACTCGTGACCGTCCTCTATCCCGCAATCACCATCGGTATCCCGTTCGGGCCTGAACTGTTCACCTACGTGCTCTCAGACCCCAGCAAAGGGCTGATCCCGGCCATCCTTGGTCTGGGCCTGAATGAGTCCGCTTACCTGGCTGAGATCTTCCGGGCAGGCCTGAAGTCCGTCGACAAGGGCCAGACCGAGGCAGCCGAGGCGCTGGGCATGTCCAAGGGCAAGATCATGTGGCGGATCATCTTGCCGCAGGCCATGCGGATCATCGTTCCCCCTACCGGAAACGAGACCGTCGGCATGCTCAAAACCACCTCCCTGGTATTGGCTGTTCCCTTCACACTTGATCTGACCTTCGCTACCAACGCCCTGGCGAACCGGATTTACCTCCCCATCCCGCTCCTGATTGTGGCCGCCTTCTGGTACCTGCTGGTCACCAGTATTCTCATGGTCGGGCAGCACTACCTCGAGGCGTACTACGGCAAGGGCGTGGACAACCTGGCCCCGGCGACGATTAACCCTGCTGCCGCCAAGGCGTCAGCAGCGGTGGCGCCCAGCGCCGACGCCGAGCCGGCCCTGCGGATGGACGTCCCCGAGGAGGACCCGAAATGACCATCACCACAGAAAACCCTTTGGTAAAGATCGAGGGCCTGCACAAGTTCTATGGACCTCACCATGTGCTGCGCGGCATCGACCTCACCGTCAACCAGGGCGAGGTGTCCGTGGTCATCGGCCCGTCCGGTTCCGGCAAGTCCACCATGCTGCGCTGCGTGAACCTGCTGGAGACCATTAGCGCGGGCCGCATCTCCGTCGGCGGCCACCTGATCGGCTACCGCGAGGTGGACGGCAGGCTCCACGACCTCAAGACCAAGGAAATCGCCGCCCAACGCCGCGAGATCGGCATGGTGTTCCAGCGGTTCAACCTGTTCCCCCACAAGACGGCGCTATACAACGTCATGGAAGCGCCGGTCCAGGTCAAAGGTCAGCCTCGGGCTGCTGCCCGGAAGCGGGCCATGGAGTTGCTGGACCGGGTGGGTCTGGCGGACCGCGCTGGCCACTATCCGTCGCAGCTTTCCGGCGGCCAGCAGCAACGCGTGGCGATTGCCCGCGCCCTGGCCATGGAGCCTGAGCTCATGCTCTTCGATGAGCCCACGTCGGCCTTGGACCCGGAACTGGTGGGCGACGTCCTCAACGTCATGAAGGACCTCGCCAAGTCCGGCATGACGATGATTGTGGTGACCCACGAGATCGGTTTTGCCCGGGAAGTCGGCGACCGGCTGACCTTCATGGACGGCGGCGTCGTTGTCGAATCGGGTGATCCGCGAGAGGTGCTGTCCAACCCGCAGCACGCCCGCACCAAGGAGTTCCTGAGCCGGGTACTCTAATCCCGGTTTCCTACCGATAGAAGGGCGGCCGCCTGCGTGGTTTCACGCGGCGGCCGTCCTTTTCTTGTGACAGTCAGCTTATGAGGGTCAGCCGGCAAGCACTCCGTCGACGGCGGCGGCTACTGCCGCTTTGATCCGACCGTGCAGGGCTCGGAGATCGTGCCGATCTGTGCGCACCTCGATGATGGTTCGCCCTGCGAACGGTGCGGCGAGCGCTTCGGCAAGTCCCGCCGTCGTGCTTACCGCGCAGTGCCCGACGCCGTACGCTGCGGCGAGTGCGGCGATATCCACTGAGTGGGGGGTGCCGAACAGGCGTTCGACGGTGCCTCCGTAGCCACCTGCCTCGGCCACCGCACCGTGCTCGAGGAGGCCGAAGATGGCTCCGCCGGAGTCGTTAAGGACCACGATGCGCAGCTGCGGCTGTTCCTCGCCGGCACCGAGAAGAAGGCCGCCGGTGTCGTGCAGGAAGGTGACATCGCCCAGCAGCACCGTGGTTTCCTGGCGACCCCCGACGGCGATGCCGGTGGCGGTGGCGATGGTGCCGTCGATCCCGGCAAGGCCGCGGTTGGCGAAGACGGTGGCGGACGGTTCGGCGGCGGGCTGGCCGGCGAGGTCGACATCGCGGATGCCGTTCGACGATCCCAGCAGCAACTGCCCGCGGGCGTGCTTCCAGACGAGTGCGCCGACAGCCGGGCCTGTGGCGGCGGTTTCTGCGGCCAGAACCCCGTCGAGCGCATGCTGGGCGGCGGATGCGGCCAGCAGCCAGGCATCCAGCCAGGCTGACGGTCCGCAGCCGGCGAAATCGGCGAGGTCGGCGAGGCTTTCCAGCGGGAGCTCAGTCCGCCGGCCGGGCTCGTACCAGGCGACCGGGACCGGCTGGTACAACGCGGACGGCACGTCGGCGCGGGCCAGCAGCGACGCAACAGGCCTGGACAGCGTGGGCCGGCCGAATAGCACCACCCGCTCAATGGGCATGGCGGAACCGGGCCCAAAATGTTCGATCAGCAGCCGGTACGGGCCCACGGCGTTCGGCCCGAAGCGCGCGTTGGAGGACGGCTCGGCAAGCAGCGGCAGCCCGTTGGCGCGGGCGAACGCCTCGGCTACGGGGCCGGCGTCGTGCCCTGCCAGGACAACAGTGCGCCGCACCGGCAGGTCCTCGGCAGGCGGCGCCAGGCTCATGGTCAGTGGCTCGGTGCCGATCCGGAAGCGCTGCCGGCGCGATGCTGGCGGGAGCTGCTCCTCCGGCGCGGGAATGAGCGGGTCGCGGAAGGCAAGGTTGAGCTGGACCGGGCCGGGGGCAAGGTCCGAGAACGCCCCGGTGGCGGCGGACAAGGCTGTCTCCACGGCGCGGAGCGGACTGCTCCCGGCCGGGATATCCGCGGCGAAGCGCACGTGCTCGCCGAACAGGTCCAGCTGGATGGTGGTCTGGTTGGCGCCGGTGCCGCGAAGCTCCTCAGGCCGATCGGCGGAGAGGACTACGAGAGGTACGGCGGCGTGGTTGGCCTCCATCACCGACGGCATCAAATTCCCGACGGCGGTCCCGGACGTCGTGAGGACGGCCGCCGGTGAGCCGGTGGAGAGGGCCAGGCCCAGGGCAGTGAATCCAGCCGTCCTTTCGTCGATCCGGACCATCAGCTCGACTCGTCCGGCCGCCTCGGCTTCGGCCAGGGCGTAGGCCATCGGCGCCGACCGCGACCCCGGCGAAACCACCACGTACTGGACGCCGCCGCCGATCAGGGCGTCGGACGCGATCCGCGCCGCCGCGACGGAATCCAGATTGAGCGCGGCGGCGGCTTCTGGGGCGCCGGTGGAGTCGCCTTCGGATAGCGGGGCGTCGGACGCGGCGAAGGCGTCGAGGGGCTCGAGGGGGTTCTCGGAAGTCACCGAACCAGTCTGCCACCCCTCCAACGCTCTCTCACCACCTGTCCCCAAAACCCCAACGCTCTCTCACCACCTGCACCCAAAAGCCCAACGCTCTCTCACTTCCTGTGCCGTGAAGGACGGGACGTGAGAGAGCGTTCCCCAAAAACATGCGAAAAGTGAGAGAGCGTTGCCTCCTAATCGGCAGGATCTGAGAGAGCGTCGGGGTGGGGGAAAGCCTAGGCGTCGGTGCGGAAGACCTGGATCACTGCCGGACGGGGCGCCCGCGCCTGGCTGGCTGCCGGCGTCGTACCTGCCGACACATAATCCGGGAAGTAGGAGTGTTGGTCCGCGAAGGATCCTTCCTCGCCTGGGTGCTGCACGGCCACGAAGACTGACCGCTCATCGTCGTGGATTACCGGGCCGCAGGTTTCCGCTTCGCGCGGCACGGCCAGGAACTGCTCCACTCTGCCGCGTTCAGCCCCGGCCAAGGTCACCTTGAAGAGTCCGTCAGCGTAGCCGATGCTGGAGGGCGCGCCGTCGGTGGAGATCCAGAGGTTGCCCACGGAATCGAAGGCCACGTTATCCGGGCATGAGATCGGCGAGACCTGGTCCTTGGGGAAGCCGGCGAAGTAAGTCGAGGTGTTCCTGGCCGGGTCGCCGCAAACCATGAGCAAGTTCCACGCGAATTTGGTGGATGTCTGGTCACCGGTTTCGGTGATTTCCACAATGTGGCCGTCGCGGTTGAGGCTGCGCGGGTTGACCTCGGTAGGGCCCTCCTTGCCCGGCTTCCCCCGGTCCGAGTTGTTGGTGCAGACCACGTAGACCTTGCCCGTGAGAAGGCTGGGCTGGACGTCCTCGCAGCGGTCCATCTTGGTGGGGCCCACCTTGTCCGCGGCGAGGCGGGTGTACACCAGAACCTCTTCTACCGACATGCCGGCCACGGCTGACTTTCCGCCCACGACCAGGGGAAGCCATTCGCCGGAGCCGTCGAACGCGCCGTCGGCCGGGAGCGTGCCCGTGCCGCTGATTTCGGCGGCCGGCGAGTCCCCGGTGAACTTGGCAACGTAGAGGTCACCGGCGGAGAGCAGCGTCATGTTGTGCTGACGGTCTCCGTCCCGGTATTTCTCGGCGGAGACGAACTTATAGAGGTAGTCGAAGCGCTCGTCGTCGCCCATGTACGCCACCACGTGGCCGGACTCGGCGACGATGACGTTCGCGCCCTCGTGCTTGAAGCGGCCCATTGCGGAGTGCTTCTTCGGCGTGGAGGTGGGATCGAAGGGGTCCACCTCCACGATCCAGCCGAAGCGGTTGGTCTCGTTGGCGTAGCCGGCGTTGCGCGTGTCGAAGCGTGGATCGTCCAGCTCCCATTTGCGGGCTGTGGCCGACGACGTGAGGCCGTAGCGCTTGTCGCTTGCCGAGGTGCCGGCCGAGACGAAGTATCCGTTGAAGTTCTCCTCGCCCGAGAGGACGGTGCCCCAAGGCGTGGTGCCGCCCGAGCAGTTGCCCAAAGTGCCCAGGATGGTCCGGCCGGTCGGGTCGGCTGCCGTCTTGACCAGCGATGAGCCTGCGGCGGGGCCGGTCAGTTCGTACGTGGTGTCGGTGAGGAACCGGCGGTTCAGCGGGGCGCCCTTGACGTAAGTCCACGGCTTGTTCTTGTTCTTGCGCTCCAGCTCCACCACCGTGAGCCCGTGGGCGGCACGGCCGATGCCCCGCGTCAGTGCGGCGTCAAACGTGGCCGGAACCATGATGTTCTCGTTGGTGTACTCGTGGTTGGTGAACAGGACGGCGCGCCGGTCCTTCGACCCCTCGATGGGCAGGATGTCCGTGTAGTCATTGTTGTAGCCGAACTGCCGGGCCTGGGCCGCAGGGGTTTGGTTTGCCAGGTCGAACTCCGGGGAATCACTGAACAGCGGGTCACCCCAGCGGATCACCGGCTGCCAGGTGAAGCCTTTCGGTACGGTCACGGCGTCGACTGCGGCGTCCACGGGTGCGATAGCGGTGAACGTCAGCTTCGACTTGCCGAATCCAGCCTTAGCGGCAGCCGAGAGGCCCGGACCCGCGGCAGTTGCCGTCTCTGCGGAGGTCACGGCACTGCCGAGTACGACGGCGAGAGCACCGGCGGCGCCGACCCCCAGGGCGGCGCGGCGGGTGAGGGTGGCGGAGGCGATGTCGCGGAAGTAGCTGTTGGAGCTCGTGTTGCAGACATCGCCGGCGCAGGCGTTGTCGCATTTAAGGGCGCAGGTGACTGCGCTGCGCTTGCCCTTGGTATGGCCGAGCATGGGCAGCAGAGTGAACTTGCGGGCGGTCGTTTCAGACATGGGGGCCTTCCAGGGAATTCGGTGATGTCCCGCCCACCCTGTCAGCCGATTCCAAAGCGCAGCCGTCAGCCAGATGAAATTCCGGTGAAGCCGGGGGTAACCGCGAGAAGTGCGAGAGGAACGGCCGAAAACGTGCGGGATGTGAGAGAGCGTTCGGTCGAAAGCGACAGGACGTGAGAGAGCGTTCGGTGGAAAGCGACAGGATGTGAGAGAGCGTTCGGCCGAAAGCGGCAGGACGTGAGAGAGCGTCTCAGGGGGTGAGGAGGGCGTGGACGCGGCGGAGGCGGTCGAGCCACCAGTCCCTTCGA
This sequence comes from Arthrobacter sp. ISL-48, assembly GCF_018613805.1. GTDB lineage: Bacteria > Actinomycetota > Actinomycetes > Actinomycetales > Micrococcaceae > Arthrobacter. The sequence goes on from NZ_JAGGPL010000024.1 coordinate 53,722, forward strand.
TCAGCAGGAGCCGCGAACTGCTGCAGCAGTCCGGCGTCGGCGTGAACCTCGCGGAGGCGGATGGCGCCGTCGTCGGCCATCAGGGGGTCCGCAGTGACGTCCGAGGTAAAAAGGGAGACGGTCCCCAGCCCGCACGCATAAGGCAGTTCCGGGAGGGCCGCGGCGAGCGCCAGCCCGGCACGGATTCCCACGGACGTCTCCAGGGCGGAACTCACGACGGCGGGCAGCCCCGCCTGCGCCACGAGGTCAAGCGCCCGCCGTACTCCCCCGAGCGGAGCCACCTTGACCACGATCAGGTCGGCCGCGCCGGCGCGCGCCACCTTGAGGGGGTCCTCTTCCTTGCGCACGCTTTCGTCGGCGGCGATCAGCACCGGCGTCCTTGCGGCCCGCAGCTGGCGGCGCACTTCCGCGAGACCCTCAATGGTCGGCACCGGCTGCTCTGCGTATTCAAGCCCGACGGCGGCCAGCCGGGTCAGTGCGTCAACTGCCTGAGGCACGTCCCAGCCGCCGTTGGCGTCCACCCGGATGGCGGCATCCGGCAGGGCGGAGCGGACGGCGGCGAGGCGGGCGGTGTCGTCGTCGAGGGTTTGGCCGCGTTCTGCCACCTTGACCTTGACGGCGTCCACCCGGCCGAAGCGGGCAAGAACGTCCGGGACGCGGTCCGCCGAAACAGCGGGCACGGTGGCGTTGACGGGAATGCTCGTCCGCAGGGCGGGGGGGAAACCGTCCCAGCCGGCCTCGACGGCGGCCGCCAGCCAGCGCGAGGCCTCGGCGTCGGCGTATTCGGGGAACGGGCAGAACTCTCCCCATCCGAGCGGACCTCGCAACAGCAGGGATTCTCGCTGCAGAATGCCGCGAAACTTCACGCGCATGGGGATGCTGACCACGTGCGCTGAGGACAGCAGCTCCTCCAGGGAGGGGAAGATGAGCGGCGAAGGGGCGTCGGCGGGCATGGTTTCACTGTACAAGCGGCCGGAACCGCGGAGGCAGCCTACATGCGCCTATGTGCATAACCTAGATCCACTTGTTGTGCTTGAACATCCAGAACAGGGCAAGCCCCATGGCGACCATCAGGCTGAGCGCCATGGGGTAGCCGAAGATCCAGTCGAGCTCGGGCATGGTGTGGAAGTTCATGCCGTAGATGGTGCCGATCAGGGTAGGCGCGAACAGGATGGCCGCCCACGACGATATGCGTTTGACCTGCTCGTTCTGTGCATAGCTGGATTCGGTGAGCCGGCGCATCTCGTCGTTCTGGCGCTGTGCCACGAGGGCCGCATTGACGGCGAGCGCGTTCTGGAGCAGGGTGCGAAAAGAGGCCACCCGGTCGTTCAACCGGATCACGTGGTCCAGCACGTCGCGGAAGTGGTCCTGCAACTCCTTCCCGGGCTCCCGCTCGGGCGTGCCGGCCATCAGCTCCTGAAGCATGCCCACCAGCGGCCCGGTGGCGCGCTGGAAGGTGATGACCTGGCGGGACAGTTCGTAGATCCGGCGAGAGACGTCCGGGTCGGCGCCGAAGAGGTCGTCCTCGATCTCGTCCACGTCGTTCTCCAGTCCGGCGACGACGGGTTCATATTCGTCCACCACCTGGTCGAGGATCCCGTAGAGCACGGCGTCCGGCCCCAGCGCGAGGAACTCCGGCATGGATTCCATCCGCATCCGCACCTTGGCCAGATCCGGTGACTCCGCATGGCGGACGGTCACCACATAATCCTGGCCGACGAACACATGGATTTCGCCGAAGTCCACTTTCTCCACGTCGTCGAGGTAGCGGGCGGGGCGCAGCACCAGGAAAACGCATTCGCCGTAGTGCTCCAGTTTGGCTCGCTGGTGTCCGGCCAGCGCATCCTCGACGGCAAGGGAGTTGAGGTTGAACTCCTCCGCCACGGACTGAAGCTCGTGCACGTCCGGCCGGTACAGGCCTATCCACGCCATTCCCTCACGTTGGCGCAGCAGAAAGTAGGTCTCGTCCAGGCTCTCGGGATCCGCTGTCCGTCGGCCGTCCACGTACACCGCGTTATTAATGATGGCCACCGCCATGCCTCCTTCGGACAGGATCGTGCTGAACCAGCGAGTACGGAACCAGGGGCCCCTGGCTGTGAGGTTAGACCTTCTCAGCCGAGACGCCAAGATGTCGAGGACGGAGGTCGACCTGTGTAGGTCAGGCTGAAGGGACGATGTAGTCCCCGGGTTCCGAGGCACTTTCGGCGGCTATAAGTGTCCGGGTTTCGTAAGGTTTGACGGGCAAAGCAAAGACGTCGGAACACTAGCCTTGGAAAGGTGACCGCAATAACCGGAGCCATCGTCGACGTCGTTCTTCCTTGTTTGAACGAGCGGGACGCCCTGCAATGGGTGCTCTCCCGCATGCCGGAGGAATACCGGGCCATCGTTGTTGACAACGGCTCTACCGATGGCTCCGCCGAGCTCGCGGCCAGTCTGGGTGCCACCGTCGTCACGGAGCAGCGGCGGGGGTTCGGGGCGGCCGCGCACGCCGGCCTGCGGGCGGCGACGGCAGAGTTCGTGGCGTTCTGTGACTGTGACGGTTCCCTGGACCCGGCTCAACTGCCGACGCTTTTGGCTCCCATCATGGACGGCAAAGCGGATCTGGTCCTGGGCAGCCGGCAGCCGCAGCGCGGGGCCTGGCCCCCGCATGCCCGCATAGCCAATATTGTGTTGGCGTGGCGGCTGCGCCGGCTGACCCGGGAACATGTGACTGACCTCGGACCCATGCGGGCAGCGCACCGTCTCCAGCTCCTGTCCTTGGGATTGGAGGACCGCCGCAGCGGATACCCGCTGGAGATGTTCCTCAAGGCGAGCCAACGCGGCTGGCGGATCATGGAAATCCCCGTGCCCTACGCCCCTCGCACCGGCAGATCCAAAGTGACCGGCACGGTCCGCGGAACTCTGACGGCGGTGCGGGACATGTCAGCACAGCTCAAGGCTGCCGCGGCGGCTTCGGCTTCCGGACCGGTCCGCAAGGTCAACGGCAGCGAAGAACCCGCATGAGGAACACAATGGATCTGACAGTGGCAGTTATTGCCAAGCAGTGCCTGCCCGGACGGGTCAAGACACGGCTCAGTCCTCCCCTGACGCGCGAGGACGCCGCCGCCCTGGCACAACTGAGTCTCAGCCGCACCTTAGACACGGTCCGTTCCCTCCCGGCGCGGCACCGGCTCTTAGTCATGGAAGGTACGCCGGGCAGAAGGGACGCGGAGCGATTCACTGTGGTGCCGCAGGCGTCCGGAGACCTGGCCGAACGGCTCGCCGCCATCTGCGATGCAGTATCCGGCCCGCTGCTGATAATCGGCATGGATACGCCACAACTTTCGCGAAACCACCTCGCTCCACTGCTCCAGGACTGGTCCTCAGCTGCACCCTGCCACGCGGCGTGGATGGGCCCCGCAACCGATGGCGGGTTTTGGGCCCTGGCATTGCGCCAGCCCGACGGCGCCCTGATCCGGGGCGTGCCGATGTCCACGGGCGCGACCGGATCACGGCAGCTCCGCAGGCTCTCCGGTGCGGGGCTCAGTACCGGATTGCTTCCCGAGCTGAGGGACATGGACGACTTCGGCGACGCATTGCAGATCGCTGCCCAGATTCCTGACACGGACTTCTCATACGCCGTGGGTGAGGCCGAGGGCCGGCTGGACGGCTCACTGCTGAATGCCGGAGCAGTACGGTGACGGCCACGGGGGCAGCACCGGGGGTAGCGCCGGAGGCAGCACCGGGGGTAGCGCCGGCGGTCCACTTCGGCCAGGGCCACCGCGAGCCATACGCGCTGGCGCTACAGGACGGATACGGCAAATTGACGCTGCGTCCGGACAGCGACAACCCTCCGGGAAACCTCGTGGAGTTCGATGTTCACGGCTGGTGCGCAGAGGCCAGCATCATGGAGCGGTCCCTGCTGGGGAGTCTCCGGGGGCCGGTCCTTGACGTGGGCTGCGGTCCGGGCCGGCTTCTCGCTGCGGCCGGGCAGCTGGGCCTCGCCGCTATGGGCATCGATACGAGCGCGGAAGCAGTCCGCCGGGCCTGCGGCCGGGGAGTCCATGCACTGGAGCAGTCAATTTTCGCCGCGGTACCCCACAGCGGCCATTGGCAATCGGTCATCCTGCTCGATGGCAACATCGGCATCGGAGGAGGCGTCACGTCCCTGCTGCGTCGCTGCCGCCAAGTCATCGCACCGTCCGGGACGCTCCTGGTGGAAGTAGACGCCGAGGACATCGATACCGCCTACTCGGCTGTATTGGAAGACTGGCACGGGAACCGGAGCGAACCGTTCTCGTGGGCCCGGACCGGCGCTGCCGGTCTCATGATTCGGACACACGCCACCGGCTGGATCGTGACGGAAATCCGGCACGTTCAGGGCCGGGTGTTCTGCTGGCTTAGACCACAGACTGGGCAGGCACGTTCAATCCCCTGACAGGGATAGCCGGGAGCAGCTCCGGCACCACGGCAAACCAACGGCAGAATTTGCAGGGCGTACATGGACTGGACTCGAACAGGAATGAGGCAGGATCAAGGGTGGCTCCCAGTGCAGTAATAACACCCGACGGCGCCAGCGCCAGGTTCAGGTTGTTTGTCGTTCTTCCGTCTCTGCTTTCGCTGGAAGCGGCCCTGATGTGCTGGATGGTGCTCCCCGGCAACGGGTTCGAATCGGCGCCCATAGTTGGGACGTGCCTTTCCTGGCTGGTTCTCCTCGCGGCTGTCCGCACGCTGCGGCACATACCGCGGCACCGGGTAGCCGCCGTGGTCATCGCCGGCACGGTTCTCCTCGGCCTGGTTGCGGCAAGCGCGCCGCCCCGGACCAGCAACGATTCTGCCCGGTACGCGTGGGACGGGATCGTCCAAAAAGCCGGTATCTCGCCGTATTCGTATGTTCCGCTCGATGAAACGTTGAGCAGCCTCCGGCCCCCGTGGCTGTTCGCCCCCGGCTCGTCAGATTCCGCTGGAAGGACTGTCTGCCCCGGCGACCTCTTCGGGACCGAGTCAGTTGCCTCTTCCGGCTTTCCCTCCGGCAGCCCGCTGTGCACGGCGATCAACAGACCCCAGGTGCCCACGATCTATCCGCCGACCGCCGAAATCTACTTCCTTGCGGTGCGTGCGGCGGTCCCGGACACTGCCGGTTACCAGCCTTTCCAGCTGGCCGGTCTGGGCATCAGCGTGGCCGTAACGCTGATGCTGCTCCGCGTCCTGTCCCGCCGCCGCCGGCCCGCGTATTTGGCTGCTGTGTGGGCCTGGAGCCCATTCGTGCAGCTCGAAGCCGTGAACAACGCCCACGTCGATGTCCTGGGCGGAGCCCTTATCCTTGCGGCAGGAATGCTGCTGGTCAGGGGCAGGCCGCTGCGCTCCGGAGTGGCTTTCGGGGCCGCGATGGCAACCAAACTCATTCCGGTCATCGCCGCGCCCGCGCTGCTTTTCCGGCGCCCGGCACGCTTTATCGCCGCGGCCCTGAGTACGTTCGTACTGCTCTATGCTCCCTATCTGGCGGCCGCCGGTACAGGTGTCCTGGGCTTCCTGCCCGGTTATCTCAAGGAAGAGGGCTACAGCCAGAGCAGCGGCATCCGGTTCGGACTCGCGCAGCTCGTCTCCGCCGGCCCCTGGCCGCCGGTGCTCAGCGCCGCCGCGTTGACCGTCGTCGCCTTGACAATGCTCCGGCGGACCCGGCCCGGAAACGTTTGGGACCAGCAGACGGTCATGATCGGAATCACGCTGCTCATTGTCAGCCCGAACTACCCCTGGTATGCACTGATGCTGTTGCCGTTCATCGTCCTGAGCCGGCGCTGGGAGTACGTGGCCGTGATCCTCGCCCTGGATGCCATTTACATGGTGCCGTCCGCCGCCCCCTACAGCGAGCCGATCAACCAGAGCTTCCTGATCGCCGCCGCCCTTGCGGTCGCAGCCGGGGCGTGGCTGCGACACCGCGCCGAGATCCTGCGGGCCGCCGGGTCTGCAATCGAGGCCCAGGTACCAAACCGCACCCGCGAACCGCGTTGAACACGCCGTTCGTGCCACAGAATCACTCACACCAATGGCAGGATGACCCTATGGAGCAATCGTCCTCCGGCCCAGGCACGGCGCGCATCGGAATCATTGGAGGTTCCGGGACCTACCGGCTCCCCGGCGCAACCGTCCACGCCACTGTCGACGTCGAGACGCCCTTCGGGCCGCCGTCGGGCCCTGTGACGCTGGCGCACCTTGCCGGACGGACCGTGGCGTTCCTCCCCCGCCACGGCGGGGAACACTCCCTGCCGCCGCAGAAGGTCAACTACCGGGCCAACCTCTGGGCGCTCAAAAGCCTCGGGGTCCAGGCGGTGATCTCGTCGTCGGCCGTGGGCGGGTTGCGGGAAGGCTTCGGGCCCGACACGTTCGTCGTCACCGACCAGCTGATCGACCGTACCTGGGGACGTTCCGATACTTTCTTCGACGGCACCGTGGTGGAGGGCGTCGCCCCGGCCGGTGTCCAGCATTTGCCGGCCTCCGAACCTTTCTGCCCGGCACTGCGGTCACTGCTTTGTGCTTCGCTTGCCGCACAGGACCTGAACTACGTCCCGCAAGGAACAGTGGTGGTGGTAAACGGGCCTCGCTTTTCGACGAAGGCAGAGTCGGCCTGGTATGTCACTGGTGGCGCGGACATCATCAGCATGACCCAATACCCCGAACCCGTCCTGGCGGCCGAGCTCAACATGGGCTTCGCCAACCTGGCCTTCATTACGGATTCGGACACCGGACACGACGGCTCGGATCCTGTCACCGCCGACGCCGTCTTTGCCCGCATAAAGGATGCCCAGCGCAACATCCTCACCGTGATCGAAGCGACCGTTGCCGCCATCGGGGATGACTACGCGCCACGCACGCTGATAAAACAGGGCGCCGTGGACCGGATCATGGCGCTCCCCGCCGTTCGTGAGGTTTCCGTACTTTGAAGCTGCTGGTCACCGGCGGTGCCGGCTTCATCGGTTCGCACATCGTGGACGCCGCACTCGCCAAGGGGTGGTCGGTGCGGGTACTGGATTCACTGGACCCGGGCCTCCACCCCAAGCCGCCTGCCTTCGACCCGCGGGTGGAGCTGCTGACCGCAGATGCCGCTGACCCGGACGCAGTTAGTGAGGCGCTGGAAGGAATCGATACCGTCTGCCATCAGAGTGCCAAGGTGGGGCTCGGAGTCAGTTTCGCGGACGCGCCGGACTACATCCGCAGCAACGACTATGCCACCGCTGTCCTTCTGGCGGCCATGGAACGCCACGGCATCCTCCGGCTCGTCCTTGCCTCCTCGATGGTCGTCTACGGGGAAGGAGCCTACACCGATCCCGACACGGGTCTGCCGGTCCGGCCCGGGCCCCGCGCCGAGGCCGACCTGAGGGCCGGCGTCTACGATCCCCGGAACCCGGAAACAGGCGCAGTCCTTGAGCCGTCGTTGGTCACCGAGGATGCACGCCTCGACCCGCGCAACGTCTACGCCGCGTCGAAACTGAGCCAGGAGCATCTCACTGCAGCCTGGGCCCGCAGCACCGGCGGCCGGGCCATCGCCCTGCGCTACCACAATGTGTACGGCCCTCGGATGCCACGGGATACGCCCTACGCAGGCGTCGCGTCACTCTTCCGATCGTCCCTTGCCCGCGGTGAGGCGCCGAGGGTCTTCGAAGACGGCAACCAGCGCCGCAGTTTTATCCACGTCCGGGACGTCGCCACAGCAAACATCATCGCCCTCGAGTCGGTGTCCGGGGACGGCGCGCCGGGCTTCCGCGCCTATAACGTGGGAGCGGACGAGGTGCACACCATTGGCGACGTAGCCCGGGCTCTGAGCACTTACAGTGCCGGCCCCGCGCCCGTTGTCACCGGCCTTTACAGGCTCGGGGACGTGCGGCATATCACCGCGTCCTCGGAGCTGATTAAGGCAGAGCTCGGCTGGTCGCCCGCGGTGGGCTTTGACGAAGGCATGCGCGAGTTCGCCACCGCTCCACTGCGTGGTCAGTCCGACTGAGGGGTACCCGCGGGGGTACCCGCGGGGGTACCCGCGACAACGACAGTGCGGGGTGGTGAGCGCAGCGGCATAAGGCTTACGGTTCCGGCGGCACTTCCAGTGCTTCAAGCTTCCGGGTTTCGTAAGGTTTGACCGGCCCGTTTCGGCCCGGAAAGTGGTGATATCTAAGTATGCAAAAGCTGACCGAGGCCTTGGCCGCCAAGTTCGCCTCGCCGACCCGAAGCACGCGCCTGACAGTGGTTGTCGGCCGTTGGCTGGGCGTGAGTTTTACGGTCTGCTTCCTCACCGGTCTGCTCAGCCACGGGCTCCAGGAGCCACCGGGGTGGATGTTCTTCCCCACCCGCCCGGTCTGGATCTACCAGTTCACCCAAGGACTGCATGTCACGGCCGGGATAGCGTCCATCCCACTGCTGATGGCGAAACTATGGTCCGTGTACCCGGAGCTGCTCAAATGGCCACCGGTCCGATCAGTGGCCCATGGACTCGAGCGGGCATCAATCGCGCTGTTCATTGCCTCCTCGCTGCTGGAGCTGACAACAGGTCTGATCAATACCTACAAGTGGTACCCCTGGCCGTTCCCTTTCCGCCAGACCCACTACTGGCTAGCGTGGGTAATCTGGGGATCGCTGCTGCTGCACGTAGCCTTGAAACTTCCCTCCATCATGGCCCATTGGCGCGGGCGTGCCATCGAAAACCCTGCGACAGCGTCCGTGACTGGTGCTGCGGGGACGGGCGCAACAGCTCCGGGACGGTGGTCTCGGCGGGCATTCCTTACCGGCCTGGGCGTGAGCACAGGGGTGCTGGTGCTCACCACAGCTGGCCAGTCTTTTTCCTGGCTCGGCCGACTCAATCTGTTCGCCCCGCGGGTCATGGATACCGGACCGCAGTCAGTCCCGGTGAACCGGACCGCGGACGATGCGAAGGTGGCCGGTCTTGCCCGGGCCGGGGACTGGTCCCTTACCGTCACCCATCACCGGGCCAGCCGGACGTTCAGCCTTGCTGAACTCCACGCGCTGCCGCAGTTCAGCCAAGAGCTCCCCATCGCCTGCGTCGAGGGCTGGAGCCAGATGGCCCAGTGGCGTGGCGTGCGGATGCGGGACCTGCTCCACAGTGTCGGGGCATCTCCGGACTCGGCACTGCGCGTGACTAGCCTTGAGCCCGAGGGCGCCTACAGACTCATGTCCATGCCGGCAGAGTACGCCCGCGACGAGCGGACTCTCGTGGCGCTGGAACTCAACGGCAGCGTCCTGGACCTTGACCACGGCTATCCCGCAAGGATCATTGCACCTGGCCGTCCGGGTGTCCTTCAAACCAAATGGCTGCAGTCCGTGGAGATCCTGTGAACACGCCAAAGGCCGACACGCCCGTCAAGACCATCAGAATAATTCTGGGGCTCGCAGGGGCCGGACTGATCGGCTATGGCCTGCTGGGCCTTCCCACGCAACTGGGGCCGGCCGAGTTGGTGGGACTGCTGACCTGGATGGCCGTCGGCCTCCTGCTTCACGACGGTGTTATCGTTCCGCTGTCCACCCTGGCCGGTGCCGGACTAACCCGCTTGAGCTTCGGGCTGCGGCCCACCTCTGTCGCGCTGCTGCGCGGAGCACTCATGACCGGTACCGTGGTGACCCTCATAACCGGAATCCTGCTGAAGGCGCAGTCTGTAGCCCGAAGCACCACTGTGCTTGAGGTCGACTACGCCGGGCACCTTCTCTGGTTCTGGACGGTTCTAGCCCTTGCCTCCGCGGCGGCGATCTACGTTTCTGAACGGTCCGGATCCACCGGTCCGACCATTGGCGATAGACAGACGTGAATGGCAAGCATGGCCGGCATCGCAATACAGCTAGCGCACCACCACCAGGACGCTTCCGACGTTCCGGATATTGCGGCGGACTGCTTCCTCCAGGTCCTTTGTCAGGGCAGTCAGGTCAGGCAAGTTCCAGTCCGGATCGGCCGGGAGGTGGATCTCGACCTGGAGCCGGTGCCCGCTCCAGCGCAGCCTGACGGTGGATGACCTGGGAGCCACAGACTGGATGGCTTCTTCCGTGCGGTCCAGCAGCGCCGGGTCGACGCCGTCGAGGAGTCGGCGGCCGATGTCCCGGGCAGTTCCCCACAGCAGGACAAATATTGTGATGGAGATCAGGATGCCGATGATTGGATCGGCCAAAGGGAATCCGAGCCAGACGCCGATGACACCGGCCACGACGGCAAGGGACGTGAAGCCATCGGTCCTGGCATGTACCCCATCGGCGACGAGGGCGGCGGAGCCGATCTCCTTGCCGACATGGATCCGGTAGACGGCGACAATCTCGTTGCCTGCGAAGCCGATGAGCCCAGCCGCCAGCACCCAGCCAAGGTTGTGGAGGGGCTGAGGCTGCAGCATCCGGATGACCGACTCGCCGGCGGCCACCACTGCCGAGAGCGCCACCATCGCGACGATGAACAGACCCGCCAGATCCTCGACCCGCCCAAAGCCGTAGTTGTACGTGCGGGTAACTGGGCGGCGGCTCAGTGCGAACGCCACCCACAATGGCACAGCGGTCAGGGCGTCCGAGAAGTTATGGATCGTATCCGCCAGCAGTGCCACAGAACCGCTGAACACGAAAACAGCCAATTGCAGCACGGAGGTGACCGCCAATACGGCCAGGGATATCTTCAGGGCGCGGATGCCTTTGGCGGAGGACTCCATCGCGTCATCCACCGAGTCAGCGGAGTCGTGGCTGTGCGGCACGAACAGTCTGTGGAGGAAGCTCTTCAGCCCACCAGGATGGGAGTGCCCGTGGTCGTGGGAGTGCCCGTGGTCCTGCTCCTGCAGCGAAGCGGGGCTGTGGCTGTGAGTGTGCCTCCGTGTCTGACTCATGCGTCCTCTCCCGTTTCCGCGCCGGGCTGGTGATGGCGGGGTGTGCCGCCCAGCGAGTGTTCTGCCTGGAAGATCGCGTCGGCGACCAACTGCCGGGCGTGCTCGTTTTCCAGCCGGTAATAGACCCGGGTGCCCGCCTGCCGGGTGGAAACCATCCGCGCCAGCCGCATTTTCGCTAGGTGCTGGGACACTGATGCCTGGGACTTGCCCACCGTCTCGGACAGATCGTTGACAGACCTTTCCCCGTCTCGAAGAGCCAGGATCAGGCGCACTCGAGTGGCGTCGGCAAGCATGGCAAATACTTCCACTGCCAGTTCCACGTACTCGCTGTCGAGGTTCCTGCCGCATACGCTATCTGCATTCATAAGAATATTCTTACATAGTTGAATGAACTGATGGATCCCCCGCGGCCGCGAACTCCGCAGCGAATACGCGGCAGGCGTTACCATCAGTCTCATGAAGCCCGCCCCGGCCAGCACCGCTCGGAGAACGTCAGCCCCCTTATACGCTGCCGGTTTCGTCACAGCCTTCGGCGCGCACAGCATTGCCACGGGCCTGGGCGCGCAGAGCGGGAACATCGGCCTGACCATCCTCAACCTGGGCATCCTGCTCGCCGTGTATGACGTCTCCGAGGTTTTCCTCAAGCCGGTCTTCGGTGGACTCAGTGACCGGATCGGCGCCAAGCCCGTTATCGTCGGCGGCCTCGTGGGCTTTGCCGCGCTCTCGCTGATCGGACTGTGGGCGGCCAACCCCCTCATACTGGGCCTGGCCAGGCTGGGTCAGGGTGCCGCCGCCTCAGCCTTCTCGCCGGCGTCGTCCGCCATGGTCGCCCGGTTGGCTGCGGGGAAGAACGCCGGTACCTACTTTGGCCGGTACGGATCATGGAAGAGCCTCGGTTACGTCATCGGGCCGCTCCTTGGGGCAGGCCTGATTCTCGCCGGCGGTTTTGCCTTACTGTTCGGTGTCCTTTCGGGGCTGGCCGCCGTGACGGCTGTGTGGGTTTTGGTGGCCGTGCCGCATCTGGAACCACTCCCGCGTCAGCGCTACACCGTACTGGACCTCGCCCGCCAGGTCACCGAGCGCCGATTCCTGGTACCCACCGTGGTGCTGGCAGCCTCAACCGGCGCGCTCGGAGCAGCAATCGGTTTCCTTCCCGCGCTGGCCACCCGTCACGGACTCGACCCCATTGCCGGAACGGCGGCAGTGAGCGTCCTGGCTGTCGCCTCGTTGTTGATCCAGCCACGGGCCGGCAAGCTCCGCGACCTGCGCCGCATCAGCGACACCCAAGGCATGACTGCCGGACTCCTGCTCACCGCCAGCGGGGTCGCCATCCTGGCACTGATCCCAGGTCCGGCCACCCTGTTCATCGCCGCAGCGGCCATCGGTACCGGCGTCGGCATGGCCACCCCGCTGGGTTTTGCCCACCTTGCGGATACCACTCCTCCCGAACGGATAGGCCGGACCATGGGCTCCGCCGAGCTGGGACGCGAACTCGGCGACGCCGGCGGACCCCTCCTCGTTGGCGGCATAGCCACCCTCACCAGCCTGCCGTTTGGCCTGGGCGCCCTCGCGGTTCTCATCGCGGCGGCCAGTATCCCCCGGCTCACCGGCAACGACCGGATCAAGACGGACGACGGCGGCGCCCACCATTGAGGGGTCGCGCTGAGGGGCCTACGACCCCGGGTGTCAGCTGGCTTCCGCGCCTTCCTGGCGATTCCGCTCCTTGCGGGCCTTTCGGACGCGCCAGATGACCAGGGCGATCACTGCCAGCACGCCGATCACGACGGCGATGTCCCGCCCTGCGGCCTTGGCCACCGCTTCATAGGAATTACCTGCCAGGAAGCCGAGGAGCACGAAACCTGTGCCCCAGACAACGCCCCCGGCCAGGTTGAAAGCGAGGAAACGCAGGTAAGGCATACGGGCTGTCCCTGCCAGCGCGGGCATCACGGCCCGGAAGAACGCCACGAACCGTCCCAGGAAAACGGCGGCCCCTCCTTTGCGGCGGAGAAAGGACTGTGCCTCGTCGAGTTTCCCGCGTTTCGTCCTGAAGACGCGCAGGTCAAGAAACCGCGGACCGAAATGTTTGCCCACTTCGTATCCCACCGAGTCACCGATGACCGCCGCCATCACCACCAGCACCATCATCAGCCACAATTGGACGGTTCCCCGGCTGGCCAACACACCACCCAGCACCGCAGCCGTCTCGCCGGGCAAAACGAATCCCACGAAAACTGCGTCCTCGGCGAACACCAGGCAGGCAACCAGCACGTAGGCGAGGATGGGCGGAACGTTCAGGATCCCGTCAACAAATTGGGTCATCCGCAGACTCCTTCGCCGGGCCGCACCTGCGCAGTCCCTGGGCCGGGGAAGCACGTGGCCTGTAGCCGACAATACCTGTAGCCGACAATACTCGTCGGTGAACCTTGAGGAACCCTGCGGGACGTCCGCACGGGCGTCCGGGATTCCGCGGGGCTGGGATTCCCCAGCTTTGGATTTCCGGAGCTCCAGGAAACCGCCGGAATCGGCCGATCGCGGAAACCGACACGCGGTTGCCCCTCCCAAACCTGGGGAATTCCCGACGTCGGCCCGGCACCAAGAGGCTGCACGCCCGAAGGCGCCTCCCAGCTTTCTGTGACACCCTTAACTGATGACCTTTTCACGACAGGCTCCGGCCCGGGCTTCGCAGCGACCCGCCCCGGGCTCCGGTTTTATGTTTGCGTTCGCCACGCTGGCCTGCATCGTGGGGCTAATCGCCACGTACTACTACTTCGTCCAGACCACTACGGGCCAGTTCATCGACGAGTCCGCACTGGTCGAAGCCGTGGACATCCACGGTCCCGCCGGCAAGGCAGCCACGCAGTTCCTGGACTGGCTGCCCACCATCTCGCTGGTGATGGCCGCCGTCGTGGTTCTGTTCGTGACGGTGATCCGGCGCCGCTGGGCCGCCGCGGGGATCGCGGTGACCGCGTGCATCGGAGCGAACATTGCTACCCAAATCCTGAAGGATGTGCTCCCGGCCCGCCCCGACAAGGGTGTCATCACGCTGGAGCTCAACTCGCTGCCGTCCGGGCACACCACGCTGGCGGCGTCCGCGGCGGCGGCGGTGTTCCTGATGGCATCCCCGCGCTGGCGCCCGATGGCGGGGTTCGTCGGAGGCACCTTTGCCATCGCGTCCGGAGTTTCCACGCTGATCAACCAGTGGCACCGCCCGGCCGACGTCGTCGCAGCCTTCCTGTTGGTGGGCGCCTTCATGATCCCCGCCGGCTGGCTGATCCTGCGCTACCACGGGTGGTGGAACGTGTGGGAAGGCTTCGGCAGGCACTGGGGATCCGCGAAAATCTGGGTCACTTTACCGGTGGTGATCGGGCTCGCCTCTGCCGCGGTGGCAGTGTATTCGCTGGCCAAGATCGCGCCGGGCCCGGGCCGGGAGGACAGCACCACCAACTATTTCTGGGCGGGCATCTCGCTCATTGTGATTGCCGGGTATCTGGCCACGGTCGCCACCACCTCGCTGTTCGCGTATGCGGCCCGACGGCAGGTCCCGCCTTCGCGCTGACCACGCCACGTCCTCTTCGGCAGCCCCGAGCGCATAATCCCCAGGCTGACCGGCGCTGATGCTCTTGAATACTGACTAAATCTTGAGGAAATACCACGGTGTTATTTGATCGAGCCCGTGAATAGTGGTTCTTGCCAGCCCACGTGAGCCTGGCAGAACAGCCGGCCCGCTGGGGGCCCGGCCAGCCAACCTTGGGGAGGTGGGCTTACACACGTAAAGGACTTTTCTCATGGGTATCAGCATGAAAACCACTTCCGGCAAGATCCTGGCCTCCGTCGCACTGGTGGGCACCGCAGCCGCCGTCGCAGGCATGGGAACCTACGGCGCCTTCACCTCCACCACGTCGGCCAGCCAGGCAGTCACCGCCGCCACGACCGTCATTAGCCTGACCGGTACCAACACCCTGGCCGTCGCCGTTACCGGCCTTCTCCCCGGTGACTCGGTGGAGAAGTTCGTCACGCTGTCCAACCCGGCCGGCAGCTCGGACCTGAATGCAGTCACACTGACCACGACCAGCCCCACGCCGGCTACGGCCAACGTACTGACCACGGACGGCACCAACGGCCTGCAGCTCACTATCGAGTCCTGCACCGCTGCGTGGACCGTAGTGGCCGCAGGCGCTGACACCTGCTCCGGCACCACCACTACAGTGCTCGCCAAGACCTCCATCATCGGCGCCAACAGGGCCCTGGCCGGCCTGGCCTCCCTCACAGCCGCGGGCGCGGACAACCTGAAGGTCACCACTTCCCTGCCCACTTCGGCAGACAACACCTTCCAGGGCCTCACAAGCACCATCACCTTCAAGTTCGACGCAACCCAGCGCACAGGCTCCGTCAAGTAAGCGCTACGTCAGGTAACTCCGGACCCACTTGAGGCTGAACAGCGATGAGCACAGTAACTGATTTCGCCCCGGCGCCTGCTGTCGCCGCGGAATTTGAGCCGTCCCGGCGCCGCTTGCCCCCCGGCGGCGCCGGGACTTCCAACCCCGCACCTTCCAGCGTCCCGGTCAGGAACGCTGTCCGGACCAGCAGCCCAATCCTGACCAGCAGCTTCAAAGCCGCCGCGCGGCGAACCGTCAGCGCCTTCACCACGGCCCTGTTCGTCGTAGCAGTGGCAGCGTTCCTACTTCTGGCCGTCGGCCCCAGGGTCCTTGGTTACCAGACATCCACCATGCTGACCGGTTCGATGGCGCCGCAGATCAACCCGGGCGACGTTGTGGTGACGGTACCTACCCCGGTCGCCGATATCCGTGTGGGGGACATCATCACGTACCACATCCCCGTTGAGGACCAGCGGGTGGAGACCCACCGCGTGACCGAGATCCTCACCACTGAGGACGGTACGACGGCGGTCCGCACCAAGGGTGACGCCAACAACGGCGCGGACCCCTGGACCGCCACCGTCCAAGGCAGCACAGTTGACCGGCACGTCCTCACCGTCCCCTATGTCGGGCAGGCCATCCGAGCCTTGCGCGAGCCGGTGGTACGGAACACGCTCATGTACGGGGCACCCGCGGTCCTGGTGATCGGGTTGCTGGCGTCTATCTGGCGCAAGGACCCGGAACCAGCTGCCAGTGAGTAGGCCGATTATCGCGGGGACGGCCCGGGCCGCCTGTGTGGCGCTGTGCCTCATGCTGGGCCTGGCCCTGGTTCCCGCCGCGAACGCTTCTTTCATCGGCACCGATCGTGCAGACACCAGCTACACCACAGCCACGCTGCTAGCACCTGCCGAGCAGCAAACGAACGTCACCGTCACCTGTGACGTTCTGTTGCTCCGCGCCACCATCACCGTGAAGAATTTTGGCCGCGTATCCCAGGCGAACTTCCACGAGGTGAAGATCTACAGCGGTTCCGGTACCTCTCCCGTCTTCACCGGCGACCTGAGTCAGCAGTCAGGCAAAACCTACACGGCAACTTACTTGGTGTCCGGTACCTGGCGGGTGGAAATCAGGGGACTCTATAAAGTTCCTGGATCAACCAATGTGTGGACCGGCCCGCCGCTAACACGGACTGTGGCCTGCTAACGCTTACCTGATCAGTGCCTTCTTCTGCCGCGAGCTGATGGTGGACACCCGGCCACAGTTGGAGCAGGTGATCTGGTAGGCCCTCGACGTAGTAAAGATGGGTATGAAGAACAGCGTCAGTTTCCTCGCCCGCTCTTTGAGGTAATGCTGGACGTACTGCCGGCAGTACTGGCACGTGGCCAGGCGGCCCGGCAACGCCCGGAGTACGGTCTTGAGGCCAAAGATCAGGAGCATTATGTGCGCCTTCCATGCCTTTCCGGAGGATTGAGATCAATAATCGGAAGGTGGCCATCTGTGCGGATGGAGTCACCTCCCCCGTTGCGGTGATGGTAGCCGCTGGAGAAGTTGCGAATAATGTACACCGATTCCACCGCGTTGGCTGTACGAAGAGTATCGATGATGAAATCACGCTCTTCGTCTGTGCGGTCGGCGATCTTGTGCGTCACCTGGAAGGTGAACAGGGACAGGCCCACACTTCTGTCATACGTTCCGGCGCCCACCCAATTCACGGAAATCCCGCCTGGCAGCATCCAGCCCGGGGCGCATTTCCAGAACCGGACGTGATGCCGCTTGCGAGGGTTGCCATCGATCTCCCGCTGAAACGCCAGGTCCTGCTTCTTTCCGAAGACGTAAAGGGAACTTACCGGAGCGGTCGGATAACTGCGGCCCATGAGCGTTGAGACGAGGGTTTTCCAGGCGGTGGCAGGAGTGAGGGAGTCCGCCTCTACCCAGCCCGCGGTAGTCATGGCCTGACGCAGTTCATCTTCCGGACCGACCACCGCGAGGTTGACCGGATCACCGAGGACTCCGTCGCCGGTGCGTGCGCGGCCAATGAAGTAGTCGGGAATGTACAGGCTGCTGAGGATCTTGTGAACTCGCGGCAGCAATGCATATGCCAGGATCAGCCAGACAGGCAGGAAAACCCATGCCTGCTCAAATCCCCGGGACAGCCGCAAGAGCAGGAAATAGTAGACCGCCCAGCCCACCGCTACCGTAATGGCCCCGTACAACAGCCGCTGCAGCACGGCGAGGACAGTCGCCCACCTGCTTTGCCTGCGTTCCTGCCGGCTGTCCGCCCTGGAATGGTCGGGTTCTGCGGGAACGGCGCGGCTACCCTCGCCCGGCGTCTCTGCCATGTCTCCTCCCTCGGATCGGCGGAGCTGTCCGCTCACCCATCTGTCGAGGATAGCCTCTTGGGTCAGCCGCGCGGGTGGTCGGCTGCAGCGGCTGTCAGTAGTTCCGGCGGTGCCTGAGCCGGGGAAGTACGACGGCGAACACGGCCGCCGCAGCGAAGCCCAGGGCCGCTGTGGCCGAGACGCCCGAGCCGAGGGTCGCCACGGCTGTCACGCCGGAGAGCAGCACGGGTCCGCCGGTTGAGCCCGCGTCCGCGATGAACCGCCACAGGCCCAGGAACTGGCCGCGTCCGCGGTCCGGCGAGAAGTCGGCGCCGAGTGTCATGATCAGGCCGGAGCTGATGCCGTTGCCGAAGCCGATCAGCAGCGCGGCCAGCAGCAGCCCGGTGAAGCTGGCCGTCAAAGGGATCAGCAGCAGCGCGATGCCCATGATGACGGTGGAGGGTATAGCCACCCATTGACGGCCCCGGCGGTCCATGAGTTTGCCGGCCGGGTAGAAAACCAGCATGTCGATCGCCCCGGACAGGCCGTAGATCAGTGAGGCCTGGGTGGCGTCCATGCCCAGGTGGTCGGCCCAGAGCGGGATGACCACTTGCCGCGAGGCGCGCAGGGCACTGAGCAGCAAAATTCCCACGCCCAGCGTCAGGAACACTCCCCCATGGGCGACGGCCACGTTCCGCAGGGTGGGTTCGGGGCCTTTGTGTCCGCCGTCGGGCGCCGGCGGAACCACCAGGTCCGGAATAGTGACGGCAAGGACCGCCGCCGCGGCCATCCCCACGACGCCCACCCAGTAGGCCCCGGCGATCCCCGCGAACTGCATGGCCGCGGCACCCACAAACGGCCCGATAAAGACGCCGATCCTGCTCACGCCGCCCAGCGTGGACAGTGCCCGCGCCCGGAACTGCACGGGCACTGCCTCGGTGAGGTACTTCTGCCGCGCCAGGCTGAAGACGCTCGCGGACATTCCGACGACGGCCATCGCCACGGCGAGCAGCCACAGTCCGTTGGGGATCAGGGAGGACAACGCCGCTGCAGCGAGGGCCAGGGCGCCGGCGGCCGCTGCGCCGACGATGGACCAGCGTTCGCCGAACTTGAGCGTGATGAGGGACGCGGGCAAGTTGAAGAACCACGACCCGAGCCCGATCAGCGTGACGATCAAGGCGGACACAGCCACGGAAGCCCCAAGCCCGCGGGCGGAGAGCACCACCACTGGCAGCACTGCACCTTCGCCGATGCAGAACAGCAGCGCCGGCCCGAATGCAGGAATGGCAATGCTTCGGAAGTTGAAGGGCTGCGGGCTGTCTGGCGAAGTCATCAGATTTATCCTATGACCCGGTTCTGGTTGCCCAAGGGTCCCATGACGGCGTGGGACATGCGTCGTTGCTCACGCCGGTTCATAAAGTAGTAGCAGCAACTGTCGTGCTGGGCGTCCCAAACGGTAGTTGGCGCTACTCAGTTGGGCAGGCCCACCGAAGTAAGGAAGCACACGGATGAACATCGCAGTCGCAGGGGGAACCGGAACCGTTGGCCGCCACGTGGTCAGCATCGCCAGGGAGCGCGGCCACCGGGTTGTGAGCCTGTCCAGGTCAGAAGGCGTGGACCTGGTGAGCGGCCGTGGCCTGCCAGAAGCACTCAACGGCATTGACACGGTGGTCGACGTCGCCAGCATCCCGACTCTGGCCCGGAAGGCGGCCGTCGACTTCTTCACGGCCGCCACCACCAACCTCCTGCGGGCCGGGAAAGAGTCGGGAGTGAAGCACCATGTGGCGCTCTCCATCGTGGGCGCAGACCGGGCAGCTACAGGCTACTACGCCGGAAAGCTGGCCCAGGAAGAGCTGGTCAGCAGCGGGGACATTCCCTGGACCATCCTGCGCGCCACCCAGTTCCACGAGTTCGCTGGCCAGGTGCTGGAGCGTAGCTCGCTGGGTCCGCTGGCGCTCGTGCCGCGAATGACCACCCAGCCTGTAGCCGCCCGTGAGGTTGCCAAGGCACTGGTGGACGCGGCGGAGTCGGGACCACACGGACGCGTGGCAGACCTGGGCGGTCCGCAGGTGGAGCAGCTCGTGGACATGGTCCGGGCGTACGCCAGCACGTTCCGGCAGAAGAAGAAGTTAGTAGTGGGTCTCACCGCCCCCGGCCCACTCTGGAAAGCAATGCGCAGCGGTGCCCTGATCCCGGAGCCGGGCGCCGGCGTCGGGCTCCAGACTTTTGACGAGTGGATGCAGGCGGAAGCGTCAGAGCTGCCGCGCTGACCGGGACCAACGGCTCCATCAAAATGAAGAATTCGGCCACTGGTGTTGCATAGGTCACATTTGATGTCTACGCTGGACGAGGTTGCAGCGTCGCAGCCGCCGAAGGAAAGCAGAATCATCTTGACCGATAAGCTCAGTATCCTCGTTCGCGTCGACCTCGACGACGCCCGGGCGCAGGTATCAACAAAGGGTCACGTCACCGTACACAGCATCCACGCCCTCTACGTAGTTGTGAAGCGCGCCAACGCCTTGCGGAAGGGCCTGAACCTGGAACTGGACATGAGGGCCGCCTATGTGGATCCGGATGCACTGGAGCAGCTGCGCGCCTGTTCCAAAACCCATCACCTGCCGGTGATTATTGATCCGTTGCAGGAAGACTGCACCTTCAGCATCCTGCCGCCGCTCCAGCTGGCCACTACCGTAGCCCACGGTCTCGCCGCCTAAGGACCTTGCCCGGATAGCAGCCGCAAGACATGGGAAAGCCCCTCCTAGGAGGGGCCTTCAGCGGGTTGGTCATTGAATACACGGTGTTGATCAGCGGTGATGTACTCCCCCTTCCCGGGCGCCCAAGGCGTCCCTTCCGGACTATGACAAGAACCGACTTTAGTAGGAGATCGCCGACCCGTCTAGGGGTTTTCGCAAGATTTGTTAGCGATAACCTTCACGGATCCACAGGCATGGACGACTACTTCCCGGCCAGGGGCAGCACTTGCCAGGCTTGAGGCAAGCCTCCTACCGGTACCCGTCCACGATTGCGGCGGCGATCTCCTTGTAGGCGCGGCGGGTCTCAGGTTTCAGGACGTCCAAGGTGACCAGGTCGCCGTCGGCCACTCCGCGGTCATGGGGAACGGAGATGAGCTCGCGGCAGATGCCGGAAAGATGCTCCTCGATGGCGTCCTTGTCCACCCGGGAGGAGACTTCGTCCTTGTCGGTGATGACCACAATCGCGTCCCGGGCCAGGTCTTCGTAGCCGTGGTGGGCAAGCCACTGCAGGGTGCTGCGGGCGCGTTTGGCACCGCTGACCGCGTAGCCTGAGGCGATCACCAGGTTGTCCGCCGACTGCAGGATCCCGCTCATGGCGTTGTGGGTCACGCCGGTGCCGCAGTCCGTCAGCGCCACAGAGTAGTAGCTGGAGATGAGCCTGCGGATCCGCAGGTATTCTTCAGCCGTTAGCGAGTCCGAGACTTCGGGGTCCTGTTCCCCCGCGATCAGGTGCAGCCGGCCGGCGTGGTGCATGTACCGGGCCAGGGCGGTGAGGGAACCGATGGAGTCGATGTTCTTGAGCAGGTCCGTGATGGTGCGCGGGCTGGCCTGCTGGTAGATGCCTTCGCCCAGCGCGCGCTCCACGAGATCCCCGGAGTCGGGGTTGGCGTCGATGGCGCACGGCGCGTCACCGCGGTATTCGGCGAGGGTCAGTCCCACGCCCACGGTGGTGGAGGTCTTCCCTATGCCTCCCTTGAGACTCAGAACCGCCGTGTTGTAGCTGCCCTGCAGCTGGCGCGAGATCCGGCGGCCCAGTTCGTCTTCCTGGCGCTGCTTGGACCCGGGACCCAGGTTCCAGGCCCCACCGGTGAGCGAGTAGATGGCACCGCGGAGGCCGCCCACGGGCCGGGGCTTCTGCTCGCGGACGAACTGGCCCGGGGTGCTAATGAAGTCCGGCATGGGGCTGCCGGCGATGGCCTCCGCCGTGGTCTGCCGGCTGCGGCGGAACGCCGGGGGTTCGGCAGGAGCATCCGACGACGGCGGTGCGGTGTCGACGGCGGTCCTCGGCGCTGCTGAGGTGCTCACATCCGAGGCAGTTGACTGCGCCGCCGGCGACTGCGCGGCTTCCGGCGCGTCGAATACGGGAAGGGCAGCTTCCGGCTGGCCGGTCCCGGGCTCGAAAGAAACGGGGGCCACTGAGGGCCGCCGGGTGGGGGCCGGGACGCGGGTTGGGGACTTTGCTGCGTCGGCCGCGGCGGCCGCTTCCGCCCAGGAGCTCCTGCGGATAATCGGCTGGCCGGCGTCGGACGGGCTGGCGGAATCGGGTGTTACGGCTGGCATGGTTCCTGTCCGGACATCCGTCAGGGCGCCATCGACGCGACGAAGGTCACGGCGCCGGCGCAGCTGCGGCTGCCCTTCGTCTGCATCCTGTGCAAAGGCACGTGGGTTCTTATCCGCCGGATCGGGCATATCTGTCCCCCCAGGACTTCGGGCAAAAGCTTCTGCGGCACTTTACGGTCTGGTTCAAACAGTAAGTCTAAGTGCTTGGGCAGAATCCGGGGTCAGACCCGCGTCAGGGCGTAGGTCACCACAGCAACGGTGAGGACCAGGAGGATAGCCAGGACCTTGTAGGCCTGCCATCTGGGGCGGCGTTTGTGCGGGTTGATGTGGACGTACGGCGTGGCTAAGGGTTGTCCCGCCTGGGGGCGGCCAGCCGAACGGCCCGGCGCTTGAGCCGCAGGAGGCAGTACAGGACAAGGAAGGGAATCAGCAGCGTGCCCAGCAGCGCAGCGAGCGCGAGGACGTAATCGGCGAGAGCCACAGCGGACCTCCATCGGCAGGAGGGGGTCCCCCAAATCGGATGAGGAACACGCTATACGCTTTGTCATGGAATTGACAAATTAGTCAAGCGGGACCGGCAATCGTTTTCCTCCCAGTGTGGGGGCTTGTGGCCTGGTACTAGATGTCTTAGCCGTCGGCTTCATCGGGTTGGCTTCGATGAGGATGTTCGTTCCCCACAGATCGGCCGTGTAGCAGCTGACCAGGACAAGCTTGCCCGGTACTTTGGCCCAGATATGGCTATTCTCGAGCGTGTTCTTGTTTTCGGTGCTGATCGCATAGACCTGATAGAGCTGCGGCCCGTCGGCAGTGGTGATGGTCAGCTGATCGCCCGTCCTGGCTTGGGAGCTGAGGTTGTTAAAGGCTGATCCCACCCCGTCTGAGCTGTGGCCCACGACGTAGGTGGTGTTGCTGGAGCCCTGCCCCGGGCTGCCGTATGCAGACAGCCAGTAAGCCTGCAGCGTCTGAGGCGGCGTGATGGAGCCCGTTCCGCTATCCTGCGCTGAAGTTGGAAGCGGAAACACGGCCTGGTCCATCCCAACGGCCGGGTAGTGGATGTGCGTTGGCTGGTTTTCCCACTCGTTTGCCCCGGACGGTCTGGTTTCAGGTGAGTCCGGGATTTCCTGCTTGGCCGCAGGAACAACCGTGCCCGGCGAGGCAGGGGCAGTCGCCGCGGTCAGCCCCCCGGCGCCCAAGGGACCCAGGGTAGTTTCCGAAGATGAAGCCGTCGGTTGCAACGGCTCCAGTCCAACTGTGAGCAGGGTCAGCACCGATGCTCCGAGCAGCCCCGACGCGGTGAGTAGCCTCCCCCGCCGTGAACCAGGGCCGGGGCTGGCCCACGACGCGGAGCTCATTCGGCGCCGGCCGGAGCTCCGCCTGTGGCGGGCGGTTACCCGCGCCATGGCCCGCTCCCGGGTTGCGTGTTCATGGCACCGCCCCTGCCGTTGCTGACTGATCTAGCTGGCCCGGCGTCTGGCCGGGATCAGCAGAGTCCAACCGAGATAGAGCGTCGCAGAAAGCGCAATGATGGCTGCTAGAAGGCTGACAAGGCGCGCCGGGCTTTCCGGTGCCGTGTGCGTGGCGGTGTCTATGTTCGCTCCCCTGTTGTTTGCCGCTCCTCCACCTGTATCTGCGAGCGGAGCGCCGTTCGCCGGGACAGTCGCTGAGGGCGTGAGCGGCACAGCAACCGCAGGAGTCGTAGTGGACGGAACGGTGATCGGGCTCAGGCTTGGTGTGGCAACGGGCGTGACCGAGGCCGTCTCAGTCGGCGTCACCGTGGTTGTTTCCGTGGGCGTGACGGTTGTCGTCTCGGTCGGCGTCACCGTCGCTGTGGCAGTACCGGTTGGCGTGGTAGCGCAACCGGGAGCAAGAAATACGTTGTTATCCAGGGTGACCGAGCCGTTGCGGGCCAGTGCCCGGCCTTCAACGGTGACACCGGTAGTGACCGAGATGGACGTCAATGCCAGGATGTTGCCCTTGAAGCTGGTACTTGTCCCCAGTGTTGCCGAGCTGCCCACCTGCCAGAAGACATTGCATGCTTGCGCACTGTTCGTCAGAACTATGCTGCTCCCCGACGCGGTGATCAGAGTTGAACCGGCCTGAAAGATGAAGACGGAGTTGGCATTGCCTTGCCCGTCCAGCGTTAGCGCCCCGTTGACGGCCAGCTGTGAACTGGCCGTGTAGACACCGGGGAGTAGCGTTTCACTGACGAGAACGCCTACTGAAGCCCCGGAAGGCCGCCCAGCCGCATCGTTGTACGCGATGGTGAGGTCCGACTGTGCTTGCGCGGCGCTGGGATCGGCGGCGTGTATCACACCGTTAAAAACAAGACCTGGAGGGAATCCCGTGATCGAACTGCCCGGGCTGACTCCAAGGTTGCCGTTGAGGACGCTGGGTCCCGTATTAGTGACAGTTTGCCCACCAAGGACCGCGTAGCTACCCGCAGTTCCCAGTCCCACGGGGGCTTCGGCCGCGTAGGCAGGGGCGAGACCTACAATCCAGGCAAACAGCGCCACAGCTGTGGCCCCGGCACCTATCATGGCGGCTGCTGTGCGCCGGGTTTTGGTCCTGCGCTGGTCACGCCTGTTTAGCGGATTAGAAGATTTCACGGTGTTGCCTTCCCCATGGGACAACTGCCCCCGAAGCTCAAAAAGTTGGAGTCCGGTAATAGGCGCGAAAGACTGCGGTTTTCGTAAACTTTCCACCGGACCAGAGAGGGAGCCGCGAGACCTGCGGCGAAGATCTAGTTCGGCGGGCTGAGACGGGTCGCCGAAGTGGTGCGGCCTTGGGCCGCCTCTTTGAGCGTAAGACTTAAACGAACAAATTTCTACAGTAAATGGTTTAAACAACCGCGTGTGACGATTAGCAACCGCAGCGCCTTAGGGTGCGGTCCTCGTTAATCACTCAAGCATTCCAGCCAGTAGGCCCCCGATTTACGAGACACTCCCCTAATGCTGCGGGCGGGTCTCCTGCAGGCGCTTGATGAACCAGCGGGACTGCTCCGGGCCGTAGGGCAGCACGGGGATGGCCTTGGTTGCATCGCTGGGTGTGTCGCGGATGGACTGCCAGGCCTGCCGGACGGCGGTGGTCATGGTGTTGGCCATGGTTTTCACGAACTGGTCACTGCAGGGCCTGCCGTGCCCCGGGACCAGGAATTCGTAGCGGTGGCGCAGGGCGGAGATATGCCGCAGTGAATCGGCCCATTCCTCGGGGAAGGAGTCCTCGAAGGACGGGTGCGCCCCATGTTCCACGAGGTCGCCCACGTAGAGGGTCGTCGGGGTACCGACCAGGAGGTCGCCGTCTGTGTGGCCGCGGCCCAGGTAGAACAACGTGGCCGTCAGCCCGCCGAGGTCCACGAGCACCGGCTGGTCCTTCACAATGGCGTTGGGCACCACCAGTTCAACATTGTCGCCTTCGCCGGTGGACATCTCCGGCTCGAGGGTGCCCACAAAGCGGCGCTGCAGGTCGCCACGCTCGTCGATCTCGGTGGCGCAGTTCTGGTGTGCCCAGAATTCGGTGACGCCCTCCTCCGCGAAGACCGCGTTGCCGAAGAAGTGGTCGTAGTGGGCGTGGGTATTGACGACGACGAGCGGCAGCTGAGTCTTTTCCCGCACGGCGTCCAGGATCTCGCGTCCCTGCCGGGGCCCGCAGCCGGTATCGATCACCATGGCCCGCTCGGATCCAACAATCAGGCCGGTATTCAGCAGCGAACCTTCGGTGACCAGCACATGGTTGTCCGCGCCGACTTCGAGCCATTCTGACATTGTTTCTCCATACCTCCGGGCAAACAGTTGCGTTGTTCCTGGCCTCGATTCTACCCACGGAGCCTTGGAGTTCCCGGGACCTACCGCGACGGCCGTCAGGGCCAAGGTACGGCCGCGACCGCCCTCACATGGCCGCAATATCTTCCCTTTTCTCTTCCTTCCAAGATTATTTCCGATTATCCCTTGACAGTGAGAAACCGTTTTCCGATAAAGTGGCTCCTGCCGCTTCGCCTATTTTCCGGGTCACAAAGACGGGCCCAGGAACGCGGTTGCGGATTCATTCCAACGACGGAAGAAGAACCATGCCCTTGCGCCTCTCGAACCTTCGTTCTGCCTCATTACCTGCCGGTGCCGTCGCGGCTGCTGTCGCGCTCATGATGGCAGGACCGTCCGTCGCAGCACCCTCACCACTGGCTGATCCGGCAGCCCTGACAGCCCTGGTCCCACTCGAACGCCAGGTTCTTCCCGAGGCTGATGGCTGGGCGTCCGCCGCCGAGGGCACCACCGGCGGCTCCACCGCCACTGATCAAAACACCTATGACGTCTCCAACCGCGCCGAGCTGCTCGCAGCGTTCGCAGCTGGAGGAACCCAGCCCAAGATCATCCGGGTCCACGGGATCATCCAGGCCAACACGGCCCCCGAAGGCACGGCGCTGACCTGTGATGACTATGCCGCCGGCACCGGATACTCCCTCGGCCAGTACCTTCAGGACTACGATCCTGCCGTCTACGGCCGCGCCCAGAAACCGGCGGGGCCCCAGGAAAGCGCCCGTCGCCAGGCGGCGGCGAAGCAGGCAGCCACCATCCGCTGGGATATCCCGGCCAACACCACCCTCGTGGGAGCGGATGCCGGGAGCACCATCGAAGGTGCGGCTTTGCGGATCAACGGCGCCAGCAACGTGGTCGTCCGCAATCTGACCTTCCGCGACTCCGCGGACTGCTTTCCTGCCTGGGATCCGACCGATGGCGAGGAAGGGAACTGGAACAGCGAGTACGACTTGCTGCAGGTCATCAACGGCTCGAGCCACGTCTGGATCGATCACTCCAGCTTTACGGACGCCCCGAACCTGGACAGCAGCCAGCCGCTGTATTTCGGCCGCCACTACCAGGTGCATGACGGGGCGGTCGACGTTACCAACGGCTCGGACCTTGTCACCATGTCCTACAACCGGTTTTCGGATCACGACAAGCTTCTGCTCATCGGCTCCACCGACTCCCCCACCCGAGGCGACACCGGCAAGCTTCGCGTGACCATCCACCACAACATTTTTGACAACGTCGGCCAGCGTGCACCACGTGTCCGGTACGGTCACGTCGACGTGTACAACAACCAGTTCACCGTTTCCGCGGCCAACAGCTCCTCCTACGAATACAGCTTGGGAGCAGGCATGGAGTCACACCTCTACGCTGAAGCGAACGCCTTCCAGCTGGCGCCGGACGTTCCCGGTGCGAGCATCATCCGTCAGTTCAAAGGCACAACAATCACCACCGTGGACAACGCTGTCAACGGCAAGCGCGTTGACATTCTGGCCGAATACAATGCCTCCGTGCCTCCGGCTCAGCAGCTGACCGCGGACACCTCGTGGACTCCGCAGTTCCGTACCCGTGTGGATGCCGCCCAGGCGGTGCCTGCACTGCTGAAGGACCGGGTCGGCCCGGTCTTCACCTCGGATGAGGTGCGCTGATGGCCGCGGCACCCAGCAGGCGTTCCGTGCTCGCGTCCTTTGCGGTCGCCGCAGGCTCCCTGGCCCTCGGGGCGCCTGCAGCGCACGCCGAAGCGCTCACCAGATCGCCGGTCCAGACGACGGAGCCGGTGGCCGGACAACGGCGCACCGCCACGACGATCTTCGTCGTCGGAGA
Organism: Arthrobacter sp. ISL-48; assembly: GCF_018613805.1. Lineage (GTDB taxonomy): Bacteria > Actinomycetota > Actinomycetes > Actinomycetales > Micrococcaceae > Arthrobacter. The sequence continues at coordinate 81,185 of NZ_JAGGPL010000024.1, forward strand.
CTCCACGTCGTCCGTCTACGCGCACTCCGAGCGTCCGCGGGCGGGCTGGGGACAGGCCCTACCTCTGCTCGTCGGCCCGCAGGCCGATGTCTTCGACTTCGCCCTTTCAGGGGCTTCGTCGAAGAGTTATGCCGACGCCGGACTGCTGGACCGGGTTCTCGGCATGATCCAGGACGGCGATTACCTGCTGATTTCCTTCGGCCACAACGATGAGAAGATTGAGGATCCCGCCCGGGGAACAGATCCTGCCACAACGTTCAAGGACTACCTGCGCCGATACATCGACGGTGCCGCAGCGCGTGGCGCGAAGCCAGTCCTGGTGACGCCAGTGGAACGGCGTCGATTCGACTCCTTCGGCGCGGCGAAGGACACCCACGGGCTTTACCCGCAGGCCGTGCGAGAGCTTGCGGCTGCCTCTGGCACGCCGTTAGTGGACCTGACAACTGCCTCGAAGGAACTCTGGCAAAAACTCGGGCCGGAGGGAACCAAGACCCACTTCCTCTATGCGAATCCCGGTGAGTACGCGCAGTACCCGGCGGGAGCAGCGGACAACACTCATTTCCAGGCACGGGGAGCACTGGCTGTTGCCGGAGTCGTCGTCGACGGTTTAAAGGCGATCCGTGCCGTCCCGCCGGGGTACTTCCGGAACCCGGCGGCTGGTTCAGAGCCCCTCACGGCGCTGTACTGGCCCGCTGACCGTCCCGTGGACGCTTCCGTTGTGCTCGATGTCGGCCCTGGCAAGGCCTATGCGACGGTGCAGGCGGCTGTTGATGCTGTTCCCCGTGGCAGCACTCAGCGGACGACCATCCGGATCCAACCAGGCACCTATCGGGGGACGATCCGGGTGCCCGTGGACAAGCCGAAGGTCTCGTTCGTCGGGCTTGGCGCCGGGCCGGAGGATGTGGTGCTGGTGTACAACAACGCGTCGGGGACGCCCAAGCCGGACGGCAGCGGGCCCTTCGGCACGGGAGGAAGCGCTTCGGTCAGGATCGACGGCGCCGAATTCAGCGCGGAGAACCTGACCTTCAGCAACGACTTCGACGAGGCCGCGAACATGTCGATGCCCAACCGGCAGGCCGTCGCCCTCCACATCACCGCCGACCGTTCCGTGCTGAGGAACGTCCGCTGCCTGGGCAACCAGGACACACTGCTGGTCGACTCCCCCACCCGGGGAGTGCAGGCGCGGTTCTACTTCGCCGACTCGTACATCGAGGGAGACGTCGACTTCATTTTCGGACGGGGAACTGCGGTCTTCAGGAACTGCGAGGTCATGTCCCTGGACCGCGGGTCGTCCAACAACGGCTACGTGACGGCGGGCAGCATTAACGACCAGATCAAACACGGGTATCTCTTTGACGGCTGCCGGTTCGTCTCGAACGCTGCAGCCGGCACTGTGCATCTGGGCCGGCCGTGGCATCCAGGCGGGGATCCCGCAGCGGTGGCACAGGTCCTCATCCGGGATTCGTGGCTAGGTGGCCACATCGGGCCGACGCCGTGGACCGACATGAGCGGATTCTCCTGGAAGGATGCCCGGTTCTTCGAGTTCAACAACCGGGGCCCGGGTGCCCAGGTCACTGCGGATCGGCCTCAGCTTCCGGCCGGGCAGGAAAGCGGGTTCACACTCGCGGCTTACCTGGCCGGCGCTGACGGATGGTCACCCCAGCTCGCGGGGACCAAGGCCGACAGCACGGTGCTTGGGTAGCGGATCAACCTCGCAGCCCGAGTGGGACGGCGGGCGCCTTGGATCCTTAGAAGGCCCCGCCGCCGACGGCTGAATGTGGACTTCCACATTTCTCGAATCGAAGTGACCTCAGGGGATCTGGCGGTTTCCGGACCGGTTCATCACAAACAGCGCAATCGCTACTGCCACCAGGATCGGGGCGATCCACAGGAGAAAGGCCAAAACCTTCACTATCGCGCCGACGATGAGGGCAAGGACTGCCAAAATGACTAGGACCCAAATAAGAGTTCTCATGCTGTTCCCACGCTCTCCTGGTACGGATTGCCTGTCGCGGATGACTGATCTTACGGCCACGGTCAGGCCCAAACAAGCAACTGCCACCTTTAAGCCTCGAAACGCGGACCTGCGTACCATCGGGCTATGGGGACAAAGCAACACAAGGCCTTCTGCGCTGCTTGCGGCAGGACAACCAACCACGTGACTGTGTATCAAGAGGCCGACGACGGCGGCCAACTGGTTGCGTTCGTCACATGTTCCGAGCACAAAGACTCGGGCCGCAACGTTTGCGCCTCTTAGCGTCGACCCAGTTGGCCTCGCCTAGAGATTCCCACTAGACATCAGCCAAGACCGACCCTGGATTCTCGATCGCGTCAGCAACAAAGCGCAGGAAGCCGGCTGCCGTGCCACCGTCACAAACGCGGTGATCAAAGGTGAGAGTCAGCTCGGTCACTTTGCGGACAGCCAACTCGCCGTTCACCACCCACGGCTTGTCCATGATGCGTCCCAAGCCAAGGATCGCCACCTCGGGATGATTAATAATTGCCGCCGAACCGTCCACCCCGAAAATGCCGTAGTTGTTGAGCGTGAAGGTGCCGCTGCCAAGTTCGGCCGGTGTTGCTTTGCCCTCGCGAACCACGTTTGTCAGCCGGCGGATCTCAGCGTCCAGTTCGCGGGCGCTCAGCGTTTCGGCCCGGTTGATCGACGGGACCATCAGCCCCCGGTCCGTCTGGGCCGCAAAACCCAGATTGATACCCTCAAACGCAACGATCTCCAAGGAATCATCAGCCGTAGTTTCGATCCGCGAGTTCAGCTCCGGATACTTCTTCAGGCCCGCAGTCACGAAGCGCGCGATGAAGCCGAGCAAACCCGGGGCCTCCGCTCCGTTTTGCTTCAGGCCGCTGCGGAGTTCCACGAGAGCGGTTGCATCCACATCCACCCAGACTGTGGCTTCCGGGATCTCCGAGCGGCTGCGGGCCAAGTTTGCAGCGACGGCTTTGCGAACGCCCGTAACCGGTGTGCGGGAAGCGATGCCCAGACCAGTACGGGAGTCCATGGGCTTCCGCGGAGCTGGAGTCGCGGCCGAACTTTCCGCTTCCTGCACATCCGGGGCAGAAATGGCAGCTTCGACGTCGCTGCGCCTGATCAGTCCACTCTCGCCCGATCCGTGGATCCCGCCGAGGTCAACGCCATGCTCGCGAGCCATGCGGCGCACCAGCGGTGAGATGACGGCGCCCAGTTTGCCAGGGACCCTGGTGCGCATAAGCAGAAGATCGTCAGCCGCCTTTTCAGCTTCGGAAACGGAACTTACCGTCGATGCCGCCAAGGGGTCGCCGGTACCCAGCGACCCGCTTGTTTGCTTCCGCGCCCTGGTCCTTCGCGCAGAACCGCTGCCGCCAGGAGTCCCGTAGCCGATCAGCACGTTCCCTGATCCGGCTTTCTCCTCTTCGCGGTATGTATTGCCCACGGCTTCAGCGGGCTCAACCGCCGGAGCCCCAGCGGGAGCCACCGAGATCAGGGGCTTCCCAACATCCAGCGTCTGGCCTGGCTCGCCATGCAGTTCTGTCACGGTCCCCGCGTAGGGCGACGGAACTTCCACCATCGACTTGGCTGTTTCCACTTCTGCGATGGGCTGGTCGACGCGGATCTGATCGCCCACGGAGACGAGCCAGTTCACCAGTTCTGCTTCTGTCAGGCCTTCACCGAGGTCGGGGAGAAGGAATACCCTCGTTTCGCTCATGATCAGTCTTCCCACTGGAGGTCGTCGACAGCGTCGAGGATGCGGTCCACGCTGGGCAGGTAATAGTGCTCAAGTTTGGGTGCCGGGTACGGCACGTCGAAGCCGGTGACACGGCGGATGGGCGCGGCCAGATAGTGGAAGCAGCGTTCCTGGATCCGGGCCACGATTTCGGAGGATACGGATGCGAAGCCGTGCGCTTCCGCGATCACCACAGCCCGGCCAGTTTTGCGGACGGACGCGGACACAGTTTCGTCGTCAAAGGGAACGATGGTGCGGACGTCGATGACTTCCAAGGAACGGCCTTCTTCCGCTGCCGCCGCGGCGGCAGCCAGCGCTGTCGGCACGGACGGCCCATAGGCGATGAGAGTTGCGTCGGTCCCGGGACGGGCGACGGCGGCACGGCCTTCGGAGGACGTCCCCGCCGCCACATTTGCGGAGTGCTGCTCCCGCAGCTCCTCCAGGTCCACCATGTCCTTTGACCAGTAGAGCTTCTTTGGCTCCATGAACATCACGGGGTCATCGGAGTCGATGGCCTCGCGGAGCATGCGGTAGCCGTCGGCCACCGTGGCCGGGGTGAAGACCTTCAGGCCGGCGGTATGAGCGTAATAGGACTCGGAGGAGTCGCAGTGATGCTCCACTCCCCCGATGCCCCCTGCGTAGGGGACACGGATCACTAGGGGCAGCTTCAAAGCGCCCTTCGTCCGGTTGTGCATCTTGGCCACGTGGCTGACGATCTGCTCAAACGCCGGGTAGGCAAACGCGTCGAACTGCATTTCGATGACCGGGCGCATGCCGTTCATGGCCATGCCCACGGCCATCCCCACGATTCCCGACTCCGCTAGCGGGGTGTCGAAGCAGCGCTGTTCGCCGAAGGTCTTGGTCAGGCCGTCGGTGATGCGGAAGACGCCGCCCAGCATGCCGACGTCTTCGCCGAAGACCAGAACGGAGGGGTCGGCTTGCATGGCGTCTGCCATCGCAGTGTTGAGTGCCTTGGCCATGGTCACCGGCTGCGGGCCCTCCGCCTCGGCGGTGGCGGCTGCCGACGCCGCTGCGCGGGCGGTCGCGGCGCTGACGTTTCCGTTCGCCTCCGAGGACGTAGTGACAGTGGGGCTCATTTTGCTCCCTCCCCAGATGATTCTTCGCGGGCAAGTTCGTCAGCGAGCATCGCCGACTGTTCCAGCAACTGCGGCGTTGGGCTGGCAAAGACGTGGCGGAACAGGTCCTGGGGGTCAACAGGCACATCCTCGCCGAGCCCATCCCGAAGCCGGGTGGCAATGGCTTCAGCCTTTTCAGCAATTCGGAAGTCGGTTTCGTCGTCGAGCAGCCCCCTGCCCGTGAGGTAGGTCTTCATGCGGCTGACAGGATCTTTGGCCAGCCACTCTGCCACTTCACTGTCCTGGCGGTAGCGGGTGGCGTCGTCGGCGTTCGTGTGCGCCTGCATCCGGTAGGTATTGGCCTCAACCAGCAGCGGACCGGAGCCATCCCGGGCAAGCTTCACTGCCCGGTCCAGCACGGCGAGGAGGGCGACGACGTCGTTTCCGTCCACCCGTTCACCCGCCATGCCGTACCCGACGGCCTTGTGGGCGAGCGACGGCGCCACGGACTGATGTGCCAGCGGAACGGAGATGGCGTACTTGTTGTTCTGGACGAAAAAGACCACGGGAAGGTGGAACACGGCCGCGAAGTTCAGGGCCTCATGGAAGTCGCCCTCGCTGGTGGCACCGTCGCCGCACATCGCCAGGACCACGGTGTTTTCACCGCGGAGCTTGGCGGCATGGGCAACCCCGACTGCGTGCAGCAGCTGAGTGGTGAGTGGAGTGCACTGGATGCCCACCCTGTGCTTCATGGGGTCGTAGCCGCTGTGCCAGTCACCGCGGAAAAGGGTCATGGTCTGCACAGGATCAACGCCGCGTGCCATCACCGCCACCGAGTCGCGGTAAGTCGGGAACATCCAGTCCCCCTCCGAGAGGCACAGAGCGGCTGCCACCTGGCAGGCTTCCTGGCCATGGCTGGAGGGGTAGACGGCCATCCGGCCCTGACGGACAAGAGCGGAGTTCTGGTCATTGACGCGGCGCCCAATAACGAGCTGCTCATAGGCAGCCAACAGTTCCTCAGCACCAGGCAGCGGATACTCGTGACCCGGTTCGGTACCCTGCTCGGAGTCGGGCTTGAGCCGGCCGCCAGGGTCCACCATTTGGATCTGGTGCCGGGCAGGAAGCATGTAATCCTCGACCGTAATCCCGAACTTGCGTACGGCTTCAGCCACGGGGTCCGCGTTGACGGTCTGCGGCCCCGGATCGTGTGCAGTGTGGTTTGCGGAGATCGTCATTGGTCCCGTCCTTCTGTAGCCACTATTCACTCCCAGTATCGACCCAATGGAAGTTTCGTATCCAGTGGCTGGCCAAATCGTGGAGAAGTACGACACTGACGCTTATTCTTGGAGACAAACCGTAAACGTGACCTGCATTACGGCTAGGAGCTGTGGACAAATTGGCAAGACCGGGACCAGACGCTGAACCCGCGCTGCTGGATGATGTGGACCGCAAGATCATCGCTGAACTCACCCGTGACGGCAGGATGTCCGTGACGCAGGTTGCCGAGAACGTCCACATCTCACGCGCTCATGCATACACACGCATTGCTCGGCTAACCGGCGAGGGCGTCCTGACCAAGTTCACGGCGTTAGTTGACCCCATCAAGGCGGGCCTCAAGTCCTCCGCCTATGTGACCCTCAAGGTCAGCCAGCACTCCTGGCGGGAACTCCGCGAACAGCTGCGCTCCATCCCGGAGGTCCACCACATTGCACTCGTGGGGGGCGACTTTGACGTCATCCTGTTGGTGCGCGCCATCGATAACATCGACCTGCGGAGAGTCATATTCGATCAGTTGCAGTCCATGCCTGGTGTGCTCGACACACAAACGTTCCTGGTGTTTGAGGATGTTGATACGCGCTAGCCTGTGTGTCTGATAGGGAGCAGCGGATGGGGCTACCTCTACCGCGGCGTGGCAGCCGCCAGCTCGTCCTCGTCGGCCGTGATCAGAATGTTCCCCTCAGCGATCGGTTCAGAGAGCACACCGTGTTTGACGGCGGCCAACTGGTTGCGATGGTCCGGTGCATTGAGCGCCCGGAAGAGCCCGTCTGGAGCTGAAGGGCGCCGCTCCCCAACAGCACGGACACTGCCACCAGAGATGGAATGCCTTTACTGTCTTCTGAGAGTGGAGGCATCCGTCATATGCAGAACCATGCTCATTTACCGAGTATTTTCCATTCAAAAATCTCGCCAACTATTCCATCAGCATTAGCTCAGTATTCGATCAATTCGAACTCTTCTCTGCATCACATAGTGCCATTGACAAAGAAGTGAGTACGCAGGGATTCTATCCAAGTATCCCATAACGACAACGCGAGTAGCCTCTACTCTGGTTTATGTAATTCTAGGGAAATACCTTCTAGATACGGCGATTTATGAGTGGGAGGCTCAAATGTTAGCATCTAGAACGGCAGTCCCATTTATGGTGCGATCCAGTACAAAGATGAGCAGTTTCGGCGCCAGAATAGGACGGAGTCATGGCTACTGTCAGCGCCACGGCGACAGGGCGTCTGTGTCTGTTCGTACCAGGTGCAGTTATGTTTAGCGAGACTCGCGAGAACGATCAACCGGCCCGCGAAACGGCTGCGGGCATAAAGCGCCGCAAGCTCCTTCGATTCGGAACCTTGCTCACCGCGTTCTCCGCGATGTCCGGGCTCGGTGCCAACGCTGCCCATGCTGGTCCGGGAGACAAAAATCCACCGTCGGGTTACGTGCCCATTGCCGAAAAGGGCGCCGCCTCCGGAGTCGCAACACTGGACCTTGAATCCCGGATTCCTCGTGGCCAAGTTCCCGACCTTTCTACCACTTATGTCGGCCTGTCCGAGAAGGGCGCCAACTCAGGCGTTGCCACTCTTGACTCAGACGGTGTCCTAGCCCAGCTTCCAAAGGTTCATGCTTCCAGGCACGCACCCGGCGGTGCTGACGCCCTACCCAGCCTTGTATCTGCAGTCAACATTGTCACTGACTACGGGGCAAAGGGCGATGGCAAGACGTCCGCCAATGGAGGGTCCATGACATCCGGAACCGCCACGCTCACCGTTTCGAGCGCGGGATTCACCGCAGCCGACGTGGGGAAGGCCATCTCAGTAAAGGGTGCCGGCAGTGCCGGCGCAAACCTCACAACAACCGTCAGCGGTTTCACGAGCTCAACGATCGTCACCTTGACGACCAGTGCGGCTACGACAGTCAGGGCTGCCGCAGTCAGTTGGGGATCAGACGATACCACCGCATTTCAGAACGCACTGAACTATGCGGGACCAAAAGGATTGCGGGTCTTCGTTCCGAAACCCTCATCCCACTACGCTCTCACAGCCGCACTGACATTGAACGCCTGGCATGGCCTTGTAGTCCAAGGGGACAACTGGGAAACCACTGAGCTTCGTCAGTACACAGATAATACGCCAGTGTTCCGGTGGCAGCTTGATAACATCCACTCGCAGACCTTTGAGCGCCTGCGGCTTACTTACGCCAACGTTCAGACATACGCTATCGGCCCCAATTCTGTAGCCTTCGCGCGCGACAACACGGACGGCCTCAGCAGCCTGTCTGGCCATTACCACCACACGTTCCGCGAGCTGAAAATAATAGGGGCGACCTATGGCTTCAAGGTTCTACGCTCCTTCCCTGGGGACACGACATCCACTAACCCCTGGTGGGGCTGTGAGTGGAGCAAGGTTTTTTTCTCGAATATCAACCGCTCGTGCGTCAGTCTGAACCTCGGAACGGTCGGTGCACCGTGTAACAGATTCGACCAGATAAAGGTGTTTCAGAACCAGACCTATAAGAATGATGGTGGAGAGGCGTGCTTCTTGCTGCGTGGCGAAGCGGTGATGACTGCGATTGACGTGGAGCAGTGGCATAACCAAGTGATCAACATGCCGTCAGGCAACTTCCTGCACATCAACGGCCTGCATGTGGAACATCACTATGTGGATGACTCTTCAGGCAGTAACCGGCTTGTCTACGTGGCCAACGTCGCTGTTCAAATTGAGGGACTCTTAGTTTCCTACGATTCCTCCGACGGCTTCTCCAAATACGCCATCTATGCCGATGTGAACTCGACAGTAACTGTCAACGGGGGCGTGTTATCAACTCCGCCTGGCGGAGCAAATTATCTGTTCGCAACCCCTGCGACAGCAAACGCAGCCAAACTCTATAGTAGAGGCGTAAACATCGGAACCGCGGTAAGCCTCTGGACCAACGGATCTCTTGCCATCACAAGCATCATAGAGGTCGACGGACAGCCACCCGTTCTTCAGTCCTCAGATACACTCCCCGCCGCAGCAGTTGCCTACAGGGGCCGGCGCTACATCCAACTAGGTAATGGCACGACGACGGGGGACCAGCTCGTGCAGTGCGTGCTGTCTGCCGCTGGCACGTACTCATGGAAGACCGTCGTCAGCGGGTAAAGTGGCACGAATTGGTTCAGTAAGAGCGGGTCCACCAACGGCCGAACGAGACGGACCGAGGCACTCCGGCTGCGCAGCGATTCCTACTGCGCGTTTCCTACCAGATGGCCTGCACCTTCTCTTCTCTAGGTTGGCCCCGCAGCTTGGATCGAAGGTCGTCGCTTGTGCGGGGGCCCCAACCACACAGTACCCAAAGTCGAGCTATCAAGCTCTGGCTGCTGGAAAGACGACCGATCCCCGGCACAAACAAGAACAGCGGCAAGGGCAACGGCCACTGCGAATCCTTTGTCCTCGGTAGGAGCCCCAAAAAGCAGCAGCGCGATGCATGCCAGTGCCGCACCGCGAACGGCGGTGTTTTCGTGAAGCCACTTGCCATTGCCTCTGAGGGCTAATCCGCGCCAAATCAGTACCAAAGATACGGCGAGAACGACTGTGCCAATAATGCCGAACTTGGCCGGGTAGACAGCCCACGAGTCAAGAGTGAAGTTGACGGCGTAACGTCCTGGATTTGGGTTGGGAAAGTACTTCCCTAGGCCTTGTCCGAGGAGTGGGCTGTCAGCAAAGATGTCAACGCAGAAGTTGGTAGCTCGTTCCCGGATCAGTCCGGAAGCATCCGATCCAAAACCATCCCGAACGGTACTGATCATCATGTCAATTCGTTGCTGCACAAATTCCTCTGACGAGAACATTGCGCCTGCAGCCGGAAGCACGGCTGAAAGCGACGCAGCCCCTATGGCCGCTCCCAAGATGGCCCTGCCTGGTGTTACTCGTCTTTGCGAGGCAAGGCCTACTACGCCCACGAGGATGACAGTGAGCACAAAACCGGTGCGTGTTCCTGTCACAAGAACAGCGATCAGGAAAACGGGCGCCAAGAGGAGCCAAGGCACGCTGATGCGTTTGCTCCCGAGTCCGATGGTAAGGCACAGAGCTAGTGGTAGCGTCAGTGCAACCATAGATCCGAGCAGCGTGCTCTGTTCCGTTGGGTCGCTTATACTCTCGCCAAGCCCACGGCGCTGGATCCAGGCTGTGGCGAAGCCGATGGCGGCAAGCAGACCCACACTGATTGTGATTCCGCGTGCCCAAAACAGAGTCACAGTATTGGATGCGTCCACGCCGATGATGACACCAGTACTAATTAGCAAGTAAGTAAGGGCATCACGTGCCCACATCTCCAAGGGCGTTCCGTTGATAATCACACCCTGAACCAGCATTGGGCCAAGTATCCAAAAAGCTAGCAATGCTGCGCCATACAGGGCGGAACGAACCCGAGCCAGGTAGTCACGGTCTGCATGCTTAACCAGCGCGTAAGCAGATGCGGCTCCTGCCAGCATCACTCCAGCGAGATACCCAAGCTTTGCCACGCTGAGACCGTCGCCTGTCTGAAACACAAGAAACGCGCCGACAACAAAAAACAGCAGCCGGAACCACGATTTGGTCAATCCATAGGCCACCCCTACAACCGGGACGACAAGCAGAAACTCTGGGCTTAGTACCGCAGCTGACACTGAGACAACCGTGAGTGCCATCGTAAACATGCCAAACTTCACGTTATCTCCCCGCATACGCTGAATAGTATTCGATCAGCCTGCCTTGCGACGAACGACCGCTTGTTGTGCGAGCGGACAACCACCAGTTCAAATGTCAAGCATCAAATGCCATAGGGTTCTCGACCGCATCGGCAAAGAAGCGCAGAAACCCGCCAGCAGTCCCGGCCATCACAAACCCGGTGGTCGAATGTGAGTGTTACTCGTTGACCTTGCCCACGGCCAGCTCATCTTCCGCAATCCAAGTTTTTCGATATTCGCCCCACGCCCATGAGTGCAACTTCGGGATAGTTGATTATGGCGGCCGAACCGTCTACCCGAATACTCCGTAATTGTTTATCGTGAATGTTCCGCTTCCGAGTTCGCTTGGAGTGGTCTTGCCTTTGCGAACCAAATCAGTTAACCGTCGCATCTCGGCGTCGAGTTCGCGCGCGCTCAGCTTTTCTGCCGCACGAATTGAAGGCACCACAAGATTCCTCTGCGCTGAAATTTCAGAGACCCCGAGGCCTCCAGCTCCCAACCTCTGATGCTTGGGCCGTGGTCCTTCGCACAGTGCCGCTGCCACCGGGAGTTCCGTAGCCGGTCAGCACGTTCCCAGACCCTGCTTTCTCCTCTTCTCGGTACGTGTCTGCTGCTGCCTCTACCGGCTCAACGGCACGCACACCCGGCGGAGTCACCGAGATGAGAGGCTGGCCAACGTCGAGCATCTGGCCCGATTCGCCATGAAGCATCGTTACCGTCCCCGGGCACGGCGACGGCACGTCGACCGCGGACTTGGCAGCTCCACCTCGGCGATGGGCTGGTCCACACGGATCACATCGCCCATGGAAGAAACCAGCCAGTTGACCAGTTCCACTTCCGTTGAGCCCTCGCCAAGGTCCGGGAGAAGGAATACTTTCGAGTCAGTCGGTTCAGTCTTCCCTACACACGGATCGCAAGGTAAACGGGCGAAGGGGTCCTGTTCCCACAGCAAGAACAACCCAAGGACTTGCAAATATCACATCAGGGGGATGCAGAACACGGGCAGATCATTGCCGCACCACACCCTTGGCGAAATCAGGCATTTCGGCTCCGAATGCGATTCGCGCACGCTCAATAAGTTCACTGCTCCACGCGAACCCTGGGGTTCTATCAACCTGACGATACAATAGCGTTGACCATAATGGGCATTGCCAATATGGTGCCGGGCTGCATCGCGCACCGGCTTTGAAACAGGGGGCCCGACTTGGATTTACGCGAGTACCTGCGAATCATGCGCCGAAGCTGGATGTGGATCGTTTCGGCCGCGCTCATGGGAGTCTTGGCCGGTGGGGTGCTGACATATGTTGTCAAGCCAACTTATACTTCCGAAACCCAACTCTTCGTCGCGATTCAAAACTCCGGATCGGCCCAGGAGCTCCAGCAGGGAAACACGTTCAGCCAGGCGCGTGTTCAATCGTATGTGAAGACGGTGGCAACGCCCATCGTCCTCCAGCCCGTCATTGACACATTGGGACTAAACGTAACGGCCGACGAGCTTTCCACCAGAGTTAAAGCAAGCACCGATGCCAATACTGTACTCATCAACATCTCGGTACAGGACTATTCGCCCGTCCAAGCAGCAGCTATCGCCCGGGCTGTCGCCGAAAGCTTGGTTCATGCTGTTGACACATTGGAAAAGCCCAAAACTGCTGGCGAATCTCCCGTCAATCTTTCCGTGGTCACCCCTGCGGCGGCACCGACCTCTCCTTCATCCCCCAACGCCCGGTTGAACCTAATCTTGGGTTTGCTCTTTGGCATGGCGGTGGGCATAGTCGCCGCGCTACTACGGTCCGCATTAGATAACCGGATTCGGGGCGAAGCCGAATTGCGACGCGTGACCGAAGCGCCACTACTCGGCGGCATTGCCTTCGATCAGGACGCGGTGAAAAAGCCTCTACTGACACAATCGCCTGCTCAAAGCCCTCGGGCTGAGTCCTTCCGTCAGCTCCGTACCAATCTAAAATTTGCAAATATTTCAGGTCAGGCCCGGACGGTGCTGCTCACGTCTTCGCTCCCGGGCGAAGGCAAAAGCACTACGGCAACGAATCTTGCCATCGCCTTGGCCCAGTCAGGACAGAAAGTTTGTTTAGTGGACGCTGATCTTCGCAGGCCCATGGTTCACGACTACCTGGGACTCGATAGAAATGCGGGCCTTACAACAGCATTGGTTGGGCAGGCGGATATAAATGATCTGCTACAGCCATGGGGAGCCGAGGAACTTTTCGTCCTGACTTCTGGAGAAATTCCTCCGAATCCAAGCGAACTGCTGGGATCTGAAGAGATGAAGCATCTGGTAGCCCGCTTGGAGCAGGAATTTGATTCGGTCATTATCGATGCACCACCGCTTTTGCCGGTAGCGGATGCGGCAATTTTGGCGCAGTTCGTTGGAGGAGTAGTGCTGGTGGTTAGCACTCAAAAGACCAGGTTCCAAGAACTCGAGAAGTCCTTGAGCGGGCTAGAACTCGTGAGCGCGAATATGCTCGGCATCGTCCTTAACAGACTGCCTGCCAAGGGACCGGACGCATACGGCTATGGCTACTACAGCCACGACAAAAATACCCTTAGTAGCGCGAAGTCAAATAAGAAAATCCGCTCCACTACTGCGCTTCGAGACGAGAATGTCGAACCTCCAGCGAAGTACCTTGATGATTTTGACCGAACCTTATTTAAGGACCGTGGATAATCTTGCCAAGATCTTTCGCCGAGCCAACAACTCCCATTATACAAGGGATGGAAACGTGACTCGCTGGCGACCATAATAGTATTATTATGTTGCCGTAATGTAAGAACCTTGGAAGGCCTTTACGTGATGAAGCCAAATGACGCCGACACCGTATTACTTACAGAACCAAGCATCTCAGGTCACCGATTAGCCTACGTGCGTCTACTTGCGGAGGAGTCGCTCAAGCGGGACCATCAGGTGCATATCGCCCTGCCAGAGGGCGGTAGAGAATCGGCGGAGTTTGCGACGCACCTCGGTCATCTTTTCGGGGACATCGAACTTAGTGTCCTTCCTAAATTCAACCTGAAAGGGGTTGAAGCGCATAGTCGGCTTGTCAATGCCGAACGTACAGTGATTACCGACGGCGACGCACTCGCGCTTCAACTAGCCCGAGCACATAAATGGAATGGATCAGGGCGAGTATCCGTTCTCATTATGCGCGAACATGCCCAGCCAGATAATAGTCGAATAAAAATGTGGATGAAAAATCATGCTAAGCAGCTGATTTACTCATGGGTTTCGTCAATTAAAGATGTCGATCTGGCCCTTCTGAAGTCGTCCCTGTGGACGGGAAGGTGTCATCTCAGAACCGCTACCGATCCTATCCAGCTTAGCTGCACTGAGGCCGACGTCGTTCGACTCCGCCACGAATGGAATCTTGGAGAGTCAGAATATTGGTTTGCTGTATTGGGAGCCATAACGCCCCGAAAAAATGTAAGGCTGATTGCTGAATGTCTTGCTGCTATTTCGAGCGGCGGTATCGGTTTGTTAATTGCTGGTAAGATCGACACCGACTTACGGGTCGAAATAGACCAATCCGTAGCTCAATTGTCGGCAAAAGGGGCGTCCATAAAAATCGTTGATAGACTCCTAACTGACATCGAATTGGACGCCGCTGTATTAGCCGTAGATTGCCTTGTATTGGCTCACTCCAATGAAGGGCCCAGTGGATTATTAGGAAAAGCTGCTTCTGCGGCGACCACGGTTGTTTCTGCGGGTGCGATCTCACTGCGAAACGATATGGTTGCACTTGGCGGTTCAGCGCAATGGAGCCCTCTCCAACATGAGCCTCTGTCGTTAGCGTTACGCAAGGCTAGGGAATCACATGTGGCCCGTGAACCTGTATCGAGTTCGACATCATCGTTCCTGGAAGCCCTAGTCCCACGTGGCTAGCCTCCCGCCTATCGCGGTGCGCCCCAGAATCAAGCCAGAAAAAAAGGCGCGCGGTTTGCTTATTCAGACATTCATGCTTGCTTTTAGCACAGCAATCGGGCAGCTGATTGTTGCGCTGATGTTCATCTGGACGGCACGTTCAGAGGGCCCTGAGATGTTCGGACCTGTAGTTGCCGCTATATCGGCAGGAAGCACGCTGGCAGGTTTCGTAGATTTTGGGTCCAATTCACTTTGGGTACGTGAGCTTGCCACCCAGCGAATGAGTCTGGCATCTGTTGGGCATCGACTCGCCAGTAAACTGGCCGTCGGCGCTCTAGTTGCCGTGGGCTGGTCTGCAATCTTTGCGATGGTCGCGCCGGCGACACAGCTTTGGATAGCAGGGCCGATTGCAGTGTCGGTTATACTCAGCCAGTCATTTGCCGTACCACTACGAGCGGCCGGTCGGTCCGATCTTGTAGCAATAGGAATGCTGGTCGACCGGCTGGTTGCAATATCAGCATTCAGTGTCTTGCTTGCCGTCCAAATCGAGCCGACATTGGCCCTGTGGTTATCGATGACCGTTGGTCCAGTTACCGCGTCAGCCGTGAGCCGCTGGGTTCTCTCGGGATCCCAGAAGCCAACACTGAAATTTTCTCCACAGCTGAATCCCTGGAAGGGTTCCCGCCATTTTGGGCTATCTTCAGCAGCAGTAAGCGCACAGACGCTCGACATTTCAATCATGGACTTTATCGCCGGACCAGCGGCAGCAGGACTGTACGGAGCGGTTAACAGGTGGACTCAGCCCATGAGTTTACTAGCTGGCGCCTTTACAACTGCATCTACCCCAATCGTGGCACAAGCCGCCACCTGGAAAGATGCTTGGCCAAAAGTCAAGAGAAGCGCCTGGCTCGTTCTGGGCGCTGTATTTATGTGTGTGGCTGTCGCTTATCTGGCGGACCCTTTGGTCATAATTCTAGTTGGCCCCGAGTATGCGGACGCGGGAAAGGTTTTGCAATTTCTTGCATTGGGAACTATCGGCGCTGTCCTCAATCAGCCGCTAGCGTCTTTTCTTCAGTCACTCGGACGCGACAGGATAGTCTCTACGATAGTAACTTCAGGGGTAGCTGTTCAGCTTGCCTTGGTGGCATTCCTCTCATTGCAGCTTGGCGCATTCGGCGCGTCGCTAGCCTTCTGTGCACTCCAGACCATGATCCTGATTCTGCTCATATTGGCAATTGTCACCAAAAAGAGAATGCCACGCTTGCCCTCGGGACGCCACTTCCGCCAATAAATCCCCAAGGCATGAGATATGGCCTTTGAAGGCTCTTCACGGTTGGTGGTGAAACGGGTTCCGTGTCTTGAAAGCTGAAGGGCTCGTAGCCCTGCTGTGATGGATGTTCTCTACGCATTCATCAAGAGTCAGGAGCTACGAGCCTTGATCGAGCCTACTTCCCCGCGCCCCGATGCTGCCACCGCCATCTTCAACCTGCCCGATTACCGGCTCTTCACGGTTCATGGTGAATGTTCTGCCGTGATGGGTGTTCACGCCGCTGTTCTGGCGGCACTGCGCAACAGGATACGCGTTTT
>NZ_JAGGPL010000025.1 GCF_018613805.1 Arthrobacter sp. ISL-48
GCTCCGGAGGCTTCCCGGGCGGCGACTTCCCGGGACAGGACCGCGGCGAGGTATTCCTCATGGGTCCAGCCGTTGTCGCGGGCCTGGTCCCCGAGCCGGGCTGCTGCTTCCCGGATCCGGGGTGCCTTCATCGCCCGGGAGTAGTACTCGATCTGTCCGACGGTTTCCTTGGCTTCGGTCATCAGGCGACCTGCCCGTCATCGAGAACGACGTTGAAGGCCCGGTCGTAGTCCGCCAGATCCCGCAGCCCGGCCGAGTCTGCGGCCGGCGCAGGGTTCTGGAAAGCCTTCCGCAAGGTCCGGGCGGCCTCGACATGGTCCGGGTCGGTGATCGTCGCCCCGGTTCCCCAGGACCGGGGGTGGTTTCCGACGGATCTGCCATCCAGGGTGATTGTGACGGTTTCCAGGTCTGCGGTGACGTCGACGAACCTGCCAATGGCCTGCGGGTGGACGGAGTAGTCGTTGGATCCCATCCGGACGTAGTAGTCCCGAGGGAGCCGGACGCGGGTCGCGAATCCCGTCACGGGCGGAACCGGCGGCAGCCCGAGCATCGAAGCCTTGTCCGGACCGATCAGCTCAGCGGGCCGGGCCCCGGTGCGCCGGACCAGTCGGGCATTGGCCATGGGCAGCCACTCTCCGAGCTGGGAGTTGAAGTCAGACGGGGACTCGAAGGTCCGGCCGGGCAAGAACGAGGTCTCCAGGAACTGATTGGCCCGCTCCACCACGCCCTTGCTCTCCGGGTCGTAGGGTTTCACCTGCACGATCCTGGTCGCGAGGACGCCGGCGAATGCAGCCACTCCCGCGGCGTAGCTGTTCCGCCGCCCGATGCCGGTCTCGTTGTCCCAGATCAGCCGCCGCGGAACGGCGCCCAGGGACCCGATCAGTTCCCACATGCCAGCCAGCAGATCCCCGGTCATCCGCGACGGGATCATCCTGGCCATGATGAACCGCGAATGCGAAGACACCATCACCAACACGGGCAAAACCCTGGGCTTACCGGTCCCGACAGGTATCCGTATTTCGGGGAACCATAGGTCGCACTGCGCCTGATCGCCCGGTTCGTAACTGATCCGATCAGCAGGATCAGCAGGGGCATACTCGGGCCGGATCCTAGCCACGTTCTCCCGGAACCACGCCGGTGACCCGGACCAGCCCACCCGCTCCGCCAGCACCGTCGCCGGCATCCGCGGGTTCTCCTTCAACAGCGCACGGATAGCCGGTTCCGCGGCTTTGATCCCGGAGTCCTGCGGCACACGGACGTAGGTCGGTGGACCGTCCGCGCTGACCGCTTTCGCGACAGTGTTCCGCGAAATACCCAGCCGCGCCGCTATAGACCTCATCGATTCACCCTCGGCAACATGCAACCGCCGAATAAGCGCCCAATCCTCCACTGTGATCACCCACCCAATCGTTTGGAATAGGTGGCTCAGTTTTCAACCATCACAATGGCTCACTTTTCGACCGTCACCGACAATTGGCTCTTGTCGTCGATGAGCAGCCGGACTGCTAACTGGGGCCCAACCACCCCCTCCTGTCGCCGCAGCCGTGGATGCGAAACTCCTACTGGACAATGCTGAGGTGAGCGTCCGTCAGTTGAGTGCTGTTTTGTGCATGCGGGAACTGACCGGCATCGCGACGCCGTGACCGCTCTTGCCAAAGACACCAGCCACAGGGTCCGCATCACGTTAGCCGAGGGAGCTATTCGCGCCGCCACACACCCACCCTGGTTGGAAGATATTATCGACGCCCTTCGAAATGACAACCGACACAGCTCCGGACGGCTGCCGGCGGCCTGGCCGTTAGCTGACCGCGAATGACCCCGAACCGACCCTTTGGAACCTATGGGGCCAGTGGTCGGGCATCGCGGCAACCGCTTTGGATGATGCTCTCGTCTGTCAGGTCCGTGCCTTCAGCCGAGGCGAGCCCTCCGGTGTGTCCGGGCCGCATGGCCACTGCACGACGGAAATATGTCCTCCGACTTTGTGGCCCCTGTCTTGTCAGCTTGAATGGCATGAGATCCGACCGAGGGACTTGTTGGGTCCCTGACTCCGAGAATCCTGTGCCGTAGTCGGACGAGTTGACAGTCGGCAAAGTGCGCCGACCCACGGAACCAAGGGCCGGCAGAGATCCGCTAGGTGGTATGAGTCGCAATCCTGAACGTCTGCTCGCAACCAGTGCACTCTCATATGGAGGCGACTAACGCCTACGGCAGGTCGAGCTTATCCGCCGGGCGGTGACAGGCACGGTAGGGTGAGCACGAACTTGATGGACGTAATCCAACCGAAGTAATCCAACCGAAGGACCCCAATGGAACGAATCATTGTTAATGACGCTGGCAAGCCTTGGTTCGCAGTCGAGGTCCAGGGGCCTGAAAGCCCCCTTCGCGGCGCTCACGAAGCTATCAGCAATGCTGTCGTGGGCATAGCAGACGTCGGCAGCGTTATTGCAAAGTCCTGTACAGACATCATGGGGGCGCTGAAGGCCGAACTGTCCGGTGTGCTCCCGGACGAAGTGGAATTGAGCTTCGGTGTCAGCCTAGGCGGTGAAGCAAGCCTGCCTCTGATTAGCAAGGCATCTAGTGAAGCAACATTCACGGTCAGGGTTTGCTGGAAGCCCGACACTGGTAACTAAGCTCTTCAATTTCATTCAGAGTTACCAGATGCAGCGCTGCAGCCCCGTATGACTGGTCTTTGGCGTGGTAACTTAGTCAGATGGCAGTCACCAAGCTTGGCGCGGCAGAACGAGCACTCATCGAACTTGCGCGCGTAGCGCTGACCAACGACGCTGACGGGCTACACCAGTTGTGTCGCAGATTTGTTAGGAGGCCGCCCACCGAAACCTCCGCTGCTCCTGAATTCAAAGCCGAACTGGCTGCTGTACTGGCTGCCTCACCGAAAAACCACACAAGTCCGCTACGCAACGACCCTGCACAGGAAGCTAGGCCGGCTGAACTAGTAGATAACGAAGTTAGCTGGGTTCAATACCCGCAATTGGAGAGAGCCCCGATCTATTCAGCAGAACTCGCTGACGCCGTAGCCTCCCTCGTGAACGAACATGAAACGCCGGAACGTCTGATCTCGTTCGGTCTCTCGCCGTCCAGGGCGGTGCTCTTCACCGGGCCCCCCGGCGTCGGGAAAACCCTGACGGCGTCCTACATCGCCTCACAACTGAAATTGCCCCTAATCACCCTCAACCTGGCATCTCTGATGTCAAGCTTTATGGGCCGCACGGGACAAAACCTGCAGGACATCGTAACCAAGGCCCGGCAACAACCGTGCGTGCTGTTCCTTGACGAATTCGACGCACTGGCCAAGAGCCGCGACGACAACTCAGACGTCGGCGAAGTGAAACGTCTTGTGAACGTCGTCCTTCAGCAGCTTGACCAGTGGCCACACGGCAGTCTTCTCATTGCGGCCACCAACCATCCTAAGCTTCTAGATCCCGCGGTGCACAGACGGTTCGACATTACGGTCAAGTTCAAGCTGCCTGAATACGATGAGCGACTCAGTTATATTCGTGGCAATCAAATCGTTCGTCAAGCAAACATGTCCGACGAAGCGACCAGAATGCTTGCCCTAATAAGTGAGGGATGGTCACCGGCTGAGATCCAGAACTGGATCAACCGCACGGCCAGACACGCAATCGTAAACTCTGATGCGAAGATCATAGACCACGATTCGGTTGATATGACTGATGCACTGCTAAGTAGCGCTAAGGCTCAGGCAAGACTGTGGATCTCATCGTCCATGGAACGGAGAGCTGAGCTTGCACACATCATTGCTGTCGAACTGGGCTGGCCCCAACGGCGTATTGGTGACTGGCTCGGCGTCAGCCATGTGACCGTAGGTAAGGATCTCAATAGAAGTTCCAACAACCAATCAACCAGGGGGACTTAAGTCATGGCAGCCAACTCAGGATCAGGCGGGCGAATCTTCGTCAACGGCGAACTACTTGGCGAACCGGTAGTGCGCGCGAGTGGTGGGGGGCCTAAGTATCACCCTCGAACCTTTAACGAAGCGCGAGCTGTTCTTGCTCCGCAGGTCACAGCGATTAGGAACCAGCTAGCCGATCTGGACCCCGCGCTGCGGGTCAAGAAGGTTGTCATCGAAGCAGATGTTTGGGCGAATTATCTAGCGAATTCTTACTTCCCGAGCAGGCTCATCAACCAGCTTAAATTCGCGCCCCTCGGCTCCAAAGTTATCGACGGAATCCTCAATTTGCCCAGCAGTGGCGAAACGCCAGCGCCGTCAAAATCGTTTCTGCTCGCCGTTGATGAAGCCGATCTCGATGCTCTCCAAGAGCTTCTCCGGACCGGCGGCAACACTAAGGCCCTTCAAGGTGCGGCGGACGAACTCCGCCAATTCACAACGTTCCGTCTCGCGGAAGCTCATACCAACGATTCCGATGGCCTGGTGGCCGCCGAACTGTGCCCCTACGAAGCCGTTCTCCACCCCGATCCCGACCACACCACCCCTCACGCCCGAGCCGCCGCCTCGAACGCTGTACTGACAAAGTTTACGGCGCTCGTTGAATCTGTGGGTGGCCGCGTGCACTCTGAGCACAACGACACCGTTGACGGACTAACGTTCGTCGCGGTGGACATCCCCCCTGGTCAATTGGCTGCGGTCACCGCATTCAACCCGCTGAGAACAATCTCACCTACGCCGAGAATCGAAACGCTGTCCGGACACGACGAAACCATCGCCCCGAGTGAAGCTGTCCCGACCGGCAAAAAGTCCGACAGAAATATTCCGGAAGTACTCGTTTTTGATGGCGGAGTTGACGCCACAACGCCCTTCTTCAAAGATTCTGTCACCGCGATCGACCTCACGGGGAAAGGAATCACAGCTGGAGATGCTGCCCACGGGAGCGCTGTGACGGCTGCCGTACTCTATGGCGACCTCGGACAAGGACAAGCGATACCAGCTCCTGCTGCGAACATCACCCACTACCAGATATTCCCGGGGCCCAAAGAGGACGCGACCGAATACCCTTGGATTCTCCGCCAAATCCGAGAACAGGTCACTAAGTCCGAGGCCCGAATAGTCAACCTCAGCCTTGGCCCGAGGGTCGCCACAGAGGACAACGAGCCACACAGGTGGACAGCGGTACTTGACAAGATCGCCTACGAAAGGGGCGTACTATTCGTTACGGCCGCAGGAAACAACGGCGAAAAAGACGCTTCGAGCGGGTTGAACCGCGTCCAAGTGCCTGGCGACATGGTCAACGGGCTCTGCGTGGGAGCCTGTGACAATCCCGAGGGCAACCTCTCATGGAGGGCCGCGGCTTACTCAGGGCGAGGGCCGGGCAGACCGGGAGCCCGCGTTCAGCCCGGAGTAGTTACCCATGGAGGCACACGCGACGACCCGTTCGGTCGCCTCAGAGCTAATGGCGAAATCCACTACGACGGTTTTGGTACAAGTTATGCCGCGCCTCTGGCCACTAACGTGCTCGCCCGACTAGTGCCCGAACTTGGTCCCCTTGCCGATGCGCCAACGCTGCGTGCCTTGGCCGCGCATTTTGCGGAAAATATCGATAAGCACGACGTCGTCGAAGTCGGGCACGGACGCCTCACGAACGACGTCGAGAATCTGCTGAACTGTACCGCGGACGAGGCAACGACGATCTACCAAGGGCTCCTAGGTCGCGATGAGGTGCTCGGATTCCAGCTGCCATACCCGGAATCAGCGAACTCCGGCACATTCGATCTCCGTTGGACGCTGGCCTTTACGTCTGCCACGGACAGTGCCGAAGCTGGCGAATACACTAACGCAGGCCTCGAAGCGAAATTCCGGCCGCACGCGTCCCGGTATCCACTTCGCCGAAAGAACCCAGTCACCGGCAAACATGAAACAAAGGTCAGACACGTCCGGAAGGACAGCAAGGAAATTGGTGACATGGTCGCTCTTGGCTGGATTCCTGGACCGAATCCCGCTACCAGACAGCCCAAGAACAACTCAGCCAAAGAACAGACTCGCCGGGATCAGGGCAAATGGGAATCGTTGTGGCGGGCCGAAGATGCGCTCCAAGCTTCATCGCTGGAACATCCCCGCATTGATATCAGTCATGTCACTCGCGAAGGCGGACGCATTACAAGCGACACCGAGGACATCGAATTCACACTTGTAGTAACAGTCAAATCGAGGAAGAACCTTCCGGTGTACTCGGAGGTTGCAAGCCAGTTCACAGTTCTGGCACCCCTGCCGACGGTAATTCCCGTCGAGGTGGAAGCTGAAATTGAAAACGAGGTGGAGGTCGACTTGTAGCCGACGGAGGGCCTGACCTTCGGGTACTTCCCATACTCCCATGAGCGGTACTCCGCCGGCGTGCCAAGGTCCGGCCGGAGGTATTTTTAACGTCTCCCCCATTGCCCCTGTGGCCCGAGGTAACTATTCGGGAGCGCTCCACAGGAGTCTTTTAGAAGCAAGAATGGCCACCTCGCGCGCATGAAGGCGCGGATGGGCCTTCCTCCGATGATCCTTTACGGCGTCATCGGAGCTCGACGCAGGGACGCCCCCGCATCATTTCTTGGAGGACGTAGATGCGGGGGCGTTCGTGGGTACGCGCGATTTGGAGGTTGCGCGTGCTGAACCGACGGGTTGACGCCGAAGCCTACGGCTCGTCTGACTGACATTTCGCCGAGAAAACGTTGCAGTCGACAGCTTGTTGGGGCGCCTCGAACGTGCGCGCATGAGCTGCCGTAGTGTTATCCATCGTAAGACTAGCGACGATATTAGGGGCACTCGCAGATGGCATTCGACTTCGGTACACTCGCACTCGGCGGGGCACTGTCCACAATTACCGATCCGGAGGCGCTGTTCGACGCTCTTCCCAACAAAGCTGACGGTTACGGCTACTTGCGGGCGGTGCAAAGTGACGTGCTGGAAGCTTGGCGTGCGCGCAGGGAAAGTCGCGACCTGGTGATCAAAACGAATACAGGCGGCGGCAAGACGATCGTCGGACTTCTGATTCTCCAATGCTCCCTGAATGAGGGCAGGGGGCCGGCTATGTACATCACCGCAGATGCTCATCTGGCAAGTCAGGTGAGGAAGGAGGCGGAATCGCTGGGACTGGCCGTGTCAGACTCGCCGGACGATGAACGCTTCCTTGCCGCGGAGGCCATCCTCGTCGTGTCCATCGGAGTTCTGATTAACGGCAAGACGCGCTTTGGAATGGAAGGCAGCACCAGCGGCCGCCAGCCTGTCGCGGTTGGCAGTGTTGTCATCGATGACGCCCATGCAGCCGTCACGGAGCTGGAAAGCAAGTCAACCCTCCGCGTCCCTTCCGGTCACGACGCCTACGAGAAGATAATGGACCTCTTCCTCGATGACCTTGAAGCGCAAAGTAGCGCCACCCTGCTGGATATCGCGTCCGGAGAGCACGCTGCAGTGATGAGGATACCGTTCTGGTCCTGGCGGAAGAAGCGGAGTCAGGTGCTTGAAGCCCTGCACCCTCACAGGACTGAGAAAGCCTTCGAGTGGGCATGGCCCTTGCTGGCCGATGAACTGGAGTTGTGTCAGGCTGCCGTAACGTCCGACGGTATCGAGATCAAGCCGCAGTGTCCCCCGATCCAGAAGTTTCCCAGTTTCGCCGAGGCTCAAAGGCGTGTGTACCTCACGGCTACCCTCGCCGAGGACAGCATTCTCATCACGCATTTCGACGCAGACGCTGCCAGCGTCGCCGAACCGGTCGTGCCGGCTTCGGCGACTGATTTGGGGGACCGTCTTATTCTTGCCCCCATGTCCCTGAACCCGCGTATCCAGCACGCACAGGTGCGGGAGATGGCCGCCGGACTCGCCGACCGACACAACGTTGTAGTGCTCGTCCCGAGCCACGCCCGTGCGGAGGAGTGGGCTGACGTCGCTACGGCCACCGTCAGCACTATGGATGAAATTGGTCAGCAGGTACAGCGCCTCAAATCCGGCCACGTAGGGATCGTGGTTATCGTCAACCGGTATGACGGCATTGACCTTCCCGGCGATGCTTGTCGCGTTCTGATCATCGACGGCATTCCCCAGGTCTATACCGGGATCGAAAGGCGAGAAGCAGCGGCACTGCGCAAGAGCCGGGCGATGACATCCAGACAGGTTCAGCGCGTTGAACAGGGCATGGGTCGGGGGGTCCGCAGCCGCGACGACCGGTGCGCTGTCGTCATCTTGGGCGCCGGCCTGACACGCCTGTTGGCAAGCGCTGACGCAGCCAGCCAGCTTTCCCCGGCCACGCGGGCACAACTCGCAATGTCGCGCACTGTTTCGACAGGCATGAACGGAGCGGGCGCCGACGACGTTGTCTCAGTGATCGAACAAGTAGTTTCCGGGGACCAAAAGTTTCGGGAGGCGTCTCGTGGCGCTCTTAAGGGCGTGGTCTACGGTCCGGCGACCATCGACCCTGCTGCTCGCCATCTGAGAGATGCCTACAACGCGGCGGTGCGTGGCGATGCCCGTGCGGCTGTCACACATGCCGAGGCGGCCGTGGCCGCTGCCCACGCAATTGGCGACGCAAGGTACGCCGGATGGTTGTCGGAGACTTTGGCTGGGTACACCGATGCCGTCGATTCGGCCAAAGCGCAGGCCGATCTTGCTGATGGACGAATTCACAACATGGGGATACTCCGGCCGATTACCGGGGCTGCCTATCAGCCCATAAAAGCGGCCACAGCCCAGTCCGACGCGTCCCGTGACTACCTCCGTGACAACTACGCTAACGGGGCGGAGCTGATCCTGGGCGCGCAAGCCATCCTGGACGACCTGACATGGAACACCACTCGAACCACCGAAGCGGAAATGGCCTTGGCTGATCTGGCACCGCACCTGGGCATCAGCAGCCAGCGACCAGAGGATGAACACGGCGTAGGACCTGACGCCCTATGGGCACTTGGCAACCATACTTATGCGGTGATTGAAGCGAAGACCGGCGCCCAAGGCGACACGATCTTCAAGAAGGATATTAATCAGCTCGCCGGCTCGGTGAACTGGTGCCGGAGTCAATATGGGGCGGACGCGGTGATTATCCCCGTCATGGTGCACCGAAAAACCCTTGTCGAGCGGACCGGGACGGCGCCGGCGGGGACGAAGATCGTCGACGCTGAGGGGTTGAAGGCGCTAAAGGCGGCACTCACTTCGTTCCACCTGGCCCTCGGTGACGACTACCGCAACAGCACGACGATCACGGCGCAATTGGCTGCGAACATGCTGACTGCCGATCAGATCTTCGGGAGCGATTCGCCTTTCTGCAAGCCAACGCGGATGCAGCGGTGAAGCTTCACTGAGGTCCGGGGGCGGCGTCACTGGCGCCGCCCCTGGAAGGCAGGGGAGGAGAACGTTGCCGATGGTCAAATCCGCGGGCTGGTGAACTCGCACTTCGTCGTCGAGTTCTGACGCAAGTCGCCCCTTGATATCCATCAAATCTAAACAATCTAAACGCGTCTAAAAGTGGACTCAGTTCCGCCGCGCACTTGGCCTGAAGCCGGTGATCGCCGGACTCTCGTCTCCGAACAATCTTTCGCCTCAGCTCCCTGATCCGTTGCTGACTGTGGCTCGGGGTTGTCGTCGTCCGCTGGGCTGGTTCATTCGGTCGGAAATGGTGTGTGGTTGGGTCGCCTCACTGATAGTTGGCCGTCTCCAACGCCTTCCGCTGTCAACGACCAAGAGTTTCAAGGGTGAGCACTTCAGGCGGTTTCGAGATTTCCGGGGTCGAACCAGATGCCCAGATCTGAGAACTCTTTTGGTGTTCTGGATTTGGTCTTTGCAATCCACCGCTCGCTGGGCGCAGAAACTGACGTGGCGATCCATTCGCGGCGCAGCGGAGGAGGGTTGGTCCATTCGGGACGCGGGATTCCTGCCTTGTCGCATTCTCGTCCAATTACGACGGCCAGTAGAGTGTCCCATTCGGTTGATCCGGTGGTGCGCGGCTTCTTTAGGGCGTCTGGCCATTGTTCGGGGGTTGGGCGCCGGAAGTTGGTTACGGCCCTGGCGAGCATCCGAAATGCGAAGTCGACGTCTCCCCGTTCAAGCTCGGCTCCGATGGCCACTGCGGACTCCTGGGCGCTGAACTGGTACTCGGCTGGTCGGTTCACCATAGCCGAGGGCGTTCGTGCATCTCGTTTTTGTTCCTGGTGGCCACGGGGCCGAAGGGCGTACCAGCGGGGGCGATTACGTCGCCGAGCAGCGACTCAGCTCGGAATGTCTCTTCCGTCTTCATAACGGTGTCGCCCCGCTGCAGGCTGAGGAAGCCGTCATGGTTTTGCTCGGACATGGAAGAGCGCATCTAGAGAGTGATGGCGAAGGAGGACCCGACGGGCGAAATAGTGCTGGAAACGTGACGCACCAGCCACGTCGTGATTGGTGGGCGCGCTGGTTGCAGCCCAGGAGGATAACTTATCCTGTTGCCTGCATCGCGTGGGTTGGTTACGTAAGTGTTCGGTTGGAATCGAGGGGTCAGCTCCAACCGGAGCAATAGCGGGTCTGGTCGCATCCGGTTGACCTGACTAGTCGAACTGGGCGAAGAGATGGAATGGGGTGCCGTCAGGGTCAATGACGTCTCCGAGGAGACGCTCGGCGCGAAAGACTTCCTCTATTTTTAGGACGGTGTTGCCCCGGTAGACCTTGATGACGCGGTCGTAGTTTTGTTCGGTCATGGCGGCGTATTTTCGAAGCGACAACCCCAATTCCCGCAACCGGGTGAGGATTCGGTGGGAGAAGTAGTGCTGCAGATGGGCCGCGCTAGCGAGTTCCCGGTCGGCCACGAGTTCCCGGGCTGGCCAGCGGATGTGTTCGACCTTGCCGAACTCGTGCGGATTGTCGGCGTAGTTACGCGGAATATAGCGAGGAAGGCTCATAGGACCACAGGGCATAAGAAAAACAACATGCAGACCATGCTAGCCTGATCGACAGGGTTTATAAATACCTCTGTATAGTATTACACACTTTTGACGGCTTGTCAACCGCTGTGTAGCAATGATTTCCTCTTCCGAAAGGACTATCCACCCATGAATAGCCGCCTCAGGGCGGTGCCGGAAACCCAAAAAGCCCCCATATTGACAATGCGTTGGCGCGCATTGTCTGGAGGCCCTGAGTTAAGCGTCTTTTTTGGTGACGTTTTTAATGCTACCGGCTTCGGCCTTGGTACGCAACGTGTGGATCCCGTGCGCCCTCATATAGCCCTAAATCCCTCCTTGTTCAGCCCCACGTCTGAAGCCTCGCGTTCGGTCTGCTGCCTGCAGCACAGTCGGCAGACAAAGCCCACATTCGCTGGTCGGAGGCACACATGAAGCCAACGGCCGAGGTAATCGCCGCGTATGAGCCAAAGCCTGGCAGGGTGCCTTCGCGTGTGTGGGCCGCTATCGGTCCGTTTGTGAGGGAAGTGGCCGGATGCCTTGGGTACATGGCCCCCGACACGATGAGGAATTACATCCACGCCATTGCCTATTTCGTGTTCTGGGCGCACGAACAGGGGGTGTTGCTCGACGTTGAGATCGTTTTCACCCCGTCCCGGGTGGAGCGGTACGTTCAGACCTCAACCGCTCATTTGGTCCCCAGCTCACGTGCCACACGCCGTGCCGCTCTGGCCAGGGTAGGGCGGGAGGTTACGCGCAGGGCGCCATGGCCGACACCGGGGATGAGATTTCAGATGCACCAGCTTCAGCCGCCATATTCGACGGAGGAAACTGACGGGTATCTGCAGATGGCCTCACAGCAGTCCACACCGTTCAAGCGGCGGGTAGCGACCGCTCAGTTGGCTCTTGGGCTGGGTGGAGGTTTGCAAGCCCAGGAATACCTGAGCGTGGGGAACGAAAACCTGGTTCTGCACGGAGACATCTTCATGTTGGACATTCCGGGGTCCAGGGCACGGAAGGTTCCCCTGCATCAGCGCTACGCGGATCTTCTCCTTGACATCGGCGAGAAGCATCCCGGTGAGCCCTTCATAGCTCCGTTGACGGAGGCCAAGCCGTCAGACCGGCTGGATCGGGTGCTGCGCCTTCCCGAGTATCCGAGAGTCTGGCGCCCCACGACCAACAGGTTGCGCACGACATGGCTGGTGAGGATGCTGCGCAGCGGCTGCAATTTATCCGAAGTGCATTACATGTCCGGCCTCCAAGGCACCAAATCCCTCATAGAGCTCCTGCCATACATCGAATTCAGAGACGTGCACGACTGGTTTGCAGAGGCGGCGGCTTTTCATGACTGAACCCATTAATGTCCGGAACATGAAGGTCGCACCCCCGGAATCTCCCACTCAGTTGTTCCTGTCGACCGTTGAATTGGGGAACCGGATCCAGTTCCCTGAGCGGGTTACCAAATGGGAAGGAACCCGATCCGGACGCAAACGACACGTTCCATTCAGAGCCCTTGTCATCGGTGCGATCTATCACGCCCGACTTCGCCAGCCTCAACACCTGCATTGGACAGCGATCGCCCAGGAAATCGAGCTTCTCAGCAAAGACCAAAAGGAGAACATACGCGTAATCGGCAATCCCACACACAAGAATGTCTGGACTACAGGCAAGCGGCTCATGAGTCTGCTGCTCGACAGTCCGGCTGAACAGGGGTTGCGGATAGATCCGGCAACAGGGGAAATCCTTGACGACGCCCCGGCCGGCAACAAGAGAACGTTCGACTTTGACGCCTTCCTCAACCTGATCATCGACGCAGCAATACCCAACAGCCTGCCGTCGCCGACCGGGCTTGCCATCGACGGCACCGGCGTCGAGGCGTACGCCGTCCGACGATGGAAGAGCAAAAGACCACAAGCGGAACCAGGAGAGAAAAAGAAACCGCAGAACAGGTCCACCAAACCAAGTGCCGGCCAAACTCAAGAATGGACCTCAGCGGACCCGGATGCGCGCTTGGGTAAGAAGACTGCGACCGAGAACCATCCGAAGGAGATGTTCTTCGGCTACGAAGCCCACTTCGGTGTTGATGCCTACCCCAAAGGTACGGTCGATGCGCCTCGTGTCATCAGATCGTTCGTTCTCGTCCCCGCAGGGTCAAGCCGGGCCGCCGCCGGTCTGGCGGGTCTGGACATCGTGAAAGAGGTCGCCGGTAAGGAATACCGTCTCAAGACGGTCTACGCTGACCGCGGCTACTCCATGCTGAAAGCCGACAACTGGCAACTTCCCCTGTGGAGCCGAAACATTCGTCAGGTCTGTGACCTCGCCCAAAACCAGCGCACAACCCGACCCAGCCCTCACCACGGGACAATCTACATCGACGGCGGACTCTTCACCTCCGCCATCCCGAAAACTCTCATTGAACTTGACTCGCCCACAGCCCCTAACCTCAACAAAGAAGAAAAAGACAAACGAGCCAAGCTCTACGACGAGCGAACCCAATTCGCATACCACCCCCACGGTGCCCGCAACCCGGAAAACGGCCACCAACGATTCAAAGGACCCGCCACCGCAAGCAAACTCAGCTGCCCCAACAACGAACTATCCATGCGGCTCGGCAATGAATACCAGGAAACGAACTGCACCCTCGGAGAACCCTGCGGATGTTCCGGGACCATCACCCTCACACCCGACGAGCATGCCCGAGAGTCACAATGGCCCCTGTTCGGAACCACGAACTGGATGAAACTCTACGGGGCGCGTAACGCCGTGGAATCATTCAACGCCGACGTGAGAACGAACAAGCTCAGCTGGCGGCGAGGCTACGTCAAGACGTTCACCCGGCCTGGCACCGCTTTCCTCCTCGCCATATCCCTTGCAGCACTGAACATCCGCATCGTGCGCGACTGGTGTTTCAAGCGAAGGATGCAGAACATGTGGGGAGGCGAGACGTGGGACTTCGGCCCTGAACCAAAGCAAACCCGCGAACGCCGAACCAAAACCATCGACGACCGGAATAGCGACTAACAGCACCTGTCGTGTCACGACCCCGGCGCACCGCGCGTCGGGGTCATTGGCGTGCCCGCAATCGAGTTCGGGGCGCCGCAGGATCTGAAATTCGTATAACGCTACACGCCTGACCCGACGAATCAGCCAACAGATGGGCCAGGAACGCAGCCTTGAACGACGAATTCCCCCGGGCAAAAAGCAGCGGGGGAATTCGTCATCACTGGCAGGGGTAAAAGGTAATACCCCCGTGGCGGTGACGGTGGGATTTGAACCCACGTTGGCTTTGACACCAAACAACATTTCGAGTGTTGCACCTTCGGCCGCTCGGACACGTCACCAACCTGACTAGGCTACCGGAGCATCGTCGCCATCCCAAAACCGCGGGCTGCCCTTCACGCATTTTCGGGCGCGACAGAGGCGACGATCCATGCTGCAGCGTGAGCCCGGCGGAGATCATCCGGCAGCACAACGGGATCAGTCATTAATGTCAGAGCCTCGCGGGATGCTTTGGGTATGGGAAGCAGGGCGGCAGTGGAGGCGTTGGAGGCCATTGAGGCTTCCGTTGCTGCGCTTGCTGTTTTTGTCCGCGGCGCCTCTGGCAGCCTCGGCTCCACTGGTCCTGACCCGCTGCGGGATCAGGCTGATGCGTGCCTGGAAGGGCTGGCCGAGGTGACCCGGGCGGAAGCCGGCATGGCCGCCTTGAAAGTGCACCTAGCGGCCGGGTACGCCGGCGCGGCAGAAGCCATCGCAGCGCCGCCCGGGTCCCCGCAGGAGAACACGGCCCAGGAGATGGCGGTAGTCGCGGAAGTCGCGTGTGTGCTGACGGTCAGTCAGCGCGCCGCGGTGGCGCGGCTGACACAATCAC
>NZ_JAGGPL010000026.1 GCF_018613805.1 Arthrobacter sp. ISL-48
GGCTCAGTTTTCAACCGTCACAATGGCTCAGTTTTCGACCGACACCGACACCACGTCGACCACGGATTCACCGGGACCAAACACGATCGACCCGGGCTGGAAAAGGCCCTCGCCTCGTGCCGCGGCGGCGACACCTTCGTGGTGACCAAACTTGACCGGCTCGCACGGTCCCTGCCGGATGCGAGGGATATCGCCGACGAACTCACGCGCAAGGGCGTGACCCTTAACATCGGCGGCAGCATCTACAACCCCCATGACCCGGTTGGAAGCTGCTGTTCAACGTCCTGGGCATGGTCGCCGAATTCGAATCCGACCTCATCCGCGCCCGAACCCGCGAAGGCATGGCCGTGGCGAAGGCCAAAGGCAAGCTTCGAGGTCGACAGCCCAAACTCACCAAAAGGCAGGAAGCCCACCTCGTGAGCCTCCACCAGGGCGGCACACACACCACAACAGAAATCGCCGAACTCTTCGGCGTCGCCCGCTCCACCGTCTACCGGGCCATCCAGCGCGCCGCGCCGGCCACCTGACCTTCTCTACAGCGAGCCGGCGAATCGTGAACATCGCTTCGGCACGGCATTGCCGCTAAATTTGGTGCCGCTAAGCCGCTGATACTCTGACGTTTCGTGCAGGCGGCTCCTGACCGAAGTGACGCTTTGTGCAGAGGACTTCGGACACCCAGATGTCCATACCCGACTGCACAACTCCCGTAATCTCGGGGCAGTTTGTGCAGACGACTTCGGAAAATGACAGCACGGGTACCGAGTACTCGTTTCGGCATCGGCAGGACACCTCCCAGGCGCGCTTGGGAACCGGCGTGATTGAGGCGTAATTTCCGGGTCCAAATGCGGAGCGCGGGGGCCGGGTGCTAGGCTCCGTTGGTTATTCTAAAAGTCGCCCGCGCTCCAATCTGTGCGGAATAGAAAGAAACGCCATTGACTGCACCCGCCCAGTTCTCCATTCCCGCCAGTGTTCCCAACCCCGAACACGGCGCCGCCCCCGGGAATGCATTGACCAACTGGCTGTTGGAGCATAAGGTCCACCAGCCCGTGGGCCCTGAATCGGCGGAGTCGGATGCAAACCAGCAGAGCTGGTGGAAGGTCATGTGCCTGACCGGCGTCGACTACTTCTCTACCCTCTCCTACCTGCCGGGCATCGCCGCGCTGGCCGCTGGCGCCCTGTCGCCACTGGCCACTTTGCTGATCGTGGGCCTGACACTGCTGGGCATGCTGCCGATGTACCGGCGGGTGGCCCATGAGAGTCCGCACGGCCAGGGATCGGTGGCGATGCTGGAGAACCTGCTGCCGTTCTGGAAGGGCAAGATCTTCGTGCTCGTCCTGCTGGGGTTCGTCGCAACGTCCTGGATCATCACCATCACGCTCTCGGCCGCCGATGCCACGGTCCACATGCTCGAGAACCCCTACCTGCCGCCGTTCCTTGAGGGCCAGGCGGTCCCCATCACCGTGGTGCTTCTCCTGATCCTGGGGGGCGTGTTCCTGCTCGGCTTCTCCGAAGCGGTGGCCGTGGCCATCCCGCTGGTGGCCGTCTTCCTGCTGCTGAACGCCGTGATTATCGGCGTCGGAATGTACGACGCCGTCACGCAGCCGGGTGCCCTGTCTGCCTGGAGCGCTGCCCTCACCTCTTTCGGAGGCGGCGTCGGCAACATCGCCGGCCCTGCCATTCTCGCCTTCCCGCTGCTGGTTCTTGGACTGTCCGGTTTCGAGACGGGCGTCAGCATGATGCCCCTCGTCGCAGCCAAGGGCGCTACGCCGGAGGAGCAGCTGGCCGCCCGCGTCAGGAACACCCGCAAACTCCTCACTACCGCTGCCCTGATCATGAGCGTCTACCTGCTCGGCAGCAGCTTCGTGACCACAGTGCTGATTCCGGCCGAAGCGTTCCACGAAGGGGGCGAGGCCAACGGGCGTGCCCTGGCCTACCTGGCCCATGAACTCCTGGGCAACGGCTTCGGCTCCGTGTACGACGTCAGCAGCATCCTGATCCTCTGGTTTGCCGGCGCCTCCGCGATGGCCGGGCTCATCAACATCGTCCCGCGCTACCTTCCGTCCTACGGCATGGCCCCCGACTGGAGCCGCGCCGTGCGGCCCGTGGTCCTTGTGTACACGGCCATCAGCATCCTGATTACCATCGGCTTTAAGGCCGACGTCAATGCCCAGGCCGGCGCCTATGCCACCGGCATCCTGGCCATGATGGTCTCCGGTGCTGTGGCTGTCACCATTTCTGCAGCCCGCAGCAAGAGGCGACGCGCCGCCGTCGGATTTTCCATCCTGACATTCATCCTCCTGTACGCCTTGGCCGCCAATGTGATCGAAAAGCCCGATGGCATCGCCATCTCCGGATTCTTCATCCTGGGCATCGTGGTTGTCTCGCTGGTCTCCCGGGTGAGCCGGACCACCGAGCTGCGCGTGGACAGGATCGAATTCGACGACGCGGCCCGCCGCTTCGTCACGGACACGCTTGAGTATGACGGCCGCATCAACCTGATCGCCAACCGCCCCGAAGCCCGGGACGCTCCCGAATACGCCGAGAAGGAAAGCGCGCAGCGGGAGAACAACCCCGTGCCCGGGACGGCAGACGTGATGTTCCTGGAAATCGACGTGACGGACCCGTCCGGCTTCAGCGAGGTCCTGGAGGTCCGGGGCGTCGAGGTGGGCGGCCACCGGGTGCTCCGCGCGGGAAGCCCGGCGGCGCCCAACGCCATTGCCGCAATCCTCCT
Organism: Arthrobacter sp. ISL-48; assembly: GCF_018613805.1. Taxonomy (GTDB): domain Bacteria; phylum Actinomycetota; class Actinomycetes; order Actinomycetales; family Micrococcaceae; genus Arthrobacter. Next base: position 2,732 of record NZ_JAGGPL010000026.1, read on the forward strand.
GGCACTGCGCGATGCCACGGGAGTTAAGCCGCACGCATACTTTGAGTGGGCAGAGGGCAACCCTCTGGCGCACCTCATGCGGTACTTGCTGCTGGGCCGCGGTGATACTGCCCCCGTAGTCCGCGAGATCATCCGGGAAAACGAGCCCGACCCGGACCGCCGCCCCGGCATCCACGTAGGCTGATGCGATGACCCAGGAGCTGAAAGCCGTCAAAAACTGGCTGGCCAAAGACAAGGCAGTCATGGACAAGGCGGTCCGGGACCGGAGGGAAAATGCCATCCGACGGGTCTTTTCCCACCCGGTCCGCTCGGTCCCGCTGGCGTTTCTGGCCGTCATCCTCCTGGGCGCCGCGCTGCTCGCCCTCCCGGCGTCGCACATGGCGGATGACGCCAATATCCTGATGGACGCGCTCTTCACCTCGGTTTCAGCTGTGTGCGTCACGGGCCTGGTGACCGTGGACACTGCCACGTTCTGGACGCCTTTCGGTCAGGCCGTGATCATGGCCCTCATCCAGCTCGGCGGGTTCGGCATTATGACGCTGGGCACCCTTCTGGCGCTGCTGGTCCGGAAAAACATCGGCCTCCACACCCAGCTGGTGGCGCAATCCGAAACGCACACACTCAACCTGGGTGACGTGCGTTCGGTGCTCCTCCGGGTGGCCAGGATCATGCTCAGCGTGGAAGCCGCTACCGCTGTCCTGCTTACGGGCCGGTTCTGGTTTGGCTACGGCCAGAACCCGGGGGAAGCGCTCTGGCACGGCGCTTTCCATGCCATCTCCGCCTTCAACAACGCCGGCTTTGCCCTTTACAGCGACAACCTCATCGGTTTCGCGGAAGACCCGTGGATCATCATCCCGATCTGTGCCGCGATTGTCTTGGGTGGACTCGGATTCCCCGTGATCATCCAGCTGCTACGGCCTGAGCTCAAGGCACGGGACTGGAGTGTCCACCTCCGGCTAACCATCTACGGCACGCTCCTGCTCCTCATTGTTGGCATCGCGCTCTTCGCCGCCTTCGAGTGGAACAGGGACCAGACCCTGGGGCACCTGTCTTTCGGAGGCAAACTGCTGGGATCGTTGGCGGGCGGCGTGTTTCCGCGCACCGCCGGCTTCAACAGCATTGACTACGGGGCCGCCTCCCCCGAAACGCTCATGGTGACTGACATCCTGATGTTCATTGGCGGCGGCAGCGCCGGCACCGCCGGCGGCATCAAGATCACCACGTTCCTCCTGCTCGCCTTCTCCATCTGGAACGAGGTGCGCGGCCGTGAAGAGGTGACCATCGCCCACCGATCCATCAGCCCCTCATCAATGCGCCAGGCCCTCTCCGTGGCTCTGCTCGGCGTAGGCGCAGTAGTCAGCGGGACCCTGCTGCTGCTCATGTTCACGGACTACAGCCTGGAAAAGGTCCTCTTCGAATCCATCTCAGCATTCGGCACCGTGGGGATGAGCACCGGCATCACCTACAACCTTCCGCCGTCGGCCGAATGGGTGCTGATGGCGCTGATGTTCACGGGCCGGATCGGGAGCGTGACAGTGGCGTCCGCGCTGGCACTGTCCTCCCGCCCGAGGCTCTTCCGGGTGCCGGAGGAACGGCCTATCATCGGATAACCAAGTGCCGCCCCGGCTTTTGAGTGGATGATCAACTCCTGGAAAGGGAATGGTCATGAGACTGAGCAACAGAGTGCTGGCGGCCGCCGCCGCGGGTTTACTTACAGGCCTGGCCGGGTGTGGTTCCCCCGGCGGCGGTGCGGCTCCGCAGCCGACTTCATCAGGCAGTTCCTCGGTCGCACAAGACTCCTCCGGGTCTGCGACGGTCACGATCAGCGGATTCGCCTACCAGGTGCCCGCTTCGGTCAAGCCCGGTGCCACCGTCACGGTGGTCAACAAGGACTCCGCCCCGCACACCGTCACGGCGAAGGACAAAGGCGGGTTCGACGTCGAGGTGGACGCCGGGAAGACGGCCACGTTCACGGCCCCTGCAGAAGCCGGTGAATACGGCATCATCTGCACATTCCATCCGAAAATGAGCGGGACGCTGGTAGTCAAATGAGCCGGCAGGCTGCAGTCGGCCGGTCCACCTCCTCGATATGGGCCCTGCGGGTGCTCGTCGCCGCGGGACTGGTCACCAGCGCGGTCATCCATCTTCGGCTGGCTTCCGGCTATCAGCAGGCCGCGCCGGGCGGCATCGGCCAGGGCAACCTGTTCCGCATCCAGGCTGCCGTTGCAATTCTGAGCGCCCTCTACGTCCTGGTCAGAGGTTCCCGCCCCGCTTTCCTGGTGGCGGCGCTAGTGGCCCTGTCCGCTTTCGCGGCCATCGTCCTCTACCGCTACGTGGATCTCCCGGCAATCGGCCCGATCCCGGCCATGTACGAACCAGTCTGGTTCATGGAAAAAGTGGTCACGGCGGTGGCCGAAGGGATCGCAGGTGTCCTCTCGATTGCCGGATACATGCTGCTTCGCCGCTCGGGAAAGGCCCGGGCCGGCTCGGCCGCGACCGTCTCAGCCCGGTAGCCGCGGCCGCCGTCAGAGGTTCTCTACGCCGAGCGTCACGCTGACTGCCTTTGGTTCGGCAGCTGAACCGCAGCCCTCGCAGCAGTTGGCACCGAGTTCGACGGCGGTGCCTACTGCGTTCGCGGCGGCAGGACCGTCGTCGTCGAGCTTGACGTCGTGCGGGACTGCGCAGCAGACGTCGCCTTTCCAGGCGTTGACGCCTTCACGGAGGGCGATCGCCGCGATGACCAGCGCGGCACTGGCGTCGGCCCACCACCAGCCGAGTGCGCTGTTCAGCACCAGACCAACCAGCAGGACTGCCGAGAGGTAAGTGCAGAGGAGCGTCTGCTTGGAGTCGGCGACGGCGGTCCTGGAGCCGAGCTCTTTGCCGGCACTGCGCTGCAGCCAGGACAGGACCGGCATGGTAGCCAGGCTCAGAGAAGCAATCACGATGCCCGGCATGGAGTGCTGCGCCTCACCCCCGCCGGTCAGGGAGCGGACCGAGTCCACGGCGACGAACAGGGCCAGGGCGAAGAAGGAAATGGCAATGATGCGCAACGTCAGGTGCTCCCGCCGCTCAGGATCCTTAGCCGAAAACTGCCAGGACAGGGCCAGTGCGGACGCGACTTCGATCACGGAATCCAAGCCGAAGCCGAGCAGCGCCGAGGAGTCCGCGATGTTCCCGGCCCAGAGCGCGACAGCGGCCTCGATGACGTTGTAGGTGATGGTGGCAGCGGCCAGGACACGGATGCGCCGGCTCAGAACAGCGCGGCGCGCTGCAGTGGACGGAGGCTGGAGGGTGGAGGTCACTCTACGCACGTCCCGTCGGGTGCGCAGCAGGCCGGGTCGACGGCCAGCACGACGCCGATCAGGTCCTGTATCGCATGGCCAAGCCGGGCGTCGGCGAGTTCGTACTTGGTCCGCCGGCCGTCCGGGACGGCCACCACCAGGCCGCAGCCGCGCAGGCAGGTCAGGTGATTCGACATGCTCTGCCGGGATACACCGAGCGAATCGGCCAGCTCAGACGGATAGGCGTGTTCCGTGGCCAAGGCGAGCATGATCCTGGCCCGCGTCGGGTCCGAGACCGCGTAGCCGAACCGCGCCAGGACCGGTGCATGCGTGAGGGTTTCCATGAAAGCCAGAGTACATTGATCTATGTATTCATTCAAAGGTGTAGTAAAGGTTATCCAATGTGCAGGATGGCTTGTGGGCAGTAGCCGTTAGGAATAGCTTTTGGCTATGTCCACTTCCCCAGAAGGTGACCTGCTCCTTGAACTGCAGGACCTGATTATCGGCACGGAATCCGTGGCTGATTTCCTTGCCGGGCTGGCAACCATGGCAGCGTCCATCCTCAGCCGGAATACGGGGACGGCCGTGGAGTGCGGTGTGACCCTCAAACGCGCCAGGGGGACCACGACTGTGGGCGGCAGCAGCCCCAGGGCGATCCATCTTGACAGGATCGAGCAGCTGGTCGGCGAGGGCCCATGCATAGAGGCGCTAAAGGTCAAAGTCCCAGTACTCCTGGGCGATGTCCAGAGTGACCCGCGCTGGCCTGTCTACCGGCAGCGGCTGCTGGACGAGGGCTGCCTGAGCGCCCTGGGAGTGCCGATGGAAATCGGAGAAGGCTCCGCTGTGGCGCTGAACTTCTTTGCTTCCACCACGGGCGTTTTCACCGAGGCGATCATTGATGAGGCTGCCGCCTTTGCCGACCTCGCAGGCAGGGCAGTCCGGCTGGGTGTAAAAGTTGGCACCGCCCAGGGCGCCGCCGATGATATGAGCCTTGCGATGCGCAGCCGTACGGCCATCGATCTTGCGTGCGGAATCATCATGGGCCAAAATCGGTGCAGCCAGGCAGAAGCGATGAAGATCCTGACAAACGTCTCCAACCACCGGAACCAGAAGCTTCGCGAGGTCGCCGAGGAGATGGTGCTCAAAGTCTCGGGCGACAGTTCCACCACACACTTTGACGTCTAGTTCGGCTTCCTGAGGGCTGCCTAGCGCCGGGCAGAATCTCCCTTAGGTGCGGCGCCTTCCTGGATTGCCCTGACGGCTGCCTCCAGCTGTTCGCTTCCGTCAGCGTTATCGAAAAGGCGCAGAAGGTCCGCTGCGACAACGCATATTTTGCGGTTTCTGTGGCTGCTGTAGCCGACCAGCAACTGGAAGGCGGCGTCGGAGCTGATCAGCAGCCTGCCCATCAGGATGCCCCGGGCCTGGTCAATGACAGTGCGCGTGGCAGTGGCTCCCTCAACGGCGTCGTGTGCGGTCTGCTCTGTCTCACGCCGCAGGGTAGCAGTCAGGTCAAGCATGAGCCCGTCGACGGCGATAACGCTCCCCTCCGCGTCGGTGACTCCTTCCCCTGACGTCAGCACCCTGTGGACGCGGCTGCGGGCATCGATGATCCGGTGGTAAATGCAGTAGCGTCCTCCCGTGCGGATGACCTCTGCCAGTATCTCCCCGGCCCTCGCCCTGTCATCGGGATGCTTGTGCGAGAGCAGCAGTTCAACAGTGGGCACCACTTCACCGCGCTCATAACCATGCAACTGGAAGAGACCGTCCGACCATTCGAAGTGCCGGGTGGCCACATCAAGGTGGAACGTCCCGGCCGGCAGGTCACCATCACCTAGGGCGCTGGAATACGTGAAAGGGCTGCTCAAACGTGGCACCGCGGCACCTCCCAGTATTGACCGGCACCCCCCGCGGGCGCCTGATTCCCCAAGTATGAATACGTCCGCAACCCCTTGAAAGACTTCCAGAGCAGGAGTGCGGTAACCCGCATTCCGAGGAGGCATGGCGATTGGCCGCCGACGATCAGAAAGGGTTCTTATCCAGAAGTCGGTGCCCCGTGCGGGATCAACGTCTTGCGGGGCCCTCGCTCCCTTTGGTCGCCGTACGTCATGTCGGTCTCTCCGCCCGCTGTCCGGATCGCGCTGTCAGTGTGGTTGGGTCGCGTCCCTGGACTCAAGAATGGTCCGATCCGGCAGCGGGCTCAAGGATTCCCTGCTGCTTTCGGAATCCAAACCTGGTCATGCCCCGCGGCTTATAGACGGAGAGCACCACGGCAAGGATCAGTAGAACGAGGGCGCCGCTGGCGTGAATCACCGGCGACCAGCTACGCAGCGCCTCCTGGCCTGTTCCCGGCATCGTATCCGTTCCTGCAGTGGCAGCGAGATAGTTGATGGTCTGCATGTACATGAGCAGGATGGTGGTCGCCACGACGTTGATCACGAGCTTTGCCAGAACCCAGTAATGCCGGAACAGGCCCCATGTGGTGATGAGGGACTGGAGGACTCCGGTCAACAGTGATGCCCCGCTGAGGGGTACGAGAACCGCCCACCCGATGACCTGCATGCCAAGAGTGCTCGCCCGTACAAGGTCATGGTCCGGGCTGGCGGCGGAGGTGATAGCCAGGGCAAGGAATGCGGCCACCGCACCGAGCCAGCCAACCGAGACGCTGACATGCGTGACCAGCAGGGCCTTGCGCAGCCGCGGAGAGGAGCTCACGCCTATGCCTCACAGCCGAGGTCCAGGCAAAGGGTCGTGGAAGCCGTTCCCGGACTGGCGGGAGCTCCGGTCATGTGACGGCCGGGCCCGTGGCCGCTGAGCAGCATGGCAACCAGCAGGACCGCCAGCAGGAGAAGGACAATCCCGGATACCTTTACCCACCTGGGCATCCCTGCAGGGCCTTGGGGGTTTTGCGTTCTGCTGGCGTTGCCGTTAAGTCGCTCGGGTTTTTGCGGCATCGGGATCCTGTTCGGTCGGAGTAGGGAGGATTCATCCAGACTATCGAGACAGTGTGTATTCAACAAGACAAGGCGTCGCACCCTCGTCATCTCGTATACTGGGGCGGTGCCGAAGCTTTGGAACGAGACGATCGAGACCCACCGCACGGCCGTGCGGGATGCCATCCTGGGTACAACCATGGCCTTGGCGGCCGAGCATGGACTGCTGTCGGTGACGATGTCCCGGATCGCCAAGGAGGTGGGCATCGGGCGGGCGACGCTGTACAAGTACTTTCCGGACGTTGAGGCGATTCTTCTGGCACAGCATGACCGGCAGCTGGCCGTCCAGCTGGAACATCTCCACGCCGTGCAAAGTGCCGGGGGCGATCCCCGACGGCAGTTGGAGCAGGTACTCCAGATCCACGCCCTGATGATCCATGAGCATCACGACAGCGTCATTGCCTCGGTCATGCACCGGAGCGGCGGCCGGGGGCACCAGGATGCCTTCCTTCAGGACATGCTCCAAAGAGCAGGCGAAGTCGGAGAGATCCGCACTGACATGAGCCCGCAGGAACTTGCAACATTCTGCCTGCACTCCCTGTCGGCAGCTGCGGAAGCGCCGTCCCAAGCCGCAGTAAAGCGTCTGGTGCAGCTCACCCTGGACGGACTCCGGGCACACTGAAGCTGGTCGGACCGCCGTCCGCTGGATGGCCAGTAGGCTTCGATGGCGTTCGCCGGCGGGTGCGCCGGCTGGATCAGGAGGAGTCTGACTTAAACCGACTGCCCAACCTGCAAATCGGAAAGTGGATTCCTCGGCAAGCCAATCTCAGCCTCCAGTTTTCCGGGAGGGTCCGGGGTGTCACTTGGCCGATGGGCCGGGTCCCAGTCTTGTTCTTCGTGTTGGAATTCGCGTCCGGTGAATGAGAGCCAATCGGGTGGCTCCCAGTCTTGTTGTTCGCTTTGGTAGTGGCGGCCGCTGGGTGATACCCACCCGGGCGGCTTATTTTGGGTGGCCGGGGTTGGTCTCCACGCGCTGGTGTGTTTGAGTCTGTGGTGTTTGTGGCAGGGCTGGCCGAGGTTGGTGATGCCGGTGGTGCCGCCGTCGGCCCAGGCGAGGAGGTGATCGGCTTCGTTGTCCAGGGAATGGTTGTTGCAGCCAGGGAACGGGCATTTACCGTCCCGCATCCGGAGCCATTGCCGCATCGCTGTGGGAACCCGGTAGCTGGTCCGCCCGATTTCCAGTGGTGCGCCGTCGCGGGGGTCGGTCAGGACCCGGTGGAAGGACTCGGCGCCGTCGGCGACGAGTTGCCGTGCCATGGAGGCCGGGATGGGCCCGTACCCGTCAAGGGTGGCCGGTTCCTCACCGGCACCGATCAGGGAGAGCACCGGGACGGTGAGCAGGACCTGGGCCCTGGGGGACGGGGTCCCTTCGGTGACGCCGCCCAGGAGCCAGTTGGCGGCGTTATCGGCGCGCAGCTGGGTAAGGGTCCTGGGCTCGTCGGGGCCCTGCATTGCCCTGGCGGCAGTGGTGGCGCGGTCCCAGATCCCCGCTGCCTGCCCGGCAGGGAGGTAGGCCGAGAGCCAGGCCATCCCGTCCCGGTCCGGGGTGTATTCGAGACGCCGGTCCTGCAGGCCCTTGGCGTGGCGTTTTTCGATGGACACCGGGTGGTGCCGTTCCCTCCAGGTCCGGGCCCTGTACCGGAACCGGGACGGGATGAGCTCGCCCGCCGGGCAGCCCCGTGCCAGGTTCACCGCGTCCGGGTCCAGGAAATGCGCCTCTAATGCCGCGGCTCCCGCAGGATCCAGTCCCGTGGTTTCGTCGCATACGATCCGGGCGTGCTGCCACGAGATCGACCCGGCCTGCAGCGCGGACAGGGTCATCGGCAGGTGCTTGGTCAGTGTCTGTGATTCGGCCAGCAGCGCCCCGGCGGCC
>NZ_JAGGPL010000027.1 GCF_018613805.1 Arthrobacter sp. ISL-48
CTGCCTGGGCAGTACACCTAGCCCCGCGGGAGGGTTCTCGTTCAGTCCTTAGATTCTGGGGCGACATGGCGTTCAGCCCCCAATTGCCGGATTCGCTCGCGTATCGCGGCCAAGGGCGCTGCCACTTGGTCACTGCATCACCTTCCACTAGCCCCTCTGTTCTCAACGGTCATGATTCGCGAGCCACCGATCCCAAAGCACCACCAGTGCAACCCCACTCGGCGCTGCCCGTACCACTGCGATAAACTTGGAACTTGGCTGTTCGCCAGTCCCTTTCCCCGTCAAGCGCCAGGGGTATTCCCCACCGCAGCGAAAGTAGCACCGTGTCCCAAGATGTCCTTAGCCCCGCCCGGGTCCACGAGATTCACAAACAGGCGGCCCGGCGTCGGACCTTTGCTGTTATTTCGCACCCCGACGCCGGCAAGTCCACACTCACTGAAGCCCTGGCGCTGCACGCCAAAGTGATCGGCACCGCCGGTGCGTCCAGCGGCAAGGCCAACCGCAAGGAAACGGTCTCGGACTGGATGCAGATGGAAAAGGACCGCGGCATCTCCATCAGCTCCGCAGCCCTCCAGTTCTCCTACCGGGACACTGTCATCAACCTGCTGGATACGCCCGGCCACGCCGACTTCTCGGAAGACACGTACCGCGTGCTCGCGGCCGTTGACTGCGCCGTGATGCTGGTGGACGCCGCGAAGGGTCTGGAAACCCAGACCATGAAGCTCTTTGAAGTCTGCAAGCAGCGCAACCTGCCCATCATCACGGTGATCAACAAGTGGGACCGCCCGGGCCTGGACGCGCTGGCGCTCATGGACGAAATTACCGAGCGGACAGGCCTGCAGCCCATGCCGCTGACGTGGGCCGTGGGTATCTCAGGCGACTTCCGCGGAGTGTGGGACCTGCGCAACGACCGCTTCGCACGGTTCCAGCGCAACAACTCCGGCGCCAGCATCGCGCTCACCGATTACTTCACTCCCGAACAGGCGGCTGAGAGCCAGGGCAGCAACTGGACCGACGCCGTGGATGAGGCCGGACTGGTGATCGAGTCCAACCTGGAGTTCGACGTCGAGAGTTTCCACGCCGGCAAGGCCACCGCCATCCTGTTCAGCTCCGCCGCACTGAACTTCGGTGTCAAGGAACTTCTGGACGCCCTGGTGGACTACGCCCCGCCAGCGGCGCCCAGGCCGGATGTTGAGGGCAGCCCGCGTGCCGTGGAAGCGCCGTTCTCAGGTTTCGTCTTCAAGGTCCAGGCAGGCATGAACAAGGCCCACCGGGACCACGTCGCCTTCATCCGCGTGTGCTCCGGCGTCTTCGAGCGCGGCATGGTTGTCACGCAGACCCGGACGGGAAAATCGTTCGCCACCAAGTACGCGCAGCAGGTCTTCGGCCGCGAACGCGAGGTCATCGACGAGGCCTACCCGGGGGACGTCGTCGGCCTGGTCAACGCCTCCTCCCTGCGCGTGGGGGACAGCTTGTTCCTGGAGGACTCGGTGGAGTTCCCGGCCATTCCGCTGTTCGCGCCGGAGCACTTTCAGGTAGCGCGCTCCAAGGACCCCAGCCGCTTCAAGCAGTTCCGCCGCGGCATCGAGCAGCTTGAGCACGAGGGCGTCATCCAGGTCCTGCGGTCTGATGTCCGCGGAGACCAGGCGCCCGTGCTTGCCGCCGTCGGCCCCATGCAGTTCGAGGTAGTGGAGGACCGGATGGCGCACGACTTCAGCGCCCCCATGCGGCTGGAACGCCTGCCGTACTCCATCGCGAGGATTTCGACGGCGGACGCCATGCCGGCGCTCGCAAACGTGCCGGGCGCGGAGGTACTGCTGCGGTCCGACGGCGAATACCTCGCCCTGTTCAACGACGTCTGGGCGCTGCGCCGGATCGAGAAGAACCACCCTGGCCTGACCCTGGTGCCGATCGGGACGCATAACCCCGCAAAGTAGCTGTTACAAGGAGCTGAATTCATGGAGCTGGGCAACCACCCTCCCTTTCCGGAGACCCTGGATGCAGACATGGATCAGCTCTCTCAGCGGATCCTGCAGAAACTGACGCCGGGTTCCCGGCTTGTCCTGGGCTTGTGCGGGGCGCCTGGCGCCGGTAAATCGACCTTTGCCGAACAATTGGCAGCTGGGCTGGGCGGTGACAATGCTGTGGTCGTGCCCATGGACGGGTTCCACCTGGGTCACGATGTCATCAAGGACTCTCCGAAGCTTCACCGCAAAGGAGCGATCGACACGTTCGACGTCAGCGGTTACCGATCCCTCCTTCAGCGGATCCGGGCCCGCGAGGAAGACGTTGTCTATGCCCCTGCCTACCGGAGGGGACTCGAAGAACCCATTGCGGCGTCCATCGCCGTGCCCAAGGACGTGCCGGTGGTCATCACGGAAGGAAACTACCTGCTGGCCCCCGAGCTGGCGTGGTTGGCGGTCCGCGCGGAACTGGACGAAGTCTGGTTCCTGGAAACCCCGGACGAACTCCGGTTGAAGAGACTCGTGGACCGGCACGTCCGTTTCGGCAAGGCCCTGTCGCAGGCTGTGGAATGGGTACGCGGGACGGATGAACCCAACGCGGAGTTCATCCGGACAACAAGGAACTCGGCGGACCTCATCATCCGGCTTGGGTGACGGCCAGATAACGTATTCGTGCCACGGGAGGCTCGACCTGTCCCGCTAGGCCTTTTGGCTCCGGGCCGCCTGCTCCACAAGTTCGGCCAGCCAGGGCCGGTGCCCCCGGTGGAACTCCATCCCCTCCGGCAGCCCCCGGACGGTCGGTATGGAATTCGCGATGTCGATGGTGATGCGGCCCCCTGCCATGGGCGCGTTGGTGAGGCGCAGATCGCCGAAGGATTCCGGGATTACCGGGTCCAGCCATACGCCGCCCCGGGAAACATGGGCGTCGTACCGCATCAGGCTCGTCATGAGCAGGATCGGCGTGGTCGCCGCCCAGGCCTGCGGCGAGCAGGCCGTTGGATAAGGCACCGGTTCCGCGAACTGCTCCCGGCTGAAGCCGCAGAAGAGCTCCGGCAGCCTCCCGCCCGAGTAGTCGGCCGCTTCCAACAGGGCCGTGGAGATCCGCTGTGCCTCGGCCACAAACCCATAGCGCAACAGGCCGGCGTGGATAATCGCGTTGTCGTGGGGCCAGACCGACCCGTTGTGGTAACTCGCGGGGTTGTAGGCGCCCATGTCACTGGCCAGGGTCCGCACTCCCCAGCCGCTGAACATCTCCGGCGACAACAGCCGTTCAGCTACGAGCGGGGCCTTGTCCTCATCCACGATGCCGAGCCACAGGCAATGCCCCATGTTGGAGGCGCACGCGTCGACCTGGCGCTTCTTGCCGTCAAGGGCGACGGCGTAGTATCCGCGGTCCGGCATCCAGAACTGCTCGTTGAACTGTTTCTTCAACTGGGCCGCCCGGTCAGCGAGCTCGGCCGCCAGAGTCGTCTCGCCGGCGTCGTAAGCCATCCATGAACGCGCCATATACGCGTCGTACACATAACCCTGAACCTCGCACAGCGCGATCGGGCCCTCGGCCATGCGACCATCCGCGAAGTTAATCCCGTCCCACGAGTCCTTCCAGCCCTGGTTGATCAGCCCCTGAGGGTTGAGGCGCTCATATTCGACGAACCCGTCGCCGTCCTTGTCCCCGTAGTCCCGGATCCAGTCCAAAGCCCGGTCCGCATGGGGCAGCAGTGCGGCGATGGTGTCCTTGGCGAAACCCCAGCGGCTGACGGATGCGAGCACGATCACGAACAGCGGCGTCGCGTCCACGCTGCCGTAGTAGACGGACTTGCCGCCCAGTGACAACCCGCTGGAAACATCGAGCCTGACCTCGTGAAGGATCTTGCCCGGCTCCTCCTCGCTCATCTGATCAACCACGGTGCCCTGCCGCTCCGCCAGCGTCTGCAGGGTGCCAAGGGCCAGGGACGGGTCGATCGGCATCGCCATAATTGAAGCCCAGAGCGAGTCGCGGCCGAACACGGTCATGAACCACGGGGCTCCGGCGGCCACCACTACGCGGTCAGTGTGGTTCGGATCCTCGATCCGGAGGGCGCCCAGATCGTCATAGCTGCGACGCAATGTCCGTTCGATGGAGCGGTTTCCCATGTGGATCTCGGGGATCTTGGCCACCCACTCCCGTCGCCGCAGGTCCCGGGGGGACAATTCGTCACCCTCAAAATGGACGAACGACGGCGGCGGTGGACTGGCTGCCTCGTTGCTGGGCAGTACGGTGAGGACAGTGCTCCACTGGCCGTGCGGTGCCACCGTCACCCTGTAGGTCAAGGCCTCTTGCGTGACCTCGGCTCCCGGCGCCTGGACCAGGATGCCTTTCCGGACATCCTGCCAGACAGCCCGGACCGTCAACGTATCACCGTCCACGTGCCGTGTTTCCTTCCAGCGCCGTTGGATCCGTGCCTCCTTCACCTCGAAAAGATCAGCGAAATCGGCCTCAACCCGAAGCGAGATCAGGCATTCAGCCGCTTCCACTGAGTAGTTGCGGATGGTGACCTGTTCCTGGATACCGGCGCCCACTTCGCGCAACCGCTCCACGATCAGCGGGCTGTCGGCATACCCGTCCAAACGGGGAACGCGGCCGGCAAGCAGGGCACGGTAGGGTTCCTTGGTCTCCGCCGCCAACGGCTCAAGCTCCTGGCCGTTTATGGTGAGGCACCAGCCGGACAGGATCCGGGTGTCGAGGTGGAATACACCGTGCGGATGGTCCGGCTGTATATCTCCGTTCTGCAAGGAGATGCAGAAGGACGATCCCTCCACCAAAGTAACGGTCCCGGACCCGACAGGCCCCGCCGCCGTATCAGCGTTCCATCCAGCCATGACTGGCTCCTTCAACAGACTGGCACCAGCGCGCCCTGGCACTGGAGGCATGCGGCTGCATCCGCCCGCCGCATTCTCCGACCGACGCTACTCTTGCTTGCCTCCGGGTGCCAGAGCCCAACGGTATGCCGTTCCAGAGCCTGCCGACGCCCCTACCCGATCAGCAAACTCAGCGCTTCTGTCAGGTGTTCCACTTCCCGCACCGTAAAGCCTGCCGGCACGGGTCCGGGGCCGTTGTGGCTTGCCGGGACCACCGCATGGGTGAAGCCCAGGCGGTGTGCTTCCTGGATGCGCTGGTTGATCCCGGGGACGGGGCGGACCTCCCCGGCCAGGCCTACCTCGCCGAACGCGATCAGGCGGATGGGCAGGGGTTTCCGGGCCTTGGCCGATGCCACGGCGAGCGCCACGGCAAGGTCGGTCGCGGGTTCGCTGAGCTTCACGCCGCCCACCGTGGCCACGTAGGAATCATCTTTGTGCAGCAGGCAGCCGGCCCGCTGCTGCAGCACTGCCAGCAGCATTGACACGCGGGAGCTGTCCAGTCCGCTGGTGGCCCGACGGGGCTGCGCGTTGGGGCTTTCGGCAAGCAGGGACTGTACCTCGGCCAGCAGCGGGCGCCGGCCTTCCATGGTCACCGTGATGCATGTGCCGGAGACCGGATCCTTGGTGCGGCTGACAAAGAGCCCGCTGGGATCGGCCAGGCCCACGATGCCGTCCTCGTTCAGGTCAAAGCAGCCGACGTCGTCGGTGGGTCCGTAGCGGTTCTTGACTGCCCGCAGCAGCCGCAGCCGGGAGTGCCGCTCGCCTTCGAACTGGCAGACGACGTCCACGAGGTGCTCCAGCAGCCGCGGGCCCGCGATGGAACCGTCCTTGGTCACGTGGCCCACCAGCAGGGTGGTCATGTTCCGGCGTTTGGCCGCCGCGATGATGGACGCGGCCACCTCCCGCACCTGCGAAACACCACCGGCGCTGCCGTCCACGTCGGCGCTGCTGAGGGTCTGGACTGAGTCCACAATGAGCAGCCGCGGCTCGATTTTCTCCACCTGGCCCAAGGCCTGCCCCAGGTCCGTCTCGGCGGACAGGTAAAGGGAATCCGCGACGGCGTCGATCCGCTCCGCGCGGAGCTTCACCTGCGCTGCGGACTCTTCGCCTGTGACATAGAGGACGTCCTGAGCGGTGCGGGCGAATTTGGCGGCAACATCGAGCAGGAGGGTCGACTTTCCCACGCCGGGCTCGCCGGCCAGCAGGATGACGGCGCCCGGCACCAGGCCGCCGCCCAGTACACGGTCCAGCTCATCCACGCCGGTGGGCAGGAACGCCGCGGTGGTGGCGTCCACCTCGGCAATCCGGCGGGCCGGCGCCAGGACTGTTGTGGCCGCCGTCGTACGCGCAACGGCGGAGCCGGTTTCCTCGACCGTACCCCAGGCCTGGCACTCGCCGCAGCGCCCCACCCACTTGACGGTGGTCCAGCCGCATTCGGCGCACTTGTAGGCGGGCGCCTTGGATGCCCGGGAAGTCTTTGTTGCCATGGGTTCCACCCTAGCGGTGGCCCCGGACAATCCCCGCCCGCCCCCTGACCTCGCAAGCTCGGTCAGGGAACCCTGGCGGTCGTGGGCCCAGGAACCTACAGCGCCGGCAGCACGTCCCGGGCCTCGCGCGAATCCATCCCGGTGGCCTCGAGCAGGTCCACCATGAGGGGCCTGAACAGCATCACGACGGTTTCGCCCTCCAGCCGCTGCACTTCAAGCAGCTTTGGGTGCAGCCGCAGCGCAATCCCGCTCAGGTCCTGCCTGGCAGTCCGGAGATGCGCGCGCCGCACGCCGTCGTGCGTTTCGGCCAGGCCCAGCGAAAGCTCGTCGATGGCGGCAGCGGTCTCCTGGAGGACCTCTGCGATATTCTCCGTGGCGTCGTCCGAGAGCGCGGCGTGGTTGATGGCGCTCGTCAGCCGGCGTGCAAAAACACGGCTGTTGCGCAGTGCCAGGTCGATGAAGTCCAGCGACTGCTCCAGCCGGTCCAGCTCATCCTTGTGCCGGCGGTAGGCCGGCGACAGCGTGGCCACCTCACCTGAGGCACGGAGCGTCTGGCGCATGGAGTCAACCAGGGGCTGGCAGTTCCTGCCCCGGATCAGCGCGTGCCACGCCTGGGTGGAGTCGCTGTCGCTCAGGGCGGTGGCACACTCCCGCAACACCTCGGCGAGTTCATGGAGCAGCTTTTGCACGTCCCTGCGTGGCTCCCGGCGCGGGTCCTTCGGTATGAGGATGGTCACCAACAGGGCGCAGAGCCCACCCACCACAGCATCGAGGCTGCGCGTAAAGGGCCCGCCGGCCGGCGCCGGCAGCAGCACCACCAGCAGCGACTGCAGCCCCAGCTGAGTGGTGAAGATGCTGCCGCTGTCCAGGAAGCGGGCCAACAGAATGGAGAACAGAAGCACGACGGCGGCCTGCCAGATTCCGCTGCCCAGCCAGTGCAGGAGCAGGTCACCCACCGCGATGCCGATGGTGCAGCCGAGGCCCACCTCCACCACCCGGCGCAGCCGCGGATCCCGGGAAAAACCCAGTGCGATCAGGGACGAGGTGGCAGCAAACAGGGGACCGGAATGCCCCAGCACGTACTCGGCGAAGGCATAGGCGCCCACCGCGCACACCGTCATCTGGATGGCGGGGATCAGCGAATTGCGGCTCCGGATCAGGCCGGTGCGGATGCGGCCGCGCAGGAATCGTCTGCTTGCTGAGAGTCCTGTTGCGGCGGCCATGCGTTCCAGTCTATTCACAGGCAGTGCACTACGACCGGCGGTGTGACGTGCGCAATGGTGACGGCCCAGATGTAAGCCAATATCCCGCCGTCGTTAATTTCCCGTTCACTTTGGGCGGCCCCTCCCGTTACCTGCGGCCCTTAACTTCAGTGGAGGTACACAACGTACGCATCGCGCTGCAGGGCGTCTCCGGCCCTGCCCGCACCTGAATAACCCTGGAAGGGGTACATCTAAGTGAAGGCACTCCGCTTCGGCCGCCACGCGGCTATCGCTGTTATCGCAGCCGGCGCACTCGCGCTCACCGCCTGCGGTTCAGACAACGCAACGGGCACCACGCCTGCCGGCAACCAGACTTCTGCGGGTCCGAAGGTCACCGGCACGCTGACAGGTATCGGCTCCTCCGCACAGGGTGCGGCCATGGATGCCTGGAAGACCAGCTTCTCCGCCGCCAACCAGGGCGCCAGTGTGCAGTACTCCCCGGACGGCTCCGGCGCAGGCCGCAAGGCGATCCTCGACGGCTCCGCCCAGTTTGCCGGCTCCGATGCCTACCTCACGGACGCCGAGCTCACCAGCTCCAAGGACAAGTGCGGCGCTGACGGAGCCATCAACATCCCCGTCTACATTTCCCCGATCGCCGTTGCGTTCAACCTCCCGGGCGTGACCGAGCTGAAGCTTGACGCCGCTACCGTCGCCAAGATCTTCCGCGGCGCAATCGCCAAGTGGAATGATCCCGCCATTTCCGCCCTGAACCCGGGCGTCACCCTCCCGGACACCAAGGTCACCCCGGTCAACCGCTCTGACGATTCCGGTACCACCAGCAACTTCACCGACTACCTGGCAGCAGCGGCTCCCGAGGTCTGGACCGACAAGGCCGCCGGCATCTGGCCCGCAACGCTCCAGGGTGAAAATGCCAAGGGAACGTCCGGCGTGGTCAAGACCGTGACGGATACCCCGGGCGCCGTGACCTACGCCGATGACTCCGCAGTCAGCGGCAAGCTCGGTGTTGCGCAGATCAAGGTTGGCGACTCGTTCACCAAGATTTCCGCCGACGCCGCGGCGAAGGCCGTCGACGCGGGCAAGCCCGTTGACGGTAGGCCGGCCAACGATCTGTCCATCAAACTGGACCGGAAGACCACAGCCTCGGGCGCCTACCCGGTGGTCCTGGTGTCCTACCACGTGGTCTGCACCACCTACGCCACCCAGGAAACCGTTGACCTGGTGAAGGCTTTCGAAAACTACGTAGTCTCCGACGCCGGCCAGAAGGCAGCCGCTGACTCCGCCAAGTCCGCACCGCTCTCCCCGGCCCTCGCCGAGAAGGCCGTGAAGGCCATTGCAACCATCAAGGTCAAGTCCTAGTACCTGTCCCTGAGCCCGGTTCCCCGCCACGCCGCAAGGCGGGCGGGGAACTTGGCATTGCCAGCAGGCTCATTGAGCCCCGCCACAATTCTTAGTTACACCACAACCGAAGGGTCGGAATGACCGCCACCTCGCTGAGAAGTCCCCAGGGCGCAGGCCGCACCGGGGACAAGATCTTTTCCGGCGCCGCCCTGGCCGCCGGGTGCCTCATCCTGGCCGTCCTGTTCGGCGTTGCCCTGTTCCTGGTGGTCCAGGCGATCCCGGCTCTGACCGCTCCAGCGGACAAGATCCAGGGCGGAGCGGGCTTCTTCCCCTACATCTGGCCCATCGTCGTCGGCACCCTCATCGCCGCCGTCATCGCGTTGGTGATTGCCACGCCCATCGCCATCGGGGTGGCGCTGTTCATCTCGCACTTCGCGCCCCGGCAACTGGCCGCCGGACTGGGCTATGTGGTGGACCTCCTCGCCGCCATCCCTTCCGTGGTCTACGGCGCATGGGGTGCCGCGTTCCTGGCCAAGGAAATCTCACCGGCCTATAACTGGCTGGCCGGGAACCTGGGCTGGCTGCCCATCCTCCAGGGCCCGGCCTCGGCTACCGGCAAGACCATCCTCACCGCCGGAATAGTTCTTTCGGTCATGGTCCTGCCCATCATTACGTCGCTCAGCCGGGAAATCTTCCTCCAGGCGCCCAAGCTCCACGAGGAAGCCGCGCTCGCGCTCGGAGCCACCCGCTGGGAAATGATCAAAATGGCCGTCCTGCCCTTCGCCAGGCCGGGCATCATCAGCGCCGTCATGCTGGGATTGGGTCGCGCGCTCGGCGAAACCATGGCCGTAGCATTGGTCCTGTCATCCGGGGCCCTCACCGCGAGCCTGATCCAGTCCGGCAACCAGACCATTGCCGCCGAAATTGCCCTCAACTTTCCGGAGGCCAGCGGCCTGAAGGTCAGTACGCTGATCGCCGCCGGCCTGGTCCTGTTCGTGATCACCCTGTGCGTGAACATGATCGCCCGCTGGATCATCACCCGGCACAAAGAATTCTCGGGAGCCAACTGATGACCGCCACCCTCACTCCCGTACGCAGCAAAAGGTCGGCCCTCACAAAAGGCCAGCTGCCCAAGTATGCTCCGTACGTTGTCCTGGCCACGGCCTTGATCATCGGCGCGGCCGTCCTGGCGCTGATCGGCTTCAACGCCTTCGGCTGGGGCATCCTCTCCGCCATCCTTTTCGCCGCCGGACTGGTCGGCTGGAGCGCCGCCGTCGAGGGATCACGCAAAGCAAAGGACAAGCTGGCCACCTGCCTCGTGGTGGGCTCGTTCCTGGTCGCGCTGCTGCCTCTCGTTTCGGTGATCTGGACGGTGCTGGTCAACGGAGTTCCCGGCATCATCACCCCGGGGTTCCTGACCAACTCCATGAACGGCGTCACGGGGGCATACGACAACAAGGCAGTTGAAGCTGGCGCACCGGTGCTCGGCGGTATCTACCATGCGCTGCTGGGCACCGTGCAGATCACCCTCCTGGCCACCGTCATCTCAGTCCCAGTTGGGCTGCTGACGGCCGTCTACCTCGTGGAGTACGGCAATGACGGCAGGCTGGCACGAGCCATCACGTTCTTTGTGGACGTGATGACAGGCATTCCGTCCATCGTGGCCGGCCTGTTCGCGGCCGCCTTCTTCTTCGCGGTGGTCGGGCCCGGCACCAAAACCGGAGCCGTCGCCGCCGTCGCGCTTTCCGTCCTGATGATCCCCGTGGTGGTCCGCTCCAGCGAGGAAATGCTGAAGATCGTTCCCAACGAGCTGCGTGAGGCTGCATACGCCCTGGGCGTGCGCAAATGGCGCACCATCCTCAAAGTGGTGATCCCGACGGCGATCTCGGGCATCGCATCCGGCGTCACCCTGGCAATTGCCCGCGTCATCGGCGAGACCGCTCCCATTCTGGTCACCGCCGGTTTCGCCACGAACATCAACAACAACGTGTTCGGCGGCTGGATGGCCTCGCTGCCCACGTTCATCTACACCCAGATCCTCAATCCCACGTCGCCGTCCAATCCGGGCCCGTCGTCGCAGCGGGCTTGGGGGGCGGCCCTGGTGCTGATCATCCTGGTCATGATCCTGAACCTCGGCGCCCGGCTCATCGCCAGGATTTTCGCCCCCAAAACCGGGCGCTGACTCGTTTCGGCAGGGCATTCCACACCTCGCGGCCAGCCCCTAAACTCAACATCTACCCCAGCAAGTGAAGGAACATCATGTCTAAGCGGATCGACGTCAAGGACCTGAACGTGTACTACGGCAATTTCCTGGCCGTGGAGGACGTCAGCATCAACATCGAGGCCAAGTCCGTCACCGCGTTTATCGGCCCGTCCGGTTGCGGAAAGTCCACCTTCCTGCGGACCCTCAACCGCATGCACGAGGTCCTGCCCGGTGCGAGGGTGGAGGGCGAAGTGCTCCTGGACGGGGACAACCTGTACGGACCCGGTGTGGACCCGGTGACGGTGCGGTCCCAGATCGGCATGGTGTTCCAGCGACCCAACCCGTTCCCCACCATGTCCATCCGGGATAACGTGCTGGCCGGCGTGAAGCTGAACAACCAGAAGTTCTCCAAGGGTGAGGCCGACACCCTGGTCGAGCGGTCGCTGCAGGGTGCCAACCTCTGGAATGAGGTCAAGGACCGGCTGGAGAAGCCGGGCTCCGGGCTGTCAGGCGGGCAGCAGCAGCGCCTCTGCATCGCCCGGGCCATCGCCGTGGAACCGCAGGTGATCCTGATGGACGAGCCATGCTCCGCGCTGGACCCGATTTCCACCCTCGCCATCGAGGACCTCATCAACGAGCTCAAGGACCAGTACACGGTGGTGATCGTGACGCACAACATGCAGCAGGCCGCCCGAGTCTCGGACAGAACCGCGTTCTTCAACATCGCGGGCACCGGCAAGCCCGGCAAACTGATCGAATACGGCGACACGCACACCATTTTCAGCAATCCGACAGTGAAGGCCACCGAAGACTACGTCTCCGGCCGCTTCGGGTAGTCCCGCTAGCTGCCCGCGAGGGGCGACAGGGCGAGAGCCAGCACAAACGCCCCGGCCGCCGTCGCTGCCGGCGTCAGTACCCAGAGCCACACAATGCGGATCACCAGCTTCCGGTTGGTCACGGAGAAGTGCTGGTTCTCGCCGGCGCCCAGCACGGCGGACGTGACCGTGTGGGTGGTGGACACCGGCCAGTGCAGCCCGATCGCGCCGACGAACAGCATGAGGGCGCTGAAGATCTGGGCCACGGATCCCCGGAGCGGGTCGACCCGGGTGATCTTGTAGGCGATGGTGTGCGAGATCCGCCAGCCGCCGAAGAGCGTACCCGCCGTAATCATCAGGGCCGATAGCAGGGCAATCCACAAGGGGAGGGTGCCGCCGTCGGAATAGCCTGCCGCCAACAGCGCAAGAAGCAGCACGGCACTGACCCGCTGGCCATCTTGCAGCCCATGCCCGAACGCCACGGCGCCGGCCGCGATCGACTGGCTGCGGCGGAAGCGCTGGTTGATAACGTTGGGCTGTGCGTAGCGTGCCGCCCACGTGACCGGGAAGACCAGCAGGAATGCGCCGCTGTAGGCAACCAGGGGAGACAGCAGCAGCGGCAGCACCACCTGGAAGAGCAGCGATTGGTCCACCCCGCCGACGCCTGTGCCGCACACCGCCAGGCTCGCGAGCCCGGCGCCGGCCAAGCCTCCAACCAGCGCATGCGTGGAGGACGCCGGGACGCCCTTCCACCACAGCAGGACGCCCCAGGCGAAGGCGCTCGCGAGGCCTGCCGTCAGGATGCTGAGGCCGTCCGTGCCGTTTGGCAGACTGATCCACGTCTGGCTGACCGCCACGGCCAGGCCGGCGCTCAGCAGGGCGCCCAGGAAGTTGAAGAAGGCGGCAAGCAGCACGGCCACACTCGGCGTGAGCGCGCGGGTCCGGACCGCCAGCGCAACCGAAGTGGAAACGTCCCTGAATCCGTTCAGGAACGCGAACGCCGCAGTCAGCAGGACCACGGCGCCGAAAATGACAGCGGTCACCTCACGATTCCTTGACGATGATGCTGCCCACCTGGGTGGCGATGCGCCGCATGTCCTTGGTCACTTCCACCAGCTGGTTGGCGATGTCGCGGTTGCGGGCATACTGGGCCCACTTCATGTCCGTGATCATGTCCGCAACCCAAACCCGGTGCGTGCGTTCTGCGCGCTTTGCCAGGCGCAGGATCTCAATCCAGTAGTCCTCGAGATCGTCGAGGTTGTCGAGCCGGCGCATGGCGTCCACGGTAAGTTCCGCCTGGCGGCTGATGATCTCCAGCTGGTCCGCCGCCCGTTTTGGCAGCCGCTCCAGTTTGTACAGGGCAACCAGCTCACCGGCAGCGTCCAGTTTCTCGATTGCTTCGTTGAGGTAGCGGGACAGCGCGTACATGTCCTCGCGTGGGAGCGGGTTCACAAAGCTGGTGCGCATGTGGGTGAGCAGCGCAAAGTGCAGCTCGGCGGACTTGGCCTCGTGGTTGTGCATGTCCTCCACGAGCTTGCCGTGCTCGGCTGCGGGGACCCCCAAGAGCTCGGCCAGGGTGGCGCCGGCCAGCACGATCTGATGTGCCATCTCCGAGAGGAGGATCAGCCCGGCGGGCTCCTGGGGGAAAAGGCGCAGCTTCACGTGGTGTGGTCTCCGGAGGATGTACTGGGCTGGGAGCTGCCGGCCTTGTGACTTGACGCCGCCCGCAACTGACGCTTACTCTACCGGCCCGGAAGGGGCCCTAAAAATGGGCCTAAAAATGGTGCCGAACCGGATACGCCTCTCGGCGGTAGGCCGCTCTAGGCGGCTAATTGTTGAAGCCCGGGGGTTTCGCGGCTCGGCACCAGTTTCAGTGTTCTACGTTGGCTGGCCCAAGTCAACATTGACAGATCGGACCCCTTGGGGTTGAGCGCAGGTCAGTCCAGCTCGCCCAGGCGCCAGGCATTAGCTGCGTGCTCAAGGTCTTCCGCCGTCTTCACGAGCTGGTGGGAGTTACGGGTCAGCTTGCTCGCGTGGGCCTCGTTGGAGTGCTCGGCGCCATCAGCGATCGTCGCCTGGCCGAGTGCCACCACCCGGCAGAAGGCCGCAGAACGTTCCAGCGCGACATCGAACTCGCCGTCGAACGCCCCGGACAGGATGGCGTCAGCCATGGCGGTCATCTCGGCCGCACCGGGCGGCTCAGCGGCTCCTGCCACCACATTGGAGACCTGCGCCGTGTCTTTGCCGGCACGGAAGTACACCGAAATCCGTTCCGGGTCCTGAACCGTGGCCGCGCGCAGGGCATAAAGCCGCCACAGCGCACCGGGAAGGGACCGCGCCGGACTCTCGGCCCACATCTCGGCGATGGCTTCCAGGCCCTGCTCGTCAGCCAGCCTGACCAGCCGCTCGGTGATGACGGGGTCGTCGCTGTCACGTCCGTGGCGTACCAGCGCCTGGGCTGCGAGGTGCGCAGCCTCCGAGACTCGGGCGGGATCGGCGCCGCCCGCGAAAGGCTCAAAATCAATGGGGGCGAAAGGCTTCGGCTTGTGATGCCGGTTGGCTCCGCCGTACTGGCTGGGTCCTGCTTGCTCGCTCATGGCACCCACGCTACTCCTGTGCCGCTGCGGAAATCGAGCATCGCGTGTACAGGGGTTCGAGGGATCGGCGTCTGATCCGGCGCCGGAAGGGACCGCGGAAAACCACGGCAGGAAAGGTACGACGGCGGCACTGACCCGGTGCGGGAGCGGCCCCGCGTGTGGGGTACAGTATTAACGTCCAGAAATGGACGGGCTGATCGGCTGTTATGGCGGTCGGCTGGGGCCTTTAGCTCAGTTGGTAGAGCATCGGACTTTTAATCCGTGGGTCGTGGGTTCGATCCCCACAGGGCCCACTCTTTTAGCGAAGAGTGGAAAACCCCGGTCTCCTGTCACCAGGAGGCCGGGGTTTTGTGTCGGGAAGAAATTAACAGGGTGTATCCGGCGCGGGGCCCTAAGATATGGAGCAATACCCT
The DNA here is from genome assembly GCF_018613805.1 of Arthrobacter sp. ISL-48. Taxonomy (GTDB): domain Bacteria; phylum Actinomycetota; class Actinomycetes; order Actinomycetales; family Micrococcaceae; genus Arthrobacter. The sequence continues at coordinate 14,939 of NZ_JAGGPL010000027.1, forward strand.
CCCAGTGGAAAGGCCCCTTTGTGGCGAACACCAACGGCCGACGGCTACCGCGCCTCAACGACGTAGCCGCGCTGGCCGGTGTGTCACATCAGACCGTGTCCAGGGTGGTCAATAACCACCCCAACGTCAGCAAGGCAACGCGGGAGCGGGTTGAGGCAGTCATTTCCGAGCTCGGATACCGCCGCAACACCGCTGCCCGCAGCCTGGTGACCCGCCGGTCCCAGACCATCGGCGTTGTGGGCAGCGAGTTGTCCCAGTACGGCCCCGCCAACACGATCCTGGGTGTGGAACAGGCTGCGCGGAACGCCGGATACTTCGTCAGCATCGCAGCGCTCAAGACCGTCAATCGGGACAGTATTTCCGACGCCCTGCGCCACTTCCAGGACCAGTCAGTGGACGGAGTGGTGGTGGTTGTTCCGCACTCTGAGACGCTCAGCGCGCTGGACGAGATGGCCTTGGACGTGCCCGTCGTGACGGTGGGCTCGCTGGGCAACGACAAGATCAGCGGTGCCATGGTCGACCAGAAGCGCGGCGCGGAACTCGCCGTCAGGCATCTCATCGAGCAGGGGCACAAGAGGATCGGCCACATCTCCGGACCCCTTGACTGGATCGACGGTGCCGCAAGGGCGGACGGGTGGAGGGAGACGCTGCGCGCTGCGGGCCTCGAGGATGACCTCCTCTTTCACGGCGACTGGAGCGCGGGCAGCGGCTATAAGATCGGACGCGAGTGGGCAGCGGAGCTTACAGCCACCGCAATCTTCGTGGGCAACGACCAGATGGCTCTTGGGTTGCTGAGGGCATTCAGTGAGGCCGGAATCAGTATCCCGGGTGATGTGTCGGTGGTGGGGTTTGATGACACTCCCGAGGCGGCCTACTTTGTTCCGCCGCTGACAACCGTGCGCCAGGACTTCGAGGAACTCGGCAGGCGCTGCGTGGATGCGATGGTCGGGGAAATTGAGCAGGGAGCGGCGGTCAGCGGAGTCGTGGTTACTCCGGAGTTGGTAGTGCGGGGAAGCACTGCGGCCATCTGACGTGCGCGAACTGGCAGCTGATTCCCTCAAAGTTCCGGTTTGAGGTCATTAGCTGCCAGTTCGCGCAGCAGGGCCGGGCCCGTCTGCGGCTAATTTGTGCGTCTGGTGAACAGCCGCTGCAGCAGGATGAAGACCAGCAAGAGCCCGCCGATGACAATCTTGGTCCACCAGGAACTCAGGGTTCCGTCATAGGCGATGAACGTCTGGACGATGCCCAGCACCAGGACTCCGACGACTGAACCCAGCACGTAGCCAACCCCGCCGGTCAGGAGGGTTCCGCCTATGACCACCGCAGCGATGGCGTCCAGCTCCATGCCCTGCGCCGCGAGGCTGTAGCCCGACAGGCTGTAGAAGGAGAAGAGGATCCCGGCAATGGCCGAGCAAAGCCCGCTGACGGAGTAGACGAGGACTTTGGTGCTCTTGACGGCAAGGCCCATCAGCATGGCGGAGTGCTCGTTGCCGCCGATGGCGTACACCGTCCGTCCAAAACGTGTGTGGTGAAGGACGAAGAACGCGACGCCGACGACGACGAGTGCGATCAGGACCCCGGGAGAGATGAACAGCTCCTCCGAGAGGGGGATCCTCGCCTGGGCCATGCCTGTGAAGAAGGGGTCCGTGACGGGAATGGATTCGAGGCTGATCACATAGCACAGACCGCGTGCCAGGAACATTCCGGCCAGCGTCACGATGAACGGCTGGATATCGAAATACTGGATGATCAGCCCCATCAGCAGCCCAAGTCCTCCGCCGATGACCAGCACGGCCAGAATGACGATGCCGGGGTTCCAGCCGTTTTGAAGCATGGTGGCCGTGACCATCATGGACAGGGCGACGACGGCCCCAACGGACAGATCGATTCCTCCCGTAAGGATGACAAAGGTCATGCCGACAGCCAGGACAATCAGGAAGGTGTTGTCGATGAAGAGGTTCAGGAGCACCTGACCCGAGAGGAAGCTCGGGTACATGCCGGCACCGACAATAAACATCAGGATGAAGAGGACCAGGGTCGCGAGCGTGGGCGCGTAGCGGGCGCCGCTACGCATGCGGGTCCGGACGGCCGAGGGCTTTTTGATCGTGGGCGGGGCCACTGTGGAGAGGGGAGACATCAGACTGCGACCTTTTCCTTAGTGCGAAGCGGGCTTGCGGGCTTGAGGTTCCTCAGGAGGTTCCGTGCCTTTGGCGCCTGCAGCAGGCAAACCGTGAGGACCACCAAAGCTTTGAACACCAAGGTGACCTCCGGGGGGATGCCCAGGGTGTAAACGGTGGTGGTCAGGGTCTGGATGATGAAAGCTCCCACCACTGTGCCTACCAGGCTGTAGCGTCCGCCGGCGAGCGAAGTCCCACCGATGACGACCGCGAGGATGGCGTCCATTTCGATGTACAGGCCGGCGTTGTTCGCGTCAGCCGCAGTGACGTTGGAGCTGATCATCAGGCCGGCAATCGCAGCGCAAAATGCGCTGAAGATGTACACGATCCAAATGATGTTGCGTGCCCGCAGTCCGGCCAGCCGGCTGGCGACGGGATTAATGCCCACGGCTTCAATCAGTGTTCCCAGGGCTGTCCGGCGCGTCAGGACCGCGGCCAGAATGAAGACGACGGCGGTGATAAGGATGGAGATGGGGAGGGTGAAGAGGTAGCCAGCGCCAATTGCCTTGTAGCTGTCATTGGTCACGGAGACGATCTGGCCGTCGGTGATGAGCTGCGCGATGCCGCGGCCGGCGGTCATGAGGACCAGCGTGGCGATGATGGGCTGGACTCCGATGGTGGAGACCAGGAAACCGTTCCAGACGCCAAGGACCAGGCCGGCCACAACCGCTATGACCACCGCCACAGCCGCAGTAGCGGGCGAAGCCGGCTCAGGAGAAGCGGCAATGTAGGCGCAGGAGGCCGCACCGGCAATGGCAACCACGGCGCCAACGGACAGGTCGATACCCCTGGAGGCAATGACCAAAGTCATGCCGAGGGCGATGAGGATCGTGGGGGCTCCATTGCGCATGATGTCGATGATGCTGCCGTAGAGGTGGCCGTCCTGCATGCGCAGGCTCAGGAAGTCTCCCCGGAATATCTGGTTGACCGCCAACAGCGCGACGAGGGCGATGACCGGCCAGGCCAGCCGGTTTTTCAGAACGGATTTCACTGGGCGCCTCCGGCGATGACTGTCAGGACGTCTTCGACTGAAACGTCGTCGTTGCTGATTTCGGCCACCATGGCCCGGTCCTTGATGATGGCTATGCGGTCGCTGAGCCGGAGTACCTCCTCCAGCTCGGAGGAGATGAAGAGGATGGACATGCCCTCGGAGGCAAGTCTGTTGACCAGTTTCTGGATCTGCGTCTTGGCGCCGATATCGATGCCTCGCGTTGGTTCGTCCAGAATCAGGAGATCCGGGGACGTCACCATCCAGCGGGCAAGCAGTACTTTCTGCTGGTTTCCTCCGCTGAGGTTTCGGATCAGGGCGTCCGGGTTTGCCGGCCGGATGTCGAGCGTCTCGATGAACTCGGCAACAAGTTCGTCCTGCACCCGGCGGGGAATGCGCCGTGCCCAGCCTTTGGTTGCCTGCATGGCGAGCACGAGGTTGTCACGGACGGTGAGGTCGCCGATGAGGCCTTCCTCTTTGCGGTCTTCGGAGCAGAAACCAATGCCGTGGTCGATGGCGGTGCGTGGCGAACGCAGTTTCAGCGGCTGCCCCTTGACCTTGATGGAACCCTCATCGGACTTGTCCGCACCGAAGAGCAGCCGTGCCGTTTCGGTGCGTCCGGCCCCGAGCAGCCCGGCAAGTCCCACAACCTCGCCCGGGTAGATGGACAGGTTGACGCCGGAGACCGATCCTTTGCGGCCGAGTCCCTCTGCTTGCATGAACGGCTGTGCGCCGGCCGCGAGACGGGCCTGTGACCGGGCGGATGCCTGGTCCAGTTCTTCCAGGACCTCCAGGTCCTTCCCGATCATTTTTGAGATGAGATTCATGCGGGAAAGTTCGCGGGTCATGTATTCACCCACGAGCTTGCCGTTGCGGAGCACTGTCATTCGGTCCGACAGCTCGTAGACCTGCTCCAGGAAGTGCGAAACGAAAAGGATGGCGACTCCGCGGTCGCGGAGATCCCTGATGACGCGGAAAAGCTGGTTGACCTCGTCTGCGTCCAGGCTCGACGTCGGCTCGTCCAGGACCAGTACCTTGGCGTTGACCTCGACGGAGCGGGCGATGGCGATCAGTTGCTGGACCGCGATGGAGTGTTCGGAAAGTAGCGAACCCGGATCAACGTGTTCCAGGTGGAGCTGGGCCAGGACCTCCCGGGTCCGTGTGCGTACGCTGCGCCAGTCGATGGAACCGCGCCGCCGCGGTTCACGCCCCAGCAGCACATTTTCTTCGACGGTGAGGTTGGGGCAGAGATTCACTTCCTGGTAAACAGTGCTGACGCCGGCCGCCTGTGATTCTGCTGGCGTCGAGAAGTTTTTCTGCTGGCCCAGGACCGTAATCCGGCCCGAGTCGATGGTGTAGACGCCGGTCAGCGCCTTGATGAGGGTGGATTTGCCCGCCCCGTTTTCGCCCATAAGGGCATGCACTTCGCCTGGGAAAAGTCGGAAGCTGACGTCGTCCAGGGCCTTGACCCCTGGGAATCCGATGGCAATGCCGGTCATCTCGACGACCGGAGCGAGTTCGTTCATCCTGGATATCTTTTCTGTGTTGATCCGTGCGGTGGCGGCGCGTGGCAAGTTCTGCACGACGTGCGCTGCCACCGCACGGATGGTCAGGTGAGCGTTGGCTCAGTACTGACGGGTAGGCAGGGCCTTGGTGGCCTGTTCCTGGGTGAAGGTTGTTTCTTCGGTGACGACGCGTTCGGGTACTGTTTCGCCGGCGAGGACCTTCTTGGCCAGGTCCATGAGCTGGGTGCCCAGCAGGGGGCTGCACTCGACGATGTAGTTGATCTTGCCTGCGCTCAGGGCGGTCATGCCGTCCTTGACGGCGTCGATGGTGATGATCTTGATGTCCTTGCCCGGGACCTTGCCGGCGGCTTCGATGGCCTCGATGGCGCCGAGGCCTTCGTCGTCGTTGTGGGCGAAGACGACGTCGATCTTCGGGTTGTTCTTCAGGAAGGCTTCCATGACCTGCTTGCCGCCGCTGCGGGTGAAGTCACCGCTTTGGGAGGCGATGATCTTCAGCTTCGGGTCGGCCTTGATGGCCTCTTCGAAGCCCTGTTTGCGGTCGTTGGCCGGCGCGGAGCCGGTGGTGCCCTGGATTTCGACGATGTTCACGGTGCCGCTGGCGGACTTGGAGTCCCCGACCAGCCATTCGCCTGCCTTTTTGCCTTCGAGGACGAAGTCGGAGCCGAGGAAGGTCTTGTAGAGGGACTTGTCGGCCGAGTCAACGGCGCGGTCGGTGAGGATGACGGGGATCTTCGCGTCCTTGGCTTCCTTCAGCACGGTGTCCCAGCCGGATTCGACCACGGGGGAGAAGGCGATGACGTCGACCTTTTGCTGGATGTAGGACCTGATCGCCTTGATCTGGTTTTCCTGCTTCTGCTGGGCGTCGGAGAACTTCAGGTCCACCCCGGCCGTCTTGGCCGATTCCTGGACGGACTTGGTGTTCGCGGTGCGCCAGCCGCTTTCGGCGCCTACCTGGGCGAAGCCCATCACGATCTTCTTGTCTGCGCCGCCGCCGCTGGCGGCCTGGGTGCCGCCGCCGCACGCGGTCAGGGCCAGGGCTGATGCGGCCATGACCGCGATTAGAGTTTTCTTGAACACAATGGTCCTCCCGGATGCGTGGATTACAGGCAGGCGGGAGTTTCCAACACCGCCATTGCTGCAAGAGAGCTGCTGCTCTGGCAGCAAGTGTGAACGCTAACAATCATCCCCGTCAAGCGTTGCAGGTCACGATTTGGATAATGACGCGACTGTCCTTGCGCTGGGCCGCGCCCGCCTGGAGGAGCACTCTACTTTCTACGCCTTCAGCCCGTCATACTTTTCAGGACCCGCGTCTTGTGAGCGCTCTCCATTGGCTTTTCCCCAGCGGTTGGACCAAAACGCCGCCCGTAAGTCCACAGTTGTCCGGCCGCATCACTGCCGCCGGACAACTGACAGCCCAGAGCACCCGCACCCGGTCTTGACGCTGCCCGTGTTAGCGTTCACAATTAGTAGTAGTCCTTTCCTTTCCATCGTAGGCAAAGAGGTCCTCGCCTCTTCCTTGGAGGCTTCTTATGCAGAGCAACACACCTCAATTTTCCAGCGAGCCCGACGCCGACAACTATGTCATCGGCGTAGATTACGGAACCCTCTCTGGCCGCGCCGTAGTAGTCCGGGTCCGGGACGGCAAGGAACTGGGCAGCGGCGTGTTTGATTACCCGCACGCCGTAGTGACAGACGTCCTCCCGCAGGACGTGGCTGGCGGGAGCACTGATGGACGGGGCGTGCGGCTTCCAGGAGAATGGGCGCTCCAGGTCCCTAACGACTACCGTGACGTGCTCCGGAACGCGGTGCCAGCAGCCATTGCTGACGCCGGAATCGACCCCGCCGCCGTTGTCGGCATCGCCACCGACTTCACCGCCTGCACCATGGTCCCGGTCAAGTCCGACGGCACGCCGCTCAACGAGCTGGACGGGTTCGCGAACCGGCCGCACGCTTACGTGAAGCTGTGGCGCCACCACGCTGCGCAGCCCCAGGCGGACCGGATCAACAAGCTCGCCGCAGAGCGTCGAGAGGATTGGCTTCCACGCTACGGAGGCCTCATCTCCTCGGAATGGGAGTTCGCCAAGGGCCTCCAGCTCCTGGAGGAGGACCCGGCAGCCTATGCCGAGATGGACCACTGGGTCGAAGCTGCCGACTGGATTGTCTGGCAGCTGTGCGGAAAGTATGTGCGCAACGCCTGCACTGCCGGCTACAAGGGGATCTACCAGGACGGCCGCTATCCCGCAGAGGACTTCCTTGCAGCGCTGAACCCCGAGTTCGCGGACTTCGTCAGCGCAAAACTGGAACACACCATCGGCCGTCTCGGAGACGCTGCCGGCTACCTCACAGCCGAAGCTGCCGAGTGGACCGGCCTGCCGGAAGGCATTGCCGTCGCGGTGGGCAACGTGGACGCCCACGTCACAGCTCCGGCAGCCAAGGCAGTTGATCCAGGCCAGCTGGTCGCCATCATGGGCACCTCCACCTGCCACGTCATGAACGGCACCGAACTCCACGAAGTGCCCGGCATGTGCGGGGTGGTGGACGGCGGCATCGTTGATGGCCTCTGGGGCTACGAAGCCGGCCAGTCCGGCGTCGGTGATATCTTCGGTTGGTTTACTAAGTATGGCGTCCCGCCCGAATACCACCAGGCCGCGGAAGCGGCGGGCCTGGGCGTCCATGAATACCTCACCGAGCTGGCTTCCCGGCAGGCAATCGGCGAGCATGGCCTGATCGCGCTGGACTGGCACTCGGGCAACCGTTCAGTGCTGGTGGACCACGAACTTTCCGGCGTAGTGGTAGGACAGACCCTCGCCACCCGGCCCGAGGACACCTACCGCGCCCTCCTCGAAGCCACCGCATTCGGAACCCGGACCATCGTGGACGCATTCCGTGATTCCGGCGTTCCGGTCAAGGAGTTCATCGTGGCAGGCGGGCTGCTGAAGAACAAGCTCCTGATGCAGATCTACGCGGACATCACCGGGCTCCAACTCTCCACCATCGGCTCTACCCAAGGGCCCGCCCTCGGCTCCGCCATCCACGCCGCCGTTGCTGCCGGAAAGTACGCAGATATCCGCGAAGCTGCCGCGGCCATGGGCTCCGAACCCGGCGAAGTGTATATTCCCATTCCGGAAAACGTTGCCGCCTACGAGGAACTCTTCAAGGAATACCGCACCCTGCACGACTACTTCGGCCGCGGCACCAACGACGTTATGCACCGGCTCAAGGCCATCCAGCGCAACGCGACACCCGGCCTGGACGCCTCCGATTCCGTGCAGGCTGACTCCGATGCCGCAGAACGGGTTGTAGAGGTGTCCGCTTGAGTACGCTCGAAACCATTGCCCGTGTCCGCCTTGAGGTCTGTGAACTCCACGCCGAACTCACCCGCTACGAACTGGTGGTGTGGACAGCCGGCAACGTCTCGGCCCGCGTCCCAGGCCATGAACTGCTGGTCATCAAGCCCTCGGGTGTTTCCTACGACGACCTGACGCCTGAGCAGATGGTCGTCACAGACCTCTATGGGGTTCCCGTCAATGGCGATGCAGAAGGTGAGTGGGGCAACCCGCCGTTGTCGCCGTCGTCGGACACAGCAGCACACGCATACGTCTACCGGCATATGCCGGAGGTGGGCGGGGTAGTGCATACCCATTCCACCTACGCCACCGCCTGGGCGGCGCGGGGCGAATCCATCCCGTGCGTGCTGACCATGATGAGCGATGAATTCGGCGGCTCCATCCCTGTGGGACCGTTCGCACTGATCGGCGACGACTCGATCGGGCAGGGGATCGTGGAAACCTTGAAGGGCTCCAACTCCCCGGCGGTGCTGATGCAGAACCACGGCCCGTTCACGATCGGCAAGGATGCCAGGTCCGCGGTCAAGGCCGCCGTGATGTGCGAGGAAGTGGCCCGTACCGTCCACATTTCCCGCCAGCTGGGCGAGCCGATCCCCATTGACCAGGGTCATATCGACTCCCTCTACGCCCGCTACCAGAACGTCTACGGCCAGTAACCCGCCGTCAGCCCACCTTGAATTTACTTGCAGGAGAACTTATGAACACCGCAGCAAACACCTCCCTTGACGGCTATGAAGTCTGGTTCCTGACCGGCAGCCAGCACCTCTATGGCGAGGACGTGCTCAAGCAGGTGGCCGCCCAGTCCCAGGAGATCGCCAACCAGCTGAACGCCTCCTCCAGCGTTCCGGTAAAGATCGTCTGGAAGCCTGTCCTGACAGATTCGGACGCCATCCGCCGCACCGCGCTGGAAGCGAACTCGGACGACTCCGTCATCGGCGTCACCGCCTGGATGCACACGTTCTCCCCGGCCAAGATGTGGATCCAGGGCCTGGACCTGCTGCGCAAGCCCCTCCTGCACCTGCACACCCAGGCCAACGTCGAACTGCCCTGGGCGGACATCGATTTCGACTTCATGAACCTCAACCAGGCCGCCCACGGCGACCGTGAGTTCGGGTACATCCAGTCCCGCCTGGGTATCGCTCGGAAGACCGTCGTCGGCCACGTCTCCAACCCCGAGGTGGCCCGGCAGGTAGGCGTCTGGCAGCGCGCAGCCGCCGGTTGGGCCGCCGTGCGGACCCTGAAACTGACGCGATTCGGTGACAACATGCGCAACGTGGCCGTGACCGAAGGCGACAAGACCGAGGCAGAACTGCGGTTCGGCGTCGCGGTCAACACCTGGTCAGTCAACCAACTCGCCGATGCCGTGCACGGTGCCTCGGACACCGACGTTGACGCCCTGGTGGCAGAGTATGAGGAACTCTACGACGTGGTTCCGGAACTCCGCGCCGGCGCCGCACGCCACGATTCGCTCCGGTACGGAGCACGCATCGAACTGGGCCTGCGCAGCTTCCTGGAAGCCAACGGCTCGGCAGCCTTCACCACCTCGTTCGAGGACTTGGGCGCGCTCCGTCAACTGCCGGGCCTGGCAGTCCAGCGGCTCATGGCGGATGGCTACGGCTTCGGGGCCGAGGGTGACTGGAAGACCGCCATCCTGGTCCGCGCCGCCAAGGTGATGGGCTCCGGACTGCCCGGTGGCGCCTCCCTGATGGAGGACTACACGTACCACCTGGAGCCCGGTGCGGAGAAGATCCTTGGCGCCCACATGCTGGAGGTCTGCCCGTCCCTGACCGCCGGAAAGCCTCGCCTGGAGATCCATCCGCTGGGCATCGGCGGCAAGGAAGATCCCGTTCGCCTGGTGTTCGACGCCGATGCCTCCCCGGGCGTTGTGGTGGCGCTTTCGGACATGCGGGACCGCTTCCGCCTGGTTGCCAACGCCGTGGACGTCGTGCCCCTGGACCAGCCGCTTCCAAACCTCCCGGTAGCCCGTGCATTGTGGGAGCCGAAGCCTGATTTCGCCACCTCCGCTGCCGCCTGGCTCACCGCAGGCGCCGCGCACCACACCGTGCTGAGCACCGCCGTCGGGATGGACGTCTTTGAGGACTTTGCGGAAATTGCCCGCACTGAACTGCTCACCATTGACGAGGGCACCACTATCCGCCAGTTCAAAAAGGACCTGAACTGGAACGCCGCGTACTACAAGCTCGCCGGGGGTCTCTGAGCACGGGCATCATGGGGTGGCGCGTTCCCGCACCTAGTGCTCGAAATGGGCGCGGGGGAGCGCCGCCGTTGCGGTTGTCCGCGGTGAGAGGGCCGGCGACGGCTGGGGGAGAGGCCTTGGTCTCAAAGGTCTCCTCGTCGCCGGCCCCGCTAAATGCCCGGATCCGTTAGCCCGGGAGTTCGCAGTTTGTGAGTCCTGAGCGCATTGCCCGCCTCACACCCCCTAGTGAGCCATACACGTCTAATCCCTTGAGACGAACCTAGTTCTGGACGGGCCAGGAAGAACGGGTAATCGGTACTCGTTTTTCAGATTAGGTAGTACTCGGATTGGCGGTTCCGGTACTCGAATTCCGGTCCGCGCCTACGCCACCTTCCCCACGCTGCGCAGAAGTGTCAGCCAACATGGACCCAGGGACGTTTGGTGACGTCAGGCTCCGCCTCGCGCAGCACTTCACGGGTGACCGGAGCGATCTCGCCCTCGCCGAGGAACAGGAACCGCAGGAGGTTGGTCACTGGGTTCCCTTCAGTCCAACGGAAGTAGATGTGCGGCATCAGACCGGTCACGTCCCTGATGTGGAGCAGGACGGAGGCAATAGTGTTGGGGACGACGGGGCCATGCACTTCCAGGACCCGGTATCCGTGGCGGCTCACGCCGTTCACCCTCAGTTCTGTCTCGAAATCAGAGGAATCCTCGACCACCACTTCGAGGAACAGAGCCTCGTGTTCGAGGGGCAGATGGCTGACCTCGATCGCCGAGGTGAGCTTGTTCCTGTAGGCCTCGGCCGTGAGCCGGAGCGGCTCATGGGCAATGATCGCGATCGGTCCGTCCAGGGTGGAGGACATGAATTCGAGGGCCTGCCGGTCAAGATGAACGTGCGTGGCGTGCAGTTCGAAGGAGCGGCGTATGCGTGAGAGCAGGGAGATCACGATGATGCCCAAGATGAAGACGCCGGCGATCCTGATGCCTTCTGGCCGTTCGAACATATTGGCGATGGTGGTGTAGGTAAACACGACGGAAATAGCGCCGAAGCCTATTGTGCGTTTACGCTGCTTCCGCCGGCGCGCCGAAAGAGTGACAGCAACAGCTGCGGAGGTCATCAATACCAGGACGCCGGTGGCGTAGGCACCGCCCTGGGCGTCGACGTCGGCGTCGAAGAGGAAAGTGATCAGGAACCCTACCAGGGTAAAGACCAGCACTAGCGGACGGACCGCTTTGGCCCATCCGGGGGCCATTCCGTAGCGCGGCAGGTACCTCGGTACCAGGTTCAGCAGCCCTGCCATGGCGGAAGCGCCAGCGAACCAGAGGATGGCGATGGTGCTGATGTCGTAGACGGTCCCGAATTCGACGCCCAGGTACTCATGCGCAAGGAAGGCCAGGGCGCGTCCGTTCGCCTGCCCGCCAGGTTCGAATTCCTGTGCCGGGATCAGGACGACGGTAATAAAGCTGGTGGCGATCAGGAAGCCACTCATGATCACGGCGGCCGTGGTCAGCATGCGGCGGGTTCCGCGGATACGGCCGGCAGGGTTTTCAGCCGTATCAGCCTCGTCTCCCCTGACCTGGGGCATGACAGCCACTCCCGTTTCGAAGCCTGACAGGCCAAGGGCAAGTTTGGGAAAGACGAGAAGTGCGATGGCCACGACCATGAGCGGGTCACCATGGGAAGTCCAGAGTGTCGTCCACCAGTCTCCGAGGTCAACAGGGTGTGTGAACACCTCCCTGAGAGTCACGACCACGACCACCGCGTTGAGGCCGAGGTAGAGGACCACGAGGGCGACGGCGACTCCGATGGCTTCCCTGAAACCCCTAAGGAACACCGCTGCGAGCAGTGCCAGCAGGAACAGGGTGACCACGACATTCTGGCCCTGCAACCACCCGGGGGCGATGGGGTTCTGGATCAAGTGCGCGCTGGCATCGGCGGCCGAAAGCGTCATGGTGATCATGAAGTCCGTCGCGGCGAACCCCAGCAGGATGAGGACAAAAAGCTTGCCGCCCCACCGGGGCAGCAGCCGTTCGAGCATCGCGATGGAGCCCTCTCCGCGGTGGCTTTCCCCGGCAACCCGCCGGTAAACCGGCAGGGCGCCGAACAGGGTGACTGCAACGAGCACCATGGTGGCAAGCGGCGAGATGGCACCGGCGGCAAGGGCCGCGATCGCCGGCTGATAGCCGAGGGTGGAAAAGTAGTCCACGCCCGTCAGGCACATGACCTGCCACCACGAATGCTTCTTTTCGTGGGCGGTGGTCACTCCACCCGGGCCCTGGTGGGTGCCTTTGCTGTCCTGAAGACCGAACAGCAGCCAGTTCCTTAGAGCCGCCTTACCTCCAGGGGGAGGCGTCGATGGATCTGCCGGGGGCCTGCTCAACGTGGTCATGAATTTCCTTTCCGCGCGGCAGATCGCGCCGCGGACACAGCCGAAACTAACACCTGTGAAAAACCGTGAACCGTGAAAGGCGTATTTATTGACGAATCATTTACGCTGGCCGGCGGGAGGGCCCGGCTGCCTGTAGGGAGTGCGCGTCTGCCGGGTCAGGGCTCGAAGCGGTACCCCATTCCCGCTTCAGTCAGCAGGTGCCTGGGTCGCGCCGGGTCGGCTTCAAGTTTGCGGCGCAGCTGTCCCATGTAGACCCGCAGGTAATGAGTTTCGCTGCTGTATCCCGGGCCCCAGATCCTGGTTAGCATCTGCTGCTGGGTTATGAGCCGTCCCGGGTTACGGACCAGCAGTTGAAGGATGGCCCATTCCCGCGGTGTCAGCCGCACCGGTGCTCCGTTGCGGGTGACTTTCTGGCTTGCCAGGTCTACTTCGAAGTCCCCGACGTCGACAGCTTTCACCTGTTCGCCTCCGTCCGACGTGGAGAGCCTCCGCTCGGCGACCCGTAGCCGTGCCAGGAGTTCATCAAGGCCGAAGGGTTTGGTGACGTAATCATCGGCTCCCGCGTCCAGGGCCCTAACCTTGTCCGCGGATCCGTGCCGGGCAGAAAGCACGATGATCGGTGTGCTGCTGGATCGCCGGATCTTGGTGATGACGTCCACCCCGTTGATGTCCGGTAGGCCCAGGTCGAGAACGATGACATCGGGATGGTTGCTGGCGGCGTACTGGAGCGCGCTAGTCCCGTCGAGGGCTGTCAGTACCTGGTAGCCCTCGGCATGCAGATTCACCTGTAACGCACGGAGGAGTTGCGGTTCGTCGTCCACGACAAGCACGGTCCTCATGCGTCACCTGTTTCTGAGTGGCGGGAACCGGGGCGCACTTTCTCCGGTCCGGCGGAAAGAGGCAGCCGGATCACGACCGTCAGTCCCCCTCCTGGTGTCGGTTCTGCCACGAGCTCTCCGCCCATCGCTTCCGTGAAACCTTTAGCCACAGCCAGCCCCAGGCCTATGCCGAGGCCCTCAGGTGCGTCATCGAGCCGCTGGAACGGCTCAAACATTGCCACCACATCAGCCGCCGGCACGCCCTGACCGTGGTCCACGATGCGCAGTTCCCCGCAGGGGCGTCCGTGGACGACGGTGGCCCCGGGGCCACTGGAGGGCCCCACGATGACAATGTCAGAGTGGGGTGCGTATTTCAGGGCGTTCTCCACGATGTTTGCGATGACGCGTTCAAGCATCCCAAGGTCTGCATCCACCGGGGGCATGTTTGCGGCAAGGTCGATCCGGATTGCTCCGACGGGTACTCCCCGCAGAGCCTCTTCGATGGCATCACGCCAGGTAACGGGGGCGGTAAGGGGGGCGGCGGACCCGCTGGAGATTCGCGACATGTCCAGAAGGTTGCCCACGAGGGAGTCGAGGCGGTCCGCATAGGATTCGATGGTGTCGAGCATTTCAGCCCGTATCTCTTCGGGAAGCCTGCGCTCCTGGCGCTGAAGGGCGGTGACCGCAAGCTTGATCCCCGCCAGGGGTGTCCTTAGATCATGGCTGACGGCGCGCAGAATGGATGTCCGAATGCTGTTGCCCTCAGCCAGTTTCGTGGTGTTCCTCAGTCTGAGCTGCAGTGAATGTCGTCTCTGCAACAGGAGAAGGTGGGCCCCGTGCGCTGCCAGCAACCGCCGGTCACCGGCAGTCAGAGTCCTGCCCGAGATCACCAGGGCGGTCTCGGGATCGGCCAGTTCAACAGCATCAGTGCCGGATTCCCCGGAATGCGGGGGCGGGGGAGGGGCGTCACCTGAAAACGCCCGAAGTTCCCAGTCGCCGCCATTCTCGGCGGAGCTGGTGAAGAGACCCGCGGAACGGACCCGGAAGGTCTCCCGGACCTTCTCCAGGAAGGCAGCAACTGTATCGTCCTCAACCAGTGCGTCCCTGGCCAGATCAGCCAGTGTCGCCGCCTCGGCGCGGGCCCGGGCTGCTTCCCGCGCCCTTCTGGCCGAGAGACCCACGACCAGCGACACGGCAATGGCGGCGCCCAGGAACACGAGCAAGGCGAAGAGGTTCTGCGGGTCACTGATGCTCAGGTTCCCGACCGGATCGGTTTCGAAGTAGTTGAGCAACAGCGAGTCCAGGATTGCCGCGAGTACTGCGGGCGCGAGGCCACCGATGAATGCCACCGCCATTACTCCAGTCAGATGGACGAGCACCTGTGTGGCAAAGTTCAGGTCCGGCGCAAATGACAGCAACGCGGTGGCCAGGACGGGGATGAGTACGGCGAGGATAAAACCGGCGGTTGTCCTGGTCCGGCCCAATGCCCCAAAGCGAGGCAGCGGCAGGCCGGGACTTCCCAGGGGGCGGGAAACCATATGGACGTCAATGTCGCCCGATCCCCGGATCACCTTGGCCCCCACACCGCCGCCCAGAAGGCGCCCGGTCAAACCTCCATGCGAGATACCGACGACGATCTGGGTTGCGTTGACGCTGCGGGCAAAGTCCAACAGCGACTCTGCCGGGTCATCGCCAGCCACGGTGTGGTAACTGCCGCCCAGGTCGGTGACGAGCCGGCGTTGTGCCTCCGCGGCCTGCGGGGACTCCCGGGCTTGCCCTTCAGGGCGCCGAACGTGAACAGCCAGTAAGTCGCCGCCGTTGACCCGGGACAGGATCCGGGATGCCCTTCGGATCAGCGCTTCACCATCCGGACCCCCCGTGAGTCCGACAACCACGCGCTCCCTGGCCGGCCAGTTCGTGATGATGCCCTGACTGGCGCGGTATTTCGCCAGCCCTTCATCCACTCTGTCGGCCAGCCAGATCAGGGCGATCTCCCGCAGGGCAAAAAGGTTGCCAAGCCGGAATTCATTGGCGAGGGCGGCGTCGACCTGCCCCCGGGGATAGATGTTGCCATCGAAGAGCCGCTGCCGCAGCAGCTCCGGCGAAATGTCCACGAGCTCGATTTGGTCTGCCTGGCGCACAATCTCATCGGGCACGGTTTCGGTCAGGGGCACCCCGGTGATGCCACCAACCACATCCCGAAGGGAGGCAAGGTGCTGGATGCTGACAGTGGAGAGTACATCGATACCGGCGTCGAGCATCTCATCGACATCCTGCCATCGCTGTTCATTTCGTCTGCCGGGTGGGTTGGAATGTGCGTAGTCATCAACGACGGCGACTTCCGGATGCCGGGTCAAAACGGCCTCCATGTCCAATTCCTCGATCTCGACGCCCTGACCTTCGAAGCGCCGGGCGCTAATGATCTCCAGGCCTGTCATGAGCTCCCGCGTTTCCGGCCGGCCATGGTCCAGCGCAATTCCTATCGCAACGTCCTTCCCGTTGGCCTGGAGCTGGTGGGCCTCCTGCAGCATGGCAAAAGTCTTGCCCACTCCGGGCGCCGCGCCCAGAAAAATGCGGAGAGTTCCTCTTGCCATACCCACAGTCTGTCAGTTTAAAAAGCTGGACCAGCGTATTGAGTCTCGGCCTTATTGACCCTACGACACATCCGTATGCTGAGACGGCTATCTCGCGATACGGGACGAGATTCTAGGCTCAAGATCATGATGAAGTTCTCGACCTTCCCTCCTTTCGTTGACTGGGGCTGGTGCAACAGCCATTCGGGGGAGTTTGTCTTCGCCGACACCCGCTGGTATCTGGATGGCTCTTCAGGGCGCGACGCTTACCACGCCGGGCACATCCCTGAGGCCGTTTTTGTTGATCTGGACCGCTCCCTCTCCGGCCCGGCGTCGAAGGAATCGGGGAGAAACCCGCTGCCCGATCCGGAGGTGTTTGCCCGGGGGATGCGTGAAGCTGGAATCAACAGTTCAGATACCGTTATCGCTTACGACGACGCCGGCGGCGTTATTGCTGCCCGGCTCGTCTGGATGCTCAGGGTCACCGGGCACCGGGCCGCCATACTCGACGGCGGGCTCGCCAGCTATCCGGGAGGGTTGGAGACCGAGGTATCCAACCGTCCTCAAGGAGACCTCACTGCCCGGCCCTGGCCGGAATCCCGGATAGCGGATATCTCCGAGGCATCCCGTGGTGACTACAGGGTGGTGGATGCCAGAAACCGCGACCGCTTCGACGGCAGCCAGGACCCCATTGACCCCCGGCCAGGACATATACCGGGTGCTGTGAACGTGCCCTGCCGCGAGAACCTGGATTCATCCGGCAAACTCCTCCCCGCGGACCAGCTGCGCGGGAATTTCGAGCGCGCCGGCATCCGTTCAGCCGAGGGCGTCATCAGTTACTGCGGATCGGGAGTGACTGCCTGCCACAATCTCCTGGTGCTGGAAAAGCTGGGAGCGGGGCGGGGCAAACTGTTCGTCGGGGGCTGGTCGCAGTACGCCCACCAAACAAGCCTTCCTGTCGAAACCGCTTGAGAGAAATCAACTTCCGAACAGGGTTGACTCGCGCGGCGCGAGCACTAACAATTAGTTTCTATAACGTTGTAGAAATTAGAAACGAGGACGCTTCATGGCCACTGCAGAATCTGGCGCAGCAAACATCACCATCGACCCCGCCTACACGGTAGGACCCGTCCGGCGCCGGACGTTTGGTGCCTTCGTGGAGCACCTGGGCCGCTGCGTGTACACCGGCATTTTCGAGCCCGGGCACCCCAAGGCCGATGAGGACGGCTTCCGCACGGACGTGCTGGACCTCACGCGCGAACTGGGCGTCAGCACTGTGCGTTACCCGGGTGGCAACTTTGTCTCCGGCTACCGCTGGGAAGACGGGGTGGGCCCTGCAGAGCAGCGTCCGGTGCGCCTGGACCTGGCCTGGCACTCCACCGATCCCAACCTGGTTGGAGTGGACGAGTTCGCCAAATGGTCCGCTAAAGCCGGTGTGGAACCCATGATGGCGGTCAACCTGGGCACCCGCGGTACCCAGGAGGCTCTGGACCTGCTGGAATACTGCAACATCGACGGCGGCACGGCCTTCGCCGACCAGCGCAAGGCCAATGGTGCGGAGAACGGCTACGGCATCAAAATGTGGTGCCTGGGGAACGAAATGGACGGCCCGTGGCAGATCGGCCACAAGAACGCCCTCGAGTACGGCCGGCTCGCTGCCGACACGGCCCGCGGCATGCGCATGATCGACCCGGACCTGGAGCTCGTGGCCTGCGGCAGTTCGTCTCCTGGCATGGACACCTTCGGGGAATGGGAACGCGTGGTCCTGACCGAAACCTACGACCTGGTGGACCTGATCTCCGCCCACCAGTATTTCGAGGACTTCGGCGACCTTCAGGAGCACCTGGCCGCGGGCCACAAGATGGAATCCTTCATCCGCGACATTGTCAGCCACATCGACCACGTGAAGTCTGTGAAGAAGTCCTCCAAGCAGGTAAACATCTCCTTTGACGAGTGGAACGTCTGGCACGCGAGCCGCGGGGAGTCCAGGACACCCACGGGCAAGGACTGGCCGGTGGCCCCCGTGCTGCTGGAGGACATCTACACGGTGGCGGACGCCGTCGTCGTCGGTGATCTCCTGATCACGCTGCTGCGCAACACTGACCGGGTGCACTCCGCCAGCCTGGCCCAACTGGTCAACGTCATTGCCCCCATCATGACTGAACCGGGCGGCCGCGCGTGGAAGCAGACCACCTTCCACCCATTCGCCCTAACATCCCGGCACGCGTCCGGCACGGTGCTTCGGCTCGCCGTCGAGTCACCGCTGGTCAGCGGGGGGAAGACGGCCGATTTCGCCGCGCTGTCCGCCGTGGCAACGATCGACGTCGAGAGCGGCGAGGCCGTGGTGTTCGCGGTAAACCGCTCTACGACGGATGCGCTGACGCTTGATGCAGCCGTGGCCGGGCTTGGCGATGTCCGGGTCACGGAAGCGGTCACCTACACCAACAAGGACCCGTACTGGCAAGCCACCGCCGATGACTCGACGTCAGTCCTGCCCGCCGAGAACGTCACGGTGAAGGCCGACGCCGGCCGGCTCACCGCCGAGCTGCCTGCCGTGTCATGGTCTATGATCCGGCTTGCTGTGGGCTCCTAGTCCGGCACCCGGAAAGAACTCGTCCCTTTCAGTTTTTGTCCAGATAAGGCGCGCTCGTCGACTCCTGCTCGATCTGGACAAAAACTCCGGGCCCATGACTCGGGCGGGAGCAGGTGGAAGGATGGGGGACATGGAACTTCATATCACCGGTGACCCCGCTGCCGACAAACTCCTGAGCGACGACGCCTTTGCGCTCCTGACAGGCATGCTGCTGGACCAGCAGGTGACCATGGAGTCCGCCTTTGCGGGCCCGGAGAAAATCCGGGCCCGCATCGGGTCGATCGAACCGGCCGCCGTCGCCGCCTACGATCCGCAGGCTTTCATTGAGGTGTTCAAGGAGCGGCCGGCGGTACACCGTTTTCCCGGCTCCATGGCAGGACGTGTCCAGGCGCTCGCCGAAGCAGTCCAGCGTGACTGGGACGGCAACGCAACCATGATCTGGACCAAGGGTGACCCCGACGGCAATGAGGTGTTGCGGCGTCTGCAGGAACTGCCAGGATTCGGGGAACAGAAGGCGAAAATATTCCTGGCACTCCTGGGCAAGCAGCGCGGGCTCCAGGCACCGGGATGGGAGGAGGCCGCAGGCCATTACGGCCGGGCAGATGCGTTCCTCTCGGTTGCCGACATCGTGGATCCCGAGTCGCTAGCCAAGGTGCGGGCCAGCAAGCAGGCGGCAAAGGCTGCAGCCAAGGCGGCCAAGAGCTAATTCGGGCATGGCACACCTTTGGCCTTTCGTAACTGTGGGTTGTTCCGTGCGGGCTACCATCTGCAACGATGTACTCAAACGGATCGCAAGGAGAGTCAGCACCAATGGCAGTCACTATGAACGACGTCGCACGGGCCGCGGGCGTCTCGCTCAAGACGGTATCGAATGTGCTTAACGACTATGAGTTCATCCGTCCTGCCACGAGGCAGAAGGTCAATGAGGCGATCGCTGAGCTGGGGTACGAGGCGAACCTGACAGCGCGGAGCCTGCGCTCGGGGAAAACGCGCATGCTGGGCCTTGTCCTGTCCGATCTCTCCGTGCCGTACTACGGGGAGCTTGCCTCCAAGCTGATGAAGGTGGCTTCCCTGCGCGGCTACCGCGTCTTGGTGGAGCAGTCGGATGCCAACGTTGACAACGAGCTGAGTGCCCTGCAGGGACCCTTCCGGCAGCTGACTGACGGGCTGTTGTTCACGCCGCTTGCCATGGAGGCCGATGCGGTTGCCTCCAGCCGGGGCAACAAGCCGGTGGTGCTGCTGGGGGAGTACATCCTGGACGCCCGTTTTGACCTGGTCACCATGAAAAACGAAGAAGCCGCGAGGGCGGTCACAGCCCATCTCCTGGCGGGGGGACGCCGCCGCGTTGCCGTCGTGGGGGCGCACCCGGAGGATTCGGGGGGCAGTGCGGGGTTGCGGCTCAGCGGTTACCGGAAGGCACTGGAGGACGCTGGAATTGCCTTCGACCCGGCGCTAATGGCGCCCGGTGGATGGTGGCGTGATGCCGGGGCTGCCGCCGTGGCTGGCCTGCTGGACGCCGGTGTTCCTTTTGACGCGGTATTCGGCCTGAACGACACACTGGCGCTGGGCGCGATGCATGAACTGCTCATCCGGGGTATCAAAGTGCCGCAGGACGTTGCGGTTGCAGGCTTCGACGACATTGACGAGGCGCGGTTCGCGTCCCCGTCGCTCACCACGGTTTCACCCGGCATGGACGAGATCGCGGAACGCTCCATCGGCCTGCTGATCGACAGGATCGAAGGGCTGCAGCCCGAGGATGATGGGGTACACGTCGAAGCGGACTTTATCCTGAAGATCAGGGAGTCCGCGCCCTAAGGGCCGGGTCCCAGGGTTAGTCTTACTGCACCTCTTCGAACACTGAAAGGGCGCCCCACATGATTGCCTTGCTGGTCATCGACATGCAGAACGCCTACTTTGAGGATCCGGCACTGGCAGCCAAGCAGGAACGCCTGGTCGGCGCCTGCAATGAGCTGCTGGATGGATTCTCCGCCAACAGCCACAAGGCGCTGCTGATCGGGTCTGAACACGAACGCGACAAGTCCACATGGTCGCTGAACATGCTCGACGACGACCAGGGGTTCATCTTCCGCGGCGGCACACAGGCCGAATTTGTTGCCGGACTGGACATCAGTGGGTTGCCACAGCTGGTCAAGACCCGGGACAGCGCCTTTGTGGGGACGGACCTCCTGTCCCGGCTTCGGAACTGGGACGTGGATGAGGTGGTCCTGGCGGGGGTGTCCACGCACAACTGCATCGCCCAGACTGCCGCGGATGCGTTCGCGAGGAATATCAGGGTCACCTACGCCGAGGATGCCATGGCGTCAGAGGATACCCAGGCTGCCGCGGACATGCTCCGGATCCTCTCGGCTGAATACCGCCAGCCCGTGCAGTCAAACGACGTGATCCTCGGCAGGCTGCGGTCCGGCGGGATTGGATGAGGCAGATCGGAAACCTCACCGAAACCTGACCCGCCTACTGTGGTCACACGCCAATTCCACGGCTGTTGAAGGGAAACCAGATGCATTTGATGCCCCGCGAGCAGGAAAAGCTCATGATTGTGGTGGCCGCCGATCTTGCCCGGCGACGGCAGGCCCGCGGACTCAAGCTCAACTTTCCGGAGGCCGTGGCCGTCATCAGTTATGAACTGATCGAAGGCGCCCGGGACGGCCGGACCGTGGCAGAGCTCATGAGTTACGGCACAACGCTCCTCACCCGCGATGACGTCATGGAGGGAGTGCCGGAAATGGTCCATGACGTCCAGATCGAGGCGACTTTCCCTGACGGCACAAAACTTGTCACCGTCCACGATCCGATCCGCTAGGGGCATGCCATGATTCCAGGAGAGTACATCCTTCGCTCGGAGCCCGTGACGGTGAACGCCGGGCGGGAGGCGATCGACGTCGTCGTCGTCAACACCGGCGACCGGCCGGTGCAGGTGGGCTCGCACTTCCACTTTGCCGAGGCGAACCGTGCGCTGACCTTCGACCGTGAGGCCGCGTACGGACGGCGGCTGGACATTCCTGCGGGAACCGCGGCGCGGTTCGAACCTGGCGACAGCAAAACGATACGGCTGATCGAACTGGCCGGAAGCCGTGAGGTATACGGGCTCAGCAATGCCGTCAACGGCTACCTTGCGGCGGCAGGGGGCGGTATCAAGTGAGCTTCGACATTCCCCGCCGGCAGTACGCGGACCTGTACGGTCCGACGACCGGTGACGCCATCCGCCTCGCGGACACCGAACTGTTCCTGGAAATTGAGAAGGACCTTACCGTCTACGGGGAGGAAGTCGTGTTCGGCGGCGGCAAGGTCATTCGTGACGGAATGGGCCAGAACGGCCAGGCAGTCCGGGATGAGGACGTTCCGGACACCGTGATCACCAATGCGGTCATCCTGGACTACACCGGCATCTACAAGGCGGACATCGCCCTCAAGGACGGCCACATCTTCAGGATCGGGAAGGCCGGCAACCCGCAGATCACCGACGGCGTGGATATCGTCATCGGGGCCAGCACCGAAATCATCGCCGGGGAACGGAAGATCCTCACCGCCGGCGGCGTGGACACCCATATCCATTTCATCTCCCCGGACCAGGTACCCACTGCCCTCAGCAGCGGGGTGACCACCATGGTGGGCGGCGGTACGGGCCCCGCAGAAGGCACCAAGGCCACCACCGTGACGCCCGGTAAGTGGCATATCCAGCGGATGCTCCAGGCGGCTGAAGGCCTCCCCATCAACATTGGCCTGTTCGGCAAAGGGCATGCGTCCGCCGTCGAACCTTTGGCAGAGCAAATCCGGGCAGGTGCCATCGGGCTCAAAGTCCACGAGGACTGGGGTTCCACCACGTCATCGATAGACAACTCGCTGAAGGTGGCAGACGAGTACGACGTGCAGGTGGCCATTCACACGGACACCCTGAACGAGTGCGGCTTTGTGGAGGACACCATCCGGGCCATCGACGGCCGTGTCATCCACACCTTCCACACCGAGGGTGCCGGCGGCGGCCATGCCCCGGACATCATCAAAATCGCCGGGCTGCCGAACGTACTGCCCGCCTCCACCAACCCGACTCTGCCCTACACGCGCAACACCATCGAAGAGCACCTGGACATGCTGATGGTCTGCCACCACCTCAACCCGGACATCCCGGAGGACGTGGCATTCGCCGATTCCCGCATCCGTGCTGAGACCATCGCGGCCGAGGACGTCCTGCAGGACCTGGGGATCTTCGCCATCACATCCTCGGACTCGCAGGCCATGGGCCGGGTTGGTGAGGTGATCACCCGCACCTGGCAGGTGGCGGACAAGATGAAGAAGCAGCGCGGCGTGCTCAAGGACCCCCAGAGGGACGGCGCAGGGGACCATGCAGCCGGGACTCACGGTTCCGCCGTCGGCTCCGGGGCGGACAGCGACAACTTCCGCCTCAAGCGCTATGTGGCCAAGTACACGATCAACCCCGCAATCGCCCAAGGGATGGCGGATTCGATCGGTTCCGTGGAGGAGGGCAAGTTCGCGGACCTGGTGCTCTGGGACCCGGCGTTCTTCGGCGTGAAGCCCGAGCTGGTGCTCAAGGGAGGGCAGATCGCCTACGCACTGATGGGCGACGCCAACGCCTCGATTCCCACTCCGCAGCCGCGCACCATGAGGCCCATGTTCGCGACCTTTGGGAAGGCGCTGCAGCAGTCCTCCATCACCTTCCTGTCGCAGGCCGCCATCGAGGCGGGAGTGCCGGAGGAACTGGGGCTGCAGAAAGTGATCCGGCCGGTCACGGGGATCCGCTCGCTGACCAAGGCGGACCTCAAGTACAACGGTGCCACTCCCGACATCCAAGTGGACCCGGAGACCTATCAGGTGACGGTCGACGGCGAGGATGTCACCTGTGAGCCGTCCGACGTCCTGCCCATGGCCCAGCGCTACTTCCTCTTCTAGAACCCCGGAGCTGAACGTGATCATCGAAAAGATCCTCGGCAACCTGCACGAACTGCCTTCAGGTTCGGCTCAGTACGCCGGATTGCATCAGGAGAAAGTGGTGCTGCCCAGCGCTCAGCTGGTCAAACGCATCCAGCGCGTCACCACGGACCATGGCAAGGAGATCGGCATCCGGCTTCCGTCGGGATCCGGTGACCTGCGCGACGGCGACATCCTGCACCTGGCCGAAACCAACATGATCGTGGTGTCCGTCCTCCCCACGGACGTTCTGGTCATTGCGCCTACGTCGGTCTACGAGATGGGCATGGTGGCGCACTCCCTGGGCAACCGGCACCTGCAGGCACAGTTCTTCGACGCGTCCTCGGAGTACGGTGCCGAGGTCATGGTGTGCCAGTACGACCACACCGTCGAGGACTACCTTAAACATGTCGGCGTGCCCTACGGCCGCCAGGAACGCGTTCTGCCCGTCCCCTTCCGCCATGCCGAACATAGCCACTAATCCCTTGCCCGGTTACCAGCTCGCACTGCAGCAGCTGACTGACTCCGCGCTTCCGACCGGGGCGTTTGCCCACTCGCTGGGCTTTGAGACGTATATCGACCGGGGTTTGGTACGTGACGAAGAGTCGTTTGGGGTTTGGTTGGGTGCGTTCATCTCCCAGCCGCTGACGTACTCCGACGGGCTTGCCATTCGCTTCCTGTACGAAGGCTGGGCCGTTGGTCACCTGGATGCGCTGCTGTCGGCGCAGTTACTGCCGCGGCAGGTGCGGGAGGCCAGCATCAAGATGGGGACCCGGCTGATCGAGATCGGCTCGGAGGTGTTCCCTTCCGCGGAGCTGGAACTGTACCGGGAGCTCGTGGCGTCAGGCCGGGCCGCAGGCCATCAGCCGCTGGCTTTTGCCGTCGTCGCCCGTTCACTGGGCGTTCCGCTTGCTGAGGCGCTCGCCGCTTACTTGTTCGCCGCAGTCACCTCGCTGACCCAGAACGCCGTCCGGGCCATCCCGCTGGGGCAGAATGCCGGCCAGCGGCTGCTGCGGGACGCGTCCGACGGCGTCGCTGCCGCCGTCGTGCAGATCGGTCACCTCGCGCCGGACGACTTCGGGGCGGTCAGCCCCGGACTGGAAATTTCGCAAATGCGGCACGAGCGTCAGCGCGCCCGTATGTTCATGAGCTAGCAGGAGGAAACATGTCTGAACCCGTCAAGATCGGCATCGGCGGCCCGGTGGGCGCCGGTAAAACCCAACTGGTGGAACGGCTCACCCGCCACATGAGCCGCGAGATCTCAATGGCCGCGATCACCAACGACATCTACACCATCGAGGACGCCAAGATCCTGGCCGCCAACGGCATCCTGCCCGTGGACCGGATCATCGGAGTGGAAACGGGCGGCTGCCCCCACACCGCCATCCGCGAGGACACGTCGATGAACACGGCCGCCATCGCCGAACTCAAGGCGCGGCACCCTGACTTGCAGGTGATCTTCGTGGAGTCCGGCGGCGACAACCTCTCCGCTACGTTCAGCCCCGAACTGGTGGACTTCTCCATCTACATCATCGACGTGGCCCAGGGCGAGAAAATCCCCCGCAAAGCAGGCCAGGGCATGATCAAGTCCGACCTCTTCATTATCAACAAGACCGACCTGGCACCCCACGTCGGCGCGGATCTCTCCGTCATGGAACGGGACTCCAAGGAATTCCGCGGCGCCAAGCCGTTCTGCTTCACCAACCTCAAAACGGACGAGGGCCTTGACGCCGTCATCGACTGGCTTCGGCGCGACGTCCTGATGCTCGACCTGGCTTCATGACCACGGCGGCGGTCGCTGAGGGTCCTGCTGTCATCGTTTCGCCGATGGGACAACTTGACCTGTTCATCACCGAACGTGGCGGGCGGTCTGTGGCATCTCGGCAGTTTCATCAGGGCGCTTTGAGAATATTGCGGCCGCACTACCTGGATGAGTCTGGGCAGGTTTGTTATGTGGTTGTGAATCCTGGCGGGGCCTATCTGGGGGCGGATCTCTTTGTCCTGGATGTGGAAGTGGGCGATGGGGCTGACCTGTTGCTCACTACCCAGTCCGCGACCAAGGTTTACCGGACTCCGGGGTCTTTTGCCGAGCAGCGGATGACTCTCCGGCTGGGGGAGGGGGCGCGGTTGGAGTTGTTGCCGGATCAGCTCATCGCCTACCGGGAGGCGAGCTACCGGCAGAATACCTCCATCACGGTGCGTCCGTCGTCGAGCCTGGTCATGGCTGAGGTGGTAACCCCGGGCTGGTCGCCGGATGGCGCATCGTTCCGATATGAGGAGTTGCGGCTCCGGAACGAAATCCGCGTGGAAGGGGGCCGATGCCCGGAGCCGACGCTGCTGGCCCTCGACAACCTCCTGATCCGGCCGCCCCTCAACGATGTCACCGGCATGGGATTCATGGAGGGCTTCAGCCACCTGGGGTCGTTGCTGGTCGTTGATGCCCGGGTGGACCAGGCGCTCGCCGATGAACTCCATGCGCTGACCGCCGGTCACGATGCCTACACCGGGATCTCGCTGACGCGGACTGTGTCCGGAACCACCGGGCTGGTGTTGCGCTCGTTGTCCAACAGCACGGGAGAACTGCACCGCATTCTGGGCGCCTGCACGGCCCTGC
Source organism: Arthrobacter sp. ISL-48 (assembly GCF_018613805.1). Lineage (GTDB taxonomy): Bacteria > Actinomycetota > Actinomycetes > Actinomycetales > Micrococcaceae > Arthrobacter. The sequence continues at coordinate 41,106 of NZ_JAGGPL010000027.1, forward strand.
TCCGGGAACGCTGGCACGGGCAGGAACCACTGGATCTGAGGAAGTACTGATGACCACGCTCACCCAGTTCGCCGTGATGTATCGCCAGCGGGAAACGTTGCCGCTGCGGACACGCCTGCTGTTCACTTTCGGTGCTGTGGGCGCCTTGCACGCCGCCGCCGTCGTACTTCTCCTAGCAGGGAGGGGGAGCAGCCAGCCGCTGGCGCTGGGACTGGTGCTGACCGCCTATCTCGCCGGCGTCAAGCACAGCTACGACTGGGACCATCTCGCCGCGATCGACAACTCCACGCGCAAGTTCGTGGCCCAGCGGCAGGATCCGGTGAGTGTGGGCTTCGCGTTCAGCCTGGGGCACAGCTCGGTGGTGATCCTGGCCGGCGTCCTGGTGGTTGCCGGTGCCACAGTGGTGGGGCAGTTCATGCAGGAAGGCTCGGCCGGGAACCTGGCGCTTGGGCTGATCGGGAGCGGGGTGTCGGGGCTGTTCCTGCTGGCAATGGGCATGTTTAACGGCTCCGCCTTTATGCAGACGGTGCGAGTGTACCGGAGCGCGCGCGCCGGCGGCAGCATCGCCGTCGAAGACCTCGAAGCGAAAGGCTTTGTGGCACGCCTGCTGACCAAGCCCCTGAGCCGAGTGCGCCGGCCGCGCCACATCTACCTGATCGGCTTCCTGTTCGGGCTGGGTTTTGACACCGCCACCACCATCGGGCTGCTGGTGATGACGACGGCGGCCTCGCTGGCTGGCGTCTCGCCACTCGCCCTGGCTGCACTGCCACTGGCTTTCACGGCTGCCATGACCCTGTGCGATTCGCTCAACGGCGTGGCGATGATGCGGATGTACCGCTCCGCGCTGGACAATCCGCGGCGGAGGCTGGGCTTCAATGCCGTGGTTACCGGCATCTCGGCCCTGTCCGCACTGTTCATCGCGGTGATCACGCTGGCCGGATTCGTCAAAGCCGCGTTCGGGCTTGAGGATCCACTGACCAGCTGGGCAGGCGCCGTCGACCTGGGCGACGCGGGACTGCTGCTGGTTGCGCTGCTGCTGGCGGTGTGGGGCGTGGCCGCCCTTTTCCAGCAACGCGGCGCCAGACCTAGGCGGCCAGGCGGCGATGCGGTTTCCGGGGACGGTTCTCCGCGGCGTCGTGGCGCAGGCGGCTTGTTTTTGCGGTGATACGACCGCGCTCGGGCACAGTGGTATCCGCATGCAGATGCGACCCGTGGCCGATCGTGGCACCGGCTCCGATCCGGGAATGGCTGCCGATATGGACGCGGTTGCCAATGACAGAACCGTGGCCTACATAGACGCCGTCGCCGATTACGGTCCGGTCACCAACGTGTGCCTCACGGTCAATCCAGCTTCCATGCCCCACCCGGGAGCCGGGACCGATACGTGCACCGGTCTCCACGTAGGTCATGGAACCGATACGGGCGCTTTCAGCGACGTCCGCTCCTGGCCCGACCAGTCCTCCTCCATTGGAGTGCCGCAGGTAGCGGGTGACCTTGCCGGCGTCGTCCTCTACTGATTCAAACTTCCTGCTCATTCCGTTCCTTATCCAAGGCGCGGCGGAGTTGCCCGCGCATAAATGTTAACGGCTGAGGGGACTCACGGATTCCCGAATCCACGCCCGGCCATCGCTGCCCATTCTGCCTTGGGACCGACCGGGGTAAACTGTGGTCACCGTCTTTGCAATAGGCGGCCAGGCCTGGCTGGTAAAGCTCTTTCAGCCATGCTGTGTGTTCAGGGGGGAACCATGGTAGCTGCCGAAGTCTCAGAGCATGAAGTTTTTACTGATGTTGCCCAATACCTTCAGGATCTGGTGTTGGGAAGCCCTGAAGTTGAGGGGTTCCTGGGCGATCTGGCCGTGTACTCTGCGGCCCGGCTCAGCGATCCCGGACGGACGGTGTCCTGCGGGATTTCCGTCTTCAGGAAGAAGAAGACCACCACCACGGCCAGCAGCAGCCCGTGTGCCCGGCTGATGGACCAGTTGCAGCACCAATACGACGACGGGCCATGCCTGACGGTGATGCGGGACACGGTGCCCGTGCTGGTCCCCGATCTGAGGCTGGAGAAGCGCTGGCCCGCTTATGTCCAGGCGGCCAAAGGGCTGGGGATCCTGTCTGTTGTCGGTGTTCCGCTGCCTCTGGAGAAGCCCAGCCAGGCGGTCCTGAACCTGTACAGCGAGCAGCCTCACGCCTTCAGCGGGCAGGCCATTGCAAGAGCGGAAACCTTCGCCGGGCAGGCGTCCAAGGGTCTGCAGCTCGCCTTGAGGCTGGGCCAGTTACAGGAAACCAGGGACGACATGAAGGCGGCAATGAAGTCCCGTACGGTCATCGACCTTGCCACGGGTGCCATCATGGCCAAGAACCGCTGCAGCCAGAACACGGCCTTCAAGGTCCTGCTGCACGTCTCCAATACCCAAAATATCAAGCTCAACGAAGTCGCTGCCCGCGTCGTATCCGATATTTCAGGAACGGGAACAGCCACCACCTACTTCGACGAATAGGGAGCAGGTGCCGGGAGGCAGCGGAGCGCCGTCGGAAACGTCCGACGGCGGCACTACCCAGGGGGCTTCGGCCCAAACTGCAAGAATGGCCACATGCCCCTGCGTGACTATCCCATCCGGCGGCTGACCGAGCACCCGGCACATGTCCTGGACCGGGCCCGGTGGCCGGCAGTCCTGCCGCCGGTGGCGCAGTTGCTCGACGAGGGCCTCGAACTGACCGCGGCCACCGTCCTGGTGGGGGAAAACGGATCGGGCAAGTCCACGCTGGTGGAAGCCATTGCTGAAGCGTACGGGCTGTCCCCGGAAGGCGGGTCAACTGGCGCCCGCCACAGCACCCGTCCATCGGAATCCGGGCTGGCGGACCACCTGCAGCTCGTCCGGAACGCGGGAACCACCAGGCGCGGGTACTTCCTTCGAGCCGAGACCATGCACGGCTTCTTCACGTACCTGGAAGCGAACCCGAGCACGTACCTCCCCGACATCCCTTTCCATGACATGTCCCACGGCGAATCGTTCCTTGGGCTCGCGGTAGACCGCTTCCGCGGCGATGGCCTGTGGGTGCTCGACGAACCCGAATCAGCATTGTCCTTCGCCGGCTGCCTCAGCCTCCTTGCCGTCCTGAAGGATCTCCTGGCGAGCGGGAAATCGCAGGTCATCATGTCCACGCACTCGCCGGTTCTGGCTGCACTTCCGGGTGCACGGATATTGGAGGTTGGTCCGTGGGGTTTGCGGCAGCGAGAGTGGGAAGGCCTGGACCTGGTGAGGAACTGGCGCTCCTTCATGGACTCTCCCCAGAGATACCTCAGGCACCTCTGATCGGTAGCCTTTTCAGCCGGCGACGGCGGCCGCTGCCTTGCCTGCCTCGGCCTGGGCCCCTTCCTGGGAACCGGCGTCGGGCAGTTCTGCCATCAGCTCCGCAGCCGTGGGCGGGTTGGCGCCAGGGCGCCGGACCGTGATCGCCGCCGCTTTAGCCGCCGTCCGGCCGAGATTTTCAAGGGTGCCGCGCCCCAGTCCTTCAGTTTTGCGTGCCAGCAGCCCGTAGATCAGTGCGGCCATGTAGGAATCGCCGGCACCGATGGTATCTGCCACTACTGACTTGACGGAGGGGATGTGCAGCGTCGTGGCCGGCGTGGCAAGCAGTGAACCTTCCGAGCCGCGCGTAACAACGGCCAGCCCAGCCCCCAGCCGGAGGATCCGGGCCGCGGCGTCCTCGAGCCCAAGATCCGCGTAAAGCCAGGCAGCGTCCTCGTCGCTGAGTTTGACCACGTCGGTGAGCGGAACGAGATCCTCAAAAATGGAGCGGGCCTCGGCCTGACTCCCCAGGAGGGCCGGCCGGACGTTGGGATCGTAGGTGACCATGCATTCGCGGTGCGACTGCTCCAGGAGCGCCTTCACCACGGCGGCACCCGGGGAGAGGAAGGTTGCGATGGATCCCGTGTGGAGGACCTTGGGAAGGGACGCGGGGGCCACCGGCGCAAGCTCCCAGCTGATGTCGAATTGGTAGCTGGCAGAACCGTCTGCGGCGAGAGTGGCGGTGGCGGAGGCCGTGCGGCCGGTCGACCTTGAGCCGGGCAGGAGGTCGACGCCGGCACTCCGGAGGTGGCGTTCGATCGCCGCTCCCCGCGCGTCGTCCCCGAGTGACGTCAGCAGGGCGGTTGTGACGCCCAGCCGGCCCAGGCCGTAGGCGACGTTCATCGGCGATCCGCCCGGATGCTCGATGGTGCCCTGGGCGGAGGTGACAACGTCTACCAGCGCTTCACCGATGACAATGACGTCGGCAGTGGCTGCCGGCATGGGTTTGGGAGAGTTCTTGGACACGGGCTGGGCCTTTCATGGAGCCGTCCGCGGGCCTGGTGCAGGCCCGCGGACGGCGTCGGGAGGGAAGGTGTTCTTACAAGGAGCCGGTCAGGCTGTGGCGGCACCCGTCATGATGGCCACTGCGTCGGTCATCGAATGTGATTCCGGCGTGATGGTTGCCGCGCATTTGCCCAGGCGCTGGATGTGGATCCTGTCCGCAACATCAAACACGTGGGGCATGTTGTGGCTGATGAGGATGACGGGCAGTCCCCGGTCCCTGAGGTCCCGGACCAACTGCAGGACCTGGTTCGATTCCCGGACGCCGAGCGCCGCCGTCGGCTCGTCCAGCACAACCACCTTGGAGCCGAACGCCGCTGCGCGGGCCACGGCGACAGCCTGGCGCTGGCCGCCGGAAAGGTTCTCCACCGGAACTGTCACGTCCTGGAGCGTGGAGATGCCCAGCCGGCTCAGCTCCTCCTTGGCCTTGCGGCGCATCCCTTTCGTATCAAGGACACGGAAGATCTTGCCCAGCGGCCCGGCAAGGCGTTCCTCCCTGCCAAGGAAGAGGTTGGAAGCGACGTCCAAAGCCGGCGAGACCGCGAGGTTCTGGTAGACCGTTTCGATCCCGTGGAGGCGGGCGTCCTGCGGGCGTTTGAAGTGGACCGGTTGCCCGGACACCATCAGCTCGCCGGAGTCCGGGATTTCGGCGCCGGTAAGGCACTTGATCAGCGTGGACTTTCCCGCGCCGTTGTCCCCAATGATTGCCAGGACTTCACCAGGGTAGAGGTCCAGGCTGACACCATCCAGGCCCACGACGCGGCCGAAGGTCTTGACGAGGTTCCGGGCCTGCAGGATGGGCTGACGGACTGCTGTTCCTGTGGGCTCCACGTGCATGGCGGTCATGATTTCACCTTTCGGATCCACTGGTCGATGGACACAGCGAGGATGATGAGGACGCCCACGGCGAGGGTCTGGTAGAGGACATCCAGTCCGGCGAGTGAGAGCCCGTTGCGGAAGACGCCGACGATGAGCGCACCCAGAAGGGAGCCCCAGATGGAGCCGCGGCCGCCGAAGAGGCTGGTCCCGCCGATCACGACGGCGGTGATGGAGTCCAGGTTCAGATCCACACCTGCGTTGGGGCTGGCTGCGTTCGTCCGTCCGATCTGGATCCATGCACCGATCGCCAGCACCGCCCCCGAAGCGAGGTACACGCTCATGAGGACGCGGTTAACCGGGATTCCTGCCAGGCGGGCGGCTTCCTTGTCGTCTCCGACAGCGTAGACGTGCCTGCCCCAGGCGGTCTTGCCGAGGATGAACGCCATGGCAATGTACAGCAAGATCATCATGACAACGCCGGTGGAGATGCGGACCGGCCCTATGGGGAACGTGCTGCCCATCCAGGTGAGCAGCCCCGGCATATTGGAGCCCCGTACCGTGGATCCGCCCGAATAGAGCAGCGTGAGGGCGACGAAGATGTTCAGGGTTCCCAACGTCACGATGAACGGTGGCAGCCGGAACCTGGTGACTAGGAAGCCATTCAGCGCGCCCGCGCCCAGCCCCACTACCAGGCCGACGAGGAGTGCCAGCGGTCCGGGAATGCCATTGCTGACTGACAGTTGTGCCACCACCATGGAGGCGAGGATCATGACCGCGCCAACGGACAGGTCGATGCCCGCAGTAAGGATGATGAGCGTCTGGGCGATCGCCAGGGTGCCCACGACGGAAACCTGCTGGGTAATCAGGGAGAGGTTCTCAAACCGGAGGAACCGGTCATTGAGGAGACCAAATACCACCACTGCGACGAGCAGCACGATGGCGGGACTGAGGGCGGGGTACCGGTGCAGGATATTGCGGATCCGGCTAAGCGGTGTCTGGCGGTCGAGGAATTCCTCGGCCAGGTCTGCCTGCCCGGCCGCGGGCGGGCCTGCTGTCTGTTGCTGGGTCACGTTCACTCCTGAAATCCTCTAATCCCTTTTACTTGCCCCAGCAGATCTTGCTGGCTTCGGAGGTGGTGATGCTCTTGACGCCGTCGGCGGGGGTGTCCGTGACAAGCTCCACTCCAGTGTTGAAGAAGTCCAGGCCTTCGGAGTTGGCGGGCTTCTTGCCGGTCTTGGCGAGTTCAACGATTGCCTTGACGCCCATTTCGGCCATCTTGACCGGGTACTGCTGGGCCGTCGCACCGATGACGCCGGACTTGACGTTGTTGACCCCCGCGCAGCCGCCGTCGATGGAGACGATCAGGACGTCTTTTTCCTTGCCGGCCGATTTCAGGGCTTCGTAAGCGCCGGCGGCTGCGGGCTCATTGATGGTGTAGACGACATTGATGTTCGGGTTCTTGGACATGAGGGTCTCCATGCCAGTACGGCCCCCGTCCTCGTTACCCTGGGAGGCCTGGCTGCCGACGATCTCGTACTCGCCGCCCTTGCCTCCGGTGTACTTGCCGGTTTTGGCCTCGTCACCGTTCTTCTTGGGGTCAGCGGTCGCGATGCCGAGTCCCGTCAGGAAGCCCTGGTCGCGGTTGTAGTCTACTGAGACGAGCTTGTCGTCAAACAGATCCAGCAGGGCGATGGTGGCCTTTTTGCCGGCGAGCTGGGTGGCTGTCCACTTACCGATCAGCTGGCCGGCCGCGAAGTTGTCGGTGGCGAACGTGATGTCCGCAGCGTCTGCGGGGTCCGGCGGGGTATCCAGTGCGATCACGAAGAGGCCAGCGTCCTTTGCCTTCTTCAGGGCGTCCACCACGGAGGGGCCGTTCGGCGTGATCAGGATGCCCTTGTCACCCTTGGAGATGGCGTTCTCGATGGCCTGGATCTGGGTGTCCTCATCTCCGTCGGCCTTGCCTGCAGCCAGCTTGAGGTCCACACCATCTGCTTCGGCAGCCTTCTTGGCGCCGTCCTGCATGGAGACGAAGAACGGGTTCGACGTCGTCTTCACGATCAGGGACACGCCCACCTTCTCACCGGATGAGCTTCCCGCTGCCGAGTTGGCTGTGGTACTTCCCCCGCACGCTGTGAGGCTGAGCGAGCCGAGGGTCAGGACTGCACCCACGGCGAGCAGTCGCTGGGCGATGGTGCGCGGGGCTTTGGAAGTCAACATTGAATCTCCTGGTTTTCGTGGCACATCCGGTGCCTGACAACGATGTCAGTGATCATGTAATCAGCGTCACAAGGTAGAGTCAACATAGATTCGAAGATGAAGGACGAAGTTATGACAACGATGTCTAATCGTTACCAAGCGGACCCCGGGAAGAGCCGGCCCACGATGCGGCATGTCGCCGCCCTTGCAGGAGTGGGCATCAAGACCGTTTCCCGCGTGATAAACGACGAACCCGGCGTCTCCGAGGCCACGCGCCAGCGGGTCCTCGGCGCCTCGCAGCAGCTCAATTACCAGCTGGATATGGCCGCAGGGAGCCTGAGGCGCACCGGCCGCCAGACCCTCTCCATCGGACTCCTGTTGCCGAGCGTGGCCAACCCCTTCAGCAGCGAAATCCACCGGGCTCTGGAAGACACCCTGACGGCGCGGGGCATTGCTGTCTTTGCCGCCAGCCTGGACGATGACCCCGAACGCGAAAAGTCCCTTGTGGCGGCATTTCTTGGCCGGCGCGTGGACGGGCTGGTCCTTACCCCCATTGCCAAGAGCCAGGCCTACGTCATCCCGGAGCATTCGCGCGACCTGCCCATGGTGTTTATTGACCGCGAGCCTGTGGGTATCGAGGCGGACGCCGTGGTGACGGACAACGCCGTCGGAGCGGGAAGGGCAGCGGGCCACCTCATTACGCACGGCCACACAAAACTTGCCTATCTGGGCGACCGCACTGATATCCAGACCGCCCGCGAGCGCAGGCGGGGCTTCATGGAGGAACTTGGCAGGGCCGGGATCGCGACGTCCAACGTGCCCGTGCGCGAGGGCCTGCATAACGAGGAGTCAGCCCGCCTGGCGGCGCTTGAACTGCTCACGGCCGACGATCCGCCATCGGCCATTTTCTCCAGCCAGAACCTCATCACGTTCGGCGCCATGCGTGCACTGAAGGAGCTCGGAGCCAGCCGCCGCGTGGCATTGGTGGGGTTTGACGACTTCACACTGGCGGACATGATGGACCCGGGCGTCACCGTGATCGCCCAGCACCCTGAGCGGATCGGAAAGCTCGCTGCCGAGCGGCTGCTGGCAAGGATTGACGGCGACGGCAGCCCGGCGCAGACCTACGTTGTTCCGTCCGAACTTATCCAGCGCGGCTCAGGGGAGCTTCCTCCGGTTCCCTGAGCAAGCCTCTCAGCCGCCACCATTTTCGACCACACGTGTTTTCAGCAACCAGCCCAATCAACAACGAGGGGAAACCATGACCAAAACGCTCTACGCGGAATTCACCGTCAAGCCCGGCAGCGAAGCCCGGGTTGCGGAGATGATGCGCGAACTGACCGAACACGTACGCCGGGAACCGGGCAACCAGCTTTTCCTGCCCTACACGCGGGAAACGAATCCCCGTGAGTACTTCGTCTTCGAGGTTTACGAAGATGACGCTGCCTTCCAGGAGCACATCAGCGCGGATTACGGCGCACGGTTCAACGGGGAACTCGCGGACCACATCGAAGGGGACGGCTCAGTGCTGACCTGGCTCCGGCCGGTCGACTGACGCGCCGCACCCACGCCATTCCCAGGTTTGTCCGCGATTCCGAACCTTGAAGGCAAGGAACCGCGGACAAACCCAGGACGTCCAGGGGCGGCGGTAACTACCGGCGGTCCTTAACGGGCTTCGCCAAGGTGGTGAACATGGACTGGGCCAGCGGAGTGACCGTAATCGACTTCAGCTGTGCCGTTCCACCGTCGGCAAAGAGCGCCACCTGGCTGGCTCCGGGTCCGGGAAACACCTGGTCCGTGATGGTCCGAAGGCCGCCCTGTGCGAAGACCTCCACCGAGGACCGGTCAAGGTAGATGCGCAGAGTCACGTTGCCGTTGGCGTCAGGGGCGACGGGAGCCGAGTCGACCGAGGTGAACAGCGGGTGGAAACTCGTGTCGCCTGAGTTGCGCCTGTCCACGTACACCTCACCGGCAGCCCTGTCGTACCCAACGACGGTTGACGTCGTCCCGTTCCCCAGTACCGTGATTCCGGATTTGGCCGCCGTGCCCGGCGCGAACGTGACATCGATCCTCTGCACCTGGCCGGATGCCGCTGCCGGCAGGGCAACGGTGCCCGGGGCGATGGACCGTGCCCGCTTCTCGGCGTAACTCACCTTCGCTCCCAGGTTGTCCACCTGCTTGACGGCCTGCTGGGTCAGCCGGGGGCCGGACGCCGTCTGGGTGAGTCCAACCTCCCGCGGCAGGGACATGGCGCTGCGCCAGGGCGAGGTGGGAATGGTATTCGCGTAGTCCCAGTTGTTCATCCAGCCCAGCATGATGCGCTTGTCCTCTGGCATGTTTCCAAAGGACACGGACGCGTAGTAGTCCCGGCCGTAGTCCAGCCAGTCATAGGTCTGCAGCCGCGGTGTGGCAGGCGCGGCCGAGGCCACGAACTCATCTGCCAGGATATGGCCCCAGCCAAAGCGGTTGTTGTCCACCACCTTGATGCTGGCCTGCCGTCCCTTGAACTCAGCGACGTTCCAGGACGCCCAGTCCAGGACCTCGCTGTTGGCGCCGGTGGCCGTGCGGACCACCTGGCCGTCCACGACCAGGTTCACAGTGGTTTCCTCTGACCGGGGAACAGCCGCCTGGTCCGTCAACATCACGTGGTCCAGCGTCAGGTGGCCCCAGCCGCCGGTGGCCTGGTCCACAACCCGCAATTGGGCGGTGCGCCCAGCGAACTCCGTGACGTCCCAGCCCTTCCAGTTCAGCTGGCCGGCGTCGTCTCCCGCCAACCTGCGCACCACGGTGCCGTCAACGAGAAGTTGAACCTCGAGGAGCTGCCCGGAGTCCGCGGTGCGGTGGCCACCGCCCACCAGCATGCTCATGAAGTTCCGGGACACCGTGAACGACGGCGACGTCATGGTTCCCTGCCTGTCGTCGCCGGGAGCGCCGCCCGTTTCGAACGTGTTGATCCGCTTGGCGCCGATGTAGAAATCACCGCCGGAGGTAGCCGGCTGGTAGACAGGGGCCAGGTCCCCGGTTCCGGTCCAGCCGGCGCCGGCCAGGGTGGTGCCGTCCGGAACTTCGAAGCCGCTGAACAGGAGGTCGCCGGGCGGCGGCGTGTTGTCCAGCTTGTCCGACACGCGCGGGTGCTGGCCACCCCCCACCAGGAAGTTGAGGTAGTCGCTGGTCACGGTGAACTGCGGGGAGTTCAACGAACCCAGCGGCCAGTCGCCGTCATTGAAGGAATTGACCAGCCCGGCCCCCGCGAAGCCAGTCACTGTGTTCTGGCCGGGCAGCGCACCGGACGCCGGGGCGTCGCCGAACGGCCCGTTCTTCCAATTCCCCGGTTCGTTGTTCACCGTCCAGCCGTTGTAGGTGCCGTCGTTGAAGCCCGCCAGGGGCGTTCCGGCCGGCAGGGCATCACTGGGCTTGGTGGAATCGGACGTGAAGGTGGTCCCATCGAAGCTGCCCACGAAATACTGCCCTGCAGAGCCGCCGGCCACGCCGCCGGGGTTGATGTTGACCACCATGACCCACTTGACGTTGCCGGCATCGCCGTCCACCGCCAAGGGGAACAGGTCGGGGCACTCCCACAGACCCCCGGTTCCGTTGGCTGGCCCGAACTCGCTCAGCTGCGACCATTCCTTGAGGTTGGCGGACTTGTACAGCAGGACCTTGTGATCGGTGGCTTCGACGGCGGCCATCACCCAGTAGCCGCCCCCGCCGGAGGAGGCGTACCAGAAGACCTTCGGATCGCGGAAGTTGGCGGAGTTCCGGTTCAGGACGGGATTGGCACTGTACTTGGTCCAGGTCTGGCCGTCGTCCAGGCTGTAGGCGAGCGATTGTGCCTGCAGGCCCCTGTAGGGCGAAGCTTCCTTGTAGGCGCTGGTGAAGACGGCCACCAGGGGCGGGTTTTCGGTGGTCCCGAAGCCCGAGGTGTTGTCCTTGTCCACCACGACGCTCCCGGAGAAGATGTCCTGCTGGTCGTCCGTGGGGATGGCCAGCGGCTGGTCTTCCCAGTGGGTGAGGTCGGTTGACGTTGCATGGCCCCAGGACATGTTCCCCCACGTGTTTCCGGAAGGGTTGTGCTGGTAGTACAGGTGATAGAGGCCCTTGTGGAAGACCATCCCATTGGGATCGTTCATCCAGTTCTGCTTGGGCGTGTAGTGGATGGCCGGCCGGTACTGCTCCTCGCCCGTAGCGGGCGCGCCGGGTGTGACGGCGTCGGCTGTGATGGCGCCTGTTGCAGCGTTGTTCGCTGCCGCAGCGGACGACGCCGGGCCGGCGCCCAGGAGTGCGGCGGCCAGGCTGAGACCGGCCAGGGTGAGCGCGGAACACGCCCGGCCTGTCCGGGATCTATTGGTTTGCATATCGTTGAGGTCGCCCTTCATTGCGCGTGCCTATTGCATAGACAACGTTGTCAGTGCCAGGAACGCTAAGTGATGTCCACAAGACAAGTCAATGGACGGGAGCATCCCCGCGGTGGCCCTGCAATAATCGGAACCAACAGTTTGCCCGGGGCCTGGAAGGTCTCCGGGCAACAGGCAGCAGTGTAGGTTCAAGCCCATCACACCAGACGAGGCGGACATCCATGAAGGCTCCAGACCAGCAGCAGGCGCAATCTTCCGACACGCCGGCAGCTTCTCCCGGCGACGTTGACGCGGCAGGTCAGGGCTCCGTTGATCAGCATCTGCTCCAGCGGCTGGCCGATGCCTACGGAGTGGGCACAACGTTCCAGGGCTGGGACGGCCTGCCGCACAGTGTTGCGGAGGAGACCCTGATCAAAGTGCTTGCCGCCCTGGGGGTCGCGGCCCACACCAATCAGCTGATCGAAGCTGCCCTCGCCGAGGCGGAACTGGCGCCCTGGCGGCGGATGCTGCCTCCCGCCGTCGTGGTTCAGGAGGGTGAACCGGCGCAGGTTCCCGTGCATGTGCGCGACGGCGCCACGGCTCGGCTGAGCGTTGAGCTGGAAGCGGGAACGGGCCCGGACCAGCGGCTGGAGGCAACCCAGCAGGATGTCTGGGTGCCGCCGCAGGACGTGGACGGGATACCCACAGGCCGGGCGACCTTCGCGTTGCCACAGGGGCTGCCGCTTGGCTGGCATACCCTGCACGCAGAGTCCGAGGGGATTTCCGCACACGGAACGCTGGTGGTGGTGCCGGCGCGCCTGACCACAGCCCAACCGCTGGAGGAGCGCCGCGGCTGGGGCCTGGCCACCCAGCTCTATTCGGTGCGGTCCAAACGGTCCTGGGGGATCGGTGATTTCGCCGACCTCGCGGACCTGGCCACGCTGAGCGGCGCACGGGGAGCGGACTACATCCTGGTGAACCCGCTGCACGCGGCAGAGCCTGTTCCGCCTGTACAACCCTCGCCGTATTCGCCATCCACCCGGCGCTTCTTTAACCCGCTCTACATCCGGGTGGAGGACATCCCCGAGCTGGCGTACCTCAAGCCGCGACGGCGTGCCACTGTGGACAAGCTGGTGGAGCAGGTGCAGGGCCTGAACCGAAACGGGGAAAGGCTGGACAGGAACTCCGTATATGCCGCGAAGCTCCAGGCCCTGGAGCTCCTGTACCACGCCAAACGATCGCCCACCCGGCAGGCGGCGTTCGAGCATTTCTGCAGGATCTCCGGTTCCGGGCTGGATGATTTTGCCCTCTGGTCCGCCATCCGGGAGGACCTCGCGCCGGAGGACCCGCTCTGGACGGACCCGGACTGCGCCCTGGGATCCGCCGAGGCCGAGTCCTTGCGGGAGAAGCTCGCGGACCGGATCGGCTTCCACCGCTGGCTGCAGTGGATCTGCGACGAACAGCTGGAGAATGCCCAGCAGGCGGCGCGCCGGGCCGGCATGCGGCTGGGCGTGGTGCACGACCTCGCCGTGGGCGTCGATCTCAGCAGCGCCGATGCCTGGACTCTGCGCGGTGTCCTGGCGCCCGGCATCAGCGTGGGCGCCCCGCCGGACATGTACAACCAGCTGGGCCAGGACTGGAACCAGCCGCCCTGGCATCCGGGGCGCCTGGCAGAGGCCGGTTATGCACCGTTCCGCAACATGCTGTCCACGGTGCTTCGGCACGCAGGAGGGATCCGCGTGGACCACGTCCTTGGCCTGTTCCGGCTCTGGTGGGTGCCTACCGGAAACTCCCCGCGGGACGGCGCCTACGTCCGGTACGACCACGAGGCACTAATCGGCATCCTGGCGCTGGAGGCGCAACGCGCCGGTGCCGTGGTGATCGGCGAGGACCTTGGCACCTTTGAGCCCTGGGTGCGTGATTACCTTGCCGCGCGGGGCATCCTTGGCACCTCCATCCTCTGGTTCGAGAACGACGGCGATTCGCCCCTCCCGCCCGAGAGGTACCGCACTCAGGCGCTCGCGAGCGTCAACACCCACGACTTGCCGCCGACCGCAGGTTATCTCGCCGGCGACCACGTGGCGCTGCGCAGCCGTCTTGGCCTGCTGGAACGGTCGGAGGAGGATGAGCGGGAAGGCCACATGGCCACCTTGGAGAAGATGATGGGGCTGCTGCGCGAGCGCGGACTCCTTCCCGACGGCGCTGGTGCTGCCCTGGACGAACTGGGCAGCGAGGAGCGCACGATAGAGGCGCTGCACCGCCTGCTGGCCCAGTCGCCGTCGGTCTTGCTGGGTGTTGCCCTGGTTGATGCAGTGGGCGAACGGCGCGTGCAGAACCAGCCCGGCACCACCGAGGCGCTCTATCCGAACTGGCAAGTGCCGCTGGGTGGTCCGGACGGCAAGGCGGTCTTCCTGGACGACCTTCCCGGGAACGCGCGTTTCAACTCGCTGCTGGCGGCTGTACAGGAAGCTTTGGGCCGCTGACAAGGGGCGCGGAAAGGACCAGATCATGAGCGACGGACCTGTACTGGTGGTCGGCGGAACCGGGATGGTGGGTGGCCAAGTGGTCAGCCAACTGCTCGGGCGGGGGAAGCAGGTGCGGGCACTCGTGAGGCCTGGCTCCGATGCCACCCGGCTCGAGGCCGCAGGGGTGGCGATTGCCCGCGGAGACATGATGGACCCCGATTCGCTATCGCGCGCCATGGACGGTGCCGACTCCGTCATCACGTCGGCGGCCGGCTATACAAGGCACAGCAAGGGGGACAGCTCCGAGATCGACACTGTGGGAAACACCAACCTCGTGGAGGCGGCTGGCCGCGCCGGGGTCCGCAGGTTCGTGCTCACCAGCATCCTGACGTGTGACCAGACCCCGCAGGTTCCGCACTTCTGGCATAAGAAGCTCACCGAAGACCGGCTGGAAGAACTGGGTGTCCCTTTTGTGGCACTGCGCCCCGGCGCGTTCCTGGACCAGGTCACACGGTTCGGCGGCGATCCTTTCAGGAAGCGCAAGCTCATGTGGTTCGGGTCAGCCAGCACTCCTCTGACTTTTGTGCTCACCGCTGACCTCGCCAGCTACCTTGCCGCTGCCGTCGATGCACCGGGAGTGGAGGGGCAGCGGGTGGACATCGGCATGGACCGGCCGCTGTCCATGCAGGACATCGCCGACATTTCCGGGCGCCTCCTGGGAGCGCGAATCAGGGTCCGGTCCGTCCCCGCCGGCGTCCTCCGCGCTGCCTCGACATTGCTCGCCCCGCTCAACCCGATGGCCAAGGATCTGTCCGCGATGATCGATTGGTTCGAGACCGGCGGCTACGTTGCGGACACCACCCGCCAGCGGGAGGTCTTCGGGCCACCGCCCGCAGCAGAGGACGCTCTTGCCAGGCTGGTTGAAGGCCTGGGCCACCCCGTCCGCCGGTAGGTCACCTACGGTCTGCACCACAACAACGCGGGGTCACATCGCGCCCATCGGAAGCCTAGCGATGGGCGCGATGTGACCCCACGTTGCGGTTAATGGGTGGTGATGAGGTGAGTGAAGTGGTCGTACCGGAACATGACTGGGCCGCCGTCGTGGTTGTAAACGATGTTGGCCCCGTTCGGCACGCCGTTGGCGCCGTAGTTCTCCGTCCAGCCGCGGTTCAGCGCCGCCTTGAACTCATATGTGCCTGCCGGCAGGGCCGGAACGGACAGCTTCCACACCAGATCCGCCGGATCAAGCGTCAACTGGGCCTGGCCGCATGCTGGATCCCAGTCGGCAGCGCAGCCGAGTGCCATGTCAAGGCTTCCGGCGGCGGCCACGGCTTGCGGCTGCTGGGACGCGTAAACGGGACCCAGGACATGCGTGCGGTTGTCGTAGCGGAACGTGACCGGTCCTCCGGGGTGGTCAAGGACGATGTTGTTCCCGTTGAGGACCCCGTCGGCGCCGTAGTTCTCATCCCAGCTGCCATTGAGCGCGGCCTTGTACTCGTAATGCCCGGCCGGCATGGCAACGGTGAGACGCCAGATGTTGTCCGCCGGGTCCAAGGTCATCCGGGCCTGCGGGCAGGCCGGATCCCACTCAGCGCACCCCATCTGCAGGTTCAAGCTTCCCGCAACCGTTACCGAGTCCGGCTGCGGCGCCGCGCCCACGGTTACGGTCCGCGGTTGGCTGACCACGTTGAACCCGGTGCCGCTCATGGTGGCGCGGTACTGCACCTTGGTCCCGTCCGGGAGGTCCAGGGCTGTTAGGTTGTCCGTCGCTGAGTACACGGGGGACGAATCATCCGTGCCCACGGCCGTCCAGTCGCCGCCAGCAACGCTGCGTTCGAAGGACACCACGTGGCTGGCCTTCTCCGGATCGGCGGTGGCACTGAGCTCCACAGCTCCCTCCACGCTGCTGCCTTCCAGAGGCTTCTGCATGGTCAGGACCGGGGCCGGAACCGCCGCGCTCCTGGACTGGCTGGTGGCTGTGTGGCCGCCGTTGTCCAACACGGTCGCACGGTATTCCAGTGCGGTGCCGGCGTCCAGGGCGGCCACATCGTGGAACACCTGGTACGGGGCATTGTCATCAGTCCCGATCGGCTCCCAGCCTCCTCCGGCAGTCCTGGCCTCAAAGGTGACCTCGTAAAACGAAGTACCGCCGACGTCGGCCGTCACCTTAACACGCCCGTTGTCTTCCGGAGCTGCGGCAGGATTCTGGAGGACGACGGCGGGCGCTGCCTTGGAGTGTGGGATGCGGCCTGAGGATTTGTACACGACGGCCGAAAGCGGCGGAACGGTGACTGCCAGTTTGCCTTCTGCGGAAGTCTTAATGTCGCTGGCCGCGCCTCCATAGATGAGCGAGTAGCTGCGCTTCGCGATGTATGTGGGAACCTCGGCCGTCTGCTCCTGTTCGCTGTTGTTCAGGGCCACCACGTATTCCCGCTGGTCCTCAGCATCGGTCCGGGAGAAGGCGTAAATGCCGGGGCCTTCGGACGCGTAACGGTGCTGGTGGGCGCCGTCGCGCAGGGCGGGGTTTTCCTTGGTCAGGGCGGCGAGCTGGCTGATTTTGGCGTACAGGGGGTGGCCGGGGTTGAAGTTGTCGGTGGCGTGCGTGGCGTCGGTGCCCAGCAGGTCGTCGTCGAGGTACTCCGGAACCTGGCTGGCGAAGAGGGTCTGCCGGGCGTCCTGGTCTCCGCCGGGACCGGTGAAGCCCTGCTCGTCGCCGTAGTAGATCACCGGGTTGCCGCGTGAGAAGTACATCAGTTCGTGGGCCAGCTGGTCGCGGACCACTTTCTCGGTGTCGGTTGATCCCGGATTGTCTGCGGCGATGAAGCTGCCGATGCGGCCCATGTCGTGGTTCCCCAGGAAGGTGGGCAGCTGGTAGACGTTCGAATCGGCGTCCGTGTACCAGTCGTCGCCTGCAAAGAAGGACTCCAAAGCCCGGGTGTCCTGACCCTTGGAGGCGAAGTTGCGGGCGGCGTCCTGGAACGGAAAGTCCAGCACAGCTTGCATCTCGTTACGGGTGGTGAACTGCGAGGTGAAGCTCTTGGTGGTGTCAAAGACTTCGCCGAACATAAAGAACTCGTCCTTGCCCTGCGCCTTGGCGTAGCTCAGGACATCCGGGCCGAACTCCTGCCAGAACTCGTTGTTCACGTGCTTCATGGTGTCGATGCGGAAGCCGTCCACGCCGAACCCGCCGATCCATGATTTGTAGACGTCCTCCATCCCGGCCACCACCTTCGGGTGTTCAGTGAAGAGGTCGTCCAAACCGAAAAAGTCGCCGTAGGAGGAGTCCTCGCCCACGAAGGTGGTGTCGCCGCGGTTGTGGTACAGCGTCGGATCGTTCAGCCAGGCGGGGACTTTCAGGTTCTCTTCGCCCGGTTCAAGGACCGGCTTGTAGGGGAAGGATGTGGCGGCGTCCAGTGCGGGGAAGTCCTTAGACCCGGCGAAGTCACGGTCATCGAACTCGGTGCCGTTGGCCGTCTTGTAGGGTTCTGCGTCCTTGGAGACGTAGGCCTTGCGGGCGCCCTCCTCATAGCCGATCACATCCGCTGTGTGGTTGGTGATGATGTCGAAGTACACCTTCATGCCGCGGGAGTGAGCCTTGTCGATGAGGGCCTTGAGTTCCTCGTTGGTGCCCAGGTGGGGATCAATTTGGGTGAAGTCCGTGACCCAGTAGCCGTGGTAGCCGGCCGACTTGTCCTCGGGCTGCACCGCCTTGTTCTTGAAGCTCGGGGTCAGCCAGATGGACGTGGTTCCCAGGCCCTGGATGTAGTCGATCCTGTCCAGCAGGCCGGCCAGGTCGCCGCCGTTGTAGAAACCCTTCTTAGTGGGGTCGAAGCCGGAAACCATCGGGTCCGCCCCCAGGCCGCCGTCGTCGTTGGCTTTGTTGCCGTTGCTGAACCGGTCGGCCATGACAAAGTAGAAGTTCTCATCCGTTACGGGGGCGCGGAGCGAGTGGGAGGCCGACGGCGACACAGGATCTTTAGGTCCGGGCGTGGCTTGCGCAGGGAGTGCTGCTGCTGAGACGGCGACTGCGGCCGCCAGAAGAACGGCCGCGGTGCGGGACAAGGCCCGGCCAGCGTGGGCCATGGTGGTTGGAGGCGATGCTTTGAGGCGTGGGGTGGCGCCTTGAGGGGTGCGGGAGTTCACGTCAGGAGAGACCTTCCTGGTAGCGGCGTTGCTGAGCAGGTTTTGGTCCGGCAGAGGCGCAGAGGAGGCCAGCTGTGAACCAAGTCACAACTGTAAGCGCCGGCAGTCAATTTCTCCAACCTTTTGAAGAAACCTCGGGAAGGCTAACCGGCGGGCACCAGGACGGTGGGCGATGGCGTATGGAGAGTATGGACGAGCGGCCCAGGAAGCCCCGTGGCTGGGCGTAAAGCGAAAGTGGCAATGTCATCAGACCGTTCGTGCGCGACATGGAGCCACTGGCCACGGACCAGGTGGTGGCGGGGCCAGTCCCCGCCGCTGGGGAAGTCGTGTATCGGCGACAGGGCCGAGCCATCCGGAGTTACCTGCAGAACACTGATCAGGTTTGAGCCGCGTACCCCCACGTAGGCGTGGTTCCCGTCCTGGCCGAGGCAGATCTCTGCGGCCGAATCGTCCGGAACGCTGCCACCGGAAGTTGCCGGGCCGCGGCTGATCAGCTCAAAAGTCCCGGCGTCTGCCCTGACCACAAAGACCTCGATGGAGTACTCGGAGACGACAAAAACACTCCCACTGGCGTGCTGGACCAGGTGACGTGGGCCGCTGCCAAAGGGGAGGGCCACCTCATGATCGGCGTTGAGCCCGGCCCCTGGCTCGTACTGCCAGACGCGCAGCGTGTCGTGGCCCAAGTCGGTGGTCATGATGCGGCCGTCGGACAGCATCAGGCTGGCGTGGGCCCGGCTTTGGCGGGGCTCGCCCGGAGTCATGCTGCCGTGGGGATCAACCGACGGTGGCGCCGGGAACCGCCCCGTCATCCCGCCGTCGTGGTCCAGTTCGTAAAGCAAAACCTGGCCGTCTCCCCAGCAGGCCACGGTGAGGAAGCGCCCCAGTGGATCGACCGCCACGTGGCACGCCGCATCGCCAGCGGGCTGTGCGTCCCCAAGCGCTTCCAGCCCGAATTCCCCTGTGCGGCGGTAGGCCTGGACCGTCTGGGCCGGCTCGCCGACTGCATAGACCACCGGCAAGGTGGGATGCACGGCCACGAACGACGGCGAATTCGCCTTGACTGCGGTACCCAGCCACTGGAGTGTCCCGTCCGGGGCGGACGAGATCGCACCGATCCCATGCGCCCGGCCACCGCCATCGGGAGTGTAGGTGCCCGTCCAGATCAGTTGCTGCTGCGCAGAGGATGTCATGGCTCCTATCCTGCCAATGAATGCGTTCGCGCGGCTGGATTGGGCTCGTGTGGTTGATTTCGGCTTCGGTTAGCATGGAGTTTCCAGCTATGGCAGAAGGAGGTGAGTCCCATTACTGCAGTATCAGTTCCGGGTACTCCCAGACCCTGCCGTCCGGCCGCCAAGGCCTAAGTGACGCTCGGAGTGCCCGTCGGCTCACCGAAAGGCGTTCCCATGCCAGCTCCTGGATTACCCCCCACCGATATTGATTTCACCTTCTTCGACACCGTTGCCCGTCTTCGCGCCGCCGGCTGCGTTTTTGCCGAAGATGAGGCGCAACTCCTTCTGGCCGCAGCAGCCAACCCTGTTGAACTCCTGGAGTTTGTTGATCGCCGGGTTGCCGGCTATCCACTGGAGCACATCCTCGGCTGGGCGGAGTTCTGCGGGCTCCGGATTGCCGTTGATAAGGGCGTTTTTGTTCCGCGTCGTCGCACCGGACTGCTGGTAGAGGAGGCGGCCGCACTGCTGTTTGGGAACTCCGACGGCGGCCGCCCGGCACCCGTCGTGGTGGATCTTTGTTGCGGTTCCGGCGCAGTGGGTACTGCGCTTGCCCGACGGGTTGGCGGGATCGAACTCCATGCAGCGGACATTGACCCAAGAGCGGTGAAGTGCGCTGGCCGGAATGTCGGCCCGGTAGGAGGGCAGGTGCACGAAGGCGATATGTACGCTGCCCTTCCTCCTCGGCTCTTAGGCAGGGTCCGGCTTCTGGCGGTCAACGCTCCGTATGTCCCCACGGAAGCGATCAGCATGATGCCCCATGAAGCCCGGGTGCACGAATCCCGCATTGCGCTTGATGGCGACTCGGATGGTTTGGCGTCTCATCGACTGGTTGCTGCGGGCGCCCCCGAATGGCTCGCTCCCGGTGGGCATCTGCTCATCGAAACCAGCGAGCGGCAGGCGGCCGGGACGGCCTCGATCATGGCTGCTGCAGGCTTCTCCGTCACAACCGTTCGCTCGGAGGACCTGGACGGCACCGTGGTCATTGGTCAGGCTCGGACCACCGGATATTAGGCGCTGTCGCTGAGAGGCGTCACTTGCTGCGGGTTGAAGAGCCGCACTTCGAGGTTTCGATCCTCGATACCTACACGTTAGTGCCGCCGCGCTGACCACGTTATGGCGCGGTTCCTGGCCGGTTTCTCCGTCTTGGGAGGGCGCGGGAATGTGCGTGGGGCTTCGCGTCGGCGTGGGGTATTTGCTTGCCACGGTTATTTGCATGGCCGGCGTTATTGACCTGCGTTATTGAAGTGGTGGGGGTGGGGGTTTGAAGTAGTGGTTTTGTTGGGGTTTTTGGTTGGGGTCGATGTGGGGTGGGGGTGTGTACCAGGGGGTGCCTTGGTTGGTTTTGATGGTCCATTGTTCTTTGTGGATGAGGTGGTGGTGGTTTGGGCATAGGAGTGTGCCGTT
>NZ_JAGGPL010000028.1 GCF_018613805.1 Arthrobacter sp. ISL-48
ACCATGAACCGTGAAGAGCCGTCAATGCCCGCTACCGGCGCGTGTCCGAGCCCGGGGACATTTCCCCACCGACCAAGCCGCACTGACATGCCTCTACCTGGCCACTCGGGCACTGGACCCGACCGGCAAAGGCAGGGCACGGTGGGCATCAAGGTAGAAGCCCGGCCCTGAACGCCTTCGCCATCACCTTCGAAGGAAGAATCAATTAAATGCCAGCCACGGTTCCACCGTTAAAGGGACACTCCCGAACTGGACAGCTTCGGGCTGTTGGGTGGATCCGTTTTTTCGGGACGGTCGAGGACAGCGCGTGCTATTTGTCCTAAAGACGGGGATCAGTGTGTTGATTCAGTTACCTGTGAACTCGATGGCGTCAAGGTCTTCTTTGCTATGAAAAGCGTTAACGGCACGTTTGTGGTCCTCAGTGGCAGCCAGGACTCCCTGCGCAAGGCCCTCACGGTCCAGTGCATCTCGGAGGGTGCCGTCCACAGAGCGGTTGGTAAGGAACTTTGTCAGTCCGAGGGCCAGAGGGGCTCGTTGGGAAAGCGCTGCACAGTATGCGACGGCTTGGTCGTCAAAAGGCTGGCCCTCCAGCACCTCGGCGACGAAACCCAACTGCTTGCCCTCATGCGCGGAGAACTTGCGCATGTTCAGCACCGCGTCCTTGGCACGGTGTAGCCCAATTGATTGGGCGAGAAGATATGTTCCCCCCATATCCGGCATCAGTCCCATTTTCACGAAGGACTGCTGGAACCAAGCCTGCGGGGCGGCCAAAATGAGGTCACAGGCAAGGGCAAGATTGAAACCAGCTCCTGAGGCGATGCCGTTCACGGCGGCCACGACCGGCTTTTGCAGATTGGACAGGCCTTCGGTAATCTGGCGGCCGTAAGTAAGCACTTGGTTCATCTCAGCCGGAGTACGTTGTCCCATACCCCGAATATCACCACCCGAACAGAACGCGCGGCCAGCACCTGTCAACATCAGAACCCGCACCTCAGGTTCAGATGCAGACACGACAATCTGCTCCACCAGAGCGCGCTTGACCTGATCATCAAGCGCATTCAAAGTTTCGGGTCCGTCCAGCCTGCAGCGGAGTACTCCCGCTGCCGGACGGTCAATTTTGAGCTCTGTCATACCGGGACTCCCGGAAAAGAGCGGCGCTCTACCACGAGGTTCAGGTGTCGTGCGAACGCGTAAGTTTGTCGCCCCGTCCCAGCTTCCAAATTGCTAGGCGTCAACAGCATCGCTGCTATCACAGTTCTCATGGAACGGGCGAAATTCGGGAATCTGGCAAGCAGCGCGGTACTCAACACGTAGGCGTTGAACCAAGTCCGCCACGGAAGGAGCATCGTCGATGAGGTCAATGCCTTGGCCGGCACTCCAGATGTCACGCCATGGTCGGGTTTTCGGCGGCAGATGGTCATAATTACCGCGGCCGGATGAGACCGGAAGATCCTCAGGATCTAAGCCGATAGAGGCGAGTGAGGGCTTCAACCAATTGGCGGGAACGGCAGTTACGCTGCTCGTGTAGATCAGATCAGTCGACCTCGACTCCACAAGCATCCGCCGATAGGCCGGGGCTACATTCGCCTCCGTTGTCGCAATAAAGCGAGTCCCCAAATATGCAAGATCGGCACCGAGGATCTCCGCCGACCTAATCGCGGCACCCGTTGAAATGGCTCCGGCCAAAAGGACTGTTCCATCGAACATACTTCGCACCTGCGGAATGAAGACGAATGGGCTGAGTAGCCCCGAGTGGCCACCTCCTCCGCCCACAATGCAAGTCAGGCCGTCGACGCCGGCAGAGATCGCCTTCTCCGCGAAACGCATGCTCGTGACATCATGAAAGACCTTGCCACCCCACCCGTGCACAGTCCGGGTGAGTTCGGTCGGATCGCCCATGGCACTGACGATGACGTCCACACCGTAACGGGCGCAGAGATCAAGGTTTGCTCTCATTTCATCATCGGTCCAGCGTCGAGAGAAATTCACTGCCAGAGGACCGATGATCGCGGCAGGATGTCGTTCCTGATGCTCGTCAAGATCTTTGCGGATCTGACGGAGCCAGTCCCCGAATTGCGCGATGTCCACGGCGTTGTGTCGCGGTAAAACGCCCATGATTCCTGACTTGCATGCTTCGCGGACCAAGTCGGGCCCGGAAACCCCTGCCATGGGTGCGCACACAACTGGCAGAACGAGCGAGTTGCGTTGCGTTGGATCCAATGACATGTTGTGCCCTCTGCTCTTTAGTCCTGGAGACTTGGTCGGCGACTTCAGGTCCCCACATCGAAAAATAGCGATGGCCCAATGCTAACATAGTTGCGTATCAAAAAGTAAGTTTCTGCAGTTTCCTAACCGCGAGAGATGTGTAAGCGATCCACGAGTCGGCTAGGACCCCGTGGGTTCGAAGCTTTCCGACGAGTCGCTCGCCACGCGCCTTGCCGTATATGGGGTCCCCATTAAGTGTCGGCCACGGTTGGTTCGTCAGAGTGGTGCGTCGCGCGAATAGCGGAGTATCTACCGGGTGAAGGAACACGAAGGGCCAGATTGGGCAACCGGTTGGATCGGTATTTGTAGGTCTGTAGGCGGGGCGTCCGCGTGGAGGATCAGCGTGTCGAGGGTCGAAGGAGTTTGCTCGTGTCAGCAACCTGCACCCAACGTCAGTGAGCACTTCGCTTGTTGCCCAGGTGTCAGCCCTTTCGGCGTCGATCGGCTTGCTCTACCAGTTCCGTAATCCATGGCCTGTGGCCCCTATAGAAAGTGATCTCTTCAGGTAGCCCCTTAACTAGGGGGATGGAGTCCGAGATGTCGATGGTGATCCGCCCGTCGGCCATAGGTGCATTGGTGATGTGGACATCGCCAAAGGACGCGGGAAGGACTGGGTCCATCCACACTCCGCCGCGGGAAACGTGGGCGTCGTACTGCATTAGGCCTGTCACCAGCAGAATGGGCGTCGTTGCCGCCCAGGCTTGAGGCGAACACGCGGTCGGATAGGGCAGAGGGACAGCGAATTGGTCCCGGCTGAAACCGCAAAACAATTCAGGGAGGCGGCCGTCTGAAAACTCGGCCGCCTCCAGCAATGCAGTCGAGATTCGTTGGGCCTCGTCGACGAACCCATATCGCAGGAGTCCAGCTGCAATAATGGCGTTGTCGTGAGGCCAAACGGAACCGTTGTGATAGCTGGCAGGGTTATAGGCACCCATGTCAGTGGCCAAGGTTCGGATGCCCCATCCGCTGAACATCTCTGGAGACATAAGATGCTCCACCACCGACGGCGCCTTGTCCTCGTCCACAAGTCCCAGCCATAGGCAGTGACCCATGTTGGACGCACAAGCGTCGACCTGGCGCTTCTTTCCGTCCAAGGCAACGGCGTAATAGCCACGCTCCGGCATCCAGAATTCCTCGTTGAAGCGCTTCTTCAACTTCACCATAAGATCGGCGTACTTGTTCCCGAGGGCATCGTCTCCGCCGTCATAAGCCATCCAGGCGCGGGCCGCGTAGGCTCCGTAGACATACGCCTGCACCTCGCACAGGGCTATCGGTGGCTCGGGCATACTTCCATCTGCGAAATTGATACCGTCCCAGGAATCCTTCCAGCCTTGGTTAATCAACCCCCGATTGTTCAGGCGCTCATATTCGACGAAACCGTCGCCGTCTTTGTCCCCGTATTTTTGAATCCACTCCATTGCACGGTCTGCGTGAGGCAGCAGGGCAGCGATGGTGTCCGCGGCGAATCCCCAACGACTAACCGACCCGAGAACCATGACGAACAAAGGGGTGGCATCGACGCTGCCGTAATAGGTGGCCTTGCCTCCCAGCGCCAGTGCGCTGGAGACATCAAACCTGACCTCATGCAAAATCTTCCCGGGTTCTTCTTCGCTTATTGGATCTACTGCGCGGCCCTGGCGGTCGGCGAGCGTTTGCAGCGTGCCCAGCGCTAAGGAGGGATCAATTGGAAGTGACATCTCCGAGGCCCATAACGAGTCCCGGCCAAAAAGGGTCATGAACCACGGGGCACCGGCGGCCACGACAACACGGTCTGGGTGGTTAGGGTCCTCGATCCTGAGTGCACCCAGATCGTCATAGCTTCGCCGCATAGTCCGTTCAATCGACCGGTTCCCCATCTGCAGGACCGGAATCTTGGCCACCCACTGTTGTCGGCGCAGGTCACTGGGGGAGAGCTCGCCGTCCGCGTGGACGAAAGACGGTGGACGACTGCCACTCTCGGTTTCGGGCACCACCGTAAGGGTTGTGCTCCACTGGCTGTGCGGTTCGATAGTCACCCTATATGTCAATGTATCCGGCGTAACCTGTGCTCCGGGGGCACGAATAACGACGCCCTTTCGGATATCTTGCCAGGTGGCTTGAATAACCAGCTCCTCGCCCTGGTTCTGGCGGGTTTCGTCCCAAGGCCTTTTGATTCGGGCCTCCTTCACTTCGAAAAGATCAGCGAAGTCAGCGGCAACGCTTAGCGAAACGACGCAGTCGGCAGGCGCCAGCGAGTAGTTCCGAACGGTGATCTGTTCGTGGATTCCGGACCCCACTTCACGCAGCCGCTCCACAATAAGGGGGCTGTCGGCATGCCCGTTCAGGCCGGGGACACGTCCCGCAAATAGCGCGCGGTACGGCTCCTTCGTTTCAGCCCCCAGCTCTTCTACCACCTGGCCGTTAACGGTTAAGCCCCAGTGCGACAGGATGCGAGTGTCTCGGACGAAAACGCCATGTGGGTTCTCAGGATGGATATCTCCGTTCGCCAAGGAGATACAGAAAGACGAACCCTCAACTAGAGTAACCGTCCCGGCACCTAGAGGCCCCGCAGCGTTATCAGCATTCCAACCGGACATTCCAGTCCTCCGAGTAAAGGACAGCGCCGTTTGACCACCGATGCGCCACACGGTCGCAAGTCAACATTCCTTCGAAATGGACGCTACTCCCGCCTGTGCTTTTAGGCCAGAGCGTGGAGGCCGCTACAAAGAGGTCCTTGTCTCAGAGCTCGCGTCCATCGGGCGAAGAGCCACGAACGACGCGACGGGACTTCTCTCCCTATGTCAGTGATCCTTGGGTTCGGGCCCGCTGCGTGTTGGGATTCTAACCGAGCATGTTGGGCGGATTAAGGAGGGTGCACGGTGCACGAGCCGCTCAGATGGCCTGAAGTTTCTCGTCAAGGGACAGTTTTGTGTCTTCTTCAATTCTCGTCATCATCCTGTCGTACCACCCTCTGCGGACGGCTGCCGATTCCTTGGAGACGTGGGCTTCGGGCACCATCAGATCGGAACCATGAATTGTGCCCGCCCATTGGTGCAGGTCTGCTGTGCCACCGGAACGCCAGATTGCCTGAGCCATAGCCGTCGTGTCGTCTCGGAAGGCATCGCTGGCGCCGCACATGAGAAATACGGGTGGGAAGCCGGAGAAGTCTTCGTCGACCAGCCGGCCAACAGCAAGGTGGGGATAGTCCGCAAGTATTGAGGGTGATTCCTTTCCCAGCACGGCATTCCACATTACGCGGTACATGCCGGCGACGGCTGCAGAACTGCTGTCCAGTTGTTGATAGGAGAGCGAGATCATCCGATCGTCAATCATGGCCCCGTCGATGACCAAGCCGGCATAGTCCAAGCCGGCCGCCCGCGCTTCAAACGCCACTGCAGCGGCCAGGCCGGCGCCGCCGCTGAGTCCATGCAGGAACAGGGCGTTCCGTGGATAGTTGAGTTCGTCTGCGTGAGCTGCGACCCAATTAAGGGCATCAAGGGAATTCAGCATCCCGGCTGGGGCGGGATGCTCGGGCGCCCTGCCGTATTCCACTGCAACGACGAGCAGGGACTGGTCTTCAGCGATGTCCAAAACTTGGGGAAGATCCAGTGAGAGAGCTGCCCCGGAAACCATCCCGCCGCTGTGCAACCAAACGATGGCACCACGTGCTGGTTGGTGTGCCGGACCTATGAGATGCATGGTCACGGAGCGTCCCTGCTGGCCCTGTATGACCTTCGTGCGAGCGGTGAACGTTCCATTACGAGTAATCTGATCCTCCCCTAGAACTATTTCCCTCTGTTGAATCATCGCTTCGAGCGCAGCCCGCTGGTTTTCATAGGCTGGGATGCTGGCCATGAACGGTGCAATTTCTGGATCATAGGGAGGGAGGGGGCCGAAGGCAGAGGGTTGAACTGACATTGACTAATCCGTTTCTTCGGGCCGAATGCGGTACGAGTAATAGGGTGCAGGAATGAACCGCGCGCAGAGCCAAAAGCAATGGGCCGGCATCCTAGTGGTCCGGCACCAGAACGGGCGGTGTGAGCACATCCAGCTCAGGAATATCGCCTGACCATGCTTCAACCTCAACGAGTGCGTGCTGGGCAGTAGTGGCCTGCGAAAGACTCGAGGACGGCCTGTCGGATGTCAGCACATTTGGATTCCCGTGACGGCAGAACGATGGATCATCAGGTGCAGGGTCGTACCAGGCCCCTGCTGAAAGCTGGACAACACCCGGACGTATGGCAGCGGAAATCACCAGGCCAGCCAGGCACCTTCCCCGGTCGTTTCGAACCAGGACAACCTGTCCGTCCGAAAGTCCCCGGGCAGCGGCATCTTCAGGATTCATTCGAAGGGGCTCGCGTCCCTGTATTTTGGACTTTTGACTGGTGGCCCCTATGTCCAGCTGGCTGTGTAGCTTGGTCTTAGGTTGATTCGCTATCAGGTGCAGCGGGTAATCGCCAGCCGATCCAAGCCATTCGTCGGGCTCAATCCAAACGGGATGACCGGGACAATCGGGGTAGCCGAAACTTTCGATCGTCGAGGAAAAAATCTCAATCTTGCCGCTAGGGGTGGCCAGTGGATTCTCAATTGGATCACGCCGGAATTCGGAAAAGAGAATCTGATCCGGCTTTACCACCGGGATCTCGATTTTCTCGCTCGCCCAAAATGTGTCGAAATCCACGACGACAGTTCCTTTGTCAGCGAGCCTTTTCTGCCACCCGTCGTAAAGATGGCGAAGCCAGCCCATGGTGTCCCGGTTTTCGGTGAAAACATCACCGCGTCCCATCTTTTCCGCCACAGCGGCGAAGATATCGAAATCATCCCGTGCTTCTCCAGCGGGTGCCGTTAGGGCGTGCATGGGAAAGAAAGTAGGGTCGTTACGGCCGGCCCCATAATCGTTTCGCTCAAACGTCATGGTTGCAGGCAGAACTATATCGGCATGCCGCGCGGTACCCGTCCAGAACTGCTCATTGACGATGACGGTTGCCGGTTTTGACCATGCTTTACGGAATTTGGCAAGGTCTTGGTGATGATGGAAGGGGTTGCCTCCAGCCCAATAGATCAGCTCAATTTTCGGCAGAGTTAAACGATTTCCATTGAAGTCGATCTGGCTACCCGGTTCGAGCAGCATGTCCGAGATCCGCGCTACCGGGATGTAGGACGGTTCTTGGTTTCGCCCCTGGGGAAAGGATGGCGCGCTCGAGACTCGCAAGGGCAACCCGACATCTGCTGAGGAGCCATATCCATGCTGGAAACCACCACCAGGCAGCCCGATCTGGCCCAGCATGGCTGCCAGCGTCACACCGAGCCAAACAGGTTGCTCGCCATGCTGCTGCCGCTGCATTGACCAACTGATGTTGATCATCGTCCGCGAGGCTGCCATCTCGCGCGCAAGCCGGACGATTCGCTCAGCAGGTATCGATGTCAATTTTTCTGCCCATTGGGGGTTCTTGGGCGCTCCGTCAACGTCACCGCGGACGTAGGACAAAAATTTGTCCGCCCCAACGCAATAGCGGTCCAGGAATTGCGAGTCAGCGAGGTTTTCTGCATCCAGAACGAAGGCCAACGCCAGCATCAAAGCGGCGTCACTGCCGGGAACGGGGGCGATCCATTCGGCCTGGGCTTCCCTGTAAGTATCATCTGCGATTGGGGATACATCGATGAAGCGGCAGCCGCGCGCAACCGCCTCCTTAATTGCGTTGCGAGCCACGTGACGGCCAATTCCACCTGGGCCTATTCCACTGTTTTTTTCTGACAATCCGCCAAATGCAACGAACAGCTGCGTGTTCTGGCTGACCACGTCCCAGGACGTTGCCTTGGCCATAATTTCAACCGGGGGAGCGATGACATGCGGAAGCAGGACGCCGGAGGCCCCGTAACTGTAGTCAGTGACACCTGCAACATATCCGCCGAGGGAGTTCAGGAATCTGTGGATTTGGCTTTGGGTGTGATGGAAACGGCCGGCGCTGGCCCATCCGTATGAGCAGCCGTATACAGCCATGGGGCCGTATTCCGCGTAGACCCGGCTGAGCTCCGCACTTACCAGTTCTATGGCCCGTTCCCAGGACACCTCCACGAAGGGCTCAGAACCACGTCCTGATCCACTCCCCGGTCCGTGCTCCAGCCATCCCGAACGAACGGCCGGGCGCAGCACGCGAGTTGGATGATGTTGCGCTGAGGCCACATTATCGAGAATGTCTCTGGGGTCCGGATCTCCAGACCATGGTTTGACGGACTGCAGAGACGTTCCGTCGCTCTCAGCTTCGAAGGCTCCCCAGTGTGTCAAATGCGTGCCCATGCTCCGGGCCCCCTTGCGTCGTGTCGTGTACGTCGATCTGGATCCCGTTCACGTCGTTAGACGTACCAGTCCACTTTGACAACAGACTAGGTGCAGAAACGGAGTGCTGAACATTGGAGTGGAGCCGACAGCCGGTTCGTGTGCTCGGGGAAACTCCAACTCAGCTCAAGAACTGCCTCTGCAGCACCGTCGATGAACCGAGTGGCTAGCATCAAGGCTGCGCCTGGACATATCAGCCTCCTGCGATCATGCATGGCTGGAACACGAACAAAACCGCCGACCACAGTTGGTGAACTGGCCAGTTCCGGAGGCGAAATCTTGGGGCCAATATCATGTCATACCGCTGAACTCGCCTCAGACGCGGAGAACTACTTCCTCGGGTCGTGAGGCAACAAAAGCTCCATATTTTGGCTCATCATGAAGGGAAATACGAATGGATTTAACGATTCCGGCGGCCGTTGAACGGTCCTCTCAATCGCACCACCTTACTGGCAATATGGGGTTTTTCCAGCTGATCTTCAGCGTAATGGCCTACAACGCACCGATGGTAGTTGTCATCGGAATTATCCCGATCATGGTCATGGAGGGGGCCGGTATCGGAACTCCCATCTCGTTTGTCGTGGCCGGCATTATCCTCGCTCTGTTCTCAGTCGGGTTCACGAGAATGGCAAGGGTACTGCCCAACCCCGGCGGCTTCTATGCCCTTATCACTGCAGGTCTTGGCCGCCATGTAGGCCTGGGTTCCGGTTATATCGCTTTGCTCGCTTACTTCTGCGTCTACGCCGGCACCTTCTCGTTCGCCGGTATCGTAGCCGGAGATCTCATTACAAACACTCTGCATGGTCCGGAGCTTCCCTGGTATGCCTGGGCGGCCTGTTTTTGGCTGGGTTCAGCGGTCCTCAGCTACTTCAAGGTCGAGTTGTCAGCAAAGGTTCTTACGATCTTCCTCTTCTCCGAACTGACTGTCATCGTTATCTACTGCGTGTTGGTCTTCATCAATGGAGGTGCCAATGGTGCTGGAGTCTCTTTGGAGCCTCTTAGCCCGGCGCATTGGTTTGATGGAAACTTCAGTCTGGGAGTTCTCCTGGCGATCGGGATGTATGGTGGATTCGAGGTTACGGTGCTCTTCCGGGAGGAAGTACGTAATCCAGTCCGCGTCATCCCCCGTGCCACCTTCGCAGTCATAGCGATCGCGATGGCAACTTACGCATTGTCGTCGGTGGTATTCATAGGTTCTTTGGGCATCGATAGAGTAGTAGGGCTCGCACAGGAGAACCCGACCGGGGCAATGAATGCCAGTATTGACTCCTCCGGCGGAGACGTGCTGGCCACCTTGGCAGCGGTGATGGTCGTTACAAGTACTTTTGCGGTGATCCTGGCTGCACACAACATCACTGCACGATATGTTTTCAACCTCAGCGCCGATAGGATCCTGCCTGAGAGCATGGCCTCGGTCCATAAGCGTCACGGATCGCCTCACATAGCTTCCATCACGACCAGCGCGGCTGCTCTCGTCCTCAATGGTGCTGCCGTTGTTTTCGGACTGGACCCGCTCGTCTTCTACACGGCGGTACTTGGCATGACCAGCTTCATCGCCCTGGTCATCATTTTTGTCTGCAACATTTCCGTGGGAACCTATATGCGTCGTAACGGCGGCCAGCTCGCCTCGGCTTGGGCAACCGTCGCTTGCCCGATTCTGGCTGCGGTAGGTCTGGGCAGCGTCCTGGTGATGGCGGCAATGAACTTCCCCATGTTGGTTGGAGGTTCCGATGCACTAGCTGCCGGACTCATGGCCTTTATCGTCGGTGTGTTCGTCTTGGGCGTGGTGACTGCGAGCGTTCATCGCCGGAAGAACGCTGATATTTACAGCCGTATCGGTCGGCAGTAATCGTCACCTTCCCAGGTAGACGACGACGGCGACGCGCGCTTTGGAAGCGAGCGTCGCCGTCGTGGTTTACGCAGTGCCGTTAACGGCCAGATGACATGACTTGGCTGGCTCCGCTGACATGCCGCAGATACAAAGATCTGTGCTGGCCTCCCAGTGCACCGCTTGGGTCTGCTCCGTGCGTGCGCTCGCATCCCTGCCGAGATCATCCCGTTGGTGGAAGCCTCTGCGCCCGCTGGGCCTTCCACCGCGGATTGTATGTCAACACCTGGCAGTTGACCGCTCCTGTCACCGCCGCCGGAACCGACGGCCGTCCCCGCCGCGAGGGAAACAAATCCTCCATCATTGAATCGGGAAACAACCATCCCCGATGCCCGGCAAGAAAAGCGAAAACGCTGGCCGGGACCATCAAGTCCCCGGCCAGCGCCTCCAAATGTTTTCAGTTCTGGGTACTTGAACCGGAAGTCACAGACCGTCAGGCACGACGACAATCTTGCCGATATGGGTTCTCTTCAGCATCGTCTCCTGAGCCTTGCTGAGCTTAGAGAGCGGAAAGACTTCCTCTACGAGAGGCTTGATCTTGCCCTCTTCGATGAGACCGACGAGACGCGCGAATGTCTCGGGCGTCGGGTTGGTGATGCCGTGCAACTCCAGATCCTTATAGATGAGCTCGCGAAGGTCGATACGGCTCACCGGTCCACCGATGGCTCCTGCTGTTGCATATCGACCCCCACGCCGAAGCATGAGGAGCAGACTCTCGAACATGCTGCCCCCCACGACGTCGATAACGACGTCGGCACCACGGTCACCGATAACAGCGGCTACTGCAGCCGCCAGGTCCGGTACGTCTCGAGGGACAAATCCGTCGACGCTGAGTTCCCGCAGCCGAGCCTCTTTGCCAGCACTCGCAATTGCGATAACACGGGCGCCACGTGCCTGCGCCAGCTGGATCGTCGCAGTGCCCACCCCGCCGGCTGCGCCGGTTACGACGACTGTCTCGCCGTCGCCCAGTTCGGTCCGGGCGAGCATCTCCTCGGCAGTGTCGTAAGAGCAGGGGAAAGTGGCGAGCTCAGCGTCACTGAGGTCGGTGCTCACGTGATGGGCGTTCACAGACGGCACATGCACATACTCCGCGAATCCTCCGTCCCGGTCACCACCCAGGTATTCAACAATCTGTGCACGGCGAGGAAGCTTCGGATCCCGAACAGACGGGTCGACGACGATTCGGGTTCCTATCCGGCTCTCATCCACTCCATCCCCGACCGCTACGATCGTTCCAGCCACCGAAGCCCCCTGAACGCGGGGAAACGACATTTTCGCGCTATTCCACGTGGCACCGGCATCGTCGTCGCGCCCCGACCGCCCAAGCTCTTCCGAGACGGACTCCTCTACGACGCGGTCGTACCATCCCGTGCGTGTGTTGATCTCGGTATTGTTGAGCGCACACGCACCAACCTTGACCAGGACCTCTCCCGGCCCCGCCACAGGGGTCGGAACATCGGTCCGGTACACCAACTGGTCGAGCCCACCATGGCCGACGAGCTGGACCGCAGCCATCTTTGTGGGGATGTTCGTAATCGTGGTCACTGATCCCTCTGTCATCTGTTAGTCCTCCCGTTTCTTAAAGGTCCAGCCCCGGCTTGACCATGACGTGCTTCAGCTGGGAGTACTCATCCAGACCGTGCAGCGATAGCTCGCGACCGTAGCCCGACTCGCCGTATCCGCCGAATGGCATCTCCGACACATTGGGCGTGTGCTGGTTTACCCAGACTGTGCCGAAGCGCAGTTCTTTGGTGAAGCGGAGCGTGCGCGCAAGATTGGTCGTCCACACGCTGGCGGACAGGCCGTAATTGACGTCGTTGGCGAGCTGCAGCATTTCGTCGTCGCTTTTTGCTGACTGGATACTCACTACCGGGCCGAACACTTCGCTCTGAACGATCTCATCTGTCTGCTTGACGTCGGTGATCACAGTTGGCTCGATGAACCAGCCTGGACGATCTGCCTGTCGTCCGCCCGTCTTGATCGTGTTGCCGGCTTCCCGTGCGCGTTCGATGAACCCGAGGACGGACTTCAGTTGCTTTTCTGAGATCACCGGCCCCAGCGTCGTAGCAGGATCGGATGGGTCGCCGAGGACAAGCCCGCTGACTTCCCGGCAGTAAGCCTCGACGAATTCCTCGTAGACAGACTCTTCAACGATGATGCGGCATGCGGCCGTGCAATCCTGGCCAGCGCCCGAATACCCGAAAGTCACGAGGTCCCTGGCCGTCTTGCGAATTGGACTATCTGCGAATACCAGCACCGGTGCCTTGCCGCCGAGCTCGAGGCCCACCTTCTTGACGGTCTCTGCGGCCGTTGCTGCGACAAACTTGCCGGTCGAGGTTGCGCCGGTGAACGCGATCTTTCGAATTCCCGGGTGCTTGGCCATCGCGGTGCCCGCTGATCCGCTACCCAGGATGAGGTTGATAACGCCTTCAGGAACGAAGTTGTGGGCAACCTCGACCAGCTTGAGGGTGCTGAGGGGTGTTACCGTCGCCGGTTTGAGCAGGATCGTGTTTCCGGCGGCGAGGGCCGGTGCGATCTTCCAGGCTGCCATCAGCAGGGGGTAGTTCCAGGGCGTGATGAGTCCGACCACACCGAGCGGCTCCCGCCGAACCCATGAGGTACTCTCGTTGTCGTACTCGTCGACAGCGGGCGCCGTCGAGATACGGGCAGCCCCCGCGAAGAATCGAAGAACATCCACGACCGTCGGCACCACGAAGTCGCGCACATCTCCAATCGGAAGCCCTACGTTCAGGCTCTCGATCCGCGCGAACTCATCGATCTCCTGCTCGACCGCATCGGCGATCTTGAGCAGAACGGCCGCACGCTCAGCGGGGGAGGTTCTTCCCCAAGTCTTGAACGCCTCGGAGGCTCGTTCCACGGCAGAATCGACGTCGGAATCAGACGCTACGGGGAATCTGGCGATTACTTCTCCGGTGGCCGGGTTGAATACCTTCGAAGCGTCTTCACCGTTCTCATCCGCGAGGTATGTTTCCGCAAAGGCCATAAAGTCCATGCTTTCCAGGGTCATTGTCGAGTTGCTCCTCAGTGGTCGTGGTAGTCGTCCCGGTGTGGTCACTGTCAAGTTCAATCATCGCTTTCCCCGACGGACCCCGCCTCGTAAATTCTCTGAAACGAGCACAGAAAACTGAGCCCTCCCACAACTGGATTGGGACGCCTTGCAACTGGACCGGCTTTCTGAGCCATTCGCTCTGAGAACAAGGAGACTCCGTGATCTGTCATCGCTCACAAGACGCCGTGCGGTACTTCGTAATCTTCCCTAGCCCCTCGCTCTGGGACTTGGGGAAGGATGTGAGTAAGACCACGGCTTCCGGTCGATCGCCGCCGCTCGAGAATGCCATCTACCAAGTGAGGACAAGACAATGAAGCTTGACGCTTATGACTACATCATTGTTGGGGGAGGCTCCGCAGGTTGCGTCCTCGCGAACCGTTTAAGCGAAGATCCACAAAACCGCGTCTTGGTACTTGAAGCCGGCCACAGGTACTCCTCACTCGATGTCCCCGTGCGAGTGCCTGCAGCATTCCTCTTTCTCATGGGCCACCCCCTCTATGACTGGCGCACCAAGTCAGAGCCCGAGACAGGGCTTAACGGTCGTCGAATTGACCACTATCACGGCAGGGT
Source organism: Arthrobacter sp. ISL-48 (assembly GCF_018613805.1). Lineage (GTDB taxonomy): Bacteria > Actinomycetota > Actinomycetes > Actinomycetales > Micrococcaceae > Arthrobacter. The sequence continues at coordinate 14,110 of NZ_JAGGPL010000028.1, forward strand.
CATGGGTGGAAGCAGCTCGATTAACGGGATGTTTTATCAGCGTGCCAATCCACTCGTCTACGAGCGGTGGGCCCAAGAGACCGGAACCGAAGAATGGGACTACGCTCACGTTCTTCCGTATTTTAAGCGGATTGAGACGTTCAAGGGCTCGGATCCAACTGGCGCGTACCGAGGTCGATCGGGCCCTATTCCAGTTAATCAGCATCATCACAATGGATCGCGAAACCCGTTGTTCGGTGCGCTCTTTGAGGCGGCCAAGCAATCGGGCTACGAACTCGTTAACAACGTAAACGGCTACCGGCAGGAGGGCTTTTCCTCGTTCGATTCAAACATCGACAACGGTGAACGCTACAACGCTGCTCGCACCTATTTTGCCCCGGCGAAGAAGCGGAAGAACCTCGATGTCATCACAGGCGCTCGAGCAACGCGGGTGGTCTTCGAAGGGACACGGGCAGTCGGCGTCGAGTTTGCGACCCGGTTTCGGAAGCGGACCATCGCGAGAGGCGCTGAAGTCATTCTGAGCGGCGGCGCGTACAATTCGCCACAGCTGCTGCAGCTTTCGGGCGTCGGTAACGCTGCCGAGCTAAGGGAGCACGGCATCAACGTCGTCGCCGATCTGCCTGGCGTTGGCGAGAACCTGCAGGATCACCTTGAAGCGTTCATCATGTTTGAGTGTAAGCAGCCCGTCTCCAACCAGAGCATCGTCAAAAAGCACACCTACCCGATGACAGGTCTCAAGTGGTTGTTCAATAGGACCGGGCCGGGTGCGTCGAATCACTTCGAGGGCGGCGGCTTCGTCCGCTCGTTCGATGACGCCCCGATGCCGAACCTGATGCTGACGATGCTCACGCTCGGGGTGCGGAACGACGGCACGCCTGCAGAGACGCCTCACGCATATCAGATCAACCTCGGTCCGCAGCAGCCACAGTCGAAGGGGCACATCAAGTTGCGGAACAGCGGTCCATTTGAACAACCCGTTGCGACGTTCAATTATCTGTCCACCGAACGTGATCGCCAGGAGTGGATTGACGGTGTTCGCACTACACGAGCCCTCATGAATCAGCCCGCCTTCGCAGCATTCAACGGCGGCGAGCTCTCGCCCGGTCCCGAAGTCCAGACGGATAAGGAGATCCTCGATTGGGTCTCCCAGGATGCCGAGACCACCTACCACCCATGCGGGACCTGCAAGATGGGGAACGATGACCAGTCCGTCGTCGATCCCCACAGCTTCCGAGTGCACGGAGTTGAGGGCCTTCGAGTTGTCGACGCGTCGGTGATGCCTTCTATCCCGAATGCCAACCTTTATGCGCCGGTCATGATGATCGCCGAGAAAGCGGCTGACGTCATCCTCAACAAGGATCCACTCCCCGCGGAGAACGTCGATTTCTACCGACACACTGCGGCGAAGGGCCTCAGCCTCTAGTGTGAGCGTTCGGCACGCTGCTGGCAGGCAAGGGGGCGTCCGCAGCGGTCTGCAGCTTCTCCAAGTCACTATGACGGCGGGGGTGGCTTCGCGTGGAAGCCGCGCGAATCCGTCCCAATCTCTATCCCCGTAGTTCCGGATCCAACCCTGTGGCCTGTCGGTGGTGGGGGGGGGGCGGGGTCGGTGGTGTCCTTGGCAAAGTCCCAGCCACTCACCGACCTCAAGGTGGAAGGAGGCGCAGAACGTCACGTCGTGCTGGATCTTGCCGTTTCCGAGATCACCGACCGACGTTGGTGCCCTGCCAGTCTGAGACTCTCGCATGCTTCCCCTGGCATTAACATCAGCGAAAGATCAGGCAACTTTATCAAGTTCCTTGTGTATAATTCTCGGAATGAGCGACGTTATAGTGTGTTCCTCTATTGAGAACTTGAATCCGCTACTTCATAGTCCGCATCCAGAGTGGACGAAGTCTGCAGGCAAGTATGGAACGTTGGACTGCCCTGCCGATATTCGGCGGACAACGGCTTTCAACTTGACGGAGTCAGTGCACGCCAGCTCAAGCGGAATACTGCTTGCCGTCGGTGAACTTAAGCGAAGCGAGCTCGTCTCGGAGCTTAGGGACAGCGCGGACTATCGGCCGAGCCCGAGTGGATACACCGGGCCCGGCCGCCAGCGGCCGTACAGGCGGTGGGCGGGAGCGCATGAACGGCCGTCTGGCGTGGGGCAGGAGAAACCGACGCGCCAAGAGCCGGCAACTGCTGAGGCAGCACTGCCTGCCCAGGGGAAACGGAAATCGGATGCGTTCGGTGAGTGACACGACCGCGCCTTCCCGCCTGGTTCCGGCGCTGATTTATGCAGCGCTGTCGACTTCGATCGTGAGTTCGCTCGGTATGTTGCTCGTGCCTGCCATCTCCCGTGAGATGGACGTTTCAGTCAGCACCGCGCAGTGGATGCTCACCGTCAACCTTTTGTTTGGTGCGATTTCGACACCAATAATGGGACGCTTAAGTGATGGCCCTCACAAGAGACTGCTTCTCTTGTTATCCCTGGGCGTTATTCTCGTGGGCTCAGTAGTGGCAGCCTTGGCGCCGAACTTTACCGTATTCCTCATTGGCCGGGCCCTACAGGGCTTGTCATATGGAATTGTACCGGTCACGATTGCGCTTGCTCGGCGCTACGTCTCCGCTGACAAGGCGCAGGCCTCTATCTCAAGTTTGTCCGTGACCGTGGCTACCGGGCTGGGCATTGGGTACCCGCTGACGGGCGTGATCGCGGGCATGACGGATTTTCGTATCGCATTCTGGTTTGCCGTGCTTTTTGTAGTTTCCGCGATCGTTGTGGTCTACGTTGCGGTGCCGGCAGGACCCGATGAGCAAGCCCCGCGATTACCGTTCGACTTCTACGGTGCCACGTTGCTTAGCTTGGGACTAGGCGGACTGCTACTGAGTGTGAGCGAGGCACCAACATGGGGGTGGGCTTCTCCGTGGACTATGGGCAGCTTTGCTCTGGCCGCTCTCTTCCTGGTCCTTTGGGTCAGGACAGGGCTACAGCTGCGGGACCCCCTGATCAACCTACGAGTATTCCGGCACGGTGATGTCTTGCTCGCTAATGCCACTGCAGCCGGATTGGGTGCCGCACTCTACATCGGCCTCTCAATTTCAAGTCTCGTCGCACAAGCTCCCCTGTCCACAGGGTATGGCATGGCCCTCCCGGTCTTCTGGGCTGGATTCGTGATGCTGCCGCTCTCCGTGGGAAGCTTCGCGGCCAACCGTCTGGTCCGCAGGCTCTCACGCCGAATAAGGCTAACAACGCTGCTGCCTATTGGTGCCGGCATTGTGACTGGGGCTGGAATGTTGCTTTGGTTTGCACACGACGAACTCTGGGAGATTCTGGTGGGGATGGTCACTTTCGGTGTCGGCATGGGCGCCAGCTACGCTGCAATGCCTGCCCTTATTGCGAGAAGCGTGGCAAGGGCGGAATTGGGAAGCTCCGTGAGCTTCAACCAGGTCCTACGGTCTGTAGGCGCCTCCTTCGGCACCGCCGTTTCCGGCGCTGTGCTTGCAGCGAATATGGCACCGGATCTCCACGCAACCGGGGACGGTATCCGAGCGACCTTTGCTATCGGGGCGCTCATCTGTATGGCGGTATTCGTGTCGTTACTTGTCCACGCATTCGCCAGTCGTCGTCGCCCTACCGGCTAGGACCGTCGGTCATTTCCTGGCTGACCTGCTGAGGCTGGGCTGGGTAGTCTGCTCTGGTCATACTCGCAGCGGAACGTCAGTAACAACTTCGGCTTGGCGGTACTTCGATGCCGGTCCAAGACACCCTCCTGCAGCAGCGAGAAGCACGAATCCATAGACACGCTCTGTTCTTGGGAGAGCCTGCTCCGGCTGATGAATTAAGTGCCCTTTCGTGCAAGAACCTTGGTGAAAGACCAGCTCAGTGCAGATGAGATGGTTGTGGGCCCGACGCCGAGGGGTCGGAGGGTCTACTGATGCCGCATGAAGGCGACAGAGGACTGGAGAAGAGCCGAGGCTGGGCCTATTCGCTTGGTTGGGTTCCAATGCCCGCGGTGAGGACGGGAGCCCATACTCGACCTATATAGGGGGAGAAGTTTTGGAGCGGCAGGAGAGTACTCCGTCAGCGATCAGTGGCACAGTCGGGGCAGCGATGGTGAACATCCCGAAGACGCTCCCTCGGACTTCGACCGTTGGCGATGTTCGTTCCCTATTCGCTGATGATCACGTGCACCTGGTCTTGGTTGTCGCGTCAGATGGACGGCTTTTGACCACCATCGAACGTTCTGACATTGCGGCGGAAGCACCCGACGAGGCGCCCGCAGTCCATCTGGGAAGGCTTGAGGGCCGGACGGCCTCGGAGTGGTGGCCCATCAAACCGACGACGGCGTGGCTCAAGTCCCAAGGGCGACGCCGGCTCGCCGTCGTCGACGCCGGTGGGTACCTAAAGGGCCTCCTCTGCCTCAAGCGCAGCGGAACAGGCTACTGCTCAGACGCAGGGGTCCTTGGCCGGCCGCGGGGACAGGCTGAAGAGCGCGTTGGAGAGTCTCCGAGCTGGACCTGAGTCTGTCGTAGATTCTCTACCTTCCGCTCCGTCGGTCCATCTCATACATTCCTCGCAACTCTCCCTGAAGAAATCGGAAGCCATTTAGCAATTGAACGACAACATCCCAGTATCTGACTATGTAATCGACTGGGCATCGACCGTCAAAGCACAGGAGACTGAACGACCATGACGACTGACAACTACGCGGGAACCGGCGAAAGCAACAGTATCGCAGTGGTGCAACCTTTTGAGCTGGGCTTTGCCGCCGAAGCCCAGACCGGTTTCCGGATCGTCGAGACGGAACCCGGCAGACTGCGCGGGGTGGTTGCCGATGGGCTGGTCGTGTACAAGGGCATCCACTACGGTGCCTCGACGGCGGGGCCGAATCGCTTCCTGCCGCCCCAGCCGGTCACGCCCTGGGCGGGTGTACGGGACGCGCTCAAGCTGGGTCCTCAGTGCCCTCAGATCAACCCGGACTTCCCTGACTGGGTGGACCCCAGCGAGGAGAACGAAGACTGCCTCGTCCTCAACGTCTGGGCGCCCGACCACGCGACCTTGTCCTCGAAGCTGCCCGTCATGGTCTGGCTGCACGGCGGGGCCTTCATCTGGGGTTCGGCAGGGGCGCCACTCTACGACGGTGGCAGCATGGCGCGCCGCGGAGACGTCATCGCGGTAGGCGTCAACCACCGGCTAAACGCATTCGGGTACACGTATCTCGGTGAGACGGCCGACGAGCGGTTCGCCACTTCGGGAAATGCCGGACACCTCGATCTCGTCGCCGCACTGCAATGGGTCAAGGAGAACATCGCGTCCTTCGGCGGCGACCCGGACAACGTCACGATCTTCGGCCAATCCGGAGGAGGTGCCAAGGTCATCGGTCTGATGGCCATGGAAGAGGCCAAGGGCCTCTTCCACAAGGCCATCGTGATGAGCGGCTCCCTACTTAGTACCAACCCCGCCGAGGACGCTTCCGCTGTGACAGCGGGCCTCTACCGGGAGCTAGGCCTCCGCAACGGCGACATCCAGGCCCTGCAGTCGGCCCCGGCTACGGCGATTGCGCGCTACGTGGAGAAGGTGACCGACCCGCCTCTGACCCCTGACGGGTTAACTGCCTCCTTGAAATACGGCCCGGTAATCGACGGCAGAATCCTGAGGGGCAACTCCTGGGCAGATGGCGCCCCCGAGCCCGCCCGTCTCATCCCGATGATGATCGGTACCAACCTGCACGAGACGGTGGGTTTTGCCGGCTTGGTCACAGGAGAGCAGGACGTGCAGCCCGCAGACGACCTCGAGTTCGCGCGGAGACTGGCCCCATACGCCATTGTCGGCAACGTCAACGTCGAGGAACTCGTCCCCGTGATCGCTGAATACCGGCGGGCAATGCCTTCGCTGCCGCAGACGGAGCTGTTGCTACGGATCACCTCAGACATCGGCTTTTGGAACAGTGCCGTGCGGCAAAGCTCTACCAAGGCAGAACAGGGAGGCGCTCCGGTCTTCGCGTATGAATGCCAATGGAGGACTCCGTGCTTCGACGGCATGTGGTCCCCACACGGCGTCGAGCTTCCGTTCGTCTTCAACCACCAGGAATACGGCGCCGCCTGGGACGGCGAGAACTCCAGCGGGGCACGCACCGCCGCCGACCCGAACGGAGACCGCTTCCATGTCGGCGACAAGATGTTCGATGCCTGGATGAACTTCGCCAGGATGGGCAACCCCTCGACGGACAGCCTGGCCTGGCCGGCCTACAACACGACCTCGCGCCCGACGATGTTGTTCGACAAGCACACCCGCGTGATCAACGACCTCCGCGGGGACCTCCGGCCGCACATCACGGCGCTCACGATCTGGTGAAGGCGCCCTAGGCGCGGGGTACCCGCCCCGTCGGCGACGTCGAGAGTCAAGGACCCCGAGGATACCGGTAGGAACATTCTTATCATCGGAATGCACCACGGTCCCTGCAGGGCGGCGTGACCGCAACGCGTCATAAGTGCAGCGTCCAACAGCGAGCATTTCCTCCGCGAGTCCATCGAGTAGCCGACCTGCCTTGGGAATCGACGTCCTTCACGGCACATTGGGACCTCCCTTCGTCGATGGGGGCTCCGTGACGTCCTTCAGCCCCAGCTCGTTCGGGTCGGTAGCGGTGAAGTCCCGCTCGCCACCGGTAATAGCCTTGCTTGCCGAATCTCAAGACCTGCAGGTCACCGCTGGCCGGGCGCCGGCACCTGCTCGCTAGGCCCACGAGTCAACAATGCCGGGGCAGTCCTGAGAAACACCTCAGCGCCGTGGCGGCTAAATGCAACGTCTAACCAAGGCAGTTTAGGAACAGGCTCCACTCAAGCAGTCAAGCTGCGCTTAGGAACCCACGCGCCTGGCTTAAAGGACGCAAACTCTCTGTCCAAACAACTTGACCAGGGCAGGCTGCGGCCGCTCGATGCAGCGGGCTTGTGGGATACACCAACAGCGATCTCCCTTTTATGAAAATCAACAATTATCAGTGAGCTCCTTCACAGATAAGTTTCTTCTCAATCGTCATCGGTATGTCCGATGCATCGAATATGGAGGCGTACCACATGGATCACAGCAGTCATGAGCAGTCCGCGGCAAGGCCCGTTAGTACGTTCAAGCTGGAAGCTTCCCGACGCCAGGTGCTGGCCGTCGGCGGCATCAGCCTTGGAGCCCTTTTCCTGGCCGCCTGTACCAGTTCTCCTGGCACCGGTTCTGAGCAATCCGGCGGAGTTCCCCAGAAGGGCGGTACGCTGCGCATCGCGATCAGTGATGGCAGCAGTTCGGACACCCTGGATCCTGGTACGGCTCTCACCGGTAATGTATCCACAATCCTAAAGGCGATTTATGACCCGCTCGTTGTCACCGACAAGGACTTCGTGGCGCAGCCCGCTCTCGCGACCTCGTGGGAAGTGAACTCCGCTGCCACGCAGTGGACGATTCACCTTCGGGACGGAGTCAAGTGGCATGACGGGAGTGATTTCACGTCAAAGGACGTCGTTTACACCATCAGCCGCTGGCTGGATCCAAAGTTCGCGAGTTCTATGAACGCATTCATGTCTCCTTACCTCGATATGGGTGGGGTTTCGATGCCGGATGCCTCGACTGTTGTGCTCAATCTTAAGAAGCCCAACAGCGTCTTGATGCAGACTATTGGTAACTCCCTTAGTCACATAGTCAAGGATGGCGCTACTGATTTCAGCGGTACCACCGTCGTAGGCACGGGGCCGTTCAAGATCTCGGCTTGGAGCCCAGGCTCCAGCTGGAAGGTTGCGCGGAACGACACTTACTGGGGCGGGGCGCCGTACCTGGATGGAGTTGAAGCGACGATTACCCCGGATCAGGGCGCCAAGCTGCAGTCCGCCCTGTCGGGAGCGGCAGATGTCACCGATTTGATTCCAATCTCATTGTGGGCAGGAATTCAAGGCCGCAATGATCTGGTGCTCGAAACGATCAAGAATCAGCGAACCTGGATTTATGCATTTGATCAGCGTATCGCGCCGTTCAACGACCCGCGGGTGCTCGATGCCATTAAGCTTGCAACCGATCGAGACAAGATGGTTGAAACCGCGCTGCAGGGCCACGGCACGGCAGCGGCGGATGTGTTTATTGCCCCTGATTCTTCCTGGAATCCTCCTGGCCTCAAGCCCGAGTACGCCCCCGATAAGGCGAAGTCGTTGCTGGCCGAGGCTGGTTTCCCGAATGGCCTGGATATCAAGTTGAGTGTTACCGATTCAGTGCCCGGGATGTTGGACGCTGCTCAAGCATGGCAGCAGGCGGTCAAGGGTGCAGGAATCAACGTGACACTGGATCAGTATTCGCCGGACACGTACTGGTCCAAGGGGTATATGGTTACTCCTGCTTTCATGTCGTACTGTCCTCAGGTCTTCCCTCCGTCCCGGTTTGATGCCAGCTACCGCTCGACCGCAGCTTGGCCGTATAGCCACTTCACGGATCCGGCCCTGGACAAAATCGTTGATGAGCTTTACACCACCACGGATCCGAGCCGGCAGATTGAACTGACTCAGAAGGCCTTCCTTCAAGCCAGGAAGACTTTCGGCATTCTGCTCCCTGTGTGGGCGGACGCCGCCTATGCTCGTTCTTCCAAAGTCAACGGGCTGTTCATCACCATTGACACGGTGGATTTCAGAAAGACGTGGCTGGCCTGAAAACCCGGGGACGGGCAGACGCGACCGACGACTCTCAAATGATTAGGGTGTGAAATGACCATAGTGACAGCGGAACCAGTAGCCGAGCCGGTGGTTGTTGGCGGCAAGAGTATGACGCGCGTTTGGGCCTTGGTTCGTCAGCTTCTGATGTCGGTTCTCACGCTTGTGCTGATTTCGTTCATAGCATTCGCGGCAATGAATCGTTCTGGGGAGCAAATCGCGCGCAACGCACTGGGAATCAACGTTACTGACGAACAGTTGCAGTCGTTTATCACCGTGCAAGGACTGGATCGTCCGTTGATGGTGCGCTACTTTGACTGGCTCGTACACTACGTTCAGGGCGATTGGGGAACGACCCTGATCTCAAAAGTGCCGATCAAACCTCTGGTGCTTCCTGCGTTCGCGCACACGGCAGAGCTCGCGTTGATATCTCTGGCCTGGTCCATTCCCGTGGCCATCGCCCTTGGGGTGTTCATGGCTCGAAAAGGAGGGATCTTTGACCGGGCTGCATTCGTGGTGATGACGGTTCTGGCCGCACTCCCGGAGTTTGTTATCGGATTGGGCTTGATGATCCTGCTGGCCGTTCAGGTTCGCTGGCTGCCTGTTTCCTCCTCGGCCGTCTCGGGGGAGGTCAGTGTTGCTTGGTTCTTGGGATTCGTCCTTCCGGCGTTGACTCTCGGATTGAGCGTCGTGCCTTACGTCTCGCGAATCGCCCGCGCCGCCGTTTCGGAAGCCCTGAACGCTCCCTTCACAAGGAACGCCGTGCTTCGCGGGCTACCCCGGCGCCTGGTCGTATGGCGTCATGCGACCCGGTCCGCGGCTGTCCCGCTGGTACACGCCGTCGCGCTCGTCATTATTTCCCTGCTGGGTGGAGCCATCATTGTTGAGAACGTGTTCGGCTTCCCGGGACTGGGACGGCTCTTGGTGCAGTCCATCACGCAGGGCGACACCAACTCGGCGCTCTCGATAACCGTGCTGTTGGGTGCGGTATTTATCGCGCTTAGTTTCGTCGCGGATATCTTCGTCACGTACCTCAACCCACGATTGAAGGCAGACCGATGAGCGCTGATTCCATACCTCAAGCGACGGCTATTCATCTCCAACCAGGACGTAAGCTGCGTCCATTCCGTGCAGTTACCCACGGCTGGTCGGGTCGCATCGGACTCGTTATTATCAGCGCTGTCCTGCTAGTGCTTATTTTGGGACCAGCCTTGGCTCCGCATGCCTATGATGAGCTTGCCGTGGGGCGGCCGCTCTCACCGCCGAGCAGCGGTCTGCTGTTCGGAACGGACCATCTGGGGCGGGACGTCTTCAGCAGGTTCCTGCTGGGCGGACAGATGGTGTTGCTGATTCCTCTGGCGGCTGTGGCACTGGCGACGGTTACGGGGGGGCTTCTGGGAATGGTGGCTGCCTACGCCGGCGGACTGTTGGATAAGGTGGTTTCCCGAATCTTCGACATTCTGCTGACTCTGCCGCCTCTGCTTATCGCACTCTCCGTCATCGCTGGCTTCGGTTCCTCAGCAACGGTCCTGTTGACCACGGTGGCTGTGGTCTTCATGCCGAGCATCGGACGAGTGGCCCGAGGTTCAACGCTCGCGGTTGTCACGGCCGATTACGTCCAAGCCGCGCGGGCACGCGGGGAGCGTGCTGTTTCCATTGTCGTGCGTGAGATCGCGCCCAACATCGTCGGGCCGCTAGTCTCGGATCTCGCGCTCCGGGTCACGTACGGAGTGCTGTTCGTGGCGGGCCTGAACTTCCTTGGCCTTGGCGCTAAGCCGCCCTCACCCGACTGGGCCCTGTCCATCGCGAGCAGCCTGGGGTACGTGCAAATTCAGCCCTGGGCGGCTCTCGCGCCGGTAGTCGGCATCGCTGCTCTGTCGGTTGGGCTCAACCTGATCGCAGATTCGATCATCTCTTACGTTAGCAACGATATTTCTAAGGACTTCATGCTATGAGTACCTCAGTCGCACTGGAAGTGCGGGGCCTCTCAGTAGGGTACGGACAGCGGAACGGTACCCTGAAGGAGGTCGTTAGCGACGTCGAGTTCGTGCTGGAGCGGGGAAAGATCCTCGGAATGGCAGGCGAATCGGGCTGCGGGAAGAGCACGACGGCGTTAGCGGCGATCGGATATCGGCCGGGCGCCATGCAAGTCCCCGCTGGCCAGTCAAAGCTCGGCGATATTGATCTGCTGAACATCCCGCTTGCGCAACTTCGACGCATATGGGGGAGCAAGGTCGTCTACATGCCCCAAGCATCCTCGAATGGCTTGACTCCAGCGTTGACAATTGGGCGTCAAATGGCCGAGCCCATGAAGATTCACCTCGGGTTAACAGGGCAAGCCAACCATGACAGGCAAGTCGAGCTTTTGAAGGAGGTCGGCGTCCCCAATCCGGAGGCCGCTCTCCGACGATATCCGCATCAGTTCAGTGGTGGTCAGCAACAGCGGATCAACCTGGCGATTGCTATCTCATGCAACCCCGAGGTGTTGATCCTCGACGAGCCGACCACTGGGTTGGACGTGACCACGCAAGCAAGGATCGTTAAACTCCTCAAGCGCGTGGTGCAGGAACACCAGACTGCTGCCCTGTTCGTGAGCCATGACCTGCCCCTCCTCGCGGAGGTCGCCGATCGAATCGCGATCATGTACGCAGGCCAAGTCATCGAGTCCGGTCCGGCGACGGAATTGATCTCACGCCCAGAGCACCCGTACACCCGGGCGCTGCTGGCGGCCGTTCCGGACGCAACCGGTACCCGCGCATTGTCAGGGATCCCAGGGGCGCCGCCGGGAGTAGTAGTAGCCGGAGCCTGCCCGTTCGTGCCTCGCTGCCAGTTCAGCATCAAGAGCTGCTCAGAATCCAACCCCAGACTGTTGCCCTTGCGGCCAACCCATAACGTCAGGTGCCTGCGAGCAGGCGAATATGAAACACATTCGATCAGTGACCGACCGGGCGCTCTAACAGTTATCGAGGATTCACCTCCGCTGCTTTCAGTTGATGACGTCTGGTGCGAGTACGGCTCGCGCGGTCGTGCGACGCCGGTGGTCAAGGGAGTGACCTTTAGCATCGCCCCCGGCGAGACGCTCGCCTTCGTCGGCGAATCGGGCAGCGGAAAATCAACTCTGCTCCGTGCCATTGCCGGGCTGCACCCACGCAGCAGCGGAGAAATTGGGTTTGACGGCGCCACGCTGGCTCCAGACGTAGGAAAGCGGTCGCGCTCGGTGCGGCGTGATGTGCAGATAGTCTTCCAAAACCCCGACATGTCTCTGAACCCGCGGCACGACGTAATGAGCCTCGTCACCAGGCCACTGCAACTCTTTGAGCCCGAGCTATCCAAAGCCGAGCGTGAAGAACGAGTGCGTAAAATTCTGGCGGACGTAAATCTTCCGGAATCAATGCTTCATCGCTACCCAAGTGAACTCTCCGGCGGGCAAAAGCAACGCATAGCGATCGCGAGGGCATTCGTGACGAATCCACGGCTGATCCTTGCCGACGAAATCACCTCAGCACTTGACGTATCTGTGCAGGCAGCCATACTCGACCTCCTTTCCGGGCTGTCAGCCGAGCATGGAACTTCTGTAGTGTTCGTTACCCATGACCTTGCCGTAGTAAGAGCAATCGCCCATCGAGCGCTCGTTTTGCAGAAGGGCGTAGTGAGAGAAATCGGTCCGGTCGCCCAACTATTCGAGTCGCCCGCGGACGACTACACCCGCGAACTGGTAGACGCCATTCCGATGTTCAGCCCACAAAGCTACGGCGTTGACGTGAGAAGTTCACAGTCCTGAGATCACACCGACCGCGATGTTGATAATGAAGGGCCCGCCCAAGGACCTGGGACGGTGGCCAGCGCCGCGATGGAATCGCGGCGGGCGTCGTGGGTCAACTTAGTTGCCCTAAGCGACAAAAGTAATCGATGATTGTCCTGTGCTCGCTCCGGAGGACCTCACAGGAGGTATCTCGATTTGGCCCTCGATACCGCTGTTTGCAGGCCTGCTCATTCTTGGAGGCAGCATGCTCTGCGCACGTTCCAAACGTTCATCCGATGGCCAGCCTTTCCAAGGACGGACCACGGTGGCGATATGACAGGCGCCCTTACACCGTCCTCCATATAGTGCCCGCTGCCGGCACCTACGTAACCTTGGGGACGAAACCCCTATCGCCTCGCCTCGCCGTCCGAGTGGAGGGGTTTGAATCACGGGGACTGCCCGTGCTAGTCCGTGGTTTGTTGGGGCCAGGGTGTAGGCGAGCCGGTAGGGGTCGGTGGCGGTTTCGATGATGGTGCCGTTAGAGGGTTTAGGTCCAGCTGGAGAATGACTGGTTCGAGGGGATCGCGATTGAGTCTTTTCCTCAGTTTGAACCGTCCCGGCTTTGATGCCGCTATCTTCTGTGAGAAAGATAGTGATTATGCCCAAGCAGTTCCCGCCCGAAGTCCGTGACCGTGCAGTTGTCGGTGTCGGTCGAAAACTGAGCCATTGTGACGGTTGAAAACTGAGCCACTCATTCCAAACGATTGGGTGGGTGATCACAGTGGAGG
>NZ_JAGGPL010000002.1:0-165335 GCF_018613805.1 Arthrobacter sp. ISL-48
TTCGGTGGGTTCGGTGCCGTCTGCGTCGATGGTGTCGGCCCAGCGTCGTCCGACGCGGGCGAGGAAGTCTGGGTCGGCGGTGGTGGCGGTGCGGGTGAGGTGCTCTTCGATCCGGGCGAGGGTTTCGGGGGTGGTGTGGTGTTTGAGGCGGTCCAGGGTGGTGGTGATGATGGTCCCGGCCCTGGAAGACACGGTAGGGGCGGTGACTTCGGGGGCTGCGACCGCCATAGGTTCGGCATCGTCACCGGCATCGGGGGCGTGGGGGTCCGGAGGCGTCGGGGTGAGTGCTGCGGCGAGGTGTTCCAGGGCTGGCGGGGTCCGGTCCCCGGTGAGGGTGGTGGCGGGCAGGGTGTGCTGGGCGAGGTGGAGGCGGCGGCGGGCTTCGGTGATGCCGATCCTGAGCCTGGTCCGGAGGAACTCGGCGGTGTTCCGGCACCCGTCATCCGCCGGTGAGTGCGGAACGGCCCTGGTGGTGTCAGCGGTGGTGCTGGGACCGGTGGCGGGCCAGGCGGCGTCGGTTTCGTCCAGGGTTTCGGTTCCGTTGTTCCAGCCGGTGATCCAGCCCGTGTGGCCGCCTGTCCGGCTGGTCCGGGTTGCTGCCGCTGCGGTGATGGCCTTGGTGCGGGTGCGGTCCACCGCTCCGGCGGCAAGGATCTGCAGGTAGTCCACGGTCCGGGAGAGTTCTTCGACAAGCCCGGCGAAATCCGCCGCCTCGACGTAGCCGGCCAGCGCCAGCTCATCAGCAGCAGACCCGGCGGCGCCGTTCACGAGTGAAACGGCCTGCGCGAAACTCACAGGCGCCGCCCCACTGAGGTCGGACCCCGAACCATGGTCAAAACCAGCGGCAGTGCGCCTCAGCACGGCGGTAGAGCCGCCGAACTCCGCAAGCTGACCCCCAATGGCTTCCATAGGAATACTCTGTCAGGAGGGTCTGACAATAACGGGGCTGCGATTTATGGGAGGGCTCCCACAGCATGCGGTGGAGAGGATACCGCAGTTCGTCGGCTAAGTGCGTTCAGCTCGGGATAGACGAAATCATCGACGACATCAGTGCTGACATTTTGATGGTCGACACGACGATGCTGAGGACGATAACGCCGATCAGCACCCAGATGGGCACGAGCCCGCGCCCTGGCGCGACTTTATGGACGATCACCGAGCGGCCAATGACGTAAACCGAGCCGCCGAGGAAGCTCCAGGCCCAATGGAACGGCCTGAGCACGCCGTCGCGCTTGAGCTGTTCACTGTCGAAATAGGCAAGCAGCACCGAGACGCCGTAAATGACGAAGCCGGAAAAGGCGAGAAGGAAATATACGGGCGTGAAGATCGACGCCGGGTCGACAGTGGGCGTGCCGCGGCTGCCGATATAGACGATGCGGAACTGGGGGTTCCACGCCAGCAACAGGACTATCGACACCAGCGGGAGCAGCGTGATGATCCAGATCAGCGGCTTGTAGACCGGCGTCTCGTTGCTGATGAGGGGGCGCTCAGGCACGTAGGGTGCAGTCGCGTAAGAGCCAGGTACTTGGAGGCCGGGCGAGTATGCGGGCGGATACTGTGCACCGAATTGGTCGGTCCAAGCCGCGCCATCCCACCAGCGGAGCCGTCCTGAGCCAGCCGGGTCGGGGTGCCAGGCAGGAGGTGGGGTTGGACCGTGGGTGGGATTGCTCATCTTTGTGTGCCCTTCTCGCCTGAACGGCGGGGATGGTGGTTCAGGATGAAGCTTCTCAAACCTTCCCTTCCGTTGTCGACGCCGGAACCTTTGGCGGCTCACTGGCTCCCGTCGCCTGGGTGCCGGTCATTCCGGTCTTTTCAGGTGGAAACGGTTTATAGACCCATGCCACGAGCACCACAGAGATGATCATCAGCAGAAACCAGGAGGCCAGTTTGTCGGAGGAAACCATGTGCCAGCCGTTCAGTTGGCTGGGATAAAGCCAGGCCCCCGACCATGTTGCGATGTTCTCGGCAATCCAAATGAAGAGCGCTACGAGCAGAAACGCCAGAATCAAGGGCATCCGGAATTGCCTGCGGAACACGCGGAAGTGCATGACGCACCGGCCGTAGATGATGACGACGGCGGCCAGCAGGACCCAGCGACCGTCCGGGATGTAGTGGTGGGCGAAGAAGTTCAGGTAGATGGCCGCGGCCAGGATCGCCGTGATCCAACGTCGCGGGTACCTGGTGAAGCGCAGGTCGAAGAGCCGGTAGACGCGCACCATGTAGGAACCGACCGCCGCATACATGAACCCGCTGAAAAGTGGAACTGCCCCGATGCGCAGGAAACCTTCTGCGTCATAGGACCACGACCCGACGTCGGTCTTGAACAGTTCCATGGCCGTTCCCACCAAGTGAAAGAGGGCAATCACCCGGAGCTCACGGGGAGTCTCCAGCCGTGAGGCAACCATTAGGATTTGGATGGCGACGGCGGCGAGCGTCAGGAAATCGTTTCTGGCCATCCCTGCGTCGGCGGGATACCAAAGGCGTGCCGCAAGGATGACTGCTAGGAGCAGCGCGCCGAAGATGCACGCCCAGGCCTGCTTGAGGCCGAAGACAACAAACGCGATGAATCCGGAACGGATCCCGCTTGCCGGGGCGTTGTCCAGAAACCGGTGAGCACGTTGGTCGATGGAATGCTCCAGGGATGTGAAGCCGCGCATTCGTCCTCTGCTCTCCGACAAGGCGCTGGTTGAGGCCAGGGGCGAGCCCTAGGCTGTTTCAAGCTGGGCCAGGTAGTAGTTTTTGAACCAGTGCCGGATCCGCTGCGGCAGCGGCCGATATACCATCCCGAAGGTTCGCATGGTGCGGTCGAAGCGGCGCCTGTGACGGGCGCTCCAGGGCAGCCCGAAGCCCTCGCGAAGCTGGTCAGGCAGCAGCCCGGCGGTGATGAAGCGGGCCGGCGGCATGATGATGCGAAGCCAGAGCGGCCCGCCCGGGGGGTGAAGCAGGTCGTGGGCAAGGCGGAGAGTTACGGCGTCCGTTCCAAGCATTTGCAGGCATTCGCTCCAGTAAGCGCCGAACGCCTCACGGTCGGCCGGCCACAACTCCTCCGGGAGCTGCAAGCTTGTCCCGATTCGCGCATAATCGCGATAGACGCGGTCTGCCGTTTCCTCATCCAGATCGCCATAAATCTTCTCGTAGACGGTCACGACCGTGTCATACAGAGTTGCTACCACCCAAAGCTGCGATTGCGCGTCAAAGGCGCTATACCCCTGGGAGTGGGAGTCGGCCTCACGGCGCACGCGGGCATGCGCGCGATTCACCCTGCGGCGCGCGGCAGCGAGCTGATCCTCCGTGCCATAAACCACTGCATAGACGTAAGTCATGGTGGCCCGGAGCCGGTCGAGGGGATGTTCGGCGAAGCTGCTGTGCTCGGCGACGCCGTGGCCTACCGCAGGGTTGGCGATCTGCATCAAAATGGCACGGCCTGCTCCCACGAGCAAAACGCTTTCCGCACCGATGTTGGCAAGACCACGCACCATGACCTCACCCTACCTGAGAGGTCACAGTCAGGTGGACCGGGCTTCTTCAGCCAGGTAGCGGCCCCCGTCTCGCGCTAAACGCAATCGTCAAGGTGGCCAAGACGACGCCGGCCGCCGCGTCCCCCAAGGATCGCGACGGCCAGCAAGGCCATTCAGTTTTAGCACAGTCCAAGAGTTGGCTTCCGGTCAGGACCGGGCGCACCCGTAACGTCCGTTCGCAGAACCCGAGATCAGTCCCTCTTGGGATCCATGCTTGTGCCACCTGCCGGAGTTGCCCCTGCTTCGTCGGACGTGCCGAGGTTGAGGGTTTCCGGGTGGGTGCTGTGGGCCGGAATGTGGTCATCGGCGGAGCCAGTGCCGACCGAGCCGGCACCAGACGCACCCAAGGTGGCGCCGGCGTCGGACGTCTCTGTCTTGTTGATCTTGCCGTTACTGGAGGCGTCGTCGTGGTGTATTGCCGAGCCAATGACGGTGCCGGCTCGGCGGGCTGCCTCACCCAGCTGGTCAGCTACCTCGGGGGCTTTTTCCTTGATTACCTCCGTGGCCGCGGCAACCTTGTCCTGGACAGGCTTGCTGTCCCAGATCCCCGCCGCCCTGGCCTTTAGCTTGTCATATGCTGCCCGCCCGGACCGCGATCCCAGGACGTAGCCCGCCGCGATTCCAACGCCCAAAAGAAGTTTCGATTTCATGATGAACTCCTGCTCTGTGAGAAGGTTTCAAGCCCGGCCGTGCGGCCGGGAGATGGAAAACCGGCCCAGGGATTGTGCCCCTGGGCCGGTTTCCTGGCCGAGTGCCGCAGTTAGCTGCGGACGCTCCGCTTGGTGATCATGCCGTAGACGAGCAGCACGATGATGGCGCCGCCAATCGCGAGCAGCCAGGTCTGCAGGGAGAAGAACTCCTGCAGTCCGGTGCCGAAGATCAGTCCGCCGATCCAGCCGCCGAGGAATGCTCCTACGACGCCCAGCAGCAAGGTGATGAAAATGCCGCCACCCTGCCGGCCCGGGAGGATCGCCTTAGCGATCGCACCAGCAATTAGGCCCAGAATCAGAAATGCAAAAAAACCCATTTGTCGTTCCCTCTTCCTCTAAAGGAGGTACCCGGATCCCGGGCACGCTTCGTCCTTTCGCCTCAATAGTAATCATGCTTACTTTATTTTCGCCACTCGGCTCTTCGAAGGTTACGGGCAGCAGAGTCAGTTCAGTGCCCCGTCACGTCCGAATCATTTCCGGCGCCCGGACCCTCCTCGAGGATGGCAATTTCCGCTAGATCCTGGGGATCCAGGGCGAAATCGAAGACATCCAGGTTCTCCGCTATCCGGTCAGGATTACCCGATTTTGGAATGGTCACAATGCCCTGCTGGATATGCCACCGCAGTACCAGCTGACCGGGTGTTTTGCCGTATTTTTCGCCGAGCTGGGCAAGGACGGGCGCGTCCAACAGGCTGGCACCCGAGCCGCCGAGCGGGCTGTACGCCTCGGTCACGATGCCGTGCCTGGTGTGGAACTCCCGTTCAGCCACCCGGGTGATGGCCGGGCTGAGCTGGATCTGGTTCACCGCCGGCACCACCTCGCATTCGGCCATCAGCCGCTCAAGATGGGCCCGTTTGAAATTGGAGACGCCGATGGACCTTGCCTTCCCCTCCGCCTGCAGCCGCTCAAACGTCTTCCAGGTGGAAATGAATTCGTCCCGCTGGGGAAGCGGCCAGTGGATCAGCAGCAAATCCACGTAGTCCAGCTTCAGCCGTTTAAGCGAACCTTCCAGCCCTTCCACGGCCCGGTCCTGCCCCTGGAACTGGCCATCCAGTTTGGTGGTGACGAACAGTTCACCGCGGTCCACTCCGCTGGCAAGGATGCCGTTTCCCACCCCTTCCTCGTTGCCGTATTTCACGGCGGTATCGATGTGCCGGTACCCGGCTTCCACGGCATGTACGACGGCGGTAGCCACCTGATCGTCGTCCAGCGGCCAGGTGCCCAGCCCCAACTGTGGGATGGCGTGGCCGTCATTGAGTTTGATGAGCGGTGCAAGTGTCATTTCAACAGTGTCTCCCGGTTTGGACAGTCCTGGCCTCGAATCGCCCGGAATTAGGGCTTCGCCCGGTTAGATGGGCTTGCGTGCCCAGCTGAGCAGCTGGTCGCTCAGCTTCATGAACCGCTGATCCACCACCTGCAGTTCAGGATGGCCGTCATACCAAGCCACGATCTCCCGCGCGCCGTCCGCGAACGGAATGGTGGCCGTGTAACCCGGCACCAGGGACTTGATCTTCGTGTTGTCGAACACCACGGAGTGGGACCTGTCACCCAGCAGGTTGGGCCCCAGTTCGTCACTGTGGGCTGCGATGGTTTCCGAGGCCACGTGGACCAGTTCGGGCTCGGGAACGCCAGCCGCCCGTGCAAAGAGGCCGTAGATCTGATTCCACGGCAGGTATTCGTCGGAGGTGATGGTGTAGCTCTCGCCCACGGCCTGGGGCCGGCCCAGGAGCCCGACAAAGGCCTTGGCAAAGTCCCTGCTGTGGGTCAGGGTCCAGAGCGACGTGCCATCTCCGTGCACCATCACCGGCAGCCCGGTGCGCATCCGGTGGATGTCCGTCCAGCCGCCCACCATGGCGATCTTGGTCCGGTCGTAGGTGTGGGAGGGACGCACCACAGTGAGCGGGAAATCATCCGAGCGGTAGGCCTGGAACAGCAGGTCCTCGCACGCGATCTTGTCGCGTGAGTACTGCCAGAACGGGTTCTTCAGGGGAGTGGATTCGAGGATAGGCAGCCGGATGGGAGGCTTCTGGTACGCGGAGGCTGAACTGATGAACACGTACTGGCCGGTCCTGCCCCGGAACAGTTCCATGCTGGCCCGGGCGTGGTCAGGAGTGAAGGCAATAAAGTCCGCAACGGCGTCGAACTCCCTTCCACCTAGTACTTCCCGCACAGCGGAAGCGTCGCGTACGTCCGCCTGCAGGACCTCGGCCCCATCCGGCACTGGCCTGTCCGTCGACTTGCCCCGGTTGAGGATAGTCAACCGGTGCCCCAGCGCGACGGCGCGCTCTGCCGCCGCCGCGCTGATGACCCCGGTGCCGCCGATGAAGAGAATGTCCCTCGGCGCCACCGTGTCGGCCTCCAAAACTAGTGGGGTTACCACGCGTAATCTTCCGGTGCTGTGCGGTGTCCCGGGAAGATATCGTCAAGCCGCTTGAGGGTATCGGCGTCGAGCGTGACGTCCAAGGCGCGGATGGCGGCGTCGAGCTGTTCCTGTGTGCGCGGTCCCACGATCGGCGCGGTGACGGCGGGCTGGTGAAGCAGCCAGGCGAGGGCGATGTCGCCGGGTTCGTAGCCCAGGTCGTCAGCCAACTCCTCGTACTGGCGGATCTGGTCCTGGTGCTTCTTGAGCGTTTCCAGTGCCCGGCCCTCAGCGCGGCGGACTCCTTGGCGTTCCTTCTTCAGCACTCCGCCCAGCAGCCCGCCCTGAAGCGGTGACCACGGGAGGAGCCCCAGCCCGTACTGCTGCGCCGCCGGAATGACTTCAAGTTCCAGTTCCCGGCGGAACAGGTTGTAGATGGACTGTTCGCTGACCAGGCCGGTGTAGTTGCGGCGCCGCGCAGCCTCCTGGGCCTGGGCGATGTGCCAGCCGGCAAAGTTGCTGCTGCCGGAGTACAGGATCTTGCCCTGCTGCACGGCGACTTCGATGGCCTGCCAGATTTCGTCCCACGGAGTGTCCCTGTCGATGTGGTGGAACTGGTAGATATCGATGTAGTCCGTCTGGAGGCGCTTGAGGCTTGCGTCCAGCGCCCGGCGAATGTTCAGGGCCGAGAGCTTGGATTCATTGGGCCGGTCCGTCATGGTGCCGTAGAGCTTGGTGGCCAGAACTGTCCGTTCGCGGCGCTCGCCGCCCTGCGCGAACCAGCGGCCGATGATCTCTTCCGTCCAGCCGCGGTGCCCGGTCCCGCCATACACATTTGCGGTGTCGAAGAAGTTAATGCCCGAGTCCAGGGCAGAGTCCATGATGGAGTGGGCATCGGCCTCCTCCGTCTGAGGTCCGAAGTTCATGGTGCCGAGGCAGAGGCGGGAAACCTTGAGGCCGGACCGGCCAAGGTGCGTGTACTGCATTTGGTTCATCCTTTGGGTTGTGGAGGATCAGAGCTGGGTGAAGGAAGCGACGGCGGGATCGGAGCCGATGCGCGCCCCGGACTCCAGCGCGGTGATGGAGGCGAGTTCGGCGTCGGTGAGGGTCAGTGACGACGCGGCGAAGTTCTCCCGGAGACGGGCTGAATCTGCCGACTTCGGGATGACGATGGTCCCGGCCGCCAGGTGCCACGCAAGTACCACCTGCGCCGTTGTGGCGTTGTGGGCTTGGGCGATGGCCGTAACGGCATTCCCGTTGAGGTCACCGCCCTGGCCCAACGGGCTGTAGGCCTCCACCGCTATGCCCAGGGAGCGGCACTTGGCTGCCAATTCCGCCTGCTGGTAGCTGGGGTGCAGTTCGACCTGGTTCACGGCCGGAACAACTTCCGCCGATTCCAGCAGGGTGTCCAGGTGCTCAGAGAGGAAGTTGGACACACCGATGGCGCGGATCTGGTTGTTGGCGTACAGGCGTTCCATTTCCTTCCACGCCTGGACATACAGGCCCTGCGAAGGGACCGGCCAGTGAATCAGGTACAGGTCGACGAAGTCCAGGCCCAGCGCCTTGCGGCTGTTCTGGAACGCTTCCTGGGCGCGGGCCTGCTCGCCGTTGCGGAGCTTGGTGGTGACGAAGATTTCCTCACGCGGGATTCCGGAGGCGGCGATGGCTGCGCCGACTCCTGCCTCGTTGCGGTAGCCCGCGGCCGTGTCGATGTGGCGGTATCCGGCGGCCAGCGCATCCTCAACGATCCGCTGGGTGTCTTCCGGCGGGACCTGGAAAACGCCGAGGCCCAGTTGGGGAATGGTGACGCCGTTGTTCAGTGTCAGTTCTGACATGGTGTGCTCCTTGCTTACGGATGGTGCTGTTTCGTACCGTGACTTCACTCATGAGAAAACGCTTTCGTACAGGCTCTGTCCTGAGCCTATGCACTTTTGCCGCTCGAGTCAGCAGCTGAGCCTGTCCCTGTTTTTCCTAGGACTGGCAGTCCTACCTTCACTGTGGCAACCGAACCTGCAGGCAGGCAGAATAGGCTGCATGGGTCAGAGCGCAGAGTTCGGAAAATTCCTGAAAGCCATGCGGTCCCGGTTGAGTCCCGAGGATGCAGGAGCTGAGGGTACTTCCGGCGCGCGCCGGGTTCCCGGGCTCCGGCGTGAGGAGGTTGCCCGGCTGGCCGGCGTCAGCACTGACTACTACATCCGCCTGGAACAGGGCAGGAACATTCATCCGTCACGGGCAGTGCTGGATTCCGTGTCCCGTGCGCTCCGCCTGGACGGCAGTGAGCATGCGCACATGATGGACCTATTGGAAAACTGTGCCGTCACGACGCGGTCTCCCGGCACTGCCCAGGCCGTGCGCCCTGCCCTCCGCCAGCTCCTGGAAGCGGTGGGGGACGTCCCGGCGCTGGTCCTGGGCCGTCGCACGGACGTCCTGGCCGGGAACCGAATGGCTTCCCTGCTGTTCACGGATTTCCTGGAGCTTCCCGCCCGGGAGCGAAACCTGACCCGCTGGCTGATCCTGGATCCCCAGGCACGGGAGCTGTTCAGGGACTGGAAGACCGTCGCCGCGGAAGCTGCGGGTGCACTCCGGCTCGACGTGGGGCGGCACCCCAATGACGCGCAGGCCAACCAGCTGGTGGGTGAGCTTGCAGTCCACAGCGAGCATTTCCGCCAGTGGTGGGCAGGGCACAGGGTGGCAACGCGGTCCGCAGGCAGCGTCCGGCTCCATCATCCCGCCGTCGGCGATCTGGAACTGAACTTTGAGAACCTCGTCCTCCCGGACGACCCGGATCAGTTCCTCCGGGTCTACTCCGCCAAGCCGGGGTCGCCGTCGTCGGATGCCTTGGCTCTGCTGGGCAGCCTCGGAGCCGATGCCCAGCCGGAACAGCAGCGGTTGGCTGCCGAAGCGTTTCCGCCGGCCGCGTCTGACGGCTGAGAACGTTCAGCCCTTCGGAGTGGGGCCTTTGTAGAGGGCGGCCCGGACGATCACACTGAGGATCAGCAGATCGAAGACCACCCAGGCGACGTTGACGAGCGTTCCTGCCCGGCGCCAAGTGACGGTTGCGACGGGCTGGTCTTGCTTCAGTTCCTCGCGTGCGCTGCGCACTGCTGCGCCGATGTCCTCCAGCGCCACGATCATGTGGTCCCCGGTCTCCGGTCGCCCGTTGCGACCCTGCGCCGGACCCACACCCTCAACCCCGCGAGCACACCGGTGGCGCCCCAGATAAGGCTGGCGACCCAAAGAGTGCCGACCCCAGGGTGGCTGACGGCACCAGCAAGAAAGGAGACTGAGGCGAGGAACGATATAACCATCCAAGCGAGCATGAGCTTCGTGCCCTTAACCCGGGCAGGCCGGACCCTCACACGTCACTGCCTTCCATTAGTCATTGCCGCGGCCTGAGCGGCGGCAACGCCTCCGGTAAGGCGGGCAGCCTGGCCCGGCCGGCTTCCAGCAACTGAGCGTAATTTATCCCCACCATGCTCCAAATCTAGGAATCAATCCGACCAAAGTGCCGGAAGTTGACTAAAGCAACTAGCCCGAACGATAGCGGGGCATCTTGGGGGTTCGCTGGGAGGCAGTCCAGTGGTGCACAGGACGGGTTAGACCATACTCACAGCGGCGGCTCAATGGCATGAAGGTGGAGCACTGTGATCTCCGCATCCTCGGTGGAGGGGAAGCCGGCTTCTGCGAGGATTCTTTGAAAGCCTTCACTCGCGAAGCGTGCCGCGAGTAGTTCCTCGGACTCCCATACACCGACCAGATACAGGGAGTCGTCTCCTACCGCACAATGGTGGCGCAGCTCGCCCGGTGCCCCACCTGCGTCCATGATCACTTTGTGGACGCGGTCATAGGCGCGCGTCAACTCGTCGACGTCGCCACGGAACCGGGCGATCAACAGTGCAGGCATCCGGGCCTCCTTGCCAGCCGGGCTGAAACCTTGAGTGTAGGTGCGAGCCAGCGCCCAAGGCCAGTGTTAGGGCCTGGCCCTGGCAGATCATTGGCAGATTTCCGTCGGGACAAGGGAGTGGGGAAACCCCATCCGCTCTGGGGTCTGTGCGATTGGCCAGCCGGTCCTGGTGATTCTGGCCATCAGCCCATTGGGCGGCGTCCCGCGATTTCCTAGGCTGGAGGGACACACTTTTCTCTGCCAAGGATGGTCTCAAAGATGAAACGCATCTCCCTGCTCAAGGAACGCCAGGCCTCTGCCGCCGGCACCGGCCCGGCCACAACCACCGGCTCGCACTGCCCGGTCTCCGGGCTCTGGAGCCCCGACTCTGATCCCCGTGTGGTTGAGTCCTTCTTCGAAGGGCACGTGTTCCCTGCATTCGACGGCGTCGCTACGGTTTGGCGCCGTCGCACCGCAGGCATCGTCTCGTCCAACTGAACAGCACCTGGCACGAACGCAATGATGGCCGCGCCCTTGGGGCGCGGCCATCATTGTCCAGTTAGAGCGTGGGTCACCGTTCCAGGCGGAAACCGATCTTAATCGTCACCTGCCAGTCCGCGATTTTTCCGTCTTCAAGGTGACCGCGGACTTCCTTCACCTCGAACCAGTCAAGGTTGCGCAGGGTCTTGGCGGCCTCGGCGATACCGTTCCGGACTGCCGCGTCGACACCTTCTTCGGAGGTACCGACAATTTCAGAAATGCTGTACGTATGGTTGGACAACTTCGCTCCTCGTGATCGCCTTCGAGTCCCCGGTTGCGGGCCGTTCTTTGAGACTAGTAGGACTTCAGGAGCCTTGGCCAGACCCTTCCTGCCTAGCCTTGGGTGCCGTTAAGCACCGTGACGTTGGCGTAGCTGACGTTCCGGCCCGTGGTCTTCAGCACGTTCCCGTCCTGAACCATGTCCGAGGTGACGGTGAGATCCCGCACTGCAGAACCGTTAGCCGCAACCAGCAACGTGACGCCCTCGCTGTTGGTCAGGATTACGTCGGCAGCATGCCCTGTGGCGCCGGCCAGGGTCACGTTCCGCCTGTCGCCCCAGATCACGGCGGGCTCGTGGTACGTGCCCGGTTGGAGCAGGACCGTGACGGGACCCGGGTTGTTCGAGCGGATCGACCCCACGGCCGCCCTGATGCTGGCGAAATCGCCGGTGCCGTCCAGCGCCACCGTGATGACGCTCCGGTCTTCCGGCACGGTTCCGCCCAACGGGCCAGCGAAGCCGCGGACAATGGCGGGAATGGCCGCCGTCGGCGTGAGTTCGTAGGAGTACGCCGCGGCCGGGTCGAAAGCCGCTCCCCGTTCCACACCAGTGTTGCCACTGCAGTGATCGAAGGTATTGTCCCGCGCCACCAGCTCACCTCCCGGGCCCTGGTGGTGAAGCGGATTCCTCACGTCCCGGAAGTAGTTTCCCTCGACCACCAGCAGGGCAGCGTTCCGGCCGAGCATCCCGTAGCTGGAGATGTCTTCGAGGTAGTTGTTGTAGACGTGCGAAGCGGCGGTGTTGTCCAGGCTCGCGTTGCGCTGATGCGTGTTGCGGATCCAGTTGTGGTGCATCGTCAGCCGGGTAACCACATTCTGGGTCCAGCCCTCACCCAGCGCTTTGTTGTGGTCCGAGAAGACGTTCCAGGAGAGGGTCACGTTGTCGCAGTCCTTGCGGATATCCACCAGGCCATCACCCAGCCGGGTGAAGTGCATGTGGTCCACCCAGACATGCGTGCAGGTATCCATCTGGATTCCATCCCTGTCGTTGTCCGGCCTCTTGCCGACAAAGTCTCCAGGGATATAAGAGTCCCGGACCGTGAAATTCCGGAAGATCACGTTGGACACGTTGATGAGCTTGAAGCCGGCGTTCACCACAGTGGCGCCCTCGCCGGCTCCCAGGAAGGATTTGTTGGCGGTCACCGTCAGCTTCTCGTACTGCGGGAACACCAGCACACCGTGCAGGACCACTACCAGCGGTTCGGCGCTTTTGGCGAAGACCCTGAGCTGGTCCGGCGTGCTGGCATGGACAAGGAGGCCGCCTTCACCACCACTTGTGCCGGAACGACCGTGGTCCGCGACGCCCGCGAACCCCTCCGGTGCGTCCGTCCAGGCCCTGCCGCCAAGGGCACGGTTGATGGGCAGGCCGGCTTCAGCGAAGCCGTTTGGGCCGACGGCGGCGTCCAAGCCATGCGGACCCGCCGCGGTCGCTGCCGGGCCGAGCAGGCCGGACGTCATCAGGGCGCTCGCCGTCAGGCCTGCGGCGAGCACGGTCCGCCGTCGAATGTTCACTTCATGTGCCTGTGCCATTTCAGCCACGTCCTTCCGGGGTCCAATCGCCAAGGAACTTCTCCTTGGTGAACTTGAGGGCATCCTCCGGCGAGAGCTGGGGATGGAATTCATTGACGTAAGAGCCAGGGCCGCGGTTGTTGTATTCGGCGAACCGGCCTTCCGTCCAGTGGTGGCCGCTCATGTCGGACCAGCCTTGGACAGCGATGTGGCTGCCGAGCGCGGAGTCGCGGATGACGGCCATCGGGTGGGCGTCAGGATCACTGCTCGCGAACCACGGCCGTCCCAGGCTGACGGTTCCCGGAGCGGCGTCCGAGGTGAGGTTGCTGTCGACGATCAGGAAGCCGAAGGGGTTGGAGTTCTTGGTGCTGGGGGCCACGATATAGCCATTGTTGGTGGCGCTTCCGCGGTCCAGGGAATGGATGGTGCAGCCATCGAAGACCGCCGTGCCACGGCCGTAGATGAAGTCCACGTCGCCCTCGATGTAGCAGTTCTTGAGGTAGGTCCTTGCGGTGGCGTCGCGGCCGGTCGTGTCGGCGAGGTAGGTGTCCTGGTTACCCAGAAACCGGGTGCCGTCGAAGGTCACCCGGTCTGCCACGCTCCGGACCGCGAGAGCCTGGCTGCCACCGTTGGCGGCCTCGTCATAGCCGTTCTCAACGGTAAGGTTCCGCACCGTCGTGCCCGCAGCCAGGACGTTCAGGGTGGCGCTGCCGCCCGCCCCCCAGGTCCCGCCGAAGAACTTCACGCCGTTTGCCGGGAGATCGTAAGTGATCACGACGTCGGAGGGGTTGGCGGTGGCTCCCTGGACGGTGAGGTTGGGCCGGTCTGCCCAGATGTTCACGGATTCCCGGTAGATGCCGGGCTTGACTGTGATGGTTCGGGGCAGGGTGCTGCCGCTGGGGATGGAGCCGATGGCTGCCTGGATGCTGGCGAAGTCGCCGGTACCATCGAGGGCCACCGTGATTTCCGTTGCAGTGTTGGGTGCGCTGTCCTCCCGGGGGCCCGCTCCGGCCGCCACGATCTCCGGTACCCGGGCGGCGTCGTCCTTTTGGTATGCGTAATTCTGGGTGGGGTCAAAGGCTGCGCCCACGTTGTCTTTGCGGCCGCGGGTTCCGTTGAAGATGTTGTCCCGGTTTACCACTTCGGTGGCGGGGTCCTTGGCCACGATGGGGTCCTGGACTGCCGAGAAGTTATTGGCCTCAACCACTACCTTGGCGGCGTTGCGGCCCATCATGCCGTACTGGCCGACGTCCTGCAGGAAATTGTTGTAGACGTGGGCGGCGGCTGTGTTGTCCAGGCTGAAATTGCGCTGGGTGGTGTTGCGGATCCAGTTGTGGTGGATGGTCATGTGGGTTACGGCGTTGGGCGTCCAGCCGACCCCCAGGGCCTTGTTGTGGTCTGCGAAGACGTTCCACGAATAGGTCAGGAAATCCGAGTCCTTGCGGGTGTCGATCATCCCGTCGCCCAGGCGTTCGAACTTCATGTGGTCCACCCAGACATGGTGGGAGGTGTCCAGTTGGATCCCGTCCCGGTCATTGTCCGGCCGCTTGCCGTCCCAGTCGCCGGGGATGTAGGAGTCCCGGACGGTGAAATTGCGGAAGATGATGTTGGATACGTTGATGAGCTTGAAGCCGGCGTTGACCACCTCGGCGCCGGCGCCAACCCCGATGAAGCTCTTGTTCGCGGCCACCGGGATCTTCACATACTGGGGAGCCTTGAGGCTGCCCCGGACGAAGATTACCAGCGGTTCGCCGGAGGCCGCGTAGTCCGTCAGCTCCTGGATGGTGGAGGCACTGACGATGCGGCCTGTCTGCCCGCCCGTGGTTCCGTCCAGCCCGTACCCGGGAAGGGACGCGAACCCGTCAGGGGTCTGCTTCCACATCGCTTCGGCGTTTCCGGCTACCTCTGAGGCCGCTGGCCGAGACAGGGAACCAGCCCGGGAAGCGGCGGGTGCCGCGAGGGCAGGGACAGCTGTTAAGCCGCCCAGGACAACGACGGCGGTTGCCGCGCCTAATAGTCGTCGCAAGCTCATGCAAAACTCCTTTGTTTTGTAATAGCCAGGCAGGGTTTAGCCAGGCAGTGTCCAGTCGGTCATGCGATAGGAGAAACGGTGCGGCTGGCCTACTTCAGCCCGGTGGTGGCGATGCCGCTGATGAGGTATTTCTGACCGGCGATGAAGAAGCCGATGATGGGGGCAATGGATACCACGGACATGGCGAACATGGGCCCCCACATGCTCTGGCCCTCCGAGTCCATGAAGGCCCGGAGCGCCAGCGGGACGGTGTAGAGGTCCTGGTTTTGGATGTAGATCAGTGGCCCGAAGAATTCGTTCCAGGTGGAGATGAAGGTGAAGATGGCGGTGGTGGCCATCGCCGGCACGCACAAAGGCAGGATCACCTTGAGGAACGTCCTGAAGGGTCCGCAGCCGTCGATCTGCGCGGCGTCGTCGAGTTCCACGGGCAGGGACTTCATGAACTGGACCATCAGGAAGATAAAGAACGCGTTGGTGGCCAGGAAGTTCGGAACCACCAAGGGAAGGTAGGTGTCCAGCCAGCCAAGCTGGGAGAAGATGATGTACTGCGGCACCAGGAGTACGTGTCCAGGCAGCATCAGCGTTCCCAGCATCAGAGTGAAGAACAGCTTTCGTCCCGTGAACTCCATCCGGGCGAACGCGTAGGCGGCCAGGGCGCAGGAGAAGATGTTTCCCGCGATGGACAGCACCACGATGATGAGTGAGTTGAAAAGGTAGACGTGGAATGGCTGGTCCAGGGCGGTCCAGCCCTCAGCGTAGTTGGCGAAGTTCCAGTGCTGCGGCCAGAGTCCGAGTTGCCGGAAGATGTCCTCGCTGGGTTTTACCGAGCTTGAGATGAGCCACAGCAGCGGGTACAGCATCACCAGCCCCACCAGGCAGAGGATGAGGTGCTTGGCGAAGCGTTTGGCCGGAGTGCCGTCGGATTCCTCATCCGGGACCGAAGGCGTCCGTTGCTTGCGTGTCAGAGGGAGATCGAGCAAAGCCATGTCAGTTGCCTTAATTGTCGTAGAAGACCCAGAACTTGGAAGCGATGAAGTTGATCGCGGTGAAAATCGCGATGATCATGAGCAGCACCCAGGCCATGGCGGAGGCGTAACCCATCTCGAACTCGGTGAAGCCCTTCTGGTACAGGTAAAGGTTGTAGAAAAGGGTGGAGTCCGCCGGGCCGCCGGTCCCGCCGCTCATGACATAGCCCTGGGTGAAGGTCTGGAACGATCCGATCAGCTGCATGATTAGGTTGAAGAAGATGATCGGACTGATCAACGGGATGGTGATGTTCCGGAACTGGCGCCATTTCGAAGCCCCGTCAATGGACGCGGCCTCGTAGTACATCGCCGGGACCTGGCGGAGCCCGGCCAGGAAGATCACCATGGGCGAACCGAAGGTCCAGACGTTAAGGACGATCAGGGTGGTCAGGGAGAATTGCGGGTCCGTGACCCAGGACGGCCCCTGGATGCCGAACAGCCCCAGGAAACTGTTCACGATCCCGTCGTTGCCGAAGATGTAGCGCCACAGCATAACGATCGCCACGCTCCCGCCAAGGAGGGAGGGCAGGTAATAGACGGACCGGTAGATCGGCAGGCCCCTGATGCCGCGGTTCAGTACCAGGGCCACTGCCAGTGCTGCGGCGAGCGATATGGGCACCGATACAAAGGTGTAGATGAACGTGACCTTCAGCGACTGCCACAGCCGCGGATCCTCAAACATGGCCTGGAAGTTGGCCAGGCCCACCCAGGTGGGCTCGTTGAAGAGGTTGTAGTCAGTGAAAGCAAGGTACAGCGATGCGAAGAAGGGGATGACCGTGAACAGCATCCCGATGAACCACGGCAGCAGGAAGAGATAGCCGGACCGTTGGCGTTTGCGCCGGGATACCTTCCGCGCGCCCCGGCCCGGCTGGTTCATCATGGGGCCCGTCGGCAGGACCTTGGGCTGTTTGGTCAGGACTGACATGGTGTCAGGCTCCAATCGGGAGGACGGCTCGGTTACTTGTTGATGGCTGCATTGCTTTTCTCAAGGAAGGTCTTTGCCGCGTCCGCTGGGCTGATTCGGCCGAACTCCACTTCCGTAGCCAGTTGCTTGAGGGTGTCCGCCACTAGGCTGGCGCCCTTGGGGTAGACGTAGGCCGGCGGGAGATCGTCCTCCTGGATGGCGGCCATCAGGTCCACGAATGCCTTGTCGTCCGTGCTCAGCTTGGCCGTTATCGACTCCGCCACTGACGGATTGATCGGCACACCTCGCTGGGTGAGCGTATGAGCCGCCCCCTCGCTGTCGTTGGTCAGGAAGTCGACGAGCTTTGCAGCTTCCTTGGGGTGCTTGGACTTAGCGGCGATGGACCACAGCATGGTGGGGTCAGCGGAATAGCCCCTCCGTTCGGCGCTGGTTTCGCCAGGAATCCGCAGCAGGACGACGTCGCCCTCCACCGCGTCGTTGTAACCCTTGAAGTTATTGATGGGAATGATCTGCGAGGCCACGGTGCCCTTGGCGAGGTAAGACTGGGCGGGTGATCCGCCGATCTGCTCGAAGAAGCCGGCAGGCGGATATCCGCCCGTTTTGCGGAGGTCCACGCTGTATTGGAACCAGTCCCGGATGGTTTCCTCACTGACGCCGAGCTTGTTGTCCTTAGTGTAAAAATCCTCGCCCCGTTGGCGGGCGAGGAGGATCGGTCCGGTTTCGGTGGCGACGTCATAGCCCGCCCCGTAGACCTTGCCGCCGGTCTTTTGCGTCACCTCGTTTGCGAACTTGGCGTAGTCATCCCAGCTCCAAGTCTTGTCATCGGGAATGGTCACCCCGGCCTCGTCGGTAATGGTCTTGTTGACCACCATTCCGATGGTGGTCACGCCGGTAGCGAGGCCGTAGAGCTTGCCGTCGACAGTTCCTCGGCTGAGCACGGTCTCCGGCACGGCGTCGAGCTTGAGCTCCGGAAGCTTCTTGAGGTCAGCCAGCGCGCCGCGCTGGGCGTATTCAAGGAGACTGCGGTTCGCCATCGCGAGTACGTCCGGCGGATTCCCGCCCGCAAAGCGGGTGGCCAGCTTGTCTGCATACGGGCCGCTGTCCTGGTACTCGGTCTTGACCTTGATGCCAGGGTTCTTCTGTTCGAAAATCCGCAGTGCTTCTTCGGTCACCTTGGCCCGATTCGCGTCACCCCAGAACACGAAGTTGAGTTCGACGTCGCCAGCACTGGCAGGTGATGCGCCTCCGCCGCAGCCGCTAAGGGCCAGGCCCGCGGCAGTAAGTGCCGCGCCCAGGACAATCCTGCGTGGGATGTGAGTGTTCGCTGTCTTCTTCATCGAATGACGCCTCTCTGAGGGGTAGCACGGCTGGTTTGGATTATTGCGGTGGTAGGACGATCCGCAGAAAGTTTCTGTACATATTGATCGGCTTTGCTCGTGTCCTGGATTCAGGAAGCAGGAGAAGCATCGTGTTCAGTTCCGAGTAAACGATTTCTAGCAAGAAAACCCTGTGACTGTCAACACATTCCCGAAAAGACCACTCAGAACCCGAAAGAAAGTTTCTTTACCACTTGCCGACATTTTCTGTTCTGGCTATGCTGATCCCACCGTGGACGAAACCAGGCACATCCATCAACAGGAGGCTCCGATTGGCCATCCACACCACGCCGGCCACTGCGGCCCCCGGTCTTTCCCTTGGCGGGCGGCCGCTCGCGACGCACCACGCCGGCCGCACGCAGCCAGTCAGCAGTGCTCCGCGCCCCTTTATGCATCCGGTGGTGTCGCTCCGTGGCGTAACGGTCACTCAGGCCGAACCCGCTGATCATCCGCACCACCTCGGATTGTCGGTAGCCTTCTCGGACCTCAATGGAACGAACTTCTGGGGCGGATCCACCTTTACGGCCCGCGACGGCCCTGTGCTCCTTCCTAACCATGGCACCCAGGTGCCGTGGGGCTGGCAATACTCCGAGGGTGAAGCTGCAGGAAATGTCAGCTGGCGGTCGCAGACCGGGGCCGAACTCGCCGTCGAGCGCCGGAGCTTCCACAGCCTTGCCCATCCGGAACCTGGCAGCTGGAGCCTTTCCCTGACTTCCGTGATAGTTCCAACTGCGCGCGTGGACCACCTGGTGGTGTCGTCGTCGGCCGTCAAGGGCCGGACAGGCGCCGGCTACGGAGGCATCTTCTGGCGATTCGTCCGGGGGTGCAACGATCCCCTTATTCTCTCCGCTGCCGGTGCAGGCCACGCAGCGGCCCACGGCTCGCGGTCGCGCTGGCTGTCCGTAACGATGGTGATCGACAGTGCGCCCGTGAGCGTCATCCTGGCGCAAGAACCCGGCCGTCTGCTTCCGTGGTTCATCCGGGCAGACGGCTACTTGGGTGCGGGACCCGCCGTGGCATGGGCCGAACCGGCGCGGGCAGACCGCACACACCCGCTGAGGCTGAGCCTGCACGCCGTGATCCATGACGGCCCGGTGGACACCGGTGCCCGAGCCCTTGAACTTCTCCAGCAGCACCCCCGACTCAACCGCCTCAGCTCCCGCGACAGGACATCATGACAGCCCGGAACTCCACGGCCCTCTACAGCAACCCCATCCTCAACGGTGACTGGCCGGATCCTGATGCCGTGCAGGTGGACGGCATCTACTACCTCATCGCCTCGAGCTTCAACAGGGTGCCGGGGCTCCCCGTATTGCGCTCCCGCAACCTCGTGGACTGGGAGCATGCCGGCCACGCGCTCGCAGAGCTGCCGCAGGGCAGCCATTATTCGCTGGTCCGCCATGGCAGCGGAGTATGGGCGCCGTCGCTGAGACATCACGACGGAAGGTTCTGGATCTTCTACCCTGATGCGGACCACGGCATCTTTGTGTTGAGCGCTGAAAAAGCGGAGGGACCCTGGAGCCCGCCGCATCTGCTGTATGCAGGACGAGGACTCATAGACCCCTGCCCGCTGTGGGACGACGACGGCAAGGCGTACCTCGTGCATGGCTGGGCGCAGAGCAGGATCGGTGTCAAGAACCGGCTCACCGTACACCGGATGAGCCCCGATGCCAGCCGCCTGCTGGACAATGGCACGCACGTGATAAACGGCGGCGACATCCCTGGCTACACCACCCTTGAGGGGCCCAAATTTTACAAACGCGACGGGTGGTATTGGATCTTTGCACCGGCCGGCGGAGTGGCCACAGGCTGGCAGTCTGTGTTCCGATCCCGGTCCCCGTTCGGCCCTTATGAAGGGCGGCGCGTCCTGGAGCAGGGCAGCACGGGAGTCAACGGGCCGCACCAAGGGGCGTGGGTCTCCACACCTCAGGGCCAGGACTGGTTCCTGCATTTCCAGGACCGCGGCCCTTACGGCCGCGTGGTCCATCTGCAGCCCATGGGCTGGGACGCCGATGGCTGGCCGTGGATGGGGGAGCCCGCTGACGACGGCGGCCCTGGAGTTCCGGTGATCAGCCACCCCTACCCGGAGGGTACCCTTCCGGAGGACGTGGCTCCGCCAACAAGTGACAGCTTCACATCACCGTGGCTCGGACCCCAGTGGCACTGGCAGGCGAACCCTCGCGAAGCGTGGTCGTTCCAGGGCGGGGGAGGGCAACTGGTGCTGCGTCCGCAGGCCAATGATCCAGTAAATTTGCGGGAGCTGCCCAACGTACTGGGCCAGATCCTGCCGGGTACTCCGTCCACCTTCACTGCAACCCTGGAACTTGACGATGTTCCGGTGGGGACCCGGGCCGGCGTCGTGGTGCTGGGCCAGAAGTATGCCTGGCTGGGAATTATCCGCACCGCTGACGGGTATGTGTTGGGCAGCGGTGCCGGCGGAGAAGGTCCGCACGAGCAGGCACTTGGACGTCCGGTGCCCCTGGACGGCCCCCGGATCGAACTGCAGATCCGGACGGACGGGACGCCGTGCTCCACCTTTGCCTGGCGTGCCGGGCCGGGCCTTCCGTGGGAGGTGCAGGGCTGGAATTTTGATGTTGTGGAAGGCAAATGGATCGGCGCGGAACTGGGCCTGTTCGCCACGTCCCCGCTCGGTTCGCAGGAGGGAGGCAGTGTTATCGTTGGTCCCGTGCGGGTTGATACTGCGCCGGTCCGCCGGGCAGCGTCTCCGCACTTTGCCTCCGCCGCCTCCACATGACCGCAAGGACCGTCCCGTTGACCGCCACTCCGCGCCCCAAGATCGCAGATGTGGCCGCAGCGGCAGGGGTTTCAGTGCCCACCGTGTCCAAGGTCCTGAACGGACGTTCACATGTCTCCGAGGCCACACGGGCCAAGGTGCGCCAGGCTCTGGAGGAGCTTGACTACACCAAGCGGAACATCCCGGCGGCGCAGCCCGGGCTGCTGCAGTTGGTGGTCAACAATTTTGATTCGCCTTGGGTTCTGGAAACCATGGAAGGCGTGGAGGCTGCCGCCTCCCGGCTGGGCTATGCCATCGCCTACACAAGGGCGGATCACGCCACCGCCGAAGGTTGGCGGAAACTCCGCGAATCTTCCGCCAACCGTCTGGCCGGCGTGGTGCTGCTGGCTCCCCGGAGTGGCTCGCGGCTGGTTATCACGCTGCGGAGCCTTAATATTCCGGCAGTCGCCATAGACCCCGAGGTGAGTGAGGGGCTGACCATCCCTAGCGTCAGCCCGGCGTCGTTCTCCGGAGCCCTCGCAGCGGTGGGGCATCTGCTAGGGCTGGGCCATCGCAGGATTGGCATCATCACCGGCCGGGGGCACAGCCCGGGGCACGGCCTGGCCCGTTACGCAGCGTATGTCGCCGCCCTGCATGACGCCGGGCTCCCCGTCCTGCCCGAGCTGGTGCGCGACGGTGACTTCAGTATCGAATCGGGCCTCCGCCTGGGTGGTGACCTCCTGGATCTGCCCGAGCCTCCGACAGCGATTGTGACGGGCAGCGACCTTCAGGCCCTGGGGGTCATGAACGCAGCCGCCCAGCGATCACTGAAGATTCCCGGTGACCTCAGCATCGTGGGGTTTGACGACATCGCCCAGGCTGCCCTGATGTCGCCGCCTCTCACCACCGTCCGGCAGCCGCTGGCACAGCTGGCGTCCATGGCCGTTGGCATCGTGACCGAGCAGCAGGGGGCTGCGGTTCCGGTGGCCCTGGAGGTGGCCACTGAATTGGTGATCCGCGGGACCACTGCCCCGCCTGCTTCCAAGACTTCCCCGTAAGTCGCCATAGATGGGAAAAACTCCGGGCGGGGGAGGCTAGGATCAAGCCATGATCCTGGCCTCCCTCCTTTTTGCGTTCATTGCCGCACTGCTCCACGTGTACATTTTCACGATGGAGTCGCTCACGTGGACCAACCCAGGCACCTGGAAGCGTTTCAGCGTGGCGTCCCAAGCCGACGCCGACACCACCAGGCCGCTGGCTTACAACCAGGGCTTCTATAACCTGTTCCTGTCTTTGGGAGCCTTCCTCGGGATTGGGTTCGTCACCTTTGCCTCTGAAGGTTCGGCCCAGGCTGTGGCGGGCTGGACCCTGATCTTCAGCTGCTGCGGCTCCATGCTGCTCGCCGCCCTGGTGCTGGCCTTGAGCGGGAAGAAGTACCTCCGGGCCGCCGCCACCCAGGGCACTGCGCCGTTGCTCGCCGTGGTACTGGGAATTGTGGGGGTTGCGCTCTAAGGCGCTGCACCAGCGGAGACGCAGCGCGGCATTCGCCCCGGCACCGCTTGCCGGGCGGACAATAGAGGTAACAGCAACGTCCGGCGTTTTGTAGGGATCCGCACGTGGATGGTCTGAAGGAACAGGCGCCTGGCCCGGCGCGCGGGCCAGCGTATGAGCGCGACCTGGTTGTTGACCTGGTCCGCTTCTTCTGCCTCGCGTTGGTAGTGGTGGGTCACTGCATGATGGTGAGCCCCGTCCTTGATCAGGACGGAACCGTGACCAGCGAAAACACCCTCGGAGAGCAGGATTGGTTCGAGCCTGTCATCTGGATTTTTATGGTGATGCCGCTGTTCTTTGTCACCGGCGGCACCACGGGCCTCCAGTCCTGGAAGCGGCTGAAATCCGGAGGCGGCACCGGCATTGAGTTCGCCCAGGCCCGGCTCCTGCGCCTGGTCCGGCCGGCGGCGGCACTTCTGGCCTGCATGTTTTCAGGGCTCTGGGCGGCGCTGCTTTTGGGCGTCGACGGACAGGTGGTCCAGCTCATGACCACGGGGGCCGGGATGCCGCTGTGGTTCCTGGCGGCTTACCTCGCAGCCCAGCTGAACATTCCGCTGCTGGCCCGGTTCCATGCCCGCGCCCCCTGGCTGACCCTCGCCGCCCTGGCGGGCCTCGTGGTGACTATCGATTGCGTCCGCGGGGCCCTCCCGCTGCTCGCCTACGCGAACCTGGTGTTCCTGTGGTGCGCAGTGCAGCAGCTCGGCTTCCTCATGGCGGACGGCTACTTTGCGCGACTCTCCCGCTCCGGCCTCCTGTCGCTGATCGTTGGGGCAAATCTGCTTTTGGGTGCCGTAACCGGACTCGGCCTGTACCCGGGGAACATGCTCGTCAACCTGAACCCGCCGAACCTCTGCCTGCTCCTGCTCGCCGTGCCCCAGGCCGCCGCCCTTCAGCTGTTCCGCTCCGGACTCGGCTGGGTCTCCGCGGTGCGCTGCGTCCGTGCCGCAGTGGCAGTTGCTGGACGCCGCTCGATGACCGTCTACCTGTGGCACCTTCCGCTGCTCGTGGCGATGTCCGGGCTCCTGCTCCTCACGGACATCCCGCAACCAGCCGCCGGCACCGCCGCCTGGTGGTGGACCCGGCCACTGGTCCTGATGGGCGTGGTCGCTCTCCTGCTTCCCGTCCTTGCCCTTTTCGGAAGGCTTGAGGAGCGTCCGAAGGCGTCTGCCCACACCCGCGGCCGGCCCGCCGCCGCCGTGGTGACTGCCGTCGTCGTCGTCTTCATTCCGGTGGCGGACGCCGCCCTCAACGGCCTCACGCTGGGGCTGCTGGGAGGCGGCGCGGCGTGTTTCATGCTCGCTGTCCTGCTCCTTGGGCGGATGCCCGGACGGGTGCCGGTACAGGCGTCAGCACTTGCCCGGCGGCCCGACGGGAAGGCTGGCGGGCGGCCGGGAGGGACAGAGGGAAGGGCAGTGGGAGGTGCCGGGATCAGCCCCTCGGGCCGGGTATTGCCACCGGGGCGAAGTAGTGCCAGTGTCGAACCATGACTGAGAACATGATTTCCGCAGAGGACAAATTCAACCCGGACGTCTCACTCGCCAGGAATGATGCGCACCACTGTTATGAGCTGCAGGTGGACGGGAAGATCGCCGTACGGTCCTTCTTCCGGGACAAGCCCGGGCACGTGGATTTCACCCACACGGAAACCACTGAGGACTTCAAGGGCCAAGGCCTGGGCAAGGTGCTGGTCCACTTTGCCCTGGATGACGTGGTGGCCTCCGGAAAGCGGATCATCCCCCATGACCCGTTTGTGGCCCCCTACGTCCGCCAGCATGAGGGATACAAACAGTACGTCGACTGGCCCGAAGCCTGACCGTTACGGTTATCAACGAGTTCTTCGCGTTCCAGTCGACGTTCTAGTCGAAGTGTGTGACAGGACGGCTCTCTGATGAGATCGACGCGGATGAGATCGACGCGACAATCTGCTCTGCTACCACCCTCAGCTTCTGGTTCCGACCGCTGGACGCCTTGACCAGGATGGCCAAGGCTTCCTCCTGCGGGCACCGGTTCTGGCCCATGATGATTCCTGCGGCCAGGTCGATAGCAGTCCTGGACTCCATGGCTGCCCTGAGGTCCGCGGCCAACTGTTGTCCGGTGGCGACACGTACCGCCAGCCGGAGGGCGCTCTGGGCATTCGCTGCGAAGAGTTCCGCGCTCTCAAGGGCGCCGGAGTCGAACGCATTCACGATGGGGGCGAAGATGTTCAGCGCGGCCTTGGCATCCTCATCGAGCGTAAGGGGAACAGCCAGAACACTGAGCTGACCCATTCCCGCGATAGCCTGCCCGTACTCCGGCCAGCGGGAGTCCTTCCGGGTGTCCGGGACGAGCACCGTTGTCCCAGTGTTCATCGCGTGAAGGCACGGCCCGTCGCCAAAATTCTGTTGGATCTCGTCCATTAGACGCGCCTGTGGCGCGCTCCAAGCCGCGGTGGTCGTCCTGCGGTGCCGGCTCAACGTGACTGCGCATACGACAGGAAGCTCCATGGAACCTGAGATTGCGCGGGCGGCATAGTCGCAGAGTTCGCCCAGGAAGTCGTTGACGTCCTTGCTGTCCACCACGAGGTTCTGCAGCTGGGCTGCCACCGCGGCCTCCGACCGGAGTGCGCTGCCGAGTGCTGATTTGTCCATAACTAAGTCTATGGCTGCTCGCAAATAAAGGTCCGGCCCGCCCAGCGGCTTCTTCGAGGGGATGTCAATGAGGCGCGCCGTAACGTTGCAACTTGAGGTTGTGACCTGCGCTACATTTTCGTAAAGTCGGTGGAGGGCCATGCAGCCGGCCCACCGGTACTTTCGTGGAGATTCCCTTGAGCCACAAACTTTCCCACCACAAGCTCCGCATCGTCGTCCACGTCGATCTCGACCCCGGCCACATCACCGTCGATGTAGGCGGCTGCCTGACCCAGTCCAACTTCCCGGCCCTGCTCCACCTTCTCCTCCGTGCGCGACGCCTGGCCTCCTGTCCTGACATTGCCCTCAACCTTCAGCGGGCCATCCATCTGGACGCGGGAGTCCTTGCCCATTTGCGCCACATTGCCAGCCCTGGTTCCCACCGGTCCGGGCAGCACACGGCCATCCACCACGAAATGGGGCTGGCGGCCTCCGCCGCCCTGGAGGAAGCTGACGAGTTCCACCTGTCCATCGTTGAACCCGTGTACTTGCCGGTATGCCCTATTCACTCGGCAAAGGACCTGGCAGCAGCGCGGCTCGACGTGGCCGAGGCTGCACTCCTGGAGCACCCCAACCAACCGACAGATCCACCTCACCCTGTGCGGCCCTCCCGTGCTGCCGCCGCTAAGCGCGCTACCCGCGAAAAGGCACTTAAAGCCCACAGGGTCCGCGTCTGAGGGGATTACCTGCCTGTTCGCGTCGATTCCCGTGGGCGGCTTGGATCCCCCCTCCTGCGCTGCCACTGTGCCGCGTGCCAGAAAAGCAGGGCCATCGTTGTCAGCGTGCCTGCGAGGACGGCCCAGGGTGCGAAGTTCATCAGGATATACGCCAGCGGCATGGGCCCGGAGGCGGACATCGGACCCGGATTCAAGAAAGCGTTGATGAGGAGCCAGACGCCCCCACCTGCCAGGCCTATGGCCAGGACCCACAGGACCACGATGAACGGGTTGATGGATACCCTGCCTGAGCATCGTGCGCGCTGCCGGATGGGTCCAGCGGCTCCATCATTGCTTCCGGATCCACTGGATTCCCGTCCTGGTCCAGTTCGCGGAATCTAATCTGGTTCGCCTCGGCCTGCTCCACGTTTCCCCCTGATGATTCGTGCGGCTCATGCTGCTGTATCAAAACCCTAGCCGGATGAAGCGGCAAGGGTGACTGCTCGCGCGTGCATATTGTGCCCGGCGTCCAGGAGCCACGCCAGTCAATGACTCGCCGCGCGCCGCAAAAGTGGCCGAATCCTCATCGCGACGATAATACATCACAGAAGTTTGACGAAAAGGGTGTCCTAAGTAAGGCTTGCCTTGCTGTGAGATTCAAAACGTCGACCGAAGGATGACCACCGTGCCGCTGCTGCCCCGTGCTGAACAGATCTGTGGTGAACAGATGCGTGATGAAGAGACGTGTCTGGAAGAACCGCGCGAACGCGAGGACCCGTCAGCCAGGGAGTTCGGCTCCCGGGTAGAGCTCGCCCTGTCCGCTACCAACCACCTGTTCAACGCCCGCAACTCGCCGCGCTACGTCGCCCAGGTGCTGCAGGGAGTCAGTGCCGTCGCCACCAAGCTGGACCGGACCACCCGGCCATTCACCGGCGTCGGGCCCGCCGAACTGAAGGCGCGCGTCGGTGCCATCGATCTTGACCAGCCACTGCCGGACACCGCCTCCGCATTGGAAGAACTGGAATCCGTCTACCTGCGCGACGCCGTCTACTTCCACGACACGAAGTACGCCGCCCACCTCAACTGTCCGGTGGTGATCCCCGCGCTGGTGGGAGAGTCCATCCTGTCTGCCCTGAACTCGTCGATGGACACCTGGGACCAGAGCGCCGGCGCCACCATGATCGAGCGCCGCCTCATCGACTGGGCCGCCGACCGGCTGGAGCTGGGCGGCGCCGCCGACGGCGTCTTCACCTCGGGAGGCAGCCAGTCAAACCTCCAGGCCCTGCTGGTGGCGCGCAACCACGCTGTCGCCGGGCTCCGGCAGCAGCCGTCCAACGCAGGCCTCCGGCTTCCGGCCCTTTTGGAGAAGCTGCGCATCTTCACCTCGGCGGACAGCCACTTCAGCATCCAGAAGTCCGCGTCCATCCTGGGAATGGGGTTCGACGCCGTCATCTCCGTCCCGTGCACGGGCGATCACCGGATGAATCCTGCCGTCCTCGCTCAGGCCATGGCGGAAGCACGCGGCGCCGGACTGTTACCCATGGCAGTGGTGGCCACCGCCGGAACCACTGACTTCGGGGCCGTGGATCCGCTCACAGAGCTCGCCGCCCTGGCGCGCGCTTACGGCGCCTGGTTCCACATCGATGCGGCCTATGGCGGCGGCCTGATGGTCTCCGGCCGCTACCGTCACCTGCTGGACGGAACCGCGCTGGCCGATTCCGTCACCGTGGACTTCCACAAAACGTTCTTCCAGCCGGTAAGCTCCAGCGCTCTCCTGGTCCGAGACCGCTCAATGCTCCGTCACGTCACCTACTACGCGGACTACCTGAATCCCGAGAGCGCCGCCCTGGCCGAGATCCCCAACCAGGTGGACAAAAGCATCCAGACGACGCGCCGCTTCGACGCCCTCAAGCTCTGGCTCACCCTGCGCATCATGGGTGCTGATGCGATCGGTGCGCTCCTTGACGAGGCCATCGATCTGGCCGCCCGGGTGGGGTCACTGGTTGGGGCGGACGACGACTTCGAACTCGCGGCCGAACCGCAGCTGAGCACGCTCGTATTCCGATACCGGCCGCGAACGGACGGCGGCGGCCGCCTTTCCGAGGACGCCGCCGATGCCCTCAACCCGGCAATCCGCGCCGCGGTCTTCGCGTCCGGAGAAGCCGTGGTGGCCGGCACCACCGTGGCCGGCCGGCACTACCTGAAATTCACGCTGCTCAATGCCGAAGCAACCTTGGAGGACATCGGCGCGATTCTCGGACTCCTGCGCCGCACGGGTGCCGACCTCCTGCAGGACGGCCTGCTGCAGAGTGATGTGGCCGCATGAGCCGGGTCTACGACTTCGCAGGAATCGGCCTCGGCCCCTTCAACCTGGGACTCGCTGCGCTCAGCGAACCGATTGACGGCCTGGATGGTGTGTTCCTGGAGCGCCATGACTCGTTCGACTGGCACCCCGGCATGATGCTGGAGCCAGCCCATCTGCAGGTCCCGTTCATGGCGGACCTGGTCACGCTCGCGGACCCCACCTCGCCATACTCCTTCCTGAACTTCCTCAAGCAGACAGGGCGGATCTACCGCTTCTACATCCGCGAGAACTTCTATCCGCTCCGGGCGGAGTACAACCAGTACTGCCAGTGGGTTGCCGGCCAACTGTCTTCGGTGCGTTTTAACACGACCGTGCTGGATATGGGCTACGACGACGGCGTCTACCGCCTTTCGGTCCGAGGTCCGGCTGGGCCGGAGGTGCTTTTGGCGCGGCGCCTGGTGCTGGGCACGGGAACCATTCCCTCCGTGCCGGCAGCGTGCGAACGGATAGTGGACGCCGCTGCCGCAGGCCACGGGGGAGTGGTCCTCCACAACTCGGAGTACCTGTCGAGGAAGAGTGAACTGCAACGCCGGCGCAGCATCACCATCGTGGGCAGTGGGCAGAGCGCCGCGGAGATCTACTACGAGCTGCTGCAGGAAAGCGACGTCCACGGCTACCAGCTGAACTGGGTCACCCGCTCCGGCCGGTTCTTCCCGCTTGAGTACACCAAGCTGACCCTGGAGATGACGTCGCCCGAGTATGTCGACTACTTCCATGCACTCCCGCAGGACCGGCGCGACGGCCTCATCAAGAGCCAGAAAAATCTCTACAAGGGGATCGACTCCGAGCTGATCGACGCCATCTACGATCTCCTGTACGCGAAGGGCCTTTCCGGCATGGTGGACACCCGGTTGCTGACCCACTCCTCATTAACCGGTGCGGGATGGGACCCGGCCACCGGCTTGCATTCGCTGCAGCTGCGGCATGAGGAACAGGGCACCTCCTACACCCTGGACACCGAAGCGGTGGTCCTGGCCACCGGCTATGCCTACCGGGAACCAGGGTTCCTGGCCGGTGTGGAGGACAGAATCGCGCGGGACCCGTCCGGGCGGTTCGCCGTGGCACGTAACTACAGCACCGGCGTCGAACCTGGCGAGATCTTCGTGCAGAACGCGGAGCTCCACACGCACGGTTTTGTCACGCCGGACCTGGGCATGGGCGCCTACCGCAACTCGTGCATCCTCCGGGAAATCACCGGCCGCGAGGTGTACCCCTTGGAGCGGAGCATCGCCTTCCAGCATTTCGGCGCGCCAGGCCCCGCTCCGGACTCAGATACGGGGGCAGGCCCAGGCCTTGGCAGTACCTGCAGGGAGGACGTCCCGGCATGAGCTTCACCTTCCGCTGCCTGGACGCCCGGGCAGATGCACTACTCCTCCACAGCTGGGTGACCCAGCCCTACGCGTCCTTCTGGGGCATGCTGTCCGCCACTATCGACACGGTTGTGGAGGAATACTCCAAAATCCAGGCCAGCGGGCACCACCACGCCCTGTTGGGACTCGACGGCGGTGTGCCGGCCTTCCTGATGGAAGAGTACCTGCCGGCCTCCTCGCCTCTCGCAGGGGTATACGCAGTTCAGCCAGGGGACATAGGCATGCACCTGCTGGTGGCACCGCCGTCGGGAGGACGCCGGCCCGGGTACACCGCCGCTGTTATGGACGCCGTGCTGGACCGCCTCTTCCGGAAACCCGGCGTGGAACGGGTGGTGGTGGAACCCGACGCCCGGAACGTCAAGATCCACGCGCTCAACCTACGGCTCGGTTTCCAGCCGGCCGGAGTGGTCGGGCTTCCCGACAAACAGGCACTGCTGAGCATCTGCTCCCGTTCCGACTACCTCGCCGCGCGTGCGGCTCTTCATCCGCCACAGAACCATTCGTCTCCGATCCGCCAGGGAGCATCACAATGACCATCGTCGAATTCGATTCCACTGTCATCGAGGGAATCGCCGCCCCGGGAAACACCGAAGTCCCGCCAAACGCCGCTGCCCCGCTGAAGGCCGCTGCTCCGCCAAACGCCGCTGCCAGAGAAAACCCGGCCCCGCATCTCACCCCGGAGCGCTGGGCAAACGCCAACCGGCACGTGGTACGCAAGGCGCTCGCCGAGTTCCTGCACGAACGGATCCTCACCGCTGAACGTCTCACAACACCCGGGTCATACCGGGTGCGTAGCGACGACGCCTCCGTGGAATACTCCTTCACCGCCGCTGTGTTGGCGCTGGATCATTGGGCTATCGACGCCGGCTCCATCCGCTGCATCCGGAACGGCGCCGCGGCCAGCCCG
The DNA here is from genome assembly GCF_018613805.1 of Arthrobacter sp. ISL-48. Taxonomy (GTDB): domain Bacteria; phylum Actinomycetota; class Actinomycetes; order Actinomycetales; family Micrococcaceae; genus Arthrobacter. The sequence continues at coordinate 30,403 of NZ_JAGGPL010000002.1, forward strand.
GACGCATTGCTCTTCATCATCGAATTCCGGAAGACCCTGGGGATCCGCGATGAGATGCTCCCCGTGTATCTCGAGGAGATCAGCAGTACGCTCGCCAGCCACGCCTTCAAGCAGTGGGTGGGTCAGCCCTCGGCCCGTGAACTCGCAGCCGGAGTGACGGGTGGAAGCGACCCGGCAGCCGACTTCCAGGCCATCGAGCGCAGCATGACAGAGGGGCATCCCTGCTTCGTAGCCAACAACGGCCGGTTGGGGTTCGGGATCAGCGAATACCGTGCATTTGCCCCCGAGGCGGGGGCAAGGGTGCACTTGGAATGGATTGCGGTTCACAGGAGCCGGGCTGTCTTCACGTCCAGCGCAGGCTTGGACTACCGCGCGCACCTCGAAACCGAACTTGGTGGCCCTGCACTGGCCGGTTTTGATGCCGACCTCCGGGCCCGCGGCCTCGAAGCGGACCATTTTTTCCTCATGCCCGTGCATCCGTGGCAGTGGGAAAACAAGCTCACGGTCACCTTCGCGGCGGAGATCGCCCAGCAGCATATCGTGCACCTGGGCGGTGGCGCGGACAGCTACCAGGCGCAGCAGTCCATCCGTACCTTCTTCAACACCAGCGAACCGGCCAAGAGCTACGTCAAGACCGCCATGTCTGTACTCAACATGGGCTTCATGCGCGGGCTTTCGCCGCAGTACATGAAGGCAACGCCAGCCATCAACGACTGGCTGCGGGAGCTCATCGGCTCCGACGAAGCCCTCCAAAAGCGCGGCCTGGCCATGATCAGCGAGATTGCGGCCATCGGCTACCACAACGCCTATTACGAGGCCGCCTGTGCGAGCGGCTCGTCTTACCGCAAGATGCTGTCCGCGCTGTGGAGGGAAAGTCCGCTGCCGTTGCTCGAGGAAGGCCAGCAGCTCGTCACCATGGCGTCGCTGCTGCACGTTGATTCGGACGGCTCCCCGATGGTTTCCGCCCTGATGGAACGCTCCGGACTGGCACCCACGGAATGGCTGCGCCGCTACTTTGAGGCCTATCTTGTCCCACTGGTGCACTGCCTCTACCGGTACGAGCTGGCATTCATGCCGCACGGGGAGAACGTCATCCTGGTGCTGGATGACGGCGTGCCGGTACGCGCGGTCATGAAGGACATCGCCGAGGAAATCGTGGTGATGGGGGACAGGCTGGACCTGCCCGAGGACGTAGCCAGGATTCGCGCCGAGATCCCTGACGCCGAAAAGGTCCTGGCCATCTTCACGGACGTCTTCGACTGCATCTTCCGTTTCCTCGGTGCCCTGCTGGCGGAGGATGGAAAACTCAGCCAGGAGGAGTTCTGGGCCACCGCTGCCGGGACCATCCTCGATTACCAGGCGGAGCACCCTGAGCTGGCCGACCAGTTCACCCGCCACGACCTCTTTGCTCCTGACTTTGAATTGTCCTGCCTGAACCGCCTCCAGCTCCGGAACAACCAGCAGATGCTGGACCTGACCGACCCGTCAGGGGGGCTGCAGAAGGCGGGCCGGCTGGTCAACCCGCTCGCCGCGTTCGCACGTGTGGGTCCCCGCGGCTAGGGACAGTGATCCGGCTAGGCTGGGGCCATGACGCCAACTGACATCAAAACCACCGCCCTCATCACGGGTGCCAGCGCGGGCCTGGGCGCCGAATTCGCCCGGCAACTCGCCAGCCAAGGCCACAATCTGGTGCTGGTGGCCCGTGACCGGTCCCGCCTTGAGTCAGCGGCGGCAGACCTGGAACAGCGTTACGGAATCAGGGCTGAGGTGCTCCCCGCGGACCTGACGGACGACGACGGTGTGGGCGCCGTCGTCGTCCGTCTCTCCGATGCCGAGCGCCCGGTGGGGATCCTGGTGAACAACGCCGGAACCGGCCTGCTGCACAACTTCGAGGAGAACGACATCTCGGAGGAGAAGCGGCACCTGAAGCTGCACGACCAGACGGCGCTGGAACTTACGCACGCCGCGCTGCAGGGGATGCTGGAGCGTGGTTCCGGGCGGATCATCAACGTGGCCAGCGTGGCGGCGTTCCTGCCGCGCGGAACCTACTCCGCCGCGAAAGCCTGGCTGCTCAGCTTCAGCCGGTGGGCGAACCTGGCCTATGGGGCGCGGGGCGTCAAAGTCACGGCATTGTGCCCAGGCTTCACGCACACCGAGTTCCACGACCGCATGGGCATGGACAAGTCGGTTGCCCCGTCGTGGACTTGGCTGAAACCGGAGCGCGTGGTGCGTGAAGGCCTCGCGGACAACCTTCGCGGCAAGGCAGTCTCCATCCCGTCGAAGCGGTACAAGCTGCTGGCGGTTGCTGCCCGTGTGCTCCCCGGAAGGCTAGTCACGGGCCCGGCGCGCCGGGCCAAGTAGGGCGTCAGGTAGGCACCCTCCGCCGCCGCACCACAACCACCACCAGGATCCCCACCAGCGCACCCACCAGGGTCTCCACACCGCGCTCCAGGATCAGCACGGCAGGCTCGATGGGCGCCGCCAGCTGGGTCATCAGGAGGATGACGGGGGTGAAGGACACCATCGCGAGTCCATAGTGCCGGGTCATGAACAGCTCGGCGGTGAACTGGAAAACGATAACCAGGACTGCCAGCACGGCAGCGTGATGTTCGGCAAAGAATTCGGCAGGCAGCCACAGCCCGAAAACAAGAACGACGGCGGTGACCGCCAGACCGAGGAACGTCCCCACGATGCGGTGGACACCCCGGCGGACACTGCTCGGCAGATCCGCTCCCGCAAGGGGCACCGCCGCTGCGGCCATTGCCCAATGCGGGTGGCCGCTGCCGCTGAACACGCCAATGGCCCCGGCGGCTCCAACGGCCAGGACATACCGGGCCGCGTGGACCAACGCCAGCCGCCCTGCTGTCCCACGCAGTGGCACAACATCCCGTGCGGCGCCGGTCTGCCAGGCCCTGCCGCGCACCCAGCCGACAAAGCCTATGGCCAGGGAGAAGGCGGCCGAGGCTGCAGAGATCAGCAGGGCAACGTACCAGGGGACATGGGTGGCGACGGAGGCGCAGGCACCCAGGGCCAGGATTCCGAAGAAGGGGCCGTTGGGCTTAAGCCGTACCTTGTCCGCAAACAGCGAGCCCGCTCCGGCCAGCAGCGCCTCGACACCCACCAGCCACCACGAATGGAGGTGGTTGACGGACAGGAAGATTCCAACGCCCACACCGCTTAACAGAACAAGTGCGGCCTGCGACTGATGCCTCAGCCTGACTTGGTGCGGTTCTGACCGCCCGTACATGCCGGTCAGGGCGCCGAAGACGGCGTAGATGATGAGGTCTGCGCGGCCGGCACACAAGAGCATGAGGGACGGGACTGCAACGCTGATGGCAACCCGGAACGCAGCAAGATGGTCATTGTTCGCCGGATCCAGCCTGTGGAGGGCGCGGACCTGCCGCAGAACGGGCTTCACGGACCACACCACCTATCAGCTCACGTTCCCCCAGAGTCGGGGCCTTACGGAAAGTATCACGCCAGGCACGGCCGAGGCCCGCCCACGTGCTTCCCCCAAGGAAATCACGCAGGCGGGCCTCATGAGCGCGGGCTACAAGACGTACCCGGACAGGCTGTTGCTACAGGGCTACACCTGCGCAGGAACCTTGTCATCTTCCGCCTTGGCGGCGATGACGTCCTGGGTTTCGAACGGCATTTCATCCAGATCGATCAACGGGTTCTCATCCTGGGTGGCCACCAGCTCGCGCGCCTCTGCCTGGGTGCCCACGCTGGGCATGGAGCCGGGCAGGGGACGCTTGGCTGATTCCTTGAGGAAGTAAATTGCTACGGCACCAATGAGGGAGGTGCCCATCAGGTAGTAGGCAGGCATCATGTCATCGCCGGTGGCCGTGATCAGCGCGGCAACGATGAACGGGGTGGTGCCCCCGAAGATGGCAACGGCGAAGTTGTAGGCGATACCCATGGCGCCGTACCGGCTGGCTGTCGGGAACTGGGCCGGCAAAGCCGAGGCGAGGTTCGCAACATAGAACGCCACGGGGAAGGCGATTAGCGAGAGGCCTGCCAGCGTGGACCAGACCTCGCCGACGCCGATCAGCAGGAACGCAGGGGTTGCCAACACCACGGTGCTGATGGCGCCGATCCACAAGACGGGGCGGCGGCCTATCCGGTCAGACAGCTTCCCGGTCAGGGGAATGCACAGGCTCATAATGACCAACACGGGGATGGTCAGGAGGGTTCCGTGGACGGGATCGTAGCCCTTGGACTCCGTGAGGTACGTCGGCATGTAAGACGTCAAGGCGTAACCGGCGGTGTTCGCAGCGGCTACAAGGACCATGGCCACGATGAGCGAGCGCCAGTAGGCCTTCACGATTCCCACGGGACCCTTGGCCGCATCAACGTCAGCTGCTGCGGCGTCCTGCCCGATGGATTCCTGGGCGTCCAGGGTGGCCTGGAACTGAGGGGATTCCTCGATCTTGTTCCGGAAGTAAATGGCGATGAGGCCCAAGGGACCTGCAACCAGGAACGGAATACGCCAGCCCCATTCCTCCATGGTGGTCTGACCCAGCGTCAACTGCAGGACAGAAACCAGCGCCGCACCCAAGGCAAAGCCAAGGTAGCTGCCCATGTCCAGGAAGCTTGCAAAAAAGCCACGCCGCTTGTCCGGCGCGTATTCGCTGACGAACGTGGTGGCGCCGGCGTACTCACCGCCGGTGGAGAAGCCCTGCACGAGCTTCAACACCACCAGGAGGCCCGCGGCCCAGATGCCGATCTGCGCATAACCTGGCAGCAGTCCGACGGCGAAAGTACTCGCGGCCATCAGCATCAGGGTTGCGGCAAGGACTTTCTGGCGGCCGACCTTATCGCCGAGCCAGCCGAACACGACGCCGCCGAGGGGGCGGGCGATGAAGGTGGCCGCGAACGTTCCCAGCAGGAACAGCGTCTGGACCGACTTGTCGGCCTCGGGGAGAAAGACGGGCCCCATGGTGGTAATCAGGTAGCCGAACACGCCGACGTCAAACCATTCCATGGTGTTACCCACAATGGTTCCCCCGAGGGCTTTCTTGAGCATCGGCTGATTGACGACGTTGACGTCGGACTCTTTGAGCCGGCGCCGTGCCAGCAACTTTGGTTTTCTCGCGCTTGGTGTCGTGCCTGGTGGCGCAACTTCGTAGGTTCCGCTGGCGTTATTCACGCCTGCTGAAGAGTCGGTCATGCTTCGGTCTGTGGGCATTTCGGCAGCTCCTGTGGAGGTGATTTGCTTGCGACTTGTAGCTGCCCCGCTCTGGGCAGGCCTTCAATTTTACGCGAATTCCGTGGCGGCTCAGAGCTGGATGGCGTAGGATCGCGCTCTTCAGGCCGTTTTTAGCCGCTCAGACCGCATGTGTTTTCACCCCGCTGCGCCCGCCGTTACTGGGATCCGGGCCGGCAGGGCACATCGTTATGCAATTTTTTCTTGCACGCCACGCTTTGCGGGCTTTCTGCGTCCAGTTGGGGCATGAAAGTGACGGGGGCCACGGACCATCAGACGCCGAGAATGCGCAACTTCCTGGGTTCGGAAGCTGGGGTTCACAACCCTCTGGATTGCTGCCTATTGTTGTGCCATGGGAACACTGATTTTTGAGTAGGCGGACGCCTGCGGCCTGCTCCGCCGGCCCGGTCCTCCTGATATCGCCAGACATGCTGACCATCCTCAGAAAGGTTCCATCCAATGACTGAACACGAATCGTCAAACCAGCCCGAGCCCGAGGCCGGGAACGCCCCGGAAGCTCGCGCCCAGGCCGATAATCCGGAGTCCAATGGCAAGCCGGCGTCCAACGGCGTCAAATCGCGGCTGACGGAAGCCCAGAGGGCGATGCTCGCCAGCAAGTCGCGGGGCGGGGACGCGGGCCTGACGAGTGTGGGTAAAAGCCACAAACCCACTCACGCCAGCGGCAAACAGGGCCCGGCCGAAAAGAAGGTCCGCTGGTAAGTCCGGCGCCGGAAGGTACGGCCGATGTGCTGTCCGAGGACACTTCATTTCACTGCGGAAAGGAAGAACAATGGCTGAAAAACATGTAGAAGCAAAGATCGAACCGGAGGTTGCGAGTCACCTGGCGGCAGCCATGGATACTCAATCAATGCCAGGGCCGGCCACGGTCGCTATGACAACAACGGTGGTCGGGGAGCAGCAATGGCCCGACGGCAACGGCAAGAGGCGGCACTCCAAGGAACGCGGGGCGGAGCACGGACAGATGGGACATGAGGCAGCAGTAACAGCCGTCCACCGTACCGGCCGCCCGCAGATGCCGCACTCGTCGTAAGGACACGCAAACAGCCCGACGAAAGGCGAATGGCCTGGGGACATCCGAATTCCGGTGTCGCCAGGCCGTTCGCGCGTCCCGGTGCCCTTCCCCGACGCCGGGAGGTTTATCCCTCTGCCACTACATCCTCGGGATCCTTGTCCAGCCGCCAGCCGCGCCAGACGGGGTGCCGGAGCTTTCCGCTGCCCGTCCATTCGCCAAACGTCACTTCACCCACGAGCAGCGGGGTGATCCAGTTCGCGTCCGCGGCATCCTCCCGGGGAACGCCATCGAAAGGTGAGGTCCTCCGCGCCAGGGCATCCACTTTTTGCCGCAGCTCAGCCAGCTCCCGGGTACTGAAGCCGCTGCCCACCCGGCCCACATAGCGCAGGTTCTTGCCGTCGGGGATGCCCACCAGCAGCGAACCGACTGAGCCCTGCCGGCCGCCCTTGCCGGGACGCCAGCCTCCCACCACCACTTCCTGGGTCTGTTCAAGCTTGATTTTGATCCAGGTCCGGGTCCGCTGTCCGCTGGCATACCGGCTGTCGCTCCGCTTGGCCATCGCCCCCTCCAGACCGAGCTCCTGCGCGCTCTCCAGGATGTGGTCTATCCGTTCATTTAGGACGGGAGATAGCTGAACCGGGCAATCCGAAGGGCTGAAGAACTCTTCCAGCCGCTGCCGCCGCTTCTCCAAAGGCAGCCTGCGGAGGTCCTCGCCGCCGTCGTGCAGGAGGTCAAAAAGCATCAGCCGGACCGGGATGGAGGCACGCGCCTTCTGGACGTCTGCGGGTCGGGTCAGTTTCATCCGCCCTTGCAGGAGCCCGAAATCGGGCCTGCCGGCCGGCCCGACGGCGATGATCTCGCCGTCGGCGACGAATGGCCGTGCCGGCCAGCATCCGCGGACCGTCAGCTCCGGATAGGTGGCCGTCACGTCGTTGCCATTGCGGCTGAAGATACGGACCTTCTTCTCATCGGCGACGATCAGTGCCCGGACACCATCCCACTTAAGCTCGAATTGCCAGTCGCTGCCCTGGAGATCCGCAACTGTCCCCGCTGTGGCCATCATGGGAAGAAAATCCTCAGCCGCCGGAGCCTGCGCACCCGGCGTTGACGAAGTGGAGACGGTTGCCCTATCCGGGTTTCCCCGAGCTGCGTGACCCTGATCTGCGGTTACTCCGTCTTCTGGTTCCCCGTCTTCTGTAGGCCCGTCAGCCGAGGACTGCGGGTGCCGGTGGCCTGAGCGGTGGCCGGAGTCCTTGTCCATAAGGTGGATCAGCCACTGCCCCTCGGCCTCGTTACCCTGCCCCCTTCCGGTATGGATCAGGGCAAACTTCTTGGTTCCACCGAGCCCGCCGCCTTCCGAGCCGGTCAGCGTGGCGATGACTTCCCTGCCGTTGATCCATTTGTGGAGTTCGTAAGTTCCGTGGTCCCAGATGGTGACTTCCCCGGCGCCGTACTGTCCCTTGGGAATGGTTCCTTCGAACGTGGCGTAGTCCATGGGATGGTCCTCAGTCTGGACTGCCAGATTGTTCTTCCCTCCGGAATCGGGAACGCCCTTGGGAAGGGCCCAGGACACCAGCACGCCCTCGTGCTCCAGCCGGAAATCGAAGTGGAGGCGGCTGGCGTGGTGCTCCTGGATTACGAACGAATTCCCGGTGCCCTCGGCTCCGGTGAAAGGCTCCGGCGTCGCGTGCGGATCGCGCATCGAACGGTACCGTTCCAGCCGCTGATGTGCGGCGTCGTCGTGCGTCGTTTCTCCAAGGTTCCCTGCGTGCCCGGAACCGCCGGTGACGGCGGCAAAAGGGTCCTTACCTGCCTTAACGCGGCGCATCACGGCTTTGTAGTCGAGTTGCTGGAGGTTGGCTGCGCTGAGCTCGCGCCAGGTTCTCGGGGCGGCAACCATGGGGGTGGGGCGACCGCGCAATGAGTACGGCACGATGGTGGTTTTGGCTGCGCTGTTTTGGCTCCAGTCCACCAGCACCTTGCCCTTGCGCAGTGTCTTCTTCATGTCGCTGACAGCCAGGTCGGGATGGTCGGCCTCCAGGGCCCGGGCCAGCTCGTGGGCAAAGTCGGAAATCTGTTCCGAGGTCTGGGTTCCGTCGAGGCCGGTGTAGAGGTGGATGCCCTTGCTGCCACTGGTCACGGGAACCGGATCCAGCCCCACATCCTTAAGGATGGAGCGGGCCAGGAAGGCCACTTCGACGCATTCCTCCAGCCCAGCGCCTTCACCGGGATCCAGGTCCAGCACCAGGCGGTCCGGATTCAGTTGCCGGCCGTGGGAGTCAACCTGCCACTGCGGCACATGGACCTCAAGCGAGCCGATCTGGCCGAACCAGGTGAGCGTGGCCGGATCGTTGACCAGGGGATAGAAGATGGTCCGGTCCTTGTGCGTAATGGCAGCGCGTGGGAGCCAGCCCGGGGCTGAGTCCTCGAGGTTCTTCTGGAAAAACACCTCTCCGGGCCTCTCCGCCGTGCCCACGCCGTTGACCCACCGCTTCCGGGTTGCCGGCCGGTTGGCGGTTGCGGGGATCAGGACGTGTGCCACCGCGGCGTAATAGGCCAGGACATCCGCCTTGGTGGTGCCGGTCTCCGGATACATGACTTTGTCCAGGCTGGTGAGCGTGAGTTCCCGTCCGGCAACGCGGACACGCTCCTTAGGGCCGGCCATAGGTCTTCACCTCCGGCCAAGTCTGATGTTCACTTGAGGGATGAGAGCCATCTGGAAAGGTGCCATCGCGTTCGGCCTGGTCAACGTGCCGGTTAAGGTCTACAGCGCCACCGAGGACCACGACATCAGCCTCCATCAGGTCCACAACGCCGACGGCGGCCGGATCAGGTACCAGCGCCGCTGCGAGGTGTGCAGCAAAGTCATCGACTATTCGGACATCGAGAAGGCCTACGAGGACGAAGGCAGGACGGTGGTTCTGTCCAAGGAGGAACTCAAGTCCATCCCGGCGGAGAACAGCCACGAGATCGAAGTGGTCCAATTTGTGCCGTCCGAGCAGCTGGATCCGATGACCTTCGAGAAGAGCTACTACCTGGAGCCGGATTCCAAATCTCCCAAGGCTTACGTGCTGCTGCGGCGTGCGCTCGAGGATACGGACCGGGTGGCCATCGTCCAGTTCGCGCTGCGGGAGAAGACCAGGCTGGGCGCACTGCGGATCAGGGGTGACGTGCTGGTGCTGCAGTCCCTGCTCTGGTCTGACGAGGTGCGCGAGGCGAACTTCCCTGCCCTTGATGCATCCATCCGGATATCGCCCCAGGAGCGCGAAATGTCCGCCGCCCTGGTGGACTCCATGGCCGATGATTTCGAACCCGACCACTTCACCGATGAATACCAGGTCCAGCTTCGCCAGCTCATCGACGCCAAGCTGGAGAAGGGCGACTCGCTGGACACCGAGGAAACCTTCGGAGTCGAGTCCGGCGAGGGCGGCAAGGGAGAGGTGATCGACCTCATGGAGGCGCTGAAACGCAGCCTGGACCGGAAGCGTGGCGCTGCTTCGGGAGAGGCCTCTGCTGACGCCGACGATACTGACGCCGAGGCACCTGCCACGTCCGGAACTCGGGCTGCCAAGACGCCGGCCAAGACTGCCGCAGCCAAGAGCTCCGCGTCGAAGCCGGCGGCCGGAAGTAAGGCCGGCACCAAGCCGGCTGCAAAAACCGCAGCCACCACCAAGTCCACCCCCGCGAAGTCCACTACTGCGAAGTCCACTGCGGCCAAGTCCACCACCCGTAAGCCCGCAGCGAAGTCTGCGCCTGCCGCGTCCGCCAAGGCGTCCACCACCCGGGCACGCAAGGGTGCCTGAGCCGGTTCGCGGTCCCGCGGCTGGTCCGGTAATGGCCGCCGCCTAGGAGTTCCGGAGGGCGGAGATAAGGTCGCTCTTCTTCTTGGCCGGCATGTCGTCCTCCCTTAAACCGCTCTACGGTGCTGACGTCAGGTCAGGGTTCCACGCTAATTCCGGCACCGCGTGAAAACAAGGATTGCCGGGTCCGTATGGATCACCGGTGCTGTGCCGCGCGGAGCCTCGTTGCTTCCACCGAAGCGGTGGCTTAGCTTGTAGGGAACGTGGGACCACAGAACGTCGGAGGAGCGTCCAAGTGAAGGAGAAAACAACAGGCGCGCTGGCCGACTTCGGGGCCTCTGACCTCGCCTCGGCCGGCGGCAAGGGCGCCAACCTTGGCGAACTGGTACGCGGGGGGCTCCCGGTTCCGGCGGGCTTCGTCGTCACCACCGGAGCCTATGCCGCGATGCTGGAGGAATCGGGATTGGCCGCGGAACTGGCCCGATTACTGGAAGCGGGAGCGGCAGGAGCAATGATCAGGGCACTGTTCACCGCAGCGGCTCTCCCTGAGCACATCTGCGCTGACATCGCCGCGGCCTATGCCGCCCTTGGCAGTGGCCCGGTGGCGGTGCGGTCCAGTGCTACGGCCGAAGACCTGCCCGGTGCCGCGTTCGCCGGGCAGCAGGACACGTATCTGAATGTTGTCGGCGAGGCGGCAGTGCTGGGGGCAGTGGTCGATTGCTGGGCCTCATTATGGACGGACAGGGCTATCGCCTACCGGCAGAGGCAGGGGATCGACCCGCGCCAGGTGGCCATCGCCGTCGTCGTCCAGGAGATGGTGCCGGCCGATACCGCTGGAGTCATGTTCAGCGCCAACCCGGTGACCGGTGAACGCGGAGAAATTGTGATCGATTCCAGCCCCGGCCTGGGCGAGGCTGTGGTTTCTGGACGGGTTACACCCGAACACTATGTGCTGGACGCCAGCGGGCGGACACGTGCCTTCACAGCCGGTGGCCACGAGGTGGTGATCCGGGCGGGCGCCGGCGGCGGAACGGAGGATAGCCCCGGAATGGCCAGTTCCAGCCCAGGGCTGAGCAGCGGACAGTTGGCGGAACTGGCTCGGCTGGCATTGCGGGTCCAGGATCATTTCGGCCGGCCCCAGGACATGGAATGGGCGCTCGCAGGCGGCCGCGTGTTTCTGCTTCAGGCGCGGCCCATGACAGCCCTGCCCCCGCAGCCGCTGCGGCTCAACCGGTTCCAGCGGCTGGTAGGTCCTTTCTTCGTGGAGATGTTCCAGGAGCGCCCCTATCCGCTGGACGTGTCCGGCTGGATGCAGCGAGGGATCCTCGCGATGCTTCACGGCATGGCCGGCAGTGTAGGTGTCGTCTTTCCACCGGTGGAGAAGCTGCTGCCCGAAGAGGACGGCGTGGTGATCCGGCTGGTGCCACCGGTTCCCCGCCCCACGCTGCGCACGCTGGGTGCACCGGTCTCCGTGGCACGGCGGGTCCGCCGGTACAACCCTGCCCGGTGGACCCAGGACAACAGGTTCACGGCTTTTCTGGAGAACGTGGGCCGGCTCGGCGAACAGGACCCGCGCTCCCTGCCGTGGCAGGGCGTGATCGGCCTCGTTGAAGACGCCTTCGCCACTATGCGCGGGATCACTGAGCTGAGGATCTCCTACCTTCCGGGGGCGTTTGTGCCCCAGCTGAAGCTGCGCCTTATGCTTCTGCTGTTGGGCAGGCGGAACCTCGCGTCGGCACTCATCGCAGGCGCAGAAACCCGCACCAGCCAGGCCAACAAGGCCCTGGAGGCTCTGGGCGATCGGGTCCTGTCAGATGCCGCCCTGGCGCGGGCTTTCACCGGCCTGGCACCAGGCGAACTGCTGGCTCGGCTGGAACACGGCCAGGAGTTTGAGGACTTCCACTCCGCTTTCAAGGCGTTCCTGGCCGAGTACGGGCACCGCGAAACGGTGAGTGTGGTGCTGAGCAGCGCGCCGACCTGGTCCGACGCCCCCGAGGTGGTGCTTGGGCTCATCACCTCGATGATGGGCGACCGGCGCCCGGCCGCCGACCAGACCGGCGGAGCGCTCGCGGACGTGCTGAAGCATCCGGCCATGCGTTTGGCAGCCGTGCGTCGGCACCTGTTGACCGCCGTCGAGGCAGCCAAGGCTGGCATGGCGTTCCGCGAGGACAGCCACTTCTACGCCACCATGGTGCTGCCGCCGCTGCGCCGCGCGCTGCTGGATTTGGGCCGGCGGCTGTGCGAGGCCGGTGTGCTCGCCAATCCAATGGAGGTCAACCACCTGCGCCTCGAAGAACTGTCTTCAATGCTCGACGGCGGCTCGCTCCCTCCCGCTGAGCGGGAGCAGTACCGCAGCCTGGTGCTGGCCAGGGCAGCCAAGCGGAAGGAGCTGGAGGGGATCCCGCTGTTGGAGCCCACTGCATTGTTCACCCGAGTACGCCGGACACCAGGGGTGCTGGTATCCGGCATGCCGGCCAGCCGGGGCCAAGCTACGGGAATGGTAAGGATCATCCGCGGTCCGGAGGAGTTTGGGTTGCTCCGCAGCGGCGAGATCCTGGTCTGCCCGTATACCAATCCGTCCTGGACCCCTTTGTTCCAGCGGGCCGCCGCCGTGGTGGTGGATGCGGGCGGGATCGGCTCCCATGCCGCGATCGTCGCCCGTGAGTACGGAATTCCCGCCGTGATGGGCACCGGCTACGGGACCACCAGCCTGGTGGATGGGCAAAGCGTGATGGTGGACGGAAGCCTGGGACGGGTCACCGCCGTCGTGGTTGGTACGGCGCCGTGACAACCCTGGACCTAGCAGCAGCGGCGGGTTCTGGAGCTAGGCCCACGTCTTCCCCCGGAGTAGTCTCGGTGGCAGGCGGATGGCCCGCCCACACAGCCCGAAGGAGAGTTCCGTGGCAGGACAGTACGTGGCGACCTCAACCGTCAGCATCGACGCCCCATCGGACCGCGTCTGGGACGTGATCACCGACCCGGCGGCCGTCAAGGAATTCATGTTTGGCGCCGAGCTGGTGACGGAGTGGACCGTGGGCGGGCCAATGCTATGGCGCGGCGAGTGGGAGGGAAAGGAGTACCAGGACAAGGGAAAGATCCTGGAGTTAGTACCCGGGCAGCGTCTGGTCCACACCCATTTCAGCCCCTTGGGCGGCGAGGAAGACACGCCCGAGAACTACCACACGCTGACCTGGATCCTCGAGGACGAAGGCGGGAAAACACGCCTCACACTGTCGCAGGACAACAACGCCAGCGAACAGGCTGCCCAACACTCACAGGGCATGTGGGACATGCTCGTGGCCGACGTCAAGGGAATCGCCGAGCGGGCCCACTAAAAGGGCTGGCGCGCCCCAAACACCAACTTAAGCACCAACGGCCGCCGTCGCACCCGTCCCCTGAACGGGTGGGGCACGACGGCGGCCGTGGGCAGTAGGCCCTATTCGGCGTCGTGATCCGTTTCCAGGATCTGGACCAGGCGCTCCAGGGCAACGTCCGCTCCGGTGCCCTCGGCGCGGAGCACCACAACGTCGCCGTGGGATGCTCCCAGGCTCATAAGGGACAGGATGCTGGCGGCATCCATCGCTTCATCGGCCGGCTCGCCTTCCCGGGCGATGGTGATGTCCAGATCGAACTCGCCGGCGGCCTCGGCAAAGATGGCGGCAGGGCGGGCGTGAAGACCCACGCGGCTGGCGACGGTTGCGGTGCGTTCTGACATTTTTGCTCCTTTTGTCTTTCGGCTGGCTGTTGGTTCAGCGCCGTGGATAGGTAGTGGGTGAGGCGGGTCAGACCGTTGCGGGAACGGGTTCCACGGTAGCAGCGGTCCTGGCGGCCTTGGCGGCGGCCGAGCGCTTGAGGGCAATGACGGCCAACGCGCTGACCACGGTGCCGGCCAGGATGGCGACGACGAACATCAGCAGGTTGCCGATGGCGAAGAAGACGAAGATGCCGCCGTGAGGTGCCTGGGAGGTGACGCCCGTGGCCATGGTGAGGGCGCCGGTCAGGGCGCCGCCCAGCATGCTGGCGGGGATGACGCGCAACGGGTCTGCTGCCGCGAACGGAATGGCGCCTTCGGAGATGAAGGATGCCCCCAGCAGCCACGCTGCCTTGCCGTTCTCGCGCTCAGCCAGGCTGAAGACCTTCTTGTCCAGGACGGTAGCCAGGGCCATTGCAAGTGGCGGGACCATGCCGGCAGCCATGACGGTTGCCATGATCTGCCACGGCGCCTGGTTGGTGGCGCTTCCCGCACCGAGACCTGCGACGGCGAAGGCGTAGGCGACCTTGTTGACCGGGCCACCGAGGTCGAAGCACATCATGAGGCCAAGGATGATGCCGAGGACGATCGCGGATGCTCCGCTCATGCCTGAGAGCCAGCCATTGAGGCCGGTGGTGAGGGCTGCGATAGGTCCGCCGAGGATCAGGAACATCAGGCCGGACGCCACGATGGAGGCGAGCAGCGGAATGATCACTACCGGCATCAGGCCGCGCAGCCAGCGCGGAACGGACCACGTGCCGATCAGATGCGCAATGTAGCCTGCCAGCAGGCCGCCGACGATGCCGCCGAGGAAGCCGGCACCCATGAAGCCGGATACGGCACCGGCAACGAAACCTGGCGCGATGCCGGGACGGTCGGCTATGGCATACGCGATGTAGCCGGCCAGGGCAGGAACCAGGAAGCCCATGGACAGGGCGCCGATCTTGAACATCACCGTGCCCAAGTACAGGGCGAGGTTGCCGTCGGGCAGGTTGAACAGCGTGTTGTTGGCCAGGATGTCGTTGGCTTTTGTTCCCAGGGCGATGTCGAAACCGGCCAGCAGGAAGCCCAACGCGATCAGGAGGCCGCCGCCGGCGACGAACGGGATCATGTAGCTGACGCCGGTCAGCAGGGCCTTCTTCAGCTTCTGGCCGATGTGCTCGCCCTTTTCGGTGGCTGCGTTCTCGGCCTGTTCCTCTGCCCCGAAGTGAGGGACGCGGCGCGCGTTCGGGTTGTCAGCGGCGGCGAGAGCTTCCTGCACCATCTTGGCGGGTTCGTCGATGCCGCGCTTGACTGGTGCGTTGATGACGGGCTTGCCGGCGAAGCGTTCCTTGCCACGGACGTCCACGTCGACGGCGAAGATGACGGCGTCGGCCGCGGCGATGACCGCGGGGTCAAGGGGCTTGGCGCCCGAGGAACCTTGCGTTTCAACCTGCAGGTCCACGCCTGCTTCCTGGGCAGCAGCAACGAGCGAGTCCGCGGCCATGTAGGTGTGGGCGATGCCGGTGGGGCAGGCGGTCACGGCCACCAGGCGCTTGGGACCACGGCCTGCCGGTGCTGAGTCCGGCGAAACCGCAGCGGGCACGGCGTCCGCAGGCACGCCGGCGGCGTGCGACGCCGGCTTGTCCGCCAGCGCGCCGTCCACCAGTTCCACGATTTCCTCGCGCGAAGAAGCGGAGCGAAGGGCTCCTGTGAAATCCTTCTTGATCAGGGAGCGGGCGAGCTTGGAGAGGAGCTTAAGGTGCTCCTGGTCCGCGCCTTCAGGAGCGGCAATGAAGAAGATGAGGTCCGCCGGGCCGTCCTTGGCGCCGAAGTCAACGGGCTCGGAAAGCCGGGCCATGGCCAGCGTGGGCACGGTGACGGCGGTGGAGCGGCAGTGCGGGATGGCAATGCCGCCCGGAACCCCTGTGGCCGTCTTCTGTTCTCGGGCAAAGGCGTCCGTGAAGAGGCCTTCCGCTTCGGTGGCGCGGCCGCTGGCAGCTACTTTGCTGGCCAGGTGCCTGATCACGTCCTCGGGCGAGCTGCCCAGGTTCTGGTCGAGCTCGACCAGTTCGGTGGTGATGAGCTGAGTCACTGTCAATCCTTTCGAAGGGCCGTGATGGTTACGGCGTCCGGGGTGGTTTGGTGGACTGCCGGGACAGTGGAACCCGGCAGGGCGGCGGCTGCGGCACCGTGTGCCACAGCCTGACGGAGGCAATCGGCCGGGGCGGCGCCCTGGCCGTGAGCGAGCAGGTAGCCGGCCAGCGAAGAATCGCCCGCGCCGACAGTACTGACCGCGGCGACCGGCGGGTGCGTGGCCAGCCACGCGCCGTCGGCCGTTACCAGAACAGCTCCCTTGGATCCGAGAGTTGCCAGAACAGCACCCACACCGGAACGCACGACGGCGGCGGCGGCTGCCGCTGCAGCCGCCGGATCCGCTTCAAGTTCGTCAGCGGTGGACGCCGTGGCGAAGCCGGCTGCTGCAGCAAGTTCCGCCAATTCTTCGGCGTTGGGCTTGAGGAGGTCCGGTTTTCCCGAAACGCCATCCGATGAAGTGCCGGAGATGGCGGCGGCGAGGGGTTCACCGGAGGAGTCGACGGCGATACGGGGTCCGCCGTCACCGTCGAGGGTACGCAGCCGCCGGGTGACGGTGGCGTAGAAATCGGCTGGGAAGCCTGGCGGCAGCGAGCCGGCCAGGACCACCCAGCTGGCGCCCCGCGAGCGGTCCAGCAGCAGCGCGATCAGCGCTTCCTGCTGTTCTTCGCTCAGGACCGGACCGGGTTCGTTGATCTTGGTGGTGACGCCGCCGGGTTCGGTGAGGGCCACGTTGGTGCGCAGCGGCTCGCCGATGGCCAGGGAAGCGAACGGAACTTTGCTGTCGTGCAGTCCGGCCAGAACAGGATCGCTGTCAGCTCCGGGGAGCACGGCGACTGTTTCCAGGCCGGAGGCCACCAGGGCACGGGAGACGTTTACGCCTTTGCCCCCGGACTCCTGGCTGACGGAAACGGCCCGCTGGACTTCGCCGCGTTCCAACGGTCCTGGCAGCGCCACGGTCCGGTCAAGGCTGGGGTTGGCGGTGAGTGTGACGATCATGCGATCACCACGTCGACGCCGGCCTCTGTGAGGGCGGCTGTCAGTTCGGGGCTGGGCTCTTTATCTGTAATCAAGGTGTCCAGATCTTTCAGGGAGGCGAACTGGACCAGGGTTTCCGCGTCCAGCTTGGAGGAATCGGCCAGCACCACGATGCGGCGGGCCGATTGGACGAAGGCTGCCTTGACGGCGGCTTCTTCAGGATCGGGAGTGCTGAGGCCAAAGCTCGCGTGGATGCCGTTGGTGCCGATGAACGCGATGTCGGGGCGGATCCGTCGTGCTGCGTCCACGGTTGCCTGTCCCACAGCCGCCTGGGTGAGGCCTCGGACCCGGCCGCCCAGGATCTGGAGCGCAATTCCGGGGGTGCTGGACAGCTTTCCGGCGATGGGGATGGCGTGCGTGATCACCACGAGTTCCGTTCGGGGTTCCACTGAAGCGGAAGGATCGACGGCGGCGCGGCGGGACAGCAGCTCCGCGAGGACTTCGGTGGTGGAGCCGGCATCGATCAGGACGCTTCCCGATGACGCCTGGGGGATGATGGCCAGGGCTGCCTGGGCGATGCGCATTTTCTGGTCCGGGCGCTGGACGGCCCGTTCGTTGATGCTTTCCTCGGTGGTGCTGAAGCGGTCAGCTGCCACGGCGCCGCCGTGGACACGGCGGACAGTGCCTGCGGTTTCCAGTGTGGCCAGATCCCGGCGGACGGTTTCGGTGGTGATGCGGAAGCGCTCGGCCAGGAGAGTCACACTGACCCGGCCGCTGCCGGCGACAAGCTCGGCAATCTGCTGTTGGCGCTCCTCGGCGAACACATACCCTCCGTTGCGTAAAGTCTGGCGATCCCGTCTTGGGAGTCCATCAGGTGATTGGCATCACATGATGTTGAATTACTTGACTTTATCTTTGTTCATGTTGGTTTGTCAATGAAAACCACAAGAACAAAGATTCTTCGGATGCCGTCAAACGCCGAAGCCGGGCCGACTGTTGGTCGACCCGGCTCCGGGATGAATGAAAAAGTGCCGTCGTGGTGTCTCCGTGTTAGATCCCGCCGTCGGTGCTCTCGTGCCGCGTGATCCGTTCGCCGGTGTTGGGGTCCATCATGGTGCGCGATTCACTGACCCTGCGGCTTCGTCCCGGCGAGGCGAGGATGAGCGAGGCGATCAGTCCGATAACGCCTACCGCCATGAGGATGTAGCCGATCAGTGCCTGGTCTACGTAGGGGATGAGCCCGGGGCTGATTGCCCAGGCCAGGATGGCGCCGAGTGCGATGAGGAAAATGGAGGAACCGATTCTCATGACTTGCTCCTAAAGTGTGCGGACTGCCCGATCTGTTGTGCCAGTGACGTTCCTGGACAGCTTGGTAAGCATGCTGTCTAATGTCAGGCTACATCACCTGTCCCGGCGCGGGGCAGAACCGGGGCTTCGAATCCGGCGCTGTCCTTGGACTCCCAGTCGATGTGGTGCCGGTAGAGCCAGTCGAAGTCCTTTGCCGCCTTGCGCGACAGTGAGCGGAATACGGCTTTCAGGATCAGGTCCTCGAACACCCGCTTGAACTGTCCGCGGACTTTTGGTGCCGCGTTGCGCCGGCCCCACTCCACCACTGCCTCGGCACGCCCCCGACGCTCGGCCTCGTACCGCATGAGCGCCGCCCCGATGGTGCCGGTTCCGACGGTATTGGCGTTGGCGGCATTGGCATCGACGCCCTGCAGCGCCCGGCCGAGCGTTACAGCGTCCTCGATGGCCATCGAGGCGCCCTGGCCCGACGACGGGGACGCGGCATGGGCGGCGTCGCCCACCAGGACCATCCGGCCCCGGTGCCAACGGGGAATGCTGGGGAAGTCGAAGGTGGAGTACGGCCTGATGATGTCCGGCGTGGCGCTGATGATGGAGGCCATGGGAGTCCTGTCGGCTGCCACCAGGCCAGTCAGCCAGTCCTTGAGTTCTCCGGGGCCCAGCTGTGACGGGTCCTCCGTGGCCTGCTGCAGGGGATTGGCGAACCACCAGATCCGGCCTTCCGGGTCCTGCATGTAGCAGTAGAAGCAGCGCTTACCGAAGATCATCTTCATCTGCCCTGGCGCGGTGTCCGCCGTGCCCGGGGGGAGCGACGGGGCCGGAACAATGCCGCCGGTATTGAGTAGCGGGATGCTGCGGGGCGACGGAGAGCGGGGTTCGATAAGCGTCCTGACGGCGGAGCGCAGCCCGTCCGCACCGATCAGGAGATCGCCCCCGGTGGAGGTGCCGTCGTCGAAAACTGCCGTGACGCCGTCGGGGGTTTCCGTCACGGTGCTGAGCCGTTTGCCGTATTCGATTCGTATGCCCCGCCGGGAAGCCTCTGTGCGGAGCAGGCCGTAAAGCTCGGAGCGGGTCAGCGTGCGGGCCGTCGTCCCGTCCGGGAGGGCGCCGCCGTACTCGAAGTCGATCAGGTGGCGTCCCGTACTGCCCAGGTACATGGACATCCGCGGCGTACTGAACCCCAATTCTGCCGCCGTCTCCTTCAGCCCCAGGGTCTCCAGCGCATCGAAGCCGTTGACGGCGAGCGTGAGGAAGCCGCCGACGCCGTCCGACGGACCGCCATAGGCTTCGAAAACGACGGCGGCGTGCCCTGCCTTATGCAGCGACAGGGCCGTGGCCAGACCGGATACTCCGGACCCGATGACGAGGCATTGCAGCATGGTCTTCTCGCTTCCATATATATTTCGTTCGGTTAAAAGAAATATATGCAGGAGAAGCCGCTAGCGCAATCCTTTCGGCTTCACGAAATAGTTTGTTAGCCTCGGAGCATGCGGAAACAGCGTGAGGACTTGCTTCAGGCCGTCTATGAATCCGGACGGGAATTGTCAACGGCGGCGGTCATGTTCCACACGAAGCTCTCCGAGTTGCGGGGTCTGTCTGCCACCGAGGGTAAGGCGATCGATATTCTGATGCGCTTCGGTCCGATGACGGCCGGGGAGTTCGGCGAGCATTCCGGCCTGGCCCCGGCGTCGGTGACCGGCCTGATGCAGCGGCTGGAGGCCAAGGGCGTGGCCCGCCGGGTCCGGCATGGGGAGGACAAGCGCAAGGTCGTGATCGAACTGGTGGGCGACCAAGGTGCCGCAGCGGCGCCCTACTTTGCGGATTTCATGACTGGACTGGCAGCCCTGCTGGAGGGCTATAGCGACGAGCAGCTGCGGACCATCGCTGATTTCTCCTCGAAGGCGGCTGCGGTCCAGCAGGCGGCGGCGGGGCGGCTGGGGTCTGGATAGGCTGTTCCGATGGAGACTGTGGTCTGGTCCAAACCGGAGAACGAACGTGCGGGGACCCCCCTGCTGGTCATGATGCACGGCTACGGCACGGACGAATCCCGGATGGTGCGGCTTTTTGACCACCTGCCTTCAGAATTCACCTGCGCGGCGCTGCGTGCCCCCATGGTCATCGGGGACCACTATGGCTGGTTCCTGCTGGACTACTTCCTCGTGAACGATTTTGCGGACGTCATCACTGCCACCAACGCAGTCCATACCTGGATCGGTTCGGTGAAGGGGCAGCACAGCAGTGTAAGCCTGCTCGGATATTCGCAAGGGATGGCCATGGCCAGCACCTTGCTGCGGCTGCATCCCAAGAACTATGAAGCGACTGTGGGCTTGTCCGGCTTCGTGCTGGAGAATGACCTGCTGGCCCTGAGTGAATCCTTTGAAACCCCGCCACCCTTCTTCTGGGGAAGGGACAAGGCAGACATGGTGATCAATGATGAGGCCATCGCGTACACCGAGGAGTGGCTAAACGCGAATACCCGGCTCACGGCCAGGACGTACCCGGGAATGGGACACGCCATGTGCAAGGCCGAAATGGTGGATGTCAGCGCCTTCCTTCGCCACTACGTTCTCGGCTGAGGCCTCTTCCGCGCTGGTCGGCGAACCTCGTCTGATGTCGAGAATTACGTCACACTCGCGCCGGTTGAAAAAACAGTTGCGCGCCTAATTTGCAAGCGCTTACACTCAACCTCGGCCGGTCCACCGGCCTTTGAGCTGGGCAGAAAGGAAGGCTGGAAGCGTGCAGAGGTCCCATGCTGCTGTCCGCACAGCGCCGCCGCTTCCGTTCAGGCGGGTTGTCAGCGCACGGGATGGCGCCCATGATGGAAGAAGACTTTCATCAGCAGCCCTCTGGCCTGCCGTGGTATTTCCGCCCACGCCCACCCGCCGCGCTTGCTGATCCTGCGGACGCCGTAGCCGCCCCCTCCATGCACCCTTCCCTCAAGGCTGCCCCCGTCTGAAAGGACACGCACCGCGTATGACTGACCTTCTGGAAACATCCAGCCCGTCCTTGAACGGCGCCTCTGCCATCCTTTTTGACCTGGACGGGGTGCTGACCCCCACAGCGACTGTCCATGAGCAGGCCTGGCAGGAACTCTTTGAGGGCTACCTTTCATCCCATCCCGGGGTGGCCCGGTACAGCGAAAGCGACTACTTCGACCACATCGACGGCAAGCCGCGGTTCGACGGCGTCCGGGACTTCCTGGCTTCCCGCGGCATCGTGCTCAATGAGGGCCCGGTGGACGACGATCCCGCCAACACCACGGTGCAGGGGCTCGGCAACCGGAAGAACCGCATCTTCAATGACATAGTAAGCGCCGGCGTGGAGCCTTTCGAGGGCTCTGTGCGGTTCCTCGAAGCAGCGCTGGCGAGGGGACTGAAGGTCGCCGTCGTCTCCTCCTCGCGGAACGCGCCGGCGGTGCTCAAGGCTGCCGGCCTGAGCGCACATTTCCCCGTCGTGGTGGACGGCGTGGTGGCCGCCGCGGAAGGCCTGCCCGGCAAACCCAGCCCGGCCACCTACGACTACGCCGCGCAGCTGCTGGATCTGCCCACCGAGGAGTGCATCGTCGTTGAGGACGCCGTATCCGGCGTCCAGGCCGGACATTCGGGCCAGTTCCACTCCGTGATCGGGGTGGACCGCGGCGCCGGCAGGCAGACGCTGCTGAATGCCGGAGCCACGCTGGTGGTCAAGGACCTCGACGAACTCCTCTAGCGCCAGCTCCCCGGCTGTTCGCTTTATCCGCTCCACCCCTCGCTAGCCCAGAAACCTCGTTACGCCCAGCCTCATCTCTCCAGCCTCACCCAAGCTGCCTTACCCACAGCTGTACAGCACAATGCCAAAGGACCCCAACACCATGGCTCTCATCACCGCGGACCGCGATCGGTTCCCCAACTCACCTTGGCAGCTCGTGGAAACACGCCACGAGCCGGACACTGCCGGCACCCTGGAGACCCTGTTTGCCCTGGGCAACGGGCACTTCGGCATCCGTGGCGCGCACTGGGCCGCTGCCGACGCCGACCTCCCAGGCAGCTTCATCAATGGGTTGCACGAAATCTGGGACATCAAGCATGCCGAGAACGCCTTCGGCTTCGCCCGCACCGGACAGCGGATCATCTACGTCCCCGACGCGAACAACTTCACAGTGATCATCGACGGCGAGACGCTCAGCCTGGCGGAATCCGCGGTGCTGGACTACCGGCGCTCTGTTGATTTCTCGACCGGGATCTATGAATGCCGCATCACATGGCAGTGCCGTTCCGGCGCGACGGTGACCACTACCGAGCGCCGTGCCGTAGGCTTCGCGTCGCGCGGCAGCCTGGGCATTTCCCTCGAGGTGTCAGCGGACCGGGATGTCTCCGCCGACGTTACATCCTCCGTCATCAACCGCCAGGACCAGCCTGTCGAGGACCACTCCTCGCATGATCCCCGCCGCGCCGGCCGCCACGCCGGCCGTGTCCTGCTGCCGTTGAGGCTCGACGGCGGGGACGGGTCGCTTCGGCTTTCGTGGGAAGCGGCGGAATCCAGGCAGATGGTGGGACTCGCTGTGGACCACTGGACGTCAGCCGGGCTCCAGCCGTTCGATACCCTGGTGGACCAGGATGACAGCAGCGTCCGCTATGTCCTGGCTGTCGGGGCGGACCAGCCCTTCCTGCTGGAAAAGAGTGTCAGCTACGCCGCGGGCCGGGGCGTGCAGGACTCCGGCCACGATGCTGCGGAAGCCGCCGCGGCCGGACTCCGTCCCGTCCAGGACGTCTTTGCCGAAAGCGAGGCGCACTACCGCGAGTACTGGGCAACGTCGGACATCGTGGTGGGCGGCCACCCCGAACTCCAGCAGGCCATTCGATGGAATCTGTTCCAGTTGGCCCAGGCGACAGCACGGGCGGACGTTGCCGGCATCCCTGCGAAGGGTGTGAGTGGCTCGGGCTATGAGGGGCACTACTTCTGGGACCAGGAGGTCTATCTCCTGCCGTACCTGACGTACACCAACCCGGACGGCGCCCGTCAGGTCCTGGAGTTCCGCCACGAGATGCTCCCTGCCGCCAAGATCCGTGCCAAGGAACTCAGCGTGAACGGCGCGCTTTTCCCGTGGCGCACCATAAACGGCCTGGAGGCGAGTGCCTATTACGCTGCCGGCACCGCGCAGTTCCACATTGCCGCTGCCATCGCGTTCGCCACTAACAGGTACTTGTGGGCCACCGGGGACGGGGACTTCAGCGAGGGCATGGGCGCGGAACTGCTGATCGAAACCGCGCGAATGTGGATATCCCTGGGATTCTTCGGCAAGGATGGGCTTTTCCATATCCATGGCGTCACGGGGCCCGATGAGTACACGGCCGTCGTCAATGACAATCTGTACACCAACGTCATGGCCCGCTTTAATCTGCGCGCGGCCGCTGCCCTGGACCATGCTGAAATCAGCGACGACGAGCGGCAGCTGTGGGAAGCCGCCGCCGCCCGGATGCAGCTTCCGTTCGACGACCGCATGCAGGTGCACTCCCAGGACAACGACTTCATGACGCTGGAACCCTGGGACTGGACCACACCCCGGTCCAAGTATCCCCTGCTGCTGCACTACCACCCGCTGGTGATCTACCGGCACCAGGTCCTGAAGCAGGCCGACACCGTGCTGGCCATGTTCCTGCAGTGGCAGGACTTCACGGCCGAGGAAAAGCGCCGGGCGTTTGATTTCTACGATCCCATCACCACCGGCGACTCCACCCTGTCCGCTTGCGTGCAGGGGATCATGGCCGCCGAGGTGGGGTACCCCAAGGCGGCGCTGGAACACTTCACCAACGCCGTGTTCATCGACCTGGATGACACTCACGGGAACACCATCGACGGCGTGCATATCGCCTCCACTGGGGGTGTGTGGAGCTCGCTGGTGTGCGGCTTCGCAGGTCTCCGCGACCAGGGCCCGGTCCCGTTCTTCGACCCGCGGCTGCCATCCGAGTGGGAGGGGTTGTCCTTCCACCTCAAGATCCAGGGCCGGCTGCTCCTCGTCGAACTCGACGCCGGCTCCATCATCCTCACCGTCCGCAACGGTGAACCGCTGGATGTGGACGTCCGCGGGCAACTGATCAGTGTGGGCGGGGACGCCGTCCAGGTGGCACTGGACCCGGTTCAGGTTCCGGAGCCTACTGTCTTCCCCAGCGGCCCGCCGACGGCGAGCATCCCCGTAGTACGCGCCCGGGCGTAAGCGCGCTGGCGCCCGGAGTCAGGCCGAGAGAAAAATCATGAAGTTCGTAGTCATATTTGGGCCGCCCGCTGTAGGCAAAATGAGCGTCGGGCACGAACTTTCGAAAATTACGGGCTTTAGGCTTTTCCATAACCATATGACGATTGAGCTGGTCCTGAACTTCTTCGATTTCGGGGACCCTCAGTTCCAGACCCTGGTCTCCGAGTTTCGCCAACGCGTGTTCGAAGAAGTTGCAGCGAGCGATCTTCCGGGACTTATTTTCACGTACGTTTGGGCGCTCGACCACGACTCCGATCGGGAATTCGTAGAGCGTAGTTGTGACATATTCACTGGTAAGGGCGCGGACGTGTACTTCGTTGAGCTGGAAGCCGATCTGGAGGAGCGGCTGAGGCGGAACGAGTCCGAATTCAGGTTGTCGCACAAGGCTTCCAAGCGGGACATCAAGGGTTCTCGGGCGCTCTTGTTGGAGAACGATGAGAAATACCAACTGAACTCGGACGGTGATTCTTTTCTTGGGGATAACTTCCTGAAGATCGACAACACGAATTTGCGAGCCGAAAAAACTGCCCGGATGATTGCAGACGAATTCGAGTTTCGGATGTGAAAAACGGCTCGAGCCGGACGCGCCCATCGCCTTAGTAGACGCCGCGCGGCAGTCCGGGCTGAACGCCCAAGTAATTCGATCCGCGGATCGACTGTTCCGACCGCGGTCCGACCTCAGCCGTTTCAGGACCCCCTGTGGCCTGGCCCGACGGTGCGTCAGTCTCCTCCCGCCGTCGCGCGTTCTACGTCAGGTGCCCTGTCCAGGGGGTGGGCCAATTCGTCGTCGGGCATCCGGGCGACGATCATGGCGATCACGGCCATGACCGGGCAAACCCCGCCCGCCACCAGGAAAATCAGCCAGACGGGGAGTACCTCGGCCGCCGGGCCTGCCAGCGCCATCGAGACGGGCATGAGCGCGAGGGACACGAAGAAGTCCAGGCTGGAAACGCGGCCCAAGAGGTGGGCGGGAACGCGCCGCTGAAGCAGCGTGCCCCAAATGACCATGCCGACACTGCCGGTGGCCCCGAAGACAAATAGCGCGGCGGCGACGGCCCAGAAGCTGTCCATGATGCCGACAGCGGCCAGCGGCACGGTGCCAACACCCCAGGACACCATCATCACCGTGAGGTACCGGCGCGGCAGCCTCAGGGAGGCGGTCACCAGCGATCCCACGGCCCCGCCCACACCCATGATGGCCAGTAGGAAGCCGAACATGCGGGAATCGCCGGCCAGCTGGTCGCGGACCACGAATGGCAGCAGCACTTCAATGGGCCCGATCAGGAACAGCACCGAGATGCAGGCCCACACGAGGGTCCAGAGGAGCCAGGGTGTGCGAAGCGTGTAGCTGATGCCTTCGCGGAGGTCGTGGAGCAAGGAGGCTCTGATGACTTGTTCGCCGGGTTCTCCGACCCTTGCTGGGCCGGCCTGTTCGGCGCCATTAGCGGGGGCTTCCAGTGAATGCCGGCCAAGGAAATTCAGGATGATGAACGCCGTCAGGTGACAGACCGCTACTCCGGTCACGGCATGAGACGGCGACAGTGCGGCTACCAGGATTCCGGCGACGGCGGGTCCGGCTGCCTGCTGGAGGATGGGGCGCATGGTCCCTTCCATGCCGTTGGCCGCCAGCAGATCCTCCGACGGGAGGATGCGTGGCAGGATCGCCGAGTAAGCGGGGAAGAAGAAGGCTGCCCCGACGCCGAGGACAAAGGCGCCCACGGCAACATGCCACAGCTGTAGCCACCCGGCCATGGCCAGCCCGCTGATGCTGGCAATCACCGCCAGGTTGGCGCCTTCCACGGCGATGATCAGAAGCCGCTGCGGAACCCGGTCAGCGGCGATGCCGCCCGCGAGGACAAAAGCCACCAGGCCGGCGCTGCCCGCCGTCGCCACGAGGGACAGCTCCAGCGGACCTCCGCCGAGATGGATCACCTGGTAGACCATGGCAACAGCCCACATCCCCGACCCAAAAATAGAGATGGCCAAGGCCATGATCAGGACCCGGTACTCACGGTGCGCAAAAGGCCGCAGGGCTTTGGGTGTGGGCATGGGGTAAGTCTAGGCTCGGACAGTTGGCGGGGGAATGGGATTTGCAGGGGCGCAGGCAGGCCACGAGCCGGGCAGGCAGACACCGGCCGGGCCGGCAAGGCCAAGGGCCCTGCCGGGGACGCGGCGACGCCTACCGCTGGATTTCCGCCATCACGCCTAGGCTCGAAACATGGAGAGTATTCCGGCCGCATCGTGGCGGCGCAGCCTGGCCTTCGTAGGGGCGAATCCCGGCCTCGCGCTGCACCCTGTGGATGCCCACGGCGCGCAGATCCCCGGGGAGGCGGCCAGTTGCTTCGCATCGTTCTGGATGGCGGAATGGTCCCGTTGGGGCGCCGGAAATGTCTTGCTCGTGGCCACCCTGCAGGGCTGGCGAAGCTACGGAACCAACGAATATTTCGCTGCCACGCTGGCCACCGAGCTGACCCGGTATTTCCCTGAGGCTGCCAGGTTCCCACTGGGCGGGATCACGCACACCCAGGACGAGTTCGACGTCGGCCTGGACCTGGAGCGCGGATTCCGCGCAACCGGCCGCAAAGCCGAAATGGAACTCTCCGGAATCCTGGACCGGCGGCATTTTTCCTCTCCAGACTTCAAGCTGGGGACCAATTCGGCAGCCCTCAGCAACGTCTATCTGCCGTGCAGCAGCGGCCGGCTGGCCGAGTTCGGAGTCGAGTGGCCTGGTGCCGCAAGTGTCTATCCGGGACCGCGGGGTCCCTCGTCGTCAGGCTACATAGCGGTGGCCGAATCCTGGGTGATGTAGGGGACCGGCTAGTGTTAAGCACCCTTAGTGTTAAGGCAGGGGCCGCAGCCGGAACTGCCGGTGGACGGAAGCAGGACAGAAGCAGAGGTGACCATGGCCAAGCGCAGGAATCCGGCAGTACGAATCGCACAGGAAACCGCCCACAACGCGGTGTTCGACGCCGACGGCAAGCCGAAACCCGGAGTCCACAACATGCTGCTCCGGGCAGTGGAGATCCAGCGACCCTTGGTGCTGGCCAATATCCGCAGGTTGCAGCGCAGGCATCCGCGGGCCAGCGCCGCGCAGCTCGCCGCCACGCTCGAACGCGACTACCTCCGGGCAGTGACCGGCGGCGGCGCGATCGTCGGTGCCACCGCTGTGGTGCCAGGTGTCGGGACCGTCGCGTCTCTGGGGCTGTCTGCCGTAGCAACAGTGGGCTTCCTTGAAGCGACCGCCCTGTATGCCACATCGCTCGCCGAGCTCCACGGCATCCGCCTGACGAACCCGGAAAAGGCCAGCACGATGGTCATGGCCATCATGCTGGGCGAGGAGGGAACCGCGTTGCTGGGCACACTGAGCGGCCAGGCCACGGGCAAAGGGGCAACCGCCACCCAGGCGTGGGGCAACGCCCTTTCCAAGTCAATGCCGGTCTCCGGTTTCGGCGTCGTCCGGCACAAGATCCAGAAGGCCTTCCTCAGAAACCTGCTTAAACGCCAGGGCACGGCATTCTTCGGCCGGGCGCTTCCGTTCGGCATCGGGGCAGTTGTTGGCGGTGCCGGCAACCTCATGATGGGCCGGGCTGTCGCCCGCAATGCCAGGGAAGCCTTCGGCCCCATGCCGGACACCATTCCGGGAGAGCTCAAGGCCACCGCCGCCGCACCGGACAACCAAACGCTGGAAGGCAAAAAACTTGGACCTTAACGCTGACCTCGGGGAATCATTCGGCTCCTGGAACATGGGAGATGACGCCGCCATGTTCCGACTGGTGACCAGCGCGAATGTGGCGTGCGGCTTCCACGCCGGCGATCCCGTCACCATGCTGGACAGCTGCCGTGCCGCCTTCGAGTTGGACGTCACCGTCGGCGCCCATGTGGGCTACAGGGACCTGGCCGGATTCGGCCGGCGCTCTCTGGACATGTCCTTCGACGAACTCTTCGGCGATGTCCTGTACCAGTTGGGCGCGCTCGACGGCGTGGCGCATGCCGTGGGTGCATCCGTGGACTACGTGAAACCGCACGGCGCGCTGTACAACCGTCTTGTCCACGACGCCGAGCAGGCCT
The DNA here is from genome assembly GCF_018613805.1 of Arthrobacter sp. ISL-48. Lineage (GTDB taxonomy): Bacteria > Actinomycetota > Actinomycetes > Actinomycetales > Micrococcaceae > Arthrobacter. The sequence continues at coordinate 58,852 of NZ_JAGGPL010000002.1, forward strand.
CCGCCGTGGTGGCCGCCATCCAGGCGTACGACCCCGGCCTGCCGATCCTGGGACTGCCGGGCTCGGAGCTCCTGATTCAGGCCAAGGAGGCCGGCCACCCGGTGTTCGTCGAGGCCTTTGTGGACCGCGCGTACCGGCCGGACGGGACTCTGGTGCCGCGCTCAGAGGAAGGTGCCGTGCTGCACGACGTCGACTCGATTGTTGAGCGGGCAGTGCGCCTTGCCATGAAGGGGGAGGTGGTGGCAGTGGACGGGACAGTAGTGCAGGTCAGCCCGGATTCGCTGTGCATCCATGGGGACACCCCAGGCGCTGTTGAGCTGGCCGCCAGTGTCCGGGCTGGGCTCGAGGCGGCGGGCGTGGAGCTGGAGTCCTTCGCCTAGAGGCGGTAGGAGCTGCCGTGGACGGCGGTCTCCGGCAGAATTTTCCCTGTTTTCAGCGAAGGATTTCCGCAGGGTCTTCGCCTTTCGAGTGAAGGCTTTCCGCAGGTCAGTCCAAGACCGATTCCGTGCTTGCCGCGGTCTGCGGCGTCTAACGCGACAGATTTGTCAGCGGGACGGGAATGTTAACGCAGGATGACCGCGGCGGTGGAATATTACAGCCCTGTCATTGTTATGACGCCGGTGCTAAGGTGCACCTAAGTCCACCCATACTCTTGGGGTGGAGGCATTCCTGAGGAGAACCGTTCGCAGCTCGTGGGGGGCAAGTGACGGTATCTCTCGGAAATCTTATGCCCGCACGGACTTGGTCTCACACCAGATGGGGAACACCGTGGAAAACACCGCGCCAAAGAAAAAGTTCGTTCGCAAGTTCAGCAAGAAGACAACCGCGGCCGTGACCGCTTCTTTCCTGATTATCGGCGGTGGAGCCTATGCGTTCTGGACCACTACCGGCGGGGGCACTTTTTCCGCTCCCAACGCCGCTTCCAACGGTACAGTCGTGCTGAACGCCACGTTCGCGTCTGGGCTCACCCCCGGCGCCAGCGTTTCGGTGACCTACACCGCGAACAACGCCGGCACCTCCAGTCTTCGGGTCGGGACGATCAGTCACGTCGTGAGCACCAGTGATCCGTTGTGCCTCCCGGCGGACTTCACCATCTCCAACGTCGCATCCAACACAACAGTGCCGGCAAGCAGCACAAACTTTGCCCTTGCCGGTACGGGGACGCTGACCTTCACCGACACGGCCATCAACCAGGACGCCTGCAAGAGCGCCACGGTCACACTGACGCTTACGTCGAACTAGCGGAACCGGTAGCGGCGGGTCTCTACACGGAGCCCGCCCACCGGTGGCCAGGCCTGGGCCATCCGCAGTTGATGGAGGACTGAGGTGCATTTCGTGGAACCGGCGGAGGTGGCAGGAGGGCTTGAGCGCGCGCAGCGTGCCGTAGTCGTCATCATCCTTGCCCTCGCGGCCCTGCTTGCACCGGGAGCCGGGCCCGCCTTTTCGTACTCCACCGGTCCGGGGTCCGGCACCGGTTCCTCCTCAATGGGCACGCTGCAGCCGCCAACGAACGTCATTGTCCCGGCGACCAGTACCGGAACGGTGCATCTGAGCTGGACCGCGGCAACGGGAACACCCAAGCCCACCGGCTATTACGTCACCCGCACCCTGACTGGCAACGGCTCCACCGGGGCGGCTTGCGGCACCAGCAAGACCGCCACCACTACCGCCCTCTCCTGCGATGATCTCACCGTACCGGTTGGCACCTACCGGTACTCAGTCACCTCCGTCTACCGCACTTGGACAGCCCCCAGTGCCCTGAGCACCAGCGTCGGGGTCACACCCCCCGGCACGCCAACGAAGCTGGTGTTCATCACCCAGCCTTCCAACTCCACCTCCGGCGTTGCGCTGCCGACCCAGCCCGCCGTCGCCGTCACGGATGTGAACGGCAGCATCGTCACCACACAGGCGCCCACCCAGGTGACCCTGTCCATTTCAGGCGGGACCCTCAGCGGCTGCCTATCGGCGGCCACCGTGAACGGCGTTGCGAGCTTTTCGGGCTGCAACGTCTCCGGCGCCGGCAGCTACACCCTGACCGCCACTTCTGCGCCGCTGACCAGCGCCATCAGCGCGCCGTTCACGGTTGCCGGTCCGGCCGCCCAACTCGCTTTCACGACCAACCCCACAAGCTCCTCCGGCGGCACCGCCTTCGAGACCCAGCCTGTTTTAGCCGTGCAGGACAGCTCCGGACGGACCGTGACCACCAGCACCAGCGCCGTCACCCTGAGCATCACGGGATCCCCGGCCGGCTCAGCCCTGGCGTGCACCACGAATCCCGTCACGGCCGCCTCCGGAATCGCGGCTTTCACCGGCTGCAGCGTCAACAAGGCCGGAACCTACACCCTCACCGCCACCGGCGCCGGCTTCACCACCGTCAGCACCAGCGTCACCATCGCCACCGGACCGGCCACCAGACTGGCCTTCACCACCCAGCCCTCCGGCTCCACCGGCAGCGCACCGTTCGCCACCCAGCCCGCCGTCAGCATCCAGGACGACGGCGGCAACACCGTCACCACCTCCAGTGCCACCGTGAACCTGACACTCACCGGAAGTTCGGGTGCGTTCCTGAGCTGCACCGCCTCCGCCGTGGTGGCTGTCAACGGTGTCGCCGCCTTTAATGGCTGCAGCATCGACAAGACCGGCACCTACACACTCACCGCCACCTCCACCGGACTCATCTACACACTCAGCAACACCACCGTCATCGCCGCCGGCGCAGCCACCAAGCTGGGATTCACCACCCAGCCCTCCGCCTCCAGCGGCGGCGTAGCCTTTTTCACCCAGCCCGTGGTGGCCATCCAGGACGCCGGCGGCAACACGACAGCCAGCACCGCACCTGTCACCCTCAGCATCACCGGTTCCCCGGCCGGTGCGGTCCTAAGCTGCGCTGCGAACCCGGTCACCGCCGCCGGCGGTATCTCGGCCTTCTCTGGGTGCAGCATCAACAAAGCCGGAACGTATACTCTGACCGCCAGCGGCGCCGGGTTCACGGCCACCAGCGTGAACTTCACCGTGTCCCTGGGAACGGCTACAAAACTCTGCTTCACCACCCAGCCCACCAGCTCCACCGGCGGCATCGCCTTCAGCTCCCAGCCCGTGGTGGCCGTCCAGGACGCTGGCGGCAATACCATCACCACCAGCAGCGCGCCCGTCACCCTCAGCATCACCACACCCGGCGGCGCCGCGCTGACCTGCACCACGAACCCCGTCACCGCGATCTCGGGTGTCAGCGCGTTTTCCGGCTGCAGCATCAACAGGCCGGGCACCTACACACTGACCGCGGCCAGCGGCTCCCTCACCAACGCTGTCAGCACCAGCATTACCGTCACGATCGGCCCGGCCGCCAAACTCGGATTCACCACCTCACCGACCGACACCCAGGTCAACACGGTCTTGGCCGTCCAGCCCGTGGTGGCCGTTCAGGACGCCGGTGGCAACACCATCACCACGAGCACCGCTCCAATCACGCTGAAAATCACGGCACCCAGCGGCGGAGCCAACCTCACCTGCACCACCAACCCCAAATCCGCCTCTTCCGGTATCGCGTCCTTCCCGGGCTGCAAGATCAGCAAGACCGGAACCCGGACCCTTACGGCGACCTCCGGAACGCTCGCCGCAGGCGTCAGCTCCAGCTTCAACATCACCGGCGGCACGGCCACCAAGCTCGCTTTCACCACAAGCCCCACCGACTCAACGGGCGGCATGGCCTTCCCAACGCAGCCCGTGGTGGCCGTCCAGGACGTCAACGGCAACACCACCTCCAGCACTGCTTCCGTCACCCTCACCATCACCACCCCCGCCGGTGCGGCCCTGAGCTGCACGGCGAACCCCAAGCCGGCCGTCGCCGGCGTGGCCACCTTTGCCGGCTGCAACATCAACAAAACCGGAACCTACACCCTCACCGCCACGTCGGGCAGCCTTACGGCCACGGCCAGCACCAGCTTCACCATAACTGTCGGACCGGCCGCGAAACCCGTATTCACCACCAGCCCGTCCAACACCACATACAGCACTGTCTTCGCCACCCAGCCCGTAGTGGCCGTCCAGGACGCCGGCGGCAACACCACCACCAGCACCGCGCCCGTCACACTGAGCATCACCAACCCGGCCGGCGCCGTCCTGAGCTGCACAATAAACCCCGTGACCGCAGCCTCCGGTGTGGCCGGTTTTGCCGGTTGCAGCATCGACAAGCCTGGCACCTACACCCTGACCGCAACCTCCAGCGGGCTGAGCACCGGCGTCAGCAGCACCTTCACCATCACAGCCGGACCTGCTACAAAACTTACTTTCACCACCAGCCCCTCCGGCTCCACGGGCGGGATCGCATTCATCACCCAACCTGTCGTGACCATCCAGGACGCCGGCGGCCACACCGCCACCAGCACCAACTCCGTCTCCCTGAGCATCACTACACCGGCGGGTGCGACCCTGACCTGCACAACAAACCCCGTGACCGCGGTAGCAGGCGTGGCATCCTTCGGCGGCTGCAAAATCGACAAGACGGGCACTTATACCCTGACGGCAACCTCCGGCACGCTCACAGCGGCCGCCAGCACCAGCTTCACCATCACAGTCGGGCCGGCAGCCAAACTCGCATTCACCACACAGCCCTCCGGCGCCGCGGCCAACAGCGTGTTCGCCACCCAGCCCGTAGTGGCCGTCCAGGACCTCGGCGGGAACACGGTTACCACCAGCGCCGCCGCAGTCACCCTGAGCATCACGGGATCCGGCGGCAATGCAAACCTGACCTGCACAAACACAACCACAATAAACGCCGTCTCCGGTGTGGCTGCCTTTACCGGTTGCAAAATCGACAAAAGGGGAAGCTACACCCTGGACGCAACCTCCAGCGGGCTCACCGCCGCACGGAGCAACTTGTTCACCATCAGCTAACCGGGGCTGCCGACGCCACCACATCCGATCACTCCAAGACCAGCGATCTACTCACGGCCTGCTCACGACGTGACGGCACCGCGAACTCGTGGACAACACGCAAGCGTGAGGTCACGGTAGGGCTGGGTTCTGGCGCCTTTGCGGAGGCGGCCTAAGTTCCAGACCGTCATCCCGGTCAGGTTCGGAGCCCCATGGGCAGGGGCGGGTTCCCTGTCCGGACTGGGATCTTCGGGATGTTCTGGTTTCTCCGGTGGACGTGCGACAGGGCCAAGGAGAAAGAACTCGGCGGGCCACACTGGTGGTTCCCAGTCTTGTTGTTCGCTTTGGTAGTGGCGGCCGCTGGGTGATACCCACCCGGGCGGCTTATTTTGGGTGGCCGGGGTGGGTTTCCACGCGCTGGTGTGTTTGAGTCTGTGGTGTTTGTGGCAGGGCTGGCCGAGGTTGGTGATGCCGGTGGTGCCGCCATCGGCCCAGGCGAGGAGGTGGTCGGCTTCGTTGTCCAGGGAGTGGTTGTTGCAGCCCGGGAACGGACATTTCCCGTCCCGCAGGCGGAGCCATTGGCGCATTGCTGTGGGGATGCGGTAGCTGGTGCGGCCGATTTCCAGCGGTGCTCCGTCTCGGGGGTCGGTGAGGACCCGGTGGAAGGAGTCGGCGCCGTCGGCGACGAGTGCCCGTGCCATGGACGCAGGGATGGGCCCGTACCCGTCCAGGGTTGCGGGTTCATCCGTCAGGCCCAGGAGGGAGAACACCGGGACCGTGAGCAGGACCTGCGCCCTGGGGGACGCAGTCCCATCTGCGGTTTTGCCGGCGAGGAGCCAGTTGGCGGCGGTGTCGGCGCGGAGCTGGGTCAGGGTCCGGGCCTCGCCGGGGCCTTGCATGGCCCGGGCGGCGGTGGTGGCGCGGTCCCAGATCCCCGCTGCTTGATTGGCGGGCAGGTAGGCCGAGAGCCAGGCCATGCCGTCCCGGTCCGGGGTATATTCCAGGCGTCGGTCGGCGGCGCTGCGGATGTGGCGTTCCTCGATGGACACCGAGTGGTGCCGCTCCCGCCAGGTACGGGCGTTGGCCCGGAACCGGGACGGGACCAGGTCCCCGGCCGGGCAGCCGCGGGCCGGGTTCGGGGCGGCCGGGTCCAGGAAATGCGCCTCCAACTCCGCGGCGGCGGAGGGGTCGAGGTTGGCTGTTTCGTCGACCATGAAACGGGCGTGCTGCCACGAGATGGAACCGGCCTGCAACGCGGCCAGGGTGAGCGGCAGGGCAGCTGTCAGTGTCTGTGATTCGGCCAGGAGCGCCCCGGCAGCCCGTTCGCTGACCGTCAGGACACAGGCGACCTCCGCGACCACCGCCATTTCCTGGGCGGTGTGCTCCTGCGGTGATGCCGCCGGGGACGCCACGGCCTGGGTGCCTTCGACAAACTCAGCGGCAGTCCGCACCTTCAGGGCAGCCGTCATGGCTTCCAGGCGGGCGATCCCGGCCAGCCGGTCCAGGCAGGCATCGACATGGCGGCGCAACGGATCCGACTCCCGCTCGGCGGCATCATTGTCAGGTCCGCCCGGCCGGTCGAGCGCGGCAACGGCAGCGGCGACAGCCTGGAAGGCGTCCCTGCTTTCCGTCGTCCAAACACCCGTTCCATCCATACCCAAAGGATGTCAGGAGGCGCCGACAATTAAGCGCCTGCGGACGCCTCCAGAGAAGGATTCGCGAAGTTTTTCTAAAGTGGTTGCGACGTGCACCAGAAGTGTACGTTCGCCGGAAGGGCGGGGGCCGCGTCAACCGAAGATCAGCCGAACACCAGGTGCGCCACGGCGAAGATGGCCAGCCCGGCGAGGGAGCCAACTACGGTGCCGTTGATGCGGATGAACTGCAGGTCCTTGCCCACCTGGAGTTCGATCTTCCGCGACGTCTCCTCGGCGTCCCAGCGCGCCACGGTTTCCGTAATCACGCCCGCGATATCCGAGCGGTAGGTCCTCACCAGATAGCCCGCAGCGTCGCCGATCCAGGCGTTGACCTTTCCGGCGAGCTCGGCATCGTTGACGAGGCGTGAACCGAAGTCGCGGACCGCGGCTTTAAACTTCACCGTCAAATCGCTGTCCGGATCGTCCACTGCGCTCAGCAGGGCGCCCTTCACCGTCCCCCACGTGCGGGAGGCGAGTTCACGGACCTCGGGATCGCCCAAAACCTGCGCCTTGATGTCCTCGGCGCGGGCAATCATCGCCGGATCGAACTGCAGGTCCTGCGCGAGATCGTTGAGGTACTTGTCGATCGAGAGCCGCACCTGATGGTTGGGGTCGGACTGGACCGCGCGCGTGAACTTCAGGATCTCCACGTACACCTTGTCGCCCACGAGCCCGTCAACGAACTGTGGAACCCAAGTGGGGGAACGGTCCGAGACCAGCCGGCTGATGGTCTCATGGTTGTCGTCAACCCAGTCCGCCGCCCGGTCCACCAACAGGTCCACCAGCTTGTGATGATGCCCGTCAGCAAAAATGCGCTCCGCCATCCTGCCCACCGGAGGTCCCCACGGCGGAGCCAGCAGATGCTTGCGGACCAGACCTTCGATCACTGCCTGGACGTCGTCGTCGTTCAGGACCTTGAACGCACCGCGGATGACGGCAGCACCCTCCTTTGCAACGCGTTCCGCCCCGCCCGGGCCGGCCAGCCATTCGCCAGCCTTTCGGGCGATGTTCACGCTGGCGAGCTTATCCTGGACCACCTGCTCGGACAGGAAATTGGTCTCAACGAACTCACCCAGCGACGCCCCGATCTGGTCCTTGCGGCGCGGGATAATGGCAGTGTGCGGGATTTTGATTCCCATGGGGTACTTGAACAGGGCGGTGACCGCGAACCAGTCGGCCAGCGCGCCCACCATCCCGCCCTCAGCTGCCGCCCGTACATACTGCAGCCACGTATAGTCCTTCTGCAGCGCGAACGCGAACACAAAAATGACCGCCATGGCGATGAGCAGGCCCAGCGCCACGAGCTTCATTTTCCGCAGCGCTGCCGCCTTTTCGGCGTCCGCTTCACTGAGTTGATGGCCGACGACGGCGGCCCTCGCCTTGGGCGACAGCGGCGGGGAGCCGGCGGTCCGGTCCGGGACTTCCCTGGTAATTGGCTCAGAATTCACCTGCATGTGCCCAGCCTAGTCCCGCACGCGTTGGCGGGACCGACTAGCGTGTCCTCATGACAATCGACGAGTCTCTGCCGAAGAGGCCCCTGGTCTTTGCCCACAGGGGTGCCAGCGCGGCGTTCGCCGAACACACACGGGCCGCCTACCTCCAGGCCCTGGCCGACGGCGCAGATGGCGTGGAGTGCGACGTCCACCTGACCCGGGACCAGCACGTTGTGCTGCTCCACGACGCCAACCTGGACCGCACTTCCGATGGGACCGGCCCCGTTGCCGAGCGCACTCTGGATGAATTGAGGCTCCTTGACTTCTCGTCCTGGAAAGGTGCCCGGATTCCGGAGAAATACGGTGCCCGGTCCGAGCAGTTCCTTGCCCTTTCGGAGCTCCTGGACGTTCTTCGCGACGCCGGACGGGACATCCGGCTCGCTATCGAACTCAAACATCCCAGTCCCTTCCAGCTCAAGCTTGAGGACCGCGTGCTGGACGTGCTCCGGAGTGAAGGCTGGGACGCCGGCACCTCCTCGCTGGACAACATCACAGTGACCTTTATGAGCTTCAGTCCGGATTCCGTGAGGCACCTCCTCCAGTCGGTCCCTGCGGAGTTTATCTGCCAGCTGGTGGACGAGATCGATGTGGACGAAATCCGGGAGGAGCTTGGCCTGGGGTCGCTGACCGGAGGCGCCATAGCCAACGTTATGAAGGCTGCGCAGCTGGAAGGCGAACGGATCATTGATGAATGCGAGGTCCGGCTGGCAGGCCCAGGTATCACCTATGTCCGCGAACACGCCCGCACCGTGCAGCGCTGGCTGGAATCCGGCCGTCGCTTTCGGGTATGGACGGTGGACTCCGAACGGGACGTGGCACTGTGCCAGGGCCTGGGTATCCACGAGATCACCACAAACACTCCAGCCAGGGTCCTGGCACAGATCCAGCCAGCCGGCCTGCAGCTCCAACTGCCGGATTAGGTGAATGGTTGCCGGCTGTTGCTTAACGGCGGCAATTGTCAACGGCAAGCGTGAGCTGTGATTGAGTGGAGCCATGAAGCTCCTGGCATCGCCCGCCGTCAGAGTGGGCCTCTCCATCAGCATCGCAACAGGTCTTTACGGGATTTCCTTCGGTGCGCTCTCCGTCACCTCGGGCCTCAGCTTCTGGCAGACGATCGCGCTGAGCCTGCTGCTGTTCAGTGGTGGCTCGCAGTTCGCGTTCATAGGAGTGGTGGCTGGCGGTGGCTCAGGCGTAGCCGCCATGGGCGCCGCCACGCTGCTGGGTATGCGTAACGGCATTTACGGGATGCAGTTGAATGCACTCCTCCATCCGAAAGGGTGGCGCAGATACGTGGCCGCCCAGCTCACCATCGACGAGTCGACGGCGACCAGTACCGGCCAGAGTGATCCTGCTGAGCAGCAGCGCGGCTTCTGGGCAGCTGGCATCGGCATTTACGTGCTGTGGAATCTCTTCACGGCGGTGGGCGCTCTAGCGGGAAGCGGGCTGGGCGACCCCAAACAGTGGGGGCTGGACGGTGCGGCCGTCGCCGCCTTCCTGGCCCTCCTGTGGCCGAGGCTCAAAGGGCGCGAACCCGTGGCAATTGCGGTGGTGTGCGCCCTGGCCACGGTGCTCGTCGTGCCGTTCGTTCCGGCGGGCGTGCCCATCCTGGTCGCCGCAGTGGTTGCAGCCTTGGCCGGATGGTTCAGCCACGGGCGTAGCGACGAAGGGCTGGAGCCCGACGTCGATCCCTACGCCGAACACCATCACAGGCGCCAGGACTCACAGCAGGCGGGCGCATGAATCTTTGGATCTGGTTGCTGCTGGCTTGTGCCCTTGCCTATGCCTGGAAGGTGGTGGGTTATTTTGTGCCCGCCAGGTTCCTAAAGGATCCCCGGGTGTCCCGTGTGGCCGGTACCATGACCATCGGCCTGCTGGCGTCACTGACCGTTGTGAACACGGTAGCGACAGGCCAGTCCCTCGCAGCCGATGCACGTGTTGGCGCACTCGCGGCCGCAGCTGTCGCCCTCGCTTTCCGGGCGCCCTTCCTGCTGGTGGTTATAGCAGGTGCTTGTACGGCTGCGTTGCTGCGTATGATCGGGTGGAACTGACCGTTCTCTGGTGACTCGGGTCACAAGCACTGTACTATGAAGCTCTGGCTATGCAGCTGGCCATGGAGCTTCAGCATGAGTGGTGACATGGAAAACCAACTGCACACAGCCGGTGACAGATCCGGAATTACCCGCAGCTTTGCTGCTGCCAAGCGTCGCGCTGGAATGCCCGTCAAACGCTTCTTCGCCCGGTTTAGTTCGCTCTCCGAGGTCCCCTCCGCTGACCTGGACTTCCTCGCCGAGCGTCTCCGGCTCGCCATGGACATCGGCCAGGGGTCACACGCAGCGGCCCTCTACGCTGCCGTGCGCGACGAAATACGCAGCCGGGGGTCAACACGTAAAGATTAGCCTTCTCCTGCACTGATCTGTGGTCCACTGGAGAGAGGGCCGCAGCAGGTTTGCGGCCGAAAGGAGCAATCGCAATGAATGAATATCCAGAGCGAGACACTGACAAGCCGGAGACTGACAGCGAAAGTGCCGGAGAAGTGGCCGAGACCCGTGGCCCCGGTGCCGAACCGTTTTCAAAGCCGCGCCTGGCATATGTCGATCCGAGCGGGTCCCAATCAACCCGGGAACTTCGTGACACTGCCCGCCGCCGGCGGGATGCCGAAGAAAAGCTGCAGCAGCATCTGATGGAAGCCAAGGAACACGCCCACCATCACGATGATGCTGATCATCACGATGACGAGGACACCGACGAGCAGAGCAGCAGCGCTGCAGCGGACGGCAGCACAAGCTAGCTTTCTCCGATGCCAGTGAGCTAGCTTGGCTCCAGTCGCGGCAGGGATTACCTAGGCGACGCCATGTGCCGCGTCGCTTGGCGAGACAGCCCGGCGGGCGCTTTCTTCGACGCCCAGCTCGTACCATACCTGTGCACCGAATTCCGGTGTGGGGGTATCAAGGTTCTGGTAAAGAGCATCCAACAAATTGGCAAGCTCTTCCGCCGGCAGGGTGGGGAGGACTTCTTCCGGCCCGCGGGGATCGCTGATGAACTGGGAGAGCTGCGAGCTTTTCATCGCGAGGTGACCGGACTGGTTCGATAACGCAGGACGTGTTTCATGGGTCGCTCCATCGGGGAATTCAGAGGCTGGCTGCGTAACCCTACCTGAGTGTATTCCAACTCCTGCACGACCCACAATGGGCAGGGCACCGGCCCCGACAGGGCTGGTCCCTCATGCGCCGGGCCCCGGCAAGCGCCGGTCCCAAAAGCAGGATTAGCTGAGCCGTGAGCCCCGGGGCGGTATGCCTGGGACCTGCGGTCCCTGGAGTTGGCTGGCCGGCAACGGCACATGGGCGGGCAACGGCCTGTGCGGCCGTTCGCTGCGGATGGCGTCCTCGATGAGCGCGACAGGCCTGCGCCAGGCGTCGGATCCGGGCTCCATGGTATCCACGACCCCAATAAGCATGGCCAGCAGCCGGAACATGTCCGTCATGGAGATGTCAGTCCGCAGTGTGCCCTGCCCTTGGCCCCGGCCCAGTAGGATGCCGATCGAATCGATCAGCGAGCCTGTGATTCCGGTGAGCAGTTCACGACGACCGGCAACGGCCCCCAGGAGGTTTGCGTTATCACTGGCCGCGGCCATGATCGCTTCAATGACCCGGAGCAGGCCTTCAGCAGCGTCTCTGTCCGCGAGGGCGTCGTCGATGACGGGATCCACAGTGAGCCTAAGTTGCCGGTTGAGGGCGGCGAGGACCAGCTCCTCTTTGTCAGCAAAGTTGCGGAACAGGGTGGCGGGGCCCACTCCGGCCGTGGCCGCGATCGTCTGCAGCGGCACATCGGGGCCGAAATCGCGGAAACACTCACGGGCCGCAGTGATGATTTTGTCCACATTCCGAGCTGCATCTGCACGGAGCGGTTTGCGGGCGACTGCGAGATCCATGCGATCAGGTTAGCAACGCAGCCCGGTGCGTTCACTGTTACTGGAGGGTAGGCGGCTTTATGACGCATACCGTGCGGGCAACAGGCATGTGTACCCTGACCGTCGCCGTGGCAGACTGGCTCCATGTTGCTTGCATTTTCGGTCGCCCCGTCCGGCACGCCCTCGGGCGGGTCCCGCCCCTCCGATGCGTCAGTGCACGACGCCGTCGCCGCCGCTGTGAAAATCGTCAGGGAATCGGGTCTGCCCAACCAGACAGATTCGATGTTCACCACCATCGAAGGCGAGTGGGACGAAGTATTCGACGTGGTGAAGAGGGCCACCGAGGCCGTAGGCCAGTTCGGGAGCCGCGTGTCGCTTGTCATCAAAGCTGATATCCGCCCCGGTTACGGCGGCGAGCTGACCGCAAAAGTGGACCGGCTGGAGCAGGCAATCGCCAGCGGTTCCTGAGACCGGCCTTCGGTCAGCACGACGGCGGGGTGCCTAGACCCACTCCATCGTGCGTGCCAGACTATGGCCATGTTTGAGCACAAGCCCCAGCCCGCGTGGGCGGCAGTCGAAGATTTCCTGACGGTCACCGTGGTGCATCCTGACGAAGCCTTGGAGCGAGCGGTGCAGTCCGCCGTCGACGCCGGGATGCCGGCCATAGAAGTGGCGCCGAACGCAGGCAAGCTCCTGAAGCTCCTGGTCCAGCTGTCCGGTGCCCGCCGTGTCCTGGAGATCGGTACGCTGGCCGGGTTCAGCACCATCTGGATGGCTGAGGGACTTCCCGACGACGGCAAGCTGGTGACGTGCGAATATCTCACCAAACATGCGGACGTGGCCAGGTCCAACGTCGATGCAGCAGGGTTGGGGCACAAAGTGGAGATCCGCGTCGGGGCTGCCCTTGATTCGTTAGCCGCCCTGCAGGCGGAGGACCAGGAGCCCTTCGATTTTGTCTTCATTGACGCGGACAAGGAAAACAACACCAGCTACCTCGATTGGGCCGTCCGCCTGGGCCGGCCCGGAACCACCGTGGTGCTAGATAACGCCATCTGGGAAGGAGCCGTGTTGGACCCATCCATGGACCAGGTCAATGCGCCGGGAATCATCGGCGCGCTGGAGCTGATGGGAAACCACCCGCAGCTCGATGCCACCGTGATCCAGACGGTCGGGTCCAAAGGATGGGACGGGTTCGCCCTTGCCCGGGTCCTCTGAAGGATGAACTGGTGGGCAGCGCGAGCCCGTTGAATCTGCTTCGCGGGCCAAAAAGGGTTGGAACCAATGAGGTGAATCGAGGGGGCCGACGGCGACTGGGGGGACTGGCCTCGGTCTCAGAAGAGGCCATCTCACCGCCGACCCCGCCTGGCACCCGGGCCATACCTGACCCGGGAAACTTCACAGGACCTGCTTCTCACCTAATTTTCCTCCAACTTAGAGGCCCTGCCTAGCCCTGCTGTTTCCATCCGGATGGTCCGTCTATTCGCCAGTTCCCCGTTCTTTGCCGCCTTTGTCGGCACTGTTATTCTCAGGACTGCTGCCGTTATAGCGTTCCCGCAGCTCGCGCCCCCTCCGGATGTCCTCCTGTTCCTGTTCCTGGAGCTTCTCGCTCTTCTTTGTGTCCCGCGGCGGCAGTTGGAGCGTCTCCTCCGCCTCGATGCCTGCCTGGAGCTGGCGTCCGCGCTCCATCTCGGCATCGAACTCCGCACCGAACAGCAGCGACATGTTCAGGATCCAGAGCCAGAGCAACATCACGATCACGCCACCGAGCGCGCCATAGGTCTTGTTGTAACTGTTGAAGTTGGCTACGTAGAAGGCGAAGGCAAGGGAGGCCAGGAGGAAGATCACCAAGGCGATCAACGAGCCCAGGCTCATCCAACGGAACTTGGGCTGCTTTACATTCGGTGTGGCGTAGTACAGAACAGCGATGATCACGATGACCAGCGCCACGATGACGGGCCATTTCGCGATGTTCCAGACCGTGAGGAAAGCCCCGCTGAGACCGATGGCACCGCCCACGGCTTCCGCCACCGGTCCGCTGAGCACCAGCATGCCGGCGAGCAGGGCCACGATAACGACGGCCAGCAGGGTAATGGCCAGCATGGTCCCGCGGAGCTTCACGAAGGGGCGGCCCTCGTCCACTTCATAGATGCGGTTCATGGCGCGGCCGAACGCACCGACGTAGCCGGAGGCGGACCAGAGTGCGGTGGCCAGTCCAATGACCAGCGCAAAACCTGCGGCGGGTGATCCGGCCAGCTCCTCGATCGGGCCGCGGACGGTATTCACGGTCGACCCCGGAGCGATGCCCTGCACGATTTCCAGGAGTGCCGCCGTCGTTTTTTGTGCGTCGCCGAAGATGCCCAGGAGCGAGACCAGGGCCAGGAGTGCGGGGAACAGCGACAGCACGGCGTAGTACGTGAGTGCGGCCGCCAAGTCGGGGCACTGGTCCTGGGTGAACTCCCTGAGGGTCTTTTGGGCAATGTACTTCCAGGACGGTTTCCTGACTTCCGTGGGGCTGTCCGGCTTCCTGGGATCGTCCGGGGCCGGAGCCCTGCCCGCCTTTGCGGTACTGGTCTCGGGTTCGTCGTGAGTGGCCATGGGTTGTCCTCTCGAAAAGGGTAACAACAGACAGGCCGGCCCACCGCGGAGGCGGAGCCGGCCTGTCTGTGGCGCTGTTGGTATCTGGCGTCGCGGTGTCAGGTGTTCTGTACGTGGTCCTTGGCGTCCGCTGCCCTGTCTTTCACATCGGCGGTGGCCATCTGCCCCTCCTCCTTGACGTGCTCGGCGGCGTCGGTGGCTGTTGCCTTGACGTTTTCCATGGCTTCCTGTGCGGGTTCCTTCAAACCCTGCGCCATCTCCTTCGCTGCCTCGGTCAGTTCGGTAGTCAGCGGTTCGGCGGCTGTCTTGAGGGAGTCCGCCGCTTCGCGTTCCTTCTCGCTGGCCGGGATCAGTGAAGACAGCAGCAGGCCGGCGCCGAAGGCGATGAGACCTGCGGCCAACGGATTTCCCTGGGTTTTGGACATGACCTGCTGCGGTGCCTCACCAATGGTGGAGCCGGCATCGCCAAGAGCGGAGCCGACTGGGTTGCCGGTGCTGCTAGTGCCCATATGCATACGTGCAGTAGCGTCGTCTGCTACTCCCATGACTTTCTCCTTCACTCCAAAGACGGCATCCTTCACCTTGTCCGTTTGCCGGTGGACGATGTTGGAGGGGGTGACTTTGTCCGCCACGGCATCCACATTGGTGCCCAGGCGGGCGCGGGTTGCTTCAATGTCTGAACGGATCGCGTCCGGGTTGTCGCTCATCGGTTTACCTCACCTGGTTTTAGGGTTGGGGGGATTTCAGAGAGTGTTTCGGCGGTCTGGGGCATGCCCTGAACCGTTTTGAGTTCCTTGCGCCCCATCGAGGCCAGAACGGCGGCAATGATGGCCCAGATCAGGGCCACGACCACCGCGGACCAGCCCAGCCCCATCAGCAAACCCAAGGCATACCAAAGGGCAATGGAGAGGAACAGCAGGACGAAATGCCCGGCAACGCCGGCGCCGGCGAGCAGACCGCCGCCCCTGCCGGCCCTGGTCGCGGTTTGCTTCAGTTCAGCTTTGGCGAGTTCCAGTTCCTGACGCATGAGCGTGGACAGGTCGCGGGTGACCTCTCCCAGCAAATCGCCCAAGGAATTGTTGTCCGCCTTCGCGTGCGCAGCTTCTCCGGGAGTCTCGGGTATCTGGCTGGTCATCACGGCCTGCCAGTCTGGCCGTCCGCGGAGCGGTCCCGGGTGAGGGGGTCCGTGCCCATGGGATCATCGGCCAACTCGCGGTCGCCCAACGGGTCGTCGGCCGTCCTGTTGCCGGACCAGGCTTCCTCTACCAATTGCGGGCTGTCCAGCGGACTGGCCGTGCTGGTGGTGTCGGCATAGCTGCTTCCCGGGGCGCCGCCGTCGAATCCTGCCGTGGTGGTGCCCGGAGCAGGAAGCTGAACCGGTGGTGGCGGGACTGCCCCGCCGCCAGCGGGCGAATAGCCGCCGGGGCCGGCCTGGCCGGCACCGTACTGCTCTCCGCTGTACTGCTCTCCGGTGTATTGGCCGCCGGAGTGTTGGCCGCCGCTGTACTGCCCGGTGTATCCGGAAGCGGAGGTAGATCCGGGTGCGCCTGCACTCAGGCTGCGGCTGAGCCGTCCGGCGAGGACTCCGGCGCCGGCCGCAAGGAGCAGGAAGGTGCCGGGGCGCCGCCGGGCGAAGGTCTTGACTTCGTCCAGGAGCGAGCCGGGATCCCTGCCGTCCAGCCAGGAAGCCACGGAGGAGGAACGTTCAGCAGCCTGGCGGACAAGGTCAGAGGCGACGCCGGGCTGGTCGGACGCGCGCGCCATAGCGTGCAGTTCGTCCGAGACCGACCGCAGGCCGTCAGCAACCTTTTGCTGCTGGGTGCCTGCTTGCTGGGTGAGGTCGTTGCGGGCCTGGTGGAGAAGGTCTTTGGCGTTCGCCTTCACTTCAGAGGCGACGTTTGCCGCCTCAGTCTTAGCCGTTTCGGCCACGGTCTGGGCTGAGTCCGCTGCCCTCCGGGCAACATCGCCGGCCTCCTCCTTCATGGCATCCTTGCGGGAGGTTTCGTAGGTGTCGCCTGTTGGTGGAGTCGCAGCGGACGGGAAGGTCGTAGCACTGCGCTCGCCCATGGTCCCTGGGGTGGTCGGAGGAACTGTGTAAGCCGGGTCCTCGGGCCATTGGTTCTCTGTCATCTTTGCTCTCTCTTTCCAAGAAGGCCGGTTGTTGATCAAGAACCAGCGATACTGGCCGTAAAATAGTAAGCATGATTACTAACAGAAAGTAAGTACCCTTGCTAAATAACTTTCAAACGGATTCCGGGGCCCTTGCCGTCCTGGCATTAACTCGGATCCGGTCGTAGCGAACTGGAAAGAGGTGGATGGCTTTGGATACAACATCTTGGGTTTGGGTGGTTGTCGGCATCGTTGTAGTGGTGCTTATTGTGCTGCTGCTGACGGGACGGCGCCGTAAGGCGATACAGCAGAAGCGTGACGAATCGCACCGGGAAAAGGCCGCGGAAATCCGCCAGAAGGCGCAGAACATCGAGCTGGATGCCCGTGAAAATGAGGTCCGGGCAACCCGCGCCCGGGCCGACGCCGAGCAGGCGCAGGTCGAAGCCGCCAGGCTGAAGCAGGAAGCAGAACAGAAGGCGGCAGCTGCCAGCTCCCTCCGTGAAGACGTTGCCAGCCACAGCAGGAAAGCTGACGCCATCGATCCGGACGTACCTTCGGACAGGGACGCCCGGACCGATGCGCGGACGGACGATGCGCGGACTGGCGACACCCGGATTGCCCAGACGGAAGACGACCGGATGGGCGATGCGCGGATGGGCGATGCGCGGACGGACGATGCCCGGACCGCCGGGACTGGCGACATCAGGACTGACCGGGACGCCGGGACCACCGATGTCCGGACCGACCGCGACAATCCGCGTTCAGGCATCTAGCGGCGCCACCTAGCTCGGGGAGCGGTCAGTTCCTCGGCTTCAGGGCGGGGGAAGGAGCGACTCCGTCCCCCGCTCCGATGCCGTCCAAAACCTGGACTATGGCATCGATGGACGATATTCGCGGCTCCCAGGCGAGGAGGCGGCGCGCCCGTCCAGTGTCCATGACGGGCGCTCCGGCGGCCATGTCCACCCATCCAGGGTCTGTCGGCTGGAGGCGGAGCCGCCATGTGAGTGCGGCTAATGCGTGCAGCAGTGCCACTGGAATGGGAAGAATCCGTCTGGCACCGAGAAGGCGGGCCAGTTCCTGCGGGGTGACGACTGGTTCCGCAGCGATGTTGAACGCTCCGGACTCACCCCGGTCCAGCACCTGCCAATACGCCTCGGCGGCATCGTCGGCGTGGACGGCTTGGAAAATCAGGTCGTCCGGTACCGGGAGGACCGGGGTCCATACCCGCCGCGGCAGCAGCCTGGCCAGGAGAGGGCCCAGGAAGTATCGTCCGATTTCACTCCCTGCGTCCCGCTGGAAGATCAGGCCCGGCCTGAGCCTCGCAACCTTCACGTCCGGCTGCTCCGTCTCGAACCGGTCCAGCAGGGCTTCCTGTTCGGCTTTGTGCTGGCTGTAGTGTGAGCCCTGTATTCCACCTGCCGGCCAAGATTCATCTGTTCTCTGGTCCTTTGGCGCCTTGCTGTAGGCGCCGACCGATGAAGCGCACACGATGTGCCCTACGCCTGCTTCCCTGGCGGCTTCCAGTACGTTGCCGGTCCCAGTGACGTTCGTCCTGTGCAGGATGTCCAGGTCCCGGTTTGGCTGCAGCTGCCAGGCCAGGTGGACCACGGCATCCACTCCCGCGAGGGCCGAACGCAGGCGCGGTAAATCGTCGTCCTGGCCCACATCCAGGGTGTGCCACTCCACGCCGGCGTAGGGAGGCTGTGCGGTGTCCGGGAGCCGCCGGCTGACACCAACCAGCTCCAGGCTTCCAGGTCTTTTTGCCAGCTGGCCTTGAAGGTTTCGAAGCAACGCGGTGCCCATATTTCCGCTGGCTCCTACGATGGCAATACGCATATGGAGGACTCCTTCGCGTGTGGCTGGTGGTTCCACCAGCACGTCGAGCCTATATCCGGAAAGCATTGTTTTATAAGCAGGCTTATGTTCTCCTACTTCTAAGTCTTGCCGCAGGCTTTCGGCCCCCCGACCCGAAGGAACCACCGACAATGCCTGATTTTTTTGCTGCACTTGCCATGGAAACTTCACCCATCCAGCTGCTGCCGCCGGATCATTCTCCGCAAGCTTCGGTTCCCAAAAGCGGACGGCTACGACAAACATTCGAAAACGAGCTGGTCCTGGCCTACCTGGACCTGGCTGAGGCCCTGGCTGCGCGTTTCGAAGCCCGCGGCCGGGAGCGCGCCGACCTTAATCAGGTGGCTTATCTCGGCCTTGTGAAGGCTGCTCGTGGCTTCGACCAGACCAAAGGTGACAGCTTTCCCGCCTATGCCGCGCCCACCATCACCGGCGAACTGAAGAGGTATTTGCGGGACCGCAGCTGGGTGGTCAGGCCGCCCCGGCACATCCAGGATCTTCGCTCCCGCATTTTCCGTGCGGAACCCGAGCTGGCGCAGACGCTGGGCCGAATCCCTAGGGTCTCTGAACTTGCCCAGCATCTCGGCGTGGACGCAGCCGAGGCGCAGGAGGCCATCTGCGCCTCCAGCAGCCTGCACCCGGACTCGCTCGACGCCGTCGATGCCCACGGCGACTCGCCCCCTATCGGCGAGATGCTCGCCTCACCTGACATGCCCATAGAGCGGCTGGAAGAACTGGCATGCCTTCGGGACGCCATGCAGGAGCTGGATTCCGCGGACCGGGAGCTGCTGTACCGACGGTACTTCTGCGAAGAGACGCAGGTGGAGTTGGGCAAGCGGCTGGGAATGTCACAGATGCAGGTTTCGCGCCGTCTGGCCCGCGTCCTCGTTGACCTCCAACGTAGGCTCCTCGAGGCCAGCGACTCTGCAGAATCCGATTCCGCGGCTCAGAGAACGTCGCCGTCCGTGGCCCACAGAATGGCCGGGTCAGGGCTGTCTATGAATGGGTCGCCGCACCACGCCAGTTCCCGCGTCAACGTCAGGCGAAGGGCCTCCAGGTCCTGTTGACACGTCCGGCTGCAGGGCCGCACTCGGACGCTTTCGGCCCTGACCTGCACTGATATGGCGCGGTAATCCGGAGAAAAGCTTCCCAGGCTGTTTAGGAGCAGCAGCACAGGGGAACAACGTGGGTATGGGAAGCTCCGCAACTCCTCAACTCAGGGCTGTTCTGTTCGACCGGGACGGAACCCTGGTGGTCGATGTGCCTTACAACGGTAATCCCGGCTTGGTCCGTCCTATGCCGGGCGCCAAGGAGGTGCTGGATTCACTCCGGGCGCGGGGCTTGGCGACGGGCGTGCTGAGTAACCAGTCCGGCGTGGCACGCGGCGTCATCACCGCCGCTGACGTGGACAGCGTCAATGCAAAGGTGGAGGAGCTCCTGGGGCCTTTTGACGTGTGGGAGATCTGCCCGCACTCAGAGGAGGACGGCTGCGCGTGCCGCAAGCCGGCGCCGGGTATGGTGCAGAGCGCCTGCCGGAAACTCGGCATCGAAACATCGGAGGCGGCACTAATCGGGGACATCGGCACTGACATCCGGGCGGCGGAGGCCGCAGGAGCCACGGGAGTCCTGGTCCCTACACCAGTGACCCGGGCCGAGGAAGTCAGCGAGTCCCGGCTCGTGGCACAAGATCTCGCCCAGGCTGTGGGCATGCTGCTGGAGGGGACCTGATGGGACGTGTCCTGGTGGCTCGGCAGGACAGCCTTGGCGACGTGCTGCTGGCTGGACCGGCGGTGCGCGCCGTGGCCAACGGCCGGCAGCCGGACGGAAGCCGGCCCAACCACGTGGTGATGTTGTGCGGCCGCCAAGGCGAGGGTGCGGCGGCCATGCTGCCCGGCGTCGCTGAGGTGTACAGCTGGGACTGCCCGTGGATCGTGAACCCTGCCCCCAAAATGACGGGGCCGCACGCGGACAGGTTGATCGACTACGTGCGCAACTCCAGGATCACCGAGGCGGTAATCCTGACGTCCTTCCATCAGTCCCCGCTGCCACTGGCACTGCTGCTACGGCTGGCGGGCGTAGAGCGGATCAGTGGCGCCTCCACTGACTACGGTGGCTCTTTACTGGATGTCAGGCTGAAGCCCGGGGAAGACTTCCCCGAGGACCAGCCAGAGGCCGAGCGCGCGCTGGGGATCGCCCGGGCAGCCGGCTTCAGACTGCCGGCGGGCGACGACGGAAAGCTGCGGGTGGGTCCGGTTCCGGACGTGCAGGAGTTGGTGGGCGCCGGCCCGTATGTGGTGGTCCACCCGGGAAGCGCGGTCCCGGCCAGAGCTTGGCCGCCCCTGCACCACGCCGCCGCCGTCGAGCTCCTCGAAGGTGCCGGTCATCGGGTGGTGGTGACTGGCGGTCCGGACGAAACGCCGCTGACGGCTACCGTGGCGGGCCCGTCGGCCCTTGACCTGGGCGGGCGCACCGACCTGGCCACCCTGGCCGGGGTCCTTGCCCGGGCAGACGCCGTGGTCACCGGTAACACTGGGCCTGCCCACCTGGCCGCGGCCGTGGGAACTCCCGTTGCCTGCCTCTTTTCCCCGGTGGTCCCGGCCGTCCGCTGGGCCCCCTACGGCGTTCCCCTTGAACTCCTCGGCGACCAAAACGCCGAGTGCCGGCTCACCAGGGCCCGTGTCTGTCCCGTCCCGGGGCACCCCTGCCTGGACTCCGTCTCACCCGAGGAGGTTGTACAGGCGGTGGAGCGGCTGATCGGCGGTGTCTCGTCCTTCAGTACCCACGTAAGTACCAGGAGAAAGGCCCGCGACCGATGAGAATCCTGCTATGGCATGTCCACGGGTCCTGGACGGACGCCTTTGTCCGGGGACCCCATGAATACCTGCTGCCTGTCCTCCCGGAGGGTGGCCCCTGGGGTCTCGGCCGTGCCGGCAGGGACTGGCCGGACTCAGTGCGGGAAGTGACACTGGCGGACCTCGACGCCGACCAGGTGGACGCCGTCGTTCTTCAGCGTCCGGAGGAAATCGCCGAAACGGCCAGGGCACTGGGACGGCAGCCGGGTGCCGACCTGCCGGCCGTGTATGTGGAACACAACACGCCAAAGGGCGATTTCCCGTTCACCCGGCATCCGCTTGCGGACCGGTCGGACATCCCCCTGGTGCACGTGACGCACTTCAACAGGCTCGCCTGGGACAGCGGCTCGGTCCCGACCCTGGTGATCGAGCATGGGATCCCGGACCCCGGGCAGCTCTACACGGGCGAACTGCCGGAGCTGGGCATCGTGGTTAACGAACCGGTGCGCAGGGGAAGGGTGACGGGGACGGACCTCCTTCCCGCCTTCGCCTCCGTCGCCCCGCTTCAGGTGTTCGGCATGAAGACAGAGGGGCTGGCCCTTGCCGCGGGAGTCGAGGAGTTGCGGCTCACCTCCCGCGGGGACCTGAAGACCAGCGAACTGCACCGCGAACTGGCCCGTTGCCGGGTCTACGTGCATCCCATGCGCTGGACGTCCCTGGGCCTGTCCCTCCTGGAGGCCATGCATCTGGGCATGCCCGTCGTTGCCCTGGCCACCACCGAAGCGCCGCGGGCGGTGCCACCGGAAGCGGGCGCCGTTTCGGCTGACGTCGACGAGTTGCTCCGCTGCGCCCGGCGGCTGGTTGCCAACCCGGAAGAAGCACGACGGCGGGGCGCCGCGGCCAGGGAGGCGGCGCTGGCACGCTACGGCCTGGGCAAGTTCCTGGACCGCTGGGATGTTTTCCTGGCAGACCTGCGCGCCCGTCCGCGGCACTCCGATAACGAACGTCCGGAAGAGCAGATCCTTGTTCCGGCGCGAGAGAGGAACACCCCTTGAAGATCTCGATGGTTTCAGAACACGCCAGCCCGCTGGCGGCACTCGGCGGGGTGGACGCCGGCGGCCAGAACGTCCATGTCGCAGCCTTGTCAGCTGCGCTGGCCAAGCGGGGCCACAACGTCACCGTCTACACCCGGAGGGATGCAACGGAGCTTCCGTACAGGGTGAAAGTGGGGCGCCGGCTGGAAGTGGTGCACGTGGAGGCCGGACCGGCCTGCCACATCCCCAAGGATGAACTGCTTCCCTTCATGGGGGAGCTGGCGGACGGCATCGCCCGGGACTGGGGCCAGCGGCCACCGGACGTGGTCCACGGCCACTTCTGGATGTCCGGGCTGGCAGCACTCGATGCGGCACGCAGGGAAAACGCAGGTTACCGCGTCCCCGTCGTCCAGACCTTCCATGCACTCGGCACTGTCAAGCGCAGGCACCAGGGCCTTGAAGACACCAGCCCCCCTGAGCGCCGCTGGCTTGAGCCCGGCGTGGCACGCTCCGCAGACCGGATTATCGCCACCTGCTCAGATGAGGTGTTCGAACTCAAATCCATGGGCATCAAGACCGGCAAAATATCGATTGCCCCATGCGGCGTGGACCTTGGCCTCTTTTCCGCCACCGGATCCTCGGACCCAAAGCCTCGCAGCCACCGCATTCTCTCCGTCGGCAGGCTGGTTCCCCGCAAGGGTGTGGACCTGGTGATCCGGGCACTTCCGCTCCTCAGCGACGCCGGGTTCGACGACGTCGAACTCCTCATCGTGGGCGGCGGCGGCGACTCGAGTGCCCTGTACTCCGACCGGGAAGTGCGGCGGCTCCTGGACCTAGCCGCTGAACTGGGCGTTTCGGACAAAGTGTCACTTCAGGGGCAGGTGCCACGGGCCGCCATGCCCGGGATCTTCCGGAGCGCCGACGCTGTGGTTTGCTCCCCCTGGTATGAGCCTTTTGGCATCGTTCCGCTGGAAGCGATGGCCTGCGGCGTGCCCGTGGTGGCCGCGGCCGTGGGCGGCCTCCGTGACACTGTGGTGGACCACAACACCGGGCTGCACGTGCCGCCGCGGGACCCGGAGGCAATCGCGTCGGCGCTGGCCCTCCTGCTGGGCGATCCGGCGCTTCGGGCCGAACTGGGGGCGGCCGGGCAGCACCGTGCGAGCTCGCGGTATTCGTGGGACCGGGTGGCCGCCGAAACTGAAAAGGCGTATCAGCTGGCGGCCGCAGGAATCTCGGCCGGCAGGGTCCCGATGGAAGGAGCTGCGCTGTGACTGCCGAATGGTCCCTTCGTGAGGCCGATCTCCCGGCCGTTGCGCTTCCCGACGCCCGCCCACCCGGCCGTGTTTCACCGCTGCCTTCCCGGGCGCCTTCCCCGCTGCCTTCCGCACAAGGCAGTCCAGCCTTCGTGGACCCTGCGTCCGCGAATGCCGTGCGTCTGCACCTGGACAACGTCCTTCCTGCCTTGGAGTCCCTCCGCAGCCAGTCCGGCACGCTGGCGGCCTGGGGCGTCGAGCTCGCGCAGCGGCTGCTCCGGGGGCAACGGCTCCTGGCCGCCGGCAACGGCGGATCCGCGGCCGAGGCCCAGCACCTGACCGCTGAACTGGTGGGACGGTTCGACGGCGAACGTATCCCGTTTTCCGCGATCTCGCTGCACGCGGAAAGCTCGGCGGTGACGGCCATTGCTAACGACTACGGCTACGACGAGCTGTTCGCCCGCCAGGTCCGTGCCCACGGCCGGTCCGGGGACGTGTTGGTCCTGCTGTCCACGAGCGGCAAAAGCCCCAACCTGCTGCGGGCAGTGGAAGCAGCCTCCAGGCTCAACATCACCACCTGGGCGCTGACCGGCCCGGGGCCCAACGCCCTGGCAACAGCCTGCGACGAGGCGGTGATGATCGACGCCCTCAATGCCAATGCCCAGGAGGGTCACCTGATTGCCCTGCACAGCATCTGCCGGGCCTTCGACCTGGAGGTCAGCCGGCGCAGCGCCGGCATGTCTGCAAGTGAATGGGATAGCAGGCCATGAGGATCGTGGTGGTGGGCGATGTTCTCCTCGATGTGGACCTCTCCGGCGAGGCCACACGCCTGAGCCCCGATGCCCCGGTGCCGGTGGTCGACGTTTCTGGCATCAGGCGCCGTGCCGGCGGAGCCGGTCTGGTGGCGCGAATGCTGGCCGAGGACGGCTGGCCCGTCACCCTCGTGACGGTTCTGGCAGACGACGACGCCGGCCGGCAGCTTGAGGAGGCACTCTCGGGCGTCCGGATCGTGTCCGGTCCCACCAGCTTTCCAACACCGGTCAAGACCCGGGTCCGGGCCGGATCGCACCCAGTGGTCCGTTTCGACCAGGGCTGCGGCAGGACGCCGGTGCCGGACGTCACCTCCGCGATGCTGCGGGCCGTGGAGAACGCCGAAGCGATCATTGTCGCCGACTACGGCCGCGGATTGGCAGCCAACCCCCAGCTGAGGGAACTCCTGGCGCGGCTGGCCGATGATGTGCCCATCGTCTGGGATCCACATCCCGCGGGTGAGGCTCCCGTGCCCGGCGTCTCGGTGGTCACGCCCAATCTTTCGGAGGCGCACAAGCTTTCGCAGGCGCCCAAGCTTTCGCAGGCGCACAAGCTTTCGCAGGCGCCCAAGGGGACGGGCAACACATCCTCCCGGCCAGTCGGGAGAGACTCCTCGGACGGAGCCGGTGAAGTGGCCGGAATCCTGCTGGACATGTGGCGCAGCCACGCCGTCCTGGTAACCACGGGGGAGCGCGGGGCTGTTCTGCTGCGGCAGCGTGGCGGGGCACCCCGGCGGGTTCCGGCGCCCCGGGTTGAGGTGGCTGATCCCTGCGGGGCGGGTGACAGGCTGGCCGCCAGCCTGGCCGTCCATCTGGTGGGCGGCCGCGACCTTGAGGATGCCGCAATGCTGGCAGTTCATGAGGCCGCTGACTTCCTGGCGGCCGGCGGTGTTGCGTCATTACCGGATCCTCCTTCGCCGGGCAAACGGAGGCACCGGACCACCGAGCCACTGTTGCTGGCCCGCAGCGTCCGGGAGAACGGCGGCATGGTGGTGGCCACCGGAGGCTGTTTCGACTTGCTGCACGCAGGCCACGTCAGGTCCCTCGCCGCCGCGCGCGAACTGGGCGACTGCCTCATTGTCTGCCTGAACGCGGATGACTCAGTGCGCCGCCTGAAGGGCGAGCAGCGCCCCATCATGAACCAGCAGGACCGGGCCGAGCTGTTGCTGGCGCTGGAATGCGTGGACGCCGTGATGATTTTCGGCGAGGACACCCCGGAGACCGCGCTGGACCGCCTCCGCCCGGACATCTGGGTGAAGGGCGGCGACTACCGGGGAGCCCGCCTTCCGGAAGCCGAGTTGGTGGAGAGCTGGGGCGGGCGCTGCGTCACCGTCCCCTACCATCCGGCCCGCTCCACCACTGGCCTGGCGGACGCTTTGGCCAAAGTCAGCTAAAGCCCGCGCTTACCGCACATCTCCCCGCAAAGTAGTCCCGAACAAGAAGTTCCCAACAAAAGACCTCACGAGAAGTCCTGAGCGAAAGGAACACCATGAACACAGAGACATCCTGGCCCGGCCGGATCCTCGTCACCGGAGGTGCCTCCGGGTTGGGGGCCGCCGTCGTCGAGGCCGTCCTTAAGGCCGGCGGCACGCCGGTGGTGCTGGACCGCGATATCAGCACTGTCGCCGCCGTGAAAGCGTTCGAAGTGGACGTTTCGGACCGCCCGTCGGTGGAACAGGCCGTCCAGGATGCCGCAGAGTCCTTGGGTGGGCTGGACGCCGTGGTTACCGCGGCCGGAATCGACCGCTGCGGCAAGCTGGCGGACGTCGCCGCCGACGAGTGGGAGAAGGTGATCGGCGTCAACCTGATGGGGACGGTTTCCGTGGTCCGGGCTGCCCTGCCTTACCTGAAAACCTCCCACGGCCGGGTGGTGACTGTCGCTTCCACCCTGGGCAAGAGGGCGGTGGCCGATGCCACGGCGTACTGCGCCTCCAAGTTCGGCGTGGTGGGCTTCAGCCATGCCCTGGCCGCGGAGACCGGCGGGGAAATCGGTGTGACCACCATGATCCCCGGCGGCATGAAGACGCACTTCTTTGATGACCGGACCGAGCAGTACAAACCCCAGGACGACTCCCGGCTCAACAACCCGGGCAACGTGGCACAGGCCATCCTTTTCGTGCTTTCCCAACCCACGGGCTGCGAGGTCCGGGAAATGCTGATCTGCCACGAGGAGGAAGGCTCCTGGCCGTGAGGAACTGTGTGTAAACGCCCCGGCAAGGGGTACGGAGCAAGGGGTACAGAACCAGGTGTAAGGAACGGCACAGGAGAAGTGCGTACGGAAGGAGTTCCATGCATACGACTGCCATGACAACCACGGCTGAACCGCCAACCGGTACCAACCACACAGAGGGTCCCGGCACCATCACCATCAGGGATCCCCGCACCGGGGAAATCCTGTGGACTGTCCTGGAAACGGAGCCTGGTGCGGCAACCCACGCCGTGCAAGCGGCCCGGAGTGCCGCAGCAGGGTGGGCCTCCACGTCGCCGGCGGAGCGGGGCGCGTGCCTGCGGGCGGCGGCACAAGCCCTCGCGGCCGCGGCACCGGTACTCGCCGGACTCAACAGCAGTGAAACCGGGCGGCCGGTCGAGGAGGCCCTGGCAGGGATCGCGGCCGGGGTATCCACCTTGGAGCAGTACGCCGAACTGGGTCCCGTGCACCGCGGACACAGCCTCCGGGGAAATCAGCTGGCGTCCGACTACACCTTGGCCGAACCACGTGGCGTCGCCGTCGTCCTCACCCCATGGAACGACCCCGTGGCCGTGGCCTGCGGACTGATCGGTGCCGCATTGGTCACGGGCAACACCGTGGTCCATAAGCCCAGCGAGCGCTGCCCCCGCCTGGGCGAATTCCTTGGGGAAGTACTGGCGCCGTCCTTTCCGCCGGGCGTTCTCGTCACCGTCTCCGGAGGAGCCGGCGTCGGGACTCTCCTGACCCAGGCCGGGGTGGATGTGATTGCCCATGTTGGTTCGAGCGCTTCCGGGGCAAAGATAGCCGAGGCCGCGGTCCTTAACGGCGCCCACGTCATCCGGGAGAACGGCGGCAACGATCCCCTGCTGGTGGACCGCGACGTTGATCCTGCGTGGGCCGCCGAGCAGGCGGCCATCGGGGCTTTCAGTAACAGCGGCCAGATCTGCACGTCCGTGGAACGCATCTACGTCCATGAGGCCATCGCCACTGAATTTTGCGCGGCGCTGGAGGCCGAGGCAGCGCTCCGCAACGCCAACGCAACCGTGGCTCCGCTCGTGGATGCGCGCCTGCGGGATTCCGTCCATGCCCAGGTGGCGCAGGCCGTAAAGCTTGGGGCGAAGGCTGTGGAAGGCGGCCGGGTGCCCGACGGGCCGGGTGCCTTCTACCCCGCCACGGTACTGCTGAATTGCGCAGACAACATGGACGTGATGACGGAGGAAACCTTCGGTCCGGTGGCGCCGGTGCAGGTGGTGGAAACTTTCGACGACGGCCTAAAGCTGGCGGGAAGCGGCCGCTACGGCCTGGCCGCCACTGTGCTGACGGGAAGTATCGCCCATGCCCAGCAAGCCATCGCGGCCCTCCCCGTGGGGACCGTGAAGATCAACGAGGTTTTCGGTGGCGCTCCTGGCGGCGCAGCCCAGCCGCGAGGCGAGAGCGGCCATGGCTTTGGCTACGGGCCCGAGCTCCTGGATGAATTCACGCGCGTGAAGGTGGTCCACGTCGCCGCGCCGCCCCCGTATGCCGCGCCGCCCCCGCAGGACCAGGACTAGGAGCAGCAATGAGCCTGCAGCAACCCTCCGCGCGGGGTGAACTTACCGGCCAGCGGGCACTGTCCGAGTGGCTGCCGCGGAGGCTGGCGGCTGAAAGCCGGGCCGTCCTGGTGATCGGCGACGTGATGCTGGATGGCTGGTGGAGCGGAAACATCGAGCGCATGTGCCGTGAGGCGCCGGCGCCGGTGGTGGACGTGACCGCCCGGGAATACGCTCCGGGCGGTGCCGCCAACACCGCCATGAACCTCGCCGCACTGGGGGCCCGGGTTTCCGTGGCGGGCATCATTGGCACGGATGACGCCGGGGTGATGCTGCGGAGAAAATTGGTGGAGGCGGGCATAGACGTAACGCACCTGCACGATCATCCTGACATGATTACCACCACCAAAACCCGCATCAGCAGCGGCGGACAGGTGATGCTGCGGATTGACGATGCGGCCACAGCTGTCCCGGAGGAGGCGCTGGCAGCGCTGGCCTCCTCGGTCCGTGCCGCCGTCGAACATCAGGACGCGGTGATGGTGTGCGATTACGGAACCGGCGTGCTCGCTGACCCAGTACGCCGAAGCCTCGGCGAGGCGCTCCCCGGGCTGGAACTCGCAGGGCCGGAAACTGCCCGCGTGACCGGCGGTGCCGGGGCAACAGTCGCCCCAGGCACAACGGCCGCGCGGCCGCTAACGGTGATCGATGCCCATGACCCCCGCCCGTGGGCAACGTTGCGTCCTGATCTCGTCACCCCGAACGCCCAGGAAGCCACTGGGATGCTTGACCTGCGCCTGCCCAGCGGCCCCGGGCGGGTGGAGGCCGTCAGCCGGCACCGGGAGGCGCTGCTGGAGGCCACGGGTGCCCGGGCCGTGGTGGTCACACTGGACCGGGACGGTACCCTGCTCTTCTCGGCGGACGGCGGCTCGCATCGGACATGGGCGCGGCCAGCCGCCGAAAAGCAAGCTTCCGGGGCTGGTGACACATTTGTAGCTGCCCTGACCCTGGCCCGAACGGCCGGGCTGCCCCTGACCACCAGCCTGGACCTGGCCCAGGCCGCCGCGGACGTTGTGGTGCACCAGCCGGGGACGTCCGTCTGCAGCACAGTCCAGCTGAGCCGCTACCTGGAGAGCTTCGCGGACATGGCGCTCAGCGCGGAGGAGCTCGAACGCCAGGTCGAGGTGCACCGGTCCCAGGGCCAGCGCATCGTGCTGACGAACGGCTGCTTCGATGTCCTGCACAGCGGCCATACCCGGTACCTCAACCAGGCCAAACAGCTGGGAGACGTCCTGGTGGTGGCACTTAACAGCGACGAATCGGTGCGCCGGCTCAAAGGACCCGACAGGCCCATTAACAGCGTGACGGACCGAGCCGCGGTGATCGCCGCGCTGAGCTGCGTGGACTACGTCACGGTTTTCGATACCCCCACCGCCACTCCGCTGATCCGCCAACTCCGGCCCGAGGTCTATGCCAAGGGCGGGGACTACACCCCCGAGATGCTGGAGGAAACGCCGGCAGTGGAGGACTACGGCGGACGCGTGGCCATTCTGGACTACGTAGCTGAGCGCTCCACCACCGCGGTGGTCAAACGGATCAGGGAGGGCGAAGGGGCGTCGCCAGCCAGCTAGCGTGAACTAGTGTTGAACCATGACTGAAGCGGGACACAGATAGTGGCAAAACGCGGCAGGTCAGGGGCACGGAACAGCGCACGCCCGGTGGCGGGAGTGGTGGAAGTACCCAAGGGCACCCGGCCCGACGGCCCGGTTGAGGGCGTCTACTACATCGATACCGGCGACTGCGAGCTGATCGCGGACCAGGACAACTCCAACGGTTGGCTCCTGAAGATCAACGGCGTCATGAGCTCCCACATCGACCTCGCCGATCCGCTCTTTCTGGACTTCGAATACATGCGCTGGATGGCGGCGCTCATCGAATCACGCTGGCCACCCAGGCCGAAGGCTGGGGAGCCGGCACGCCTGCGGGGACTCCACCTGGGCGGCGGCGCCTGCTCCCTGGCGCGGTACTTCCACGCCGCCTACCCTGACGCCCGGCAAGTAGTGGTGGAGCTCGACGGAAAATTGGCTGAATACGTCCGCGGCTGGTTCGATCTGCCCAAGGCTCCGCTGCTCCGCCTGCGGGTGGGTGAGGCCCGCGAGGTCACCGAGACGCTCACCTCTGACACCCGCGACTTCATCATCAGGGACGTTTTTGCCGGGGCGCTGACACCCCGGCCGCTCACCACTCAGGAGTTCAACAACCACGTCCGGCGGGTCCTGGCGCCGGGCGGCATCTACGTGGTGAACTCCGGCGACGCCCCGGACCTGAAAAACGCGCGTGAGGACGCCGCCACTATTGCGGCCTCCTTTGAGCACACCGTCATCATCGCGGATCCGGCCATGCTCAAGGGCCGGCGCTACGGAAATATGGTGATGGCCGGCAGCGATGTACCGTTCGACGGCGACCCGCAGCTGGCCCGGCGGCTCCTGGGCGGAGCGGTCCCGGCCCATCTCTGGAACGACGCCCAGGTGCGCGCCTTCGCCGCGGGGTCCCCGGTCCGCCACGACCCTGCACCGATTGCTCCGTAGCGGCCCTTTTGTGGCCGAAAACGGCGGTTACGGAGCAGTCGACGGGGTCCTTCCCAGGAGTGCCTCACGGTGCGCCACGGTTTGGTCCCGGAGTGCCTGTACGACGGCGGCCACGGCGGGGCGGCGCATCGAGTCGGGCCGCAGCACCATCCAATAGGGGAGCAGTTCGCCGAAGCCGGCAGGGAGCAGCCGGACCAGGTCCCCGTGAAGATCGCCCATGAAACAGGGTAGGAAGCCGATGCCCGCACCGGCACGGGTGGCCTCCACATGGACAAAGACATTTGTTGACGTCAGTCCGTCGCGCATGGCCGGGACAAGCCGGCGGGGTGCATCGAGGTCGTCAACCTGAAGCATGGAATCCACAAAGTAGACCAGCGGGTGCTCAGTCAGTTCCGCCACGCTGGCCGGGGTTCCGTTCTCGGCGAGATAGGAGCGCGACGCGTACATCCCCAACATGTATTCGCCGAGCCGGATGGCCTCGGCCCGGTGGACCTGGGGCTCGCCCACCACCACCTCGATGTCCAGCCCGGACCGCTGCTGGAGTGCACGCCGGGTCATCGTCACGACTTCCACGCTGAGCCCCGGATGTTGCCGCCGCAGACCCGCCACAGCGGGCGCTGCGATGTAGGCGCTGAAGCCGTCGGTGGCCGTCATACGGACGACGCCGCTGACCGGATCAGGAGCCTTCCCCGCGGGCCCCAGCGCACTCACCGCCGCCTCCACCTGTTCAGCCACCCGTACGGCCGCGGTGCCAAGCTCCGTCAGCTCCCACCCGCCGGCAGCGCGGGCCAGGACCCGGCCGCCCAGAGCCTTCTCCAATGCGGCTATCCTCCGTGAAACGGTGGTGTGGTTCAGTCCCAGGGCCTGTGCCGCCGTCGTAAATTTGGCGGAGCGGGAGACCTCCAGCAGGACCAACAGGTCATCGGGGTTGGCGTTCATGTCTGCAATTGTGCACACAACTGGTGCCATTTTGGGCATTGAAGGTGCATGTTTGTGCAGCAATACTCGAGGGAGCCATTAGTGCTGTGGATCACAGCACGTGTCAATGTGGACACTAAGGAGAAACCCATGAGCGTAGAGCAACGCTCGGCAGACAATGCCGCCGGACCCGCATCCAAGGGGTCCGGGCTGAAGAAGATCGTGGCCGCCTCGATGGTGGGCACAGTGGTGGAATGGTACGAGTTCTTCCTCTACGCCACGGCCGCAACCCTGGTGTTCGGGAAGTACTTCTTCCCGGCCACTGGACACGAGCTGGACGGCATCATCCAGGCGTTCCTCACGTACGCGGTTGGTTTCGTGGCACGGCCTTTGGGTGGCATCGTGTTCGGCCAGATCGGCGACAAGCTGGGCCGCAAGCCCACCCTTCAGCTGACCATCGTCCTCGTGGGAGTGGCCACGTTCCTGATGGGCTGCCTGCCCGGTTTCGCTGACATCGGCTACCTGGCACCCGCTTTGCTGGTGGCCCTCCGCTTCATCCAGGGCTTCGCGCTGGGCGGCGAATGGGGCGGGGCCGTGCTGCTGGTTGCGGAGCACAGCCCCAACAAGTCCAGGGGTTTCTGGTCCAGCTGGCCGCAGGCTGCCGTGCCGGTGGGCAACCTGCTGGCAACGCTGGTGTTGTTCGTCATGTCCACCACGCTCAGCCCAGAAGCCTTCCTCGGCTGGGGCTGGCGGGTAGCGTTCTGGCTCTCCGCCGTGATCGTGTTCGTGGGCTACTACATCCGAACCCACGTCACCGAAGCGCCAATTTTCCTGGAGGCCAAGGCGCTGGTGGAGAAGGAGCAGGCCGTCAGCTACGGCGTCTTCGAAGTGGTCCGCAAGTACCCTAAGGGCATCCTCCAGGCAATGGGACTGCGCTTCGCGGAGAACATCATGTACTACCTCGTGGTCAGCTTCGCCATCGTCTACCTCAAGAGCGTGCACAAGTACGACACCTCCTCGCTCCTGCTGGCGCTCCTGATCGCCCATGTCATCCACTTCCTGGTCATCCCGCAGATTGGCCGGCTCGTGGACAGGGTGGGCCGGAAGCCGGTGTACCTGTTCGGTGTTATCGCCGGCGCTGCCTGGCCGTTCTTCGCCTTCCCCATGTTCGATACCCGCAACGCCGTGGTGATCGTGTTGGCCGTGACCATCGGCCTGTGCCTGCATGCATTCATGTATGCCGGCCAGCCTGCCATCATGGCCGAGCTGTTCCCCACCAGGATGCGCTATTCGGGGGTCTCACTTGGTTCCCAGGTGACGTCCATCTTCGCCGGTTCGCTGGCTCCGCTCCTGGCCACCCAGTGGCTCAAGGACACCGGTTCGTGGTTACCCACAGCCATCTACCTGCTGGTTGCCTGCGCCATCACCTCGGTGGCGGTGCTGAGCCTGAAGGAGACCAAGGGCATCGCCCTGGAGGAAGTGGACAAGGCCGACGCCGCCCGCGAGGGACTCCTCCCGGCCGGCTCACGCTGAGCTGCTACGGCTGCTGATACACGATGGGAACCGGGATTGGTATGGAAAACAGTTTGAACGGCCGCAAGGCCCTGGTGACCGGCGGCGCCAGCGGAATCGGCGCCGCGTGCGTCCGGGAGCTCTCGGCCCGCGGGGCGAAGGTAGTGGTGGCCGACGTCGACTCGGCTGGTGCCGCCGCACTGGCCGACGACGTGGGCGGCACCGCCTGGGCCGTCGATTTGCTGGACGTGGACAGGCTCGCCACCCTGAGCCTGGACTGCGACATCCTGGTGAACAACGCCGGGATCCAACGCATCAGCCCCATCGAGGATTTCGACCCCGCGGAGTTCCGCCGGATCATCGCCCTCATGCTGGAGGCGCCGTTCCTGCTGATCCGGGCTGCCGTGCCGCACATGTACGCCAACGGCTTCGGCCGCATCATCAACCTGTCCTCCGTGCACGGAATCCGTGCCTCCCCCTTCAAGAGCGCCTACGTCTCCGCCAAGCACGGCCTCGAGGGGCTGAGCAAGGTGACCGCGCTCGAAGGCGGGGAGCACGGCGTCACGTCCAACTGCATCAACCCGGGCTACGTTCGCACGGCGCTGGTGGAGAAGCAGATCGCAGACCAGGCACTGGTGCACGGCATACCCGAGTCGGAGGTCCTGGCCAAAGTGATGCTCACCGAATCCGCGATCAAGCGGCTCGTGGAGCCGGAGGAGGTGTCGTCCCTGGTGGCGTGGCTGGCCTCGGATCACGCCGGCATGGTGACGGGGGCCAGCTACACCATGGACGGCGGCTGGTCAGCGCGCTAACTCCGGACGCTCTCTCACATCCTGCGGGTTTTGGGCCGACGCTCTCTCACATCCTGCGGGTTTTGGGCGGACGCTCTCTCACATCCTGCGGGAGTATCGCCCGACCTCCCGGAGCGGCTAATCCTGCCGCCTCAAATGGCGGTGGTCGTAGAAGAAGACCCCCGCCGCGGTTCCCAGTTCCACCGAGGAGCCGCGGCGGGACGTCACGATCCCTTCATGCCGGCCGTTGAATGGATCCTCTCCCACCACGGCATCCCCCATTCGGTAGGGGCACCTCGGGGCCAGGGTCACCAGGACGCGGGCCCAGGCCTTGCCGATGAGTGTGGAAAGTCTGACTGGCCGGCCCATGCTGGCCAGGTCCTGGACACGCGCTTTCACCATGCGAACCACTCCTTGAAAGCGGCGCAGGGCCGCTCACTTCGGTGCGGTTGCCGGAACGCTCCCAGCAGAGGATGGTCCTCCTATTCCTGGCTGGCACCTTACATTTACCGTAGGCGTTATTCACACCAGTCACACCAGTAACAGGTACTCGTTTTGACGGAGGCCCACTACTTGGGTGCTTTTGGGGTCAGCCCTTGCCGTTAGTTCACCCCTGGCCGGTAACTTACCGCTGACCCTTGAGGATGCTGTCGGCGTTGTCGTAGGCCCAAGTGACCAGGGGAACCAGCAAGGCGGACAGTTCCTGGCCCCGGTCCGTGAGGCTGTAGTCCACTCGGGGCGGAATCACTGGCTGGGACTTCCGCAGCACCAGGCCGTCGCGCTCCAGGGTCTTGAGTGTCTGTGCCAGCATTTTTTCGCTGATGCCGTCGGCCCGGCGCCTGAGTTCGCTCCAGCGGTGCTCGCCCTCCGTAAGGGCCACCAGGACGAGCACTCCCCATTTGCTGGTGATGTGGTCGAGGACCGTCCGGCTGGGGCACCCTGCCGGGAACACGCCGTCGGCAAGGTCCGGCGGTAGGTGGACTGGCAGTGTATCCGTTTCCATGGACATATCTTACCAAAAGGTATGTACCTTACCTATAAGTGCGTACTCTCTTCTAGGAAGTATTTTGCACTGCGGCCCGTTGTGCATGATGACCCATACAAACGGTGAAAGGAAAACACCCATGAGCATCGTCATCACCGGAGCAACCGGACAGCTTGGCCGCCACGTCGTCGAAGCCCTGCTGCACCGCAATATCCCGGCATCGGAAATCGTTGCCACCGGCAGGTCTGTCGAAAAACTGGCCGACTTCGAGGCCCGCGGCGTCCAGGTCAAGCCGATGGACTACGCGGATCCCGCGTCCGTGGCTCAGGCACTGAAAGGCGCCCGCAAAGTCCTCCTCATTTCCAGCAGTGAGGTCGGCCAGCGGGTTGACCAGCACCGCACGGTGATTGAGGCAGCCAAAGCCGAGCGAGTCGAACTTGTTGCCTACACAAGTATCGCCAATGCTGACACCACCGGCATGAAGCTGGCGGCGGAGCACCAGGAAACCGAAGCCATCCTGAGGGACTCCGGGGTGCCGTTCGCTATCCTCCGCAACAGCTGGTACTTGGAAAACTACACCGACCAGCTTCCGGGCACACTGGCCCAGGGTGCCCTTGCCGGAAGCGCCGGCGACGGCAAGGTCAGCGCTGCGTCCCGCGCCGACTACGCCGAGGCCGCCGCAGCAGTCCTTGTTGCCGAAAACCAGGCCGGCAAGATTTACGAACTCGGCGGGGACCATGCGTTCACGCTCGCAGAACTCGCGCAGGAAATCAGCGCCGCGGCCAGCAAGCCTGTGACCTATCAGGACCTTCCGGCCGACGACTACGCCGGCCTCCTGGCCGGATTCGGCGTGCCGCAGCCCTTCGCCGACATCCTCGCGGATTCGGACCTCGGCATCGCCCGCGGCGACCTGCACGTCACCGGCTCCGATCTCCGGGAACTGATCGGCCGGCCCACCACGCCGATGCCCGCTGCTGTCCGGTTGGCCGTCGCCGCCGTCTGAGCAACCGTGGTGAGTCCTATTTACGCGCCTTCCGGGCGCGCAACTAGGACTTGCCAGCTCCGGCCGGGGCAGGCAGAAACTGCCGTAGTTGAACTGGTTGGGTCCAGGACTACTGGCCGCTGCGGGCTGGGAAAACCACCGGCAGCGGTGACGTCTCGTCCACGAGTTCAGCCCGGCGTCGTCCGTTGCCTTTGACCCAGAACCGGTAGGCAAGCAGCAGCAGTCCCAGCCATACGGCCCCAACGTAGAGCGCCACGCGGGTGTCTTCGAAGGCCCCCAGGACGGCGATGACCAGTGCCATAAATGCGATGGTCAGGACCGACGCAGCTGGCCACCAGGGGGACGGGAATTCCGACGCCGGAAGACCGTTCCGGGCAATCTCCCGTTTCATGGCCACATGCGAGGCCAAGATCATGACCCACACCCAGACTGTTGCGAACGTGGCAATCGAGGCAATCAGGATGAAGACGTCCTCGGGAATGACCGCATTCAGCACGACGCCCACCAGGAGGATGCCGGCCATCATCACCACCGTCATCCAGGGGACCCCATGGCGTGAGACTTT
Source organism: Arthrobacter sp. ISL-48 (assembly GCF_018613805.1). GTDB lineage: Bacteria > Actinomycetota > Actinomycetes > Actinomycetales > Micrococcaceae > Arthrobacter. Next base: position 95,337 of record NZ_JAGGPL010000002.1, read on the forward strand.
GCCGAAGACTGCCGGTGCATGGCCTTGGCCAGACAACCCGAACAGGATGCGGCCGGCACCAAAGATGTCGCTGTTGATGGCGGACAGAGCCGCTGTGATCACCACGGCGTTGAGGATGTGCGGCGCTGCAGGGATACCCAGGCCGCTGAAGATCTGGACGAACGGGCTGCCGTTGGTGCCGATCTCGTTCCAGGGGAAGAGGCTCATCAGGACACCCAGGGTCAGGACGTAAAAGAGCAGGACGCGGACGGGGACCGTGTTGACTGCCTTGGGGATGACCTTCTTGGGATTCGCAGCCTCGCCTGCGGTGATGCCGAGGGTTTCGATCCCGCCGAAGGCGAACATCACCACTGCGAATGAGGCCAGCAGCCCCTCAAAGCCGTTCGGGAAGAGCCCGCCATGCTCCACAAGGTTCCCCAGACCCGGCGCCACCGTTGAGCCGCCCGCCTGGAAACCGAAGAGAATTATGGCCGCGCCGCCGGCGATCATAGCGATGATGGCCACCACCTTGATCAGCGAGAACCAGAACTCCAGTTCGCCGAACACCTTGACGCTGAGCAGATTTAGTGCGGCGAGGAAGCAGATGACTGCCAGGATCCAGATCCAGCGGTCCACCTGGGGAAACCAAAAGCCCATGTAGATACTGAACGCCGTCACGTCCGCTATGGCCACAATCGCCATCTCAAAGACGTAGGTCCAGCCGGTCACAAACCCTGCCAGCGGACCCAGGTACCGGCTGGCGTACTGCCCGAACGAGCCCGAGACCGGATGTCGGACGGCCATTTCACCGAGCGCGCGCATCACCATGAACACCGCCGCGCCTCCAATGACATACGCGAGCAGGACGGCCGGGCCCGCCTTCTGAATGGCTGAGGCCGAGCCGTAGAACAGTCCCGTGCCGATCGCCGATCCGAGTGCCATAAAGCGGATGTGCCGGACGTTCAGTCCCCGGTTCAGGACACTTCCGACGGCGGCGGTGGGCTGGGTTGCGCCCGGCCTTGTATCTTGCCTTGCGGCGTCTTGCCTGGCGGCTGGTGCTTGCTGCATGCGAATACCTTCTCGTCATTGGGAGGGGGACCGCATACCAGCAGACCACTTGGGCGGCCGACGTGATGTGCCTCACGGGGCGTTGGTGTCTTTCATCTCAGACTGGACGGGCAATCTTTCGGCTCCCGCCCGTCATGGTCTAAGACTCTTGACACGATGTCAAACTTTCTTTACATTAGGGAATGTCAGCTTTGCTTTACATTCTTTCGAAAATGACGGGAATGGAAATGTCCTTCGAAGAGAAGACCGCCTGGATCATGGGGGTGTTGGCAATCGGGTCCTATGGCGGGTACGTGGTCATTGTCCTGAGCCTGGCCGGAACCATGCCCGTCGCCGAGGTTCCTTACGTAGCGCCGATGCTGTGGACCGTCGGGGCTTCCATCGCCGCGTCCATCGCCCTGCAGGCCCTGATCGGCATTTTCACGCCCAGGGAGGCCGGTAGGAAAGACCAGCGGGACAAGGAGATCTACAGGTTTGGTGAGTACATCGGACAGTCTTTCGTGGTCATTGGGGGAGTGGCAGCGCTGCTGATGGCCATGGCCGAGCTGGACTATTTCTGGATCGCGAATGTAATTTACCTGACGTTCGTATTGTCGGCGATCCTCGGCTCCGTGGCCAAGATCGTTGCCTACCGCAGGGGTTTCCAGCCGTGGTGAAGCCGACGCGCGTCACCAACTCCATCCGCCGCCTGCGGTTCGAGCGCGGGGAAATGACGCAGGCCGAACTTGCCGCACGTGTGGGCGTCACCCGCCAGACAGTCATTGCCATCGAGCAGGGCCGGTATTCGCCATCCCTGGAAATGGCCTTCCAGATCGCCCACGTGCTCGGCGTGCCACTCGAGGACGTGTTCCAGTTCCCGCACCATGAAGGAGACCCATCGTGAAAGCAATCGTTCAGGACGTGTACGGAAATTCGAACGTTCTTGAGCTGAGGGACATCCCCCGCCCGGTGCCCGGCGACGGCGAGGTGCTTATCCGCATCCGGGCAGCGGGGGTCGACCAGGGTGTGTGGCACCTGATGACCGGCCTGCCGTACCTGGTCCGGCTCTTTGGTTTTGGGCTGAAAAAGCCCAAGGTGCCCGTGCGGGGCCGGGAAGTTGCCGGCGTCGTGGAGGCAGTAGGGGCCGGCGTGACCCGCTTACAGGCCGGCGATGAAGTATTTGGCACGTGTGACGGTTCCTTCGCCGAGTACGTTTGTGCGAAGGAGGGCAGGCTGGCACGCAAGCCCGCAAACCTCACTTTTGAGGAAGCGGCAGCAGCCCCCATTTCGGCTGTTACTGCCTTGCAGGCCGTCCGGGACGCCGGGCAGGTCACCCAAGGCCAGAACGTGCTGGTCATCGGAGCAGGCGGGGGAGTGGGATCGTTTGCTGTGCAGCTCGGCAAGGCCTTCGGGGCGGCGGTCACCGGAGTCTGCAGCACCGCAAAGGTGGAGCTCGTTCGATCCCTCGGCGCCGACCACGTCATCGATTACACCCGGGACGATTTTGCCGGCACCGGGGTTTTGTATGACGTCATTCTGGACACCGCGGGCAACCGGCCGCTGTCCGTCCTTCGGCAAGCACTCGCACCGCGGGGGACGCTGGTGATCGTCGGCGGCGAAGCGGGCGGAAAACTGACCGGCGGATTCGAGAGGGCACTCGGTGCGCCATTGGCCTCCCTGTTTTCCGGCCAGAAACTCAAAGGCCTCGTATCGACTGAGAATCACCGCGATCTTGAAGCCCTGGCATCGCTGATTGAAGCCGGCAGCGTCAAGCCTGCAATCGACAAGGTCTACCCGCTTGCCGAAGCCCCGGCCGCTATTGACTACCTTCACGAGGGACGCGTGCGTGGCAAGGTGGTTGTCAAGATCTGACAGTTTCCGTTTCCTCCCGGCGCCCGCTCGCTGCTTCTTGCTGCGCCGTATTGAAAGCTGCCACCGCGGCGGACTCGACGGAGCCACGGTGCGCGGCCCATTCTTCCGAACTGCGAAGTGACAGGTTGGGGTCGCCAGGGCGCTGGCCTGCGGTCCCGTCGATGAGTTCGCGAAGGATGTCAGCGTGGCCCAGGTGCTGGGCCCGTTCAGCAAGCATGTGGACCAGAATCTGGTGCAGGGTCACGTGACGCCGCTCTTCCGGCCACCATGGAACCACCCCGGGGGCATCAGACGGCAGCGCCTCAATAGTCGCATCGCTGTGCGCAGCGGCGAAGCGGTGCAGTTCAACGATGTCCTCCCGCGTTTCGGCTGCGGTCACCCACATATCGGCGTCGGGGCTGGCGTCGTCGTCGTACCACGGGAGGTGCCGCCCGCTGGGACGGCCGAAAACCTCGCCGAAGTAGCCGAGCTCCACACTTGCCACGTGCTTGACCAGCCCCAGCAGGTTGGTGCCGGTGGGCGTGAGCGGCCGACGGACGTCGTACTCGCTCAGCCCGTTCAGCTTGCCCAAGAGGTCGTCCCGCCTGACGCGCAGATAGTGGTGCAGTCTGTCTTTATCGTCCATAGCGGGCACTCTATCCAACTCCATGGACAGTCAGCGCAAAGAACCAGAACCAGAACCAGAACCCGACGAGGCGAGCCTCTCACGCAGCCAATGGATCACAGCTTCGCCCTGCCGCTGCTGGAATGCCCGGACGGTGGGAAGGCCGGGCGGTGGGGGTTGCCGGGCGGCGTCCATGAAGTACGCGGCCAGGCCGGACAGGAATCGGTCCACGTTTTCCGGCGTTGCAGTGGTGAAGACGGCATGGGAATCGAGCATGGCATCAACATCGAAGGCAGGATTGAAGACCCGAACGTTCACGAGCACCGTGACGGCATCCACCCATGGTGCGCCAACAGTGGCCCAAGGCCAGTCCACGAGGATGGCTTCGTTGTCCGCGGTGATGAGGAGGTTGTCAGCGCGGATGTCAGTATGCACCAGCGACTCACCGGCCAGGTCCCTCAATCCCGATCCTGCCAGCTGTTCCAGGGTGTCCAGATTCGCGAGGATCCAGGGATCACAGTCATCCGGCGTACTCTCCCTGATACGGGTCCACCCTTGGAATGCCTCGGTTAGCTCGTGTTCCAGCCTCGGCAAATGTTCCAGCTCCGGCGGGACCGGTGTGCGTGACAGTTCCAGCAGGGCGTCCAGGACCAGCGACAGTTCCGCGGAGTGCCAGGGGACATGCGGATGCCTTCCTTCCACATCGGTGAGGACAAGCGCAACCCATGCTCCGTCGTCGAAGGTTCCGATCAGCGATGGAGCGGGCACGCTGTCAGGCAGAACCGCTGCGATAGCTGCTTCTTTCCGATGGATCGCCGGCGACTGCTCATTCGGCTGTGGACCCACCGCCTTGACAAAAGCCCTGCGGCCGGTGGCCGTGAGAACTCTGTCCGCGCTGCCCGGAGAGAACCCTCCCTGCTGACCGGCAGCCTCTGCCACGGGAGCGCCGAGAATCTCCTCGATTCCTGCCTGCACCGGGCCGGGCAGGTCGGTCCAGCTGATACGGGGGCTCCATTCGGGTTGCATGAGGACCATTATCCCGGTGCGCCCGGCAACGAGGATGGTGTCAGCCGGCAACTCCTTGGTGCTGCAGCCACATCTCCAGCACCGCTAAAGACCACAGGATGTTGCCCTTGGCGGGCGTGAACTGCTGGTTGGGGCTTCCCAGGAGCCCTTCTACATAGTCGGAGCGGAGCAGTCCGCGCTGTTTCGCTTCGGGAGCATGCAACGCATCGCGGACCATGCCGAGGAATGGCTCATCCAGGTGGCGAAGCGCCGGGACGGGGAAATATCCCTTGGGCCGATCGACAACGGCGGAAGGGAGCAACCTCCGGCCCAGGTCCTTCAGCACTCCTTTGCCACCCTGAGCCACCTTGAGTTCAGGCGGGCAGGCCGCGGCCAAGGTAACAAGGTCCTGGTCAAGGAAGGGAACCCGTGCTTCCAGCCCCCACGCCATGGTCATGCTGTCCACCCGTTTGACGGGATCGTCGGGCATCAACACATGGGTGTCCAGGCGCAGGATGGCATCGAGCGCCGTCTCGGCGCCGGGTTTGGCCAGCTCCATTGCCAGCCGTTGCGTGCTGACGTCCGAAGGACACAACCACTCCGGCTCCACCGCCTCCATCATCTGGGCATGGCTTCTGTCCGCAAAGGCAAGCGTGAAGGTTTCCAGGGCACGTTCCCGGGGGACAGCACCCGCCGGCTGGTGATAGGCATAACCAGCGAATACCTCGTCGGCGCCCTGCCCGGACTGGACCACTTTGACGTGCTCTGACACAATCCTGGACAGCAGATAGAAGGCCGTGACGTCGTGGCTGGCCATAGGTTCCGGCATGGCAGCGATAGCCTCCGCGATCGCTGGCGCGAAATCCGACACCGGGATATGGAGGCGGTGGTGATTTGTGCGGAACCGCTCAGCAATGAGGTCCGAGTACTCAAACTCGTCCCCCCTTTCGCCGCCGGCGCCGTCGAAACCGATGCTGAATGTGCTCAGTCCTGTCTGGCCGGCGTCGGCCAGCAGGGCCACGAGCAGGCTCGAGTCCAGGCCGCCGGACAGGAGCACGCCTACGGGAACGTCCGCGACCAGCCGGCGCTTAACCGCTGTCCGCAGGGCTGCGTGGACGGCATCGAGCCAGTCGTGACCAGTCCACAGCGCATGTTCAGGCCTGCGAACATAGTCAGGCTGCCAGTAAACCCTGTCGCGCTGGCCGCCGTCGGAGGTAAGCACCCGGACCGTAGCCGGAGGAAGTTTCTGCACCCCGCGCAGGATGGTGCGGGGCGCGGGCACAATGGAATGCCAGTTCAGGTAATGATGAAGAGCTGTGTCATCGATGTCGGTGTCTACTCCTCCAGCAGCGAGAACCGCGGGCAGGGTTGAAGCGAACCTGCATCGTGAACCGGACTGTGCCACATAGAGAGGCTTGATGCCCAGCCGGTCCCGGGCGAGAACCAGCTGGTTCCGCCGGTTGTCTACGAGCGCAACCGCGAACATCCCTACAAGGTGGTCAACGAAATCTTCTCCCCAGTGCCGGTAGGCCTTGAGGATCACTTCCGTATCACTCGTGGAATCGAAGAAATAGTGTTGTTGGAGTTCCCTGCGTAGCTCGTGGTGGTTGTAGATGCAGCCATTGAAAACCAGGGCCAGCCCCGCACCCTCATCGATCATGGGCTGGGCGCCCGCTTCGGAAAGCTCAATGATGCTAAGGCGCCGATGCCCCAGTGCTGCCCAGCCGTTGCTCCATACTCCCTCGCCGTCAGGTCCCCTTTCCGCCATGGAATCTGTCATCCGTTCCACTGCACGCAGATCTGCCCTCTCCCCCCGGAAGGCCATCTCGCCCGCTATGCCGCACATAATGGCCCCTCGAAATATTAATAAGCATGCTTATTTGTTAACCTTGAATCAGGCCTAAAGCCGCGTCAAGTGCGAAGCCGGAACGGCACTTCAATTTCTCTGGACCCGGTGGGACGCTTGAGGCGGACATCAGGAACGAGACCAGCCGACGGCGGCGAGCCGGCAGCGAACGGGCAGATTCCCGGCGCACACCGAGAAGGGCAGCACCATGCGCATCGCAGCAGGTCAATTCAGTGCCGGAACAGATCAGGCACACAATCTCCGGGCCATCCACCGTTTGATGGAGGCAGCCGTTGACGGGGCGGCGGAGCTGCTGGTGCTTCCCGAGTCAAGCCTCTACGCCAGTACTGAGCCCCCCGCAGTCCTGAAGTCTGTCGCCGAAAGCCTCGCCGGCCCCTTTATCTCCGGGATAGCAGGCCGAGCGAAGGAGCTTGGCCTGCCAGTAGTGGTGGGAACAACAGAGGCAGGCACGGACGGGCTGCCCTGGAACACGCTGGTCTCGATTGACTCAAGCGGTGTGGTTTCCGGTACCTACCGCAAGGTCCACCTCTATGACGCCTTCGGTTACCGTGAAAGCGACGGCATCAGCCCCGGGCCGATCATGGCGCCTTCTCTGCTCCAGTTCGGCGAATTGACCCTGGGAATGCTCACCTGCTACGACCTCCGGTTCCCGGAAAGCACCCGCTACCTCGTCGACGCTGGGGCCAACGTCCTCCTGCTTCCCGCCATGTGGATCACGGGGCCGGGGAAGGAAGACCACTGGAACACCCTCGTGCGGGCGCGGGCCATCGAGAACACCTCATATGTCGTCACGGCGAATCAGACCGGACCACTCGCAACCGGCTACTCCATCATCGTGGATCCGTTCGGAGTGGTGCTGGCCAACGCCGGCGAAACCCCGGGCGTGGTGTTCGCCAACGTGGAGATAGAGCGCCTGAATGCTGTCCGCGTGAAGGTGCCGTCCCTTGCAAACCGGCGCTTCAGGGTTGTCCCCGGCGCGACTTCCGGAGCCTGATCTGCGCGTTACCTGCAGGCCGAGCGGAGGCAATGATACGCAAAAGTGACGATGACGAAACACGGTGTACACATCCTCTTCGTAGCCTTGATCTAAGACGCCCCATGGAAGGACCAACCCGCATGAACGTGAACGCCGACGCGGCGATCAAGCCGATCATTGGGCTGACCACGTATCTGGAAAAGGCAGTCACTGATGGTTGCGGGACAGTCCGCGCCGCGTTCCTCCCCGAAACATACCTGACACCCATTCTCGAGGCGGGCGGCGTACCAGTCCTCCTTCCACCGCAGCCGACCCTCGGGAACATGATCCAGCACCTCGTCAGCAGGCTGGACGGTCTGTTGATCCCTGGGGGATGGGATGTTGATCCAGGGCTTTACGGCCAGGAGCCGCATCCGGAAACAGACCAGCCCAGGCCGGAACGCGATCAATGGGAGCAGGCCCTCATCCTGGAGGCCCTCCGCCAGGACGTTCCGCTTCTCTGCATTTGCCGGGGTGAGCAGTTGCTCAATGTCACGCTGGGCGGAACACTGCACCAGCATCTTCCCGATGTCGTGGGTAATGCCAATTATCAGCTGGGCGGGCACCAGTTCAACGCCATCCAGGTGGAAATCAGGCCGGACTCCCGGCTCGGCGGACTTCTCGGCACGGCTTCCCTCGATGGTGTTCCAGTGTCACACCACCAGGCCGTGGACCGCCTCGGTGAGGGGCTGATTGCAGCTGCCTGGAGCGAAGACCAGGTTGTTGAAGCCATCGAATACCCTGACAATCGCTTTTGCCTGGGCGTGCAGTGGCATCCAGAGCAACTGGCGGAGGAAAAGACGCTGTTCGCAGGATTCGTCGAAGCCGCAAGCGCGAAGATGCTCTCAAGGCTCGTACCCGCCACTGTTGTGACCCCGGCTTTAGAGGGGGAGCTCAGCGCCAGCTGAAACCTCGAACAAAGGGAAGCTCTGTCTCCAATCACAGACAGATGATTGCCAATTTGGCCTATCCTCGGGCTGGCGGGGTGCATCCTTAAGTACCGGATGCCGGACACCTCCCCCGAAGCGAAGAGGAAAATGCCAAGCTCAACCACCATCAATACCCCGGGCTTCCCGGCTGCCTCCGGTGCGGCGCGCGCTGCATCGACTCTGACGGCGAAACTGGCCTCCAAGGTTCCGGCTGCCGAAAACACCCTGCGTATCCTCAAACTGCTGGCCTCGAAGCGGGGGCCGATGGCGGCGTCGAGCATTGCCACGTCACTGGGCCTCCCTCGCTCAAGCGTCTACCACCTCCTAGGCGTGATGGAGGCGAACGGTTTTGTGCTCCATCTGCATGAGGAGCAGCGGTATGGGCTGGGTATCAGCGCCTTCGAACTGAGTTCGGCGTATTCGCGCCAGGAGCCGTTGTCCCGCCTGGGCCGGCCGCTGCTGGCATCCCTGGTGGATGTGATCGGCGAAAGCGCGCACCTGGCGGTGCTCCACGGCCGCGACGTCCTCTACATCGTGGAGGAGCGGGCCAAGAACAGGCCGTCCCTGGTGACCGACGTCGGGGTCCGGCTGCCCAGCCATCTCACCGCCAGCGGCCGGGCAATCCTTGCCGCGCTGCCCAAGTCGCAGGTCCGGGCGCTCTACCCGAACGCCGCCGCGTTCACAGCCCGGCACGAGGTGGAGGGCGCCATCATGAAATACTCGGCCCTATCCTCCCACCTGGATCACGTCCGGCAGCGTGGTTACGCCACCGAACACGGCGAAGTGACGCCAGGCTTCGGCTCAATCGCTGCCGCCGTCACAGACCACGTGGGCTGGCCGACGGCGGCAGTCGCCGTGACGTTCCTGGAGGAGAAACTGCCGGCGGACCAGTGGCCTGCGCTCGCGGCCAGGGTGCAGAAAGTAGCGGACGAGCTCTCGGTCCGCATCCACGGCCGCCCCACCAAGTAGCCCGCCAGTCCACCCCTACAACCAGGTGGCGCTAACTGTTGTTCCGGACCCGCAAAACGACGGTTAGTGCTACCTGGGTTGGGGAAGGGCAGGCGTCTGGAATCCCGGACATCACCCTGCTGAAAGCCCTGTCCGGCCGGGTGCGAAGGGGCTTTAGTTGATACAGAACTTCCATCGGATTTCCCCTGAGACGAAAAGGAGCCACCATGGCACCCGCCGATTTCACCACCGGTGCCCGCCCGGTCAAAGCAGCCCGCGGCACCGAGCTCACCGCCAAGAGCTGGCAGACGGAAGCCCCGCTCCGCATGCTCATGAACAACCTGGACCCGGAGGTCGCCGAACGCCCGGATGACCTGGTGGTCTACGGCGGCACGGGCCGGGCCGTCCGGTCCTGGGCCGCGTTCGACGCGATCACCCGCACCCTGGAGACCATGGAGGCGGACGAGACGCTGCTGGTCCAGTCCGGCAAGCCGGTGGGCGTGTTCCGCACCAACCAGTGGGCGCCGCGGGTGCTGCTGGCCAACTCCAACCTGGTGGGTGACTGGGCCAACTGGCCCGAGTTCCGCCGGCTCGAGGCTGAAGGCCTGATGATGTACGGCCAAATGACCGCCGGGTCATGGATTTACATCGGCACCCAGGGGATCCTGCAGGGCACCTTTGAGACCTTCGCGGCCATCGCCCGCAAACTCACCGGGGACGAGGACGGCACGCTCGCCGGCACCCTGACCCTGACCGGCGGCTGCGGCGGGATGGGCGGCGCGCAGCCCCTTGCCGTCACCCTGAATGACGGCGCCTGCCTGATTGTCGACGTCGATGAGACGCGCCTGCGCCGTCGCGCCGGCAAACGCTACCTGGACGAGGTGGAAACGGACCTCGACGCCGCCATCGCCAAGGTGCAGAAGGCCAAGGAAGAGCGCCGCGGCTGGTCCGTCGGCTATGTGGGCAACGCCGCGGAGGTTTTCCCGGAGATCCTGCGCCGCCATAACGCCGGCGAGCTGACCGTGGACATCGTCACGGACCAGACCTCCGCCCACGATCCGCTGAGCTATCTCCCCGAGGGCATCAGCGTGGCGGAATGGCACCGCGAGGCCGCAGCAGATCCGGAAGGGTTTACCAAGAAGGCGCAGGCCTCCATGGCGAAGCACGTCCAGGCCATGGTGGAGTTCCAGGACGCCGGCGCCGAGGTCTTCGACTACGGCAACTCCATCCGTGACGAGGCCCGCAAGGGCGGCTACACCAGGGCCTTCGAGTTCCCGGGCTTCGTTCCCGCCTACATCCGCCCGCTGTTCTGCGAAGGCCTGGGCCCGTTCCGCTGGGTTGCGCTCTCCGGCGACCCTGAAGACATCGCAGTCACCGACGCGGCGATCAAGGAGCTTTTCCCGGAGAACAGGCACCTGCACCGCTGGATCGACGCCGCCGCCGAGCGCGTGGAGTTCGAAGGCCTGCCGGCACGGATCTGCTGGCTCGGGTACGGTGAACGCGCCAAGGCAGGTCTGCTCTTCAACCAGCTCGTCAAGGACGGCAAGGTCAAGGCCCCTATCGTCATCGGCCGCGACCACCTTGACTCCGGCTCTGTCGCCTCCCCGTACCGCGAGACCGAAGCCATGGCCGACGGCTCTGACGCGATCGCGGACTGGCCGCTGCTGAACGCCCTGCTCAACACCGCGTCCGGCGCCACCTGGGTCTCCCTCCACCACGGCGGCGGTGTCGGCATCGGCCGCTCCATCCACGCCGGCCAGGTCGCCGTCGCGGACGGCACCGACCTCGCCGCCGAAAAACTCGAACGCCTCCTCACCAACGACCCCGGCATGGGCGTCATCCGCCATGCCGACGCCGGCTACCCCCGCGCCCTCGACGTCGCGCAGGAACGCGGCGTCCGCATCCCCATGAACGAAGGCCAGTAGCAATGACTCTCACCACCCACGAACCGCTCACCGTCACCCTTGGCTCCAGCGGCATAACGCCCGAGGACGTCGTCGCCGTCGCCCGCCACAACGCCAAGGTGACCATCTCCCAGGAAGCCCTGGACACAGTGGCCAAGGTCCGCGCGCACATCGACGACCTTGCCCACAGCGAGGTTCCCGCCTACGGCATCTCCACGGGTTTTGGTGCGCTGGCCAACCGCCATATCCCAAACGAGCTGCGCACCCAGCTGCAAAAGTCGCTGATCCGCAGCCACGCGGCCGGCATGGGACCGGCGGTGGAGCGTGAAGTGGTCCGCGGCATCATGTTCCTGCGCGCCAAGACCCTCGCCTCCGGGCGCACGGGGGTCCGCCCGGTGGTGCTGCAGACCATGGTGGACGTGCTCAACGCCGGCATCACCCCGGTGGTCCGGGAATTCGGCTCGCTGGGCTGCTCCGGCGACCTTGCACCGCTGTCCCACTGTGCCTTGGTGCTGATGGGCGAGGGCCAGGCGGAAGGTCCCGACGGCGTGCAGTACGGCGGACGCGGTGAATCACCCGTAGCGGAGCTACTTACCGCCCATGGCATCGAGCCGGTCACCCTCGCCGAGAAGGAGGGCCTGGCGCTGGTGAACGGCACCGAGGGCATGCTGGGCATGCTGTTGATGGCCATCGCGGACATCCGGCAACTGCTGACGACGGCGGACATCACCGCCGCGCTGAGCGTTGAGGCGCTGCTCGGCACAGACCAGGTCTTTCTGCCCGAGCTGCACGCCGCCCTCCGGCCGCACCCGGGCCAGGCCGCCTCCGCGGACAACATGCTCCGGGTCCTGTCCAACTCCCCGATCGTGGCCTCGCACCGGATCAACGACACCAAGGTCCAGGACGCCTACTCGCTGCGCTGCGCCCCCCAGGTGGCCGGTGCTGTCCGCGACACCGTGGACCACGCCTGCCTGGTGGCTTCCCGTGAACTGGCCGCCGCGATCGACAACCCCGTGGTCCTGCCGGACGGCCGGGTGAGCTCCAACGGCAACTTCCACGGTGCACCCGTGGCCTATGTGCTGGACTTCCTGGCTATCGCCGTGGCCGACCTGAGTTCCATCGCGGAGCGCAGGACGGACAGGATGCTGGACCCGGCGCGTTCCCATGGCCTGCCCGCCTTCCTCGCTGCGGATCCCGGCGTGGATTCGGGGCTGATGATCGCGCAGTACACCCAGGCAGGCCTGGTCTCCGACAACAAACGGCTGGCAGTTCCGGCGTCGGTGGACTCCATTCCGAGTTCGGCCATGCAGGAGGACCACGTGTCCATGGGCTGGCACGCTGCACGCAAGCTGCGCAAAGCGGTGGAGAACCTGCGCCGCGTGCTGGCCATCGAACTCGTGACCTCAGCGCGCGCCATCGATATTCGCACGCAACTGTCCGGCGGAAAGCTCACGCCTGGACCCGCAGGTGCCGCCGTCATCGGTGCGCTGCGCGCCGTCGTCGAAGGCCCGGGGACTGACCGGTTCCTTTCGCCGGAACTGGAAACGGCTGACCGGCTGGTGGCCTCTGGCGAAGTGCGGGCAGCAGCCGAATCCGCCGTCGGAATCCTGGCATGAGGGGAAACATTATTCAGCCGGATCAGTGTAGGCGGCCCGCCTCGAAATATGTGGCGACACAGACAATTTGGGCGCGGGAAGTGTAGTAGAACTGAAGGTGTAGTAAGAGTCACATCAAAGAGGCTGTGGCGCAGAACGTATACAAAGGGGTAGAAGTTCACATGAAAGCACGCGGGGGAGTCCTGTCGAGGCGCAATTCCCATTCGGCCGCCATCTCGGATTGGGGAACGCTCACGGTCGGGGACCAGGTGGAAATCATCAAGCACGCGCATGTCATTGCGGCAGGTGTTGTGGAAGAAGTGTCGAAGAGCGGGAACGTCCTGTGGCTCGTGCCGGCCGATCCGGCAGAAAAGCAGCTCTTCCTTAAATCAGACGGCGTGCAGGTGCGACGGAGTTAATCCCTGGGATAACGCGCGAAGTAAAAAAGTCCCCGCCGTCCGGCGCTTCCCTCATGGAGGGAGGTGCCGGGCGGCGGGGACTTTTGCGTGCACCGGTGTTTTCGGCGGGCGCTAATGCTGGGAACTACGCGGCGATGTTCTCGTACGTCTCTCCGAAGGGCACTGATTCGTCCAGGGCTACGGTGTAGCGTCCCGGGTGCAGACGGGTCACAAGGATGCCGCAGGCGGCGTCCTTGGCAGCTGTCTGGATCAGCGTGGCCACAGCGTTTTCCAGTCCTTCATGCATCTCGTCCGCGGTGGAAAAGTGCAGGTCGATGGACGGCAGTTCTGTGGCCTCCAGGGTGGGCAAACCGACCGTGGGGCGTTCCAATATGGCTGTATTCATGTGGTGGACTTTCTGTGGTTCGTGCCGGAGGGCTTCCCTAGTCTACCGTGCGTCTGGGCGTCATTTGACTTTTATTGGGGGCTTGGAGTGTGGTAACGGTGACCGGCCGGATGCCGTCCGCTCTTACTTCAGGCTTCCCATGGCCACGCCGGACCGCCAGTACCGTTGCATGGCGATCATCAGGATCACCATAGGGATGGTTGCCACCAGGGATCCGGTGATCACCAGGCCAGTGAGGTCCACAGTGGAATCGGTGCCGCGCTGCAGCCAGGAGTACAGGCCCAGCATGACGGGCCACTTGTCCGCTCCCCGCAGGTAGACCAGGGGCCCGAAGAAGCCGTTCCAGGAGCCCACGAAGTGCAGCAGGAAGATGGTGGCGCCCGCGGTGGTCATGAGCCGTGAGGAAATCTGGAAGAAGATCCGGTATTCGCCGGCGCCGTCGATCCGCGCAGCCTCCAGGAGTTCGCTGGGGACGGCACCTTCGGCGTAAATCTTTGCCAAATAGACAGCGAAGGGGCTGAAGAACGCGGGAATGATCATCGCCCAGATGGTGTCGTACATTCCTATCTGTACAAAGAGCAAGTACGACGGAATGGTCAGCAGGGCGCCTGGAATGAGGAACGAGCCGATGATAAAGCCCATGGTGGTTCCCTTGCCCCGGAACGCGTACATCGCCAGTCCGTAGCCCGCGGCCATCGAAACCACTGTGTGGCCTATGGAACTGGCAAAGGCGTAGAGCAGCGAGTTCCACAGCCAGGTACCAAAGATCCCGTCCTGGTACGTGAAGAGCGAGGCCAGGTTGTCGAACAGCTTGAAGTCCGCGAACCACATCGCGTCCGTAGTGTAGAGGTCCTCCTTGGACTTGGTGGCGGAAATCAAAAGCCACCACGCAGGTCCTACGGAGTAAAGCGCAAACAGGACCAGTCCAACGAGGACAATCCAGCTGGACCTTCCCCGCTTGCCCGAAAGTTCGGACGGATCGTCATTGTCCATGGACCTGAGCTGCCTTTTGCGGAGGCGAAGAGCCTTGAGCTCAATCTTCCTGGTGTCTTTTTTCGTGTCCAGGGCCTTTGAAGGCGATGAAGTGAGTGTCATGATTCGACCTTGTTTGTCAGGCGGTAGATGATCACCGAGGCAGCCCCGACCACCGCTGCCAGGATAATGGAAAGGGCGGCCGCGTAGTTCAGGTTGCCAACCTGGAACGCCTGGTTGTAGATAACCATGCTGGGAGTGAAGTCCTTGGTGATGGACTCGGGCGAAATAGATCGGAACAGCGTTGGCTCATTGAAGATCTGGAGCGTTCCGATAATCGAGAGGAGGCCGGTCAGGACCAGCGACCCCCGGACGTATGGCACCTTGATGGACATGGCTATCCGGAATTCCGAGGCACCATCCACCCGGGCTGCATCGAAGATTTCGCGCGGGACTGCCTGCAGGGCGCCAAAGAGGATCAGCATGTTGAAGCCGATGGAGCCCCAGACGGCCAGGTTGCCTATCGACACCCAGATCATGCTGCCGGAGAAAAAGTCGGTGTGCACCCCGAACAAGCCGAAGAAGGGCCGGAGGGGTCCCACCACCGGGCTGTACAGGTAGAGCCAGATCATGATGGCCACAATGCCGGGGATCATGTACGGAATCAGGAGAATCAGCCGGAAGCGGTTGGCCACCCGGCGCTTCACTGCGTCGATCAGAAGCGCCAATGTGAGGCTGATTAGTTGGATGACGGGCACAATCACGACGGCGTAGATGCTCACCCGGAGCATTGAGTCCCAGAAGACCGGGTCCACGAGTCCCCGGGCGAAATTGTCGAACCCTGCGAAGCTGACCGTGGCCGCACCGAAGCCCAGACCGGAGGTCTTGGAGGAGAAAAGACTCTGGCCTAGTCCGACCACCACAGGCAGGAGCGTGAACACCGCGAATCCGATGACAAACGGCCACGTGAACGACGCCCCCTTGATCCGCTGCTTCGTGCGCCACGAAAACCGGGGAGACGCGGAGGCACCTGCCCGTGCCTGCCTGGAGGGCTTCTGTTCTGCGCCGTCTAGGCTTTTACGGACTTCTACTCTGGAAGACATCCGCGTCTCCTCTCTGTTACGGATCTCCGAAGAGAACCGGATGGTTACTTGCTGACCTCGTATTTGATGCCCTTGGAGTCAAGATCCTTCGCGATGAAGGCCTGGACGTTGGTCATCGCTTGCTTCAGGGTGATCTGCTTGGCCATGGCCTTGCCCCACTGGTCCTGCATCTCCGGGAACCAGGCGTCGTAGTCCGGCCCGCGCTCGAACTTGCCGACGGCGGCATTCTGGGCTTTCGCAATCACGGCGCCAACTTCAGCGGCCGGCTGGGATCCGAAAATCTTGTCCGGGACGACGTTCGCCGTGTAGGCGGACACATCGGCAAGATTGGTGGGAACGCCCACGGAGCCAGTCTTCTGGTTCTTGCCGGCTTCTATGGCGTCCTTCGAGGTGGAGGCCCAGTTCACGTATTCAACGGCGGCGGCGGGATGTTCACAGCCGACGGGGACGAAGCCGGGATCGGCCACGCCGGAGCTCACAAACTGCTTTGCGTCCTTGAACTGCGGGACGTCCACTGCCTGCCACTGTCCCAGGGACGCCTTGAAGTTGGTCTGGTAACCGGTCATGGACCACCAGGCCAACGGCACGGTGGCGAGCTGGCCGCTGTCAAAGTAGGAGTACAAGGCGGGCCTGTCCTTGTAGGTCTGGTGGGCCACCAGGTCGTTGTCCACCAGCTGCTGGATGATGTCGACGGCCTTCATGGTCGCGTCGTCCTGCAGATTAACCTTCCACTTGTCGCCGTCGATCGCGAACCAGCTGGCACCGGCCTGCTGGGACATCTGCAGGAGGGTTGACGGGTCTTCTCCGGCCAGGTTGATGACGGTAACGCCATGGGTCTTGAGTTCCTTGCCGACGGTGACGAAGTCCTCCCAGGTCTTTGGAACAGCCAGTCCGAACTTGTCGTAGACGGCTTTGTTGGCCATCATGAAGGTTGCCGAGGGTCCCGCCGGGAAGCCGAAGAACTTACCGTCAACCTGTGCAGCGGCCTGGGCGCCTGTGCTGTAGGCGTCCTTGATCGGCTCCACGTATTGGGTGATGTCCTGGGCCCAGCCGTTGACGAGTGTCGTGGTGATCGGGGCGATCCCGGGCATGAAGCAGGGAATGTCCTTCTTCGATTCCATGACATTTCTGAAGTTTGTCTGGGTGGCTGTGTTGCTTGCCTGCAGGACGTAGTTGACCTTGATCTTGTCGTGGCTCGCATTGAAGGCGTCAACAACGTGCTGTGTTGACTCGGCATCCCAGCCCCAGACATCGATCGTGACGGGACCCGCGTCTGCTGCCGGGGCGGGCGCCGTGGCGCTTCCGCAGCCAGCCAAGAGACCGAGTGCTGCGACCGCGGCGGATATAGACAGCGCTTTCCTCTTGATGATTTTCGTGCTCATCTGTTCACTTCCTTGTGGTGGTTCATGCGTCGGGAGACTTTGTCGGGGATGTCGTTGTCCTGCAGCCGGGGCGCTGCAGGACAGGTAACTGTCTGTGGGATACCGTGGACCATTCGAAGCATCCTGGCATCGATGAGGAAAACGTTATCCCCGGTTTTGATGATGCCATGTGAGGGGCCCCACATTCAAGCCCCCGGGGGCGCATTTCTTTTCCCTGGGGCGGGAACTCGCCATTCGAGTAGGAAAACGTTATCCTACCTGACCGAATGACACCGGTATCCGGCGGCATCCCGCAGCCCACACGCGAAAATCCGAGGCTTGTCCGCGGAACCGCGCCGTGAAGGGCGGGAACCGCGGACAAACCTCGGATTCGTTTGTTAAGGCGGAGCTCAGCCAGCCATGCCAGCCTTAACCGCCAATACCGGGCAGGACGCTTCGAGCAGAATGCGCTGGGCGGTGCTGCCCATGATCAGCTTGCCCACCGGCGTCCTGCGGCGCAGCCCGATCACAATCAGCTCGGCATCGTGCTCCTCTGCGGCATCGAGGACCTCCGCTGCCGCGTCATGCCCACGGACCGGCTGCTTGATCACGTGGTCAATTCCCTGGGTTGCCAGCCGAACCTCGATACTCTGGATCTCCGGCTCCTGGGCATATCTGTTGTCCACCAGGGCATCACCCTTGGACGAGTTGATGACCAGCAAGGTGTTGTTGCTCTTGCGGGCCTCCGAGATGGCCCGGGTGAGCGCCGCTTCGCCCTCTGGTGTGGGGACGTATCCCACCACGATCGTCATGGTTGCTCCTTGTGGTCCGTTGCCTGTATGTGTGGTGTTCTACCGCTGCCTGCGAAGTGACGGCGTGGACGTACTAGCCGTCGCCGTGGTCCTAGCCGTCGCCGTGGTCCTAGCCGTCGCCGTCGCCGTCGCCGTCGCGGCCGACGTCTCCGTCGGCCGGTCCGTCGGCGCGGTGGCTCCCATGGCTGACGGAGCCGCGCGTCACATCTGTCGGTTCGGATCCGCGGCTGGCGTTTGCAGGCAGGAAGCTGGTGACCGGACGGTTTCGCCGCCACAGCTTCAGCAGCAGCGGCCAGACGAGGATGATCGCCACAATGATGTAAATAACGACGGCGATCGGTTCGCTGAAGAGCCCGGAGGGGTCACCGGCGCTCAGCTTCAAGGTCTTGCGGAGCTGGCCTTCAATGCGTGGGCCCAGGATCACGCCGAGGATGAGTGGCAGCACGGGGAGTCCGAAGCGCCGCATCATGAACCCGAGCGCACCCAGCACCAGCAGGATTACCAGGTCGAAGGCCTGCAGATTCACCGAATAGGCGCCCAGCGTGGCGAAGAACAGGATTCCCGCATACAGGTAAGGACGAGGGAGCTGCAGGAGCCTGGCCCACAGCGGCGCCAGGGGCAGGTTGATGACCAGGAGCAGGAAATTGCCGATGAAGAGGCTAGCAATCAGGGCCCAGACCAGGGGTCCCTGGCTCTCGAACAGTTGCGGGCCAGGCTGGATGCCGTACGAGGTGAAGGCCGCCAGCATCACGGCTGCCGTGGCGTTGGTGGGCAGGCCCAGGGCCAGCATGGGGGTCAGTGTGCCTGCGGCCGCCGCATTGTTGGCGGCTTCCGGCCCGGCCACGCCCTCGATTGCGCCCTTGCCGAACTCTTCAGGGTGCTTGCTGAGCCGCTTCTCCGTGACGTAGGAGAGGAACGTGGGGATCTCGGCACCGCCGGCCGGAAGAGCTCCGAACGGAAAGCCGAACGCGGTTCCGCGCAGCCAGGGCTTCCAGGACCGCTTCCAGTCCTGTTTGCCCATCCACGGCTGGCCTACGGGGATGATGTTCAACGGCGTGCGGCGCAGGTGAGCGGCCACCCAGAGCGCCTCACCGACGGCGAAGATGGCCACGGCCACCACGACAATATCGAGTCCGTCAGCCAGCAGGGGCTGGCCGAACGTGAGGCGTGCCTGCCCGGTGACGGAGTCCAGGCCCACCAGGCCGATTGCGAGTCCGAGCCCCAGCGAGGCGAAGCCGCGGAGGCGGGACGATCCCAGGACGGCCGTGACCGCCAGGAGCGCAAGCACCATGATGGCGAAGTAGCTGGGCGAACCAAGGCTGACGGCGAACGTCACCACAATTGGTGCGCAGACGGCCAGCAGCGCGGTGCCGATGGTGCCGGCAACGAACGAGCCGATGGCCGCCGTCGCCAGTGCTTGGGCAGCTCTGCCGGCTTTCGCCATCTTGTTGCCTTCGATGGCCGTAACCACCGACGACGATTCCCCCGGAGTGTTAAGCAGGATGGACGTCGTGGAACCGCCGTACATGCCGCCGTAATAAATGCCGGCGAACATAATGAAAGCGCTGGTGGGCTCGAGGGCGTAGGTGACCGGGAGCAGCAAGGCAATAGACATGGCCGGCCCGATTCCCGGGAGCACGCCGACGGCGGTACCCAGGACCACGCCGATCACGGCATAGAGGAAATTCATGGGGGTCAGGGCCGTGGCAAAGCCGTCCATAAGGGAGGAAAAGACATCCATCAGAGAATCCCTTCCAGGAGCCCGGCGGGCAGCGCGATGCCGAGGCCAAGGTAGAAGCCGTAAAAGGTGAGCAGCGACATGGCCAGGGAAACGAGCCCGTCACGGACGTAGTGCCGGCTTCCCAGGGCCCACACGCTGCCCCAGAACAGGATGGTTCCCGAGATCACCCATCCGGCCCAGTCGATCAGGAGGATGTTGGCGATGAAGGCGCCAGCCAGGGGCAGGACGGTCCTCCAGTCGGCGGGGTGGGTGAGATCCACGTCCTCACCCTCCTCCGCCTCGCCTTTACCGCCGCGGAGTACGTTCACGGCCAGCAGGACAGCGCAGACAATGAGCAGTCCGGCCACGATATAGGGGAGGGTCTTCGGGCCCACTGGATCCGAGTTGGAGTACGGGGTAGCCAGGCCAAGTGCGTCCCAGAGGACCAGGGCCCCGGCCGCCCCGAGCAGGAGGGCAACCCCCAGCTCGGAGCGGCCTTTGAGCCGTGAGGTCAAAGAGGTTGAGGAGCTCACGCCAGGCCAAGCTTCGTGAGGACGTCCGCCACCCGCTTGTCCTGCTCGGTAAGGAAGGTCTTGAAGTCGTCACCCGTGACAAACGCGTCGGTCCAGCTGTGGGTCTTCAGGGCTTCCTTCCACGCTGCAGTGCCGTGCATCTTTTCGATGGCTGCAATCAGGGAGGCCTTGTCTCCGTCGCTGATTCCCGGAGGAGCTACCATGCCGCGCCAGTTGCTGAACACCAGGTCGATGCCGGATTCCTTCAGCGTCGGTGCATCCACTCCGTCCAGGCGCTTTTCACCACTGGTGGCCAGGACACGCACCGCGCCTGATTCGATCTGCTTCAAGTACTCACCGGCACCGGAGGCCGCGAAGCCCAGCTTGTTTCCCAGGATGGCCGGGAGGAGGTCACCGCCGCCGTCGTAGGCAACGTAGTTGACCTTGGTGGCGTCGATGCCGACGGCTCCGGCAAGCTGCATGGGCAGCAGGTGGTCAGGACCGCCGGGAGATGATCCGCCGCCCACGGCGATGGACCCGGGATCGGCCTTCCAGGCCTTGACCAGGTCACCGATGGTCTTATAGGGCGAATCCTTGCTGACCATGATGGCGCCTGGCTCTTCGATGAGCTTGGCCAGCGGGGTGGTGTCCGTCAGTTTGGACTGGGACTTGTTGGTGTAGCTTGCGCCCACCACGCCAAGGCCCATCAGCATGGCGAGGTCGCCGTTGCCCTTTTCGTTGACGACGCGGGCCAGGCCCACGGTTCCGCCTGCGCCGGCGAGGTTAAAGACTTCGGTGTTGGTGGCGATCTTCTCGTCTTCGAGAACCTTCGCGGCGACACGGGCGGTGGTGTCGTATCCTCCACCCGCGGTGTTGGGGACCAGGATCTGGAGCCCGGTCAGCGGGCCGGCGGCGGCGCCGGAGCTGGATGGGGTGGAGTTCTTGCCGGTGGCACCGCAGCCGGTGGCCATCAGGGCGATGCCGGCGGCGACGGCGGCGATTCGCAATGCGCGGATCTGGCGCATGGTGTTCCTCTTCTCAGTAAAGTCAGCGATAAAGCTAGTCAGCAAAACTGACTGGTGATCTGATGCTAGGCGCCACAGTGACGGACATCACTCTTGTGTACGCAGAGAAAGTTAAGTTCATTGCGTTCACGTTTCCGGCGCCCCACCCTGGGGATAGCATGCGTCCGGATCCAAGGCAGTGAGGGCAAGATGGCACGGGCGGAGTGGGGTATAGTTCCGATACCCTGCGGGGGCATGGACCACACCATAGAAAGAACCACAGTGACTCGACGAAGAGGAATGTCCCTCGCAGGGCAGTACCTTGTTCTGCAGTTGCTCATTGTCCTGGCGGTGCTGGTTGCCGTAGTGGCCATTTCGCTGGCGCAGTCGGCCGCGGCCTTTGAAAGGATCGAGGGCCGCCGTGCGCTGTCCGCCGCCGAGGCACTGGGAGCCAACCCCACAGTGCGCGCACTCCTGCCGACCGCCGAACCACGGGGCGGCTCCGCCCTTCCCGCCGTGGCGGAGTCGGTACGGATAGTTTCCGGATCGTCCAACGTGGCGATCGCGAAGCTTGATCGGACGGTAGTGGCGTCCTCCGATCCGAGCATGCTGGGCCGCCCCATGGAACTTGGGCCGAGCCGGGTGTTGGAGGGCCGGGCCTGGACGGGCGTTGTGGGCGGATCCGGCGAGGCAGCCCTGTCCGCCCACGTTCCAGTCCTGGACGACGAGGGCAAAATGATCGGCATTGCGGCCATCAGCCGGAGCTACCCGTCCACGCTGGAACGCCTGGGGGACGCTGTACCGAATCTCCTCACGTACGTGGGGGTGGCCAGCGTGCTGGGCGTGGCAGGTTCCTTGCTGCTGGCCCGCCGGGTCAAGCGGCAGACACTGGGTATGGAACCCAGCGAAATCACCGGGCTGGTGGAGAACCGCGAGGCCATGCTGCACGGACTGAAGGAAGGCGTGGTGGCACTCGATCCGCACGAACGCATCACAGTGGCCAATGACAGCGCCCGGGAATTACTGGGGCTGCCCGCGGACTGTGTGGGCAAGAATCTTGCCAGCCTGGCCGTGGAGCCGGCCCTGAAGGACGTCCTCACCCGCGAGCAGCCCGGTCCGGACCAACTGGCGCTGGTCGGGGACCGGATGGTGGTGCTGAACAGGGTTCCCATCCGTTCCCGCGGCCGGGACATCGGTTCCGTGACCACCCTGCGCGACCGCACGGAACTGTCGTCCCTTGAGCGCGAACTGGGCACCACCCGGACCGCGACAGACACCCTGCGCGCCCAGGCCCATGAGTTCGCCAACCAGCTGCACGTGATCTCGGGGCTGATCCAGATCGGGGAGTACGATTCCGTGGTCCAGTTTGTGAATGGCGCCACCCTGGACAGGACGCGGCTCAACGACGACGTCACCAGCCGCATCCAGGACCCCGCACTGGCCGCCCTCCTGATCGCCAAGTCCAGCCTCGCCACCGAGCGCGGGGTCACGCTGCAGCTTGATCCGGAGTCCGCGCTGGGCCGCGTTGACGATGAGCTCTCCCGGGACCTGACCACGGTGGTCGGAAACCTGGTGGACAACGCGTTCGACGCCGTTGCCGGCCTTCCGGAGGCAGCCGTCCGGGTCCAGGTGGAGGATGCGGACCACGGCGTCACTGTCACGGTCAGGGATACCGGATCGGGCATCGTCCAGGGTGAAGCCGAAGAGATCTTCCGGCAGGGTTTCACCACCAAGGAACCAGGACCAGGTGGCAGCCGCGGCTTCGGGTTGGCGCTCTCCCGGGTGGTCTGCCGGCGAGACGGGGGTGACCTTACCGTGGCTAATGACAACGGGGCGGTCTTTACCGCACGGCTGAAACGAGGAAGGCCACAGCCATGATCAAGGTCCTGATCGTCGACGACGACTTCATGGTGGCCAAGGTCCACGCCGGCTTCATCCAGCGCACTCCTGGATTCGCCGTCGTCGGAGTGGCGCATACGGGAGCACAGGCCGTGACCGAGACCGAGCGTCTCCAGCCGGACCTGGTCCTGCTGGACATCCACCTGCCGGACATCAACGGCCTGGATCTGATGCAGAGACTGCGCGAGGTTGCCCCGGAGCTGGATGTCCTGGTGATCAGCGCCGCCCGTGAGGTGGAAACGGTCCGCAAGGCCCTCCGCGGCGGGATTGTCCATTACCTCATCAAGCCGTTCTCACAGACGGACCTCCAGGAACGGCTGGAGCATTACCGCAATACCTACCAGAGCCTGGACTCGTCCAAGGACGTGGCGGAGCAGTCGGACGTCAACCGGGTCTTCGGCCTGGACCGGACCGAGCGGCCCCTGCCAAAGGGCTGCAGCATCGAAACACTGAAGCTGGTGGAGGAAGCCCTGAAGGCGGCCGACGGCGACCTGTCCGCTGCCGAAGTGGCCGTCCAGCTGGGCACATCGCGGGTGAGCGCGCGCCGCTACCTCGAGTATCTCCACGACGAGGGGGCGCTGGAGGTCCGGCTCAAGTACGGCGTGGGCCGGCCCGAGCGGCGCTATGTCCTCAAGGGCGGCTGAGCAAGTGCGGCTTGGGCGGCGGGAGCCTACTGCAGCAGGGTGTTCACCAGCCGCGCCGCGACCTTGGCGGTCCGGCCGTCAATGTCGAAGCCCGGGTTCAACTCAGCCACATCCACGTGCAGCAGCTTCCCGCTCGCGGCAACCTGCCGGCAGACAGCACTGATGACCGGCAGCGGCACGCCGTAGGCAGCGGGCGCGCTCACCCCGGGAGCCTCCGAGGCCGGCAGCACGTCGAGATCGATGGTCAGGTACAGCACGTCCACGCCGTCGATGAACTCCGCCACAAACGTCCGCACCCGCTCCGCCGTGCAGTCCTCATCCAGCAGGAATTTCACGCCCAGCTGCCGCGCAGTGCCGAAGAGAGCCCGGGTGTTGTTCGGCTCGGAAATCCCGACGACGGCGTACCGGAATTCGCGCCCCGCGGCGGCTTCCGCTTCCGCCATCTGGAGGAACGGCGTGCCGGAACTCGGTACTGGTGCCTCACGGAGGTCAAAGTGGGCGTCCAGATTCAGGACGCCCAGCCGGTGCCCGCCACGGACCGCCTCGGAACCGGCGAGTCCCAGATAGCTGGCAAACGCGGTCTCGTGCCCGCCGCCCAGCACTACGGTGAGCCGGCCGGCGTCGAGCATCGCGGCAATGGCGAGGCCCGCACGTGCCTGGCCTGCCTCCAAAGCCCCGTCGGACACCACGACGTCCCCGGCGTCGGACACGGTCCTGTCAAGGTGGAACGCGAGCGGCCCTAAGGCCGCACGGAGGGCCGCCGGCGCCAGGGCCGCGCCGGGCCGCCCCTTGTTCCGGCGGACCCCTTCGTCGCTCGCGAAACCCAGGAGCACCGCCGGCCGCGATGAACCGGGCGTTGCGGAGCGTGCCGGCGCAGTGGACCCGGCGCCGGACGTGCCCGGTGTGTAGCGCGACACCGCCTGCCACCAGCGCTGGTGCTCGCGGCCGTCGCCGTCGAACCTCCCCGTCCAGGGCTGGGGCGGGACATCAATGGTGAGCAAGGGAAGAACCATGTTCCAAGCTCACCGCATGGCTGCGGCGAATGCCAGCAGCGGCGCCGTCGTCCTGTCTGGAATTCCGGAAACCTGCCGTTAAGCGGCAAAAGGATGCCCGGATGCGCTTAGTGCATACCCATCGCGGCCTCGATGGTACCCACCGAGAAGAACAGCAGGAACGCGGCGGCCACGGCCCACATCAGCGGGTGGATGTCGCGGACCCGGCCCTGGACCGTGCGGATCAGGACGTAGGCGATGAAACCGGCACCCAGGCCATTGGCGATGGAGTAGGTGAATGGCATCAACGTGAAGGTCAGGAACGCCGGGATGGCGATTCCCCAGTCCTGCCAGTCGATCCTTCCCACCTGGGACACCATCATGAAGCCCACCACCACCAGGGCGGGAGCCACTGCTTCGAACGGGACGAGGTTGATGAGCGGGGTGAAGAACATGGCCACGAGGAACAGCAGGCCGGTGACGATGGACGCCACGCCGGTCCGGGCGCCCTCGCCGATTCCGGCACCCGCCTCAACGTAGATCTGGTTCGAGGAGACCGAAGCCCCGCCACCCAGGATGGCGCCCAGGGCGTCCACCTGAAGCACGCGGTCAACGTCCGGGATGTTGCCGTGCTTGTCCACCGTTCCGGCCTCATTGGCAAGGCCGACCATGGTGCCCATCGCGTCAAAGAAGATGCTCAGCAGGATCACAAAAGCGAGCAGCGTGGCAGCAACGAAGCCCAGGTGCCCGAAGGCTCCGAAGGGGTTGGCCTTGCCGATCAGGGACAGGTCCGGTGCGGCCCAGTCAGTGAACTGCGGCGCCACCAACGACCAGCCCTGGGGGTTGAAAGGCTTATCCTTTTGGACGCTGGGGCCGATGTGCAGCGTCATTTCCAGGATCACGGCGATGACGGTGGAGGTGATGATGCCGATCAGGATCGCACCCTTGACCTTACGGACCACCAAGGCGATGGTGAGCGCCAGGCCGAACACGAACACCGCGGTGGGCCAGCCCAGGAGCTTGCCGTCGAAGCCCAGGCCCACCGGCACTGTGGTGCCGGCAGCATCCGGGATGCGGCGGACAAAGCCGGCGTTCACCAAACCGATCAGGGCGATGAACAGGCCTATCCCCACCACGATTGCGGTCTTGAGCCCGTCAGGGACTGCCTTGAAGACGGCGGTCCGGAACCCGGTGAGGACCAGGATCAGCATGGTGACGCCCGATATCACCACCAGGCCCATCATGTCCGGCCAGCTCAGTCCTGGGTTGGTTGCCACCGTTACGGCCACGAAAGCGTTGACGCCCAGCCCGGTCGCCAGCGCGAAGGGGTGCCTTCCCCACGCGCCCATGAGGATAGTGAGGACGCCGGCCACGAGCGCGGTGACGGCGGCCACCGCGGTGAAGCCAAGGGTGGTGCCGTTGGAGTCAGCGCCGGAGAGGATGAGCGGGTTGAGCACCACGATGTAGCTCATGGCAAAGAAGGTGGCGAACCCGCCGCGGACCTCGCGGGACAGGTTGGACCCCCGTTCGGTGACCTTGAAGTACCGGTCCAGCACAGAGCCTTGCTTAAGCATGAATCCTCCGGGGAGTCGTTAGGGGTACCTGAATCCTATGGGGCGCCACGGGAGCAACTCGGCTAATTCGCCTACTCTGTAAGGAAGTCAACACAAGGAGCAGTCCACGCATGCGTTCCATCCGCCGCCAGTTGCTGAGCGTTGTGCTCGGAACAGCCGTTTTCGCCGCCGCAATTCTGGGTATGGCAGGTCCGGCTTCCGCCCATGACTCTGCCGAGTCCAGCAGCCCCGCGCAGGGTGCCACGGTGGCCACCGCGCCGGACAAGGTGTCTGTCACCTTCAGCAACGACCCGCTTGGCATCGGGGCGCAGTTCTCTGTCAAGGATGCCACCGGCACGGAATGGGCGGACGGCCCCGTCGAAATCGTGGACAACATGGCCTCCCAGAAACTCAAGGACGGCGCGCCCGCCGGGAAGTACAACGTCACGTGGCGGGTGGCCAGCTCGGATTCCCATCCCATTGAGGGGACATTCAGCTTCACGGCAACCGCCGCGGCAGAGGGAACATCTGGCGCAACACCTCCGGGCAGTCCGAAGGCGCCCGCTGTAGTCCCGAGCATGGGCACCGCCGAGCCGGGAACCATCGAGACCCCTGCCCCGGTCGCGGACGCGTCGCAGCCGTTCCCTTGGAGCCTGGTGGTGTTTGCGGCCGTGGCCATCGGTTTGCTGGTGGCCATCGGGATCCTGGCGAAGCGCCGGCTGACGGCCGGCAACGAAGACACAGACGAAGAAGTCGGCTGAACCAGGCCGCTGAGCCGGCCCGCTGAATTAGGCGGGCAGGACAGCGAAGCTTCCGGTGAGGATGCTGGGTTCGTTCTCCGGATTGACCTTCGCGGAGATCGCCTGGCCCACTGTTTTTGCCTGGCGAAGCACTTCCTTGGGAGAGGGCGTAATGAGCTCACCTACCCCCACGAGGTAAATGCCGATGGCCCGCATCGCGGCCGCCAGGTTGCGGCCCACCGTGATACCGAAGTCGTTGAGCATGCGCCGCAGCTGGCTGTGCGCGCACCGGGTCAGCACAATGTGGTCAGCCAGGAGGATGCCGGTGGGAGTGTGCACTTCCCACTGGCAGGCTGGGGGCTCGTCCGAATGTTCGCCCGGTGCCCCGCCCACCATCGTTAGCTGGACCGCCCGGGTGGTGTTGCGGACATCCATGCCATGGCTGGCCGCGTAGATGCGAAGGTGGCGGAGGATTTCGTTCCTCTCCCGGAGGGAGTCGGAGTCGGCTGCATCGCAGCGCTGGAGTGAAGCTGTGTTGGCCGGTTGCCCGGCTCCCAGGATGTCGAGTCCATCCACCACGATTGAGTCCACGCCGCGCCGGCGCAGTTCTGCGGCGACGGCCAGGCCGGAAAGGCCCGTACCAATGACCACAGTGGTGGTCTGCTCGGTTCCGCCGTTCATGGGCATGCTTGACACCACAGTTTTCCTCCTTTGAAACAGTCGGCTAGCAGGCATCGTCCCCCTGCACACGTTCCGTTACCCCCAAAGTGCGGCCGCAGTACCTGGTCCGAGCATGTCCTAACCCTGAACATCCCGGACCAGCGATGCCTCGAAGACTACAGAACATTTACTGACATGGATACCCCAAACCCAAACATTCTTGCCAAGCAATGTTCGCGCTCTCATCCTTGACGGCGAGCGCCTGTGGATAACTTCTTGCTAACTGCCTGCGGACCGAGAATAGTGAGAAGTGGAGGCGGGCCTTCCTGACCGGGTACGTGCTGCGAGGCGGGTGCACGGGGAACGGGTCCGCTTCTGGCAGAATAGCCGCAACATCAGGCAGTATCGCGAGGAGGCGACCCAATGGGCGCACAGGAGACGCATCGGGACCCGGAACGGGACGGCAGCGGCAATTCTGCCGCCCCCCGGGGGATCGTTGTCGGCGTGGACGGTTCGGACCATGGCCAGTGCGCCCTCGTCTGGGCGGCCCGTGAGGCCGAGCGCCGCCGCCGCCCGTTGCATATTGTGACGGCATATTCGGTGCCCATCTTTGCCGCGTCAGGACTGGACGGCGGCTACGCCACCGTGGATGACTCCGTGATCCGCGAAGGCGCTGAGGCGATCATCAGGCAAGCTTCGGAGAAGGTATCCGGCTACAGCATCGACGTCGATGCCTCCGTTGAGAATGGTGATGCCTCAGGGGTGCTGCTGGAGATGTCCGAAACGGCGGAGTTGCTGGTCTTCGGCACGCGCGGCCGGGGCGGCTTCGTGGGACGCCTGCTGGGCTCCGTGAGCAGCGCACTGCCTGCCCATGCAAAGTGTCCCACCGTGACTGTCCCGCTCATCTGCGCCGACAGGCTGGGGGAAACTACCGAGGATAAGCGGATCAAGGCCGAGCAGGCAAAATTCGGGCGCCAGCGCGTGGAGAACGTGGTGGTTGTGGGTGTGGACGGTTCCGAGCAGGCGCGGGTGGCTGTCCTGGAGGCGGCATCGCAGGCGGAGCGGATGGGTGCAACCCTGCGCGTGGTCTGCGCCGTCCCGCAGTACAGCGGTTCGCTGGCCTGGGTTCCCGCGCCCATGGACCGGAAGGCACTGTTCGCCGATATCCGCATGCAGCTGGATGCCGGTATGACCTGGCTCAAGAGCCACTATCCCAACCTTCCCATGGAGTCCGAGTTGAAGGACGGCTCCCCTGTCGAAGTGCTGGTGGAGGCCAGCCGGCACGTGGAGCTGGTGGTGGTGGGCACCCGCGGCCGTGGCGGATTCACAGGCATGCTTCTCGGATCCACTTCAGATGGCGTGCTTCACCATGCCAAGGGGCCGGTCCTGGTGGTTCCGGACCACGAGGACCCGCGGCTCGCGGACAGAGCCAGTTTCGGCCCCATCCTGGGCGCCGCTTAACCGTCCGCGTCATCCACAGGAGGCGTGCGATGCCCGGGTCCCCTGCAGCACCTGACAATTTCCCACGGGAAACGGGAGAAGCACCGGGAGTCGAGGCCCCGGAACGGAAGCTCGTCTTGCCTTTGGCCCAGATCCACGCCGGGATGGTGCTGCTTGCGGGCGGTAAAGCTGCGAACCTTGGCGAGCTGGTGATCGGCGGGCTGCCTGTGCCGGATGGCTTCTGCCTGACTACCGACGCCTACCGGCTGGCCACCGCCTCCGAAAACCTACCCCTGGCCGGGCCCCTCGGCGAGGTGCTCCGTGCGCTGGCGTCCACGCCCGGCGACCGATTGTTGGAACTGTCCGCCCTGGCCGGCCGGGCACGAGCCATCATCCAGGGCGGTGACATCCCGCCCGGGATCGCTGCTGCCGTGACGGAGGCTTATGCGGCGCTGGGGCAGGGCGTTCCGGTGGCCGTGAGGTCCTCAGCCACGGCCGAGGACCTTCCGTTCGCCAGCTTCGCCGGTCAGCAGGATACTTACCTCAACGTCGTGGGTGCCGACGCCGTCCTGGAGGCCGTGAAGGACTGCTGGGCGTCCCTCTGGACCGACCGGGCCGTCAGTTACCGGGCAAACCGGGGTATCGATCCCGCGGCCGTGGCCCTCGCCGTCGTCGTCCAACGGATGGTGGACGCCGCGGCGGCCGGCGTGATGTTTACCGCCAACCCGATCACCGGTCGCCGGCAGGAGGCCGTCATCGATGCCAGTCCGGGGCTGGGCGAGGCAGTGGTCTCCGGAGCCGTCAACCCGGACCACTTTGTGGCGGACCCGGTCACGGGACGGGTTATTGAGCGGCGTCTCGGAGACAAGCGGATGATGGTCCGGCCGCTGCCTGGCGGCGGAACGGAGGCCGTCGAAGTCCCCGACGCCGGCGCAAGCCCCTGCCTGACTGACGGCCAGGTGGCTGAGCTGGCTGCCCTTGGCTTGCGGGCCGAGAAGCTTTTCGGGGCGCCGCAGGACACGGAATGGGCCGTAAGCCGTGACGGCGGGTTGTGGCTGACGCAGTCACGGCCCATCACCACTTTGTATCCTGTTCCGGAGCGGGCTTCCGCAGGGGATGGCCCCCGAGTTTACCTGTGCTTCAGCCTTGCCCAGGGCCTGACCAGGCCCATCACACCCATGGGCCTGGCCGCCCTCCGGCTCATTGGCTCGTCCGTGGCCCGGACAGCGCGGTTCAACGTCCCTGAGCCACGCCAGGGGCCATCCCCTTATGCCGAAGCCGGCCAGCGCATCTACATCGACCTGACCACTGTGGTCCGCAGCAGCACCGGGCGGCGGATTGTCCCGCGGGTGTTTGACGTGATGGAGGCACGGTCCGCCACGGTGTTGCGCCGGGTCTTCGACGATCCGAGGTTCTCCGTAACGCGTAGGACCCCGCTGGGCCTGCTCCGGCACGTAGTCCCCGCAGCAGCGCGGGCCCATGTTCCCGAAACGCTTCTCCGTGCACTGTTCAGGCCGGACGCAGCGCTGCGACGGCTGAATCGGTTTTCCAATGAATTCGGCAGCTCACTGCAGCTGCCGGCGGATGCCACCCCGGCCGCACGCCTCGACCATGCCGAGCACCTCCTGGGCGCCCGTCTCTTTGCCGTTGTGCCCGCCACCCTCCCGCTCGCCGCCTTGGGATTCGGCATGCTGGCGCTGGCCGGGAAACTGCTGGGCCCCGGCCGCAGCCGGTGGGACGACCTCCAGCAGGTGCTCCGGGGGCTGCCCAACAACGTCACCACCGAGATGGACCTTGAACTGTGGCACCTCGCCACCGTGATCAAGGACGATGGCGAGTCCCTCAGCGCCGTGACCGGCCAGGAAACCGCCGCGCTGGCGGCCCGGTTCAACGCGCAGCAGCTGCCCCGGGTCCTTCAGGCGGGGCTGGAGCGCTTTATGCAACGGTATGGACACCGGGCGGTGGCCGAGATCGATGTGGGGATGCCGCGCTGGTCCGATGATCCCACCCACATCCTTGGTGTCCTGGCCAACTACCTCCGGCTGGAGAACCCTGCACTGGCTCCCGACGTTCAGTTCAACAAGGCCGCTGAAGAGTCGGAGGCCCACGTTGAGCGGGTGGTGGCGGAGGCGATACGCCGAGGCCGCGTCCGCGGCGCCGTCGTGCGGGCCGCGTTGCGACGGGCCCGGCTCTTCGCCGGGTTGCGAGAGCTGCCCAAGTACCAGCTTGTGGTGGGGCTTGCCGAGGTGCGGAAGCAGTTGCTCCACGTGGGGGAGACGCTGGCGGCCGCGGGCAGCATTGAACATCCGGACGACGTCTTTTTCCTGGACATCGTCGAAGCCCGCCGGGGGCTTGCGAAGGGAATGGACCTATGCCCGCTCGTGGCGCAGCGCCGGGAAGCCTATGCCACGGAGCTCGAACGGCGTCATGTGCCCCGCGTGCTGCTGTCCGACGGCACGGAACCGGAAGCGGTGCAGCCAGTTGGGGCTCCAGCGGCTATACCGGGCGCACTCGCCGGGAGCCCGGCGTCGTCCGGTACCGTGACGGCGTCCGCCCGCGTCATCCTGGATCCGGTGGGCGCCCACCTGGAACCCGGCGAGATCCTGGTGGCGCCCTCAACCGACCCCGGCTGGACGCCTTTGTTCCTCACGGCAGGCGGCCTGGTCATGGAAATGGGCGGACCCAATTCCCATGGCGCAGTGGTGGCGAGGGAGTATGGCATTCCCGCGGTGGTAGGTGTCCCGGACGCCACGCTCCTGCTTTCCTCAGGCCAGAGGATCACCGTCGACGGCGGCGCCGGAACCATAGTGCCGGCGTAGGTCCCGGGGCTGTCCCGGGAGGGGTGTGGACGGCGGCCGGCAGGCGTAACCTGAATCTATGGGAGCCAACGACGACGGAGCGGGGCTGGCATGAGCCGCCCCTGGCTGCGGTGGATGCCCGCCGCGGCCGTACCTGCAGTGATCGCCGCCGGGGTGCTGGCGGGGTCCATCCCGGTCTGGGCCGGTGATCCCCTTCCCGAAAAGACCCCCGCACAGATCCTCGCCCTGCTGGGCGCCCACGAGACGAAATCCTTCTCCGGCACCCTTGAGCAGACCTCCGAGCTTGGACTGCCCGAACTCCCGGCCGCCGGAGCAACATCCGGGCCGGCATCCGCGGGCGGGGCAGCTGGCGGGGCAGCGTCAATAGTCGAGCTCCTGACCAGCCAGCACACTGCCCGGGTCTTCATGGACGGGCCGGCCAAGGTGCGCATCCAGGTGGTGGACCGCCTGGCTGAACGGGACATCATCCGGCGGGACAGCGACCTGTGGTTCTACACATCCAAGGACAACAGTGCAGCCCACCTCACGCTCCCGGCGATGGCCCGCGACCTGCCCCTTTCCCAGCCGCAAACACCGGCCTACCCCACGCCGGCCTACCCCACACCGGAAGCCCTGGCCAACCGGTTGCTGGCAGCGCTGGACAGCTCCACGGAGGTTACCGTAGGGCCGGATGTTGAAGTTGCCGGGCGGACGGCCTACAACCTGGTCCTTGAGCCGCGGACCCAGGGGACCCTCGTGGGACGGGCCGCCATCGCCGTCGACGGCCAGACCGGCTTGCCGCTCAGGGTGTCGGTCACTGCGCGAGGCCAGGCTCAGCCGGCCTTCCAGTCGGGTTTCACCAGCCTGTCGCTGGGTGTGCCGGAGGACTCGCTGTTCAGCTTCGTTCCCCCGCCCGGCGCCACGGTCAAGGAAGTGCAGCTGCCGCCGATCCCGCATCGGCAGGTCACGCCCGACAACGTGCCCGGCGACGCGGTGCCACGGGGAGTCCCGGCCACGCCTGGTGACAAGGCGGCCAAGCCATCGGTGACGGGCAGCGGCTGGGAAACGGTCATCAGCATCCAGGCAGCGGAAGCCGGGCAGGGATCCCTGCTGAGTGGATCGCTGCTGAAGGATCCGCTCCTGGCCCAGGCCGCCGTCGTCGTCCCCGGTGGACGGCTGCTCTCCACGGCACTCGTCAACGTCCTGTTCACCGACGATGGACGCATCTTCGTGGGGATGGTCCCGCCGGAGCGGCTGCAGGCTGCCGCCACCGCAGTGGCTCCGTGAACGGGACGTCGGGGCTGACGATTGAGACCAGGAGCCTGAGCAAACGGTTCGGCCATCAGCTGGCCGTGGACAGCGTGGATCTGGCAGTGCCGCACGGTTCGGTGTTCGGATTTCTGGGCCCCAACGGCTCTGGAAAGACCACCACCATCCGCATGATGCTGGGCCTTGCCGCGGCGTCGGCCGGGACGGTTAGCGTCCTGGGGCTGGAGATGCCGCGCCGGCTCCATGAAGTCCTGCCCCGTGTGGGGGCACTCGTGGAGGGCCCGGCGTTCTATCCGTTCCTGTCCGGCGCCGCCAACCTGCACCGCCTCGACGCCGCCAGCCGCCACGCACCGCCCGCCACCCGGAAGGCACGGGTGGGTGAGGCCCTGGAACGGGTGGGCCTGGCGCACGCCGCCGGCAAGCGGGTCCACGCGTATTCCCTCGGCATGAAGCAGCGGCTGGGGATCGCCAACGCCCTGCTCTCCCCGCGGGAGCTGCTGGTCCTGGACGAGCCCACCAACGGGCTGGATCCGCAGGGAACCCGGGAGGTGCGGAGCCTGGTCCGCTCCCTGGCCGCCGACGGCGCCACAGTGTTCGTCTCCAGCCACCTGCTGGCGGAAGTGGAGCAGATCTGCACGCACGCTGCCATCATGAGTGCCGGCCGGCTCGTGGCGCAGGGCCCGCTGGCAGAACTGCGCCAGTCCGGAGAAGCGCAGATCCGCCTGATAACGCCCGACGCCAGGAGGGCCTTTGGTGTCCTGCTGCGGCTGGGCATGGCTCCGGTGGCAGGAACGCCCGAGCCGGACGGTGAGGTGGTTACCGCTGTAGCCGCCGGGTCCAGCGCGGGCGCCGGACCCGGCGGTGATCCGGCAGCGCAGGACATGGTGGCGCCGGAGGACATCGTGGCGCGGCTGGTGGGGGCGGGGGTCCGCGTCCGGGGCTTTTCCGTGGAGCGGGAGAGCCTTGAGGACCGTTTTGTTGCCTTGACGGGGGAGGGGTTCGACGTTGCACAGTAGCCTGCCTGCCCGCGTCCCCGGTGCCCTCTCAAGCAGCGCGGCTGCACCGGAAACGGTGTCGAGCCTGTCCCTGCTGGCATCCGAACTCAAGGTCCTGTTCCAGCGCCGCCGGACCTGGGCGATGCTGTTGGCACTGGCCGCCATACCTGTGCTGATCGCCGTCGCCGTCAGGCTTTCCTCAAGCGTCCCGGCGGGCAGGGGGCCCGCGTTCCTGGACAGGATCACGCAAAACGGACTCTTCGTGGCGGTTACGGCAATGTTGGTTTCCGTTCCCCTGTTCCTGCCCCTCACCATTGGGGTGGTGGCCGGCGACACCATTGCGGGCGAGGCAAGCCTGGGCACCCTGCGGTACCTGCTGGTGGCACCGGCCGGGCGCGTGCGGCTGCTGCTGGTCAAGTATGCCGGGGCCCTTGTTTTCTGTGTGGCGGCACCGGTAACAGTAGCGCTGGCCGGTGCAGCTATCGGAGGACTGTTTTTCCCGATCGGCCCGGTGACGCTGTTGTCCGGCGATGTGGTCCAGCCGCCGGAAGCGGCGCTCCGGCTGGTTCTGATCGCAGCCTACCTTTCGTTGTCCCTTGCCGGGCTCTCAGCCATCGGCCTCTTCCTATCCACCCTCACCGTTGTACCGGTCGGCGCGATGGCAGCAACTGTGGTGGCGTCCGTGGTGTCACAGGTCCTGGACCAGCTTCCGCAGCTGGAGTGGCTGCACCCGTGGCTGTTCAGCCACTACTGGTTTGGCTTCGCCGACGTCCTGCGCCAGCCTGTGCTGTGGGACTCGTTCGCCAGCAACGCCATCCTGCAGGCAGGCTATGTGGCTGTTTTCGGCGCGCTCGCGTACGGGAGGTTTGTCACCAAAGATGTGTTGTCCTGATTGCAGAGCTGCCGGCTGCTTCAGAGCTGCCGGGCGAGGGAGCGTCCCACCGTCCGTCCCGTGAAGATGCAGCCGCCCAGGAATGTACCTTCCAAAGCGTTGTAACCGTGCGCGCCGCCCCCGCCGAAGCCGGCGGCTTCACCCGCGGCGTAGAGGCCTGGCATGAGGCTGCCGTCCCTGGCGAAGGCCTGGCCATTGAGGTCGGTCTGGATCCCACCGAGGGTCTTGCGGGTGACGATATGCAGCTTCACGGCGATGAGCGGGCCGGCCGCCGGGTCGAGGATCCTGTGGGGCTTGGCTGTCCGGAACAACTTGTCTCCGAGGTATCGCCGGCTGTTCTGGATGCCCATGACCTGAGCGTCTTTGGAGTACCGGTTGGTCATTTCCGCATCCCGTTGCAGGATCTGCCGTT
This sequence comes from Arthrobacter sp. ISL-48, assembly GCF_018613805.1. GTDB lineage: Bacteria > Actinomycetota > Actinomycetes > Actinomycetales > Micrococcaceae > Arthrobacter. The sequence goes on from NZ_JAGGPL010000002.1 coordinate 130,684, forward strand.
CGATGTGCCCGTAATCCAGCAGGGACTCAACGGTGAGACGGTTCATCCCCGCGACGAGGTCGCCGAGGTTTTCGGCGACGACGAAGTCCGCCCCTTTGGTTTTAAACGCTTCGACGGGGGGCGGCGCCCCGTGCCCGAGGCGGCTCCTGAGCATGAGCATGAAGTCGCGGTTGGTGATGTCAGGGTTTTGCTCGGATCCGGAGAGGGCAAACTCCCGCTCGATGATCTTCTGGGTGAGGATGAACCAGGAGTGGTCGTACTGCGCGATGTCGGGAGTCGCGCGCAGGAGCTTGAGCGTGCCGAGGGTGTCGTATCCGGGAAATCCGGGCGCCGGGAGGCGCCGCCCCAGAGCATCGAACCAGAGGGAGGAGGGGCCGGGCAGGATCCGGATCGCGTGATCGGGCCAGATCGGGTTCCAGTTCCGGATCCCTTCGGTGTAGTGCCACATCCGGTCGCGGTTGACCAGACGTACGCCGGCGGCGTCAGCGATGTCGAGCATCCGCCCGTCGACGTGTTTGGGCACGCCGGTGATCATGGTCGCGGGCGGCGTCCCCAGGCGTTCGGGCCACCACTTGCGCACCTGCTCATGATTGCCGCCAATGCCGCCGGTTGCGATCACCACTGCCTGGGCAGTCAGCTCGAACTCGCCGGCTTTGTCCCGGTTCGACGTGGCCCCACGCATTGCTGAGTCGGGCGCGAGCACTGTGCCATGCACGCCAGTGACCGTGTTTCCCGTGCGGATTAGGCCGTCAACCTGGTGGCGGAAATAGAAGGTGACCCGCCGGTCTGCTGCAGCCGCGCGGGCCTTGTCAGCGAATGGTTCCGAGATTCCTGTGCCTGTTCCCCAGGGGACGTGGAAGCGGGGCACTGAGTTGCCGTGACCCCCGGCCCTGCCGTCCCCACGCTCGGCCCAGCCCACGAGCGGGGTGAATTTCACGCCTTGCTCCTGCAGCCACTGCCGCTTGTCGCCGGCCGCAAACTCAACGTAGGCGCGGCCCCACTTCTGCGCCCACACATCTTCGGGGAGATTTCCGGAGAAGCGGTCCCATCCGGCGCTGCCTTGCCAGTCCTGCCAGGCAAGGTCGAATGAGTCCTTGACTCCGAAGCGGCGCTGCATCGGGGTGTTGACCATAAAGATGCCGCCGAACGACCAGAAGGCCTGGCCGCCGAGGTTGGCTTCATTCTCCTGGTCGATGATCGCGACCCGTTTGCCTGCCCGGACCAGCTCGTTGGAGGCCACCAGGCCGGCAAGGCCGCCTCCGATGATGATCACATCTGCATCCAAGCCAATCCTCCTAGTGTGGGCGCGGCCCTGCAGCGTTGCTGCAGGAACGGTTAGTAGCGCGCAGCGTACGGGTACAGCTGCATCCCCGCCATCCGGCTCAGCTGGGTGACTGCGATGCCTTCCTCCGGATTCAACGCCTGGACCACCTGGCCGTTCCCCAGATAGATCGCTACATGGTAGAAGTCCGGCGCCGAGCCCCACACCAGGAGGTCGCCGCGCTGCGCCTGCGAGAGGGGTACGTGGACCGGGGCGGCGGCATACTGCTGCGCGGCAGTGCGGGGGAGGTATTTGCCGGCGGCGGCGAACGCGGCCTGCACCAGTCCCGAGCAGTCAAAACCGTACGGCCCGGTGCCCCCGTACTGGTAGAAGTACGGTGCCCCTACTTTGGTCATGGCGACCGAGATGGCGGTCTCGTTGCTTCCGCCCGGTGACGGTGCCGGAGCGACGGGTGCAGGAGCAGGAACGGGGGCTACCGGTGCCGGAGCAACCGGCGGCGGGCCGGGCGCCGGGGCAGCGGGTGCGGGCGGGGCGGGTGCGGGTAATGGAGCCGGTACCACCTGCGGCGGGACCGCAGGGATGGGACTTCCTCCGCTCGAGCCAGCCCTTCGTCCGGCAGCGCCCTGGTCCGCTGCGGCCTTGTCCGCGGCCGCAGACACGGCTGCTAGGCGGGCTTCCTCGCGCTGCCGGTCGAGGGCATCGACTCGCGCTGATTCCAGGGCAACCGTGGTGTTCCGCAGCTGCGCCAGTTGGTCTACGAGGACTGTCCTTTGCGCCTTGGCGTCGGCCACCGCCTTGGCCTGCGCTGCATTGGCCTGTTCGGCCTCCGTCTTGCGGGCTTCGGCGTTCCTTGCCGCGTCATCTGCGGCGCGGTTGGCGTCCTCGGCCGCAGCGGTCAGGGACCGGGCCGCGGCAGCCGCCGTCTCAGCGGATTCGAAAGCGCGGCTGCGGCTGGCCGAAATTGCCTCCAGGGTTGCAGCCTGCTCCAGGACTTCTCCGCTGCCGCTCATGAACGTGCTAAGCGCCGGGTTCATCCCGCCGTTGCGGTACAGATCCCCGGCGAGCTGGCCGATCTGCTTACGCGTCTTGTCCTGCTCCTGCCCCGCCGCCTCCGCCTTTGCCATGGCAGCCGTGGCGGCCGTCTGGCGCGCCTGCAGCTCCACCAGGGCGTCGCTGTACGAGTTGTTTGCCCGCAGGGCCTGCGCAAAAGTGGCCTCCTGGGCGCTGGCTGCATCCGCCAGGATGCGCTCGATTGCGGTGACCTCTTCCGCCGTCGCGGTCTCATTTGATTTTGCTGCGGCGATGTCTTCCGGAGACGGCATGTCCGGCGACGCCGGACGCTGAATGGCGGGCGCCGGGGCTGCCTGGGCGGGTAAGGCGGGGGCTCCGAAAAGTACGACGGCGGTGCACAGTACAGCGGCCTTCCGGCCGGATCGGGTCAATCCCATTCGCAGAACCTCGCAGCATAGTAAGGCCGGGGCAGCGAGGGTTTGGTGTGCGGCACAAAGATGCCCCTCTGCTGATCGCCCAGCAGTCCGAGGCTACGTGACCGCTTGCACTTTGGCAACAAGAGTCACATCAATAACATAAACAACAACTGTGAAATGAGGGCACATCTAGCCTCGGCGTGTCGGGAAGTCGGCCCTTCGCCTTAGCCCTTCCCGCCTTGTCGCGACTAGGCGTGCTGGTGGGACTCGTGCTCCGAGTGGCTGGCGGGCTCCAACTGGAAGGTGCAGTGCTCGGTGTCGAAGTGGGATCCGAGGCAGGTAGTGAGTTTGTCCAGGACCTGGTCGGCGCCGCGGGCGTTGAGCACTCCGTCTTCCACCACCACATGCGCGGAAAACACCGGCACCCCAGAGGTGATTGTCCAGATATGGATGTCGTGGACGTCGACAACCCCGCCTACGGAGAGGATATGTTCGCGGATCATCTGCACCTCCACCCCCTTCGGGCTGGCCTCAAGCAGTACGTCCACCACATCGCGCAGCAGACTCCACGCCCGCGGCAGAATCATCAGGGCTATCAGGACGGACGCAATGGTGTCCGCTGCCTGGTATCCGGTGATGAGGATGACCACGGCCGCGACGATGACGGCGAAGGAGCCGAGCAGGTCGCCGAGCACCTCGAGATAGGCGCCGCGGACGTTGAGGCTGTCCTCATGTGCGCCCCGCAGGATCATCAGCGATACCAGGTTTGCCACGGCGCCCAGGATTGCGGCGAAGAGCATGACGTCCGTGTGGACTTCGGGCGCAGATCCGATGCGCCTGATGGCCTCCGTGAAGATCACGACCGATATCACGACCAGGATCAATGCGTTTGCCAGCGCCGCCAGCACCTCGGCGCGCTGGTAGCCATACGTCCGCAGGTCGCTGGCCGGCCGGCCCGCGATCCACGACGCCAGGAGGGCAATGGTCACGCCCGCCGCGTCAGAGAGCATATGGCCGGCGTCCGCCAGCAGGGCAAGCGAACCGGAGAGGAGGGCGCCCGCCACCTGGACCACCACCACGGCCAGGGTAATGGACAGGACGGCGATGAGCCGTTTGCGGTGGCGGCCCGTTGCCGTGATTCCGTGGGTGTGGCTGTGGTCGTGTCCCATGCCTACAAGGCTAGTCCCAGCCGAGCTCATGCAGCCGCGCGTCGCCGATGCCGAAGTGGTGCGCCACCTCATGGATCACCGTGACGGCCACTTCGTGGATCACCTCATCACGGGATGCGCAGATTTCGAGGATGGGCCGGCGGTAGATGGTGATGCGGTCCGGGAGCGAGCCCGCGTCCCACCAGGAGTCACGTTCGGTCAGCGGCACGCCCTCGTACAGTCCCAGCAGCACTGTGTTCGGGTCTTCGCCTGGTCCCGGCACATAGTCGTCCTCGATGAACACAGCCACGTTGTCCATGGCGCTGGCAATCTTGGCCGGGATTCGGTTCAAGGCGTCGGCGACCGCGGACTCGAAGTCGTCGGCCGACATGTCAAACGGGGCGCAGTCCTGTGGACCATCCGGGATGATGGGAAGTCCTGGCGGCAGGTTGGCGGGCATATCCCTGACTCTAGCGGGAAGCGGTGACGTCCGGACCTGCTCAGGTCATCTGTCCGTTACGACGCCGACCGCTCGCGGGACCGGCGCCGGGTGAGGCCCACGCCCACCAGGCAGACGGCGCCTCCCACAAGCCCCCAGACAGACGGGATCTCGCCCAGCAGCAGCCAGGAGATCAGGATGGTGGTCCCTGGCACCAGATAGGTGGTCGCGGCCAGTTTGCCGGCGTCAACCAGGGACAGGGCATAGGCCCACGTCGTGAAGGCGATGGCAGTTGGGAAAACACCAAGGTAGCCGAGCCCCAGAGTTGCAGGCAATGGGGCAGCCTGCAACTCGGAAACCAGCTGACCGGTAAAAGGCAAGCAGCAGAGGGCGCCCACCATGATGCCGAACCATGTGGCCTGGCCTGCCGGGAACTTTCGCAGGACGGGCTTCTGGATGATGACGCTGACGGCGGCCAGCACGGCGGCAAGGAGGCAGAGCAGCACGCCGGCAACATCCGCCGTCGGACCTTTTCCGGAGACGGGGCCTGAACCGGAAGCCGATCCCAGCGCGATCAGTGCGACGCCGCCGAACGCTACCAGGCTGCCGATGACAAGCCAGCGGGGGAAGCCCTCCTTGAGGAAGATGCCGGCCATAGCGGCAACGAGAATGGGGGCGACGTTGATCAGCATCGCGCTGGTTCCGGCGTCCAGCAGGTGTTCCGCAGCATTCAATGCCACGTTGTATCCGCCGAACCACATCACGCCGTACGCCAAGATGGGCCACCATTCGTGGCCTTGTGGAAAGTTCCTGCTTTTCCACAGCTGCGGCAGCACCAGGGCACCGAGCACGACGGCGGCAACGGCCAGCCTGCCCAGCGTCAGGGAGCCGGGGGAGAACGTGGGGCCGATGGCCCGGATGCCGACAAAGGCGGAAGCCCAGAGCACCACGGTGACCACTACGGCCACGATGCCCAGGGCACTGGTGGAACGGCCCTCCGGCAGGACGGCAGCTGACTCTTCGGACCGGGTGTGGGTGGTTGCCATGCAGCCAATCTAGTCCGGGTCCGGCGCCCTGGGCTGGCGGAAATCGGCCACGTCTAGTCGAGTTTCTGCCAAAGAACGGGTGGTGGGCCTGAAGCTGCCCATGAGTGCTCGGTCAGCTTCCGGAGGACCACTCCAGGAGCTTCTCAAGGGGCCACGTGGTGACGATTCGCTCGGCGGGGACGTGGTTCAGGGCAGCCCTCTCTGCTCCGTACTGGAGAAAGTCCAGCTGGCCCGGCGCATGGGCGTCGCTGTCAATCGAGAACAAGCAGCCGGCTTCGAGGGCCAGCTGGATCAGGTCATCGGGTGGATCCTGCCGCTCGGGGCGTGAATTGATCTCTACAGCCACGTTGAGTTCGGCGCAGGCGGCAAACACCTTCTTGGCATCGAATTCCGACGGCGGACGGGTGCCGCGCGATCCCTCCACCAGGCGGCCGGTGCAGTGGCCCAGCACGTTCGTGTGCGGATCCTGGATGCCCTTGAGCATCCGCTCCGTCATGGTGGTCCGGTCCGAGCGCAGCTTGGAATGGACACTCGCCACCACAATGTCCAGCCGGTCCAGCATTTCCGGCTCCTGGTCCAACTTCCCGGACTCCAGGATGTCCACCTCGATTCCGGTCAGGAGCCGGAAGCCGTTGCCGTTCCTCTTTCCGTTGCCGTGCTGACCGTCCGAATTGATGGCGGCCACAACGTCAAGCTGTTCGGTCAGCCGCTCCGCACTGAGCCCGTTGGCGATTTTCAGGTTTGGCGAGTGATCTGTCAGGGCAAGGTACTCGTGCCCCAGGAGGCGGGCAGTGTCAGCCATCAGGGAAATGGGTGAGCCGCCGTCGGACCAGTCGCTGTGGCTGTGAAGGTCACCACGGAGTGCGGCGCGGAGTTCCCCGCCGCCTTCGGCGAGCGGTTCGACGTTTCGCTGGCGCAGGTCTTCGAGGTACTCGGGCACTGCGCCGTCCACTGCCTGGCAGATCACCTGGTAGGTCCTGTCCCCGATTCCCTTCATGCTTTTGAGCCGGCCGTCCCGGGCCCGCGCCTCCACTTCGCCAGGTTCCAGGCGGCTGATGATGTCAGCGGCCTTTCGGAAGGCCTGCACCTTGAAGGTGGCGGCGCGTCCGCGTTCCAGCCAGTAGGCAATCTCATTGAGCGCGTCAACGGCATCCATCTGTCCATCTTCGCCGCTCTCGGTGGTTTGTTCACGGGGCTGCTGACCGATTTTGGATAATTCCTGCGGAAGCCCTATAGTTTTAGAGTCCAGTTCGGAGAAACAGCATAAGGACAAAGACTGAAAGCCCCGGCTCGAAGCCTTTTATTTTTGTTCCGAACGGGTTCTGGCCCCCATCGTCTAGCGGCCTAGGACACCGCCCTTTCACGGCGGCGGCACGGGTTCGAATCCCGTTGGGGGTACGCAAGGACTGGTCTGGCAGGCTGCAAATGTCTGGTAGGCTGGAAGCCTTGAAAAAACGCGGTAGCGATACTGCGGAAGCAAGAAAAGCAAGGCCCTGTAGCGCAGTTGGTTAGCGCGCCGCCCTGTCACGGCGGAGGTCGCGGGTTCAAGTCCCGTCAGGGTCGCTCTGATTGCCAGAAGAAATTCCGGCTGTCGTGGTGACTAGTCACCTAGGCTCTGTAGCTCAGTTGGTAGAGCGTTCGACTGAAAATCGAAAGGTCACCGGATCGACGCCGGTCGGAGCCACCAGCTAGAACCCCGCGGTCCCAGTGTTTACACGGGAACTGCGGGGTTCTTTCGTTTCTGGTGAACGAGCGGTTCTGCATCGATCAGCTCAAATCAGCCATGTTCTGGCACAGACCCTTGGTATTCCCTTGGTAGGGAGGGACGAGGGACCCGCTTTCCGACTTGGTGCAACCCCGGGTCGGGAATCGAGTACTACAGTGGATGCATGGCTGCCAGCCGCAATCCGCTCGACGACCTGCGCGAAACCATCGGCCATCTGGCCGATCAGCTCAAGCTGCCCCGCGGTTCGGAGCGCGTCGACGACCTGGTCGGCGATCTCATCGGTGCGAGGCCCGGTCCGGCCCGGCCGCTGTCCGAGGTGCAGGCCGAGCTCGACGCGCTGGTGGGACTGGAGACCGTGAAGGAACAGGTGCGGGCCCTCGTCGCACTGCTCCAGGTCCAGGCCCGCCGTAAGGCGCACGGCCTGCCGGAGGTGGCCACATCACAGCATCTGGTGTTCCTGGGAAACCCGGGCACGGGCAAGACCACCGTGGCGCGGCTCCTGGCCGAGATGTACCGCGCGGTCGGTCTGCTGCAGAAAGGCCACTTGGTCGAGGTCGACCGTTCGGGCCTGGTGGGGCAGTACGTCGGCGCGACCGCCATCAAGACGGACCGGGTGATCCGGCGTGCGCTGGACGGCGTCCTGTTCATCGACGAGGCCTACGCGCTGGCACCGGAGGACGGCCGGATGGACTTCGGCCCCGAGGCGATCGAGGTCCTGCTCAAGCGGATGGAGGACCACCGCCACCGCCTGGTCGTGATCGTGGCCGGGTACCCGCGGCTGATGGAGTCCTTCTTGCTCTCGAACCCCGGACTGCGCTCCCGGTTCGCCCGTGAGATCACGTTCCCCGACTACTCCGTCGACGCCCTCCAGACGATCTTCCACCAGATGCTGGCCCAGCACGAGTACACGCTGGAGCCGGGTGCGGACCAGATGCTGCGCCGCATCTTCACCGGGCTCCACGCGGGCGAGGACTCCGGCAACGCACGGTTCGCCCGCACGCTGTTCGAGCAGGCGCTCAACCGTCAGGCGCTGCGGCTGTCGCTCGACGAGCAACGAAGTCTCGACGCGCTCGATCGTGAGGCCGTCATGACGCTCACCGCGGACGACATCGTCGAGGCCGCGCTGGCCTTGGGCGAGGAGCCGGAGCCGGAACCGACGCCGGAACCGGAGCGGTCCCGCTGGTGGCGCTGGATGGTCTGAGCAAATTTGCGGCGGCTGTAAGGCGAATGCCGTCCCGTCCCGGAGCGGGAAAAGCGCAGGAAATGGGCCGGGATCCCGGCGGGGAAAGGGGAATGGTCCTCGCGGCCACTGGCTTCTTTTTCGTTGCCCACCCGCCGGACCGTCCCCGACTAAGCGCACCTATGCTTCCTGCACTGTTTCCTGATCTGCGGACTCGGGCACTTGGCCCCGCCGCGCGGCGGTAACCGCTGTCAGGATTGCAGATGCCGGTGTCGCGGCCACTAGGAGTGCTGCCAGCATGAACCCGTTAGAGGATCCTCCGCTATCGATGGCCGCCCCGACCAGCGCCGCGGCAAGCGCGATCCCTGCAGCGCTGGCTGAATTGATCCACGTGAACGATTGCGTAAGCCTGTTCGGTGGGACAGTTCGTTGGATCAATAGGTTGCTGGTGGCGACGATCGGGGCGATAGCCGCACCAGCTGCTGCGATGGCGATGGATGCCACCAAAGCGAGGTGGGATACCGCGGCTATGCCGACCATGATCGAGAGGAAAAGTGAAACTATCACGAGCACCCTTTCCGGAGATCCTGGCCACGTTCTGCTGCCGTAGACCAGCCCACTGATCAAGCTGATCACACTCGTAGCAGCCAGCATCAGCCCGGTCAGTTGCGAAACGTGGGACTCGGCCGCGAGGGCGGTAATGGTGATCGGAACGCTGCCGAAGAAGAAGCCAAGGCTCAGATTGACGGCGAGAAGGCCACAGAACGCCGGCGAGTAAAGCCCGCGATTGACAGCACCCGCCGAACGGGTATCCTCGGTCGACGGTTCCGTCTCTCGACGAGTGGAGAGGAACAAACATCCAGTTGCAACACATACTGTCGCGAAGATGACACCCGCCAGCGGCGCGATGCTAACGCTGAGAACCGTGACGAGGATCGGCCCCACAAGAAAGCCGACGTCATTCACGACCGCTTCAAGCGAATAGGCTGTCCGGAGATCCTCTGGCGTCGCTGCGACAACACTCCATCGGGCCGCCGACAGGGCGCCCGGCTGAGGGGTGCTCGCGCCAGCGAAGGCAGCCAAGACGAGCACAACAGGCATCGGCCAGACTTGCGACGCAGCCGAGAGCAGCAGAGTGATCGCCACAATATTGAGGGCGATCAACCCAGGCAGAATTCGTCCCTGCCCGGCACGGTCGATCAGGCGCGCGATCTGAGGACCGACGACCGCCTCGGATATCGCGAAAGCGCCGGTGACCGAGCCAGCAACGGCGAACGAGCCCGTCAGGGCTTCAACTGACCAGAGCATGCTGAGCCCGATCATCGAGACACCAAATCGGGCAATGACTGACGGGACGAAAAATTGGAGGGAGCCGGGCAGCATCAGGATGGATTTGTACGAAGAGAACCCGGTAGAGAAAGGCTGACGAAGCAAACGCGGAAGAACGGTCATAGCCGTAATCGCTTTCCATTGCGGCCGGGTCCCGCAGGCCACCGGGATATATGCGCCCGATTCAACCTACGCGCCTGCACTTGAGTGCGCCGCAGAAACGAGAGGGAACACGCCCTCCCAAAGACTGTATCAATCCGCCAAACACAACCAGTCCCCAAAAGGGACCCGCAGCCGACCGTTGAACTCATCAGCGGCGAAGTGGACTGCAGATTGGTTCAGTGTGAACGAGGAGGCCGTCGGGAGCAGCGAGGCCAGGTCCCTGGCCGCGTCGGTGTCGTTCAGGGATGCGGCAACGACGCCGTCGCCAATCGTTAACGTGATTCGCCTCGCCGGCCGGGGCTTCATCATCGATGCGACAGTGTTGATTCATCGTGCATGCGGTCTTTGCTCTTCGCGTGGGGATGGCGCTGAATGAGTCGCAGAATGCCTATGGCTGTACATGCGAAGAGACAGAGCGTTGAGAGTACCGCAAGGGCCAGGGGGAAGAGGGCCGCGCCCGCTCCGGTTGTAACTGTGGCACCGAGTAGCGGAGGAAAGGCGATCCCTCCGATCATTGATATGCCGATCAATGAACCGCTTACCCACGATTGTCCTCCGAGGAGCTGGGTTGCCCATGCCAGCGCAGAGGGAAAAACCGGCCCGATCGCGAACCCCACAATGGCCAGGCCTGAGACTGCGAAGCCTGGGATCAAGACGAGAACCGAACCGATGATCATAAGTGAACAGCCGAGGGTGACGACTGTTCCCGGATGCAGTCGCTGGATCGCTGCGGCCAGGACGAAACGACTGGCGGTCATGCTGAACCAGAACAGAGATGTTGCCGCGGCTGCTTGCTCGACGCCGATTCCGGTGAGAGTCAGGTAGGTCGCTTCCCAGGTCCCGATGCCGCTACCCACTGCGACATGGAGAACGAAAATGCAGACCATTGCTGCGAATCCGCTGAATAAGTAGAACTGTTTGCCTGCAACGTCCGGCGTCCCTCCAGCTGACACCACAGCGTGTGTCCCGGGTGCCGCTGGACCTTGAGTGGGGTGTGACCGCACTCCGTAAACTCCCAGGGCGGTGATGAGGGTAAGAACAGCAAACGCGGTGAAGTAGGCCGGGTAATGTTCCGGCCCGAAGAGGGCAACGACCAGAGGAGCGAGGATGGCTCCCATGCCGAAGAATCCGTGGAGAAGGTTCAGCATCTTTCCCGAACCGGAGCCGAACGCCACCGCAAACAGATGGCTGAAGGCGTAATCAAGGGCCCCGAATCCGACGCCGGCTGTGGCCGAAGCCGTGACAACAAGAGTGAGGGTGGGTGCCCAAGCGAAACCAATGCTTCCTACGAGCAAGAGCAGGTAGCCGGCCGCCAGCAGGATTCTGTTGCCGATCAGCCCATGGAGACTTTGGCTGGCGATAACACCGAGAAGTCCCCCGATGAAGTGGGCGCTGATGACGATGCCTACTGTGGAGGGGTCGACCCCGAAGCGCTCGATGAGCCGGATCAGAGATGGCCCGTAGAGTGCTTCGAGAGCCCCGATGAGGAGCATTCCGCCGAAAGAGGTGGCGATTCCTATGGGCGTGAAGAGGTGATTGGAAACGATGAATCCTTAGAGGTGATTGTCGGAGAGCGGGGCATCCGAAGTCGGTGATGCGAATTCCGCTGGTGCGGTCAACCAAGACTGCGAGGCGGGCCGGACGCGGTCAACGAAAACAATCCCTCTATACTTTTTTGGATACCGGCCTCCATGTCAGCTCTGCCTATGAGAGGAAGATCAACGATGGTTCAGGGCCGTGCCCAAGCGACGCGATCCGCAGTCCTACGGGCGGGAGCTGTGGTGTTCAACCGCGAGGGTTTTGCCGGCGCTACTGCTGCTGACATCATCAGGGAGGCTGCGGTGACCAAGGGAGCGATGCAGTTTCACCTTCAGACCAAGGAAAAGCTCGCCCAGGCCGTCATCGCGCAATACGAGCGGGAATTCGCCCCCGCCTCGGCTGCCATATCGAATCAGCGCGGGGGTACCCTTACTGCCGCGATGGAACTCTCCGCGCTAGTCGCACGCCAACTTACAGAAGAACCGTTTGTTGGTGCCGCATACCGTCTTTCCATGGAGGAGTCCGCCTTTGCTGCTCGGGTGACCAAACCCTATCTGGAGGTTATGCAGGCGTTCGAGGTGCTTTTCCGCCAGGCCGCCAGCGCGGAAGAGCTTCGGCCAGGCATTAATTTCGAAGACTTGGCCCGATATGTGGTGGCATCCTTCATCGGAGTGCAATTTGTCTCGGACGTGCTGACGAGCCGCACCGATCTGATCGAACGGGTAACCCATATGTGGACTTTCCTCCTTCCCTCCATCTCCGACCCAGGATGCCTCCGTGAGCATTTGAAGGTCGCCCGGAGTATCTTCGTTTCCCACTACGCCAAATCCCGATCAGATCTTGCCGAAACCTGATCCGCTGGTTCCCGCCACAGTCAGCGCCGGTGGGTGGCTATATTTACGGCTGCGAAAAGCCGGCCAGTTAGCACCGCAATTCACACCACATTCGGAAGGACCAGACCCGCGGGCGGTCCACCTCTTGGAAACAGAACATCATCATGGATGCCCAGCCCCAATGGTCAGGGGCCCCCTAGTATTGCCTGATGACTAAGTTGCAGGTGCGGCGGGCAGTGGCTGAGGACTTGGCGGGCGTTTGGCCGCTCGCTCGCGATTTCGCCACGTCCTTCAGTCCCGAGCATGAGCCGTTTGAGCGGACATTCCGAGTCCTGCTCGGAACCACCAGCGCGCTCGTCCTCGTTGCTGTTCTGCAGGATCGAATCTCGGGATATCTGTTGGCCCATACGCACGAGACGTTCCTTGCCAACGGACCCGTGGCCTGGGTCGAGGAAGTGATGGTCGACGGGCACTACCGCCGGGGTGGAATCGGTCGCGCGCTAATGACCGAAGCCGAACGATGGGGACGCGAACGGGGCGCATCCTATTCGTCACTGGCCAGCGGCAGGGCAGGAGCGTTCTACCTCCGGCTGGGCTATGAGGACTCGGCCTCGTTCTTCAAAAAGCGGCTCAACGGTCCTGAACTGGGACGAGCACAGTCTTGACGCCTAAGGGAATAAACATGTATATGGGCGTTGTGAGCGGCGGCAGGCAGCACTGGTTTCCTTCCGGGTCAATACTCCCGTGAGCTACCCAGCGGACGAACCGTATGAATCTGGGCTGATGTCAACGGATGACGGCCACCACATCTACTGGGAGGTCTGCGGGATCCCGATGGGAAGCCAGCCGTCGTCCTGCACGGCGGTCCCGGATCGGGGGCGGCTCCTTGGTGGCGGCAGTTTTTCGACCCTCGTCGTTACCGGGTGGTGCTCTTCGACCAGCGAGGATGTGGGCACAGCCTCCCGAACGCCGCTGAAGACCTGGCAGCGCTGGAGAACAACACGACCGCGCATCTGGTCAACGATATGGAAGCGTTACGGGAACTCCTGGGCGTCGAGAAATGGTTGTTGTTCGGTGCTTCTTGGGGATCAACACTGGGCCTCAGCTATGCCGTCGAGCATCCAGAGCGGGTCTCGGAGCTTGTGCTGTGGGCCCTTGTCACGACACGCGCCAAGGACGTCCACTGACTTACACATGTGATGGGAGAGATCTACCCGCAGGAATTCGACCAGCTCCTGAACGTCATCTCCGCCCAGGAGCGCGGCAGAAACATTGCCAGGGCAGTCCACACGATGCTCCGTTCCTCTGAACCGGCGGTGCGGGATGCAGCCGCACTGGCCTGGTGTTTTTGGGAAGATCGGCTTTCCACGCCGAGTGGCCCGATCGTCCCGCGGCGAAGTGCGCAGGATCCCCTGGCGCGGCTTGGGTTCTCCCGAATTGTGACCCACTACTTTGCCAACGCTGCGTTCCAGGCTGACGATGCAATCACCAGTCGTCTCGACCGCATTGCGCACATTCCGGCCTACTTCGTTCGTGGGCGCCTGGATATTGCCTCGCCGTTGCGGTCTGCCTATGAGATTGCACAGCAGCTTCCCCACTCCACGCTCGACATCGTTGAGGCCGACGCGCACAGCGGCGGCGACGACACCCTTGGGCGCCTTGTCGCGATAATGGACAGGTTGGGCGCATCGAACTGATCCCGTATCCGAGTGTGGTCCTTGTGGGACACTCCCAGAGAAGGTCGCCGCCGGTGGCGTGCAGTTCGCGCAGGATTTGGTCCTCTCGGGCTTGGTGGACGGTCATCCCCATGGATGTCCGCGCGGAACCCAACTGGCAGCTCGCCTAAACGCACCAAGCGCGACTTCCAGAAACAGAACCAACCGACGGGCTTGACCTTCGAGCCGGGTTGAAGGTTTACGGTAGGGGCCATGAAGACCTTGCGGATTTCTGAGGTCGCCGCACGCACTGGAGTGCCGGCGACTACCTTGCGCTACTACGAAGACATCGGGCTGATTGGCCCGGCTGTCCGTTCAGCTAACGGCTACCGGACCTATGACGAACGGGACCTGGAACGCCTGGCAGTCATCACCCGTGCGAAGAAGCTGGACATCAGCCTCGAAGACGTGCGCGACCTCGTGGCAGCCTGGGAAAGCGATGAATGCGGGACCGTCCAGCACCGCCTGAGCGGAATCGTCGCCACCCGGCTACGGGAGACCCGGGAGAGCATTGCCGAGCTGACCGGCCTGGCCGATCAGCTCGAACAGGCCCGCGCAAGGCTCACGGGAAAACCCTAGGAAGGTGCGTGCACCGATGACTGCGCCTGCGTTGGCATCGACCAGACACCTCGGCAGGCGCCGCCGGCGGGCGCTTTGCTGATCCCGCTCCTGCCCGCAGCGGAGGAAATCCTGGGGGCTTCGTGCACCCTTGGACGGAGCGCACTTCCGGCCCGGCTGGACGAATGGACCGCCCTGGTTGCAGACGCCACCGGCCGGACCGCCCTCGACGACGGTATTGCCCTGGACTTTGCCAACAACCCCGAGCTGGCGGCTGGCCTTGCCCGGCTCGCCGCCGAGGAATACCAGTGCTGCTCATTCTTCGACTTCACCATCGCCGTGAATGCCGCGGGGCTGCGCCTGGAAGTCCGCGCCCCGGCCCATGCTCAGGATGCCCTGCGCACCGTCTTCGGCGCAGCAGCGTGACCGACCTCAGCCAGGAACAACCACCGACGATCAAACCCCAACAGACGAGGACTCCCCTCCGTAGATGATCTTTCCAGGCTCAAAAGGGCAGTTGCGCAGCAACCGACGTCCGTGACGGCGCGGGGCGGGAGCCCGGTCAGGCTGGGCCTTGCGAAAGTCCTTCCAGAAAGGCTGTTGACAGCAATCAACTAACGCGCGTAACTTAGATCACACGCGGCAGGTAACGCGCGTTAGTTGGGCGAGGACAGCTGGTTTGTCATGACCTGTTGGGCCCGTCCCAGGCAGATTTCGGAGTATTCAATGGCGAACCGCACTACACCCGCCTCCGCCCAGCGCGGCGTCACCATGGCGGATGTGGCCAGGCACGCCGGGGTGTCACGCACGGCCGTGTCGTTCGTCCTCAGCAGCAGGGAAACCGCCAGCATCTCCGAAGACACCAAGCACCGCATCCTGGAAGCCGTCCAGACCCTGGGCTATCGGCCCAACGCCGGTGCCCGCGCCCTGGCTTCGCAGCGCAGTGACTGGTACGGGTTGGTCACGGAGATTGTCACCGCACCGTTCGCGGTGAACATCATCAAGGGGGCACAGGACCAGGCCTGGCTGGACAAGCGCTTCCTGCTCATTGCATCCACGGAACAGGGTGGAGGGCGGCCGGACAGCGAGCATGCAGGCATGGAAGAAGCAGCAGTCGAAAAGCTGCTGGAGCAGCGGGTCGCGGGGATTCTCTACGCGGCCACCTGGCACCGGGCGGTTAGTGTTCCGGAGATCATCCGGGAGATCCCCACGGTCTTGATCAACTGCTTTGACGCCGAAGGAACCCTGCCGTCCATTGTCCCGGACGAGCGGGGCGGCGGACGCCGGGCCACGGAGCGTCTGCTCGCGGCAGGTCACCGGCGCATCGGCTTCATCAACCTCGATCCCGACATCCCGGCGGCGGTGGGCAGGCTGGAAGGCTACTACGACGCCCTGGCGACTGCCGGCGTCGCGCCTGACCCGGGCCTCATCGTGTCCGGGCATGCGACCGCGGACGGCGGCTACACAGCCGCCCGTGAACTGCTGGACCGCAGCGGAAAAGCAGGACGGCCCACCGCGCTGTTCTGCGCAAACGACAGGATGGCCATGGGTGCCTATGACGCCATCAAGGAACACGGACTGGCCATCCCCCACGACATCGCCGTGATCGGCTTCGACAACCAGGAACTCATTGCGGCCTACCTCCGGCCGAAACTGACAACGGTTGCGCTGCCCTTCGAGGAGATGGGTGCGCTGGGTGTCCAGACACTCGCAAGCCTTACAGCCGGACAGCCGATCACCGCACACCAGCAAATGGTCGACTGTCCGCTGCTAGAACGCTTTTCAGTCTGACGGCAAATCAACAACTGAAGAGCAACCCCAACCACACCTTCACCTTCAGCGATGAAGAGAGGAAAGAGATATCCATCATGACACAATCGCGATTCCTCAGGTCTGCCCGCATCACCGCGGCCAGCCTGGCAGTAGGTGCCCTCCTGCTCACTGGCTGCTCAGCCAACCAGGGCAGCCAGTCAAAAGCCGGCGGTTCAGCAGACAGCGCCTTCCTCACCATTCCCCGTGAGGACATGGGCACTTTTGTGCGGAACTTCAACCCGTTTGCCCCGACCGTGGCCCCCATGACCCAGCAGGCCATTTACGAGTCCCTCTTGATTTACAACCCGGCCAAGGGTGAAACCACGCCGTGGCTTGCCAGTGACTGGAAGGCGGCCGAGGACGGCAAGTCCGTCGTCTTCACCCTCCGTGAGGGTGTGAAATGGTCCGACGGCCAGCCGCTCGTTCCCGCGGATGTGGTGACCACCTTCGCCCTGCAGAAGAAGATCAAGGGCGGCTACGACTACCTGGACACGGTGGCGGCCGAAGGCGCCAACCAGGTGAAGTTCACTTTCAAGACTCCATGGTCGCCGGCCCTGTTCGACCTCGGCCAACTGAGCATCCTGCCCGACCACGTCTGGTCCAAGATTGCGGATCCTGAGAAGGACGCCAACGAAAAGCCCGTGGGCACCGGACCCTACAGTGAGGTGGACTCGTTCCAGGCGCAGTCCTTTGTGCTGAAGAAGAACCCTAACTACTGGCAGCCGGAAAAGCAGAAGATCGCCGGCATCAAGATGCTCGCGTTTGCAGGGAACGACGGCGCCAACCTCGCCGCCGCGAACGGCGACGTTGACTGGGCTCCGCAATACATGCCAAACATCGAGAAAACGTTCATCTCCAAGGACCCCGGCCACCGCAGGTACTGGTTTCCGCCCACGGGTTCCATGATCAACTGGCAGCTCAACACCACCAAGGAACCGTTCAACAACACCAACGTCCGCAAGGCCCTCAGCATGGCCGTGGACCGAGAGCAGGTAACCAAGATCGGCATGAGCGGCTACACCAAGCCGGCTGACTGCACCGGCCTGTCCGGGAGCTACGAAAACTGGAAGAACGAGAAAGTCCAGGAGGACTGCGACTGGACCAAGCTGGACGTTGACGCGGCCAACAGGCTCCTGGACCAGGCAGGCTATGCCAAGGGCGCAGATGGCAAACGTGTCCTGAAGGACGGCAAGCCCTTCGAGTTCAAGATCTCAGTAGGCGCGGCGTCCTCCGATTGGCTTTCCGTGGCTAACGTGATCGCGCAGAACCTCGCAGAGGTAGGCGTCACTGTAAAGGTTGATTCCCCTGACTGGGCTGCCGTGGTGGCAGGTTTTGAGACCGGCGACTTCGATTCCGGCATCGTGTGGAGCGCCAACGATCCGAGCCCGTACAAGTACTTCGCAGGCATGATGGGCACGTCCACGGTCAAGCCTGTGGGTGGGAAGGCGTTCGAGAACTACCATCGCTTTGGCAGCCCCAAGGCCGACGCCCTCCTGACCGAATTCGCAGCCTCCGCTGATGAGACCGTCCAGCACACCGTCGCCGACAGACTCCAGGAGGAGTTCAGCGCTGTTGCCCCCGCCATCCCGCTCTTCGCGGGGCCGGAGTGGGGCGCGTACAACACCACCCGCTTCACCGGCTGGCCCACGGAAGAGAACCCCTACGCCACCCTGTCAGTGCGGGCACCCACCACAGTGCTGGTCCTGACCTCGCTGGAACCGGTCAAGTAGTCCCCACCGCCACCGCATGACCATCGGCGTGCCCGGACGCCAGTAACGGGCACCGGGCACGCCGCCCATCTTCCGCACTTCCCGAACGGAGGGAAACCTTGCGCTTCATCCTGCGCCGCCTGGGTTTCTACCTGATCGCCTTCTGGGTGTCCATCACCTTGAATTTCCTGCTCCCGCGCTTTATGCCCGGTGATCCCGTCTCCCGCATGTTTGCCCGCACCCAGGACCGTATGCAGCCCGAACAGATCGAGGCGCTCCGCAGGCTCCTCGGCGTCGACGACCGCCCCCTGTGGGAGCAGTACATCGGCTACCTGCACAACATGCTCACCGGGCAGATGGGTGTGTCCATCTCCCGGTTCCCCACTCCGGTGACAGAGGTGATCGCATCCCAGGTGGGCTGGACGCTCCTGCTGGGCGGGACCGCACTGGTGATTGCCGCTGTCCTGGGTAACCTGCTGGGAATCCTCGCAGCCTGGCGGCGGGGCGGGGCCATCGACTC
The DNA here is from genome assembly GCF_018613805.1 of Arthrobacter sp. ISL-48. GTDB lineage: Bacteria > Actinomycetota > Actinomycetes > Actinomycetales > Micrococcaceae > Arthrobacter. The sequence continues at coordinate 149,109 of NZ_JAGGPL010000002.1, forward strand.
CGCCCTCCCGCCGATCCTGATCTTCATCGGATCCTTCCCCTACTTCTGGCTGGCCATGGGCGCCCTGTACCTGTTCGGCGTCACGCTGGGCTGGTTCCCCATCCGGCACGCCTTCAGCGACACCATCGAGCCCAGCTTCAGCTGGGAGTTTATGTCCGACGTCGGCATGCACCTGGTGCTGCCGGCCCTCACCATCGTCCTGGTCTCAGTGGGCGGCTGGATGCTGGGGATGCGCAACACCATGATCGCCACGAACGCCGAGGACTACATCACCATGGCCGAGGCAAAAGGACTCCGGCCGGGGCGCATTATGTTCCGGTACGCTGCCCGCAACGCCATGCTGCCATCTGTCACGAGCTTCGGCATGAGCCTGGGTTTTGTGGTGGGCGGCGCGCTCCTGACGGAGGTCGTGTTTGCCTACCCTGGAGTGGGCTACCAGCTCCTCAACGCCGTGCAGGGCCTGGACTACCCGCTCATGCAGGGACTCTTTCTGACCATCACGGCCGCCGTGCTGCTGGCCAACTTCCTGGTGGATATCCTCTACGTCCGCCTCGATCCGCGTGTCCGCAGTAACTAGGAAGAACGGACTATGACAAGTTCCATCGCAACCACTGCCTCCACCGTTTCAGGGGAGACCCTGGCCGGTTCCCGTCCCGGCAACCCAGTAGGATTGATGCCCGACGGCGGCGGCGCACTTCCGCCCCAAGGTTCCGTCCGGCAACCCAACAGAACCCTCCTGCACGGGCTGCTCACCAACAAGAAAGCCATGGCCGGCACCGCCATCCTGCTCACCTTCATTGCCCTGGCGCTGTTCGCCCCTCTGCTGTTCCCGGACAACCCCTCCAAGATCACGGGCATGGCATCCCAGGAACCCGATGCCGAATTTTGGTTGGGCACCACGGCTAAAGGCCAAGATGTCCTGGCCCTGACCATCCACGGGGCCCGCAGCTCCCTGCTGGTAGGCCTGACCGTCGGCTTTGCCTCCACCTTCATCGGCATCCTCGTCGGGCTGGCTTCGGCGTACTTCGGCAAGTTCATCGACGAAGCCCTGTCCCTCACTACCAACGTGTTCCTGCTGCTGCCGGGCCTGCCGCTGCTGGTGATCCTGGCCGCGTTCCTGCCGCCGGGCCTTGGCACCGTCATCCTGGTCCTGGTGGTCACCGGCTGGGCGGGCTCAGCGCGGGTGTTGCGCTCGCAGGCCCTGTCCATCCGTTCCAAGGACTTTGTTGCCGCGGCCGTGGTGACCGGTGAACGTCCAATGCGGATCATGTTCCGGGAGATTCTGCCCAACATGGCCTCCATCGTTATGGGCACCCTCCTGGCCTGCATCATTTACGGAATCGGAGCCCAGGCCGGCCTGGAGTTCCTTGGCCTGGGCGACGTCAGCACGGTCTCCTGGGGAAACAACCTCTACTGGGCCGGCAACGAAGGCGCCCTGCTGACGGGCAGTTGGTGGGTATTCGTCCCGTCAGGCCTCTGCATCGCCCTGGTGGCTTTCTCACTGTCGCTTATCAACTACGCGGTGGATGAGGTTACCAACCCGCGCCTGCGGAAAATTGCGCGGCGGAAAATTCAAACGACCAAGCCGGTCGCCGCCGGAAAGCGAGGGGCAGCATGACCGTTTCCCAAACCTCCTTCGGTTCGCACGAGCCGGTGCTTGAAATCAAGGACCTCACTGTGAAGTACCGCGGTGACACACGGTCCACCACCGCCGTCGACCGCGTCTCCTTCAGCATCGGCGTCGGCGAAATCTTCGGCCTGGCCGGCGAATCCGGCTGCGGCAAGTCCACCATCGCCAACGCCATCATGCGCTTGTTGCGCGACCCGGCGGAGATCTCCGGCGGCAGCATCCGCTTTGGCGGCAGGGATGTCCTGTCCATGGGAAGCGAAGAGCTGCGGCGTTTCCGCTGGCAGGACGTAGCCATGGTGTTCCAGTCGGCCATGAACTCGCTGAACCCGGTCATGACTATCGGGGATCAGATTGTGGATATCTATACCACGCATGCGGGCTACTCCCGCAAGGAGTCGCTGCGGCGGGCCGCCGAACTGCTTGAATTGGTCCGGATCGACCCTGCCCGGCTCAAGTCCTATCCGCACCAGCTTTCAGGGGGGATGCGCCAGCGGGCGGTCATCGCCATGGCGGTGGCGCTGAAGCCCTCGCTGCTGATCCTGGACGAGCCAACCACCGCCCTGGACGTGGTGGTGCAGCAGGAGATCTTGGCCCAGATCAAGGAGCTGCAGCACGAACTGGGCTTCTCTGTCCTGTTCATCACCCACGATATGTCCCTGATGGTGGAGCTCTCGCACCGGATGGCCGTTATGTACGGCGGCCGGATCGTGGAAACGGCGAGGGCCAAACACATCCACACGGCTCCGCAGCACCCTTACACCCAGGCACTCATGGGGGCCTTCCCCCCGCTGACAGGGCCGCGCGTTCCGCTTACAGGCCTGCCCGACGGCGTGAAGTTCAGCAACATCGCCGATCTCCGGGAGGTCTCGCCGGGGCACTTCGTGTCACCCCTTCCCGTCCTGCAAGGAGCACAGCCATGAGCACAAACAACCCGGCCCCGGAAGCGCCGGTACAGGAGAGCTCCGTGCAGATGCCGCCCGCCCGGAAGGTTCCAGCAAAGCAGATTCCAGCCTTGGAAGTCCGCGGCCTGGTCAAGGACTTCCACAGCGGCGGACTGTTCTCCCGGGCATCCGTGCGGGCTCTGGGCGGCGTGGATCTCACTATCGGAAAGGGCCAGATCGTGGCGCTGGTAGGCGAGTCCGGCTCCGGAAAGAGCACCCTGGCACGCTGTGTTGCCCGGCTTGAGAAGCCCACCGCCGGCCAGATCCTGGTGAACGGCATCAACGTCCTGAAACGGGACCGCTTCCAGGCCTCCAAGGAATACCGGTCGCAACTCCAGATGGTGTTTCAGGATCCATTCGGTTCGCTCAATCCGGTCCACCGGGTGGAGCACTTCCTCACCCGCTCCCTGACCCTCCACGGAAAAGCCGGAACCGCGGATGAGCTGCGGATACGCCTGGATCAGCTGATGACTACCGTGGGCCTCACCCCTGACATGCTCAACTCCTACCCGCACGAGCTGTCTGGCGGGCAACGGCAGCGGGTAGCCATTGCCCGGGCGCTCGCCGTGGAGCCAGACGTGATCCTGGCTGACGAACCTACGTCGATGCTCGACGTGTCCGTTCGGATCGGAATCCTCAACCTGATGCGCCAGCTGCGGGACCGCCAAGGAATTTCCATGCTTTACATCACGCACGATCTGGCATCCGCCCGCTATTTGGCAGACCGCATCGCCGTGATGTTCGCCGGGGAAGTCGTGGAGGAAGGCGAATCCCTTGATGTGCTGGCCAACCCGGCCCACCCCTACACGCGGCTCCTGGTGTCGGCGGTGCCGGACCCTGCGCGCACAGGCTCCTACGATCCTGCTGATCGGGCTGCGCTGCGGGCTGCGGTGATGGAATCGGCGTCATGTGTCTTCGACGGCGATAGGCAGCAGCGCTGCTCTGTCACCGAGCCCGTGCGGCATTTGGTGGGCAATGCCGCCAACCGCCACTGGGTGCGCTGCCACCTGTACCGGCCGACAGCTGCCGCGGCCGGCCACGCACTTTCCTCCGACCCGTCAGCCTCCATTGCGGCGGACGGCTCCCTCACAGAATCCAAGGCTTCCGCATGACTGAACTGACCCATCCCTTGGCCACAGTCCCGCGGGACGAGCTCGTGGCCCGTGCCGAGGCAGACCCGCACCGGCCGCGTTTCCACTTCGTCTCTCCCGCAGGGTGGCTCAATGACCCTAACGGGGTCGGCCAATGGAACGGGACCTACCATCTCTTCTACCAGTACAACCCGGAGGGAGCCTTCCACCACCGCATCCTGTGGGGCCACGCCACCAGTCAGGACCTGGTGCGCTGGACGGACCAGCCGGTGGCTTTGGAACCCACTCCCGGTCCGGACGCCGACGGATGCTGGTCAGGCGTGCTGGTGAACGACCGCGGGACGCCCACCCTGGTCTACTCAGGCCGGCATGGTGAACGCGAACTTCCCTGCGTGGCGACCGGCTCCCCGGACCTCCTGGCCTGGACCAAGTCTGACGCGAATCCGGTCATTCCAGGCCCGCCCGCCGGCGTCGAGATCACGGCCTACCGTGACCACTGCGTCTGGCGCGAAGGTTCCCGCTGGCGGCAGGTGGTGGGCTCCGGAATCCGGGGGCGCGGGGGCACCGCCTTCCTCTATGAGTCCGAGGACCTGCGGGCGTGGAGGTATGTGGGGCCGCTGCTCATTGGCGACGCCTCCGCCAGCGATCCGGCAGACAGCAGCTGGGAGGGCACCATGTGGGAGTGCGTGGACCTCTTCCGGGCCGGCACGGGAACGCTGGGGGACGGGGCCGACGGCGGCGGCGGGCAAAGCCTGGATGCGCTGGTGTTCTCCGCCTGGGACGACGGCGCCACCCGGCATCCGCTCTACTGGACCGGCCGCTACAGCGGGGATTCGTTCACACCGCAAGCATTGCACAGACTGGATTACGGCGGCCGGTACTTCTACGCACCCCAATCATTCGCCGACGATTCCTGCCGGCGGGTGATGTTCGGTTGGCTCCAGGAGGGCCGGACGGAGGAGGCCGTGGTGGCGTCCGGCTGGTCAGGCGTGATGAGCCTGCCACGCGTGGCCACCCTTAACCCGGCGGGGGAGCTGGAGTTTGCTCCTGTACCAGAAGTCGAATCCTTGCGGCACGGCCACATCCGGCTGGGCCCGCAGGCCGTAAGCGGCTTCAAAGTAGTCGACGGCGTCGAGGGAAACCAACTGGACCTGGAACTGGACCTCGAGCTGGAACCCGGGAGCGTCTTCAGGCTCGGTGTTCTTGGCACGCCCTCCGGAACCCGGGATATGGCAGAGGAAACTGTCGTAGAGGTGGGTTACCACGTGGGCGGCGGGGGTGCGGAAGGCTCCTATGTGCTGCTGGACCGCACCCGCAGCAGCCTGGATACGTCGGTGGATACCGGGGAACTGGCAGGTCCGGTTGCCCTCCCCGGCGGCGGGCTACGGCTTCGAGTCATCGTGGACCACTCCGCGCTGGAGGTCTTCGCCAACGGCAAACCCCTGACCGCTCGTGCATACCCCACCCTTGGCGGCGGCAGCGTGCGGATTTCCGCAGCCGGGATTGTGCGGCTGCGGCAACTCGACGCCTGGCGGATGGAAGACGTTTTCGACGGGCCCCGCCCGCTCTTTCCCTGAACACCGGCGGTTACTCCCTGCCTTCCCTTTGACGCTCCCCGTTGTGAAGCTCACGAGGGGCGGGCAGGGAGCAAACCGCTGCCCACATTCCCAAAGATCAAAGGTGATCTGAATGTCGAAGAGACTTGTTGCAGGAATCGCGGCCGCCGCCCTTGGGCTCGGCACGCTCAGCGCGGGGGCCGTGCTTGCCCCGGCAATCCTCGCCGGGCCCGCTCAGGCAGCCGGCCAGGCGCCGATCACGCTGAACAGCACAACCAGTCCCATTCCCGACGCCGTAGCCCTCCCCAACAGCGGCACCTGGACCCGGACCGCTGAAGGCGCTTACACCGCCGTCGTGCCGCCTGGCGAGAACGGCGCCGCCATGAGCGAACAGCTCGTCAGCGGCACTGCCCGGTACACAGCAGAGGTGTCTGTTGACCCCGAGACGCCCTACGGTGTGGGGACCCTGCTCTTCAGGGCCGCCGCAGACGGGAGCGGCGGCTATGCGGTGGCTCTCGACCCCAACCTCGACCGCGTCAGGCTCTTTGACCTCGCCACCGGTGAAGACGTGGTTCCTTCGGCGGCCGTTCCGCTGGATACCGGCCACCAGTATTCCGTGGACGTACACGTGGACGGCCCCCGCATTTACGTTGAGGTCGACGGCATTGAACGCCTGGACGCCGTGGACCAGCGGTATCAAAGCGGGCATCTGGGCCTGCTCGCCTACAACGGCCGGATACACTTCGGACAGCTGTCCGCCCGCTCGGTCGAGGCAAATGTCACCGGCTGGACGACCTCCGGGGCTGGCTGGCAGGCGTCCGCCACCGGCTTGCGTGGCACGGCGGCTACCGGCGCTAATCTCCGGGCCGTTGCCACCGGGCAGATCCCGCAGGTCACCGATTTCACCGCCGACGTCCAGATCCATTCTGCCTATGCCGTTGGAGCGGTCCTGTTCCGCAGCAACGCTGCGGGCAGCGCGGGTTACGCCGCGGAGGTGGACCCGAACGCCGGGCGGCTGCGTCTGTATCGGATCGAGGACAACACCACTCTTGGGACCTACAACACGGCTATCACGGTCAACGGCGTCTATCGGCTCCGGGTGACGGCCGACGGCGGTCAGCTTGCAGTTCATTGGCAGACGGACTTCCTTGACCCGGACGGCTATGCTCCGGTCATCACAGCCCAGGATGCCGCCCATGGCTCCGGCCACGTGGGACTTCGGTCCTTCAATGGGGACTCAGCCTTCCAGGGCCTGACGCTCAAGGGCCTGGAAAGTTCTCTCCAGGGCTGGCGTAGCGCCTCCGGAAGCTGGGAACCGGACGTCAGGGGGCTGCGCGGCGCAGCGGATGGCATGCCCGTTGGCGGGGAAGCTTCGCGTTTCATCCCTGCTGTGGCATCGGACGTCGTCGTATCACTTGACCTGGACGTTGCGGCACCGGCGACAGCCGCCGTCGTGGTCCGCTGCAATGAAGACGGCAGCGGCGGCACTGAGCTGAGGATCGATCCCGGCGCCGGGACTGTGGTCCTGAGGGACCGGGCCGCCGGAACCGACCTCGCGAACAGCGCCGTACCGCCGGACAGCTTGGCCGTCGGCCAGTTGAACCGGGTCCAGCTCACCGTCCGGGGAACGCAGGCCACCGCCCTGATCAACGGGATCCAAGCCCTCAGCGGACCGGCCGGGACCGCATCAGGAAAAGGCTTCGGGCTGCTCGTCAGCGGCGGAGGGGCCCACTTCCAGAACGTCCGCGCCGATGATGTGGCCATTTACATGAATGGCCTTTACCAGCCCGGCTACCACTACAGCCAGAACTCCGGCAACAGCTCGGACCCCAACGGGCTGGTCTATTTGGACGGTGAATACCACCTGTTCCACCAGGACCGCGGACGGTGGGCCCACGCCGTGAGTACCGACCTGCTCCACTGGAAGCAGTTGCCCATCGCCCTGCCGCACCTTGCCGCAGGGGAGTCGTGGTCCGGGTCCGCGGTGGTGGACGCCACGGACGCCAGCGGGCTCTTTGGTGGCGGCCGGGGCCTGGTGGCCTTCTACACCAGCTTTAACCACGACGCACCGAACGGAAACCAGTCTGTGCGGGCCGCCTACAGCGCCGACCATGGCCGCACCTGGCAGTTGGCCCAGGCCCCGCCCGTAGTGGAAAACCCCGGAGGACCAAGCGGTGCCTGGGACTTCCGGGACCCAAAAATCACGTGGGATGCCGCGGCCGGGACATGGATCATGGTGGTGGCCGCGGGGGACCATCTGCGGTTCTATACCTCCACGAACCTGTTGCAATGGAGCTTTGCGAGCACTTTCGGCTATGGCAATTGGGTACGCGGCGGAGTGCTGGAATGCCCCGACTTTTTCGAACTTCCCGTCGAGGGCCAGCCCGGGGTGAAGCGCTGGGTACTCTGGTGGAGCACCGGAGCAGTGCGGTCCACCAACGGCTCGGCCGCCCAATACGTCACCGGCACTTGGAACGGGACGGCGTTCAGCCCCGATTCAGGTCCTGAGCAGCTGCTGCAGGCGGATGCCGGCAGGGACTACTACGCTGCAATGAGCTTCTTTGGCGCTCCGGACGGGCGCCGCATCATGCTGGGATGGATGAGCAACTGGGACTACGCCTTCAGCGCGCCCACTGGCAGGTGGAACGGGCAGTTAAGCGTTCCGCGTGAGATGAGCCTCAAGGAGGTTCCAGGCGCCGGACTCAGGCTTGCCCAGGAACCCGTCCGCGAACTCGCCAGCCTACGGAACTCCACGTGGCAGGCCACGGAGGTCCTGGTCGGCCCGGACTCCGCCAATCCGCTGGCTGCGGTCACAGGGAGGTCCTTTGAGCTGGAAGCCGAAGTGGCCATCCCATCACCCGGCGGCGCGTCGGCTTTTTCCTTCGGGCTCCGGAAGGGCTCTGCTGGCGGTGCCAGTCAGGAGACCCTGGTCCGCTATGACGGCGTTGCCGGAACACTGGGCGTGGACCGCAGCCGGTCCGGCCGCGAGGATTTCACGAGGTATTTTGCCGGTGATCCGTCGGACAACTCCAGTACGCCGTGGAGTTCCTCGACCGTTGCCGCGGCAGGCGGTGGCACGGAACGCCGGATTAACGTGCGGGTGCTGGTGGATGCATCGTCAGTGGAACTCTTTGGAGGTGACGGCACGGCCGCCATTACCTCGCTGATCTTTCCCGGACCGGACTCCACCGGGTTGTCATTCAGTGCCGAGGGCGGGAATGTCCGGCTGGTGACCGTCAAGGTCCATCAGTTGGCGGACACCTCCCGCCTGACCAGCGCACCGCCGTCGGCCGTTCTGCCGCCGGAAACGGGCACCGCCCGGCACAACTTGGGCGCCTACGCCGTTGTGCCCGGCGGCCGGTGGGAGAGCTCGGGAGCGGGGCTGGCCGGATCATTCGACAAGGATTCAACGGCACTGAGCGCCGGAACATACGCGAACGTGAAGGTTGAGGCGACGGTGCGGTTCGGCGGTGGGCCTTATGCGGGGGCCATGCTCAACGGTGACCTGGCGGCCGATCGCGGGTATGGCGGTGCAGGTTCGGTGCTGCTACGGGCTTCGGCTGACGGATCTACCGCCTACTACGTCAATCTGGATCCAAACCTGCGGTTGGCGCGAATTTTCAAGCTTGAGAACGGCTCCTTCAACCCGGCCACCAGCATCCTGGCCAGTGTCCCGCTGCTGCTTTCACACGCTGTCAGCTACAGGCTAGAGGCCCAGGCCGACGGCGACCGGCTCACCGTGACGCTGGATGGCACCAAACTGATCGACGTGCAGGACCCAGGCCCGGCTTCGGGCAGGGTGGGGTTGAATGTCTTCGACGGGCGCGCTGCCTACCAGGACGTCAGGGTCACAGCCTTGTCCTGACCGGGGCATGTGTGACGCATGTTGAATGCGTAAGCGCCGCCGCCGGCCATTAAGAGGGATGCTTGGTTAGGCAAAATCCCGGTAGCCAGAACGTGAATATTCTCACTAAATCAGATTTAAACTGCAACATTTGACGATCTGCAAGCCCTTATGGCACGCGCGCGCAATCAGAAATGTAAGCGCTTGCATTTGTTATCGCTCACATAGTTTTTGGCCTCCGGAAACACGGTTTGATATGCCCTCGCCAAGCCACTTAGCGTAGAAGACGGCCAGGATCACGATTCTCCTGTGCCACCTCGTTGGCCCTACCCAAGCCCGCGTTTCCCCCCCCCCCCGACACGATGGCGTCCTCGATGACGCCTGTGGTGTTGTCGGGTCGCCGGAGTATCGGGAACCAGGGCACCTGCCCGTCTTCCACGAATAGTTTCAACTCCGCGAGAAGAGCAAACATGCACAAGCACCCCAATTCACCCCGGTTGCTGCGGTGGCGCCCTGCCGCCGCAGCACTGGCGGCGGCCATTGCGGCCTCGGCCTTCCTGGCCGTTCCGTCGGCGCAGGCCAACGAACCGTCGGATCCGCCGACCACGCAGCAGATGCCGGCTCCGACTCCCGGTTTCCCGCTCCCCACCCAGCACACGCAGCAGGCGTATGACCCGGCGTCGGACTTCACCTCAAAGTGGACCCGCGCGGACGCCAAGCAGATCATGGCCCAAAGCGATTCCACCGTGACTCCCGGCCAGAACTCCATGAGCCCCGACGTCACCATGCCGGAAATCCCCCAGGATTTCCCCGCCATGAACGACGACGTTTGGGTCTGGGACACCTGGTCCCTCACGGACGAAAACGCCAACCAGATCAGCTACAAGGGCTACGACGTCATCTTCTCCCTGGTGGCGGACCGCCATGCCGGCTATGGCTTCGACCAGCGCCACTGGAACGCACGCATCGGCTACTTCTTCCGCAAGACCAACGCTGATCCTGCCAAGGACAAGTGGAACTACGGCGGACACCTGTTCCTGGACAACACGTCCATCGGGAACACCGAGTGGTCAGGCTCCACCCGCCTGATGCAGGGCAACCACGTCAACGTCTTCTACACGGCTACCACTTTCTACGATGTGGCTGAGCGCAATGCCGGCGGCGGCGGAATCGCCCCGGATGCTGCCATCGCCAAGGCGCTGGGCAACATCCACGCAGACCAGAACGGCGTCACGTTCGACGGCTTCGAGCACACCAAACTGCTTGAACCGGACGGCAAGATGTACCAGAACAAGGCGCAGAACCCGGGCTTCGCCTTCCGCGATCCTTACACCTTCGCCGACCCGGCACACCCCGGAAAGACATTCATGGTCTTTGAAGGCAACACCGGCGGCACCCGCGGCGAATACAAGTGCAAGCAGGAGGACTTGGGCTACCGGCCGGGCGATCCGAACGCCGAGAGCCTTTCCCAGGTCAACAGCACCGGCTCCTGGTACCAGACGGCCAACGTGGGACTTGCCGTGGCGGACAACAAGGACCTCACCAAGTGGTCCTTCCTGCCTCCGGTCCTTTCCGCCAACTGCGTCAACGACCAGACTGAGCGTCCGCAGATCTTCATCCAGAACGAAGGCGGCAAGAACAAGTACTACCTGTTCACGATCAGCCACCAGTTCACTTACGCGGATGGCATGCGGGGTCCCGACGGCGTCTATGGCTTTGTGGGCAACGGTGTCCGTTCCGACTACCAGCCGATGAACAACAGCGGCCTGACCCTGGGATCCCCCACCGATCTGAACATGCAGGCCAATGCGCCTGAAGGGCCGGATCCCCGCCAGAACGGCCGGCAGTTCCAGGCGTACTCGCACTACGTGCAGCCGGGCGGCCTGGTGCAGTCCTTCATCGACAACGTGAACGGCGTCCGCGGCGGGTCCCTGTCACCCACCGTAAAGATCAACTTCCGCAACGGCGTCTCGACGGTTGACCGTTCCTTCGGCCAGAACGGCCTTGGCCCGTTCGGCTACCTGCCCACCAACGTCCGCGTCGGCGGCGAGGGTCTGTACAAGTAGCAAGCGGCCTCAAGCAGGCAGCGCGGCTCCGTCCCCGGAGCTGCCAGCAGTAAGCGGGGGCGTCCGTGGCATTCACGGGCGTCCCCGCCTTCAAATTTAAGGATCCCCCATGTTCTTCTCCGCCGCTCCCCGGCCATACAGCTGCGGCCCGGACAAGCGCAGGCCGCGCAGACCGGTGCTGTCCGCCGTCGTCGCCCTGCTTCTGGCGGTGATCGGCGCCGGCTGCACCCCGGCCAAGGAGACCCCGGACGCCCCTGACCGCTCATCCGCAAGCCCTGGCCCGGGTGCCCCGTCGCCGTCGGCCAGCGAACCATGGCGGCCGGCCGCGCACCTGACGACGTCCAGAAACTGGATGAACGACCCCAACGGCCTGGTGTACGAAAACGGGACGTACCACGCCTTTTACCAGTACAACCCCAAGGGCAACGACTGGGGCAACATGTCCTGGGGCCATTCCACCAGCACCGATCTGGTGCACTGGACGGAGGAGCCCGTCGCCATGGAAGCTACGGACATGGAGGAAATCTTCTCCGGTTCCATCGTGATGGACACGGAAGACAGGTCCGGGCTGGGCAGTAAGGAGGCGCCCGCCATGGTGGCCCTTTATACCAGCGCCTACAAGGACAACGCCCCGCTCCCGAAGGGTTCGCAGGCCCAGTCGCTCGCGTACAGCCTGGACCACGGTCACACCTGGAAGAAGCACCAGGGCAACCCCGTGGTGAACCTTGAACCGGCCTCACCGAACTTCCGTGACCCCAAGGTCACCTGGTACGAGCCGGGCCAATACTGGGTCATGACCACTGTTGTAGCGGACGCGCATGTGGTGAAGCTCTATAAGTCCACCGACCTCCTGCACTGGGATTTCCTCAGCGACTTTTCCGGCGTGGGGGCACAAGGAGGGCTGTGGGAGATGCCCGAACTCCTGGAAGTCCCGGTAGAGGGGACAAATGAGCGGCGCTGGGTCATGCTCCTCAGCATCAATCCCGGTGGGATCGCGGGCGGCTCCGGGATGCAGTACTTCTCCGGCGATTTCGACGGCGTGACTTTCCGTGCGGAGGGAGCGGCCGGTCCGGAGGCTCCGCTCCAGGACCACCAATGGGTGGATTACGGCGCCGACTTTTACGCGGCCACCACCATTTCCGGTGCCCCCGGCGGCAAGCCCGTCCTTTTCGGCTGGATGGGAAACTGGGACTACGCCCAAAAGATCCCCACCACTCCGTGGCGTGGCACCATGGCTGTTCCCCGCGAACTGACGCTCTCCAGCAACACTTCCATCACCAGCGCCGACGGCGGCAGGGCGGCCTTGCGCTCGTCCATCGCCGCCGTTCCGGCGGCTGAGCTGTCAGGCGGACGTCCCTACGAGCAGCGCATGCAGCTCAACGATGGCAGCCAGCCACTGGGACAGGATTTCTCGTCCCGCTCCCAGCTCCTGGACGTCGAGCTCACACCGGACACCGCGACGGAAGCCGGCATCGTGCTGCGGGGTGCAGAGAGCCCTTCAGCTGATGGTTCGGCAGAAGGCCAGCAGGGCCTGAGGATCAGCTACCGAGCGCAGTCGGGCAGCCTCACCATTGACCGGTCCGCGGCAGGGACCTCCAATTTTTCGGACAAGTTCAGCCCCTACCAGCAGGTGAGTGTGCCGCTGACGGATGGAAAACTCAAGTTGCGCATCTTGCTGGATTCATCATCAGTGGAGGTGTTCGCACCAGACAGCGGCACTGTCATTACGGACCTGTTTCTCCCCGCATGGGCCGATACGGGCGCCTCGGTGTTCAGCGAGGGCGGAAATGCCCGGTTCACTGTGACCGGGCGGAATATCCCTGGCTGACTGCCCTCGATTCCAGCGCGTTGTTACAGGCAGGCGATAGGGTTGGGATCAACAGAAGGGGGAGTGCCAGATGGAATACCAGGACCCACAACCCGATCCGGGTGCCCGTAACCACATTGCCGCCTATCAGGCAGAGTTGCCGGTTCCAGGGCAGGGCCGGACAGTCATCTCTGAAGCTGCTGTGGCCAAGGTTGCGGGCATCGCGGCCCGGGCGGTGCCAGGAGTCCACTCCCTGGGCACCGGTTCTTCCCGCACCCTCGGAGCCATCAGGGACGCGGTAGGCAGTTCCGAGCATGCCGCAGGGGTGCACGCCGAGGTCGGGGAGACCCAAGTGGCCGTGGACATCAATCTGGTGGCCACGTACGGCACTCCCCTCCATTCCCTGGCAGACCAGGTCAGAGCCGCTGTTTTCCGGGCGGTCGAGGAGCTCGTTGGCCTTCAGGTCATCGAGGTTAACGTTGAAATCACCGATGTATACGTGGCGCCGCCAGTGAAGCACACCGTTGTGGGCGCCGGGGGCACCAGCGAAAGGGAAGGATTGCTGTGAACCTGACCGTAGTGGGAATCGCCGTGGGCGCCTTTGTGGCCTTTATGTCCTTCCAGTTCGGGCTCTGGGCCTTCCTGGGATCACTTCTTTTCATGGCCATCGGTGCAATGCTGGGCCGTGCTGCTGAAGGGAAACTGGACCTTCGCGGCGTCCTGGACGCCATCATCGGTAGGCGCTCCTCCTCATGAGCTCGCCTGCACCGGCCCTGCGGGGGAGGGTACTGAGCGGCCACAACCGTATCAGCACACAGGCCCTCACCAGCCTTGCCAAGGCGGCGGCGGCCGAGGCGTTGGGCGTTGAAGCCCAGGATGTCCGGGCCGACTGGTCGGACGACGACGGCCTGCTGGCACTGTCCCTCGTGGCGCCGATCAAAACTCCCTCTCTGAAGGCAGTGGCGCGGGACGCCAGCCGCGTGGCGGCGATCGGGGGATCGGTCTGGGACCGGACAGTTGCCGCTAAGGCCCAGATCCTCGCGACGGTTTCCACCCTCAGCGGTGCCAACCTCAGCAGGGTGGACATCCGGATCAGCGGTGTCAGGATCAGCGAAGGAGGCAGAGTGCAGTGAGCAGTGCACCAGTGGGCAAACGTTCAGCGGCCAACGGACCGGACATGCGCAGGATTATTTACCGGGAGACCCACTCCCCGCGTGCCGCCGTCGCGACGGTGGCGGCCGTCCTTGTCATGGTGTTGGCAGCTTATGGACTCCTGGAAGCGGGCGTGCACGCCATTGGCCAGCCCGCCTGGCTGATCGAGCCCCAGGTGGCAGCCGAACGCATGGCGGCGCTGCCCAGCGGAATATCCCCTGTCCTGCTAGGGGTCATCGGAGCTGTGCTGGCCATGGCCGGGCTCTTTTTTGTTCTTAATGCGGTCCTTCCCGGCCGGCGTGCCCGGCACCTGCTCAATGGCCAGTACGGGGGACAGGCATCCGGAGCAGGCCCGGGAACAGAAGACCTACCGGCAGGGCCGGGAAACGGGCCCTCGGTAGTGGTGGACGATGAGGTCATCGCATCCGCACTGGCACGCAGTGCCCGGCTCGCCGCCAACGTCACGCCGGAGCAGGTCATGGTGGTGGTTTCCCAACGCCAGGTCATCGTGAATGTCCGTCCAACCTCAGGAGTGCCGGTGGACGAAACATCAGTGCTGGCCGCGGTCCAGGAAGAGCTCGACGAGATGGCTCTGATCCCCGCGCCGCAGGTTCGGATCAATGTGTCAACGTCCGGGGTGATTGGCGCGTGAACAGCACCCCGACGCTCCTTAACCGCATACTGATCGGCATCCTGGGCGTCAAACTGCTGGCTGTGGGCCTGCTGCTGATGCTGCTGGCAACTGTTCCGGCCGTGGCCACCTGGTGGCATTCGTGGGCCGGTTCGGTCTGGAGGGGAATCAACCAGGCTTTCAACGACACGCGGTTCCCGGGCCGCCCCGAAAGCTGGCTTTGGATCGTGATAGCGGTTGCCCTGCTGGTGCTGATCGGGCTGATGGTGGCCTGGATCGCCCAGCAAGGGAAGGGCCGAAGCAACCTGCTGGTGGTGGAATATGACCCCGGCAGCGTGGACGGAGATGTCAGGATCGGTGGAGGCGTCGCTGAGCAGGCCCTCAAGCATGCCCTCGGCGAACGGCCTGACCTGGCAGGGGCCACCGTGGTTACCTACGATGTCCACGGCCGTCCTGCCGTGAAGGTCAAGCTCCAGCCGCGGCAGGGGGTTGCGCCGCACCTCCTTGCGGCAGAGGTCGCCGCCTTGGTGACCGCATTGGACACGGTGCTGGGCAAAAGGACCCCCGTGCTGATCCATATCGGTGCCGGCGCCCGGACCCGGTTCAGCCGGGCCGAGCGTGTCCGCTGACTGGTCCAACTGTCATTTTCCGAAGTCGTCTGCACAAACTGCCCCGAGATTACGGGAGTTGTGCAGTCGGGTATGGACATCTGGGTGTTCGAAGTCCTCTGCACAAAGCGTCACTTTGGTCAGGAGTCGCCTGCACAAAACGTCAGAGTACCAGCGGCTTAGCGGCGCCAAATTTAGCGGTAATGCCGTGCCGAAGCGATGTTTTCCTTCTGACGGCCCCAAACTAGACAGCGTCCCAGCGAGGGGATCGCTTTACGGGCACGGTGAAGATGACCTGGGCGTTCCCCTCGGTCATTCCCTGCGACGCCAAGTGAGAGCAGGTAGCTTCAACACCGGTGACCGGTTTCGGTCTGTTTTCCCCGGTGGAAGAATTTGCAGCATGGAGACGATCGAGTGGTGGCCAAAGTTGGACCCTGATGCGCAGGCGTGGCTTATTGCACACAATGGTGAAGCGGTCACCCCGGAGGTGCTGAACAAGATCGCGGCTGCCGGCGGCCTTGTCACGTCGGGCGAGCCGTGGATTGGGGAGTCGGGACCTGAAGGCTTCTACCTCTCCGACGAGGCGCTCGATTGGATCGAGACAACTGCGAACGACGAATCTGACTGAGGCATGCCCGCTAGTGGATCCCTCACCGGACGTTTGTAAGCCGGCTCTATAGTGGCTGCGGCCCGCCTGCCGCCAGGGTGTCCTGCAAGGCAGGGCCCTAGGCCAACCGCAAAAAGGCGACCTACTCAGAGCGCCCAAAGACGATTTGACGAGATTTCAGAGAATGGTTATATTTTTTTCCGTAAGAAAAAGAGAACGGAAGTTCCCCCGCTCAAAGTAGCTGTAGTTGCCTGTTTAGGGGGAAGCACCGTTGCAGTAACACCTGGTCGTCGG
>NZ_JAGGPL010000002.1:165447-309174 GCF_018613805.1 Arthrobacter sp. ISL-48
AGACGATCAGTGCAGCACCAGTAACACGGGGCGGGCAAGTTGAGCGCATCTTTATGCATTCCTTGCCCGCCCCGACCGTTCGGGTCTGCTGCAATCGCCGCAAGAACCCAAGGATCCCTTAACGGACACTCAATGTGGTAACGGGCGAAGCTTGAAGATGAGAATTCCGAGGTACTTGTTCATCCACGCCAGTTTGTGAGGATAGCGACGACCTGCGTCCGCGGATAGTTGTGGCTCCACCGTGATCTCTATCCACAGGCCGGCTGCGCTGAACACGTTGAGCAAGTCGGACATCGTGTATGCCCGCTTGGTAAGCGAAATCTGCTCATTCCACCCGCTGCGGTAGGAGAACGTCGAACCGGAGAAGTACTCCTCACCCAAGGACGTGTCGTTTTTTCGGCTCGCTCAAGGGCGTATCGAATCGGCTGAGTTCTGGTCAACAGGATGAAGCCGTCATCGGTCAGCAACGACGTGGCTTCTCGGAGAGTTCGAACCGGGTCGGGCGTGTATCCGAAGGACTGGAGGAAGAGAATCCGGTCGAACTTCCGTCCCGAGAGTTCAGGAATCGCGCCCAAGTCAGACAAGTCACCACTGATGAGCTCTAGACCCTCCGGCCTGTCCGTGACGAAGTTCCCACTAATATCGACGCCGATCGAGGCAACGGCTCCGTCCTGAACCAGCTCAACGAGCTTTCCGCCGTTGCCGCAGCCGAGATCGAGCACTGACCGCCCCGTGATCTCGCCAAGAATTTCTCGCTGGGCAGGCCACTCCACCAGGCGGTCCAGCGAGTCCTCTCGGGCCCGAGCCTTTTCGTAGTCCGGGGCGAGACGCGCCCAAGGCTTCGCGGTCTGGCGACCGGTCCCGAGTAGTGTGGTTTGCATGTCTGGGTCGTCTATCCTCGTCACCCTGTGAACGATACTCGGTGCCTCGACAAGCATGCCCCTTTGGGATCCCTGTACGGACACGGAACGGCTGTGCAGACGGCTTCTGACATTCCGTGCAGACGACTTCGGAAAATGACACCAACGCTCGAATTCCAGCGTCGCAGAAAACGTTGAGGGCCCTGGGCTCTCAATTATGCTTCGCTCCCGGTGCCGGCCCCCATCAGCCCGCCAGGAGATAGACCGTGCAGTTCGGCGGCACGCCATCCCCCACAGCAGGAGATGCCGGAGATTCGGGAGCACTGGACAGCGCCACGCTGAACCCTTCTGGAACGGGAGCCCAGCTGGATCCGAGGTTGGCCAGGACCAGGACGTCGCCGTTGTGGAAGGCCAGGATGCCACGCGCCGGCTGATGCGCGTCAGCCCACTGAAAGGTCCCGGAGCCCAGGCCGTGGGCCGCGCGCAGCTTGAGCGCTGAACGGTAGAGCTCCAGTGTGGAGCCCGCAACGCCGTCCTGCCGGTCGGCCGCCAGCTCACCAAAAGAAAGGGGCTGGGGGAGCCACGGGGCCGCGGGCTTGCCGGCAGCGGGCGTCGGGTCGCCGGCACCGCCGTCAGACGCGCCGCCGTCGGGCGCAGCGCCGCCGGACGCCTGAGCGGCGGTGAACGCGGCAGCGAAGCCGTAACCGGGCTCGTCCGCCTTCCAAGGGAGCGGCACCCTGCAGCCGTCCCGGCCGATTTCCGCCCCGTTGGTCCGAAAGAAAGTGGGGTCCTGGCGGGCCTCATGTGCCAGCGTCGTGTGCTCCGGAAGCCCTAGCTCCTCGCCTTGGTAGATGTAGGCGGAGCCCGGCAGCGCCAGAGAGACCACGGCCGCGGCGCGGGCCCGTGCCAGCCCAAGGGCCCCATCGGGCTGCTCGTCCTCTGCGGCGATGCCCTTGGGAAAGGTTGTGGGATCCTTCAGCCCGAACCTGGAGGTGTGCCGGACGGTGTCGTGGTTGCTCAGGACCCAGGTGGACGGCGCTCCCACCGAGGAGGCGGCCATCAAGGACGCCTCAATGGCTTCGGCCATGCGCTCGGCGTCCCAGCCGGCAAGGAGGAAATCGAAATTGAAGGCTTGCTGCATTTCGTCCTTCCGGATGTACCGGACCAACCGCTCCGCCGGTTCCACCCACGCTTCCGCCACCAGCATGCGGTCCCCGCCGTAGGACGCGAGGAGCCGGTTCCAATCGCGGTAGATGTCATGCACGCCATCTTGGTCAAAGAATGGCGAGGGCGGGTATACCGGCGAAACCGCACGGTGTGGCTCCTGCGCGTCCGAGTGCGCTCCGGGCGCCTCACCGGGCGGCGCGGGGACGGCCACGGGAGCCGGTTCGGCAGCGCCTTCGACCATCGAAGCCACACCATCCCAATCGGGAAGGCCCTCTTCCTTGACCATTCCGTGCGCTACATCCACGCGGAAGCCGTCCACTCCACGGTCCAGCCAGAAGCGCATCACAGACCGCATCTCCTCCCGGACTTCTGCGTTGTTCCAGTTCAGATCCGGCTGTTTGGTGTCGAAAAGGTGGAGATACCATTCACCGGGGGTGCCGTCGGCCTCGGTGACCCTGCTCCATGCCGGGCCGCCAAAGATCGATTTCCAATTATTGGGTGCCAGCTTGCCATCGCCGGAACCGGGGACTTCGTCCTTGCCAGGACGGAAGATGTAGCGGTCCCGCTGCCTGGACCCAGGTGGGGACGCCAGGGCCTGCTGGAACCAGGCGTGCTCGTCCGAGGTGTGGTTCGGAACAAGGTCCACAATGACTTTGAGCCCCAGGTTGTGAGCTCGCCGCAACATTGTGTCAAAGTCGGCCAAAGTGCCGAAAAGCGGGTCGACTTCCCGGTAGTCCGCCACGTCGTAACCGGCGTCGGCTTGGGGTGATTTATAGAATGGTGACAGCCACACGGCATCCACGCCCAGAGCCCGCAGATAGGGCAAACGGGCCGTCACTCCGCGGAGGTCACCCATGCCGTCGCCGTTGGCATCCGCGAAGGAACGAGGGTAGATCTGGTACACCACAGCGCTGGCCCACCAGGACGTGACGGCGGATCCGGGGGTAGGAACGGTCGGGTGGAGCATTTGGTTCCCTCTCAGGTAACGTTTTGATGTAAACGCTTGCATCTCTCACCGCAACGTTACTAGTGTGATTGTCACCACATCAAGCGCACTGCGACTTACTTGTCACTCAGCGAGGAGCTCCAAGAATGAAAACCCGTAGATTCTTACTCCCGGCAGCAACTGCCGGCATCCTGGCCCTGACTCTCTCCGCATGCGGCGGCGGCGGAGGGGGCACCACCGGTGGAGGTGGCGGGGGCAGCGATGCCGACGCCAACCTGGACGGCCGCGGACCTATCACCTACGTTCAGGGCAAGGACAACAGCAAAGTCGTCCGGCCCCTGGTCGACAAATGGAACGCCGCACATCCCGACGAGAAGGTCACCTTCAAAGAGCAGACCGACCAGGCCGACCAGCAGCACGATGATCTGGTCCAGCACTTCCAGGCCAAGGGAGCGGATTACGACGTCGTCGACGTGGACGTCGTCTGGACGGCGGAATTCGCAGCAAAGGGCTGGCTCCAGCCGCTCAAGGACAAGATGACCCTGGACACCAGCGCCATGCTGAAGCCAACGGTGGACAGCGCCACCTACAAGGGAACGCTGTACGCTGCGCCTCAGACCTCTGACGGCGGCATCCTCTACTACCGTAAGGACCTGGTTCCCACTGCCCCCAAAACATGGGACGAGATGATGGGCATGTGCTCCATCGCCAAGGCCAACAACATAGGCTGCTACGCAGGACAGTTCAGCAAGTACGAGGGCCTGACGGTCAACGCGTCCGAGGCCATCAACTCCTCCGGCGGCTCGGTGCTGGATAAAGACGGCAAGCCCAGCCTGAACACAGCCGACGCCAAGGCTGGACTGGGCAACCTTGCGAAGGCCTACGCGGACGGCAACATCCCCAAGGAAGCCATCACCTACAAGGAAGAAGAAAGCCGGCAGGCTTTCCAGGACGGCAAGCTGCTGTTCCTGCGCAACTGGCCCTACGTCTACAACCTGGCTACCACTGAGGGTTCCTCTACCGTCAAGGACAAGCTGGGGATGGCAGCCCTTCCGGGCAAGTCGGGCCCCGGAGCTTCATCGCTGGGCGGACACAACATCGCTGTCAGTGTCTACTCCAAGAACAAGGCTACGGCGCTTGATTTCCTGAAGTTCATGACCTCTGAAGAGACTGAGAAGTTCTACGCGACCCAGGGATCACTGGCTCCCGTGCTCAGCGCCCTGTATGAGGACAAGGACCTCGTGGCCAAGCTGCCGTACCTTCCGGTGCTGAAGACCTCCATTGAGAACGCTGTTCCGCGTCCGGTTACACCGTTCTACCCGGCCGTCACCAAGGCGATCCAGGAGAACGCATACTCGGCCATCAAGGGCGAGAAGCCAGTGGATACAGCACTGTCTGATATGCAGAAGTCCATCGAGTCCGCCGGTGCAGGATCGTAGTTTAGCCATGGCAACTGAATTGGGCCCGACGCCGGTAAAACGGCCGGCGTCGGGCGGTACCGAAACTCATCGCCCACCCAAAGGCGTGGGGGAAGACAACAGGATCAAGAGCCAGGGCAAATGGGCCACCTGGCTGCTGGCCCCCACTATTCTCGCCTTGGCCGTGGTGATCGTTTACCCGATCATCAGCGCCATCGTGATGTCCTTCCAGAAAGATGCGGGACTGGACCCAGCCACTGGCCTGTTCGTCCAAGGCGGACCGGCCGGCATCCAGAACTACGTTAACTGGCTGGCCCAGCAGTGTGCGGCGCCCAACGGCGGAACTGTTGCATGCCCACCCGGGACTTTGGGAGGGCAGTTCTGGTCTGCGACAGCCACCACGTTCTTGTTCACCATTGTGACGGTGACGCTGGAAACAGTGCTCGGCTTCTGGATGGCCATGATCATGGCCAGGACCTTTAAAGGCCGCAGCCTGGTCCGTGCCGCCGTCCTGGTGCCCTGGGCGATCCCCACGGCCGTGACGGCCAAGCTGTGGTTCTTCATCTTCGCGTTCGAGGGAATTGCCAACAAGCTCTTCAACACCACGATTTTGTGGACGGGCAGCGAATGGCCGGCAAAATGGGCCGTTATCATCGCAGACGTCTGGAAGACCACGCCGTTCATGGCGCTGCTCATCCTGGCGGGCCTGCAGATGATCCCGGCGGAGGTCTACGAGGCGGCCAAGGTTGACGGTGCTTCGGCATTGCAGCGCTTCCGGATGATCACCCTCCCGCTGGTCAAGCCGGCACTGATGGTGGCCGTCCTGTTCCGGACACTGGATGCTCTGCGGATGTTCGACCTCCCGTACATCCTGACAGGGGGGGCAAACAACACAACCACACTCTCCATCCTGGTGATCAACCAGATCAGGCAAGGCTTCAATGCAGCCGCGGCACTGTCAACGATCACGTTCGTCATCATCTTCCTGGTCGCTTTTATCTTCGTCCGGTTCCTTGGTGCGAACGTCGTGGAGCAAAGCGGCGCCACTCCTAAGGGGAAGAAATGACTACCGCGACAGCAGCCTCCGATCTGCGTGCACGGCAGGACAAGGGCCGCAAGACGGCGCAGAACCGCGAGAAGTGGGCTCAGGGCCGGACGTATATCAGCGCAGCAATTGTCCTGATTTGGTGCTTGGCACCGGCCTACTGGATGGTGGTGACCGCGTTCCGGGAGGTTGGCTTTACCTACGACACCTCGATCTTGCCCAGCCATATCACGCTTGACAACTTCAATACGGCGTTCGACACCTCGTTCGGAAACCACTTCGGACAGGCGTTGCTCAATAGCGTCTTCATTGGAGTTGTGGTGACCGCGATTTCCCTGCTGATCGGCGTTTTCGCCGCTTACGCGCTGGCCCGCCTGAACTTCCGGTTTAAGTACTTGGTGCTGGGCTTCATCCTGGGGGCGTCCATGTTCCCGGGCGTTGCCCTGATCACCCCGCTGTTCCAGCTGTTTACCAACATCGGCTGGATCGGCACGTACCAGGCGCTGATCATTCCCAACATTTCGTTTGTGTTGCCGCTGACTGTCTACACCATGACGTCCTTCTTCCGGGAGATGCCATGGGAGCTTGAGGAATCAGCGCGTGTGGACGGATGTACGCAGGGGCAGGCATTCCGTAAGGTGATCATGCCACTGGCGGCACCCGCGATCTTCACCACGGCAATCCTCGCCTTCATCTCCTCCTGGAATGAATTCTTGATTGCCTCCCAGCTATCAAGCGATAAGACTCAACCTGTAACGGTGGCCATTGCGAACTTTGCCGGGGCGCAGCCGAACCAGATCCCGTATACCGCGATCATGGCAGCCGGCACTATTGTCACCATTCCGTTGGTGATCCTGGTGCTGGTCTTCCAGCGCAAGATTGTCGCGGGCCTGACAGCAGGTGCAGTCAAGTGACGGAGAACGTTTCCCGCCCCCCGCAGCCAAAAGGGGCGGGAAGCGGACGCCCGCTGGAGCGCTCAGGCGAGGACTTTGACATCATCATCGGGTTCCTGGGCTTCTGGGCAGTGGTCCTGCTGGCAGTCACTGTCTGGATGGAAGTCACTGCCCAGCCCGCGCTCGGCTGGGCGCTCGGCCTGCTGGCCACCCTGGTGGCGATCTACGGGATGGTCCGGCTCCGCCGTCGGCTGCCCGCCCGCAAATAGCGCCAGCAAGTCGCCCTCCCGGCAGGTAACACTGCGAAGTAGGGGGACCGCAAAATACTATGGTTCCGGTACCGCAGGGCTCTGCGACGCCTGCATGGAGCTGATGAGGGGACACCGTGGCACGCTCAAGTGAAAGGTCTCAACGGGGCGGCCACAGTGGCGTCAGCATTGAGGACGTGGCGGCGGCCGCCGGCGTGTCCACCGCCACCGTGTCCAGGGCCGTCCGGGGACTGCCCAGGGTGTCGCCGGCTACGCGGGAGAAGATCCTTGAGGTAGCCGCGGCCCTGGGCTACGTGGCTTCCTCATCGGCCTCCGGATTGGCGACGGGACGGACCAAGACCATCGGGGTGCTCGCCCCATTTGTGAGTCGCTGGTTCTTTTCCAAAGCCATCGAGGGCGCGGATCGGGAACTGCATGCCCGCCACTACAACCTCTCCTTGTTCAACCTCGGCGGGCACGGCAGTAACCGTGAACGGCTCTTCAGCAAAACCATGGTCTACAAGCAGATCGACGCCCTGCTGGTTCTCTGCATGGCGCTCACCCATGACGAGCTTGACCACCTCCAGAAGATCGATATCCCGCTGGTAGTGGTCGGCGGGCACGTGGAAGAATGCCCTTATATCGGCATTGACGACTACGCCGCAGCTTCAACCGCGGTCAGGCACCTGATTGATCTGGGGCACCGCGACATCGCGCTTATCCACGGCGACGACGAAACCGATCTGAACTTTGATGTGCCCCGCGTCCGGATGCTGGCGTTTACGGAGGTCATGCAGGGCGCCGGCCTGCCCATCCGTCCCGAATGGGATGAGTGGGGCGATTTCACAGTGCGGAGCGGCCAGGAGGCCTTCCGCCGCCTATGGGCACGCCCCGGTCCCAAACCCACTGCCATCTTCTGCGCCTCCGACGAAATGGCCATGGGCGTCATTTTCGAAGCCGCCCGGACCGGTGTCCGCGTGCCCGAAGAACTTTCCGTTGTCGGCATCGACAACCACGATTTTGCTGATGCCATGGGACTGACCACGGTTGGCCAGCGGCCCGACGAGCAGGCCGAGTTGGCCACCAAGATGCTCCTTGACGAACTGGACGGCATGGGCGGCTCGGTTCGGTCCGCCGTCGCGCCCCACGAACTCATCGTCAGACGTACGACGGCGCCGCCTCCAACTTAGGGAAGTCGCTCACGCAACGAGCTGGTCCAGCCCTCTCGGTTATGTCAGCACCGGTCAGGAAGCGCGGGCCAGCTGCCGGATGGGGATCCACCGGGATGCCAGCCGCCGGTAGGCGGCCGCCGCGCCGGTCATGTCACCCTCAGCCAGGCACTCGATGCCGAGCCGGATGTCCATGGGGGACTCATCCGGGTAGACCTTGTCAGCCACCGCACCGTAATCCAGCTCCACCATGGAATTCACATGGAACAGTTCCAGCCATTCCGTCAGTTGCGCGAGATCATCCAGCATGTCCAGGTCCGGCGCAGCCAGGGCCAGGTTGGCCACGGCGTAGCGCGCCCGTTCCATGGCCTCGGTGATTGGGGTCCACACCCTGACCGTGAGGATTCGTCCGCCCGATTCCACGACGTCCTTGTGGTCCGATTCCATAAACAGCGAGAACCAGCTGAAGGGGATGCCCCAGGTTGAGGCGCGCGTGTGCACCCTGATGGATCCGTCGCGGGCCTTGACCTGGTCGATTCGCTCCTGGTGCTTGTCCCGCTGTTCCTCCGGAATCAGCATTTCGGCCAGGGGCCCGTGGATGCCTTCCATCAGGGCGTTGGCTGCCAGGCCGGCGCGCAGGACAAGCTGGCTGGGGCAGTAGAGCAGGACAGGGCCGGAGCCAGAGCCATTGGCATCGTCCCCGTCGGTCCTGGGAGCAGAGCCAGCGGCGCCGTCAGATGTTTCTGGTGTTGTGTTCCCTCCGGGCGCGCCTGCCGTCGGGGCCTTGGAAGCGGTGGTGACACGCACCAGGTCAGTCCGGCCGGTGGGAAAGGGATCCCCGCCGGCCCGGGTGATCCGGCCCAGGGATGCCAGCAGCTCGGCGTTTTCGACGGCCGCACGGGAAGCCGTGCGTGCCCCGGCGGTCTGGATGGCCTGCCGTTGTTCCTCCGGGAAGGCATCCAACGGCTCGTAGACGCGCAGGGTGGATGAGAACGGCAGGCCGGCCTGGCCCCGGTAGAGGTTTCCGGTCATCGCAGTCTCCTTTCGGGGGTCCAGGATGCAGCCATCACTCGGCCAGGTCCACCAACACGGGAGCGTGGTCGGATGCGCCCTTGCCCTTGCGTTCCTCGCGGTCGATCGAGGCGCCCGTCACGCGTGCGGCCAAGGCTGGGGACGCGAGCACGAAGTCGATCCGCATGCCCTGCTTCTTGGGAAAGCGCAGCTGGGTGTAGTCCCAGTAGGTGTAGACACCCGGGCCGGGAGTGTACGGGCGCACCACGTCTGTGAAGCCCGCGGCTTCAATAGCGCGGAAGGCGGCCCGCTCAGGTTCGCTGACGTGGGTGTATCCCTGGGAAAGGAAGAGGTCGATGTCCCAGACGTCCTCGTCCCGAGGGGCGATGTTCCAGTCGCCCATCAGGGCAATCTGGGTATCGGGGTTGTGGGTCACAATGCCCTGGGCATGCTCCTTCAGGGAGTCCAGCCAGCCGAGCTTGTACGGCATATGTTCGTCGTTGAGGGCCCGCCCGTTGGGCACGTAGAGGCTCCAGACCTGGACGCCGCCGCACGTGGCGGCGATGGCGCGGCACTCCTGCACCGGGTCCGTGCCGGCCTTGCCGAACCCGGGCTGTCCCATAAAGGCGCGCTCCACGCCCTCCAGGCCCACCCGGGAGGCGATGGCCACGCCGTTCCACTGGTTCATGCCGAAATGGGCAACCTCATAACCCATGCGCTCGAAGAGCTCCCACGGGAAGTTGTCGTCAGTGCATTTGGTTTCCTGAATAGCCAGGACATCGCAGTCACTGCGCCGCAGCCAGCCCTCCACGCGGTCGGCGCGGGCACGGAGCGAGTTTACATTCCAGGTAGCAATCTTCACAGTCCCTAACTTACCTTGGCAGCGCTGCGGCGGGGAAAGCCCCTGGCCCGGCCTGCCGGGCTGCTTCGAGCGCTCTGGAATTTAGTAGGAAGTCCGAGTATATTCGCTTGCAGAGATGACCTGCATCACATCCGAAGGAGCATTCAGCCATGGTGCATGAACTATCCCATTACGTCGGCGGCCAGCGGGTGAGCGGGACATCCGGCCGCTACAGCGACGTTTTTGATCCCTGTACTGGACAGGTCCAGGCCCGGCTGCCCCTGGCCAGCACGGCAGAAGTCCAGAACGTGGTGGCCACCGCGGAGAAGGCGCAGCTCGAATGGGGCGCCATGAACCCGCAGCGCCGCGGCCGAATCCTGCTCAGGTTCGTTGACCTGGTGAACCAGAACATGGACGAGCTCGCCACGCTCCTCTCCTCCGAGCACGGCAAGACGCTTCCTGATGCCAGGGGCGACATCCAGCGCGGGATCGAGGTGGTAGAGTTCGCGGCCGGCGCCCCGCACCTGCTCAAGGGAGAGTTTTCCGACGACGCCGGCACCGGCATCGACGTCCACTCCCTGCGCCAGCCGCTGGGTGTGGTCGCGGGTATCACCCCGTTCAACTTCCCGGCCATGATCCCGCTGTGGAAATCGGGCCCGGCCCTCGCCGCAGGCAACGCCTTCATCCTTAAGCCCTCCGAACGTGACCCCTCGGTGCCGCTGCGCCTGGCCGAGCTGTATTCGGAAGCGGGGGTGCCGGACGGCGTCTTTAACGTGGTCAACGGGGACAAGGAAGCGGTGGACGCACTGCTCGAAGACCCGCGCGTCAAGGCTGTCGGCTTCGTGGGCTCGACGCCCATTGCCCAGTACATCTACGCCACCGCCGCGGCCCATGGAAAGCGCGCCCAGTGCTTTGGCGGGGCCAAGAACCACATGGTGATCATGCCGGACGCGGACCTGGAGATGGCGGCGGATGCCCTGATCGGGGCCGGCTACGGTTCAGCGGGGGAACGCTGCATGGCCATTTCCGTGGCCGTCCCTGTTGGTAAGGAGACTGCTGACAGGCTTGTGGCCAAACTTCAAGACCGGGCCAGGGGCCTCACCGTGGGCCATAGCCTGGATAAGGACTCAGACTTCGGCCCCGTCGTGGCTGCCAGCGCAAAGCAACGGATCGAGGGCTACATCCAGTCAGGCGTCGACGAAGGCGCCACACTTCTGGCTGATGGACGCGGTCTCACCGTGGACGGCTACGATGGCGGCTTTTGGGTGGGCCCTACGCTCTTCGACAACGTCACCAAGGACATGAAGATCTATAAGGAAGAGATTTTCGGTCCAGTCCTCAGCGTACTCCGCGCCGCCGATTATGATGAGGCGCTGCGGCTTTGCAGCGAGCATGAATTCGGCAACGGAGTGGCCATTTTCACCCGCGACGGCGACGCCGCCCGCGACTTCGCGAGCCGCGTGGAAGTGGGAATGGTGGGAATCAACGTGCCCATTCCGGTCCCCATCGCCTACTACACCTTCGGCGGCTGGAAAGCATCCGGATTCGGTGACCTCAACCAGCACGGCGCCGACGCCTTCCGTTTCTATACCAAGACCAAGACGGTCACCACGCGCTGGCCCTCCGGGATCCGGCAGGGCGCCAGCTTCGTGATGCCCGAAGGAAGCTGATGGCGGATCTTCCGGCGGAAATGCCAGAGGCAGCGCCAGACGGCGCGGAGGTGCTGTTCGAGCGTCGCGGCCGCCTGGGTGTTATCACCCTCAACAGGCCTAAGGCCGTCAACGCGCTCACCGCCGGGATGGTGGCAGCGATGTTGGAGCAGCTCACTGCCTGGGCGGACGACGACGGCGTGGCCACCGTCCTGGTGCACGGCGCCGGAGAGCGGGGCTTGTGTGCAGGCGGGGATATTGTGGCCATTTACCAGGACATGCTCAGCGGAGGGGCGCAAACGGCGGACTTCTGGCAGTCGGAATACCGTCTGAATGCCCTGATTTCCGGTTACCCCAAGCCGTATGTGGCTTTCATGGATGGACTGGTGCTGGGTGGTGGCGTGGGGATCTCAGCGCACGGGTCGGTCCGCGTGGTCACCGGCCGGACCCGGATGGGCATGCCGGAGACCACCATCGGATTTGTCCCCGACGTCGGAGGGACCTGGCTGCTTGCGAGGTCGCCTGGGGAGGCCGGCACGCATGCGGCCCTGACAGGCGCCCATCTGAGCGGCGCGGATGCGTTGTTCCTGGGCCTGGCGGACCACTACGTCGCGTATGAAACCCTTCCTGACCTGGTGGAGGCGCTCGAAAGCGAAACCGCGGGAGCCGCCGTCGGACGCTTCGCCGAAAAGCCGCCAGCATCCGCGCTGGAGGCGCAGCGGGACTGGATAGACACCTGCTACGCCTCCCCGGATGCCGAGGAAATTCTCCGCCGGCTCCGGGAAACCGGGGGAGAGGCAGCCGAGGCCGCCCGGACCATCGAAGGGAAGTCACCCACTGCTGTGAAGGTGGCGCTGGAATCCCTGAGGCGCGTAAAGGGCCTGACACTGGAAGAAGCGCTGGCACAGGAATACCGGGTGGGCCTCAGGTTCCTGGCCGCCCCCGACTTCCGCGAAGGGATCCGGGCGCAGGTGGTGCACAAGGACCGCACACCGCAATGGAATCCCGCCACGCTGCCCGAGGTGCGGGCAGCGGATGTGGAGCGGTTTTTCGCGCCGCTGGGCGACAGAGAACTGAACCTTCGGTCAAAGGAGACGGACAATGCCTAACAACGCCACCATCGCTTTCCTGGGACTGGGCCATATGGGCGGACCCATGGCGGTAAACCTGGTCAAAGCGGGATACGACGTGGTGGGCTTCGACGTGGTTCCCGCCGCACTCGAGGCCGCGAAGGCCCACGGCGTATCCACCGCGGCGAGCCCGGACGAGGCAGTGGCCGGAGCAGGAGTGGTGCTGACCATGTTCCCCAGCGGCCAGCATGTACTGGATGCCTACCGAGGCACGGATGGCCGGCCCGGTCTCCTGGCCGTGGCGGCCCCGGGCACCATGTTCCTGGACTGCTCCACCATCAACGTTGACGAGGCGCGGGAGGCTTCCGCGCTTGCCATCGACGCCGGACACAGGGCAGTGGACGCTCCGGTCTCCGGGGGTGTGGTGGGCGCAGAGGCGGGGACCCTGACTTTCATGGTGGGCGGCGAGCCGGAAGACTTCGAGGCCGTCCGGCCGTTGCTGGAAGTGATGGGCAAGCGGGTGGTCCACTGCGGTGGCCACGGAGGGGGCCAGGCGGCGAAGATCTGCAACAACCTGATCCTGGGAGTCTCCATGATTGCCGTGAGCGAGGCATTCGTGCTGGGGGAGAAGCTGGGTCTGACCCACCAGGCCCTGTTCGACGTCGCCTCCGCCGCGTCCGGGCAGTGCTGGGCGCTAACCACCAACTGTCCCGTGCCTGGCCCTGTTCCCACGAGTCCAGCCAACCGCGACTATCAGCCAGGCTTTGCCGGAGCGTTGATGGCCAAGGACCTCAAGCTCGCCGTGAATGCCCTGCAAGGCAGCGGTGTGGCAGCACGTATGGGCCCGCTCGCTTCGGAAATCTACGATACGTTTGCCGCGGAAGGCGGCGCCGGGCGGGACTTCTCAGGGATCATCACGGATATCCGGGAGAAGTCACGAACAGAGGCGGGCGGATTGCAGAAAGACGACGGGAGTCAGGAATGACGGAGTACGCGAACATCCTCGTGGAGCGGCGCGGACGGGTGGGCCTGGTGACGCTGAACCGGCCGGAGGCGCTGAACGCCCTGAACCAGGACACCATGGAAGAACTGGTGGCCGCAGTCCGGGTCATGAACACCGACCCCGGGGTGGGGGCCGTGGTGATCACCGGCTCCTCGAAGGCATTCGCCGCCGGCGCCGACATCAAGGAGATGGCCTCCCAGGGCTACATGGAGATGTATGCCGCTGACTGGTTCCGCGGCTGGGAGGACTTCACCCGGCTCCGCATTCCCACCATCGCAGCAGTGTCCGGCTTCGCGCTGGGCGGTGGCTGCGAGCTGGCCATGATGTGCGATCTCATCATCGCCGGGGACAACGCGAAGTTCGGGCAGCCGGAGATCAATCTCGGCGTACTGCCGGGGATGGGGGGCTCCCAGCGCCTCACCCGCGCTGTGGGCAAAGCCAAGGCAATGGACCTGATCCTTACGGGGCGTACCATCGGCGCGGAGGAGGCAGAGCGCATCGGCCTGGTCTCACGCGTGGTGCCCGCGGCGGACGTGGTGGAGGAAGCGCTCAAGGCCGCCGAGGTCATTGCGTCCAAATCAAAGCCGGTAGCCATGGCGGCGAAGGAAGCCGTGAACGCCGCCTATGAGACCGGCCTGGCCCAGGGCGTCCTGTTCGAGCGCCGGATCTTCCACTCACTCTTCGCCACCGAAGACCAGAAGGAAGGCATGGCTGCCTTCACGGAGAAGCGCCAGCCCGAGTTCAAGCACCGCTGACCCGTCGATTGCTCCACAAGAGCCCTTTCCCGGCTGAAAACGGCGGTTACGGAGCAGCCGATGGGAATTCGCGATACGGAGTGGAACGGGGAGACTGAATGTGGGAAACAGCCGAGGCGGCGTCAGATGCAGCGGACAACCTGACCGGGCTCGTGGGGATGGCCGCCCAGGCCATCGACGCCTTGGGCGAATGGGGCGTGGGACTGTTCACCCTTGCGGAAACTGTAGTTCCGCCCATCCCAAGCGAGGTTATCCTTCCCCTGGCGGGTTATCTCGCGAAGCAAGGATCCCTGAGCCTGGTCCTCGTCTTCATCACCAGCACCTTGGGCGCCTATTTTGGCGCCCTCCTGTTGTACTGGCTGGGGGCCAAGCTGGGCCTGGAAAGGTCCATCCGCGGCCTCTCCCGGCTTCCGCTGGTGGACAGGGAAGACTTTGACAATGCAGCAGGCTGGTTCCGCCGCCACGGCAGATCATCGATCTTCTTCGGACGCCTGCTCCCCGGCGTCCGGAGCCTCATTTCGCTTCCGGCCGGCGCCTCAACCATGCACCTGGGCACCTTCAGCCTCTTCACCCTTGCTGGAAGCGGCCTGTGGAACGGGGCACTCATTGGCCTGGGTTTCCTGCTGGGCACCCAGTACCGGTTGATCGAGCAGTATTCGCGGTTCCTGAATTACGCCGTCTACGTTGTGCTGGGACTGATGGTGGCAGGGCTCGTGGTCAGGAACATTCGCCGCAGATCCGGGCGCTAGGAACTCTCATTAACAGGGCCCTGTTCCAGTCTGCTGACAGGGCTGAGGACCCGAGCGAAAACAATGACCAGCAGGCCGGCGAGGGGAACGACGAGAAGGCCGAGCCGAAGCGAAGAGGCGTCTGCTATAGCACCCACGATGGGGGGCGAAAGCAGGAACCCGAGGCGTAGTAACCAGCTGACGATTGTGAGGCCTTCACCTGGACGGAATCCTGGCAGCTCGTCTGCGGCGTGCATGGCAGCAGGGATGAGGGTCGAAACGCCGAGACCGGCGAGACCGAACCCAATGACGCTGCCGATGACAGTTGGGAAGGATAGGGCCAGGCCCATACCAACCAGGACGATCAGGCCTCCGGCGCGTGCAACGGCGCGTTGGCCGAACCGGTCCACAAGCCGGTCACCGAGTATCCGCCCCACGAACTGCATTCCTTGCAATGCCACGAAACCTGCTCCCGCCACGAAGGCCGAAGCGCTAAGGGAGCCCGAGAGGTAAATGGCGGACCACGAGCTGCCGGAATCCTCCACGAGTGCCCCGGCGGAGGCAATGATCACCAGGGCAAGGAGTGCCCCGTACTTGGCCTTGGCTGGAAGCATCCCGCCGGAGCGGTTCGGGGCGGCACTTCTCGAATCGCTTTCGCCGGCGGGTTCGAGGGGTTCCGGCCCGGAAAGCAAAAGCCTGTAAGACAGGACCGCCATAAGGCTGAAAACCGCTGAGGCGATGCCGAGTTGGATGGGAGGAGCCACGGACAGTTCTGCTGCAGCCGCGCCGAGGAGGCCTCCAGCGACGGCCCCGACACTCCACACAGCATGGAATGAGTTAAGAATCGACCTTCCGTAGAGCCGCTGCACCCTAAGGCCATGGGAATTCTGCGCCACGTCGGTGATGGAATCCATTGCTCCGGCAACGAAGAGACCGCCGGCGAGCGCCACCCAGGCAGGCGCACTGCCGGCCAGGAGGATTCCAAGCGAGGCGAGGACTGTGGCAACGATTGCCACTCTGGAGGACCGGAACCGACGGACGAGCATGCCTGCGCTCAGGCCGGCCAGAAGTGCGCCCAGAGGGAACGCGGCAACCGCGAGGCCGAATTCCCCGTTGGTTAGCGCGAGATTGGTTTTGATGTCCGGGTACCTCGGCAGCAGGCTTGCGAAGATGGCGCCGTTCGTGAAGAACAATATGTTGACCGCGAGGCGGGCACGACGCGCCTCCCTTGTGGGCTGTTGAGCTAAGAGCGGCGCAATCGTCATCAATGGGTTCGATTCTTCTGCAGTGAAAACGTGAACGTTCACGAACTCCTTAAACAGTACGGGAGGCCGAGGGCTTTGGCCAGAGCGCGGATTGATATCTCCAGCTACTTATTACATCCCATTTAATAAGACCTATTGCAAACACCGTCACCACACCATATTTTGGAGTTCAGCCCGGTTCCCAGCCCGGGAGGTCTGGCAATAGGCCAATGACAACCACCTCTGGAGAACCGATGACGCTTCAACTGAGATTCAAGGCCGCCTTGGCAGCCTTGCTCATCGCCGCCACGAGTCAATTGGCGGCGGGCGCTGCGAACGCAACAACAACGGCGCCCACACCTTCCCCCACCGCCGAGCCCACGTACCTGTTTGCCTTCGGCGCCAACGGTGCAGGACAAACTACTCTTCCGGCCGGCTACAAGAACGATCCCATTGTTCAACTGGCAGCGGGCAATAGTCACACGGTCGCCGTGACGCAGCCCGGCCGGCTCCTGGCCTGGGGCTCCAACGCAGCCGGTCAATCCACGGTTCCCGCCACAGGCAAGACCAAGTTCTCTGCAGTCGCCGCAGGCGCCAGCCATTCACTGGCCCTGTCCAAGGATGGCGGCGTTATTGCCTGGGGTGGCAACTCCAGCGGGCAGTCGACTGTCCCCACAGCGGCCCTGTCCGGGATCAAGGAGATCTCCGCCGGCGGGAGCAACTCACTGGCGCTGAAGACCGACAACAGTCTGGTCGCGTGGGGCGACAATGCGTTCGCGCAGAACCAGATCCCCGGTGAACTGGCCGGAAAGCACATCGTCCAGACAGCAACAGGCTCAGGCTTCAACCTCGCCCTTGACACCACGGGCCAGGTCACCGCCTGGGGCCGCAGCGACGTCGGGCAGCTCGAAATTCCGGCAGAGGTCAAGGCTGCACGCATCATCGCGATCTCCGCCGGAGTAACGCACTCCCTCGCCCTGACCGCCGACGGAAAGGTCCTTGCCTGGGGTTCCAACGCGTTCGGCCAGCTCAACGTACCCGCGGAGCTCGCAGCCGAAAAGGTAACGGCCATTGTGGCAGGCGGCTACCACAACCTTGTCGCCACGGAGTCGGGCAAGGTCTTTGCCTGGGGCGAGAACAACGCTGGCCAAAGCACGCTGCCCGCCGGCCTCGGCGCCAAGGTCGTTGCCATGGCAGCCGGTGAGACGCACAGCGTGCTCTTCACCCGCCCCGACGACGGCGCTGCTGCCGTTCCGTTGTCCGGTCAGGGATTAACCCTCCCGCCACAGTCACCCCCAGCCCTGTTCCCCGCCGCAGCTTGGTCCGGGGCACTTGCGCTCGCGGCCGCGGTCCTCGGCATGAGCTTCGTTACGGCGGCTGGCTTCGCCGCCTTCCGCTCCCGGTTGCACCTGGCCGTTCGGGCACTCTCGACGGCCAAGAGCGCCGCCTGGGTCCGCGTCCGGCGGCTAGCCTGCGCAACCCTGGCCGCTGCAGTCGGCGCCTCACTCCTGATTCCGGCCAATCCCGCCATCGCCGTGGAAGGGGCTCCCGCAGGCTTCCCGGAACCCACTCTCGCGCAGTTGGTCTCCACTAATGGTGTGCTGTACTTCGCTAACAGCGGTGCTTCTGTCACGGACAAGGTGGCAGACGGCGACACGCTGGGTATCTTCCAGTCCCGTTCGGACCAGCCGCTGGGCCAGGATGCGAAAACGGGAGGCAGTTGGGGTTATGTCTCGGATGCATTCTCGAATCCGAAGGCCAACACCAGTACCACGCTGGGGAAGTATGACTCCATCCTTTACGACGCCCCGCCAGCCGGCTCTGTCCTGAGCCAGCGCGCCATCAAATACGACTTCGACCTGCCCAGCGGAAGCTACGACGTCACCTTCGGATTCAAGCTCCCCAGCGGCTGGGCTGGCCGCACCATGGACCTGATGGCCGAAGGCGCCATTCTGGGAACCGCATCCGCCGGCAGCACCACTATGGAGAAGACCTTCACCTTGCAGGTTACTGACGGCACCCTGAACCTGCAGGCGCACAGCCAGGCCGGGCGCACCAACACCTTCCTGGACCCGGCCCTGAACTTCGTGCTGATCCGCAAGCCGCTGGACTACACCACCGCGCTGCTCGGCGAAAAGGTCAGGCAGGCCAGCCTGAGCCAGGAGCAGGCAGCCCTGTACGCTGCGGACAGCGTAGACGCGCTACAGCAGAAGCTCGCCGCAGCGCAGTCCCTGGTGGACGCCGCCTCTACAGACTCCGCGGCCATCAGGGCAGCCTACGAGGCAATAGACGCGACAACTAAAGCCCTGCGCAAACTTGTCACATACGACACATTCCGGCCCGGGCAGCCGTGGCTGGACAACAACGCCAAGGCTATCCAGGCCCATGGCGGCCAGGTCATTCCGACGAAGGACGCCGCCGGCAAGACCATCTATTACTGGTACGGCGAGGACCGCTCCAACGGCTATCAGCCCATGCCCGGCGTCCACGCCTACTCTTCCTACGACCTCTACAACTGGAAAGACGAAGGGCTGGCCCTTAAGGCCTTGACCTCCCGCGCCCAGCTGGACTCAGACCCGTACTTCACCTCCCTCTACGCCGACTACACGACGCACGAGAAGGACGCCGTCTTCCGTGATCTGGACAGCAACGGCTCGGGCAACGCCGTCGGCAGGGCCGTTGTTCTGGAACGCCCCAAGGTCATCTACAACAAGTCCACCAACAAGTGGGTTTTGTGGGTCCACGCCGATGGACCGTCCGCAACATCGGACGCGCAGTATGCCAAGGCGCAGGCTGGAGTGGCAGTGTCGGACAGCCCGTTCGGGCCCTTCCGGTACGTCGACAGCTACCGGCTGGACCAGATCCCGGCGAACGATCCCAACAACCAGTACCCGTCGCAGCTGGGCATGGCCCGCGACATGAACCTCTTCCAGGATGACGACGCAGCCCAGACCGGGTACATCGTCTACTCAAGCGAAGAAAACCGCACCATGTACGTTTCGCGGCTCAACGCCAGCTACATGTACCTCAACGTTCCAAAGTCGCGCTCGGTAAACGGCGTGGACTTCAGCCGCAGCTTCCAGGGCCAGGCCCGTGAGGCCCCGGCCATGTTCAAGTACGACGGCATGTACTACCTGATCACGTCCGAAGCTACGGGCTGGGCCGCGAATCCGGCCCGCTATGCCACCGCGTCGTCGCCGCTTGGACCCTGGACGCAGCACGGCAACCCGGCCATCGGGCCGAACGCCAACACCACGTTCTCCTCGCAAAGCACGTCCGTCATCCCCGTTGACGCGGCCGCCGGCAAGTTCATCTACATGGGCGACCGCTGGACCCCGTCGGACCTGGCCAATGCCCCGCAGGTCTGGCTGCCCATGACATTCGACGCAAATGGCGGACTGACATTCGACTGGCACGACACCTGGAAGCTGCAGGACCTCGAAAACCGCGGAAAGTTCAGCGCCCAGATGGACGTTCCCAAACAAGTGGCGCTCGGCGCCGGCCCAAGCGCCTTGCCATCAACCGCCGTGGTCACCCAGAACGGAACCACAACGACGTCGGCAGTCACCTGGAGCGGCGCCGCGTTCAACACACCCGGCAGTGCAACGGTCACGGCGACCTTCGCCTCCAACGGCAGGAGCACCACCTACAGCGTCCTGGTGGTGCCGAAGGGCACCGTCTACCTGGCCGATCCGGGCGGATCAGACACACAGGATTATGCCGACCTGCGGGAGGCCGTATCCGCTCCCGGCCCGCTGTCCAACTCGGTGAAGGACCAGCCCCTGGGCCCGGATCCGACGACGGGTAAGGTCTGGGGCTACGACAACCCGGGCACGTCCACCACATCGGGCAGCTCGATGTTCGCGACGCTTCGCTACGTGACCCAAACCGCCAGCCGCAAGGACCTGTCCTATATCTTCGGTGCACTGGATCCAGGCCAGTACACGGTGTACATCGGACTCTTCGATCCGTGGGCCTCCTCGGCGCCCAACCGTGCAGCCAGGATCAGCATCAACGGGACGGTCGTGACAGCCAGCCAACGCATCGGAGGGACGGACACCACACTGACATATGCAGGCCGGTCCCCGGACGCGGCGGGCAAGCTCAACGTCAATCTGGCGCCGACCACCGTAAACGACATCCAGTTGAGCTGGATCATGGTGGTCAAGAACTAGGAACAGGCACCGGGCGTAATCCCGGTACGCAGGGAAACGCCCCGGTCCTCGGGCCGGGGCGTTTCCCTGCCCAAGAACGCCCTCAGTCGTCCGTGAAGTCGCCGGCGTTACGGCGGAAGCTGCCTAAAATACGGATCAGCTCGTCAATGTCTTCGCTCGCGAATCCCGACTTGCCGAATACGTCGGTATTCAGCACCGCCGTCGCACTTTTGGCGAGGGTACGACCCTCCGCGGTGAGCTCAATCAGGGTGGTGCGGCCGTCGGTGGGGTGCGGTGAGCGGGCCACCAGTCCGGCACTTTCAAGGCGGTCGACGGCGTTGGTCACCGACGTGGGATGGACCTGGAGCAGGGCGCTTGCCTTGTTCATGGGCAGGGTGCCGCTGCGGGCGAAGCTCAGGAGCGCGAGCAGTTCATAGCGGGCGAACGTTAGGCGGAACGGTTTCAGGGCGCCTTCGATCCGTGCCAGCAGGATCTGTTGGGTGCGCATGATCGCCGTGATTGCGGCCATGGAGGCAGCAACATCAGCCCAGCCGTGTTCTTCCCAGTTGCGCCGGGCGTCCGCGATGGGGTCGGGAGCGGCCATGGCTCAGCCCTTCAGCCCCGGAAAGTCCGTCTCGGAGTATTCGATGCCGAACCCGGACGTTCCTGGTCCTGCAGATACGTCTCCGTGGGAAGTACCGCCGTCAACCCTGTGCCTCAATTCTTCGCTGTGCCGCAGTTCCACGCGCCGGATCTTTCCCGAGACGGTCTTGGGCAGCGCCGCGAATTCGAGCCGGCGGATGCGCTTAAACGGAGCCAGATGGTCGCGGCAGTACCGCAGAATGTCCTCGGCCAGCTCCGGGCCTGGCTCATGGCCGGCGGTGAGGACCACATAGGCCTTGGGGACTGACAGCTTGACGGCGTCCGGCGATGGAACCACGGCAGCTTCCGCCACAGCCGGGTGCTCAATCAGGACGCTCTCCAGCTCAAACGGGGACAGCCGGTAGTCGGAGGATTTAAAGACGTCGTCGTCCCGGCCTACGTAGGTGATGATGCCGCGTCCGTCCCGGCTGGCCATGTCTCCGGTGTGGTAGTAGCCGCCGCGGAACGCCTCGGCTGTTTTCTGTGGGTCGCCGTAGTACGCCTTCATGAGCCCGACGGGACGTGGATCCAGGCGCAGGCACAGCTCGCCGTCGTCGGCCTCTTCTCCGGTGTTCGGATCCACCAGCACGACGTCGTAGCCGGGAAGCGGCTGGCCCATCGCGCCAATCTTGACCGGCTGCCCCGGGGTGTTGGCCACCTGGACGGTGGTTTCCGTCTGGCCGAAGCCGTCGCGGATGGTCTGGCCCCAGGCACGCTGCACCTGGTCGATCACTTCCGCGTTCAGCGGCTCCCCCGCGGAGACCACCTTGGCAGGCGGGTTCTTCAGGAGCGTCAGGTCCGCCTGGATGAGCATGCGCCAGACCGTGGGCGGGGCGCAGAAGCTGGTGACATGCTCGCGGTCCATCTGCTCCAGGAGTGCGCGGGCGTCAAAGCGGTCGTAGTTGTAGATGAACACACAGGCCTCGGCGATCCACGGCGCAAACACATTGGACCAGGCATGTTTTGCCCAGCCGGGCGAGGCGACGTTCAGGTGCACATCGCCCGGTTCCAGGCCGATCCAGAACATGGTGGACAGGTGCCCCACCGGGTAGGACGTGTGCGTGTGCTCCACCAGCTTGGCCTTGGACGTGGTGCCAGAGGTGAAATACAGCAGCAGCGTTTCGTCCGCGGTGGTGGGGGCGTCCGGCGTGAAAGCGTCCGGAGAGTCCGCCGAATCCCGATATTGGAACGCCTCGGGATGGACATCGTTCGTTGCGGCAGGGCCACTGTCGCCGACCTCAATGAGGCGGTACTGGCCCGGAACGCCACCAAATTTGCCGATGTTGGAACGTCCGACGGCGGCCCAGCCAGCCTCGCCCCGTTCCACGCGGTCCGCCAGGTCTATGGGGCCCATCAGGGTGGTGGTGGGGATCAGGACGACGCCTAGCTTGATGCCTGCCAGCATCAGCTCCCACAGTTCCACCTGGTTGCCGAGCATGATGATCATCCGGTCCCCGCGGCGCACGCCCTGGCTTCGGAGCCAGTTTGCCACCTGGTTGGATCGGGCAGCGAGGTCGGCGAAGCTGCGGCGGATTGCTGAGCCGTCCTGCTCAACGATCACGAGGGCGGGGTTATTGCCTTTCGTCGGGTCCGTCGCGATCTGATCGAACCAGTCCAGTGCGAAGTTGAATTCTTCGAAACGCGGCCACTGGAACTCGGTCCTGGCCTGGTTGTAGTCCGAACGCAGGGCCAGCAGCCGGTCCCGTGCTGCACGGAAGTCGTCGGTGACTGACATGGGGCACCTTTCGCCAAGTGATGCGCATCACTACTATCCAAACCCTGTGCAATATACTAGGACATCCAAGGGTTTGGAAGAAGAGCGAGGGGATGTTCGCCCGTGCAGCCACAAGGACGTGAGAAGGGCGCTTTGCCAGCTGCCCTGAATGCTGTGCCGGAGGAAGGGCCCGCACCAGCATCCGGGCCCCCGTTTCCGGATGCTGACTTGATGTACATCGTGGACCTCTTGCCGGAATCCGAGCGGGAGCGGTACCTGGAGATCCGGAACTTCCTTCAGTCCTCGGTGCGGCAGCCGTCCATTGAGTACTGGAACCGCGAGGAATTCCCGTTCGGGCTGCTGGCGGAGATGGGCAAGCACGGACTGGGCGGACTGCAGACTGACGGCAGCTCCATGCTCTTCAAGGGCCTGATGTATGTCGAGGTGGCCCGGGCTGACGTGTCCCTCTCCGCGCTGGTGGGGATCCACAACGAACTCATCGTGGGCATGATCAACGAGCTCGGGTCCGAAGAGCAGAAGGAGCGCTGGCTGCCGGGCCTGACGGCTTTTACCCGGCTTGGTGCCTTCGCCCTGACAGAACCGGAGCATGGCTCGGACATCGCCGGCGGCCTGGAGACGTCCGCCCGGCTGGAGAACGGCGAGTGGGTAATCAACGGGGCCAAACGCTGGATCGGCGCGGGGACAATCGCCGACTTTGCGCTTGTCTGGGCCCGCGATGAGGCCGATAGGCAGATCAAGGGCTTCATCGTGGAGACGGACCGCCCCGGTTACACGGCGACCAAGATCTCCAACAAGATCGGCCTGCGGATCATGCAGAACGCAGATATCGTGCTGGACGGGGTCCGCGTTCCGGAGTCCAACCTCCTGCCCGGCGCCACCGATTTTTCGAAGGCCAACCACCTGCTGCGCGATTCACGGGCGTGGGTGGGCTGGCAAGGTGCCGGTATCCAGCTGGCTGCGTTCGACGTCGCCCGTTCGTATTCGCTGGTGCGCAGGCAGTTCGGCAGGGAACTGGCCCGTTTCCAGCTCATCCAGCAGCAGCTGGCTGAAATGCTGGGAAACGCCACCGCTTCGTTGGCGCTGATGGCGCAGCTGGCCAGGATCCAGGAGGACGGCAAGCTGGAAATGGTGCAGGCCGCCATGGCCAAGGCCACCTGCACAAGGTTGGCGCGGGCTTCTGTAGCCATGGGGAGGTCACTGCTGGGCGGAAACGGGATCAGCTCCGACTACGAGATGGGCAAGCTCTTTGGTGATGCCGAGATCCTCTATACGTACGAAGGCAGCTACGAGATCAATTCGCTGATTGTAGGACGGGCCGTGACCGGGAAATCAGCCTTCGTATAGTCCCATCGCCTCTCAGTGGGAATCAGGGTAGCGCCCAGGAGGGCTGATAATCGGCATGCCTTGTGTACGGCAGCGTGAGTGCCTTCAGTACCAGGTCAGTCCAGTGCAGGCCCTGGGCCGTGCTTCCGGTGATGGCGTCACCGTTCTCGAGCAGGCTGGCCAGCGCTGCCTGCCGCGCGGCCCCGACAACTTCCACCACCGCATGTTTCGCCTGGGCCTCCAGGAGCAGCCGTTCCTCATACCAGCGGTCGGATGCAGACAGCGACGGCCTGCCGAGCAGCTCGCCGGACTTCTGCAGGTCTTCACGGATTCGTGCGAGCAGGAACTCCACAATGTCCATGGCGTCACCTTATCGCGGAGGGCTAGGCAGGCAGCGGCAGGCAGAGCAGAACGGCCCCGCTGGTCTCCAGCTGGGCCGTTCTGGTATGTTGAGCTGGCCAGGATATTGCCCGGCCATGATTCTTAGCTTTAGAGCGGACGGATATTCTCTGCCTGAGGGCCCTTCGGACCCTGGGTCACATCGAATTCGACCTTCTGGTTCTCGTCCAGCGAGCGGTAGCCGCTGCTTGAGATTGCCGAGTAGTGGGCGAAAACGTCGGCTGACCCGTCATCCGGGGCAATGAAGCCAAAACCCTTTTCGGCGTTGAACCATTTAACTGTGCCTGTTGCCATGCTGCATTCCTTCGTGTGACTCTGATTTTGCTCCGCCTGCGCAGAGGCTTGCGGCGCGGAGAACTTCTTCCGCTGTCCCAAACGTACGGGGCGTACGCGTCAGGGGCAAGGGTCCGGGGACATCAATTGCCGCGGCAAAGCCCGATCGGCCCCGATTCTGCTGGTCCATCGAGCCCTGAACCCGGTCCTCCTAGACGGCCTCGAGGACACTGACGTAATTGGCCATACCCACGCCTCCCATGTTCTGGACGGCCGCGCGGCGGGGGTTGTCCAGCTGCATGCCGCCGGCTGTACCGGTGAGCTGCATGGCGGCGATGACGTGCTGTGATACGCCCGTGGCGCCCACCGGGTGGCCCTTGGCCTTGAGTCCACCGGAGACGTTGATAGGCAGTTTGCCGTCCCGGAAAACCCAGCCTTCCTCCACCGCGCGGGCTCCTTCGCCGGGCCCAGTCAGCCCCATCGCCTCGTACATCAGCAGTTCCGCGATGGTGAAGCAGTCATGGACTTCGGCGAAGTCCAGGTCTTCAAGCCCGATGCCGGCCATCACCATTGCGCGCTGCCAGGACATGCGGGTGGCTGCGAAGGCGGTGGGGTCCCGCCGCTCGGCGGGGAAGAAGTCGTTCGCGTGGCCAAATCCGGCGAGCCGCACCGGTGCTGTTACGCCGCCGGTGGGCGTGGTGGACAGCACGACGGCGGCGGCGCCGTCGGACACGGGGGAGCAGTCGGTGCGGCGCAGCGGATCAGCCACCATGGGATTCTTGTCCGAGACTGTTTGGCAGAACTCCTCGCCGAGGTCCTTGCGGAGCTGGGCGTAGGGGTTGTCCACACCGTTGCGGTGGTTCTTCGCTGCAATGGTCCCGAGGATGTTTCCCAGCATGCCGTCTCCGTAGCGCTTCCCATAGTGCTTGGCGACGTCGGCAAAGAGTCCAGTGAAGCCCGTGGTGGAGGCGTGGCCGGCCATGTCGTAATCGGCGCCGAGGAGCGCAGCGCCCACGACGTCGGCGCTGGCGTGGGTCATTTTCTCGGCCCCGATCACCAGAACGGTCTTGGCTGTGCCGGCAAGAAGCGATTTGGTGCCCTGTTGGAAGGCGGCCGACCCGGACGCACAGGCGTTCTCCACCCTCGTAGCCGGGACGTTGGCCAGCTGGTCAGAGACCTGCAACGCCAGCGAGGACGGGAAAGCCAGGGGCATCATGCCGGAGTTGAATTGGCCAAGGTAGATCTCGTCGATCTGGCCGGGTTCGATTCCTGAGTTGGCGATGGCCTCGGAGGCAACGTGGACGATCAGGGATTCAAGGGTTTCGTCAGTCAGCTTGCCGAAGCGGCTGTGACCCCAGCCCGTGAGCAGGATGTCCTTGCCGAACTGTTCCTTCAGACTCATGCTGTGGCTCCTTCGAGGGTGGGGC
This sequence comes from Arthrobacter sp. ISL-48, assembly GCF_018613805.1. GTDB lineage: Bacteria > Actinomycetota > Actinomycetes > Actinomycetales > Micrococcaceae > Arthrobacter. The sequence goes on from NZ_JAGGPL010000002.1 coordinate 191,448, forward strand.
TTTCAATCGCCACAGTGAATTCTGCCTCGGTCTTCGCCCGGAGCTGCTCCACGGTGACCCCCGGCGCGAGGCGGGTGAGGGTGAGTTGCCGGCCACCTGTTTTTTGTTCGTTCCTTACATCTGTTGCGAAGAGATCAAAAACCGCGAGGTCGCTGATGATCCGGTCCACCACGCCCAGGCCGGTGAGCGGCAGCGTGCATTCCTTCACGATTTTGGCAGTGCCGTCCTTGGCGTTGTGCTCGGTGAGGACCACCACCCGCGGTGTCCCTGCGACGAGGTCCATGGCGCCGCCCATGCCCTTGACCATCTTTCCCGGGATAGTCCAGTTGGCGAGGTCACCGCTGCCGGAGACCTGCATGGCGCCAAGGATGGCCACCTTCACGTGGCCGCCCCGGATCATGCCGAAGGACGTGGCGGAGTCGAAGATACTCCCGCCCGGCAGGACCGTGACGGTCTGCTTGCCGGCGTTGATGAGATCCGCATCTTCCTCGCCCTCGTAAGGAAACGGCCCCATGCCGAGCAGGCCGTTCTCGCTCTGCAGGACTACGCGGACGCCGTCGGGCAGGTTGTTGGCAACCAGCGTGGGGATGCCGATCCCCAGGTTGACGTAGTCGCCGTCGTTAAGTTCCTCGGCTGCGATGGCAGCCATTTCATCCCTGGTCCAGGCCATGGGGTTCTCCTTTTCTTCGGTCGGTAGGCGGATGTCAGACGGCCAGCGCGGCGGTGTCTTCGGAAACGCGGCGCTGCCGGACCGTGCGCTGTTCGATGTCCTTGACCCTGCTGCCCGCCTGGACCAGGCGCTGGACGTACACGCCCGGCGTGACAATGTGGTTGGGATCCAGCCGGCCCGGTTCCACAATCACCTCGGCCTCCGCTATTGTCACTGCTCCTGCGGTGGCCACCACAGGGTTGAAGTTCCGTGCCGTGTAGCGGTAGACAAGGTTGCCGTCCGTATCGGCAGTGTGCGCATGGACCAGTGCGACGTCGGCCCGGATGGCGCGCTCCTGGATGTACGTCCCGCCGTCGAACTCTTCGTGCGGCTTGCCTTGCGCGACCAGGGTTCCCACCCCGGTCTTTGTGTAGAAGGCGGGGATGCCGGAGCCGCCTGCGCGGAGGCGTTCGGCGAGGGTGCCCTGCGGCGTGAACTCAACGTCAAGCTTTCCGGCGAGGTACTGCTCGGCGAAGAGCTTGTTTTCGCCCACGTAGGAGGCAATGACCTTGCGGACCTGGCCCGCCTCAATCAGGATCCCCAGCCCCTTGCCATCCACCCCCATATTGTTCGAGACCACCGTCAGGCCCTGCACGCCCGAATCACGGACGGCTTCGATCAGGTCCGCGGGAATCCCGCTCAGGCCAAAACCGCCGACAGCGAGGGTCATCCCGTCCCGCAGCACATCTCGCAGGGCGTCGAGAGCGCCTGTTTTCAGCTTGGACATGTGGTCTCCTCATTGAGCGTTTCTGACCAATCCACCTTATGGACTAGGCCTCTGGGTTTGGAGCGTACGGGAGGAAAACTCCCGCTGTCAATGTCCAATCTCGCGTGTAAATTCGCCGGTTTTACAGTGTGGACGGTAGTCTCTTTTCTGTCCACATTATGGATACAAGGGAGCAGAATGAGTCAACTTCCCGTGCAGGGAGCGCAAGTGGCTACGCGCATTGCCGGACTGTTACGAATCATTGGCCGCAAGCCGGAGGGGAGTCCGCTGGTGGAGTTGGTCCGGGAGTCGGGACTCACGCGGCCCACCATCCACCGGCTCCTGAATTCGCTGGCAGCCGAGGGGCTGCTGGATCACGAGGCACGTACAGGCAACTGGGTCCTGGGGCCGGAAATTCTGCTGATGGGTTCCGTAGCTTCCGCACGGTTTCCGCTGGAGGAGATTGCCCGGCCCAGCCTTCGCCGGCTGGCCGGGGAAACCGGGGAAAGTGCCTTCTTCTCCGTCCGCCGCGGGGCAGAAACGGTCTGCCTGCTGCGCGAAGAGGGCAGCTTTCCCGTCCGCTCCTTCGTCCTGCATGAAGGCGTTCGCTTTCCCCTGGGCGTCGCCTCCGCGGGAACGGCGATCATGGCATTCCTGGCTGAAGTCGAGCAGGAGCAGTTGCTGGAGAACTGGCCTGCACACGCCGGGCAGTTCGCGGAAGCCCACACCGAAAGCGTCGTCCGGGCCAGCCTGGCGAAGACCAGGCGCGCTGGCTACTCCGTGAACCCCGGCCTGGTGCTGGAGGGCAGCTGGGGGATGGGTGCCGCCGTCTTCGATCCCTCCGGGCGTCCGGCCTGGGCGCTCTCCCTCACTGGCATCGAACCACGCTTCCGCGAGGACCGCCAAGACTCCCTGGGAAGGCTGCTGATGGAGGAAGCCCACCGGATCACCGCTCAGCTCGGCGGCCGCGGCAAAGACCTGTTGTGATGGCAGGAACGGCGGGCCCGGGCTGACGCTAGAGTGCCGCACCCAAAGGAGCCAGGGAAATCAGCACCAGGATCTACAAGGCCCTTCACCTGGGCGCGGGAGCGTTCACTTCCACCAGGTGTCGAAGATGGTGACCGGGACCGTGCGCTTGTGGCGGGTGCGGAGGTATTTTTGCTCGATCAGCTCGGCGGCGGCTTCGGGCACCTCGCGCCCTTCGAGGTAATCATCGATCTGGTCATAGCTCAGGCCCAGCTCATCCTCGTCAGTGCGGCCGGGCGTGCCGTCCAGGAGGTCGGCCGTGGGAACTTTTTCCCAGACCCGGGCGGGCGCGCCCAGTTCGGCCAGCAGCTCGCGGTTATGTCGCTTGTTCAGGCCAAACAGCGGAAGGATGTCCGCGCCGCCGTCGCCGTATTTCGTGAAGAAGCCGGTAACTGACTCCGCGCCGTGGTCCGTGCCGATCACCAGATAGTTGTATTCGCCGGCCAGGGCGTACTGCGCGGTCATACGGGCGCGGGCCTTCGTGTTGCCCTTGTGAAAATCTGAGATCGAGGCGCCGGCGGTCTTTTCGAACTCATCCTCGAAGCCGTCCACGGCAGCGGAGATATTGAACGTCCACTCCGTCTTCGGCTGGATGAAGTCCAAGGCGGCTTGGGCGTCATCCTCGTCGTGCTGGACACCATAAGGTAGGCGAACGGCCACGAAGTTCGCATCCACGCCCTCTGCCTCCAGTTCCTCCACCGCCAGCTGCGCCAGCCGTCCGGCCAAGGACGAATCCAGGCCGCCGGAAATGCCCAGGACAAAGCCCTTGGTCTGCGTGGCCTTGAGATAGTCCTTGAGGAACGCCACGCGCTTGCGCACCTCCCCGGCGGGGTCGATCCGGGGCTGCACGCCCATTTCTTCGATGATGGTGGCCTGGAGTTCGCGCATGTCACATAGCCTAGCCAGCGGTGTCAACAACGCTCAACTGTGTCCGCTGCTTCACTGCGTCCCGCTGCTCAGGCTGGGTGGGGCCCGTGGAGGCGCGGATGGTCAGTCCGGGGCGGGGCCAGTGGAAGCGCGGATGGTCAGGTGGGTGGGCATGATGGCCAGTTTGCGGCTGGACCGGCCGGGGGTGGGATTGAGCTGGGAGAGCAGCATGGACACCGCCACCCTCCCTGCCTGCTCTATGGGGCTGGCGATGGTGGTCAGTGGGGGATTGCAGAAGTCTGCGCCGAAGATGTCATCAGAGCCAACGATGCTCATGTCCTCGGGGACGCGCATACCCCGTTCACGCAGCCGCTGGAGCATGCCGATGGCCAGCAGATCGTTGAACACAATGCAGGCCGTTGCGCCCGTCCTGACGGCGGCGTCAGCTGCGGCGGCACCGGAAGTGGTCTTGGGAACGAAGGGCCCGATGCGGTGTGTTTCCATGCCACGCTTGGAGGAATCCTCCTCGAAGACCTTCCAGCGCGCCTGGTTGGACCACGACGTAGGCGGGCCGCTGACATAGCAGACGCGGTGATGACCCAGTGAGGAGAGGTGCTCCAAGGCCTGGATGATGGCCGACGGCGTATCGATCACCACGGTGGGTGCACTCGCGGAGGCCCTGTTAATGGTCACGAGTGGCTGGGTTCCGGAGACCTCAGCCAGCTGGGCATCAGTGAGCCTCGAGGCGGCGAGGATAAAGCCGTCGGCGGACCGGCGCATCTTGTGCAGCGCTTCAAGCTCCATCTCGTTTGACTCCTCCGTGTCGACCAGGAGCTGGGTAACGCCGGCGGCCTTGAGTTGGTGCTGGGTTCCTCGGATGATGTCGAAGTAGAACGGGTTGGTGATGTCGGGGACCAGCACCGCCACGGCGTTGGTGCGTCCCGAACTGAGGCCCCTGGCCTGCGAGCTGGGAACGTAATTCAGCTGCGCAGCCAGTTCTTCGATGCGTTGGCGGGTGCGCGGGTTGACCCGGTCCGGCCTGGACAGTGCCCGGGAAACCGTGGACGTAGCAACGCCGGCCAGTTCCGCGATATCGCGGATCGTGGGCATCCGGTCGGTGGGCATCCGGGGTTGGCTCGTGACCGGAGTTTCCGAATTCGCCGTTGCCTTAGCCATGGACCAGCCCTTTCTTATGGTCTGCCCCGGGATTCGCTCCGAAGCAGGAGGCCCACGAGCTGCGCGGTGGGCATCCTCCAAGCATCATCAGACCACGCATGGCAACTTTTGGCAACCGCTTGCCGCAATGTTGCAGCATCCATAGACTGGATTTCGAATCGCCTGCAGTGATGAGCGCCACATGACGTTGTGGCCATGTGGGTGTTCTAGAGGAGAAAACAATGAGGTTTAGATCGTCTACCGGGCTGGCAGCAATCGTCACGGCCGCAGCACTGGCCCTTACCGCCTGCGGCTCAGGAGCAGGAACCACCGGTGGCTCCACAAGCTCTGACGGCAAGGTGGACGGAACGGGCAAGACCCTGAACGTCCTTACCGGTGTCCTTCCCCAGTACCCCGAGCAGCAGAAGCAGTGGCAAGCCGACATCGCGGCCAAGTTCAAGGCGGAGACCGGGGCCGACGTGAAGTTTGAAACCTTCGCCTCCGCAAACGACGAGCTCACGCGAATCCAGACTTCCGTGGTGTCGGGCCAGGGCCCGGACATCTACGGACTCGGCACCACATTCACTCCCACCGCCTACGCCACGAAGGCATTCGTGACCCTGTCCGATGATGATTGGAAGAAGGTTGGCGGCAAGGACCGCTTCAACCAGGCCGCCCTGGGTATCTCCGGTCCCGACGCGGACCACCAGGCCGGTATCCCCTTCGTCAGCCGTCCCTTTGTGATGGCGTACAACAAGGATCTCCTGGCTGCGGCAGGCATCGACAAGCCAGCCACCAGCTGGAATGAGCTTGCGGCGCAAGCCAAGAAGATGACCAAGGACGGCACCTTCGGGATTGCTACGGGCTACAAAGACAACTTCGATCCCTGGAAGTTCATCTGGGCCATGGCTGTCCAGGCGGGGAACCCCCTGGTGGACGGCAACAAGCTCAAGATGGATGATCCCACTGTCAAGAAGGCATACCAGACCTACTTCGGCTGGCTGACCAATGACAAGGTAGTGGACCCCGCATCCGTGGGCTGGAGCAACAGCAACGCAGTGGCAGCGTTCGCCAGCGGCAAAGCCGGTTATCTGATGATGACGACGTCAAGCTCCATCCCGACGCTCAGCAGTTCAGCCGTCGCCGGCAAATTTGCGTACACCCTGATGCCCACCACGCCACCCGGCGAATCCAGCCCGAAGGGTGATGGTGCCAATGCTGCCAGCATCCTCTCCGGCGACAACCTCGTGGTGGCGGATTATTCGAAGCAGAAGGATCTCGCCTTCGCGTACATCAAGCTGATCACGTCCAAGGACGAGCAGCTCAACTACCAGAAGATCTTCGGCGACCTGCCTGCCAATGCCGAGGCACTGGCCAGCCTGACTGACCCCGTGCTCAAGCCAATCGCTGACGCCGCAGCCAAGTCCAAGGCCACGCCGTTCACCGGAGCCTGGGGAGACATCCAGCTCGGCCTGCTGAACGTCACTGTCCAGTCGATTCCAGACCTGTCCAGGGGCAGCATCGATGGGTCAGCCCTCGAAACAAGGATCAAGGAGGCCCAGACCAAGGGCCAGGCGTCCCTTGACCGGGCATCAAAAGGATAAGTACTGATGTCTACCGACGCTTCCAACGAAGTCCGGGTGGCGGCAGAATCCGCCGCCAGCCGGACCTCCCGGACCACCGCTTCCGTGGCGGGTCCGCCACCTGCCGGTGAGGACAACGGGCCCCGCAGGGGCCTGAGCGAACGCAATAGGCCTCTGTGGATGCTTATCCCCGGCGGGGCCCTGATGCTCATCATCATCGTGGTCCCGCTGGTCCTGGGGATCTACATGTCCACCCTCAACCTGGACCAGTACACGCTTCGCCGATGGATCAGTGCACCCTTCATCGGCGTCGAGAACTTCGTGGAAGCAGTCACCACGTCACCGCTGCTGCACGCGGTCTGGCTGAGCGTCAGCTACTCGCTGCTCGCCATGGTGGTCACTCTTCCGCTTGGCATCGCCGCCGCCGTTGCCACGCAGAACGCGTTCAAAGGACGCGCCGTGGTCAGGTCCATCTTCCTCATTCCCTATGTGCTCCCTCATTTGTGGTCGCCACTGTCTGGCGCACCATGTTCCAGCCCGAAGGCATCGTCGACAGGGGGCTGGGCTTGGTCGGCATCCATACAGGACTGTGGCTGAACGGCCCTCAGACTTTCTGGACGCTGGTCCTGGTCCAGATCTGGGCATCCTGGCCCTTCATCTACCTGCTCGCCCTGTCCGGACTGCAGTCCGTGGACCACGAGGTCCATGAAGCTTCGGCCTTGGATGGCGCCCTGTGGTGGAACAAACTCCGGTACGTGATCTTCCCCTACCTGAAGGGCCCGCTCTCGCTGGCCTTCCTGATCGGCATGTTGCACCACATCAACAACTTCACGCTTCCTTACGTGCTGTTCGGAGTCCCGGCGCCATCCGACGTCGAAGTGCTCCCCATCCTTACCTATGTCACGAGCTTCCAAAGCTTCCGCTTCGGGTTGAGTGCGGCCATGGCCTTCATCTCCCTGGTGTTGATCGCCATCCCGCTGTTTGTCTACCTTCGCGCGGTCAAGCTTGACGACGCCGAGTCACCTGGAGCCAAGAAATGACTACCTCCACCGCAAGCAAGCGTCGAAATGCGGCCATGGCCGCCTCTGTCCCCCGCCCCGGCTCCGCACGGCAACACGAAGTAACAAGGCTCCTGCCCCGTCCACTGCTCGCCATCATCCTGGTGTTCTTGGGTGCCCTGGTCCTGATTCCGGTGCTGTACATCTTCCTGGCATCGGTGAACTCGGACATCGGCGTGGCAAACGGCGAGTTTTGGCCCTCGACCGTCACGTTGCAGAACTACTCCAGTATCTGGACCAGTGTGGGCCTGGCCACGGGCCTGACCAACAGCGTCCTGGTGGCAGGAGCAACAGCAGTTGTCTCGGCGGCGATGTCGGTGTCCACGGCTTTTGTCCTCGTGCGTTACAGCTTCCGGGGCCGCCTTACCATCCTGCGCGGACTTCTCGCGCTGCAGTCCGTGCCCGGAACGCTCATGGTGCTCCCCGTGTTTGTGCTGTTTTCGTCGGCCGCCACATATCTCGGCATCCAGGTCATCGGGACGCAATGGGGATTGTTCGTCACGTACCTGACGTTCGCCATGCCGTTTTCCACCTGGGTCATGGTTACCTATCTGCGGGGCCTGCCCCGCGAACTGGAGGAGGCGGCGCGGATCGATGGCGCCAGCAATGTGGGCGTCCTCTTCAGGATCATCCTGCCGCTGAGCTGGCCGGGCATCGTTGTCTCGGGCATCTTTGCCTTCCTGCTGGGCTGGAACGACGTCCTCTTCGCGTCCGTCATGACCCGTCCGGAAAGCCAGACCGCTGCTGTGGCACTGCAGATCTTCGGTGCGTCCCAGGAAGGCGGTGCGATCCCGTTCTATGGCCAGATGATGGCAGCGGCCCTGGTCTGCGCAGCGCCAGTGGTGATTCTGTACCTGATTTTCCAGCGTTACCTAGTTGGCGGGCTCACCGCCGGAGGAGTTAAATAACCATGGTTTCAACCACCCAGTCCGCGTGGCCGCTGTCCGGCTTCGGGGACGAGATCGACGACGACCCGGCAGTCCAGATCGCGGTGCTGCAGGCGCTTGGCGCCAACCACATCGAGGTGCGCAGCGCGTGGGGCACCAACATCGTTGACCTCTCTGAGGACCAGCTCAAGGCCCTCGGCCAGCTGCTGTCCGAAAAGGGGATGAAAGTGTCGGCCATCGCCTCGCCCATCGGCAAGGTGGACGTCAGCCTTCCCGTTGAACACGAGGTGGAACGCCTCCGCCGGGCCGCCCATGCAGCGAAAGTCCTCGACGCAAAATACATCCGCATCTTCTCCTTCTACTACGGCGAATCCGTGGCCGTGGACAGCATCCGCAACGACGTCATCGAGCGGATGCGCGCCCTGGCCGCCGTCGCCGAGGAGGAAGGCGTGATCCTGCTGCACGAGAACGAGAAGGACATTTTCGGGGACGTTCCGGACCGCGTACTGGACATCATCGAAACGGTGAACTCCCCGGCCCTGAAAGTGGCCTGGGACGCCGCCAACTTCGTCCAGGTGGGCGTGAAGCCCTTTGACGAGGCCTATGCCAAACTGCGACCGCACCTGGAGTACCTCCAGGTCAAGGACGCGCTGTTCACCAACGGACACGTTGTTCCTGCCGGCGAAGGTGACGGCGACGTGCTGCGGACGGTGGAGGCACTGAAGGCGGATGGCTACAGCGGCTTCGCCTCCCTTGAGCCGCATCTGGCCGGCGCGCACGGCCTTGGCGGATTTTCCGGTCCCACGGCATTCGGTATTGCCGCACGCGCATTCGCCAAAGTAACAGCAGAAGCAGGAGTCCAGACAGCATGAGTGACACGTTGAACGTAGCCATCGCCGGGTGCGGCGTCATCGGACGCACCCACGCGGTGGCCATCCACGAATTCGCTGAGGCGGGCATCGTGGCCCTGGTTGACGTTATTCCTGATGCGGCCGAGTCCCTTGCGGACTTCATCGAGAAGAGCGGACGCCCCCGGCCGTCTGTTTACACCACCCTTGAGGCCGCTTTCGCTGCTGCCGACATACACCTCGTGGCTCTGGCCACGCCCAGCGGGCTGCACATCCAGCAAGGCCTCGAAGTGCTGGCCGCCGGAAAGCACGTAGTGATCGAGAAGCCGCTGGACGTGGATCTGAACCGGGCCCAGGAGATCGAGGCGGCGGCACGGGAAGCCGCTCGCCGCGGCGTCGTCGCCGCGGTGATCAGCCAGCACCGCTTTGACCGGTCCAGCCTGGCCGTTGCGGATGCAGTGGCCAAGGGCCGCTTCGGCCGGCTGACTTCGGCCATCGCCTCCGTGGCGTGGTGGCGCGGGCAGGGCTACTACGACTCCGGTGACTGGCGGGGCACATGGTCGATGGATGGCGGCGGCGCCCTGATGAACCAGGGCGTCCACACCGTTGACCTGCTCCTCTGGTTCATGGGACGGCCCGTCGAGATCCACGCTCACACGGCGCGCCTTGCCCACGAACGGATCGAAGTCGAGGACACCGCCGTGGCCACCGTGACGTTCGAAAACGGCGGCCTGGCAGTGCTGCACGCCACCACGGCCGCGTACCCCGGGCTGACGGTCCGGGTTCAGCTGATGGGCTCGGAAGGCTCAGCCGTAGTGGACAACGACCAGCTGCAGTATTTCCACTCCAAGGATGCCGGCGGTGACTCTGCCGACATGGGGCTGCAGGGCGGGGGCAACCAGGCCGAACAGGAACTGGCCAAGTACCCGGAAGAAGACTACGAGGCCAAGGACCCCACTGTTTATCCGGCAGGGCACGTCCGCCAGTACCGCGACATCCTCGGGGCAATCGCCGAAGGCCGCCAGCCAGGTGTGACCGTCAGCGATGCCGTCAACGCCCTGGCTACCGTGCGGGCCGTCTACGTGTCGGCCACCCTGAATCAGGCAGTCCTGTTCGACGACGTCCTGGCCGGCAAGTACAACGACCTCGAAGTCCGCACGGGCAGCACCCCGACAGAAAGCATCTGACGCGATGAAATTCTCAGTATTCACGGCCTCCACGCCCGACTGGACCCCCGAGGAGGCGGTCACCACGCTGGCCGGACAGGGGTGGGACGGCATCGAATGGCGGATCACCGACCAGGCAGACGCGCCGGAGCCGGGTTTCTGGGCCGGTAACAAGGCCTCCATCCCGCTGACCGGGCTCGAAGACAACATCGAGCGCATCGCCACCATCACCCGCAAGGCAGGCCTGGAGTTCTCCGGGATCGGCGGCTACGCGCGGTGTGACAACCGCGACGACGTCGAACGCATGCTGGCGGCCACCGCCGCGCTGGGTGCCGGCCAGGTCCGGGTGACCACGCCGGCGCTCGGTACAGCCGTTTGGGGTAACCAGGAGCCGAGCGGAACCCCGTACCCTGTCCTGTTTGAGGCAGCCCGCCGCGACTTCGAGTGGGTCGCCGACCGTGCAGCCCACTACGGCGTCAAGGCGCTGGTGGAACTGCACCACCGCACCATCACGGCCTCGGCATCGTCGGCCCGCCGCCTGCTGGAGGGACTGGATCCGCAGCACGTGGGGGTCATCCATGACCTGGGCAATCTTCTCATCGAGGGCCAGGAGGACTACCTGCCGGCGTTCGAGCTGTTGGGGGAGTATCTGGCACACATCCATGTCAAGAACGCTGTCTGGGTCCGCGGAGATGAGACGGACGCCTCCGGAGCGGCCGTGTTCCAGAACGAATGGGCGCCCCTGAAGACCGGCCAAGGCAGCGTCCTGGAGTATTTCAAGGCGCTTGCCGCGTACGGCTACGACGGCTGGGTCACGGTGGAGGACTTTTCGACAGAGCTTCCCTTGGCTGAACGTACCGCCGGAAACCTTGAGTACCTGCGGAGCACGGCGGCCCTCGCCGGGCTCACCGCCGGGGCCGGGGCGCGCTGAAACCATGGCACAGCCGATAGCAGCCCACCCGGACCGGCTCCTTCCCGCGGATCCCGGCGTGCGGGCGATCGCCCGCACGCTGTACTCCGCTGTGGAGGGACTCCCGATCATCTCCCCGCACGGCCACGTGGACGCCGCCGTCATCGAACGGAACCTGCCATTCCCCGATCCTGCCGCACTGCTCGTCACGCCGGACCACTACGTGACGCGGCTGATCCATGCTGGCGGAGTCCCGATGGACCAGCTGGGCCTGGGCGGTTCGACGTCGGACTCGCGGCAGGTCTGGCGCAACTTCTGCCAGGCGTGGCCGGCCTTCGAGGGAACGGCGTCCGGATACTGGATCCGGCAGGAATTCGAGCATGTCTTCGGGGTACACGAAGAACCCACGGCCGCGAATGCGGACAGGATCTTCGACGCCATCTCAGCCAAACTTGGCGAACCAGGCTTCCGGCCACGCGAACTGTTCAAGGAATTCAATATCGAGGTGCTCGCCACCACGGATGACCCCCTGGATTCCCTTGAAAGCCACGCGGCGCTGGCCGCAGATCCGGCCTTCGCCGGCCGGGTGCTGCCAACGTTCCGTCCGGACCAGTACCTGAATATCGCCCATCCGGCCTGGAACGAGAACGTGGAACGACTGATTGCCGCCGGCGGCCCAGGTGCTTCGGGATATGAGGGCTACATCGGCGCGCTCGAAGCGCGACGCCGGCACTTCGTGGAGAATGGCGCCGTATCTGCCGACCATGGAGTCCGGACTCCGGCCACCCTCAAACTGGACGACGCCGATGCGGCGCGGATTTTCGAGCGGGCGCGGGCGGGAAACGCCACGCCGGAGGACCGCGATGCCTTCGAGGCCCACATGGTGTACCAGATGGCCAGGATGTCCGTCGAAGACGGCCTGGTCATGACGATCCATCCCGGCTCGTACCGGAACCACCACGGCCCCACGTTCGAGGCATTTGGCGCGGACACCGGCCACGACATCCCGTTCGCCGTGAACTACACGGAGGCCATCCGGCCCCTGCTGCAGGACTTCGGCACGGCCAAGGACTTCCATCTGGTGCTGTTCACCCTGGACGAGACTGTGTTCTCGCGGGAGCTTGCGCCGCTGGCCGGGTTCTACCCCTCCGTCTACATTGGCGCCCCCTGGTGGTTTCTGGACGCGCCGGATGCGATGCTGCGTTTCCGCGCGGCGGTCACGGAAACGGCAGGTTTTTCCAGGTCCTCGGGATTCATCGATGACACGCGGGCGTTCTGCTCTATCCCGGCCCGCCACGACACCTCGCGGCGGATCGAGTCAGCATTCCTGGCCCGGCTGGTGGCCGAACACCGGATCAGCGAAGACCGCGCCCAGGAACTGATCGTGGACATCGTGGATTCCTCGCCGCGACGGGTGTTCAAGCTGTGACCGGCGGCCAACTGCCTAGGCTGGACCGGACGTTCTGGCCGCTGCCCCAAGCGCCGGTGAGGATCGTGCACCTGGGCCTCGGAGCATTCCATCGCTCACATCAGGCCTGGTACACCCAGCACGCCCCGGATGCGGCGGACTGGGGGATCGCCGCCTTCACCGGCCGCCGCCCGGACGCTGCCCTGGCTTTGGCGGCGCAGGACGGCCTGTTCACGATCATTGATCGGTCAGGCAACGGCGACGACTTTGAAGTCATCGGAAGCATTGTGGAAGCAGTGGACGGCGCCGACGTCGGACGCCTCTGTGAGCTGGTGTCCGCCCCTGAGACTGCGGTGGTCACCCTGACCATCACGGAGGCCGCCTACGGCCTGGCCTCGGACGGCAGCTTCGACGCCGGCTCCTCCGCCGTGGCTGGCGATCTCGCCGTGCTGGCCGGCGGCACGGGTACGGCTGGCAACGCCGGTCCAGCAGTGACACCCACGACGCCGTTGGGCCGGCTGGTCCTGGCCCTCGCCGCCCGCAGGGACGCGGGGGCTGGACCGGTCGCCGTCGTCAGTTGCGACAACCTCTCAGGGAACGGTGAGGTTGCCCGCCGTGCCATCGTCGGCTTGGCGGAGGCCTGGGACATGGACGTGGCGGCCTGGATCGCGGAAAACGTCAGTTTTGTCAGTTCGTCCGTTGACCGGATTACCCCGCGGACCACCGACGCGGATGTTGCTGAAGTGGAGGAGCGCTGCGGTTACCGCGACGGCTCGCCGGTGGTGGCAGAGCCCTTCCGCGACTGGGTGCTGAGCGGTGACTTCCCGGCCGGCCGGCCCCGCTGGGAGGACGCGGGCGCCGTCGTCGTGGATGACATTGAACCGTACGAAAACCGCAAACTCTGGCTCCTGAACGGCGCGCACTCGCTCCTGGCATATGCGGGGCAGTTGCGTGGCCACACCACGGTGGCTGAGGCCCTCGAGGATCCGCTCTGCAGGGAGGCTGTGGAGGCGTTCTGGGATGAGGCGTCCGCGCACCTGCCGGAGGAGGATCTCCACATTCCCGAGTACCGCGAGGCGCTGCGCGCCAGGTTCGGCAACAGGCGGATAGCCCACCACCTTTCGCAGATCGCGGCGGACGGCACCACCAAACTGCGCATGCGGGCCCTGCCGGTCCTGGTGGCCGAAAGATCCGAGGGCCGCTCCGGAGCGGGCAGCGCGCTGATGCTGGCCGCATGGATTGACTACGTGGGCCAGGAGGATTCGGTGCAGGACCCGCTGTCGTCTGCCATCCGCACAGCCAACGGGTCGGCGGGGCACGAGCGCGTGGCCACCCTCCTCAACCTTGTCAGTCCGCAACTCTCGGACGACCCGGAAATCGTGTCCTTGGTGGCCTCCCGTTGCGGGACACTCACCACGGACACCTCAGAAGGCGCAGACGCCACCGACAGCGGTGGCAGTACGTCCGCCACCTCCGCACCGCACCTGATTCCCGGAAGGAACAGCTGAAGTTCATGAAGATCGTCGCAGCAGAAGTATTTGTCACCAGCCCGTCCCGTAACTTCGTGACACTCAGGATCACCACGGAGGACGGTGTGACCGGTATCGGTGATGCCACCCTGAACGGCCGTGAGCTTGCGGTCGCCGCGTACCTGAAGGAGCATGTGGCCCAGCTGCTGATCGGCAAGGACCCGCACCGGATCGAGGACACCTGGCAGTTCCTGTACCGCAGCGCCTACTGGCGCCGCGGTCCGGTGACGATGGCGGCGATCGCCGCGGTGGACATGGCCCTGTGGGACATCAAGGGGAAGATGGCGGGGATGCCGGTTTACCAGCTCCTTGGCGGTGCTTCCCGCAACGGGCTGCGGGCCTACGGTCACGCCTCGGGCGCCGACATTCCGGCATTGTTTGATTCCGTCCGGGAGCACCTGGAACTCGGCTACAAGTCGGTCCGGATCCAGACCGCCGTACCCGGCATCAAGGCCCTGTACGGCGTAGCTGCCCAGGCGCAGGCCTCGGGCGAGCGTTACGACTACGAGCCCGCCGGCCGCGGCGCCTTCCCGGTGGAGGAGGACTGGGACACCCGGGCCTACCTGCGCCACCTGCCTTCGGTGTTCGAGGCGGTCCGGAACGAGTTCGGCCCGGAGATCCCGCTGCTGCACGACGGCCACCACCGGATGACGCCCATCCAGGCCGCGAAGCTGGGCAAGGCTTTGGAGCCTTATGACCTGTTCTGGCTGGAGGACTGCACTCCGGCCGAGAACCAGGAGGCCTTGCGCCTGGTCCGCCAGCACACCACCACCCCGCTGGCCATCGGTGAAATCTTCAACACCGTGTACGACTACCAGACCATCATTAAGGAACAGCTCATCGACTACGTCCGGGCCGCTTCCACCCACTTTGGCGGCATTTCCCCGTTGAAGAAGGTCATGGACTTCGCCGCGCAGTACCAGATCAAGTCCGGTTTCCACGGCCCCACCGACATCTCTCCGGTCGGCTTCGCCGCGCAGCTGCACGTGGGCCTGGCCATCCACAACTACGGCATCCAGGAATACATGCAGCACTCGGACAAGACCAACGAGGTCTTCGAGCAGTCCATGACCTTTGTTGATGGATACCTGCACCCGGGCGACAAGCCAGGCATCGGAGTCGAGTTCAACGAGGATGCCGCAGCCGCCTTCCCCTACCAGCAGGCCTACCTGCCCTACAACCGCCTCGTGGACGGCACGGTGCATGACTGGTGAGAAAAACATCACTGGTGAGAAGGCACGACTGGTGACTGCTGGCGTATCCATCTCACCGCAAGAAACCACGCCCTCACCGGCAGGGGCGGACAAACTCCGCATCGTCGTGATGGGCGTTTCCGGCTGCGGTAAGACCACCATCGGCGACCTCGTGGCGCGCGGGCTGGGCCTACCGTTTCTCGACGGCGATTCCCTCCATCCGGTGGAAAACGTCGCCAAGATGGCAGCCGGCACGCCCCTGACGGACGAGGACCGCTGGCCCTGGCTCGCCACCGTAGGATCGGAACTCGCCGCTGCCGGAGACGGCGGCCTGGTGCTCGCCTGCTCAGCCCTGCGCCGGAGCTACCGCGACGCCATCCGGGCCCAGGCCCCGGACACCCTGTTCCTTCACCTGGATGGCAGCAAAGAGGTGCTGGGAGCGCGAATCGAGGGGCGGTCCGGGCATTTCATGCCGCCCGCATTGCTGGAGTCCCAGTTGGCAACCCTGGAACCGCTTGAGGCGGACGAGGCAGGGATGGTGGTGGACATCGCCGCCCCTGTTGACGCCGTCGTGGCGGCGGCGCTGGCCGGCATCCCGGGTGTTGCCACAGGCGCCAGGACCCAACCCGCCCAACCCGCCCAACCCGCCAAGACTGCCAGCAGCGGAGGCACCGGGGTGCGCCAGCCCGACGTCGACCTTCAGGCAGCGCCTTTCAACCTGGACGATGCGGCTATCGCCTGGGTGGAGTCCGTCCTCGGGTCGATGACGCTCGAGGAAAAGATCGGGCAGCTTTTCATCAACCACAACAATGACTACTCCCCGGAGTACCTTGACGGCGTCCTGGACGCCTACCACGTCGGCGGGATGCGTTACCGTCCCGGCCCATCCTCCGCAGTCCAGGAGCACATCCGGTATGCCCAGTCGAAAACCAAGGTGCCGCTGCTGATAGCGTCCAACCCTGAAATGGGCGGTGCCGGAAGCTGCGATGACGGCACCTTCGTCTGCACGCACCTGCAGGCCGGCTCGCACCCGGACAAGTCCATCGCCCGGCAAATGGGGCAGGTGGCCGGAGCGGAGACCGCGGCCCTTGGCTGCAACTGGGCGTTCGCCCCGGTTGTGGACATCCACTACAACTGGCGGAACACGGTCATCTCCACCCGATCCTTCGGCAACACACCTGAGATTGTGGTGGAGCGGGCCAAGGAATACTTCGACGGCATCAGCGAGTCGCCAACTGTCTGCGCCATGAAGCACTTTCCGGGCGATGGCGTGGATGAGCGTGACCAGCATGTGGTCACGTCCTACAACACCCTTGGCTACGAGGAGTGGAACCGAAGCTACGGGCACGTGTACCGCGAGCTGATCGGCCACGGTGTGCAGTCCATCATGATCGGCCACATCGGGGCGCCGGAACTGTCCCGGCACTTCCGTCCCGGCATGGCAGACAGGGACATCCTGCCGGCAACCCTGTCTCCCGAGCTGCTCCAGGACCTGCTGCGCGGCGAGCTCGGCTTCAACGGGCTCATCCTCACCGATGCATCACAGATGATCGGCCTGACCCAGGCCATGAAGCGCAAGGACCTGGTCCCGGCCACCATCGCGGCCGGCTGCGACATGTTCCTGTTCTTCCGCAACCCCGCCGAGGACTTCCAGTACATGATGGACGGCTACAAGTCCGGCATCATCACGGAGCAGCGGCTGCACAACGCCCTGCGCCGGATCCTGGCCCTGAAGGCCTCCCTCGGGCTGCACACAACGCCACGGGCGGAGCTGGTCCCTCCTCAAGAAGCGCTTGCCGTCATCGGCAGCGAGGCACACCGTGCCGTCGCCGCGGAAATCGCTGACAAGACCGTCACCCTGGTCAAGGACACGGCCAACAACCTGCCCGTCACGCCGGAAACGCACAAACGCATCCGCCTGTACGGCATCTCGGGTGGCTCCGACTTCACGCGCGGCGACCCCCTCGCCTACCTTGGCATCGTCCAGGACGAGCTGGAGAAAGCAGGCTTTGAGGTGCACCTGTTCCGGACCGCGGAGCAACGCGAAGCTGCGGGGGAGACCGGAACCAACTTCATGTCTGTCATCTCGGAGGAAGCCACGGGCGACTACGCGGAGAAGTACGATGCCGCGCTTGTCTTCGCGAACGTCAAGGGCTTCGCCCAGGAGGCGGCCATCCGGATCAAGTGGTCCTCGCCGATGGCCGCGGAAATCCCGTGGTATGCCACCGAGGTTCCCACCATCTTCGTTTCGCTGAACCAGCCCAACCACCTGATCGACGTCCCCATGGTCAGGACCGCCATCCATGCCCATGCGGGAACACGCGAGGCGATCCGGGCCACCGTTGAAAAGATCCAGGGAAAGTCCGAATTCCAGGGCACGTTCAATGAGAATGTCTTCTGCAATTCGTTTGATACGAGGCTCTGACCCCGGTCCACATCGGCAGGAGATCCCGGCGGAGCGTCAGCGCACGGAACAGACCGGTTGCGTGGCAACTGTCACAAATCCCGCAACCACTAAACTGGAGCCCATGACTTCTTCCACTGACTTTGCGGCCGACACCGCCACTGCCCGTGCCCGCCTGCTGGAACTGATCAAGGAGCTTGCCGTGGTCCGCGGCAAGGTGATCCTCTCCAGCGGTGCAGAAGCCGATTACTACATCGACCTGCGCCGCATCACGCTCCACCACGAGGCCTCCAAGCTGGTGGGGCAGGTCATGCTGGCCCTGGTCG
This sequence comes from Arthrobacter sp. ISL-48, assembly GCF_018613805.1. Classification (GTDB taxonomy): domain Bacteria; phylum Actinomycetota; class Actinomycetes; order Actinomycetales; family Micrococcaceae; genus Arthrobacter. The sequence continues at coordinate 209,223 of NZ_JAGGPL010000002.1, forward strand.
ACGACGCCGGCATCGACTTTGAGTGCGCCGGTGGGCTGACCATGGGCGCCGACCCGGTGGGCACGGCAGTGATGCACGCCGCCGTGGACGCCGGACGGAACGTTGACGCCTTTGTGGTCCGAAAGGCCCAGAAGTCTTACGGCATGGGCCGCCAGGTTGAGGGCCCGTCAGTGGAAGGGCGCAAAGTACTGGTGCTCGAGGACACCTCCACCACTGGCGGTTCAGCGCTGACCGCCGTCGAGGGCGTCAAGAACGCCGGAGGCAACGTGGTTGCCGTCGCGGTCATCGTGGACCGGGACACCGGTGCCAAGGAAAAGATCGAAGCCGAGACCGGCGTGCCGTACCTGTTCGCCTTCGGCAAGGACGAGCTGGGACTGGCCTAACCCGGCCGGTCCCGCCAGCTGGCGCCGGGAGCGGCTGGCACCTGACGGACAGGGCCTGACCTGCGGGGTTGGACTCGTGCCTGAGGGTGACTTACCATTTGCCGTAACCCACTTCAGGATCCTTTGGAGAACGTGCACCATGCTCCCGCCAGAACAGCCCTTGAGCACCACCGAGCAAATCCAGAACCTTATTCTGGAAAGCGCCGATTTCGAGGGCTTCCTCAATGAACTAGCCCGGTTCTCTGCCCACCAAATGGCGGGTGACGGCGACGACGCGCTGTGCGGCATCACGCTGCTCCGAGACCGCAAGGCTGCCACGATCGGCTGGAGCAGTGATGCCGCCCGGGAAGTGGATCAAATCCAGTACTCACTGTCTCAGGGCCCATGCCTCACGGCAGCGGAGGAAGAGCGCGAAGTCCACGTGCCGGACCTGTTCGAGGAAGACCGGTGGGGACCGGACTACGCCAACGCAGTGGCGTCCCACGGGCTGCGGTCCGTGCTGTCGCTGCCCTTCGACCTGCAGGGGGACGCCAAAGCAGCCTTGAATCTCTATTCGGACGCGCCGCGCAAGTTCGATGAACGCGCGGCTGCAAAGGCCAGGGGATACACCCGGGAAATCTCCCAGGCGCTCCGTCTGGCCGTACGGTTTTCGCTCCATACGGACAGCGCGGCCAACCTGCGCGCGACGCTGGAATCCCGGACCATCATCGACATTGCGGTGGGGATTGTTATGGCCCAAAACCGGTGCAGCCAGGACGCTGCGATCAGGATCCTCACCGAGGCGTCCAGCAACAGCAACACCAAGCTGCGCGACATCGCCAAATCCTTGGTGGAGTCGGTGGGCGGGACGGGAACGCGCACCCACTACCAGGAGCCTGACCAGGTGCAGGCCGGCTAGGAACTCCTCATTTTCCGGCTTGTGCCGGAACTGCAGGGAGGTTACGCTTGCGGAGGTTGAGCCGTCGGCCATAGAAGCAGCCTTTTTTGGAGTACCTATGGACCGCAAACTGCATGCCCTCGTTAAGCTCAACGTCGTCACCGACGTTGTCAGGATCGACGTCCAGGGGAGCCTCAATCAGGAATCCCGGCCCTCCCTCGTCCATATCATCCGCCGCGTCCGGAGCATGGGGATCAGCTCCCACATCCGCGTTGACCTTTCCGGTGCAGCGTTTATCGAATCAGCGGCACTCGCAGGCCTCCGGAATGATCTCAACGCTATTGACGGTGAGACGTTTACAGGACTTGATGGGGAAGGCGTTTCGCTGCAGTTGACCGCCGCAGCTAGGGGCGGGGCTGCCTCGGCCGGCATTATGGAGCGGTCGCTGGCCATTACGGATCTGCTCGCCGGCGGATTCACGGATGGGCCCAGCGTGGCCGACTCGCCGGGCCAGGGGCTGTTGGAGGGCCGCGCCCTCGCGGACTATTCCGACGACGAACTCCTGGCTGCCAGCGACTCGCTCTTTGCCATGTTGGACACTCCCGAGGCGTTCGCCGGATCGGACCTGCTGGCGCGGTACAACGACGTCGGCCACGAGATTTCCCGGCGGCAACCTGAAGGCGGCGTGTTTCAGCCGGAGGCAGGGGAGGAGGCCGTCAGCTGAAGTAGCATCCCCTGGTGGCCGCAGGCACGTAGTTGCAGGTACAGGTTCCCCTGTGGCTACGGTAGAGGTGTGCCGCAAAAGGGGGAACCAGTGCAACAGGAACAGCCTTGCACTTCTGAAGCGCGGCTGCTCGCTGCCGCCGCAGGCCTTCGGCGGTTCTCGCGCCGCGGCTTCCTTCTGGGAGCCGGCGCCTCATCCCTGCTCGCCGCGGACATGCTGTTTACCCGGCGGATCCAGGCTGAGCGCAGGGCCAGCAAGATCCTGACGGTTCCTGACGGCTTCGCCGACGCCTACTATCCGGAGGCCAGCTGGTTCCTTTTCCCGGGCTACAAGACCAGCTGGGAAGAAGCCCTATGGATTCTGAACTCACTCCGCGGGGCGCTGAACAAGCGCGGCCAGCTGGCCGCGGTGGGCTATTCCAACTTGGGGCTGGAGATCGATGAGCTGGTCATCGCAGTCCTTGAGCACATCCGGGTGAAAAAGCTGACAAGGCTCTTTTTCTACGGGCACAGCTTCGGAGGCATGGTTGCCACCGAGGTGGCCTATAAGCTGCGGGAACTCGCTGGCGTGGAAGTCGAGTTCATCCTGCTCGATTCCAGCCCCTACAACAAGAACGATGTCCTCGACCAGAGCTGGTTCGACGGCGTGGTGTTCCTTTACGAAAGTGGCGTCCGCCTCCCCTCGGTGGTGCGGGGCGGTTATGAGTTGGGTGAGCGCGTGATCCACAAGGACGAGCGTTCGTGGCGCCAGATCCTGGACCAGACCATGGAGCAGCTGTCTCCCATTGCACCGTCCACCCTGCTCATCCAGACCGAGTCAGACTACATTTACCACTTTGACGGGACCGTTTTCAAAGACAAGATAGGCGGGACACGGATGGCCTTTGTCGGCAACCCTGGGGACAAGACAGTCGACTATGGGACTGCACGGGACAAGTGGGCGGTGGCATACCAATCCAACATGGTGTCCTCTGACCAGCAAACTGACGGCGCCAGGCCGGCGCACGCCAGCCCGGGATGGAACCCTGCCATCTACAGCCCCATCGTCGAGCGCCTAATGAATGACTACTTCCCCTTGCCCGGCGGCGGAACCAGGGTGACCGTCTTCTAGATTTGGTTCTTCAGGTCAGCGACGGAATTGAGGACCTGATTGGGCCGGAACGGGTACGACGCAATGTCGTCACGCTGAGTGATGCCGGTCAGCACCAGCACCGTATGAAGGCCGGCTTCCATCCCTGCGATGATGTCGGTGTCCATCCGGTCCCCAATCATGGCCGTCGTTTCCGAGTGCGCGTCGATCTGGTTCATGGCGGACCGGAACATCATGGGATTGGGCTTGCCCACCACATAGGGTTCCCGGCCGGTGGCTTTGGTGATGAGCGCCGCGATGGCACCGGTCGCGGGCATTGGGCCGTCCTTGGACGGGCCAGTGGCGTCTGGGTTCGTGGCGATGAAGCGGGCTCCCGCAAGGATCAGGCGGATGGCCATCGTGATGGCCTCAAACGAATACGTTCGGGTCTCGCCGAGCACCACAAAGTCCGGATCCTGGTCGGTGAGGATGAAGCCCGCCTCGTGCAGCGCCGTCGTGAGCCCCGCCTCACCGATCGTGTAGGCGCGGTTCCCGGAACCGGAGCCCTGGACCTGGTTCTTCAGGAACTGCGCGGTGGCCAGTGCCGAGGTCCAGATGTTCTCCTCGGGGACCTCCAGGCCGGAGGCGCGCAGCCGGGCAGCAAGATCGCGGGGTGTGAAGATGGAGTTGTTGGTCAGCACCAGGAAACGCTTGGACGTGTCCACCCAGCGCTGGATCAATTCCGCGGCTCCAGGGACAGCCTGGTTCTCATGGACCAGCACACCGTCCATATCTGTCAGCCAGCATTCGATCTCCTGGCCGCTTTGGTGTACCGCCGGCGATTCCTTGACTTGGTCTGCTTTTGCCATGTTTCTCCTCCGACGGTGATGAACGTTCCAAAGGCCCAGTCTAGTGTTGAGGGGTGACCGACCACCCCCAGAACCCTGCCCTGCCCGTTCCCCCGCCCGAGGAGGGGCCGGAGCCCAAGGCGGAGGTCGGCGTCGGGCCATGGGAAGGAGAGCTGCCGGCGGGGGAGCATTGGGATCCGGAGCTGCTGGCGGACGGTGACCGGCGCAATGTAGTGGACAAGTACCGCTACTGGAAGCACGACGCCATCGTCACGGATTTGGATTCCAGGCGGCACAACTTCCACATCGCCATCGAAAACTGGCAGCACGACCTCAATATCGGCACCGTGGTGCGTACCGCCAACGCGTTCCTCGCCAAGGAAGTCCACATCATCGGTCGACGGCGGTGGAACCGCCGCGGGGCAATGGTCACCGACCGCTACCAGCACGTCCGCCACCACCCCACAGTGGACGACTTCGTGGCATGGGCGCAGGAGGAGGGGCTGGCCATTATTGGCATCGACATCTTCCCGGACTCTGTGCCGCTGGAAACCTACGAACTCCCCAAGGACTGCGTGCTGGTGTTCGGCCAGGAGGGTCCCGGCCTGACTCCCGAGGTCCACGAGGCGGCGCTTGCCACCCTCTCCATTGAGCAATTCGGCAGTACCCGCTCCATCAATGCGGCCTCAGCGGCCGCCATCGCCATGCACGCCTGGGTGCGCCGGCACGTGTTCAACCAGCACGTGTAGGCAAGTGTTACCCGGCCGCGTGACCCGAAACACGCCGCCCCGGCAGAAATGGCTAGGATGGTTCGTAGCCGACGAGGTTCACTCCAGGGTCAACAGAACCCGCAGACGAAATTCACTTTAGGAGTCAGCATGCCCATTGCAACCCCAGAGATCTACTCCGAGATGATCGACCGCGCAAAGACGGGCGGCTTCGCATACCCCGCCGTCAACGTCACGTCCTCGCAGACGCTGAACGCGGCCCTGCGCGGTTTCGCCGACGCCGAGTCCGACGGCATCGTCCAGGTTTCCACCGGAGGCGCTGCCTACTGGTCCGGCGCCGCCACTAAGGACATGGTGGCCGGTTCCCTGGGCTTCGCCGCCTTCGCCCGCGAGGTTGCCAAGAACTACAACGTCAACATCGCGCTGCACACGGACCACTGCCCCAAGGACAAGCTGGACGGCTTCGTCCTGCCGCTGCTGGCCGCCTCCGAGGCCGAGGTAAAGGCCGGACGCAACCCGCTGTTCAACTCGCACATGTGGGACGGTTCCGCCGAGACCCTGCCGGAGAACCTGCGCATTGCCCGCGAGCTGCTGGAACGCACCGCTGCCGCCAAGATCATCCTCGAGGTGGAGATCGGCACCGTCGGCGGCGAGGAAGACGGCGTCGAGAACGCCATCAACGACAAGCTGTACACCACGGTGGAGGACGCCCTGGCCACCATTGAGGCACTTGGCGCCGGCGAGAACGGTCGCTACATCACTGCCCTGACCTTCGGCAACGTGCACGGCGTGTACAAGCCGGGCGGCGTCAAGCTGCGTCCGGAGATCCTGAAGGACATCCAGGCGCAGGTGGGTGCCAAGATCGGCAAGGAGAACCCGTTCGACCTCGTCTTCCACGGCGGCTCCGGCTCCTCAGACCAGGAGATTGCCGACGCTGTTTCCTACGGAACCATCAAGATGAACATCGATACGGACACCCAGTACGCCTACACGCGTCCCGTCGTGAACCACATGTTCAAGAACTATGACGGCGTGCTTAAGATCGACGGCGAGGTCGGCAACAAGAAGCTGTACGACCCCCGCGTGTGGGGCGCCTCGGCCGAAGCCGGGCTGGCCACCCGTGTGGTGGAAGCAGCCAAGCAGCTCGGATCACTCGGCAAGACCTTCTAGTAATGTCCGACGAGTTCCGCAAGAACCTGATGGGCCCCGAGCCCACTCTCCTGCCTGCCGAGACCGAGATCTACGAGCAGCTGGAGGCGGGCCAGGAAGCCTTGGACCTCGTGGCGAAGCACCCTACGTCCTCCTTGCTGTGGGCTGTGCTCGCTGAGGAGGCGTGGGCCGAGGGCCGCACCATCGATTCCTACGCCTACTCCCGCGTGGGCTATCACCGCGGGCTGGATTCGCTGCGCCGCAACGGCTGGCGCGGAGTGGGGCCCATCCCCTGGGAGCATGAACCCAACCGCGGGTTCCTGCGCGCGCTCTATTCGCTGGGCCGCGCCTCCGCGGCGATCGGCGAGGCGGACGAGCCGGAACGCATCGAGAAGTTCCTCAAGGACTCGGACCCGGCAGCGAAAGCCGCCATCGAGGCCTGACCGCTTAAACTCCAGCGCGGGTTCACTTCCCGCCCATAATCCTCGGATTGATGGGCGGGAAGTGAACCCGCGCTGTGGTTAAGGAACGAGTTTGGGCTAGCTTGGCTTCGTCAGGCCAGTGCGGGCCATGGCGTCTGCATAGGCCACGTGCATTTCCTCAAGGTATTGCTCCTGCCGCGCCGGGGTTCCGGCGAACGCGCGGCCGCTGAGGGAGCGGACCTTGTAGGTCTTCAGTCCCCGGCGCCACAGCAGCGGAACCTCGGTCTTCAGGAGCAGATTGGCCAGGCGGTTGGCTTCGGTGCCGTGGGCCACGATCACGGAGGCCCGCGGGACCAGGGCCAGGAACTTGAGCAGCGGCTTGAGGCCGGCGGCGATCTGGTCCGGGGTGAACTTTCCGTTGGGCTCGCCCGGGGTGTGCCAGGGGTGGACGTTCCACGGCATCACGAACTCCGGGCGCAGGCCGAGCTTCCACTGGACGCCCAACATGCGGGTGGCGGCGTCGTCGTCGCCCGCCGTGATGAAACCTGACTTGTCGGCCTCACCGATGTTTGAGTACAGGCTGATGATGCGGCACTCGCCGACGTCATGCATGGGATCAACGTAGGGGACTTCGGTGTGCGGCTTGACGCCCTGCAGGGAATCGCACAGCTCGTTGACGGCTGCGACGGTGGGTTCGTAGCGGCGGCTCAGGAGCTGCTCGCGAAAAGATTCGGGTGCCAGGGCTGTCATATAGTGCAATGTCTCCTGCGGGGATCGGCGATGCTGCCAATCCGGAAAATGGGTGCACCTTAGGCGCCGCAAATCCGGGATGGTTCGAAATGTGGTGTGGACCGATTCCTGGTCGGTCCTCTCCAGTTTAGCAAGTCGCGCGAAACGAAACGCCGGTCCGTCGCATCGGATGTTGTCGGGCAGGGGCCTGCGGCGATGAAGGACCCAGATAGCCTCCTGTGACCCGCTGCGGACCTGCCTAAGCGGGACTCAACTGCTCATCGGCTAAACTTGGGTGGTAAGAGCCCCGAAACTCTTGCGTCCTCGTCCAGCGGCCAACGCCATGGGCAGGACAATGAACTTCGGGGCATTCTCATGAACGGCGCCGACTTCCGGCCGTCCGCCCTGAATCAACCAAGGCCGGACCAACCTGGGATGCGGCCCGAACGAATGGGGGAGGATCCCATGCCAGCAATCGTGATCGTCGGAGCCCAATGGGGCGACGAAGGAAAAGGCAAAGCCACCGACCTGCTCGGCCACCGCGTCGACTACGTCGTTAAGCCCAACGGCGGCAACAACGCCGGGCACACCGTCGTCGTAGGCGGTGAGAAGTATGAGCTCAAGCTCCTTCCGGCCGGCATCCTCAGCCCCAACGCGGTTCCCATCATCGGAAACGGCTGCGTGGTGAACCTGGAGGCCCTGTTCCAGGAGATCGACGGGCTCCAGGCCCGCGGCGCGGACACGTCCAAACTGCGCGTCTCCGCCAACGCCCACCTGGTCGCGCCCTACCACCAGGTGCTGGACAAGGTCACGGAGAGGTTCCTCGGCAGCCGCGCCATCGGCACCACCGGCCGCGGCATCGGCCCCGCATACATGGACAAGGTGGCCCGCCTCGGCATCCGCGTCCAGGACGTGTTCGACGAGTCCATCCTGCGCCAGAAGGTTGAGGGATCGCTGCGCCAGAAGAACGAACTCCTGGTCAAGGTCTACAACCGTCGCGACATCGAGGTGGAGGAAATCGTTGCGTACTTCCTCTCGTTCGCGGAGCGCCTCCGCCCGCTGGTCATCGACAGCACCTTTGTCCTGAACAAGGCTTTGGACGAGGGCAAAGTGGTGCTGATGGAGGGCGGCCAGGCCACATTCCTGGACGTTGATCACGGCACATACCCGTTCGTCACGTCCTCCAACCCGACTGCAGGCGGCGCCTCGGTGGGCTCGGGCATCGGGCCCACCCGGATCTCCCGTTCCATCGGCATCATCAAGGCGTACACCACGCGTGTTGGCGCCGGCCCCTTCCCCACGGAACTGTTCGACGAGATGGGACTCTACCTCCAGAAGACCGGCGGCGAGTTCGGCGTCAACACCGGCCGTCCGCGCCGGTGCGGCTGGTACGACGCCGTCCTGGCCCGCCACGCATCGCGCGTCAACGGTTTCACTGACTACTTCGTCACCAAGCTGGACGTGCTCACCGGTATCGAGCAGATTCCAGTGTGCGTGGCCTACGACGTCGACGGCGTCCGGCACGACGAAATGCCCATGACCCAGACGGAATTCCACCACGCGAAGCCCATCTTCGAGTACTTCGAGGGCTGGACCGAGGACATCACCGGCGCACGCACGCTGGAGGACCTTCCGGAGAACGCACGCAACTACGTCCTGGCGCTGGAGAAGCTCTCCGGCACACGCTTCTCGGCCATCGGCGTGGGCCCTGACCGGGACCAGACCATCGTGGTCAACGACCTCATCAAGGACTAAAATCACCTGAAGTACGACGCCGGCGGGTCACCTGGAGAGGTGACCCGCCGGCGTCGCACTACATAAAGCCGCAAAATAGATAGGGTCAGATGAATTCAGCAGCTATCGAGGGCTTGCTTGCAGCGCTGGAAATGCTGCCGGACAACGCCACCTTGCGACTCAACGTCGCCCGCCTCCTGATTCAGGAAGGGAGGCACGCCGAGGCCTTCGAACATCTGAACCAGATATTGGCGCGGGACGCAGCCAACGCTGAAGCGGTCGATCTTCTAGTTCAGGCGTCAGCAGGCCTGGCGGACCAGGGAAACCCTAAGAACGCCCCTTCAGATGCTTCGCATGTGGATCCGGATACAAAGCAGGATCCGGCCTTCGACTGGAACAGGGCAGAACGGGACCTCGGACCATTGCTCCCGGCTCCATTCGTAGACGGCGAGGAATCCATGGTTGCCCCGGACGTTGCCACGGCTGGCGAGCACGAGGCATACCCGCTGTTCGACATTGAACGTCCAGTTGTGACACTGGCGGATGTAGGCGGGCTTGAAACCGTCAAGAAGCGGCTGTCGGAGTCCTTCCTGGAACCCATGCGAAATCCCGAGGTGGCCAGGGCCTTTGGAAAATCCCTGCGCGGCGGGCTGCTGCTCTATGGGCCGCCAGGTTGCGGCAAAACTTTCATGGCTCGCGCTGTGGCTGGAGAACTCGGCGCATCGTTCCTGACTGCGACGTTGACAGACATCTTCGACAAGTACATCGGAGAGTCTGAAAAGAACCTCCATGAGATCTTCCAGGCCGCCCGTCGTGCAGCCCCTGCCGTCCTGTTCCTCGATGAAATTGATGCGGTCGGAACCAAACGATCCAATCTCTCAGGCGGCGCTGGATGGATGCGCCAAGTCGTCAACCAGCTCCTTCTGGAGCTGGATTCAATGTCTGCCGATAATGACGGACTCTTCGTTCTCGCGGCGACCAACCACCCATGGGACATCGACAACGCGTTGCTGCGCCCAGGCCGTCTGGACCGCATGCTGTTGGTGCTGCCCCCTGACCGACCGGCCCGCGAAGCCATCCTCAAGCACCACTTCGCCTCCCGACCGATTGCGGGAATAGACCTGAAGAAGATCGCTGCCCGTACCGAGGATTTTTCCGGAGCCGATCTCGAACACGTCGTCACTACGGCTGCTGAGAAGGCCATGATGGAGTCTCTCCGGCGAGGGACAATACAACCCGTCTCCATGCAGCACGTGAATGAAGCGCTCAAGGAAATTCGGCCCTCGACGCAGGCGTGGCTGCAGAGTGCCCGCAGCGTGGTGGAATTCGCCAACACCAGTGGCGCATACGACGAGCTCGGCACTTACTTGCGTGCCCGTAAATTGTTGTGACGTGAACGTGGATGTCAGCTGGGTGATCGAACGCTCTGAGGCGCTGATCGCCACAGGCCGCCATGAGCACGCCACCGCCGTCGTTATGGAAGCGCTCGCCCGGGACCCGGAGAGCGCGCTACTTCACGGTCAGCATTCCCGCGTGCTGAGTGCTGCCGGGTTGTGGCCGGAGGCCCTCGACGCGTCCCGCCGGTCCGTTGAGCTTGCGCCACACGAGCCCCTGTCCTGGTACTGGCTAGCTGCATCGTTAGCCGGGTCGAAAGATCTTCCAGGAGCCGAGTCCGCAGCCCGAAAAGTCGTGGATCTTTCCAGCGGCGAGTGGGCAGAAGGCCTTCAACTTCTCGCAGCTTCCTTGGTGGACCAGGGCGGCGAGGAGCGCCTCCTTGAGGCGGAACGGCTCATCCTCAAGACCATGGAACTGTCTCCCCAGGATGCCGATTACCTGTGCATGGCGTCTGGTATAGCAAGGGCGCTGGGGAAACATGATGACGCGGGGATCTACATCAGGGCCGGGCTGGCAATCGACCCCTTACACACAGACTTGCTCCTCATGCATGCGCAAAGCACTGTTCGGCCTTTCGCAGGACGCATCCGCACCTTGGTGGAGCTCCTACATCTTGATCCGCATAAGTCTGAAGCCCATGAGAATCTGGCAGCCGAGTACTGGCGGATACGAGAACGCGTCCAGAGATCATGGTGGATACTTTGCGTTTTCGACTCTTTCCTGCTGATGTGGGTGCCGCAGGCAGCATATGTGGTCATCGTGACCATTGCATGGCTTGCCCTCATTCTGCTGCCATGGATAAACCGCGATGCACGGCGGGCTTTGCCCCAAGGCTATGCACGCAGAATGAAGCGACGTTATCCGGCTGCAGCCTGGACCGGGCGGATAGCCATTGGTGCATCCGTCAGCACACCCTTTCTGTTATTTGCCCTGTATGGCGATCATGGCCAGATCCTAGGCAACGTTTTGGTATCCGCCGTTCTTGTGTTGGCGGCAGTTGCCTATGGGGCCTTCAGATGGTTGGGGATCGAGGCGCGCCGAAACAGCTCTGAAGGCAGCGGCCTGCGTCCTCAGGGTCTTGAGGTCCCACTCGGCGATGCTGCGCAGGAAATGACCGCCACAACAATATTTGTCCTTGCCTTTGGTGGTCTACTGGGCTGCCTTGGTCTCGGCGGGCCGCAGCCCGCAGCCGCCGGCATTTTCCTTCTGACTGCAAGTGCAGGATGCGTGTGGTGGTGGATCGCCATGCACTTCGCCTTTCCGGTGCGCAAACTACTGGAACCGCCCAGCGTTCAGTGGGGCCTTTTCGCACTGATAGGCATTTCTTCGGCACTCCTCCTGGCATTTATCGTCGCCGGAATCTCGTTCGTAGTTGGTCATGACTTTGCATTGATTCCATTGAGTGCTCGGCGTGATGCGCGATGACGGTGCCGCTGAACGTGGGGCGGGCGCGGGAGGCTGCTGCAGGACAGGGCCGGCATCGCCCACGGTAATGATGGTAAAGGTCCTGGACTGGCGTGACTCGTCGCCCACCTGACGCGTGCGAACGCTGTCTTTCTCATGATTCGTCCACCAGTTCAGGACCAGCACCAAGCTCGTTGAGCCAGGCGGACATGACCTAATAGGAGCCTGAAGCGCTTTAGTCCCATTACCGTGCTGTCTGCCGGCCTGGCCAACGTGCAACACACCAAAACCAGGAAGAGCAGGGCCGACGCCATATTGACCGAGATACTACCCCAAATCATTGTCGGCGTTGATACCCACGCCGACACACATCACGTCGCCGTGGTCACCGAATACGGCAAACCCATCGCTGATCAAAAGTTCGCAGCAACAGCCGCCGGTTACAGCGAACTGCTCAGCTTCATCAGCAGTCACGGCGCGGTGAGCGCCGTGGGAGTGGAAGGGACTGGTTCTTACGGAGCCGAACTGTGGCGGGTGTTAATCAAAGAAGAACTGAAAGTCTTCGAGGTTAGCAGGCCAAACCGCCAGCACCGAAGGATCCGGGGAAAGTCGGATCCACTGGACGCCTACCAGGCGGCCCAATCGGTGCTTGCCGAACGAGGCACCTCGACTCCCAAAACCAAAGACGGACCAGTGGAATGTCTGCGCATCCTGCGGACAGCGCGGACCTCGGCGATCAAGGCGCGCACGATCGCCATCAACCAAATCCGGAGCCTGCTCGTTTCCGCACCAGAAATGATCCGGTCGAAGTATCGCGATCTGCCCACTTCGGCGATGATCACCGCGATAGCCCGTTCACGGCCCTCAGGGCATCCGGCCGACACGGAACACATCACTGCGTTGACATTGAAAACGTTGGCTTTGCGATATCAATCTCTCCGATCCGAAATCGCGGCTACCGATGAACTCCTGCAGGAAGTTCTCAATTCGTACGCCCCACTGCTCACCGAACTGCCAGGCGTTGGCGTTGAAGTCGCCGACCAACTCCTTGTCACAGTCGGGGACAACCCTGAACGGATCAACAATGAAGCGCAGTTCGCAGCCCTCACCGGCACCGCTCCCGTGCCCGCATCATCAGGCAAAACCAACCGTCACAGACTCAGCAGAGGCGGTGACCGCCAGGCCAACAGCGCCCTCCACCATGTCGTGCTCTCGCGCATGCAATCGGACCACCGAACCAAGGACTACGTTGCCAAACGCACGGCCGATGGCAAGAGCAAACGAGAAACCATGCGCTGCCTCAAACGCTACGTCGCCCGGGAAATCTACCGCCAGATCTTCAACCCCATTGCAGCACCTGACATCACTGACCTCCGTCCCCTCAGGCAGCAGCTCGGCGTCACGTTGCAGCAAGCAGCCGAACAACTCAGCCAGTGGCCCTCCAACCTCTCCCGGATAGAACGAGGGATTGCCAACGTATAGACAATGGCTCACCCAACGGCAACTCTCCCCAAGCATGTGAGCAGGCAACAAAATAACGTGCTCGCCGTGATTTACTGACCGAGAGCAAAACGCGCATATTGGGGGACTGAAACCATGGATTACAACGACTTCGAGTTTGTCGCGTTCTGCATTCTGTCGAGCGCCCCGGTCCTTTTCCTGATTACTGCCGGAATCATCGCACACCACAGGTCGGCCAAAGGATGGATTCCCGGCTACCTGATCGTCGGCATCCTTAGCTGCTTCCTCTACGCCATGTTTGCTGGAAGTTTGGCCGCACAGCTGTTCCCGCCGCCGTACGTCCCCGGCCTGTCAGAAGGCCGGGGACTGGACCTACGAGGAGTGGGCTTTTTCGTTGGAGCATGGATCGGTGCCATCGCAGGCGTTGTTGGCGCGCTGATAACTGCTGCTGGCTCGTCACTTACACTGCGGTTTCGGCGCCGCCAGGAGTTTGGTTTGCCAGCAGGCCATCCCGGGTCATGATGTATCGGTAGGACGCCGCTGCAGTCCTGCTGCAGTGAAGCTTCAGAACGCACCAACAGCACCTCACCGTTACGGACCATGGAGCTGCGCCAGCGAGCCAGCGGAAGGTCGGGCGACGCGTCTCTGCCCACACCGGTGCCCTCGAATCCAACCGAATCTATGGCGACGCTGTTGGCTTCCCTGACAAATTTGACGCTTATAGGAGCATCAAGTTGCGTCTGCCAAAACCTGTACACGCCCCTGGGTATCGCAGAAACGACAACAGTATTTTTTGTGCCACCGCGTAACCCTTTAGCGGCCTAGAGCGATTACCCCTATGTAGCGCCGGGCTGGAACTTGTCCCCCATCACGTTCCAGCCCGGCTCTTTTATGCCCGCAGCCTAACGGCTGCGAAGTTTTCGGAGCAGGGACGGATGCGGTGGCCTGGTTACCGCGGGTAAAGTTAGTCGGGCAAGGGCGTTCCGTGCAGGCAACACTCGCCCTAGACTGAGCAAGCAAAGTCCCCTCACCGAAAGCCCTACGTCCGTGACCGATGCGCTGACAGACGATGTATTGCGGGCCGGCGCCCGCGATCCAGAGCTCTTCAGCCTCGTGTACCGGACCTATGCGTCACAGGTCCTGGGCTATCTCACGGCCCGGGGTGTGGAAGATCCGGAGGCGGTCATGCAGGAAGTGTTCCTCGCCGTTCTTTCCAGGCTGGAGACCGTCAGGGGCGGTGTTGCCGGCCTTCGCACCTTTCTTTTCTCGGTTGCCCATGCGCGAATGGTGGACGATCACCGCAGACAAAGCCGCACCCCTGTCCAGCTTCCCTTCGACGCGGATCTGGACCAGCGCGCGGAATCCTCTGCAGAAGCCGAGGCCCTGGAACGGGTCTCGCCCCAGGAAGTCCTGGACCTCCTCCAGGGCCTTTTGGACGAGCAGCGGGAAGTCCTGACCCTGCGCCTCATCGCCGGCCTCACCGTCGACCAGGTTGCCGAAGTCATGGGTAAGAGCCCCGGATCGGTCAAGCAGCTCCAGCGGCGGGCTTTGACCAGGCTCCGTGAGCAGTCGGCAGTAAAGGAATATGTGGCGCCATGACACCCGATGCCAGCCGTAGGCAAGAAATCGTGGACGGGATGCTGCTCGATGCCGGCCAGTTCGATGCCCCTGAGCTCCGCGCCGCGTTGTTCTCCCTGGGATCGTTCGCATCCCTGCCCGCACCCGCCCCCAGTGCCGAACTGGCGGCCCTGATGGCTGGCCCCCAAGACCCCCTGGCCCGGCGGTGCTGGCTGCCCAGGCACCGGCCCGCTGTGGTGGGACTGGCTGTCATTGCGGGCATGGGACTGGGCGTCAGCGGCGTTGCAGCCACTGGCTCAGTCCAAGGGCAGCCGGCCAGGACCTCCATCCAGCACATGCTGCAGGGCTGGGGTCCCTCCTGGGCCGTCTCCGGTGTTCCATCAGCCAGCGCAGCAGGCTCCCCACCGGGCGCACCACCGGCGTCGCCGCCACTGACAGCGAACCCACCGTCATCGTCACGGGCTGCCGGGCCGCGGCCCGCGCCACCTAAGCAGTCGCAACCGCCCGCATCGCCCAGCGGAGCAGGCGTTGAAGCAGGAGGTTCCTCAGGCGAGGCGGACCAGGTAAAGGACGACAGCGTTACGGCCGACGCCGACGCCGCCGCCAAAGGTGCAGCCTCTGGCGCTCCTGAGGCCACAGGCAGGGCACCCGGGAACGATGCTGCACTCTCCCGCCGGGTTCCGGGAAGCGGCGGCCTGGAACCTGAGGGGTCAGCGGACCACGTGGCCCGCGAATTGCAAAAAGCGCAGAAACTGCTTGCCGGGACCGCGGCCGAAGGCGCAGCATCAGGGGAAATGTTGAAGCATGGCATCCCTGTGCCTGCGCTGACTGCCAAGACGGGTGCCAAGAAGAACGTGGACCTCGGTGCACAGTGGCTAAAGAAGTTCAGCCACTAGCCCGGAATAGGATTCTCTTATGGGCCACACCAACGATCCGGCAGTCATTGAACGCATCATGCGGACCAAAGGGCGGTGGGCCATCGTGGGCCTGACGTCGAATGAGTGGCGGGCCGCCTACGACACCTCGCTGTTCATCCGGGATCAGTTGGGGATGGAGATCATTCCCGTGAACCTGCCAGGCGATCCGGTGCACGGGGAAACCGGCTACAGCACCCTGGCCGACATTCCACCGGAAAAGCAGCCCATCGACGTCGTGGATTGCTTTGTGAACTCCCAGAAAGTCGGGGCGGTGGTGGACCAAGCCATCGCCGTGGGCGCTAAGGCCGTGTGGCTGCAGCTCGGCGTCATCGACGAGGCGGCCGCAGAGCGTGCCAAGGCCGCTGGCCTGGATGTCGTGATGAATGTTTGTCCGGCCCAGCAGGCCTGGAAGTACAACCTCTGATCAGCAACAACGTTTCAGCGCGGGATGAGCTCCGGGTAGTGCCGCTCCGTGACGTCCGGATGGGCGCGCATCCTGCCCTTGAGCATGTTGAGCCCGAACGAGGCGAGCATCGGGTTGGACGGATCGTCTGAGATGCCACGGGCCTGCGCCTTCAGCTGCGGCGGCAGCGGTAGGGGGTCAATCACGGCATCCAGCCGGGGCGACCAGAAGAACGGCACCGAGTAACGGTCCACTCCGGCTGGGGGTGCCTGGACCCGGTGGATAGTGGCCGCGAGGTAGCCCTCGGTCGCCACCTCAAGCATCTCGCCCAGGTTCACCACGAGTGCACCCGGGATGGGCTCCACGGCCGCCCATTCGCCGGCTCCCGGCGGCAGCACCTCCAGGCCTCCCACCGAGTCCTGCAGGAGGAGGGTGACGAAACCGTAGTCGGCGTGCGAGCCCACGCCCTGGTCGCCTGCCGCCGCAACGACGCCGCCGACGTAATGGACCAGCTTGCCCATCCACGCCGGTGTATCCCGGAAGGGCTCGTCAAAGTAGTCCTCGGGGAGCTGCAGGGAGACCGCTATGGCCCGGAGGATTTCAGCGCCCACCGTGGACATGAGCCCTGCCCAGTCCATTGCGGCCGGTTCCAGTTCCGGCAGCGCCTCATCCGGCCACATGTTGGGGCCCTGAAGCAGCCAGTACGGCTGGTCCGGGGGATAATCCGTGACTGGTTCACGTTCCGGAGAGTAGTCGATCTGCTCGCGCGCGTCGGCTCTGCCTTGAGTGACCTCTGTGCCCATCCGGGTATAGCCCCGGAAATGCGGAGAGAGGCGGTTGTCCAGCTTCATCCGCTCGTCGAGGGGGAGGGCGAAGAAACGCCTGATGATTGCGAGGAGCTCCTCTGCCTGGCCAGGTGAGCCGCCATAACCCGTGAGCTGGAAGAAGCCCACCCGGTGGGTGGCATCGCGGAGCTGCTCAATGAATTCCGGACTGAAGGATCCGTTGGCCTGCCGTGCCGTGCTCAGGTCCAGAACAGGTATGGTCCCCTGGTCATCTGACATGCTCGCAGACTAGCACCGCAGGGAAAGGCTTTGTAGGCTCACTGGATGGAGCCAGCTGAACTGAGGAAAATCTGCCTGTCGTTTCCCGGTGCTTTTGAGGATTTTCCGTTCGGGCCGGAGACGTCCGTGTTCAAGGTCCGCGCTCAGGTTGCCGGCGGTGCAAGGCATGAGGCCAAGATGTTCGCGGCTTCAGCCATGGACCCGGACGACTGGTCCGTCAGCCTGAAGTGCGAGCCAGCCCTGGCGGAGCAGCTGCGCGCCGCCCATCCGGAGATCAGGGGCGCCTGGCACATGAACAAGACCCACTGGAACGGAGTGCGTCTCGATGGCGCCCTTCCCGATGACATGGTGCGCGACATGGTGGAGGACTCCTACGACCTGGTGGTGGCCACTCTGAGCCGTAAGCAGCAGGAGCAGCTCGGCTGGGCCCGGCTCAGCAGGTGACCTCATCGATTGCTCCGTGACGGCTCTTTTGAGCGCCCAGAACGGCAGTTACGGAGCAATGGATAGCATTGATGGCATGTGGGTTGGCTGGATTGAATTCGATATCCTCCTCGGTGACGTCCAGAGCCTGAAGGAGAAACGCTCCGTCATCAGGCCGCTGCTGGCCGAGCTTAAGCGCCGCTTCGAAGTTTCCGTGGCTGAGGTGGGCGACCACGACCAGCATCGGCGCTCGCAGGTGGGCGCCGGCCTCGTGGCAGCCGACCGGGCGCACCTCGTGGAGGTGCTCACCGCCGTCGAACGCTTTGTAGCAGCCAAGCCCGAGATCGAGCTGCTCAGCGCTAGGCAGCGGGAGATACACAGCGAGGACTGAACGGGCAACGCGGGATCACTCCTCGCCCATCACGAGGGGATTAATGGGCGCGAAATGACCCCGCGTTGCGCGTTCGAGGTTCCTAGTCGAAGTACTTCGGCAGGGTGGCCTCGTGGGCTTCGCGGAGCGCGTCCAGGGACAGGGGCTCCACGCCGTTGATTTCGAGCTTGCCGCTGGCCGCGTCCACCACGCCGATCCGGAGGTGGGCAAAACCGCGGGCGGTGCACATGTCCGTGAAGCGGACTTCCTCAGAGCGTGGCACGCCCACGACAGCGCGTCCCTGGGACTCGGAGAACAGTGCCGTGAACAGGTCCACGCCGTCACGGTCCAGGACGTCCTGCAGCGCAATCCGTGCACCCACGCCGTAGCGCAGTGAGGACTCAACCAGGGCTGCTGCGAGGCCGCCTTCGGAGAGGTCGTGGGCGGAATCAACCATGCCGTCGCGGGAGGCGTTGATCAGGATCTCGCCCAGTGCGCGTTCGGCGCCGAGGTCAACCTGGGGCGGCAGTCCACCGAGGTGTCCGCGCATGTTCGCCCACTCCGAGCCGTCCAGTTCCGCGGCCGTCGTGCCCAGCAGGTAGATGGCCTGGCCGTCCTCACGCCAGCCCGACGGCGTGCGGCGGGCAACGTCGTCGAGCTTGCCCAGCACCGCAACCACGGGTGAGGGGTGGATGGGAGTGGTGCCGGTCTGGTTGTACAGGGAGACGTTGCCGCCGGTGACCGGGATGCCCAGCACCATGCAGGCATCGGACAGGCCGCGGATGGCCTCCGCGAGCTGCCACATGACGTCGGGGTCCTCGGGGGAGCCGAAGTTCAGGCAGTCGCTGACAGCCATCGGAACAGCGCCAGAGGTGGCGACGTTCCTGTAGGCCTCGGCCAGAGCCAGCTGCGCGCCGTGGTACGGATCGAGGTAGGTGTAGCGGCCGTTGGCGTCGGTGGCCAGGGCCACGCCCAGGCCGGTTTCCTCGTCTACGCGCACCACGCCGGCGTCGTCCGGGAACGCCATGGCGGTGTTGCCGCCGACGTAGCGATCGTACTGGTTGGTGATCCAGGACTTGTCGCACATGTTCGGTGAAGCGATGAGCTCGGTGACGGCGGCAGCCAATTCCGCGGGAGCTGAGGGGCGGCCGGCGTCCTGTACTGAGCCGGTAAAGGCATCTGCCTGGACGGCGTCCTGCCATTCCGGGCGGGCGTAGGGGCGGTCGTAGACCGGACCGTCGTGGGCAACGGTCCGCGGGTCAACGTCGACAATGACCTCGCCTTCCCAGGTGATGATCAGGCGGCCGGTATCGGTCACCTCACCCAGCCAGGAGTACTCCACGGCCCACTTGGCCATGACTGCCTCAAAGGCAGCAATGTTCTCGGGTGTGACCACGGCCATCATGCGTTCCTGGGACTCGGACATCAGGATTTCGCCCGGGGTCAGAGTGGGGTCCCGCAGCAGGACGGAGGTCAGTTCAACCTCCATGCCGCCGTCGCCGTTGGACGCGAGCTCGGAGGTGGCGCAGGAAATGCCCGCGGCGCCGAGGTCCTGGATACCCTCAACGAGTGAACCCTTGAACAGCTCCAGGCAGCACTCGATCAGGACCTTCTCGGCGAAGGGGTCGCCCACCTGAACGGCGGGGCGCTTTGACGGCTTGGTGTCGTCGAAGGACTCGGAGGCCAGCACTGAGGCGCCGCCGATTCCGTCGCCGCCGGTGCGGGCGCCGAACAGCACCACCTTGTTGCCCTTGCCGGAGGCGTTGGCCAGGCGGATGTCCTCGTGGCGCATCACGCCGACCGCAAGCGCGTTGACCAGCGGGTTCCCCTGGTACACGGAATCGAAAACCATTTCGCCGCCGATGTTCGGCAGGCCCAGGGAGTTTCCGTAGCCGCCGATTCCGGCAACTGCGCCGTGCATGACGCGGGCCGTGTCCGGGTGGTCGATGGCGCCGAAACGCAGCGGATCCATCACGGCCACGGGCCGGGCACCCATGGAGATGATGTCGCGGACAATGCCGCCGATGCCGGTCGCGGCGCCCTGGTAGGGCTCCACGAACGACGGCGAGTTGTGGGACTCGATCTTGAAGGTGACGGCCCAGCCGTCCCCCAGGTTGGTGACACCGGCGTTTTCGCCGATGCCTACGAGCATGTCCTTCTTCATCTCGTCCGTCACCTTTTCGCCGAACTGGCGCAGGTGGTTCTTCGAGGACTTGTAGGAGCAGTGCTCGCTCCACATCACGGAGTACATGGCGAGCTCGGCGCCGGTGGGGCGGCGGCCAAGGACCTTCACGACCTCGTCAAACTCGTTCTGCTTCAGGCCCAGTTCGGCCCACGGGAGTTCGGTATCCGGGGTCTTGGCCGCGTTCTCGACGGTGTCGATGTTGAACTTCTTGCTGACGGTTTCAGCTGAGGTACTCACTTTGCGCCTCCCACAATCTTGGTCAGTACGGAGGTGAAGAAACCGAGGCCGTCGGTGTCCGAGCCGCCGATTCCGGCACCACCGGACAGTGCAGTTTCCGGGCCGAAGCCAACCTCCACGGCGTGCTCCGGGTGCGGCATGAGTCCCACCACGTTGCCGGCGGTGTTGGAGATGCCGGCGATGTCACGGCGCGAACCGTTCGGGTTGAAGCCGACGTAGCGGAACACGACTCGGCCTTCCGCCTCAAGGGCATCCAGGGTCTTCTCATCGGCAATGTACTGGCCGTCCTGGTTCTTCAGCGGCACCGTGATTTCCTGGCCGGCCTCGTAGTCGAGGGTCCAGGCGGTGTTGCTGTTTTCAACCCGCAGCACCTGGTCGCGGCACATGAACTTCAGGTGGTCGTTCTTGATCATTGAGCCCGGCAGCAGGTGCGACTCTGTCAGGATCTGGAAACCGTTGCAGATTCCCAGTACCGGCAGCTTCGCGTCCGAGTTCGCGGCGTCAATGATCTGGGACATCAGCGGGGCGAAGCGGGCAATGGCGCCGGCCCGGAGATAGTCACCATAGGAGAACCCGCCGGGAATCACGACGGCGTCAACGTCACCGAGCGCGGTGTCCGCGTGCCAGAGCGGCACCGGGGTGGCTCCTGCCAGGCGGACTGCGCGGGCGGCGTCGCGGTCATCAAGGGTTCCGGGGAAGGTGACGACGCCGATGCGGGCGCCTGCGAGCCTGGGCTCGGCGGCGACGGCGATCGCCTCGCCGATCAAGGGGAGTTCAGTCATGTCAGGCCTCGACGACCTCGACGTTGACGACGTCCTCGATGACCGGGTTGGACAGGAGCGTCTCGGCGGCGTCCCGGGCCTGGGCCAGGATCTCCTCGGTCACCTCGCCGTCCACCAGGAGTTCAAAGCGCTTGCCCTGTCGTACTGAGCTAAAGGCGGTGAAGCCCAGCCTCGGGAGTGCACCTACGATGGCCTTCCCCTGCGGGTCCAGAATCTCGGGCTTGGGCATGACGTCGACAACGATCCGGGGCATCCGGTAACTCCTGTGCGTGAGCGTTGGGTAAGGGCGCAGCGGAGTGGTGCCGTCTCACGCCGTTCCACAGTGTTGGGTGCATGCTTGTTGGACATGCAGGTACGACAGTGAGGACGGGCGCTCCGCGAGCTTGCTAGTCCATTCTACCGGCCACAGCCCTGCACTCTGTATTCGGCGGGCTCTGGCCCTGTACGCTCCGCCTCACTAGGATTGCGTAATGGCTGAGAAATCGAAATCCGTGCTGTTGCCGATGGTCGCCGTGGCAGTTTTTGCAGGGCTGGGCCGCATGGTGCTGCAAAAGATCAAGGCGGACCGTGCCGCCCGTGAACACCGCGTGACGGGCCACGTGGACGAAAAGACGCGGCAGTGGATCAGTGAGGTTGTCCGGACGCCCCGCCAGTAGGCGGAACCCCCCCAAAAAGACAACCCAAAAGACAGATGGACAGACGGGCGTTCCCTGAAGGGAGCGCCCTTTTGCGTTTCCGGCGAGCCTCTCAGGCACCCGGCTGATCCCCATATGACACGAATCAAAAAGCCATTTATGACCTATGTCATATTCACCTATCACTCTGTAGTGTTTGAATCAGCTGGTCGCGCAGGGTTACAAGATCTGTAATACCCGGACCGTTCCAGCTTTCCAGGCCGGCATGTGGCCGGGCCGGTACTTCGTGAAAGGTGTAGTCGCTCGTGAAAACAACTGGAAAGAGCCCCATGCGGGCCTGGGGGTTCCGGAAAGCGACGGCGTTGGCCGTGGGTTTGCCGCTGCTCCTAACATCGACGGCGTTGAGCCCCGCTACCGCGGCGCCCGCCGGACCCGGCACGGCAATCGGATCAAAAAACACCTCACCGGCACAATTTAAGGCCGGCCGGTACATTGTGGTCCTCGCCGAGCAGGCGGCCGCAGCTTATGACGGGGAGACGCCCGGCTTTGGGGGCACGAAACCGCAGAACGGCAGAAAACTGGATGCCGGCAGTCCCAACTACAAGGCCTACGATGCCCACCTGCGCAAAGCCCAGCGGGACGTGGCAGCCCACAAGGGAGTTACCCCGACCAAGCAGTTCACCGCCGCGCTCAACGGCTTTACGGCCGAGCTGACTGCCTCCCAGGCCATGGAGCTGTCCAAGGACAGCAGGGTGTTGACCGTTTCCCAGGACGTTGAAAACGCCCCCGACTACACCACCGGCGACTTCTTGAAGCTCACAGGACCGGACGGAGCATGGGCCACCCAGTTCGGAGGCCAGGAGAACGCTGGAAAGGGCGTCGTGGTGGGCGTCATCGATTCCGGCTACGCCCCGGACAATCCATTCCTTCAGGGCGGGGCCGTCCAGCCGCTTCAGGGAGCCGCCCAGGTGGGTGTCCCCTACCGCACTGGTGACGGCAAGATCGCCATGCTCAAGGCAGACGGCACAACCTTCGAGGGGGAGTGCCAGAAGGGCGTGGATACCGGCGCCGCTTTTGACGGAACGCTCTGCAATTCCAAGGTGATCAGCGCCCGGTACTTTGCCGACTCCTTTCTGCAGTACGTGCCACCTGGACACCGTGCTCCGCAGGAACTGATTTCGCCTGTGGATGTGGGCAGCCACGGTACCCACACGGCCACCACGGCTGCCGGCAACGCCAACGTCGAGCAGATGATCGACGGCGCGAGCTTCGGCAGGAGCTCCGGCGTCGCACCCGCGGCAAAGGTTGCGGTTTACAAGGTCTGTTGGGAGGACGACAACCCCGACACTGGCGGCTGCTACTCTTCCGCGTCGATTGAGGCTGTGGATGCGGCAATCCAGGACGGCGTTGATGTCCTGAACTACTCGATTTCCGGCAACACGGACAGCACCAGCGATCCCGTGGCCCTGGCGTTCCTGAATGCCGCTGCCGCGGGGGTCTTCATCTCGGCGTCCGCAGGCAACTCAGGACCGGCCGCCTCAACCGTCAACCACGCCTCACCATGGCTGACCACCGTGGCGGCCTCCACGTTCCCCAGCGACCTGCTCGGCACCGTCCGGGTCTCCGACGGCAGCATGTACCGCGGTGCCTCCATCATGAAGACGGAACTCCAGGACAAGCAGGTGGTGATCGCGGCAGACGCAGCGGCCGCCGGTGCCACCGGCGCCAACCTGTGCGGTCCTGGCACGCTGGATGCGGCCAAGGTCGCCGGCAAGGTTGTAGTGTGCGACCGCGGTGTGGTGGATAGGACGGCCAAGAGCGCCGAAGTCCAGAACAAGGGCGGCGTGGGAATGATCCTCGTGAACCTCACCAGCAGTTCCGAGGACGCCGACAACCACGTTGTCCCCACCGTTCATGTCAACGCGCCCAAGAGCCTGGAACTGAAGTCAAAGCTTGCCGCGAACCACGCCCTGACGGTGAGCCTGGTCAAGGGAGACCTGACCGGCGACCCGCAGGCTCCGGCCCCGCAGGTCGCGGGCTTCTCCTCACGCGGACCCACTCTGGCCTCCGGCGGCGACCTGCTCAAACCGGACATTTCCGCCCCGGGCGTCAACGTTCTGGCCGGCGTCTCAACCATCGGCAATGACGGTGCCCAGTTCGGCTTCATGTCCGGCACTTCCATGGCGGCCCCCCACATCGCGGGCTTTGGTGCCCTGATGCTCGGCAAACAACCGAAGGCGACGCCCGCTATAGTCAAGTCCGCCATGATGACCACCGCCTACCCCCTGGTCAACTCCGACGGCACGCCCAACCGGGATCCCTTCCAGGGCGGCGCAGGCCACATTGATGCCGCCCGGGTCCTGGATCCGGGCCTCGTGTACAACTCCGGAATCAAGGACTGGCTGGCCTTCCTGAACGGCCAGGGTGTGGAGACAGGTGTACCCCAGGCCGGGTCGCTTGCCGCCCGCGACCTCAACCTTCCGTCCATTGCCCTCGGCAGCCTGGTGGGTGAGGTCCAGGTCAAGCGGCAGCTGACAGCCCTGGTGCCGGGCATATACAAGCCTGAGGTGACGCTGCCCGGCTTCGACGTCCATGTCGAGCCGCAGGTCCTGAACTTCCCCAAGGCGGGCAAAACCCGCGAGGTCACTATCACCTTCAAGAACGTCAGTGCACCGGTGGGCAAGTTCACCACCGGCACCCTGACCTGGAAGGGCCCTCGAACAGTGAGTTCTCCCCTCGCGGTCCGCCCGGTTGATGCCCAGATTGCACCGTCCTTCTCGTTCAGCTCGGCCACCGGAACGGGCAGCGGAACCATGCCGCTCGTGTCCGGTTCCGATGCCCCTATCGCTGCGGGAGTCGAAGGGCTGGCCCCGATAAGCCAAACTGCCATCACCAAGACGCCAGGTGCCTACGCAGCAGGGAATGATGCCCACAATGCCCTCGTCCGGGTGACGGTGCCGGAAGGGGCAACGTTTGCCCGTCTCGGCGTCCAGGCAGAAACGAACGACGTCGACTGGGACATAGTGGTCTACGGCCCGGACGGCAGTGGAGGCCTCACGGCCACCCAGGTGGCAACGGCTTCGGCCAGCGAGTTCCTGGACCTGGAGAAGTCCCGGGCAGGTACGTACTACATCGTGGCCAACCTCTACGCCACGCCGGACAACGGACCCGCCAACGCTGCGGTCCAGGCCGTCAGCTTCTCAGGTGATGCCGGGAACCTGACGGTCAATCCGAACCCCATCGTGGCGCCGAACGGGGTGGCCACCACGGCCACGGTCAACTGGACCGGACTCTCTGAGGGCTCCTACCTCTCCCGGCTGAGCCTCGGGGAAAACGGGATCAGGACCTGGGTGAGTGTAAAGGTGGGCGCCGGTACAACATCAGCGCCTGCAGGAGCTCCGGACACCGCGCTCGCCGACGCGGTCCCAGGGAGCTAGGGAACCGTAACAGAAACTGATGGTGTGTCCCGGGCTGCCCGGGACACACCATTACCTGCGCCCCGAACGACCCAGGGCCTAAATGCTACCCGTCGCTCCGGCGATCCCTCCCAACAATGGTGCCAGGGCATTCCAGCGGGCGATCTCGCAGCCGTCTGTGCGTAGGAAGGTGGCATTGACAGCGCGGGAGTGCAAGGTTCCCGTCACCACGGCAACCTGCGGGCCGCCGTACTGCTGGGTGCACAGCCTGGGCGGACCAGGCTTCGGAAAGAACAGATCCTCGCCGAACCGCTCTACAGCCGCAAGCGCAGCTTCCGGATCTGGCAGGGTGGATGCGGCCTCAGGCCGCCCGTCCGCCGCCACCAGCCGGAACTCCTGCTCGTCGGCGCCTGGCTCCTGCTTGAGCGTGATGGTCAGGTCGATCAGGGCCGATCCGTTGCCGTGCTCCATCATTCCCCTTCTCCTCCTTCGACCCCTGTGCCGGTTCCCGGAGCCGGCGCGGCCGTAAGGGGTGCCAGTTCCCGTGCGAGGCGATCACGGAGCTCTGCGGCTTCCGCGGCGAAGGCCCGCTGGTGCTCAACGTAGGCTGCTTTGCCTTCCGGGGTTTCGATCCGGATGGCCGGGTAGCCCCAATCCTCGAGGTCATAGGGGGAGGCCTGCATATCCATGGCCCGGATCCGCCAGGAGAGCTCAAAGCAGTCCATGACCAGCTCACTGGGGAGGGCGGGCAGCAGCTTGTACGCCCACTTATAGAGGTCCATGTTGGCATGCAGGCACCCGGGCTGTTCCAGGTCCCGCTGGTTCTCCCGGCTGGGCGTCAGTTCATTACGGGGCACGGCGTCGGGCGTGTAGAAACGGAAGGCATCAAAGTGCGAACACCGGATTCGGTTGTCCTCCACCACCTTGTCTGTGCCGGCGGAACCCAGCCGCAGGTGGAGGTATTCGTGCCGCAGGTCGAACTTGTCTTGGCGGTAAACCATGGCCCATTCGTGCAGTCCGAAACAGCCGAACTGGGCAGGCCTGGCGGCCGTTCCCCGGAGAATTATCGCGGCGAAGGCTACGGCCTGGTGCCTGTCCGCCAGGAAGGCGCGGCGGTCGAAGGTGACGGCCGTAGTTCCCGCTGGCAGCCCGAGGGAGGCGAGTTCGCCGCCGTCGAGCGTCCTGTAGTGTTTCCAGCCGCTGCGGGCAGAAGCCTCACGGCCGGAAAGGACGACGCCGGCTCCCGGGTGCCAGCGCAGAAGCTGGCCGGGCTTCTGCGTGTAATAGGTGAACAGAAAGTCCTCAACCGGATGCTTCCGGCCAGCCGATCGGCGGGCGAGGTAGGGGTCTGCATAGCGCCGGACGCGTTCGTGGTGCGCAGCTTCGCGCGCCGTCCAGCCGTCCGGGGCCAGCAGGCTAAGCTGCTCCACCGGCGACACCCAGAATCTCCTGGGCTGCGTCCCAGGCACTGATCTCGCAGCCGTTCGTCCGGGCAAAGGTAACATCCACGGGAGTTTCGTCGACGATTCCGCCGACTGTGGCCTGTTGCGGCCCACCGTATTGTTCGGTGCAGGCCTGGGCAGTGCCCTTGGTTGATGGACTCAGCAGGGCGGCGTTGTTCTTGAGGGCAGTGCATGCCGCCTCCGCGGCGGGGTGCTTGCTTTCCGCTGCGGGCAGGCCGTTCTGGCAGACCAGCGTGTAGTGCACCGCGGGTTCAGTCTCGGACGGCTTGACACTGATGGCCAGTTCGGCGTTACCTGCCCCCGGTCCTGATGGCGCGGGTGATGAAGGCGGTGCAGGGGCAGGGACGGATGTTTCCGTGTCCGGGGCCGGAGCGCCGGTGGAATCCGATGTGCCCGGAGCGGTGGAGGTGCTTGCACCTGGCGTGCTGGATGAAGGGCCGCCGGGACCCGTAGTAGTGGTGCAGGCTGACAATGACCCTGCGGCCACCAGCAGGGCCGTCACCCGGAACAGCAATTTACGCACGCCGCTGGCCTCCTCGATTGATGCCATTCTACCGCCGGACGTCCTGTTGCAGGCCGACGTCGACGGCGGTGGCGGCGATCAGCCCCGTCATGGAGGAGTGCAGTTGCCGCACCTGTTCCCGCGTGAGGCCCAGCCGCTCCATCATGGTGCCGGGCACGGCGACTGCCTGCTTCCGCAGCTCGGCTCCGGCAGTGGTTAGCTCCACGGCAAGGGCGCGTTCGTTCCCGTCCACGCGCTGCCGGGTAATGAGTCCGGCGCTTTCAAGCCGCCGGAGCAGGGGCGAGATGGTGGCAGGCTCCTGGGCCAGGGCCTCACTGATGTTGCGGACAGTGCGGGGACTGGACTCCCAGAGGCAAAGCATCACCAGATACTGCGGATGGGTCAATCCCAACTTCTCCAGGACGGGCTTGTAGGCGCCCACTACGCTCCGTGATGCGACGGTTAGGGCAAAGCACAGCTGGTGTTCCAGCAGCAGGTCGTCGTCAGGCTGGTGCCGGTTCGTCGAATGGGACAGCATGGGCGTCATCACGGCCTCCAATAGTTAGCGCACTAATCATTAGTACTCTTGTATCAGAAATTCGTACTCTCAAAGGAGCCGCATCAGTGGGCAAGGGCAAATCAGCGGACAACGGCGCTGCTGCCGGCAAGGACAATGCGTCCCAGCGGTTCATGCGGGCAACCGGCAAGCTCAGGGCCATTTTCGGTCCGGCCAACCGCAGCTCCCTGGTTCACGAGATGACAGAGGAGAACCGGAAACTCTTGTCGCAGCGCGAAGCGGAAAGCCAGCAGTGGGAGACCATTCGCCGCGCAGACGGCAGCACGTACGCTGTCCCCAGGGACCCGGACGACAAATCCCTCCGCTGAACGCCAGCGCCGGTCGGAGAGTGGCTCGGCTGGCTTGAGGAGTGCTGACCCTGGCGCCTCAGCAGTGCAGTGGCGGCGGGGCCTTTCTTGGGTCCCGGGCGTAAAATAAGGGCACTGGCTCCTGTTGGGGTCAGGGGAGTTTGGGCTCTTCCGTAAGGATTCGGGAAGGGGGTGGAAGTTATGGCACACGTACTCAGCGGTTTCATGAACATTACCGACAGGCTCCGGTTCATTTTTGGCCCGGCAACGCGCCTCGACACGGACTCACCGGTAGTGCACAAGCACGATGAGTTCGAGCAGGCCTCGGACGAGGATCTTTCCCACTTCGAAGTGGAGACCGATTCCCAAGGCCACCACTACGCCGTCCGCCGCGAAGACCTCACTTAACGAAAGCCAACAAGTAGGGTTTTGACCACAAAATATGGCGCCGCCCTCCAGCCTGACGGCTGGAGGGCGGCGCTATTGGCGTTGAGGTGGCACGCATGGTGCCGTTCGAGTCCCGCCACGTGCCCCTGCGGGCTCAGCGGCCGGTACCGCCGTACACCGTTGCTTCGCTCTCACTGTCCAGGCCGAATGCCTTGTGGATGGCGCGGACAGCGTCGTCGAGCAGGTCGGCGTGGGTAACCACGGAGATGCGGATCTCCGAGGTGGAGATCATGTTGATGTTGATCCCCGCGGCAGACAGGGCAGCGAAGAAGCGCGCGGAGACACCCGGGTGGGACCGCATGCCTGCGCCGATGAGGGACAGCTTGCCGATCTGTTCGTTGTACTCGATATTCTCGAACCCGATCTCCGGCTGCGCGGCCCGGAGCGCCTCCAGGGCATCCGCCCCTTCCACGATGGGCAGGGTAAAGGAGATGTCCGTCCGGCCAGTGCCGTGGGTGGAGACGTTCTGCACGATCATGTCGATGTTTGAGTGGGCGTCGGCGATGACCTGGAAGATCGCTGCTGCCTTGCCCGGAATGTCCGGTACGCCAACCACGGTGACCTTGGCTTCCGAACGGTCATGTGCAACGCCGGAGATGATTGGCTGCTCCAAGGCGACTCCCTCTTGAGTGGTGATCTTGTCTTCGGCGCTGGGGATGACCCAGGTGCCTTCGTGCTGGCTGAATGAGGACCGGACGTGCAACGGCACGCCGAACCGGCGTGCGTATTCCACGCAGCGCAGGTGCAGGATCTTGGCGCCGGAGGCCGCCAGTTCCAGCATCTCCTCGCTGGAGATGGTGTCGATCTTTTGTGCCGAAGGCACCACACGGGGGTCTGCGGTGTAGATGCCGTCAACGTCGGTGTAGATCTCGCAGACATCAGCCTCCAGTGCGGCTGCCAGGGCAACGGCGGTGGTGTCCGAGCCGCCACGGCCCAGGGTGGTGATCTCGTTGGTCGCGCGGCTCATGCCTTGGAAGCCGGCCACAATCGCGATGTGCCCCTTGTCCAGTGACGTGCGGATGCGGTGCGGATCGACGTCGATAATCCTTGCCTTGCCGTGGATGCCATCCGTGATCATGCCGGCCTGGGATCCCGTGAAGGACTGCGCCGAGGCACCAAACTTGTTGATGGCCATGGCCAGCAGTGCCATGGAGATGCGCTCACCGGCGGAGAGGAGCATGTCCATCTCGCGGGCAGGTGCGGAGTCGGTTACCTGCGCGGCGAGGTCCAGGAGCTCGTCCGTGGTGTCGCCCATGGCAGAGACCACCACCACAACCTCGTTGCCAGCCTGCTGGGCATCCACCACGCGCTTGGCAACCCGCTTGATGCCGTCGGCGTCTGCCACGGAGGATCCGCCGAACTTCTGCACAATCAGCTGTTTGGTGACGGCAGGGCCAACCGGCAGCTCCTGCGGCTGCGTAGCGGTGTGCACTTCGGTAGTGGGCGTACTCATGCGCGTACCTTCACTGGATCAATCGGAGTTCTGGAGGCCAGGCAGTCTTGGGGCGCGACGGCGTGACTTGTCTGCCCAGTTTATCGTCGGCTTCCGTCCGGCGTTGAATTGTGACCGAATATCAGCCCTGTGGTGGACCCCGAGGGCAGCTGCCCGGGCGTACGATCGCATAGTCAGTATGCATGCAGATACTTGGGGGACAGGTGCGCAGAGAATGGCGTTGATTAACGATGTGACGGGCGATCCGGCAGAGCCGGTGAGCGCCAATTCGGACGGCATAACGGCGTCGGCGGTCAGCCGGAGCTTCGGCCCGGTGCACGCCGTCGAACATATGGACTTTCACGCTCCGGCGGGCAAAGTGACGGCGCTGATCGGACCCAACGGAGCAGGCAAGACCACGCTGCTTCTCATGCTGGCATCGCTACTGGCACCGGATTCCGGCACCATCAGCGTGGGCGGGCTTGATCCCCTGCGCCACCGGGCCGAGGTGCGCAGCAGGGTCGGCTGGATGCCGGACACCCTGGGTGTCTGGGAGTCATTGACTACCCGTGAAATCCTCACGCAGATGGCCCGTTTTTACCGGCTCCCTGCCGCTGGAATTTCCGAGCGCGTTACAGTGATGCTTGACCGGGTACGCCTCACTGACCTCGCAGACCAGCCGGCCCGCGTGCTGTCCCGGGGCCAGCAGCAGCGGCTCAGCCTGGCACGTGCGCTCATCCATGACCCATCGGTCCTGCTGCTCGATGAGCCCGCGTCCGGACTCGATCCGGGGTCCCGGGTTGAGCTGCGGACCATGCTGAGGCAGCTTGCCGCTGCAGGCAAAGCCGTCGTTGTTTCCTCGCACGTCCTCAGTGAACTGGATGAGATTGCGGACGGCGCTGTCTTCGTCAACCAGGGCCGAACCGTCAGGCAGCAGACCACGGAAGAGGCAGCAGCCTCCGGCCGGCGCTACGCCATCTCGGCGACGGACAGCGGGGCTTTGGGCACCAAGCTCACCGAACTGGGCCTAACGTTTCGGATCGAGGACGGCCGCAGGCCGGCGGTCAGCCTGATGCTGCTCAGCGACGACGACGCCGCCCGCCTCCTTCGCGACCTGGTGCTCGCCGGCGTCGGGGTCAGTTCGTTCGCCCCGGCCTCGGGCGCACTGGAAGAGACATACATGAACCTTGAGGGGGAGCGGCGATGAGCCAGTTGACCGACGGCCGGAAGCACCCGGGCGGCCCGGTGCCCGCCGCTGGCTATCTTGCCGGAATCTGGGACGTGGTTGTGCTGGAGCTGAAACAGCGGCTGAGGTCCCGCGGCTGGTACATAATGCTGGCCGTCTGGTTCCTCCTGACCGGCCTTGTGACCTGGCTGACCTGGGCCAGCTGGGATGCCTCGCAAGCTGCCCGACGCACTTTCTCGGACTACGCGCCCGCTGAAGTTACGGGTCCCGGGTCCATGATCTTTGAGGTAGTGCTGGCGTTTGTCCTGTTGTTCGCCCTCTTGGTGGCACCGGCATTGTCCGCGAACGCCGTCAACGGTGACCGTGCCGGAGGGACCCTCGCGATTTTGCAGGTAACTCTGCTCCGACCAGGCCAGATTCTTTGGGGGAAGTTCTTCGCCGCCTGGACCGCGGCCCTGGCCTTTCTCGTCGCCGGCGCGCCGTTCCTGGTCATTGGCGTGGCACTCGGCGGCATGACTCCGGGCCACGTCCTGGTGGCGCTGCTGATGCTCGCTGTTGAAGTCGGCATTGTCTGCGCCGTGGGCGTCGGGATTTCCGCGCTGGCCGGACGGCCGTTGTTTTCGATTGTGGTTACCTATCTGGCGGTGGCTGGATTGGTATTCGGCACACTGATTTCCTTCGGATTGGGCACCGGGCTCACCCAGGGCACCGTCATGGCAAACCAGGCGCAGTACAGGGAGAGTTCGCCTCTGGGGCAGGGCCCGGCCGAACCGGAATACACCTGTTCGGGTCCGCTCCAGGAGCAGCCCGCCCTGCACACGGAGCGTGTGGCCTGGCTGCTGGCCATGAACCCCTATGTGGTGGTGGCGGACGCCATTCCCTATCCGGACAGGACGCGTCAGTTGGGCTATTCCTCCGTGGGGGCAATCGAAAATATCAGCCAGGGAGCCCGTTACGCCCTGGCCGGCCCCGACCGGACCCATACGTGCGCCAATGGGGAAGCCCAGCCGCGCTATCTGGGGCAGGCCACTCCCTTGTGGCCGCTGGGGCTGGGGCTGCAACTGCTGTTGGCCGGCCTGCTGATGTGGCTTGGCTGGCGGTCTCTGCGTACGCCGGCCCGGAGGCTGGCACGCGGCACCCGCATTGCCTAGCCAACCGGCGCCCCGGCTTCGCCTGACTCCTTGACCTGGCGAGCGGGGCGTTCGTGGAAGGATGTTGACCATGCCGACGGCCGACGGGGCGGAGTTCCGCCAGGATCCTATTGAATCGATGACTTCCACCGCGCGAAGAGCCCTTGCAGAGATCCCTGGCTTTGAAAATGCGGACGTGATGCTCGAACGCGCGGCGGGGCAGAGTTTGAATAACGAGTTGTGGCGGGTCTCTGCGGGATCGCGGGTTTGGGCGTTGAGGATCGGACAGCCGGCGAACACTTTGGGCCAAGACCGTGATCAGGAAGCTGTCGCTACACTGGCCGCGGCGCGGGCGGGCGTGTCGCCCGCGGTAGCCAATGCCGGTAACGGCGTGCTTCTTCTTGACTGGGTCGAAGGTCGAACGCTCAGTGATGCCGATTTTGACGACGACGGGGTGCGACGCATGGCGAGATTGCTTCGAGCCTCCCATGTACCGGCACCGCGTGGGCTTCCGACGCTCTCCGACAGGGTGGAAGTGATGCTCTCCTGCGCGGCGGCACGCGGCGCGCGCGTGCCGGATGGCCTCGAATCAATTCTGCGGCGAGCCCGCGCAGGAGAAACGTCGGCGCCCGTTCTCACCCACCATGACGTGTGGCCTAACAACGTGATCGACGACGGTGACCGCTTGTGGCTTGTTGACTGGGAGTTCGCCGGCGCTGGCGACGGAATGTTTGACCTTGCGACTGTTGCACGGGCCGCAAATCTTGATACCGACGGTGAACATGCCTTGCTCGAGGAATACGGCTTCCCTGGCGGCGCGCATCGACTCGCTGAAGCGCGGTGGAGCATTGGACTCTTTGAGGGTGCATGGGCGCTTGCGATGCATACCGCTCGAGGAAGCGACGGCGGCTTTGATTTCGCAAGGCACGCCAGCGACATGTTCGCCGGACTGGAGAACGCGCCCGCCGAATGGTTGAGTCAGTGACGGGGTTGGTTCGGTGGGCTCGGGCCTACTTCGCCCTGCAGGCGATTGCCGGGGTCTCCTGGTGGATCGCGGTTTTTACGTCGCCAGTGGTACGTGAGGTGACCCTCGGGAATCTCGATCCGGTTGCCGTGGCGGTCTTCGACATTCCGCTGTTCGTGGTGGCTTCGGCCGTGGCGGCACGTGGCGTCAGGGCTGCCGCGGTTGTGAGTGCGGGCTGGACGTGTGTCGTAGCCACAGCCATGGCGGTATACGCCACGATCACCACCGAAACGGGCTGGGGCGTTCTTTGCATGGGTGCCGCCAGCGCAGGTTCGCTGACCGCGCTCAGCGTCCTGTTGCTTGGACGCGTACCGACCGCATGGATCATCCGCGGGCCGTTTGCCTTCCGTCCAGCCGCCATCCGACAGGCCGCTGCGACCCATGTGGTTTCAACCTTTGGGCAGATCGTCCTCTTCTGGGGGTTCTTC
This sequence comes from Arthrobacter sp. ISL-48, assembly GCF_018613805.1. Lineage (GTDB taxonomy): Bacteria > Actinomycetota > Actinomycetes > Actinomycetales > Micrococcaceae > Arthrobacter. The sequence goes on from NZ_JAGGPL010000002.1 coordinate 242,631, forward strand.
CTGGCGGTGATTCCTTATGCCATCGCGTTTCTCGAACAGCGCTGGGCGTTGGCGCTCCCCTTTCCAACGTTGGCAGGTCCTGCGGGTATCGCGGTTCTTGTCCTTGCCAGCGCTCTGGGAATCTGGTCAGCAACCGTGATGTCGACGCTGGGAGGCGGCACGCCGCTGCCTGCGGCGATGCCGCACCGCCTGGTCATCGCCGGTCCGTATCGCTGGATCCGTAATCCGATGGCGGCCGCGGGCATTGTCCAGGGCGCAGCGGTCGGCAGCATTCTGGGGTCGTGGCTTGTTGTCGCCTACGCGGTAGCGGGCTCGCTGGTATGGAACTACGTTGTCAGGCCGCTTGAGGAAGCCGACCTCAAGGAACGGTTCGGCGAAGAATTCGAGCGATACCGCGAGACGGTGCGTTGCTGGATTCCCCAAGTACCGAAGGCCCAACGATCGCCGTCCCTTTTGTAGACGCCCGCTGGCAAACTTTTGCCTCGCCCTCCGTAGGTAATACACCTAGCGGCTCCTCGGGCAGGCGCCGGCTCAGGTCACGGGGATGACGCTGGCGGCCTGTCCAGCCTGAACCTCAGCGAAGGAAGGCCTTTGCCTGACCTGTCCTGTTCTGGGGGAAAGTAGCGGTCCGGCGAGAAACCTAGGGATTTCAGGAGCTTCACGGACGGGACGTTGGGCTCGTAGACGCCGGCAAAGACTGTGCTGATGTCCCGCTCTGCTCCACTACCTCATCCAGACGGAGACTGCTTTCTTCGGGAGTCAGGGCCTGGTGGGACAGGAACCTGACGGCCACCGGGTCCGACGCGGAAGCGGTGCACAGCTTCGGCGTCAGAACGGGTCAGCAGACGGAGGGTGAGCCGGTCCGTCGAAATCGGTGCGATGCTCTTACCGGGCATGATGTCCAGGCGTCTCAGGTGAGGGCGTTCCGGCGGCCTTCGAAGGCCCGGCCCAGGGTGACTTCATCTGCGTATTCCAGGTCCCCGCCCACCGGCAGGCCGGACGCGAGACGGGTGACCGCGATGCCGATCGACTTGAGCATCCGGGCCAGGTACGTGGCCGTCGCCTCACCCTCGAGGTTGGGATCGGTAGCGATGATGACTTCCTGGATGGCGCCGTCGTTGAGCCTCGTGAGGAGTTCGCGGATGCGCAGCTGTTCCGGCCCAATGCCGGCGATGGGATTAATGGCTCCGCCCAGCACGTGGTAGCGGCCACGGAAGGATCGTGTGCGCTCCACGGCAAGAACGTCTTTGGACTCCTCCACCACGCAGATGATGGCAGGGTCGCGGCGGGGGTCCCTGCAGATGTTGCAGAGCTCATGCTCGGTCACGTTGCCGCAGGCCGTGCAGAACTTCACCCTCTCCTTCACGGTGGTGATTGCTTCCACAAGCCTCTTCATGTCCTGCGGATCGGCTTCAAGGATGTGGAACGCCAGGCGCTGCGCGGACTTTGGCCCCACACCGGGAAGGCGTCCGAGCTCATCGATCAGCTCCTGGACTGCACCTTCGTACACGTTTTCCTCTTTAGCTTGGCTTGGATGATGGGTGAATCAGCGGCCACCGTGTGGCGCTCAGAACAGCACCCGGTGCGCGTTCAGTACCGGGGTGGAAGGGGGCTTCCGTCCATTGAACGTTCCTCGATCAGCTTTCCGCCCAGAATACGCTCGACGGCGGCGCGTCCAAAGACTCCGGATTCCTCGATGGTTTCATCGTCGGCGCTGGGGATGTCCTGCACGTACGTGGCACTGGCCGCGACGGCACGGGCCGGCGCCTTCGCACGACCTGCCTCAGCTTCGGGGCTATTGGACAGACGCTGGTAAAGGCTCTGCCGGGCGGCGGCCGCCGACGGCGATGCGGCCGGTGCAGGTTGGGGAGGCGCAGCCTGGGGAGCCGAGGATGCCATAGCGTAGACCGGCACTCTGGTCAGTTCCGGTTCTGGGGCGGGCGCAGGAGTAACTGGTTGGGGCACAGGCTTGGGGTTGGCTACCGGAGGAAGCCCCCAGTCGCTTTCCAGGTCCGGTTCGGGATTGCCAATGGGAGCAGAGACGTGCTCTGGCGCGCGGCCCGGCACTTGGGCAGCGGCAGGTTCGTACGCCGGTGCCGAGGCTGCCGGACCCGGTGCCTGCTCAGGAGTGGGACCGGCCGGGCTCCTTCCCAGGTTGCTCTCGGCGCCGATGACCCACACCCCTGGTGCTTGCTCAACGGCACGGGTCCACGGATCATGCGACGCGCCTGGGCTTGGTGCTGCGGGGGCAGACGGCACGTGCGTACTGGTGGCCGGAGCCGCACCGGACACCCCTGCCTGGCCTCTTGGGGCAGCTGTCGCGGCGCTCCCAGAGGAAGCCGCCCTGGGGGACGGCACAACCCGGGCTGAGGGGTCCCAATCCATGGGAGGTTCTTCCTCCAGCGGCGGGGCGTCTTCGTCGCGGGGCGGACCCCAGTCGTCATCAGAGTAGGCGTACGTGCCGGCAGCGCCGGAATCTTGACCGGGACCAATAGCGGCCCCGGATGCAGCGGCTCCAAGTGCAGTGGCCACTGCAGGTGATTCGGGGCGGACCCCAGATTCTGCCCGGCCTTGCTCTGCCCCGGGTTGATCTGCCGGTTTTGGTTCACTGGGGCCCGGTTCTGGGGTACGCGACGGCTGCCCTCCAGTCCCGGACTGCGGCTGCGCGTCCGGGCTGGCGGCCAATTCTGTGCGCGCCGCCAGCTTCTGTGCCGCGGGGTTTCCCTGGGCACCGGCGTCCGGGGCGGCGGATCCGCTGGCAGGGGCAAGTCCCCAGGCCACATCCGCCGACGTGGCAGTGGCCTCCGTGCTAGTTGGCGCTTTTGGGTTTGGCTCAGCGCTCGCTGGACTGTTGGTGCCGCTGGCGACTGCCGTGATCTGGCAGTCGATACCTACCGTCTTATGGATCGCCTGGCGCAGATTTTCGGAATGGTCCGCGCGGCCGAAGGCGCCGGCCAGGCCGGTGGTGCTGAAGGCAAGGGTCAGGACTTGGCCGTCAAAGCCGCCCACCTGGGCATTGGGCTCCACGAGTGCCCAGGTACTGCGCTTGATCTTGGAGAGCGTCTGCAGGATCTCCGGCCATGCGCGGCGGAGGACCTCGACGTCTCCCATGGCGCCGGGTGCAGGAGCAGCGGCGGCAGGGGCTGTGGCTTCGGTCGCAGGTGCGGCTCTTTGGGCAGCAGGCGGTGTCACAGGGGCCGGTTCCACGGGGGCAGTTGATGCCGCAACAGGGCCTCGTGCCGGGCGTGCTTCAACCGGGGGGGAAGCCGCAGGGCGGGCTGCTCCGGGTTCGTCCACCGGCCAGTCCGCGGTGCTGACCCGAGGGGCTGTCAGCGGCTGGCGGGGTTCGTCCGCCCCGGTGGTTAACGGTGTACCGGGCGACTGGGCCACCGGGCCAGGCTGCGATGCCTGGCGCGGCTGGGGTGTCTCGTCCGCCGGTGCTGCCCCGGACACTTGTAGGCTCTGGGCCTGGGGCGCTTCCGCAGGAGGGGCCGCACCTGCCGGAACCGCCCCCGCAGGTGCCGCAACCGCGGCCGGGGGCGTGCCGACGTCGTTCCCGGCGTAATTGAGGCGCCGCTCCACGCGGTCGATCCGGGCGGCGATGCCGCGTTCGGTCTGCTCCGAGCTTGGCAGCAGGATCCGGGCACAAAGAAGTTCAAGGTGCAGCCTCGGTGAGGTTGCGCCCGTCATCTCTGTCAGCGCTGTGTTGGTGACATCTGCGGCGCGCGAAAGTTCAGCGGCTCCCAGAGTGTGGGCCTGGATTTGGAGCCGTGCGATCTGGTCTGCCGGCATGCCCCGCAGGATCGTCTGGGCGCTTTCGGGCATGGCCTGGACGATGATGAGGTCGCGGAAGCGCTCCAGCAGGTCCTCGACGAAACGGCGCGGGTCATGGCCGGTCTGGATGACCCGGTCCACAGCGCGAAACACGGTGGCGGCATCGGAAGCGGCGACCGCCTCCACGACGTCGTCCAGCAGGGAGGCATGCGTGTAGCCGAGAAGGGCCACAGCCAGCTCATAGTCGAGGCCGCTTGGCCCTGCGCCGGCCATGAGCTGGTCCAGTACGGACAGGGAGTCCCGAACGGAGCCCGCGCCTGCACGGATGACCAGGGACAGGACCCCTGGGGCCACCGGCACGTTCTCCTGCTGGCACAGGAGTTCCAGGTAAGCCATCAATGGCTCCGGCGGAACGAGCCGGAAGGGGTAGTGGTGCGTGCGGGAGCGGATGGTACCGATCACCTTGTCCGGCTCCGTGGTGGCGAAGATGAACTTGATGTGCTCCGGCGGCTCTTCCACGATCTTGAGCAAGGCGTTGAAGCCGGCCGAAGTGACCATGTGGGCTTCGTCGATGATGAAGATTTTGTACCGGTCACGGACCGGGGCGTAAGTGGCACGCTCACGGAGATCGCGGGCGTCATCGACGCCGCCGTGGCTCGCGGCGTCGATCTCAATGACATCAAGCGATCCGGAGCCGCCACGGGCCAGTTCAACGCAGCTGGGGCAGGTCCCGCATGGGGTATCGGTGGGACCCTGGGCGCAGTTGAGGCAGCGGGCCAGGATGCGGGCGGAGGTGGTCTTGCCACAGCCGCGTGGGCCCGAGAAAAGGTACGCGTGGTTGACGCGGTTTTTGCGAAGCGCGGTCATCAGCGGCTCTGTGACATGTTCCTGCCCGATAACGTCTGCGAACGAGTCCGGACGGTATCTGCGGTAAAGGGCGGTTGTAACAGTCACAGAGAAAACCCTACCAATCCGGGCCGACAATCATGATCCTCGCGGGTGGTCGCCCAGTGGGGAATAGTAAAGACCCCCCATGCACCCGCCAGAGCCCGTTTACCCTTGCTACCTTCCGGTCCTGGGGGAGTTCAACAGGATGACGCCACATGAGGGGCCGTCAGCAAGCTTACCCGAACTTTTGACCGGCCCCGAAACCGGGTGGATCCGGTCACAGGTCAAACCCGGGCGGCAACCCGGACGGCTGAGTTCAACGCCAGCCGGCTACCGGCCAGCTCATGAAAGCCGGCTCCTCGTAAGGGTGGGCGGTGCGCAAAGCCAGCACGACGGCGTCGAGCGTTTCCGCTTCAACCACACATTCGATCCGGTCCTCAGCCACTTCCGTGGGCCTCTCCACTTCGCCCAGGTACGGAGTTGCGCCGGCCTGCGGCGTGAAGCGGCCGGTTCCGGCGGTCACAAACGAGCAATGCGAATAGTTCCCGATCCGGCCTGCACCGGCGTCGCCGATGGCCGCCAGGACAGCGTCCGTATGGGACGTGGGCACGTAAACCACCAGGGTATGCAGGTGCGTCATGCCTCCATCCTGCCAACAAGGGCCGGTGAGCCAATGGTCCAGGCGATACAAGAGTGTCCAGTTTTCATTGCTTATCCGGCTGCCAGGCACGATCATGGATATGTACACCGATTGGGGCAATCTCAAGATTGTGAGCTGCGGGGCCTGGCTGGAGGGCCGGACCCGGCAGCTCAACATGTGTACCGTGGAATGGACGCATTGGGGGCGTCCATTTGGCGTTAATGCGCGGACTGCAGAGTCCGCCTCCACCCCCGAGCGTGTGGCCCTGCCGCCCAATTGGGTGATGCCGGGAAGTTCAGGTATTCTAGTATCTGCTTTTGATTCGGAAGCAGCTGGAGAATTCGCCTAGCGGCCTATGGCGCACGCCTGGAACGCGTGTTGGGTTAACGCCCTCGGGGGTTCAAATCCCCCATTCTCCGCCAGCCGAAAACCCGGTCCTGACAATGTCAGGACCGGGTTTTTGCATTCACCGAACAATAGCTTTTGGTCAGTGCAGGGGTTTTTCCGGGCAGCGCGGGCCGGCTATTTCCCCTGCAGATATCCGAGCCTCCGGAGCCGGCTCCGGGCCGCCAGCTCGCTGGGGCCCTTGCTCCCCAGCGCCAGGCGGACGACGCCGAGGGCCGCCTTGGTGGTCAGCTTCACCGGGAGCGGCAGCGGGCCGAGCCGCGGTGTCGTCAGCCCCAACATCCGGCGGTACTTGGGCTCCAGGCTGTAGACGGCCCCGGCAAACATGATCCGGTAGCCGGGACGAAGGAGCGGGTGTAGCGGCGGGTTGCGGATGAAGGCAACGGTCTCAACGACCCGGCCGTCGGCCAGGAGTTCGCCGCTGGCATACCAACGGTCCAGCTGCTGGCGCATGTCCTCCTCCGTGAGCGGCGGGTCTTCCACCCCCATCAGCCGCCCCGCCTGCGCCCATTCTCTGACGTAGGCGTCCGGCCCGCCAGGAATGGGTCCGCCCCAGATTTTGTGGGCCGAAAGGAACGCGTCCAGGAAAGCGATGTGAACCCAGCGGGCCAGCTCCGGATCGTTGGCGGAGTAGCTGCGCGGCGTTCCGTGCCCGTCGTTGTAGCTTCCCTGGACAGGGTCGTGCAGACGGCGCAACCTGGCTGAGGCCTCCTCTGCTGCAGCCTTCGAGCCATAGGTGACGGTAAAGATCCAGCGGATGGTCCGCGCCAGCCTGCCCAGTGGATCCTCCCTGAAGTTGGAGTGCTCATGGACCCCGGCGAGGGCGCCAGGATGAAGGGCCTGCATCAGCAGGGTGCGGATACCGGCCACGATGGTTGGCATGGAGCCGTGCACTGCCCAGACGGCCGAGCCGGGGAGGTGATAGCCGGCGTCGTCTCCTTCGGCCAGCCGTGGAACCCAGTCGGGCAGGGCATCAGAGCTGCCGGTGAACGCCCGCTTAAGTTCACCTTGCCATTCCCCGAGGAGGTTGCGCATGTTCCTATTCTTGCGCACTGCCTACGCGTGTAGGCAGGCTGGCCCGTGCGAACGATCAGTGCCGGTTGATCAGGGCGGCCGGTTGGGGCGGCTGGTCAGCCCGCCGGGACAGCCGACTGCCGACGGCGGGACGGTGCCACCGCGATGAGGAGTGCGGCGACTGCAACGATGCCGCTGAGAATGAGCCCCGGACGGTATTGCGCCAGCATTGCTGCAGAGTCGTGGGCCTGGGCTGCCGTATGCCCCTGGCCCGAGATCAGCGCGGTGGTGACGGCAAGTACAAGGGCGGCGCCCACCTGCGTGCTGGTCTGGATCAGCCCGGCAGCCAGCCCTTGCTCTGAGTTGCGGATGCCTGCCGTCGCCTGGACGTTGATGGAAGGGAACGCCAGGGCGAATCCGATGCCGAGCAGGATGACGGAGGGCAGGATGTCGGCGGCATAGACGGGGGTTGTCCCTACGCGGAGGAACAGGGCATATCCGAGCGCCAACGATGCCAGGCCTGTCACGATGAGCCGGGGGGCTCCGAACCTGTCAATAAGACGGTCCGCAAACGGCGCCGTGGCCACCACCAGGAGGCCTGCGGGAAGTAGGGCGAGAGCCATGCTCAGCGGATTCCACCCCAGAACGGACTGCAGGTACAGGGTGATGATGAATTGGAAGCTGAGGTAGGAGCCGAAGAGGCCGACGGCGCTCAGGTTTGCCCGGGCTACCCACCCCTCTCTCAGGATGCTGAACCTGATCAGCGGGTGCTTCACCCGGTTTTCGATCACGGCAAAAGCTGCCAGGATTGCGGCCGAAACTGCGAAGCCTGCGATGGTCGCCACCGAGCCCCAACCTTTTTCCGGTGCGGAAACGAGCGTGTAGACGAGCCCCAGCATTCCTGTGGCGAGCGTAATGGCACCCCAAACGTCGTGGCCGCTGTCCTGTTCCTGGTTGGCGGGATTGTCACGCGGGATGTACTTCAGACCGAGAAGGACCACGGCGACGGCGAACGGAACGGAAACGAGGAAGGTCCAGCGCCAGCTCATGCTGGTCATGAGGCCGCCCACCACCAGCCCCAGCGAAAACCCGCTGGCACCAAAGGTTGAGAAGATGGACAGGGCACGGTTTCGCTCTCGGCCCTCGGCAAAGTTGGTGGTGATGATGGAGAACCCCGTGGGGGCTGTGAAGGCTGCGGCCAGGCCCTTGACGAAACGGGTCGCGATGAGAAGCGTAGGGTCATCCACGAGGCCGCCCAGCAACGAAGCGGCAGCGAAGACACTGAGAGCGATCAGGAAAATCCGACGGCGGCCCAGCAGGTCGGCCATCCGGCCGCCAAGGAGCAGCAGACTGCCGTAGCCCAGGACATACGCGGACACGATCCACTGCAGCGATTCGGTGCCAAGGTTCAGCTCCTGCCCGATCGACGGAAGAGCGACGCCCACCATAGACACGTCCAGCCCATCGAGGGCAAGCACCGTGCAGAGGACAAGCAACAGCATCCATTGTGCACGCGTCCACGCGGCTGGCGCGGGTATGCCGGATGAGGTCTTTGGGAGGGTGGAGAGTGAGGTCATGGCGACCAATCTATATGACGTGTCATTGAATGACAAGGCATATTATGACGTGGATTTTATTTCCCTCCTCGACTAGAATCGCCCTATGGCAACACTTAAGGACCGTCAGCTCGTTGATGAGTGGCGCAATATCCAGAGCGCCTATTTCCGCACGGCGGGCGCCATCGACCGGGAGCTCGAGGCGCGGTTCGATATTGGGTTGAACGAGTTCGAAATCCTGGACCTCGTGGCCGACAGTGTTGAGTCTGCCTGCCGGATGAAGCAGTTGGGGGAGCGCACCCCGATGACACAGAGCGCCATGTCCAAGGTGGTGGACCGGCTGCAGAAGGCAGGCCTGCTGACGCGCAGCTCCTGTCCAGAGGACCGCCGCTCCCTGTACCTGGAACTGACTGACGCCGGGCGTGCGCTGCATGCCAACGCCGCGGCAGTGCACCGTGCGCTCCTTAAGGAAAGCCTGGGCTGAGCAGGCCCGGCCGCTCGAGCAGCCGCCGGCGGACACGCACTCTTGTCCACAAGTTATCGGCAGTCGTCCGGATCCGGGGTTCACAGGATCCTGCCCGTGTGTTCCTATGGGAGAGTATGCCCGTCCAGATTGGGGTCTGACGGGTCGATCGGGGAGTCAAACGAGTGGGCAATCATTGGGGATCCGGCCGCGACGGGGAGTCTGCGGGCGCCTGCGCTGCCGCCGCGCGGATATTGGCGGCCACGGCGGTTGTTGCCGTGTCCCTGTTTGCCACCGGATTCCCCTGGGCGGCCCAGCAGCCAGGCGGGGCGGCTCCGGTGGGGGCTGTCGGTGCCGCCGGTGCCGCAGGCGTGGCGGGTATGCCGGACAGTATCCAGACGGACGCACGTGCGCTGGTCCCGTTCAGCCGGACCTTGGTCAGAACGGTTGCCAGGGACGGGCGGCACCAGCTCAATGTGGCCTCCGCAGAGCTTAAGCGGCCGCCGGAGGGGTCCCTCATGGCGCCCCTTGAAGTCCTCCATCCAAGTTCGCCGTTCGGCCTGCGTGTGAGCCCACTCAGCGGGTCCGCAGGGGACTTCCACTTGGGACAGGATTTCGCAGCGGGCTGCGCCACGAGGGTCTACGCGGCGGACAGCGGTGTGGTGCGGGCCGCGGGGTGGCACCCCTGGGGCGGCGGCAACAGGGTGGAGATTGACCACGGCAACGGACTCATCACCACCTATAACCACCTTGAAGCGATCGCTGTGCACACCGGCGATTCCGTGCAGGTGGGACAGGTGATTGCCCGCGTGGGTACCACAGGATGGTCTACCGGCTGCCACCTGCATTTCGAGACCATTCTTCGCGGAAAGCACACCGACCCGGTCAACTGGATACTCATCCCCATCAGGCAGGTGGATGAGCTGTCCGACATCGCCATGGTCAGCTACGCGGGCAAGAGCCCGGATCCCACGCAGACGCCCAACTGGGCGATCCCGGTTGCCCCCGATCACAGCCACACGGTCCTGGGTGGCCAAGACGAGCTCCTTCAGGCACCGGACCCGGAGAGTACCGCCCCGCCAACGGCATCCCAGGACGCGGCTCCTGCTGCGCCGTCGTCGGGTGCGACTGCAACCCCCTCAGGACCGGCTTCCACTCCACCCGCATCCTCTGGGACTTCCACGCCGACAGGCACAGCAACGTCTTCTCCGTCCCCGACGACAACGGCTCCCACCCCGACGCCTACCGAAACTGCAACCCCCTCTCCGACCGCGACGACGACGGCGCCACCTCCTGCGACGGCGCCACCTCCTGCTCCTGCGACAACCGTCACCACGCAGGTCCCCACTACGCCGGCACCGACTCCAACGCCTGGGCCCGCCACGCCTGCGCTTGCCACGGCGATGCCCACCACTGCGCTGCCGACCACCTCGGAACTCTTAGCGCCAACGCCGTCCACAACGGACACCACAACTGCAACGGAAATCAGCACGGCTGCCCCACAGCCCTGACAGGAAACTCCCAGCTTGGGTCCCTAGGTTTGATCGTTGGAAGCACATCATGCATGACCAACTTTCAAGGACAGCGCCGGTGACATCCCTCTACTCCATTTCCCTGACCCTCAACGACGGCACCCAGACCGACTTCGGCCGGTTTAAAGGGGACGTGGTGATGGTTGTCAACGTTGCCTCCAACTGTGGGTTCACGCCCCAGTACACGGGGCTCGAGACGCTCTACGAAAAGTTCCAGGAGCGCGGCTTTGAGATCCTGGGGGTCCCCTGCAACCAGTTCGCGGGCCAGGAGCCCGCCAGCGACAGCGAGATCGCCGAGTTCTGCCAGCGGAACTTCGGCGTAACATTCCCGCTCACGCAGAAGGCTAACGTGCGGGGCAAAGACCAGCACCCGCTCTACGCGGAGCTGACCAAGTTCAAGACCGGCATTCTGCCAGGCCTGGTGAAGTGGAATTTCGAGAAGTTCCTGGTCAACCGCGACGGCGACGTAGTGGCACGGTTCGCGCCAACCGTTGAGCCGGACTCAGCGGAGGTCATCGACGCCCTGGAGAAGGCGCTCGCCGGCTAAAGCACGGCGAGCGGCTGCCCGAGTGTCCGTCAGCGTAATTCTTTGATCTTTTTTCAACTTGGCCGCTGCAATTTACCCTAAGTTTGCCAAATGTCTGATTGGATTAAGTGTACTGAGAGGTAGAAGGGAAACGCCGTTTCCCACCGACCACAAAGGCAGCAATGGAGCACATCGAGGCCGAACACCCCCGGCCACGCCACTTCCTACTCCACCTGAGCGATCCCCACTTGATGGGAGGTCCGGACCCCTTATACGGCGCGATTGACAGCGAAGCCAAGCTCATCCAGCTTTTCGATGAAGTGCGTGCCTCCGGGGCCAAGCCCGAGGCCGTCATCTTCACCGGGGACCTCGCGGATAAGGGCGATCCCGAGGCTTACGCGAAGCTTCGCGCCATCGTGGATCCCGCCTGCGAGGACCTCGGGGCCAAGGTCATCTGGGCCATGGGCAACCACGACAACCGCGCAAACTTCCGCACCGGGCTCCTTGACCAGCCCGGGAGCGACGCGCCGGTGGACCACAGCTACTTCATTAACGGGCTGCGGGTTATCACCATGGACACTTCGGTCCCAGGGTTCCACCATGGAGAACTGAGTGAGGCGCAGCTGGACTGGCTGGCCCGGGAACTGGAAACCCCCGCACCGGACGGAACCATCCTTGCCCTGCACCACCCGCCGGTCCCGTCGGTCCTGGACCTGTCCGTGCTGGTGGAACTGCGCGACCAGGCAAGCCTCGCGGCCGTGGTCCGTGACTCCGACGTCCGCACCATCCTGGCCGGCCACCTGCACTATTCGACCACTGCAACCTTCGCGGGCATTCCAGTCTCCGTAGCCTCCGCCTCGTGCTACACCCAGGACCTCAACGTTCCTGTCGGCGGCACCCGCGGGCGCGACGGCGGCCAGGCTTTCAACCTCGTGCACGTCTATGAACACACCATCGTGCACTCGGTGGTTCCACTGGGCAGTACCCCGACAGTGGGCGAGTACGTCACTCCGGAACAGACCGCCAGCCGCCTGGCGGCAGCAGGAATCCGCATCCCCGAGAAGGCAAAGCCGGCGGGCGTCACCAGGGTGGGGCTGCCCTCAGGCCGCTGAAGCAGCGGCAGCAGGTCTCAAGGCGTCAATTACCGGCCTGAGATTTCCCTCCTCAGATTTCCCAGGGCGCCTTGATGGGGAAGTACTTCTCCAGGAAATCCGTGACGACCTGCGCACGTTCGTCCGCTGGGACCTCGGGAAAGCTGCCGTCATTCAGGCAGAAGAAGTCCATGTTCCGCTTGGCAAGCAGCTTGGGCAGGTAATTCAGCCCGGCACGGGCAGTCGTGTCCACATAGCGCACCTTTGCGGCGGTCTGGGTGACCGCGCGGCCTGTGAGCAGCGCATAGTAGTGATAGAACGAGTTCGTGACCGAGATGTTGTCCGCGGCGCGGAACCGGCTCGCTGCCGTGCTCCTGAATTCCTCCGGGAACTCCCGCTCCATCTTGGCCACAACGCTGCGCCGCAGCGGGGCGGCGGTGTGTTCAAGGTGCCGGGTGGTGATCCGGCCGAAGCGATTCCACAGGAGCTTGCGGTTGACCCGCGCAGCGTTCTCGAAGCCGCTGCGCTCGGCGGCGTTGTCACCCAGCCCGATCCTGGTCTCGGCCTCAATGAACTTGGTGATGCCCCCCGGCGTGAAGAACAGGTCCGGGCTTACCGGCCGCCCGAAGAACATGTCGTCATTGGAGTACAGGAAGTGCTCGGAGAGCCCCTCGATGTTGTGCAGCTGGCATTCCACGGCCTGTGAATTGTGCGTGGGCAGCACTGACGGGTCTGAAAAGAACTCCTCGCTGCGGACGATCGTTACGGAGGGATGCTCCGCCAGCCATGACGGCGCGGGAGAGTCCGTGGCGATGAAGATCCGGCGGACCCACGGCGCAAACATATACACGGAGCGCAGGGCATACTTGAGCTCGTTAATCTGGCGGAACCTGGCCTCATGGTCGTCGCCTTCGCCCAGCACCACGCCTTCCATCTGCGCCCGGCGGGCAGCGATGTACTCCGGTGAGCTGCCGTCCACCCAGGAGAACACCAGATCGATGTCGAAGCTGATGTCGCTGGCGTGGTCGGCAAACATGTTCTCAATGGTGGGCCAGGTGTGGCCGTACCGCTCCACGGTTCCCCGCACAGCATCCTGGCTGAGCATGGTCCTGCGGGTCAGTGAATTCTCGATGGGCAGGATCAGCTGGTCGCCTTCAAAGCTCCACAACTCCACCTGGACACCGGCGGAGGAACCGAACTCGAAGCCGCCGTCGGGCTCAACGCGCGGCCGGTACAGGCGGAAGATCCGCGCCTGCCGGTTGGGGGAGAGCTCGCCGTCCGCAACCAGGACCGAAGACTTCTTCTTGGCATCAACTGTCATCGAGTAGACAGGCTCGTTGCGGCAGGCTTCCACCAGGGCCGCACGCAGCTCCTTCCGGTCTTTCCAGTCCAGCGCTATGACAGGACGGTCGCTGTTGCCACGGACCAGCAGGTAATCGAGGCCTGCGCCCGCCAGGACGTTGCGCAAGAACAGCAGGTCCTCGACCATCGCCTGGTATGGCGTCCGGTTGTGGTTGATCAGGGCATACCTGCCCTTGTGCCGGACGACGTCGGGGCGGTGCTTGAGGCGCGCCTCAGCGGCCGGCGATGTTACCTCTGCATGTACGCGCGTTTCGACGGACGCCTGTCCGCCGTAGTAGATCTCGTCCTGAACCGGTGCTTCTGTAATGGTTGTCTCCGTGCTGCTAAATGGCATGCTTTCCTCCCTGCATAATAGCCCTGCCCCGAAAACGGCAAGCCTCGGTTTGTTCCCATCCGGGCGGGATGTACTCAGCTGGCCAGCGCCTCGCGCCAGCTGCGCAGGAAGGCGCCGCCGGCGTCGTCGTGGATCACGTCCGCTTCCAGCCCCAGATCGGTGGCCGTCAGGATGGCGTAGGGTTTCTCGGGAACGCCGTCCGCCGGGCGGACATCCACATGCTTTACCGGGTGATCGTTGTGGTGAAGCCAGTCTGCCATGGCGTAGTCCGTGCGGGAGTCCCCCACCGTCCGCCACGCCTGCGGGGTGATGCCCTGCGCAGCCAGCAACTCCACGGCCCGGCTGGCTCCAAGGTCCTTGCCAAGCCGCACTGATTCAATGTCGGTGGAGATGATGGTGGGATCCACCCTGTAGTCCACCTCGTCGTCGGAGTTCGGCGCATGGTGGTCGAGGCGGACGACGCCAAGCCCGTGGCGTGCCATCAGGTCCATCGCGTCGGCATCGAAGAGTTTCTGCTCCGCCAGGTAATCCTCCGTGGGCACCTCGATGTGCTGTTCCACCGACACCATGGCGCGCTTGGTCTCGTCGAAGAACATGTGTGATGCGTAGTCCTCGGCCACCATCCTGCGCACGTCATCCCCGTAGGCTTTGGGCACTGCCAGTTCCCGGTCTATGTGGATGGGCCCGGGCCCGGCGGCCGTGTAGCTGAACCAAACCGCGCCCTTCTCGCAGATGGCGTGAATGACGGTCCCGGCGGGCATCCCGGCGGCGATCATGGGTTCCATCACCTGTTTCCGGATGAAATCATCGGAGCGGCCGGTATTAAACAGGACGGGAATGCCGGCGGTGGCGAGAGCCACCAGATCCGCGATGATCTCCGACTTCACGTCACGGGTCACCGGACTTGCGACGGGACCGTCGACGTCGAGCAGGAGTGCGAGGGGCGGGGCCGACGGCAGGCGGAAGCCCGGTGCGGCACCGGCAGGGAACTCGGGTGCAGTCATGTCTCCATTGTGTCAGCAGGCTGCGGCTGTCCCCGAAGCGGCGCTGGAAGTGCCCCGGGATATGACACATGGTCACTGTTTGGCTACAACCTGAGGCTGCCGAGGGCCGGATACTTCTTTTGGGCTGGCAAGCTGCCTAGGGTAGCAGAGTGATATTCAAAGCTGTGGGCGAGGGACGCCCTTACCCCGACCATGGTTACACCACGCCGAAAGAGTGGGCGGCGCTCCCACCGCGCCCGGTCCGGCTGGACGAGCTCGTGACAACCAAGCGCACACTGGACCTGGAAGCACTCCTGGCAGAGGACTCCACGTTCTTCGGAGACCTCTTCCCGCACGTGGTGCAGTACCAGGGAACGCTTTACCTGGAGGACGGCCTGCACCGCGCCGTGCGTACCGCCCTCCACCAGCGCACCGCCATCCACGCCCGCGTGCTGGTCATCGATGGCTAGGAAGGCCAAGGACGTCAGCGTCCTCCACGGCCACCGTGTTGTCACCGGCCCCGAACTGCGGGCTACCTTCGAAGCCGAGCCTGATCCGGACGATTCCGTCCGGCTGCGCCGCCGCGTGGTGCACGGCGTGGTGCTGGTCCTCCTGGTGGGCATCATCATTGCCGCCATCATCACCGCGCTGGCTATCATCACCGGACAGCTGAAGATCCCGACGGCGGAGGCCAGCAAGCAGCCTGCTGCCGTCTGCCCTACGGCCACCTTCGACTACACCCCGAACGACAAGATCAACCTGAACGTCTACAACTCCACCAACAGGCCAGGCCTGGCCCGCACCGTGGCTGACGAGTTCGTGGCCCGCAAGTTTGTAGTGGGCACGGTAGCCAACACGCAGGCAGGGTACCGGGGAGTAGCGGCGGTTGTGTCCGGGGCCGCAGGGCAGTCTGCTGCCTTCAGCGTCCAGCGCAACGTGCCGGGTTCGGACTATTTCCAGGACGAGCGCACGGACGCCAGCGTGGACGTGATCCTCACCGGAGACTACAAGGAGCTTGCCCCTGGGGACCGGGTGGACCAGACCCCCGGCCAGCTCAGCTGCCCGCGCGAAAGCAAGCGGATCGCCGACCCCGACAAGTGGCCCGTCATTCCCACCGCAGGCGCCAAGCCCTGACGCACGCGAGCGGGGACGGGCTCAGCCTGCCACCGCGGGGGCCCGGCCGGCCCGCACGGGACGGCCGTCGTCGTCGAACCTTGCTCCGGCACCCAACTGGATGAAGCGAACTGTCCGCTGGATCCGGGCTTCAAGTTCCACGGGCTCATCGCTGCCGCGTGCTGCGCTGGAGGACAAGGTCCCGTGGATCAGTTGGGCCTGCTGGGCGATGTCAGCTTCGGGCAGGTATCCCTGCTCCATGCCGTCGCGAAGGATTCCCTGCAGCAGGACACTGAGCTCGCCTACATGGTCTGCCAGTTTGGCAAAGGACGACGGCGACATCACCGCTGCCATGGCCGGTCCAGGGGGGAGGTGGCGGCGGCTCAGATCCTCCACCTGGGCGCGCACGTAGAGCGCGAGCCGCTCCACCGGATTGTCCAGCCGATCCAGGGCTTCCCGCAAATCCGAGAGGAACCGTTCGGTTTCGTCCAGGGCGTAGGAGATGAGCAGCTCTTCGATGTCCGCGTAGTAGTTGTAGACGGCGGTCCGCCCCACGCCCGCATGACGCGCGACGTCGGTCATGGTCAGTCCGGGAAGGCCGTGGGTGAAGAGGAGCTCGCCAAAGGCCGTGAGGATACGGCGCTGCGTTTCGGCGCGTTGGGCGCCGTTGTTGGCCGCCGTAATCCTGGGCATGCAGACACTTTACCGTGATGTGTCAGTAAAAGGCCGCATGGCCATGCCGGCCGCAAAGAAGGCGTAGAGCGCACAGCCTTAGACGGCGCAGCCTTCGGGGCCGCAGGACTCGCCGTCGCCGGTGTTGACCAGTACCAGCGGACGGGTTTCCTGCCACGCCTGGTTAAGGGCCGCGGTGAACGTTTCGACGGGCTGGGCGCCGGACAGCCCGAACTTGCGGTCGATCACGAAGAACGGCACGCCGCTGATGCCCAGGGTGCGGGCTTCCTCGAAGTCGGACCGGACGTCGTCCGAATACTTGTCCGTGGTGAACAGCTCGGCGACTTCCACGGCATCGATGCCCAGGTCCCGGCCCAGCCCGGTGAGGTATTCCTGGCTGCCGATGTCTCTGCCGTGCTCGAAGTGGTCGCTGAGCAGGCGTTCCTTGGCGGCGTCCTGCTTTCCATGCGTGGCCGCCAGGTGGATCAGGCGGTGGGCGGTGAAGCTGTTGGCAACCACGATGGAGTCGAAGTGATAGTCCAGCCCTTCGCCCTTGGCTTGGGCCGTCACATGCTCGAACATCCCGGAGACCTGCTGCGGGGCCAGGCCCTTGCGGGTGCTGAGGTAGTCAAGTTCTGTGCCGTCGTAGTGTTCCGGAAGGGTGGGATCCAGCTGGTAGCTGCGCCACTGAACCTCCACCGAATCGCGGTGCGGAAACTCAGCCAGGGCAGCCTCGAAACGGCGTTTGCCGATGTAGCACCACGGGCACGCGACGTCTGACCAGATCTCAATCTTCATGGTTGCGTCAACTCGTTACCCCCGTCAGCCATTCCTGCCACGCGTGTTGCATGGGTCACAGGAGGCCTTGTCTCGGGACCGTTTTCGGACGATAGTCGGTACCAGAGGTTATGCAGAAGCCTTCGGACGGAATGACCGGGCAACCTTGTTCGACGTTGTCATGGGAGGCCTGGAATGCGGATAGGACTCATAGCAGGACCATGGATTCCTGTACCACCGGTTGCCTACGGCGGCATTGAAAGGGTAGTGGACTGCCTTGCCCGGGGATTCCTGGAGGCGGGCCACGACGTAGTGTTGGCCGCTCCCTCGGACAGCCAGTGCCGTGCTCCACGCGTGCCGGGGATGCGGACATCCGAACCGGCAGACATTGGTTCGACGCTCTCCGAACTTAGCCATGTCATCAGGGCCTACGAGGGTATGCAGGACGTGGACATTATCCATGACCATACCTTGGCCGGTCCGTTGTGTCGCTTGCGGCCGCCAGGCGTTCCGGTGGTCACCACGATCCACGGGTTGCTCACGCCGTCAACTGCTGACGTCTACCGCGCAGCGGGCGCCAACACGTCAATCGTGGCCATTTCCCGTGACCAGGCATCCCATGCTCCTGACGTCCACGTGACCGAGGTGATCCATCACGGAATCGAGCTGTCTGCTGTTCCGGTGGGCACGGGGCGTGGTGGTTACCTGTGCTTCGTGGGCCGGATGTGTCCTGACAAGGGAGTCCTGGAAGCCATCCAGCTCGCGCAGAAAACAGGCATCCCCCTGAAGATTGCCGCGAAGATGCGCGAGACCGATGAAATCCGTTATTTTCAGGACGTCATCAAGCCGCTGCTGGGATCCAATGAAGAGTTCGTGGGGGAAATCGGTGACGCCGAAAAATACGAACTCATGGGGGAAGCGATGGCCTTCCTCAATCCGATCCAGTGGGCGGAACCCTTCGGCCTTGTCATGATCGAATCCCTCGCCACGGGTACCCCCGTGGTTGGTACTCCAATAGGGTCGGCCCCTGAGATCGTGGAGCATGGCCGGACAGGCTACCTGGCGGCCACGGACGAACTGGCGGACCTCGTCCCGGCCGCCGCGGGCCTGAGCCGGGCGGCGTGCCGGGCGAGCATCGAGAAACGGTTCAGCGCTGATCGTATGGTTGCCGATCATCTTCGACTTTTCGCCAGCCTCCTCGAAGAGAAACCGGATGTGGGGGTGCCCGCTGCTGTTGACTTGGGGCAGAATCGGCCAGGGGAACTGGCTGCCCTACTCCGAAATCCACCTCAGTGACCAGTGGAAGGCATTGGCAGTTGCCGCCCGCGGACGACCATACGGACCGCTTCCCCTCCGCCGCCGGTTAAGGGGGGCACGCTCCACCACGAAATCGTGCTTCAGGGCGCGTCCCAGCCGAAAAGTCTTGGTTCCTGTGGCTACTGCTTGAAGGCCGCGTCGAAGGAGGTATTCGAAGCTGGGAAGTCGAACTTCTTGAGGGCAGCGAGGGCTTCGGGGGCGCCGTGGAGGCGGTCCATACCCGCGTCTTCCCATTCGACGGAGATGGGTCCGTCGTAGCCAATGGCTGTAAGGGCCCGGAATGAGGATTCCCAGGGGACGTCCCCGCGGCCGGCGGAGACAAAGTCCCACCCCCGCCGCGGGTCGCCCCAAGGCAGATGGGAACCCATGACGGTGTTGCGGCCGGTGGGGCGGAGCTTGGTGTCCTTGCAGTCCACGTGGTAGATCCGGTCCTTGAAGTCCCAGATAAAGGAGACAGGATCGATTCCCTGCCACATGAAGTGGGAGGGGTCCCAGTTCAGGCCGAAAGCGGGGCGGCGGCCGATCGCCTCCAGTGTCCGGACCGTGGTCCAGTAGTCGTAGGCGATCTCGGAGGGGTGGACCTCGTGGGCGAAGCGCACACCGCTTTCATCGAAGACGTCCAGGATGGGGTTCCAGCGGTCCGCGAAGTCCTGGTAGCCGGCTTCGATGACTTTTTCCGGGACTGGCGGGAACATGGCGACGTACTGCCAGATTGAGGAGCCCGTAAACCCGACGACGGTGTCCACGCCCAACGCTTTCGCGAGCCGGGCGGTGTGTTTCATTTCCTCGGCGGCGCGCTGCCGGACGCCTTCGGGGTCCCCGTCGCCCCAGACCTTAGCGCCGACTATGGCCTCGTGGCGGAAGTCAATGGGGTCATCGCAGACGGCCTGGCCTTTGAGGTGGTTGGAGATGGCCCAGACTTTGAGGTTGTACTTTTCCAGGACGGCGAGTTTGGATTCGACGTAGCCGGGTTCGTCCCAGCGCCAGGCGTCCAGGTGGTCGCCGGAGACGGCGATTTCCAGGCCGTCGTAGCCCCAGCCGGAGGCCAGCCTGGCGACTTCCTCGAAGGGAAGGTCGGCCCACTGGCCGGTGAACAGCGTGTACGGGCGGGGCATGTCAGGCTCCTTCAGAGACGGTGGCGGAGGTGGTGCCGGTCAGTTGGATGAGGGTGCTTTTCGCGGCTGCGGATTCTTCGACGGCGGCCAGCACGCGCTGGACGGCCAGCCCGTCCTCAAACGACGGCGACGGGCGGGTTCCGCCGTCAATCGCCAGCAGGAAGTCACGGATCTCGTGGGTGAAGGTGTGCTCCCAGCCGATGATGTGGCCCTGGGGCCACCATGCTTCAAGATACGGGTGCTCAGGCTCGTTGACCAGGATCCGGCGGAAGCCCTGCTCGCGGGCCGGGGCGGTGGCATCAAGGAATCCCAGTTCATTGAGGTTTTCCAGGTCGAAGAGGAGCGAACCCTTGTCGCCGTAGATTTCCAGCTTCAGGGAGTTTTTCTGGCCAGTAGCCACCCGCGATGCCTCCACTGAGGCGATTGCACCGGAGGCGAGGGACAGCGTTGCCCAGGCGGCGTCGTCGACCGTCACTTCCTCCAGCCCTGATCTTCCCGGGCGGTGGGTGGTGAATGTGTGCGTCCGCCCGGAGACCTCCGTGACCTGGTCACCGAGCAGGAACAGCACCTGGTCGATGGCGTGTGAGGCGATGTCCCCTAACGCGCCGGAGCCCGCGGTTTCCTTTTTCAGCCGCCACGTCATGGGGCTTGTCTCATCGGCGAGCCAGTCCTGCAGGTAGGCGGCGCGGACGTGCCGGACGGTTCCCAACCGGCCCTCGGCAATCAGTTCCCTCGCAAGGGCAAGGGCCGGGACCCGCCGGTAGTTGAATCCCACCATGGACTGCACGCCCCGTGTCCGGGCTGCCTGGGCGGCGGCGGTCATGGCCTCGGCTTCGGCGAGGGTGTTGGCGAGCGGCTTTTCCAGCAGCACATGCTTGCCCGCCTCGAGGGCAGCGATGGCGATCTCCGCGTGCATCCAGCCGGGGGCGCAGATGTCCACGATCTGGATGTCATCGCGTTCGATTACCGTACGCCAGTCAGTGGCTGTCTCCGTCCAGCCGTACTTGGCTGCGGCCTCAGCGACGCCTGAGGGATCCCGTCCCACCAGGACTTTTTGCTCGAACGCCGGGACGTCGAAATAGCTCGCGACGTTCCGCCACGCGTTCGAATGTGCTTTGCCCATAAAGGCGTAGCCGATCATCGCCACGCCCAGCGGTGTGTCGGCAGGGGCTGTGGCGGCGGTCGCCGGAGGTGGCGTATTTGCCGTCGTCATAGTGGTGCTCCTCAAATGGGATGTTCTGTCGGTGGTGCTTCCAGGTACTTCACGACGCCAGCTACTTCACGACGCCAGCTACTTCACGGCGCCGGCCGAGAGGCCGGCTACCAGATGCTTTTGGACCAGGATGAACCCGATGAGCACCGGCAGACTCACGACCACGGAAGCGGCCATGAGCTGGTTCCAGAACACATCGGATTCGCTGGCATAGGCTTTGAGTCCGAGCGAGAGCGTCTTGGTGGCTTCGTTCGTCAGCACCGAGGCAAACAGGACCTCGCCCCAGGCGGAGATGAAGGAGTACACCGCCACCGCGATGATGCCGGGTTTGGCAACGGGCAGAATTACACGGATGAGTGCGCCCATCCGGCCGGTGCCGTCGATCATGGAGGCTTCCTCGAGCTCCTTGGGGATGGAGGCGAAGTAGCCGCTCAGCATCCAGATGGCGAACGGGAGGGTAAAGGTCATATAAGTAATGATCAGCCCGAGGTAGGAGCCCTGCAGCTGGAGTCCGGTGAGGTTCCGGATCTGGGTGAAGATCAGGTACAGCGGGAGAAGGAACAGAATGCCCGGGAACATTTGGGTGGACAGGACTGTCAGGCTGAACGCCCGCTTGCCTTTGAACTGCAGCCGTGCAATGGAGTATGCGGCGAGGACTGCTACCGTCACCGAGCAGAGAGTGGCGCAGACGGTGATGATCAGGCTGTTCTGGAAATACTTGGCCAGCGGAACGGTGGTCCAAATATCCAGGTACGGCGATGCGGTGATTTGGCGGGGGATCCACTGGAACAATCCCGCGACGTCCTTGAGCGGCTTCAGCGACGTGGACACCACCACGTAGAGGGGGATGGCCACCCAGAGGGACAGGATGGTCAGGACCACATTCCTCAGAATGCGGAAGTTGCGGGTCTCAATCATTGTCGGCCCCCTTGGGCAGCACCATGCGGATGTAGAAGACGGACGCGATGAACAGGGCGATCAGGAGCAGGACGCTCATGGCTCCGCCCAGGCCGAAGTTCCAGCTGCCGAACGAGTTCTGGTAGATGAGCGGTGATACGAGGGTTGCCTCCTTCGGAGACGATGCACCGAACAAAACGAACGGAATGTTGAATTGGTTAAAGGTCCAGAGGGACATCACCATCAACAGCACGCCGTTGGCCGGACGCACCATCGGCAGCGTGATGGTGCGGAACTGTTGCCAGAGCGTGGCGCCGTCGATTGCCGCTGCTTCGTAGACTTCATTGGGGACGTTCTGCAGGGCTGCCATCAGCATCAGGAATGCGAAAGGCCACAATTGCCAGATGTTCACCACAATCATGGCTCCAAAGGAGTTTTGGCCCAGGAGCCAGAATGGCCGTTCGTCTCCGAACAGATGGAATGTGTCGACCAGGATCTGGTTCACGGCACCGTCACGCTGGTTGAACATGAAGGCCCACGCAATAGTGCCGACGTAGGCGGGGAGGGCATAGGGGACCAGAAAGAACGTGCGCAGGATGGCCCGGCCCTTGAAGTTGGAGGACAGGAACACGGCTCCCGCCATTCCCAGGATCCAGGAGAAGCCGACCACCAGGATGGTGTAGCCCAGCGTTCGCCCCACCGTGCTGAAGAAAGCCTGTCCGATGGTGCTTTCGGGGTTGAGCCCGTTGACGAAGTTCTGCAGGCCCACAAAAGGGGCATTGAGCCAGTTGGTGAGGTTGAGCTGGGTTAGCGATATGAAGGCGATCCAGATGCCGAGCAGCATGGGGCCGATGTGGATCAGGATTTCGAGGATGGCGGCCGGGAGGATCAGGCCGTAAGGGAGGAACGAGCGGCGCGGCTTCCGTGGAGGCTGCCCGGTGACGCCTTGCGGCTGGCCGGGCTCGGGATCAATGGCAGACTTGCTGCCTTCAGCGGCGGTGCCGCTGTCCAAGGCTGAGTGGGACATGTGAACTCCTTTGCCGGGGTGCGGGGCCCCTGAGCGGCAGCGCCCCGCACCCTCCAGACTTGGTTACTGGGCCGCAGCCATCTGGTTGTTGGCGTCCTTGAGGGCTGACTTTATATCTGCCTCGGAGACGGTTCCCGTTGCAGCCTTGGCAAAGAGGTTCTTGATGGCGGTGCCTGTCAGTGTTTCCATCTGCCCCTCCTTTGCAATGAGCGGCATGGGCATCGCATGGTTGGCCAAGGCATCGTTCTTGGCCTTGACTTCCGCGGTCTGGAAGGCGGCGTCTGACGATGCGCCGGTGACGACGGGCAGGGACGAGTATGCCTTGTTCAGGGCAACTTGCTCGGCGTCGCTGGTCAGGAAGCCGGCCAGCTTGATGGCGTTGTCCTTGTTCTTGCTGTTCTTGAAGACGCTAAGGTTGATCCCGGCGACGTGGCTCTGGGTACCGGCGGCGCCGGTGGCTCCAATTGACACCATCGGCATGGGAGCAACCCCCCAGTCCTTGAAACCGCGGGCGTCAAAGTTTTTAAGCGGGCTCTGATCGAACATCATTGCAGCTTTGCCATTGATGAGATTGTCGACCTTCTGGCTCCCCTGGCTGATTTCAGCGTCCGACGGCGACATCACTTTGTCAGTTGCCATCAGATCGATGAACTGCTTCACCCCTTCCACCTGTGGACCACTGTCAAAGGTCGGCTTGCCATCCTTGTCGAAGAGACTTCCGCCGTTCTGCAATCCCCTGATGAAAGCCTGGTGTGAATTTGCCGATACCGAAGCACCTGCGGCCGTGAACCCCCACTGGTCGGGCTTCCCGTCGCCGTTGGTGTCTTTCGTGAGCTTCTTGGCGTCGGCTACGAATTCGTCCCAGGTCACCGGTGCCTTCTCAATGCCGGCTTCCTTGAACAGCTTCGTGTTGTAGTACATGTTGTACGCCAGCCCGTAAAGGGGCACTGACGTCGGGGTCTTGCCTTCGGCGCCACCGGTCGACCAGCTCGTTTTCAGGAAGCGGTCTTTGCCCCCCACTGCCTCCAGCAGTTTCCCTTCAACCGGTTCGAAAGCTCCCGTTTCCTGCAGCGTCACGGCCCAGGTGTTGCCAATGTTCAGGACATCGGGTCCGTCGCCGCTGGTGACGGCTGTCAGGATGCGGTTGTAGAGGTCCGTCCAACTGATGACCTCAAGATTGACCTTGACTCCGGTTTTCTCGGTAAACCGGTCAAGAGAGGGTTTGAGCTTGGCCGCGGTGTCGTCCAGGCTGTTGCCCTGGTCGGACGCCCAATAGGTGATGGTGTCGCTGGTGGCCTGCTGGCTGCTGCCGCCGCAGGCACTCAGGCCCAGGGCCAACGATGCTATGGCGGTCAGTGCTGATAGGACTTTCAGGGGATTCTTCATGCTTGCTCCGGTTTTCTCGTCGTCGAGCTGGTGCGGGGTCTTGCGGGTGCGCAAGCAAAGTGATGCGGGCGCAGTTCTGGGCGGTTCGTGGCACGTCTTGGCGGGTCGTGGCCACTAGCTGCGGGCCGTAACCGCCGGCCGGCAACTAGTCCGCTTATCTAGACGGATAGTTCTAGACGGACAGCGTTGCTGCGGTGGGGTCCCAGTCCTCCGGCAGGGCGGGTACCGGCGCAGCGGAGCTCTCGACATCCACGAAGGCACGCATGTCGATGGACTCTGCGATGGAAGCCATGGTGTCCAGCACATGGAACGCCAGCTCACCCTGCGCGCGGTGCGGGCGGCCTTCGCGGATGGCTCGGGCCATTTCCAGAACCCCTGCGCCCCGGCTTGCCGTGGAGCCGACGGAAGGGACGGTGGTCCACTCGTCCGATCCCGTTGCACAGATCCTGACTTCGCCGTCGAACCTGTTGGGATCAGGAAAAGCGATGGTGGCCTCTGTGCCCGTGATTTCAACGAATCCGGCGCGCTTGAGGGGCGAATCGAAACTGAAGATGCTCTGGGCGGATTCGCCGCCCTCGAACTCCAGGATGGAACTCACATGGGTAGGAACGGTCACAGCGAACTCTTCACCGGCCTTGGGGCCCGAACCGATCACCCGGGTTTCCTTGGACCGCGAACCGAAGGCGGCCACCCGGCGGATGCTGCCGAAGGTCTGAACCAGGGTGGTCAAGTAGTAGGGGCCGATGTCGAAAAGCGGGCCGGCGCCGTCCTGGAACAGGAAAGCCGGGTTGGGGTGCCAAGACTCCGGTCCCGGCGACTGCATCAGCGTCAGGGCAGTGAGCGGTGAACCGATGTCGCCGCGCTCGATCATCCTGCGGGCAGTCTGCAATCCCGCACCCAGGAAGGTGTCAGGCGCGCAGCCAAGGCGCACTCCGGCGGCGTCGGCCGTCTTGAGCAGCCCCAGGCCGCTTTCTCGATCCAAGGAGAACGGCTTCTCGCTCCACACGTGCTTGCCAGCATTGACGGCCTGCGTTGCGACTTCGACGTGGGCTGCCGGGATGGTGAGATTGATCACGATCTCAACGTCAGGATTGCCCAGCACCGCCTCCACGCCGCCGTGGACCGGTACGCCGTATTCAGCAGCCCTCGCGGCCGCCGACCCCTGGAAGAGGTCGCCGATGGCCACCACTTTGACGTCCGGGAAGCTGGTGAGGTTGTCGAGGTACTCCTTGCTGATGACGCCGGCCCCAATGATTCCGACTCCAACCGGTCCTGTTTTCAGTGAATCGCGGCTCATGCGGATACCTTTCCGGCGCTGAGGTAGTTGTAGCTGTCACGGACGGCCTCGAACATGTCGCCCTGGAAGTCGTCGAGCTCAATGACCCCGGCCTCGAGAGAACCGGCGGCGTCCAGGACATCCCAGATGGCCATCTTGCCGTCACCCACTGCGGTCTGCCTGGACGGGTCCGGGCTCAGCGGCCCGTCCTTGATGTGGATGAACTTCACGCGGTCGCCAAGCCGTGCCAGCAGTTCCGAGGGGTCCTGACCGCCAACGGCGGCCCAGTACGTGTCGAGTTCCAGCACGACGGCGGGATCAAGGTTGTCCGCCAGGTGCTCCAAGGCGGTCCTGCCGTCGATGACGGACTCAACTTCCCACCAGTGATTGTGGTAGCCGACGCGGACGCCGTATTGCGCCCCCTTGGCTGCTGCAGCGTTGAGCTGCTCTGCCGTTTTCTTGATGTCTGAAAGGGAGCTCCAGCGCTCGATGGGCACGTGCGGGTCAATGACAGTGCCAATGCCGAGCTGCTGGGCGGCCGCAAAGATGTCGTCCTGGTTTTCCTGGAGCAGTGGTGCGTGGCCTGAGGGGGCGGTGAGGTTGTTATCTGCCAAGGCCTGCTTCAGTTCGGCGGCTTTGGCCACGAAACGGTAGGGCTCAACCATGGTGAAGCCGATTTCTGCCAGGCGCTGGATGGTTCCTGGGAGATCCTCTTCAAGGGCCTTACGGACCGTGTAGAGCTGGATCGAGTATGACACTGTCTCTCCTCGTCGTTGGGGTTGGACGGCTGCTGCGGTCCTGGATCGTTCTCACGCCAGTGGGCTGCCTCACACCCAAAGCTAGAGGGACTTTTGCCGAGCGTCAAGCAGAAGTTGGAAACTCATCGCCAGACTTTTTCTGGCGTAACACGCAGAAGCGACCTGTGCTATCACTTGTTCATGAGCCTCACGCCCGGAACCGAAACGGCTGCCCCCGATAACGGCGGCAGTCTCGCGCGGGCCGGGGACCTTTTCCAGCTCCTGCGGGACGGCAAGGCGCGGACCCGCGCCGAGTTGGCACTGACCACAGGCCTGGCGCGTTCCACCGTGGCCTCCCGGATTGATGCCCTGATTCTCTCGGGACTGGTCGGACCCGCAGGTGAGGCGAACTCCAGCGGCGGCAGGCCGCCGTCGCGCTTTGCCTTCAATCCGGCGGCACGCTCCGTGCTGGCGGTCGACGTCGGGGCCACCCACGTGATTGTCGCCGTCACCGACCTCAGCGGACGTGTCCTGACCGAACAGCGCCTGGTGCAGGACGTCGGCGAGGGTCCGGAAACAGTACTGGACAGGGTGATTGAGGAAGGCCTTTCGCTCCTTGCGCGGGCGGGACGGAGCTTGAATGACCTCGCAGGAATGGGGATCGGCGTGCCGGGGCCTGTGGAGCACGCCACCGGCAGGCCGGTCAAGCCGCCCATCATGCCGGGATGGGACGGGTTCGACGTCGTCCGTTACGTCCAGCACTCGCTGCCCGTTCCCGTCCTGGTGGACAACGACGTGAACATCATGGCCCTGGGGGAGCGAACGGCACACTGGTCCGAGCACGACAACTTCCTGCTCATCAAGGTGGCCACCGGCATCGGCGCTGGAATCATCAGTAACGGGGAGCTGCAACGCGGCGCCAATGGCACGGCCGGGGATCTTGGGCACGTCCGCGTCCCGCGCGGCGACGAGGTGTTGTGCCGCTGTGGCAACTACGGCTGTCTGGAAGCGCTTGCGTCAGGTCCGGCGGTGGCCGCGGAACTGAACCGGCAGGGTATTCCGGCTGCCAAGGGCAGCGATGTGCTCCGCCTTGTGGCTGAGGGCAACCTGCAGGCCATCCAGGCCCTGCGGCAGGCCGGGCGCGACGTGGGGGACGTACTGGCAACTGTGGTGAACCTGCTCAACCCTTCCGTCATTGTCATCGGCGGAAGCCTGGGCCAGGCCGGCGAGCACCTCATGGCCGGCGTCCGTGAGGTGGTTTATCGGCGCTCGCTGCCGCTGGCCACGACCCACTTGCGGATCGCCCCGTCGGTGGCCGGGGACCAGGCGGCGATTTTCGGCGCAAGCCAGATGGTCACCCAATACGTATTGTCCCCCGCGGTGATTGAGGCAACGCTCCAGGCGACCGGCTAGCCGGGCCCAAGGGGTGCTCACTCAGTAATGACGCGGATGGGCGAGCCCGCCAGCCAGGCTTTCACGTCCTCCAACGCGCCGCCATAGAACTGCCGGTAGCTCTCCCGGGTGACATAGCCCAGGTGCGGTGACAGCACCGTGTTCGGAGCGGCAAGGAGCGGGTGCCCGGGCGGCAGGGGTTCCTGGTCGAAGACATCCAGGGCGGCTCCGCCGATCCAGCCCTCACTCAGGGCGCGGACCAGGGCGTCCTGGTCAACCAGTGGACCGCGGGCGGTGTTTACCAGGATGCCTTCAGGCCCCAGCAGCCGGAGTTCCTGCTCGCCTACGATGCCTTCGGTGCGCGGGGACAGCCGCAGGTGCAGGGTGGCAACGTCGGCGTCCCTA
Source organism: Arthrobacter sp. ISL-48 (assembly GCF_018613805.1). GTDB lineage: Bacteria > Actinomycetota > Actinomycetes > Actinomycetales > Micrococcaceae > Arthrobacter. The sequence continues at coordinate 270,526 of NZ_JAGGPL010000002.1, forward strand.
AAGAGTCCTTCCTTGCTGACCTTGCGCACCCCGGCATCGGCAGCGGCCTCGTCCGTCAGGTTCTCGCTCCAGGCCAGCACCTCCATCCCGAAAGCCTGGCCGTAGGCGGCGATTCGCTGGCCGATCTTGCCCAGCCCCACGATACCCAGGGTCTTGCCTGCGAGTTCGAACCCCACCGTGGTCTGCCACGTGCCGGCGCGCACCGAATTCTCCTCGGCCGGGAGGTTCCGCGCGAGGGCCAGTAAGAGGGCCCAGGTCAGTTCGGGAGCCGCCGTCGGCGACCCTGCTGTACCGCACACCGTCACGCCGTGCTCTGCCGCCGCGAGCACATCGATGGAAGCGTTCGCCATCCCTGTGGTCACCAGCAGCTTGAGTCCGGGAAGCCTTTCCAGTGCGGAGCGGGGAAACGGTGTCCGCTCGCGCATCGCGATGACGATGTCAACCCCGGCCAACGCGGCCACCAGCGCATCCGGGGATGCGAAGGGCTCCGTGAAGACGGTGACGGACACGCCGTCCTGCTCCAGGGCGGCCCAGTCGGCGAATCCGTGCGCCACGTCCTGGTAATCGTCCAGGATGGCAAGCCGCTGCTGCATGTCAGTTCCTTCGTCCGTTGGTCTGTGGCGTGGGTTCATCGTAAGGCAGCGCACCATCTGCCCGCCTGCTTGCCCGCCTGCCGGCGTCGCGGCGCGCGAGTCCGTGATAGCAATGGGAGTGATGAAATCATGTTTAAAGCCCGTGCAGTCGACATGAGTGGACGGCTTCTGGCCAGGGTCCCGAGCGGCTGGATCCTGCTGGCCTGCATCGGTCTGCTGGCGCTCAACCTTCGCGGCCCCTTTGTGGCCGTCGCCCCCGTGGTGCCCGTCATGCAGGTGGATCTCGGTTTCTCTCCCGTCATGCTTGGAGTCCTGACCAGCATCCCGGTGCTGTGCTTCTCCCTGTGTGCTCCGCTGGCATCCCTGGCTGCCCGGAAGTTCGGGGCTGAGTTCGCCGTGACCCTCACGATCCTCGGTGTCCTGGCCGGGGTGATAGTCCGCTCGGCGGGAGGTCCGGTGCTGGTGGTGGCGGGAACCGTCCTGATCGGCCTGGCCATCACCATCGGGAACATTGCGGCGCCCCTGATCATCCGGCGCGATTTCAGTCCCCTGCGGCAGGGGACTGCCATGGGCATCTACACGGCAGCCTTGAACATCGGGTCCTTCGTGACATCCATGGTCACTGCCCCGCTGGCCGAGCTTGCGGGCTGGCGGGTTGCACTCGCCTCGGTGGGAGTTCTTGCGGTAGCGGCCATCGCGTTCTGGACGATCGCCGTCGGGCCCCGGAGCGCCTTTGTGCCCTCCGATCCGGTGGCGACGGGCGGGCAGGACCACCCGGCTGTCAAGGGTTCCGGCTGGATCACGGCCGGCCTGACAGCTGGATTCGCAGGTCAGGCCTGCTCCTACTACGCCGTGACGGCCTGGCTGCCGAGCTACCTTAATGACGAGCTGGGCATGTCAGCATCCGCTGCCGGTGCGGGATCGTCCATTTTCCAGATCCTCGCCATCGTTGGCGGCCTGGGCGTACCTTTCGCCGCCAAATACTTCAGCACGACGACGGCCGCCGTCACCTTGGGCCTGCTATGGATCGCGGTGCCGGCGGGGCTGCTATTAGCACCGGAGTTGTGGTGGCTGTGGGCCGCGTTCGGCGGGATTGCCCAGGGCGGCGGCATCACGCTGATCTTCATCGCCATCATCCGGCTGGCGCGGGACCAGGCCTCGGCGGGCCGGATGTCCGCGACCGTCCAGGGGATCGGTTACTGCTTTGGTGCGGTTGCCCCGCCACTCGTCGGATTCGTGCACGATGCGTCTGGCTCCTGGACCCCTGCCCTGCTGGTGATCCTGGCCTCCGTGCTGACGTTCTTCATCTGCACTACCCTCTCCGTACGGCTGGTGCCGAAAGCCCGCTGACCCGGGCCGCCGCCGTCGTACTTTCCTCACCCGCACCGCCTCTCGCATCCCCACGCACGCATGTCCATGCACGCACGGCGCGAACTGGCAGCTAATGCCCTCAAACCTGGGTTTTCGGGTCATTAGCTGCCAGTTCGCGCACGGGGAGGGGTTCCGTTGCCGGGCCGGCCCTCCGGATTTCGGAAGTGCCTGTTGCGAAGGTCGTGCCCGGCCCGGCGAACGGAAGTCTGTGCCTGACTATGCCGCGGCGAGTTCTTCCTTAGTTGCCTTCTCGCGGGCCTCCGTCAGGTACCTTGCATAGGCGGGCAGGGTCAGGAAGGAGGGGAAGTCCTGGCTGAGGGTGACCTCTTCAAAGATGTCGCGGGCGTCTTCGAAGCGGTCGCCGTCGAAGCGTTCCAGCCGGGCAAACTCTTCGTCGAGGAGCTCCTCGATCCACTGGTGCGTGATGATCTCGCCGCGGTCCGTGATGGCCCTTGCGTACATCCACTGCCAGAGCTGGGAGCGGGAGATTTCGGCTGTGGCGGCGTCTTCCATGAGGTTGTGGATGGCCACTGCGCCGTTGCCGCGCAGCCAGGACTCGATGTAGCGGATGCCCACTTCGATGTTGTTCCGGATTCCCTGCTCGGTGATGGTGCCCTCCGTGGCGGCGATGTCGAGCAGGGCGCGGTCATCCGGGGTGACGTCCTCGCGGAGGCGCTCCAGTTGGTTTGGACGCTGGCCGAGGATGCCGTCGAATACCTCGCGGCAAACGGGCACCAGGTCCGGGTGGGCGACCCAGGAGCCGTCGAAACCGTCGTTGGCTTCGCGGGTTTTGTCGGCGCGTACCTTTTCGAAGGCGTTGGCGTTGGCGGCCTCGTCCTTGCGGTTGGGCACGGCTGCGGCCATCCCGCCGATCGCCATCGCGCCGCGCTTGTGGCAGGCGCGGACCAGCTGTTCGGTGTAGGCGCGCATGAACGGGGCGGTCATGGTCACCTGGGCCCGGTCCGGCAGGACGAAGCGGGGGCCGCGGGTGCGGAAGTTCTTGATCAGGGAGAAGATGTAATCCCAGCGGCCGGCGTTCAGGCCTGAGGCGTGGTCGCGCAGTTCGTAGAGGATCTCCTCCATTTCGAACGCGGCGGTGATGGTTTCGATCAGCACGGTGGCGCGGATGGTGCCCTGCGGGATACCGAGCAGGTCCTGGGCCAGCACGAAGATGTCATTCCACAGGCGTGCCTCGAGGTGGTTCTCGATCTTGGGCAGGTAGAAGTAGGGGCCTTTTCCCTGGGCGAGCAGGCGGCGGGCGTTGTGGAAGAAGAACAGGCCGAAGTCCACGATGCCGCCGGCCACGGGCGCGCCGTCGATGATCATGTGCTTCTCTGGCAGGTGCCAGCCGCGTGGGCGGACGACGATCGTGGGCAGCTCCCCGGCCGGGCGAAGCTTGTATTCCTTGCCCTCGGGACTGGTGAAGTCGATCCGCCGCTCCAGCGCGTCTGTGAGGTTCAGCTGGCCCTTGATGACATTCCGCCAAGTGGGGGTGGAGGAGTCCTCCATGTCCGCGAGCCAGACTTTGGCGCCCGAGTTCAGCGCGTTGATGGTCATCTTCTTGTCCACGGGTCCGGTGATTTCCACCCGGCGGTCCTCCAGGCCGGGAGCCGGCGGCGCGACGCGCCAGGACGGGTCGTTGCGGATATCCTCGGTTTCGCGCAGGAACCTGGGGTCCTGGCCGGCGGCGATCTCACCCCGCCGCGTCCTGCGGGCCTGCAGCAATTCCTGCCGCCGCGCCGCCGTGGCCCGGTGCAGTCTTGCAACGAACTCCAAAGCATCCGGAGTGAGAACCTCGTCCTGCCGGCAAATAGGCTGCGCAGCCAAGGTAATGCCATTGATCGTGAAACTGTCAGTGAAGGTATTCATTTCTGTCTCCTTAAAGACGAAAAGGGAGCTCGACGGCGGTTGGCGGCACTGCGGTGACTCAGGCACAAGAGGGCGGTCCGGGCATCCGGCAGCGTGCGTAAAAGGGGCCCCGTGCCCGCCCCCGACCGAGTTCTACGAGGTCATGGGGCGGGCAGGGGGAATAGCAGGCAGAGGATCGTCCGGTTTGCCGTCGGACGAAAGCTCCGCCGCCGTCGGGAATCTAGTGGAACTGGCCTTCTTCGGTGGATCCCACCAGGGCCAGGGTGGATGCGTTCGGGTTGAGCGCGGTGGCGATGTCGTCGAAGTAGCCGGTGCCGACTTCGCGCTGGTGCTTGGTCGCGGTGTAGCCGCGGGACTCGGAGGCGAATTCCTTTTCCTGAAGTTCGACGTAGGCGCTCATGCCTTCCCGGGCGTAGCCGTGGGCGAGATCGAACATCGAGTAGTTCAGGGCGTGGAAGCCGGCCAGGGTGATGAACTGGAACGTGAAGCCCATCGCGCCGAGTTCACGCTGGAACTTCGCGATGGTGGCGTCGTCCAGGTGCTTGCGCCAGTTGAATGACGGGGAGCAGTTGTAGGAGAGCATCTGGTCCGGGAACTCGGCCTTGACGGCCTCGGCGAACGTGCGGGCCAGTTCCAGGTCCGGGGTGCCGGTTTCCATCCAGATAAGGTCGGAGTACGGGGCGTAGGCCTTGGCCCGGGCGATGCAGGGTTCGATGCCGTTGCGGACCTTGTAGAAGCCCTCCGCGGTACGAACCGGCTGTCCCCCTTCGCGGAGAATGAATTCCTGGTCCCGCTCGTCCACGTCGGAGGTGATCAGGGTTGCCGCTTCGGCGTCGGTGCGGGCGATGACCACAGACGGGGTCCCGGCGACGTCGGCGGCCAGGCGGGCCGCGTTCAGGGTCCGCACGTGCTGCTGGCTGGGGATCAGGACCTTACCGCCAAGGTGGCCGCACTTCTTCTCCGACGCGAGCTGGTCTTCCCAGTGCACGCCCGAAGCTCCGGCCTGGATCATGGATTTCATGAGCTCGTAGGCGTTCAGCGGACCACCGAAGCCTGCCTCGGCGTCGGCGATGATCGGTACCATCCAGTCCTCGACGGTCTGGATGCCTTCGGAGAACTCGATCTGGTCTGCCCGCAGCAGCGCGTTGTTGATCCGCCGGACCACCGTCGGCACGGAGTTGGCCGGGTACAAGGACTGGTCCGGGTAGGTGTGGCCGGAGTTGTTGGCGTCCGCGGCGACCTGCCAGCCGGAAAGGTAGATGGCCCGCAGCCCGGCCTTGACCTGCTGCACGGCCTGGTTGCCGGTCAGGGCGCCCAAGGCGTTGGTGTACTTGCCTTCCTTGTGCTCTTCCGTGAGTTGCTTCCAGAGCTTTTCCGAACCCCGGCGGGCCAGGGTGTGCTCTTCGGAGACGCGGCCGCGGAGGCGGACCACATCCGTTGCCTTGTAATCACGGGTCACACCTTCCCAGCGCGGGTTAGCGGCCCACTCAAGCTCCAAGGCGGCGGCCTGCTGTTCGGGTGTCTGCTGGGTGGGCTCAAATGCTGCAGTCATCTTTGTCTCCTTGATTGTGCTCCCGGACTGAATGCCAGCCGGTCGGGTCTGCTTCCTTGCAGCCCCGGCCAACTGCCCCGGTGCGGTGTTTCTTTCCGTGATCACTACTTTTCAGCACTTCCAAGCCGATCACTAGAGGAAATCCATGGAAAGAAACGCACTTCTTCGCGTATGCTCAAGAAATGTCGCCTTCAAGCTGGAACCGCAAAGCCGCCGCCCCGCCGTCGTCCGCTCCCCCCGAGCTGGACGTCATCAGCCTTGGCCGCCGCGTCCGCCACCTGCGCAAGGCGGCGGGCCTGACACTCGACGGCCTGAGTGCCGCCGTCGGGACTGCACCCAGCCAGCTGAGCCTGATTGAAAACGGCAAGCGGGAGCCCAAACTCGGGTTGCTGCAGCAGCTCGCTGCGGCTCTCAACGTGGGCATCGACCAGCTGCTCGGGGCGGAGCCGCCAAACCGCCGGGCGGCCCTGGAGATCGAGCTCGAGCGCTACCAGCGCAGCGCCATCTACGAGTCGCTCAACCTGCCGAAAATCCGCATCAGCTCGCGGCTTCCCATGGACGTTCTGGAATCGATGGTGGGGCTCCAGCATGAGTTGGAGCGAAAGCTGAACGAGCAGATCGCGACGCCTGAAGAGGCCCGCCGTGCCAACGGTGAACTGCGGGCCATGATGCGTGAGCGGAACAACTACTTTCCGGAGTACGAGGCCGAGGCGCAAAAGGTACTCGCCAGTGTCGGGCACACCACCGGGCCGCTGTCCCAGCACGTCATCGCGGACATCGCCGCGCACCTCGGATTCAGCCTCCACCATGTGGGCGATCTGCCGCATTCAACACGTTCGGTGACGGATCTTAAGAACCACCGAATTTACCTGACCCAGAACCAGCGCACGGACCATGACCCCCGGTCGGTGCTGCTCCAGGCCCTGGGCCACTACGTCCTGGGCCACCAGACGCCCAAAAACTACGGCGATTTCCTGATGCAGCGGGTGGCCACGAATTACTTCGCCGCGGCCCTGATGCTCCCGGAGCAGGCCACGGTGGACTTCCTGCAGAGAGCCAAGCAGGCCAAGGAAATCGCCGTGGAGGACATCCGCGACGCCTTTGCGGTGTCCTACGAGACGGCCGCGCACCGCTTCACCAACCTTGCCACGCAACACCTGGACATCCGCACGCACTTCCAGAAGACGCACCAGAGCGGCATCATCTATAAGGCCTACGAGAACGACGGCGTGACGTTCCCGCAGGACCACACCGGCGCCATCGAAGGCCAGCCGTCATGCAAGCAGTGGACATCGCGCGTGGTGTTCGACGTCGCGGACAAGTTCCGCGCCTACAACCAGTACACGGACACTCCGGCCGGAACCTACTGGTGCACGGCCCGCACGGAGCGCTCGGCTAATGGTGAATTCTCGCTCTCTGTGGGGGTTCCGTACGCGCACGTGAAATGGTTCCGGGGGCGGGATACCACGGAGCGGTCAAAATCCACCTGCCCGGACGAAAGCTGCTGCAAGCGGCCCCCGGCTTCGTTGGCCTCGGAATGGGCCGGAAACGCGTGGCCGTCAGCGCGGGCCCATTCGCATCTGCTCGCTGCCATGCCGCCCGGCGCGTTCCCAGGCGTGGACGAGACCGAGGTGTACAGCTTCCTGCAGGCGCACTCGGGGAACTGACTGAAACCCTCTCTCAGTTCCTGTGGTATTTCCCCGAACGCTCTCTCATCCTGTGAGAGAGCGTTCCGGTTTTTCTTGCAGGAGGTGAGAGAGCGTTCCGGTCATCCGTGCAGCGCCCTGTACGCGGCCGCGGCGGCGGGGTGCAGCGGCAGCCCCGCCGTGTTGATGAGTGTTTCCGGGCTGAGGAACTGGACTCCCAGGCTGGACCTCGGAATGAGCTCCTGCGCGTTGGCCACCAGCAGATCGACGGTCTTCTTCACAATATCGCCATCCAAATCGCTGCGGCACAGCAGCAGGTTGGCCACACCGACCGTCCACACAGCCGGAATACCTGCATAGCTGCCCTCAGGAATCAGCACCCGATCATAAAAGGTGCCGTAACGTGTCCGCGTCGCCGGGATCAATGCAGAGAGGTCGAGGAAGGCGAGCCCCACTTCCTCGTTCGTGGCAGTGATGGCGGCCGTGGGCACGCCTCCGGACCAGAACAACGCGTCTACTGACCTGCCGCGCAGCGCGGCGAGGCCATCGTTGAGCCCGAGGTTCACAACGGTGATCGCCCTGTCGCCGGGAGCGACGGAAGCCGCGGAGCCGACAGCAGTGGCGCTCAGCCCGGCAGCCTCGATGAGGCGGGGAGTGGTCAAAGAAGTTCCCGAACCAGGCTCGCCGACGGCCACGGTCCTGCCGGCAAGCCCCATGAAATCCCGGATGCCGCTGTCCTTACGGACGACGCAATGCACGTAGTTTTCATATACCTTTCCAACAGCGGCAATTTCAGCTTTTGACGTGCCTTTCGCTGTCACCTGCTGCGCGGCTGCATCTGCCAGCGCGACGGCGAAAGTGGCCCTGCCGGTCAGAAGATAGTCCAGGTTATCGAGGCTGCCCCCGGTTGTCAGCGCGTTTGCCTGGCCTGCCACACCATGCCGTTGAAGGGCCTCTGCAAGCAGTGTGGCGAACTCAAGGTAGAAGCCTCCAGCCTCACCGCCTGCCACGGTGACGGTGCTTGGATGATCCTGCGGGGTGCATCCAGTGAGGGGCAGCAGGAGGCCGGCCAGCCCGGCTTTGAGGGCGGTCCTTCGCGGGGGAAGGGCCCGGCTGTCGATGACGTCAGCCATGCGGAGGCCCCTGGTCCTGCTGCCGGGTCGAAGGGCGGGGAAACTCGATGCAGGCATTCAGCCCGTGAGGTGACCGTTCCGCCAGCACGAGGCGCCCGCCGTTGGCCGCCGCCAGACTGTCCACTATCGCCATGCCCAGGCCGTTGCCGCGTATTCCCCTGTGCTGAGGTGACCGCCAGAACCTGGTGGTGGCAGCAGCCCGCTCGTCGGCCGCAAGCCCGGGGCCGTCGTCGGATACTTCGATGACCGCGGCTCCTGCGCGCTCGCGGACGCCGACCGAGATCCGGGCCCCGGCGGCGTACTTGATGGCGTTGTTCAGGAGTTCCCCGACCATCTGGGCCAGTTCAGCGGGGTTACAGGCTAAAAGCACGGGCGGGTTGGGCGGCCTTTCCAGCACAATTGATGCTCCGGCTCGCTGTGCGGCAGGTCCTGCCCGTTCCGCTTCTTCCTGCAGGACAGGGAAGGGGTCGATGGCGGCCTTACCGCTGGCGGAAGCGGGACCGAGTGTGCCGCGGGCGGAGTCTTCGGAAGCGCGGTGCTCGGCTGCTGCCAGCTTCAGCACGCCGTCCAGCATGTCCTCCACCCGTTCAAGTTCTGCAAGCACTCCCGCCGCCGCGGACTGTTCCCGGGAGGTCTGCAGTTCGAGTTGCAGCAGATCAATCCTCAACCGCAGTGCACCTACGGGATTGCGCAACTGGTGTGACGTGTCAGCTATCAGTTGGCGTTGGGACTCGATACTGTCGCTGACGGTTCGCGCCATCGTCGTGAAGGACCGGCTCAGTTCCCTGAGCTCCGGCGGGCCGTCCTCCGGAAGCTGACTCGTCCGGCCCGTGGCTTCGAGTTCCGTAACGGCTGAATTCAGGCGGTGAACGGGCCGCAGCACCCACCTCGTCACGCGGGCTGCACCGAGGAGGAGCACCGCACCCAGGGCGAACGCGGCGAGTCCGACGACGAGCCAGCGTTCCCGCAGCTTCTCACGGGCGACGTCGAGGTCTACTTCGAGGACGGCCTCACCCAGGACCTGGCTCGCGCTGCCGAAGGACCGGGAGATCACCTCCGAGCCGGTTCCGAACGGCTGAAGCGGAGCGAGCGTCGTGTCGCTGAGGTTCAGGTTGGCCCTGGCAACTGCGTCCCGGACGTCTGCCCTGTCCTCGCTCAGGCCGCCGGAGCGGAGCGTGCCGTCCTGCAGCCGGATCAGGACTCCCTCCCCGTAGAGCCCGGAATACCTGTCCATCTCCCGCTGGAGCTGGGTGGAGTCGCCGTCCGCCGCGGCGTCGTAGGCCACCTGCGCGAGCCGGTTGAGTGCGGCAACCCGGTTGATCTGGACCTCCTGCGTGAGCTCGCGGCTGGCCGAGGTCAGGATGGCGCCGCAGACGACAATGACCATGGCCACGGACAGGAGGCTGAGGACTCCGAGGACTCGCAGTTTCACGCAGGATCCGCCTCGATCCGATAGCCGACGCCCCGGACATTGATGATGAATCCGGGCAGCTGGAGCTTTGCCCTAAGTCCTGTCAGGTGCACGTCCAGGGATCGAGAGGATGCGAGGAAAGCATCACCCCACAGCGCGTCCAGGATCTGTTCCCGGGTGACCACTGAACCCGCATGCCGGGCCAATAACGCGAGGAGGTCGAACTCTGTGGCCGTCAAGGGCAGCACTTGCGAGCCGATGGCCGCCACGCGCCGGCGGAGGTCGACGTCGAGATCCCCCAGCACGATGCTCTGCTGCCTGTCACCGCTGTGACGGCTGGTGCGTCTAGTGACGGCTTCGATGCGCGCAAGCAGTTCGACCAGTTTCACGGGCTTGACGAGGTAGTCGTCGGCACCGGACCTAAGTCCCAGCACCACACTCCGCTCATCGTCGCGGGCCGTCAGGATCAGAATGGGAATCTGCGTGACCTGGCGAAGCTTGCGGAGCACGTCGAGGCCGTCAATATCCGGAAGTCCAAGGTCCAGCAGAATCACTTCGAACCTCCGGTGGACGAGGAGGGCATCAGCGCCCCGGGAAACTCGGGTTGCCCTGTGGCCGGCGGAGACGACGGCCGCCTCCAGCGCGGACGCCATGGCGTCGTCGTCCTCGACGATGAGCACTTCCATTGCTGGTCCCTTTTCATTGATGGCGCATTGGCATCCCCGCCCGCTTTGGAGATTACCTCTTCTTCCGCTGTTTCGCCCTGCGCGGGCGACGGCGGTCAGGGCCCGGAGTCACAAGCTCGGGCAGCCGGAATCAAAACCTAAGGAACTGTTAGGAAATCCCTGTTTGCATTGGCTGTGCCGTGGATCACGAATAGTTTGGGTGGGGTCCCCGGCTTTCCGGGGCCGTCAACGTCGAGGAGGAACCATGAGCAATGTTGCCATGGACAGCACGAAGGCATGTCCGGACCGGTTACCCGTGGCGGCGCCGCCAAGGAAGGTCCACTGATGAGCACCCAGCAGACCACGCCCCAGAGTGAGGCAGCCCAGACCCGCAGGGCAGTGGGCAACATCCTCAAAGGTTCGGCCGGCAACCTCGTGGAGTGGTACGACCTCTACGTCTACACCGTGTTTGCCGCCTATTTCCAGTCCCACTTCTTCAACTCCAAGGACGAGCTCCAGGCCGGCCTCGAAGCGATGGCGGTCTTCTCGACGTCGTTCCTCATGCGCCCAATCGGCGCCTGGTTCTTCGGCCGCTACGCCGACCGTAGGGGCCGCAAGGCGGCGCTGACGCTCAGTGTGACGCTGATGTCCGCAGGTTCGTTCGCCATCGCTGTCCTGCCAACCCAGGAGGTCATCGGCATCTGGGCCATGATCCTGCTGGTCCTGATCCGCATCCTTCAAGGTTTTTCCGTGGGCGGCGAGTACGGCACCAGCGCCACGTACATGTCGGAGGCCGCCACGTCCAGGCGCCGAGGGTTCTTCTCCAGCTTCCAGTACGTCACGCTGATTGGCGGCCAGATGCTGGCCCTGCTGGTGCTGGTTATCCTGCAGAACATCATGCCGAAGGGCGACCTGACCGAGTGGGGCTGGCGCATTCCGTTCGCGATCGGCGGCGTGGCTGCGCTTGTGGTTCTGTGGCTGCGGCGCTCGATGGAAGAAACCGTATCCGCGGAGCAGGTCGAGGCCGCCAAGATCCCGGCCGTGGCAGGCGTTGCGCAGCCGGGCACCATGAAGCTGCTGTTCACCCAGTACTGGAAGCCGCTGCTGATCTGCATCGGCGTCACGCTTGGCGGCACGGTGGCCTTCTACACGTACACCAACTTCATCCTGAAGTTCATGAACGATACGTCCGGCATTGCCAAGACCGACACGTCCCTGATCAACTTCTGGGCGCTGCTCATCTTCATGCTGCTCCAGCCGGTCTACGGCATCATCTCGGACAAGGTGGGGCGCAAGCCGCTCCTGCTCTGGTTCGGCATCACGGGCGTCCTTTTCACCTGGCCCCTTCTGTCCACCCTGTCCAACACGAAGGACCCGTTCACGGCGTTTCTTCTCATGATGGGCGGCCTGCTGATCGTTGGCGGCTACACCTCGATCAACGCCCTGGTGAAGGCTGAGCTGTTCCCGGCTTCCATCCGGGCGCTCGGCCTGGGACTCGGCTATGCCGTTGCCAATTCGCTCTTCGGCGGCACCGTTCCGCTTATTGGTGCTGCCCTGCAGCAGTCCGGCCAAGTAGACCTGTTCTTCACCTACGTCACGGTAGCGATCGGCATTTCCCTGCTCGTCTACATCTTCGCGTTGAGGAACAAGAAGGCCACCCACCTGGACCGCGAGCATGGCGACGCCTGGTCCCAGGTGCGTCAGGGCAAGGACAAGGACCTGCTCGACGCCTAGGGATGTGAAAGAACGACGGCGGTGGCCGGATCCGGCGGTGACCTTCCGCGCTGGAGCCGGGCTGCCGCCGTCGTCGTTGAGGAAGCCTCGGGGGCGAGACCGAATCGAGCGCAAACCGTGACCCCGCCGGCATCGTTTCCGGCCGCCGTCGCTGCTTGACTGGGAGCAGGCGGGTTCCCGCCGTTGTCGGCCGGGGGTGGCAATGAAAACGCTACGCTTTACGAGGATTCTGGCGTTGGGCTCCGTACTGGTGCTGACAGCCTGTTCGCCGCCGCCCGCGATGTTGAAGGCCGACGGCGTTGAGCGGGTTTCGGTGGACCGTTCCGCTGTCACTGGCGAACTTTCAGCGTTCCGGGCTTCGGCCCTCAAGCTGGGCGATGCACTCCTGCGGGATGGGGGAGCGGGCAATGTCATCGCTTCGCCGGGCAGCCTGCTGATCGCCCTGGCCATGCTCCGAGCAGGCGCCTCCGGCGAAGCCGCGGCCGAGATGGACGCCGTGCTCGGTCTTCCGGCGGCCAACCGGGACGAGGCCATGAACGCGCTCTTGGCGTCCCTTGAGCAGTTCGACGGCGATCCCGGCTCAGTGGATGAATCAAACCCGCCATTGAAGCCCCTGATGCATGCGGCCAACGGACTGTTCGTCGACAAGAACACTGCTACGGGCGAGGCATATTTGCAGACCCTGGCACAGCAGTATGGGAGCGGTGTGTATCCGGTGGACTTCCGCGATGAAGCAACCACCAGCCCCGCGATCGACGCCTGGGTGGACAAGAATACCGGTGGCCGGATCAAAAAAGCGCCGGCTGCTTTTGATCCTGACAACACGTTCAGTGTGCTCAATGCGGTGTATTTCGCTGGAGCCTGGAAAACGCCGTTCAGCGCCAACGCCACGTCGGAAGCACCATTCACCAAGGCCGGCGGCGTAAAAGTCAACGTCCCGATGATGCACGGACTGCAGGACATGTCCTACGCCGAGGGGGCCGGCTGGCAGGCTGTGGACCTGCCCTTTGGTGAAGGATTCGTCATGCGGCTGGTTCTGCCGGAAGCAGGCACTGACGCCGTTGACGGCTTCGGCCCGGAGAAACTAGCCAAGATCGCGGAAGCGCTGGGAGCTGCGGGCACGGAAAGCGTCCAGCTCGCGCTTCCAACCTGGGATCACCAAAGCAACTTTGACCTGCGGGAGGTTCTGGGCGCTCTGGGCCTGCGCAGGACCCTCGCCACCTCCCAGGACTTCAATGCGATCCAGCATGGGATGCGGATTACCCAGGCGGCCCAGGCGGCCAATATCACCGTGGCCGAGAAAGGGACCATCGCCGCCGCCGTGACGCAGATCAACGCTGAGGCCGTGAGCGGGAGAGTTGTGGTTTCCCAGCGGACCATCAGCTTCGACCGGCCGTTCCAATACCAGATCGTGCACGTTGAGACGGGGCTGCCGCTGTTTATGGGGAAAGTCGCTGATCCGCGCTGAGGATGCGCGCCAAGGCCGGGGCTCCAGCGCCCGAGTAGCGCGAAATCGCCGGAAGCGTGCGGGTTCGCTGGAAGTTTCCGGCGAACTGGACGGCTTCCGGCGAGCTCGGTGGGAGGGCTAATCCAGCAGCACCCGCAGCAACCGGTTCTTGAATTCCTGCTCCCGGAAGAGGTCCTTCCATTCCACCCGCAGAAAGCGCCAGCCTTCCTCCATCAGGGCCTTCTCCCGTCGGCGCTCCTGGAACAGCACTTCTGCCGTGGGTTTGTAGTCGAAGTACTTGGTCTTGGCGTCGAACTCCAGCGCTACTTTTTCTTCTTTCCAGCCGAAGTCAAGGCGATGATTTCCGGCCCTTGTCTGAATCTCGAGCTGGGGCTGAGGAGATTTGATGCGCAGCCTGTGGATCAGCTCGCGGGTGAGGGTTTCACCCGCTGACTCAGACCGTGCGTCGGCGTTTTCCAGGACTTTTCGGAACGTGCAGATTCCCCTCCGGCCATCAAGGGACCGTGCTGTTTGTTGCAGCCAGGTGGGATCGGCTCCGCGGCGGAGGGCCTGGTCCATAAGTATCAACGCCTTCGGGTAGGGAAGCCACATGGCGCAATCCGCGGCGGTACGTTCCAGTGACGTTGTGCGAAGCCCGTCCACTATCACCAGTTCATGTGGTGTGAAGGGACGCGTATGGCACAGCACGTCCTTGCCATGGCGTTCACTGGACGGCGAAATCCTTTGCAATACATGGACGATGTCGTCCACGTCCCAGAGGTACAGGCGGTGGAGGCGTGCTGCCGAGGTGTGGCAGTAAGCGAAGTCTCCCGCCGACGTCGTACGTGTTCCGTGGGCGTGGGCATGGATGCGCTGCAGGCTTCGCATCGCTGGTTCCTGCTTTTTCCATAGGCTGGCTCTGATGTAGCACCCATAGCGGAGCCGCACCAGCGCGCCGGACGCAAGGAGCTGCTTGATACTTCGCGCGTTGTAGCCCAGAGGTGCCACACGTGCGCTACGGGTAGTACTGCGCCAGGGTCTCGGCTTTGAACTCGAAGAAGCGGCCCGATTCGATGGCCTGCCGGGCGTCGTCCACCATCTTCACTACGAAGCGCTCGTTATGGATGGAGATGAGGGTGGCCGAGACCATTTCCTTGGCCTTGTACAGGTGATGGATGTAGGCCCGGGAATAATTCGAGCAGGCGTAGCAGTCGCAGCCCTCCTGCAGCGGACCGAAGTCGCGCTTGTACTTCGCCCCAGAGAGATTGAAGCGGCCTTGCGGAGTGTAGAACGCGGAGTTGCGGGCCACTCGCGTGGGGGAGACACAGTCGAACGTGTCCGCGCCGTTCTCGATGGCGGTAAAGATGTCGTCAGGTTCGGAGATGCCCAGCAGGTGCCGGGGCTTGTCCTCCGGCAGCTCCTCGTTGCACCAGCGCACGATGGTGCCCAGGTTTTCCTTTTCCAAGGCACCTCCGATGCCGTAGCCATCGAACGGCATGGCTCCGAGGTCCCGGCAGGCCTTCCGGCGCAGGTCCTCGTACTGTGCCCCCTGGATCACGCCGAACAGCGCCTGATACGGCTTTCCCGTCCGCGATGAGGTCAGCCGGAAATGCTCCTCCAGGCAGCGCAGGGCCCACAGCCGGGTCCGCTCCAGCGACTCCTCCTGGTAGCCGCGGGAGTTCTGCAGCGTGGTCAGCTCGTCAAAGGCGAACATGATGTCCGCGCCGATCTGGTGCTGGACCTGCATCGAGATCTCCGGGGTGAAGCGGTGGCGGTCGCCGTTGAGGTGGCTCTTGAACCAGACGCCGTCGTCGTCGATATGGGCCAGGCGTTCCTTGCCTGGAGCCACGGCATCGTCCGGTCCGGATGTATCCACATGCTTCATGTCGATGACCTTCTTGAAGCCCGAGCCCAGGCTCATGACCTGGAACCCGCCTGAGTCCGTGAAGGTGGGGCCGGGCCAGTTCATGAACGCACCGACGCCACCCGCCTCGTCCAGGATTTCCGGGCCCGGCTGCAGGTACAGGTGGTAGGCGTTGGCCAGGAGCGCTTGGGCCCCCAAATCGGCCATGGATTCCGGCAGCACAGCCTTCACCGTGGCTTTAGTTCCGACGGCGATGAAGGCCGGCGTCCGTATTCGGCCATGGGGAGTGGTGATGGTTCCCGTCCGGCCCAGGAACTCACCGCCGTTTTGTTCGATTTGGGCCGCAGACGGCGAGCAACTGTCACTCAACCGGCTGCCGACGCTGAACGAGAACTCCGACTGCGCGGACGGGGCGGCAGGGTCGGAAGCCGAGTGATCGGCAGAAGCGGGCGCAGGGGTGGCTGACACGGTTACCAGTGTGCCAGCTACCAGCCCGGATCCCTCAGCCGGGCGGCCCGGATGTGGGGTAGTTCTCAGAGCGCCAGCCCTGCCAGAGGGCGCGCAAGGACTCTAGTTTGGCGGCACCCAGATCGTAGGTGGAAACGATCACGAGGGCGCCGCCGTCGGGCCGGATCTCCTCCATGACGGGCTGGTCGGCCACAATCAGCAGGCCGTCCCCATGTTCTGCATAGCCGTGGACGGTGAGCCCGACCTGGTGGTTGCTCCGGTACCACACCTTGCCTGAGATCTCCTCCCCGGTGCCCAGCGTCAGCTCGTAGTTCTCGCCGGGCTTAGGCACCTCGGATAGCCCCAGCTTCTCAATGGCGGAGCCGGAACCTCCTGGAATCTCGAACAACGATGTGTGCCGTTTGCCGTGAGGGTGCCGTTCCAGGGCGAACCTGAGCTGCTCCAGGAACGTCAGCCATCCCTGGGTGACGTCCTCGTCCCAGGCGGCCCACTCCGAGTTGTGGTCCAAGGCCGCACGGGTCACGCTGACCTGGGTCCCGGTGGCAACGGGTTTAAGCTCGAAGACGTCGCCGCCGTTGGTGGTCAGGCTGGTGTGGTCCGGTGCTTCAACAACGTTGCTGCCAAAGTAGATCTCGTTGATTTCGGCGGCCTGGTCATCGGCCTCCCAACCGTGCCATTGGGCCACCTTGGACGGTTCGCGCAGCATGGTCCAGACCTGCGGCGCGTCGGCATTTATCACCACGCTCAGATTGTTCGTCATAGCCCGAATGTACAACTCAGGGACAGCGCCGGGTAGGGGCAGTTGCCAAGCCGCGCCATGGCACCCCGAAGGCTGGAACGATCAGGCGCGGACGGCCTCGAGCTCGTTACTGATCCGGCGCTGGAGCTCGGTGAGGCCGATCGTCTCGGAACCGCCGTGCGCCCGCAGGAAGAGCAGGGATTCCAGGCGGAGCAGCCGCCATTCCCGCTCGGCCTCGTGGTTGGAGTTGTCGATGGAACGGAAGATCTCTTTGTCGTACAGGTTGGGCTCGTTCAGGGAACGCTGGCGGACTTTGGCGTTCATCCGCGCCTTGAACGGGTCCGTCTCCTGGTTCTCCGGCGTGCGCAGCAGTTTCTCGTACACCTCGGCGCGTTCCTCCCTCCCGTCCTGCCGGCAGATGTAGCTCGAGAGCGCCAACGACGCCTCTACCGATGCCCACCTGCCGGGATTGCCGTCGAACGGCAGGACATTGAGCAGGTCGGCCACGGCCAGCGACCCGTCCGGATCCTTGAGGGTAATGAACAGTTCGTGGGCCAGGTCGCTGAGGTCCTTGAGGCAGCTCCCGGACTTGACGTTGATCCCCTTGGCCAGCTTCTCGGCCAGCAGCAGCACCCCGACGGCGTCGGGGTGGGCTTCGGCGACGGCCCCCACCACGGCCTCGGGCGTCCCCTGCGGTGCCGGAATCAATGAGAGCTCTTCCGCGGTGGGGCCACTCGCTGCGGGCGGGATGGCAGGCAGCGGAGGCACGACGACGACGGGAGCCGCCGGAGCTGACCCGGCCTCCTTGAGGGGGTTCTCCGCCACCGGAAGCTGGGTGACGCCGTCGGGCGTTACATCCAGAACCTGCACTGAGGAGTCCACGGCAATGCGCACCGTCCCACCGCCGGAGAGGCCGGCGACGACCAGGGCGGGGGCGCCAAAATCGTCCGACTCAAACTCCACCTGCTGGATTTCTGCGGTGCGTTTGCCGTCGGGAAGAAGGAGCTGATCGCCGGTCTTCAGAGATCCAGCCTGCTTTTCGCTGTAGTGCCGGGCGGCTGGGGTTTCGGTCATGGGAGTCCTTAAGTTCTCTTGCGGTCCGCCCTACAGTCTACAAAGGAGGACCCCGGAAGTCGGGGACGCCGGGTCGCCTGAGGGCGTCAGAAGCCCACTCCCGCAAACGCCAGCGCCTGGCGGATCAGTGCGCCGCGTCCGCCGCTGAACTCGAGCTGGACGCCGGGGCTGAGCACCTCCTCGGGGGTCATCCAGGTCAGTTCAAGGGCGTCCTGGCGGGGTTCACATTCACCGGTCACCGGGATGACATAAGCCAGCGACACGGCGTGTTGGCGCTCGTCCGTAAATCCCGTCTGGGACGGGGCGGGGAAGTATTCGGCCACCGTGAAGGGAACCGGGCTGATAGGGAGCTGCGGGAAGGCCAGCGGGCCCAGGTCCTTCTCCATGTGGCGCAGGAGGGCGGCGCGAATGGTCTCGCGGTAGATGACGCGGCCGGACACGAGCGAGCGGATCATGGCACCGTCCTCGTCGGCCTGCAGCAGGGTGCCCACTTCGTTCACGAATCCCAATGGATCCAGCCTGACTGGAACAGCTTCCACATACACCATGGGGAGCCTCCCACGTGCCTCAAAGAGGTCCTCTGCGGAGAGCCAGCCGGGATTCGGGTCAGGTGTGCGAACGTTCATGGTTAAGTTCTACCCCATCAGACGGCTGCCGGCCGGTGAGGGGTGGATTCCGCGCTCTAAGCGTCGTCCGCAACGCCGGCATCTGAGCCTTTGATGCGGCGCGTGGAAATCCAGAGGGTGGGCGGCACCGGGAGGCCTGTTCCATGTGCGGCGTCGTCCACCGCAGCGTCGGGGTTGGCGATGTGAAGCGTCCGGCTGAAGGCTTCCTCAGTCACGCCCACCTCGTGCCCAGCGGCGGTGAGGCGGTCGCGCAAGGTGTCCAGGTCGCCGTCGTACTCAAACCCCAGCCCGGACCGCGGCGGGCCGGAAGCCGGGCGCACCATCAGCACCCCGCCGTTCTTGGCTGTGAAGTCGGCGGTTTCGTCGTCATCGGGGACGGGGCGGAACCTTGCGCCAATGTCCCTCAGCGTCTGCGCGGCAGCGGCGGGCTCCTCCGTAAACCAGACTCCGACGACGGCCAGGGCACCGTCAGCGTGCTGAGACGTGGCCCAGCTGCCGTCCGCCGTGCGGGCGGCCGGGTCCGCCAGGAAGCTGAAGCTGTCCTGGCCGGTGATCCGGCAGGACTCGCCGTGGTCCGTATCAATCAGTTCGGCCGGTGTGCTGCCGGCCTCCGGTCCGGCCTGGTTGGTGCGCCGGGCGAACTCGGCAAGATCGCCAACCTCGACGCCGAGGACTGTGGTTCCGTCATTCGGCGCGCCTGCTTCCGCGAGGTGGAGGGCAAGCCTGCCGGCGCCGGCGTCGAACTCGCGCCAGGAGCCGTCATCCGCGGTTTTGGCCAGCCCCAGGACCGTGAGCAGTTGTTCCCAGGGTTCCATTCGGGACGTGAAGTGGACGGGGCGGACACGCAGCATGGTTTCTCCTCGAATCCGGGACAGCGCGGATATGGTCATCATGCCACGACTCGAATAGGACTCGCCCGGGGCAGAATAGGCCCATGGCCATTGAACTCGAGGAACTGCTGGTGCCCGACGCCGAGTCGTGGCGGTCCTGGCTGGAAGCCAATCACCGGGACAGTCCCGGGGTGTGGCTGGTGCTTCACAAGAAGGGCGGCGACGTCACCGCGCTGGACTACGATGCGGCCCTTGATGAGGCGCTGTGCTTCGGCTGGATCGACGGGCAGAGCAAAAAGCGCGACGGCGGCAGCTACTTCCAGCGCATGACCCGCCGCGGCCCGAAAAGCCCCTGGTCCGAGCGGAATGTGGGGCATGTTGCCCGGTTGGAGGCAGCCGGGAAGATGGCGGACGCCGGCCGCGCCGCTGTCGAAAGCGCCAAGGCGGACGGCCGCTGGGAGTCTGCCTATGCGGGACAGGCGACGGCGGAGGTCCCGCCCGATCTTGCCGCAGCGATAGCCGCCGTCCCGGAGGCGCAGGCGATGTTCGATGTCCTGACGTCCGTGAACCGTTATGCACTGATCTATCGGACGAATTCGGTGAAGCAGGCGGCAACGCGGGAAAGGAAGATCGCGGGCTTTGTGGAGATGCTGGCCCGCGGTGAGGCTCCGTACCCACAGCAGAAGAAGCCCGCCGCGGGCTGAGGAATTCAGTCGTCCAGCGGAAAGGCCACGGCTTCGCCAACCACGCGCAGGCAGAGCTCCATCCCGGGCCGTGCGATGGAGGCGTTCCAGTGCCTGATGGTGATTATTTCTCCGCCGCCGGGATAGCGGTGGTCCGCCCCGTCCTCCAGCTCAGGTGGTACGGCCAGTTTGAGCCGCACCGTGGTTTCCGGGCCGAAGTAGTCGGTATCCACCACGACGCCGCGGATGGGTCCGTCCTCGGCGATACGGATCTGCTCCGGCCGCAGCATGAGCTGGACACGGCCCTGCGCAGGCGGCCGGCGGACGGGGATGCCGCCCAGTGAGCAGGTGGCGAGGGAGCCTTCCATCCAGGCATCCAGGATGACGGCGTCGCCCAGGAATTCCGCCGTGGCCCGGTCCGCGGGGCGGGTGTACACCACAAAGGGGTTTCCGATCTGGGCCAGCTTGCCGCCGCGCATCACGGCCACCTGGTCCGCGAAGGAGAGGGCCTCGGCCTGGTCGTGCGTCACCAGGATGGTGGTGACGCCGGCCTTGTTCAGGACCTTTGCCACCGCACGACGGGTGGCAACGCGCAGCCCGGCATCCAGTGCGGAGAAAGGCTCGTCCAGCAGCATCAGCTCGGGTTCCCGGGCCAGCGCTCGGGCCAGGGCCACTCGTTGCTGCTGCCCGCCGGAGAGCTGGTGCGGGCGGCGTCTGGCCATGGCCGGGTCCAGGGAGACCATCTCCAGCAGCTCGCTGACCCGGTCTGCAACGGCTTTGCGGCCGCCGGGGAGTCTGGTTGTGTCAAGGCCGAAGGCAACGTTCTGCCCCACGGTGAGATGGGGGAACAGGGCGCCGTCCTGGGCCACATACCCAATGTGGCGTTTGTGCGCAGGCAGCCAGACGCCGTCGCCCGCTACCTTGGTGCCGTTCAGCGAGATGCTGCCGGTGTCCGGATGCTCAAAGCCGGCGATCAGCCGCAGGAGGGTCGTCTTGCCGGAGCCTGACGGGCCCACGATTGCCGTGGTCCCGCCCTTGGCCACAGACAGGTTCACGCCCTTGAGGACGTCCTGGGACCCGAAGTTTTTGGTGACATCGGCGATCTGCAGGTGGCTGTTGGTGGTGGGTGCCACCGATGGCGCGATCCGTGGTTCCGGAAGCCTGGAGGGGGATTGTTCGGTCACTGTCCGGCCACTTTCTTGGACTGCTGGAAGAGGAGATAGGTCATAGGCGCGGAGAGCAGGATCATCAGCAGGGCATACGGTGCGGCGGCGGCATAGTCGATTTCGCTGCTCTTGCTCCAGAACTCCGTGGCGAGCGTCCGGGTGCCGTTGGGGGAGAGCAAAAGCGTGGCTGTGAGCTCGTTGGCGATGGCCAGGAATACCAGCGCCGCGCCGCCAGCCGCGGCGGGAGCGGTGAGCCGCAGCGTTACCCGGATGAACGATTGCAGCGGCGGCTTGCCCAGGGCCTGCGCAGCCTCGTCCAGCTCCTTGGGGGCTTGGGCCAGCCCGGCCCGGATGTTCACCAGCGCCCGCGGCAGGAACAGCAGGACGTAGGCCGCAACCAATACCCCGGCCGTCTGGTACACGCCAGGGACAAGGCGGATGCTGACGGTGACGAATGCCAGGCCCACAACGATGCCCGGCAGGGAGCTGGTGACGTAGTTGGAAAGCTCCAGGGACTTGCTGAACCAGCTGGGGTGCCGGACGGCGAGGTAGGCCATGGGGAATGCGACGGCGGTGGTCACCACGGCTCCGGCGAGGCCATAGCCAAGGGTCTGCAGGAGTGCCGGCAGGAACTCGTCGGCCGTCCAGATTCCGCTCCCGCCAGCGATAGTCCAGCGCAGGACAAAGAACAGCGGAAGCCCGAAGGCCAGGGCGGTCAGGGCCAGCAGGAAGAGCTGGGCCGGGACCTGGTAGGCGTGCAGGGGCAGGCGCATGGCCTTGGCCTGGGCACCTGAGCCGATGCGGGCATAACGGGCCGAGCCGCGGCTGCGGACCTCCAGGAGCAGCAGGATCAGGCAGAAGAACACGAGCACGCTTGCCAGCATGTTCCCTGCGGTGCCGTTGAAGGTGGATTGGAACTGGACCATGATCGCGGTGGTGAACGTGTCAAAGCGGATCATGGCGAATGCGCCGTATTCAGCCAGCAGGTGGAGGGAGACCAGGAGCGCCCCGCCCGTCATCGCTATCCGCAGCTGGGGGAGCACTACCCGGAAGAAGGCACGCCACGCGCCGAGTCCGAGGGCTGCGGCGGACTGTTCGATGGCCGGATCCAGCCGGCTGAGCGTGGCGGCCGCAGGGATATACACCAGCGGGAAATAGGACAGCGTGGCGATCAGGACCCCCGAACCCAGCCCCTCCAGGGACGGAACGGCGGACACCCAGGCGTAGCTGTTCACGAAGGCCGGAATAGCCAGCGGGGCGGCCAGGAGCACCGCCCAGATCTTGTGGCCCCGCAACTTGGTCCGCTCCACCAGCCAGGCCCCGCCCACTCCCAGAACCAGACATAGGGGAACAGTGACCAGCATCAGCAGCACGGTGTTGAGCAACAGCTCTCCTACCCGCTGCCGGAAGATCAGTCCGACGGCGGTGTCCCACCCGGTTGCCGCGGTCATGTAGACCACGTATCCCAGCGGCAGGAGGGAAAAAAGTGCGATCAGCACTGCCAGGACCGACACCGCGGAAACGCCGAAAGGCGGGCGGGGGCTCTTGCCCCGGCCCGCCGTCGTCGTGCCCGCCGCTGTGGGCGGAGCCGCTAGGTCGGTGGTCACTGAATTACAGCAGTCCTGCCTTGGTCATCAGGTCGGTGACCTTTTGGGAGTTCAGTTTGGCGGGATCCACGGTGGGGGCCTGCAGTTCCTTCAGCGGCACCAGCTTGTCGTTGGCCGGGACGTCGGAGGCGATCGCGTACTCGAAGGACGTGCCCTTCTGCAGCACTTCCTGGCCCTTCTTGCCTGTGATGAACTTCAGGAACGCCTGCGCGGCTGCCGCATTCTTGGAGGTCTTCAGGACGCCGCCGCCGGAGACGGAGACAAAGGCGCCCGGGTCCTGGTTCTTGAAGTAGTACGGCGTCACCTTACTGGAGTTCTCGCCGGTCTTGGCCTGGTCGCCGTAGTAGTAGTAGTGGTAGATGAGCGCGGCAGGCACCTCGCCGGCGTTGACGGCCTTCATCGCGGTGCTGTTGCCCTTGTAAGCCTTGGAGTTTTCCTTCATCCCCTTGAGCCACTCCGCAGTCGCGTCCTCGCCCTTGAGTTCAAGCAGCGCGGAAACGATGGCCTGGAAGTCGGCGCCCGACGGCGAAGCGGCCCACTTTCCCTTCCACTCAGGCTTGGCCAGGTCCAGCATGGACTTGGGCAGCTGGTCTTCGGTCAGCTTGGTCTTGTCGTAGACCAGGACGGTGGAGCGGGCGGCGATTCCGGTCCACTTGTTGGTGGAGGGGCGGAATTCTTCGGGAACCTGCGCAACCGTTGCCTTGTCCACATCAGTGAACAGGCCTGCGTTCTCCACCTGCGCCATCGCTGGTGAGTTTTCCGTGAGGAAGACGTCGGCCGGGGAGGCCGCGCCTTCCTGGATGATCTGGTTGGACAGCTCGGTGTCCGAGCCCTGGCGCAGGGTCACCTTGACGCCGGTCTCGGCGGTGAAGGCATCCACCCATTCCTTGGTCAGGCTTTCGTGCTGCGCGTTATAGACCGTGATCTCGCCGGAGACAGGGCCGCCCGCGGCAGCGGAGCCCGATGCTGCCGGGGTAGCGCCGCCGCCGCAGGCGGACAGTCCGAGTACAGCGGTGGCGGCAAGTGCGATGCCGGCCAGGGCGTTGGTGCGGATCTTCATGAGGGCTACTTTCTGGGGAAAAGTCTGCTGGACCGTTGTCCTGGTGAGCCGGGTATCAGGGGTGCTCACCCGAGAAACTGTAGGTTAGCCAAACCTAAGCATCCAAGCCGGAATGACATTAAGTGATCAGGATCACATCAATTACGTAACTGTTGCATGACTTAATTCGTCAGGGGCTTTTCTGGGTGGCCGCGGCGGCCTCCAGGACCATCCACGCCTGCAGCTGGGTGGAAAGCTCGACGGCGGTTCCCGGTGGATAGGCTGCTTCCGCAGGTATCTGGGGGTGGACGGAAAAGAGCAGGTTTCCCTGGTGCTTCCCGGGGTGTCCGGGCAGGTGTTTGGCGGGGTGCCCGCTGAGCTGTTCCGCTGCTGAAATGTGGCGTCGTCCGGCCCAGAAGGCTTCGGCGGTGCCCAGGACGAGCCGGGCGGCTGTTGCCCGGACGGGCTCCGGGAGGCGTGAGTCGGCCGCGGCGAGTGCCAGGTAGCGGCACAGGATCCCGGTAAAGAGTCCGCCGTCGCCCGTTCCGGCGCACCGCAGGACCGTGCGGTTCGTGCCGACGGCAGTGGTTGTGGCGCCCGCGCCGTCCTGTCCGCTCACCACAGGCGGGGCCGTCAGGGTGCGGTCCACTGCCTCCACTACCGTGATGGCCCGTGCCAGGTTCGCCTCCCCGCCGAGCTCCAGGAGCGCCCCGAGCACGGGCCCCTGGTTGTAGGTGTAGATGGCGGTCTCCACCACCACGTCACCAGTGGAGCCGATCCGCAACCCGTCCAGGTAGAGCCCTTGGGAAGGATCAAAGAGGCTGGCATCCAGCCAGTCCAGAAGGGCTTGGGCCTTGGCTGGCTGGCCGGTCCGGGCGTAGTAGAGCGCGACGGGTGCCGTGGCCGGCGTGTTCTTGAAGTCCCGATTCTTGCTCCAGAAGGTGCCGCCGCCAAGGTCGTCAGTCGAGGCCGAATCGAACTGCCGGGTCAAAGTTTTGCGGATGTGGGCACTGCGGCGGCTTGGCCCGCTTTGTGGGGGCCTGCCGGTCACTTCGGCAAGTTCTTCCAGCCGGAGCGTGGCCAGTGCCAGCCATGCCATGTCGTCGTAGTAGCTGTTGACGAAGGTGAGGAAGTTGCGGAGCCTGATGCCCGTAAGGAGCCGTGAGGCGAGCCGTCCGGCACTGGCCGGGGCGCCTCCGTCGAACTGGGCAGCCGGGGTTGCGCCGGGAACTGCGCCGTTGCCCAGCTCCCGGTTTCCGGCGTCCACCAGGCAGTCAACGTAGTGTGCCTGCCACCAGTAGTGCCATGGGCGAAAGAGGTTGTCCACCCGGTGCGAGGGCCTGACGATGGCTCCGATGTGGGTTCCCGGCAGGAAGAACAGCCGCTGCCCGAACAGTGCCGTGACCGAGCGCGCCGCCTCATCGGCCCGGGCGGCCCAATCGGCGGCAGTCGGATAAGCGTCCTGCGGGGTCATGTTTTTCAGCCTAGTAGGCAGAGGTGCGGCATTCCGGCCGGATCCCACGGCCGCTTTGATCTAATCGGTCTCTCCGCCGCCCGGCGGGATGGAGCAATAAACACTTTTCACAACAGAATTTGTATTTTGCGTACCCCTGCCCCCCTCAACCCAGGCTGACCGCAATGGACGGCGCCGGCTCCGGAATATCTCATTCGCCCTAGCAGGCGTATCCGCTCTCACCGCGGGCCTGCTCTCCATGAGCCCCGCGGTCGCCGGCCCCGCGACGACACCCATTAATCCGCTGGCCGCCTATGCCGACTGGAACGTGGTCTCGTTTGGCGATGTCACCATCAACGCGGAGAGCGAAGGACCCGTCGCCGTCGGCGGCAACCTGAGCTTCTCCGGAACCAATGTGGCGTTCAAGACCAGCACCGCAGTCGCGTTGCTGGTCGGAGGGAAAGTAGATCTTTCCCAGTCCACCGGCGCGCTGCAGGTCCTCAGCCAAGGCGCGATCAAGATCAGAGAGCTCGCCAAGTCCGCCCAGCTGCGCCTGTACCCGGCACGCCCGGCAGTGTCTCTGCCGTCCGCACGCGGGGCCACCATGATCCTCCTGGCTGCGGCGTCCAAGAGCGACCGCGCCGCCTACGCCTTCATTTTTCGGCAGCTTGCCCATACTGCCCGGGCCATGCGTGACACGGACAAGGCCACCGACGATCTGCGCCGGGTCCGGGGACTTTCTACGGCCGTCCCGGCGGCCACCAACGTTGTCGAAGCCAGCGCCACCGCACAGACACTCAAGGTACAGCCGATGTCGATGGAGACGCTGCGCCAACAGCACCCGGAAGCGTCCGAGGAAGCCCTCAAATCAAGGCTCCTGGTCGAACGTTCACGAGGCGGCTCACCGCTACCTCCAGTTCTGACCCGATCGGATGCACCGCAGCTGCAGGGAGCGCAGTCACGGACCGAGGAAACCCACCGGCAGAACAATCCAGGCATCCAGCGATAGGGGAAGAGCATGAGCGAAACAGACGGAATGGAAGATGCAGTGGACGAGTCGATGCGTACCGGGCTGATGGTCGCCAGCCGCATCGGCGAGCAGCTTGCCAGAATGTGCACATAGGAACAGCGCACCATCGCCGACGCAGAGGAACACCGGGCACGGGAGCTGCAGGAACGCTTTGACGCCCAGCGCGCTGCGGCACGGGCCCAGCTGGCTCCGTCGGACGCGAGGACTGGTGGGATAAAGCGACCCCGGAATGATCGAACGGGTTCATGAGACCGCCACGGCATGGAAGGCCTACGACCCAGAAGCCGCCCATGCTGCCGGGAGAATCAGCGAACAGGTGCAAAACCGTTACGGCATCGATGTGAACAACACCGGAGCGGACGAGGCCTCCGTGTCCGGGGCCGTTGCCAGGGCACAGCAGGCCCGCCGAAGCCCAAAGTGAACGGACCAAGTCGTCGGCCGCTCGCACCGATGAGGTGGTGGCCGGCGCAGCAGTTGCCGCCCGCAAACCGCCAGGACTGGGCAGACAGAAGCGAACCGGCGTGGGATACACCGGCGTGGGATGCAACAGAACGGCGCCAGCAGCCAGCCGAAAGCCTGGAAGGCAAGGGCGACCGCTAAGCCGTAACCTCACGGCTCCTGGCAGAAAAGCACCAGGGCACCCGTCCCGTGGCCGCCGTTGCACAGAAACCGTCATTAGCCCAGACATCAAAGATGGCCAAGCAAGGCGGCAAAGGCCGGAGGTTGGAACACTGCGGACTCGAACGCTAGACGAAATGATGAATGTGGAGAAATCTGCCCATTGGCGCGTCCCTCCTCGCGTGCTCGATGGTCTGGCGACTTCTGAATCGGGGCTCATGGCCCGCCAGATTGTTTCTGCAGCGTGCGCAGAATGATCTCGGTTTCCCGGGCAATCCTTGCTAGCGTGATCTTGTCTTCGGCATGCAATCGAAGAATTCGTCACCGCTCACTGCCATCCATGACGCAGCTACATCGTTGAGCTCTCGCGAGCCGCGAGGGCCTGCTGGTGACGGTAGAGCCTGGCCCGGCGCCACCTGACGAGACGCACCGCTTCTTCAGCGGTGCGGCCTTGCGTGCGGTTTCAGTTACGAACCGAGCTTGTCGGCTGTCACGACAGGATCGGACAACGGCCGACCAAACCGGGCGCCACCCTCTCTCGCTGCAGCGATGTTGGCATACACGCGTTCGACGATCAAATGCCGCTCACAGTCAGCCACGGTCGCGAGCATGTTCAGCATCTCGCGACAGCCACATTGCCGGAAGAGGGACGAGCCGTCTAATTGTCGCGCGCGGCAAGTACTCGCGACACCGTAGACAGACTGATCCGGAGCGCGTCCGCTATTTCCTTTAGCGTATTTCCTTGAGAGCGAAGTTTCTGCGCCTGGGCCAACATGGCCACTGTTGTGACCCTTGGTCGTCCGCCGGTTCTCCCTTTCGCTCGGGCAGCTTCCAAGCCTCTCCTGGTATGTTGTGACCGTCTTGCGCGCTCGTACTCGGCAAGGGCATCGAACATTCTGAGAATCAATTCCCCGTCGCTAGTCGTGGTGTCGAGCCAAGGCTCTGCGAGGGAGCGAAATCCGATGTCCATCTCACCCAGCGCAGAAATGATCGAAGCCAGCTCAAGGCTGCTCCGCCCAAGCTGGCTGAGTTCCGTGACAAGCAGTACATCCCGAGCTTGAAGCCGGCCCATGCATTCTAGCCACCGTGGTTGAGCCCCGCCCACACTTATTGCCAAGTCCTGGAAGACTTCCTCAGCACCGGCAGCAATGAGTCTGTCTCGCCTCGTGCCTATTGCCTCATTGGGCGCACTGACCACGGCATACCCAACGATCTTCGTTGACGACATGTCTACCCCCCAACGGTTTTGAAAAAGGACTCTATCAAGCTGGATCTTAGCAATAAGAAATCAAGTAAAGCTGACTCCGAAACTCCATCAATGCAAAAAGGGTGGTTATTGAAAACCACGATAGCTGCCTATCACAAGAACTTAAAAATAAAAAGTCAAGTTTTCTAATCCGGCTGAACTTATAGCACAGAAAAAAGATCGGATTACATACTTGCCAAATGCAAAGTGAACTGTAAGGCTGTAGCTGCACAACTGATCTGCCTTGGGGGGTGACAAAGAAATGGAAGCTATCCAGCACACCGATGACATCGAGTTCATCGAAACGAACACTGAGCTGCTCGCTATGTCGATGTACGTAAACATCGTCTAATCGACTCGCAAAAGCTAGGCCGGCGCATATAGAAAATGTTCTATATGCGCCGGTTTTCTCTAAACCCTCTAAGGAAACCTTTGAACACTCAAATTACTTCGCTTGTCGGCGATATGGCCGACTTCCAAGCCAACTATTTCAACAAGAAACCGCTCTTTCGCAAGAACGTTCTTCCAAATGTCGCCGAGGATGTTCTGTCCCTCGAAGACATGGATAATCTTCTTAACCTCGAAGTAGTACGATTCCCTTACATTAAGGTCAATCTGAACGGTACGGGTGTACCAGAGCCTGGTTATACTAAAGATATAAAGGTTCAAGGACAGACGGTTAGCGGAGTCGTCGACCCCGAAAAGCTGCACTCTCTCTACCGGGCAGGCGGGACCATCACCTGGGCATCTGTCAACCAGATCGTTCCAAAGGTCCGTGACTTTACACGTGAGATTAATAGGGCGATGCGGGTCAGAACGGATGCAGTTGCTTTCCTCACTCCCGCAGAAAAAAAGGGATATCCAGTCCACCATGACGGTGTGGATCTATTCATTATTCAGTTGAGCGGGTCAAAGAAGTGGCGCCTCTGGAATATCGCCGATGAGCGTCGCGGGGAGAGCGCCAGCTATTCGGAAGCTCAGCTCGGCGCACCAGTGATTGAGGAGAGCCTCAAGCCCGGAGATGTTTTGTATCTTCCGTACGGCACGCCGCATGCCACGGAAGCAGAGGGAGAACCATCGCTGCACCTGTCTGTAATGATGCGACCTCGGATGTGGAACGATCTTCTGCAGGAGAGCGTCACTCGGATTCTTGATCAAAGCAAGTTCGACGAGTATCCCCCGCTATCTGAAGAAAGCAGTGAAGCCGCCTTCCAGAAGATGACAGAACTCGTGGAAGAACTTAGCAGTCAACTCCGATCGATGGACATCGGGGAAGAGTGGGAGCGGTATCGAGAAAGTGGAAAGAAGCTGCCGGGGTCGTCTACCAGTTCGGTTTTCGCAGACAGCCATCGGATTGCCCAGCTAAGTCACGCCACTGCTGTGGTTCGTACCAATACTCCATATGAAACTACTCAGCTTGAAGACGGCCGCGTACAGGTACTAATTGCCGGACTCAAGTTCGCTGTTTCCAAGGAGCTCGGTGGGCGACTCGACGGGATCGCGGCTGGCGAGACGACCAGCCTGGAAAAATTGATGCCCGGAAGCGACGAGGAACGTGGCACCAAAATGGCCCGCTCATTGGTTCGTGCCGGCATCTTCGAAGAAGCCAAGGGAGCGTAGAAGTAGTGTCCGCTGATGAGGAGTTGCCGTACAAGGAAATATTTGCGGGGTTGCAAGAAGGTCGACCTAGTGTCATTCGCGCAGGTGTCAAGCACGGTTCTCCAACGCTGTTGTCTTCCAAAGATGTGGACGATGTTTTGGAGAGCCCCTTGCTGCCGGTTGAATATGTACGAATGAGCCGCAGCGGTGACGCAATACGTCGCGAGGCATACACCGATGTCGTCGGCGAAGCCCGGAAATACTCAACCGTAAATTATGTCTCCGTGATGCAACTTTTCCTCAGCGGCGCTACCCTCTGCATCAACAGCTTTGAGGATCTCAGTCCGAGCGTGCGCTCATTACTGAAAACCATGGTGGCTTACTCCGGGACTGAGGCAAATGCCGTTGTTTTCACCACTCCGCCTGGCAATAGCGGATTT
Source organism: Arthrobacter sp. ISL-48 (assembly GCF_018613805.1). Classification (GTDB taxonomy): domain Bacteria; phylum Actinomycetota; class Actinomycetes; order Actinomycetales; family Micrococcaceae; genus Arthrobacter. Next base: position 300,429 of record NZ_JAGGPL010000002.1, read on the forward strand.
GCCCCCCACAGTGATCCGCTCGACGTAGTGGTCGTTCAAACTGAGGGCACAAAGGATTGGAAGGTTTGGCCCAGACGGTCACTAGGTGCAGAGACGTTCACCGAACATGACCTCGGGGAACCGATCCTGGTAACCACACTTGAGCCCGGTGATCTACTGATACTTCCGCGTGGCACTCCGCATAAGGCCACGGCAAGTAGTGAGCAGAGCATTCACCTTTCTGTCACGGTCCATGAGCCTGCAGACGAACGAGCCGCGGATGACTTGCTCTCGCACTTCGGCGAAACTATCGAAAAGGCAATAGTCGACGCAAGTCATCAAAAATCAGACTTCGAGCAGGTAAAGATGCTAACCGCACTAAAGGCGGAGTTGCATGCCCTTTCGAAACTAGACTCACTACACCCGAAGTCCTCGACCGTATTTTCGCAAGTGAATCGTAGAGAGCGCGAAAAGGTGACGCTCGCTGATCTGAAACGTGTTTCCGGAGCAGGCCCAGACTCACTGTTTCAAAGAACCACTGTGCCGACATCAGTTGTTGGAGAGGAAGAGGGCCAGAAGTTCAGACTCAGTATCGAAGGTATCGTCGTAACTGTCCCCCACAAGACATTTGAGGTGCTTCAGGACCAGCGACTCAGGTCGGGCGTTTTCTCGGCCGCACAGATTTTCAACCACCTAGATCTACCGGCGGCATTGAAAGCAGCAAAAACCTTTGCACGCCTGGGCGTTCTTGAGTTGGTACTTGGCTCCTAAATTGATCGATAAAGACTACGAGGTTCTTTTGGGAAATTGGAAAGATTCCTCCGAAGACAAAATCACCTCATCCGTCAGCATGTATGCATCAACGCACAAAAGCTGGGTGACTTCTGGCGATGCTCCAGTGAATCTATTCCATTCGCTTGGAAAGGCCGCCGAGCTGCGATCTGAAAAGGCTCTACAAAAGGCTCTACAAGGATCAGCTGACGTTGGTATCAGTTGGGGCGAAAAAGATGAATTAATGCGACTTTGGCGGCTGTTTGTCGACGACTTTTCAACGGAGCGAGAACTTGTCTACTGCCGAGATCGGATCAGTGAGATCGCGTCATTGCACGATCAAACACAGCTATTGATGTATTTCGTGTCCGGTATCAAGAATTCTTTCGCCGTTCCTCTATACAGCGTAGCAATGAGAACACGAAGTAAAGAAGTTCACGTGCTCCGCCTTATAGAGACGCCCATCCCAAAGGAAGACTATTCCAGCGCCAGATCATTGACGGAGTACTCAAAACACATTGAATGGGTCATGGCAGTCTTTGGGGCCGACGCGACGCTTTTTGGGTCCGTTGGACCGCAGGACGTCGTTCGGTTGGAAAAGAGTCTTTGGCATCGGGAAACAGTTCCTCAGGAGGAGTGGCGAGGTTCTTTTCCTCGGGACGAATTTCTATCTCAGCTAGCTAAAGCGGCTGGCTGCACGTCGGATCAAATAATTCTGCCCGATGAGTTGCATCGTCGCCTTGACTCACTGTGGTCGGTCGGACTAACCACTATAAAAGCCTGGCTGGCATGGCGAATGGCGCTGGAATTCATTCCCTTTGTATCTGACGATACACTAAAGAAGAATTCTCGGTTTTTTGCCGGTCGCCGATTCGGGATTTACTCTGTTCGGAGTAGGCCAAGTCGTTTTGTTTCCCTGGCCAAGACCGTCCTACCTCACATCGTTGAAAAGGCCTACACGGCCGAACAAGAAGAGCTGGGAATTATTGAAAATGCACGGAAAATAGCGCTCGACGTTAAGGCCTCCGCCGCCGCCTGGGCGGCTTCAGGAATGACTGGAAATGCCGGGATCGATGTCGCTCTGAGCCGGATGGGTTCAGTGACATTGGAACTAGGGCAGGATCCAGTTGGTGCGTCAGCGGAGATTTTGCCAATGAACATAAGTACAGTCTGTGCTGCGGTGACTTGGGCGAGAGGCCTGTCTGCAATTAACTCCTTTAGGGGGCCGCACCCTGCTAGGGTGCGATGGCAAGTGCATTCTTTTGATGCCGTTCCCTATTATCAAAGCAGTAGGAATGCAATTGTCATACCTTGGGCAGTCCTTCGGCAGCCGGTCATTAGCACGGGATTAGTCAGTGCGGATATGTACGCATTTTTTGGTACAATTTTTGGTCATGAGTTAGCGCATGCCGTGCTTCCAGGTGAGTCTGATCTGGAAGCTGCCTCGAAGGTTTGGGGTTTAAGTTCTATATTCGCTGCCACATCGGAGCGCCTATCGCCTGCGATGATCAAATCTGTAGGAATGCGGCACGCCCGCGAGCTAGCCGCTGACGCTCTTGGGTACCAGTGGGCTCGTTCCGCGGCACTTCGTATCCTCCATGGTGCCGCCGTTCCGCAGGACTTCGATCGCGCATGGGCTGCACGCTGGCGTGAAAACATAGGCTCACCCTTCTCGAGTTCTGCATCACATCCATCAAATCGCGTTCGCTGTGACGTTCCACCGGCGCTCATAAACCTGAAATCCTAAGCATAGGAGTAGAAATGACTGGAACCGCACAAGAAGTGTCGGGGGCATCAACCTCCTTTAAGCCCAGATGGTTTGATGTTTATCTGCTCGGCGGGATGCGGCTCATCTCCTTCATTGGTGATCTATCCGCCGCCACCGCGATTGCCTTATATCTGCAGAGTCAGGGCCATTCCCAAGCGCTTGTTGTTGCGGCGCTGGTGGCCTCAACCGCGCCGGCGGTTCTCTTTGCCCCGTTGGTCGGCAGGTTGGCTGACAGAATAGACAGCCGGGCACTAGTTTCTTCCACCGCTCTCCTTCAGGCAACCGGTTGTGTAGCAATGGCAATATGGCCCAGCCCCTTCACGTTGATTGGGGGACTGTTCCTGTTGAGTCTTGGACTTGCAGTCACTAGTCCTGTTTTTGGAGCGTTACCTCAAAGCATGGTCGGCTCCAAGAACGTGGCCAAGGCCGCCTCCATTTCTCAGACTGGAGCGATGTTGGGGATGCTGGCTGGGCCGGCTGTAGGGGCGTTTATGGTCCAAGGCTTTGGAGTATCAGGTGCTCTATTTGTTGACGCCTGTAGTTTCATTGCAGTAGTCGGCGGTACCTTCGCACTACGAACGAGGCTTAATCGCAGCGCGCCCGGAAATCAGTCGTCAACAACCAATCAGACGGATTTCGCCCAGACGCCCGGAAGTCCACATAATTTCTCCGCTTGGCGACACGAGCTCCTCGGGCCTCTTTTGCTTACTACGGGACTAGTCGTGACCTGCGTCAGCATCAACAACGTATTGTCAGTCTTCCTTGTTCGAGATGTATTGGGCGGTTCTGAGGCTGACTATGGCCTGGTAGGAACTTTCTGGATGATTGGTCTGGTTGTTGGTGCGCTGGCTATCGGTCGCATGGAGAATAGGCCGCCCGCACTAACTATCGTCATCGCCTATGTATGCATGGGTGCGGCCCTGCTCCTCTCCGGCATGGTCTTCTCGGTCGGCTGGCTTCTTCCAGTGAGCATTCTCGGAGGATTTGGTAACGGAGCTATGGCGACCAGTCTTCACGTGGTCATAAATCTGAATTCGCCTTCTGCACATCGAGGCAAGGCGTTTGCTGCTTTGGGTGCAGTTTCAAATGCAGCCCCCATGACAGGATACCTACTTGGCGGTGTACTCCTGGCAGTTGCTGGGCCAGCGCTGAGCTATACGGTTATTGGATGGGCCGCCCTCCTTGCCGCATCAGTGTCAATTCTGGTCCTAAGGAAAACTCTACTGCGCGTTGATAAGACGGATGTTTAGAGTTTCAGCGGAAGTTCCGAGAATATTCGAGCCCAGGGATAAAATCGTTAGCTCCAGACTGACTCTTACTGGGTGGACTGACTCGGACTACCAGCACGCCAGGGATTGGCACGGAGATCCAGCGGTAATGTCGCCCCTCGGCGGACCAATTGGCGAAGAAGCTTCGGATTCACTCGTTGACCGTTGGCGGCGGGAGTTAGAGAATGGCTACGGCATGTTGGCCGTACGAGAATCAGCCGACACCCAAGCAATAGGAGCAGTAGGGCTTGGCCTGTCGAGTTGGGGTCCGGACGCAGCTTCTCGATTGGACATCGGTTGGCGCCTTGCCCAAGGCAGTTGGGGGCGGGGGTTTGCAACCGAAGCGGCACACAAAATACTCAATGTGGCGTTCTCGCACTCTGAAATTCAGCAGATTTTTGCTTATACAACGGTGACAAATTTCCGCAGCGCGGCCGTCATGTCTCGAATTGGTATGGTGAAAGTTTCTGATGGCGACTTTCTCCGGGCATTGCCGTTTAGCAAAAATCCCAAACCAGCTCTCCACGGACTGTGGGTCGCATCTTCAAATAACCATAAGACACTCGAGTTGAAAGGGAGCTGAGATTGCTCCGGCCAGAAAATATTTTCCAGACATCGGACACTTCTGAACTGAGTGGCAAGCACGTTCTGTTTGTTGGGTTTGGTGTAGTAAACGCGATCTGCGCGCTGGCTATCTCCCGATTGGGAGCTAGGGTCACCGTCCTCGATAGGTCTCCTGATCCTAGATCTGGGGGCGCCTGGGATTCCTATGGGGCATCGAGGGGAGGTATGGCAGCGCGTATGTTCACTTACACGGAGGCTGATCAATACAGGTCCCTGTCTCAGCAAAACAGGTTCGCACCGTCGAGTTCTGTATTCGATCGCCGCCCGTCCGAGGGGGGCTGGGACATTCGCTCCGACCGCGGCAGGCCAGAGGACGGCCAATGGACGCGTACTCATATGGAGGTATCCCCAGAACAGGCTACGCGGCTGGAGAAGAAGATTCTTCAGTTCAATATGGAAGCGGCCCCGTTGTGGGAGCACATACTGGGTTCTTTGCCGGTAAGCGAGCAACTATCGTATAGGCCCGAGATTCTCAGGCTGTACGACGAGTCAGACGACCTCGAACGCGCCGAGCAGCGTCACATAAAGCTGAGTTCACTCCTGGCCACGGTTAGACCGGAGGACCTTGAAGACCGGATTCCGATGGTCACGCCTAAGACTACGACTCGGCTAGCCGGCGCCCTTATAACAAGAGGCTTTACTCTTGACGTTCACTACTTGATGGCACTGGTCGCGGATGAGTTGGAAGCGTCAGGCAGTAGCCTTCGCTTCTCAGTAGATGTTACTGAAGCCTGCACCGACAGTCGACATGGCTTTTTAGGCGTAATAGCCGACGATAGCTTTGTTACCGCAGACTACGTAATCTGCTCGCCTGGGGTCTATGGTGAAAAATTTCTCGCTTCCACAGGGGTGCAAGTTCCCTTGGCTGGAGTTGCTGGCTTGTGGCACGACGTCCCGAACGTATATGGCCAAAATGCATCGCTTAAAATTCATCGCCGATCAGCAGTCGCCCAAGACGCCAACATTACTGTGCAAGGTGAAGGCGCAGCGTCTCGTCTCATTTTCGGTGCTGGTTATGGATTCGTGGGTACTGATCCAAGGAATATCGACAAGAAGAGTCTCCAGGCTATTCGTAGTGATCTAGACGATCTAGTTCGAACACTCGCCCCAGAAGCCTATGAAGCTGCTGGGGGCCGAAGTTGGCTGGCAGAGGAGTCGCGCTTCTGCATTCGTCCTTGGACTCCAAGCGGTCTGGGCCTTTTTAGCGTATCTCCCGGAAGTAAGAGTCAATTGGTTATCACCGGGGGTAACAACACGGGTGGGTTCGCGCAGGCTCCATCTATTGCTGCTGCCGTCGTCGCATTTGTCAATGGTCAACACCATCCCATGCATAACCGCGCTGATGCGAACGGCCAAGGCTGGGAGTCAACACCATGGGTACAGCACAATCTAAGTAGTCTCGGGCTTGCGGTTTAAGGGGATTCAGTGAAAGCCAAAGATATAATCGGTCTAAGTCGTTTAGGCACTCCTACACTATCGATCGATGGAAGTATCGGCAGTGTTGGAATCACGGAAGCAGATCCGGAGACCGGATCATATTTTCGGAAGGTCATGATTTTCCACACGGATAGCGAAACTACGTCCTTTATTCCTGGTGATGGCTCGGACGTAACTCCAAAGACGTCGCCCGACGGCAAATCAATAGCGTTCCTTCGGCCCTCGGTCGACGGAGCTGTGCAGATTTTCATATGGAACGTCGAATCTAAAATACTTCAGCAGGCTACTTCTGCCAATGGTGGCATTTTTGAGTTTGAGTGGGCACCAGATAGTGGCTCCATGGCTTTCACTGCTTACCGTTCGGTCGCTGGCCAAAACGTAGAGCATGGCATCGCACTTGTTACTGATCACCCGTTCGCCGACACGTCCACAGGCTTTGACCGCTCGGAAAAACGCAAGATCCACGTCGTTGATTTGAACTCCGGGCTGGTGCGACAGGTAACTCATGACGTCTTTCATGATGATCAGATCGCCTGGGATCCTAGCGGCTCGCGGATCTGTTACGTGTCTAGGAACGGATCCGGCAATGCATTAAGTGCGAGGTCTGACGTGTGGGTCGCTGATCTACGCAACGATACGTCCTGGCCGATAACTCACGGAGGCTTTGAGCCAATGTTTCCCTGCTTCTCCGTAGACGGGAACGATGTAGTACTCACTGGCTCGAAACTCGCTGCTGAGGGTTACAGCGACGGTTTTGCGAGCTTCGGCGTATGGACAACTTCAGCCTCTACAGAGAATGACCTGCGCCGTGTCTCAGATGAGTTCTATAGCTTGAGTTACGTATCTCAGACTCTGCGAGTGGCCGGCCAAAAGGCTTATATCGCGTTTGATCACCAAGGCTCCGTACCACTAGGGGGCGTAAGTCTCAATGGAGTGAGCGATGAAGCGGAACTGCTGTTCGCCCCCGCAGGGCAGGTTAACGGTTTCGACATAAAGAAGACGGCTGAGGGCTTGATCTGGGCTGCTGTAGTTGCTGACTTTGGATCTGCAGGCGATCTCTACGTTGGGAGGCGAAAGGCTGTAACGAAGCTGACACGGTTTGGCGACGACTTCGTTTCGTCTACGCAGTTAACTAAGCCGGTGGAAATAAGCGTACAAAGTTGTCCAGGCGTGACTGTCCAAGGATGGGTTTTTGTGCCGGAGGGCCTTGGACCTCATCCTGTTGTGCAAGTGGTTAAGGGAGGGCCCTACACACAATTCGGAGCGACAATGAGCGGTCCCGGATCATTTGAGGAAGCACAAATCCTCTGCGCGGCGGGATTCCTTGTCGTAATTGGAAACCCACGGGGCTCAGCCGGGTACGGTGTGGCCCACGCTACGGGGGCGTCCGGAAATCTCCCAGACGTCACCAGCCGAGATTTGCAAGCTCTTAGGGATCATGCCTTGGCTAACTTCGGCGGTGACCCGGCTCGTGTCGGCGTCATGGGTGGATCTTTCGGCGGATACATGGCGGCTTGGCTGGCGTGCACTACTAGGGACGTCTTTGCGGCAGCCGTCGGGGAGAGAGGATGCTACTCGTTAGACAGCTACGTTGGCGCCAGCGACGATGGTCTGAATGTCGTGAACGCTCTGTGGGGAGCCGACAAACCCTCCTGGAAAGAACAAAGTCCTGTTACTCACGTTAGCGCGTTAGACTGTCCGTTCTTGATAGTGCATTCCGACGGTGACCAACATGCCCCGTTCGAACAAGCGAGGCGATTTTTTCTTGAAGCTAAATTATTCGACAAAGAAGTCGACATGTTGGTGTTCTGCGCTGGAGACCACGAAAGTTCGAGGTCTGGACCCCTCGGACTTCGCATCCATCGCTACGAGCAAATAATCAACTGGCTAAAAACAACTCTTGGGTAGGAAGTTTGTTTTATGCATAAGATACTCAACGCATCAAGTCAAAACGGATTGGGTCTAGTAATTTTGAATCTGTGTATGCAAAGGTTTCCGCTTGGATCTATTCTTCGAGATTTCTAAGATAGTGCGCATTTGCGCGAATAGAGGTTTCGTACCGCTTCACTTCATCTGTCTCGACGTGGTCAACGAGAAGAGTAAGGGCGGAGGCAAGAGCGGCGTCTCGTTTCCCTTGTGCATGCAGCGTAAGTACCTCGAAAACTCCGAGCGAGACGGAGTTGGGATAAGCAGTCCGAGCAACAGAAAATATTGCTATCGATTCGTCGATGCGGCCTAGATTTCTCAAAGTGCTGCCGTATTGGAGATAGCATTTGCGAAGAGTCTCCGGCTCTAGAACTCCCGCAAGCGCACGTTCGTAGTACTCCGCTGCAGTCTTCTCTTGTCCATCTGTGTCGTAGGCCCCTCCAACCTCATACAACACCTCGGGTTCGTCAGGATGTTCCGAGAGAACATCAAGGAACGCATCGATAGTGGGCTGCATATTCGCTCGGTCGCGCGCCGCGAAAATGGCCCTCATCCTTTGTTGAACTTCTGTCACGAGCAATCTCTCCTTGATCAGTGGTCCTCAACGCGTATCCAGAGAACCCTGGCGGTTGGAGTTGAGCGTGTCGGTGAAACTTAGCCGATCCTATCCGACCCATTAGGTGGTGACATTCGTATGGCAGTCCTTTCACACCACTTTGTAGAGGTCTCACCGTACTGGATACCAATCTCATCGATGCCCGGTGGGACAGGCGGGATTCCAGTCATCGTCGCGACACTGGGTGGCTGTTTGTGGTTGTTCGGTGATATTGATCTGGCCCTGTCAGTGATGGTCGAAAACTGAGCCGTTTTGTGGGTTGAAAACTGAGCCACGTTGACGTTGGTTATTCTGCCGTATTTTCTGGTCTTGTCGAGGGCAGCGAGTCTGTCTGTGCGCTGTCTCCTATACCCATCT
>NZ_JAGGPL010000029.1 GCF_018613805.1 Arthrobacter sp. ISL-48
GTCCACCACGCCGAAGTCATCACCCTCAAAGGCTCCAGCTACCGACTCAAACATGCACAGACAGACTCGCTGCCCTCGACAAGACCAGAAAATACGGCAGAATAACCAACGTCAACGTGGCTCAGTTTTCAACCCACAAAACGGCTCAGTTTTCGACCATCACTGACAGCACGTGAGTTTCAGCATCACGGCGCCTCGGTAGGTGGCTTTCCGGCCTTTCTCGCCTGATGCTGCGATGAGTTAGACCTCATCGTCTGTACTACTCGGCTATCACTTTTGTTTATTCAGAAGTGAACCAGGGAAATCCCAACCATCGACGTTAGAAATCGTAGGCGCGCACGGTAAGCGCTCGTCGTGTTGGCTGCAGGGCCACTGTTGCCGCCTCAGATATTGCTCGTCCATAATCTGGGGCCTGAGACGAACCTAGGCCGGTCTGATACTTCCAGGCATCCTGTCCTGCAATGCTGTCTCTTGCTAGACCAGAGTTATCGATTCTTAAACAGGATCGTCATAACGATGATCCCGCCGATGAACCCCAGGACTCCAAGGACCTTCCCTGCGGTAGCCTTCACGCCCTGACCCTCCGCTTTACGGGCAGTGATAAAGGCAAACAACCCGAAGGCGACGCCAAAAACGAATAGCCCTATGACCCCAAAGATTATGGAGTTGCGCCGATACTTCAGACCGAGGGCGTGATCCTGCGATGAGAGGACCTGCTGGCTGTCTGCGGTCATTATTGCTCCTGGGGTTGCTACTCGGTTGATATGGGAACCATATACGACAAACCGGAATACTAAAGCTCTCTCTTTCCTCGCAGTAAGCGACCTTTGCCCGATGCCTCGTCGTAGTAAGGTGAGCGCTAACAAAAAAGATCAGCAATCATGCGTGAAGTTCCAGGTTGCGTGTAACTTTCTCTCAGATACTTCGTGCATGGGGAACGGCTCTTGGGGAACCCACACGTTTTCCTTCGTTCTGAAAGTTGCTCGTGGGCACTCTCCTATCAGCGCCGTGGTTGTCCTGTCTGAAAGCCGGCGCGGGGCAGAAAGCTGCCACGGGCGGGACCGATGTGGTTGTGGATTCGGCAACGACTCCGACTGAGCAGACGGTGGCGCATCCGGACGGGTCCTTTACCCGGACAGTAAACAATGAACCGGTCCGGATGAAGACCGGAGACACCTGGGCTGATATTTCCACTGATCTGGTGCGGAGCGAACAGGCGGGTGAGCAGGTCCTCTCCTCCAAGATTGGCCCTTGGGGCTGACGCCGGGTACTAGGGGATCAGCAACGAGGGCCACTTTGGATGATCGCAGGGGCCACTCGATCAAGGAGTCGTGGCCGTTCGGGGCACTGCCTGTGCTTCGGTGTGGATCCGCTCGGCCTGCTCTTGCTGCTCGAAGAAATCGGCGGCGAGGTCGATCAGTTTTTCGTGCCGCGCCGTGAGTGCATGGTTAGAGGAAGCGGTCCAGCAGGCTGGCCTCCGCCATGCGGCTCAGGCCTTCGCGCACGGTGCGGGCCCGCTGATCACCGATGCCGTCCACGGTCATGAGGTCGTCGATGGTGGCGGCCATCAGGAACTGCAGCCCGCCAAAGTGGTCCACGAGCCGGTCAGCCACCGCCCTGGGGACGGCCTTTAGCCCGGAGAGCAGGCGGTACCCGCGGGGCTGCACGACGGCGTCGAGCGTGTCCACACCGCCGGCGAAGCCGATGATTCCGGAGATTTTGCCGAGGTCGATCAGCTCCGTGGGGCCAAGGTTCACCAGAGCGCTTACGGCTTTCTCAATGTCGTCGGGAGAGGCGTGGGGGCCGGCGTAGTCGCGGATGATGATGTCGCTGCCGGGGCCCCGGCCCACCGTGAGCTCGTCCAGCTGGAGTGAGAGCAGGCGGCCGTCCTCGCCGAGTTCCAGGACGTACTGGGAGATTTCCTCCGAGATCCGGCGGACCATCTCCTGCCGCTGCAGTGTGACGGCAACATCCCTGACGGTCACCATGGCCTCGATCTCCAGCGCGGACAATGAGCTGGTGACCTGGTCCAGGCGTGAGCGGTAGCGCTCCAGGGTTGCCAGAGCCTGGTTGGCGCGGGCCAGGACCTTTTCCGAGCCCTCGAGCACGTGGCGCAGCCCATTCACGTACAGCGCGATGATCTGCATGGACTGGCTGACGGAGATCACGGGCACGCCAGTCTGGATGGCCACGCGCTCGGCGGTGCGGTGGCGGGTGCCTGACTCCTGCGTTTCGATGCTTGAGTCCGGTACCAACTGAACGGCGGCCCGGAGGATATTCCCGGCGTCCCTGTCGCAGATGATGGCGCCGTCCATCTTGGCCAGTTCACGGAGCCGGGTAGGGGAGAAATCGATGCCGATGTCGAAGCCGCCGGAGCAGATGGATTCGATGGTCCGGTCCGAACCCAGCACGATCAGCGCTCCGGTGCGTCCACGGAGGATGCGTTCCAGGCCATCGCGCAACGGCGTGCCTGGAGCCACTCTGCCCAGAGTCGCCCTGAGCGATTCTTCGGGGCTCCGAGCCATAGGTGTTCCCTTCAAAGGTGCGGACTGCCGCCCGCAAGAATGCCGGTTTCCGCTGTCCGCCGGCAAGATCAAAAGTACTCAGTTCCCCGCAAGCTCAATCATAGAGGTAAAGAACCGGCTGTTCCGCACCAGTAAGCCTCAAAGTGCCCCGCGGGGAGCCTCCGCGACGGCTCGGTGAAAGGCCCGACGGCGGCTGCCGGGGTTGTGCACTTCTGGCTGTGGTGATGAACGCATCGGCGACGTTGCCGGAAGGGTATGGCGGGTCGCTCACGAGGGTCAGAGGCGGCGGGGGAATGCGGTCCGTCGGCCGTACAGGGTGAGCAGGAGGGCAGTGATCCCGAGGGCAATCATGACTACTGGGAGCACCAGCCCGTCAAATGGCGTCAGGAGCAATGCACCGAGGATGCCCGCGCCGAAGACTACGAGGTTGAAAGCGACTGGTAGGAACGCGTTGGCGATGCCATAGACCAGCAGGGTGAGGTCGGCCGAGAGGCCCGTTTTAGTGGCCCGGAGATAGGGGCGATGTAGGTGTAGATGGTGCTGTGGGCGAGCATCCAGGCGACGATGGCGGCCAGAATGATGGCGACTCCGGGGATTCGGAACACCTGCCCCAGGGGAAGCCGCGAGGTGGCTGGTTGCCCTGCGGCATCAGGGACGCACACGATGATCAGGGCGACGACGATGACCGCGAGGACTGACAGGGCACCGAAGGACCATCGCCAGCCGAAGGTGGTCCCGATCCAGGCGCCGAGAGGGGTGCCGAACGCGAACCCGAGGGCGCGCCGGTGGATAGGCCGCCGTAGCGCAGGCCGTTAGCGTGCTGAAGAGCGCGTTGCACGCTGACAATTTGTCCCTGCCGGGGTGCAAACCAGCTAGCGTTTTTTGGTCGCAACGCATGCAATCATGCACCGAAAACGGGGCTGCTTGACCGCGCTGCCGCTGCCCATGCCGTCAAGCAGCCGTTTGGTGCTGGTCCAGAACATCGTCAGGGAGATCTAGGGAAGCCGGCCGGGCCGCAGTACGGAGGGGGTTCCCGCTTGCTCGGGATCCAGTGGTACCGGGCTGACCAGGACGGCCGGGCCGCGGTGCAGCTGGCCATCAGAAACCGGCCGGCACCGCAGGCCCCCGCGCCCCCGCATGGCGGCATGCGCGCCCGGCGCAAGCATCCTGTCCATCCACGCGCACGGGTGGGCAGGCCGCCCAGCCCAGAGCCGGACCTCGGCGCCGCGTGACTCCAGGGCGAACTCATGCCCGAGAAGCGGTGCCAGCTGCGCGCCCCGAAGCACCACGTTGCGTCTCGTCAGCAGCGGATCGAATGGTGCAGCGCCCAGCTCCGCGGCCATGGCTTCGAGCGCTTCGATGGAGAGCAGCGTGAGAGCGGCATCCATGTGTGCGGCCTTGCCGAAGAAGCGGTCGCCAACGATTCCCTTACCGGCCACAACGTCCACGGTGGCCGCATCTGTGGTCGGGACGTCGGCAGCGCCGTTGCGTGCCCGACCGAAGTAGGCGTGGCCCGGTGACACGAGCAGGTGCAGGACCTCCACGTCGTACCTGTACATAACCGTCATGCCACAAAGCTACCTTTCATGTAGTCCAGCCACGCGCTTATAGCGATCACTGCACCTCCCAAACCCACAAGCAGAAGGCTGTTCATGTCAAAATACGCGAATCGGCCTACTGCGCTACAAATGTATGGATGGAGAATCACAACAGATGCACGCAGCCCCCGCCGTCGTTTATATTCCGCCCGGGCACCGAGGCAGATTTCCCTCGGTGCGCAGAACTTTGGATGCACGCCGTCGCCCTTCGTGATGGCACACATAGCGATCCCCAGGTGAAGCACAGAGCATTGAAGAAACTCACGGTCCCGGGAAGTATCCTTTCCATCGCGGAAAGCGGCTCGAGGACCCACGGGTTCACGTTGGCAATTGATCACACCCAGCCAGGTGCCGCCCGCACGGCTCATCTCGCGCTGCTGGCTGTGGACCCGGCGAGCCAATCCCGGGGACTGGGGCGGTTCCTGCTTGCACAGGTCACTCAGTCGCTCGTGTTGGAGGGGTTCGTAGAGGCGACCCTCGGAGTCCTGAAAGAAAATCTTGCAGCACGCAAGATATACGAAAACGCGGGTTGGCAGGTCACCGGTCACGGCATCTTTGAAGATTCCGGTCGTCCCTGCATCCACTACTTACTCAAGCTGAAAGCCGCTACATCATAAGCAGCAAGACCGGAGTCGCGCGGGGCGTGGCTTATGGTGATGACGGCTCCGGGTTGGGTTCCCTCATGAGCCGGAGATGCGGGTGTCACCCGAGACGATCTACCAGTCCCTTTACGTGCAGTCCCGCGGGGCGCTGAAGCGTGATCTGACCGCGTGCCTGCGCACCGCACCGGGCGGCTATCAGGCAGCCCTGCCGCAAGGCCGGCCAGCGCAAGAACCGGATTCCCCCAAGGCACTGCGGCATTCCCTGACCTGGGACCAGGGCATCGAGATGCAGGACTGGAATACCGTGAAGATCGACACCGGCATCGAGATCTACTTCTGCGACCCGCACTCACCCTGGCAGCGTGGCATCAACGAAAACACCAATGGCCTGCTGGGTGGGTCCTTCATCCTGTCCCCTGACGGCCAACCTGCAGATCCCCTGCAGGGCGGGGGTGGCTTTGGGGATAGAAACAGCGCCCGGGTGCGGGATGGAATTCCAGTCCCGGGCGCTGTTTCTTGTTTTAGCTCCTTGAGATCAGGAGCTTGTTTCTGGTGTTAGCTCTGGCGGCGTCGGAGTTTCGCTGCTGCCAGAGTGCTTCCGCCGAGGAGGAAGAGCACGAGCGCGCCGAGGGCGAGTGGACCAGCGTCGAGCCCGGTGTTGGCAAGGTTGCCGGCAAAGTTCACTGCCGACACGGGTGCCTGGGCGGCGAGCTTGGCCGTGGAGGGGGCCGAGGTAATGGCTCCTCCAGCGGGCGTGGTGCCTGTACCTGTTGCGGTGTTGGTGATGGTGCCTGCGTTGAGGTCTGCCAGGGTCACCGTGTAGGTGGCTGTGCAGGTGACACTCATGGCCGGTGCCAGCGAGGCAGCTTCTGCCGGGCAGTTTACGGCCGACAGGTCACCGGTTCCGCTGAATTCGCCTTCCACAGCACTGACGTTCGTCAAGGTGACGTTGCCGGTGTTGGTGAGGAAGAACGAGTAGGTGAGCACCTGACCCCCCGTTGTTGCCTTGTCCGTGCTTGCTGTCTTGAGCACGGTCATTGCCGGTGCATTCGGGGTGGGAACGGTAACGCCCGAGGGTGATGAGACCGGCGGGGGAGTTGTTCCAGGCGGAACGCCGGTGGCGGTGGCAGTGTTGGTGATGGAGCCGGCATCGACATCGGCCTGGACCACCGAGTAGGTGGCCGTGCAGGTGATGGCAGCGGCCGGTGCCAGCCGGGCTGCTTCTGCCGGGCAGGTGACGTCGCTGAGCTCGCCCGCGCCGGAGAAGTTGCCTTCGTTGACGGTGACGTCCTCGAGGGTGACGTTACCGGTGTTGGTGACCAGGAACGAGTACGTGATCTCCTGGCCTACAGCGAGGTCCGCCTGGGCGGCCTCATCGGCGGTCTTCACCACGGTGATGGCCGGTGCCGGCGGAGCCGGAACGACGACCGTTGACGGAGGCGAGACCGGCGGGACTGGGAAGCCTTCGGGCGGGGTTCCGGTACCGGAGGCCGTGTTGGAGATCGAACCGGCGTCTACGTCGTCCTGGGTGGCCGTGTAGGTGGCGGTGCACGTAACGGTTGCGTCCGGAGCTACCGTGCCGGCCGGGCAGATAGCGACCGGGGCGTTCCCTGTTCCGGTGAATGCGCCTTCATCGATACGGATATCAGTCAGGGGCACATCTCCGGTGTTGGTGAACGCGAACGTGTACGTGATGATTTGTCCCGGTTCGATGTTCTCCATCGCGGCTTGGTCGGCCGATTTGACCAGGCCAACACTGACGTCCACGGGTGCGTTGGTCACTTCACAGGTGAACGCGGCCGCGTCCGGAACAGTGAACGTCCATGGACCGTTACCCTCGGCTGGGACGGCGTCTCCGGATGCGATGTTCGTGCAGGTTACCCCGGCGTTGTAGGCGTTTATACCGCTGGCCGAGCCTGCCGCCATGGTGTCGGTGATCGTGTAGGTCGCGCCTTGGGAAACCGGCTGGTTGGTCGTGCTGACCGTAGTGGCCGTGCCGGTAGTGGTGGCTGAGGTGAGGACAGTCCCGCCGGCGTTCTGCAGGCCAACTGTGAACTGATCCACAGGAGCCTGACGGCCTTCGACGGTCTTGGTAACCGTGAGGGTCGGGATCGGTGCCAGAGCACAGCGTGCACCGTCATTACCGGCTGCTGCAGGACCGGCGGACAACAGGATCGTTGCTCCTGTGGTGGGGGTGATCCGGTAGATGTTTCCGGTGGCGTTGTTAGACGCATAGAGGTAGCCTCCGGCATCAACGTAGACAGCACCTGCGGCCAGGCCGGTGAACTGGGTTCCGTCCGGGCCGTTCATGGGTCCAACAACCGTTGAAGCACCGGTAGCCGGATCGAACCGGAGGAGGACGTTGCCCGTGGTATCAGAGGCTGTGCTGTAGAAGGCGCCGTCGATATAGCCCCAGTCCGCGCTGGCTACAACACCGGCAGGGACTGTCCGGACGACCGTGTTTACGACGGTGCCGTACGTGGCTGATCCCGGTGCGAGGTCTATTTCGTAGACGGTGTTGTTCACTCCGTTAGCAGTGACCCAGTAGTGGCCTGCGTTATCGAAGTCGCCGACAAGGGAGAGGGTTCCGGTGGTCCCAGCCGGGATACCGAGGTCGGTCAAGGAACCGTTCGCCCCGACTCTGACCAGGTGCCCCGTGGCAGTGGTCCCGTAGAAGAAGTTATCCAAAGTGTTGTACCCGGCAGCGTTGACATGCGAAGGCAGCTCAAATGCGGTGCTGTTAGCACCGGTCACCAGGTCTACCTGCTGGACCAGGTGCGGTCCGGCAGGAAAGTTCGGGCTCTGGAACAAGTAACCCGAGGCATCGCAGGCCCAGGGCTGCTCAACAAATTGGACGGTGGAGTCGCCAGGAGGGTTGATGCCCGTCCCCGTGACGTTCGCCGGGCCGTTGGTGAAGGCCCCTGCCGCCGCAGCTGTCACGTTGACGGTCACGGTGCAGGCCGCCATGCCGGCATCCAGGTTCCCGGTCACGGCGACTGAGGTGGCGCCGGCAGGAGCTGTCACGACCCCCGCCGGGCATGTGGTGGCGGCAGCTCCGTCTGCCACTGTCAACCCGGCCGGGAGTGCGTCTGTGAAGGACCAGCCGTTCTTGGCAGCAAGTTCATCGGTGTTGGTGACCGTGAGCGTCAGCGTGGATTTCGCACCAACGGGCAGGGACGCAGGGCTGAAGGATTTATCCAGCTGCGGGGTCACATCGAGGATCTTGAAGTTGTCGAAAGCCTGGTCATTTCCGGCGCCGCTGGGCTGCTGATTGGTAACCCGGAAGCCGACCGTCGGGTTGGTGACCAGGGCAGCCCGGTTTCCGGTAAAGGTACCGACGCTGACGACATTTCCGTCGACGGTGAACGTCTCGCGGTTGGGGTCAGCGCAGATGTTGTAGTCGGTGGCGTTCAAAGCAATGGGCGTAGCGCCGTCCATCAGGTAGAACCGATCCAATGCCTGGAGACCGATGTTGCATAGGTTTCCGACGTCGAGCGAGAAGGTGACGAAACGACCGGTGCCGGCGACGTTGATACCGGATCCCTCCAGCATCACCCCCGTGTAATTGGTGGAGCCGCCGGAAGTCTGCTCGGCGACTGCGAGGTTTGTGTTGGGATCAGCCATCCCGGCGTGCTGGCCGATGGCGGCCGGGACCGTCCGGGCAGTAGGCCACCAGGAAGACGAACAGAATTGTGCGGTCGCGAGAGCGGCATTGGTGGCCTGATGACCGAAGATCGTTCCGTTGCACTGCTGCGCGCTCTGGTAGACCGGGCTCGCCGTGTATGTGGCGCCGGTGGTGCTGGTGTAGGCGGCGATATTCGTCGCTCCCGTCACGGGCGCGTTCTGAAAATCCTCCGAGTAGATCAGCGAGGGAGCACCCGGGGTGCCTGGGGTGCCCGGGGCAGCCTCGGCAGGGGCCACCAGAGGAAGTGTTCCTAGGACGAGTGTTCCGAGCAGCGAGAACGCCGCTGTAGCGGACAATGCCTTACGCCCAATCCTGTGGGTTGTCGGTTTCACGGAACCTGGAGGGCTGACAAGCCAGCCACCGGTACCGGACCTTCCCAAACGATTTCGGTTCCTGCGTAAATAGCTCAACTGAGTACCACCTGACAGTTCAGATCAGGGCACACACGCGGCCCCAATGATTCTTCGGGTCGCGTCATTCACAGCTGACGGCTCTGTAGTTTGCTTCCCCCAACATAGATACTAGAGGGAAACGAGAGTCTGTCAATTTGACATATTAACGCTAACAACATCAGCATAAATGTGAGTCAACTTACTGCCAGGACAAAGGATCTTTGTCCTGACATGACTACGTATTTTGAGGACGAAGCGCGAAACGAAGGCGAACTGGCCCGTCGACCCTCAGAACAAGGGCTCAAAGTGCATCGGCTTTCAGAGTAAAAACCGACGAAATATCTGCACCCGCGATTGCTATTGGCGCGCGCCCCGAAAGCCAGCACCCAGCCACTAAACATGGCGCTACCAGTCGTTTATATGTCAGGCGAATGCCGTCTGATTATGCAACTGAATCGACAGGCGAAAGCTCAGTCCTAGCTGTACTGCCCAGGGACGTTGG
>NZ_JAGGPL010000030.1 GCF_018613805.1 Arthrobacter sp. ISL-48
CCCGGACACCCTGTACGTCACAGAACTCGTGGCACCGGGCGTCGTGAACACCATGCCGGAGAAGACCCTGGACGCCACATTCGACCACGGCGTCATCACCGGTGACACCGTCTCCGGGACGTATGCGGAAGCCAACGCCACCCTGGACGCGCTTGACGCGCTCGGCATCTCCTACAACGACGTCGTGGCCATCCTCGAGTCCGAGGGCCTGGACAAGTTCGTGGCCAGCTGGAAGGAACTGCTGGCCGACGTCGAAGGTGCCCTCGCCGCCGCACGAAGCCACGGGGCCACCCCAGCACTACGGGACACGCCGTAATGGTGCGCTCAACCAGGCATACAGATATCGGCGACACCCAGGTTCCGGCACCGCAGGACTGGACCTCGCTCCAACCGGGAGACATCGTCGAGGTAATCGAACCCGGCGGATACTCCTACGAGGCGCGGATCGAGAGTAAAACCGAGCAATCGGACATCCTCTGGATCAGAAGCCACGGCTTCGGTACGCGGCACCTCCTGCACAATCAGGACGGGACCCGACTCCAGGCCGGCACAACACCTGACCAGCCACAGAACCGTAACCCGCCTGCATTACCGGGCACAGGGAGTTCCCTTCCTGGCCCCGCGGGACTGTCACGCCCGCAAGCCATCACACCAACCATTTGGAGGAAACACATGAACACGTCTGCCAACAGCACCTTTAACCGGACGCCCCTTATCGCCGGCAACTGGAAGATGAACATGGACCACGTCCAAGGCAGCAGCCTGCTGCAACATCTGGCCGAGGCTCTTTATGAGGCAAAGCACGACTATGCCCGGGTGGAGGTTGCCGTCTTTCCGCCCTTCACGACTCTTAGCGCCGTGCAAACCCTGATCCAGGACGATGGCTTGGGCCTGGTCTCCGGCGGCCAGGACCTTTCCCCGTTCGACTCGGGCGCCTACACAGGCGACGTCAGCGGTCAGTTTCTGGCCAGGCTCGGATGTAAGTATGTGCTCGTCGGCCACAGCGAACGCCGCACGATCCATGGCGAAACCGACGCAACTGTGAACGCCAAGGTCAAGGCGACCTTCCGCCACACACTCACACCGGTGCTGTGCGTCGGCGAGGGCCTGGACATCCGCAAAGCGGGCACCCACATCCAGCACACACTCTCCCAGCTACGCGCCGGCGTCGACGGACTCACCTCAGACCAGGCCGCCGGACTCGTAGTAGCGTACGAGCCCGTCTGGGCCATCGGAACCGGCGAAGTCGCCGGACCCGAAGATGCACAGGAAATGTGTGGCGCGATCCGCGCAGAACTGGCCGGCCTGTTCGACGCGGACGTCGCCTCCAAGACCCGGCTGCTCTACGGCGGCTCCGTTAAGGCCAGCAACGCGCCGGCCATGCTGCAAGCGGCCGACGTCGACGGCGTGCTGGTCGGCGGCGCGAGCCTTGATGCGGGTGAATTTGCCAATATTGTGGGCTTCGAGCGCCAGATGGCGGGCTGAGCCAGCCAAGTTTCGTTCCTTGCACGCCCCATACCCTGATGTTGTTTGGGCCGCGCTTCAGGCCGATGAGTAGTTCTCTACCGGTGTCGACGATCTCGCGGCTCGCTGCCGCCGCTGGGGCGGGACTCGGTGCGCACGAAACGGGGCCGGCACTTAACCACGGAGCCTCTTACCCCCGCCCCAGCTATACATCCCAGCGGTGTTGAAGAATGTGACGCCGAACTGCGGGTAGTTGACCCATAGGTACAGAACTGTGTAAGTTGGACGTGTGGGCAGACCCAAAGAGTTCGATCCGGAGACCGCCGTCCTTCAAGCGATGGACGTCTTTTGGCGTCAGGGCTATGCCTCGACCACGCCCCAGGGTCTCTGCGACGCGCTCGGCGTCGGCAAAGGGAGCCTCTATAACGCCTTCGGCGGCAAACGCCAACTCTTCGATCTGGTCCTGCAGAAGTATCTCGACACACAAAAGGAGGTCGTCACGAGCTGGCTCAACGATTCGGGAACGGTCAAGGAGCGGCTGCGTCGAGCGCTGGTGTTCCTCGTGGAGACTGACCTGGCCGACCCCGCTCGACGCGGCTGCCTGGCCACGAACAGCGCCGTTGAATTCGGCGTCGCCGACGCCGACGTCGCGACGCGCGTCCAAGGCCTGTTCGACCACACCGAGCGCGCTTTCGCATCAATGATCGCCGAGGGGCGGCGCAGCGGCGAGCTGCGGACCGACCTCGACGACCAGGCCGTGGCCAGCATGCTGCTGAACACCGTCACCGGCCTGCACGCCCTGGCCCGGCTCGAGAAGGGCCCCGTGAGGATGCTGAGCATCGTCGACGCCACCGTTGGACTTCTTTGACGGACGCCCGCATCGGGATCCCTAATTTTTTTACCATTTTTCTGTACCTGTAAGTCAAAAATGAACTGGAGAACCAACATGACCTCATCACTCAACCTGAACATCTTCTCTGCGCCGGCCCGGGCTGTGAACATCCCTCTCCCTGGGCCTGCGCCTGAGGGCGGCTGGACCTGGCCTCCCACGTCGGCCACGCTGATTTCCGGCGAACGCGAGGCGATCCTGGTCGACACGGTCCCCGGCATCGATGACTCAGCCGAACTCGCCGACTGGATCGAGGCCAGCGGTAAGGAGCTCACCACTATCTTCATCACGCACGCCCACATCGACCATTTCCTCGGAGCGGCCGAGCTACTCAAACGCTTCCCTCGAGCCCATCTGGTGGCCACCGAAGCGACCGCCCGCCTGATCGCCCACGAAGCCGAGACCGGTCAGGAGCGTGCGCTCTACTCGCAGATCTTCGTGGACGAGATCGGCTCCGAGGTAATCGTGCCGGAGACCGTCATCGGCGGCCGGCTCGAGCTCGAAGGCCATGACGTGTTCGCCGTGCCAACCGGCCAGTCCGATGTCAGCGACTCCTCCTACGTGCACATCCCTGAGCTGTCCGCTGTCATCGTCGGCGACATCGCGTACAACGACGTGCACCCGACCCTCGTGACAAGCACGCACGAGACCCGCCAGGGCTGGATCGATACGATGGTCAAGATCCAGGAGCTCGAGCCCGAGATCGTGGTGGCCGCCCACCGCCGCGCCGACGCCGCTGACACCGGGGAGGCGCTGGCCGAGACCATCGCCTACGTCGAGGAGGCCGACGACTTCCTGGCCACCGATCCGACCGCCGAGGAGTTCATCGACCACATGCTGGCGGCCTACCCCCACCGGCTCAACGTCAGCACACTGCACTACGGCACCGCCATGATGGGACTCCGGAAGGCCTAGCGGGTTCTCAGTCCGCTGAGCACTCGGGGGCCGGCATCCACCACCAGCCGGAATGCCGGCCCCTCCGGGCAGGCCCGGGGCGATGCTCCCGACTCCGCTCAGGATATCGCCACTGCCAGGGTCGGACAGGCGTGGAGACCAGTGGGGCGGCGGCCGCGGCCCTTGGGTCTCCACGCCTATTGCAATCCAGGAGCGGGGCACAACGATCCCCCACGGGAGCCGGCCGGCACGGCGAGTGGATCAGCGCGGATGCAGCGTCGAGTAGCTGAAGTCATTCACAGCCCGAACTCAGCAGAAACCCGATCCGCGCCGGTCCCCAATCCTCCTCGACGACGCACTGGGCCAGCCGGAGCCTG
Organism: Arthrobacter sp. ISL-48; assembly: GCF_018613805.1. Taxonomy (GTDB): domain Bacteria; phylum Actinomycetota; class Actinomycetes; order Actinomycetales; family Micrococcaceae; genus Arthrobacter. The sequence goes on from NZ_JAGGPL010000030.1 coordinate 3,625, forward strand.
CCTTTGGGCGTAAGGATCGCATTAGCGTGGGACATGAACACCTCCTTGCGGGTCGGACTCTGAACAAGCCCACCCCACTCGGAGGTCTTCTTTTGTCACCTATCCACGCCGAGCGCTCCTAACGTCCGTGGTCAATACCCTAGCCAGGCGCCTAATGCTTCGGTCGCGAATGCCACAACCGACTTCCTCCTTCGTGCTGCGGGATGAACGTCGGCCGGCCGGCGTCTGCCTTTAGATGACGTTGATGGTATTGAGGTAGAGCGCGGCGAGATCGGTATCGCCCGCGAGTTCGACGTCGGCGTCGCGCCACGACGATCGCTGCGTTCCCCAGTCGGGGAACGTGATAGCAGGGGCGGTGATGCTGGCAGCCGGGGCGTGGGAGCCAGCTGCGGCGAGGCCGTCGGCGTCGATCCACCAGGTGCCGCCCCCGGGGCCCGTGAGTGTGAGGGTCAGTCCGGCGTCGATTCCGGATACCGGCGCCATCGCGGTTTGGTTGCTGAGCACCGCGGTCATCCAGTCGAGCACAGCGCGCATCCGGTTCCCGTCCGTCGGAGGTGTCTGCAGCCCTAGCGCGGGGGCCATGTCGTGGCGGAGGTGGGTATGCAGGTCGAAGACGAGGGCGCCGCCCACCAGCAGTGCCATCGGGAACTTTCCGAGCTCGTTGAGCCGCATGGGCACCGCCCGCAGCGGGGTGTGCCGAACGAAGGCAAGCATGCGGGCCGAGGTGCCGGTGGCGGTCTCGAACTCGGCCATGACCTGCTCCCGGCTCCACGCACGGCGCACCTGCACGGGGCCCTCGTTGACGACCTCGAGGCTCGGCTGCCGGGCGGCCTGCAGACCGGCGGGGATGTACATGTTGTGGGCGGTGGAGCCGATGTGGCCGACCATGTCGGCGATGCTCCAGCCGGCGGCTTTGCTGGGCGCGTTCCACTGTGCGGAGGTGAGGGAGTTCGCGAATTCGAGCATCACGGCGCTCTCGGTACGGAACGCGGCGTGGAGGTTTTTCAGGTCGGGGGTGGGGAGGCGGTTGGCCATGTCGAATCTGCTTTCGTGGATATTCGCGGAATTTTGCGTAAATCTCGCCCGGGTCAGTTCGAGGCGTGGATGGCTGCCACCGCCGTGTCGTACAGGTCAAACAGCGGCGTCGAACCCCGTAGCCGGAGCCACTCCTCGGTGGCGGCCTGCAGGCAGGTGATCGCCGCGCCGACGATGGCTCTGGCCTCGAAGCTCCGCGCCTCGGAGGCGGGCAGCTTCGGTTCGATCAGGGGGGCGAGCAGATTGGTCCACCTCGCCTGCTTCTCGGCGTGGCCGGCTCGCAGTGACTCGTTGTCGAACAGCATCGAGACGATCTCGAGGCGGTTCTCTGGGCTGGCCTCGATCTCGTCGAGCACCTCGAACGCATGCCGCAGCGACACCCAGACGTCTTCGTCGGCCGGACGGTCGGTGAGTCGCGTCGCGATGACCTCTCCCTGCTCGGACAGGCCACTGAGCGCCAGGTCTTCTTTCGTGCGGAAATAGTTGAACAGGGTGCGGCGCGAGACTCCGGCCGCTGCTGCGACCTCGTCGACGGTGGTCTCGTCGAAGCCCTTCTGGGCGAAGAGCTGCATCGCTGTCTGTGCAAGGAGCGAACGCACGACGGCCCGAGTCTGTTGTCGGATTGGTATGGGAGACATGGCCATGCACTCATAGTACGACATTGCCGGACGGGAAGCTATTTGCACTTAGTGCACGAATGTGCATAGAGTGTGCACATGAACAGAATTGACTACAGCACCCAGACCGTCATCGTCACTGGAGCCAGCTCCGGTCTCGGCGCGGAATTCGCCCGCCAACTCGCCGCCCGAGGAGCAAACCTGGTCCTCGTGGCCCGCCGCGAAGACCGTCTCACCGCCCTCGCAGACGAGCTGACCCACCGCTACGGAGTGAACGTAATCACCGTCGCGCAAGGACTCGACAGGCCGGATGCCGGACGCACGCTTCGAACAGAGCTCGAGTCACGGGGCATCTTCGCCACCGGCCTCGTCAACAACGCCGGCTTCGGAACCCACAACCCCTTTGGCGAGGAGGACCCCGAGCGGCTGCAGCAGCTCATCACGCTGAACATCAGCGCCCTGGTGGACCTCAGCCACGCCTACTTCGACGTCTTCGCCAAACAGAAGACGTCCATCCTGATCAATGTCGCGAGCCTGCTCGGCTTCATGCCGACCCCCTACCTGAGCGTCTACGGCGCCTCGAAGGCCTTCGTGCTGAGCTTCACCGAGTCCCTCTGGGAAGAAGCCCGCGGAACGGGCCTCCGCGTTCTCGCCATCTCCCCCGGGGCGATGGCGACAGAGTTCTTCGACGCCGCCGGCAGTCAGGCCGCCGACTACGGCACCCGCCGCGCCCGCCCCGAAGACGTCGTGAAGACCGCCCTCGACACCGTCAACAAGCCGTCACACCGCCCCTCGGTCATCACCAACGGACGCCCGCTCGCCATCGCTGCCCGCTTCCTCCCGCGAGGCACGGTCGTGCGCTTCATGGGCGCCAGCATCCGCCGCAGCAACCGCTGACCCCGCTCCAACCCACCGACCACACGTCCCGCAGCATAATTTCACCCCAGCCGAATGGAGCACATCATGAGCACGTCAAGCACCGTCGTCCTTGATCGTCCAAGCCCGAAGGTCGCGACGATCACCTTCCACAACCCGCCGGCCAACGTCGTGGCCGCAGAGACGGCTGTCCGGCTTCACGAGATCGTGACAGACCTCGAGAACGACTCGAACGTCCAGGTCGTCCTCTTCAAGAGCGACGTGCCTGACTTCTTCCTCAACCACTTCGACCTTGCCGCCCTCGGTGAGCTGCCGACGCCCCAAGGTGACGAGCTGCCCATCTGGACCGATCTCGTCCTCCGTCTCTCCAAGGCGCCCTACATCACGGTCGCCTCGATCCGAGGACGCACACGTGGAGCCGGCAACGAGCTCGCTCTGGCCCTCGACCTGCGCTACGCAAGCCTCGAGAACGCCTTCTTCGGACAGCCCGAGGTCGGCGCCGGCCTGCTCCCGGGCGGCGGCGGCACCGAGCGGCTCCCTCGCTTCCTGGGCCGGGACCGGGCGCTCGAGGCCATCCTCGGCAGCGGCGACTACGACGCCGCCCACGCGGAGCGTTGGGGCTGGGTGACGCGCGCACTGCCCGACGCCGAGCTCGACACCTTCGTCGATGCGATGGTCAGGCGACTGGCGAGCTTTGACAAGAACTCACTCGCTGCGGCCAAGGCCGCGGTCAACCGGGCCACACTCCCGCCGGACCGTGACCTCGTCGCCGTCTTTTCCGAATTCGCCCACTCGCTGACGCTGCCCGGCTTCCAGGTCCGCGCAGCCGCCACTCAGGCCATCGCCGCAGAGGCCGGGCTCGACTTCGAGTACCGCATGGGCGAGTACATCGCCCGGGCCAACCAGCAGGCCTGACCACCACCGCCCGTCCCGTCACCATTACCAACAACTACCTGAGCAGGAGCACATCATGAGCAGCAACAAGATCTACGCGGCATCCACCGCAGAGACGCAGTACATCGAGACCAAATCGGCCAGGTTCGCCTACCGCCGGTTGGGGCCGGTCGGCGGGGTACCGCTCCTGCTCCTGCACCGGTTCCGCGCCACCCTCGACTGGTGGGACCCGCGCTTCATCCAGGCTCTGGCCGCCGAGCGCGACGTCATCCTCTTCGATAACATCGGGATCGGCTACACCGAGGGCGAGCCGCTGAGGACCGTCGACGCGTTCGCCGACGGAGCAGGGGAAGTCATCGAGGCCCTCGGGCTGTCGCAGGTCGACCTGCTCGGCTGGTCCTTCGGCGGCGTCGTGGCACAGCGACTCGCCGTGCTGCACCCCGAGCGCGTGCGCCGCATCGTGATCGCGGGCAGTGGCTCGGGTGCGGCACCAGGGATGCCAGGCATCCCCGAACGCGTCCTGGCCATCCAGCAGCAGCCCGAGTCCAGCCTCGAGGACGTCCTCTACCTCTTCTACCCCGAAACAGAAGAGGCCAGAGCCCGCGGGCTCGACCACTTCGGACGCGTCCAGGCCGACATGCCTGAAGGGGCGCCACAGGTCACCCAGGAGGCCGCGATGGGTCAACTCGAGGCGATCATGGCCACGATGTCACGACCGTGGGATGACGTCGTGAGTGACCTTAAGGAAATCACAGCTCCCGTGCTCTATGCCGGTGGCGCACACGACGTCATGATCGACGCCTTCGGTTCCTACGCGGCGGTACAGGTACTCCCCAACGCAAAACTCGTCCTGTACAGCGATGCCGGGCACGCGTTCCTGTTCCAGCACCTCGACGAGTTCGTGCGTGAGGTGCTGGTGTTCCTGACCGACTGAGCCTCGGCCCAGACGAGCAAGACTGCAGCAAAGCCGACGACCGTGGCCGCGAGGCACCGCCCGATCGGTCGCAGCCGGATGCACTGATTCCGCCGTTTTCGGTCCCTCGGCAAGCGGGTCGCGATTATTGGGTGGGATGCTGTTCCGGAACCGGGCCAGATGGCCGGTGCGGCGGGTGGGGACCAGGATGCGGGCGTGGGGGGACATGTTTGTGCAGGTGCGGCGGCGGCGGTGGCGGAGCGCCATGTGGCACGGGGTGCGGGTGCCTCGGACCCGCGGGGCGTTCCCCTACTCCCTCGATCGGTTCCTCGCCCATGCCATCGGCAGCCGTTTGCGTCGGCACAGTCACCGCGGCACCCGCCGGTGCGTCCTCCTGGCCTATTCCAGAGGCGGACCCTTCACTGGATATTCCGGCGTCGAGCCCGTAGTAGCTGTAGAGTTCCTGCTCCTGCTTCTCCGTGATCGCGCCGCGGGCACTGTCGATCCGAGGACCGTTCCTGACAACGTCCTTCGCGAAGGCGAGCCTGATCACGGATTCCTCGAGACTGGCACCGAAGAGCGGGGCGAAGGATTCGGACATGCCGAACAGACCCGTCCGCACGGTGACGAAGACCGGGTCCCCGGAATCGCCGCTGGTGAAGACCTGTTCCACGGAGCCGATCTTCTCCCCGGCCGTGTCCACGACGATGCCTCCGTTGAGGACGATGTTGTCAATGTCCTGCAGGCTGAGCATAAGGCACATCCTTCTCGTGATAGAGGGGTTCTGCGGGTACCGTCCGATCTGACCTATATTCTGTCGTGATTCTGCAAGCCCGGCGATAGAGCCCGTTGCCTGCGCCTGACATATGGCCTCACTGACCGGTGGCTGCCACTGCCGCCACCGCCGCCAGGACGGTCAGGGGTGCCACGATCAGGCCGAAGATTGCGTAGCCCTTCCAGGTAATCAGGACATTCATCCGCACGAGCCGATCGTGCCAGAGCAGTGTGGCCAGGGAGGCCCAAGGCGTGATGAGCGAGCCGGCATTGACTCCGACCAGAAGAGCCGCCATGCGCTGCGGAGTCTGGGCCAGGGGTTCGGCCAGCAGGTAGGCAGGCAAATTGTTCAACAGATTGGAACCGACCGCGCCCGTCGCGGCCAGCCGAAGCAAGTCTGAGGCACCTTGGCCTTGCCCGGCGAGCTGGCCCAGCAACACCGGTGCACCCAGCTGTCGGGCCGTTTCCATCACGACAAAGAGTCCGGAGGCGAACAACAACACGGACCAGGGAACCAGCGAGACCTTGAGCACCCGGGGTCGCCGGAGCGCGAACACCCCGGCCAAGACAACGGCGGCAACCACGGCGGGAATCCAGACCGGGACCCCGGACACGAGAGCCGGCAGCAGCAACGCCAGCACAAGGGCGGTTGCGCCAAAGATGACGCGGTCCGTCTCTGCAGGCGTCGATCCTCCCCCGATTTCCTGATCCGGCCTGACCCGCCCAACCGGGATCCGTGAATAGCGCTTGCGAAGATCACGGCGGAAGACCACGCCGACGAACACCAATGGCACCACAATCGCGGCAACGGACGGCGCCCACAGGAGAGCCGCAAAACCGGCAGGACTGATACCGCCCAGACTGTGTTGCGCCAGCAGGTTAGTCAGATTGGAAATGGGCAGCAGCAGGCTCGCGGTATTAGCCAGCCACACAGTGGTCAGGGCGAACGGGAGCGGCGGTAGACCGGCCTGCCTGGTCACGCTGACAACAACCGGGGTCAATAGCACCGCCGTCGTGTCCAGCGATAAGAAGATGGTACTCAGCGTCGCGAAGACAGCGAGGAACAGCCATAAGAGAACGGTGTGTCCACGGCCCTGACGGCGGAGCCGGCGAGCAGTCCAAAGGAAGACTCCGGCCTCGCTCGCCAGCTCCGTCACGACGGTCATTGCGACGACGAACAGCAGGATCGGGGCCACCCGATCAATCAGCGCCGATAAATCGGACAAGGGCAGGGTCCCGGTAGCCACGGCCACCGCGCCGGCCACAAGCAAAACCACCCCGATGATTGCCAGACGCATGAAGAAATCCTATTCCCCAAACACGAAGCGCCAGACCACGAATCCATATCCTTCCTGCCGCAAAGGACGGGGCAAGTTCAGAGAGTGGGCGAGAGAAGGGGTCCCAATTCCTTAGAACGGGACGCCCCTGACGGGAAACACAATCGCGGATCTCTAAGCCAGCCCTATTTCAGCCAGGTTGTGCCGATCCTGTCAATCGAAGAGGACCAGATGCGGCCCAGCCCCCAGGCATGTCCTGCCTTGGCAGTGACGAGGACCCAGAGGACGATGGCGTAAACAACGTGTTCGTCGACGAACGGGTTGGTCTGCAGGGGAAGTCCGGACGCCCACAGCAGCGCGAGCAGGATGGTTCCGCCAAAGGCCGCAGCGGGCAGGGCGATCCCGACAACGAGAGCCGCGCCGACCAAAAGCATTCCGAGCATGAAGGCCCAATCGACCCAAGCCTGGCCGGCCATGGGCTGGAGCATCGCGGCGAAGGGGCCCTGAAGACTCTTGAGGTATCCGGTCGTCGGCGTACCGCCGTGAATCCAGGATTTTGCAGCGGGAGTGCTGAAACCGAGCCCAAAGGCCTTGTCCAAGAAGGCCCACAGAAAAACAAAGCCGACCACGACCCGCAGGACGGCGAGGAGCCTGACCGTCGCGGTCCCATGCTTGACTGATGGAGCGCTGGAAGCAGGCGCAGAAGTGGTCTGTACTGGTGTCGACACGGTGGAGCCCTCCTCGTCTTGGCCACTGGGCACCGAGAGCACCCCGTGGCGTTGATGTCACCTCACCGTTTCGCGGCCGCCGCTCCGAATATCTGGCGGGTTGTCATCCGGTAGCTGAGCTCACCGCAGAGTTGCTGGGGCGTAACCCAGACCTGGTGGCCTTGGCAGACTTCGAATATTTGGCGCGGGTTTTCGCTGTCGGCAGCGAGCCAGAGTGCCGAGGAGTCGGGCATGACGTCTTCAACCAAGCCAGTCCTGAGTGTCTGGCCGTGGAGGCGGATTTCGACCAAAGTGTTGATCAGGAGGTTCCATTCAACGTGCTTTCGGGGAGTTACTCGGTTTGGTGGCATGGTGCTCTCCGCGGTTTATCAGGGCGAATGAGTGGCAGCGGCCTGGCCGACCGCTGCCACTTCTCTGGGAGGAGCTAGCGGGGCTGCGCTTAGTGCGACAGTTTTCTCGTTCCGTTGCCTTCGCTACGGGTCACGAAGGTGCACGCCCTGTTAGTGGAGGTGGCTTCCGCCGTTGATATCGATGGTGGTGCCGGTGAGGTAGGCGGCGTCCTGGGAGGACAGGAAGGTGATCACGGCAGCGACTTCCTCGGTGGTGGCGTTGCGCCCCAGCGGGATGCCGGCGTTGATGGCGGCTTCCTGTTCCTCGGTACTGCCGACGCGGATGTTGGTGTCCACGGCGCCGGGGGTGATGGCGTTGACCGTGACACCGGTGGTGCCCAGTTCACGGGCCAGGGCCTTGGTGAGGCCGAGGATGGCGGCCTTGGCCGCGGAGTAGGGGACCTTGCCGAAGACGCCGCCGCCGCGCTGGGCGGACACGGAGGACATGTTAACGATGCGGCCCCAGCCGTTGTCGATCATGTCCGGCAGGAATGCCTTGGTGACCAGGTAGGTGCCGGTGGCGTTGACGTCCATGACCTTATGCCACAGCTCCAAAGTGGTCTCCAGGAACGGAAGCGGGGAGGTGATCCCGGCGATGTTGGCCAGGGCACCCACGGGCGGCAGGTTGCCGGCGACGACCTCGGCGGCAACAGCTGCCTGGGCGGCCGTGACGGAGGCTTCGTTGGCAACGTCGACCTCATGGCCGAAGGCCGGCACGTTGAACTCATTGCCGATTTCAGCGGCGACCTTCGCGGACTTCTCCCCGTCGAGATCCAGGATCACCACAGCCCAGCCTTCATTGGCGTAGCGGCGAGCGGTGGTAATGCCGATCCCCCGATCCGAGGTTGCCCCGGTGAGGACTGCAGTGCGCTGAATGGTGCTCATGATGCTCCTTGGATACTGGTGCTAAGGGTTGCTACGAAAGTCAGAAGAGGGAGTGATCAACAGATTCAAATGGCAATCGGCGCTGATCCCCTGCTGCAGGTGATGCTAATCACCCTAAGGGCCTTACTGTTGACAGTCAACCCCCAACATTGACGGTTGACATTGCGTCATGATGCGGGTCACACTGGTTTCATCATTGTGTTAACAGTCGACAGCGTTGGAGCTTCGGTTCCATCGCTCATCGAAAGGGATCAACTCCATGAGCAACGAAGCTCTTAAAATGCGTGGCCATGTCCATGGCACTAAGGATGCAAAGCGTGTGGCCATCGGCTCCGGTGTCGGCGCTGTTATTGAGACGTATGACTTCATCGGCTTCGGCACGGCCGCGGCCCTGTACTTCGGTACGGCTTTCTTCCCCACCGGCGACCCCGTCACCGGCACACTGGCCGCTTTCGCCACCCTTGGTGTGGGCTTCGCCGCCCGGCCCATCGGCGGCATCATCGGTGGTCACCTCGGAGACAAGGTCGGCCGCAAGCCCGTCCTGGTAGCCTCCCTGATCCTGATGGGCGTGGCCACGTTCCTCATCGGCCTCCTGCCCACGTACGAGCAGGTTGGCCTGCTCGCTCCGGCACTGCTGGTCTTCGTCCGCGTTGTTCAGGGCCTGGCCTTCGGCGCTGAATGGGGCGGCGCCATCCTGATGAGCTACGAGCACGCGCCCTGGAAGTCCAAGGGCAAGTACACCGGCATCGTGCAGGCCGGCTTCCCCGTGGGCCTGCTCCTGGCGAACCTCGTCTTCCTGGTCAGCGTGAACCTCGGCGGCGAGCTCGCCTGGCGCGTTCCCTTCCTGGCAAGCATCGTGCTGGTCGCCGTCGGACTGATCATCCGCTCCAAGGTCCCCGAGTCCCCCGTCTTCGACGAGGTTAAGGAAAGCGGCTCAATCGTCAAGTCCCCCGTCGTCGAGGTCATCAGGACGGACTGGCGCAACATCGTGAAGGGCATTGGCCTGCGCATCGCCGAGACTGCAGGCTACGCCGTGTCCATCACGTACATGATTTCCTACCTGCACACGCAGCAGTTGGCTGACAAGACCCAGACCTTGGTTGCCCTCTGTATCGCGTCCGCCATTGGCATCTTCGCCACCCAGGCCTGGGGACGGCTGACGGACAGGATCGGCCGCCGGCCGCTTTACGTCTGGTCCACTGCCTTCGCCCTGCTGTTCGGTATCCCGATGTTCCTGCTGGTCAACACTGGAATGTTCATCTTCGTCATTGCCACCATCGTGATCTCCTACGCCGTGTGCCAGAACTCCCTCGCCGGCGCCCAGGGCCCGTGGTTCCCGGAGCTCTTTCAGGCCAAGACCCGTTCCTCCGGAGCCTCACTGGCCTACCAAATTTCCGCGATGGTCTCCGGATTCACCCCCTTCATCACCACGCTGCTGTTCGTTGCCTTGGGCTGGATGGGCCCGGCGCTGCTCTTCAGCTTCTACGCAGCCATCGGCCTCTGGGCAGCAATCGTCACCCGCGAAACCTGGGGCAAGCGCGAACGGCAGCTCGCAGATGACGCCACCAAAAGCACCCCCAACACGGTAAGCGTCTAATGACCACCACACACGAAGCGAAAACGGAGACAGCAATGCCAGTAAGCAACGTCCAGGACCGTGCAACGCAGACCGGGGTGAGCCCCGCCGACGTTCCGCAGGACCGCATCGAAAGGACCAGGGCCGCCGCGTACCGGATCCGGCACCACGCCCTGAACATGGGTGAGGTGCAGGGCCAGGGCTACGTGGGCCAGGCCCTCGGTGCAGCTGACATGCTGGCTACCGTCTACGGGGACCAGCTCCGGTTTCGGGCCGAGGACCCGCATTGGGAAGCCCGGGACCGGTTCCTGCTCTCCACCGGGCACTACGCCATCGGCCACTACGCGGCGCTGGCCGAAGCCGGCATCGTCCCGATCGAGGAACTCGAAACCTACGGGTCTGACGATTCCCGGTTGCCTATGTCCGGAATGTCCACCTACACGCCCGGCATGGAAATCTCCGGCGGCTCCCTCGGGCACGGCCTGAGCATCGCCGTCGGCATGGCCCTGGGCCTGCGGTACCAGGGCTCGGATTCGAGGGTGTTCAACTTCCTTTCCGACGGCGAACTGGACGAAGGCTCCACCTGGGAAGCAGCCATGGGCGCGCACCACCATCAGCTGGGCAACCTGACCGCTATGGTGGACATCAACGCCCTGCAGGCCGACGGCAAGACGGACACGGTACTCCGCACCGAACCGGTCACCGAAAAGTGGGAGTCCTTCGGCTGGTACACCCAGCGGGTGGACGGAAACGACGTCGGCGGGCTGCTGGCAGCGTTCGACAAGGCAGCCGCCCAGGCCGCCGCCGTCGGACGCCCCTCTGTCATCCTGTGCGACACGAAGGTAGGCCGAGGCGTACCACTGCTGGAAAACCGCGAAAAGGCGCACTTCATGCGCATCGAAGAACACGAATGGCAGACCTGCCGCGAACAGCTCACCGCCGGATACGAAGGAAAGGCTTCAGCATGAGCACCACCACCGAGGCCCCAGACACTACAACGGCCGCGAAGCCGAAGCTGAAGACCTCTGCCATGATCGCCTCATTCGCGGACGCCGGCCAGAAGACCAGCTCCGCGCCGTTCGGCCACGCGCTGGTGAAGGCCGCGCAGGAGAACGACAAGATCGTTGGCCTCACTGCGGACCTGGGCAAGTACACCGACATGCACATCTTCGCCAAGGCCTTCCCGGAGCGGTTCTTCCAGATGGGCATGGCCGAGCAGCTGCTCTTCGGCGCCGCGGCCGGTCTCGCCGAAACCGGACTGGTGCCGTTCGCGTCCACCTACTCGGTCTTCGCCGCCCGGCGCGCTTATGACTTCCTGTGCCTGGACGCCGCCGAGCCCAACCTGAACGTGAACATAGTTGGCGGCCTGCCGGGCCTGACCACCGGGTACGGCCCAAGCCACCAGGCAACCGAGGACATGGCGATCTTCCGCGGCATGCCCAACCTGACCATCGTGGACCCCTGCGACTCGATCGACATCGAACAGGCAGTCCCCCAGCTCGCAGCTTCCGAGGGACCCACCTACCTGCGCCTGCTCCGCGGCAACGTCCCCACCGTCCTTGACGAGTACGACTACACGTTCGAACTCGGCAAGGCCAAGGTGCTGCGCGGTGGGAACGACGTCGTGTTCATCTCCTCGGGCCTGATGACCATGCGCGCCCTCCAGGCAGCCAAGGCCCTCGCAGCGCACAACGTGGACGTCGCGGTCGTCCACACCCCCACCATCAAGCCGTTCGATGCCGCCACCGTCCTGGCCGAGATCAACACCGACCGGCTCGCCGTGACGCTGGAGAACCACTCCGTGGTAGGCGGGCTGTTTGAAACCGTCGCCTCCGCCGTCGTCACCGCCGGCCTGGGCAAGCGCGTGGTTCCCGTCGCCCTTCCCGACCAGTTCCTCGACGCCGGGGCCCTGCCCACCCTGCACGACCGCTACGGCCTGGCCGTAGACCGCATCGTGGCGAAAGTGCTCGCCGAACTCGTCTAATCGCAGCGTCAGCCAATGCAGAAAGCACGGCACCGGTCGATCCCGGTGTCGTGCTTTCTGCCGTACTATCGGAATAACAACCGAGTGTAAACAGTCGACTTACAACACTGAGGACAGACGCCATGGCCGGAATGACAGCACCCCTGCTGGGACTGCAAAAGAAAAGCCTGCGCGAGCAGGCGCTTTCGGCACTGAGGACCGCCATCACCAGCGGCGAACTGGCGCCGGGCCGGCACCTGGTGGAAACCGAGCTGTCCGAAATGCTGCAGATCAGCCGGGGAACCCTGCGCGAGGCGCTGCGCCAGCTTGAACAGGAAGGCCTGCTTTCCGCAGGGCCCCGCGGCCGGCTGTCCGTCCGGCACCTGGACGAGAAGGAAATCCGCGACATCTTCGCCGTCCGGGCCGCCCTCGAATCCCTGGCCGCGCGCACCCTTTGCGAGCTCCCGGACCGCGCCCATGCCATCGAATCCCTCCATAAGACCATTGACCTAATGGAGGCAGCCCAGGATGCGTCATTGGAGGAACGGATCGAATCTGACATGGAATTCCACCGGACTCTGTGCCACCTGACCGGCAATGAAACGCTGCTTCACTCCTGGCAGTCCCTGGAAGGCTCAATCCGGATGTCCATCATGTTCGGCGGCCTGGAAAAGGGCGTCAAGAACATGAGCGTTGACCGGCACCGTGACATCGTAGCGGCAATTGAAACCGGTGATGCGTCCCTCGCCCGCAAGACTATCCGCGCGCACATGGACACGGCAGCTGACAACCTGGTCGCCTGAGGGCTGACGCCTCCCCTGTCTTCAAACCAGAAGTCGATGGAAGCTGCGCGGGGTCAGTTCGAACGCTCACGAGGATTCGGTGCCATTGAAGCTCCTGTGCCAGCCAGTCGCAGGGTTAAGCCTTCATGGAGAGATGTCGGTGTGCGGAGTGGAAACTTGTTCTAGGACTTGCTGGGAGCACTCCTTGGCGGGCCAGGTGGTCAACGTGCCAGTTGGAGCGCACGATCAGCCCCCGGCCCAGAACGCACAAGCCCCCAGGACTTGGTCCAGAGTCCCGGGCCTCCAGGTGACGCCAAAATGTCAGGCTCGCTGTCGACCTTTCGAATATCCATGCTTCGTGTGAAGACTTGGCATGCACTCACGATTCGTCGAAGTGGTACACAGACTGACTGCTTTCCACACATTGGCGGAACGATGCGTGCTTTCAGTGTCGATTGTCCGAAACGGCGACAGAAAGTCCGACTCCTATGATGGACAGTCCGCCCATACGTCCGATCGTGGTCGTTCGTTCTGGAGATCTCGTCAGCCAGGTGCGGGCGCGCCCCTTCAAAGGCCAAACACACCAAGTATCAGCCGCAGCAATGGCAACGGAGCTTCGCTGGTTTTTCGCCGGCTGACAGTGAAAGCTAAGGGCCCTACCCGCACCTAGGGAGCAGTGACGTCCGTGCGGGTGGTGGCAATGGCGTGCGGGACCGCCAGCAGGGCTACCACGGCGAGGGCTCCTGCGGCCGCGAAGACATAGAACCCCCAAGGGTAGGCAATGCCTGCCGCAACCAGTCCGCCTGTCACGGCAGGTCCTGTAATGGCGCCAACACGGCCGACGCCGGCAGCAAATCCGAGGGCTGTTGCACGGAGGCGGGCCGGGAACAACTGGCTCACCCACGCGTAAACGAGCACCTGCGAGCTGAAGACGAATACTCCGGTGACGAAGACCAGGGCGTTAAGCAGGATGGGGTTGTCAACCTTGATGCTCAAGAGGGCAAGGAAGACTGCCGAAAGGCCGAACCACAGCAGCACGATGGGTTTGGTCCCGTGCTTGTCTGCCAGAATGCCGGCGATGATGAGGCCGGCAACGGCGCCAAGGTTCAGGACCAGGAGCAGGGAAAGCCCGGCGCTGACGGGATAACCAGCGGACGCCATGAGTTGCGGAAGCCAGGTGTTCAGGCCGTATACCAGCAGCAGCCCCATGAATGATGCCCCGGCGATCGCCGCTGCAACCAGCGGGTAGGGCTTCTGCACCAGGTTCCGGAATCCGGTCCGCTCCTCCTCTGTCCTGACGGCCTGTGCTGCCGGCAAGGTCTCCGGCAGTTTGAACCACAGGAACGGCAGGAGGACCAGGCCCGAAAGGCCTCCCACCACAAACATGATGCGCCAGTCGGGAATGACCATCAATGCCAGGAAGGCGGTGGCTACAGCGCCGGCGTGGTAGCCAGTCATCGTGCGGGTGGTTGACTTACCTGCGGACCCGGCCGGCGCGTAGTCGTTCATGTAGGCGAGGGCGGCCGGCAGGCACGCTCCAAGCCCAACCCCGGCCAGAAGCCGGAAAACACCGAACATTGCCACGTTGGGAGCCCAGACCACCGCGAGGGTGAAAAGCGAGAACCACAGCACGCAAGCGACCAGCAGTTTTCGGCGCCCGAAGCGGTCGGAGAGCGGGGCGATGAAGAGGGCCCCCAAGCCCACTCCCACCAGGGAAATTGTGGCGACGAATGTGGCACCCACCGCATCAAAGCCAAGCTCGCCGGTCTTGATCAGCGTCGGGATGACGGTGCCAAGCACCACCAGGTCAAAGCCGTCCAGGACCATAGCCAGCCAGCAGAGCCACACTGGCCACCGGGACGCTGGGGCGGAGGGAGAAGTTGTCATGGAATCCTCATTGATTAGGGACAAAAATAGAAGCACGAGCCATCGAGAGCGCTATCACAGGTACAAGTGACCCACAGCATGCAGTTCTGTCCATCAAGAATAGAGGATGTTCGCGAATCGGACCAATGTTCGAGATTCGAACTTTCCAAGAAACACGCACGCCTGGTATCAGCCCAGCTGTGGCCACTGAACTTCGCAGGGTTTTTCGCCGTATGACTCCGCCTGGCCAGCATCACTGCCAAGCCCTCGCCCTGCCCGAGCATGCGCTTCGGGAGCGCCGGCGGCTGGTCAGCCCTTGGCATCTCCCAGCGGGCGGCGGGCCAGCCAAGCAGCGACGATGGCGCCGGAAATGTTATGCCACAGCGAGAACACAGCCGACGGCAAGGCAGCCAGCGGGCTGAAGTGGGTGGTGGCCAAGGTGGCTGCAAGGCCGGAATTCTGCATGCCCACCTCGAAGGCCAAAGCACGGCGCGCCTTGCTGTCCAGCCTGCCAATCTTTCCGGCAAGGTAACCCAGTCCCAGTCCAAAACCGTTGTGCAGCACCACGGCCAGGAAGACGATGCCGCCTGCTGCCACGATCTTGCTAGCACTGCCGGCCACCACAATGGCCACGATCAGGGAAATCACGACGGCGGAGGCCCAAGGAAGGGCCGGCAGCACCTTCGCCACGAGCTTTTTGAGGAACAGGCGGGCCAGCAGGCCGGCGACCACCGGCAGGAGGACTGTCTTGGCGATGTCCAGGACCATGCCTGCGGCGTCGATCTGGAGGTAGGACCCGGCGAGGAACAGGACCAGCAAGGGGGTGACGATCGGGGCGATGAGCGTGGAAACGGTGGCGACTGCCACGGACAGGGCGACGTCGCCCTTGGCCAGGAAGGCCATCACGTTGGACGCAGTACCGGACGGCGCACACCCCACCAGGATCAGGCCTACGGCCAGTTCGGGTTCCAGGTTCAGCCCCATGGCGATGACCCAGCCGGCCCCGGGCATGATCACGTAGTGCGCCAGAATGCCCAGCGCCACCGCCCAGGGGCGCTTGGCCACTGCAGCAAAGTCGGGCGGAGTCAGGGTGAGGCCCATGCAGAACATGATGATCCCCAGCAGGTAGGGCACGCTCGGGGCCAGCGGCTTGAAGGCGCCGGGAAGCAGGAAGCCCACAATGCCAGCGGCAACCACCAGCAGCGGAAAAACGGTGACGGCGACGCGGGCGATCTTCGCTTCCGCGGCCAATGCCGGGTTTACGGGTGTTTCTGGAGGGGTGTTCTGGGGTTTCGTTGCCTCAAGCATCCAATCATGCTGGCACTACGTGGTATCTCAATTCCAGTTCGTGACCGGCGGTGGTAACAAGTGCTGAGAACCGGAGCGAGTTCTGGGGGCTTAACTCCCAGCCAGCTAACGACAGTCTTACGGGGCCGCCTTGAGTAAAGGCTATGGCGGTGGCGCCGGGCGGCCTGCAAGGAAATCCCAAGCTGCTGCGGTGGCATGAGGAGAAGCCCGCCCCTCACACCCTCTTGGCAATAGCCAGCTCCCTGGCCAGAAAATCCAGCGCCGGCTGCCCTGCACATGCTCCTGGGTCTACCGCTCCGAATTTCTAATCCGAATGCCGGGAACTAACCTCGCAATCAAACGGGCAGCAGCCCTGATTGGGTGAGTCAAAGGGGAGCCACAGTTGGAATAGGCCTCTTCCGGGCCAACCGCGAGAGCAAGACCGCAGGTCAGGTCTGCAGTTGATCCCCTGTCGGATTTCGAACCGATAACACGCCCCGAATCGCGGCTGGAATAAGACTGGACAGCGCCGTGCACGGCACTGAAACCGCACGTAAACGAAATGTCAGAGCCTCCTGTCGGATTCGAACCGACGACCCCCGCTTTAGGTCTGGACGCCCTCGGGCAGGCCTGGAAGGTGTCGTTTTGCCCAGAATCTAGAGGCTTCTGCGGTCAACCATGGTGCAACCGGCGGCCACGGCAGGGGCCACTTTACGGGTGGCCATCGCCAGCGGGAAGTTCCACGGTGTGATCAGCAGGCACGGGCCTACGGGTTTGTGTTGGACGAGGATCTTGTTTTTGCCCTCGGGCGTGGTGAGGTAGCGCCCGTAGTCCCGGACTGTTTCTTCGGAGAACCAGCGCAGGAACTCCGCCCCGTAGGTGACCTCGCCGCGGGCTTCAGCCAGGGGCTTGCCCATCTCCAGGGTCATCAGCAACGCGAAATCCTCCGCGCGCTCAGTGACCTGGTCAAAGGCGCGGCGCAGGATCTCGGCGCGCTCCCGAGGGGCCGTGCGGGCCCAGGACGCCTGGACTGCGTCGGCTGCGTCGAGCGCGGCAAGAGCATCCTCACTGGTGGCCGAGGCGAGGGTGGCGAGAACCTCCCCTGTAGCGGGGTCGTGGACGTCGAACGTGCTGCCGTCGGACGCGTCCCGCCACTGTCCGTTGATGAGCAGCCCGGTGGGCACGGACGCGAGGAGCTTTACTTCATGCTCGGTGGTCACGATCTCGGTGGTCATGGTTTTTCCTTCAGCCACTTGGGGGCTCCTTACAAAGGCTTGATGGATTGATCATTGCGCAGCGGCCCGAGTCCGGGGCAGCTGCGCAGGCGAAATCGCGGCGCCGCACACATCGTGCAATCCTGGCGGAACGAGCCACGGATAGTGCTGTTGGGCCCAGTTCCGGGTCCCAATGACATGGTGGTGCAGTTGCTTGATCAGGGCGTTAATGCTTGAGAAGGCTTGCTGGCCCCATAGCTTGGCTCAGCGTGACGGTCAGCTTCTGTCCAAGGTCCTCGTTGAATTCAAGGAGGTGGGCTTCGAGCAGCTTGTTTCTCACCTGGGGATAAAACGTCCGGCGTCGTCCGATGGAACCTGCCGCGACCCTGGACACACCGGAGGCGGTCCGGACCACCGCAGCCCATACTCCGTCCTCGATCTGGTCATCGAAGAGCTGGATGTTGGCGGTAGGGAACCCGAGGGTGTTGCCTCCTTCGTCGCCGTGTTCGGCGGTGCCTGAATCACCGTCATGATCCTGCTTCATGTTGGTCGGGCAGGACCGGGGCCGCCTCGAGTACCTGGTCCAGCCACGCCACCCTGTTGATGTATCGCCTGATCTTCGAAGGCGCCGCCCAGCGAAAAGTGTCGTGTTCGTCATTGATGGTCAGTCTGCGGCGTCGGGTGACGGCGGTGAAGGTGTGCACCAGCCATGGATTGCCGTGGTGGTCTGGCAGGAGAAGTGGCGCTCCCTGCCGGAAATCGATCAGGTCGTTCTCGGTCAGCCCTGTTTCCTCACGAAGTTCCGCAATGGCCTGCCCTTCAGGGGAGGTTCCAGGTTCGAGATATCCGGTGATGCAATGCCACCGTCCGCGGTCATGTCCGACGGACTGGCTTCGCTTGAAGAGGGCGATCCGTCCCCGCCACTCGAGGATCACGGCCACCACGGTGCGGGGCGGGTATTCTGCGGGTCTATATGCCTCTCCGTTTACCGGTAACAGCGTTGCGGAACTCATAGCGATCCTCGTCCGGCTCGGTAGTTGTGGGGCGGTTTCGTTGCTCCGTATGTCGGTGGCTATCCATGCCAGTTTGTGGACTGGCCAGGTGGCTCCCCGCCTGTCGGCGGGGAGCCACCTGTCCCTAGAGGGTTTGCCCGGCGCTGCTGCGGTCGAGCATTTTGTGTCCGGAGAGACGCGGGCGCCGGTGGGTGGCGAAGTAGACGCCGGCCGCGATGGCGGCTCCGACATAGTAGGAGAGGTCTCCTATTTGGGGGAACGCGGCTGCAATGGGGCCGGTGTAGATCGAGGACATCCAGAACGGAGATGAAAGGGCCACGCCTGCGGCCCATGCCACGAAGCCCCATTCAAACTTCCTGCTCTTGTCGAAAAGCTCGCGCAGGCCGCGTTCGGTGCGGCGTCCTCCGAAGAGGTAGTCGCACACGAGGACGGCTACGTAGGGGGCGATGCAGTAGGCGGTCAGGTTGAGGAATGCGGTGAAACCTGTGTTGAACCCTTCCTGGCCCCACAGTGCTACGAGGTATGAGGCGACACAGATGATCACGACGGCGGTGTGGCGCTTGACGGGCACGCCCATGGTCTGGATGGAAATTGCGCCGCCGTAGACGTTCAGAAAGTTTTGGGTGAAGGAGGACAGGGCGACGACGCCAAGTCCGACGGCGGCCCAGGGGCCCATGAGCTCCTTGAGGGCGCCGATGCTGTCGCTGGCGGTCGCGGTTGACCCGAGGACTGTGCCCAGAAGACCCATCCATACCATCGTTACGGCGTTGCCGAGCATGGTTGCCCATCCGGCGCCGCGGCGGTTTCCCGGCGTGTTGGGCAGATAGCGGGAGTAGTCCGATGCGAAGGGCATCCAGGCCACGATGAAGGAGAAGAACCAGCCGAAGAAGGTGATCCATCCGCCGATGCCGTCGAAGCCCTTTGCTGTTGGATTGAAGTCGTTGACGATGTGTCCGTTTGCGGCAGCAACTACGGTGATGAAGACGAAACCGATCACCAGGACGAAGGAGAGGATGCGCTGGAGGAAGTGGATCAGGTTGTACCCGATGACTGCTACGCCAAGCTGGATACCCATGAGGACGAGCGCCGAGAGCCAAAATGGTATGTCGGTCAGCAATGCGATGGCCTTGCCGCCCAGGATGACAGTCACTGCTGCCCAGCCGATGCCGGCGAAGACGTTCACATATGCCACCGGGAACAGGTTACCGATGAACCCTAGAGGTCCTCGGCCCTGCATTTGCTGGGGTACGCCCAGCCGGACGCCCATGGCGGACAGGTACCCCATTCCGGCCGAGGAAGTAACGCCGGCGAGGGCGATCGCCAAAGCAGCGGCCCAGAAAGGGAGTCCGAAGTAGGTGGCGCTGAAGCCGAGAACGACGATGGGGAAGTTCATGCCGGCCGCGAACCAGAGGAAAAACTGCGAACGCGGCTTGCCATGGCGTTCAACGTCGGGGATGTGCTCGATGCCGTACGGCTCGATCTTGGTGAGGCTGTCGCGATAGCCGCGATCTACGGCGATGCTGTCTTCTGAGACGGTACTCATGGTGTCTGGGCTCATTTTTTGTCCTATTGTGGGATGCGCACCTTGGTGCGCTGCTTGAGAGCAGGTTGTGTCGGTGCGGCTGGTTTCCTGTGCGAGGCTTATCAGCCGTGCCGGCACTTAGAGTTCGGCGAGATTTCCGCCGTCGTAGAACCGTCCGGCCTTGTAGACCATCGGTGCCGTGTTGTCGATCTCGGCGTGCCGAACCCGACAGATGAAGACGGTGTGGGTCTTCGCTTGAAATCGTTCCTGAATTTCGGCTTCGAGGGATGCGGCCGAGCCGTCCAGAAGGGGGCTGCCGTTCGGACCCTCATGCCACTCGAGCTCCGCAAACTTGTCCGGGGCCTTGGAAGCGAAGACACCCACCGTGTCCCGCTGGCCCGTTCCCAGGATGTTGATGCCCAGATGGCTCGATGAGAAGAGCGCCGGGTAGGTGCTGGAGGTCTTCTGGACGCATACGAGCACGAGGGGTGGCTCGATGGAGACGGAGCAGTACGAGTTCGCTGCCAGTCCTTTGGGGGTTTCGCCTTCCTTGGTGGTGACCACCGTGACGCCCGTGATGAACTGGCGGTTGAACGCCTTCATCAGATCTGCGTCGAGCTCGGGGACGGCGCGGTCTCCAATTTCCGGCGCGGCGATCCCGCGCAGGGGGCGAATCCCGAGGCTTGCCAGCAGCTCACTGCCATCCCACGTCACGGTCTCTTTCGTGATCTTCCCGTCCTTGAGGATCAGGATGTTCGAGCCCCTGGTCTGAACGGTAAGTCCTGTTGCCGGGACACCGAGGTATTCGTGGGTGTGGGTGCCAGTGGACGTCCAGAAGACGGCCACCGTTTCCGAACCTTCGACGATGTCATCGACGGTCGTGCGCAGGTCCGGGAATGCTACCCGCACCGCGGCGATCTCGGCTTTTAGACCGGCGATGTCGACGGTTGCGCCTGTCGCCTTACTGCTACGCGTGTAGCCAGCCGCCAGGAGGCCGTCGAGAGCAGTGAAGTCACCCTTGTCCCAAGCAGCGAGCCAGGCTGACGTGATCAGCGTTTCGAGTATCTGTTGCATACCAATGACGGTAAGGCAGGTCACATGACCGCGTCAACAGAAACTTAGAAAAACCCTGTAAACATTGGAAATTCCGGTGTTTCGAAAAGGTAACCTCCGGCTCTTGACGCGCTTCTTGCATGCAACATAGGCTGTTAAGCATGCAAGATGAAATGGTGCTGAGTGTTGAAGCGGCCGAGCGGAACGGGCTCCTCGAAAAGATCAGGAGGCTCGTCCTGGGCGGCGACTTCCCGCCGGGGGCGGTTTTGCCGGAGGCTTTCCTTGCCCAGGAGTTCGAAGTCAGCCGCACTCCGGTACGGGAAGCCCTCAAGCAGCTTCAGAATGAGGGGCTGGTGGAGATACGTCCGAAGGTGGGAACCTTCGTCCGCGAGCCGACCCGCAGGGAGATTATCGAGCTGTTCCAGGTCAAGGAGTCCCTTGAGGGACTTGCAGTGTCGCTGCTCGCCCGCCGCGGCGCGACAGCGGAATTGTCTGCGCTCCGCCTGAACCTCGAGGACTCCGAGGCCGCGGTCCTCACGAATGACAGCGAGGCCTACGCCCGGCTGGTACATGAGTTTCACTGGACCATCGTCAGGGGCTCGGACAACCTCAAACTTGTTGAGCACTATGAACGGCTCATGAACCAGCTCGCGTACCAGCGGCTGGTCCTGCGCACCGTTGAACACCCGGGCAGGCTCGCAGCCTCCACCCGGGAACACCGCGCGGTCCTCGAAATGATCGAGCACAAAGACCCCTTCGGCGCAGAAACCGCCATGAGGAACCACGTCCATGCCTCATCCCGAGAGGCTCTCACCGATCCGGTGCAGTCGCTCCGGAACTGAACCACCCACGAAAGGATGCCATGCGCTTCTCTATTTGCCGTGCCCTCGCCAACTACTGCACCCACCTGAAGAGCACCCGCGAACACGCGAAGGCGGTCGGGGACTACCGGTTTACAAACCAGGCCGCCCCGGCCGGGACCAAATAATGAACGACCAGGGACTGGGCATCCGCAAGATCGTCTATTACAGCGAAGAGATACTGCTCGAAAACGGCATCTCCCCCGCCGCCCCGG
Source organism: Arthrobacter sp. ISL-48 (assembly GCF_018613805.1). Classification (GTDB taxonomy): domain Bacteria; phylum Actinomycetota; class Actinomycetes; order Actinomycetales; family Micrococcaceae; genus Arthrobacter. The sequence continues at coordinate 25,364 of NZ_JAGGPL010000030.1, forward strand.
CAGTCCGTGCAACGGCGGCTGCAGTCGTAGCCAACCCCTGGTTGGGTGGAAAGGTTACCGATGACCTGAACGAGGAAGTCATCCGGCTGGCCCCGGTGCTGGCACGCAAACTCACCGACGTGCTAGCGAAGGAGCTCGGAGGTGTGGACGCAATTCAAGCCTTCGGCAAGGCAGCGATAGTGGGCACCGACGGCGAGATTGAACACGGCGCGGCCCTCATCCACACACCGTTCTTCGGCAACCTCGTCCGGGAATATTTCGACGGTGAATCCATCATCTGCTTCGCCGACGACCGAGCCGACGCCGGCGCATCACTCGTCGTACCCCTCTGGCACAAGAACGCCGCCGCCACCCGCACGCACTACCAAACCATTACCACCCGGATCAGCGACGCGCCCCGGCCCGGAGAGATCGTCGTCGTCCTCGGCGCATCAACCGGACCCCGCCCCCACTCACGCATCGGGGACCGGCTCACCGACCCCGTCGTCAAAGCAGACATCATAGGAGAACTAGTTTCATGAGCATTCGAAAAATCGTCACCCTAACCGAAGACATCCTGATCGAAGGCGGACGGGACGTCACGCCCAACGCGCGGGTCGCCGTCGTCGCAGCCATTATCAAGAACCCCTGGGCTGGCCAGGGTTTCGTAGAGGACCTATCAGCGGGAATCGACGGAAACGCCTCCGAAATCGGCGCCACGCTCGCCCCCCGCGTGCTCGAAGCCCTCGGCGCCCCCGCCGAAGCGTACGGCAAAGCCGCCATCGTCGGCCTGAACGGAGAAATCGAACACGGGTCCGGGCTCATCCACACCCTTGCCTTTGGAAACCACTTCCGCGACGCCGCCAACGCCACCACTCTGTTGCCTGCCGTGGAAAAACGCGGGCCGGCCGGTGTTGTGTTCGACATTCCGCTCAAGCACATCACCGACGCGACCATCCGTTCCCACCACCAGAGCATCGAGGTGCGGATCAATGACGCGCCGCACGCCGACGAGATCGTGATCGCCCTGGCCGCCGCAGCCCAGGGACGCCCCCAGCAGCGGCTCGCCGCGTTCAGCACCGAAACGAAGTAGGAGACTGCCCTCGTGAGCCGCCCCCGCATCGCACTCATTCACGGAGTCGGCCTCGACGGATCGATGTGGGGGCCGCTCCGTGAATTCCTCGAACCCGAATACGACGTTCAGGTCCTCGAACTCCTCGGCCACGGAAACCGCGGACACATTGCGCCCGAGGGGGTGTCACTTGAAGAGCTCGCCACGGACGTCGCAGAGCACCTGGAACCGGGCACTCATGTCGTGGGCTTCTCACTCGGCGCCCTCGTCGCGCAACACCTGGCGCGATTCCGGCCCGACTTGGTGGCCTCCCTGGTTTCCGTCGCCTCGGTATGTGAACGTACATCCCAGGAACACGCCGCGGTGATGATTCGCCTGGCCGCAGCGGCATCTGACTTTCCCGCCACGGTGGAGGCGTCAATCATGCGGTGGTACCCCAAAGGGTCCTCTGTTCCGGGCGAATTGATCCAGGCCACGAGGGAAGTACTGCTTCGCAACGACCCCCAATCCTTCCTGGCCTGCTATCGCGTCTTCGCAACCGCAGACGCGGAAATCGCCCCTGAACTCCCCCGGATTACCGTTCCGTCCCATGCCGTGACCGGAGAACTGGACCAGGGCTCAACGCCGGAGATGAGCGCCCGGCTCGCCGCGGCCATCCCCGGCTGCACTTACTCCGTCATCAGCGGGGCCCGCCACATGATGCCGGTCGAACAGCCCCACCAGCTCGCCAACACCCTCACTGCTTTCGTCAAGGAGCATTCACATGTCCACTGATCGCCGCTACGAGCACTTCATCAACGGGGAATGGGTTGCCCCGTCTTCCGGGCAATACTTCGAGAGCACCAACCCGGCCACGCTCGACGTTCTGTACCGTGCGGCGCGCGGCAATGACGCCGACATGGAGCGGGCCGTGTCAGCCGCTTCTGCAGCCTTCCAAAACCCCGCATGGCGCGACCTCAGCCAAACAAAACGCGGGCACCTGCTGCGCCGCCTCGGTGACCTGGTCGGAGAACACGCGGACGAACTCGCTCGCATGGAATCCGAAGACAATGGCAAGCTTCTGCGGGAAATGCGCGCCCAGCTCGCAGCGATGCCCGAGTACTACTACTACTACGCCGGGCTGGCGGACAAAATCCAGGGCGACACCATCCCGGGCTCCAGCCGCGCAATGCTGAACTACACCCTGCGCGAACCCCTCGGCGTCGTGGGAGCCATCACGCCCTGGAACTCGCCGCTGACGCTGACCACCAGCAAGCTCGCCCCCGCCCTCGCCACGGGCAATACCATCGTGATCAAACCGTCCGAATACACTTCAGCCACTGTCCTGCGCCTGGCATCGCTGGCCGACGAAGCCGGATTCCCGCGCGGTGTCGTCAATGTCGTCACCGGCTTCGGCGCAGAAGCCGGAGCCGCGCTGGTCGAGGACCCCCGGCTCGCCAAAATCTCGTTCACTGGCAGCACCGCCACCGGTGCCCGCATCGCCTCCTCAACCGCTTCCCGCTTCATCGGTTCGACGCTGGAACTGGGCGGCAAGTCCCCGAACATTGTCTTCGCCGACGCCGACGTGGCAAATGCGTCCATGGGAGTGGTGGCCGGCATCTTTGCCGCGGCCGGTCAGACCTGCATTGCAGGCAGCCGCGTGTTTGCCCACAAGTCCGTCTACGACGAACTGCTTGAGCGTGTCGCTAATCGTGCCCGCAGCATCGTCATTGGAGACCCGCTCCTTGACGCAACGGAACTCGGGCCCCTGGCCTTCCAGGACCAGCGGGACAAGGTGGCCAGTTATGTTGACCTTGGCGTCTCCGAAGGTGCCACCGTTCTGACCGGCGGCGGCCGTCCAAATACCGGCCTCAACGGCTACTTCTTCGAGCCCACCGTACTCACCGACGTCAACAACTCCATGCGGGTGGTCAGGGAGGAGATATTCGGCCCCGTCGCTGCGATCATGCCCTTTGAAACAGAGGAAGAAGTCCTCGCCCTGGCCAACGACACTAGCTACGGACTGGCCGCAGGGATCTGGACCACCAACCTCTCCCGGGCGCACCGCATGGCCAGCCGACTCGAGGCCGGGACCATCTGGGTCAATACTTACCGCACCATGTCTCCCCAGTCACCGCGCGAAGGCTTCAAAACCAGCGGAGTCGGCGTCGAACACGGCATCGAAAGCATCCGCGAATACACCAGACTCAAAAGCATCTGGATCAACACCGACGAATCCCCCATCGCCGACCCCTTCATCATGAGGAGCTGAACACCTTGCCACTTATCGAAGTCTCGATTGCCCGGGGCCGGACCCCCGAGCAGCTCCGCTCCCTCATCGGCGCGCTTCACCGGGCAGCCGAAACCTCCGTGGGCGCGGCACCGGAAAACACCACTGTCATCATCCGGGAAATTGAACACGAACACTGGTCCCGCGGCGACCAGAGCATCGCCGAACGCAATGCAGCAGCCCAGGAAACAACAGCCATCAACGAGGCGTCGGCGGACACCGCCGCAGAATCAAGGAGTCACTAATGCGCTTTTCCCTCTTCGCCCACATGGAGCGCTGGGACGAGACCGTCTCGCACCAAGAATGCTTCGAGAACTTAACGGAACTCACGCTCATCGCGGAAGCCGGCGGGTTCAGCACCGTCTGGATTGGTGAACACCACTCGATGGAGTACACCATCTCCCCCAGCCCCATGCCCCAGCTTGCCTACCTGGCAGCACGCACATCGCGCATCCGGTTGGGTGCCGGAACAATCATCGCCCCCTTCTGGAACCCGCTCCGCGTAGCCGGGGAAACGGCGCTCCTGGATGTCATCAGCAACGGCCGCATGGAAGTGGGACTGGCCCGCGGCGCCTACCAGTTCGAGTTCGACCGCCTCATGGGCGGCATGTCTGCAGTTGATGGCGGCAAGCACCTGCGCGAGCTCGTCCCGGCCGTGCGCGCGCTCTGGGAAGGCGACTACGCGCACGACGGCGAGGTGTGGCAATTCCCAACCTCCACCAGCGTCCCCAAGCCACTGCAGAAGCCGACCCCACCCATGTGGATCGCCGCCCGGGACATCTCCTCGCACGAGTTCGCCGTCGCCAATGGCTGCAACGTGATGGTCACGCCGCTCATGAAGGGCGACGAGGAGGTCGAAGACCTTGCGCGCAAGTTCGACACCGCGGTGGAGAACAACCCCGGCGTCCCCCGCCCGGACCTCATGGTGCTCCGCCACACGCATGTCCACGCCGCAGACGAGCCCGAGGGATGGCGGCGTCCGGCCGAGGGCATCCAAAAGTTCTACCGCACCTTTGATGCCTGGTTCGGAAACAAGACCACTCCCAAGAACGGTTTCCTCGAGCCCAGCCCCGAGGAGAAGTTCGCCGACCGCTCGGAGTTCACGCCAGAATCCCTCCACCAGACGGCGATGATCGGGACACCTGAAGAGGTCATCCAGCGGCTTCGCCACTACGAGGCGCTCGGCGTCGACGAGTTCAGCCTCTGGGCCGACAACAGCCTGACCCACGAGGAAAAGAAACGCTCGCTCGAACTCTTCATCAAGCACGTCATCCCGGCCTTCCAGGAGCAGACGGCTACTGCGGCACGCTGATGTCAATCGGTGCCGGGGTCCGGGCCGGAGCCAATCGGCTCCGGCCCGGGGCCCGGCACTCCTCTTGCCCCGGCTTAACAGATGTGGCAGACGCCCTCATGTCTATGGAGCGGACGCACGCCTGCGGGCCCTCCGCCGCCTCCGTACGATAGCTCCCGCCGCACACCCAGGACATCGGCGGCACCATCGGTATCAGCCGCGGTCTGGTAACCCAAGGCATAAACAAGCTCAAGGGCGTCGGCGTTGTAACGGCAGAGCCGTGGCACCAAAGTATCGTGGCACAGCAGCGCCCCGGCGCCCTTGATGGCAAGGCGAACCTGCGTCTTGATGTTTTTGGGGAATTGTGTGGGCGCGCATGCTCGAAGAAGGAACTCCGACGGCTTTATTTGGCCGATATAGCCAGGAAGCGGATGGGCAGGTCCAGCAGTTCCAGCGGGCCGTGGGGTCCTTCGCCGTCGAGAAGCAGTGAGTCCCCCGCCTCCATGGTGTATTCGTAGGCTCCGTGGCCATAAATCATCTTGCCGGAGAGCATGTAGATGAATTCGGTTCCGGGATGCTGGAACAGCGGGAAAACGTCGGAGGCGTCTGTCAGCGTGACCAGCGTGGGCTCGAGGGCATCCGTGCGGCCCTTAAGGGTCCCGAGGACACGGTATTCGTGCCCGTGCTGGGTACCGCTGCGCACGGTCAGGCTGCCCTGGCCGTTCTTGGTGAAGGTCGCGTCCCGGTCGGTGTCCGCACCACGGAACAGGGCCGTGACCGGTATTTTCAGCCCGTCAGCCAGTCGCTGCAGCGTGGTCAGCGAACACGAGGTGCTCGCCGACTCAATTTTGGAGATCATCGCCTTGGACAGTCCCGTCCGTGCTGCAAGTTCGGCCGCCGAGAGCCTCTGGGCCGTCCGGTAGCGGCGCAGCTGCCCCGCAATAACGCGTTCGAGTTTCCCTGCCACCGCGTCTGCTGCTGCATCTACTGACACGTCCGTCTCCCCGCCAGTCTGATTGGTCATCCAGCCATCATAGGCAGGGCCACAGCCTCTATCCGGTCATGCGAGACTCACCCAGCAGACCCTCGAGAACGTCCGCCAAGGCCTTGGCCCCTGCCTCAGCATCGTGGTCCTCCACCAGTTCCTCCGGCGAATGCGAGATCCCGGTGGGGTTCCTAACGAACAGCATGGCCGTGGGGATGTGGACTGCCAGCACTCCGGCGTCGTGGCCTGCGCCTGTGTCCAGGACGGGTGCTCCCGGGATCAGGGCCTGGAGCTGGTCTCGGAGCCCGGAGTCGAAGTGGACTGTGGGACTCACAGATTCAACGTCGAACGTGACAGTGCAGCGCTCCTCGGCAGCAATGACCTGGGCATTGAGATGAATGGATTCCACCAGGGCGGCGGTGACTTCGTCCCGGGGGTGCCTGACGTCGATCCACATATCAACCCGGGAGGCGATGACGTTGGTTCCCCCGGGTACGGGCTGCAACCGGCCCACGGTCGCGCGGGCATCCTTGTAGTTCCTGGCCGTATCCCGTATGCCGATCATGATCTTGGCTGCGGCAATCATCGGATCTTTCCGGTCCTTCATCAGGGTGGTTCCGGCGTGGTTGCCCTGGCCGCGTACTGAGAGCTTCCACCGGCCGTGGCCCAGGATGGAGGAGCCGATGGCCACCGGCCTGCGAAGATCGATCAAGCCCCTGCCCTGTTCAACGTGGAGTTCAACGAACAAGCCCAGCCGCTGGAGGGTTTTGTGGTCGGCGCCGATGAACCGGGGGTCTTGCCCGTTGGCCGCGGCCACGTCAGCATAGGTGTTGCCGTCCGCGTCTTTGAGGTTGCGGGCTTTGTTTGGGTCCAGCGCGCCGGTGAGCAGGCGCGAACCCAGGCAGGCGACGCCGAAGCGGGAGCCTTCCTCTTCCGGGAAGACGGCGATTGCCAGCGGCCTCCGGGGGCGGATGCCGCGGTTTTTCAGGATGTCGACGGCGACCAGCGCGGAGGCTACACCCAGGGGGCCGTCGTACTCGCCGCCGCCGGGAACAGAATCGAGGTGGCTGCCGGTGACGACGGCGTCCCTGCGTGTGCCGGTGGCGGTGTCCCACCAGGCCCAGATGATTCCGTTGTTGTCGGTGGTGACGTCCAGCCCGCGCCCGCCGGCCTGCTCGATGAACCAGCTTCGCAGGTCGGTTTCGGCGGTCGAGAAGACCGGGCGGGAGTATCCGCCGCGGCGCGTGTCTGTTCCGACGCTGGAAATGTCCCGCAGGAGACCGGCGACGGTGCCGGTTGCCGGTTTAGTCGCGGAGGAAGTCACGGGACGGTCCGTTCTGTAGGTCTGGTTGAGCGCACGGGCCAGCGGATGCTGACTGGTCATCTGGTGCTGATCCGGGCGGTTGCCTGGCGGAACCGGGCGGGGACATCGCCGGTGCCTATTGCCAGGCCGGCCGCCCACTGCCCGATCAGCGGCGCGAACTTCGCACCGTGCCCCGAGCACGGGGACAGCACTGTCAGGTTGCCCGCCCGGTCGATGACGAAGTCCTCGGTGGGCGTATTCGTGAACAGGCACGTGGCCTCGGCGTATGGCTCCGGGTCAAGGCCGGGAAGGTACTTTCGGACATAATCCACCACCCGCCCCCGGTTCTCCGGATCCACAAGGCCGGTTTGGGCGGCGGCTGAGGGGATGAACTTTCCGCCGTTGTATTCGGCGACTTTCTGCCCGGCGAAGCCGGCATCCCGTCCTCCAGGCAGGCCGTAGGTCTGGATGGCCGAGCTCTTATGGATGAACGTGGGCCACGGCTTTTCGTCACGGTACCGGAAGTGGTAGGCCTGCTCCTGCCGGACCGTGATCTCCGGGAGTCCGGCAAGGAACCCGGCCGGGAGCGACAACTCCCCCAGCAGCGAAGGCAGCCAGCCGCCAGCGCTGACAATGACGTTCCCGGCGTCGATGCGCTCCCCTGCCGCGGAAACTACACGGTAGCCCGCACCCGTCTTTTCCGCCCCCGTAACGTTCCAGCCGGTCAGCAACCTGGCGCCATGCTGCACTGCTAGGTCGATCATGGCTTTGACCGAGCTCTCGGCGTCAATCACGCCGGCGCCGGGGTGCCAGAGCACCGGAGTATCGAAATGGATCTGGGGCCAGCGTGATCGGGCCTGGGCCGCGCTGAGAAGTTCGTGCTCAATGCCGGCACCTGCCAGGACCCGGGCCAGGTGCTCCGGGTCCCTTTCGGGACCGTAATCCACCGCGCCGGCAGGGGTGATCAGTTCCAGGCCGCTGGCCCGGTCGAGTTCATCCCACAACGCTTTCGACTCGAGAACGGCACGGGTATAGAAGCCGTCCGGATAGGCGTACCGGAAGATCCGGGCCGAACCGTGCGAACTGCCGTCGTGGCTTGCCGGGACCGTGCGCTCCAGGATCGTGACGTCATGGCCCTGGGAGGCGAGCTGCCAAGCGGTGGCGGCGCCGGCCAGTCCGGCGCCAACCACAACATATTCCGAGGATTCCGCCATTACATGGCTCCGGGGATCCAGGACGTGCCGGCCAGCGGGACGCGGGCCATGGCTGAGGCTTCGATGGTCAGTGCCACGAGGTCCTCCGGCTCGAGGTTGTGCAGGTGCGACTTTCCGCAGGCCCGGGCGATGGTCTGGGCTTCCATGGTGAGGACGCGCAGGTAGTTGGCGAGGCGCTTGCCGGCGGCTACCGGGTCCAGCCGGGAGGAGAGTTCCGGGTCCTGGGTGGTGATGCCGGCCGGGTCGCGGCCGTCCTGGAAATCGTCGTAGAACCCGGCTGCGGAACCCAGGGCTGCGTATTCGGCGGCGTAGCGGGGGTCGTTGTCGCCCAGGGCGATCAGGGCCGCGGTGCCGATGGCGACGGCGTCCGCGCCCAGGGCCATGGCCTTGGCGACGTCGGCGCCGGTGCGGATGCCGCCGGAGACAATGAGCTGGACCTTGCGGTGGACCCCGAGTTCCTGCAGCGCCTGGACGGCCTGCGGGATGGCGGCGAGCGTTGGGATGCCGACGTTTTCGATGAAGACCTGCTGTGTCGCGGCGGTGCCGCCCTGCATCCCGTCCACCACCACCACGTCCGCGCCGGACTTCACCGCAAGGGCGGTGTCGTAGTACGGGCGGGAGGCACCGATCTTGACGTAGATGGGCGTCTTCCAGTCGGTGATTTCACGCAGTTCCCCGATCTTGATTTCCAGGTCGTCCGGGCCCGTCCAGTCCGGGTGCCGGCTGGCGGACCGCTGGTCGATCCCGACCGGAAGCGTGCGCATTCCGGCGACGCGTTCGGTGATTTTCTGGCCCAGGAGCATGCCGCCGCCGCCGGGCTTGGCGCCCTGGCCGAGCACAATCTCAATCGCATCGGCCTTGCGCAGGTCATCCGGATTCATGCCATACCGGGACGGGAGGTACTGGTAGACGAGGTGCTTGGACTGGCCGCGCTCCTCAGGCGTCATGCCGCCGTCGCCCGTGGTGGTGGAGGTCCCCACCTCTGACGCGCCGCGGCCCAGCGCCTCTTTCGCGTTGGCGGACAGGGCGCCGAAGCTCATCCCGGCGATGGTCACCGGCGTCTGCAGGTGCAGTGGCCTGCTCGCGTGCCGGTCGCCGAGGACGACGTCGGTATCGCACTTTTCGCGGTAGCCCTCCAGCGGGTAGCGGGACATGGAGGCGCCGAGGAACAGCAGGTCGTCAAAGTGCGGGACCTTGCGCTTGGCGCCCCAGCCGCGGATGTCGTAGACACCGGTGGCGGCGGCGCGCTGGATGTCCGCGATGGTGGCCCGGTCAAACGTTGCCGATTCGCGCAGGCCCAGCTCAGCGATGTCCTGGGGACGGTCCTGGGCGGCGGGGAGAGCCGAGTCCTGGGGCAGTGAGATGATGGTCATGGGAGTGTCCTTAGTACGACGTCGAGTTGTGGACGCTGAAGTGGTAGAGGTTCCGCGCCGATCCGTAGCGCTTGAAGTCCGCGGGGTTGTCGGCGCGTCCGGCGGCGGCCAGCAGCCCGCCGAGCTCGTCGAGGTGTTCAAGCTTCATGGGCTTTTCGATGCAGTCCGCGCCCAGCGAAGCGACCGTTCCCTTGACGTAGATCCGGGCTTCGTAGATGGAGTCGCCGAGGGCATCCCCGGCGTCGCCGCAGACCACGAGCCGGCCGGCCTGGGCCATAAAGGCCGACATGTGGCCGATGTTCCCGCCCACCACTATGTCCACGCCCTTCATCGAGATGCCGCACCTGGCGCCTGCGTTTCCGTCGATGACCACGAGGCCGCCGTGGCCGGTGGCCGCTGCGGACTGGGACGCGTCGCCCTTCACATGGACCCTGCCGGACATGATGTTTTCGGCGAGGCCGACGCCGGCATTGCCGTTGATGGTCACGTCGCCTTTTTGGTGCATCCCGGCTGCGTAGTAGCCGGTGTGGCCTTCGATGGTCACTGTGACGTCCGCGTTGATGCCGACGGCAAGGCTGTGCTTGCCGCCCGGGTTCTCGACAGTCCATGACTGTCCGTCTTCGGCGTGGTGGAGGGCCTGGTTCAGGTCCCGGACCGGGCTGTCAGCAAGATCAACCGAAGTGGCGCTTTCGCTTTTCGTGTTGGCTGTCGTGGTGTCGGCGGCTGTCAGAGTGACCATGTGTAGACCTTTCCGGGTTCCGGTTCAAAGATGCGGGCGTTTTCGATGCCGGGCAGGGCCGCCAGGGCACGGTATTCCGAGGCCATGGCCACGTAATCGACGGTTTCGGCGATGATGGCGGGCTTGCACGCGATCGGATCGCGGACCACGGCCATGCTGTCGGCGGTGGTGACCACCAGGGTGTAGAAACCGTCGAAGACCTTGCCCAGGTTGGTCAGTGCCGTTTCCAGGTCATCGCCCTGCTGCAGGCGGGAGGCGATGTAGCGTGCCGCGACTTCGGTGTCGTTGTCGGAGTCGAACACCACACCTTCGCGCTTGAGTTCCCGGCGGATGGTGGCGTGGTTGGAGAACGAACCGTTGTGGACCAGGCACAGGTCGTCAGCGACGGAGAAGGGGTGGGACCCTCCGGCGGTGACGGCGGACTCGGTGGCCATTCGGGTGTGGGACAGGCCCTGGCTGCCGGCCATGGCCTCCAGCCCGTGCTCGGCCGCGATCTCCATCGGGTGGCCCACGCTCTTCATAACGGCCACGTGCTCGCCGCGGCCGATGATCGTAGAGGCCGGGAGGGTTTCGCTGACCGCTTTAACCAGCAGGTCGGTGTCGACGGCGGCGCTCACCAGGGTGGTGTCCCCGACCACCTTCACGGCTGTTGAAGCGGAGGCGGGCAGCAGGGTTTCCAGCGCTGCCGTGATGGCATCGACCGGCGTGCCCTGGTCTTTGCCCAAAAGACTGAGGGTGGATGTGCCTTTTGAGACGAGTCCCGGGGTGTTGTAGACGGCGAGGCCGGCGGAGTCCGGTCCGCGGTCCACAATCTGGCACATCATGGAGGACAGGAGGCTGCCCAGCTCGGCGTGCAATGAGGGGTTGCGCAGCTGCAGCGCAGCAATTCCGCACATTTGGTGTCCTTTACTTGGGGGGAGTTATCAAATCGAGGTGAGATAGGTGCGGATTTCCCAGTCGCTGACCTGGTTGTGCCAAGTCAGGAACTCTTCTTCCTTGGCGTCCGCGTAGTATTTTCCGATCGCCTCGTCGCCGCTGAGGCTGGAGAGGATAACGGGGTCCTTGCGCAGTGCTTCCACGGCGTGGAGCAGGGTGGCGGGCAGCCGGTGGGCGTCCGGATTCGCCTCCCCGGGACCGGAAGGCAGCCCTGGATCAGAGGAGTTTTCCACGCCGTCCAAGCCTGCGGAAATGGCGGTGGCAATGGCGAGGTACGGGTTGGCGGAGCCGTCCCCGGAACGGAGTTCGATCCGTTTGTCGTCGGGGACGCGGATCATGTGGGTGCGGTCATTTCCGCCAAACGAGGCTTTACGCGGAGACCACGTGGCGCCCGAGGAGCTGGTGGTCGCGCCCGACCGTTTGTACGAGTTGACGGTGGGGGCGAGGAACGCCTGCAGCGCCGGGGCATGGTTCAGGAGGCCGCCTATGAATGAGTAGGCGAGCCCTGAGAGCCCCAGGCCGCGTTCGCCGTCGTCGCCCGGGAACAGTGCCTCTGCGCCGGACCACAGCGACAGGTGGAAGTGGAGGCCGGTGCCCGTTCTGTCGGTGAAGGGCTTGGGCATAAACGTGGCGGTCATGCCGCGCTGTTCGGCGAGGATGTTCAGGATGTAGCGGAGGGTGACCACCCGGTCGGCGGTGGTGAGGGCGTCGGCGTAGTTGAAGTTCTGCTCGAACTGGCCAGCGGCGTCCTCGTGGTCGTTGGCGTAATTGCCCCAGCCCAGGCCGTTCATCGCCTCCGAGATGGAGGTGAGGTGTTCGTACATGCGGGTGACGCCGCGGGCGTCGTAGCAGGGGCGTGGCGAGTCATCACGGGCGTCCGCGGTGCTCAGCGAGCCGTCAGGGTTCTTGTTGACCAGGAAGTACTCCACTTCGGCCCCGACCTTGGCCTGCATGCCATGCTCACCCAGCCGGGCGAGAGTGTTCTTAAGGATCACCCTGGGTGCGTAGGGCCAGGGATTTCCGTCCACGTGGGGGTCACAGTGGACGATCGCCAGCCCTTCTTTGATGAACGGCACGGGCGTGAATGATGTGAGGTCGGGGACGGCGATGAGGTCGGAATCCTGCGGCTTCTGCCCGATCAGCCCGGCGGCGTACCCGGCGAAACCCATCGCGCCGGCCTCGAGCTCGTCTGCGGCTTCGACCGGAACCAACTTCGCGCAGGGCTTGCCTGTCATGTCCACGAACGTGGCCAACAGGAATCGCACGTCGTGGGCCTTCGCGATGTCCGCAAGGGAAATCTGTCCGGCTTCGGCCGGCACCGATTGCTCGGCGAGTACTTCAGGGGTTGCGACACTGGTCATCGGAACTGTCCTGTTCAATTGGTGTTACCTAGTGGGAAACGGCGTTGAACCACAGTAGCCAAAATAATGTTACAGGCGCGCACCCCGCGTGTTAAATCGACATGACGGGCTCGATGGTGAGCGTATTCGGCCTTCCTCTCGTCCAACTGGAGTAGCGCCTGAAAGGCAGCTCATGGTAACTGGGGCGCCAAGAGAGGAAGGCAGGATGGCAGGGGCACATTTCCGTTGCGTCTTCGGAAATTGCTCGTGGACAGGAGTGCCTGCGGTGCCGGGGTAGCCGGATTCGTCGAGTCCCGATGACCTGGCGGTGGCCAGGGGTTCGTCCAAGTCCGGTTAGCGCACACCCCAACCGGACGTCAGGCTGCCACTCGAACACCGTCAAGATGGGGTCCAGAAGGCGTTTCCTGCAGCCTTCTGATGAACGGTCTTGGATTCCAATCTGACAGATGGCATGCGGAACCTCACCTTGTAGCGGGTACACCCTGCCCGGCTGGGATTGGCTGGATTGATCCATTTGTCTACGGCAAACTTGAGGACATCAGAGTTTCGCGTAACTGTGCAGGCACTGTCTGGGGGGTGGGTGCCTTCACTGCGTTCTACTGCGAGTCTGCCCTTCACTGGCTCGTTGGTGGCTGTGCCGGTAAGGGACGCGGCGAGCGCCTGGTGATGGGTTACGGAGCCATACACAGCTGCTGAGCTGCTTTCGGCGACCTTTCAGGCTGGTTATCGGTGTCGAAAAGTCGGCACCAAAACTAGGGGCGCGAAAATGGCAGCGGATCCGACTTGGTTAAGGTGCCAAGTTCGCGCGGAACTGTTTTGGGTTCGCGCCCCCACCCGTAGGGGTGGTGTCGTGAGGCCTATGGACAGCAGATGAAGATGCCTTCAGCTACGCCGCCGACGCTGATTAGGGTTAGTAAAGGGTGAGTACTGAGCGGAACCGGCCTCTTCCTGGCCGCCAGCGGAAGTAGCCCTGCAGGTCAGCGCCCGATATGACCCGCCAGCGTATTCCAACCGAAGATTTAGCCCTTACTTCCTCCGCCGATGGCGACGCAGCGTAAGGGACATTCTGGAGTAAGACTGCAGGCCAGGGCCGTTTACCAAGCCCGCGGTCGGATTAGAACTGGCAAACCTTCCTAATCCTCCGCAGAATCCGCGCATGGGCCTCGCAAACTCCGGAACAAAACCGCAGGTCAACGCCCCCTTGGAGCCCCCTGTCAGATTCGAACTGACGACCCCCGCTTTACAAGAGCGGTGCTCTGGCCAACTGAGCTAAGGAGGCGCACCCCGGAGGGCATGCGCCGAAACGACGCTAGATAAGGTTAGCCCAAGTCCGCCCGCTGGTAAAAACGTCGGCACCAACGGAAGGCGCACGGAACAACAAAGGCCCGGTTCCAGATATATCCGGTACCGGGCCTTTGCCAAGCTGTCCAAGCAGCCCTTGCCGGCTGACTAGCCCTTTGCGGCGATCGCAGCCTGAAGGAAGTCCGGGAAGGGGGTCTGGGCGCTGTCGCCCTTGCCCCACTGCTTGCCGTCAACGAAGACGGTGGGCGTGCCGGTGACCCCTATGGCGTTGGCTTCCTTGGTGGTGAATGCGACGTATGGGCGGTAGGTCTTGTCATCCACGCATTTGCTGATGTCCTGGGCGCCGACTTCTGTGGCCATCTTCTTCAGGTCGTTATCGGAGATGCCCGCGCTGCCTTCTGCAGGCTGTTTCGCAAAGAGCGAGTCCACCAGTGCGGCGTACTTGTCCGGGGACTCGTTGGCAACGCACGCCGCCGCATTGGCCGCGCGGGAGGAGTAGTTCGTGGAGGACCGGGAGTCCAGGAAGCCGAGCGGGCGGTACTCCACGGTGATCTTGCCGTCGTTGCGCAGGGAGGTCAGCTGCTCGTTGTACTTCGACTCAAAGTCCTTGCAGACCGGGCAGATGAAGTCGATGTAGAGAACCACCTTGACGGGTTTTCCGGCCTCGGCCTCGGCACCCGGCGCAACCACTTCGGCAGGAGCGGTTTTTGGTGCGTCCGGCAGGTCAGCAGCATTAACTGTTGCCGGCTCGGTCTTTGCCACGTCCGTGTTGGCGAGCAATGTGACGCCGCCGTGGGCGTTGCCGTTGGCCGGGGTGGGACCCTCGCCTGCGATGGGGGCGTTCTGCTTCATGGTAGTGGTCACCACCAGTGCCACGATTACCAGGATGGCAACCACTGCCGCCACGATGCCCCAGCCGATCAGCAGCTTGTTGCGCTTGTCCTTTTTCAGCTGGGCCTCGCGGATGAGGCGCGCTTTCTCGCGGGCCTCCGCAGTTCGCTCAGCCTTGGACTTACGTAGTTCGTTTGCGGGGGTCATGTGTTCCTTGGGTCGATCGATGTGGGGACCACTCAGTGGCAACTCCATCATTTTAGGGGAGAAAACCGGGAGCTTGCGCTGTCAAGTATTTCTCCGGAATGACCAACGAACGAATAGCACGGAAGATTCCGTCCCGTTATGGTGGGCTAAGAGGCACTAGCAACCCCAGGGGGCCGCAATGCAAACACCCGTCCAGGAAAAACCCACCGCTCCGCCAGACGCCGGCCCTGCCGCAGACGGCTCCAGTATAGGGACAAAATACGACTTCATGGTCGTGTCCAACAGGCTGCCTGTGGACCGATGCCCCACGGGAGAGGGCGGCGACGAAGGGGACGGCTGGCGCCGCTCCCCCGGTGGCCTGGTGACGGCCCTCGCCCCGATGATGACCAAGACCGACGGCGCGTGGGTGGGCTGGCACGGAGCTCCAGATGAGACGGTGGAGCCCTTCAGCCACGGAGGGATGGACCTGGTCCCCGTCCAGCTCAGCACCGAGGATGTTGAGCTGTATTACGAGGGCTTCTCCAACGCTACGCTGTGGCCCCTGTACCACGACGTCATCGCCCCGCCGGAGTTTCACCGTACTTGGTGGGATGCCTACCGCAGGGTCAACAGAAGGTTCGCCGACGCCGTCGTGCGCGCTGCAGACGAAGGCGCCACCGTGTGGATCCAGGACTACCAGCTGCAGCTGGTGCCGCGGATGCTGCGCGAAGCGCGGCCGGACCTGCGGATCGGGTTCTTCAACCACATCCCGTTCCCGCCGCCCGAGATCTTTGCCCAGCTGCCCTGGAGGCAGGCCATCATTGACGGCCTCATGGGCGCCGATCTGGTGGGCTTCCAGCGCCCCAGTGACGCTGGCAACTTCATGCGTTCGGCCCGGCGGTTCCTGGGCGCCAGCGTCAAGCAGCAGCAAGTGCACGTAAAAGGCCAGGACGGCGAGATCACGCACATCGCACGCGCCCAGGCATTCCCCATCTCCATCGACGTGCGCCAGATCAGCGAGCTGGCCAACAAGCCGGAGATCATCGAACGTGCCCGACAGATCCGCCAGGACCTCGGCAACCCCAAGACCATCCTGCTGGGCGTGGACCGGCTGGACTACACGAAGGGCATCCGGCACCGGCTGAAGGCCTACGAGGAACTCCTGAACGAGGGCAAGCTCACCGTGGGCGATGCCACCCTGATCCAGGTGGCCAGCCCCAGCCGCGAGCGCGTGGAACAGTACCGGCTGCTGCGTGAGGAGGTGGAGGGAACGGTGGGCCATATCAACGGCACCTACGACACCATTGAGAACACCGCTGTCCGCTACCTGCACCACAGCTACCCGGTGGAGGAAATGGTGGCCCTTTACCTGGCAGCCGACGTCATGCTGGTGACGGCGCTGCGGGACGGCATGAACCTCGTGGCCAAGGAGTACGTCACAGCCCGCAAGGACAACGACGGAGCCCTGGTGCTGAGCGAGTTCGCCGGCGCCGCGGACCAGCTCAAGCAGGCGCTGCTGATGAACCCGCACGACATTGACGGCCTCAAGGACACCATCATGCGTGCCGTTAATATGTCCCCCAGGGACGCAGCGCGGCGAATGCGGGCCATGCGCAAGCAGATCCTCGAACACGACGTGGACCACTGGTCCGCGGACTTCCTGCAGGCACTCAACGAAAAGGTCATCCGGGATGACTCCTGACGCCCGCGCCGCCAAAGGCCCGCTGACTCTTTCCCCGGAACTCCGGGAGGCACTCCGCGGTATAGCGCAGACAGAACACCTCCTGGTGGCATTGGACTTCGACGGCACCATCTCCCCCATCGTTGACCGTGCCGACGACGCCCGGCCACTTCCGCGCTCCGCCACCGCCCTTGCCGGGCTCGCCGCCTTACCGCGGACGACGACGGCGCTCATCTCCGGGCGGGCCCTGGCCAGCCTGCGCGCCGTGGCTTCACCTCCCGTGGACACGCTGCTCATCGGCAGCCATGGCGCCGAAGCATGGCTGGGCCCCGGGTCTACAGAGCTGACGCTGGACGAAGACCAGAAGTCCCTGCTCGCCGAGGTCCGTGGCATTCTCGAAGAGATCGCGGAACAGGCACCAGGCACGCTCCTGGAAGAAAAACCTGCCGGGGTGGTCCTGCACACCCGGCTCGCAGCCGATGACGTGGCCGAAGACGCTGTGGCAGCCGCCCGCGCTGTACTGCAGGACCGCAAGGGCGTATTCCTGAAGAGCGGCAAGCGGGTCCTGGAAACCTCGGTGGTCAACGCGTCCAAGGGAGAAGGCGTGACCTTCCTGCGGCAAATCACCGGGGCAACGGCGATCCTTTTCGCGGGTGACGACACCACAGATGAAGACGCCCTGGCGCGTCTGGAACCCGGCGATGTGGGCGTCAAAGTAGGACTGGACTTTACCCAGGCGCAGTTCCGCGTGGGGGCCCCCGTACACGTGGCGGAACTGCTGGAAACGCTATTGCAGGAACGCAGCCTCGTGGTGGCAGAAGAAGAGCCGGGGAGGTCCGGCAGCTAGCCGGCTTGACCAATCTCACATGTGACGTCTGTAACATTTAGGCCGAAAGGCCATTCGTCTGACATACTCTAGTCTGTGATGTGGCGCACAAGTAACGTGCGGCGTCACGCGATACTCCTCGGCTTCGGCCGGGGAGTACGCGGCTGCAATGCCGCGGACAACTGAATTACATGAACCATTCACAACGGATCGTCCGGCACGTACCTGCCGGTGAAGGGATTGATAACTGTGGCTACAGTTACTTTTGATAACGCTACGCGTCTGTACCCGGGCACAGAGAAGCCCGCTGTTGACAAGCTCAACATTGATATCGCCGATGGCGAATTCCTGGTCCTCGTGGGACCCTCCGGTTGCGGTAAGTCCACCTCGCTGCGAATGCTCGCAGGCCTTGAGGATGTCAACGCCGGCCGTATCCTCATTGGCGACCGCGACGTCACAGACGTTCCTCCTAAGGACCGCGACATCGCCATGGTTTTCCAGAACTACGCGCTGTACCCTCACATGAGTGTTGCTGACAACATGGGCTTCGCCCTGAAGATCGCCGGCGTCAGCAAGGAAGAGCGTGCAGAGCGCGTCCGTGAAGCCGCAAAGCTTCTCGACCTCGAGCCTTACCTGGACCGCAAGCCGAAAGCGCTCTCCGGTGGTCAGCGCCAGCGTGTTGCCATGGGCCGCGCCATCGTGCGTAACCCGCAGGTCTTCCTCATGGATGAGCCGCTGTCCAACCTGGACGCCAAGCTCCGTGTCCAGACCCGCACCCAGATCGCATCCCTGACCCGCCGCCTGGGCGTCACCACCGTCTACGTGACCCACGACCAGGTCGAAGCCATGACCATGGGCGACCGCGTTGCAGTCCTCAAGGACGGCCTGCTCATGCAGGTTGACACCCCGCGCAACCTCTACGACAAGCCGAAGAACGTGTTCGTCGCAGGCTTCATCGGCTCCCCCGCCATGAACCTCCTGGAACTCCCGGTCGTCGACGGCGGCGTCCAGTTCGGCGGAACGGTCTACCCCGTACCGCGCAACGTCCTCGAAGAGGCACACGGCAGCACCGTCACCCTGGGCTCCCGTCCGGAAGACCTCGAGACGGCCCCGGCCGGCGAGGGCCTGAAGGTTGAGGTGGACGTTGTCGAAGAACTCGGCGCCGACGCCTACGTCTATGGCCACACCACGCTCGATGGCAAGGACCACGACATCGTGGCACGCGTCGACGGTCGCCGTCCCCCGATGAAGGGTGAGGTCATCTACGTACGTCCGCAGTCGGGCCACGTGCACCTGTTCGACACCAAGACCGGCCTGCGCCTGGGCGACTAGTCCCCACCGGCGCCCTGACCAACCGACGGCGGCCCTCCTTCACTGGACGGGCCGCCGTCGGCGTTAATCATGGCTGCGCCATGTTTAGGCTGGCCGCCCCTATGTACGGAAGAATTGACCCATGACCGAGGAATACAGCGCCCAGTGGCACGACGAACCCACCGACTACGCGCAGATCGGTAAGCTGCCGCGGTCTGAGGCGGCCAGTGCCAATGACGATAAGCTCTCCGCGGTCTCAAGCTCGCTGAACATCACTGCCGCCGCTGCCGATCCCGAGTTACTGGACCTCCCTTGGCACATCGCCCTTGAAGACTGGCCGGCGGAGAACCTGGCGGCCCTCCCCCGCGGCATCTCGCGTCACATCGTCCGCTTTGCCCACCTTGGCGGCTCCGTCATCGCCATCAAGGAAACGTCCGAGCACGTGGCCCGCCATGAGTACCACATGCTTCGCAAGCTGGCGCGGCTGGACGTTCCCTGCGTGGAACCCGTCGCCGTCATTGCCGGCCGCACCACCCTCGATGGCCGGCCCCTGAACCCTGTACTGGTCACCCGGCACCTGAAGTTCTCCATGCCGTACCGCGCGCTGTTCTCACAAATGCTGCGCAAGGACACGCTGACGCGCCTCATCGATGCCCAGGCCCTCCTGATGGTCCGGCTCCACCTCATCGGCTTCTACTGGGGCGACGTCTCGCTCTCCAACACCCTGTTCCGGCGCGACGCTGGCGCCTTCGCGGCCTACCTCGTGGACGCCGAAACCGGGGAACTGTATCCGGATCTTTCCACCGGGCAGCGCGAATATGATCTCGAGATCGCCCGGGTGAACATCGCCGGCGAACTCATGGACCTGTTGGACGGCGGCCTGATCGAGGAAAAGGTGGACCCCGTGGCCACCAGTGAACTCATCATGGACAGCTACCGTCGCCTGTGGGCGGAACTGACGGAGAAGGAATCGTTCGAACTCGGCGAGCGCTGGCGCGTGGGCGCACGCATCCGGCGCCTCAACGAACTGGGATTCGACGTCGAGGAATACATGATCAAGACGACCCAAAACGGCTCCACCATCCAGCTCCAGCCCAAGGTGGTGGATGCGGGCCACCACCAGCGGCGCCTCCTGCGTCTTACCGGCCTCGATGCCCAGGAGAACCAAGCCCGCCGCCTCCTCAACGACATGGACTCGTTCCGGGCTGACAACAACCCGGACATGGACGAAGAATACAGCGCGCACCTTTGGGTCAGCCAGATCTTCGAACCCATCGTCCGCTCCATTCCCCGGGACCTCTCCGGCAAACTCGAACCGGCTGAAGCCGTACACGAGGTACTGGAGCACCGCTGGTACATGTCCGAAAAGCAGGGAAGGCACATCCCGCTTGCCGAGGCCGTCCAGTCCTACATCGAGTCCATCCTTCGCCACCGCCGCGATGAGGCTGCCATCATGCTGAATCCTGACACAGAGATGCTCAAGATCCTGGAAGTGGAAACCGAAGAGTCCAGGTACGGCGGCGACGAATCCATCGACGAGTACCCGGACGTCGACGACTAAGCGGCTACCGGACTTCCTAGATGGCTTTGCCTGGGTTCAAGATGCCAGCAGGGTCAAAGAGCTGCTTGATCCTGCGCTGCAGCTCCCTGACCGGTTCAGCCTGTTCAAGGCCCAGCCAGCGAAGCTTGTATTGCCCGACGCCGTGTTCGCCCGTGATGGTGCCGCCCATCTCCAGGGCAGTGGCAATGGAGGCATCCAGCGCAAGATTGAGCCGGTTCATGGCCTCTTTGTCGACGGCGTCGTCCAGCCGATCAATCCAGAAGGTGGGGTGCAGGTTGCCGTCGCCGGCATGGGCCACGACTTTCAGGTTCACGCTGTGGGCCGCCGCCATCACCTCCAGCGCTGCAACGTAGTCCACGAGGCGCGAGCGGGGCACTGCGACGTCTTCGCCCACCCGGTATTCGTCATCCACCTCAACGCCCCGGCTGCTCCTCCTCAGCTCCACCAACTGCTCCGCCTCAGCACTTGCTTCCGTGGTGACGACGGCGCCGCCGGCGGCGAGGACCGCGCGGACCACGTCGGCTTCCGCGCCAGCGCCAAATCCGTCGGTCTGGATCAGGAGCAGTGAGCGGCCGCGGGAGCTCAGGTCCGAGCCGTGGAGGCTGTCGAGCTGGGCAAGCGTGCCGCCGTCGAGCAGTTCCATGATGGCCGGCTGAACCCGGGCGCGGCCCACCGCCAGGACGCCGGAGGCCGCACGCCTGAAATCCGGATAGAACGCGGCAATGGTGTGTACTTCACGGGGCAGGTACTTGAGGCGCACGGTCACGCCCACCACAATCCCCAGTGTCCCTTCCGAGCCGACGAACAGCCCTGTCAGGTCATAGCCCGCCACGCCCTTGAACGTCTGGTGCCCTGTGTGGATGAGCGAACCGTCGGCCAGCACCACGTCCAGTGCGAGGACTGAGTCCCTGGTGACGCCGTACTTCGCGCACCGCAGGCCGCCCGCGTTGGTGGCAACGTTGCCGCCGATCGTGGACATGCGGAAGCTGGCCGGGTCCGGCGCAAACATCAGGCCGTGCACTGCCGCTGCCTCGTTCAGGACTGCGTTCACAACACCGGGTTCGACGACGGCGGTCTCGTCGTCCGGGTTCAGGTCCAGGATCCGGTTCATCCGTTCCAGGGACAGGACCACCGAGTTCCTGGTGGCGTGGGCGCCGCCCGAAACGCCTGTTCCAGCCCCGCGAGCCACCACGGCGACAGCGTGGTGGCTGCAGCTCCGGATCACTGCCTGCACATCCTCCGCCGATTCAGCGAAGACGACGGCAGCAGGCTGCTGGTAGTCCAGGACGGGTGCCTGGTCCACTGCGTGCCACGCGAGCGTGGCCTCATCGGTGCTCACCTTTTCCGGCCCCAACCTGCTTTTCAAGTCTTCAACTATGCTGCCCACGCAGCCTCCGGTCGTCGTCGCATCTGTCCCCCCAGTTTAGGGCTGGCGGACGGACGAAAGGGATTGAAGTTCAGCTTCTGGCTACTCGTTGGAAGCGCTTCCATTACAGCCGATTCCTCCACTCATTTGACAATAAGCACCCTTGTAGTCACATAGGTGGAAGCGTTTTCATTTTTTCGGCAAGGGGCCCTAAACTCAACCCCATGTCCGTTGATACAGTGATCTCCGCCACAGCCCCGCTGACGGGTCCGCTGACCCTCATCCATGACGCCGACAAGGCCCCTGGCTGGTGGCGCTCGGCCGTCATCTACCAGGTGTACCCCCGGTCCTTCCGCGACCTTAACGGTGACGGGATCGGAGACATCGCGGGCATCACCGAGGAGCTGCCGCAGCTCGCGGAACTGGATGTTGACGC
The DNA here is from genome assembly GCF_018613805.1 of Arthrobacter sp. ISL-48. Taxonomy (GTDB): domain Bacteria; phylum Actinomycetota; class Actinomycetes; order Actinomycetales; family Micrococcaceae; genus Arthrobacter. The sequence continues at coordinate 47,386 of NZ_JAGGPL010000030.1, forward strand.
CGTCTGGCTGTCCCCGTTCTACCGGTCCCCCCAGCGTGACGCCGGCTACGACGTCAGCGACTACTGCGACGTTGACCCGATCTTCGGTACCCTGGGCGACTTCGACATCATGATGGCCGAGGCCAACCGCCTGGGCCTGAGGGTCATCGTGGATGTTGTTCCCAACCACTGCTCGGCCCAGCACGTGGCCTTCCAGGCGGCCCTCGCGGCACCGGCAGGCAGCCCAGAACGGGATCTGTTCATTTTCCGGAACGGGAAAGGCCCTGAAGGCAACGAGCCGCCCAACAACTGGCAGTCCCACTTCGGCGGTCCGGCCTGGACCCGGATCATCGGACCGGACGGCCAGCCCGAGCAGTGGTACCTGCACCTCTTTGATTCATCCCAGCCCGACTTTAACTGGGACAACCCCGCCGTCCACGCCGAATTTGAGCGGGTGCTCCGGTTCTGGCTGGACCGCGGCGTGTCCGGGTTCCGCGTGGACGTGGCCCACGCCCTGGTCAAGGCCCCCGGGCTCCCCGAGTGGGGCGGCAGGGCGGACGGCAGCAGCTCGCACGGCTTCCCCGGCCACGAGGCGCCCATGTTCGGCCAGCCGGCCCTGCACGACATCTTCCGTGCCTGGCGCCTGATCCTTGACGAGTATGGTCCGGACCGCATCCTGTGTGCCGAAGCCAACGTGGATCCGCTGCCACGCCTGGCACACTGGGTCAGGCCCGATGAGATGCACCAGGCCTTCAACTTCCCCTACCTGCACGCGGGGCTGGACGTGTGGCGGCTCCGCTCGGTCATCACTGACTCCCTGACTTCGCTTGATGCGGTGGGGGCGCCGAGCACATGGGTGCTTTCCAATCACGACGTCGTCCGGCATGCCTCCCGCTTCGGCTACAACGGCTCCGGCCCGCGCGACGGGGACGGCATCGGGCCGGCCGATCCCCAGCCCGATACAGCGCTCGGGCGCCGGCGCGCGGCAGCCGCCTCCATGTTCATGCTCGGGCTGCCCGGCGCCGCCTACCTTTACCAGGGTGAAGAGCTGGGCCTGCCGGATGGCATCGACATCCCGGAGGGCCTCCGGCAGGACCCGACGTTTGCGCGTACCGGCGGCACTCGGCTGGGACGCGACGGCTGCAGAGTGCCGCTGCCCTGGCGCGCCGCGGAGCGCCACAACGGTTTCGGTTCCGGCGAGGATCCCTGGCTTCCGCTGCCGGCGAGCTTCACCGAACTGGCGCGGGACGCCCAGGCGGCGTCGCCGTCGTCGCACCTCTCCCTCTACCGAAACATGCTGGCCCTCCGCCGGCAACTGGCCCTGGGCCGCGGTTCCCTGGCGTGGGCCGAAGAATGGTGCACGGGCTCGTCTCTGGCCTATGTAAACGGCACTACGCTGGTGCTTATGAACCTGAACCACGAACCTCTGAAGATGCCTGCAGGCCGGGTCCTCGTCCGCAGCGCGGAACCTGACGCAGGTCATTTCCTGGCTTCCGGAGAAACCGCATGGCTGGAGATCGATCGGAGCAGCGCGCAGTAGTGGGACTTGCGGGCATCAAGGAGGTAGCCGACAGGGCCGGGCTGTCTATTGCCACAGTGTCCCGGGCCCTCAGCGGCAAAGCAAATGTCTCGGCCAAGAGCCGGCAGCTCGCGCAGGCAGCGGCGGAAGAACTTGGCTTTGTGCCGTCCTACCATGCCGCCAGCCTGGCCTCAGGCCGGAACCACAATGTGGGGCTGGTGGTTCCGTTCGTCCACCGCTGGTATTTCTCCTCCGTTCTGGAGGGTGTATCCACCACGCTGTTGGACGCAGGTTATGACCTGACACTGTACAACGTGGGCGACCAGCCGGAACGCCGCCACAGCGTCCTGAATGACTTCCTGCTACGCAAACGGCTGGACGCGGTGATCGCGGTGGCGCTGGTGCTCAGCGAAGCCGAAATCAAGCAGCTGCTGGCCATACACAGGCCCATTGTGGGAATCGGCGGGGCCCTGGCCGGGGCGTCCACAATCAGGATTGATGATGCACGCCTCGCCCGGATGGCTGTCGACCACCTGATCAGCCTGGGGCATACCCGGATCGCCCATCTGACCGGCGATCCGGAACTGAACAGGGACTTCAAGCTGCCCGGGATCCGCCAACGCAGTTTTGAAACAGCCATGAAGGCCGCCGGGCTCAGTGTCCGGCCGGAATGGCAGGTGTCGGCGGATTTCACCATCCAGGGCGCATACGCCAGCGCCCGCCGGCTCCTTGGTACGGCCGAGCGCCCCACCGCGGTCTTCGCTGCCTCGGACGAGATGGGAATCGGCACCATTCTGGCCGCCCGCGACTTTGGTTTGCGTGTGCCTCAGGACCTTTCGGTCATCGGCATGGACGGACATGAACTGGGTGAAGTCTTTGGACTGACCACCATCGACCAGGACGCCCGAGGCCAGGGCGCGCTGGCAGCCCAGCTACTGCTGGAAAGGCTCGACGCCGGCGCTAAGCAGGGTGCCCGGCTCTCCTCGGGCGTTCCGGCCACCGTGGACCGGGAGTACCCGACCGAGTTCGTGATCAGGACCAGCACCGCTGTTCCGCCTGTCTAGGCCGGCCCTGGTGTCCCGTCGGGTACCGTGCCACCCATGAACCGCACAAAGCGGTTCAGCACGTCCGGCCAGTCAGCTGCATAGGCTGCGCGCGCGGCGGGTGGATCCTCAGCGCCCTCCCAGCCGTCATGGACCAGCCGGACCTCGGTTCCGTCCTCAACAGCCCTAAACGCGACCCGCATTTCCGTGGACCACAGCGCGGTGGTTCCGGGGTGCCAGGTGGCGTGGAAGGACAGTGGCGGCTGCCAGTCATCGATAGTGCCCCAGATGGTGGTCCTGCCGTCATCTGCTGTCTCGAGGATCATGTTCTCTTCAAACTCCACATATGAACCCGCACCATAGACGCCGTGCGATTCCAAAGGCCACCACAAATGAGTGTGGTCGGTGAAGCCGGCGAAGGCCTGGGCAATCGACCCCGGAACGGTCACCGCGCAGATGACGGGGTCCAGGCTATCCTGCTGCTCGGCAGGGTCCGGAACGGAATCATCGGCGTGGCTGAAGAGGCTGTCCATAGGTGTCAACTGTACCGGCGCGCCCAGGGCACACGCTCTCTCACTTCCTGCAGGCTTTACCCCAACGCTCTCTCACTTCCTGCAGGCTTTACCCCAACGCTCTCTCACTTCCTGCAGGCTTTACCCCGACGGCGGTGCTGGCGCCCGGGTTGGGACGTTGCGGTTCGGTGGGAGGCGGTAGCGATAGCGACATGGCAATCCGCATAATGCGATTGCGGACTCGCGTCACGGCGTGCTAGCGTCTTGCTGATCGTGATCCGTCGGCAGGAGGTGAGACCCATGAACGCAGTATCCGCAATGGGTGCTCCCCTGCAGTGCACGATCGCGCGACTGAGCTAGTCGCCACCGGGAGCCCCTAAACAGGCAATTCGCGAAAGGCGACTCCCATGAACACAACACCTTCTTCAACTCTGCATCTCTCCACGACGGCGGTCTCCGACCGGCCGAGGTCCGACCAGGATCAACCGCAGGCAGACGCCACAAAGCAGTTCCCCGCCGTGGGTGAGCGAGCGTTGGTCCTCGGTGGTGGCGGATCAACAGGCAATGCCTGGCTGATTGGCGTTATCGCCGGCCTATTTGATGCGGGGTTGGATGTGACCGCCGCCGATCTGATCATCGGGACGTCGGCGGGATCGACTGCCGCGGCCCAGATCACCAGCGCAACCCCCGCCAAACTGCTTGCCGACATCCTCGCCGTTGCGTCCCAGCCACGGACTGGGCCGGCCGGATCCGGGGGTGGCCCTGTCCGGACTAGACCGGCGATGAATCACATGGAGACAACGAGCGCAATCATAGCGGCCGCTGAGGATCCGGCGGACATGCGCCGCAGAATGGGTGCGTGGGCGCTCGGAACGGATGCGGCGGCGAACAGTTCCAGGCAAACACAGTGGCGCGAGACCGTCGCCGCTCGGCTTCCCAGTCGGCTCTGGCCGAAACAGCGGATGCTCATCACGGCGGTCGACGCCCATACCGGTGAGCCGGTCGTGTTCGACCGCCACGGCGGAGTCGACTTGGTGGACGCCGTGGCCGCAAGCTGTGCCGGTGGCTTCGCATACAGTATCGGCGGGAACAGATACATCGACGGCGGCTACCGATCCAACGCCGAAAATGCTGATCTGGCAGCCGGGTACAGGCGGGTGCTCGTGCTTTCCCCCTTCGGTGGCCGATCACGGACGCCGGCGGACTGGGGCATGCAGCTCGCAACACAGGTCGACCACCTACGCGCAGGCGGCAGCAGAGTCGAAACGATCTTCCCGGATAGCGACTCCGAGCATATGTTCGGCGCCAATGCGATGGATCTGTCGCTGCGTCCGCCCGCGGCACAAGCTGGTTACAACCAAGGCAGAGCCCTCCCCGAGCAGCTCGCCGAATTCTGGCGCTGACGCCCACGAAACCAGTCGAGTCCGTAGGCGTAACGACACCTGCCCATGCTCGATGGCCGACCGCCGCGACACGCCTCGCTACCTTCAGGTGCCCGGCTCTGGACGCGTTCGCATGCAGCCTGCCGGGTGCCTGGCATGTCGTTCACGGCCCGGGTGACCGTTTGCCGGAGAACGCCGACGGCGGCAGCAACGTCGAGAATGGTGGCTCCCCTCACGGGCGGGCCACGGGAAGTGGAGGTCATAGAAGGTTATAACTTGGGCCGTCGACCTAACGGATGCTCTCTCACTTCATGCCGGGTTTTCCCGGATGCTCTCTCACTTCATGCCGGGTTTTCCCGGATGCTCTCTCGCTTCTGGCGGGGTGTGGTTGAAGGCTCCGGTAGGTCTCCTAGCCGGCGGCGGTGCTGGCGGCCTGTTGGGAGGTCCTGGATGTCCGCAAGAAGTGAGAGAGCGTCCCGGGACTCGCTACAGGAAGTGAGAGAGCGTCCCGGGACTCTCACGGGCTGCCAACGATGACAGGGCAGCGGAGGGCAATACGTCGTATCCGGTGGCTCGCGCGCCGGACCAATTGAGCCCGACCAACAGACCGTCCCGTTCCAACCCAGGGAGCCATCGGGAGCGCCACTCATTAAGCGGAATCGAAACGACTTCGAAGCCCCCGTAGGCGGAGACTGTCGACTGAATTTTGCGTGCGCGAGTGGCCAAGGACCAAAACGGCATGCTCCGCACCCCATCCGCGTTGACCGGGGCGGAAAATCCGTTCTTGTCCCGAACTGCCCAAACCTCGCCCAAACGGTGAACTTCATCGAAGAAGGCGTCTGCATGCGCGGCACTAATGCTCATGCAGACATCATCTCAATTACAGGCAGTCGATGACTTCCAAAGGGAGGTTGACACACAGAGGCACTAAAAGTCATGTCCGCCAGGCCAGGCCTGACCCCCCCTATTAACTTACCTTGAGCCGCAGACAGATCGTCGGAAAGACAGTGCCGCCAAGCAGGTCAATTCTTTGCTGAATCACGCCGGCTCAAGGGCATTTCCAGTCCGGTCCCTCCGGTGCGTCGAGCGGGCACAAACGTTTTACACGGAATTCACGACCCCTTGGCCTGCGGGAAAACTCCGCGCCGTAGGGTCTGCTAATGTTGCTCATCAGGCCGTCAGGCCGCTATGGAGCACTTCACCACCGGGGGGAAACGCGAGTGCAAATTTCAGTTATCGGTTGCGGTTATCTTGGAGCCGTCCACTCAGCCTGTCTGGCAGAGCTGGGACATGATGTCGTAGGCATCGACATCGATGAAAACAAGATTGCATCCCTAAGGGAAGGCAATGCCCCGTTTTTTGAGCCAGGCCTTCCAGAACTACTCAGATCAGCCGGTGAAACGGGACGGCTGCGTTTCTCTTCGGAGACAGCTGATGCGCGCGGCGCAAGGATCCACTTCATCGCAGTCGGCACTCCGCAGAAGAAGGGCGAAAACGCGGCGGACCTGCGTTTTGTCGACGCTGCTGTGGAGTCACTGCTGCCGTACCTGTCCGACGGAGACATCGTCGTGGGAAAGTCAACGGTTCCGGTGGGCACAGCCCGCCGCCTCGCGGAAAGGGTGACGGCCGCTAACAGCACAGTCAGTCTGGTGTGGAACCCCGAATTCCTGCGGGAGGGATTCGCGGTCCAGGACACCATCTCCCCGGACCGGCTGGTCTACGGACTGCAGGACCCGGCTGGATCGCCGGGGCCGGCCGCTGTCCTGGATGAGGTCTATGCCGGTGCGCTGGCCCGGGAAACACCCCGAATCATCACCGATTACGAAACGGCCGAACTCGTCAAAGTCAGTGCCAACGCCTTCCTGGCCACCAAGATCTCATTCATCAACGCTATGGCGGAGGTCTGCGAGGCGACCGGCGCTGATGTCACGCAGCTGGCCGACGCGATCGGGCTGGACAACCGGATCGGCCGGCGCTTCCTCAACGCCGGTCTGGGCTTCGGCGGCGGCTGTCTGCCAAAGGACATCCGTGCATTCATGGCGCGCGCCGGTGAGCTGGGCGTGGACCAGGCGCTTTCCTTTTTGCGGGAGGTGGACGCCATCAACATGCGCCGCCGGAACCGTACGGTGGACCTGGCGCGTGAAGTGTGTGGCGGCTCCTTGATCGGCCGTAAGATCGCCGTCCTCGGGCTGGCCTTCAAGCCGGATTCTGACGATGTGCGGGATTCTCCTGCCCTGAACGTGGCGGCCCAGCTGCAGCTGCAGGGTGCGGCAGTTTTGGGGACCGATCCGCAGGCTGTGGATAATGCCCGGCTCCGGTTCCCCGAGCTGACCCTCGTGAAGACTGTGGAGGAGGCGACGGAAGCCGCCGATGCCGTGATGATCCTGACCGAGTGGAAAGAGTACCGGCAACTGGACCCACACTGGCTCGGCCAAATAGTCGGTGCGAAAACCATCGTGGATGGCCGCAACTGCCTGGATCCGTTGACCTGGCGCGCCGCGGGCTGGCGTTACCGGGCGCTCGGGAGGCCCTGAGAACGGCGGGTGATGCGTACCATGAATCTCCGAACTGTCATCCCGTTGCCCGTCCGCAGTACCGTCCAGGCGGCCCGCGTGGGGTGGCGCCGCCAGCGACTGCGCCTTTCCAGTGCCTGGCGGGTCTGGGTTCTGGCCCGCCAGAACCTGACCTGCACCGAACCAGTTACCGGGGATGCGGCGGTCTGCGTCAGCCTGACCACCTACGGGAAACGGCTGGAATCTGTATTCATGACCATCGAATCAATAGCGGCCGGTGCCGTGCGTCCTGCCCGTCTGATTCTGTGGCTGGACGATCCCACGGTATTCGCGGCTCCTCCCGAGGAGCTGCGGCGGCTGGCCAGCCGCGGCCTCGAGATCTATCTGACGGACAATCTGGGTCCGCACACCAAGTACTACCCCTATGTCACCGGGGAGGACGACGGCGTGCTGTCGCTTGTAACGGCCGACGATGACATCGTTTATCCAGTCACCTGGCTGGCCGGATTGATGGAAGCGCACCACCGGCACCCGGAAGACGTGATCTGCTACCGTGCGTGGGTTGTGCGGACCGAGGATGGTGCCCTGTCGCCGTATGACAACTGGGATCCATGCCTGAGCAAGGAGCCGAGCGTGCGGAACTTCGCCACTGGGGTTTCGGGCGTGCTTTATCCTCCGTTGATGATCAGGCAGCTGGCTGCGGCCGGTACTGCCTTCCGCGACGCCTGCCCGGCAGCCGATGACATCTGGCTGCACGCAACAGCTCTCCGGGCGGGACTAAAGGTCCGTCAGGTCACGGCCCGTCCGCAGCACTTCCCGTTGATTCCCGACACCCAGGACGTGGGTCTGGCCCGGAGTAACTTTGTGGGTGGACGCAACGACACTCAGGCGGCGGCCACCTACACGGCAGCGGACATTATGTTGCTTGAGGGTGCTTGAGGCCCAGCGCCCCTGAGCCAGCCGACTGCTACTCCCGTCAACCGCCAACCAAACAGCGTCCAGCCAGCTCCGCATCGGGGAGCTGGCTGGACGCTGACCAAGGACAATCGCTTGGCGCTGCCCGCCGCCGTCGCTTATTCAGACTGCGGCGAGGACTGCGGGCCGACGCGTCAGTTCGCGATCCGGAAGGTCGTTCCTGCACTGGTCGCGATGTTGCCGGCTGCATCAACAGCCTTCGCACGCACCGATACCTGCATGTTCGCGTACTTCCTGGAGTCAAGCGTGGCGGCCCAGGTACCGTCAGCCTGCCTGGTTGCATCTGCCAGCCGGAGGGTGTCCGCCCAGAAACTAACCGCCGTGACTCCTACGTTGTCCGACGCCTGCGCCTTCAGGGTAACAAGGCCCGAGACCGTAGCACCGGAAGCCGGGGACGTCACGTTGACGACTGGGCTCACAGTATCCGCCGGGGGGACCACTATGGCGACGGGTGCGCTGTCCGCTCCGGCGGTCAGCAGTGCCGTAACGCTGCCGTCGTAGTCGTTCGGCGCCGGGATAAGGGACCCTGCCCCGTCAATGCGTGCCTGAAGTCCGTCGGTAAGATGGAAGTCACCAGCGGGGCCATTGACGAAATTTACCTGACCGATGCGGGTACCGTTGTGTCCCACGGAGGCAGGCTGGGCACACAGGCCTTTGTTCCAGGACATCACGATGGTGTTGGTCATCGGGGAGTCGCAGTTGGACAGGTAGCCAACGATATTCCGGTCAAAGACCAGGCCAGGCAGGGTCCCCACTTTGGCCGAGTCGCCGATGAAGGTGTTGTTCCGAAGCGTGAAGTTCGTGTTTTCCGTCGTGGTGCCCATGTCCAGGGTGACACCGCCGGTGCAGAAGGCGGCGACGCAGCCTTGGACGAAGTTGGATTCGACCAGGACATCGTGGGTTCCCCAGCCCATGCCCGGGGAGAAGATGATCCCTGAGTTGTAGCAATTGGACAGGAAGTTGCCTCGAATCACCACGTCACTTGCATCAAACATTTGTATGCAGTCCGAATGGAATCCGTCGAAGCTGGTCTGGGTGTAGTTGCGGATGGTGTTGCCCTGCACGAGGACACCCTTCGCCTGGCCGATCTGCAACCCGTCCGTGGAAACCCCGTTTTCGAAGAGGGAGTTGGTGACCTCCACCTTCTGGCCGCGGATGTACGCTCCGGATCCGTTGACGTGGATCATGTCCAGTTTCACCCGCACAGAAGCTTGGCGGACCATCACTGAGTCGGTAAAGGTCAGGTTCCGCCAGGTGTGGGCGGAAGCGTAAGTGTCCAGGCCTGCAATGCTGACGGCAGCGCCGGCAGCTGGTTCAATGACGATGTTCTCCGGCGTGCGGGCCAGAAAATCCGCAACCAGTCCGGCCTGGGCCGGCAGGGTCACTTTTGCATAGTTTCCCGAGACCAGCTGGACCCTGTCGCCGGATGCGGCCTTTCCGAGGGCGGCTGTCAGTTGGCACGGAGCAGCCTGGGTACAAACGGTGCCGGAACCGGTGGGAGACGCGTAAAGTGACGTCGTCGCGGCTGTGGCTGCGGGGGAAAAGGCTACCAGGGCTGACAGCAGAACCATCAGGAGCGATCCGGTGGTGACGCATTGGCGGATGAGAAATTTCATTATTTGTCCCTCGTATTTTGTCCCTGAAAAGGGGACGGGGTGGGAATGAGATTTCAGACTAGGAGCGTCACCAGCCCGGCAGTCGGGAAACTGTGCCACTTGTGTTTAAGCTGATTAAATCCTCGGCAATCTAGGGACGAACCTGCGGAAAGCCTGCGAAGCGGTCCCGCCGCAGGCCCTCCGGAACCCGTGTTTCGGACCGTGGATCGGATAGGCCGCGGTCGTCACCAGCAGCATTCCCGGCTTCAACGGAATACTGCGCAGCGAAGGACAGTAGGAGTGGGCGGCCGGCATTTTTCAGGCTTTTGCAGGACACGCAATAATCGTTTGAGGGCAGGAAAATGACCCGCAAATTGGACTGAGAAATTCAGTTCCGAATTCCCGGGGAGCAGTCTTATGCACGCATGTAGTTCGCTATCCGAGGATCAGCGCGAGGCGGCTGCAGCTTGGTTTGAGAAGGGCCGCGGATAGTGCAGCAGCGAGGATGGTGACCAAGCAGAGAGGGAGGCGCACTCTTTCGAGCTCAAGCTGGTACTAATGGAACGGTTCATCGCGGCTGAGACCAGCCCGGATCCACACTGAACTGCTGCTTGACACATGCGAGAGCATCCAGGGTCTCCAGGACCAGCAGCCTCATGACGAAATTCTCTGGCGCGCCGGCGCCGGCCAGGCGATGTGCTGCAAGGGAAACGGCTACGAAAATGCCGTGATGGAGAGGTACTTCAGCCACCTCAACGAAGAGCTCTTTCCTTGGTCCGTTCCTCGGCATCAAAGCACTGGCAACGGCATCGCAGCAGTACATACTCTGGCACTACAGCGAAAGAATCTCGACAAATTAAGGGCCTGAGCCCGGTGCAATACCGTACTCAGGCCCTCGCGGCTTAGGCTCTTATTTGGCCAGTCCAACTTCCGGGGACCAGTTCATGATGTCCGGGCGTTCCCCTATGCTTCAGCGGGTCATCGGTTCAGTTTGCCACCTGCACCGTTACCGGAGAGCTGCTCCCTTGATTTCCAGTGGCATCGGTAGCCTTGGCCGTAATGGCGTAGCTGCCGTTTGGGTACGACGAGGTATTGACCGTGGCTCGCCAGGTACCATCAGGCTGGAGGGTTGCCGAGGCTATCCGGGTCGTCTGTACCCAGAACGTCACAGTGGCGACCCCCACGTTGTCGGATGCGGCGGCCACCAGCTGCACGTTCCCGGACAACCGTGCTCCGCTGGAGGGGCTGATGAGCGTCACGATGGGTGCGACGGCGTCGGGCGTCGGTGTCGCTGTTGGTGTCGGTGTCGGTGTCGCTGTTGGTGTCGGTGTCGGCGTCGGTGTCGGTGTCGGTGTCGGTGTCGGTGTCGGCGTCGGTGTCGGCGATGTCTGCGTCAGCTGTGCGGTCACCAGCCATCCGTAGTAGCGGCCGGTCGATGTCCTCGGATCTCCTGTGTAGCCGTGGTTGCTGGTCAGCGTCGCAATGCGAGCCTGATCAATGACCACCTGCCGGACTTGTGCGGGGGTCCTGCCCGCGCACAACCCTCCTGGGCGCATACAGTTCAACACCACGCCGCTGGTGGCCGCAGCCGACATGCTGGTTCCGCCCGGCAAATAGCCGTAACGAGCACCTCGCAGGGTGGTGTACGGGCATGCCCCCGGTGCCGCCACGGTGTGGGCGATGTCCGCGGCCGAGACGGCGAAGTTGGTATCGCTGGTCGGCCGGTCATCTATCCAGCTGGTTTGGTTGTTGCAGGGCGGTGTGCCCAATCCCCCGGGCTTGCCATCCCAATCCGCCATATTGGTGGCGGTCAATACCTCGTCATAGGCGGCCGGAATAACACCGGCCAAATCGGCAGAAATGTGGCCCGCGGCGGCAACAATGCTCAACCCTTTGGCCGTGAGCGAGCAGATCGCCAAATGGACGGCGTCTCCGTTGTCCGCCCCGCAGTTGCCGTCGTCGGCCCCCCGGGCGCCCAGGCTAATGTTGACCAGCCGAATATTGTAGTTCCCCGCGTTGGCGGAGATCCAGTCCAGCCCACACAGCAGCGAGTCGATCGTCCCCTGATTTGATTTGTTCATCACCTTGACTGAGAAGACAGGTGCGCCGGGGGCGATGCCGACTATCCCTTTATCGTCATCGCGGGCGGCAATGACGCCGGCCACGCCGGTACCGTGACCGCCGAGATCTGTGGCGGTGTCTTCCGAACTGCAGTTGACCTGGCCCACCACGTTCAGATCAGGATGAAGTTCCACTCCGGAATCCACGACGGCGACAGTCGGAAGCTCGGCGCTGTCGGCCTTACCGCTGCCCGCCCAGGCGGGCTCCCTGTCCGCATCGAGCCGAGTCACCACTGGAGCCACGGTTTGGCCGAAGCCGGTCAAAGGGTGGGCCTCGGAGACGCTGACGATCCTGTTATCAGTGCCCATGTCTACCAGTTGCTCGGCCGTGAGCTGGGCGCTGAAGCCCTGAACAACGGAGCGGTAGATCCGGATGGGCGAGATATTTTCCTCGGCGAGAACCGTGTCAACCTGTCCTGCCTCCACTGTGACGATATAGTCCCCGGCGGAGCCTGGGACGGGGGCCGCGGCGGCGGGGTCAGGGGTCAGATCCGTTTCGTCCACCGGCGCTGCGCTCGCTGCCCACTCGTCAATGATGGGAGGCACGTGGTCTGCCGGCTGAACGGCCGCAAGTGTAGCCGGACCGGATGGGCCCGACTGGGACAGGCCCGTTGAGCCGTTCATGCCAATTGCCGCGATGAACACTGCCGACAGCAGCGAGGCAATGATGCCCGGGACGAGGATGGCGGAAGCCGTCGTCGAGGAGGCACGGCGACCGTACGTCATGGCCCCTCGCCGGCGAAGGCACGTCTGTAACCGAAACTGGCAGAGGACGGATCGAGGTGCGCTACCGACTGTCCGGCGGACAGGGCGATCCGGATGATGCTTTCGTGCCGCGACCGCCAGGAGTTGGCGGAAATGAAGGCCTGTCGTTCAGTCTCGGTGGCCTGTCCCAGTGCCAGGGCTGAATCCACCACTTCTGCGAAATCGGCCACCGTGTCCACCAGGATGATGCGGCCGCTGATGGAGCGGACGGGGGGCAGATCGACCGAGATGACCGGACACCCGCCAGCCAAGTATTCGTAGACCTTAAGGGGACTCATGGCGGAAGTGAGTTCGGTCCGGCGGTGGCTAAGCAGGCAGACGTCCACGTTTCGGATGGTAGCCACCAAAGGCTGCCGGCCTACAGCGGGCAGGATGTGGACGTTAGCTCTTTCCCGTAGCGGGTCCAAGTAGCCGGGCAAATTGCGGTCCTGGTGCCCGAGGAGGATGATCTGCAGGTCCGGGCGTGCCGCAGCCAGGATTACCAGGCCCTCAACGTCCAGCCGCGTGTCCAGGGTTCCGACATAGAGGGCGCGCGGGTGCGAAATGCCGGCCAGCCAGTCCGGCTCGGCCGGGGGCGGGCCCTGCCATTCGGTTGGCTCCACGCCGTTCGGAACCACGGCGTGCGGGCCCGTCGGCTCAATCCTGTCGATGATCTGCTGGGAGACAGCGACCACTGCATGCCCCCGCTCGCGGATGTTTTGGTACGCAGCACGGTAGCCGGGCCAGTACTGCTGGCGCGGGGTATAGACGGACCAGTCGTCGCGGGCGTAGAACGTCACGCCCTTCGTCCAGGCCAAGGAGGAGAACCCGGCCACCAGCGGGTTTGTCGTGATGGCCGCGGGCTGATCCAACCCTGCTGCCTGGGCGGCCCGGCGGAGGCTTGCGTCGTAGTGCGCATAGGTTCTCCGCAGGCCCCGAAGCGTGGTGGGGTCCGACCGCCTGAGCCGGAGTGGGGTGTGCAGGGTATGCCCAGGCGTGGTGGGGAAGGGTGCGTCTGCGCGTCCGATGACGGCACGCAGCAGTCTTGCCGGTGCACTGCGCGGGGGGTTCGCCACCAGTACCCTGCGGATGTCCGGATGCTCCAGCAGGGTGGAAAGCAATCGGTCGGGCGGGCGCATCATTCCTCGCTGGACGGCGTCGTTATAGGTTTCGATGGAAAAGGTGAACAGCGCGTCGCGCTGGTGGGGATCGATAGGCGTCACGACGCGGTCTCCTTCAGGGTGCTGGCATCTGTATTGGCCGGGATACCCGCTGTTTGAGCGGTGGTGCTGGATGTCCTTATATGCCCGCCGGGCGTGCCGAACAGGAGTTCCCGTGCGCGCGGATAACCCGCTTCCCATTCATCCCGGCGATGCCAGACCTCGCTCCACATCCGCCGTTCCCGTTTCGACAGGCGCTCCAGGAATGCGCGTAGCCCCGCTCCTGCCCGGAGCAGCGACACCCCGGCCCTGGCCTTGGCCGGCGGCCAGGTTGCACGAAGCATCGTCGCTTTTCCGGCCATGACCATGCACATTTTGGAGCCGCCGTTGTCTCGGGAGGCGGCGCCGCCCTCATGCTGGATGACGGCATCAGGAACAATGACGCTGCGGTACCCCAGGCCCTTCGCACGCAGGCAGAATTCGGCGTCTTCGGAATACAGGAAATATCGCGGATCCATTCCCCCGATAGTCAAGAAATCGTCCCTCCGCACCAGCAGCAGGCATCCGGTGACTACCGGAACCTCCCGCACCGTGTCCCGCTGCCAGCTACCCAGGGATTCCGGGTCGAAGACCCGGCTTCCGGCGAACGCCGTCGAGGCCCCTGAGGCAAAACAGGCCAGACCCCAGAGGGACGGCGCACCCCAACAGGAACTGCCGTCGGTGGCACCGTTCCCATCGACGATCCGTCCGCCGTAAATCCCGTACTGCGGGTTGGCTTCAGCGAAACCGACCAGGGCAGTCAGTGATCCGGGCAGAAGCAGGGCGTCGGGGTTCAGCAACAGCAGATAATCCTCACCGCTACGGTCAGCCCCGAGGTTAACGGCGCGCGCGAAGCCCAGGTTGCTGCCTGTTTCAATGACCTCCACTTCCGGGAACCTTTTGCGGATGGCCTCAGCGCTGCCGTCCCAAGAGTCGTTGTCCACTACCAGGACACGGACACGGTAGTCGGACTGATGGACGAAGATCGACTCGATGCAAGCCAATGTCTTGTCCCTTGTGTTGTAACTGACCACGATGACCCCGATGGAGCCAACGGCAGGGCGCTCAGCCAGGGCGGGATTGGAGGGATTCGCTAACGGGCTGGGAGTAGCGCTCATATTGCGTTCTCCCGGACTGCGTCCCACTCGCCGCGGTCCTCCGAGGCGACGGCGGCAGCCGGTTGAAAGGGATCGGCGCCCGAAAGGACCGCCTGCAGTGTTGCCAGAATGGCCCCCATGTCAATGTCCGCGGCCGCGACCACCGTGATGTTAAGCGTGTCAAGGTAGTTGCTGGCCAAAATACCGAGCCGCTCAGAGGGGTCCAGGCTGGTCCAGAACAAGATGTTCCTCACAGGCTGACCCACAAAGTAGCGGGGACGAAAGGCCGCCGGGAGAAAGGTGGCCATCGCATCCCAGGTATCCCGGGACAGGTGGACTGAATGGCCGGCGGAAATACCTGCATTGCTTTGCGCATGGACGCTCGCCACGGCTGCGGCACGGTCCCCGTCAGGTACGAGCGTGACCGGCACAACCCGCACCTGGTTATTCATTCCGCTGTCTCCGCTCCGCCGTCCGGAAATCGGAACCGCGATGGTTACCGCCGACGAATCGCCAATGGGAACAGCTCTGGCGACGCCGTAGGCTGCCGCCGCCGCCATGAGGTCGGTGAGTGATCCACCCAGTGCACGCGCCGTCCGCTGGGCGGTTTTTAGCTCTATTGAAGTGACTCCATACTGCCGGGCAGACGCTTGCTCCTGCCCGACAGAACTGCGGGAGCGGATGGCTCTGAGGTTCCGACCGATGACTTTGCGCAGCCGCACCAGCGGAGGCTTCGCGGCTGCGGCCGAGCGCCTGCCGGCCCATGTCGGATGGCTGCTGCAGAAGTTGCGCCACGCGGCGATGAAGAGCTCAAGAGCATTGGCCGGGGCGCGGACCTCCGGCGCGGGTGGCAGTGGCGGACGGTCCCCGGAGGCATCCGTGAGGAGAACGTCCAGGGTGGAGACCCCCGATAGTCCGTCCCCCAAAACGTGGTGCATCTTGATCACCAGAAGCAGATCGCCTCCCGCCAGGTCCACGACGAGCACGTTCCAAGGTGACCGCCCCATGTCCGACTCTCCGTTGGCGTCTCCGTGGAGGATCTCCGCCGAAATATCAGACTCTTCCAATACCTCTGGATGCAAACGTAGGTGCGCGGTAGTGCTGAAGCTGGCATCGGGTACCCAGGCAGGAGCCATGAGGCCGGCCGGAGCATGCTGCAGCCTGTGGCGAAGCCGGGGGAGGCGCTGCGACCATCCCTCGATCTCCGCCGCGATCCGGTCCATGTCGGGCGCTCCATCGGCGCGCCTGAGGCCGCCGTCTCCTGCCACGCGCACCGCAGTCGCATTGTAAAACGATCGTTCCGCAAGGATGGACGAAACAAACCGCTCGTCCAGGCCTGAAATCGGTTCTGCTAATACGCGCATAAGTCCCCCAAAGCCGACCGAAATAAATGCACCTGCCAAATGCTTTCGGGCGTTGTTTGTCTGGTAACGGCATTTCGGGCAGGAGCCCTTGTTTGAGAAGCGCTTTGGCAGTCACTGCTTTCCGCCTGCGACTGCCACAAGTCAGCTTAACGCTTTCCGGAGTTCGGGGAAGCGATGTAACTTGAAAGTTAACAAACATGTCACGTCCAGGGCATTGCGGCTTCTCCGGACTCCGGAAAGTATTTGGACTAGGTACATCGGAGCAGGCCTTTCCGACTGCAATCATCCGGCCGATCATCGCGTTTTTAAGGAGCTTCACGTGGATATGTCCCGCATCTTCAGGGTTTTATGGGAAAGCAAATGGCTGGCGGTCACCGGAGTGATAGTGGCAGTCCTTGTGGCCCTGGCGGCGGGGTTCCGTGTTGAGGAAGGCTCCCTGAAGCCCAGGGCCGAACGCAGCTTTACCGCGTCAACCCAAGTCATGCTTTCCGGGGCCGGGATCCCTCTTTACCAGGCCCAGGCTGCCGACCCGGCGTTGGAAGGAGGGGCGGCACCCCGGGAGCAGAACCTGTCCACCGCTGCCGTCATGTTCGCTTACATCATCAGCGGGTCCACCCTTCACGATGAAGTGACGAAGCAGGCCGGGCCGCTCACAAACGACGAAACCATTAACGCCGTGCAGCGCACCACCCAGCCGAGCGGAAGCGAGGAGTTCCCCGGGCGCCTCAACCTGCCCATCGTGGAAATCCACGGCACGGCCGCCACTCCAGAACGAGCGGTCCAGCTGGCGCAGACGACTACGGAGGCCTTCCACAGCTACGTTCTTGAGCAGCAGGAGTCGGCCAAGCTGGCACCCGACGCCCGGGTGGTGCTGGCGGATATCCGCGGCGCCGCTGTGACGGAGAATGACGTCAGCAGTGTAGCTGCTCCGTTGATCGCAGTCGGCGGGGGCACGTTCCTGGCTTTCATCGCACTAATCTTCATCTTGGACAATAAGCGCCGCACCCGGACCCCCAACGTCCGCAGGTCAGTAGGAGATCCGGAACCACACGGAATCGACGGAGCCAGCGCCGGTCGGCACGAGGTCCTCGAGCCCGCCTCGCGCCGATGACTACCGCTGCCGTCCCGCCCCGCAGTCGGGCCGTCCGGCCCTTGGTTCCTGCAGCAACGGCCGCCCTCACCGCGGTCTGCCTCGTTGCCGCCCTGTACGTTCCCCCAATGATCGCCGGGATGAGTCTGGCGGGGGTGTCACTGCTATACCTGTTCCGGAAGGCGGTCTTCAACTGGCAAGGTGCCCTGATCGGGTTCGTGCTGGCCGTGATGTGGATCCCGCTCGGCGCCTACGCCATTCCCGGTGTGGGGCCTGCTGTGCCCCCTTATGCAGTGCTCCTGTTACTCATCCTCGGTGCGCTGTTCACCGCTTTGATGGCGCTACCAGGCTTCCGGTGTCCACCCATGGTCTTTTCCGGCCCCATACTGCTGTTCGGGGCAACGCTCGTACTGTCAGTGGCCGTGAATATCGGTCCGCTCGCGGAGGGAGGACTGAGCCGGGGAGTCGTGACCGGGCTGGCTGGCTACGTCCTAACGTTCGCCTCCTTCTTTACGGTTCGGCTGCTGCTGCGCACAGATCAAATGCTCACCTGGCTGATCTTTACGCTCGCACTGGCTGCCGCCGTCGTCGGCTTCTGTGCCGGCCTTGAGCGCGTCACGCGGTTCAATATCTTCGTGCACCTGAACACCTTCCTGCCGCTGCAGCCGACCGGTTCCATCGCGGACCTGCTCCGCGGCGGCGGCGCCCGGTCATTCGGCTCGGCCGAGCATCCCATCGCGCTGGGCGTGGTACTGGCCATGGCCCTGCCGCTGACCGTCCACCAATGCGTCCATGCGCCTTGGCCCAAGGCGGCCACCAGACGGCGGATCTTCTGGACTTTGGCATCGTTGCTGATCCTGGTTGGCATGATCTCCACGGTCTCGAGGACAAGTGTGGTGGCGCTGGGCGTTATGACTCTGCTGGCGCTCATTTTGCGACCTGTCCTGCTGCCGTCGCTGCTGGTGATCGGGCTTCCCATGGCGTTGGCTGCCTCCTTTATTGCGCCGGGCGCCGTCATGACTATGCTGAACTCCTTCCTGGATCCTGAGAAGCTGGTGGAGTCCCAGTACTCCAACCCCGGCTGGACGGGGTCCGGCAGGCTGGCCGATCTCGGTCCCAGCCTGCAAGAGGCCAGCCACAGCCTGTGGTTCGGTACCGGCGTGGGGAGCCGGGTGGTGACAGGGCCCGACGCCAACGCCCTGATTCTGGATAACCAACTACTTGGCATCCTTCTCATGCACGGAGTCTTCGGCCTGGCCGCGGCGCTTGCCATATTCCTGCTTCCAGCCTGGAGCATGGTTCGCTTTTCCCGGCGAGCCGAGATCGCTGGGCGGCACACCGACCTTGCGGTCGCCGTGGCTTGCGTCTGCTTGGGCTATCCCGTGACACTTTTCTTCTTTGACGGCTTCAGCTTCGAGCAGACCCTGCTGTTTGTTCTGATCCTGATGG
The DNA here is from genome assembly GCF_018613805.1 of Arthrobacter sp. ISL-48. GTDB lineage: Bacteria > Actinomycetota > Actinomycetes > Actinomycetales > Micrococcaceae > Arthrobacter. Next base: position 65,967 of record NZ_JAGGPL010000030.1, read on the forward strand.
CCGCGGGGTCCTTCCTGATCACACACGTCGGGGGACCGTCCGCAAGCCGCATGGCTCCACGGGTTTACTCGCAAGAGCTGCGCAGCGGAGTGAAAGCATGAGCGGCCAGCCGCTGGCTGCCGTAATTATTCCTGCCCACAATGAGGAGGGCGTCATTGCCCGGCTCCTGCGGAACATCATGACCGAAGCGGAGCCGGGAGAGTTCGAGATCATCGTGGCCGCGAACGGCTGCTCCGACGGCACAGCACAGGCCGCTCGGAACGCTGGCCAGAGCATCACCGTCCTGGAGCTTCCCGAGCCGTCCAAGGTGGCAGCCCTCAACGCCGGCGATGCCGCCGCAACGGTCTTTCCCCGGCTCTACGTGGACGCGGACGTCATGGTCTCTGCGGAGACGCTGCGGGCACTGGCGCGGGTCCTGTCGGATGACGACGGGACCCGGTCATCGTCCGCCGACGGCCAAACGACATCGGCCGTTCCGGCTCTTGCTCCCGGCCCGCTGGCGGCGGCGCCGGCCCTGCGGACCGATCTGACGGGTGCGTCGTGGTTTGTCCACGCCCACTACCGGATCTGGGAACTGACGGATTACCGGACCAGGGGTCATATCGGCTCCGGGATCTACGCCCTCTCCCGGCAAGGCAGGCAACGCTTCGGCCGCTTCCCGGATGTGATCGCCGACGACCGCTACGTCCAGCAACTGTTCACTCTGTCCGAGCGGCTGACCCTGCCGGAGCACACGTTCACAGTCCACTCGCCCAAGACCCTGCGTGCCCTGCTCCGGCGGGCCACCCGGGCAGCGGCCGGCAACCTTCAGCTGCAGGCCAGCGCCAACGGAACGGAAAGCGCGCACCCTCAGGCAGCCGCGGTGCCAGCCCCAGGCTCGGGCTCCCAGCTGAATCTGCTGCGCCGGGTACTGCCCAAGCCGGCGCTATGGCCGGCGTTGGCCGTGTACTGCACGGCCTACCTCATTCCGCGGATGCTCGCCGTGAGGAAAATCCGCAGCGGCCGAATGAACATCTGGGAACGCGACGAAACGAGCCGGCAATGGCACTGAAAAGCCCTCCAGCCCCATCCCTGGGGCAGAAAACCATCCGCGGTGTGCTGGTCACCCTCGGAGGTCAATGGTCAAAGACCCTGCTGCAGCTCGGCTCCACGGTGGTGCTGGCCAGGATGCTCGCACCGGACGACTTCGGCATGCTGGCCATGGTGGCAGCGATCATCGGACTGGCTGAACTGGTCAGGGACTTCGGACTCAGCGGAGCCATTATCCAGGTCAAGGAAATCGGCGACAGGCTTTGGTCCTCGCTGTTGTGGCTGTCCGCTGCACTGGGCACGCTCCTCATGCTGCTGGTGGCGGCGTCTGCCCCCCTCATCGCTGCACTTTACGGCGAGCCGCGGCTGAGCCTCATCACCCTGGTACTGGCCCCCGGCCTCCTCATCAACGGCATCTGCACGCCGCTGCAGACCAAGCTGCAGCGAGAGTTGCGCTTTTCGCTGCTGGCCAAAATTGATGTCAGCACGATGCTCTTGTCCGTTGGCGCGGCCATCGGTGGCGCCGCCCTGGGCTGGGGAGTCTGGTCTCTGGTTGCCATGAACGCCGTCGGAGCCCTGTACCGCCTGACCGTGCTGCTTGCCCGAGTCAAGCCGCACTTCGGACCGCCGCGGATCAGCCCCGGCGTGTTTCCGTTCCTGAGTAACGGCGGCAGCATTTTCGGCTCGCAACTACTCAACTATGCGGCCCGAAACGTGGATAACGTGGTGGTCGGCTCCTTTCTGGGTCCCGCTGTCCTGGGTTATTACAGCAGAGCGTACGCCCTGCTCATTACGCCGCTATCCCAGATCAACGGCCCGCTCAGTCGAGTGGCGCTGCCGGTGCTGAGCCAACTGCAGGACCAGCCTGAACGCTTCCGCCGGTACATCAGTGCCTCGCTATTGGTAATCGCCTACGTTAGCCTGCCAGTCTTCGCCGTACTTGCCGGAGTTGCGTTCCCGCTGGTGGAGCTGCTGCTGGGGCCCAACTGGTCCGCCAGCGCCGCCATCTTCCAGATGCTGGCCATCGCGGGCCTGGCACAGCCGCTCTCCTCCGCAGTGGGCTGGCTGTTCATTTCCCTGAACCGCGCACACCAGCAGCTTCTGTATTCGCTGGCCGCGCAGCCACTGCTCATCGGATCCTATTTTGTGGGCATGTGGCTGGGCGGGGTGCAGGGGCTCGCACTGGTGTACAGCCTGACCTCCGTGGCTCTGCTGGTGCCCAGTTTCTATTTCGCTATCCGAGGGACCTTTGTGGGCTGGAGGGACGTGGCCTTACCCATCATCAAGCCCCTGCTGCTGGCCCCGCTGATCTTCCTCAGCTCCTGGACCGTCACGCTGACCACGGAGCTGCCGGCCGTGGCCGAGGTTCTGCTGGGCGGCTTGGCCGGGCTGGTGCCACTGCTGCTGGCATGGCTGCTGCTGCCCCCGGTCCGACGGGACGCAGCAGAAATCCTTGCCTACGTTCAGCGGGCCCGCAGATCGTGAGGCGCATCTCCGGACGCGTTCTCCTGACGACTGCGGCGTGCATCGCCGCAATGCTGGTCGCCGCCTGCAACGAACCCCGCCCCGGGCAGGAGCCTTCCCAATCCGGCATGCCGTCGGCGCTGCAGAACCGGCAGATTCCATCAGTTGCCGCCCTTGGCGATTCCATCACCTTAGGCGTCAACGCCTGCGGCGAGGCGGGTAAATGCGGCAAGGCCTCCTGGAGCACCGGGAACGATGCCCACGTGGACAGCTTCGTAGCCCGCCTGAGCGAAGCGACCGGTCACCGATCACAGCCGATTAATCTGGCCGCGGATGGCGCTCGTGCACAGGACCTGCCGGACCAAGCGGCCGCCGCCGTTGCCGACGGCGCCAGCTTAGTGACCATCCTGGTGGGGGCCAACGACGCCTGTGCCCGGAGCCTGGAGAGGATGACGCCGACAGCAGATTTCGCCGCTGCGGTAGGAGAGGCGTTGGCCACCCTGGAGGCTGCCCCGAACCCGCCCGTGGTGTTCATCGCCTCCATCCCTCGCCTGAACGAGCTACTCAACGCCAACTCGGAAAATGAGGCAGCCAGGCAACTGTGGGACCGGAACAAAATGTGCCGGAGCTTGCTGGCCAACCCGCCCTCATCGGCAACCCAGGATGTCAGCCGTCGAACTGCCGTTGACGTCCGCGTGAACGAGTACAACGTGGCTTTGGCCGAGCAGTGCGCCGCCGCGACGAGGTGTATTTTCGACGGCGGCGCCGTAGCCGCCGTCAATTTTACGCCGGCGCACATTTCCAGCGTCGACTATTTCCATCCTTCCCGCGAGGGGCAGCGCGCCATCGCGGAGGCCAGCTGGAACGCTCTTGCTAACGCCCTCAACCACTGCGAACTTCCGCCCGCTCTGAAGGGTGACTTCGGATGCTGAAAATACTCGCTGCGCTATCGGCCGTGGCTCTGGGATTGTCCGGCTGCTCCGGTGCCCCGAAGGAACCGGCGGCACCTGAAACAGCGGCTACCGCATGGCCGAGCGACGGACCGCCCATCCAACCCCCGCAGATACTTGCCTCGGCGGCGGATGCGCTCTATGTCAGTCCGGCCGGCAGCGGCGACGCCTGCGCACGAGATTCGCCGTGCATGCTGACCGATGCGCTGTCCCGGGCGAAGGCGGGCGGCACCGTAGCCCTGCTGGATGGGGACTACGGCAAACTGGTGATCTCAGCCATCGAGGCCCTCGATCGGATGGACGGACATGTGTCCATCATGCCTGCAAAGGGTTCCTCCCCCGTGATTGGCAGCCTGGACTTGCGTTCCCCCAATACTGCCTGGAACGGGATACGCTTCACCGGCACCTTAATGATCCGCGGGTTTGCCCCCAACACGGAACTGAACGGCATTCATGTGGACGGAGCCGGTGTGTTTGTTCGGGCGAAGAACGTCGTAGTTCGGGATTCCCTCCTGGAGAACGGCGTCTCAACCGATGGCATCCAGGTGGGGCAAGCGGAAGGCGTGCTGATCGAGGGCAACCGCATCCGCAACTACGCCCAGGAGGACGCGGCTGGTTTCCACGCAGACTGCATCCAGATGTTCGACAGCAAGGACATCACCGTCCGCGGAAACATCTTGTCCAACTGCTATAACGCCAGCCTGATTTTTTCTCCGGGTAAAGGAGACGGCACCCACAATGTGCTGATCGAGTCGAACTTTGTCCAGGGATGCCCCGAACTCAACGGCGCCTGCCGCGGCGGCGTGGCCTTGGACATGCGCACCACGGACGAGAACACGGGCATCACTGTCCGGAACAACACTTTCGTGGATGGCGCTGTTCGTGCTGGGACCCTTCCGGACAGTGTGTTTGACCGCAATTACGTGGAATATCTGTCCCTCTGTGATACACCGATGACCAACAGCGTCGTGGTGGCTTGGAATAAGGGGTTGTGCGCCACTCCGACCAACCTTGACAAAGCCGGCAACCGGCACGGATCAGCCGAATTCATCAATCGTGCAACGGCCGACTTGCGGGTAAAGGACCTGTCCGCGGTCCGTGTCACCCCTGTGCCCGGCAGCGATCCCGCTGCCGCTGATCTCTTCGGAAACCCATTGGCACCTGACACCGCTGGCGCTTCATCCCTCCGATAAGCAACCGCTGGAGGACCCTTCCTAGGCCCTCAGCCGAGACGTCGTCCAGGTGGTCGTCGGACGCTGATCCAGTGCGGCCACGAATTCACTGCGCAGCCGCTTGGCCGCCAGCCGAATATCCAGCTCCTCGCTGCGGATCGCCGCCTCTTCGCCAAGCCGCCGGCGCAACTCCGCATCCTGGTACAGCCGCAGGATAGCCTGTTCCAGCTCCACCGCATTGCCCGGCTCGACCACCAGGGAATCCTCCCCGTCCGTGCAGAAGTCAGTAAACCCGCTTCCGGATGTGACAATTACGGGTTTGCCAGCAATCTTCGCCTCCAGCGCGGCGATGCCAAAAGCTTCGAACCGGCTGGGGAAAACAGCAACATCGCTGGCTGCCAGTTCCCTGAGCAGCTCGTCCCGGCCCAGCTGGCCCAGAAGCCGCAGCCGTCCCCCTTCCGCGGCCGCCTCCGCCTGTAGCCCTTCCCTGCTGAGCGGTCCCTCACTGTGTTCCAGCCGCCCTGCCAGGGTGAGTACTACCTCGGGGTATCGGGCCCAAACGCCGCGCATTGCTTCCATCAGGGTGTCCGCGCCCTTCCAGTGCGAGATCCGGCCAGCGAAATAGACAGCAAAGGGCCGTGCCACGCCGGCGTCGCGGCGGGTACGGGCGGCCGCACGGATCCACGCAGTATCCAGTCCGTTGTGCACCACGGATGTGGGAACGTGGTCCACGTTCCACAGCCGCCGGGTCCAGTCCACGATCGCAGCGCTCACACCGATCAGCAGGTCCGAATGCTCGGCCTGGTGGCGTTCCAGCACCTTCTGCAGCCGGTGGACCCTCTGGACCGGCTTCCCGACAGAGTTAATCTGCTCCACCTGCTCAAAGGAGGTGGCCAGGCAGGTTACCATCAGCACGGAGGGGTGCCGGAGCCGCGCCAATAGAGTGGCCCAGCCGCCCCATTCAGGGGCGAACACAACATCGAAATTGCGGGAACGCCCCAAGGCCAGGGCGTAGCTGAGCGGCGCAGCCACCACCTTGGGAATGCCCAGCAGACGATACGGGGCCACCGAGCGGATCCGGACGGTTACGCCGTCGATTATTCGCTGTTCCTCTCGGAGGCGCAGGTCCCGTGCGGAGCGGTGCACCACAATGGTCACTTGATCCCCGGCGCTGGCGAGCGCCTTTGCTGTCTCCAGAAACTGCACGCCGATCCCCCCGGTGTAAGGAGAAATCCCGGGGATTTCGTCCGTTACGAAGCAGATCCGGAGCGGACGCAAATCCGCCTCGGTTCCTGACGTGTGGGGGGCTGCGGCTTTCGCCCTCATCCCAGCACCTCTGCTTTCCTGGGTGGGTTGACGTCCACAAAAGTCTCTCCGACCACCGGATAGCGCGCGGCTATCAGCGCGCCGTACAGCACACCGCCCACCTGTGCCCAGTCGGATGCAGTGTGCTCCGAGTGGCGGAGGGTCGACCGCAGGGCTCGGCGGACGGTTCTGGTCAGTACGACGGCGCCCAGCGTCAGTCCCAGGCGCCGCTCCAGGCGGAAGTATTTGGCTGCCAGTGCGCCCAGACCCAGACCGTAGCCGTATAGGAGCCCGCGGTGAGCGGCATCGCGGCGGACATTTGTGTGCGCTACTACGGCATCCGTCTGGTGGACCGCGTCCCAGCCGGCCCGCAGGAGCCGGCAGAACATGTCCAGGTCCTCCGCCCCGGCCAGACGCCGTCCCGCGCCTAGGACCGGGTCGAATCCACCGGTCGCCAGCACAGCTGTGCGCCTCATCGCCATCAGCGCCCCGTGCCCTAGGTCCAGCCCGGCGAGTGTTCGGCCTGAAAACCGGACGGCGGAAGGGGTGCGGAGCTGATCGGCCACCCTGCCGGTGACCACCGCCACCTGGTCATCGCAGAACGGGGCCGTCACGTTCTCAATCCATAGCGGCCACGGTTCGCAGTCATCGTCAGTGAATACCACGATCTCGGCAGTTACACTGGTAAGTCCCACATTGCGGGCGATGGACAGCCCCGGTATCTCCGTCCGGACATAATCCACGCCGGCTTCAAGGCATACGCGCCGGGTTTCGTCGGTGTCCGACGCCGAGTCCACCACCAGGACCTGAATCCCTTGGGGTGAATTGGCCAGGACGAACTTCAGCGCCCGGGCCAGCTTTTGCGGCCGGTTCCGGCTGCAGACGATGACGGCGGCGTCCAGCGCCGCCGCCCCTGCCTGGCGGTTCACCGCCGGACTCCGGCAGGCAAATACGCCGCCACGAACCCGGCGATATCGTCAGAGGACAGCAGCGCGGCACGGTTTCGCACGGTTTCGTCCGGCCAATTCCACCACGCGATCTCGAGCATCGGCTGGATCAGCTCCTCGGGCAGCCGGGAGCGGACCTCGCGGGCCGGGTTGCCGGCAACCACAGCATACGGTGCCACATCGCGGTTGACGACGGCGCCGGCGCCCACCACGGCACCATGGCCGATATTCACGCCGCTGAGGATCGTGGCGTTGGTACCGATCCACACGTCCGAGCCGATGGACACGTCTCCCGGCGACCACGGGTAGCCGTCTGTTCCGGCGTCTGCCAGGCCCAGCCTGATGCGCAGCGGAAAGGTGGTGACCCGGTCCATGGGATGATATCCGCCGAGCACGATTGTCACGCCCCGGGCAATGGAGGTGTAGGAGCCGATAGTCAGCCGGGTGCTGTCATGGGTGAAAGTGTGGATGATCGGATTACCGTAAGTGTGGGCACCCATAGTGGCTTGGCCTCTTCGCATCAGGACGCTGATGTCCTTGCGCGGGTCCGCCCAAGCAGAGCGGAGCCTGTTGTACAGTTTCATGCCGCGAACCTCTCGATCAGGGCGGACAGGTCCTGCGTCATCCGCTCGGTATTCAGTACCGTCTCCACCGCCTCCCGGCCATGCTCCCCCATCTGCCGGGCGAGTACCTGGTCATCCAGCAGTTGGAGGGTCCGTTCGGCCAGTTGCTCGGCCTGCCGGACCGGCACCAGAAACCCCGAGTGGTTGGGCCGCACGTAATCGGTCATGCCTGCGGTAGCGGTGGCCACCACAGGGCGCCCAGTGGCCATTGCCTCCAGTGCGGCGGTCATGCCGGAGACGTGGAGGTTTTCTCGTGTGGCCAGCACCAGCGCGGACGACGCCGCGTAAACCTCCCTGAGCCGGTCATGGGTCAGCCGCGGCAGCCGTTCCACGCCGTCGGGCAGCGCCTGGCCTTCCGCGACCTGGACCAGGATCCGTGCATCCGGCCTCCGGGCCCGGACCCGTTCCAGCGCTTCGAGCAGAGTGGAGGTGTCCCTGTCGCGGTCCGCGCCGACGCTGAGGATCTGCGGCCGTCCCTGGGGCCAGGGCCGCGGATGGAAAAACTCCTTGTCCACACCGAAAAGCAGCTGCCGCACCGGCGCATCGGGGTCCAGCCAGTCCCCGCCGAGCCACCGTCGAAGGGGGTCCAACTGGGCAGCAGACAAGACCCAGAGGCCGTCCATACGTCCCAGGACGCGGCGGAGCAGCAGCATCCGCAAGTCCATGGGACCCCTGCGGCGTGCTTCGTCTGTGGCCCAGATGACGCCGCTGAACATCTTCTGTGCCGGAGCACCGGCAACCAGCCGCAGCAGGGTGTTTTCGTCCCATGCGGCCGCAAGGTCCGTCGTGGGCCGCGGGCCGCTGCCCAGTGTTCTGGAGTATTGACGGCTGACCAGCGCCAACCTGAGCAGGCCCGACGCAGGCACCTTGGCAACCGTCGTCGCTGCGCTTGGGGCGCCTGCCACCGCCAGCCGGTCCAGGGAGTAAGGCCAGAACCCGGCCACTTCTCCGGCCAGGTTACGGCGCTTCCAGCCTTCTACGTTCCGCTCTGTGGAGAAGGCGAACCGCAGTCCTGGCGTGGCGCCAGGAGGCTCGGTGGCAGGACGACCGCCCGCGGGGCGGGTGTCCTCCTCCAGCATCAAGCCGCCGCCCCGGGCCTGACCCGGGCAGGCGGCCTAACAAGCGGGCGCTTGGTGTACGCCCCGTGCTTGCGAAAGAACTTCATGGCGGAGGCAATGTGCTGGCGCGCCAGGCGGTTGGTGAACACCGCCGCAGGGCCTCCCTTTTTGGAGGCCCTGCCCCAGCCATGCATACAGGAAACGGTCGGAAGGTAATGCACCTTCCAGCCGGTCTGCCAGAACCGCAGGCACCAGTCCACATCCTCGAAGTACATGAAGTACTCCTCGGCCAGTGGCCCCACCTGGCCGATCGCAGTGCGGCGGACCAGCATGCATGCGCCCATCACCCAGTCGGCTTCCATCGGGATTCCCAGCCGGATAGCCTCGTCTACCTCGCGATGCATCTCGAAGCGGCCCAAATCCCAGCGCCCCAGCGGGGTTCTGCCCAGGGGAGTCCGCCGGTTGGCGATGGTCCAGGGACGGTAAAAAGCGAATGCGGAGTGCTGGTGCCGGCCGTCGCTTTCGGTCAGCCGAGGTGCCACCAGCCCCACCTCCGGGTTGTTCTCCAGGTGAGTGGCCATGCCCTCGAGCATTCCCGGTTCCAGCCGGACGTCCGCGTTCAGCACGAGCACATAGGGGGCGGCGGAAAGGGCCAGCCCGCCGTTGACCAGCCGGGCGTACCCCACATTGTGGCGGTGCGGCAGGTAGCTGGCTTGGGGAAGGGCGGCCTGAACCATGGCGTCCACCTGTGGCTCGACCTCCGAGTCCGCCACGATCACCTCCAGTTTCCAGGACTCAGGAAGCGCCTTGAGGGACTGAAGGCAGGTGGCCAGCTCTTTGAGGGAGTGGTAGTGAGTGATGACGACAGCAATGCTGGACAGGGGACTCATGAGACCCACTCCTTCGTATTGTCAGTGTGGGTTGTATATTCGCTGGGGGCAAAGCCCTCCAGCTGAAATGGAGGGGCGCTTTCCAGCCGGACGGTCCTGCGGGCCGAGGCGTCCGCGAGTACTTCCGGGCGCAGGTCCTCCAGCCGGCACATGACCGCCAGATTGCGGCGGGCCAGTTCGGCGGCGATCTGGAGTTGATGGTCGTCGATGTGTTCGCCGTGGCTCGCCAGGCGGGGCACCAGGACGGGGCACTTGCCGTGTTCGATCGCGGTCAGCGCCGCCCCGGTCCCGGAGTGGGCCACGACGACGTCGGCCGCCGCCACCGCGGCGAGCATTTCATCGTGATCCACGTGTGGGCGGGCCTCGATGCCGAGGCCGGTGACGTCCGTGGTTCCCGTCTGCCAAAGCACCTCGCAGCCATCCAGCAGCGGCACCAGCGCCTCGAAGAGGCGGCGGAACCCGTAGGACTCGGTAGTGCCCACGGTGACGACCACCCGGCGGACAGGCCCGACGTCGGCCGGCGGCCCGGCGTCGTAAGCGTCGAAGATGGAGCCACGGAACTGCCACCGCCCCCCGGACCAGGCCGGATACTGGCTGTAGGTGTTCACCAACGGATCCAGGGCCAGGATCCGTCCGGTCAGGGAAGGCCCGTCTGCGCGTGCAGCACTTTCAATGTAGTGGGCGCTTGCCCCCATCCGGGCGGCCAGGGGCAGGAAGTTCACCGCGATGCTGGAGCCTGTGCTGATAGCAGTTTCGTACCTGCTGTGCCGTAGGACTTTACGGGCCAGCTGCGCGTTGCGCAGAATATTCAAGGTGTCACGGGGCGCTGCGTAGCGGGCAAACAGGACGTTGCGGCCAGCCAGCAGCTGGCGGCTCAGGCCTGTTTCGAAGGTCACCCAGTACTGGTCATCGGCCGGGAGACCGATCCGATCCGCGAGGGTAAAGAGCTGCTTTAGGTGGCCACCGCCTGAGCAGACCAACAGATGCCTGCCCATCAGTAGGCTCCTTCCCGCTTGAGCACGGCCTTGACCGTCCGGGCCAGAATGTGGATGTCCCCGGCCAGAGACCAATTCTCCACGTAATACAGGTCCAACCTCACACTTTCCTCCCAGTCCAGATCCGAGCGTCCGCTGACCTGCCAGAGCCCGGTGATTCCGGGTTTGATCAGTAGTCTGCGGGCCACCTGGTGCTCGTACTGGTCCGCTTCCTCAGGTAGCGGAGGCCGCGGACCCACCAGACTCATCCCGCCGATGAGGACGTTCCAAAACTGGGGCAGTTCATCCAGCGAGTAGCGGCGCGTGAAAGCCCCCACCCTGGTTATCCGAGGGTCCCCCTTCATCTTGAACAGCAGACCGTTGCCTTCGTTGAGCCGCTGCAGCTTCGCCAGCTCCGTCTCGGCCTGGACAAACATGGAACGGAACTTATACATCACAAACCGGCTGCCCTGAACACCCACCCGCTCCTGCCGGAAGATCGCGGGGCCGGGGCTGTCAAGTTTCACGGCCAGAGCCACCAGAGCCATGGGCACCGCGAACACCAGCAGCGCGGCCGCGGCCACGACGACGTCGAACGCACGCTTGAGGGTGTGATTTACCCCAGAATACTGGGGCAGGTCCACATGAACCATCGGCAGGCCTTCGACCGGACGCAGGTGCAGGCGCGGGCCAGCCACATCGGTGAGCCGGGAGACCAGGATCAGTTCAGCCCGAAAATTTTCCAGCTCCCAGCCCAGCCGCCTGATCTCCTCCCGGCCACCGGGGAGTTCGCCGGCGATTATCACGGCCCGGGTACGGGAGCGCCGGACGAGTTCAGGCACCCGCTGCAGATCCACCCTGGGTATGGTTCCCAGGGGATCTTTCCCACCGGCAGCTGTGGCATGGTCCGTGAGGGCCACGCCTATGGCCCGGTAACCGGCCTTGGTATGGGTTCGCAGCTGGGAAACCACCCGCGCCACGTCCGCGTACGGCCCGATCACAACGGCACCCATGAGGCAGCGGCCCTGGCGTCGCAGGGCAGCCAGGTGCTGGCGCCAGGCGAAGCGTCCGATCAGCAGTCCGGCAACGCCCACCGGAAAGGCCAGAATCAGGTAGCCACGGGCGAATTCCAGCTTGCCCAGGTAGCTGACCACCGCCAGCGCGCCGAACACCACGGCGGAGGCGGAAACAATACGGGAGTATTCGGTGACACCGATCCCGATAATCCTGCGGTCCCGGCTCTTATTCAGCCAGAGGGCCCACAGCCAGAAGGTCGCGAGGACCGCGGAATACAGCATATGCTGCGGGTCATCCTGGACATCTACGCTGTCCAGTCCGAACCTGAGGGTTTGGGCGAGCAATAAAGTGGCCAGAACAACGGCGATATCCGTCACGATGATGGCGACCTGGTATTTCATGTCCCAGTTCCGGCGGGCCGGCTGGGAGGGAACCTCCACCAGTGCGGCGGGTGAATCGGTAGCGCTGGGCTCCTGGCCTGTAGAAGTCGCTGCGCGGCCAAGCTCGTGAATAGTATTGACAGATAACAAAGTGGTCCCCCAACCCCTTGTGATGATGAAGAAAAACGCCCCCAGCGTCGGGACGATCATATACGCTGATGGGTAATACTCAAAAGAATACAGGTGCACCTAAGCTTGGTTTTCCTGGCATGGAATGCTAGGTGGACTCTGGCGATGGTGTGAATTGGTCCAATTATTACCCCCACCCGCGGAGACCGCAAGGGACAAGCCGCGAGTTAATGAGTTGTTTACAGTCAAACAGAAAAGACACCAAAGTAGAATTTGCGGGCTGCGAAATGACGATCACGTAAAAGACCGTGAAAATTACAGAACAGCTCGATGCCATGAAGTTGCTTTCTGAAGGATCCGCGGCTCAGGATGTCCCCGGCAAAGGGCTATTCGTGGTTCGTGGGGCATTGAGTTCGTGGGCTGAAGACAGGGGGCGTGGCCCTGTTCGCAGGGTGTGTCCAGCATTCAATCTGGAACAGGACCACGAGCCTTGAGCGAACCTATTGGGGCATTTGACGCTGCCACCATCCTCTTCAACCTGCCCCACGCCGCCTCCACCACCCCCACTACTGGCTGCCGGCAGGTCATCGTTGAAACCAACCAGACGCCGGGCTCCCCCAGCCGCGGGTCATCTCCTCCTGGCGGAAGGAACGGCGCCTCCAGCGGCTCGGCGACAAGCTCCTGGACGCGGTCATTCGCTCCCGCCATGCTGCATCGGAGACGGACACGGGCTTCGCCGTATGCTGGTGGATGGTCCGGGACTGATGAAGCCTGCTTGCTAAAACCTGCCGGAAGCGGACAAGCTCGGCCTCCGGATGCTGGGCACTGATGAGCACAAGTTCCGAGCCACGCTCGGCGGCGTGGGAATGTTCACACTCCCGACCAACGATCTCTCAGATCCTGCACTCCCAGGATGCTCTCTCACTTCGTGC
>NZ_JAGGPL010000031.1 GCF_018613805.1 Arthrobacter sp. ISL-48
TGTGTCTGTTGTTTGAGAACTCAATAGTGTGCCAAGTTTGTTGATACCGGTTTATTTTATATGAATTGGTTGAATTTGCCGGGTCATGCCGCCCCTGTGGTGTGGTCTGGTTTTTACAGCTGGTTTCAAATTTTGTGCAGCCGTTGGTCCTGTTATTTCCGGGGTTGGTGGTTGTGTCTGTTTTTGTTTTACTTCAACGGAGAGTTTGATCCTGGCTCAGGATGAACGCTGGCGGCGTGCTTAACACATGCAAGTCGAACGATGATCTCCAGCTTGCTGGGGGGATTAGTGGCGAACGGGTGAGTAACACGTGAGTAACCTGCCCTTAACTCTGGGATAAGCCTGGGAAACTGGGTCTAATACCGGATATGACTCCTCATCGCATGGTGGGGGGTGGAAAGCTTTTTGTGGTTTTGGATGGACTCGCGGCCTATCAGCTTGTTGGTGAGGTAATGGCTTACCAAGGCGACGACGGGTAGCCGGCCTGAGAGGGTGACCGGCCACACTGGGACTGAGACACGGCCCAGACTCCTACGGGAGGCAGCAGTGGGGAATATTGCACAATGGGCGAAAGCCTGATGCAGCGACGCCGCGTGAGGGATGACGGCCTTCGGGTTGTAAACCTCTTTCAGTAGGGAAGAAGCGAAAGTGACGGTACCTGCAGAAGAAGCGCCGGCTAACTACGTGCCAGCAGCCGCGGTAATACGTAGGGCGCAAGCGTTATCCGGAATTATTGGGCGTAAAGAGCTCGTAGGCGGTTTGTCGCGTCTGCCGTGAAAGTCCGGGGCTCAACTCCGGATCTGCGGTGGGTACGGGCAGACTAGAGTGATGTAGGGGAGACTGGAATTCCTGGTGTAGCGGTGAAATGCGCAGATATCAGGAGGAACACCGATGGCGAAGGCAGGTCTCTGGGCATTAACTGACGCTGAGGAGCGAAAGCATGGGGAGCGAACAGGATTAGATACCCTGGTAGTCCATGCCGTAAACGTTGGGCACTAGGTGTGGGGGACATTCCACGTTTTCCGCGCCGTAGCTAACGCATTAAGTGCCCCGCCTGGGGAGTACGGCCGCAAGGCTAAAACTCAAAGGAATTGACGGGGGCCCGCACAAGCGGCGGAGCATGCGGATTAATTCGATGCAACGCGAAGAACCTTACCAAGGCTTGACATGGACCGGACCGCTGCAGAGATGTGGTTTCCCCTTTGGGGCCGGTTCACAGGTGGTGCATGGTTGTCGTCAGCTCGTGTCGTGAGATGTTGGGTTAAGTCCCGCAACGAGCGCAACCCTCGTTCTATGTTGCCAGCGCGTTATGGCGGGGACTCATAGGAGACTGCCGGGGTCAACTCGGAGGAAGGTGGGGACGACGTCAAATCATCATGCCCCTTATGTCTTGGGCTTCACGCATGCTACAATGGCCGGTACAAAGGGTTGCGATACTGTGAGGTGGAGCTAATCCCAAAAAGCCGGTCTCAGTTCGGATTGGGGTCTGCAACTCGACCCCATGAAGTCGGAGTCGCTAGTAATCGCAGATCAGCAACGCTGCGGTGAATACGTTCCCGGGCCTTGTACACACCGCCCGTCAAGTCACGAAAGTTGGTAACACCCGAAGCCGGTGGCCTAACCCCTTGTGGGAGGGAGCTGTCGAAGGTGGGACTGGCGATTGGGACTAAGTCGTAACAAGGTAGCCGTACCGGAAGGTGCGGCTGGATCACCTCCTTTCTAAGGAGCACCTACAGATTCTTGCTGCGTGTATGCGTTGGTGGGGGTTTGTCAGGAGTATATGCCCGTTGCGCAGACGCTAGTTCTGCGGCGGGTGCTCATGGGTGGAATATCAACGGATAGGTGCCTGGTGGCGCGGATTGGTTTGTGAGTACGGATGTTTCTTCCCTTTGGGGTGGGGTGTCCTGGAAAGCGGCTGGTGCGTTCTGTTGGGTAGTGTTTGGCACACTGTTGGGTCCTGAGGCAACAGGGCCGGGGAGGGGTTGCAGTCTTTTGGGCTGGGGTTTCTTGTCGGGTTTGTTTGTTTCTGGTTTCCTGGCTGCATCGATCATGCGCGTTGGCCCTTTTGTGGGGTGGTGTGTGGGGTGTGTGGTTTGGGGTTGTTGTTTGAGAACTACATAGTGGACGCGAGCATCTTTTATAAGAAGCAATTTCCAAGAATATGAACCTGGATCTGGCTGTGCGTGGTTGGTGTTGCCCTTTGGGGTGGTGTTGATTGTGTGTGGTTGGTTTCTGTGGTTCTCTCGAAAATTAGCGTTTTTGATCTTTTGTGGTCAAGTTTTTAAGAGCACACGGTGGATGCCTTGGCATTAGGAGCCGAAGAAGGACGTAGGAATCTGCGATAAGCCTGGGGGAGTCGATAACCGGACTGTGATCCCAGGGTGTCCGAATGGGGAAACCCCGCCAGGGGCGCGAGCTGCCTGGTGACCCGCATCTGAACACATAGGGTGCGTGGAGGGAACGCGGGGAAGTGAAACATCTCAGTACCCGCAGGAAGAGAAAACAATAGTGATTCCGTTAGTAGTGGCGAGCGAACGCGGATCAGGCTAAACCGTTCCATGTGTGATAGCCGGCGGGCGTTGCATGGTCGGGGTTGTGGGACTTTCCGTACTGTCTCTGCCGGGATGGTGAGGTGTGATGTGCAGGCATAGGTGAACGGTCTTGAAAGGCCGGCCAGAGAGGGTGTGAGCCCCGTAACCGAAATGTTGTGTACCGCCTGGAGAGTATCCCAAGTAGCACGGGGCCCGAGAAATCCCGTGTGAATCTGTCAGGACCACCTGATAAGCCTAAATACTCCCTAATGACCGATAGCGGACCAGTACCGTGAGGGAAAGGTGAAAAGTACCCCGGGAGGGGAGTGAAACAGTACCTGAAACCGTGTGCTTACAATCCGTCGGAGCCAGTCTGATTCTGGTGACGGCGTGCCTTTTGAAGAATGAGCCTGCGAGTTAGTGTTACGTCGCGAGGTTAACCCGTGTGGGGAAGCCGTAGCGAAAGCGAGTCTGAATAGGGCGTTGCAGTGGCGTGATCTAGACCCGAAGCGAAGTGATCTACCCATGGCCAGGTTGAAGCGACGGTAAGACGTCGTGGAGGACCGAACCCACTTCAGTTGAAAATGGAGGGGATGAGCTGTGGGTAGGGGTGAAAGGCCAATCAAACTTCGTGATAGCTGGTTCTCCCCGAAATGCATTTAGGTGCAGCGTTGCGTGTTTCTTGCTGGAGGTAGAGCTACTGGATGGCTAATGGGCCCTACAAGGTTACTGACGTCAGCCAAACTCCGAATGCCGGTAAGTGAGAGCGCAGCAGTGAGACTGTGGGGGATAAGCTTCATAGTCGAGAGGGAAACAGCCCAGACCACCAACTAAGGCCCCTAAGCGTGTGCTAAGTGGGAAAGGATGTGGAGTTGCGAAGACAACCAGGAGGTTGGCTTAGAAGCAGCCATCCTTAAAAGAGTGCGTAATAGCTCACTGGTCAAGTGATTCCGCGCCGACAATGTAGCGGGGCTCAAGTACACCGCCGAAGTTGTGGATTTCGGATATTAGCTAAGCTGCCTCCTTTGTGGGGTTGGTTCAGGCGTCCGGAGTGGTAGGGGAGCGTCGTGTGGGCGGTGAAGTCGCGGTGTAAACCAGCGGTGGAGCCTACACGAGTGAGAATGCAGGCATGAGTAGCGAAAGACGGGTGAGAAACCCGTCCGCCGAATGATCAAGGGTTCCAGGGTCAAGCTAATCTGCCCTGGGTAAGTCGGGACCTAAGGCGAGGCCGACAGGCGTAGTCGATGGACAACGGGTTGATATTCCCGTACCGGCGAAAAACCGTCCATGCTGAACAGGGGATACTAACTGCCCGAGACCTGCCCGATCGCCCTTGTGGTGTGAGGGTTTTGGTGGAGCGCGGGACCTGATCCTGGGAGGTAAGCGTATTAACAGGTGTGACGCAGGAAGGTAGCCAAGCCGGGCGATGGTTGTCCCGGTCTAAGGATGTAGGGCGAACGGTAGGCAAATCCGCTGTTCATGATGCCTGAGATCTGATGGGACCCCCTCACGGGGGGATTTGGTGATCCTATGCTGCCGAGAAAAGCATCGACGCGAGGTTTTAGCCGCCCGTACCCCAAACCGACACAGGTGATCAGGTAGAGAATACTAAGGCGATCGAGAGAATTATGGTTAAGGAACTCGGCAAAATGCCCCCGTAACTTCGGGAGAAGGGGGGCCCCAACCTTGATGGACACTTGCTGTCCGGAGGGGATCGGGGCCGCAGAGACCAGGGGGAAGCGACTGTTTACTAAAAACACAGGTCCGTGCGAAGTCGCAAGACGATGTATACGGACTGACTCCTGCCCGGTGCTGGAAGGTTAAGAGGACCGGTTAGCCTCACGGCGAAGCTGAGAATTTAAGCCCCAGTAAACGGCGGTGGTAACTATAACCATCCTAAGGTAGCGAAATTCCTTGTCGGGTAAGTTCCGACCTGCACGAATGGAGTAACGACTTCCCCGCTGTCTCAACCATAAACTCGGCGAAATTGCAGTACGAGTAAAGATGCTCGTTACGCGCAGCAGGACGGAAAGACCCCGAGACCTTTACTATAGTTTGGTATTGGTGTTCGGAGTGGCTTGTGTAGGATAGGTGGGAGACGTTGAAGCCCGGACGCCAGTTCGGGTGGAGTCATCGTTGAAATACCACTCTGGTCACTTTGGACATCTAACTTCGGCCCGTAATCCGGGTCAGGGACAGTGCCTGATGGGTAGTTTAACTGGGGCGGTTGCCTCCTAAAAAGTAACGGAGGCGCCCAAAGGTTCCCTCAGCCTGGTTGGCAATCAGGTGTCGAGTGTAAGTGCACAAGGGAGCTTGACTGTGAGAGAGACATCTCGAGCAGGGACGAAAGTCGGGACTAGTGATCCGGCGGTACATTGTGGAATGGCCGTCGCTCAACGGATAAAAGGTACCTCGGGGATAACAGGCTGATCTTGCCCAAGAGTCCATATCGACGGCATGGTTTGGCACCTCGATGTCGGCTCGTCGCATCCTGGGGCTGGAGTAGGTCCCAAGGGTTGGGCTGTTCGCCCATTAAAGCGGTACGCGAGCTGGGTTTAGAACGTCGTGAGACAGTTCGGTCCCTATCCGCTGCGCGCGCAGGAAATTTGAGAAGGGCTGTCCTTAGTACGAGAGGACCGGGACGGACGAACCTCTGGTGTGTCAGTTGTACTGCCAAGTGCACCGCTGATTAGCTACGTTCGGATGGGATAACCGCTGAAAGCATCTAAGCGGGAAGCTCGCTTCAAGATGAGATTTCCATACACCTCGTGTGTGAGAGGCCCCCAGCCAGACCACTGGGTTGATAGGCCGGATGTGGAAGCGAGGACTAACGACTCGTGAAGCTGACCGGTACTAATAGGCCGATAACTTACACCACACACCATCGCCGTGAACGGATTCAAAAGACGTTCACACCAGGCAATGGTAAAAAGAAACAAGACTGCTTGCGTCCACTATGTGGTTCCCAAACAACAAACCAAACGTTGTTCAGGGAACACCACAACTACATAACAACACCACAGATGTTGTAACCACCAAAGATTTCCCACCCCACCAAAAAACGGGGGGTGCGGAGCAAGG
>NZ_JAGGPL010000032.1 GCF_018613805.1 Arthrobacter sp. ISL-48
CACTGCCTCTTCCTCGTCAAGGAACGACACTCCGGGCGTGAGGAACAACGATGCCGCCCCTACCAAGACAGTTTTAGACCTCAAAACCTTCCTCCTAATGCAGTATTCCTGCATTAAACGCAGGAATAGAGCGGGCCGTCAAGCGGGGTAAGGTCAACTGCAGGCCTCCCCAAGGATCATGAAGCCTTCTGCCCGCGCCGATCCTGCATCAAACGCAACATGGTGGAGAGGAGCCATTGTCGCAACCACGCTGTACACTCAAATTATCGAACATATATTCGAATAAAGGTGTGTTGTGGGCGTTGTAGTCGGTCCCCGTGTGATAGATGCGGGCCTCTCCTTGCGGCTGGTGCTGATCTCCCCCGTCGCGGTGGCCGCCGGCTATCCGTCGCCGGCCCAGGACTACTTTGACGGGCGAATCGACCTCAACGAGCACCTGATAAAGGACATCACCAGTACGTTTGTGGTGCGGGTGACCGGCGATTCGATGGAGCGGGCAGGGATCAGCGACGGCGACGAACTAATAGTTAACCGGGCGCTGGAGCCCAAGGACGGCTCCGTGGTGATCGCCGTTCTCGACGGCGAATTGACCGTTAAGCGGCTTCGCATCACCGCCACCGGCGTTGTCCTCCAAGCGGAGAATCCGAAATACCCTGACATCCGAGTGTCCGGCCTAAGCGAACTGACCATCTGGGGCGTGGCCACGCGGTGCCTGCACCATGTCTAGGCCGGCGCTCATGCGGCAGATGCAGGAAATCGCGCATGTGGACGTGAACTGCTTCTATGCCAGCGCAGAACGGGCCTTCGACCCCTCACTCGAAGGCAAACCCCTGATCGTGCTCTCCAACAACGACGGCTGCGCCGTCACCCGCTCCCCCGAGGCGAAGGCCCTGGGCATCGGAATCGGTGAACCCTGGTTCAAGATCGCACCACGCGCCAAGGAATGGGGACTGATCGCCAAATCCAGTAACTACGAGCTCTACGGGGACATCAGCGCCCGGGTGATGGAACTCCTGGGACGGTACTCGGCCTGGGTGGAGGTCTACAGCATCGATGAGGCATTCCTGGGCGTAAAAGGCTCGCCGGAGTCCCTGCTGCAACTGGGCAAAACCATAAAGGCCGCCACTGCCCGGCACGTGGGCGTTCCCGTGTGCGTCGGCATCGCCCGGACCAAAACCCTGGCAAAACTGGCCAACAAATGGGCCAAGCACAACCTCGCCTTCGGTGGCGTCTGCCGGTGGGACTCCGTCCCGGCCGCGCAGCGGGAAGCGCTGATGGCCAGGCTGTCCGTCGTCGAAATCTGGGGCATCGCAGGCAGGCTCACCAAGCGCCTGAACGCGATGGGCATCCAGTCCATCCTGGACCTTAGCAGGGCAGATCCTGTGAGGATCCGCGACAAGTTCTCGGTGGTGGTCATGCGGACCGTCCTGGAGCTGCGGGGAACACCCTGCATCCCCATGGAAGAAGAACGGGTGGGCCGGGACCAGCTGATCTTCTCGCGCTCCTTTTCGACGGCGGTCACCACCGCTGCCGACCTGCGCCAGGTCCTCAGTGTGTACGGCCAAATGGCCAGCGCCCGGCTGGCCAAGCACCACCTGCAGGCCAAAATCCTCACCGCTTTCGCTGGCACCTCCCACTACAACCCCAAGGACACCTCCTACCCATCGGTCTGCGTCAGGCTTCCCGCCCCCACCGCGGACCCCGTCCTCCTGACCAGGGCCGCCCACGCCCTGTTGCCTTCCATCCAGGAGGGCGTCAAGTACGCCCGGGCGGGCATCATGGTCACCGACCTTCGCCCCAGTGGCAACCAGAAACCGCTGGAAATCTTCGAGAATGCGCACGAGGAACGGGGCATCGGCTCCCTGTTGGAGGACATCGCCCGTCGGTATGGCCGCGGCTCCATCGGGCTTGGCCACGCTGGCATCCGCGGGGGACCCTCCTGGACCATGAAACGGGACATGCAATCCCCGCGGTACACCACGCACTAGGACGAGCTTCCCTTGGTGAAAGCAGCCTGACAACGCGCCGCACCCGGAGTAGTCTGGACGGCAGTGATTCTTCAATTTTCTCTGTGACCCAGAGTTCCCGTAGCTTCAACAGCCCGCTCCCGCGGCGTTCCTGGCAGGAGTGCTGATTCCGCGTGCCCACAGAGGGGACTCGACCACGAGTTCCCCATCTCCCCGCACCCACACCGGAACCACCACTGGGAGAACCCATGAACATCACTTCGACGCCTCCGGCTACGCCAACCCCAAACCCACACCTGGGGCGGGACAGCCTGCGCCCGGACTGCAGCAACTGCTTTGCGCTGTGCTGCACCGCCTTCGGCTTCACCCGCTCCGCCGACTTCGCCATCGACAAACCCGCAGGCACACCCTGCCAGAACCTGGACAAGGACTTTTCCTGCACCATCCATGACCGGCTGCGGCCGCGCGGCTTTCGGGGCTGCACCGTCTTTGATTGCTTTGGAGCCGGCCAGGCCGTGTCCCAGCGCCTGTTTGACGGCATTAGCTGGCGCGAGAACCCCGGCTCGCAACATGACATGTTCACGGCCTTCAAGGTCCTTCGGCAACTGCACGAGATGCTCTGGCACCTCGCCGAGGCGCAGGTCAAAACGTACGACGCCGACTCCGCCCGTCAGGCGCAGGACCTGCGGGAAGTGATTGAATCCATTGCCGGAGGCAGCGTCCGGGCCGTCCTCACCTGCGACGTGGAACAGCTCCACGGCCAGGTCCGGGCTGCCCTCAGGGGCATCAGTGACGAAGTCCGTGCCGGCTACTTCGCCGGCGGCGGCGAACATCTCGACGCCGACTTCGCGCCCGGCGCTGACCTGATCGGCAGGAACCTCAGGGCCCGGAGCCTCTGCGGCGCCGATCTGCGCGGCGCCTGCCTGATCGCGGCGGACTTGCGGTTCAGTGACTTGGCCGGCGCGGATTTGCTAGGCACCGATCTGCGCGATGCAAGGCTCGACGGCGCGGACCTGGCTGCCGCACTGTTCCTCACCCAGCCGCAACTCAATTCAGCCCGGGGCAGCAGTGCCACGACCCTGCCGGAGTGGCTGTCAGCTCCGCCGCACTGGCTGGCTGCCCCCTGACGCTCTGACGGGCGGGGCACTGACGCTCTGACGGGCGGGGCCCATGGGCCCCGCCCGTCTGTCCCCTCCGTCAGTCCTTGTGCATCACTCTTTGGGGAGGGCCCGGACACTGTTGTTACGTTTTTCGTGGGTGAGTTCAGCAAGCCCCAGTTTTTCCAGGAGCGGCGGAAGGTACATGCCAAAGCGGCCGCGGTATCCCTTCCGCAACCCGTACCAGCCCGCCACGGGATTCGCAGCATCCCGGCCCCAGGCTTCCACGCTCCCCTCGGGCGCAGGCTTCAACTCATCCGCAGCTCCTAGCGGAACCCAATCCCCTTGCTGCAGCAGCCAGGCATGGAGATCCGCAACTGCCTGGAGATGGTATTTGAGCGTCGTGGATCCCACCTGACAGACCAGGGCGGGCGGATCGGCTTCAGGATCGCGGTACATGGTGTATTCGGACGACCCCGGTGCAGTGACCAGCTTCCAAGGGTCGGATTTTGTTCCGTCAGCCATGATCTTCCCTCTTCCTGATGCTCCCCACTGAGCGCCCTCCTAGCCTAGGGGAACGCTTCAGGCAGTACTAGGAGGTAGACGAGGCCTTAGGCCGCAATGCGTCCTGGGGTGTGGAACCGCGGTTAGTGGTGTTCCACCCAGCACGCCAGGATGGTGGTGGATAGCTGGTAGGCCAGCGCATTCCGGGTCACGGTGTCCGGCCCGATGGTTGCGGGGAGGTCTGAGGCGTCCACCTGCAGCACAAAGCTGTCCTTCTGGAACACTGCCGAGCCGTCCTCCGTCTCGTAGGCCGGGAACCCCAGGTTGGCCAGTCCTTGGATGGGTTTGGCGTCCTTGGCCAGTGCCTGCATGGCGTCGAAGTAGGTCAGCGCGCTGGCCTGGTCTGTGGCTTCCCTAACAGAAATGTCCAATGCCCCCTCGTTCAGGTGGTAGGTACACGTGAAGGTGCTGTCTGCCCAGCTGTTGACGGTGTGGGGGCGCTGTTCCAGGTGCAGGATGGAGCTGAGTCTCTCCATCGGTTGGTCCCCGCACACCATTTTCGCGGCGTCGCTGGGACCGTCGGGGGCGGGCCGGGAGGAGGCGGTGCCGCCGTCGTGATGGACGCCGGAATGACTGGGGCCCTGACTGGCCTGGGCGCCTTGGCTGCCCGGCTGCGGGCGGGCGGAAGTGGACGGAGCGTCCGACGACGGGCCGGTCACCGCGCCAGGAAATCCGGCCGCTGCGGCACAGCCGGAGAGCAGCAGGGAGCACAGTGCCAGGGACGCCAGCAGGGAAATGCGGTTTTTCATGGCTCTTCCGTCCTGGTCGCCTTCGATCGGGGTTCGGCGGCCGCTTGTCGGGCTGTGAGGTCAGGTTTGCTGGTCAGGCTTTGAGTTTGGCGTAGACCACGTAGTTATCGTCGAAGAGCCCGGTGGCGGGGTCGTAGCCGTCGCAGGTAATGAGCCGGAGTTCGGAGCCTGGAGTGTTTCCGTAGACTTCCAAGGTGGGAAAGCTGTCCTTGCCGTAGAGGGTGCCGCGCTCCACGGTGAACGTGGAGGTGCTGCCATCGGCGCGTCCTACGTTGATTTCGGCGCCGGGGGTGAGCTTGCGGAGGTCCGCGAAGACGCCCGTGTGTCCGCCGAGGGCATTCACATGGCCCAGTATGACGGAGGGGCCGCGTTCCCCAGGGGTCGGAGAGCCGTCGTACCAGCCGGCGGGGGCCCCGTTGCCGATGTCCTGCGGGACCTCCAGCGAGCCGTTCTCCCGCAGGCCGAGGTGCAGCAGTTCAGTGCGGACACCGATTGCGGGGATGACCAGTGTGGTCGGAACGGACGCCGGCATCACCGGGGGAAGCTGTTCGGTGGCGGGAACCGCGGGGGCTACTGGCGGCGCCGCAGGCGCAGTGGCCGGAACCGATGTGGAGGGGGCCGACGTGGAGGCAGCCGCCGAAGCAGAAGGCGGAGAGCCGGCGTCGGCCGTTCCAGTGCGTCCCGTGCCGCAGCCGGCCAGGGCGAGCAGGAGCAGAATCCCAGCCGCCGCCGAGGCCCCTAGACCTCTGCGGCGGCCGCAATTCCTGCTTATCACAGTGATGATCCAGCCAGCTCGTTATCAGGCAGCTGATCCGGAGCTGCGGCGGCGCACTGCATAGGCTCCGCCAGCGAGGGCGACGAGGACTAGACCGCCGCCGAGGGCGAGGGCTCCGGCGTCGGTTCCACCGGTTTCCTGGGCGATGCCTGTGTCAGCCCCACCCGCGGGCATCTTCATCTGCCCCGCTTTCAGCGTCCCGCACAGGGCCGGGGAAGTGGCGGCCAGCGGAAGTGTCGGTGCCAGGTCGGACTTGGCGGCCTGCCCTGCCGCGCTGAGCGTGGCGGGATCAAGGCCATGGACAACCACGACGGCCGTGCCCGCTTCCAGGGCTGCCTTGGTCTCGGCGTTCAGTTCGAACGTACGGTCAATCTTGTACGCCGCACCCTGCCCGCCGACCTTCAGGTCAAGGCCAGCCGCGGGGCTCGTATCGCCGCTGGTGGACAGGGTGGTGACGATGCTGCCATAGGAAGGTGCGCCCTCGGTGGTGGAGATCACCGCGTCACCGTCCTTGTCTGCAGAAGGGGCCGGGCAAACTCCCTTGGCTCCCCCGTGGATGTGCTGCACATGGGGATAAGGTGCGGCCATGAACGTCGCGGGCATGCCCGAGACGTTCAGAACGACATGGGCCTGGTTGCCCTTGACATCGACAGTGATCGTCCCTGAACCTGCGCTGCCGTTGAGCTGGGCCAGCGTGGACTGGTAGGACTGGTCCGCGGCCATGGCCGGGGAGCCGGAAAGCGCAAGTGCGCCCAAAGCGAGAGTAGGTACTGCCATAAAGCGGAGTGTCTTGTTCATGTGAAAATCTCCTCATACCCGTGCGTGTGACGTTGGCGCCCCAAGGGAAGGGACACAGGTACTTCGAAGCAGTCCGTCCAAGAGATGGGTCCAAATATGGCGGGGGTCGGCTTCCGTCATGAAGAGCCGACAATCCATGCCGTCACAGGCCCCCCAAGGCAAGGAAGGGCAAGGACTTTGCCTAGAAACTCGGCGGTCCTGTTTCCCATCCCTCAGCCGACACGGGCCATCAATTTGGACGGATGGGTTAGCCTGCTGCGGTCGAGCGCAACTAGCCCGGCAACCTCGAGCCCTCATGGCTCCGCCGCTGAACACTTTGAATGACAGCCCTTACGCGGTGCATGTTTGGAGTTGTCACCTCGGCCCGCGATCGACAACTTGTACTCCACTGCCGAGTTGACCGTCCAGGCACAGGTGTTCGTCACCAACTCCACTACCAGGGGTTCCCGTAATATCCGGCGAGAATCGTGAGAATACTACGAGACCCCCAGCAGGTAGGAACGTGAGGAAAAAAACAACAATTAGCTCGTGGCATTATGAGAAGTACAACAATAATTTGGGGGAATTTGTGACTGAACCGCAGCATCCGCAGGCCGTGTCATCCGGACCGACCAGCGTGGGGCCTGACAGCCTCACTACTGGCAGCGCAGGGAGAGGTGATCGTCCGGGACCTGGCTCGGGGGCTGCGTCAATGCCCGACATTCTGAAGTCCTTTGACTACAAAAGCCTGGTTCCTGGAGCCTTGGTCGCGCTCGTCTCTTACGTGGCGGTTCTCATCATCGCGGTCATCTTCTTAGTTCTGGGGTTGGTCGGTCTCAGCGCCAGTAACGGTGGCAGCGCGGAGGTACCGTCAAGTTCGGTGCTCCCAAGTGGCACCGTGCCGTCGCCGTGGTCCCTGGTGGGGCAGTTAGCCGTCCAGCTGGTCGTCATGAGCCAGTTTGGGGCACTTGGTTCCAGCATCGACGCGACCATTCCGTTTATAGGAAACGTGCACGGATCGGCCAGCGTATTCGCTGTTCCCTTGCTGCTGACGGCTGTGTCGATCGTGGTGCTGTTCTTGGGTGGGCGGTCCGCGGCGAAAAGAGTTGCAGGTCAACCAACGACCGGCATCTGGGTCGAGTCGTTAATCACGGGGCTGGTCTTTACCCTCTTGGTCAATATCAGCGGGGCGGTCTTTGGCATATCGATGCCCACACCCAGCGTAAAGATCAGCCCGATTGGGGCAGTGACCTTTGGTTCAGTCCTGGTTGCCCTGGCAATTGGGATGTTCGCGACTCTGGCAGGGCGATCATCAGTCAGGCCTCGTGCGGATGCCAGCGTTGGGGTCCGAGCGGCGGTTCGTCACTCCCTTGAAGCCGTGACCGTGCACTACGGCATTTTTCTATCCGTTGCCATCCCCGTTGTTGTTGTCATTCTGGGAATTAAGTCCGGCTGGCAGGCCACACTCTCAGCCCCCTTGTGGGCACCCACCGCGGGCTTCTTTCTCTTCGGACTGGCTCACCTCAGTGCTGTCAGCCGCACGTGGAATTTTGGCTCCTCAGTGTCTTCATCTTCGAATTCTTCAGGTTCAGACATCAGCTTTGGTTTCGGAAGTGCTCTGGCGCAATACGGCGTCCCGGGCTGGGCTGGCTGGTTGCTGCTGCTGTTGGCGCTGATTTCACTCCTGGTGACTTCCATCTTCTGGTACCTGCGCCGCGGACCGATAGTCGCAAACAAGATCACGGACTGGTTGGTGCTCCCCGCTGCATTTCCCGTTGCCGGCGCGCTGCTGACCTGGCTCAGCAGCGTTTCTGGAACTTTCGACGCCGGTTCATTGGCAACGGGCGCGGGAAGCGTGACGCTGGCATGGTGGACCCCGTTCTTCATGATCCTCTGGGGCGGCGCAACAGAGGCATCAGCACGCTATGCCGCACCTCATCTGAGCAGATACGTCCCCTTGGCCCTCGTTCAAAAGCTGGTCCCCACGCGGCCAGCTGCGACTGTGCCAGCTGTGATAGCGCCGGCCGCGCCTGACATTCATGAGGTTCCCGCCGAATCAGGAGAACCGGCGACAGGCCAAACTATTCCAACAGGGCATCCCGCTCCTGGAGATCACCCCGCGCTGGCGCCGAGGGAGCCGCTGTCCGGCCGCACGAAGCGCACCCTCGGACTTGTACTGGGAGGAGTCGGTCTCGTGGTTGTCTTGGTGGTGGGTGCAGCCACCACGGTCAATGTCATCAAGGGTGGCAAAGGGCCGGATAAACCCGTGAATGACTATCTTCAGGCGCTACAGAACGGTGAAGCGTCCAAAGCGATGGCCCTTTCCGATCCCGGCCTGGCCAACGATCAGAGGGCCCTGCTGACCGATCAGGTTTACGCCAAAGCCGGCAAGCGCATTGACGGCTTCGACATTGTTTCCACGACGGTCGCCGAGGACCACGCCACGGTGGTCGCGGAAATGCACCAGGATGGCCGCAAGCAGCAGACGACTTTCAACCTCCGCAGGGTGAACCCGGAACTCTTGGACGATCACTGGAAAATGGATTCGTCACCGCTCGGGGCACTGACAATCACTTCGGACACGCCGGTGCAGACCGTACTGGTCAACGGTCAGGAACTCAACGTCGGCCTTACCGGCAGCCGCACTGGCTCTGGCGGCGCGAATTTCCCGGCGTTACCTGGGGAGTACACGGTGGAATTGCCTTCGTCGGAAAAGTACCTGACAGCACCGAAGTCAACCACGCTGGTAGCCATCGGCGCTCAAGCCCCGCCCACCGCCAGCCTCAAGGTGGACGCCACTGAGGCTCTCAAGACTGAAGCCCTGGCACAGGTCGACGCCCATCTCGCTGAATGCATCAAGTCCACCGATGCACGGCCAGCCAATTGCCCGTTCAGTAGCTACGTTTCGTCAAGCTATTCAAGAAACTTCCACTGGTCCCTCACCACGAAGCCCACGTTCAGCCTGAGCAAGGATCCCTACGGCTCTTCCGCCTGGCGTATTCGTACGGAAACTCCGGGGAAAGCCACAGCCAGCTACGAAAGGGACAGCTCATACGGTTTCGGCACGCCTGATTGGAAGCCGACAACAGACACAACCTCAGTCTCCCTGAGCGCCAGCGTCACCCTGGAGGACGGCAAAGTGAAGCTGACCTACAGCAACTATTAGGGCGCGATATCCGCCCGATTTTCGGCGACTACTACGACGACCCCACCACCGAGCGATATCTCATCCGGCACCTTGAGCACCTTTCCGATCTCAAGACCAAGAGGACCCTGACGGGCGTTCGGCCGGTGTCGCTCCACGGGTGAGAGATTACTTTCGGATGGCCAGCGGCCGGCGTCACTCCCAGCGTTCAGAGCGAGTTGCCAGGCACTTCGCACTGACAGTGTCCGACCCGCGGGAGCCCTCGGCGGTAATGGGCGGCATCGGCTTCCTTGATAACCGCCGACCGCCGGCCCTTTGGGCAGATCGCGTGGCTTGTCCCTGGCCAATCCATCGGCCAGAAACTCCGGACTAAAATCAAACCTGAAGCCTAAACTCAGGTCAGAGCACCGCTAAAGGGAGAACCGGAAGAGCTGGGCACTGTGGCCGGGCAGCTTCACGTCCAGGGCTTGCAGGCCATTCCTCAGCCCGATCATGGCATCGTTGCCGCTCCAGGCCTCACGCGCCCGCCAGGAAGGTCCACCCGCAGGCTCGCTCCGATGGGCGGCACTGGACCCCAGGCCGAGATCGCCCAACGGAAGCGTCCGGACCAAGTCAGCCGCCCCGGTGTTGAACACCGCCACGAAACGGTCCTCCGACGTCGTGCTTTCCGCTGCCCACAGCACCAAGTCCCCTTCGCGCAGAAGCTCACGGTTTTTCCGGCTTGCGTTCAATACGTCAAGGACATCGCGGTTTGTCAGGAGTGGCAGCGTTTCCGGTGGCGACGACGGCAGGTCGCAGCCCAGCATCAGGGGCGACCGCGAAACGCACCAAAGGGTCAGCATCGTCCGTTGTTCGTCCATGGTCAGCCGGCTCAGCCGCTCACCGCCGCGTTCGGCCCTCAGTGCAATCCGGCCCACCGGAAGCATGTCCGCGTCCGCCCAGGCAGCGGCCTGCTGGTGCGGCGCCCAGCGGGCCATCCGCGCGAACTGCGCCTCCACGTCCTCCCATGCATCCCAAAGGTCGTCGGAAACCCGCCACATCTGGGCGTTGTCGCGTAGGTGTTCCAGATGCGCAAGGGAGAGCGCGCGTCCCGGCGACAGGCTCAGCACCATCTCGCGGCCGGAGTTGGAGATGGCCTGCTGGTAGGCAGCGATCTCGTCCTCGAAGTAAGGTCCCAGCATGTCGTCGGCCTTGACGAAGTCCACTCCCCATTCCGCAAAGAGCCGCAGCTGCGAGTCGTAATAGGCCTGGGCGCCGGGGTGCTGGTGGTCCAGGCCGAAGTTGTCGGTATTCCAATCGCAGACGGACGACTGGTCGGCGATCTGGTCTGCGGTAAAGCCGGTGCCTTCCACCGGCAGCCTGTCCCGCACCGCCTGACGAGGAATGCCGCGCATAATATGCAGCCCGAACTTGAGCCCGAGGGCGTGTACCCTGTCTGCGAGGTTTTTGAAGCCCGCACCGCCCGCGGCCGAGGGGAACCGGTTTACTGCAGGCAGTTGGCGCCCGAAGGCGTCCAGCTCCAGGGCTGCACCGTCGTTGTACCCGCCGGCACGGGCCGCAGGTTCGTACCACTGGATGTCCACCACCACTGTGTCCCAGCCGTAAGGCAGCAAGTGTTCCGCCATGAAAGAAGCGTTGGCCAGCACCTCCTCCTCCGTGACCGTGGTGCCGTAGCAGTCCCAGCTGTTCCAGCCCATGGGCGGTGTCATCGCGAGTGTCATCGGGCTAATTTACAACGATATAGATCTTAGGGCCAGCCCTCCCACTCAACCCGAAGAAGCGCCTGACCGTAAGCTGGAACCGCCTTGACACCGCGATTTGTTACCGCTCACGGTTGAGGGAACGAACCCACACCACCGGAAGGTCGATTTAATGCAGAACTGGGCAGGAAACCTCGAATACTCCTCCGCCGAGGTCCGCCGTCCGGGCTCTGTGGATGAGCTGGCCGGGATTGTTGCCGGGGCCGGCCGTGTCAAGGCTCTGGGTTCCCGGCATTCCTTCAACCGCGTGGGCGATACCGACGGCGTCCACGTCCTCCTCGACGGCCTGCCCCAGGAGATCGAACTGGATTCGGAGCGGCAGACCGTCAGGGTGAGCGGCGGCATCAGCTACGGTGCGCTGTGCCGCACGCTGGAACAATCCGGCGTCGCAATCCACAACTTGGCCTCGCTGCCGCACATCTCTGTGGCGGGAGCCATCCAGACCGGTACCCACGGCTCGGGAGTGAACAATTCCTCGCTGGCCGGCGCCGTCGAACGCATTGATCTGGTCCGCCCCTCAGGGGAGCAAGTGTCCCTGTCCCGCGACGACGGCGACCAGTTTCTGGGCAGCGTGGTGGGCCTTGGGGCCCTGGGCATCGTGACCGGCCTGGAACTGTCCGTCCAGCCGAGCTTCAGGATGCGGCAGCGTGTCCTGGAAAACCTCCCGTGGGAGAGTGCCCTGGAGAATTTCACTCCCGTCGTGTCAGCGGCATACAGCGTGAGCCTCTTCACCGATTACGCCGGGGACACCATCAGCCAGGTCTGGCTGAAGGCGCTTGATTCCGAACCGGCGCTCACCGACCTTTTCGGCGCCACTCCGGCTGTCGAAGCGCGGCACCCACTCCCCGGAATGTCAGCGGAAAACTGCACGCCGCAGCTGGACGAACCCGGGCTATGGCTGGACCGCCTGCCGCATTTCCGGCACGAATTCACTCCCAGCAACGGCGAGGAACTGCAGAGCGAATTCATCCTGCCGCTGGAGTACGCCCCCGCAGCCCTGCAGGCGGTCCGCAGCCTGGCCGATAAAGTCGCGCCGCTGCTGTTGGTCTCCGAGATCCGCACAGGGGCGGCGGACGAGTTCTGGCTGAGCCCCTTCTACCGTCAGCGGAGCGTGGCGCTGCACTTCACGTGGAAGCCATTGCAGGCCGAAGTGGAGGCTGTCCTCCCGGAAATTGAAGACCTGCTGCGCCCCTTCGGCGCGCGGCCGCACTGGGGCAAGCTCTTCACGCCTGCCAGCCACGACTGGGAATCGCTCTACCCCCGGTTCGCCGACTTCCGCTCCCTGGCGTCGGCTCATGATCCGGACGGTAAATTCCGCAACGGCCTGCTGGACAGCATCCTGGGTGTTCCTGCCGCGAGCGCACGCTGACACCCATGGAATTCTTGTCCACTGCTCACTTCGTCTGGGGGATGTCGGGGAAAGAAGCGGGATGGCTGGCTGGCGGCACGTAGCCGGAGGCCCAACGGAACCGGAGGTGTCCGCCGATGGGAACCTGGGCTGCGACATCCAGCTGATGGTCTGCTACCACCGCGATCACGGGGTAGCCGCCGGTGATCGGGTGATCGGCAAGGAACAGCACCGGGAGGCCGTCCGGTGGGATCTGGAGGGCGCCCGCCACCGTTCCCTCACTGGGCAGCTCGCCGGCGCGGCTGCGCCGGAGCGGCTCGCCCGCAAGCCGCATTCCCACGCGGTTGGAGCGCGGCGTCACCTCCCAGTCCTGGCTGCAGAGTGATACCAGGGCGCCAGCGTCGAACCAGTCGTCGCGCGGGCCGGGCACGATGTCCAGCACGGTGACGCCGGCGTCCGGGAATTCAGGCTGCAGCTCCGGATCGCCCACCACATTCGAGGCAGTGGTCCTGCCCGCGGCGAGCACTTGTCCGGCCGCCAGCGGTGCAGGGCCGATGCCGGACATCGTGTCCGTGGAACGGCTACCCAGCACGCTTTCAACCTCCACCCCGCCGCGGACGGCGAGGTAACTCCGGAACCCGCGCTCCGGTACCGCAAGCGTCAGGATCTCACCGTCCAACAGGGCAAACGCCGCGGCCATGGGCACCGTGCGCACCTGCTCGTCTTCGGAGTCATCGCCGCCGGTGTCAGCCGGCGCCACGATTCTCCGCGTCGTTACTGTCAGTGCCGACGGCGCGCCGGAAACGGCAAGCACCTGGTCGCCCACGGCCTGCACCTGCAGCCCACCGGCCACGCTCTCGACGACGGCGGCAGACGGCTGATTTCCCACAACCCGGTTGGCGCGCCTGAGGGAAGCGCGGTCCAGGGCACCGGAGGCGGAAACTCCAAGCCCCGCATGCCCCGGCCGCCCCAGGTCCTGGACCAGGCTCTGCAGTCCCGGCGACAGAACACGGAGTCCGGACTGGACGGCGGACTGCACACCGGGCTCCATCCGGGACTCCAGCATGTCCTGCTCCGCGGCCAGAGCCTGCGACGCGGGAACCGCAACCTCAACGGACTCCCGCACGGCCTGGAACTGCACGCGGTCCCCGGGCACGGCAAGGGCAGGCTGCTTCCGGCCCAGGTCCCACATGCGGGCCGCGGTGCGGCCGATCAACTGCCAGCCGCCGGGAGACTTCCGTGGGTACACCGCCGAGTAGGTGCCGGCCAAGGCCACGGCGCCGGCAGGAACAGCGGTCCGGGGCGAGTTTCGGCGCGGGACATGCAGCAGCTCGTTCTCCCCCACCATGTAGCCAAATCCCGGTGCGAAGCCGGCAAATGCCACCGTCCAGACCTGGCCGGAATGGGCAGCTATGACGCCATCCGTTCCGAGGCCGGTGAGCCTCCCCACCTTGGCGAGGTCCTCGCCGTCGTACACGGTCTCGATGACCACCAGCTTGCCTTCCGCATGGGCCTGGACGGTCAGGTCCATGCCCAGCAGGAGGCCGGGCATCCGCCGGGCCGCGGCCGGCGAGTCCGCCTTGACCATTACTGTTTCGGCGGCAGCCAGGACGTCCACCTGCCCGGGCAGCGGCTGCTCCAGCAGGAGGGCCTGCAACGCCATCACATCGTGGAGCCCGGAGAGCTCGGCGAGTACCGCCGTCGTGCCCACCGGCCTCACGGCGAGCACTTTGGCTGCCGTGGGTATGCGAAATGTATCCATGGAATTTAAGCCGCGCCGCTCAGGCGTGGCTCTCCTGGCCGGCCGAAGCCGGCCAGATCCCGGTAGCCTACGTGAGCGCAGACAACAACGTTGGCCGCGGCGGCAGCGCGGCAGGTCCTGCGGATCACGCTGGGGTCGCCGGCGTGGAAGCCGCAGGCAATGTTGGCGCTTCTGACGGACCGGAACATGGCCGCGTCGTCGCCAAACGTCCAGCGTCCGAACGATTCGCCGACGTCACTGTTCAGGTCGATGGTTGGCATGTGTGATCCTCATCTCATTGACGTGCTCTATGAAGGATGCACCAAAAATCATGATTGTTCAACAATCCTTCAACTCAACGATGTGGGCGAACTGTCATTCTCGCGAAACGGCCGACGCTTACTCAGCCGTTAGGGTGGAAGGATGAACCGCCATCTTGCCGCCCTGCCTGCTGTCCCCCTGATGCTCCTTCTGGCCGCTTGTGGTTCGGTCCAGGAATCCGCCCAAACGGCGGCGAGTGACGCTGCCACCAAGGTTGCCAGCTCCGCCGCTAATCAAGTGAAGAGCCAGGTGTGCACCATCGTCCAGGACGGACTGGTGAGTGTTCAGGAAAAGGCGCTGCTGGGCGGACTGGTTTCCGCGTCGAAGACAGCCGGTGTCCCCGCTGAAATCACGACGCCGCTGGACCAGATCGCCGAGTCCGCGGACCAGGCGCCGACAGAGTCCGTAACGGCACTGAGGGAAGCCTGCTCGCAGTAGGAATCGCGGCCGGGCCAGCTCATAGCGGGACTAGTTGTACTGCCCAGGGAC
>NZ_JAGGPL010000033.1 GCF_018613805.1 Arthrobacter sp. ISL-48
AACCGCTGCCTGGTCCGGGCCCACACCCTCCGAGATATCAGCCGTATTAGACGTCTTGGAGCTGTCATGCTCGGAATCACTGTTGTCGGTCGACCCGCACGCAGTCAACGCCAGCAGAACTGCCAATCCTGCAGCGGCAGTCTGGACCGTCATTCTCATCTTCGTCGGAGCCTCCTTCCAAGGGTCCAGGCTCAGTCCCTACCTACAATGCAACCACCCCGCATCGCAGATGATCGACAATTTACAGATATTAAGTGGAGCTTCTTAGCGTGACGTCATTGGCGGGTGCGGCCGGTGGCTATGTCGTTCGCGTCGGCGTAGTCCAGCTTTGACGGGGTGGGCTGTTCAACGCAAAGAGAAGGCCAGATCCGTTGGATCTGGCCTTCTCATGAGCGATGCCGGAGGAGATTTCAGGCGATGACTTCCTTCTCTTTCCTTGTGGCGGTGAGATCCTCAACAGCCGTCTGCATGTGCTGCTTGATGACTTTGTGGAGTTCTTCCCTGCCGCCTGATTCGAGCAGATCGAGGATGTTCTGGTGTTCCTGGACCAGGACGTCTATTCGGGGGTAGGCGATTTCCAGGTTGAGGATGCACATCCTCGATTCCGCCGCGAGGGTCTCGTAGATTCGGATCAGGCGTGTGTTGCCCGCGCCGGCTACGAAGGAGGTGTGGAATTGCATGTCGAGCCGTGCAATCGACTGCCAGTCCGACACTGCAACCTGCTTCGCCATGTCGCTGATGATGGCCTTCAAGGCCTGGCAGGTGTCCCTGACCTGTTCCTGGCCGGCATCCAGCAGCGCGTCTGCTGCGGTTGCTTCCACAGCCTCACGGACCGCATAGATCTCCCTGATGTCATCAGTGGCGAGTTCCAGGACGAAGACACCCCGATTGCGTCGGCTGACCAGGATCCCCTCCTGGCACAGCCGCTGCAACGCCTCACGGACAGGGCCCCTGGAGGTGCGCAGCTGGCTTGCTAGGACTGATTCATTGATTTGCTCTCCGGGACGGAACATTCCCTTAACAATTTGTTCCCGCAGCTGATCAGCGATCAGCTGGGCCGTGGGTCTTCCCTCCAGGGCAAACAGTACTTCCGGCATCGCCATTGATATCCCCTCATCTCTTTCGGCGTACTACGAACATGTTTTAGATCGCTATAGCGGTGTACTTGGTCTCGAGGAATTCATCGATGCCGGCCTTGCCGCCTTCGCGGCCGAGACCGGATTGCTTGACGCCGCCAAAGGGCGCTATCGGATTTGAGACGATGCCGGTGTTAATCCCGACCATTCCGACTTCCAGCTCTGCCGAAAAGCGCAGCGCCTTATCCGTGTTCTCGGTGAAAACATAGCCAACGAGGCCCCATTCGGTGTCGTTGGCCATGCGAAGCACTTCGTCCTCGCTGTCGAAGGGAGTGATGGCCGCTACGGGTCCGAAAATCTCGGTAGTCATCAGGTCCGAGTTCAGGGCCACGTCCGTCATGACGGTGGGGGAGTAGAAGTATCCAGGACCCTCCGGGCGGCTTCCGCCGGTTAGGACGCGTGCACCTTTGGCGACCGCGTCGGCGACGAGGCTCTCGACTTTGTCCAGGCCCTTCTGTTCGATGAGGGGGCCGACGTCGGTCCCCGCCAGGGCGCCATTGCCCACCTGCAGTTCTGACATTTTCTTGGAGAATTTCTCGGTGAATTCCTCCGCGACTGAGCGGTGGACGAAGAACCGGTTGGCGGCAGTGCAGGCTTCGCCCATGTTCCGCATTTTGGCCTTCATGGCTCCGTCGACGGCCTTCTCAATGTCAGCGTCGGCGAGAACGATGAAGGGGGCGTTTCCGCCCAGTTCCATCGAGGAGCGCATAACGTTTTCCGATGCCTGGCGGAGGAGGATCTTTCCGACCCCGGTGGATCCTGTGAAGCTGATCTTGCGTGCGATGCCGCTGCTCATCCAGTTCTCCACCACGCTGGCAGCGTTGGAGGTGGTGACGACGTTCAGGACGCCGTCGGGAAGTCCTGCCTGCTTGAAGATATCCACCAGGGCCAGGGAGGTCAGCGGCGTCAGTTCCGCGGGCTTGAAGACCATGGTGCAGCCCGCGGCCACAGCAGGCGCGATCTTTCGGGCGCCCATGGCCAGCGGGAAGTTCCACGGCGTGACCAGCACGCAGGGGCCGACGGGTTCCTTGGTGATCAGGATCCGGGTGTTGCCGTCCACCGAAGTGGTGCTGTCCCCTCCGATCCGGGTGGCCTCTTCGGAGAACCAGCGCAGGAACTCGGCCCCGTAGGCTACTTCGCCCTTCGCTTCGGCAAGGGGTTTTCCCATCTCGGCAGTCATGATCGCAGCCAGACGGTCGGTGTTGGCAATGACCAGGTCAAAGGCGCGGCGGAGGATGTCGGCCCGTTTCCGGGGTGTGGACTTGCTCCACTCCGCCTGGGCACGACCTGCGGCCTCGATGGCAGCACCGGCTTCTTCAGGACCGCCATCGGCTACGTGGGCGATGATCTCGTGGGTGGCTGGATTTTCCACCGGAAAAGTGGCGCCGCTGGCGGCCTTCTGCCAGACGCCATCGATGAACAGTTCCGTGTGAAGACCTGAGGGGTCGAATGAGGAGCTCATATCACGCTTTCAAGGATCGTAGGAGGGGTTAGGAGGTGGCTGTTTTCAACGCTTGGGTGAACCTGGTCAGGCCAGCCTGGATCTCATCGCTGCTGACGTTGAGCGCCGGAATGATGCGGACGACATTTCCGTGCGGACCGCAGGTGAGGAGAAGCAGTTCTTCCTTGATTGCGGCTTGTTGGACAGCCAAGGCGGTGGCAGCATCAGGGACGTTGTCCGCTGTGGTGAATTCGACTCCTTGCATGAGGCCGCGGCCACGTACATTTCCGATTCCCGCAAATTCTGTCTTGAGCTTTTCAAGCCCTGCCCGCAGCTCATCGCCCCGAATCAAGGCATTTTCTACGAGGTTCTCGCGCTCAATAACGCCCAGGGTTGCGACGCCGGCCGCGGCCGCTACGGCGTTTCCACCGTAGGTACCGCCCTGCGAACCCGGCCATGCCTTGCCCATCAGCTCAGTAGAGGCGGCGATTGCCGAGATGGGGAAGCCGCTGGCGAGACCCTTCGCGGTGATGACGACGTCGGGGGTGATCCCCGCCCAGTCGTGCCCCCAGAACTTTCCGGTCCGGCCGACGCCGGCCTGGACTTCATCGAGGATGAGGACGATGCCGTGCCGGTCAGCGCGCTCCCGCAGGCCCTGCAGGAATGCCGGCGGTGTGGGGATGTAGCCGCCGTCGCCCAGCACAGGTTCGATGATGAAGCCTGCAGTGTCTGCCGGGCTGCTGACGCTCAGGAGGAGGTGGTCCAGTTCCTTCAACGCGAAGTTCACGGCTGTTTCTTCGCCCCAGCCGTAGCGGTAAGCGTGCGGGAAGGGTGCGATATGAACGCCGCCCATCAGAGGGGAAAACCCTGAACGGAACTTTGTGCCGGCTGTGGTGAGCGAAGCAGCGCCCACTGTCCGGCCGTGGAAGCCGCCGTGGAAGGAGATGATGTTGGGCCGCCCCGTGGCCATGCGGGCCAGGCGGACGGAAGCTTCCACTGCTTCGGAGCCGGACGTGGCGTAGAAAACGCTGTCCAGTCCCGAAGGCAGGAATTCTCCCAGCTTTTCGGTGAGCTCAAGCAAGGGCTTGTGCATCACGGTGGTGTATTGGGCATGGACAATCTTGCCCACCTGCTCGCGTGCTGCCGCTACGACGTCGGGGTGGCAGTGACCTGTGCTGGTAACGCCGATTCCAGTGGTGAAATCGAGGTACTTTTTGCCATCTGTCGCGTGGATCCAGCTGCCGACAGCATGGTCTACGACGACTGGAGTGGCCTGCTTAAGGAGGGGGCTGAGAGTTGCCATGGCTTCATACTTTCTTACGAACTGTAGATTGTCAACAATAGGCGATGTTGGGGAAATCAGCAATAGCGGTTGCTTGTGTTAGCTGGCCTTGAAGCGTTGGGGCCGCACGAAATCGAGGCCGTCGAAGGACCGCTTGCCCAATGACTCGTTGGCGGCGATTTCGCCGTAACCGCTGGCCATTTTGAAGCCGGCGCCGGAGAAGCCGGTGGCGCAGTAGATCCTGCTGTTTTGCCTAAGGTGACCGAGCAGGGGGTTGCTGTCCTTGGTGTAGAGGTCGGGGAAGGCATCTGAGCGGACGATGTTGGGGATGAGGCCCGGGAAGAACTCCGCCACTGTCTCCGTGGTCTCGGCAATTTCAGCTGCTGTCAGTTCCCTGAGAACTGAATCCGCCGCTGGTGTGAGAGAGCTGCGGCCATCCAGGGTTGCCTTGACGGTGACGCCGTCGACGGCGGGGGCGCCGTACATGGAGCGTTGGCCGGAAATCCTGATGAAGATGGGGAACTTCTCGGGTGAGAATTCGGCCGCGTCCCTGGCGACGAACCATGACAGGAAATTCCGTCGGGTTTCCGTTGCTGCTTTGAGGTAGTCGGGCATGAGTCGTTGTGACCAGCCGCCGGAGGAGACGATGACGTTTTCGAAGGTCCAGGTCTTGTCGCCGGAGGTGATGAGGACGCCGTCGTTTGTTTCCCGGATGTCGTCGATCGGGGTGTTGGTGTGAACTGTTGCGCCGTTCGCCTGGGCCGCGGCGACTGCCGCTGTGACGGCGCGGTCGGTGCGCAGGGCGCCGGCGTGGGGGTCGTAAACGGCGATGTCGTCGGGACGGAGGTTGTGCTGGGGGTAGCGTTCGGCCATTGCTTCGCGGCTGAGGATTTCGTGCTCGGCGCCGTTGATCCTGGTGGTTTCCAGCAGCGGCGAGACGTAGGGGCCGTTGGTGGTGCCGATGGAGAGCCCGCCGCAGCGGGCCAGGATGTTCTGCCCGGTTTCGGCTTCGAGTTCGGTCCAGAGGCTGCGGGACCGTTCCAGGATGGGGTAGTAGTCCGGTATTCCGCGGTAGAGCATGCGGAACAGGCGGGTGTCCCCACCGGTGGCGCTGCGGGCGTGGGCTGGGGATACGGCTTCGAATCCGGTGACGGAATCGGTGAGGCGGGAGGCCTGCCAGAGGGCCATGCTCCCGATGCTGCCCAGGCCGATAACGGCGAGTTTTCCGTCCATGGTTTAGAGCA
>NZ_JAGGPL010000034.1 GCF_018613805.1 Arthrobacter sp. ISL-48
ACAGAACCGGGGGCAGTCCCGTCCGAAGATTTGGAAGATCGAATGGCTGCCCTTCAAAGTGAGGAAGCACCACACCCGAAGGATGTCGGTTCGGTTCGAACTGACTACCGCGCCTGGCACAGCCGGGCCAGCCGCGTCCTCCCCCCCCCGACGCCAAGGGCAGGTTCGACGAGCAGCGGGACGGAAGCATGGTGAAGCCCGGCATTGACCGCTTTCTGAGCGAGCCTCGAACCGAGTCAATCTTCAAAGCGCCTGACGGATCCTTTCCCATGGGCCAGCGCTGGCAATACCCATTCACCCAAGTGCGCAGCCGGTTGGAAAAGCAACGGAGTCAACTGGCTGATGCCGAACCCGAAGAATCCCCTGCTGCACTCGTGGCAGCAGATTTGGCAAAGGTCTTAAGGCGTTTCCCCGATTTCATTCACGTTCTACAACAACGCCGGCCGGAATGGCCTATCGCAGAGGCGATAAAAGATGAACGCGAGCTTCAGGTCATTGTAGAAGCCCTGCTGCGGACTCTCTTCGACGATGTCAGACCCGAGGACTACACTCCCTCCAGAGGAGGGGCGAATTCAAGAGTTGACTTCGTTCTGCCTGAGGTGGGGGTAATCGTCGAGACCAAGATGACCAGGGAGAGCCTGAGCGCCAAAAAGCTAGGTGAGGAGCTTATAGTCGATGCAGGACGCTACCCCGCCCATCCCAACTGTGAGGCCATCGTCGCGTACGTCTATGATCCAGACAAGCGCCTGCAGAACCCCCGGGGTATCGAACGTGATTTGACCCAAACGACCGGGAACGGCATTTCATTTTTTTGTGTCATCTCCTGACCAGGCCGTATCAACCGTCCTGCTCCAAATCCAAAATGTCACAGCCCCTCCTTATGGTGTCTGCATGCATTCCTTCACCCGTCGCGGAGTCCGCTCACGCCGCTTCCCGGAAGTAACCCGCCAAGAAATCGAGACCTTCCTCGCCCTGGACGAGGAAAAACAATTTGAAGACCTGCGCAGCCTTCGTACCCGCGCAGCACATTTGAGCGGCGGAAGCTTAGGCGCCTTCACGGCGTTGTACCCGATTGCATACTCCTACGTATTTGACCAGCACGGCATGGCACGCGCCGCTACGCGCTTGGCCTTCTACGAACGAGCCCTCCAAACATGACCAGGGGACGGCTAGTTCTTACAAAGCGCCAGGCTCGGTTCTTTCGGTTTGACAGGAACCAGGGCCGCCACTGGCCTCACACTCACTGGCCAATCCGGAAGCCAGCTTCGGACGAAGAACCAGTTGACGGCGTTCAGCGCACTGATGGTCCGAAGCCGAGCCAGTAGAGTGAGCCCATGATTAGCTCTCGGTATGCAGCGCCGGCCTGCATCGCGTTTGCCGGGCTGCTTCTCGCTGGCTGCGCAGCGCCTGCGTCACCGGCAGCCGAGGAGGCTTCAACACCGCCGACTTCGACGGTGTCGACATCAGCTGCCCCGGTCAGCGCGCTGACGGATGCGGAGCGTATCACCAAGGCGGAGGCCGCAGCTCAGGCTGCGCTTCCCAATGCTCCCATCTGGAAAGGCATGACTTTCAAGGGGCTCGTCGTTGACGCATCCGAGGTCTGCGTCGACCGCACCTGGGCGCCAGGAGGAGGTCCGGATCACGTAGGCGGGAATGCAGGCTACGTCGTAGTCAGCTTTCCTGCGGTCACCCTGGGCAAGCCCAAGAACGCACCTGCGCAGCTTATGTACCAACAGCCACAAAAGCAACGGCCAAGGTTGAGGTGCCCGCTGCGGTAGCCAAAGATCCAGGTCTTCTCGTCAGCACCACTTTCGGAGATAAATGGCCGCTGACAGTTCCTTACGTCGTTGCCCACTGTCAGGGCATCACGGTAGCCGGCCGACACCTCCAGGTGGCCACCGTCGATGCTCCGGATGGCAAGACCTACGCAGCCAATGGCACAGCCAAGGATCACGGCAACTATCTCGACATTGATTCAATCTGGGCGCCGAACCCCGATGGTTCCGGTCTGAAAATCGATTTCAGCCCAGTCATTGATGCCGCTCTTGCACTTTGCAGTTGACCCTCGCGGCTTCTCGGCTGCTGCCCCGGTCACGCGCTAGGCCTTGTGACGGCCTGGCGGGGCACTTTCCCCTGCCTGGCGTCCTCGTGCTGTAGGCCTTAGGAACCGAACCGGCTCCGAACCAGCACCGCGATACCCGGGCGGGCTTCCTGCTGAAATCGACGAACTTATGATGGCGAGCCTTTCCTCTCCGAACGTCCCATGAAGAAACGAACAGCGACCTGCATGACCAACCGACAGGCAGGCCTCCAAGAAGTGAACGCGGACCACCACCGCGGCAGGCGGGCCATCCGCCTCGTCCCCGGCCAACACGTGCTCGACCTGGCTGGCGGCAGACGAGGCGGACGTAATGTCAAGTAGCCTGGTTGAAGCTTCAACTATTTTACGATCGTTCCCGGCAATTTGCTAGTGCAGGCTAAAGCCGAGCCCTGGGCAGCGGTTGGATAGTTGGCATTGTTGCTCTTGCTTTCATTGGACCCTGGGGCAAGTTGAGGCCGCGCCAGGCCGACCTCGCCTCGGACGCCCCTTGACCTTGACGCGACAACCCTTGCTGCGGGCGTTTACCCGCCACCCGGGTAAATGTGTTACATTTTTGCCATCAGACATTGCCCCCCTCTGAGCTCCGGCTCAAGGGGGCAATTTTCATTAAGCGATATACGGTGATTCGTGGAGTATACGAAGGAATTCAAAGAGCGCGACGAGCTGCTTGGACAACTCGCAGACCGCGGCCTTGCCGTTCCTGACCCCACCGTAGCGCTTAACTTCCTCACCCGTGTTGGTTACTTCCGCTCTGGTGCGTACCGGTACGTTTTCCGGCAGTTGCTTCCACCTGAGAAGATCGATGCGCGCCTGCACCAATACCGTTCCGATGACTACATAGCCGGGGCGAGCATTGAGCACGTCCTGAAGCTCGAAGCTTTCGACTTCAAGCTGGCCCGCGTCTGCCAGGAAGGCCTGCTGGACTTCGAAGTTCGATTGCGGGCTGCCATGGCCCACACGCTCGCGGCGAAGAATGTTGCAGCGCACGCGGACAAGAAATTCCTCGATGCGCACAGCTGCGACCAGCTCAGTGGAGACCAAACCCTTGGCAAGCATACAAAGTTCGATGCGTGGACCACGACTTGGCGGGACGCGGTTAGGTCCGGCGCCGAAGACGAAGACTTCATTAAGCACCACCTGTTGAAGTATCCACACCAGGACGTGCCTATTTGGGCCGTAACCGAGGTCCTGAGCTTCGGAAACCTGCCCTATCTCTTTGAGCTCATGCAGACCCCGGACGCCCGCGAGGTAGCGCGAATGTTCGGGTTCGCCCACCCCAGCCGGTTTGGGGCGATGCTGCGCATGATGGTCGACTTCCGCAACGCGTGCGCGCACGGGTCCCGCCTTTTCAACCGCGCCTTCAAACGATCGGTTGCGCTCGGGCAACATGACACCGACGGCGACCTTCTGGCTCACCTGGTCGGCGCCGACTTCACGAACACACCCAAACCACGTCAAAGGCTCTACATCTACGCCGCCGTCCTGGCGTTCATGCTCAGGTCACACAGCAGTGGCTCCAACTGGCATCTGACTTTCAAGACACAGATCAAAAAGCTCGACATCAAGCTTCAAGCCCCGAACGGGTCCGAGCTCCTATCTCCCAACGTCAGCATGGGCTTCCCGGCTGGCTGGTTGGACTTGGACTTGTGGAAGTCAGCATCCTGACCCCGGGCGCACCGGCTATCGTGTATCGATATTAGCCTCAACGCTCGGGCCGATAAGGACGATGCTGCCAGGCGGACACGAGATTCGCCGGCAACCAGCCAAGTGGCGGCTCAGACCGCTCCAGTGGGCCGGTAACCCAAATGTCGGCCCAGCGTCGGCTGTTGACTTGCGGACCGGCGAGAAATCTGAATCGCATCACATGAAGTGACCGTGTTCAGTCGAAGTAACAACACAACCTCCTGCAACAATGTCACTCATTGAATCGATTGGGCGCTTAGACCAGGCCGGGCATGGGGGTAGTGGTGGGGTTTTACGTTCGAAAGAGCCTGAAGGCGGGTCCGTTCAGGTTCAATCTGAGCAAGTCTGGGCTGGGCGTCAGTGCAGGTGTCCCTGGCTTCAGGGTTGGTTCCGGCCCGCGTGGCAATTATGTGCGTATGGGAGCCGGAGGCGTCTACTATCAGGCGTCGCTCGGTGCTGGACAACGCGCGAATCAGCTCAGCCAGAATCTTGGATGGTCACCCTCTCCCATTCCCGTATCGTCAAATGTCGTTTTCGAAGATCAAAGAGGAGCGAGCGTCCAGTCCCTCTCGCCGACGTCGTCTGACGACCTGGTACAGCAGCTTAACGAGGCAGCGCGCCGGAAGCCGTTGACCCGTTGGGTCGTGATCGCTCTCGTTGTACTGGGCTTGATCACGATGCCTTTTGGCCTCTTTGTCTGGCTTCTTGGCATTCCTGTGGTTTGGTGGGTGGTTTTGCGCGACCGTGCCAGGCGTTCTGTGGTGATTTTCTACGATGTCAACGACGAGCACGCCCGTCAGTTCCAGGGCCTTGTCGACGCAGCGCAAGTACTTGCCCAATCGAAGAAGCTGTGGCGCATTAATGAATCCGGGGCACTGCAAGCGGGTCACCAGCAAAAGGTCAACGCCGGCGCCAGCTCTTTGGTTGGTCGCTCTGTCGCCAGTTCCGCACAGGTCGGGCCTAAGGAATTGATTACAAACATTGCCGTGCCGGGCGTATCTGCCGACGGTACAGCAATGTATTTCCTGCCGGATCGCGTCCTTCTCTCCCACAAGAGTTCCTTCACCGACATCAGCTACGAATCGCTGCGGGTCCAGGAACGGTTGACCA
Source organism: Arthrobacter sp. ISL-48 (assembly GCF_018613805.1). Lineage (GTDB taxonomy): Bacteria > Actinomycetota > Actinomycetes > Actinomycetales > Micrococcaceae > Arthrobacter. The sequence goes on from NZ_JAGGPL010000034.1 coordinate 4,895, forward strand.
ACTTCATCGAGTCCCCCGGCGTGACACCCTCAGACGCCGTCCAGGTTGGATCGACGTGGCAATACGTGAACAAAAACGGCCGTCCCGACGGCAGGTTCAAGAACAACCCAGTGTTGCCGATCATGAAGTACACCGAACTTGAACTCGACAGCGCGAACGGCTTCCGTTGGGTTCTTCAGGTATCAAACGCACAGGCTGCCGCCCGCTTCGCCAGAGAACTGCGTTCAGGCGCTGCCTTCAAACAGGCCACCGGCATCACGCCTATTCCCTCCACTCCCCTAATAGGCCCCGTACCGGAGCCTTCGCCGCGGGCGCTCCTGCCTGCTCCTGAGTCGCCGCCACTGCCCGTTGCACTGCCCAGCACACCCCTCGTGGCGAACGTCGGCCGTAACGAGGCCCGGTGGTACGGACCGGATGAGTATCTTGATTTCGGGCAGGGCACCCGCACACCTGGCATGGTTTATGCGGGCCAAGGCCTCACGTCGCCCCGTGGAGGTTTGGAGCCATCGCTGGTCGACCCCACGCTTCGTATCGATCCCCGTAATCCAGACTGGTCCGGTCAGTGCCTTAATTATTGGCCGTCCTATTCAGAAATCACCCCGGCAGGTAGGGCCGCATATCTCTCTTGGCTCGGACAGGGTCGCCGGCTACCTGACATGCCGATCGGCTATGTTTTCCTCTTCATGTATGGGCTCGAACGGCGTGTCTTCGTGGACATTGCGAAGCAGCCTGAGCTTGCTTCAGAATTGGGCGGGATAAGGGCGGAGATGGTGGCTCTGCTTGGTGTCTACGGCGGTTCAAGCGGTTCGTTCGACTCGTACGCGTCTCAGTTTGTTGATGCGATCGATTTCATCCTGATTCAGGCCACGGATGATCCTCCAGTGCCCCCGGCTCTGGCTGAATCGCGGTGGGTGGTCCCTCTGGCATTGCGGGTTCATCTCGGTGCATTGGCCGCTGACGCCAAGGCGATCCCGGCCGATTGGGCTTTGGCGTGGGCGTGGTTCCATCCTGAAGTTTCTGTCCGGACCCCGGCAACCCGCTGCGCGGAGGAATTCAGGCGCCTGTTCCGCCTCCGCTATGAGCAACGTTTCGGGGACGGATTCACCGTCCGGCCCGGAGCAACCAGGGTGAAGCTCAGCTACACGTCTGCGAGCTCCCAAATCGGCACAGTGAACATGACCCTCGGTGAACTACCGGACGTCTTTGACCAGCGGGCACCGCAAAAGAAGCTCGCTGCCCTGTTCGACGAGGTCACAGCGGAACTTGACGCCTACAGCAGATGGCTCGGCCGCAACCCCGACAAAGCCGGAACTCTCGCTGCAGCCGCGCTCCTCCCAAGCGACCTGCTTGTTGATGCAGAGGGAGCCGTCGGCGATTTCCGGAGCTGGGTTCAGGGGAAACTCGGCGAAGCCAAAACCGTGGAGATCTCGGGACAGGAGCTCTTTGAGCTCTGGCCAGCCAACGGCCAAGACAAGCTGACCAAGCCAGAAGCCGTGAATCTCGCGTCGCTCCTGGAGGGCTTTGGCGCCGGCATCGAACCCGACGTGCGTTTCGGCGGAACAGCGATCACCACCAGCGCACCGGTCGTACTGTTCCGAACCCAGCCGGGCGGCCCGCACTCCGCAACGCCGTCTTACAGCGCAGCGCTAACAATGATGCATCTGGCCGCTGCCGTGATCGCCGCTGACGGGGACGTCTCCCCCGCAGAACTTGACCACCTCACGGCCCACATCGAATCTTCACTGCAGCTGACACAGCCCGAACGCCTCCGCCTGCATGCACACCTTCAATGGCTGGGCGCATCAGAAGTGAAGCTCACGGGCCTAACGAAACGACTGAACACCCTGACCAGCACGCAAAAGGCCGCGCTGGGCGACATGCTGGTCACCGTGGCAGCCGCCGACGGACACATCGCACCGGCAGAGGCCAGTACCCTGCAGAAAATCTACAAACTCCTTGACCTGGACACCGGACTCGTCACGAGCCGTCTTCACTCAGCCATAACAGGACAAAGCGCTGCGGCGTTGGGTCCGGTCACCGTTCGCCCTGCCGGAAACCCGGATCCGGGCTACCCGATTCCCGCACCCCCGGCGCCAGCTGCCCACGGACCCACCACGGCCAACGACTACGCCCTCGACCCCTTGGCAATCCACGCAAAACTCGCCGAAGCCGCCGAAGTCTCGGCCCTCCTGGGCGACATCTTCAGCGATGACTCCAGCGAAGGATTCACGACGGCTGCTGTCAGGCCGGACGCGCCCAAGGCCGACACCACGGAATCGAACGGCGAACATGCAGCACCTCCTGTAGGGGACCTGGATGCAGCCCACTCCCGTCTCGTCCGGGCGTTGGCCGGACGAGAACAAATGCTGTGGACGGACTTTGAAGACCTCTCCGCGCTGCACGGGCTAATGCCGGAAGGTGCCCGAGACACGGTCAACGAAGCCGCGCTGAACGCATCCGATGAGCCTCTACTCGAAGGCGACGAAACCCTCACGATTAATTCCTACGCACTGCAGGAGCTTCTGGCATGACCATTTCCTCGCCGTCCGCCATCCGTCCACGCGAACGTGACGCCCTGCTTCAGTCGCTCAGATCCGGTGTCGTTCCACGGATCGGGCAGCAGCATGTCCAGGTAGGACGAGTCAACGAAGTCAAGGCACTCCTGTCCGACATCAACAGGGTCAACGACGGCGGTTCCGGCAGCCGCTTCGTTATTGGAGACTATGGCTCCGGCAAGACCTTCTTCCTTCATGTCGTGCGCTCTATCGCTCTCCAGCAGAAGCTTGTCACGGTCCATGCCGACCTCTCCCCCGATCGGAGACTTCATGCAACTGGCGGGCAGGCCCGTAGTCTGTACGCCGAGCTCATGCGCAACATGTCCACTCGGGCCAAACCCGACGGCGGAGCGATGTCCAGTGTCGTTGAACGGTTCGTGACCCAGGCACTGACAGAATCCCGCGGCTCCGGCGAGCCGGTGGAAAGCATTATCCGCCGGCACCTTATTGAGCTCTCCGAACTCACTGGTGGTTACGACTTCGCCGAAGTCATCGCCAAATACTGGCAGGGACATGACACCGGTAATGAACAGCTCAAAGCCGATGCAATTCGATGGCTGCGGGGAGAATTCTCGACCCGCACGGATGCGCGTAGTGCCCTGGGCGTCCGAACCATCATTGATGATTCCAATTTCTACGACCAGCTCAAGCTCCTCGCCCGATTCGTACGTTTGGCTGGCTTCGGAGGCATCCTTGTCTGCCTCGACGAGATGGTCAACCTCTACAAACTTGCCAACAGCCAAGCGCGGAACTCGAACTACGAACAAATCCTGAGGATCCTTAACGACTCCACTCAAGGAAGTGCAGCAGGTCTCGGATTCATCTTCGGCGGGACACCCGATTTCCTGTTGGACCCCCGTCGCGGCCTGTACTCCTACGCCGCCCTGCAGTCGCGCCTGGAAGTGAACAGCTACGCCGTCGACGGACTCGTCGACTACTCCGGACCCATCCTGCGTCTGGCAAGCCTAACGCCCGAAGACTTCTACGTTCTACTCAGCAAACTCCGGCATGTCCAGGCAGCGGGCGACAAATCCGCCTATCTGATCAACGATGACGGCATAGCCCAATATATGAGCCACTGTGCTCAGCGTATCGGGGATGCCTACTTCCGCACCCCGCGGAACACTATAAAAGGATTCCTGGACCTGCTCGCTGTGCTCGAACAGAATCCCGACCGTAAATGGACGGACCTCATCACGGGCGTCACCCTCGAACGGGAAACCAACCCAGACCTCGCACTCCTGGAAACCGACGCTGATCAAGAACCGGCGCCGTTCCTTCCCCGGACATCAGTGCGTCCAGCTCAGCCGGCCGACGGCCTTCGACCAAAGAACGACACCGATGACGAGCTTTCAGCCTTCAGGCTCTGACACCGCCCCGGCTCGCTCCGCATTTGACCGACTCCACAGAAACGTCCAGTCCTGGATTTGGGAGCAAAAATGGGCACATCTGCGACCCACCCAGGCGGAAGCCGTTGAGCCCATCCTTCGCGGCGATACGGACGTCATCATCAGTGCAGCGACCGCGTCCGGTAAGACTGAAGCGGCATGGCTCCCGATCCTGTCGGCGCTGGCGCGTGACATGGACGAGTCAGGGCTGCCAGCCGGGGTCAAGGCACTTTACGTTTCACCGCTCAAAGCCCTGATCAACGACCAATACGGCCGCCTGGAAAGTCTGGCTGGCAGCGTGAACATGCCAATTCATCGACGGCACGGTGACGTCACAGGCGGTGCTCGCAGGACTCTGCAGGAATCACCTGACGGGCTGTTGCTTATCACGCCCGAATCCCTCGAAGCCATGTTCGTTATCCAGGGCCCCCGGGTTCCCGCCCTCCTCAACGGACTCCAGTACGTCGTGGTCGATGAACTGCACTCCTTCATCGGAACCGAGCGCGGAGCACAGCTACAATCACTGCTGCACCGGGTAGAACTGGCCATCCGACGGCGGGTTCCCCGCGTCGGCCTGTCCGCCACGCTTTCAGATCCCTCCATCGCCGCGCACTTCCTCCGGCCGGACAACGCGGATGACGTACACGTCATCGGAGGGCACAGTGACGATGCAGCCGAGCTCCGAATGCAGCTCCGCGGATACCTAGCATCCGGAGAAACCCCCACTCTGTCCGGTGACGAGGAAGGGGCCGATGCCGGCCCCGAGAAGCACGCCATTGCAGCCCACCTCTTCGGCAACCTGCGGGGCCAGGACAACTTAGTATTCGCCAACTCGCGCGCCAACGTGGAAACCTACGCCGACCTGCTCAAGGGCATCAGCGACCGCGCCCGCGTCCGGAACGAATTTTTTCCCCACCACGGAAACCTGTCCAAGGAATTCCGGGAAGACGTCGAGTCCCGGCTACGGTCACCTAAGAGCCCAACGACAGCCGTCTGCACCTCAACTCTCGAGATGGGAATTGATATCGGCTCCGCCGATACGGTGGCGCAAGTCGGCGCGCCCGGCAGCGTATCGGCGCTGAGGCAACGTCTGGGCAGGTCCGGGCGACGGGGTAAACCAGCCACCTTACGGCTGTACGTCTCGGAGCAGTCCGTCGACCACCGGACACCGCCGATAGATCAGCTCCGCACCGAGCTGTTCGAAACCATCGCAACGGTAGAGCTGCTCCTCGAAAAATGGTACGAACCGCCCAACACGGATGGCCTCCATCTCTCAACCCTAATCCAACAGATTCTGTGCGTGATTGCCCAACATGGTGGCGCCACCGCCCCGGAACTCCACAGTGCACTGTGCGAGGCAGGACCTTTCCACCATGTCGATCAAACCATGTTCATCCGGCTGCTCCGCAATCTGGGAACCGAAGAAATCATCATGCAGACCTCGGATGGAACCCTCCTCCCGGGCACTAAGGGTGAGCGGCTGATCAACCACTACAGCTTCTACAGCGCTTTTCAAACAGCCGAAGAGTACCGGCTCGTGTCCTCGGGACGGACGCTAGGCTCAATTCCCATAGAACATCCAGTCGTCGAAGGCGGGTTGCTAATCTTCGCCGGGCGACGGTGGCGGGTCCTTGGCGTCGATGCATCCAGCAAAGTCATCAATCTCGGTCCGGCCGGAGGCGGCCGACCGCCGGCCTTCACCGGCGGCGGAATCCAGATCGCCGACGGCATACGCCAACGGATGAAAGAGCTATACGAAGACACTCACGTGCCCGTCTACCTCGACGCAACAGCACAAGCCCTATTCAAGGAAGGCAGAGCGGCGTACGAGCGACTCGGCCTGAAACGGCAGCCGCTGATCGTCTGGGGCGACGACACAATCCTTATCCCCTGGGCCGGCGACAGAGTCATGAACACCCTCCACGTCGTACTCGCCGCAGAGAACTTCGAATCGAGCCTAGACGGGGTCGGAATAACTCTTCGAAAGGCACCCCTCCACGCAGCCGCATCACTTCTCGAACGCCTAGCCGCCGCTGAACCGCCAGAACCTTTACAAGTCGCTGGTTCCGTTGCAGTGAAAGAACGCGACAAGCACGACGCCTACCTGGACGAGCACCTACTCACCCACTCCTACGCTGCCGCAGCTCTGGACGTCGAGGGAACATGGCCCGTTATCAAACACCTGGCCGCAGCCACTGCCGCGTTTGCAGACAACCCGGCCATTGCCCTCACCAAGACTGCCCGGAAACCACACGAACAAGCTGGTACGGAACTACCGCGCAAAGGACCGTATGCCGTTATCGACGTGGAAACAACCGGCTTCTCCCCACAGCGAGACCGCATCGTCGAAATCGCAATCGTGCATGTCAGCGCAGAAGGGACCGTGGACGACGTGTGGTCAACGCTCATCAACCCAGACCAATCGACCGGACCAAGCCACATACACGGGATCACTAACACCGACGTCCGCAATGCTCCCCGATTCAAGGACGTCCTCCCCGAAATCGACAAGCAGTTGGCCGGGGCTACAGTGGTTGCCCACAATGTCGACTTCGACCTCGGCTTCCTCGCATCGGAGTTCAGACGCGCAGGTGCGATAACCCACGATTGGCCCTCACTGTGCACTATGCAACTGACGAAGCGCTTCCATCCTGGCCAAAGCGCTTCTCTATCGGAAATCTGTATGCGGCTCAATATCGAAGTTGGCGAGGCTCATACGGCTGCGGCAGATGCTCTAGCAGCAGCACGGCTGCTCTCCTTCTACATCGGCAAGAGGTCAGAGAACTCAACACAGCGACCGTCACATGGATTGGGTCCAGCGGCCCCACACTGAGGCGCCATGGGATTGGCTGGTGATCGGCGTGGTGCTGGGCCCATGTGCTCGTTTCTTATGAGCAACCGGGTTCGTGTGGCCGGTGGGACTGATGGGCGCCGATTCCCGGAATATTCCAGTCGTAGAACGTCCCCAAACCAGGACCGTCGCCGGAAGAAGAGTCCGGATCCCACACACCTGGACTCCGTCGACGGATCGGACGCCACAGCCACAGATACCCCCAAAGACGTGCCCGCTGAACCCGGAACGTCCCACGACACCGAAGATCCAGGCCGAAGACTCATGTCGCATGAACCGGAGAACTTCATGAAGTAGTGAAGGCAGAACCATGATGAAGGACCAAAATCCAGGTCGACCAGCCGCCCGTGCACAAAGGTGTGCACAAGGTGCACACCCCCTTTGGCCGGACAAACACCCAATGAGCGCCCTCAGACTGGTTCCGGGCGAGCAGTTATGCGAGGAAGACCTCGACGAAAATTCAACTTGGTCATGTCGTCACCACAACTCTTGGCCATGAATAAGTAACGGCCAACAACTGGCCACCGGAAACAGCGAGAATGGACAACCACAACCCTAGATTCCAGCAGGTGGAGGCCCCAGGCCAGGGGACCGGACCCCGCCACCCATACAACCGAACAGGCCACCGCGGCGCCAGGCGCAAACCGCGGACAACGTCAGAGGGACCTGCGAAGGGTCAATGTCCACACATTAAAGCAAAAACCCCTCTGACGAGGGGTCATGCTGTGCCCAAGGTGGGACTCGAACCGGACTCCAGCCCCTGCTAACACTGGGAACTCTTGAAAACATCGGCAATCCGAGCCAGTCCGACCGATGTACGACCCGATCCGACACCCAAGGTGTGCACATTGTGCACACCGTCTTTTTGCCCACTCTGCTGCACTGTCCAGACGACCGCCACGGGCAAGGCTATGCATGGGCAGCTCGGAGCCGCTGTCCGGGACAACCCCTCGTCAACTACCTCCGAATTCGCCACCGGAGCACTTGTCGCCGGCGTGACCGCCACGTCCGCGGCCCCAACTCGGGTCTGAAAGCGGGAGACGTGATCACCAAATCTGGTGATCGGGACGTCACCGCTGCCACGGAATTGACCGCCGCGGCACGGGAAATATCCGCCGGCAGCACGCCACGGTGACCTTCCAGCGATGGCACCGACCACACCACCAACGTCGTCCTTGGCTGAAGTGCGGCTCTGGCCCGTGAGTGCCGCGGGGCGCCGGACGGTGCATTCTTCAGCCATAAGGGTTGCTTATCCGTCCCAGCAGGAATTGGTGTTATTCAGGAAGGAGCTGCTCTTGGAGCCCACGCAGGAGGCACCGTAGGCCGAAGGAGAACTCTTCGGGCAGAGGACGGGGGATGAGCTGCGCTATCGCGGTGGTGTTGGGGTAGTTCTGGGCGTCCATGAGCTGCGCAAGGGTCTCTGCCTCAAGGACAGGGGCCACTGTGCCGGGTGGTTCGGCTTGCATGGCAAAGCCGAGTACGTAGTGCCCGAGTGTGGCTACGGCACGGACGGCTACGTCAGAGGTGAACCCAGCATCCAGGAGCACGGTGAGGAGTGTTTCGCGGAGGGCCAGTGCGTTCTTCCCGACGGGGACGCTTTCGGCCAGGAGGGCTGCGGCCCGCCCGTGACGTGAGAGCACCTCGAAGAGCGTGGTTGAGATCCGACGGCAGGCCTCATCCCACGGGAGCTCACTGATGTCACCAACGCCATCACGTGCTTCGCCGATGAGTTGGTCCAGCACAAGTGCGATCAGTTCCGCGCGGCCGGACACGTGTCGGTACAGGGTTGCAGTGCCGGATGAGAGCCTCGTGGCCAGAGTGCGGAGGGAGAGTGCGTCGGCGCCTTCTTCGTCAATGATCTGGAGGGCGGCGTCGATGATGCGCTGCTTCGGAAGCGGAGGCCTCCCGGGGCGCCGTTCAGTGGTGGTCATGCCTGTGCTCTCTGGGTTCGCTTCGCTGCTGTCCACTCACCGTAGCCGAAACCGTGCCCCTCGTCCGAACCGGGTTTCAGGACCATCCGGTCCATTCAGCCACACCGCGTCCCATGACAAGTTCGAGGTCACTGCCGCTTAGCCAGGGCAGGTGATCTGTGAACATTGTTCGATGCTCTGCCCAGGGCCTGTCGAAGCGGGTGATATCACTGCCCCAGAACATTCGGTGGGGTCCATACGCATCGAATGTCCGACGCAGGACGTCATGTGTGCTGGTGTATGGATAGTCATCTGTTGCCATGCTTGCCACCCCCGACGCTTTCACGGCCACATTCGGCAGGGATGCCAACTCGAGAAGGTCGTCGAGATGCGCGACGGCGGCGGGAACCTTCTCGAACGGGCTGACCAGCAGGTGGTCGAGCATCAGCCGGATAGCGGGGTACCGCTGAGCGATGCCTCGGATGAGCGACAGATGCTGCGGCATGACCATTAGTGCGACGGGGATCTCCAACCGATCAGCGCCCGCCCACACCCAGTCGAATGCCCCTGACGAAATCAGATTGCCTGCGTTCGGTGCATAGAGGAGAAATCTCAGCCCGAGCATTCCGGGCTTTTCCATCCATTCGTCGACGAGGCTCTCATCTGGTGTCCCGTCGAGAGGAAGCCATCCCATCGTCGCGAACCTGTCCGGGTGCTGGAGAGCAGCTTCAATGGCGTAATCATTGGCTGTTGGGTCCCAGATCGCGGGGCAGTTGATTGCCCTGTCGACGCCGGCTTCGTCCATTTCACGAAGGGCACGGTCGATGGTGTATGGAGTGCGAAGGTGGTGAGGCGGAGTGTTCTGGCCGTTCCAGAGATGGATTTGCGCATCAATAATCTTCATCTTCGGTCCTTTAGGGAGTGATGATTGCGACCGCGTCGAGCTGCGCGCGGGCCCAGTCGGCGATGAGCATGTCGCGGTCGCTCTTGTGGTTGTAGATGCAGTGGTTCCCGTCTGAGAACACCACCATCTGTTTGTGTTCCGTGGGGGCCGTGATGAGTAGGGTTTGCGCCATCTCAGCGGAAACCAAGGGGTCATCGCCGCCATGGATCACCAGCAACGCGTAGTCGATATTTGACCCACTAGTCAGGGGTGTGACGGTTTCCCAGACGCTGACCGCCGACTGCGGGTCATTGGTGCCACAGAAGGCCACCATCTTGGAGAAGAACGTCCCCATACTTGGTGGCACCATCCATGGGGCCGGGATTCCGCCGTTCTCACAGCAAGCGACCACGCGACGGTCGGTAGCCGTGACAGCCATCGCAATGCTGCCACCCATGCTGTTGCCGATGAATGCGATCGGCCGGCCCGGCGCTCGGTCGGCAAGGAAGTCGATAGCGGAGCGGTAGGCATCCCGCCACCCCGGCCCCAGGTAATGCCGGTGCGTGAAGCGACTTTCACCCTGGCCTGGTCCGTCCAGGAGCAGTGTGTCGATTTGGCGGGCGGCGAGGGAATCACCCAGACTCTGGAAGTCCATCGCGTACCCCTCGATCCCGCCAATCACGATTGCCGATCCAACAGACTCCTGCCCTCCCGAGATGAGCCAGCCGGCCAGCAGGCCTGCGGGTGTGTCGATGGTCACCCGGGACCGATCGAGGGAGAGCACGGCAGCTTGGGCGTATAGTTCCGCAGCCGCAGCGTAGATCTGCCGACGCTCCACGGTATCGGTGAGCATCATCACCTGGCTCATCCGAAGCAGGGCCGAACCCCGTCGCAGGTAGGTAATACGCGTCGGAAACGACCACATCGCGTCCCCGGCGGCGCTGGAAATGCACACGTTCGCTAGTTCGGTGGCGGCGTACTGCCACCCCTGCCCCCGTAGCACCCGCTCATGAAGCTCTTGAGCGTCTGCTGGATCCACACCATAACCGACGAGACGGTCCACCGTGAACTGCCGCAGGGCCGCCTGTGCCTCCGCAGAAAGCCCCTCGCGACGCTCATCTCCAAGAATCGCGCGGGAGGAATATTCGCGCACCTTGACGGTTCCAGAACTAGGGTTGATCATCGTAAACACCTCATTGTGGTCAGAGAAACGGGAACCGCCGCTTGCGGCGATAGATCAACCGCTATGATGCAGACGCCGGCAGCATGGCACCAACGCGCCCGATGAGCGAGGCCGGGTCGCCGCCGTCGGTGGCGGCTGCGATGTACCCGTCGGGACGGACAAGGATCAGGCCGTCGCCGCTCACTCCATAGATTCGCCGGAACGCGTCATTCTGACCGACCAGGTGGACCCGAACCAGCCCAGCACCCTGCGAGGGCCACGCGACCTCCGCTGCAGTGGAAACAGCTCTGGAACCGATGGCGACCAGTGTGAAGTGCGGTCCGCGGAAGGCGTCGAATAGCGTCTTTGCCCGGCCAGCGGCATCGGTGATCGGTGCGTCAGGTGCACGATCGCCAGCGTTTGGCGCCATCGACGAGTTGGCTTCGCCAAGGGCGAGCGGGCCCCCGCGGTAGGAGAGACTGAGCTGTCGTTCCTCGTCGCCGCGTTTCGAACCGGCCAACGGGCTGTCGCCCATTCGGGCGTACACCTCGGTGGAGAGCCCGAGCACGCGCGCGGCGATCGGCTGCCGCTCGGCTTCATAGGTATCCAGCAGCGCTTTCGGTGCGCCGGCAAGAACCTGCCCCAGCTTCCAGCCGAGATTGTATGCGTCCTGCACGCCGGTATTCAGGCCCTGACCACCAGCTGGCGGGTGCACATGCGCGGCGTCGCCTATCAGGAACACCCGGGCGGAGCGGTAATGTTCAGCCAGCCGGATATTGGGACGCCAGAGCGAAGACCAGTGAATCTCGGCGACCTCGATTTTGGTGCCGCCAACGAACTCCCGCACCATCCGTTCAATGGCCTCAGGCGCAAGATCCGCAGGATCATCCGGGCGCAGCTTCAGCATAAGCTGGAACTTGCCATCAGGGAGCGGGCAGAGTCCCATGAACCGGCCTGCGTTGCGCGGCCAAATGTGCCAGCGGTCCCGTGAAAGCCCGTTCAACGTCACGTCCGCGACGATCATTCGGTCGCTTTCATCAGTCGTCCCCTCGAAGGGGATTTTGGCGCCCCGCCGCACTACGCTTCCACCACCATCCGCGCCAACCAGATAACGGGCATGGATCTGGTCCACTCCGAACGCTCCCTCTACCGTTGCGGTGACTCCATCGACGTCCTGCTCGTGCGAGAGCAGCCGGGTGTTGTACTCAACAGCCCCGCCAAGCTCACTCAGTCGCTGCCGGAGGCTGGCGTCCGTTGCGTACTGCGGGGAAAGGAGTGTATTTGGGTGGGGCACGTCCTCGGTGACCTTATGCAGCTTGATCATGGTGCGCCGCAGGCGAAGCGGACCGAGGTGGACTCCCAGTGGCGGATACAACGTCGATCGCGGCTGCAGGAGGGGAAGTACACCAAGGTCATCGAACACTTCCAGTGTGCGCGGCTGCACTCCCTTGGCCCGGGACCCCGGGAAGCCGGCCTCGGCAGCATCGACCACACGGGTCCGGACACCACGGCGGGCCAGGTCCGTCGCCATCGTTAGTCCGCTCGCACCAGCGCCCACAATCAGCACATCGATCATCATGACCCCATCCCTACGTCACTCGGTGGGCCGCACAACCGCCCATGGCGTCGCGTTGCTCCACACATCGGTTATGGCTACACTGTATCCATAATAGGTGAAGCAAACAATAACCGCAGCAGTCGAGGGCAGGGAGAGAGCTCATCCATGGAGGATTCACACGAGGAGAACACCGTAGTGTGGTGCCGGGCATGAGGGGAAGCGAGTTCGCCGGACGGGCCTCGCGTGAGCAGCAGGCGGATTCCATCAAGGAGGGCATCTACCTCACGTTTGCCGCTCTCGCGGTCAGCCTTGCGGTCGCGGTGCACGGCGACGTCGAAGCCGCCAGCGCTCTCGCAACGTTGCTCGTGTCCGCGGCCGGAATGGTGTTAGCCATCTTCGTCGCCGACATCGTTTCCCACCTTGTGGTTCACGACCTCCTGATGACCCGAGCGGGACGACGTCATTCCTTCCGGTCAGCGTTCGGCGCGCTGGCCACGATCGTTCTTCCTACTGCCTTGCTCGCGGCCGCCGCCATGGGATGGTGGCCTGCGGATACTGCCGTGTGGGCCGCAGTCGCTGCCCTCGCCGCCACCCTCCTGGTGATCACCGCGCTGGCGATCAAGGGCACAGCACTCCCCTGGTGGCAACGCATCGCCCTGGTTGGCAGCCTCGCGGCACTCAGCCTCGCCGTCATCGGCGTACAGACCATTGCGCACAGCCACTAGCCGCGCACATTCTTCCCGGCGCTAAGCGAAAAGACGCCACCTCCAACCGGGCCATGCGGCAGGTGGTGCTTCAGCGCAATTTTTTTACTCAGTCCGTTCGGCGTTGGCGGTTACGAGATGGAACGACGGCAACCGGGAGATGCTCTCGGAGACGGAAGCGGCAGTTAACATGATGGTGCGATCCGGCCGGACAACGGCGGCAGCAATTCGATGCCGGACAAGCCACTGGTGGAGTTCGGAGCCAGCCTCGGGGGCCACCGGCGCCGCACCCTTCTGAAGGATCCGTTCACGCTCTGCGGACGTGATCGCGGGAGCCAGCAGCGTGAAGCCGTTTCCGGCGATCTCGTCGAACCGGGCGGCGTTCGAGGTGACCGACGTCGGGGCATTGGGGCAAAAGCGTCCGACGGCGGAGGTGCCAGTGAGTGCCAAAAAGCGGGTGCGAAAGCCTGCGGGCCTCGCCGTGCCGGACGGTTCAGGGGCGGCCGCCAGGTGCAGGCCCGGTATGAGGAGCCTCCGCAGGACGGAACCGACGCGTCCACCTGCCGTCATGGCCCGGCCGACAAACTTTGCGAGGTTGATGGTTCTCTTGGCGTGCCGCCTGCGCTCCGCCTGGTAGCTGTCAAGCGTGATACCGGGGAGGTCCCCGGCAAGAACGCCGGCGAGCTTCCATGCCAGGTTCATGGCATCACGGAGTCCCGCCCCCATGCCCTGACCGATGAACGGTGGAGTCAGGTGGGCGGCGTCGCCGAGCAGGAAGATACGGCGGTCGCGCCACTTGTTGGCAACCTGGGCGCGGAAGGTGTACTCCACAACGCGGATCACGTGCAGGTCCTCTGCCGGGGCGTCACGAGTCCATGGCCGTATCAGCGGATGGAGCGCCTCCAGGGAGGAGAAATCCGCGGCGGTCTCACCGGGCAGCAGCCGGAACTCCCAACGGTAACGGACCTTTCCAACGCGCATGTAGGTACCGGCGCGGTGGGGGTCGCACAGCTGGTGGACACCGTCCCATTGGTTCAGCGGCACGGTAGTATCGACGTCGAGAATCAGCCACCGCTGTTCGAAGCCAAGGTCCTCCATCACGGCACCCATTGCCTCCCTCACCACGCTGTTGGCGCCGTCGCAGCCCAGGACGTAGCCGGCCAGGACCGATTCGCGTGCGCCGGTCACACGGTCCGTGAAATCCACCCTGGCTGTGGTGTTGCCCTGCGTTACACGGTTCACCTCGACATCGCCGCGCAACGACACGGACGGAACTGAGCGAAGGTTCTCACGCATCAGCTGTTCCAGGCCGGGCTGGTCAAACATGTTGGCCTGCGGGTACCCGTGTGTGGCGCTGTCCGCCGATCGCTGGAATTCCGCGATCACCCGGTGCTCAGCGGTGAGCAGACGCAGTCCGCGTGCCGGCCGGCTCATCGCCGCGAACCGGGCCGCCACCCCCAGCCGGTTGAGAATGCGGTAAATCTCGTCGTCGAGATGTACCGCCCGTGGCAGCTGGTAAACGCCCTCCCATCGGTCCAGGACGAGGCACTCGACGCCGTACTGGCCAAGTAGGGTGGCTACCGCCAGTCCCGAAGGCCCGGCACCGACGACGACCACCGGCACCGCGCGGCCGTCGGAGGCCTGCTCGCTCATCACCTTGCCGCCATCGCGACGAAAAGGTAGCTGACCAGTGCCGCGGTCATGACCGCGGCCGGGGTGATCTCGCGTGGACCGTCACCCCTCCTGAAATGGGTGATGCCAGCTCCGGTCATCAAAAGCACCAAGCCGATGGCTGCTGAGACGCCGATCCAAGGTTCAACCAGCCCGAGCAGGAGGCCCAGGGTGGCCAGCAGTTCCAGTGCTCCGATTCTTTTGTACGCCGTACTACTGAACCCCACATGAGCGGCCCGGGCAGGCATGCCCGCTGCGCCAACAACTTTGGCCAGCCCGAGGATGGCGAAGCATGCAACGAGCAATATCGTGAGGAAAATGGTCATCGGTCTGCCTCTACTGTGAGCCTTCGCGTGATCCGCCACTGGACGCCGTACTCGTTGAGGGCACTTTGGACAGCTGCATCCGAGGCCTCGTCCACACTCACGGTGACAACTATTGTGCCGTCTTTGATATCAGCTTCCACGGCATGCACGGTTGGCATCCCTTGCAGGGCTTCGCTCATCGCCAACCGGGTCGCGTCCGCCCGGAGGGCGAGTTTGTATGGTTTGCCAACGGCAGTGACCGGAAGCTGGCCAAGGACGGTGACGGACTTCGGCGAGGACGCCCGTTCCGCGACCCTCGCGTCCGCCCATTGGATCAGCTCTTCTGTGGTGGTGGCTGCGCCCGCCGCCAGTGTGACGTAAGCGACCGGCACCTCTCCCGCGTGCCGGTCAGGTCTGCCGACTGCCGCTGCCCCGGTCACTTCGGGATGCGTAAGGAGGGCGTCCTCGATGATTGCGGGGTCGATGTTGTGGCCGCCGCGGATAATCAGGTCCTTGGCACGGCCGGTGAGGTGGACGAAGCCGTCCTCGTCGACCCGTCCGAGGTCGCCGGTGTCCAGCCAGCCGGCGCGCAGTTTGCCGAGGCCGTCGAGCAAGTGACCGCCGGGGCCGTTACCGACGACATAGCCAGGAAAAACAGTTGGCCCCTTGATGACCAAGAGACCAGATATGTCTGGTCCGGCATCATGCCACTGGCCGGCGTCATCTACCAGCACCGCCTTGATCTCCTGGTAGGGCAGCCGGCAACCGAGCGACCCGGTCCTGGCGGCACCAGGGAAGCTACGCACGCTGACGCAGGTGGCTTCCGTCAGGCCGTACCCCTCGATGAGGGCCACACCGGTGGCGCCCTCGAAGCCGGCACGCACTGCGGCCGGCAGCGGGCTGGCTCCCACCATGGCCTGTCGGAGGCTGCTGGTGTCCGCGTTGACGGAACACATAGCGAGCGTGGCGTAGACGGTGGGGACAGCGCTCATCGCGGCGATCCGATGGTGCTGGACCAGCTTCCAGAAGACGCCGTAAAGAGCAGGCTCGCGGTAGCCCAGCGGCCCTGCCCACACGACTGACTGTCCCTTGAAAAGGGGCGCAAGGACGGTCACCACAAGGGCGTTCACATGGAACAGCGGCAGACCAGCGAAGTACACGGCATCCTCGTCGAGGAGGTCGTTGGCCGCGACCATCCAGGCGTCGGCTACCTCATTGGCGTGCGTGTGCGCCGCCAGCTTCGGGGTGCCGGTGGTTCCGCCGGTGTGGAACAGTGATGCCAGATCGTCTGTTCCAGGCAAGTCCCCGTGGAAACGCTCGGAGGAGGATCCGGCTGCCCGGCGCATCAGGTAGTCCACGCTTGCGTGCCCGGCTGTCGTGACTGGGCCGGAAGGACCCTGGCCGGTAGGCGACATCAGGAGCACGCAGTCCACCAGGCCCTTCCTTGCAAGGGTTAGCGCGGCCTCGGTGACGGCCGGATCGAGATCCGGCCCGGCAGCCACCAGCACACGCGCACCCGAACGCTGGAGCAGCTCGGCGATGTGATCCTGGGACAGGCCGGGGTTGATCGGGGCAACGACACCGGCGACTTGGGCGGCCAGTGTCGCGGAGATGAGCTCCTGGCAGTTGGGCGAGAGGAGGGCTACCGCGTCGTGGCGCCCCACGCCGATTTCTGCCAGCAGGTTCGCTATCCGGTTCACGTCCGCGAGAAGCTCGGTGAACGTCAATCTGACGGGTTCCTGCCAGCGCTCAGCGTTCGGAAGTACTGCCGCCGCCGTGCGGTCCGGCCACCTCCGGGCGGCCCGGCACAGCAGCTCGTACGTCGACGCCGGGAGACCGCGTTCGGAAAGAGGGATCATTTCAATTTCGACGACGTCTTGGGGCCTTGAGCACTGAGGCCAAAGAGTCATGCCGTTCACCGCGCTGCCCTCACCGTCGTGCGCTGACGACCAAGATCGATTTTGCCGTCGTCCGTGCTGATGGCGATCTCGACCACATCGCCGCTCTTGAGGTACTTCGGGTTGCGGCCCTGGGCCCTAAAGAAGAGTCGCCACTTGGTGGCAGGAGGCAGCAGATTGCTGATGATCTCGATTGGTTTTGGAGGTGCGCTCAAAGCGGTGCCTGCAGGGGTTCCTGTCAGGACCAGGTCTCCCGGGGAAAGGTGCTGGAACCGGGCGAGCGTCCCCAAAGCGTCCATGGGGAGGTAGATCATATCGGCTACCGTCATGTCCTGGCGGACCTCACCATTTACCCACAGCCGCAGCCTGAGGTCACCGAAGCGGTTCCAATCGTCGGCGTCGAAGAGCACGAGCGTCGGTCCGGTGGGGGTGAAGCCCGGGTAGGACTTGGATTCGTAGAACTGGGTCTGCGGAAGTTGCAGGTCGCGGGCCGAGACGTCGTTGGTGATCACAAGCCCCGCGACGTAGTCGGCGAACGTCTCGGGTGTGATGACTGAGCCGACTGGGAGCTCCTTGCCAATCACGAGGCCGATCTCGGCCTCGTAGTCGAGCAACCGCACGTGACCGGGCCGGACGACGTCGTCATAGGGCCCACTGATCGAGCCCGAGGACTTGCGGAAAAACGCCATCGGGATCTTCTGCGGATCCATGCCGGAATCCCTCACATGGGAGGCGAAGTTGGCCATCTGGGCCACCACGCGGCACGGGGCGGTGACAGGCGAGATCAACTGCAGGCTGTCCGCTGGCACAAACCCATTTCCCCCGATCGCGGCCTGGATGGATGCCCTGTCAGCGAGCAACCCGCCCGTGGTGGTGGCCAGGGTATCGATACGTGATGCACCGGAGGGCGTGTGGACCCACCAGGCGTCTGCCGTTCGCAGGATAGAGACAGTCATGAGGTAGCTACTTTCATCAGGCCGCGAAGCCTCGCGAAGTCGAATTCGTTGTCTTCCCGGAGTGCGGAGAACATTGAGGCCAGCTCGCGTAACGACTCCCGGCCAGGGGTGATGCCGAGGAAGTCCTTGCTGGCTGGAGGGCCCCACTGGGCGAGTCCGGACGCCGTCATCTGCGTCCATCCGGGTTCGAGGGCGCTATCGAACATGTCCCCGTCGGTGAAGTGCTCCACCAGGAAGCCGTTGGGGTCGCGCCAGTAGTCGAAGATTTGGCTGCCTTGGATGTGCCGGCCTATCCCCCATGAGCGGTGGTAGCCGAGGTCGCGCAGAAGCTCACCGCCGGCGGCGAGGGCATCGACGTCGGCCACCTGGTATGCCGAATGCACGTACCGGTTCGTCGGCCCCAAAGTCATCGCAATGGTGTGATGGTCGGTGGGCGTTGCACCCCGGTCGCAGCGAATAAAGCTCATTGTCGGGCCGCGTTGACGCTGCCCCGGGTAATAAAGGAAGTCGCTGACAATAAGGCCCAGGTGCTGGAGGTACCAGTCGAGCGTCTCACGGTACTTGGTACTCTGCAGGACCACGTGACCGAGACGCTGGACTCTTGCCGGCTGGCGCAGGGGCCGCTGGGTTTGGTTTGTCCGGGCCACGTCGTGGCCGGTATTGAACGTGAGGGGCGTCTGTGCCGGCAGGGCGGAAAGCTTGTGTGTGTCCGCGACGACGCTGATAGAAGCCCCGCTCGGATCCACGAGATCGACCCCAATGCCGCCAATAGTCTCCGGCAGTTTTTTAGACGTGGCGCCTGTAGCGGCAGCCAGGCGAAGGACGTCGGTGGCCTGCGCAGCGGTGAATGCGGAACCAAGATAACGCGATCGGGGTCCTCGGCGAACGATCACGCACGGTGCTCCAGTATCGGTCCCCCGCAGGTGCAGCTCGTCAGCAGTGCGGAGGCTCGTGACGAATCCGAAGGCGTGCGCGAACGTTTCGGCAGCAGACAGATCCGGCTTCTGGAATTCGAGCCAGGCGATGTCGTGGACCTTGATGATCGGGTTAGTCGACCGCCCGCGATGCTCCCAGGCAAGGCCGCCCTGCTCACTGTGCAGGTTGCTGTGGCTGCCATGGTCATGGTGATCGTTCATGATTACCGTCCTTTCTGACTATATCTTCTGTTATGACGATATCGTCAGTCAAGAGTACTTGAACATTTCTTCACATCTGAGGCCGTGCTGGTAAGCTTCCTTTTGTCCGTATGACCTCAAGGAGCCTTCGATGACCCAAGCGCCAGCCTCGTCCCCGGAACCCACCCGGTCGCATCGGCGGAAGGCGCAGACCCGGGCGGCTTTGGTGGGCGCAGCGCAGTCTTTCCTGGCCCAAGGAAAGACCAACTCCCCGGTGCTGGAGATCACCCAGGCAGCGGACGTGGGTATCGGCTCCTTCTACAACCACTTTGAATCCAAAGAGCAGCTGTTTGAGGCCGCCGTCGAACATGTAACGGACCTGCTCGGTGCAGTCCTGGACCAGCTGACCACCGACGTCGAGGACCCAGCCATCGCGTTCGCGACGAGTTTTCGGTTAACAGGTCGCTTCCACCGCAGGGAACCGGAGCTCAGCAAAGTGATCCTGCACAGCGCCCTCGGCCTCCTCGGGGCGGAGACGGGACTGGCTCCCCGGGTCCGGCGGGATATCCAGGCCGGCGTCGAGTCCGGGCGGTTCACTATGAAGGACATAGACGTCGCCGTGGTGTGCGCAGTCGGCGCGGCAACCTTCCTCGGACAGCTCCTCCATACCGAGCCGGACCGTGACGACGCCGAGGCAACGGATCAGGCGACTGAGGCACTTCTGCGGATGCTGGGTTTACCTGCCGATGAAGCGCGTGCAATCTGCAGCGGTCCGCTCCCCGAACTCCACACCGCCGGGCTGCGCGGGGCAGCGGACCAGGCCATCACCTAGGACGGCCCGGCCCGCTGAAATCACGCTGCCGGCCGTAATGCGGGGACGTCGGAGCCGGCTGTTGACCCCCGGTCAGGCCGGCAGTTCGTCGATGGTGGTCGGCTCGTGTTCCTCGTCCCCGTTGACGCCGTGGCGGAAGTCGCTGGAGTGCGCGTAGGCAGTGCGACGGGAGCGCATGATTGACCCCAGTGGGCGGTGTGCCTCCAGGGCATGCCACGGATTGAAGGAGAGGATATCGTCGGCATAGCGGCGTCGGGCATCGC
Organism: Arthrobacter sp. ISL-48; assembly: GCF_018613805.1. Taxonomy (GTDB): domain Bacteria; phylum Actinomycetota; class Actinomycetes; order Actinomycetales; family Micrococcaceae; genus Arthrobacter. Next base: position 24,946 of record NZ_JAGGPL010000034.1, read on the forward strand.
TGTAGGGGTCCTGAGCCGGTAGGTGCAGCACAGCCACAACTTCGTGCGGCGACAGCTCCTCTGGCCAAGGCACCGATGCGTCCTCGACCGGCATCCTGTCGACGTCCACGCATAGCTGCGCGCGCAGTTCGAACTCCGCACTGTTGCCAGCAAAGAATTCGCAGACCAAGTCACGCAATGCCGACTCGCCTGCGCTCTTCCCGATCGGCTGGCCGGTCAGGGCCTTGACGTTTACCGAGCGTGGGGCTGCAGATATCTTGGCAACGTAGTCGCCGTAGCGGAGGGCGGCCATGGAATGAAACGTCTCGCCAAGAATGTGGTTGTTCGCCGCCGACAGCGTCTCGATGGCAGGTGAGAGCGGCCGTCCGAGCCTGGTCAGGGCCCGCGACGCCAGGCGGGCACCGAACCCGATGGTCTGTAGCTGCTGATCGCTCTGCCGCGGCTGGCGTTCGAGGAGGTTCTGGAGCTCGGCATACTGGCCGATGGTTCCGAAAGGAAGCGTGGGGTGGTTTACCAGGAGAAAGTCCTGGGTGGTGAGTCCGTCGTCGATTGCACGGGAACCGGCCGCGCCGATTACCTTGACCGCAAATCCCCGCTGGACAGGCACCTGGTCCGAGCGCAGGTCCCCCGGCGCGGTGGAAAGCCGAACGATTACGGGGTACGTCCGGGGCTCGGCAAAGAGTCCCTGGGCGAGATGGCCGGGCAGACCAGGCGAAACACGCAGCTCCCCCACCACCACGCCGTGGCTTTTGGCGTGGGCATCGCGGAGTCCGTGGCGGTGCTTGGCCGCAACTTGTTGGTTAGCCTTGAGCATTGCTGCGACGACTTGCTGTACGAGCTCGTGCTCGTTGGGGAACGGCTGCTCGAGATCCGGGCTGTAGGAAACATAGGAGCGGGCTGGTGTCATGAATTCCTCCTGCAGGAGTGGTGGGTCAGCGGCTAAGCCAGTTGATCGCGGAGAGGCTCGGCATGAAGAAGTACTCCCCGCCGAGCAACGTGTTGAAGCTCTGAATGTTCTGGATCCGGCGTGGTGGAGATCCGGGCACTGTGAAGTAGGCGCCCTTGTCCTGCAGGGAGATCAGCGGATCCTTCTCCTTGCCCAGCCCAGTGAAGTTGCCGGAGTTCACCCACTCGCTTTGCAGGAACTCCACGTTGTCGATGGCGCGTGCCCCCAGGGCAATGAAGTCCAGCCCCCGGCTTTCCCTGTCGTCTCGGAGGTCAGTTGCGGGCAGCGGTTGGCCATAGGAGGTGCTGCGCCGAATGATCCTGCGGATGTTGACATCGCTGAGGACCTCCAGCTTCCCGTCGCGTGGATTCATCCGACGGATATGCGATCCCAGGGGTGTTCGCAGTCCTCGGGGGTCGTCACGGTAACCGAAGTTGTTGATCTGCCGTGAATCCTCGCCCAGCGCTGGATTGTCCGCCTCGGGGGCCAGCGCAAGCGGGGCTCCGCTGCGCCACCTGCCTACCAGCTTTGCCGCCAGCAGTTCCCGTTCGGCTTCCGTGCGGGCGTTATCGTGCAAGAACCGGTTGAACGCGGCAACGTGAGAGTGGTACTTGCGGAACACGACGTACGTTCCGTTGCGTCCGAGCACATCGGGTCCAGGTGCTGGGAGGGCCTGGCCGGTCTCGCTTGGGTAACCGAGAACGAACTCGCCGGCTTTGACCGGCCGTCCGCCACCCGGTAGCCGCTCGGCCCCGCTGCCCTCGACCACGGGCTGCGAGAAGCCGTCCCGATAGCCGAAAACATTGAAGCCGGTCGCGCCGAAGTCCTGGTGCGAGAGCAGTCGCACGCCCGCCAGGTCGTGCAGCTGCCGTTCATAGGCAGCAACTTCGTTGCGCCAGGCAGTCTCGCTGTCGGCGAAGATGGTCACGGCCACATGCACATGTGGCGTACCAAAGGGAAACTCCCAGTTGGCGGGGGCGTTGGGTCCAGTGTCTCGGAGACGCTCAGCCCGCGCGGCCATCCCGGCGCGGAAGTTGGCGGGGAAGGAAGCAAGCGTGCCTTCAGGCACGCCAAGAGCCTCCAATCCGTGGTAGCTCAGTGCCAAGGCCAGCCACGAAGCCCTTGGCTCATCCCAGTGAGCTGCAGAGGGAACCAGTGGAGCGAGTCGCCTCAGCAGTTCCCTTCCCCCTCCGGGGTCAGTGATCTCAAGGATTGCGTGAGTGCCGAAGTACGGTTCGGGCCGCGCTCGCAGCACCGTTGCCTGGATGTCATCGAGCTCCAGGCTCGGTCGCCGGGTGAGACGTCTGAACACGTTCATTGGAAGTCAGTTCAGCTCGGTCAGAAAACGCTGCAAAGTGACGTCCTGCCGAAGGAGCCGGCTCTCCTCGGCGACGGTCAGGTGAGGCTGCGAAACGTACCAAGCCTCGGCCGGAACCTGGCGGGTGACGATGTACTCCTTCACCTCGGGCGAGGTGATGCCCGGCCAGCCCTCCATATTGGAAAAGATGTAGTCCATCATCTCCGGGATCTTCGTAGCGAAGTCGTCGATGTAGGGGTCCCACTCGCCATCGTAGGCGGTGGCAAAGAGCAGCTTCGTGTCGTTGTCGAGGAAGACAAAGCGCATATTGTGCAGGGTGCCCACCTGGCCTGCGCCGGCGAGGTTGCCATCGATCAGCTTGAAGAACCTGCGCAGCCGCTCGGCGCCACCAGGCTTGAGTTCGGCAATGAGGGTCAGCTCGGAGATCTCGCCGCTCTTCGCGCCGATCCGCCCGGCGCCGGTGACGGCGTGCTCGGCGGTCTCCTTCCGGTTAACCAGCAGTTCGCCGACCTTGACCTTGAAGACAACCTTCGCGTCCGACATGGCTTCGTTGACGCGGTCACGAACGGTTGCGGGAAGGTTCTGGAACCGCACCTGGGGGTTTTGCTCACTCATTTTCTCGGTCTCCTCATCTGGCACGCGACCTGCTTTTGCAGGGCATCCAATGCCAGAATAGTCTGTTCAGACGATATATTCAATCCTGACGAAATCATCAGAGTATCAAAGTGGCCGAAAATGGCGGATTGAAAGGATCAAGATCACGGACTTCGTCAGCGGCCGCTTGCAGACTGCCTCCCCGCTCGCCAGCCTGCTCCGCAGCACGCCGCGGGCCGCGGGCCGCGGGCCGCGAATAAGGCGAGTTCAGCTCTCGCCGCTGGTGCTGTATGGCTACTGCCTGTCCTGGCGGTGACCGCCGTAAGTGCAGCACTCGCAGCCAGTTACCTCGCCATTCAGCGGTACTGGAAGTCCGGCGTCACCCTGGGCGCGGTTAAGTAGGTGCGGTCCGTACCCGCGGTCAAGGAGGAACTGCTCAGACGAGGCCGCTTTCGTAGGCGGCGATGACCAGTTGGGCCCGGTCGTGGGCGTAGAGCTTGGCCATGATGCGGTTCACGTGTGTTTTCGCGGTTGACGGTGAGATGAACAGGCGCTCGGCGATCTCGGAGTTGGAGAGTCCCGTTGCCACCAGTAGAAGGACCTCGCGTTCACGGTCGGTCAGTTCCTCCAGCCCCGCCACTGGCGTCGGCCGGGTACGGGTGGCGGTGGGTGCGGCGCGGACGTATCGGTCCACCAGGAGGCGGGTGGCGACGGGGGAGAGCAGGGACTCGCCGTCGTTGACGGTTGCGATTGCCTGGACGAGGGCGGGGGGCTCCGTGCCTTTGCCGATGAAGCCGCTGGCGCCGGCCCTCAGCGCCTCCACGACGTACTCGTCTTCCTCGAAGGTAGTCAGGACGAGGACCCGGACTTCGGAAAGTGCCGGGTCACGGCAGATCTGCCTCGTGGCTTCGATCCCGTCCATGACGGGCATCCGGATGTCCATGAGCACAACGTCGGGGTGCAGCAAGCGGGTCTTTTCGACTGCCTCCCGTCCGTTTGTTGCTTCCCCGACGACGGTGAGCCCAGGTGAGGCGTCGATGAGGGCCCGTACAGCCGTCCGGATGAGGGACTGGTCATCCACCAGGAGAACGGAGGCGCTCATGAGTCCTTCCCGTTCCGGGTGTTTTCCTTGATGGCTTGGCCTTGGGCGCTGGAAGCCGGGAGCGGAAGTTGGGCCTGGAGCCGGAACGGGTTGACCCCTGCCGGTGTGGTCTGAAAGGTTCCGCGAACGGACTCCACGCGTTCGGCGATTCCGAGGAGGCCGTGCCCTGGCAGCCGGCCTGCTTCCGACGGGCCAGGGCCGTTGTTGACGGGGTTGGTTACGGTGATGTTGATCGTCTCCGGCGTGTATTCGATGAGCAGGTGGGCGCGATGGCCGGAACCATGTTTGTGGGCGTTGGTGAGGGCTTCCTGAATCACCCGGTAGGCGACCACGCCGGTTGCCGCCGGCAGTTCGACGAGGGTCCCCACGTTGCGGAGCGTTACCTCGAGCCCGGTGCGCCGGAACTCTTTGAGTAAGTCCTCTAGCCGGTCCATGTTGCTCAGCGGCGCCCGTGGGGCCTCTTCGGTCTCGTCCGTACTGGCCCGCAGTAAAGCGAGAAGATCGCCGATCTCGCCGAGGACTGTTCGGGCGGCCGCCCGGATGGTGGCCAGGGAGCGTTCGGCATCTTCTGGCCGGCTCCCGACGGCGGCGGACGCGACCCCTGCGTGGAGATTGATGACGGCGATCTGATGGGCCACCACGTCGTGGAGGTCCCGGGCGATGCGCAAGCGTTCCTCCGCCACCCGCCGTCGTGCTTCAGATTCGCGGGTCTGCTCGGCGCGCAAGGCACGATCGGTGATCGCCATGATGTAGGCCCGGCGCGATCTCATCCCGTCCGCCAATGCGGCCGCGAATCCTGCAACGGCAACAGGCTGGAATACCCGAGGATCCAGGATCCCGTTGGACTCACTGAGCAGGGCCGCAGCCCCCAAGATGACTATGGTCGCCGACGTTGTGATCACGGAGACGCGACGGGGAACCCTGGTGACCATACCGAACACGGCGATGGCGACCGGCAGGGAGGTGGTGGGGCTCAGTTCACCGAGGACAGCGGCAGCAACGAATAGTGCGATCGTGGCGGCGAGCACCGGGAACGGCCAACGGCGACGGAAGGGCAGGACGCCGGCCGCTGCTATTGCCAGTGTGAGAGCTGCCGGGCTGAAGGAGCCCTGGGGGGCTCCTGGGATGGCCACGGTCTCGGGCATGATGACCAGGATGGCCACGATGAGGTCGCCCAGCCACACGGGAATCCGGTGGGTGAGAGGGCGCCCGTCAGCGGACACCGTTGCCCATGACTTGCGGGAAGGTAGGACGGTGCTCACGGGGCTTCGGTTCTCCTGTGCACATCAATGAGCGTGCTGGCCGGTGGTGGACTGATTGCTGCGTCTACCCAGCTTCCCCCATAAGGGGGCTTAGTGCGT
>NZ_JAGGPL010000035.1 GCF_018613805.1 Arthrobacter sp. ISL-48
AGAAACAGCTGGCCATTGACAGAGAAGGCGGGCGGCGGTGCACGGCCTGTCAGAGGGTTCAATTCCGATGCCCATCAAAGCTCGAAGGTCGCTCAAAAGGGTGGGAGGCGTAGCTTCTGAGGAATCCAAAAGATTGTAAAAGTTTCTTGGAATCTCTGAATCCTTTTGGCCCTGTCCGGACACTATAGGGCATGGGGAACATAGAAACCGGGGAAGAGGGGCTGTGGCACCAGAGTCTTCTGGGCGAAGGTGATGCCTTTGGCGCGCTGTATGACCGGCACCGTGAGCGGGTTTTCCGTCACGCATACCGGCTGTGCGGGAACCATCACGATGCTGAAGACATCATGGCAGCCTCGTTTCTTGAACTCTGGCGGCGGCGGAAGAATGTCCGGGTGGTGGAAGGATCCGTCCTTCCTTGGTTACTGGTCACTACAACGAACTTGGCTCGCAACCGTGCCCGCGCCACCCTGCGGTACCAGCGCCTCCTGACTTCCCTCCCCCGTAACCAGGAGCTCAACGATCCGACGGCAGATTACTACCGCAAGTACCAGGATGCGCTCGATCAGGACCTTGCACGCGCTCTGGCAATCCTGACGATCGAGGACCTGCATCTGGTGAGCCTGGTGGTTTTTGAGGAACACACCATCGCCGCTGCCGCCGTCGTCCTGAATCTCACCCCAGCCGCAGCGAAATCCCGGATGCACCGCGCACGCCAGCGCCTGAGGGCAGTGCTCGAGGGACCACCATCTATCCCCACCGGCCCCACCCCGGTTCTGGAAGGAGAACGGCCATGAACCAGCTCCACGTTGACAACCTTTTCAGCGACGCCCTGCGGGCAGAACTTGTCACTCAAGTCGGTGAAGCATCACCTGCCCGAAAACGAAAGCGCACAAGGATATGGCTGGGCGCCGGGACCCTGGCCGGGGTGGGTCTGCTCGGTGGCATCGGCGCCGCAGCAGCAGGGCTGTTCATGCTCCCCGGCGGCGAGAAGGTGACACCACTGGCACCGCCGGTCGCTGCGACGTACACCGGCTCGGCAACTGTCGAGCTTGGCACTCCTCCCGCCGGCACCACGGGGATTCAAATGGAACTAACCTGCCTCACCCCAGGCAGGTTTGAGTATCCAGACGGCGCGTCCAGCATCTGCTCCATGAGCGACACGACGAACCCCAAATCAGACTGGAGCGACGCGGCGAACACCAAATCAGGTTGGAGCGGTTACACCATCAGCCTCGCCCCGGGCCAGGACAGTGTCACGATAAAAACCGACCCCGAGGCCCGCTGGCAGCTCACCGCCAAGTATGTGAAACAGGAACGAACACCGCTGGGAGTCAATGCCAATGGTGAAACATACGGTGTCGAAAGCCAGGAAAACGGCACCCCCGATTTGATCGCAGTGATGGCCACAAACGGTCAATCCGGGTACGCCTACGCCCGCGACCTCTACGGCGGACCCACGCCCACCAGCCCGGAAGACCTGATAAAGAACTTCAGCAACCCCATCCCCCTCCGCGAGATCCCTGTCTTCCTGAGCGACGGAGAAACCCAGATCGGGGTCTTCCAACCAGCGGGCGGTGGGATCCCCTCCTACCCAACACTCACTGCCTCTCCGACCGGGTAGCCCGATCGAAGAATGGAAATCTCAGTGAACAAATACGTGCGTAAACGACACCCAGTCAGGTCTCACCAAAGATCCCCGGGATGGAGGACCGTTACTCAGAACGCGACTGGTCTCCGTGACAGCGCACTTCTGGGCTTGCCTAGCCAGCTATCTATGTCAAAAGGGAGGTCCATAAAAATGAACAAGCAGAAAGCGTCTATCGTGGTTGCGGCCGTGCTGCTGCTACTTGCGGGGGTGTCTTCTTGCGGATCAGACCCACCCAACCCTGTCGATCACGGGTCAGATCAGCAGGTGGGACAGGCTGCAACAGCGAAATCCCATGATGCGTACGCCAACATCCCAAGTGACCAAATTCAGCACACCGGAGCCGAGGTTGAGTTTCTTTGGGACGCTAAGGACCCGTATTGTGGATACAACAGATACCCCATCGTGGCTCGCGTGCACGTCGACTCAATCGACGGCGGTCGCACCTACAGCCCCATCTTTAATCAATACACCTTCCCGCAGACCATCGGAAAGATGACGATCCAAACGGTATACAAGGGAGACGTCAAGCCCGGTGCTCAGCTAACTTACAACAAGGGTGGTGGAATCGTCTCCTTCGATGAGTACTGGAAGAGCCTCAATCCCCAGCAGCAGGACAAGCTCACCCATCTCAACGGCGGTCAGAAACCAACCGGAATTCAGTACGTCAAAAAGGTGTATTGGGAGGATGCCGAAATTACGGTCGGGAAGGATTACATCGCACTCCTGTTGCCCCAGCAGTACAAAGATGGAACGGCCGAGGAATATTCCATCCAAGGGTTCCAGTATGGCTTCCGAGAAGCGAAAGGCTCCGGTGCTGAGACGACCGTCCTCAACAACGAGACCAAAGCCTGGGAGAGCCTTGGCAGTATTGTGAGGCCTTGATCCTGGTGCTCCGCCGAGACCGGGGCTAGGGGTTCCTAGCGAACGCGTGCCACGCTTTGCCAACCTCTGATCCAGATCACGAACGTTACTGGTGGACCTCCAAGTAGAACTCCACCAAGTTCGGGCGCCCTGCGAAAGTGCCTAAAGGCTTCAACCCCAAAGTCTCGTAACCCTAGGGATTCGGTACGCATGGGTTATGAGACACATCAAAACCGATTAGGAGAAGGGTTCGGCGCCGCAAGGGGATCCCTCCCCTGGACAGTTCAGCTCCCACAATCCATGCGCTGCTTGCCCTTCGGGTTGAGTAGAGCTGAGCGCGAGTCCTACGAATATGCGGTAATCGGCAACATCCGTCATCAACTCGGTGTTGCTCACCGCTGGCTGCTTGGCACCCAGGACCTTGGACTTTGGAGCATGCACGCGGTTGCTTGTGACGCAGACCACCTGTATAGTCCTCGGAGTAGGTAGTTCTGCCTGCGAGGATTGTTACCCGGGACACGGGGCAAGACCTGAGACGCACTGTGATGTGCGGCTTGGGTCTTTTTTTGTGCCCGAAAATGGACAGAGAGGTCTGATATGGCTGCTGTGGATTACCGATCGTTGGCTGCGGGGATTGTGCAGGAAGTGGGCGGTGAGGAGAACATCGCCTCCGTGACCCATTGCGCGACCCGTCTGCGGCTGAGGCTGCGCGATGAGAGCAAGGCGGACAAGGGCGGCGTCGAGAAGTTGCCCGGGGTGATTACCGTGATGCGCGCCGGCGGTCAGTTCCAGGTGGTCGTAGGGAACAACGTGCCCACGGTGTACGCGGAGCTGGGCAAGATCACGAAGCTCACCGGCGAGGATTCCCCCGCTGATGGAGTTGAAGGACCGAAGGGGAGCTTTCTCAACCGGTTCATCGACCTGATCTCCTCGATCTTCCAGCCAATGGTGTGGCCGCTGGCCGGTGCGGGCCTGCTGAAGGCGTTCCTGAGCATGGCCACCCAGTTCGGCTGGCTGAACCCGCAGTCCCAGACGTACGTCATCCTGGCGGCGGCTGCCGACGCCCTGTTCTATTTCCTGCCGTTGTTCCTGGCGGTCACGGCAGCCAAACGGTTCAAGACCAACCAGTTCACCTCCATGGCCATCGCCGGCGCGCTGGTCTATCCCTCGATCGTGGCCCTGGGCGCTGCGGGCGCCCCGGTGTCCTTCGCGGGCCTGCCAGTGGTGATGATGAACTACACCAGCTCGGTGATCCCGATCATCGTGGCCGTCTGGTTGCAGGGCTATCTGGAGCGCTTCCTTAACAAGGTCCTGCCCTCGGCGCTGCGCAACTTCACCACTCCGCTGCTGACTATCCTGATCATGGTGCCGCTGGTGCTGATGACGGTCGGTCCGATCAGCACCTACGCCGCCCAAGGCATCTCGGGCGGGATTACAGCGTTGTTTGGCCTCGCCCCCTGGCTTGCCGGTGCCCTCATGGGAGGCTTCTGGCAGGTATTCGTACTGTTCGGCCTGCACTGGGGCTTCGTCCCGATCCTCACCAACGATCTCGCCACCCAGGGCTACTCCCTCCTGACCGGCCCGTTGATGCCCGCCGTGCTGGCCCAGGCGGCCGCGACCCTGGCCGTGTTCTTCCGCACCCGCAACGCCGCCCGGCGTGAGGTCGCCGGCCCGGGCGCCCTGTCCGGGTTCCTGGCCGGAATCACCGAACCTGCTATCTACGGCGTGAACCTGCCGCTGAAAAAGCCCTTCTATTTCGGCCTCGCAGGCGGCGCGATCGGCGGGGCCATCGCGTCCAGCGGCGGCAGCGCAGCCAGCTCCTTTGTCTTCCCCTCTCTGCTGGCATTGCCGGCCTACTCCACCATCGGAAATTTCACCCTGCTGCTGATCGGCACCGGAGCCGCCGTGGTCATCGCCTTCACCCTGACCTTCCTCTTCGGCCCCCGCGAGACTGCGATCCCCGCGGAGGCCGTTCAGCCGAATGAGACCGACCTCCTGGATCCGGTCACCCACGACGCATCGCTGGCTACCGGTACTGCCCGACAGGGCGCCACCTCCGGTACCGCCTCCGGTACCGCCGTGGCCACTCTGCCCGCAGGCACGGCGACGGCCACCGAAGTCACCGGCACCGTCGAGGTCCTGACCCCGGTCGATGGTCACGCTGTGGCCCTGGCCGAAGTAGCGGACAAAGTATTCGCCTCTGAGGCCATGGGCAAAGGCGTGGGAATCGTTCCGACTGGCGGGCATATCTATGCCCCGATTTCGGGCACGGTGAAGGCCGCCATGAAGTCCGGTCACGCCTACGGCATCAAGTCCCACGACGGGGTAGAGGTCCTGGTGCACATCGGCATCGACACCGTCCAGCTCGAGGGCCGCGGCTTCAGCCCCGCCGTCACCCGCGGCGATCAGGTGCAGGCCGGGGACCTGCTGGCCGTGGTCGACCTGGACGTGGTGGCTGAGGCGGGTTATGACCCGACGGTTTTGATGGTTATCACCAACACCGCGCAGCTAACCGGCGTTGTCCCGGTTGCACAAGGCGTGGTGACCCACGGTCAGCCGGCCGTGACCGTAGAAATCTGACACGGAACCGAACAGACTCGATCTGATGAATGATGAACAACAAAGCAAGGAACAACCCATGACGACCACTTTCCCCGAAGGCTTCCTATGGGGCGGAGCGACGGCAGCCAACCAGCTTGAAGGCGGCTACAACGAGGGCGGCAAAGGACTGTCCATCCAGGACGTCATGCCCCAGGGGCTCCTGACCCCGCCCACCGATGGCCCGACCCAGGACAACCTCAAGCAGGAGGGCATCGATTTCTACCACCGCTATGCGGAGGACATCGCCCTGTTCGCCGAAATGGGGTTCAAGGTGTTCCGCTTCTCCATCGCGTGGAGCCGGATCTTCCCAAAAGGGAATGAGGACACACCGAACGAGGAAGGCCTGGCCTTCTACGACCGCGTGCTCGACGAGCTCGAGAAGCACGGGATCGAGCCGCTGGTAACGATCAGCCACTACGAGACGCCGCTGCACCTGGCACGGGACTACAACGGATGGACGTCGCGGGAACTGATCGGCTTCTACGAACGCTACTGCCAGGCTCTGTTCGAACGTTACGGGCAGCGGGTGAAGTACTGGCTGACGTTCAACGAAATCAACTCGGTGCTGCACTTCCCGTTCATGTCCGGAGGCATCCCCACTCCCCCGGAGCAGCTGTCCCAGCAGGACCTCTACCAGGCAATTCACCACGAGCTGGTGGCCTCGGCGCGGGTCACCCGCCTGGCACATCAGATGATGCCCGGCGCGCAGGTCGGATGCATGATCATCGCCCTGCCGGTCTACCCACTCACCCCCGACCCCTCGGATGTGGTGGCCGCAATGCATGTGGCGCATGACAGTTATGCCTTCGGCGACATCCATTGCCGCGGCGAGTACCCCGGCTACCTGCTGCGCCGGTTCCGGGAACAGGACATAGAGCTGGACATCACCGACCAGGACCGGGAGGACCTGACCAACACGGTCGACTTTGTCTCCTTCAGCTACTACGTGAGCACCTGCGAAACCGCCGATCCAGTGAAGAAGGTCGAGGGTGCCGGGAACCTGCTGGGTGGGGTGCCGAATCCGACCCTGCAGGCCTCAGAATGGGGCTGGCAGATCGACCCGCAGGGGTTGCGTGTGGTGATGAACGACTACTGGGAGCGGTGGCGGAAGCCGCTGTTCATCGTCGAAAACGGCCTCGGGGCGGTCGATGAGCTGGTGGAGGTCGACGGTACGAAGACTGTGGTGGATGACTACCGGATCTCTTACCTCAACGACCACCTCGTCCAGGCCCGTGAGGCTGTTGCCGACGGGGTGAACCTGTTGGGATACACCACCTGGGGGTGCATCGACCTGGTGAGTGCTTCCACCGCGCAGATGAGCAAGCGCTACGGCTTCGTCTACGTCGACCGCAATGACGACGGCACCGGGACCCTGGACCGCTACCGGAAAAAGTCCTTCGAATGGTACCGCCAGGTTATCGCCACCAACGGCGCACACCTGCAGTAACACCACTGCCATGAGGCCCGGCGGCGGGGAGTTCGAAGACTCCCGCCCCGGGCTCACCAAAACCTACAGAAAAACCGATGGGAAGGAGGGCTACGTGGAGGTCCTGCGCATCTTCAACAACAATGTCGTCCTCGCCCGCAACGACACCGGCGGCGAGGTCATCCTCACCGGCCGCGCCCTGGGCTTCCAAGCCAAGCCCGGCCAAAGGGTCGACGAAGCCAAGGTGGCACGGACCTTCGTGCCCGACGACGGGCGGGACGCGGACAATTTCGGGGCACTGGTCGCGGCGATCCCTCCCGAGCACCTGCTGCTGGCCGATCAGGCCCTGCAGCTCGCCCGCACCGACATGACCGCCCCACTGAGCTCCACCACCGTCGTGGGCTTAGCCGACCACCTAAGCTTCGCAATCAAACGCCTGAGGCAGGGCATCGACCTCGAATACCCCCTGCGGGCCGAGGTCTCCCACCTCTACCCCGACGAGCTGCGGATCGCCCAACGAGTTCTGGACCACGTGAACACCTGCCTCGAACAGCCACTGCCCCAGGAAGAGGCCGTGCCGATCGCCCTGCACCTGGTCAACGCCGGCTTCGCCACCGGCGACCTGTCATTCACCTACCAAATGACCGGAGTCTTCACCCAACTCTTCGAAGTCCTCGAACAGGCCTACAGCCGGCCCTTCGACCGCGACACCATCAACGCCGCCCGCTTCATCACCCACCTGCGCTACTTCTTCGTCCGCGCCCACACCGGACGGCAACTGGACGAAGGCGCCACCCGGCTCAGCACCGCCATCCGGGAAGCCTACCCGGACGCCTTCGCCACCTCACTCAAGCTCCAGGCAGTGCTCGAGCTACGCCTGGGAGAACCGCTCACCGACGACGAAGTCACCTACCTCACCCTGCACGTCGCCCGAATGGTCGATGACCTCCGGGTGCGCTGACAACACCCTTACATCACCCGAAAACACATACGACATACCTGCACGAAAGGCCCAATCCCATGATCGAACGCACTGCCACCATCGCCTCAACAGTCGGTCTGCACGCCCGCCCGGCCGCTATCTTCGCCGAGGCCGCCGCCGACTACGAGAACCTTGAGATCACCATCGCCGCCGAGAGCGATCCAGCCGATGAGGCATTGGACGCCACCTCAATCCTGTCGCTGATGAGTCTGGGCGCCAGCCACGGCGACACAGTCGTTCTACGCGCAGAAGGCGAGGGTGCGGAGCAAGCCCTGAACCATCTGGCCCACATTCTTGAAACCAATCACGACGCCGAATAGGACCTCCCTAATCATGCGGTCCTTCCGACAGTCAGGTCAGGGAACTGACTACGATTGGGGAACCACTACCCCTTACAGCACCTGAATGGCAGCGGCAGTTGAAGCGGTCAGCTGGAAGCTGTTCCGCCCGGAGGAATTCAGCTCAACTTGGCGCTAAGAAAGAGGCCGAGATCGGCAAAGGCAGCCACGAGTCCCTCCCGGTGCGGCGGAGCAGCGGTGCGGTCCGCAAGTGCCATTAGTTCCGGGGAAGACCCTTCGATGGCAATCCCGACGCCAGCATAAGCAATCATCTCAAGGTCGTTTTGCCCGTCGCCGATCGCAACCGTATCCCCGCGGTTTATCCCAAGATGGGCGGCAACCGCCGCCACTCCGTCGGCCTTGCTGATCCCGCGCTGATACAGCTCGCCGGCGTGCCGGCCCTCACCGGCAATCGAGTTCTCAATGATCGCGATGTCCCGACCGACCTGATCGGCAAGGCGGTCCATAGGGATAGGGCTATCAAACACAGAGATTTTTGCGAAGGACACGTTCACGGCATTCGTAATGGGCTTGAGCGCGTCAAGGATGACCGAGGACCCTACCGCCTTGCCGTCCGATCCCCGTTGGAAGTGTGCCTCGATGATCGTTCTCAAACGCTCAATCGCCCCCTTGGGCACGTAGAGACACTCCTGCGATTCAAGGATGTAGACGACGTCGTGCGCATCAAGCACTGCCATCGCGCGGGCAGCGAGGTCTGCGGAAAAGCGCCGGTCCACAAGCACCTCGCCCGCTACCTTAACGTAGGCACCAGCACTTGCCACGACCCCGTCGAATCCTGCCTCGAGGATGCTCGCGGACAGCATCGGCACCGGCCGCCCCGTGCACAGTAAAACCCTGTGCCCGGCCTCCCGTGCTTCCCGGACGGCGCGTACGTGTCCCGTTGGGACGACTCCGAAGTCTGCGTAGGTGCCGTCCACGTCCAAAAAGACGGCGCGGCTGGTTCGTGCAGTGGCACTTGGTTGCATGCGCGATCCCCTTTCACTACTCATAATCCGGATCCTATCTGTCTAGGACAGTGCCGGCAGCCATCAGGGGCAGGAAGGACGGAAAAATCCAGAAGGACCCCGCCGGCCGGAGGCCTGGCCATGTCGGTGGTTAGTGCTGGCGGTGGCTGGTGCTGTCGGGATGGTTGCCCGGTGTTGTGTTGCCCATGAAACAGCGCCGGGCCGCCACGTACGGATGGTCCGGCGCCGTCGCTTCCGAAGGGCTGGGCAGGGGAAGCCTTCCGGGGCGATTACCGTCCTACGAGTGCCATGTGGTGTTCGTTGTACCGGTCTCCTTGCACTCCGACCCTTGCGGCCAGGGCATCGAGGTCAGCGAGCTCGTCAGCTGAGAGAGCGATCGTCGTGGACGCTGCGTTCTCTTCGACGCGTTCCCGGCGGCGGGTACCTGGAATCGGGACGATCCAGGGCTGCTGGGCGAGCAGCCAGGCCAAAGCGATCTGCCCGGTGGTTGCTTGCTTGCTGGTAGCCAGGTTTCCGATGTGGTCGACGAGAGCCTGGTTCGCGGCACGATTCTCCGCCGTGAAGCGGGGGATGGTGGCCCGGACGTCGCCGTCGCTGAACGTGGTGGAGCTGGTGACGCTGCCGGTGAGGAATCCTTTGCCAAGCGGGCTGAAGGGAACAAAACCGATACCCAGCTCCGCCAGGGTCGGAAGCACTTCAGGTTCGGGGTCCCGCGTCCACAGCGAGTACTCGCTCTGCACAGCCGTCACAGGCTGAACGGCGTGTGCCGCCCGGATCGTGGCGGCAGACGCTTCAGAGAGTCCGAAGTGGCGGACCTTGCCGGCCTGGATGAGTTCCCCGACGGCGCCGGCGACGTCCTCGATGGGCACGTTGGGGTCGACCCTGTGCTGGTAGAACAGGTCCAGCGTGTCCACGCGGAGCCTGCGCAGTGATTCATCGGCGACCTGCCTGATCCGCTCCGGGGTGCTGTCCAGTCCGAGGACTTTGCCGTTATCGATCTTCATCCCGAACTTGGTGGCGATAACGACCCGTTCGCGGACAGGGGCCAGTGCCTCGCCGACGAGTTCTTCGTTGACGAACGGCCCGTAGACCTCCGCCGTGTCGAAGAAGGTGATGCCGATATCGACCGCGCCGCGGAGCACGCCCATCATGGCCTGCCGGTCTCCGGGGTTGGGCCCGTAGCCCATGGACATGCCCATGCAGCCCAATCCGATGGCTGAGACCTGCAGTCCCTGACCGAGAGTACGTGTATGCATGTTGGGTTCCTCTTTCCTGTTCGTGTTTACTGCTGTGTGCACACCACCGGGTGTGGTGTGCGGGTGTCGGTTAGAATCCGGTGCTGGGGTGATTTCCATGGTGGCGGCGCGGGTCCGCTCAACGACCACGGGTAATGTTGCCGGTGTCGAATCCCGAGCGGTAGGGCCGTGGTTGCTGCACCCTGCGTTGCTGCACCTTGCTATTGCGGATGCCATCAGGCCAGCGGCTGTTGCTGCCGTAATTTTCTTGTTCATGGCTCCTGCCGGTGCAGTGGTTCTTTTCGGTTTCGTATTTGAGGTTTCGTCGGCCCGGCCCTGGGCCGGAAGGATGTGAAGGGAAACTATTCGGTGCTGTCGTGGCGTGACAGCCTGACTTCTTCTATGTCGAGCCTGGTCTGCACTTGGCGGAGCACTGTGTCATCGATGCGGCTTTCGTCCCGGAGTCTGACGACGGCGGCGCGTTTGCGGGCGAGTAGTGCCAAGCGCAGCGCGGTCTCGTGTTGGTCGTGCCGGGGCGCTGGTTCGTCTCCGTCCTGGTCGTTGCTGGCGTGCAGGACGCGCAGGTGTTCCTCGTATTCGCGGCGGAGCCGGTCGGTGACTTCGTGGTCGGCGCCAAGCTCGTCGGCGAGTCCCGGGAGTGCTGTCAGGGCTTCTTCGATGGCGGTAGTTTCGGCGAACTGGCGTTCCTCACCGGCGGACTTGTCGTGGGGCAGACGGGCCCAGCGGACCACTGCCGGCAGCAGCGGACCCTGGATAACCAGGGTTACGACGATGACTCCTGAGGTCACAAAGATGATAATGTCCCGCTCGGGGAACGGGGCGCCCGAGGCCAACGTCCCAGGTACAGCCAGTGCCGCGGCGAGAGACACGGCCCCGCGGAAACCTGCGAGTCCGCTGACTACCCGGGCACGGTTGCTGACCCTGCGCAGGCGCTGCTGGGGCCGCCTGTCGATGAGCCGGATCGCATAGGTGGCGACGAACAGGAAGAGGAAGCGGATGCCGAGCACCACTGCCGAGACTGCCGCCACAGCCAGCAGCCCGGTCGCGAGCCCTACACTGTTCAGCCCCCGGACAGCGGACTGCAGCTCCAAGCCAACCAGGACGAAGAGGGATCCGTTGAGCAAAAACGCTGTGAGGGACCAGAACGCTTGTCCCTGCCGGCGGGCTCCGGCCCGGACCACCCGGGGACCGGTCTGGCTCATGAACAGCCCGGCGACGACCACGGCCAGGACTCCCGAGGCGTGGACGGTCTCGGCGAGCAGGAAGGCGGTGAAGGGGGTCAGGATGGAAACGACGTTGGCCAGCAGTGGGTCCTCCAGGCGGCGGTGGATCTGCATTCCAACCCACGCTGTCACGGCCCCGGCCAGTGCCCCGGCGCCGTAGGCGAGCAGGAACAGCCCCGAGACGCGGGGGACGTCGAAGTGCTGCTCGCCGACGGTGATGCCCACGGCCAGGCCGTAGATCACCAGCGCTGTTCCGTCGTTGATCAGGCTCTCGGCACGCAGCGCCGTGACGTTGCGGCGGGGCAGCGCCCGGGCGAGTACCCCGACGGCGGTTGCATCGGTGGGGGCGACGGCGGCGCCGAGAACCCAGGCAGGCCCCCAGGGCAGACCGAGTGCGTGCGCGACCAGGGCCACGCCCCCGGCAGTAGCAATTACCAGCGCGGTACTCATCAACACGATGCCGCGCAGGTTGTTCCGGATCTCCCGCAGGGACGTGGTCAGACTTTCCCAGTACAGCAAGGCCGGCAGGAACAGGAGCAGCACGGTTTCCGGAGGCAGATGGACCTCACGCAGTGTGGGAATGAAACCCAACAGGGCGCCGCTGGCGAGCAGCAGTACCGGGGCGGCGACCCGAACGCGGCGCGCTGCGATGTTGCACACCAGCACCACCACGCCCAGAATCACGACCAGTTCAAGTCCAAGCACGATTATTGCCTTTCACGTGGTCGGTCGGCCCGCTTCGCCCATGATCCGCAGGTCTTCCCCATCCTTTATCAGCGGCAACCCCTAGGCGCGCGGACGCTGTCGATGTCCTCCCGGACGCGACCCATTCGGTTGCGGTCGTAGAAGTCCCGGGCCTGAGGAACCGGCGTCCGTCATCGCCGGACGCGAGGAGAAGTCCCTTCTCTTCGCGTGAAGTGAAGAGAAGGAACTTCGGAGCTCGTCTTCGGCCTTCGCCGCTAGTCGGTAAACACCTTCTTCGCAATCCCCATCGCCGCCATCCCGTAGGGCCAACCGGCGTAGAACGCGACGTGGGTCAGGGCTTCGATGAGCTCTTCCTGGGTCACGCCGTTCTCGACCGCACGGCCAAGGTGGAACTCGAGCTGCGGGTAATGACCGCCGGCGGCGAGCAGCGCGACGGTGATGAGGCTGCGGTCGCGGGCCGCAAGCTCGGGGCGGTTCCAGACGTCCTCGAAGAGCACGTCGTCGGTGAGGGCGGCGAGCTTGGGGGCGAAGTCTTCGAACAGGTTGCGTCCGCCGCCTACCTGCTTGGGCTGGTCAGTCATGAGGATCCTTCTTTCATTTGGGTGGGTTGGTGGTTGGGTTCTACGGTTGAAGCGGCACTCTGGTCCGCCACCGTCGTTCATCTGATGGCTGGAGCGCGGTTCGTGGCGCTGCTCCGGCCGGTCAGTCCGCGTCAGTGGAGGACGCGAGCTGCTTCTGCGCCTCGAGCGCCGTGAGGCGATCCTGCAGAACCTGATGAGTTGTGCCGTAGGCGTCGGAGCCGAGCAGCAGTCGCAGCGGCGCGGGCTCGACATCGACGCTGTCGATCATCGCGGCGACCATCTTGCCCGTGTCACCGAGCGCCTCAACACCGATCAGCCCGCGGAACGCGTGAGCCGGGTTGCCTTCATAGGCGGCGAGCTCGTCCGCGATCTGCACGCTGCCTCCGAGGAACTCGGTGCGCGCTGCACCGGGCTCGACGATCGTCACACCGATGCCGAACGGGGCAACTTCCTGCGAGACGGACTCCGCAAAGCCTTCGATGCCCCACTTGGTGGCGTGATACATCGACGAGCCGGGGAAGGTGACTTGCCCGCCGTAGCTGGAGATCTGGATGATCCGCCCCCCGCCCTGTGCACGGAGGTGTGGCAGCGCAGCGCGGATCAGCTGAATCGAGCCGGAGAGGTTGGTGTCGATGATGTGCTGGATCTGCTTGTCGGAGAGCTCTTCGGCCGCACCGAAGAGCCCGTAGCCGGCGTTGCTGACCACGACGTCGATGCGCTCAACGCCTCTGAAGGCGCGGTCGACGGTCGAGCGCACGGCGGCGGTGTCCGTAACGTCGAGCAGCTCCACGCGGAAGGCGTCGCCGTACTGCTCCTGCAGGTCCGCGACGGTTTCGGGCTTACGCACGGTCCCGATGACATGGTCGCCGCGTGTGAGCAGCTGCTCGGCGAGCACCCGGCCGAAGCCGCTGGATACACCGGTGATAAGCCAGGTGCGCTTGGTGGTGATGGAATCGGTGGTCATGGTTCTCCTATATTCGAGGGTCGGCCGGTTAGGAAGGTCTTGGGTTCGTTAAGAGATGAGGAGGCTACCGTCGGCGCTGCGGGTGGTGCGCACGCTTTCGGGTCAACGTTCCGGACATCGAGCACGACCGCGTGGCCGCGTGGTGGGAACTGGCGAGGGCTTAGCTGACTTTCTGCCCGTCCCGAGGATCCCCTGTTCTCACGATTCGCCTTTGAGCCTGTCAGCAGGTATCGGGAGGGGGACTCCGGTGTGGTCGGCGAGCTGTGCGATCAGTTCGTCCTGGAAATCTTGGTTTAGGGTTGCCGGGTGGGGTGCCTGCTGGTGCATGTGGTGCCAGTACCCGCCGGTGACTTCGGCTCCCGGGTCCTTGCTTCCGGCCAGCCATGCCTGGGTGAGGTGGCCTTCGCGGAGGTCATCCGACGCGCCGGCCCCGCCCATACGGGTGGGCACCCAGCCGGGGTCGACGGCATTGGTGTGGACCTCGGGCCAGGTGCGGGCGAGGAACATCGTGAACGCGGTGATGAACAGTTTCGAGTCAGAGTACGTCTTGGTGGCCCGGGTCCCGGACCAGTCCGCGCCGGTCAGGTCGGCCCGCCCGCCGCGGTGCATGCCGCTGCTGAGGTACACCAGCCGGTCCGGGCGTTCAATCAGTGCCGTGAGCAGGTAGGGGGCGACGACGTTCACCGGCAGGAGGGCCGCTCCGTCGACGACGCCGGCGTTATGGATGATGGCGTCCATCCGGCCGATGCTGTTCACTTGCTCGGCAATTGCGCGAACATCGTCGGTGCGGGCGAGATCGCCGGTGACGACCTGTACCCCGCGCGCGGCCAGGTCGCTTAAGGCATCGGCCCGGCGGGGGTTGCGGGCGTGAAGGACGAGGTCGTGTCCGTCGTCGAGGAGGTCCAGGGCGGCGTTACGGCCGAGTCCTTCCGAAGAACCGGTGATGAAGATGCGAGACATTCGGGAATCTCTTTCCTGACATTTGTGGTGTGCGGCGGTCGGTCGTGGTGGGTGGTGTTGGTTGGACGTGTCAGGTCTGGTCGGTGAGAGCACCGCGGCGGGTGAGGGCCCAGATGAGGAGCGCGGCGGCGACGATGGCCAGGGCGGTGCCGGCGATGGTTGTCCACCCTCCGGTGGCCCAGAGCGGCCCGGCGAGGGCGGAACCGATCGCGCCGCCGAGGAAGTTGCTCACGACGAACGCGGTGTTCAGGCGGCTCCGGTTCTGACCGGGCAGGGACAGCAGCCGGGTCTGGCCCAGCACGAGGGTGGTCTGCGCGGCGAGATCCAACACGATCACGACCACGACCAGGGCGATGACGGAGGACTGTGCCAGCCAGGCACCGACGAAGGAGACGGCCAGGAGGGTCAGCGCGACTCCGGAGGCTGGCACTGACCAGCCACGGTCGTGGAACGAGCCGGCGCGGCGAGCAGCGACTGCACCCGCGAGGCCCGCAAGGCCGAACAGGCCAATCTGGCCGACGGTGAAGGAGAACGGCGGGGCGGACAGCAGGTATGTCAGCGAGGTCCAGAACAGGGAGAACACGGAGAACACCGCGGCGCTGATGAGGATTGTGGGCCTGGCGGCGCGGTGCTGGGCAACGGTGGTGAACACTGACCCGAGCAGACGGAAGTAGTTCGTTGCCGGGCGCTTTTCCAGCTGCGGGATCATAAACAACAGCACGACAGCGAGAGCGACGGTGAGGATGGCGGCGAGGACGTAGATGGCGCGCCAGCCGACGAATTCTGCAACGGCTCCGCTGATGGTACGGGACAGAAGGATGCCGATGAGGGCACCGGAGGCGATCGTGCCCAGCACCCGCCCGCGCTGTTCGGGCGCAGCCAGCTCACTGGCCAGCGGGGTCAGCAACTGCGCCGAAACAGTGGTGAGCCCCACCCCGCCGAGCGCGGCGAGCAGTAACGAGAAAGTGGGGGCCACCGCCGCGCCGATGAGCGCGATCGCTGACAGTCCGAGGATGAGAGGGATCATCTTCCTGCGGTTCAGGACATCGCCAAGAGGGACGATCAGGAAGATCCCGAGCGCGTAACCGATCTGGGTGACGGTTACCAGCGACGCAGCACCAGCGGACGACACATCAAGCGAGCGAGCGATCTCCTCGATAAGGGGCTGCGCCCAATAGAGGTTTCCGACGGCGAGGCCGCCGGCGATCGCGAAGGTGATAGTCCGAAGACGCGTCATGCCACTGGTGCGCGTCATGCCACTGATGGTGGAGGTTGTCATGATTTCCTTTCCTGATGATTGCGTAACGCTCACAGCGGTTGCGTCAGGGGTATTCAGCCGAGCCAGCCGCTGGGTTCACCGTTGCAGCTGCGGATACCGCCGATCGGGGACCACGTGGGGAACCTCATACGTCACCCTGTGCGGGTGTCGGAGTCACTGAGCGGCGCTGAGCGAAGACGAGTGCGCTGAACAGGATGAGGGCGATGGCGGCGAACGTGGTTCCAACGACCGGTGGTGCGAGCTGGCCCAGGGTGCTGGTGAGGGCGGCGCCGGTAATGGCCGTGCCGATGGCGGTGCCGACGTTGAACATGGAAGTTGCCATCGCGCTGGGAAGGGTGGCACCGTGCCCCCCGTACTTCGTGACAAGCGAGAAGAGCACCGGGTTGGCTGACAGTCCCACGGCTCCGAGCACCGTGAAGGCGACAAAGGTAGCTACCGTAATCGTCGAGACGATGGACAGCATTGCCATGGCAAGAAGACTGATCAGAACGGTGACCACGGGTGTGCGGAACGGACGGGTGTCACCGAGACGCCCACCGACGACGTTCCCGGCCAGTGCACCGACACCGAAGAGGAGCAGCGCTGCGGGCACGTACGACGCGGAGAGTCCCGTCCGGCCGGTGAGCAGCGGTGAGATGAAGCTGTAGACGGACAGGACCCCGGCGGTGACGGCGGCGCAGGTAGCGAGGACCAGCCACAGGCGACCAGAGCGGAGTGCGGCGAACTCCGCACGGATCGAGGGAGCGGTTCGGCCTGTTCTCTCAGAGGGCACGAGAGATGCCACTGCACCGATGGCCAGTGCAGACAGGAGCGCAAGAGCCCAGAACGGTCCGCGCCATCCGACGACCTGGCCGCCGAGGGAGCCCAGTGGCACGCCCACGACGGTCGCGAGCATTCCGCCTCCGAGGACGATCCCGAGTGCGCTGGAGCGGCGCTCGGGGCCTACCAGGCCGGCGGCGACGACAGCGGCGACGGACCAGAAGGTGCCCGTCGCGATGGCAGCGGCGAAGCGGCTGAGCAAGAGCAGGGCGAAGCTGTCGGTGAGGGCAAGTACGACGTGCGCAACGGCAAACAGCCCGAGCGCCATGACGAGGGTAACCCGGCGGGGCAGGCGCAGCGTCAGCATCGGCATGACTGGTGCGCCGATGATCATGCCGATGGCGAAGGCAGTGATCGCCCAGCCCGCGTGCGCCTCGGTGGTACCGAAGTCGGCGGCGACCTCGGGCAAGAGCCCGGCCACTACGAACTCGGTGGTGCCCATCAGGAAAGTTCCTGCGGCCAGGACGTACACGGCCAGGGGCAAAGAAGGTCCGCGCCGGCGGGCGAGTTGGAGGGGTGGCTGGACGGTGGTCGTGTCAGGCATGAAGGCTTCCTGGGGAGGGGAATGGGAAAGGCGCAGGTGCCGGTGGCGGCGGGAGCTGGGCGGTTCAGGGCATTGGGGGGAACCTCAACGCCTGGTTCTGGAGGCGCCGGTTGTGCCGAACTTCGGAGTTTGGATGCACGGTGTCTGACGACAGCAAAGGTAATCCTAGAAACCGGATACTTGGCATCCATATAAGAAAATTTATCATACAAGCGGATACGCCGCAACCGCTTAGCCGAGCGGGTGCCGCGCCTGGGGGCCAGCACCCGCTCGTCGCGGTAGCGTCGGCGAGGACTACTTCAGGTTGCTGTTGAAGAACTCCGTGATGGTGTCGAACGGGATCTTGTCCGCCCGGTCGTTGAGGTCGACGTGGTTGGCGTCCTCTATGATCATGAGCTCCTTCGGCTCCGCCGCGGCGGCGTAGGCGTCCTCGCTGAAGTACCGCGAGTGGGCGTTCTCGCCGGCGATCAGCAGGGCCGGTCGCGGGGAGATTTCGGCGATGTTGGTCAGCAGCGGAAGATTCATGAAGGACAGCGGGGTGGTCGCGGTCCAGGCGCCGTTCGAGTTCGGCGAGTTCTCGTGGAAGCCCCGCGGGGTGCGGTAGTAGTCGAAGAACTCTTCGGTGACCGGGTCGGTGTCGGCGTCCAGCTTCTCAGGCAGAATCCGGGGACCGGGCGCTGTGGAGTCGTTGTCGGCATCTGTCCACCGCTGCTCGCTCAGCTGCTCGAGCAGCCGGGTGCGCTGGTCGGTGGTGAGGCTGTCATTCATGCCGCGGCCCATGACCCGCGACATGTCATACATGCTCGCGGTCACGACCGCCTTGATGCGCTTATCGACCGCCGCGGCGGCCAGGCCCATGCCGCCGAAACCGCAGATGCCGATGATGCCGATGCGGTTGCGGTCCACCACGGCCTGCTGGCCGAGGAAGTCGACTGCGGCGCTGAAGTCCTCGGTGTTGAAGTCCGGGGTGGCCACATTGCGCGGCTCTCCGGCGCTCTCACCGGTGTACGAGGGGTCGAACGCGAGGGCGGCATATCCCCGCTCGGCCATCGTCTGGGCATACAGACCCGACGACTGCTCCTTGACCGCGCCAAACGGGCCAGAGATCGCGAGTGCCGCCAACTGTCCGCCGGCGGAGTTCTTCGGCAGGTACAGGTCACCGGCGAGGGTGATGCCGTAGCGGTTCTTGAACGCGACCTTCTCGTGCTCGACCTGATCGCTCTTGGGGAAGGTCTTGTCCCACTCCTGGGTCAGCTCCAAAGCTTCTCCTTCTATCTCATACATTCGTGCTGGCTCTTCCAGTCTGGCGCGAACGCGCACTGAACCAGTAGAACGATGCTGGCTCGTTCTTGCCTGATCCTGCGAGGCGGGGCTCGGATTGGGCAGAAGCTCCCGCTTCGGTGGCTACAATTTTGTCCTGAGCGGGTCACTGCCGCCGCCGACGACGAAGGAGGGACCCCGGTGCCGGATCATCAGGACGACCATCAGCCAGACCGGCGCCAGGAAGCGCTCCGCCGAATCCTCGCGGGCACGATCGACCGCTGGACCAAGGGCTCAGAGGACATCCCGACCGCTATTCCCGGTTTGTCGTTCTTTCGCCGCGAGGCACCGACCGAACCAGGGCTCTGCCAGATCGAGCCAAGCGTCGTGCTCGCTGTCCAGGGTGCCAAGCGCATGCTGGTCGGGGAAGGTAACTACGCCTATGACAGCCGGAATTTCCTGATCGCATCGCTCGACATCCCCGCTAGTTCGCAGGTCCTGGGCGCGAGCCCGGAACGCCCGTGCCTGGGACTGATCATGCAACTCGATCTCCGCATGCTGGCCGAGCTGGGGGCGCAGACCCATCTCCCGCCTCCGAAGGACTGCTCGGACCGAAGGGGGGTGGCCCTGGGAACCGTCACACCGAGCCTGCTGGAGCCGTTTAAGCGGCTCACAGACCTCCTTGAGGAACCCGAAGCGATCGAGGCGCTGGCACCGCTTGTGCTGCGCGAGATCCACTACCGGCTGCTCGTCAGCGATCAATCAGGTCGGCTGCGTCAGCTGACGGCGGTCGGAAGTCAGAGCTTCTCCGTCGCCAGAGCCATCGGGTGGCTCAAGGCCAACTACGCCTCACAGTTGCGGATCGAGGAGCTCGCCGACCGAGTGCACATGAGCCCGTCGAGCTTCCATCACCACTTCCGCCTGCTCACGGCCATGACCCCGCTGCAGTACCAGAAGTGGCTGCGGCTGCACGAGGCCAGACGGCTGATGCTCACCGAAGGGTGCGACGCCACCAGCGCTGCGTACGAGGTCGGCTACGAGAGTCCCTCGCAGTTCAGTCGCGAGTACTCCAAACTCTTCGGGGCCCCACCCCGACGTGACGTGATCGGCCTGCGCCGCAACGCCGTTCCCGCGGCGCACTAGCCGTACGCCCCCGGCACGTCATCGGATTCGGGACAAGCCGCAGCACGGGCGGGCCGCCGAATAGATGCGGCCCGCCCGTGGGTGGGGTGATGCTCAGGCTTCGTCGATGACGATGCCGGAGGACTCGAGGTCGAGGTTGTCGATGTCGATGGTATCTCCGGTGTCCAGTGCGTCGATGCGGGTCAGTTCATCGCCGGTCAGCTCGAAGTCGAAGACGTCGAAGTTCTGGGCGATGCGTTCGGCGTTGATGGACTTGGGGATGGCCGAGCGGCCCTGCTGGATGTGCCAGCGGAGCATGACCTGCGCGTTCGTCTTGCCGTAGACCTCACCGATGGCACGGATCGTGGGGTCGTTCAGCGGGTTGGAACTCGACCCGTTGTAGCTGCGGATACCGCCGATCGGGGACCAGGCCTGGGTGAGGATGCCGTGTGCGGCATTCTTCGCCTGAATCTCGGCGTGGGTGTTGTACGGGTGCAGTTCGATCTGGTTGACCGCCGGCACGATGTCCGTTTCGGCAAGCAGGGCGTCCAGGCGGGCCGGCACCAGGTTGCTGACACCGATGGCGCGCACAGCCCCGTCGGCCAGGAGCTTCTCCAGCGCCTTGTAGGCCTGGATCGTGCGCTCGAACTTTGCGGTCAGCGGCTGGTGCAGGAGCAGCAGATCCAGCTGCTCGACGCCGAGCTTCTTGGTGCTCTTCTCGAATGCGTGCAGGGTCTCGTCGTATCCGTAGTCGGTGATCCACACCTTGGTTTCGATGAACACCTCTTCGCGCGGCACTCCCGAGCGGTGCAGGCCCTCACCAACTTCCCGCTCGTTCAAGTAGGCGGCGGCGGTGTCAATGTGTCGGTACCCGAGTTCCAGTGCGGTCTGCACGGCTGTGACTGTCTCCTCCGGAGCGGTCTGGAACACGCCCAGGCCGATCGCGGGCATAGTGACGCCATTATTGAAGGTAACAGCCGAGGACATTTCTTCTCTTTTCATCTATCGGTTCAATGTTGACGTCGGGGCGCCACTCCCACGACCAGGGTGTCCAGTCGCATCAGAAGCACGTCCGCAGAAATGGCTGGCGCCGTGCTTAGGAAGCTTCGGCCGGGACGCCGGGTGCGGGCTTGTGGTGGGCGCTCATGTCGCCGACGCCATCTGCATCGACGATCCGTTCCTGGAAGCGCCACGATCCCTCGTCGAGGACGAACGTGTCGAGGTAGCGGCCCTGGAATATCAGCTGGAGGGGGAAGTCCTTGGTGACCTGGATCGAATCGACGTACGAGACGCTGCGTGCGGTGGCACCGTCTTCCGCGATGTCGATGATCAGGTTGCTCACGACGTGCCGGGTGCCGAGCCGGTCACCGTAGACACGAATGACCTGGAGGGCTGCCAGATGCTCCTCGGCGCCCTGGCAGATCACCTCGGGCGATAGCTGCCAGCGTGCGTTCTCGAACAATGCAGCGGCGCCGGCCAAGTCAGCACCATCCAGACGATGGCAATAGGTGTAGATCAAGCGTGCGATCGCCGATTCGGCGTCGCGACGCTGCTCAGATGTCAACATGTTTTTCCTTCACTTCTAATCGGCAGTACGACTGACCCCTGTTCGCGCTGGGCGCCGGAGCGTTGACTGCTACAAATCTGGAATACCCGAGTCCAGACGGGAGACCTGGGAGCCCTTCTGGAGGCGCCGGGTTTGGTGTCTAAACCTCGGAGGCTGGATGCACACTGTCTGATGGCAGCAAACTTGCAAGAAAACGGATACTGCGCATCCATATAATGAAATTACCATAGAAGCGGATACGCTGCAACCGCTTTGGTAAGCTCTTGAACATGACCGAACTCAAGCTGCGTAAGGATGCCGCCCGCAATCGCGCACGGCTATTAGAAGCGGGGCGCGAGGTCTTCGCCCAGCGGGGCCTGGATGCGACCCTGAACGATGTCGCCCACCATGCCGGCGTGGGTGTGGGCACGGCGTACCGACGGTTCGCGAACAAGGAAGACCTCATCGACGCGATTCGGTGTCAGCAGGACAGTGAACTCGAGGCAATCCTGAATGAAGCTCTGGCCATGGATGACGCCTGGGACGCACTCGTGCTCTATCTGGAGAAATCGCTCGCCCTGCATGTGAGAGACCGCGGGATGGCCGAACTCCTCACCGGACGGCGCGTCCGGCCGGAAATGCACGATCAGAGCCGCAACCGGCTGGCGCCTCTCGTGAATCGCGTCGCCGAACGTGCACGCGACGCCGGAGTCATACGCGCAGACGCCACCGGCACGGATTTGATCTTCCTCCAGATAGCCTGCATCTCCATCGGCAACGTCGTGCAGAACGGCCCCGAAATCGAAGAACGCAACGATGCCCGCGACCTATACCGCCGCTATCTCTGGGTCATGCTCGATGGCCTGACCCCTCAACGCGGCGACACCGCACCACTCCCCGTACAAGCACTCACCACGGCGCAGCTCCACACACTCCTCCGCGGCCCCATCACCGCGGACAACTCACACGCGATGGGAAGCAACGCCAACGGCAGGCCGTAGGCCGTTCCCCACGGGTCGACACCACGTCGTCACCCACGAAAAATTCATCGAAACCATCGCCCACGTTCCGCTCTACGCCGACTGGCCCAAGAGCATGTGAGCCATGGCGTCGCCAAGAATGTCTTTACACACAGCAGGTAGGAAAAACATGAACATCGAACCCCTAGCGCCGACCACCAAGAACCCGCCGGCCCAGTTTGCCGGGGACGTGTGGCTTGACCCGATCGCCCTACCCCACGAGGACGACCAGACGATGGTCGTCGCGACGGTCCGCTTCGCCCCCGGAGCACGAACCGCCTGGCACTCCCACCAGCACGGCCAGTACCTTCGCGTGACCCAAGGCATCGGCCGTTTCGGTACCCGGGACGGAAAGATCACCGAAGTCCACCCTGGCCAGACGCTTTACACTCCACCCGGCGAAGAGCATTGGCACGCCGCCGCCCCCGGCTGCTTCATGGAACACATCGCCATGCTCCAAAACGGCGAGGACCCGTCCAAAACCACCACCTGGGGCGAGCACATCACCGACGACGAGTACAAGGGCCGCTAACTGCAGCTCGTGACTCACAAGCCAATAAGGAGTTGGGTCTTCTCCTTGCACAGAACACGCCAACTCTTCAAGGGGCCGTCTCATAACCCTTGGGGTGCGAGACGTCTCATGGGACCTCCCGACCGATTAGGCGGCAATTCTGCAACTCGCGCCCTCCCGCGAGTGCCCTGGCAACCGGTGATTTTACTCGTAACTATGTATCAAAACCTTCTGACCGAATCGCTGTATCCGGCGTTAGTTTCGAGACATCCGCTTAGGCGAACTTCGGTACCCCTGACTTCGTGTTCTTCGGCAAGCCCTCATGACTCCGGATCGAACCTCAGATTCCCCCCGGGGCCGCGGGGTCAGGGTGGACAATATTGGTGGACCTCCAAGTA
>NZ_JAGGPL010000036.1 GCF_018613805.1 Arthrobacter sp. ISL-48
ACGCACTAAGCCCCCTTATGGAACTGGAGATCAAGCGGGAACGGATCACCGAGAGCCTCAGCAAACGCCGGCCGGCGGCAAGGATCTGGGCATCACCCGGGTGACCTTTCGGCCGGGCAGGTCCGTTCCATCTCTCCGAACAGCGCCAACATGACGAATGCCAGCTGCGCCATGTGGCTCTCTGGCATGGTGGTGTCGATGTCCAGGGATCGGCCAGTATGCGGATCCCTACGCCGCGTTCTCTGAGGTCGGGGACCATGTTCAGGGTGCCCCGCACGGTCCGGCCCAGCCAGTCCAGGGTGTGGACCACGAGCACGTCGCCGGCCCTGGCGTGACGTAAGGCGTCCTTCAGTCCTGGGCGGTCCGTGGTGGCCCCGGACTTCTTGTCCACAGAGATGTCTTCACTGACGCCGGCGGCCGCCAGTGCGTCCAGCTGCCGGGTCAGATCCGGCTACACCGTGACCCTGACCCCGGCAGCCTGACCCCATTTTCATCATCCACCGGCAGGCTCACCATCGCCCGCCGGACAACTCCACATGCACCGACTACAGGAAGCTCATCCCATTTTCGGACTGGTGGGGGAGTGTCCCACCGGGGGCGTCCGGCTTCCAAGGTTTCGGGTGCTCTTGTTCATGTCACCTCCTCTCTGAAGTGTTTGCGGGTTTGGACGATGCAGAGCGGCTTCTTTTTCTGAACCGTCCTGGTGCGAACACATGAGGTGCTGTTTTCCGTGTGCGGCGCGGCCGGGCTGAAGTTGCGCTGGCGCGATCGATAGGTCGTAGCCGCCGGCTTTCGCAATAATGGATCTGCCGTTGACCCGTCCGCAGCAGCCGTACGGACTACCCCATGATCCAGAGCGACGCGCGCGGCTTATCCACCGTGACGGAGTTGGCGGCATCCGAAGAGCCGAAGAACCAGGCGGTCCAATCCTGTGTGAGCCGGCCTGTACCGCGCGGCCGAATCGAACAGATTGGCCCAGCCGGAAGCGCCCAGATTCCACAGATACAGGACCGCAGTGGCGAGAAGTACGGCGCCGAGCTCGAGCCGGTGCTGCACGGCTCCCAGGCGCCCAGCCGCGGACCCACCGTCCGTGCCCTGCTCCGGCCGGCTTTGCACGGTAGAGGCCCCTTTCTTGGAAAGGTAAACGCTGACATGGCTGCTACTGGCTCAACTTGTAGACCGAAGCGCTGCCGACGGTCTGGGCCGTGAAGTTGGCTGCGACCCATGCTGCGACCTCGGAGTTGCTTCCAGTGCCCCCCGCCGCGGCGCCCCCGCCGCCCATACCGCCGCCGGCAATGAAGTAACCGATCTGCCCGTTGGCCACCATCTCCTGGAACTGGGCCAGGGTGGGATAGGGGTCGCCGCCGTTCCAGCCGCCGAGGGCGATCACGCTGGTCCCGGTTGCGAGTTCCAAGTTGGCCGCCTGGGTGGCGCCGGAGACAATGGCTGACCACTTGGTGCCACTGGAGGTGAGCAGCGCGTTGAGTTCGCTGTTGTTGGCGCTTTCGCCGCCCATGCCGCCGGGTCCGGCCATGCCGCCTGCCGCCTGCGGACCCACACTGTCGTCAGCGGTGCCGCTGGCGGGGTCGGTGCCGGCATCCGGCCCCGTGGCGCCGGAGGTGCCGTCGCTCCCCGCACCGTCAGGGGTGCGGCCACCACGGGCCGCCGGGTTGCCGGCACCGGCTCCGCCGAAGCCGCCCATCGCCGAACCGGACGGGCCCGACGTCGGGATGGAACCCGAGTGGGCCGTCGCGGCCGTCGCCAGCGTCCACGCACCGGCACCCAGACCGCCTGCCAAGACTGACACAACGACGACCCCTGCTGCGGCCGCGTGCCGGAACCGGCCGGCACCAAGCGTTAGCCGGTCTGCCCTGAGCAGCAATGCTGCTGCGGCCAGGACGGAAAGGACGATGACGGCAATCCGGATCCACGGCAGCCAGGATGCATCCCTGCCCAGCAACAATGTGGACCAGATCCCCGTCCCGAGTACCGTGGCCGCAAGCAC
This sequence comes from Arthrobacter sp. ISL-48, assembly GCF_018613805.1. Taxonomy (GTDB): domain Bacteria; phylum Actinomycetota; class Actinomycetes; order Actinomycetales; family Micrococcaceae; genus Arthrobacter. The sequence continues at coordinate 2,006 of NZ_JAGGPL010000036.1, forward strand.
GCTCCTTGCGAGCCAATCGCTCCGCCGGCGCCAAAGCTCTGCCCCGCCGATGCCCACGATGGCCGCTATGGCGGGGGCCAGCGCCACTGCGTAGTACGCGTGGACGATGCCGCTCATGAAGCTGAAGATCCCTGCCGTGACCAGGAGCCAGCCGCCCCACAGGATGAAGGCGGCGCGCCTGGCCGAGGTGCGGACGTGCCTGCGCGTGAACCATAGTCCGGCCGCGAGCAGGAGCAGCGACGCGGGGAGCAGCCAGGAGACTTCGCTTCCGAAGCTGGTACCGAACATGCGGTCGATCCCGGCCGTGCCGCCGAACCCGGCGATGCCCCCGCCCGCGCCGATGTCGGGCATGCCGCCGCCCGCGCCGATGTCGGGCATGCCGCCGCCCGCGCCGACGTCGGGCATGCCGCCCGCACCGAAGCCGGGCATGCCGCCGCCCGCGCCGACGTCGGGCATGCCGCCCGCACCGAAGCCGGGCATGCCGCCGCCGCCTTCACCGGAACCGGTGATGCGGCCCAGGCCGTTGTACCCGAAGGTCAGCTCCAGGATGCTGTTTCCCTCGGACCCGGCCATGTACGGCCGGTCGGACGCTGGGGTGAGTTGGAAGAGGGCGATGTAGCTGCCGGCCACCACCACGATCCCGGCCGCGGCGGCCAGCAAGTGTAGGAACCGCTTGCCGAGGGTTGTGGGGGCCGCCCACAGGTAGGCCAGGGCCAGGCCGGGAACAATCAGGAAACCTTGGAGCATTTTGCTCAGGAATGCAAGGCCCACCACTGCGCCGGCGGCGGCCAGCCATTTCCAGCCGGCCTTCTCGATGGCGCGGGTGGTGAGGTACGCGGCCAGCACCAGGCACAGAGTCAGCAGTGCGTCGGGGTTGTTGAAGCGGAACATCAGTGCCGCCACCGGTGTCAGCGCCAGGGCGGCCCCGGCCAGCAGGCCAGCCGCAGGCCCGGAGATCCGCTTCACGGTGAGGTACAGGATTCCGACGGCGGCCACACCCATGAGGGCCTCGGGCACCAGCATGCTGGTGGCCGAGAAGCCGAAGACCCGGCCGGCGAGTGCTGGAATCCACAGCGCGGCCGGGGGTTTGTCGACGGTAATGGCGTTGCCGGCGTCGAGCGAGCCGAAGAGCAGTGCGGTCCAGTCCTTGGTGCCGGCCTGGATGGCCGCCGCATAGAAGGTATTGGCGTAGCCGCTGGCGGCAAGATTCCAGAGGTAGAGGAACGCCGTGGCCACCAGGAGGCCCGCGGCGGACGGGCGGACCCAGCGAGGCTGGTCGCCGAAGGCAAGACCCTTCCATCCCCGGCTGCGCAGTCCGGACCACCCGCCCCGGGAGGGGCGCGCCGCGCGGGTACGGTCCGGATGCCCTGCCCCGGGCTGCGGGAATCCGTGCCGTGTGCCGGCGTCGGAAGCGGTTCCTTCCAGGGTCCCTTGGGTTGTGTCGGCCGGTTCCGGGTGTTGCGGGCTCGGGCCGGGGTTCAGGGTGGAGGTCATGAGTTGGCCTTGTCTGTCCGGGGCGACAGGGTCGCCGTGCTGGAAGGTTCGATGGAAGCAGTGCTGGAAGCGATCTCAGCGGGGCCGGTTTCCGGGGGGCGGCCGTCGGGGATGGCAGGCGGCCCCGGCTTGCGGAACACCCAGAGGCGGAAGAGCAGGAATTTCAGCGCGGTAGCGGCGAGGTTGGCCGCCGTGACAGTGGCCAGTTCGCTCCAGCGGCCCGGCGTCGTCATGCCGTGCACCAGGGCCAGCGCACCGGACGTGAGCCCGAGACCCAGCCCGAAGACAATCAGCCCTTCGAAGTGGTGCCGGGCGGCATAACTCCCGCCCTGGATGCCGAACGTGAAGCGGCGGTTGGCTGCGGTGTTGGCGACGGCGGTGGACAGGAGGGCGAGGAAGTTCGCCAGCTGGGGGTCCATGAAGCCGCGGCAGGCCAGGAAGAGCAGCAGATACGCCAGCGTCGAGACGACGCCGATCGCACCGAACCGGACCAGCTGGCCGAGGAGGCTGCTGCGGCGGTTCTGCTCGGTGTAGCGGGCGGCCGCAGGGAGTGGCCCGCGGGCAAGGGCCGCCCGGAGCTCAGGGACCGGGATGCGTCCGGAGACAAGATCCCCGGTCAGGCGTGCCATGCCGCGCAGGTCAGCGAGGGCGGTCTGGACGACGTCGACGCTGGAGTCCGGGTCGTCGATCCAGTCCACCGGGACTTCGTGGACGCGGAGGCCGCACCGCTCGGCGAGTACCAGCAGTTCGGTATCGAAGAACCACGCATTGTCCTGCGTGTAAGGAAGGATCCGGCGTGCTACGTCCGCGCGGATGGCCTTGAAGCCGCACTGCGCGTCAGTAAAGCGGGCGCCCATGACGCCCTGCAGGAGCAGGTTGTAGCTACGTGAAACAAATTCGCGCTTGGGACCGCGGACCACCCGGGAGTTGCGTGTGAGCCGCGTGCCGATGGCCAGGTCCGAATGGCCGGAGATCAGTGGCGCCAGCAAGGGCGCCAGTGCCGCCAGATCCGTCGACAGGTCCACGTCCATGTAGGCCAGCACCGGTGCATCGGAGGCGAGCCACACCCTTCGCAGGGCGTTGCCCCGGCCTTTCTGGGCCAAATGCACGACGGTAACCTCCGGAAGTTCGCCGGCCACGCGCTCGGCGATCCTCAGGGTTCCGTCCGTACTGGCGTTGTCCGCCACGGTAATCCGGAACGGATGCGCGAAGCTCTCCAACAGGTAGCCGTGAAGCCGGCGCAGGCACTCTTCCAGATCCCTCTCCTCGTTGAATACCGGGATCGTTACGTCCAGAACTGGCCTGCCCGATCCGGTGTCCACCCGGGAGCGCCGGGGCACGGGGAGCCTCGCGGAAATGCCGTTCGCGATCTGGTGTTGCCGCTGGGCTGTCACCTGGTTTGGGTTCCTCATGCTCAACGATGGCTCCGCTGAATATGCAGGGCTTGGGCGTTAGCTGTGCTCCTCCTGTGCGAGCTGATCACGTCAATGTTTTTCATGCTGCGATCCTTGCGTGGGATTCGGCGAGGACGCCGTCGCGGATGTAGATGCGGCGGTCGTAGCGTGCGGCCAGCTCTTCGTCGTGGGTAACGATGACCAGGGTGATGCCCTGCTCCTTGTTGAGGTTGAACAGGATGTCCTCGACGAT
>NZ_JAGGPL010000037.1 GCF_018613805.1 Arthrobacter sp. ISL-48
ACAGAACCGGGGGCAGTCCCGGGTATACGGGAATCGGGCAGGGGCGGAAACGCGCGGATGTGAAGAAGGCCCAGGGGCAGCGCCGGGACGTCCGGTGGACGACCGGCTTACGGACGTCAGTGGATCATGCTGTCCTCGAAGTCTGATCGTGAATCGTCATGTCAGCTGAGAACGGCTTCGCCTACGAATTAGCCACCTACGATTTTGAAAAGGCCCATTAGACAGCTTGTGCAGGTGGCTAGGGTTGAAACTGGTGCTGTGTCTGTAGTAGCTGTAATCGGCTCATCATTCTGAAGGCGTCGGGTCGGTTCTGCGTGGTGGCCCGGAACTCCTCGAGAGTAAGGGGAGACTGTATGGTTGTTCGCACATCGGCATCACAGAGAACATCGATGACGTTGATAAGCCTCTGTTGCGCCTCCGGGTCAATGTCGGCGAATGAGGGCAGATCCAGTAGCACCCAGTGATTGAACTGCTGCGCCCAGGGCAGATACTCCACGGACGAGGTCTGCGCCCCGCATAACTGCTCGAAGGTGATCCACAGTTCGGTGCCACGATGAGCAGCCACAGGGAATCGCCTGCTACCCACTATCAACTCAACAGCTTCGGATGCTTTAGGGTTCTGTGGGGTGTGGCGGTCCTGCTGAACGCTGGGGTCCGGGCTGATCCATCGCCCGCTCCTGAATCCAGTGAGCGATGATTGCGGCCTGGCTCTATAGTCTTCCGTTCCCTGGAGCGCGATGATGTCCATGTTGGTCTGGATCAGTTCGATGCCTGGTTCGAACAGGTGATGCCAGATCGGGTTGGGCAACAAGGAAGCGGGGGCGTAGTTGGAGCTTGCGAGAAGGACGACGTTCGTTGCGAAGAGTTGTCTCAGGAGCCGCGTTAAAAGCGCGGCGTCTCCAGAGTCATGGACATGAAACTCGTCAAAGTACAGGAGTTTTACACCGTCGGTGAGCTCACGGACAGCGCTCTCGACGGCGCTGGCTTCTCCTTGGTGTTCATGGATGCGGCGATGAAGTTGATCAAAGAATCCGTGGAAGTGGACTCGCCGTTTCGCCTGGATTGGGAGCGCACGGAAGTAGGCGTCGAGCAGCCAGGATTTACCGCGGCCGGCATCACCCCACACATAGAGACCCCGGGGCTGGGCCCGTCTCCACCGGGACGCGAGCAGATCCTCACTGAGTCCGAGAAGCCTGTCCCGAACGAGGATTTGCGCATCGTCTAACCGGAAACCAGCGCCGGCAGCAGACTCCTCGATAGCTGCTGCCAGGTCAGTTCTTATGCTCTTGCTCCTCGCCACAGGGTTGATTATGCCCTTCACCCGCCTGCAACGTGGAAGCAGCCGATGACACATGTCTACGATCAGATTCCGTTTATTGCAGGCAACTCCTCTTCGGTATCTGACTAGGCACGCACGACGATCGCTTAACGGGACGCGTAGTGGCCGTCGCATTCGACGGTCATACTGGCTTGTAACCGGCCGAATACGCTCCGGGTACAGCTGCTAGGAGCATCAGTGGGACACATTGGATCGTATGTTTGGGAGCTGCGTCAGAAAGTTGGTCCCCGTCAGCTGCTGCTGCCGGGAGCACAGGTTCTGGTTCTGGGTGACCACGGCACCGCACTTTTCCAGCGCAGGGTCGACAACGGCGTCTGGGAACTTCCCGCCGGCGCGTGCGAGCCCGGGCAGAGTTTCGCAGGCGCCGCTGTCGCAGAACTGTTTGAGGAGACCGGAATCCTGGCCAATTCTGCGGACTTGGTGGCGTTCGCCAGTCTTTCCGAGCCGGAGCTGCATCAGTTGGAGTATCCGAACGGCGACAAAGTACATGCGTTTGCGCTGTGTTTTGTCCTGGAAAGGTGGAATGGGAATGTCCAGCCGGAGAAATCAGAGGTCAGCGAGATCGCGTTCTTTCCGTTGACGGAGGTGCCCGCACCGACCCACCCGCCGACGCTCGAAGTGATCCGGCTCTATCGGCGATACCGGGAAACCGGTGCGTTTCAGGCGCGATGACGAGTCATGGATCGCACTGTTACTGGCGAGCCAAAGCAGATCACGGCATCAGGGCTGTGCGCTGACCTGGACCTGCCACTTGCCGCAGCGCTAAATGAAATCCTGGCGCCCGCTAACCGATCCTTTACCGGGCGGGGAAGCGAGTCAGGCAGATCCGGATTCCAGAACTTCCCGAGCACGAAAATGAACAAATCCATTGTCCAGTTCACCGGACTGAAAGCTTCTTCGGAGCTGGGCCAAGGACAGCCGTTGATTGGAATACCCAATCAAAGCACTCATAAGCCGCTGAACTTCCGCTCCACGACCCTCGTCGTCCAAGTCGAAGTCTAAGCTGAACGCCTGACGCACTTCATACATGCCAGCCACCGGGGAGAGCCTTTCCAGCGAAAACACAAAACGACATTCGTTCGCGTTCTTCGCCCTCTTACCTTCATTGAGCATGAACAACTCGACGCCACACATCAATGAGAACCTTGTCCCGTGTCTTGACTCCAAGGTGTAGATCCAGGCCATTTCGGAGCCTTCAATGATCCAGCTCGACCCATGCTTCGCTGCGCCGGCCTTCGAGATGGCGTTGCGTACCAACCTCCGAAACTCTGCCACCGTCATTGTCTGGCCTCCCCATCACGACATATACGACTACCGGTTTGGAACTCCGAGTCTGATGTTCCTGTCGAAGCGGGCCTCGTCTGAGAAATCCTATATCTCTGTGCCCGCAGGACGATCCTTTACCGGGCGTTTTGTAGCTCGCGATCGACCAACAGGTGGCGCTGACATAGGATTCGAGCATGTTCGCCAGCATGCCGAAGGTTCTAAGCCAGAGCGGGATCCGCTTCACGGTGCAGACAGTCGAGACGACCGATGCGTACGTTCTTATCCGTGTGCGTTCGACGGAGATGAGGCCGGGAAGACATCACGCCAGCGCCGTCTCTCCGGCAATCACCGGCGAATGGTTTACGCTCTCCGACGCTCACGGCGCCTCCACGCTGATGTTACAGAGCAGTTCAGCGTCAGGCCCGTTTCTCGGGATCGTCGATGTAGCTTACTCCTTGAGGGAAGGCCTGGACCTTTCCTCCCCACTGACCCTGTCTTCGGCCAACGCCCGTTTGACCTTCCAGATCTAGGGCAATCCCGCACTGCCGTTGGCCAATCGGCTATCGGACGCGGGTGTGCCATAAAGCGATCACAGAACGCCGCCAGATAGCGATCAAATCCACAAGTACCGAGCAAGGCGGTGCGGCGGCCGGTGGAGGACCGGCTTACGGGTCATTTTGCGGGACCGCCCCCTTGCGGGACGATCACAGGCGTCTGGAGCACCCCCCAACGCAAATGGATTGTGATGTGTAACCATTAAATTAGGACGAGCCCGGGAGGCGTCAGATGTCAAAGACTGTGCTGGTGGGACTTTTCCTGATCGCTGGAGGTTTTGGAATACTCGGACTTGGCCGTCTAATCGAGGGCAACCTAACCAGGGGCTACGCCCGGAAGTATCCCGACAAGGACGTAGACCGGTACATGCGAGGCCAGATCCGCTACAAGCGCGTATATGCCGGGATTGTAATGGCCGTTGGTGCTGCAATCGTGATTTACGGGCTGATGGGCGGAAAGTAGCGAGGAGAATGCGTACACAAACAGAGACCTACTTAATTGCAGCGACGTGTTTCATTTTCGGCGCTCTGATTATTTGGGGTCGCAACAGGTTTGCTGACTCGTTGATGGACCTGCTTCGAGGATTCAAGACCGACAGATCCTCAAAGGGGCTCAGACGGATCTGGAGTATCGCTATGGCCATTTTTGGGGTTGTCGTGATTGTTATTGGCATGGGAATCGCCTTAAGGCCGCAGTAACCTGAGGGTCCCTACTTATGGCGCTGAGGGTTCCTCTGACGGGGCGCTGTTTTCCGCGATCCGCAACACGCCTGATTGGCATGGAGCCAGCAAGTACCGTTGAGCACACGATCAACTTTGACGTGCGTCGCGCTGAGCCGGCGGACGCGCCAAGCATGGCGAGAGTCCACGTGGAGACCTGGCGCGAAACCTACCGGGGATTGATGAGCGATGCTGTGCTGGACGATCCCGCGCACCTGAGCTGGCGCGAGTCATTCTGGGCCGCGGCCCTGACCGATCCAAGGTACAACCAGAACACCGTCGCCGTCGCTTCGTATGAAGGCACGCTTATCGGAATTGCAATGTCAGGCCTCTCCCCTGACGACGCCGACGGGCCGCAGCAGTTGTACCTCCTCTACGCATACGCCGCGTTTCACGGTTCGGGGGTGGGTACGGCGCTCCTCAATGCAGTCCTCGACCGCACCGCGCCGGCTGCGCTCTGGGTCGCTGACCCTAACCCGCGCGCACAAGCCTTTTATCGAAGAAATGGCTTTGTCACCGACGGGGCGGTGAAAACCGAAGATGACGTGCGGGCGGTTCGAATGGTCCGAACGATCTAAGCAGGAAACGCCCGGTAAAGGATCCCTAACCGGACGCAGCGGCGTCCGCTGAGCCACGGGCTAACGGGCGCCCAAGACATGTGCGGATCGTACTTTATGCTTTCGGCATGGAGAGACAGGAAGAAGCGACGGGTGTGGCTCTCAATGAAAAGGAATGAGCATGATGGGTGATGTCAGATACATTCCTCCTGAACAATGGAACACTCTCCCGGTGCAGCCGCCCTCGGGATTGTGGCACCGTCGGGCGGTGCCGTGGATGGTGTCCGTTCTCGCTACAGTCGCAGTGATTGTCATCGCAACAGTGCTGATTGTGGTATTTCGGGCACAGACCGTCGCCTGGATCATTTGGATCCCAATAGCCATTGTTTTCATTGAAATCGTCCCGATACTCGTGTTCAGCCTCAAGGCATCGGTGCCCTACTCTCGGGAACGGAAGCTCGGTTACACCACTTGGCCTACTCGCGGTAGGAGATAGCTGGGAAGATGCCGACGCTGAGAACGTTATGGCCAGCGAGCCAGCGTTCGAACAGGCAGAGGTACGTGTCGGGCGCGGGAAGGATCCCGCATGAGGCCATGAGCTCTTCCAAGTGGGCGGCGGTCCGCCATGGCTGGAGGTCGTGGAAAACCTCCTGGGTGAGCGGGATCTGGCCGAGACCCAGGCGGGGCAGCAGGTCCGAAGGCTTCCCGGAGTTGGGAACCACCCCCGTGGACCGCGCCGCACTTGCTACTTGGCCCGGCAAGGTCGAGAGCAATCGCGCCCGGTCAGGGATCCTTGGGTTCCTTCACCGGGACATCCAGGCGCTGCCTGTGGATGAACGGACTGTGCGTGATTTGCAGAGTGTTTGGCGCCTTTTCGCCGAGCTATTTCGCGTTACAGAACTTGAGCAGACGGTTGCTTGGACTACTCGCGGGCTTCCAGCCGTCGGCGATCGAGTGCGCGGGCTACTGGAGTAAGCGCGGCCCAGAGTTCCGATTCGCTGGCTTGAAGGGCCAGCGGCAGGTTCTTTTCTGGAAGGCGACGGCGTCTGGCGCAAGGACGCATGGAACCTTCGAGGTATTCCACGGCTGCCAGCACGAGTGCGGAAGTGACGCCGCTTGGGCCGTCGGGCCAGATGGCACGGGCTTCGCCGGATTGGTCCAGGTCGCCGGCCCTGATCCCGATGTCTACGGCCTGCTCGGCGCTCAAGCTCACGGCGCGTGAGGCGAGATCAGGCTCGCCCAGCCGCCAAAGTTCACGCGCGATAGACAGCGGAGGACTCGTGATCGTAAGTGATCCCATGAATCAAATATGCCAACCATCTCGTGATTGGCATATTTGATGGCGACCCAGCCACCCTGAGGTGTGGCCGCCTGAATTAGCCCACTTCTTTGTGTGGGGATGGAAGAGGCAATCCGCAAAGCAACGGCAGCAGTGGCTAACATCTGACCGAATGGTCTGTTGATGGCCCAAAGGCTGGCTTGGTTAGGTTTCGAGACCCAGGAGCTTCCTGGCGAAGTGAAGGAGCTCGGAGGCCGTCCGCTCGTGACGCTGCGGCATGTCGTCCCAGTCGTCCAAGAGGTTCACGAGCTCGTGCAGCTCCGTTGGCTGTCCCAGTGGGAACCAGCCTGCCCGGTACATGAGCCTCGACCCCATGAGGACGTCGATCCGCCCGTCGACGACCTCCTGCGCCCAGTACTTGAGGAGAAACCTGGCCGCTTCTTCTTCGTCTTCGTACCGGACGCTGAGTTCATCGCGGACTATATCCCACATATCTGCCGCGTCGGTCCGGTCTCCTTTCGGAAGGCCTGCCAGTTCGCGAAGCGTAGGGCTGTCGTATCCCAGGACGAGAAGTTCAGTGGCATAGTCGGGCAGCTCGTGTGGCGGGATCAGCCCCGTCTGCTCACAAAGGAAGATTGCTCGCGCCCTCACGTTGGCCTGACTATCCATAGTGGAAATATAGCGGGGCGCGGACAGGCCCTACTCACTGTCCCGAAGGGATCCTCTAGGGCCCCCACGCCCGGGCACTCGGACGAGGGGGCACCCACCAAGTGCGGTCGGTCCTCTTCGGCTAAGTGCTACCGTGCCAGGGACGATGGATAACTTTGAGACGGGCGACTGCGGGGATTGAGTGGAAAATTTCAGCGAATGGATCGCACACTTCCAAGCGAACTCGGCTCATCATCGCGCGATGGAGGCAGGTATCAAATGGGATGCCCTCGCGACCGTAGACGGCCGCACCCGGCGCGCATTTGTACGCTCGTTTCAACGATTTGAGCTCGGGGAGAGCGGTGACGGATCTCGGCTTCTCAAGATCGCAACCGCCGCAGGTGATCCGATCTACACAGAGGCACTCCGACTCTTGTGCAGGAGGAGCAGAAGCACTCCGTCCTGTTCATGCGCGCGCTCCGGCACTTCGATGCCCTGCCGCTCGAGTCGCACTGGACTGATACGGCATTCACGCGACTCCGACGTCTGCTGGGCCTACGTACCGAGCTTGGGCTGTTCCTCATCGCTGAAAGTGTCGCGATGGAGTATTTCCGCGCTCTCGCAGATCGTGCTCCCGATCCGGTTCTGCGCGCCGTCGGCCGCCGCGTCGCAGAGGACGAACGCAATCACATCCGCTTCCAAATCGACCGACTCCGGGTCGGATTCCACTGCACTCCGGCGCCAGCCCGGGCACTTGTAGGAATTGCGTGGGGCACGGTTGCAGCAGGAGCGGCTACTGTGCTCGTCATCGATCACGGTGCTGCATTGCGCGCTTGCGGTGTATCAGCCCACGCCTACTGGGGCCGTGCGATGCGAAGCTTCCTGGCAGCAGCTCAATCGGTTCTCGTACATCCTCAGGCGCCGTTACTCGGCCCCGCACAGAGGGCCACGCCAGACGTCCTAAACGTTCGTTAGCCGATCCCCAAATCGGACGCAGCGGCGGCCGGTGGAGGACCGGCTTACGGGCGGGTATTCCGGGGGCAGTCTTGCCTTCCCGGGCCGGAATCAGATTTGGTCAGTAGCCTTTTGACTCAAGCTGAGCGGTAATATGCTGTCGCCATGTCACGAGGTGATGCCAGCAAGAGACTAGAGCCGAAAATGACTCGCGGCGGCTTTCGGTTCATGATGACCATGGCGTGCATTATGGTCGCGTTCGAGGTGATTCTCCTGGTCCTTCATCTATTCCATCCTTGGGACAGCCTGAGCTATTGGTACGTTGCCATGATCCTCGTTACAGCAGGGCTTATCGGAAGACTTCTACACATACGTCGCCATGACTCCGCCTTTTGGCACAACGAAGAAGTAGAGCGAGAACAATGGAACCAGCGGGGACGACGGCTGTAACGATTAATGCCTGGTCTGCCGGTGAAGGATCCCTAAATCGGACGCAGCGCGTCGAGCCACCGGCTTACGGGCGTAGTTTCTCCCCCATTAGCCGATAGTCACGCACCATCTCCATCACTTGTGTTAGCGGCCATGAAAAACTGCCCATAGGCGGCCACGAAAATGCCCGCTGACGGCCAGTAGAACTGCCCGCCGGTGGCCATGAGGTCTGCCCACTTCCTTACTGAA
>NZ_JAGGPL010000003.1 GCF_018613805.1 Arthrobacter sp. ISL-48
GCTGGTCCATGACAGTTCTTGCTCTTCCAAATGTGGCACGAAAACCGGGCCCCTCTCTGTGCTGATGGCAGGCGGCACACAGGATCCGCGTAAAGGCACGCTGTGTGGCGCCCGCTGCGGTGTGTACCAGCCGTTCACCATCGAAACGTTGATCTTTTACTCAGCCACTGGCAGCTCCGGGAATGCGCTTTCCATTCCTTCCTTGCTGCGTGCTGATCTGGTGACAGCTTAGCTCCATTCCACTCTTCGGGCGGCGCAAATCTCACGTTTTGGACGCAATTTCAGCTTTTATGAATTGCTCTGGGCCGGGGTTGAGTTAATCTGCTCGAATCGGGCCGCGAGCAATCATGAGGGCCAATGGAGGCGGCATCTGTCCGAATTGGGCAAGGTATGATATTTGGAGGCTTATGCCGGATGGCCAGACCCTTTAGAGGGGTTGCCGGAGCCTTTCCGGCCGTTATACGGACCTCCGGAGATACGAATCTCCGGAGCGGACGGCACCAGTTTCCGTGAGTGCCGGTGTAACACCGCCGCACAAGCTGCACAGCACAGACAGAACTGCCAACAGAACGGGTGACTGCCACCGTGAGCACAACCGATACGCCGCTGAACGCTTCCCGGGCCCGAGGGGGAGCGGGATTGGCCCGTAAGGCCAAGGCGTATCTCGCCCTCACGAAACCCCGGGTCATCGAGCTCCTCCTGGTCAGCACCCTGCCCACCATGATCTACGCGGAGCGAGGCTTCCCCTCCCTCGGCCTGATCCTGGCCACACTGATAGGCGGTGCCTTTGCCGCCGGCAGTGCCGGAGCGTTCAACTGCTACATTGACCGGGACATTGACAAATTGATGCACCGGACCGAAAACCGTCCGCTGGTAACCGGAGAGGTGACGCCCCGCGAGGCGCTCATTTTCTCCTGGCTTCTGGGGGTGGCCGCCATTGTCATCCTGTGGTTCGGTGCCAACCCGCTGGCTGCCTGGCTCGGCGTGGGCGCGATCTTCTTCTACGTCGTGATCTACACGATCATCCTCAAGCGCCGCACCGCACAGAACATTGTGTGGGGCGGCGCAGCGGGCTGCTTCCCGGTGCTCATCGCATGGGCCGCCGTGACCAACTCCGTGGAGTGGCCGGCCGTCATCCTGTTCATGGTGATCTTCCTCTGGACGCCGCCGCACTACTGGCCCCTTTCCATGCGCTACGGCGAGGACTACCGCAACGCCAAGGTGCCCATGCTCGGTGCCATTGCAGGAGCGAAGGTAGTTTCGGTCCAGGTGGTCCTGTACGCATGGGCCATGGTGGCGTGTTCGCTGCTGATGGTTCCGGCCGGCCGTGCCGGGTGGGTCTACACCGTCACTGCGGTGCTGGCTGGCGCATGGTTCCTGTACGAATCGCACTCCCTGTACAACCGCGCCCACCGTGAGGACATCTCGGACAAACGCGCAATGAAGGTTTTCCACGGCTCCATCAGCTACCTCACACTGCTGTTCATTGCGCTGGCCGTCGATCCGTTCGTCGGTTCCGCAGTCATGGGCTGACCACCCCACCAAAACCCTCTCTCACCTTCCGCCCGGTTTCACCAAACCCTCTCTCAGATCCTGCAGGGTTTCACCAAACCCTCTCTCAGATCCTGCAGGGTTTCACCAAACCCTCTCTCAGATGCTGCAGGGAAATCCAAAACCCTCCTCCACCTCTGAGCTGCTCCTCGGGAGTCGGAACTGAATTTCTCAGTCCAACTTCAAGGGAGCGGTTCAAAGTCCGGGAGGGTTTTCCATGCACGCCGGAAGTGAGAGAGGGTCGCCCGCAGGCGTGCAGGAAGTGAGAGAGGGTCGCCCGCAGGCGTGCAGGAAGTGAGAGAGGGTCGGCCGCAGGGGTGCAGGAAGTGAGAGAGGGTTGCCCGCAGGCGTGCAGGAAGTGAGAGAGGGTCTTGAAGGGAAAGCACCCTGGCCCTTGGACCGGAGCGCCTCTGTTCAGGGCTATTTGCTGCGGCTACTTGACCGGGCTTGAGCGGGCGACGTCGGCGGTGTTGGTTGCCGCGCCCATCAGCAGCGCGGCCCCCAGCATGTGGGCGCCCACCAGCAGAACGGGGATGCCGTTGTAATACTGCGAGAAGCCGATGATCGCCTGCAGGACTGTCACGGCGAGCAGCATGAGCGCCGCGGCGCGAAAAGGCCCGGAGATCCGCCCGGTAAAGACCATCACCAGCGCGAAAACGGCTCCGGCGGTGATCAGGTAGGCAGGAACGGCATGAATGTGGGAGAACAGGTCCCAGCCAAGGCCGTTGCGTGGCGCATCGGCATCGCCGGCATGGGGGCCGGCGCCGGTGACTACCACGCCGAGCATCACTGCGATGGACGAGAAAAGCGCGACGGCGGCCGTCACCGGACGCAGCACCCCTGGCAGGGCGGGAAGCCGGACGGTAGCAAACCGCCCCGTCCTGCCGTAGGCGCGGTTGACGAGCAGCGTGGCTAACACCACGAGGGCCATGGACACGAGGAAGTGCAGGCCCACAACCCAGGGGTTGAGGTTGGTCAGGACGGTGATTCCGCCGATCACGGCCTGGGCGGGAATGCTGGCCAGCAGGCCCAGCGCAAGCAGGAAAAGATCCTTGCGTTCCTTGCGGAGGTTCCAGAGGTAGACCAGCATCAGCGCGGCCACGGCGGCCAGGGCAAAGGTCAGCAGCCGGTTTCCGAACTCGATGAAGCCGTGGATCCCCATTTCGGGGGTGTTGACCAGGGAGGTGTCAGTGCAGCGGGGCCAGGTAGGGCATCCGAGGCCGGATGCTGTCAGCCTGACGGCGCCGCCGGTGACCACCAGAAGGGTCTGGCCGACCAGGGATGCCAGGGCCAGGCGGCGGATCCGGATGTCGACGGTGCGGGGCAGCCTGGAGGCAAGGCGGCCGGCAAACTGGGGAAGGCGTGAAGCCGTGCTCACGGATATCTCAATTCCACTTGAACCAACGGATGGCTGCCGCCCCGGCAATGAGGGTCCAGAGCAGCAGGATAAGGGCGGCCCCGCCGTTCAGCGTTCCGTACAGGAACGCCGCCCGCAAGGCCTCGCCGAGCGCGCCGGAGGGCAGATAATGGACTACGCCCTGGGCTGCGGCCGGCAGCCGGTCCGCAGGAATGACGATCCCGCCCAGGGCGCCCAGCAGGATCCACAACAGGTTGGTGATGGCCAGGGTGGCCTCGGGGCGGACGGTTCCCGCAACCAACAACCCCAGTGCGGTGAAGGCCGCAGCACCAAGGACCAGGAGGGCCAGGCCGGGAAGCCAGCCTGCGGCCAGCGGCCGCCAGCCCAACGGCAAGGCCACGGCGGTGACCACGGCAAGCTGCACAGCCAGCACCACCAGAACAGCCAACACCTTACCCGCAATGAGGCCGGGGCGTCCCAGGGGTGTGGTGGACAGGAATCGGAGAACGCCGTACCGGCGGTCGAACCCCGTGGAAATACCCTGTCCCGTGAACGCTGTAGACATTGCGCAGAGCGCCAGGATGCCAGGGACCGCAACATTGATGCGGCTCGCCCCCATTCCGTCCAGGAAGGGGGTTACGGTGAGGCCCACCAATGCAAGGAGCGGCAGCACCACGGCCAGGATCAGCTGCTCGCCGTTCCTGAGCATCGTCACGGACTCATACTTTCCCTGCAACAGGATCCGGCGCAGCAGCGGTGCCGCCGCCTGTGGTGCAGCACCGTGAGAGGCGGACGACGGTACGGGTGGGGACGACAGCTTGCTCACCGAATGTCCTTTCCGGAAATGTCAAGGAAAACATCTTCCAGGCTGCGTGCCTCCAGGCTCATGGAGCCAGGCATCACGCCGTGGGCGGCCCACCAGGATGCCAGCGACGCGAGGTCCTGGGGCGTGAGGGCACCGGTGGCGACATAACTGCCTGCGCGTGTCTCACTGACTGCAATGGATTCGGGGAGGACGCCGGCAAAGTCCAGGCCTGCCGGCGCCTCAAAGAAGAGAGTCCTGACGTGGTCAGTGCCGGCTTCCACGACAGGGTCCCGCTGGAGGAGCTGGGACACGGTTCCTTCAGCTACGTTCCGCCCCGCGTCGATGATGTAGACGTAGTCAGCCAGCCGCTGCGCATCATCCATTAGATGGGTAGTGAGGATGATGCCCATGCCACCGGTGCGGAGTTCGGAGATCAGGTCAAACACGAGTTGCCGCGACTGGGGGTCCAGGCCTGCGCTGGGCTCATCGAGGAACAGGACTTCGGGATCGCCGATCAGGGCCGCGGCGAGGGCCAGCCGCTGTTTCTGTCCGCCGGAAAGCCGGCGCACGGTGGTCCGGCTGAAAGTGTCGATGCCCAGCCGCTGAACCAGCTCGTCCAACCGCCGGGGACGTGAGTACATGCCGGCGATGTGCTTCAGGAGGGGGATAGGACGGGCCGACGGCGGGAGGCCGCCATCCTGAAGCATGATGCCAACGCGTGACCGCAGTTCGGCGCCCGCCCGGGCGGGGTCGTGGCCCAGCAGGGAGATGCTTCCGCCGGTGCGTTTCTGAAGACCCTGGGCGCACTCGATGGTGGTAGTCTTGCCAGCTCCGTTGGCTCCAAGGAGGGCGGTGACCTGGCCGGCTTCGGCGGCAAGCGAGACGCCGCTGACCACCCTGAGCATCTTTCCATCCAGGCTGGCCAGCGGACCTACATCCTTGATTAACCCGCTGATGGACAGGACGGGGGATTCTGGGGAACGCACCCCAACATTCTACGGGATGTAGTACTAGATTCCGGATCCTGGCCCCCGACGCAGGTCAGCCTCGCCTTACTGGAATGGGGGACTAAATTACGACATGATTGTGTTGTGTATTCCATGAGCAATGCTACTGCTGTGCCTTTTGCCGGGCACGGTGCGCCACGCACCACCACTGAGCGGGGCCATCTAGGCGCCGTGCCGCTGGCGGACGCGGACGAGCGTACCCGCGACCGGGTCCTCGGTGCTGTGCTGGAGCATGGACCCATTAGTGCAGCGGAACTGGGCGACATGCTGGGCTTTACGCCCGCCGCCGTCCGCCGCCACCTGGATCACCTTTCCCGTAGTGGCGTCATCGAGGTCAAGCGGGTGGCCAGGGCCGGCGCCGGCGCGGGCCGCCCCGCGCGCCGCTATGTCCTCAGCTCGCAGGGTCAGTCCACCCTCGGTAATGACTACCTTGATATCGCAACCGTGGCGCTCAGGCAGCTCCAGGAAGTGGCCGGCGACGAAGCAGTGCGGGCGTTCGCCGTCGAGCGTTTTGCGGACATGGAGCGCCGGTACGCACCGGAGATCGAGCAGGCGGGCCCGGATATCACGGCTCGTGCGCGCGCACTCTCCGAAGCCCTCAGCCGCGACGGTTTCGTGGCGTCGGCCGCCTCGATCGAGGCGAAAGCCCCCTTGCCCGCTGCACTTTCGAGCGTCCAGCTGTGCCAGGGCCACTGCCCCATCCAGCAGCTCGCAGCCCAGTTCCCCGTCTTCTGCGACGTGGAGACAGAAGTGTTCGCCCGCCTGGTTGGCGTTGACGTGCGCAGGCTGTCCACTCTGGCGCGCGGGGGCCACGTCTGCACCACCCACATACCCACGGGCCGGCTGGCTGCCGGCGGACCAAAGGTCCCGCCTGCAGCCCCCGCCAGCCCGGATGAAGTAACCAACCATCTGCAAGAAAGGCCGTGATGACGGACCAACTATCAGAGAAAGCGGTAGCCGAAGACACTGTGATCTCGGAGATTCTGGAAAAGAATCCCGAGCTCCACGGCATCGGCACGTACGAGTACGGCTGGTCCGACAAGAACGACGTCGGTGCCAACGCCCGTCGCGGTATCAGCGACGAAGTGGTCCGCGATATTTCGGACAAGAAGAGCGAGCCGGAATGGATGCTGGACCTTCGCCTGAAGGGCCTGAAGTACTTCGATCGCAAGCCCATGCCTACCTGGGGCGCTGACCTCTCGGGCATCGACTTCGATAACATCAAGTACTTTGTCCGCTCCACGGAGAAGCAAGCCGCCACCTGGGAGGACCTGCCCGAGGACATCCGGAACACCTACGAAAAGCTGGGTATCCCGGAAGCTGAGCGCAGCCGCCTCGTCTCGGGCGTGGCCGCACAGTACGAGTCCGAGGTTGTGTACCACCAGATCCGAGAGGACCTGGAAGCCCAGGGCGTCATCTTCCTGGACACTGATACGGCACTGCGCGAGCACCCGGAGATCTTCCAGGAGTACTTCGGCACCGTCATTCCGGTGGGCGACAACAAGTTCGCATCCCTGAATACGGCCGTCTGGTCGGGCGGATCCTTTGTGTACGTGCCCAAGGGCGTCCACGTGGACATCCCGCTGCAGGCATACTTCCGGATTAACACGGAAAACATGGGCCAGTTCGAGCGCACCCTGATCATCGCCGACGAGGACTCCTACGTCCACTACATCGAAGGCTGCACGGCTCCGATCTACACCTCGGACTCGCTGCACTCCGCCGTGGTGGAAATCATCGTCAAGAAGGGCGCCCGCGTCCGTTACACCACCATCCAGAACTGGTCCACCAACGTGTACAACCTGGTGACCAAGCGTGCCATCTGCGAAGAAGGCGCCACCATGGAGTGGGTTGACGGCAACATCGGTTCCAAGGTCACCATGAAGTACCCGGCCGTGTACCTGGTGGGCGAGCACGCCAAGGGAGAGACCCTGTCCATCGCCTTCGCCGGCGCAGGCCAGCACCAGGACACCGGTTCCAAGATGGTGCACATCGCGCCGAACACCAAGAGCTCCATCATCTCCAAGTCTGTTGCCCGCGGCGGCGGCCGTGCCGCCTACCGGGGACTGGTCCAGGTCCGCGAAGGTGCCAAGCATTCAGCCAACACCGTGCGCTGCGATGCGCTTTTGGTGGACACCATCAGCCGGTCGGACACCTACCCGTACATCGACATCCGCGAGGATGACGTCGTCATGGGCCACGAAGCCACCGTTTCACGGGTCAGTGAAGAGCAGCTCTTCTATTTGATGTCCCGCGGCATGCGCGAAGACGAGGCCATGGCGATGATCGTCCGCGGCTTCATCGAGCCGATTGCCCGCGAACTTCCGATGGAGTACGCACTTGAGCTGAACCGCCTGATTGAACTGCAGATGGAAGGGTCCGTCGGATAACGATGACTGAAATCACTACTGAAAAGGCTCGCATCGGCGCGCCCTCGGCCCAGCCGTTCATTAACGGCTTCACGGAAGAGGGCGAAAGCCTGTCTCCGATTAATGCCGCCAACTCCAAGGCCCCGCTTGCCGGCGAAGCCGTCAAAAGCCATTCGCATGGCGGCGGCGTTGGCATCCCGGACAGCTCACGCGCTGGCCGCCTGACGTCCTACAACCTGGTCGACTTCAAACCCCTCACGGGCCTTGAAGAGGACTGGCGGTTCACCCCGCTGAAGCGGCTCCGCGGGCTCCACAGCGAGGTCCTTGCCGGCGCGGCCCCCACCGTCACCGTCAGCGGTCCGGACAGCATCATGGTGGAAACCGTGGGGCGCAGCGACAAGCGCATCGGCTCCGCCGGCATCCCGGAGGACCGAGTGTCCGCCAACGCCTGGGAGAACTTCCGCGAAGCCACTGTCATCACCGTTCCCACCGAATTCGTAGCGGACGCCGAGATCAACGTGGTCATCACCGGCCAAACGTCCGAAGCGGCCGCCCAGCACCTGGTCATCGTGGCGGAAAAGTTCTCCAAGTCAGTTGTGGTCCTGGATCACCAGGGTTCGGCAGTCGTCTCCGAAAACGTTGAGATCGTGGTTGAGGACGGCGCGGACCTCACGGTCGTCTCGCTCCAGGAATGGAACGACGACGCCGTCCACGCCTCCTCCCAGCAGGCAAGGATCGGCCGCGACGCCAAGCTCAAGCACGTTGTGGTCAGCCTGGGCGGGGACCTCGTCCGCGT
Source organism: Arthrobacter sp. ISL-48 (assembly GCF_018613805.1). GTDB lineage: Bacteria > Actinomycetota > Actinomycetes > Actinomycetales > Micrococcaceae > Arthrobacter. The sequence continues at coordinate 7,886 of NZ_JAGGPL010000003.1, forward strand.
CACACCCTCGGCGCGCTTCACAGAGCCCGGCGGCGAAGCTGAAATGTTCGGCCTGTACTTCGCCGACGCCGGCCAGCACCTGGAGCAGCGGCTCTTCGTGGACCATGCGGTGGCCAACTGCAAGTCCAACGTGCTCTACAAAGGCGCCCTGCAGGGCCGCAACGCCCACGCAGTGTGGGTGGGCGATGTCCTGATCCGCAAGGAAGCCGAAGGCACCGACAGCTACGAGGCCAACCGCAACCTGCTTCTGACTGACGGCGCCCGCGCCGACTCGGTTCCGAACCTGGAAATCGAAACCGGCCTGATCAAGGGCGCCGGCCACGCCAGCGCCACAGGCCGCCTCGACGACCAGCACCTGTTCTACCTGATGGCACGCGGCATCCCGGAGGATGTTGCACGCCGCCTGGTGGTCCGTGGCTTCCTCCACGAGATCATCCAGCACATCAAGGTTCCCGCCCTCGAAGAACGGCTGACCGACGCTGTTGAGCGCGAACTCGCCGTGACGAACAACTAGACGGCGCGGGACGACAGATGACTGAGGGGCCCAAGGGCGAATTCGTCTGCAAGGTGGATGAAATCCAGCTCAAGCAGGCACTGCGGATCCTGATCGATGACTATCCCGTAGCCATCGTCAAGGATTCCATGGGCGAGATCCACGCCATCGGGGACACGTGCTCGCACGCGGACATCTCACTGTCCGAGGGCGAGGTGGAAGGCTGCATGATCGAATGCTGGGGCCATGGCTCCCAGTTCGATCTACGAAGCGGGGAACCGCTGCAACTGCCGGCCTATGATCCCGTTCCCGTGTTCGCCGTCGACATCCGTGGCGACGAGGTCTACGTGGACTTCACCAACGTCCTCAACGGCGCCGAAGCGCCGAACTTCAGCTAGCACCACTCTTCAGCACAGCACCAGAACCAAACTTCCAGACAGAGACCGCCCGGCCGCCGGAAGGCGCGGGGCAAAGGAGAACAAGACATATGTCTACTCTTGAGATCAAGGACCTGCACGTCAGCATTGAGACTGAGCAGGGCACCAAGGAGATCCTGAAGGGCGTCAGCCTGACCATCAAGACTGGCCAGACCCACGCGATCATGGGCCCCAACGGCTCCGGCAAGTCCACACTGGCATCCACCATCGCCGGACACCCTCGCTACAAGGTCACCAGCGGCTCCATCACCATGGACGGCGAAAACGTCCTGGACATGAGCGTTGACGAGCGTGCGCGCGCCGGGTTGTTCCTGGCCATGCAGTACCCCGTGGAGGTCCCGGGCGTCAGCATGACCAACTTCCTCCGCACCGCCAAGACGGCCATCGACGGCGAAGCACCCAAGCTCCGCACCTGGACCAAGGAAGTCAAGGACGCCATGCAGCAGCTGCGCATCGACGCCGACTTCGCCCAGCGCAACGTCAACGAAGGCTTCTCCGGCGGCGAGAAGAAGCGCGTGGAGATCCTCCAGCTGGAGCTCTTCAAGCCGAAGTTCGCCATCCTCGACGAGACCGACTCCGGCCTGGACGTGGACGCGCTCAAGGTGGTCTCGGAGGGCGTCAACCGCGCCCATGCCGAGGGCAACATGGGCACACTGCTCATCACGCACTACACCCGCATCCTGCGCTACATCAAGCCTGACTTCGTGCACGTGTTCGTTGACGGCCAGGTTGTTGAAGAGGGCGGCCCGGAACTGGCTGACCGCCTCGAAGAAGAAGGCTACGACCGCTACGCCACCGGCGCCGGGGCAGCCACCATCGCTGCAGCCACAGCAGCAGCACAGGCCTAGTTAGGACTTGCCATGACCGAAATCAAAGCGGCCCGCACGGGCCTCGAGGACGTTGAAGAGGCACTCAAGGACGTCATCGACCCCGAGCTCGGCGTGAATATCGTTGATTTGGGGCTGCTGTACGGCCTCAAGTACTCGGACGACGACGGCGCCCTGCTGATCGACATGACGCTGACCACGGCCGCCTGCCCGCTCACCGATGTCCTGGAGGAGCAGGTGGGCAAGGCCCTGGACGGCGTCGTGGACGACTGGCGCCTGAACTGGGTCTGGATGCCGCCGTGGGGTCCAGAGCGGATCACCGACGACGGCAAGGACCAGATGCGGGCACTCGGCTTCAACATCTAGAACTGCCAAAAGTACGACGACGGCCGGTTACCTTCCCAGCGAAGGTGGCCGGCCGTCGTCGTTCCCCACCGGACCCTAGGTGCCACTATGTGACCTTGGAAAGGCACCTACCGAGCAATCGATGGCTAGGGAGTGGCCACCGCGAAGGTGTCGCACTGGTTGATGTCGCCGGTCTTGTAGCCCTGGGAGAACCATTTCTGCCGTTGGGCGCTGGAGCCGTGCGTCCACGCTTCCGGCGAAACCCGGCCGGTTGCTGCCTTCTGGATCCTGTCATCGCCCACCGCGGACGCCGCCGAAAGGGCATCGTTGAGATCCTGTTGCGTCAGGGGTTCCAGGAACGGCTGGCCGGTGCTGGGGTCCGCTGTCGTGCTGGCATACCGGACCCACAGGCCGGCATAGCAGTCGGCCTGCAGCTCAGTCCGCACGGCACCTGACTCAGGGCCCTGCGGATCCTGTTGGGCGCGGTCAATGGTGCCAAGCACGTTCTGGACATGATGGCCGAATTCGTGGGCCACGACGTATTCCTGCGCCAGTGGTCCGCCGGAGGAGCCGAAGCGGTCCACGAGCTCCTGGAAGAAGCCCGGGTCGAAGTAGGCGGTGGTGTCCGCCGGGCAGTAGAACGGGCCCACCTCGCTGGTGGCGGCACCGCAGCCCGTGCCGGTCCCGCCGCTGAAGATCACCGTTTCCGGCTGCGGGTACTGGACGTTGTAGTCCCGGAGGTAGGCGGGCCAGAAGGCGTTGAGGCTGTTCACCGTGCCCGTGATCCGGCAGTCCAGGCGCGCGTCGGCGTCGGCTCCGGTAGCACAAGCGGGGGCGGTGCCCTGGCTTTGGGGTTCCTGTCCCGCGCCGGCCAGGCCTTCCAGTAACTGGGGGTTAAAGCCCAGAAGGGCGGCAATGAGCAGGATGAGCCCGCCGCCGATGCCGCCGCCGACTTTTGCACCGCGGCCCATACCGCGCCGGTCCTGTACCTGGGAGGGGTCCAGCTGGACGTTGTCATTGAAGCTCATAGAGCCACAATAGCGTTCGCCGACAGGGCCGAAGCGGCGTCGGGCCGGTAAAGTTGGTTCGATGCCTTTTCTCAACAAGATCCACCGCTGGGCCGAAGAACGGCCGCAGGACACCGCCGTCGTTGTCGCCGGCAGGCGCCTGGGTTGGGCCGAACTCCGCGACGCTGCCGCGGCGGCCGTGGCCTGCTCGGACGGCGTCACGGTCCTGGCGGAAGCCAACTCCGTAGACTTCGCCGTCAGGTTCGCCGCAGCGGTAGCGGGCTGCCGGCAGTGTGCCGTCCTGGACCCGGCCTGGCCTGCCCAGCTGCACGGCGAAATCCTCCAGCGGCTGCACGAACACGTGCGGCCGGCCGCCGTATCCAGTCAGGATGCACTGGCGGACGGGCCGGCCGAATCAACCTTCCTGATCGGACTGACCTCCGGCACCACGTCGGTGCCCAAGGCGTTCAGCCGGTCACGGCGGTCCTGGCAGGAATCCTTTGACGCCTCGATTGAATTCTTCGGGCTCCGGCAGGAAGACGTAACCCTTGCGCCCGGGCCCCTCGCTGCCAGCCTTAACCTCTACGCCCTGGCGGAATGCCTGTACGCCGGTTCGGAGTTCCAGACACTGGAGAGTTTCGACGTCGGTGATGTCCACGCAGCCATCACGCACGACCGCGTAACCCGGCTGGTGCTGGTCCCCACCATGCTGCGGCTGCTCAGCGAGCGGGGGCTGACAGGCTGCGTCGACGCGTCCGGCGTGCGGACCATCATCTGCGCCGGATCCAAACTGGATGCGCGCACCCTCGAGGCGGCACGGCGCTGGGCGCCGAATGCCACGATCTTCGAATACTACGGCGCCTCAGAGCTCAGCTTTGTCTCCGGCATGGGGCTCCCTGCAGGGGGGCTGTTGGACGCTGGCGGAACGGGGATCGGCCGCCCGTTCCCCGGGGTGGAGGTCCGTATCCTGGACGACGCCGGGGCTGTCCTTCCCGACGGCGAACCGGGCAATATCTGCGTCCGCAGCGGAATGGTGAGCAACGGCTATCTTTGGGGCGATGACGGCGAAGCCCTCCGCTCCTTCGGCGGCTGGTTCACCGTGGGTGACCAGGGCTATCTGGCTGAGGGCGAGCTGCACATCCTGGGCCGGCGCGCCGATATGATCCTGACGTCGGGAAAGAACGTCTATCCGCACGAGGTGGAGTTGGCCCTTGGTTCCGTGCCCGGGGTTGCCGCCGCCGTCGCTGCCGGGATGCCCGACGACATCAGGGGCCAGCGGGTGGTCGCGGGCGTTGTGGCCTCGCACGGCGGGATCACAGCCACGCAGCTCAAAGCCGGGCTCGAAAACATTCTGCCTCGTGACAAGCGGCCCCTGCAGTACTTCGCCTTGGCCGAACTGCCCACCACCGACCGGGGCAAGGTCAGCCGGAACATCCTCCTGGACTGGATCAATTCCCAGGACAACAGGGTGCGTGCCCTTGGCCAGTAACCTCCTATCCAGTAACCTCCCGTTTGAGGCTCTCCCGGCAGACAGGCAGCCAGTGATCATCGGGGCGAGGCGAACCCCGGTCTGCCGCGCCAACGGTGCCCTGAAGGAGCTGCGCGCGCACCAGCTGCTGGCGCCTGTCCTGGCGCAGCTCCTTTCGGACAACCAGGTCCCCCCGGAAACGGTCACGGACGTCATGATCGGCAATGCCGTCGGTGGCGGTGGCAACGTTGCCCGGCTCGCGCTGCTGGAGGCCGGACTTCCCGTGAGCGTGCCCGGAGTTACCGTGGACCGGCAATGCGGTTCGGGCCTCGACGCTATTGTCCTGGCGTCCAGGCTGGTTGCCGCCGGCGGCGGCCCGGTATATCTCGCCGGGGGAGTGGAGAGCATCAGCACGGCGCCCCTACGGGCACACAGGAACGACGACGGCGATCACGAGTTTTTCGACCGGGCCCAGTTCGTGCCGCACAACTTTGGCGACCCGGACATGGGCGTCGCAGCGGAAAACGTGGCAACCCGGTTCGCCATCACCCGGGAGAGGCAGGATGCCTTTGCGCTCCGCAGCCATCAGCGCGCCGCCGCGGCAACCCGGTCAGGTTCCTTCGCCGAAGAGATCACCGCGCTGGAGACCTCCTCGGGGACCATCCGGACGGACGACGGGCCGCGCCCGCGCCTGACCGCGGGCGTGCTCAAGCGGTTCCCCGCCGCCTTTGTTGAGTCCGGGACCGTCACTGCCGGGAACTCCTGCTTCGACGCCGACGCCGCCTCCGCCGTCGTGATCACCTCCCTGCAGCGCGCCCGTGAACTCGGAGCTGTGGACGGGCTGCTGGTCCTTGCCACCGACGCTGCGGGAGTGGAGCCCCGGCTGTTGGGCATCGGTGCTGCGGCAGCAGCCGAAAGGCTTTTGGCAGCCAGGGGGCTCGTCGCAACCGATGTGGGCCTGGTGGAATTCAATGAGGCCTTCGCTTCACAGGCCCTCGCCTGCCTCGATCATCTGGGCATTGACCCGCTCCGGGTGAACGCCGACGGCGGTGCGCTGGCTTTGGGCCACGCGTACGGAGCGTCGGGGGCTGTGCTGGTGACACGCCTGTTCGCACAGGCCCGTCGGTCCGGTGAGCAGGGCCGGCTCGCGCTGGCGATGATCAGTATTGCCGGCGGTATGGGAACTGCGGCGCTGCTTCGGTACGAGAGATTGGCAGCGGCCTACTGACGAGATGCAGCCGAAGCGTGCCCTCGAGGCGGAATTCTCCTATCTTTGGAACCGCGTTGAGTAACCATTGGCGGATAGCCGGAAACTATGTGGATATCCTGCAGCTCCGGCCTTTGAGGGGGACATCGTGCTTTCCGAGCGTGAGCTGGCGTTTATCGCCATTCACAAAGACAGTTATCCGTTAGTTTTCAGATTTGTCCGGCGGCGCGTCGAATCCGTCGAAATAGCCGAGGAAATCGCTGCCGACGTTTTCCGTGTCGTGTGGCAGAAATCGCCGGAAAAGCGCCCGGAACCCGCGTGGCTGCTCACCGTGGCCCGGAATCTCATTGGGAATGCCTACAGGAGCCGCGAGAGGCAGCAAGCCCTCCACGAAAAGTTGCGGGCCGCCGTCGCGCTCCGCTTTGGCGAGGGTTCCGAGAACGTGGCTGTCCAGGACGCCATGGACCGGTTGCGTGGCCAGGAAAGGGAGATCCTCCAATTGGCCTACTGGGACGGCTTGGGATGCTCCGAAATTGCGCGGGTGCTGCAGTGCAGTGAGTCCGCGGCCAAGGTCCGCCTGCACCGGGCCAGGGCCGCGTTCCGGAAGCAAATGCCGGCTAACGCAGAATCGACCGCACAGAAGATGGGTGCCTGAAATGGATCCGATCAAGAACCAGATTTCCGGAATCGACCCGTTGAAGGTCGAGCCGCCTCTGATGCACGACGGTGAGAAAGCCCTGCACCGGATGCTGGCCGGGCCCATGGTCTTCAGTGATGGTCCGACGGCGGATGTCCCGTCGCTCGATGACCGCAGACACAGACGATTCCGTGTTGCGGGGGCGCTGGCGTTGGGAGCGGCGGCTGTCACTGGTGGCATCCTGATAGCTTCCAACTTCAGTGGAGTGCCTTCCACCCCGGCACCGGCCGCCACCGTCACTTCGACGCCATCCGCACCTTCGGCGACACCGCCAACAACTGTCGTGCAGCAAACCTTCGTCTTTCCCGACGGACACATCTCCTTCAAGTATCCGGAAGGCTGGAGCGTCAGGACCGAACAAGGCCCCTATGTGAGCGGGCAGGACAAGGCTGGGGCAGTCTTGGCCGTCGTAAGCGACAGCTCTGGCGCCGACGTGGCCAGGATCGGCAGCGGGATGTACGGCGATGGTGCGGGTGGCACGGTCAAGCGGACGGTTTTGGACCACGCCCCGGTACCGGGCATCACCGATACGTCAGGGACTCCAGTGGAGTTCGGATTCGCGTCAGACCAGGTCCTTCCTGTGCCGTACGAAGGAATGCCGGCTCCGACCGGGACTGACGACGGGCCCCTTTACTACTTCATGGATGTCCGCCGGGCCTCTGGATTCCAGTCGGGGCAGACCAATTCAGGATCCAACCAGGTTCCCCTGCCCAACGGGGCCATGTCGGCCTACGTGGTGTTCGACGGTGAGAAGCAGCCCATGACGACACCCGAGGCGGCCCGGGAGTGGATGGCGACCGAAGAGTACGCCCGGCTAAAGGCCCTGCTCCTGAGCCTGAGCTACCAGTAGCCCGAACCGGGCTGCCACGTCAGTCCTCGGCCTCGCCGAGACCGCGCGCGGCCAGGGCCTCGCCGGTCTGGCGGGCGAACGCCACGGTGGTGATGAAAACGGGCAGGACCAGGGCCCGCGGATGGCGTTCCAGCCCGCGGGCCCGGGCGGAATCCCGGACGTCCGCGAAGGTCCCGGCGATATAGGGGATGCTCCGCAGCATGATGGCGATGGTCAGGGCGAAGCGCTCCGGATCAGCACCGAAGCGGCGCAAGGGAGCCGCGAGCGAAGCCACCCCGTCCAGCAGCCGCTGCATAGGTGTGGTGGCTGTTAGCAGCGACGCCGCCACCACACAGACCAGGATGTTCAGGACAATCCGGGCCGCCGTGGGCGCACCCAACTGCCACCACTGGAACAATCCGATGACCAGCAGCACCAGGGCAAGTGGACGGACGGCGCCGAGGAGCCTGAGCGGCCCGGCGCCCGTCAGGAGAAAGACGCCGCACAGAACGGCCAGGACCATCGCGGACACCAGCCAGTCCACCACCAGGAACGACGCCAGGCCGGAGCCCAGCACCAGCAGGAACTTCAGCCACAACGGCGCGCGGTGGACCAAAGAGGTGCCCGGGACGTAGTTGGCCAGCAGGAAACCGTGTCCCCTCACGGCGCTGCCACGTCCGTGGCACACAGGGAGCGGTAGTGCTCGACGGCGGCGGCAGCGTCGCCGTCGAACGCTATCCGCCCGGCCTCCACTACAAGCACGCGGTCCATTTCGAGGGCAAGGTCGAGATCGTGGGTGGACATCACAATCTGCTGATCCAGGCCTGACAGCGTGCGGCGCAGCAGTTCCCGGTTCCGCAGATCCAGCAGCGTTGAGGGTTCATCCAGCACCAGCACGGTGGGATTGACGGCCAGCACAGCCGCAAGCGCCATTAACTGGCGCTCCCCACCGGAAAGCTCATAGATGCTCTGATCGGCCAAGGGGAGCAGACTGAAGCGGTCCAGCGCTGCCTCCGCGAGCCGGCGCCGCTCGTCTCCCTTCCGCACCGAGCGCCGCAGAGACAGTTCAACGTCCTCCCGGCCGGTGGGCATCACCAGCTGGGAAAGGGGATCTGTGAAGACGAACCCCACCTGTTGCCGGACGGGCCGCACCTTCCGGACGGTATCCAAACCGTTGACCGTAACAGTCCCCGAAGTGGGCACCACGAGCCCGTTCATCAGGCGCAGGAGGGTCGACTTGCCGGAGCCGTTGGCGCCGATCACGCCGATCCGCTGCTCCGCCAGGCTCACCGTAATGTCCTGAAGCAGCACCTTGGGGTCCGGACGGCCATCCACGGCCACCCGGACACCCACGTTGCTCAGGGAAATGACGCTCACGGCTGGATGGTGCTCTGCTGGGCGAGAGGCCGGACGCGGCGGACGAGAAGGTCCGGGAATGCCTTGTGCAAGGCCAGTGCCACGGCGACGGCCAGGACGTTCTTGATGAAGTCCCCCGGGTAGAAGGGGAGGTCAGCGAGGAACGCCTTGGAGAAGCCCAGCTTGGCGTTGATCATCATGCCGAGTACGCCGAGGGCGTGGACAACGACGACGCTCGTGAGCGTGGCCGCCGCGAAAAGAAAGACGCCGCGGTACTTCAGTGTTCGCCGGATGACGATGGCCGAGAGCCAGCCTACGGCCGCTGCTGCAAGGGGGAAGGCGATAATGTAACCGGCCGAGGGGCCGGCCAGAATTCCCAGTCCGCTGCGTCCTCCGCTGAAAATGGGGAGTCCCGCCAGCCCCAGCAGTGTGTAGAGTCCCACGGCGGCGAAAGCCCTGCCGGCGCCCAGCGCCAGGCCGGTGAGCATCACGGCGAGGGTCTGAAGGGTGATGGGGACGCCGAGGGCGCCGACGGGGATGGCGGCCACGAGTGCCGAGGCGGCAACCATCGCGGCGAAGACGGCAATCAGGCCCAGGTCGGTGGCGTTCCATCGGCGGCGTTCAGCCGGGGCGGTGCCGGTGACGGCAGTGTCAGTCTGGCTCATGGGGGTCCTGTCGGGTTTGTACAAGTGAACTGTGGGTAATCCTGACGTTACCGGGCCTGTCTGGCCGCCATTTTGTAGGGGCCCTACTAAGCGGGAGGTCCGATGGTGACGGCTGGGCACAAAAGTTCCATTTCAAGACGGCGCGAGGGCGGTTATGGCGTGAAGCTGCGGCCGGTAGACTTGTCTAGGCCGTTCTCCGGTCACTCTGCCCTGCTGCTTCCGGACGCTTCTTCCAGACGTCGTCCGTCGAGCTGCAGCGTTCCCTTGTTGTGAAAGGCCTTACCTGCTGTGATTACCGTCCAGGATCTTGAACTCCGCGCCGGCGCCCGGCTCCTTATGGACCAGGTGAGCTTCCGCATCGACAAGGGAGACAAGATCGGCCTGGTGGGCCGGAACGGTGCGGGCAAGACCACGCTGACCCGGGTACTCGCGGGAGAAGGACTCCCGGCGGCCGGAAAAGTGACGCGCACTGGGGAGATCGGCTACCTTCCGCAGGATCCGCGCACCCCGGACATGGAACAGCTCGCGCGGGACCGTATCCTGTCCGTCCGGGGCCTGGACATCGCCGTGGGCAAGCTCCGCATCGCCCACGAGGAAATGGCCAGCGAGGACGCCGCGGTTCAGCGCAAGGCGATGAACCGCTACGACCGGCTGGAATCCGAATTCCTGGCGGCCGGTGGTTATGCTGCCGAAGCAGAAGCCGCAGCGATCTGCTCGAACCTTGCCCTGCCGGACCGCCTGCTGAACCAGCCCCTCAAGACGCTGTCAGGCGGGCAGCGGCGCCGTGTGGAGCTCGCCCGTATCCTGTACTCCGATGCCGAAACCATGCTCCTCGATGAGCCCACCAACCACCTCGACGCCGACTCGATCGCCTGGTTGCGCGACTTCCTGAAGAACCACCAGGGCGGCCTGATCGTGATCAGCCACGACACGGAACTGCTGGAAGCCACCGTGAACAAAGTCTTCCTGCTGGACGCCAACCGGGCCCAGATCGATTTCTACAACATGGACTGGAAGCGCTACCTCACCCAGCGTGAAACCGACGAGCGCGCCCGGAAACGGGAACGCGCGAACGCCGAGAAGAAGGCCCAGGTACTGTTTGACCAGGCCAACAAGATGCGCGCCAAGGCCACGAAGGCAGTGGCAGCGCAGAACATGGCCAAGCGTGCCGAGCGCCTGCTGAGTGGACTGGAGGCCGTCCGCGAGAACGACCGCGTGGCTGCCCTCCGCTTCCCGGATCCGTCGCCCTGCGGCAAAACCCCGCTCACGGCCGAAGGCCTCAGCAAGTCCTATGGCTCCCTCGAGATCTTCACCGACGTGGACTTGGCCATCGATCGCGGTTCCAAGGTGGTTATCCTGGGACTCAACGGTGCCGGCAAGACCACGCTCCTGCGGATGCTGGCGGGTGTAGACAAACCTGACACGGGCGACGTCATTGCGGGCCACGGCCTGAAGGTGGGCTACTACGCCCAGGAGCACGAGACGCTCGACGTCGAGCGTACTGTCCTTGAGAACATGCGATCGTCCGCCCCGGACATGAAGGACGCCGAAGTCCGCGGCATCCTCGGTTCCTTCCTGTTCTCCGGCGACGACGTCGAGAAGCCAGCCGGAGTCCTCTCCGGCGGTGAGAAGACCCGTCTTGCCCTGGCGACCATTGTCGCGTCCAGCGCCAACGTGCTCCTGCTCGACGAGCCCACCAATAACCTGGACCCCGCCAGCCGAGCCGAAATCCTCGGTGCGCTCCGCAACTACAGCGGCGCCGTCGTCCTGGTCAGCCACGACGAAGGCGCCGTCGAAGCCCTCAATCCGGAGCGGGTTGTCCTGCTGCCTGATGGGATCGAGGACCACTGGAACGAAGACTACCTGGACCTGATCACACTGGCCTAGGAGTCATTGCCAACGGAGACCTGACCCGGGCATCACGTGATTCAGGTTTGTTCGGGAGGCTCTCCGCCCACGCTTGGCCGATCTGCCTCAACATCCGGATCCACCACCGGCGAAAGGGCATCAGCGAGGAACCCCCGGGGGCTTTCCTCATCCGGTACTTCCGGGCCATCATCAGCTGGATTATCGCTCATGCCCTCATCGTAAACCCCGTCAATCAGCCGGCCGGCACAAGGGCGCGCCTGACGTTGCTGACCGGCTCACGGAGCATTCAGAAGCCCTGGGCGTCGAGGATGGCGTCTTCCTCTTCCTCTGCCGTAGGTTTGCCGCCCCTTCGCCGTACAGGAGCGCGACGCCGGGATGCGGCGGCCGTTGAGTGCATGGGCTCCAGCCCCGCTTCTTCGGCTTCCAGGGCGTCCTGGGCATCAATCGCGGCATTCCTGGCCTGCTGCCGGGCAGCGTAGCCGAACCCCACGAACATGAGGATTCCGAAGGCGAACCACTGCAGCGAGTAGGACAGGTGTGTGCCTTCCTCGGTGGCGGGCATCGGGAAGGCGGCCGGCATGTCAGGGACGGGAGGCGTCTCGGATGCGAGCAGGCCGTAGGCACCGGTCAGGAGCGGGTAGCCGAGTTCGCTGGAGTAGGTGGGAAGGTCAATGGACGCCAGTTGCCCGTCGGGAGCGCCCCGCTGCAGCTGCGGCTCGCCGGGTTTGAGCCGGACGATGGCCGTGACCTCGCCGGCGGGAGGCTCTGGGACGGAGTCGGGATGTCCCGGGGTGTTGTTCCCGATGGGCAACCATCCCCGGTCGATCACCACGGTCTCGCCGGTGTCCAGTTTGAAGGGGACTACCACTTCGTACCCGGGCTGGCCGTTGAGGGTTCGGTTCCGGACAACCCTTTGGCCTTCGGTGGCATACCGGCCCCTGAGCTCAACCTGGGTCCATTCCTTCTCCGGATCCATTCGCGTGAATTCATCCCGGGCTTGCACGAAAGGGACGGGAGCGGCGGAGTAGTTGGACACCACGCGGTTGATTTCGGCCAGGGTCTCGGCCCTGCGGTCCATCTGCCAGCGTCCCAGGAAGACGCAGGCCGCGGCGAAGATGGCGGCCAGCAGGAGATAACCCAACCACTTGCTGGAAAAAAGGAAGCGGTACATTCAGCGGTCCTGCCCCAACGGAGTCGGCTCGGACGCCGGCACCGGTGCCAGCTCCACGGTTTCCTTCCAGAGTCCGCGCGTCTGGAGATAATCCTGAAGCCAGTCACGGTGCTCGTTGCAGGCCAGCCAGATCTTGCGCCGCTCGGGCGTATGGATCTTGGGATTGTTCCACAGGAGCTGCCAAGAGGCCTCCGCACGGCAGGCCTTCCGGGAACACGTGGCAACTGCCGGTTCGGGACCGTCCGCCCCGGCAGCCAGGTCAAAAATGTTCATGAAGCGCGCCGTTCCTGTCCGCGGTTGGGTTCGTCGTCGTCATCATCGATGAGTTCGCCCTGCACGACTGTGGAGGTGCCGCCGTCCTCCTCCGTGGTCCATTCAGGGCCCTCAAGCTCCGCCAGGGGCGCTGACTCAAGGAGCGAATCGCTATGGCTCTCCGCCTTGTCGCCGCCGTTGGCGATGATCACCGCAATCCACGGCAGGAAAACAGCACCGGCAACCATGACGATCTTGAACCAGCCGTCCACCACAAAGATGAGGATGAGGCATACCAGGCGGATTCCCATGGCCAGGGCGTACTTGATCATGCGCTTGCGCATGTCCTCTGAATGGGCTGCCGCGGCGTCGGTAATCGAGTGGACCCCGGAATCACCGGAGAACGGCTCACGGTCTCCGGGCATGGGCTGTCCGGCATGGTTTTCAAGGGTCACAGCTGATTGATCACGCTCCAAGGCTTGTCTCAATTCTCTCACCATCAGCAGTGGCGCCCAAACGGAGGCTAAGATCGGGAGGCAGCAAAATCACACCCCCTTCTTACAGCGGCGCAGCGTGCCGCAGAATCCCGGAGCCTTTTATGTCTAAAGCAGTTACCGCGGGCCGCAGCGTCCTGATCACGGGAGGCAACCGAGGCATCGGGCTGGCCATCGCTGAGGCGTTCTTGGCCAACGGCGACAAGGTTGCCGTGACGTACCGGAGTGAGTCGCAACTGCCCGACGGTATTCTTGGCGTTAAGGCCGACGTCACGGACGAAAAGTCCGTGGATGCGGCGTTTTCCGAGGTGGAAGCCGCGCATGGGCCAGTTGAGGTCCTCGTGGCCAACGCGGGCATCACCAAGGACACGCTTCTGCTGCGTATGTCCGAGGACGATTTCACGTCCGTGATCGACACTAACCTCACAGGCGCATTCCGGGTCATCAAGAGGGCTTCCAAGGGGATGATCCGCCTTCGGAAGGGGCGTGTGGTCCTGATCTCCTCGGTCTCGGGACTCTGGGGGGCTCCAGGACAGATCAACTACTCGGCGTCCAAGGCCGGCCTGGTGGGCATTGCGCGCTCCCTGACCCGTGAACTGGGGTCCCGCGGTATCACGGCCAACGTCGTGGCGCCGGGCTTCATTAACACTGACATGACCGCTGAACTGCCGAAGGCAACCCGGAAGGAACTTCTGTCCAGGATTCCGGCCGGCCGCTTTGCCGAAGCCTCCGAAGTGGCGAATGTGGTCCGCTGGATTTCCAGCGATGAGGCAGCGTACATTTCCGGGGCTGTCATCCCCGTGGACGGCGGAATGGGCATGGGCCACTAACGGCAGCCTGCGCCGTCGAAGCCCGCTCCGCAGGAGCTTCGCGGGGCGGATGCTAGCCGACCAAGCAAACTAGTTGCCCGGGGCTTTCTTTGTGGGGGTCAAACAAGCGGATCGGCGGGCTGCGCTGGCATGATGGACTGCAGACCCAGACGCACTTAGACGTTTCGAACAAAAGGAGCCCATATGGGAATGCTGGACAACAAGACGGCAATCGTGACCGGATCGTCGCGGGGAATTGGCGCCGAAGTGGCGAAGAACCTCGCCGCCGAGGGTGCCGCCATCGTCGTCAACTACCGGCAGAAGGCACCGCGCGCCAACAAGGTGGTTGCGGGGATTGAAGCCGCCGGCGGACGTGCCGTAGCCGTGGGCGCCGACCTCACCACCCAGGAAGGCGTGCAGGCCCTTGCCAGCGCGGCCATGGAGAATTTCGGCTCCCTGGACGTGCTGGTCCTCAACGCGTCCGGCGGCATGGAATCGGGCGTCGAGGACGATTACGCCCTCAAGCTCAACCGTGACGCGCAGGTGAACATGCTCAACGCCGCCGTTCCCCTGATGGGGGAGGGCTCCCGCGTGGTCTTCGTGACCAGCCACCAGGCCCACTTCATCAACTCCGTTCCCACCATGCCGGAATATGAGCCGGTCGCCCGCAGCAAACGCGCCGGTGAAGACGCCCTGCGTGAACTTCTGCCGAACCTTGCGGACAAGGGCATCTCGCTGGTGGTTGTGTCCGGCGACATGATCGAAGGCACAGTGACTGCAACGCTGCTGGACCGTTCCAGCCCGGGCGCCATCGAGGCCCGCCGCGCCGAAGCGGGAAAGCTTTACTCTGTTGAAGAGTTCGCTCAAGTGGTGGCTGGCATGGCCACGGCCGACGTCGAATCGGGCCACACCGAGTACGCCGGCGGCGCCGACTACTTCGGCAAGAGCGCCACCTAAGCCGACACCCGCCAGATGGCATTTCACGGCTTTGTCCTTCAGGCACAGCCGTGGAATGCCATCTTCCGGCCGTCAGGACATCAAACCCCGGCGATGTGACGTACGGCGTCGAGGTAAGGCATGTTCACGGCGGAATCGGCAACGGCCCGGACGGCGGGCTTGGCGTTGAACGCCACGCCGATCCCGGCCGCGCCAAGCATGTCCAGGTCGTTGGCTCCGTCGCCTACTGCGATGGTGTGTTCCATCGCGATTCCTTCGGCGGCGGCCCACTCCCGCAGGTACTTCTCTTTTGCCTCACGGTCGATGACTGCGCCGAGCACCTTGCCGGTGAGGACTCCGTCCACAATCTCCAGCTCGTTGGCGATCCAGTAGTCCAGGCCAAGGTCCTCGGCGATGGGACGGAGGATCTGGTTGAAGCCGCCTGATACCACCGCCACCACATGGCCGGCCGCCTTGAACGCTGCCACCAGTTCGGCTGCGCCCTCACTCAGTTTCACTTCCGCCCGCACGGCGTCGACGACAGCGGCCGGCAGTCCTGCGAGCACTGCCACGCGGGCGTGCAGGCTCTGGGCAAAGTCCAGTTCGCCGCGCATCGCGGCTTCCGTAACGGCTGCCACTTCCTCCCGCTTCCCGGCATAGGCGGCCAGGAGCTCAATCACTTCCTGCTGGATCAGCGTCGAGTCAACGTCCATGATCAGGAACTTGCGGGGGGCAGTCCGCAGCCCGGCCGGGACAATGGCGGTATCGAGTCCATCCAGCGAAGCCTCTGCCACCGCCCTGCGAAGGGCTGTAATGCCGGCTGTCGTGGCGTCGGCCAGGGCCAGGTCAGCCGTGTGGACCTCGTAACGGTTGTCCCCGGCCTGGGTTTCCGACTGGACGGCAGCGCCGGATCCGGTGAGAAGGGAACGCAGCTGCTCCAGCTCCGCGGGGGTCAGTTTGAGGCCATAGCTGACCGCAGTCACGTTCGAAGTCATGGCTGCAATCTTAGCCAGCGTAGGACTGCTGCCCGAATTTGTGGCGCCGCACGGACATGCCCGCAGTTCCGGGAGGGCTGCCAGGCATCAGTTATCAGTCCGCCGTCGTTTTGTCCTAGTGTCTACTCCTATGAGTGATGTTCTTGAACTGGCCGCCGTCAGCGTTGTACGCGGAGCAAAAACGCTCCTGAACAAGGTGGACTGGCAGGTCAAGGAGGGCGAACGCTGGGTCATCCTTGGCCCCAACGGCGCCGGCAAGACCACTCTCCTGCAGATCGCTGCCGCCCGGCTCCACCCCACCAGCGGCATGGCCGGCATCCTGGAAGAAATCCTGGGCGCGGTGGACGTGTTTGAGCTCCGTCCCCGCATCGGCCTCTCCTCCGCCGCCCTCGCCAACCAGATCCCGGAGCATGAGAAGGTCCTCAACGTGGTGGTGACCGCTGCCTATGGTGTGACCGGCCGCTGGCGGGAAGGGTACGAAAGGGATGACGAGCGCCGGGCTTTCTCATTGTTGAACGAGTGGGGCATGGGGCCGCTGCTCAACCGTCCGTTTGCATCCCTGTCGGAGGGAGAGCGCAAGCGAGTGCAGATCGCCCGCGCCCTCATGACCGACCCCGAACTCCTCCTGCTGGACGAGCCCGCCGCCGGCCTGGACCTGGGCGGCCGCGAGGACCTCGTGCACCGACTGAGTGAACTGGCGCGGGACGATTCGGCGCCCGCGATAGTCCTGGTCACCCACCACCTCGAAGAAGTGCCGCCGGGATTCACCCACGCCATGCTGCTCCGGGACGCCAATGTCGTCGCCGCCGGCCCCATCACCGAGGTGCTGACCGCCCAGCACCTGAGCCGGACCTTCGGACTCGACCTGGATGTGACGGTCAACGGGGGCCGGTACACCGCCACCGCGCGGCGCTAGCCGCAGCAAACCACGGTGGAGCCTCTCGGCAGCGTTATTGTCTTCTTTGCGGGCCTGTGGGCCGGCACCATCAATGCCGTCGTCGGCTCCGGCACCCTGGTGACCTTCCCGGTCCTGATCGCCCTGGGAGTCACCCCGGTCGTGGCGTCCATGAGCAACGCCATGGGACTCGTGGCCGGCACTGCGGCCGGGGCGTGGGGATACCGCCGGGAACTCAAGGGCAGGGGCGTGCAGCTGCTCAAGCTCCTGCCGGCGTCGCTGCTGGGCGGCATTTCCGGTGCGTGGCTCCTCCTGCATCTCCCCGAGATGGTCTTCCATTACGTGGCGCCGGTCCTGCTAATCCTGGCCCTGCTGATGGTGGTGTTCCAGCCACGGCTGCAGTCGTGGGTGCGCAACCGCGAAGAGAATCCCGAGCACGCCATCCGGGACAAGCGCCACGGGGTGTTTCTGGTGGTGCTCGTCTACCTGGCCGGTGTCTACGGCGGCTACTTCGTGGCAGCGCAGGGAATCCTGCTGGTGGGAATCCTGGGTGTGTTCCTCACGGGAACCATCCAGAATGCGAACGCCATGAAGAACATTCTGGTGCTGGGCGTGAACCTGGTGGCCGCCGTTTCCTATCTGCTTTTCGCCTTTGACCGGATTAACTGGCTGGTAGTGCTCCTGATCGCCGTGAGCTCCACGATAGGCGGGCTCCTCGGCTCCAGGATTGGCCGGCGGCTTTCCCCCCTGGTGCTGCGGGCAGTCATCTTCGCCCTCGGGCTGGTGGCCTTGGGCTTCATGATCGCCAATCTGCTGAAATAATCAGCCGGTGACAATCCACTACCTTGAATCCTCAGGGGACCCGCGTGTCTCCGACTACACGCAGCTGACAGACGTGCACCTGCGGAAACTCCGTGAACCGGCCGAGGGCATGTACATCGCCGAGTCTTCGCGTGTGCTCCGTCGCGCACTGGCCGCGGGCCACAGCCCCCGTTCGTTTTTCCTGGCGGAGAAATGGCTGGATGACCTGCAGGACGTCCTCAGCGCATACCCCGATGTACCGGCTTTCATCGGCAGCGCCGCCCTGCTCGAGGAGATCACAGGATTCCACCTGCACCGCGGGGCGATGGCAGCCATGCAGCGGCCTGATCCTGTGCCCCTGCACGAATTGCTCCGCGGAGCCCGCCGCGTGGCAGTCCTGGAGGACATCGTGGACCACACCAACGTGGGGGCGATCTTCCGCTCGGCAGCGGCGCTGGAGATCGACGCCGTACTGATTTCGCCACGGTGCGGCGATCCGCTCTACCGCCGGAGCGTCAGGGTCAGCATGGGTACGGTCTTCCAGGTGCCCTGGGCGCGGCTGGACAGCTGGCCGCAGGATCTGAATCTCCTCCGGGACGAGGGCTTCACCGTCGCCGCGCTGGAACTGACACCGGACGCCGTGGACGTGGATAAGCTGGCCGCACGCAACCCGGACCGCCTTGCCCTCGTGCTCGGCACCGAGGGCGCCGGCATGAGCGCAGAGACCCTCGCCGCCGTCGACCTGGCCGTTAAAATCCCCATGAGGAACGGCGTCGACTCGCTCAACGTGGCCGCCGCATCTGCTGTAGCGTTCTGGGAGCTCCGGCCCCGGCCCTAGACGGATCTCCCCGGTTCGTCAGGGTCCGCCGGATCCGCTATTATTGATAGCTGGCCGCCCTGCGTCTTCTGATGCGGGCGACTGCCATCCCATTCATACCTGGCAGCTGGCAAAATCCAGTTGTGCGAACAAAGGTCCCATTATGAAGTCTGATATCCACCCGAAGTACGAAGCTGTTGTTTTCAACGACCTGGCTTCCGGCGTCAAGTTTTTGACCAAGTCCACCGTGTCTTCCAAGAAGACCATCGAGTGGGAAGACGGAAACACCTACCCGGTCATCGACGTCGAAATCTCCTCCGAGTCCCACCCGTTCTACACGGGCAAGCAGCGCATCATGGACTCTGCAGGCCGCGTCGAGCGCTTCAACGCTCGCTTCAAGGGCTTCGGCGGCAAGAAGTAACTCGCTTCCCCAAGGTTCCTTAGAAAGCCCGCACCGGCAACGGTGCGGGCTTTTTGCGTGCCTGGTTCTGCGTCGGCGGCTGTCTGCGGCAGGATGGAAGGCATGACCCAGCAAGGCCCCGGCCCAGTACCCGGCGATCACACTTTCCGTCACAGTTTCCCGGCAAGCCACCACGGCGAGTACAAGGTCCCGGGCGGCAAGTTGGTGGTGGTTGACCTCGACGTCGTTGAAGGCGCCCTCGCCAACGTCTCCCTCAGCGGGGACTTCTTCCTGGAACCTGACGAAGCACTGCTGGACATCAACGGCGCCCTCACCGGGCTTCCGGAAACGACGACGGCCGCAGAGCTTTCTGCCGCCGTGACAGCCTCGCTGCCTCCCGGCTCCGTCCTGTTCGGCTTTTCCGCCGACGCCGTTGCCATCACCGTGCGCCGCGCCTTGGCCAAGGCCACCTCCTGGGCGGACCACCACTGGAACATCATTGCCCCCACTGTGCTGCCGACATCCGTCAACGTCGCCCTGGACGAGGTACTGACGGAGGAAGTCGGCGCCGGCCGCCGCAACCCCACTTTGAGGTTCTGGGACTGGGAAGAACCATCAGTCGTCATTGGAAGCTTCCAGTCCGTCCGCAACGAAATAGACCCCGACGGCGTGGCCCGGCACGGGATCAGCGTTGTCCGCAGGATCAGCGGCGGGGGAGCGATGTTCATGGAGGCCGGCAACTGCATCACGTACTCCCTGTACTTGCCGCAGACCCTGGTGGACGGCATCAGCTTCGCGGACTCCTACGCCTTCCTGGACGCCTGGGTGATGGCCGCACTGGAGAAGCTGGGGATTACCGCGTTCTATGTCCCGCTCAACGACATCGCCACGGAGCAGGGCAAGATCGGCGGGGCCGCCCAGAAGCGGCTTGCCAACGGCGGCATGCTGCATCACGTCACCATGAGCTATGACATCGACGCCGACAAGATGGTCGAAGTACTGCGCATCGGCAAGGAAAAGTTGTCGGACAAGGGCACGCGCAGCGCCAAAAAGCGGGTGGACCCCCTGCGCCGGCAGACCGGCCTGGCGCGCACGGAAATCATCTCCGCCATGATGGAGGTATTTACCGAAAGGTACGCGGCGACGCCCTCAGAACTCACCGAGGGGGAACTGGCTGCCGCCCGCGAGCGGGTGGCAGCCAAGTTCGGCACCGAGGCATGGCTGAACCGGGTCCCCTAAGAACCATCCGTTGCTCCCCACGGCCGTTTTGCCCTGTCAAAGGGGCAGTTACGGAGCAATCGACGGGGACTTCCGGACGACGGACTGGGCCGTGAGCGCCCGGAGGAGGTGGCTGCGCTGCTCCACAATGATCCGACGCAAGGCCCGGGGAGCGTCCGCGTTCTTGGCCAGCCAGGCATCTGTCCTGAGGATCACCGGTTGTTGTACCGGCAGCGTGCCGTCAGCGGGCAGGTCCTGCGCAAGCGGAAACATTCCCCGGACGATCCGGCTGGCGATTTCGATGCTCCGCCCGTCCCACACACTCCGAAGGCAGGTGAAATAGGGCTCCACGTAGGGTTGCAGCAGTTCGCCTGGAGCCGTCAGGAAGCCGGCAATCGTGGCGCTGAGGAGCTCGTTGGACAGTTCCTCCCCGTGGACAGCGGCATGCCAGGCCGCCGCTTTCACGTTCGGATCCGGGCGGGCGGCGAGCGCCGTAGCGTGGCCGACGCGGCCGGAAGCGGTGTTGTCCCTGGCAAGTTCGGCGTCAAGCTCCGCAGTGCCAGCCTGCCCATTGGCCGCGAGGGCGTGCCAGATGTTCCAGCGCAGGTCGGCGTCAACAGCAAGTCCCTCGGCAGCGGCAGTGCCGTCCAGGAGGCCCCGGAGGCGCGGGAGGAGGGTCGCTTCGTGCCGGCTGACCGATGCCAGTGTCCGGGCCCAGGCCAGCTGATGGTCTGAACCGGGCGCAGCCCGTATCAGCTGCGTTTCCGCGGCGGCCAGGAACGACGCCCGTACGCCCTTCCGCTCGCTCGCGGCTGTGTAACGTTCGACGGCGGTGGAGGCGTTGTCGAGGATGTTCAGCAGGACACCAATCCCGGTTTCGGAAGGCCCGAAGGCATTCACCGCGTCGACGTACCGGGAGGCGGGGCTCTCTCCGTCCCGTGCTGAGTTCCACAGGGCGGTCCAGCAGAGCGCGCGGGCCATGGGATCGGCGATCCGGCCCAGCGACTCGAGTACCGTGGCCTCTGACAACGGGTCCAGGCGTACCTTCGCGTAGCTGAGGTCGTCGTCGTTGAGCAGCAGGAGCGCGGGCCGCGGCCGGCCGGCGAGCTCCGGGACAAGCGTCCGAGTTCCGGCAACGTCAGTTTCCACGCTGCCGGTCCGGACCAGGGCACCGCCGCCGTCGTAGTCATAGAGGCCCACGCGGAGCCGGTGCGGCCGCAGTTCCTCCCGTCCGGTGACGGGGTCCAGGGCATCCTGGACGACCGACACCGCGCCGAGGACGCCGTCGTGCACTTCAATTTCCGGCGACAGGGTGGAAATGCCCGAAGTCTGCAACCACTGGGCCGCCCAGCCGGCAAGGTCCCGGCCTGAGGAGGTACTCAGCGCCTTGAGTAGATCGGCCAGGGTGGTGTTGCCGTACGCGTGGTCACGGAAGTACTGCCGCGAGCCCGCGATGAAGGCATCAAAGCCGACGTAGGCCACCAGTTGCTTGAGTACCGACGCGCCTTTGGCGTAGGTGATGCCGTCGAAATTCTGTTTGGCCGCCTCGAGGTCCGGAATGTCCGCCACGATCGGATGCGTGGTGGGCAGCTGGTCCTGGACGTATGCCCACGCCTTGCGTTTGTTCGCGAAGTTGACCCACGCGGTGTCCCAATCCGTGGCCCGGTCCACTCCGAGCGTCCCCATATAATCGGCCAGTGATTCCTTGAGCCACAGATCGTCCCACCATTGCATGGTGACCAGGTCGCCGAACCACATGTGCGCCATTTCGTGCATCAGTGTGTTGGCGCGGCCCTGGTACTGCGAGTCCGTGGCGCGGGACGTGAAGACGTAGCTCTCCGTGAACGTGACAAGGCCCGGGTTTTCCATGGCGCCCAGGTTGTATTCGGGGACGAAGGCCTGATCGTACTTTCCCCACGGGTACGGGAAATCGAAGAGACGGTTGAAGAAGTCCAGGCCGCTCTTGGTCAACGTGAAGAGCTCAGCGACGTCAAAGGACCCGGCCATGGATGCGCGGCAATAAAGTGCCAGCGGCACATCCAGCTGTGTGCCGTCATCGAGCGTCGCCTCCCACCGGTCCTGCGCGGTGAAGTACGGCCCGGCCAGGACGGTGGTGATGTACGTGGACATTGGCTTGGTAGGGGCGAAATCCCAGCGGCTGGTGGCAGGATCGCTGGTCAGCGGCGTACATGCGGACTCCTGGCCGTTTGACGCGACTTCCCAGCCGGAGGGTGCCATGACATGGAAGGTGAACTCGGCCTTGAGGTCGGGCTGTTCGAAATTGGCGAAGACCCGCCGTGCTTCGGCTGGCTCGTACTGGGTGTACAGGTAGCACTGGCCGTCGGCCGGATCCACAAAGCGGTGCATGCCCTCCCCTGAGCGGCTGTACAAAGCAGTGCCGGTGACGGACACCTGGTTCTCTGCCTGCAGGTTGTCGAGCCGGATCCGCGCACCGTCCACGATGTCGGCTACGCGCAGCCCTTTTCCGTTGAGGAAGACGCTGTGGACACCGCCGCCGATGAAGTCCAGGAAAGTGGACGCGCCCTCGGTCGCGGAAAAGTTGATGACACTGCGGCTCGTGTAGCCGGCAACGTCGGGATCTGCCGCCTGGCGCACGTCCAGCCAAACGTCATAGGTGTGGGTGGTGATCAGGGCTGAACGTTCGGCGGCTTCGTCGCGCTGCAGATTCTCATGTGGCACCCCGCTATCTAATCACGGCCCTACGCGGTCATCACCAGGGCCGCCGCGAGGCCCAGCAGGGCGATCAGCAGCCAGGCAACAAGGGCGGCCAGCAGCGCACGGGATCCTGTGTGCAGCAGCGTTCGGATCCGCACTGCGGACCCCAACCCGAACAGCGCCGCGCCCAGCAGGATGTCCTGCAGCCCGGCCCCGGCATCAAGCCAGCCGGCCGTCAGCCAGCCCGTGGACCGGAGTCCCACCATCGCCATGAAGCCAACCACGAACAATGGCACCACAGGCGGCAGCGCCGCCGCCTCCTGGGGCGCCGCCGCGCCGGCAGTGCCCGAGGCCATCCGTCGGGCCGCCTCCTCACGGCGCCGCCTGCTGGTGCTGTGCCGCTGCTGCACGCCAGCCACGGCAACCATGGGGGCCAGCAGCAGGACCCGGGTGAGTTTGACGATGACGGCGATGCCCAGTGCCGCAGTGCCGGCGGTCTGCGCCGTCGCCACCACCTGGCCGACGTCGTGGACGGAGGCGCCGGTCCAGGCCCCGAAAGCGCGGGGGCTGAGCTGCAGGGGATGCACCAGCAGCGGCAGGATTCCAATAGCCAGCGTCCCGCAGAGAGTCACGAGGGCCACGGGCAGCACGGTATCGACATCCCGGATGCGCCGCACCGCCGCCATGGCACCGATCGCGGATGCGCCGCAGATCGAAAAGCCGGTGGCCACCAGGAGCGACGTCTGCTGCGGGAGACGGAAGAGCCGGGAAATGACATACGTGCCGGCAAAGCTCGCCACCACCACGCCGGCCACCAGGACCAGCGCCAGCCACCCCAGGCCCAGGACATCCACGATGCTGACCTTGAGGCCCAGCATCACGATTCCGGCCCGCATGAAGTGCTTCCCGGCGAAGTCGAGGCCGGGCCTCGCCCGGCCGGCTATCCAGACAGCCGTGCAGGGCAGGTTTGCGGCGAGCAGGCCCAGGACGACGGCGAGTGTCATGGCGGGCAGCACGGGCACCACCGCATGGACGGCGAACGCGGCGGCCAGTGCAAGGGCCGCGGTAATCAAGCCGGGAAGGAGGCGGTCCGCACCGGACTTCCGTCCGCTGTTCTCCCCACTTTTTTCCCCACCTCCGGTGGATCCGCGGCTTATGTTCACTGGCACTCACCTACTTTGCCGGACGGGACACGGATTAGACGAACCGGAGGTACCGCCGGAACACGCCACAATGGATGGCAGTAATGATTTCGAAACAAAAAGATGGTTGGCTAAAGGACATGTCAGACCTATTCCAGGATTACTCCGAGGCCGCCGGGAGAACCGGCGCCTACGACGAGATGTTCGCCCCTGGCCAGGAAGCCCGTGATTCGTACGCCCAGGTGGCGGACGCCTTGCGCCGGCTCTCCCTGGCCGACGTCAGCGCCCGGGCGGACTCGATGGCGCGGACGTTCCTGGACCGCGGTGTGACCTTTGACTTCGCGGGGGAGGAGCGGCCGTTTCCGCTCGACATCGTCCCCCGGGTGATCCCCGCCGACGAGTGGGATGTGCTCGAGCGCGGAGTGGCCCAGCGCGTGCGGGCGCTCGAGGCATTCCTGGACGACGTGTACGACAAAATGAATGTCGTGACTGACGGGGTGATTCCGCGCCAGTTGGTCACCACCAGCGCCCACTTTCACCGCCAGGTCCATGGCTTCGAGCCGGCCGGCGGGGTGCGCGTCCATATTTCCGGCATCGACGTCGTCCGCGATGCCGCCGGCACCTTCCGCGTCCTCGAGGACAACGTACGGGTTCCCTCCGGCGTTAGCTATGTTCTGGAGAACCGGCGGGCCATGGCCAAGGGCCTGCCCGAGGCATTCGGCCAACAGCTCATCCGGCCCGTGGAGGAGTACCCCCGCCGGCTGCTGTCCGCCCTGCGCAAAACGGCCCCGTCCGGCGTCGACGACCCCACCGTCGTTGTGCTCACCCCCGGCGTCTTCAACAGCGCCTACTTCGAGCACACCCTGCTGGCCGGCCTCATGGGCGTCGAGCTCGTCGAGGGCCGGGACCTTATCTGCCGCGGCAATCGGGTCTATATGCGGACCACCGCGGGCGAACAGCGGGTGGACGTGATTTACAAACGGATCGATGATGAATTCCTCGACCCGCTGCAGTTCCGCTCGGACTCCATGCTCGGCTGCCCCGGCCTGGTAAATGCCGCACGGGCAGGCGGCGTGACCATCGCCAACGCCGTGGGCAACGGCGTCGCGGACGACAAACTCGTATACAGCTACGTCCCGGACCTCATCCGCTACTACCTGAACGAGGAGCCGGTCATCGCGAACGTGGACACGTTCCGGCTCGAGGAGAAGGAAGCCCGCGAGTACGTCCTGGACAACCTGGCGGAACTTGTGGTCAAACCCGTCGACGGTTCCGGCGGCAAGGGACTGGTGATCGGGCCTGACGCCTCCAAGGACGAACTAGAGGCGCTGCGTCGGCGGGTCATCGCCGACCCCCGCGGCTGGATCGCGCAGCCGGTGCTGCAGCTTTCCACCGTGCCCACCCTCGGTGGTGACAAGTTCGGTCCGCGGCACGTCGACCTGCGGCCCTTTGCAGTCAACGACGGCGACGACGTCTGGGTCCTGCCCGGCGGACTGACCCGCGTGGCGCTGAAGGAAGGCTCGCTGATCGTCAATTCCAGCCAAGGTGGAGGCTCCAAAGACACCTGGGTGCTGGCGGACTCGCCCCAGGTCCCGGTGGAGAGACTGCCGCGGCCGTCCATCTCCATCCGCGAGCGTGTGTCGGTCTGGCCCGTTGAAAGCAACTGGCGCGACCGCCAGTCGGAGCAGCAGCAGTGAGCCGCGGTCAACCCGGAGGTTCCATCCACACAAACTTAGGACCCGCAGGAGGTAGCCGCGAATGCTTAGCCGTATAGCTGAGTCCCTTTTTTGGATCGGACGCTATGTTGAGCGCGCTGATGGAACGGCACGCATCCTTGACGTTCACCTTGAGCGCCTGAACCACCTGCCCATGGAGGAACGCCGGAGTGTCGCGCAGGAACTCCTGGCCGTGATGGGTGCCCGGCCGCAGAGCGATGATTTCGGCCTGCCTGAGCTGCTGCACGCGCTGGCCTATGACAAGACCAGCGCAACCTCCATCGCCGGTTCGCTGGGCGCCGCGCGCGAGAACGCCCGCCGGGCCCGTGAGACAGTGTCCTCCGGCCTGTGGGAGAGCCTCAACACCACCTACTACGGGCTGAGCCAGCACCGCAAGGACGTCGTGGGGACGTACCGCTTCTGCAACTGGACCCTCGAACGGACGGCAATGGTGAGCGGCCTTGCCGACACCACGGTGAGCCACGACGAAAGCTGGCTCTTCCTGGTTCTGGGCCGGTCGCTGGAGCGCGCTGACATGACCGCGCGCATGCTCTCCACCCGGGATGTCCTTTCCGCCGGCATGTCCTGGGTCAACATGCTCCGGTGTGCCGGCGCCTACGAATCGTTCCTGCGCACCCGGCGTGCAGCTTTCGGCGACCAGCACGCCGCCGAATTCCTCCTCCTCGACCGGTTGTTTCCCCGTTCCATCGTGTACGCCCTGCGTGACGCCGACGAGTGCCTCGCCAAGCTGGACCCCTCAGCACAGCGCGTGGGCTTCATCAACGATGCGCGCCGGATCGTGGGCCAGGCCCGCACCTTCCTCGAGTTCCACCGGACGGACGATCTGATGTCCGAACTGCCGGAACACATGGAAAGGGTGCAGAAGGCCGTCTCGCAGGCCTCGGACGCGATTTCCCGTAAGTACTTCAATCAGGCAGACGAACTGGCCTGGGTGGGAGAAGTTTCATGACCCGGCTAAGTATTGTCCACAAGACGGCCTACAAGTACAACAAGCGCGTCACGCTGTCCTATAACGAGGCCCGAATGACGCCTCTGACGGACCCGCAGCAGGTGGTCCTGGAATCCGTGCTCAAGGTATCGCCGTCGCAGGCGGCAGTCGCCAGCTACCGGGACTACTGGGGCACCAGGGTGACGGCGTTCGACATGCAGATGCCGCATGATCACCTTGAAGTCGTCTCCAACATCACCGTCGAAGTGCACCGGGCGGAAAAGATCCCGTCCGACGCCGACATCGCCGGTTGGGACGTGCTGTCCGCTCCGGAGACCCTGAACACGTTCAGCGACTGGCTCCCGCAGTCACAGCTCAGCGCCCCGGGCGACGAGGTCTTGGGGATTATTCCTGGAGTGGTTGAAGGGAGGAATCCGCACGACGCCGCCCTGGCGATCTTTACGTGGATGCGCGGAGAGATGACCTATATGTCAGGCTCCACTGCTGTCACCACCAACGCCGAGGAGGCCTGGGGGCAGCGGCAGGGTGTCTGCCAGGACCTGGCCCACCTCGCCATCGGCGCGCTGCGCAGCTGCGGCATCCCGGCGCGCTACGTTTCCGGTTACCTGCACCCGCGGTCGACGGCGGACATCGGCGAGACGGTGGCCGGCCAGTCGCATGCGTGGCTGGAGTGGTGGGACGGTGGCTGGCGCAGCTGGGACCCGACCAACCACAAGCCTGCCGGCGACTACCACGTCACCGTGGCCAGGGGCCGGGACTACCGTGACGTGCCGCCGTTGAAAGGCATCCTCTCCGGCGGAGGAGGGTCGGCGCTGAGCGTCAGCGTGGAGATCACCCGGCTCGCGTAGTTCGCCGGGAGGTCGGCAGCTCGGTTCGCAGGACAGGTGTCCTCGCCCTACCAGGGGCTGGGCTTGTAATCCTTCAGGAAGACCCCGAACTGGTCTTCGCCCTGCTCACCCATGACGATGGGATCGTAGACGCGGGCCGCACCGTCAACGAGGTCAAGGGGCGCATGGAACCCCTCCTCCATGAGCCGGACCTTGGTGAAATGCGGGCGCTCATCCGTAATCCAGCCTGTGTCCACGGCAGTCATCAGGATTCCATCGGCATCCAGCATCTCCTGCGCGCTGGTCCTGGTCATCATATTCAGCGAGGCCTTGGCCATGTTGGTGTGGGGATGGCCAGGGCCCTTATAGGCCCGGGAGAACTGGCCTTCCATCGCCGAGACGTTGACGATGTACTTCCGGCGGGCCGTGGAGCGTTTCATGGCGTCGCGAAGCCTGCTGACCAGCAGGAACGGAGCGGTCACGTTGCAGAGCTGGACCTCAAGCATCTCCAACGGATCAACCTCGTCCACCACTTGGGTCCAGCTGTTGATGGCCGCGAGGTCCGGGACCAGCCCGCCGGCGTCGATGGCGGTTCCGGAGGCGATCCGCTCAAGTGAGGCGGAACCAGTGGAGAGCGCCAGGGACGTGATGGCGTCGCCGGCCAGGACAGGGTGCTCTGTGACGGTGCTGGCCAGGGCGAGGGGGTGCTTGTCGTGGGCATGGCCGAACGTCACGAGCTCCGGTCCGCCGTTGGCCGCCTCAAGCGCGGCCGGAAGTGGCTCGTCCTCTGCATCCACCAGCGGTTTGTAGGCGTTGCCCGAGCGGCGCACTGTCTGGGCCGCGTTGTTGATGATGATGTCCAAGGGGCCAGCCGCATTCAGTGAATCGGTCAGGGCCATGACCTGGGAGGGGTCACGGAGGTCTATTCCCACGATCCGGAGCCGG
This sequence comes from Arthrobacter sp. ISL-48, assembly GCF_018613805.1. Lineage (GTDB taxonomy): Bacteria > Actinomycetota > Actinomycetes > Actinomycetales > Micrococcaceae > Arthrobacter. The sequence goes on from NZ_JAGGPL010000003.1 coordinate 36,149, forward strand.
TGCAGCCAATCTCCGCTGTCCTCCATGGCGGCGAAGCGGCGTGCGGCATCCTTGGGGAACCTCGTGGTGATGGTGGTGTGGGCCCCGTCCCGCAGCAGGCGCAGGGCGATGTACATACCGATTTTCGCCCGCCCGCCGGTCAGCAGGGCGCGTCGTCCGGTGAGGTCCGTCCGGGCATCGCGCTTGCCGTGGTTGAAAGCCGCGCACTCGGGGCACAGTTGGTGGTAGAAGGCGTCCACCTGGGTGTAATGCTGCTTGCAGATGTAGCACGGCCGGGAACGGATGAGGTGACCGGCCACCTTGCCCGTGGCCGACGTCTCCAGCTTGTTGCCGCGGGTCTCGTCGTCGATGCGGTCCGGTGCGGCCGTGGCGGTCTGCGCTAAAACCGCCCGGTCGGCCTCAGAGATCAGATCGCGCTTGGTCACCCGCCGGTGCCGTTTGACGGCTTTGAACATTTTCCCGGTGGCACGGCGCACCGAGACGTAATCCGGGTGTTCCTCGTCGTAGGCGTGGATGCTGTTCAAAACCTTGAGGCATGCCTGGATTTCCTCAGGCGTCAGATCGGGGGAGCTCATTGTACCGATTTTACAGCCTAGGGAACTTGCGGCGTGTCGGGCCGCAACTCCCGCCCGTCAGGGAGCCCGCCGTTCAGGAACGGAGGGCGTCCTGCGGGGCCTGGGCTGCGGCAACGACCCGAGCGTCGGCCGCCTGTTCCACTGATTCCCGGAGTTCCGGATAGTTTGCGGTGGCCGCTTTGACTGCGTTGGGAACCAGGTGCAGGTTCTTGGCCGAGAGGGCGCGTTCCTCTTCTCCAGGCTCCGGGACTTCCTGGCCCTTGGACAGCACAGTGATGCCGGAGTCGGTCACCTTGAAGCCGCGGGCCCGGTCCAGGTCAGGGTCCAGCCCGATCGCCGCGCCGGCCGGGACCTTGACGTTCTTGTCGATGATGGCCCGGTTGACGACCGCGCCTTCACCGATGTTGACCTTGTCCATCAGGACGGAGTCGATCACCCGGCTTCGCGTTCCCACGAAGACATCGTGGGAGAGGACAGAGCCTTCCACCACCCCGCCGGAAATGACCACGCCGTTGGCCACAATCGAATCAAGGGCGGTGCCCACGGCGTTGTTTTCCCCACGGACGAACTTGGCAGGCGGGGAAATGGTCTGCCGGGTGTAGATGGGCCACTCCGAGTTGTACAGGTTGAACACCGGGAGCGGGGAAATGAGGTCCATATGGGCGTCATAGAAGGAGTCGATGGTGCCGACGTCTCGCCAGTAGGTGCGGTCACGCTCTGTGGAACCGGGGATGTCGTTGAGGGTGAAGTCGTAGACTCCTGCTTCGCCCTGGTTGACGAAGTACGGAATGATGTCCCCGCCCATGTCGTGCTTGGTGTCAAGGCGCTCGGCGTCGACGTGGAGGGCATCCACCAGGGCGTCGGCGTCGAAGACGTAGTTGCCCATCGAGGCCAGGAACTGGGTGGGATCCGCGGCCAGGCCAGGCGTGGTGGCAGGTTTCTCCACAAAAGCGGCGATTTTCTGTGGATCGTCCTGGTCCACCTCGATGACACCGAACTGGTCCGCCATGTTAAGCGGCTGACGCACTGCGGCTACGGTGGCCTTGGCCCCGCTGAGAACGTGCTGTTCCACCATCTGGGCAAAGTCCATGCGGTAGACGTGATCGGCTCCGACAACCACCACGATGTCCGGATTGGCGTCGCGGATCAGGTTCAGCGACTGGTAGATGGCGTTGGCGCTGCCAAGGAACCAACTCTTGCCGACACGCTGCTGGGCTGGCACGGAGGCCACATAGTTGCCCAGTTGGGTGGACATCCGCCAGGTCTCGGAGATATGGCGGTCCAGGCTGTGGGATTTGTACTGCGTGAGGACCACGATCTGCAGATAACGGGAATTCACGAGGTTGGAGAGGGCAAAGTCGATGAGCCGATAGCTGCCGGCAAACGGCACGCCGGGTTTAGCCCTGTCAGCCGTCAATGGCATGAGACGGTTTCCCTCGCCGCCAGCGAGGACAATGGCCAGGACTTTTTTATTCAACGGCATCTAATTGCTCCTGTACGCCTTCGTAACTTCCCCAACAGTCCGGCACGCCCGGACTCCTTCACACTAGAACAGTTCAACCGTAACGACTACCTTGGGTAGCGTGCGAATAGACATTGTGACTAAAGAGTTCCCGCCGGAGATCTACGGCGGTGCGGGCGTCCACGTAGCCGAGCTGAGCCGGGTCCTGGCCAGGCACGTCGACCTGCAGGTACGTGCCTTCGGCGCACCCCGCGACGCCGATTACCACGGCGCCGGGGTGACCTCCTATTCCGTGCCGGAGGATTTGGGGGCCGCGAACGCCGCAGTCCAGACACTGGGGGTAGACCTCCGGATCGTTCCGGACATCGAAGGCGCAGACCTCGTCCATTCGCACACCTGGTACGCCAACATGGCAGGGCACCTGGCGTCCCTGCTGCACGGCATCCCGCATGTGCTCAGCGCGCACAGCCTTGAACCGCTGCGGCCGTGGAAGGCCGAGCAGCTCGGCGGCGGCTACGCCCTGTCCTCCTGGGTGGAAAAGACAGCATACGAGGCCGCGGCAGCCATCATCGCCGTCTCGGAGGGCATGCGCCAGGACATCCTGCGCAGCTACCCTGACGTTGACCCCGCAAAGGTGCGCGTGGTCCACAACGGTATCGACGTCGCGCTGTGGCACCGTGATGAAGGCGAAGACGCCGTACGGGCACTCGGCATCGATCCGCACAAGCCAAGCGTGGTCTTTGTTGGACGCAACACCCGCCAGAAGGGTGTGCCGTACCTGCTCCGGGCCGCAGCCAAACTACCTGCCGACGTTCAGTTGGTGCTATGCCTTGGCGCTGCGGATACGCCAGAGCTCGCCGCGGAAACCTCTCGACTGATCCAGGAGCTTCAGAACCAGCGGACCGGCGTCGTTCTTGTCGAACGGATGCTTCCGCGGCACGAGCTCATCCAGGTACTGAGCCACGCCACGGCATTTGCCTGCCCGTCCATCTACGAACCGCTGGGCATCGTGAACCTGGAGGCCATGGCTTGCGGTGCGGCCGTGGTGGCCAGCGCCACCGGCGGCATCCCAGAGGTGGTCCAGCACGGTGAGAACGGCCTGCTGGTGGATCTGGAGCAAGTCTCCGACGGAACGGGTACGCCCCTTGACCCGGAAAAGTTCGTTACCGAGTTCGCCGCAGCTCTGACCGAGGTCGTCTCCGATCCCGCGCGGGCGCGGGCCATGGGCCAAGCCGGCCGCCGCCGTGCCGAGGAGCACTTCTCCTGGGACTCCATCACCGAAACAACCCTTGAGGTGTACCGCTCGGTGCTTTCCTAGTCCAAAGCGTTTCTGAAAAGCGGATGCATTCTCAGGCAAGACAAAGCACGACGGCGCCGCTCCCCACCGAGGGGAGCGGCGCCGTCGAGCTTGGGGCCGGCTAACGTCAGACAGCTGGCATTACTCAGCCACGGGCATTCCGGGTTCGGGCGGCCGACTTGGCTGCTGAGGCTGCGGCAGCGGTACGGGCAATGAGTACCTTCTCGTCCACCGGCGCCCGACCGCTTGCCCTCTGTGACCGCAGATAGGCGCGTGCCTCATCCTGCCGGGTCCTCTCCGCGCCCGTGGCAATCACAGCGCGGATGTGGTCCTGGCCATAGCCGAAGGCGTCCACCAGGTCCAGGGCATGCGGGCGGATCTTCACGAGCAGCCGGTTGATGTAGCCCCCCACAGTACGGGCCCTCTGCATGGAAAGCCGTCCGTTCATGAGGTACCAGGACAAGTTCTTCTCGATCAGCGAGAGCCCGAAGAGGTCCCGCAGCCACGTCAGCACCGTTCTGGTTCCCGGGTCGGTGACCTCTTGCAACGCCTCCGTGAAAGCCTCCCACTGCAGGAGCTCGGCGTGGGCCTGCGCCGCTTCAATCAGCTCGTTCTGGTGCTGGTTGAACAGTGCCGCCCCCTTCTCATGCGACAGCCGGCCGGCACCCTTCAGGGCAACGCCGGCTTCCGCCACCATGGTCTGGACACGGTCAGTCAGGAGAGCACGCTGGCCCTCCTCGTCCCTCAGCGCCAGGGCGGCCTTCTGCACTGAACCCGAATCCGCCATGAACTGGGCAACCTGCCTCAGCCCGGTGCGGTGGAAGGCCGCGTCCGTAGCCTGGCTGACCACGTAGCGGGCCAGGACACCGAAGTCGACGTTCCTGAACTCCTTGGCGTAGTCAGCGAGAAGCCTTTTGGCGACAAGCTGGAGCAGCACAGTGTTGTCCCCCTCGAAGGTGACATAGACGTCCAGGTCCGCCCGCAGTGAGGCGAAGCGGTTTTCGATCAGGAAACCGGCGCCGCCACATGCCTCCCGGCACTCCTGCAGGGTGTCAAGCGCGTGCCAGGTACTGAGCGGCTTGAGTGCCGCCGCCAGGGTTTCAAGGTCCTGCCGGTCCTCATCGGTGTCGTGCGCACCGGAAAACACGTCGTCGAACTTCTGGAGCAACTGCTCGTGCGCGAATCCGGCTGCGTAAGTGGTGGCCAACCGGGTGAACAAGCGCCGCTGGTGCCGCTGGTAGTCCAGGAGGACTTCCTCGTCCGTGTGGGACGACGCGTTGAACTGGCGCCGTTCATTGGCGTACCGGATGGCGGCGGTGAGGGCGATCTTCGACGCGGCGACTGCCGCACCGTCCAGGGACACCCGTCCCTGGACGAGCGTGCCCAGCATGGTGAAAAAGCGCCGGCCGGGGCTCGCGATAGGGGAGGTGTACGTGCCGTCCGGGTCCACATTGCCGTAGCGGTTGAGGAGGTTCGACCGGGGGATGCGAACATGGTCGAAGTGGAGCCGGCCATTGTCGATGCCGTTGAGGCCGCCTTTAACACCGTCGTCCTCGCCGCCGATGCCCGGGAGGAATTCCTTGGTTCTGGGGTCGCGGAGATCCACGTAGAACGCATGGACGCCATGGTTGACGCCATGGGTCACCAGCTGGGCGAAGACCACCGCCCCAAGTCCGTCGATGGCCGCGTTGCCGATATAGTCCTTCCACGCCGCCCGAAACGGCGTGTGAAGAACGAATTCCTGGGCTTCGGCGTCATAGGTGGCAGAGGTGGCGATGCTGGCAACGTCCGAGCCGTGGCCGGTTTCAGTCATGGCGAAACATCCCGGGATGTCCAGGCTCATGATGCCCGGGAGCCACCTGGCATGATGCTCGTCTGTGCCGAGGTGCATTACCGCCGAACCGAAGAGGCCCCACTGGACGCCGGCCTTGATCTGTAGGGAGGGGTCGGCGGTGACAAGTTCCTCGAACCCGGCAATATTGCCCCCGTGGTCATCCGAACCGCCCAGGGCCGAGGGGAAGGCCCGGTGGACAGCGTCGTTTTCCACAAGGTACTTCAGCTGGCCGAAGGTACGCGCCCGGTGGTCGGTGTGGGTCGTGCCCTCGATCTTGTGGAGTTCCGGGCGCGCAGCCAGGTCGCGGGCCTGCAGGCGGACGCCGGCCCATTTGCCCAGGAGCTGCTCGCCCAGCACAGCAACATCCACGCTGGGCCGCCCCGCTTCAGTGTTCGAGGCGCCTCCGACACTGGGCCGCTGCCCCTTGCCTGTGGGCCGGTCCACTACTTCAGTCATATCAAATGTCCTTCGCTGGTTCTGACAGATGGGTGTGTTCTAAGGGTTCGTGGTGCCCTGCGGTGGGCATTACCGTGACCCGGACGGATCAAGCTCTGGTGCGATTCCTACGCACAGCCAGTCAGTGATCTGCCGGGCCATGGCTTCCTGGTCCGGCTTCGCCGGCGATGCCGGTGTGCTGAGCCACTGTTCGCCAGCGTTCCGGACCAGGCCGATGGCGGCCGTGGGCCAGTATCCGATCACAGCCTCTTTGCCGTCGCCAAGGTGGGTCCTCATAGGAGTGGCGATCATGTCCCCGATGGATTCGAAGAAGTGGCCCAGTGCGCCTGACATGGCGGCGGAGCGCTGCGGGCTGTCCGTCTCGGCGGCTGAGTAGCGGGTCACGAAGGTGTACACGTGTGGGCTGGTCTCGGCCATCTGGAGGTATGCCGACACCATGGCAAGGAGGCCTTCCCGGGGTGTCTGGGCGCTCTGGGCAGCCTCGCCGATGCGGCGCTGCATCTGGCTGAGGACCACTTCCCCTACCGCCTGCTGGAGGCCCGCCTTGTCCCCGAAGTAGCGGTAGAAGACGGATTTCGATGTGCCGGCAGCCGCAGCAATTTCCTCCATGGAAGCGTCGCTGCCCAACGCATGGACAGCGAGCCGAGCGGACTTGATGAGTTCCCGACGCCGTTCCTCGCGGTGGGACTGCCAGCGGGCAGATCTGCCGTCGGCACTGCCAGGCACTGCCGGCGCTGCTGCTTGTGATGGGGGCTTGTTCACGATACCCAGCGTATCAGGTACGCTGGGTATCGGTAATCGCAATGACCAGAGGAGACACCCATGTCCATTGATGGACAGTCCGCCACAGGACCCCAGGATTCCAGCGCCCTTGCTGCTCCCGGAGCTACCCGGACGCTCCGCCGTGCCGTCATCGTGGGAGGCAACAGGATTCCTTTTGCCCGGTCCGGAGGCGCCTACACCAAGTCCTCCAACCAGGACATGCTTACCGCCGCCCTGGACGGTCTCATCGCCAGGTTTGGACTCCAGGACGAGCGAATCGGCGAAGTCGCGGCGGGAGCGGTCCTCAAGCATTCCAGGGACTTCAACCTCACGCGCGAAGCTGTCCTCGGTTCGGCACTGTCTGCTGAGACGCCGGCGTATGACCTGCAGCAGGCCTGCGCCACGGGCCTGGAAACCGTCCTGGGCCTTGCCAACAAAATCAAGCTGGGCCAGATCGACTCCGCCATCGCCGGCGGCGTCGATTCCGCCTCCGACGCACCGATAGCGGTCAGTGAGGGACTGCGCGAAGTGCTCCTCGACCTCAACCGTGCAAAGAGCCTCCCGCAGCGGCTGCAGGTGCTCAGTAGGCTGCGCCCCAAGGACCTGGCCCCCGATGCTCCCGGCACCGGCGAGCCACGCACCGGGCTGTCCATGGGAGAGCACCAGGCCCTCACAACGGCCCAATGGAATATTTCCCGGGCGGCGCAGGATGAGATCTCCTACAACAGCCACCGCAACCTGGCGGCGGCGTACGACGCCGGATTCTTTGACGACCTCCTCACCCCCTACCGCGGGCTCACCCGGGACTCCAATCTGCGGGTGGACACCACCCTGGAAAAGCTTGCAACGCTGAAGCCTGTCTTTGGAAAGAGCCTGGGGGCTGAAGCCACCATGACGGCGGGAAATTCCACGCCACTGACAGACGGCGCGTCCACGGTCCTGTTGGCCTCGGAAGCATGGGCAGACGCACATGACCTGCCCAAGCTCGCTACGGTGGTGGACGGCGAAGCAGCCGCTGTGGACTTTGTCCACGGTAAGGACGGGCTGCTGATGGCCCCCGCGTTCGCCGTTCCTCGGCTTCTGGCCCGCAACGGCCTGACCCTGGCGGACTTCGATTTCTTTGAAATCCACGAAGCGTTTGCGGCTACGGTCCTGAGTACGCTTGCGGTTTGGGAAGATGAGGAGTTCGGCCGCAGCAGGCTGGGCCTTGACGGAGCATTCGGCACCATCGACCGCGCCCGGCTTAATGTCAACGGCTCCTCCCTCGCGGCAGGGCATCCCTTTGCCGCTACGGGTGGCCGCATCGCAGCGACCCTCGCCAAAATGCTCCACGCAAAGGGAACCGAAAACGGCCGCCCCGCACGTGGCCTCATTTCGATCTGCGCCGCCGGCGGCCAAGGCGTCGTCGCAATACTCGAAGCACTTTAGGGGACCTGATGACAGACAAATACACGCAGTTGGTCAGCCACGGGTTGGGTAGGAACGTCGCCAGGAAACTCGGCCTGCCCCAGCCGGCACTGCTGCGCAGGTACAAGCCCGGGCAGGCCCTGATCAGCGGACCCATCCTGGTACAGGGAGCCTCTGCCGGCGCCGAGGAACTGGCTGCCATCCTGCTTTCTTGGGACCTGGATGTCCGCCGGCACGCGGTGCCCCGTGAAAAGCTCGGCGCCATCATCCTGGTGATGGACGAGCTGGCCGGGCCCGAGGATTTGGAAAAACCCGTGCTGTCAGCGGCGTCTTCGCTTCGCGACCTTGCCCCGAGCGCCCGCTTTATCACCGTGTCCCGCCCGGCGGACGGGGCCGGTACGCCATCGGGCGCTGCGGCCAGGCAGGGTGTCGACGGCTTCCTGCGCTCGTTGGCCAAGGAACTACGCGCCGGTGCTACAGCCAACGGCATCCTCCTGCCGGAGGGGGTTTCGGCCACAAGCCCGAGCGCAGTGGCCGCGCTGCGGTTCTTCCTTTCAGGCCGCTCGGCCTTCGTGGACGGGCAGTTCCTGACGGTCAGCACAGCAGAAGGCCGGCTTCCTTCGGACTTTGAAAAGCCACTGGCCGGGAAGGTCGCAGTCGTCACAGGGGCTGCCCGGGGCATCGGTGCGGCAATCGCCCGTACCCTCTACAGGGACGGGGCCACGCTGGTGCTGGTCGACGTCCCGGCAGCAGGGGACCACCTCGCCGGCGTGGCCAACGAGGTCCACGGCACGGCCCTTCAACTGGACATCAGCCGGGAGGACGCCGGCCAGCGGATTATCGACCATGCGGTGCAGCGTCACGGCCACCTCGATATCGTTGTCCATAACGCCGGCATCACCCGGGATAAGCTGCTGGCGAACATGGACCACTCGCGCTGGAGCTCGGTCCTGAATGTCAACATCGCCGCCCAGCTCAGAATTAACCAGGCCCTGATGGCGTCGGAACACTTCCGCGACTCACCACGGATTGTGTCGGTCGCTTCCACCAGCGGGATAGCCGGCAACCGCGGCCAGACCAATTACGCGGCCTCGAAGGCGGGAGTCATGGGGTTGGTCCGCGCCACGGCCCCCCTTCTGGCTCACCATGGCGGCACCATCAATGCGGTGGCGCCGGGCTTCATCGAAACGGAAATGACCGCCCGGATTCCGTTGGCACTGAGGGAAGTGGGGAGGCGACTCAACTCCCTCCAGCAGGGCGGCCAGCCAGCCGACGTCGCCGAAGCGATCGCCTTCCTGGCCAGCGACGCCGCTGGAGGCATCAACGGTACTGTGCTGCGCGTCTGCGGACAGAACGTGGTGGGGGCATGAATACCGTCCACCCGGTCATCCTGGGGGAGATGCCCTCGCTCTCCAAGCTCTACCTCAACGCCGCCGCCCAGGCGGCCCGACGCCGGGTGCTGGGCACCGACAACGGTTCCAGCCTGCCGGACGCCAGCCATGAAGTACGCGGCGTCACGGCCGACGTCGCCAAGCTCACCGCCTATCAGCATCTCATCGGGGAAACAGCAAGCGACGTCCTGCCAGCCGGCTATATCCACGCGCTCACGTTCCCACTCGCCATGAGCGTCATGAACCGTGACGATTTTCCTCTTCCTCTCCTGGGCATGATCCACCTCAGCAACCACGTGGAGCAGCGGTCGCCGGTGCTCTTCACGGAGCCATTGGACGTTACCGCGCGCGTAGAGAACCTCCGGGGCCACCGCACGGGCACGCAGCTGGATGTCGTGGCTGAGGTCCGCGGGGCGGGCGCGCCGGACATCCGCTGGATTGGCGTCTCCACGTACCTTGCGAAGGGAATGTTCCTGCCGGGCATCGACAAGCCGTCCGCACACAACGGCCAGACTCGCCACGAAGAGTTCAAGGCCCCGGATCCGACGGGACTGTGGCAGCTCGGGGTTGACACCGGCCGCGCGTACGCGGCCGTCTCCGGCGACTTCAACCCCATCCACCTCAGCGTGCTCTCCGCCAAGGCATTGGGCATGCGCCGGTCCATAGCCCATGGGATGTACCTCGCCTCGAGGGCGCTCGCGGATGTCGGGCCAGCCAGGGGCGAGTCATTTGGCTGGGACGTTGAATTCGACGCGCCGGTGTTCCTGCCAGGCCGGGTTGCCTTGGACATTAGTACGGCGCAGGGCCTGCACGGGGCATGGCAGGGGTCGGATTTTGTAGCGTGGAACCCGCGCTCGGGCCGCAGGCACTTCCGCGGCTCGGTGACGGAACTCTAGGACGCCGGCCGCACTGCCTTCAGAATCCGGTGCAGGCTCAAGAGGATGGAATCGGACGCGGTGACCGCCATTTCGTCCGGATCCCGTTCCGCTGTGGCCGCCATGCAGGCCTGTACCGCCGCTTCTGCAGCACTGTACCGTTGCCGCTGCACGGCAGCATCTTCGTCCTGGAACGAGGACAGGAGCTCGCCTGCGGCGTTCAAGGCATCGGCCAGCGGGCCACTGTCCTGGAACGGAACGGTGTACGGTACATCGTCGTCCCAGATGGCATCTGACAGTACTTGTGTCATGTCCTGGATGTGGAACGTCACACGCTCGAGCTCCCGCAGATTGCGGTAATCAAGGTCCACGTCACGGGGGTGGAGTTTCCGGCGCGGATTTGCGCGCCGGCTGGCGTCGGCTTCCTGGACCAGATGGCGTACGGTCCTTGCAGCGGCGGCCAGCTCGTCGGAGCGTCGGGACCATTCCTCATGTTCCGGCGGCCACTTCTCGTTCATCGCAGCCCCCATGTCGGTCAGCTGCTTTCCGAGAGCCAGCCGGAGCTCGCCCAGGCTGACGGCCGCCGCGTTGAAATGCAGGGGAGGAAAGACGAGGAAGTTCACCGCGATTCCGACTGCAACCCCGACCCCCATTTGGATGAGGTATCCGAAGGAGAAATCGTCCGGATGGCTTCTGCCCACGAGCAGAACCAGGAGGGCCGCTGTCGGAATCCAGTCCCGCCCCGAACCCAGGCGGGGCAGGCCGCCGAGCAGCACCCCCAAACCCATCAGAATGGCGACCGTGAGCGGGGACGGGTCACCGATGTTGACCAGCAGGAAGGCGAGCCCGATTCCCAAGGCCAGGCCCACGAGCGTCTGCAGGCCTTGCCGGACAGATCCCGCCACATTGTGGTACATGGAAACCAGGGCACCCAGGGGCGCGTAGTACGGATACTCAGCCGCGGAGCCGGGCATCAGTGGAGCGACGAGGAAGGCCAGGCCCGCCGCCAGGGCAGCCTTGGACGCCAGCTGCAGGCGCTGGGCCCTCAATGCGGCGAAGACACCTGCAATTGCATCCCTGAAGACGCGGGTCCCCCTGGCGGGCCGGGCAGCCGGCCGCGGTTGAGTATTACCCATCCGCCCTACCTTAGGGGCCGGATTCTGCTAGGACAAGGCGGACGCCGCCCGCCGGACTTCTGCAGCCAGGCGATGGGCTTTACCGGGAGTGCGGCCATCCTCCTGCCGCTGCGGAATGTAGCCAAAACCGAGGCCGTAGGCGGGGTCCGCGAACCCCAGTGCGGCATTTGCGCCCTCATGGCCAAATGCGAGGTGGCTGCCGAAGTTCCGGGAGGGATGCGGCTTCATGAAGACCACAGCAAAGGCGTTATCCAGCCCCGAGGAGCGGTCCAGTCCCCACACCTGCTCCTGTGACATCACTCTGACCGTTTCCGCGGCGAGCAGCGGAGCGTCACCGCCGACGCCGGTGGTCGCCACTGCGTAGAGCCGGGCCAGGCCTTCCGCTGACCCTACTCCGCCGGCGGCGCTCATTCCGGCCGCCCGCACAACACGCTGATTGGGGAGTTCCATGACGGTGCTGACCGGGGCGTTGCTGTTCAGTCCATCCAGGCTCAGCGGATCCAGCCATGGCTGCGGGGAATCGACGTTGTACAGGACATCCCGATAACGGGGCTCCAGCTCCTCCGGCAGGCCGAGGAAGAAGTCGATGCCGTAGGCTTTCCGGATTCGACGGTCATAGAGCTGCTGCAGTGACTCTCCGGCGACGCGCCGGCACAGCTCCTCCATCAGGATCCCGATGGTGAGGGCGTGATAGCCGAAGCTCCGGCCAGGGCGCCACGACGGCCTGGCGGAGGCCAGCCGGGCCGCTGCCTTTGGGGTAGTGAACTCCTCCAGGGCAAAGCCTCCCTCCACCCCTATGAGTCCGGCCTGGTGAGACAAGGCTTCCCGCACCAGGAGCCGGTCCTTGCCGTGGACCCCGAACTCCGGCCAGTAATGGGAGACGGGCCGGTCGAGCTCAAGCAGCCGGTCCTGGACCAGCAGGGCGATCACCATGGCGGCTACGCCTTTGGAGCAGGAGTAGGCCCCGGTAATCGACTCCGGAGTGACGTGCGGTCCTCCTGACAGGTCAACCACCTTGACGCCGTCCCGGTATGCGGCCAGCTGGGCACTGTACTGCGAGTCGTCAGCCAGCAGGGAGGCAAACAGATCACGAACGCCTTCAAAACCGGGTGCTGCAAAGCCTCGGGAAATCTCCATGGCCTTATCCTATCGGCTTAGAAACCGCTTTCCGGCCGCTGCCGCTTCCGTTGCCGGCCCCGTGGCCTGCGAGGACTTCTTCTCCCGGTTTCACGGTGCCCGGGGGAGTCCCGTCCCCGAAGGGCCGGCCGCCCAGCGATTCCCGGCCATGCGCTTCCAGCCAGCCTGAAACCTCCGGGCCCTGCGGCACGATTCCGGTGGGGTTGATGTCTTCGTGCACGATGTAATAGTGCTGCTTGATCTGGACGAAGTCGATGGTGTCGCCAAACCCGGGGGTCTGGAACAGGTCCCGCGCATATCGCCAGAGGACGGCCATCTCGCTGAGTTTCTGGCGGTTGCATTTGAAGTGGCCGTGATAGACCGCATCAAACCGGGCCAGGGTGGTGAACAGCCGCACGTCAGCCTCGGTGATCGTGTCACCCACAAGGTAGCGCTGGGTGGACAGGCGCTCTTCGAGCCAGTCGAGGGCCGCCCACAGCCGGGCATAGGCCGAGTCATAAGCCTCCTGCGAACCTGCAAAGCCGCAGCGGTAAACGCCGTTGTTGACCTCGGTGAAGACGCGCTTGTTCACGGCGTCGATTTCCGGCCGCAGATGTTGAGGGTAGAGCTGCGGTGCGCCGGGCCTGTGGAACTCCGTCCATTCGGTCGAAAAGTCCAAGGTGATTTGGGGAAAGTTGTTGGTTACCACCATCCCGCTGGCGACTTCAACGATCGCAGGAACGGTGATGCCGCGCGGGTAGTCCGGGAACCGTTTGAAGTAGGCGCTTTGAAGCCTCTCGATACCGAGCACAGGGTCCGCTCCGCCCGGGTCGAGGTCGAAGGTCCAGGACCGAGCATCGTGGGTGGGCCCCGGTTGGCCGAGGGAGATGGCTTCCTCCAGGCCCAGGAGCCGGCGGACAATGACAGCTCGGTTTGCCCAGGGGCAGGCCCGCGCCGCGATGAGCCGGTAGCGGCCGGCCTGAGCAGGCCAGCCTGGTTCGCCGTTGGCACCCGGTACGCCGTCGCGGGTGATCCTGTCCTCAATGTAGTTGGTGTCCCGGTCGAATTCCGCGCCGCCCGTGACGTACGCGCCCCGGGTGCTGTGCTCCGCGCCGTTTTTGGCGTCTGCGGTTTCCGGTGTGTGCCGGGACTGTTGGTTCATGCGGATAAGCCTAGACGCCGGCCGCCAGAATCACCGAGATGGGCTGCCAGGCAATGATCCAGGAGCCTGCCACGAGTGCCGCGAATAGGGCGATCCAGATGAATGAGGGGACGGAGGTGGCGCGATAGAGCAAGTAAGCGTCCGAAGTGGCCAGCCTGTCCCTACGGTGCAGGTGCACCTGGGTGAGCTTTAGCAGGTCCCGTACTGCAGCGACCAGCAAGGCAATGCCCAGGATGATCGCGACATGGCCGGTGAAGGCGTGCGGCACCCAGAGGATGAGTGCCGCGCCTCCGGCGATGGCGGCCGCAGTGATGAGGATGCCGGCGAGATTGCGGATGAACAGGAGGGAGGCCAGCAGGATCAGCGTACCCGCGGTGAGGGCTGCGGGCCCCCACCCGCCGAAACCAGTGGTGACCAGTGCGGCGCCGGTTATCGCAGGAACCGGGTAGCCCCAGAATCCCGACCATACCGTGGGCAGCCGGCCGCGGCTGTAACTTGTTGTTGTCCCGGAATGGTCCAGCCTGAGACGGATGCCGGCCAGTCTCTGGCCGCTCAGCACAGCGGCGAAGGCATGGCCAAGTTCGTGGGTCGCGGTGGCCAGCAGGCCAAAGTACTTCCAGGTGGCCCGTGGAATTGACAGTGCCGTGGCAATCAACAGCACCAGGGACAGTTCGACGAGGGAGACTTGGGGAATGTCCGTCCGGCTGAAGGCCTCAATGACGCGCTGCCACAGTTGCTGGGGCAGCGGGGTCATGCCCTGCCGGTCAGGGAGTAGTTATTGTCAGCCATAGACCTCTACGGTACTAGAGGGACGGTTCACGCCCGCCTGCTGCCCTCATCGGGCCGCCCTACGAATCGAGGAACATCGTGACGAGTTTGAAGGAACGCCTGCACGCGGACGTTGTCGCGCACATGAAAGAGCGGAACAAGACTGCCCTGACAACAGTGCGCAATGTCCTGGGGGAAATCGAAACACGTGAAAAATCGGGCAAAACGCCCATAGTGCTGGAAGACGCCCAAGTGACGGCTCTGCTGCAGAAGGAGGCGGCCAAGCGCCGGGACACTGCCCGCATCTATTCCGAGGCCGGCGAGCCGGAAAGGGCCAAGGCCGAAATCGAGGAGGCCGAGGTCATTGAGGCTTACTTGCCGAAGGCCCTATCCCGCGACGAGGTCGAGACAATCGTCGATGCTGCCATCGCAACACTTAGGGCTGAGGGGCAGGAGCTGTCGACCCGCTCGATTGGCCTTGTGATGAAGCCCGTGACGGCCAAGATCGCCGGGCGCTTCGACGGCAAGGCCGTCAGCGAGATCGTCCGCAGCCGCCTCAGTTAAGACGAAAGGCACGTCCACTTTCAAGTGGGCGTGCCTCGTCGTTACCTCGCCACATGGGCCGCAGCCCTTGAGTGAGGGTGTGTCCGGTGACCCGGATCAGCCTTCGCACTCCGTGCAGTAGCTATGGCCGTCCTTCTGCCGGGCGATCTGGGAGCGGTGCCGGACCAGGAAGCAGGAGTAGCAGGTGAACTCGTCTTCGGCCTGGGGGATGACCTGCACAACCAGTTCCTCGGCCACGAATTCGCCACCGGGAACGCCTGCGCCGTCGAGTCCATCGGCCTCATCCAGTTCGAGGACGACGCTGCGGGCGTCCGGCGCATTGGCGGACTGGAGTGCCTCGAGCGAGTTGTCCTGCGACTCCTTGACGTCGGAGCGGAGTTCGTCGTAATCGGTTGCCACTTAGGTGTTTCTCTTTTCTTTGGTTCTGTCTGTCGCGTATGCAACGTACAGCATCCAGCTGGTATTCCCCAATAGGCGGGAATGATGTTGTCCCTGATAGCATGCGCATCCGGTCTTTTTGTGACCAAAAGCACTCGCCGGCCCCGGGAATGTCCATGAAACAGCCCGGCGGCTGCGGGCGCCTGGTCCGAACGACTCAGTTCGCCTTCCTTCGCCGGTGCGGGAAACCAATCCGGTCAAGGTCGTTCGCCGCCAGCACCGTGGCCCCCGCCGCCCGTGCCCGGGCCTGCCCGGCGAGCGGCACAACGTCCGCGTAGCGCGAGGAGAAGTGCGTCAGCAATAGGGTTCCGGCGCCGCCGCCGGCAGCCAAAGCACCTGCCTGCCCCGCGGTGAGGTGACGGTACTGCCTGGCGAGCTCGGCGTCGTCGTCGCTGAACGTGGACTCGGCGACGAGCAGATCCACGCCGTCCGCGAGTTCCTCAGCGCCGAGGCACTGAGCCGTGTCCATGACGAAGGCGAAGCGCTGGCCGGGGCGCGGCACACTAACGTCCTCGAATCGGATCCGACCAAGGCTGCCCTCGCGTTGCAGGCGGCCGACGTCGGATCCGGCAATGCCTGTTGCGGCAAGCCGGTCCGGCAGGAGGGTGCGGCCATCGGGTTCGACCAGGCGATAGCCGAAGGTCTCGATTCGATGGTTCAGTGGCTGCACCTCCAGTCCCGGCGCGACCTCGCCACTGGCCCCGTGGGGATTCAGCCGCAGATCAAGGCCGGGCGATGCGAGAGATACGAGGGCACGGACGACGTCCTCGCCGGCAGCAGGAAAATGGAGGTGGACAGGGTGCTTCACTCCATCCAGAACCATCCGGGAAAGCACTCCCGGCAAACCGAAGCAGTGGTCGCCATGGACGTGCGTGAGGCAGATGCGCGTAATCTGGCTGGCAGAAACCCCGGCCATGATCATCTGCCGCTGCGTGCCCTCGCCCGGGTCGAAGAGCAGGCCCTGGCCATCCCACAGCAGCAGATAGCCATTGTGGTTGCGGGTCCGGGTGGGGACCTGTGAAGCAGTGCCGAGGACGACGAATTGGCGCATGACATTGAGTCTGCCACGCGTCACATCGTTACTCCGAGGACGCCCAGGATGTCCCCCCGGACAGCAGTGGCAGCAATATATAGGGACACCGGAATCGTGCTGTATATCATCGCTGGAATTGCCGGAGCAACGGGCGCCACGGTGAATGCGGCAGGGCAAGCAGTACCGGGTCCTGGCGCGATTCCCGTCTTTATAGTCCTCGCACTATGGGGACTGGCGACGATCATCCCGTCCCTGGCCCTGACGGCTCGGCGGCTGCACGACGTGAACCCAGCGGATGGCTGATTCACATCTCGGCCTAGGGCTATTCCGCATCCTGGTGATATTCACCACTGCCTGGAAGAGTACAAGAAAACCCCCGGAGTCCAATGGATTCCGGGGGTTTTTCCCATCGTGCGCGGAGGGGGACTTGAACCCCCACCCCCTTTCGAGGACTAGCACCTCAAGCTAGCGCGTCTGCCATTCCGCCACCCGCGCAGGTGGTATTCGGGACCACGTTCCCGCCTTTCAGCGGTTCGCTTTTCTCCGAAGCAGCGAGAAAAACTCTAACACGATCTTTGACGAAAGATGGAATCGGGGCGAGTGGGTAGGCTGAAGGCAGCCGAGTCCGCCCTGGTTCTTAGCAGCCGGTCCCCTGCATGAGGAGTATTCGATGTCTGACGTCCGCCCCGAGGATGAAGTTGTCCGTATCTGCCAGGAGCTCATCCGGATTGACTCGTCCAATTATGGTGACGGCTCAGGGCCGGGGGAGCGGGCCGCCGCGGAGTATGCGGCGGGGCTGATTGAGGAAGTCGGCCTGGACGCCGAGATCTTCGAATCCGCCCCGGGCCGGGCGAGCGTCGTCACACGGATGGCTGGCGAAGACCCGTCAGCCAGTGCCCTGGTGGTCCACGGGCATCTCGACGTTGTTCCCGCTTTGCGGGACCAGTGGTCAGTCGACCCCTTCGGTGCCGAACTGAAGGACGGCCTGATCTGGGGCCGGGGCGCCGTGGACATGAAAGACATGGACGCCATGATCCTCTCGGTCATGCGCGGCTTCGCACGAACGGGAAGGAAACCCAAACGGGACATCGTCTTCGCCTTCTTCGCCGATGAGGAAGCAGGCGGCGAGTACGGGGCGCGCTACGCCGTGGACAAGCGTCCCGAACTGTTCGAAGGTGCAACTGAAGCCATCTCGGAGGTAGGCGGCTTCTCAGCAACCATCGGCGGCCAGCGCACCTACCTCCTGCAGACCGCTGAGAAAGGCATTTCCTGGCTCCGCCTCGTGGCACACGGCAGGGCCGGACACGGTTCGCAGATCAACACGGACAACGCCGTCACCCGCCTCGCCGCTGCGGTGACCCGCATCGGCGAATACAAATGGCCTATCGAACTCACCCCCACTACACGGCAGTTCCTGGACGGCGTGACGGAACTGACGGGTGTGGAATTCGATCCCGACAACCCGGACAAGCTCTTGAGCCAGCTGGGGACGGTGGCGCGCTTCGTCGGGGCAACCCTGCAGAACACCACCAACCCCACCCTGCTGAAGGGTGGCTACAAGCACAACGTCATTCCCGAGTCCGCTGAGGCCCTGGTGGACTGCCGGACGCTGCCGGGCCAGCAGGACCATGTCCTTGAGATCGTGCGTGACCTCGCAGGCTCCGGCGTGGACGTCAGCTATGTGCATAATGACGTGTCGCTGGAAGTCCCGTTCGCGGGCAACCTGGTTGATTCCATGATTGATGCCCTGCAAGGGGAGGACCCGGGCGCCAAGGTGCTCCCGTACACACTTTCCGGAGGCACGGACAACAAATCGTTGAGCAGGCTGGGAATCACCGGCTACGGCTTCGCCCCGCTCCAGCTGCCCGACGAGCTCGACTTCACCGGCATGTTCCACGGAGTGGATGAACGGGTCCCCGCCGACTCGCTCAAATTCGGCGCCAGGGTGCTCGACACCCTGCTCACCAATTACTGAGCAGGTCAGGACATGACACCGGAAGAGGTCCTGCCTGAGGACCTGTTGGCTGGTATCCGCGGTCGGGCGGCCGGCTACGACCGGGACAATGCGTTTTTCCACGAGGACCTGGAGGGACTCGCCGCGGCCGGCTACCTCAAGCTTTTTGTCCCGCGGTCAGACGGCGGCCTGGGGCTTGGGCTCGAGGCCGCGGCACAGTGCCAGCGGAGGCTGGCAACGGCGGCCCCTGCCACCGCCCTCGCCGTCAACATGCACTTGGTGTGGACCGGCGTCGCGCACGTCCTTTCGGCGAGGGGCGATGACTCCCTGGACTTCGTCCTGGAGGAGGCAGCACGGGGCGAGGTCTTCGCCTTCGGCAATTCCGAAGCCGGCAATGACTCCGTGCTCTTTGATTCGCGTACTGTGGCCACCCCCTTGCCCGGCGGCTGGTACAGCTTCAGCGGGACGAAAATCTTCACCAGCCTTTCCCCTGCCTGGACTCGGCTGGGAATTTTTGGCAAGGACCCGCAGGCGCGTGAAGGGGACGGGGAACTGGTGCACGGATTCATCACCCGTGAGACACCCGGCTACACGATCCTTGACGACTGGAACGCGCTGGGCATGCGGGCCAGCCGGTCCAACACCACCGTTCTGGACGATGTTCGTGTCCCGGCAGACCGGATTTTCCGTAAGCTGCCCGTGGGTCCCAATGCCGATCCTCTGGTCTTCGCCATCTTCGCTTGCTTTGAAACCCTCCTCGCCGCCGTCTACACCGGAGTCGGCGAGCGGGCGCTCCAACTGGGCGTGGACGCCGCGAAGCGCCGCACCTCGTTCAAGAATGCAGGTAGAAGCTACGCCCAGGACCCTGACATCCGCTGGAAGGTGGCGGAGGCGGCGATGGCCATGGACAACCTCTACCCGCAGCTGTCCTTGGTGACCCGGGACGTCGACGCGTTGACAGACCATGGACCGCAGTGGTTCCCCAAACTCGTGGGCCTGAAGATCAACGCCACCGAAACGGCACGACGGGTGGTGGATCTCGCCATCAGGGTCAGCGGTGGCTCAAGTTACTTCCAGGGTTCGGAACTCGAACGGCTGTACCGTGACGTGTTGGCCGGGATGTTCCACCCGTCGGACGACGAATCAGCGCACAACACGGTGGCAAATGCCTGGCTTGGACCGCTGGAGAACTGAGCGGACGCCGGGTGGGGGATCAGACAGTCCGCTGGACCTGCATGACCCTGCGGCGGAGCCAGAAGCGCCTGCCGCCGCCCACGTAGAGCTTGCTGCGCTCCAGCTCCCACTTGCCGTACTCGGAATGTTCCACGAGCCGGCGCCTCGCTTCAGGCAGTGAATCTTCAGGGCTGACCGTCAGTACGAGGTACTCGTACTGCCTCAAGTAGTCCCGTTCCCGCTGGACCGAGCTGGTGAGAAATTGTTCCTTCATTGCTCTCCATTTTCGTCCTTTTCCAGCTAACGTGAAGTCATGAGCATCGATCCGCGTGTCGCGCTTCAGTCCTTGACCACCGCCTTGGAAGAACACCTTATCGCAGCGTCCAACCGGCGTGGCGATGGAGACCCTGCCGTGGAAGCGGCATTTTTTGCAGTTGCGGATGCTTTCGAAGTCTATGAGGACGCACTCTACGAGGCCTACAACGAAGTGACACCGCTTCAGGTCTTTGAGGACGAAGAGGACGAACAGGAAGACGGCGATGTTGACGACGACGAGGACCTGGAAATCCTGAAGGATTGACCTGCAGGCCGGCCAGGCCGCGAGCAGCCCGGGCAGGCTCAGCCCGGATCAGGACGGTTCGGACACATCCTCCAGCGCCCGGGAAATTTCCGGAGGCAAAGGGGTCAGCTGGGAGTCCAGGATCTCCTTGAGTTGAACCGGAGTCCGGGCACCTACAATGGCCGTTGCCACGCCATGCTGTGACAGCAGCCAGCTCAGCGACACGTCAAGGGACGTCCGGCCCAGGCCCTTACCGGCCATTGCTACTGCCTCGACCACCCGGGACGGCTGCTGCGACAAATAGGGCTCCACATAGGGGGCCAGGACGACGTTGGCCCCGCGGGAATCCGCCGGGATGTTGCCGCGGTACTTCCCGGTCAGGACACCGCGGCCCAGCGGACCCCAGGCCATCAGGCCCAGCCCGGCGTCCTCGACGGCGGGAATGAGTTCCACTTCCGGCTTCCGCTGAAGGAGGGAATACTCAGCCTGGGCAGCGACCAGGGGGAAGCCGGCAACAGCCGCCGCCTTGGCTGTCTGCCAGCCGCTGAAGTTGGAGACTCCCACATACCGTGCCCGCCCGCTCCGCAGCGCGAATTCAAGGGCGGAAAGGGTCTCGTCCAACGGGACGTTGCCGTCCCACGCCTGCGCAAACCAGACGTCCACGTAGTCCGTCCCGAGCCTGGCTAGGCTGGCGTCAAGCCCGGAGAGCATCGCACTGCGTGAGGTGTCCACGGTCCGCCGGCCGTCCGACGTCGTCATTCCTGCTTTGGTGGAGATGGAGATCTCCGTGCGGGAGACGACATCGCCCAGCAGGGATCCGATCATCGCCTCTGACCGCCCGTCGGCGTATGACGCCGCCGTGTCGATGTGCTTGCCCCCCGCGTTCAGGAAGGTGCGCAACAGTTCCGTGGCGTCCTGTTCGTCGGTTTCGCCGGCCCAGGACATGGTGCCGAGGGTGAGGGCGGAGACCCGCAATCCACTGTTGCCGACGTAACGCTGCTGCATAGCTGCAAGCTTACGGGGAATCGTCAGGGTCCATGACGTAGGGTCTTAGCGTGAACTGGTTTGAGGCGGCCTTGCTGGGCCTAGTACAGGGACTGACCGAATTTCTACCGATCTCATCGAGTGCGCACCTGCGGATCGTGGGTGAGTTCCTGCCCAATGCTTCCGATCCGGGCGCCGCCTTCACCGCCATTATTCAGTTGGGCACAGAAGCCGCTGTGCTTGTCTATTTCTGGCGCGACATCGTCAGGATCGTTAAGGCGTGGGCCGGTTCGCTGGCAGGCAGGGTGTCGCGGCAGGACCCGGACGTGCGCATGGGGTGGCTCGTGATTCTGGGCAGCCTGCCGATCATCGTGCTGGGGCTGCTGTTCCAGGACCAGATCGAATCGGTACTGCGAAGCCTCTGGATCGTGGCCACCACACTTATTGTCTTTGGCCTCGTGCTGGCCGTGGCAGACGCCGTCGGCAAGCAGGAAAGGGACCTTGACCGCCTTACCTACAAGCACGGCATCCTCTACGGTCTGGCCCAGGCCATGGCACTCATTCCCGGCGTCTCACGATCCGGTGGCACCATCACCGCGGGTCTGCTGATGGGCTACACCCGTGAGTCCGCCGCCCGGTATTCCTTCCTCCTGGCCATTCCGGCCGTGTTCGGAAGCGGGCTTTTCCAGCTATACAAAGTGCTCTCCAAAGAGGGCATCACTGGTCCCTATGGACTGCCGGAGACCGCACTGGCCACCGTCATCGCGTTTGCCGTCGGTTATGTCATCATCGGGTGGTTCCTCAAGTTCGTTTCCACCCGCAGCTACCGCCTCTTCGTCTGGTACCGGATCTTCCTGGGGCTCGCGCTGTACCTCCTGCTCGGTTTCAATGTCATCCACGCCTAGCACTAGGCTTGGCCTGTGAAATCCTGGATCTCCCGCCCTGTCCCTGGACTGCCTGGCAGCATGCCGGCCATCCGGCTGTTCGACACCGCCCAAGGCAGCGAAGTATTGCTTCCGGTTGACGGGGAGCAGTCGATGTATGTCTGCGGAATCACGCCCTATGACGCCACCCACATGGGGCACGCCGCCAGTTACGTGGCTTTTGACCTCCTCAACAGGGCATGGCGGGATGCGGGACAGCGCGTGTCCTACGTCCAGAACGTCACCGACGTTGACGATCCCCTGCTGGAACGAGCCACCGCCACCGGGGTTGATTGGAAAGAGCTCGCGGCCAGCCAAATCGAGCTGTTCCGGACGGACATGGCGGCCTTGAACGTGCTGGCGCCGGACAACTATGTGGGCGCCGTGGAATCCGTTCCGCTGATCGTCCCGCAGATCGAGCGCCTCGTTCGGCTCGGCCTTGCCTACAGGGTGCCGGGCGCTGCGGGGGAGCCCGACGGCGACGTGTACTACGACGTCGAAGCCGCCGGCAAGCACTCCGTCACCGCCGATGCTTGGACCCTTGGCTCCATCTCCGGCCTCGGGGAATCCGAGATGCTCGAGTTGTTTGCTGAACGGGGCGGTGATCCCGGCCGGGCGGGCAAGCGGCAAGCCCTGGATCCCCTCCTGTGGCGGGTGGCCCGTGACGGAGAGCCCAACTGGCCCGGCGGAGAGCTCGGGGCAGGCCGGCCAGGCTGGCATATTGAGTGTACGGTCATCGCCCAGAAATACCTCCCGGCCCCGTTCACTGTCCAGGGCGGCGGCTCGGACCTGATTTTCCCCCACCACGAGATGGGCGCGGGCCACGCGTACTCACTGGCAGGCGTCCCCCTGGCCCGGCACTACGCCCACGCCGGCATGGTGGGGCTGGACGGGGAGAAGATGAGCAAATCGAAGGGCAACCTCGTGCTGGTGTCCCGGCTGCGGGCAGCGGGGGAGGAGCCGGCCGCCATCCGGCTCGCCATCCTGGCCCACCATTACCGGTCAGACTGGTCCTGGACCGATTCCGGCTTCAGCCAGGCCAAGGAACGGCTCTCCTCCTGGCGCAGTGCCCTGGCCAGCGCTCCGGAGGGATCCGCCCACGGGCTCCTTGCACAAATGCGCCATGCACTG
This sequence comes from Arthrobacter sp. ISL-48, assembly GCF_018613805.1. Lineage (GTDB taxonomy): Bacteria > Actinomycetota > Actinomycetes > Actinomycetales > Micrococcaceae > Arthrobacter. Next base: position 59,149 of record NZ_JAGGPL010000003.1, read on the forward strand.
GCCGCCGATTTGAACGCGCCCGCGGCGCTGGAGGCCGTGGACCGCTGGGCGGAGCAGGCAATCGCCGGTGCAGCAGCGGGAGCCCCGGCGGCCAGTCGCCAGGATGAGGAACTCATCCGTGACGCCGTAGACGCACTTCTCGGCGTCGAGCTCTGAGGCTTCCGCTCAGGGCCTGTCCTGGCCGCGGCGTTTGAGGTACCGCTCAAACTCGCGGGCGATGGATTCACCGCTGGCTTCCGGAAGGTCGGCCGTATCCTTCGCCTCTTCCAGCTGGCGCACGTAAGCCGCAATCTCCGGGTCCTCGGTGGCAAGCTCGTCCACCCCGCGTTCCCAGGCGTCGGACTCCTCCGCCAGCTCATGGGTGTCCAGGGGCACTTGCAGGAGCTCTTCAATCCGGTGCAAAAGGGCCAGCTGCGCCTTGGGGGACGGCGCCTGGGCCACGTAATGCGGAACGGCGGCCCACAGGGACACAGTGGGTATGCCAGCCAACAATGACACTTCGGACAGAACCCCCACGATGCCGACCGGTCCCTCATATTGGGAGGCTTCAAGGTCCAGGCGCTCCCGGAGAGGAGCATCGTCCGAGGACGTGCTGACAGGGATGGGCCGGCTGTGGGGAACATCCGCCAGCAGCGCTCCCACCAGCACCACATAGTCCACCTTGAGCGCTTCGGCATGGACCAGGAGCTCAGCGGTATAGGCGCGCCATTTATAGGATGGTTCGGTGCCTTGCACAAAAATGACATCCACATTGGAATTCGGCGCACTGGCCTTATAGATCCGGGTGGACGGCCACTTGATCTTGCGTTCACCCGCCGCGTTCCGGCGCACGGTGGGTCGTGTGAACTGGAAGTCGTAGTACTCGTCCGCGTCAATGGACGCGACCTTCTTGCCGCCCCAGAGTTTGTTGAGGTACCGGAGCGAGTCGCTTGCTGCCTCCCCGGCGTCGTTCCAGCCCTCAAAGGCGGCCAACATCACAGTGACGCGCTCCCCGTCAGCCACTGGCAGCAGGAACCGGTCCGGCTCGGGCTCGGCACCCGGTTCCGCGGTGTCTCCGTCGAAGCTATTCATTTCTTCACCCTACGTCCAAGAACCGGCGTGACGCATCGAATGAAGCGCCAAAAAGGCTATGAGCGCCGCCTGGCGGTACCGGAACAGCCGATATTCGCCGAGGGCGTACCGCGGAGCTGGCGTTCAGGGTGGCACCGTAGACTGAAACAATGCGACCGCCAGCCACCGTTTCCCCGCTCCGAGCCGTTCTTTGGGATATGGATGGCACCATCGTGGACACTGAGCCGTATTGGATCGAGGCTGAACACGCGCTCGTCGAAGCCCATGGCGGATCGTGGTCACATCAGCAGGCCATGCAGCTCGTCGGGCAGTCACTGACGTTTTCCGCCGGGATCCTTCAGGAGGCAGGCGTGCAGCTCACAGTCCGGCAGATCATCGACACACTGACCGCCGAGGTCATTAACAACGTTCGGCGCAGGGTCCCCTGGCGGCCTGGTGCCCGCGAACTGTTGGATGACCTGCACCGGGCCGGCGTCCGTTGCGCCCTGGTCACCATGTCCGAGGGCCCCCTGGCGCGCGAAATAGTGGCGAGCCTTCCGCGGCCGTACTTCGAGTTCCTTGTCACGGGGGACACCGTCACCCGTGGCAAGCCGCATCCGGAGGCCTACCTCAGGGCCGTTGAGCTTTTGCAGCAGGCTGATCCGGGGCTCACCATCGATCACTGCGTGGCTCTGGAGGACTCGGCGCCTGGCGTGGCTGCGGCCGTAGCATCCGGTGTTGCCACGGTGGCCATCCCGCACATCGTCCCGCTGCCAGAAGACCCAAGGCACACCACGTGGGATTCACTCCAGGGCCGTACCGTGTCCGAGCTGGAATCGATAGCCGCCCGCGGGAGCCTTAAGACTGGCGGTGCTTCAGCGCTGCCCTCACCTGCTTCAAGGAGCCTGGCACTTGACTGAAACCAACACAACCTCCCGGCGGGAAGGAATTCCGCTGGGCAGGATCGCGGGAATTCCTGTCATTCTGGCTTACTCGTGGTTCGTCATTGCCGCCTTCACCGTGATTGCCTACGGCCCCGTGCTCCTAGACCGGAATCCGGTCCTCGGCGCCGGCGCCTACTGGGTGGCGTTTGCATATGCCGTACTGCTCTTGATCTCGGTGCTGGTCCACGAACTGGCCCACGCACTGACGGCAAAGCTGTACAGCTGGCCCACCCAGAAGATCGTCCTCAACCTCTGGGGCGGACACACGCAGTTCGAGAACTTCACGGCCACGCCCGGTCGGTCCGTCCTGGTGGCACTGGCGGGACCCGCGGCGAACTTCGTGCTCGCCGGCGGGGCCTGGCTGGTCCTAACCTCAGCCGACCTGGGCGGCGTGGCGGACATCCTGACCAACATCTTCATGTGGGCCAACTTGCTGATCGGCATCTTCAACGTATTGCCTGGACTCCCACTTGACGGCGGTCGCCTCGTCGAGTCGGCCGTCTGGAAGGCCACGGGCAGTCAGGCCAAAGGGACTGTCGCCGCCGGCTGGGCCGGACGAATCATCGTTGTGGCGTTGGGCTTCTGGTTCCTGGTCCGGCCTCTCCTGGCCGGAGAGCCACCGGAATTCAGCCTGCTCATGATCACCATCCTCGTCGGCGGCTTCCTCTGGATGGGGGCGTCGGCCTCCATCCAGCAGGGAACGATGCGTGGCCGGCTGCACCTCGTTAGCGCCGCTGCATTGGCTGTGCCGGCCGTCGGGATCCCTGGCACGGCAACGGTGGCGGACATCCTGCGCCTGTCACCGGCAGGGACGCCCTCCGTCGTGGTCTGCGGGCCGGATGGACGGCCGCAGGGCGTAGTGGACCCCGGTGCCCTTGCGGCAGTCCCCGCGAACGCTGCCTGGTCCACGCCCGCAACCGCCGTGTCCTACGCCCTGGGCGCCGGGGCCTATGTCCCGGAGTGGTCAAAAGGGCAGGAGCTCATTCAGTACCTCGCCCAGCTGGAGGGCCGTGAATATGCCGTGGTGGACCACCTCGGGAGGGTGACCGGCCTGCTCGGACAAAATGCTGTGGTGGCCGCCATGACCGGCAAGGGCGTCCGGCCCAATAGGTATCCGCAGGGCCAGAACCGGTAGAGTTACCTGCCGGTCGTGCATCGCCGCCGTATGTGGCCGAAGGGGGCCCTTGCCTGACCCGGGCTGGCTTCAGTGCGCGGCCCCACAGTTTTACAGGAGCGAGGAAAATCATGAGCAGCGAAACTGCCGCCAACGAAGCCACAGCAGCACCCGAAGCCGGTGTTGCCGCCAACGGGTTGCAGCCGGTGGGAGCGGCCCGGCGCCGGGGACCTTTCCGCGAAGGGGAGCGGGTCCAGTTGACCGACGAACGCGGCCGCATGAACACCATCACCCTGGAGAGCGGCGGCGCCTTCCACACCCACCGTGGCTTCCTGAACCACGATGAGATCATCGGCAAGGTCGACGGCTCCGTTGTAGTGAACAACGTCGGCCAGCAGTACCAGACCCTCCGCCCGCTCCTTTCTGATTTTGTCCTGTCCATGCCCCGCGGCGCTGCCGTGGTCTATCCGAAGGACGCCGGCCAGATCGTCACGATGGCCGACATCTTCCCCGGTGCAAGGGTGGTGGAGGCAGGGGTGGGTTCCGGCGCGCTGTCCATTTCGCTGCTGCGGGCCGTAGGGGACAACGGATACCTCCACTCTTTTGAGCGCCGCGAGGAATTCGCGGACATTGCGCGGGGAAATGTTGAAACCATCTTCGGCGGCCCGCACCCGGCCTGGAAGGTCTCTTTGGGTGACTTCCAGGAGGAAGTGGTCCGCAGCGAGGCGCCCGGTTCCGTTGACCGCGTGGTGCTGGACATGCTGGCGCCCTGGGAATGCCTCGACGCCGTCGCCACGGTGCTCGCCCCCGGTGGCGTGTGGATCAATTACGTAGCCACTGTCACCCAGCTGTCCCGGACCGCGGAAGCCATCCGGGCGGACGGCCGGTTCACCGAACCTGACGCGTGGGAGTCGATGGTCCGCGGCTGGCATCTGGAGGGCCTGGCCGTCCGCCCCGATCACCGCATGGTGGCCCACACCGGCTTCCTGCTGGTCACCCGCCGGCTTGCCGACGGCGTCACGGGGATCTCGGTCAAACGGCGTCCCTCGAAAACGGACTTCAACGAAGCGGACGTCAACGCCTGGACGCCCGGAGCAGTGGGGGAGCGGCTGGTGTCGGACAAGAAACTGCGGCGTGCTGCCCGGGACGCCATTGCCGGCACCAACGTCAAGGACGAGCCGGAGATCACGAACTAGTCCACATTTCGGGAGTCTTCAGCTGTACCTGCCAACTTGGGGCTAAGGTCTTAAGAAGAGCGCAGGAAGGGGCTGATGCATCATGGAGACGCCGAACCAGGACTCCGGACGCACACCGGCAGAGCAGTCTGCCGCCAACGATCTGTCCGTAGCGGACCGGCAGGTGAACATCCTGCGGGACAAACTCAGGCACATTGACCGCCAATTGGCAGCCGCGACCCAGAACAACGCCAAGCTGGTCAGCATGCTGGAAACCGCTAAAGCCGAGATCCTTCGGCTGAAAAACGCGCTTGACCAGGAGGGACAGCCGCCCTACAGCTTCGGCACGATCGTGCAGCTCAACCCCAAGCGCCAGCCGTCAGCCGGCAGCAGCGGGCAGGCGGCCACCGAGGAATCAGCGGACATCTTCAACGCCGGCCGGAAGATGCGCGTGGGGATCAGCCCCCTGGTCAACATCACCCAGCTGGCAGTCGGCCAGGAAGTGCTGCTGAACGAGGCCCTGCTGATCGTTGCCGGCCTCGGATACGAACGGGCCGGTGAGCTGGCTACGCTCAAGGAGCTACTCGGCCAGGACCGTGCGCTGGTGGTGGGCCGCGCGGACGAAGAGCGCGTCATCCGGCTTTCCGGCGCCCTCCTCACGGAAAAACTGAGGGTGGGCGACGCCCTTTCCATCGATTCGCGCACCGGCTATGCCCTGGAAAAGGTTCCCCGGTCCGAGGTGGAGAACCTGGTCCTGGAGGAAGTTCCCGACATCACGTACGAGGACATCGGAGGCCTGGGACCGCAGATCGAGCAGATCCGGGACGCCGTGGAACTGCCATTCCTGCACCCGGACCTCTACCGTGAGCACGGCCTGAAGGCGCCCAAGGGCATCCTGCTGTACGGCCCGCCGGGTTGCGGCAAGACCCTGATCGCCAAGGCCGTGGCCAACTCGCTTGCGGCCCGTGCTGCCGAGCGGTCAGGCAACACTGACCTGAAGAGCTACTTCCTCAACATCAAGGGCCCTGAGCTGCTGGACAAGTATGTCGGCGAAACCGAACGCCACATCCGGCTGATCTTCTCCCGCGCACGGGAGAAAGCTTCGGACGGCAGCCCGGTAGTGGTGTTCTTCGACGAAATGGACTCCCTTTTCCGCACCCGCGGAACGGGCATCTCCTCCGACGTCGAAACTACCATCGTGCCCCAGCTGCTGAGCGAGATCGACGGCGTGGAGCGGCTGGACAACGTCATAGTGATCGGTGCCTCCAACCGCGAGGACATGATCGATCCCGCGATCCTCCGCCCGGGCCGCCTGGACGTCAAAGTCAAGATCCATCGCCCCGATGCTGAGGCAGCGGCGGACATTTTCAATAAGTACATCACCACTGACCTGCCGTTCCACGAGTCCGACCTCGCGGAGCACGACGGCGACGTCCAGGCCACGGTGGACGCCATGATCCAGCGCACAGTGGAAGCCATGTACTCCACAGAGAAGTCCAACGAGTACCTGGAAGTCACGTACGCCAACGGCGACACCGAGATGCTCTACTTCAAGGATTTCAACTCCGGGGCCGTGGTGCAGAACGTGGTGGACAGGGCCAAGAAGTATGCCATCAAGGACCTCCTCACCCTCCACCAGAAGGGCCTCAGGATCGAGCACCTCCTCCGCGCCGTAGTCGATGAATTCCGCGAACACGAAGATATGCCCAACACCACCAACCCTGATGACTGGGCCCGCATCTCAGGCAAGAAGGGCGAGAGGATCACTTACATCCGCACCATCGTCCAGGGCAAGGCAGGCCAGGAACCCGGAAAGTCCATCGAAACGATGCCGAACACGGGACAGTACCTGTGACGCCAGCACAGCAGCCCGCCGTGGGGGGAGCGCTCCCCGCCGGCGGGGCAATGCGTGTTATGGGTGCGGAGACGGAATACGGGATCCATGCCCCGTCAGCCCCGAGCGCGAACGCCACCATGATGTCCGCCCGGGTCGTCCAGGCGTACGCCCAGGTGACTCGCCAGCGCGCAGCGGGCGGCGCCGAGACACGGTGGGACTACACCGACGAGGAACCACTGCACGATGCCCGCGGCTGGACCCTGGAACGGGGAGCGGCCCACCCCAGCCAGCTCACGGACCAGCCGCCCGTGCTCGACGCGGAAGCGGTGGCGCTGGCGTACGGCCGCGAGGAACTGGAGCTGGACGGCCAGGATGAGTCCGGCACGCTCCTGATGAACATGGTCCTCGGGAACGGCGCCCGCCTGTATGTGGACCACGCCCACCCGGAGTATTCGAGCCCTGAGGTGACCAACCCCAGCGACGCTGTGACGTGGGACGCCGCGGGCGACCTCGTGGCACTGGCCACCGTGCGGCGGCTGGCGGCGGACCCCGAACTGCCCGCCGTCAACCTCTACAAAAACAACACGGACAACAAATCCGTCTCCTACGGCTCCCACGAGAACTACCTCATGCCGCGTTCCGTCCCGTTCGGGGACATCGTGCGCGGGCTGACGCCATTTTTCGTCACCCGGCAGATCATGTGCGGCGCCGGCAGGGTGGGCATAGGCCAGGACAGCTCCACGCCCGGTTTCCAGATCAGCCAGCGCGCTGATTTCTTCGAGGCGGAAGTGGGCCTGGAAACCACCATCCGCCGGCCCATCATCAATACCAGGGATGAGCCGCACGCCACCGCCGACAAGTACCGCCGGCTGCACGTCATCATCGGGGACGCCAATCTGAGCCAGGCTTCGAACTTCCTGAAGTTCGGCACAACCGCCATGGTGCTGAGCCTCATCGAGGCGGGCCTCGCGCCGAAAGTGGAGGTGCACGAGCCGGTCTTGGCCCTGCAGACGGTCAGCCACGACACCTCGCTGACAGCCATGCTCAGGCTGCTGGACGGCCGGCGGGTCACGGCCCTGGACCTGCAGTGGATGTACCACGAGGCAGCATCCAAGCTCGCGCAGGACACCGGGGTCGGGGATGCCGTCGACGGGGACGGCCACACCCACCAGGTCCTGGAGCGCTGGGCCGCGACCCTCACCCAGCTGGACTCGGACAGGGCGGGCGCGGCCTCGTCAGTGGAGTGGCTGGCCAAGCTTTCCCTCCTGGAGGGGTACCGCGACCGGGACGGCCTGGCCTGGGATGATGCCAGGCTCGGCTTGGTGGACCTGCAATGGGCGGACATCAGGCCGGAGAAGGGCCTTTACTACCGCTTCCTCGCGAGGAACCGGATGCAACGGATCGTCGACGACGTCGACATCGCTGCGGCGGTGACCGAGCCGCCGTCGGATACGCGGGCTTTCTTCCGCGGCCGGTGCATCAGCAGCTTCGGTAAGGACGTCGTGGGGGCCAGCTGGGATTCGGTCATCTTCGATGTGCCGGGGTATGGCCGGCTCCAGCGGGTGCCTACCAGGGAGCCGCTGCGGGGCACCCAAGCCCTCACCGGTGGTCTGTTTGCGCGCCACCGGACGGCCGCTCCCTTCCTCGCGGAGCTCCTTGGCCACACGACTGCTCCGCCTGCGGCGTAAACCGCGCCAGCCGGCCCAGGTCGTGGCAATATGGGCGTATCGGAAGATCCGTCCGGATCCGATGACTCACAGAGGGAGAGATCACCATGGCAGGCCAGGAGCAGCAGCAGCCACAATCGCGCGACAGCCAGGTCGAAGAGGACGTGCCGGAGGCCCCTCCCGCGCCCCCTGAAGCCCAGGCTTCGGCGTCCACCCAGGGCGTGGATGACCTCCTCGATGAGATCGACGGCGTCCTGGAATCCAACGCCGAAGAGTTTGTCCGCGCATTCGTTCAGAAGGGCGGGCAGTAACCCGGTTCCGGATGCGGGCGGAAGCCGCGGACGGCCGAAATCTGTACAGACGTTGAAGTACCAGTTCAAGGAGTGCATCAGTGCAGGAATCAACCGCCAACCAGGTAGCCGCCAACGCGACATCGTCATTTTCGGAGCATCTGCAGCGTGACCGGCCGGACCTGCTTCCCTACGCCCGCCCGCTGCCGGCCGGATCCGGCCCGGCCACCCCGCTGCAGGTGCCCCATGCCACCACCATCGTTGCGATGAGCTATGGCGGCGGCGTGCTGATGGCCGGAGACCGGCGGGCCACCATGGGGAACATGATTGCCAGCAGGCACATTGAAAAGGTATTCCCGGCGGATCAGTACTCCGTCCTTGGCATCGCGGGCACTGCGGGAATCGCCATTGACCTAACCCGGCTGTTCCAGGTGGAGCTGGAGCACTACGAAAAGATCGAAGGCACCCTGCTCAGCCTGGACGGCAAGGCGAATAGGCTGGGCGCCATGATCCGGGGAAACCTGCCGATGGCGATGCAGGGCCTGGCAGTGATACCCCTCTTTGCCGGCTTTGACACCACTGCAGGTGTGGGCCGGCTTTTCTCTTACGACGTCACCGGTGGCAGGTATGAGGAGCGCGAGCACCATACCGTCGGCTCCGGCTCCGTCTTCGCCCGGGGCGCCCTGAAAAAGCTCTGGCGGCCAGGCCTCAGCGAGGCTGAAGCTGTTTCCGTCGCCGTGGAATCGTTGTACGACGCGGCCGATGACGATTCCGCCACCGGCGGTCCCGACCCCGTCCGCCAGCTATGGCCGGTCGTCTACACCGTAAACAGGGCCGGCGCCCGGCGCGTCCCTGAGACCGAGCTCGCAGCCGTCGCCGGGAACATCATCGAAGCGCGGTCCTCCGCCCGGCGGGAGGCCTGACATGACCCAGCAATTTTATGTATCGCCTGAGCAGCTGATGAAGGACCGTGCGGACTTCGCACGGAAAGGCATCGCTCGGGGCAGGTCGGTGGTGGTGATCAGCTGCGAGGACGGCATCGCCCTGGTGGCCGAGAACCCTTCGCCGTCGCTGCACAAGATCGGCGAGATCTACGACAAGATCGCGTTCGCGGCGGTCGGCAAGTACAACGAATTCGAAAGTCTCCGCCAGGCCGGCGTGAGGTATGCGGACGTCCGCGGATACTCCTATGACAGGGAGGACGTCACGGCCCGCGGCCTGGCCAGTGTTTACGCCCAAAGTCTTGGAGCTGTTTTCACTGCCGAGCAAAAGCCGTTCGAGGTGGAGCTCGCGGTGGCGGAGGTCGGCCCCAACCAGGAATTGGACCATCTCTATCGGCTGACTTTCGACGGTTCCATCGCGGATGAGAACGGCTTCATCGTGATGGGTGGCCAGGCGGAGAAGGTGTCATCCGCCATCGCCGAAGGCTGGCGTGCTTCGCTGCGGTTCCGCGACGCGATCCGCCTGGCGATGCGTGGCCTCATCACTGATACGGAGGCCGCGAAAGCCAAGGCGTTGCCTGTCCAAGCCGTGGAAGTTGCTGTCCTTGACCGGACGTCAGAGAGCTTCCGCGGCTCCCGGCGGGCCTTCCGGCGACTGAACGAGGCGGATATCACGGCGCTGCTTTCTGAGGAGGACTGAGATGGACAAGAGGATCTTCGGTATCGAGACCGAATTCGGCATTTCCTATTCGAGCCCGGATTCGCGTCCGCTGGCACCCGAGGAGGTGGCCCGCTACTTGTTCCGCAAGGTAGTCAGCTGGGGACGGTCATCCAACGTGTTCCTGACCAACGGCTCGCGCCTGTACCTCGATGTCGGGTCGCACCCTGAGTATGCTACGGCCGAATGCGATGACCTCGCCCAGCTCATCGCCCACGACCGTGCCGGCGAGCTCATCCTTGACGACCTCGTCGAGGAGGCGCAGACGCGGCTCGCGGCTGAGGGTTTCAACGGCACCGTGTACCTGTTCAAGAACAACACTGATTCCGCCGGAAACTCCTACGGCAGCCACGAGAACTACCTGATCCCTCGGCGGGGCGAATTCTCCAGGCTCGCTGAAATCCTGATTCCCTTCCTGGTCACGCGTCAGCTGGTTGCCGGGGCTGGAAAGATCCTCAAGACGCCGCACGGGGCAACTTACGCTTTTTCGCAACGCGCCGACCACATCTGGGAAGGCGTCTCTTCGGCCACCACGCGGTCGCGCCCCATCATTAACACCAGGGACGAGCCACACGCAGATGCGGAGTTCTTCCGCCGGCTCCACGTCATCGTGGGCGACTCCAACATGTCGGAAACCACGGCACTGCTGAAGGTAGGAACCGTGGACCTCATCCTGCGCATGATCGAGGCCGGAGTGATCATGCGCGATATGCGGATGGAGAACCCCATCCGCAGCATCCGGGAGATCTCCCACGACCTGAGTGGGCGGGCACTGGTGCGGCTCGCAAACGGCCGGCAGCTGACTGCACTGGAGATCCAGCAGGAGTACCTGACCAAGGTCACGGCCTTCGTCCAGGAGCACGGGGCACACAACCCTCATGTGCCGCTCATCCTCGACCTCTGGGGCAGGACCCTGAAGGCCATCGAAAGCGGCGACACCAGCTCGATCGACACGGAAATTGACTGGGCCATCAAAAAGAAGCTCATGGACAACTACCGCGAACGCCACGGCCTGGGCCTGGATGCCCCACGGATCGCCCAGCTGGACCTCACGTACCATGACATTTCGCGCAGCCGTGGACTCTACTACCTTCTGCAGTCCCGGGGTGCCGCCCGCCGCATCGTGGATGACACAGTCGTCAAGGACGCGGTAGACGCGCCGCCGCAGACCACCAGGGCCAAATTGCGTGGTGACTTCGTCCGCCGCGCGCAGGAATTGGGCAGGGACTACACCGTCGACTGGGTGCACCTGAAGCTCAATGACCGGGCGCACCAGACCATCCTGTGCAAGGATCCCTTCCGGAGCGTGGACGACCGCGTGGACGCACTTCTGGACTCTATGGGCTGACACCCAGCTTCAGGGGCTATTCTGGATAGGGCCGTTCCTTGGCCCCGCTGCGGTGCCGAGCCATTGATTCCGGCACCGCGTCCACCCTGCCCCGACGAAAGTTCTCTTACGTGCGCCGAATCCTAGCAATCCTTATCCCCGGTCTGCTGCTGCTTACCGCCTGTGGCGGTTCGCCCGCAGCAGCACCGGAGCCCACCAGCCAGTCCGCTGGCGATACTGCCAAGTTCGACTCCCTGAAACTGACGGACAACGGGGACAAGAAGGCTCCAGCCGTCGATTTCGCCAAGCCGCTGGACGTCTCGGAGCCCACTGTCAAGGTGGTCACCGAGGGAAGCGGCGATCCGGTCAAGGCGAACCAGGTCGCGAGTCTTTCGATCCTCGCAGTCAGCGGGACCGACGGTTCCACCCTTGAGGACACCTACGCCAAGGATCCTGAGCCGCTCGAGCTTGACGACAAACTCAAGACCGGCAACGCCATGATCTATAACGCGTTCGTGGGTGCGAAAGTCGGTTCAAGCCTGGCTCTGGCCATCCCGGGCCAGGCGGCCGCCCAAGGTACACCGGCCCAGCCGACGCAGCTTCTCGTGATCAAGGTGCTCTCCGCCTCTGATGTCACCCCTGCCCTCCAAAAGCCCGAAGGCGACGCTGTCACGCCGCCGGCAGGCCTGCCCACTGTCAAGGAGAACGACAAGGGGATTCCAGAGATCAACGTCGATGGTGTTGCCGCTCCCACGGCACTCGTGTCCCAGGACCTGATCAAGGGCAAGGGCGCAGAGGTCAAGGCAACCGACACGCTCACCGTCAATTACGTGGGCGTCAACCTTGTAGGCGGTGCCAAGTTCGATTCGAGCTTCGACCGCGGAGAAACTGCCAGTTTCGCACTGACAGGGGTCATCCCGGGCTGGACCCAGGGGCTGACAGGCAAGACGGTCGGCTCCCGTGTCCTCCTGGTGGTCCCCAAGGACCTCGCTTACGGTGATGCAGGCCAGGGCGAGGCCAAGGGCGACCTTGTCTTCGTGGTGGACGTCCTCGCCGCGCACTAGCCGCCAGTAACAACGCATCCGACTCAAGACATCACCCGCACAACAACCTAAGGAGCAACCATGTCATTTGGTCAGCGCAATTTCGACCGCCAGAAGCCGGAAATTGACTTCCCCGAAGGCGATGTCCCCACCGAACTGGTCATCACAGACCTCATCGAGGGTGACGGCGCCGAGGCCAAGGCCGGCGACACGGTGTCCACCCATTACGTCGGCGTGGCATGGTCCACCGGCGAGGAGTTCGACGCTTCCTGGGGCCGCGGCGCCCCGCTGGACTTCCGCGTCGGCGTCGGCCAGGTCATCCAGGGCTGGGACCAGGGCCTGCTGGGAATGAAGGTGGGCGGACGCCGCCGCCTCGAGATTCCCTCCGAGCTTGCCTACGGCTCCCGCGGTGCCGGCGGGGCCATCGCTCCCAACGAAGCGCTGATCTTTGTGGTCGACCTCGTGGGCGTCCGCTGACCTGTAGCTTCACAGCAGCAGAGAGCGCGGTAACAATCAGGATCTGTTTTCCTGTTGTTGCCGCGCTTTCTGCTTTCCGGAACGGATTTTAGTAACGTTGCCAGAGTGTCCGCATCCCGTACTGAACGCCTGCTCAATCTGCTGATCGCACTCCTGAACACCAAATACGGTCTGCGCCGCAGTGAGCTGCGGGAAAAGGTCTACCACGACACTTCCGGCAACGACGTGTCCTTCGGCCGGATGTTTGAGCGGGACAAGAACGAGCTGCGGCAGTTCGGCTTCGATGTGGAGACCGTTACAGACCTTGGCTGGAGCGAGGATGACCCCGCCACCACGCGCTACCGGATCGGCAAGGAGTCGAACCGGCTGCCGGATGTCCAGCTCAGCCCAGGGGAGTGGACAGTACTTCTCCTGGCATCACAGCTGTGGGAGCGCGCCGCTTTGGGAACCGCCGCCGAGAATGCGCTGCGGAAACTTCAGGCTTCCAACGGTTTGGCCGACGTCGAACTGCCCGTCGGCGTCCAGCCCCGGATCAAACCCGCAGGGCAGGCGTTCGATGACCTCGTCGCCGCCATGCATGCCCAGCACCCCGTCAGCTTCACTTACCTGGCCGGCACCACGGGCAGCGAAGAAAAGCGTACGGTGGAGCCCTGGGGCCTGGGGAGCCGCTTCGGCCAGTGGTACCTGGCGGGCTACGACCGCTCACGCCAGGCGCTGCGCCACTTCCGACTCTCCCGGCTGACGAGCGCCGTCTCCGTGCTGGACACGGAGAAATACTCGCCCCCGAAGGACTTCAATATCCGCGAAGATCTGGACAGTCTCCCGGAACTGCCGCTCCGCACCGCCGTCGTGGATGTCCGGACGGGGCGACTGCTGGGACTGCGCCAGCGCGGCCTCCCGGCGGACGGCAAGCTCAAGGGGCAGCCCGACGCCGGATATGAGCGGCTGCAGCTTCACTTCAGGGACGCGGAGGTGCTTGCCGAGGAACTTGCCTCCTACGGCCCGGACGCAATGGCGGTGGCGCCAGACGAACTCGTGGCAGCTGTGCGGCGAAGACTGCATGCCGCTGCCGATTTCTGCGCGGCTCCCGTGCCAGCATTCGAATTTGCCGATGCCCCGCGCGCCAGGGCGGCCCGAAAACGGACCTCAGAAGACCAGCTCAAACGCATGCTCCAGCTTGTGCCGTTCCTGGTCCATAACCAGGGGCTGCACATCCAGGAGGTGGCTGGGCGTTTCGGGATCACCCGCAAGGAGCTCGAGGAAGACCTGCAGATCCTCATCTGTTCGGGCCTGCCGGGGGGATACCCGGATGACCTGCTGGACATCCAGTGGGAAGACGACCACGTCTACATCACCCAGGACCTGGATCTCAAAAGGCCGGTCCGCTTCACTGTGGAAGAGGCCTGCGCGCTCCTGACGGGCCTGGAGACACTGAACGGTCTGCCCGAAATTGCCGAGGGCGGTGCCCTGGAATCCGTCACCTTGAAGCTCATGGCAGCCGCCGGGGAAGAAGGGCTCCGGGCCGCAACACTCGCTGCACCCGAGGTTGGCCCTGCGGAGTCCGCCATCGTCGAGGTTGTCCGCAACGCCATCGGCGCGCGGGCCCAGCTTCATCTGGTGTACCTGTCCCCGCAGCGGGACAAGGTTTCAGAGCGCGAAGTGGATCCGCTGCGCCTGTACTCGCTCGACAGCACCTGGTACTTCGAGGCCTACTGCCACTCCGCCCAGGGGCTCAGGAACTTCCGGCTGGACCGGGTCCAGGAACTGCATCCCAACGGGAAGCAGGCATCCACTCAGCTTGCTCCCGGCGAAGGATTTCCGGCCAAGCTATTCACCCCGAACGACGACGACACCACAGTCACGGTCCAGCTCACCAGGAAGGGCGCGGGCTTGGCGGACGACTATTACGCCGAACGCACCGCTGAACTGCCCGACGGCGGGCTGGCGGCCGAGATCCGGTTCGGTAACACGGCCTGGCTGCCCATGTTTGTTGCCCAGCACGGGGGTGCCGTCCGCATCTTGGAGCCCGCAGAACTGGCGGAATCGGCGCAGCAGTGGATCGAAGCGTCATTGGCCCGGTACGGCGGTTAGACTTCTCAGCATGCCTTGGTGGACCTGGATTGTGATCTGGATAGCGCTTGTAGCACTGTCCCTGCTGTTTTATGTCCTCTTGGGCATCCGGCTTTTCCGGCAGTTCATGGCAACGGTCAAGGACCTGGGCGCCGCGGGAGAGAAACTGGGCCACCTGGCTCCGGCTTTGCCTGAGGCAGATGCTGCTCTTGGAGCTGGTGCGGAGCAGCCCGGTTCCGCCATTTTTGCCTCGCCCGCCCGGATGCGTCATGATTACCACACATCCAAGTCATCCCGCCGGGAAGACCGACGCCAACGGCGGGTCCAGCGCAGGACCGACAGGGGCCAACCGCAGTCGCTTGGCGATCTGGACTTCACTTAGAAGTAGGATGTATTCAGAGGAAAGGAACTCCCGTGGGAAGACTCTTTGATGGCCCGTGGCCAATCGTAATCATCATCGTCGTGGCTCTGTTGCTCTTTGCTGCGCCGAAGCTGCCTGCCATGGCGCGCAGCCTTGGCCAGTCCATGCGGATCATTAAGTCCGAGGTCAAGGAAATGAAGAACGACGGCAAGACCGAATCCACCGATGCAACCGGGCCGGTGGAAGGCAGGGTCGTCAACCACCCCCAGGCCAAGCCCGGTGAGTCGACAGACGGTACTGACGTTCCGCCGTCGAACCGCGTCTAACAAACGGTGGCACTGACGAGGGGCCGTAAATCCAACCCCGAGGGCCGGATGGCTCTTTGGGACCATCTCAAGGAGCTTAAGAACCGGCTGATCAAATCGGCAATCGCGGTACTTGTTGCTGGCGTGGCCGGCTGGTTCCTTTACGACCCGGTAGTCACCAACCTTTCAGCGCCCCTGATTTCGATTGCCCATGAGACCGGGCGCACCGCCGTCCTGAACTTTGCGACCATTGCGGATCCGTTTGCGTTCAAAATCCAGATCGCCATCCAAATAGGGCTGGTCATTTCCAGCCCTGTCTGGATTTACCAGGTCTGGGCCTTTATTACCCCGGGACTGACGAAGAAAGAACGCGGCTACACGCTCGGCTTTATGGCGGCCGCGGTGCCCCTGTTCCTGGCCGGTGTGTATGTGGCTTGGTTGGTGTTCCCCACAGTGGTCCGGGCGCTGCTCCAATTCACGCCGTCGACCGGGGCCAACAACATCTCGGCAACGGACTATCTGACGTTCGCCACCCAAATGTTGCTCATCCTCGGGATCTCGTTCCTGGTCCCCGTGATACTGGTCGGCGTCAACATGGCTGGCGTGGTGAGGGGCCGGACTATCCTCAAAGCCTGGCGGATTATCGTTTTCCTGGTCTTTGTCCTGGCGGCGCTGGCCGCACCGGGAACGGACGCGTTGTCCATGTTCCTGCTTGCTGCGCCGCTGTTGATTCTGTTCTTCGCGGCCATCGCGCTCTGTATCTTCAATGACAATCGGCGTGATCGGCGGGTGGCCAAACAAGCCGCCGAGACGGAGGCCACCGCGGACGTCGCGACGCCGGGCAGCGAACTGAAGAACCTCTAGCCCACGGCGCACTAGGCTTGGTCTATGTCCTCTATTTCCGGGCCGCTCTCTTCGGGGCCATTCTCTGCCGGCCCCACCAATCCAGAACCGTTGTCGCCTGCTGAAAGTTACCGGGCCAGCGCGGAGCGCACAGCCGAGGCAGGCACGTACCTGGGCGGCTTTGCCCGCACCCTGGACTTTGAGCTCGACGACTTCCAGCGCCAGGCCTGCCTTTCCCTCCAGGCGGGCAGGGGAGTCCTTGTTGCTGCCCCCACCGGCGCCGGCAAGACAATCGTTGGCGAGTTCGCCATCTATCTCGCGTTGGAGCGGAACCTCAAAGCGTTCTACACCACGCCCATCAAGGCGTTGAGCAACCAGAAGTTTACCGAGCTCTCCGATAAGTACGGGTCGGCAAATGTAGGACTACTCACCGGTGACACGAGCATCAACGGCGACGCCCCGGTAGTGGTGATGACCACGGAAGTGCTCCGGAATATGCTGTATGCAGATTCCGATACGTTGGATGACCTTGGCTTCGTGGTGATGGATGAGGTCCACTACCTCGCGGACCGCTTCCGGGGCGCGGTCTGGGAGGAAGTCATCATCCACCTTCCCAGTGAGGTCCAGGTGGCCTCCCTGAGTGCCACCGTGTCCAACGCCGAGGAGTTCGGGGCCTGGCTGGACACGGTACGCGGCGACACGGACATTATCGTGTCCGAGCACCGGCCCGTGCCGTTGTGGCAGCACGTCATGGTGGGCCGGGAGATCGTTGACTTGTTCGCGGGCGAAACCACCTTCGACGAAATCGCGCCGCCGGCAGAGGCAGGCGATGTCTTGCCTGCCGCCATGCCGGTCCGCGAGGACTCGGCAAGGGACAGCTCCGCTCGACGCGCGTTTGAGGTGAACCCGGACCTGCTGGTGATGGCGCGGAGCGAAAGCCAGCAGAGCTTCCGCGGACGCTTCGGTCACGGGGGACGCAGCCAGCGCCGCCAGCACCGCCAGCGTGGCGATGACAGGCCGGCGCAGGGGGCCCAGCCTGTCGGCGTGCGGAGGGCCAGCCGTCCCCAGGTGATCGCAAGCCTGGACCGGCAGGATCTGCTGCCGGCGATTACCTTCATCTTCTCCCGGGCGGGTTGCGATGCCGCGGTGGCGCAGTGCGTATCATCCGGCTTGTGGCTGACCACGGAGAAGGAACAGCGCATTATCGCGCTGCGTGTTGACGAGGCCGGGCAGGACATTCCCTCGGATGACCTGGACGTCCTGGGGTTCTGGACCTGGCGGGATGGCCTGCTGCGGGGCTTCGCGGCCCACCATGCGGGCATGCTTCCAACATTCAAGGAAGTGGTAGAGAAACTCTTTGTCGAAGGTTTGGTCAAGGCCGTTTTCGCCACCGAAACCCTGGCCCTTGGGGTCAACATGCCGGCCCGTTCCGTCGTCCTGGAAAAGCTGGATAAATTCAACGGTGAAGCCCATGTAGACATCACGGCAGGGGAGTACACACAACTGACCGGCCGGGCCGGCCGCCGGGGGATCGACGTCGAAGGCCATGCCGTGGTGCTCTGGCAGCCGGGCACTGATCCGGCAGCGGTAGCGGGCCTGGCTTCGAGGCGGACCTATCCGTTGAATTCCAGCTTCCAGCCCACCTACAACATGAGCATCAACCTGCTGGCGCAATTCGGCCGGGCACGCGCCCGGGAGATCCTCGAATCCTCCTTTGCCCAGTTCCAGGCGGACCGTTCCGTGGTCGGCCTCGCCAAGCAGGTCCGCAGCCGGGAGGAATCGCTGGTGGGTTATGCGAAGTCCATGACATGCCACCTTGGCGACTTCACCGAGTATGCCCGGTTGCGCAGAGAACTGTCCGACGCCGAGAACGTCACGTCGCGCACGAAGTCCCGGGCACGGAAGTCCCTCAGCGACGACTCCCTCGCGCGGCTGCTTCCAGGCGACGTAGTGGATGTACCCGGCGGCCGGGCCCCGGGCCCTGCCATTGTGCTGAGCTCAGACCACAGCAGCCGTGAGCCGCGGCCGGCAGTCCTGACGCTGGACAACCAACTCCGCAGGATCGGCACGGACGACCTTGAAGGGCCCATAGCGCCCCTCACTCGTATCCGGATCCCCAAATCCTTCAACGCGAAGGTCCCCAAATCGCGCCGCGACCTTGCGTCTTCTGCCAGAAACGCCCTCCGGGAGAACCGTCCGCCTGCGCCCACCAGCAGCCGCAACAACGACTTTGGTTTGGCAGCTGCCCTGCCCAACCAGGAAAAGCGGATCGCCGAACTGCGCCGCGCGCTCCGGGCGCACCCCTGTCACGGCTGCAGTGAGCGTGAGGATCATGCCCGGTGGTCCGAGCGCTGGTGGAAGCTGCGAAGGGAAACCGACGCTTTGGTACGCCAGATTCAAGGGCGGACCAACACCATCGCCAAGACCTTCGACCGCGTCTGCGATGTCCTCTCCACTTACGGCTATCTGGAGCCCGCGGCGGACGGGCGGCTGGCCATCAGCCCCGACGGCCAGAGGCTGCGGCGCATTTACGGCGAGAAGGACCTGCTAATTTCGCAGTCGCTCCGGCTTGGCGCCTTCGATGACCTGGACGCCGTCGAAGTGGCCTCACTGGCAAGTATCCTGGTGTACCAGGCCAAACGTGAGGACCGTGGGCTTCGGCCCAGGATGCCCAGCATTTCCCTTGAATCGTCAGTGGACGTGGTGATCCGGGAGTGGTCCGCGCTGGAGGATGTGGAGGAGCAGAACAAGCTTCCGCTGACCGGCGAACCCGAGCTCGGACTGGTCTGGCCCATGTACAAATGGGCCCGCGGCAGGCACTTACAGGAAGTGCTGAGCGGGACTGACCTTGCCGCCGGTGACTTCGTCCGGTGGGTAAAACAGGTCATTGACCTCCTCGACCAGCTGGCCAAGATTCCGGGGCTGGAGCCTCGCCTCGCCAGGCTATGCTCCGAAGCCATCTCACTGGTCCGGCGGGGCGTGGTGGCATACTCGTCAGTCCTTTGATTCGCCCTTCCTGTTCCCCGTCCTGTACGCCCTGTCCTGTTCGCCCGTCCCTCGGGGCAGGTAGCCGCAGGCTGCCGAGCCCCACCTTCGCTGAGGAGTTTTGCCCGCCATGACCCATGCACGTTCGTCCAATCCGTCCCCGGACAAGCGGAATGTGGTGCTCTACCGCAACGGTTCTGTGTACACCGCCGCGGACCCGTTCGCCACCGCCATGCTCGTCGACGGCGACACTGTTGCGTGGGTGGGCTCGGAGCAGGCGGCATCGTCCATCGCTGACGATTCCATGGAGATCATCGATCTTCGAGGCGCTCTGGTGGCGCCGGGATTCGTCGACTCCCACCTGCACCTCACCGAAACCGGCATTGCGCTGGGCTCCCTGCAGCTGGGAGAGGTGCGCTCCGCCGGGCAACTGTTGGATGCAGTGGCGTCGTCAACGTCCGAAGGACCTGTGTTGGGGCACGGCTGGGATGAGTCCACCTGGGAAAATCCTGCCCTGCCAAGCGCCGAGGAGCTCGAGCGTGCGGCGGGTGGCAGGCATGTTTACTTGTCCAGGGTGGACGTTCATTCGGCCCTGGTGTCCTCCTCGCTTGCAGCCACTGCGGGCCTTGCCGGCCTGGATGGCTTCGCCGCCGGGAGCCAGGTCAAGCGAGCCGCCCACACTGCTGCACGCCAGTCCACACGGCGCCTTCCCGACGACGCCCTGCGGATGTACCAAAAGAACGCTCTGGGGAACGCCGCGGAGAACGGTTACGTTGCCGTGGTGGAGATGGCCGGTCCTCACATCGGAGGGCTTGCCGATCTCCGCCTGGCCGATTCCTGGAACAGCAGGCAGGACCAAGGAGCCGTCCCGGAGGTCCTTGCATACTGGGGATCTTTGGCCAACACCGAGCAGCACGCCCGGACCGTGCTGGACGAACTTGGCGTCACCGTTCAGGGCCTTGGGGGCGACTTGAACATCGACGGCTCCATTGGCTCCCGGACGGCGGCACTCCGGTCCGACTACAGTGATGCACCGGGGGAACGGGGCAGCCTGTACCTTTCGGTGGACGAGGCTGCGGCCCATCTGGCGGCCTGCTCGGTGCTGGGCATCCAGGGCGGCTTCCATGTAATCGGCGACGCCGGCCTCGATGCGGCACTGGAAGCGCTCGACCGCGCCGCCGCTGACGTGGGTGAACAGCGGATCCGTGCTGCCGGCCACCGGTTTGAACACGTCGAAATCGCCGATACCAGTGCCGTCGAACGCCTCGCACAGTACTCGGTTACAGTCAGTGCGCAGCCCGGATTCGACGCAGCCTGGGGTGCTCCCAGCGGGCTCTATGAGCAGCGCCTTGGCAGCCGCAGCGGTGCAATGAATCCTTTCGCATCCTTCTACTCCGCAGGAGTTCCCATCTGTTTCGGCAGCGACAGCCCGGTGACTCCACTGCGGCCCTGGTCGAGTGTCCGGGCCTGCCTCGAACACAACAACCATGAGCAACGGATCTCGGCGAGGGCCGCATTCCTCGGACACACTCGCGCAGGCTGGCGCGCCGCGAAGTACCATAACCCGATGGCTGGACAGCTCGTCCCCGGTGCTCCTGCCACTTTCGCGGTGTGGGACGTGGAGGAACTGATGGTTCAGGTGGCGGATGGCCGCGTGCAGTCCTGGAGCACGGATCCGCGGGCCCGCACACCGTTGCTGCCAGCCCTGGATACCGGCAAAGACCCGGTCTGCCTGCAGACGGTGCGGGACGGCGTGGAGCTTTTTGCCAGTCCAGCACTACGCGCCTGACGATGCTCCGCAGGGCGTCACCCTATAATGGGTAGTTGCGCCTGCCAGCCAGCCAACCCGCTGTCCATCAGTCGCCCCGACCGCTCCCACCCAGGAAAGGCTCCCAGTGCGCGTCCTTACCATCATTCCTACTTACAACGAGCTGGAATCGCTGCCCAAGACCCTCCAACGCCTGCGGGCAGCGGTGCCGGCTTCGGATGTGCTGGTGGTGGACGACAACAGCCCGGACGGAACCGGACAGCTGGCTGACCGCTTCGCTGCCGAAGACGCCCAGGTCCACGTACTGCATCGCCAAGGCAAGGAGGGCCTGGGCGCCGCCTACATCGCCGGTTTCCGCTGGGGACTCGACGAGGGGTATGACGTCCTGGTGGAAATGGACGCTGACGGGTCGCACCAGCCCGAGCAGCTTCCCCAGTTGCTGGACGCCGTGGAGCAGGGTGCCGACCTGGCCATGGGCTCCCGGTGGGTGGCCGGAGGCAGCGTGGTGAACTGGCCCCTGTACCGCCAGGCGATCTCCCGGATCGGCAGTACCTACTCGCGTATCATGCTGGGCCTCAAGATCAAGGACGTGACCGGCGGATACAGGGCTTTCCGCAGGACGACACTTGAGAAGCTGAACCTCGACCAGGTGGACTCGGTGGGCTACGGCTTTCAGGTTGACTTGGCCTGGCGCGTCGCAAAAATGGGGCTCAGGATCGAGGAGCGTCCCATCACCTTCGTGGAGCGCGAGCTCGGCGCATCCAAAATGAGCGGCAACATTGTTGTCGAGGCCATGATCAATGTCACCAGGTGGGGTCTGGCAGCCCGCTGGAACAAGCTGACGGGCAAGAAGCCTTCCACCGAGGCGTAATTAGCGGTAGAACGAGCTTTTGCCGTCCCGCACCAGCCGGACGGCAAAGGGCCGCCCCGCACCATGTCTATGGTGCGGGGCGGCCCTTTGCGGTTGGTGAAGCGTCAGCTAACGGGACTGCGCCATTGGGACTAGGCGCTGCGCCGTTCGCCACGGCGTTCACGCAGGATGGTCAGACGGTCCTCGAGGATCTGCTCCAGCTCCGGGAGGGAGCGCCGTTCCAGCAGCATATCCCAGTGGGTGCGGACAGCCTTTTCGTTGCTGGTATCCGGGCGTTCGCCGTCGACCAGGAGCGCTTCCTTGCCGGTCTTGGAGACCCACACCGGCGGAATCTCCGCTTCCGAGGAGAAGGTAACAAAGACCTGCTCGCCGTCCTCGCACCTGTATTCGACACGCTGACGCGGAGCTGGCTCAACGCCGGACTCGGTCTCCATGCTCTGCGCGCCAAGGCGCATACCCCGCAGGCTGCGATCGCTCATGTTTTCTCCCTCTGGTCGGTTCGCGGAGCTAGGCTCCACGCTAGCCGGCGGCGACCAAACGCCGCCGGACTACTGTGTGCACTGTGCTGCATCATAAGATTCAACGCATTGCGAAGCTTTCTTGTTCCAGCGGATCTGCTCCCGCCGGACAAATATCCCATTATACGGGTGCCCACTGGAGGGACAAAATTCTCACGCCTCAGCCGGGCGGCGAAATACACGCGAAGTGCTCACAAAACAGCGGGAGGGGTCTTCATCAAGTGAAGCCCCCTCCCAACCAGCCACAACCGATTGTCGTATCCGACTGTCCGGATTACGGCTGTTTGACCGTTTCGTCGTCGAACAATCCGCCGGCACTACCCGGATCAGGATTGGTGCCGCCCAGGGCGTTGCCTATGCCCTTAAGGGCTTCGCCAACCTCGCTGGGGATGATCCACAGCTTGTTGGATGACCCCTCGGCAATTTTGGGAAGCGTCTGCAGATACTGGTAGGCCAGCAGCTTTTGGTCTGGATTTCCCTTGTGGATGGCGTCGAAGACCTTTTGAATGGCCTGGGCCTCACCGTCGGCGCGCAGGATGGCCGCCTTGGCATCACCCTCGGCGGCCAGGATCGAGGCCTGGCGCTGGCCCTCGGCAGTCAGGATGGCTGACTGCTTCGTTCCTTCCGCGGTGAGGATTGCCGCACGGCGGTCACGTTCGGCCCGCATCTGCTTTTCCATGGAATCCTGGATGGAGTGCGGTGGATCGATTGCCTTCAGTTCCACCCGTGAGACACGGATGCCCCATCGGCCGGTGGCCTCGTCGAGCACACCCCGCAGCTGTCCGTTGATCTGGTCACGTGACGTCAATGCCTCTTCCAGGTTCAGTCCGCCCACAACGTTACGCAGCGTGGTGGTTGTCAGCTGTTCCACGGCCTGGATGTAGTTGGCTATCTCGTACGTCGCCGCACGCGGATCCGTGACCTGGAAATAGACGACCGTATCGATCGACACCACAAGGTTGTCTTCGGTGATGACCGGCTGCGGAGGAAAGGACACTACCTGCTCGCGCAGATCCAGGAGCGGCAGGAGCCGGTCCACGAAAGGGATCAGGATGGTCAGGCCGGGATTAAGCGTCCTCTGGTACTTGCCCAGCCGCTCAACAACTCCCGCCCTCGCTTGGGGAATGATGCGCACCGAGCGGACCAGAACAATAATCACGAACACAATCAGGACCACCAGCACAATGGCCACAGCGGCACCTCCAGCGTTATCCATACATCTCCTTATTCCCCAGTTGTTAGTGAAGCTGTATCTATGCCGGGTCAGCGGTTTCCGGCGGGGCGGAGACGACAGCCGTCGCTCCGTCGATTGCGGAGACCACTACTTTTTGGCCGGCGGCCAGGGCTCCGCTTGCGGAGCGTGCGCTCCAGACGTCGCCGCCGATCTTCACGAGACCGCCCGTTGAGCTGACGGCTTCCATCACCAGGGCCTGTTCGCCGATGAGCCGGTCCACATTGGTGCGTTGCTCCGACGGTCCCTTTTTCAGGTGACTGAGGGCAACCGGACGGACAAATGCAATCATCAGCAGCGACACCACGCAGAAGACGATGATCTGCAGCCAGAGGTCCGCGCCTGCAAAATCCGCCACAAGGGCGGCCAGGGTTCCCCCGCCGAGCATGATGAAGAAGAGGTCGAGGGTGATCATTTCGATCACTGCGAAAGCGAGGAAGACTGTGAGCCACAATGCCCACCAGTTCCCGCCCAGCCATTCAAACATTCCGTCCCCCTTCGCCCTCCGGAGGGCCTGCCTGCCGCGGCGGCGGGTCCTCCGGTAACTGTCCCTCCATCCTAGTCCGCAGGCTGTGACGGCGGCACAAAGCGAGGTGCCACTCCCGGATAGTGGCCAAGTCGTTACCCTGCCGGACCTGCCAGCCGGAAGACGGTAATCCTGAACCGGGCTTCCACCTCGATGACCGGGGCCAGGCCCTCCAGCTTCCCGACGATGGCTGCACGGTCCACATGATGTCCCGCCGGTCCCATGAAGGCCAGATCCGCTGCCTCGCCGAGAGTCAGCACCAAGGGGATATCCAGGTTATCGGCGGACTCGACCACGAAATGAGCTGACATCGAATCCGCCAGCCTGTCGTCTTTGTCCGCCCCGATCCCCAGCATGCCGGTCTGCCTGGCGAGGGAGGCCAGGTGGCCTGCCCTGGGAGTGACAACCACCAGTCGGCCGCCCGGCCGGAGGACCCTCGCGAATTCCGCCGCGTTGCGGGGAGCAAAAATCACGGTGACGACGTCGACCGCGGCGTCTGCCACCGGAAGCGGCTGCCACACGTCACAGGCAAGGTTGACTGCATCCGGGTTGAGGCGCGCTGCCCGCCGAAGGGCGAATTTTGAGATGTCCAGCCCGACGGCGGTGACGCCGGCAGCGGCAGCGCCCACGGTGTCCAGGAGCACCCTGAGGTAGTGGCCTGTCCCGGTTCCCGAATCCAGGATGGTGCGGTTGCCGCCGGACAGAACGGGAGCGACGGCGGCAGCAACGGCTTCCGCCAGCGGGCGGTAATGACCGCTCTCGAGAAAGGCGAACCGGGGCGCCACCATCTCGGACGTGTCGGCCTCGAAGACGGTGCCCTTCCCGACGAGCAGATTGAAATAGCCTTGCTTGGCTGCATCGAAGCTGTGCCGGGACCCGCACACCAGGGCCGGCCTTCCGGCTGCCAATACGGCGTCCCCGAAGTCGAGCGGAGCCCGGCAGATCGGGCACAGCAGCGGGAGGAAAGGGGCGGAGGGCATACGCTCCATCTTAGGGCGGTCGCGCTGGCGCATGATGAAATGGAGGCCGAACTGCGTGCCGAGTAGCTTCCCGGGAGAAAAGCGCACGTTAGGCTCACAGGGTGAAACCCGAACACCTCCCGCTGTTGAATTCCGTCTCCGCTCCGGCTGTACACCCGGACGGCAGCAGGGCTGTTATCTCGGTAACCAGGCCGGATTTCGGCACGGACTCCTATGTCGGCCAGTTGTGGACTGTCCCGCTGGACCCGCAAAAACCTCCCCGCCGGATCACGAGGGGTTTCCGGGATACCTCTCCGGCGTTCTCACCGGACGGGAGTGTACTGGCCTTCCTCCGGATAGCGGGACCGTCCGCAAAGCCACAGCTTTATCTGGTGGAGGCTGGGGGAGGGGAACCGCAGCGGCTCACCGACAGGCTGCTCGGCGTCGAGTCTTTTGCCTGGTCTCCCGGCTCCCGCCGGATCGTCTTCACTTCGCGCGAGCCGGCGGGGGGCCGCTACGGCAGGAGCGAAGGCGCCGGCCGGGAGTCGGAGGACCCGCGACTGATTACCACCTTTCAGTACAGGTTGAACGGGGTGGGCTACACGAGGGACAAGCCCGCGCAGCTCTTCATCCTGGATGTTCCCGAGCCTGGTGGCGAACCCCCGGTACTTTCCAGGGGTCGATCTGAGGAGGGCCCGCATGGCGGGACTCCTGAAGGTCCGGCCGCTCCGGACCGTGGAAAGGACTCCTTCGGCCCTGTGCCCCCAGCCCTTCACTTGACGTCACTCGAGGCCGACCACAATAGTGCGGGCTTCAGCTCCGATGGTGCCGCCGTCTTTTTCGTGGCGGCCCCGCCCGGGAATGACCCGGACCTGTCGACGACCATCTACCGGGTTCCGGCCGATGGAGGGGAACCCCGGCCGGTGATGCCGTCCGGTGATGCCCTGCGGCAGATCCAGCACGTCCGGCAGTCCAAAGACGGCAAGTGGCTCTTCTTCATAGCGAGGGAGCTGGGAGATTCGGGTACGGACTTCGTCGCCCGCAACTCCGTCCTGTATTGCATGCCGGCGGAAGGCGGCGAAGCGGCTGCGTTGACGGATCCGGAAATGATGGACGTTGCTTGCCCTGGTGGCCGGATTGAGCTTCGCGGCCCCGACGGGGCTTTGGTCCTCAACAATGCCCAGGGCACGGTGGAGCTCCTCATGCTGGGTGCGACCGGAGACCATGCCCTCCTGGTACATGGCGAGCGGGCGGTGACGGGCGCAGCGTGGGCCGGCGGTTCGATGCTGATTGCCCTCAGCGATCCGTCCACAGCGGGAGACCTCGCAGTGCTCGACGACGGGCAGCTGCGGCTCCTCACCGACTTTTCGGCCCCACTCCGGACCCAGGGGGAAATAGTGGTTCCACAGGACGTGACCTTTGAGTCGGGGGACGGCTACCCGGTCCATGGCTGGATAGTCAAGCCTGCCGGCAAAGGCCCGCATCCAGTGCTGTTGAACATCCACGGCGGGCCTTTCGCCCAATACACGGCAGCATTCTTTGAGGAAGCGCAGGTTTACGCCGAGGCCGGGTACGCGGTTCTGATGTGCAATCCCCGAGGCTCCGCGGGCTACGGCCGGGAGCACGGACTGTCTATCAAAGGCAGGATGGGAACAGTTGACCTGCAGGATGTGCTGGCGTTCCTTGAGGGCGCCCTGGAGAGATTTCCGGTGCTGGATGCCGGACGGCTGGGCATCATGGGTGGATCCTATGGTGGATACCTTACTGCGTGGGCAATATCCCAGGATCATCGGTTTAAAGCTGCAATTGTGGAGCGCGGGTTTTTGGACCCCGTCAGCTTTGAAGGTTCCGCCGACATCGGATGGTATTTCGGCATCGAATACATGGGTGCCTCACCTTCGGAGATGGCTGCCCAGAGTCCCATGGGACGCGTAGATATTGTGCAGACCCCCACCCTGGTCATCCACAGCGAAGATGACCTGCGGTGTCCGCTCGAGCAGGGCCAGCGCTATTTCACAGCCTTGAAGCGGCGCGGGGTGGAGACCGCGCTGCTGGTTTTTCCTGGTGAGGACCATGAACTGTCGCGGTCCGGGACGCCGCACCACCGCCGTCAAAGATTCGAGCACATCCTGCGTTGGTGGTCCCGCTTCCTGCCAACGGCTGCCAACCCCGCACAGCCTGGCTGGTAGATACGCCTGGCCGGACGACGGGTCAGGGGCGTTCAGTGGCTCAGGGTTCAGTGGCTCAGGGGCGTTCAGGCAGGAAGTCCAAGGCAGCACGCGCCTTGCCGATGCCCGGCTCCGCCCAGCGCGCTGCGTACTCGGCGTTGCTGCTGAGTGACCTGAGCTCGGCGCGGTCAACATAGAGGATGCCGTGCAGGTGATCGGTCTCGTGCTGCACGATCCGGGCCTGCCAGCCACGGAACTCACGTTCCGCCGGTGCGCCGCCGGGAGTTTCGAACTCGAGCAGCACCTGCTCATGGCGGACCACCACTGCCTGCAGTCCGCTCAGCGAAAGGCAGCCTTCAAAAAATGCGGCATTGTCGGTTCCAAGGGGGCGGTAACGGGGATTGAGGATCGGCAGGAAGTCCAGCGGCGTGCGGTTGCGCACCACAGCCGCCTCCGGATCGACGTCGAACTGGTCCTCCAGCACCGCAAGCTGCAGGGGAACGCCCAGTTGCGGTGCGGCCAGCCCGACGCCCGGGGCTTCATGCATGACGCGCCTCATGAGGTTAATGAGCTGCTCCAGTTCGTCGGCCCTGATCTGGCCGTTAAAGGCAACGGCGTGCTGTCGGAGCACAGGATGGCCGGCTTGGACTATCGGCGGCAGCGTTTCGGCCGAGAGGAGTTCCTGCACGGCTTCCTGGATCTGCGCCGTGCTGAAGGGCGTAGGCGGGGAGGCTGGGGTCATGGGGAAAGCCTAGCCGCGGAAGACCGGCGGCGGCCGCAGCCTTCCGCTAGTCTCGATGCCATGGCTGAACTGAATGCTGAAATGGAACTACCCGGAAAGACGCCCCTTGACCGAGTGCTGGACTTTGTCCGGACCCTGGAAGCGGGAGGAGGCGCCGACGGCATCAGGCCATTCCTCTCCGAGGATTTCATCCTGGTCGAAGCTCCGCACCTGCTGGCCCCGGAAGGCTCCACCCGCACCCTCGAACAAATGCTTGCAGGCGCGGACCAAAGCGCGCAGGTGGTCGCCGACCAGAAATTTGAAATCCGGCGCACAACGTGTGAAGCCGGCCGCGTCGTGGTCGAAGCGGACTGGTCCGCTACATCAATGATGAACCTGAAATATTGGGACGCGGGCGAGACGATCCGCGCCCGGACCTCCTCGGTGTTTGAGGTCCGGGACGGCCGGATCGTCAGCCAGGACAGCTACGATTGCTATTTCACGGGCGCCTGACCGGCCCAGCCAGCCTGAGGTGCACGTCATTGCATGGTGAACCGCCTGGCCACCAGCCTGTTTACGGCCGGGATTGCCGCAACCGCCCCGATGGCGGAATTCCGCAAACCCAGGACGGCCCCGGGCAACGGCCGGCCCAGCATCATGTTGACCTCGGACTGCCATCTCGCTACATCCGCTGCCCGCCGGCGCCGGAGCTCGAAATCCTGTAGACGGCGCCCAACGTGTGTCCCCTCCAGGGCCGCGCAGATAATCGGCGCCAGCTCCTCGGCGTCCAGCCAGCCCAGGTTCATGCCCTGGCCCCCGATAGGGCTGATTTCGTGGGCTGCGTCTCCGATCAGCGCTATCCTGCCTGTCACGAGCCTGCCGGCGATGCTTGACCGGACACTGAAGCTGCTGAGCATCGAGTTGGTCGCGGCCTCCGGAAGGACTCCGGTGCGCCGCCGCACCAGGGCAGCGAGACCGGTGGCACTGAGGGCAGCCATCGGTTCGCCGACCCGGACCACCCAGCGCCGCAGCCCACCTGGCAGCGGAAAGGACTCGACGATCCCGCCTTCCTCAAGGAACAGCACCGCGTCCTGTCCGAAGCTTCCTGCGGCGGCATAATCACCCATGACGTAGTGGTCGGGGTAGGTTTTGCTCCGGACAGGGATACCCACGAGGCTCCGCATCAGAGACCGGGAGCCATCCGCCGCCACCACCAGGGCGGCGGAGTGTTGGCAGGGGAGATACGCGGCGTCGGCCTCCACGGTGACCTTGCCGCCGTCGTCCTTTATCCCTGTTACCCGCGCCCCCCTCACCAGGGCGGCGGGGTCAAGCTCGCGGACGCGCAGCTCCAGAATTTCCTCGGTGCGGAACTGTGGAAGCGCCAGGACAAACGGAAACCGCTCGGAAACCTCCGCGAACGACAGGGAACCCACTGTCTTTCCACCGCTCACAGCGATGCCCCGCCGGATGGCTATGCCCTCGCTGACCAAAGTGGAGGCCACGCCTACGCGGTCCAGTGCTGTGAGCGCCGGCGGGTGGATGCCGATGGCGCGCGAATGCCGGTCCCGCTGAAGCCGCTGCTCCAGGACGCGTACGCGTACTCCCTCCTGCAGTAGCAGCGCCGCCAGGAACAGGCCTACCGGGCCGCCCCCCACGATGAGCACATCAGTCATCCGGACGGTCCTTGCGGAGGGCCAGCAACTGGTGGAAGGGGGAGCGGGGCTCCGAATGCCACCCAGCCGGAGCGAGCTCAGCTAGTTCAGCCGGAGTGTAGCTGCGCCGGATGGATGTCAGGCCGTCAGCCCTGATGAAGGATCCCCTGAATGGAAGTGCGGCGACGAAGAACAGGGCGTAGGCTGCCGGGCTGCGGCGGAGGTCATTGTGCAGGGCTTTCCGGCGCGCCAGCGCCCGGGAATCGGCGAGGAGCTGCTGAAGCTCCTCCGGCTGCAGGTGGTGGAGGACGTGGTTTGAAATCACGACGTCGTAGCGTCGGCCTTCCCTCAACAGGGTCGAGCTGTGTGCCTGCCGGAATTCGACGCCGGCAATGTGGGGCCTTCGGCCCGCGAACGTGTGGGCCCGGCTGTCCGGATCGATCCCGGTGACATGAAGCTTCACCTTGTCCCGGGCGGCCCAGCCAGCCAGCGTGACTGCAAGGTCGCCTCCTCCGGAGCCGATGTCCAGGACCGACGTGGTAGATTCCGCGGACAGCAGGGGGCGCAGTTCAATGGCGTAAAGCCGGCGCCAGCCGGAAAGGGCCCTGTTCACCACGGCGAACTGCCGGTAGGTCCTTTCCAGCCGGACGGGGTCGCAGTCCGGCAGGTCCATCGTTTCCACGGCGTCGGAGGCGCGCCGCCGCATCAGCAACACCGCGCCTCAGGCCAGCGACGATTCCGCCGTCGGCTGCCCTTCAGCCCGCTCCTGGTCAGGTTCCGACACTTGAGGCTTACCACCCGTAGCCTGGCGGAGCTTTGTGAAAAGGCCGGTCTCCACGGTGAGTCCGGGTCCGAAGGCCATGGAGCAGATGCGCTCGGCGCCGTCCTCCGGGGCCTGTTCCAGAATGTGCTTGAGGACAAACAGGACGGTGGCGCTGCTCATGTTTCCGTAGTTCCGAAGGGTCTCGCGGGCCGGTACGAGCTGCTGGTCTGTGAGCTCGAGCCGCGACTGGACCTTGTCCAGGATGCTTCGTCCGCCTGGATGGATGGCCCAGTGCCGAATATCGCTGTAGGGGCGGCCTTGCACGGAGGGGTCACGGGCCAGGAGCGGCTCCAGCGCCCCCACGATGTGGTCGTCGATGATGTGGGGGACATAGTTTCCGAGCACCATTTCAAACCCGTGGTCGCCGATGTTCCAGGCCATCGATTCCTCACCGACGGGCGTCAGCACGGTTTCAAAACAGTCAAGCTGCAGCAGCGCTTCCGGCGTCTCCCGTGCCGTAACGACGGCGGCGGCAGCGCCGTCCGCGAACAGTGCCGACCCCATGATGGTGTCCGGATCGTTGGAGGTGCGGACGTGCAGCGAGCAGAGTTCGGCGCAGACCACCAGGACGACGGCCTGCGGATCGGCCTCGCAGAAGGACTTGGCGGCGCGCAGGGCTGGAAAGGCGGCATAGCACCCCATAAAGCCCAGATGGTAACGCTGGACTGCCGGATCCAGCCCCAGGGCACGGACAATTTTGTAGTCAGGGCCGGGGTTGAAGAAGCCGGTGCAGGACACCGTGATCAGATGAGTTATGTCGCGTAAGTCCAGATCGGGACAGGCATCCACGGCTGCCTGCGCCGCGTTGACAAAGAGCTTGGTGGCCTCGCGTCCAAAAATGTCGTTGCGGACCTTGGTGCTGGGATTCAGGAGGAGCCCTGTGGCCGGGTCGAAGAACTGGGGATTATCCGCCCGGGAATCCATGGTCAATTCCTCGACTGCCGTATAGCGCGTATCGATGGCAGCGGAGTCGAAACATGTGCTCACGAGCCTGGAACCCAACCTGGTGAGCCCTGGCTGCGCCGCGAAAACATCCCTGGCTTCCGTCTGGATCAGCAATGTCGGCGGAAGGGCAGTTTCCAGTGAGCGCACATAGACCGTCATTCGTTCATTCTTGGCGAGCCGGGCTGATAAGACAATGGCCGGGCCGGCCAGATGGGGTTTGGACTGGGCAGACCCCTATGTTTGACCTGAGAGGTGACCAGACTGGTCAGGAATGGAGAAGCGCCGCTCACGAACCCGCACCTAGAATGACAGCCATAGACATCAGGCTCGCTGCTCGAAGCTGATTGGACCGAGGCTGATGGGACCGAGCCAGGCGACACCGACTGCGAAGGCGGGTCCGACTAACAGATGGAGACACGATGAGCATCGCCACGAGGACAGACACGCAGCCGCCTGCGCAGCACGTTGCCGACAGCCACGATCTGATCCGCGTGCAGGGCGCGCGGGAGAACAACCTCAAGGACGTCACCGTCGAGCTGCCGAAACGGCGCCTGACGGTATTCACCGGCGTCTCGGGCTCGGGCAAGAGCTCCCTGGTGTTCGCCACCATCGCTGCCGAGTCGCAGCGCATGATCAATGAAACATACAGCGCCTTCGTCCAGGGCTTTATGCCCTCGCTGGCCCGGCCCGAGGTGGACTTCCTTGAGGGACTAACGACGGCGATCATCGTTGACCAGGAGCGGATGGGCGCGAACCCCCGTTCCACGGTGGGCACCGCCACTGACGCGAACGCCATGCTCCGAATCCTCTTCAGCCGGCTGGGCACGCCATACGTCGGCCCGCCCACGGCGTTCTCCTTCAACGTTCCGACCCGCAAGGCCAGCGGCGTCATGTCCACGGACAAAGGCGGACGGGTCGAGAAGGCCGTCGTCAACCAGGCCGTCTACCTCGGCGGGATGTGCCCGCGGTGTGAGGGAATGGGCAGCGTCAATGACATCGACCTCACAGCGCTGTACGAGGACGGGAAGTCGCTCACCGACGGTGCTCTCCTTGTTCCCGGCTACTCGATGGACGGCTGGTACGGGCGGTTGTTCGAGGGTGTTGGCCTGCCGATGGACAAGCCGATCTCGAAATTCACGAAGAAGCAGCTGGACACGATGCTGTACGCGGAGCCCACCAAGATCAAGGTGGAGGGTGTCAACCTGACCTTTGAGGGGATCATCCCGAAGATCCAGAAGACGATGCTGTCCAAGGACCCCGAGGCGATGCAGCCGCATGTGCGCCGGTTTGTGGAGCGCGCGGTGACTTTCCAGACCTGTCCGGAGTGCGAGGGGACCCGGCTGACCCAGCAGGCCCTGTCCTCCAGGATCCATGGCAAAAACATCGCCGAGCTGTGCCAGATGCAGATCAGCGACCTCGCCGGGTGGGTCCGTGAGCTCAAGGACGCTTCCGTGGCACCCCTGCTCAAGGGGCTTCAGCACCTGCTCGACTCGTTCTCAGACATCGGCCTGGGCTACCTCAGCCTGGACCGGCCGGCCGGCACACTGTCCGGGGGAGAGGCGCAGCGCACCAAGATGATCCGGCACCTTGGCTCCTCGCTCACCGACGTCACCTACGTCTTTGATGAGCCCACCATAGGGCTGCACCCGCACGACATCGAGCGGATGAACCAGCTGCTGCTCCAACTGCGCGACAAGGGCAACACCGTGCTCGTGGTGGAACACAAGCCGGAGACCATTGCCATCGCTGACCATATCGTCGACCTCGGTCCCGGGGCCGGCAGCGCGGGCGGCACGGTCTGCTTCGAAGGCAGCGTCGAGGGCCTGCGGGGGAGCGAAACCATCACCGGGCGCCACCTGGGGGACCGCGCGTCCCTCAAGGACTCGGTCCGCAAGGCTACCGGAGCGCTGGAGGTCCGCGGCGCCTCGATGAACAATCTGCAGGGGGTCGACGTCGACATTCCGCTGGGTGTGCTCATCGTGGTCACCGGGGTGGCCGGCTCGGGCAAGAGCTCGCTCATCCACGGTTCGGTGGCCGAACGGGAGGGCGTGGTGGTGATCGACCAGGGCGCAATCCGAGGGTCCCGCCGCAGCAACCCGGCCACCTACACCGGCTTGCTTGAGCCCATCCGCAAGGCGTTCGCCAAAGCCAACGGCGTCAAGCCGGCGCTGTTCAGCTCGAACTCCGAAGGCGCCTGCCCCACCTGCAACGGCGCCGGCGTCATCTTCACCGAACTGGGCGTGATGGCCACCGTCGAGTCCCTCTGTGAGGAGTGCGAGGGCCGACGCTTCCAGGCTTCCGTGCTGGAGTACACGCTCGGGGGCCGCAACATCGCCGAGGTGCTGGCTATGTCCGTTACGGAGGCCGCTGGCTTCTTCGCCGAGGGCGAGGCCAAGACGCCGGCCGCGCGAACCATCCTTGAGCGACTCGCCGACGTCGGCCTGGGCTACCTCAGCCTCGGCCAGCCGCTCACCACGCTCTCGGGCGGGGAGCGCCAGCGGCTTAAGCTGGCCACCCAGATGGCCGAGAAGGGCGAGGTCTATGTCCTGGACGAGCCCACAACCGGCTTGCACCTCGCCGACGTCGAGAACCTGCTGGGCCTCCTCGACCGCCTTGTGGATTCAGGTAAATCGGTCATCGTCATCGAACACCACCAGGCGGTCATGGCGCACGCGGATTGGATCATCGACCTGGGTCCCGGCGCAGGGCACGACGGCGGCCGGATTGTCTTCGAGGGAACACCTGCCGACCTTGTCGCCGCGCGTTCCACGCTCACCGGCGAGCACCTCGCCGCCTATGTCGGCGCCTAGTTGGGCGGCGCTATTCTGAGCCGGATGCCTTCATGGGCGATCGGTCGGCCGGTGAGCGCGCCATTGCCTCGACGATGGTGGACGCTGGCGCCCATTTCGTGCGCCAAGCCTCACCCTCAATCGATGGGTGATGGAGTTCCAGGGTTGTTGGCCAGGGAGCGTTTGTAATGATCTTCGGACTGGAGAATGCAAAACAGGTTTCCGCCGGGGTCTGCCAGGACAACCCATCCCTCGTCGCCGGACTGCCCGATGTCTGCATGTGTGGCTCCGAGCTTGAGGGCGCGCCTGACACAGGCTGACTGATCCTCCGGGCGGAGGTCCAGGTGGATCGCGCCCTGTTGGATGGGGCGATCGGACGCCTGGATGAGGAGAGTTGGCCCGTCGTCGCCGACCAACTTCACCGATTCACTGTGGTTGGGCGCGATCCGATAGCCGAGTAGTTCGCGCCAGAACCGAGCGACGTCTCTCGGTCGGGCGGTCTTGATTGTGACCGTGGCGATCCAGATGGCAGACATGAGCCAATCTTCCGCGACGGGCTCCAATTGCGCCAGATCTTGTAATGGAAGCCGCCCCAGCCGGTTTGCGGCTGGGCCGGCTGCAGGTGCTGTAGACGGATCGTAGGCGCTGCCTGAGGTGGCCCGGGTGGAATGTGGTGTCTGTGGGGACATCCCACATCGTGAGTTATGTCAACTAATAGTTGATGACTCGGCTGCGCCGCGCGTCGGGGTTGGAATGGAGGCACGAGCATCCAATTCCGATCCGAACCCCCTGAAGCTGCCACAGGCCGATCCGGCTCTCGGAATTCACGGATCCCGGAGTGACGATTTTGCGTGAAACTGCCAAGCGCCAAGGATTGGGGCTAAGTGGCCGCCCCAACCGGCTTCATGCTAAACGCCGATAATGTACATTATGTCAAGTAAAGGCCAAGGGGGCGCGTTTGGTTTGAAGTCACTGCACGGCCTTGCCCTGACCATCGGCCTGTCTCGTGCGACCGGGATCCAAAAACGTAGCGTCTACTGGCGGCCTGTATTATCCGAAGAATCGTTAATAGTTGAGGTCGCGGGATGAAACCGAGAATGTCGGCGGGGCTGGAGATGCGCAGTTCGTTGTTCATGGAAATTCTCTCGTCCTTTGCTGAGGATTCTGTGGGTGGGGCGCTCGTGGTGAGTGGCCAGCTTCCCCTCTCCCCCGACGCTTCTATGTCTGTCAAGCGGGTAGAAACGGGTGCTGGCGCGGACCATAGCGGCGCGGCTTTGGTGACCGGCCAGCTTCCCCTCTCCCCCCGTTGTTTTGGCTGCTGGCGAAGCTTGCGGAGCTGTGGCCGACGGAGGCCTGTCTACCCGCAGGGCAAGGGGAGGGAAAATCCCGGAGGAGATCAGCGACGAAGGAGCGCCGCAGGGAAATTTCTGCACCGCGGGCCCCCAGTTCAGCCTGAGTATGCTCACCGGCATCGTGCAGCGTTAGAAGATGTTTTCCGCTGCGTCCTGGATAATTTTGGTTGCTTGCCTCCCAGTCGCCCCTTCGCTTTTGCGACTGCCATGCCCTCGGGGGTGCGCATCCGGATCAGATCCGCCTCAAACTCGGCCACTATCCCCAGGACGTTAAACAGCAGCCGGCCGACCGGATCAGTCGGATCGTGGATGCTGCCGCCGAGACTTAGCACCACCCCTTTGGCCGTCAGCCCATCGGCTATGTCCCGGGCATCGGAAAGGGAACGTGCCAAACGGTCCAGCTTGGTCACCACGAGCGTATCTCCGGCCCGACACGCCGCCATAGCTTCACGGAGCCCAGGGCGTACCCGGTTAGCTCCCGTCAGTCCTTGATCGACGAAGATCTGCTTCTCCTCAACTCCCAAGGCACGGAGTGCGTTTCGTTGGGCGGTCAGGTCCTGGTCGTTTGTCGAGACGCGGGCATAACCGATCTTCATTCCAGTCCTAACAAACACGGTTGCAGTAATCCCCCCCCCATCACCGTGCATATCATCGTGCGGGTCTTACGTACATCGCCTAGGCCAGCAATCGTCCGGGAACCTGCCGGCAGGTTCCCGGGGCACGGTGATCGACCGGCTTACGGGCGCGGCCTCATTCCGCATTGGATCTCCTCAGCACGGACCAGTCACCGCTGACATGTGGCCCGCTTCAGCATGCGCCCGGTACACCAACTGCAACAACAGAAGCGTTGGTACATTGCAACTATGGCTAAATCAACCCTTGCTTACACCGCCCTCTGCCCTTTCTCCCACTGGGCAACATGCACAGTTGACAAGGACGCACTGACGAGAGTTGCGGCGAGGATCCAATCGGTCGCCGACACCGACTCCGAGCGCGGCTTGCGGTGGGCCCAGGATCGCATTTTGAGAGCCACAGCATTTGAGACGGGCGCAGTAGAGAACCTGTATGACGAAGGCGCTACGTACACGGTTGCAATGGAACATCCTGGATGGGAGGAAGAGCTTGAACGTAGTGGGGACGGAGCAGCGCAACACTTTGCTGATCAGTTGGCCGCCTACTTTCAAGTCAGGGAGTGGGCTGAGACTCCCCTTGAAAGACCATTAGCAGAAGTTGATATTAGAGACCTTCACACAATTGCCACCAAATCACAAGAGATTCATCCAGTAAGAACACAATTTGGAACACAGGACCATAGATTTATTTCCGGCGCTTACAAAACTGAACTAAATGCAGTTCTGGAACGCGATGGTAATATTCATCACTATGCCCCGCCTAATCAGGTTCCGCAAGAGATGGAAGAGCTGTTAAGAACCTGCCGAAGTGAGGAGTTTATCAACGCTCACCCCGTCTTAAAATGCGCCTACGTACACTGGGTAATTGCACACATACATCCGTTCGCGGACGGAAACGGTAGAGTTGCTCGCGCCTTTAGCTCGATGCCGCTTCTTGAGAGTTATGGCGTCCCATTTGTCGTATACGCGAGTAAGAAACGTCGATACCTGCAAGCGCTTGAAGCTGCTGACAACCACCACCACCAGGAGATGGTCGACTACGTCGCAGAACGATTGGAGTCGGTACTGTCTTACCTTGCGGAATTGCTAGAGTCCGCGCGTACGGCGGAGCAGGCCGATGCTAGCCTTACTCAGATCCAGAATCTTTTGGCTTTTCAGCAAGATCGGCTCGAGACGCGCGAGGAGGCTGCTAATCGCGTCCACAAAGGTCTGGAAAAACTTCTAAGGGAAGAAGCAGCCGAACGCCTTGGCGCCCAAAGTATTCAGTCAGAGGTTGATCAGAAAGGTTACGCGTACCGACCAATATTCGGCATTAGCGGAGGGGGAAGCTATAGCCAAGTTGGTACCAATGATATCCGGTTAAGGCTGAGCGTAAATGCGGTGAGTGAACATCGTTCAGACACAGGAGTAGCGGTTGGTTACGCCACCAAGGAAAGCTCAAATGCAGTCGTGATAATCAGTGGAGACAGCACCCCGGATTTATCCTTCCGACTAGAAGACTGCAGTCCAGAACTCAGCATGGAGGCCGAGTTGAGACTTCGAAACTTTGCCATCAAGTTCACTTACGCTGCGGCGCATAAGCTTCAAGGGGAGCTTCAAGGAATTCTGAAGGAGCATGGCCGCCTGCCCACGGTGATCAGCGAAGGGGAAGCCTAAATTGGCTGCCGCAGCGTTTCGATGGAGGATCCTTCACCGGACACGGCCCGCGCCATCGACCGTTCACAGCACGCCCGTCAGGACCTCACATAGCCTTAGGGGTGTGGGGACAAATACGAGAAGTGTGGTGATGCGGGCCGTCCGGAGAAGGCCGTGCTTGCGGTAGGACTGGCAGGATTCGCAATGTTGGCCATCGGCTCCATATATGCCATACGACATCCGTGGTCCCGGGATGAACCCATCGGTCCAGTACGGGCACGGTACATCGTCTTAACTCTCGTTGGGATCGCGCTCGAAGTTGTCTACGTCGCCGTCGTTCTGTTCCAGGACACCGCAGTTCCGGTCTAGGTCGCCAGGTGGAATCGGCTGTGTCAGAAGTTTCGGACGAACACGCTGATCAGCAGTCGAGATGGAATTGCCGTATTCACGCGGCCGAAGAGAAGTGCCCGGTTAGGGATCCATCAAGGCGCACTGCGGCTTCGGCGCAGAAGGATACGGTCAGTGGATGAAAGCAGAACTTATCGACTCGCGGGATCAGACCCTCCAGGTCGCCGACCCAACGTACCGGGTCCATTTCTGGGCGGAAGGCGGTGACGCAAAAGAGGAGTGGGAGCTTTCAGGAGCCGACCTTAATGAGGTGCTCGAATGGATCCCTGCGCATTCCCACGGGCGCTCTTACAGTCTTTGGGCGGTGACGCGACTACCAGAAGAGGCGTGCTTGATTCGTCTGCTGGGCATGGACCTTGATTCTGGGTCAGCTGCGTGGCCCAGCTGGGCCACGCAAACTTACTAGTAGCGTCCGGTAAAGGATCCCCAAGTCGACGCGGCGGCGTCCGCTGAGCCACCGGCTTTCGGGCGGGTGTTTGAGCCAGGACGGGCTTACATCAACGAACCGACCAGGCAAGATAACCGGCCGGAAAGTCTCAGCCATTGACATAGGGAAGGTATCTTCCTATTCTTTGGGCATGCCCCGACGTAAAGAAGGCACGCTGCTTCCATTGGAGGTCCGTGTTCTGGAGATTGCCCAGCAAGCGCACTCAAAGCGGACCCCCATGTACGGGTTCGCGCTGGCAAGCGCACTATCCGAAGACGGCGGAAAGTCACTGACAGGCCATGGCACTCTGTACAAGGTGTTAGCCCGCCTAGCAGACGCTGGCCTGCTGGAAACGGAGTGGGAAGACCCGGACATTGCTGAGGCTGAACATCGGCCACGGCGCCGCCTCTACCGCATCTCATCCCAGGGAACCACAGCCTTGAGTGCGGCCCATAAAGCTCCAGCCACGACCCCGCACCCAATAACTATCCTCCGGCCGGTTCAGCAATGACCAGCCTCCGGGAGCTTCCAACGTCGAGAACCACCGCGGCGGTTCTCTGGTGGGTCAACTTCTACACCCAGTCCTTGCCCGGCGAGGTGGCCCAGCAGCGACGCGATGAGCTGATTTCGGACATCTACGAGCAGCTTGTCGACGGCGAACGAAGAGCACTGTCACGGGGCTCAGTGGACCGTGCCATCGCCAGTCGCGCCCTCCGCGGCCTGTCCGCTGACCTCAGCTGGAGCAGGAAACAGCAGCAACGAAAGGAAAAGACAATGAGCACCCCACAAGCAGCACCAAAACCCACCACCAGCCCGGTCACCATCCGTCTCAGCAGTCTCGGCTGGGCCATCCTTGCCCTTCTGGCAATCCTCGGTCTCGCCACTTCAATCACCGAAATTGTTGAGTACGGAGGCAATCGCTTCGGTTATGTCCCCTGGCCTGGGGCAGGAAATATCAACACAAACCTGGTCCAACTCATCTGCAGCGCCGTTCTCCTGGTCCCGGCCTCCGTCATCACCATCATGAGACTAATCCGGCACCGGGCTCGTATCGCGTAACGGATGCTGCTCTACGACCTTTCTTGGTAGCTGATCAGCAAATGGAATTCACGACCACACGGATTCCGGGGCAAACCAGCGATACAGCCACGAACGGTGCCCGCTCGTTGCCAAGCCCAACGGACCGGTTCGCTCCCTCATGACGCCCGATGTTGCGGTTCTTGGCCGTTCCCCGTTCCATTGGGAAATGGATAATCGGTGGATGAACTTGGCGGACGGCATTCGTGCCGTACTGATCAAAGAGGCTGGCGCGGCTCAGGTGGCCATTGAGCTGGTTGACGGCGGGTATTCCGGCAGCGTGGCCGGAGTCGCGGCGACTTCCACCGATTCATTCTTCTTCAAGGCAGTTGGCGTCGATTCGTTGCCGGCGAACGACTATCGAACCGAAGCACGGGTGGCTAGGGCAATCGCATCGCGTGTACCCAGCCCGCGGTTGCGGTTTGAAGAAGTCGCTGACGGGTGGATTGTTTTAGGCTTCGATGTTGCCCCAGGGATCATGCCCGCAGAACCGTGGTCAAGACGCCAGCTCAATGCCGTTCTTTCGATGCTCGACGACTTGACCGGAGTGCTCACGCCCTCCCCTGTGGCGGGACTTCCCTCGCTGGCCGACCGGATGAGGGGCCGCAGCACAACATGGGCACTGCTCGAAGGGTCAGGCCACCGCGATGCACTCACAGTTGGTGACCTTACTAAGTGGGAGCAGCAGAATCTGCACCAGTTGGCGGAGCTGGAGCGACGGTCTGACGCCCTTTTGGTTGGCGAGACGCTGCTCCATTTCGATCTC
The DNA here is from genome assembly GCF_018613805.1 of Arthrobacter sp. ISL-48. Taxonomy (GTDB): domain Bacteria; phylum Actinomycetota; class Actinomycetes; order Actinomycetales; family Micrococcaceae; genus Arthrobacter. Next base: position 99,564 of record NZ_JAGGPL010000003.1, read on the forward strand.
CGCCACGACAACCTCACCGTCGATGACAATGGCGCGATCTGCATACTGGATTGGGGACGGGCGTGCACCGGTCCCGCCTGGGCGGATGTGGTTTGCCTCCTTCTCGAATCGGACGCTGGGATGAACGATCTCAATCGTGCGTTTCTCGGCACAGCAAGGGGCGCGGCCGCCGATCCGGTGGCCGTGGATTCATTCCTTGCGATCCTCGCCAGCTACTGGCGTCATGCAGCAACGATGACAAAGGGCGTGCCCGGCGACCTGCAGCAACGCCGTTCGGCTTCCGCAGATTGGACGATCAAGTGGCTCAGACACCGTTTGAACTGACTGTTTCGCCCCGACCCCGCCTGGGCCAGTTGGAGGACGCACCGGGACGGACTATGGGACGGCACGAACGGCGTTGATGGTGCGATCGTCCGGTGCTTATCAACGAAATGCCCTGCCCACTGGCGGCCACCAGATCCTGGCCATATACGGGCCCACTCGTGGCCGCGTGTGGGCACTTTCTCACGGCCACCAACAAACCTTTGCCCGTAAGCCGGTCGCTGACCATGCACGCTTGAGGATCGTCAATCGTTCGGGGGCCTTACCGGCCTGACGTTGAGACTATGCTTTGTGCCATGATGACCAATCAGCGCCTCCAGCCACTGCTCGAGCAGTACGACTGGGCAACGGAGCGACTTCTCACTCGCCTCGCCGGGCCCACCAGCAACTCAGGTGATGGCAGCGACGTCGACGTACCGGTGCTAACGGACGCCGAGTACCTGTGGGAACCGGTCAACGCGTGCTGGTCGGTTCGGAGGCGCACCGATGGGCCCGGACCGGGCGCCATCAAGCTCATCGGCGCGGGGAAGTGGGGACGAGACGGCGCCCCTGAAAGTCCGTGGCCCCCGCCCCTCACGACGATCGCCTGGCGGCTCGATCACATCTCCGAGACGCTGTTGGGCCGGTCCAGCCACCTCGGGGGCGACCGGACGTTCGATCGAGCGACTTACGAATCACGACCAGATGCAGCCGGCGCCATCGAGAGGTTCCGTCACGCCGCAGCCGACTGGCGCCGAGTACTGCTCAGTGTCGACGAGTCCGACTACGACCGGACCGGACTAAGCAGCTACCCGTACGGCAGCGACGCCGAGGAGACGTTTCCGACGATCGTGTGGTGGGAGAACCAGGAGATCCTGCACCACGGAGCCGAGATCGCGCTGCTCCGCGACCTCTACGTTCACCGCGCTCAATAGCGATGAGCGTGCACCGCGGATAGCTCAGCCGGCGCAGTCTCTACGAAGTCGCGATTCCGTTAATGTTGCAAACAGCGACGGCAATGGCGGCCGTTTCGAGTCAGGATCTGTCCCAGCGATTCATCGGCTGTGACGACCAGCATTTCATTGTCCTCTGCGCTGGCGGCCATGCGTCGCGAGGCGGCATCTGCGGTTGGACTGTCGGCTTCTCCCGGGTACTGCCCGGCGTCATCCCTGTGGCTGTGACAGCCTCATTCAGGACCACCTCGCATGTGGAGTCAGGCAAGGGCAGTTGGGGGACGGTATGAGCGCAGCGAATCCTGTAAAGGTCTACCCTTTCGCTGGTGGATTTGATCACCAGCGCCCGTAAGCCGATCCCCTACCGCACGCTTATCTTTCTCGTTGGGCTTTCCCGCCCTCGCGTATCCGACAAACACGGATCCAACTATTTCTTACGTCGCCTCATGATCACGAACGCGGAAATTCCAAGAATCAACAGCAGGACGGCGGAGAAGGCCACTACGAGCACGGGGTCAAGTCCCACTCCTCCGTAGCTGGGAGCGAAAGGTGCCATCTGCAGTCCCCGTTCTGCGATCAGTGTCCGCGTCTCAATATAGCGGTTTGGAATGACCATACGATGGGGTAAGCAGCGTCAGGAATCCCTGGCAGTAAACGTTCATCCAAAGGTGACCGCAAGGGGATCCCTTATGGGACGCCCGTTCACGTCCGATAGACCACCGGCTAACGGGACGGAATGCGAGGGGCCCCTCCTGGGACAAGCATGGTGCGCTGCTTATCTGCTTCGCTGGGGCAGCTGCTTGATCCATCATCAATGTCGGCAGCCGATCAAACGTAGTGCACACTAGAGAGGGGCCCTGCTATAAACAGATGGGATTGGCTGAGGCATTCCCGACCGATTCAGCGGTCAGGATAATGTCAGGACTATGCGTGAACTTTTGTTAGTGACCCTCGGCGTGTTCTTCGTTGTCGGAGGCATAGGGACCTTTCTATGGATGCGCACGCTAGAGCGCAGGACAAGCCATCTCGGTTGGACGGACCACGTCAGGCGTTCGACAAGCGTCGCCGGATTCAGTTTGCCGTGTCCGTGGCGGCAGCCGCCGGCATTTATTTGCTTGCGGTATACGCGCTCGAATTATCTACGGGCACCGCAAACACCAACGGATTTGGGCTGGTACTCCTTCTCGTCTCTGCTATTTGGTTTACATTCCGTAAGGACATAGCGCGATATCAGTACCAGACCATCATGGCGATGTTCAACCGGAACCGACCCGAGCAGGATGAAGAGCAACGACAGGTCAAGGCTATGGAATCCCTTGGAACTGGTTTCAGCGTTTTGCTCTTCTCCACCGGGGTTCTGTTGCTCACGTTGAACTTAGTGTTTTCCTGACGCCGGCCCTCTAACTGCCCGCCCAAGGATCCTTGGGTTCTTGCGGTGATTGCAACACTTAGCGGATGGGTGTTGTCATGGCGGGGTATTCAATTCATTTGAGGCCTGATCTCTTGCAGGTTTTTTGGGCCGGGATGCAGGCCGGTGATTTCATCACGGACGCTGTGGCTCCGATCAATACGAGCCGGCGGACTGGGCGCAGGGTCCTGCTTGAGGCGGGCGGTGTCAGGCCCCGACGGGGCCGTGATCTGAAGGGCCGGTGTCTGACTTTCGGCCAGCGAGAGGAGATCGCAATACTGCGCGCCCAGGGACAATCACTGCGGCAGATCGGAGCCGTGGTCGGCAGAGCGGCCTCCACGGTGTCCCGTGAGCTGCGGCGCAACTCGGTGGCGGGATTGCCCTACCGGGCGACGTCCGCTCACGCGCTGGCCTATGAGCGGGCTTCGCGGCCGAAACCAGCGAAACTGCATACGAACCCGGTGTTGCGTGCGAAGGTGGAAGAGGACCTGACAAAGAAGTACTCACCCGAGCAGATCTCAGGACGGCTCCGGGTTGAGTTCCCTGATGAGCCGGAGATGCGGGTGTCACCCGAGACGATCTACCAGTCCCTTTACGTGCAGTCCCGCGGGGCGCTGAAGCGTGATCTGGCCGCGTGTTTGCGCACCGGGCGGGCTATCAGGCAGCCCTGCAGAAAGGCCGGCCAGCGCAAGAACCGGATCCCGGGAATGATCAACATTTCCGAGCGTCCCACCTGAGGTTCAGGACCGGGCGGTGCCAGGGCATTGGGAAGGGGATTTAATAATCGGCAAAGGCAACCTGTCCGCGATCGGGACGCTGGTCGAGCGGACCACCAATTACACGATGCTCGTGCACCTGCCAGACGGGTACAAAGCCGAGCAGATGCGTGATGCGCTGGCCGCGAAGATCAAGACGCTCCCCAAGGCACTGCGTCATTCCCTGACCTGGGACCAGGGCATCGAGATGCAGGACGGGAAAACCGTGAAGATCGACACCGGCATCGAGATCTACTTCTGCGACCCGCACTCACCCTGGCAGCGCGGCATCAACGAGAACACCAATGGCCTGCTGGAGTGGTCCCCGGAAGTTGGACACCCAATTTAGGATCCTTCTTCAGGGAGTAGTCAGATGTACTTGAGAAGCACGTTGAGTCACTCCGATGCAGTGTCGGCTATCGAGTTGTTCGAGCAAGGGCTGACTGCGAAGTCCGTCGCGCTTGCTCTTGATCTAGCACCCAACCCTGTCCAAATGTTGTATGAACGATGGCAGGTTCGAGGATCGGGTGCGCTGATGACAAGAGACCGTAAGCAGTACGACATCGAAACCAAGCTCTTGATCGTGCGGCGTCATCTTCAGGGCGTGTCCGGACGCGTCCTGGCCAAGGAGTATGACCTTCCCTCTCCCGGCACCGTCACGAATTGGACGAGAATTTACCGGCGCGATGGTGAAGACGGCTTACGCCCGAAGAAACGGGGCCGGCGACCGGTCAATCGCGAGAACGCACTTCCCGAGAGCGAGGTTGAGCAACTCCGAAGGGAGAACGAGCGGTTACGTGCGGAGGTGGCGTACCTGGGAAAATTGCGGGCCTTGAGGGCACAGGAACGACGCTGAAAGTTCAAGCGATCGATGACCTCAAGGCCCACCACCGGTTACCGCTGTTGCTGCACCTGGCAAAGATTCCGCGGTCCACGTTCTACGACCACCGCAACCGGCTCACCCGGCCCGATCGGCACGCGAAACTCAAAGAAGCCATTCGCCAGGTTTTCACGCAGGCGCGAAGCGCTTATGGGCATCGACGCGTCCTGGCCATGCTGCTGCGAGAGGGATGGACAGTGTCGAAGAAGACCGTGCTGAAGCTCATGCGCGCGCTCGGGTTGCAAAGCCCAGTGCGTCGCCGGCGCAGATATAACTCCTACCGTGGCGAGGTCGGTAGGCTGCTAAGAACGTGTTGAACCGCCAGTTCGAGACCGCGACCAAACACACCAAATGGGCCACCGACGTCACCGAGTTTACGGTTGGCGCCTCCAAAATTTATGTCTCGCCGGTCCTTGATCTTCATGACAACCGGATCGTCTCTGTCATGGCAGGTCCGTCTCCGAGCGTCAAGATGGTCACCGATGGCCTTCGCACTGCGATCAGCGGCCTCGCTCCGAACGAGCGACCCCTGGTCCATTCTGATCAGGGATTTCAGTACCGGCACACGCTCTGGCAAGACACGCTACGGGGAGCCGGGCTGACTCAATCGATGTCCCGCAAGGGCACATGCCTGGATAACGCCGCCATGGAAGGATTTTTCAGTCACCTCAAAGAGGAATGGTTCCGGATCCAGCAACCCAGCACCGTCGAGCAGTTCCACATCGGGCTAACCGAGTATCTGCGTTGGTGGAACAGCACCCGAATCCAACAAAGACTCGGCTACCTCAGCCCCGACGAGTACCTCGCCCAAACCCTCGCTACCGCGTAACGTTCAATTCAACGTCCAACTTTCGGGGACCACTCCACTGCTGGACCAATATTTCCCCAAGGGCACGGACCTGAGCATCCACAGCGCCGCCGACCTCGACTGGGTCGCCCAGGAACTCAACGACCGGCCACGCAAAAGACTAGAGTTCAGAAAACCGATCGAACTGATCGAAAACCTCCTGTTGCAATGACCGCCTGAATCCGCCGATCGGCGTACGTGCGCATGTGATCGAGCATGAAAGACTCACGTTCGTGAACACCCCTCTCAAAGGGACCCTGCACCATGTCGAGCTATGGGTCCCTGACATCGACCGCGCCAAGCAGGAGTGGGGTTGGATTCTGCCCCGACTGGGATACTCCGCTTACCAAAGCTGGGACTCAGGAATCAGTTGGCGACTTGGCCCGACCTACATCGTGGTCGAACAGTCACCAGCCTTGAGTGGCCGTGAACATGAGCGCACGGCGCCAGGCCTCAACCACTTAGCGTTCCACGCGGGAAGTAAGAAAGACGTGGATGCGCTTGTGATGGAAGGAGTTCGTTACGGTTGGAGACAGCTATTCCAGGACAAGTACCCGCACGCTGGCGGCCCTGATCACTACGCCGCTTACCTCTTCAATTCAGACGGCTTCGAGATCGAGCTCGTAGCCCCCAGTTAGGCACAATTTGGCAAGCATCCGGTGAAGGATCCTCCACCAAACACCAGGGTAATGGCACGCCAGGGACATGGGTTCAGGCCAGTTCCGGGGTGGCGTAAAGGGTGTTGAGTTGGCGGTAGAGGGTTCGGGCGATGTACCGCTTGAGGGATCTGCGGATTTCGCGGTAGCTGCGGCCTTCTTGAGTGCGTTTGGTGACGTAGTCCCGTGTTCCAGGGTCGTGGATCATCCGGGTGATGGTGATGGTGATGGTGTGCAGGGCTCGGTTGAGGCGCCTGTCACCGCCCCGGTGAGCCTGTGCCGGACAGTGTTGCCGCTTGAGGCTGGCAAGGGATTCACCCCTGCCAGAGACGCGAAGGCAGCTTCGCTGCGGACCCTTCCCGGATGCGACCAGGCTGTCAGGACCGTGGCGACTGTGACAGCCCCGGCACTTACCATCTCCAGTAGCGGCGCCGCGGGGCTTTGCTGGATCAGCTCTGTCATGCGCTTCTGATTCGCAGTCAGCTCAGTAGTCACTTCAAGGACGCGGCGCGCCAACCGGATTGCTTCCTCGCGCGCGATCGATAGTTCTATCTGCTCCTGTCGTTCCCGCCATCTGGTGATCGTGGCGATCTGGGCGGGAACCAGAGGTTTACGAGCGTCGATTCCCAGACCATGCGCCCGGAGTAGGGCGATGAGTGCATTGACGTTCATTGTCCGGTCTCGGGTCAACTGATCCCGCGCTGCGCTCAGGATCCTGAGTCCGGCACGGATTCCTTCATCCCGGCGCGGGGCTCGAAGCTGGGACTCCTCCAGGCTCAGGACAGCATTCCCGATGGCGGCGGCGTCCAGCGGATCGGATTTGCCGATCCCCCGGCGGCCCCGGGCGTTCATCCGTGGAGCTTCGGCGACGTCATAACCGGCACCCGTTATTGCTCTGGCCAGGCGTGCCCCATAAGAACCGACACCATCAACGGCCCTAGACACCCCATATCGCCGCCCGTCCGCCGGCCAGCCCAGGCAAGTGCGCGGGAAATCCCTGCTGAGGTAGTCGGGAACTGCTCGCACGCGACCTGCCGCTTGGTACTGGCTTCGATGATGGCGTAAGTGTGGGTGCGGGCGTGACAATCCACACCGATGACGAACGGGCGGGTCTGCCCAATGGTAGTCAACGAGGCCACCTTTCTTTCTTTCGAACGGGCAAGACAGGTCGCATCGCGACCGGCACTGGATCTGGGAAGGGTCACGTCGAGGCAATACTGTGATGAGCCACAACCGTGAGGGCTGGGCAAGCTTCTAATCAAGCCACCGTCGTGGGACAGGTCAACGCCGGTCACTCCACCCAGCGCGGACAAGTCGGGGGAAATGCACCCTCAACGGGGCAATTGTTTTTTCGAGTCACGCACCAGGCAGAACGACCGGCATCAACACTGCCAGCTAGTCCCAGACCAGCCACGTAAAGACTCACAGTTGTTTTTTGGTTGCTGGCGAAGCCTGCGGAGCTGTGCCCGACGGAGGCCGGTCTACCGCAGGGAAAGGGGCGGGAAATTCCCGGAGGAAATCAGCGACGCAGGAGCGCCGTAAGGACATTTCCTGCACTGCAGGCCCCGGAGTTCACGGAGGGGCTAGACGGGCCGGAGCGGACACGTACAATCCGAAGGAATCTCAATGATGTTGTCAACCGATGTTGGCGTGCCTTGCGGTTGTCCCGGCCGGTGGCGGCCGGGACAACCGCGGAGTTTCTAGTCGTCGAACCAAGGTAAGGCTTCCGGTCCTTGTGCGGCAGTTCGGCGTCGGTGGCCGTGAGGTTGTCCGGGCCGTCGGAGTGCCCCCGGGGCCAACTGGAAGAACGCGTCGGCGGTGATCGCTTCGAAGCAAGGGGGCTGCCGGCGCGATCATGAGATGGTGCCTAATTAGCTATTATGCTAATTTGCTATCATGAGTGAACGATCTGGTGATGTCTTCGCCGCGCTGGCGCATCCGACGCGGCGCCAGATTCTTCAGGACCTTCGCGACGGGGAGATGTCAGCGGGCGAGATCGTGAAGCGCTTCTCATCGAGCGCCCCGACCATCTCACGCCATCTTGGGATCCTGCGGGCCGCCGAACTCGTGACAGAGCGGCGCGATGCAAACCGCATCCTCTACTCCTTGGTCACCGACAGCCTCGCGCTCTCGGTCGGGGATTTCCTGTCCGCCGTCTGCCCTGAACAGATCGTCCTCCGGCAGGCGCGGAAGTCGAATCGAACCGGTGGCAGCCCTTCACCGCTCACGGCCGACGTGAGGTCCCCGCGATGACGCCGGCGAATGCGCTACCGGAGGGCAGGATGTGGGCGTCGTTCCTTAAGCTTGGCGCCATCGCGGGTGCCATTTCGGTGTCCGCGGCCCAACTCGGCTTCGGAATCTTTAGCAGCGCGAGCGGACTGCTATATGCGCTCTTTTTCCTTCTCTTTGAGATCCCGGTTGTCGGCTTCCTGGGCGCGGTCGCCGGCACGATAGTGGGATATTCCGTGCAGGGCTTGAATGTCAAACGTTTCCCCAAGGCGGGCCAGGTAGCCGCACTGGCAGGGCTCGGTTTCGGTGCTTCTGCCGTCGTTATGACCGTTTTTGGTTTGCTGTCGACAACTGGCGGGGCGCTTCTCTACCCGGTGCCGGTGACCGGGCTTATCGGGGCAATTGCGTTTACACCATTCGGGCTGGACATCTTGTCTGGCCGTCGAATCCGCATCGGAGCTGCATGTTCCTATGCGTGTGCTCGATTCCGGACCTAGATATTCCCTCGATAAGGCGATGACGTGGAGGTGCGGTCACCGTCTCCGGGTTCGTCGGAGTAGCTCGGTTGCTTCCCTCCGGGGGCGCCTCAAGGGCTTATCATTCCGCGGGGGAAGACCTCAGTCGGCCTTACGGGATGAGTCCAGGAATTCCCCTCTCATCAGGCCATTCTGACCCGAAAAGTCCACTATGCGCACCCGGCGAGACGTTTTATGGTGAGATGCGTTTCCGAGACATAAGAAGTCCCGCTTTTCCGTGAACTCGACCGGCTCATCCGGGCCAGGGAGGGGTGTCTTGAAAAGCTGTTGCTTTTCAAGACACCAGCAATGGGTTCATGCGGGCTGATGGTGACGCGGACACAGGTTGGTTCTTAGCTAGCGGGTCACCAGCCGCGCGGTCATGGACCCGGTCCATATGTGAGTAGCCTCTGGGCCCTGGTCCTCACGTACCGCACTGCGGCGAGCTCGCCCGGCATAAGGAAGGATCATGCCATGGAATCAATCTCGTGGCCGAAAGCGTGGCAACCGGAGGCCCGTGCCGCCTTGCTGCAATGTATCGATGCCGAGGTCCGAGTCGAGATCACAGTGGGCGAGCCCCTAATTTCAGTTGAGGGCAGTGTCATTGCGGGGTATGTCTATCTCGAAGGCACCGACCTGAGGATCATTTACGATCGCTCGGGTCGTGCAAACGTCTATCCGTGGCGCCTTCTGGCTGGCCCCGTTCTCGAAATCTTCAGTCTCTCTGGCCGTCGACGCACGTCAATCTACCGGCATCCACAGTGGACAGGACCTCGGCGTTCTTGACCACCGAAAAGGGGCGCTCAGCTCAGCCTTTGATCTGAGAGGACTTGAATTCCTTCGAGATCCTTTGCCGGGGTCTCTGTAGCTGCTGCCTCTTCGGCGGCTTGTGAACGGTTGCGCCGTCTGGCTGTCAGGACCAGCGCGGCGGCACCTATCAGCATGGCTGCGGCCAATGCGCCGAAGATTACCGGGAAGTTGGACCCGAAATTGGTTCCCGCGTTCTCGGACAAGGCCTGGGCCGTGGGTCCTGTTTCCTTGATCTCAGGCGGTCCCGCTTGTGCGTTGACCGCAGGCGGCTCGGATACGTGTAGGTCCTGGGCCGGGAAGACAGTCACAGATCTATCAGCGGTGTTGGTCACGATGACGGACCCGTTGGGAGCGACGGCGAGGTGGCCGGGGTCCTTTTCTGTGGGCAGGCCGAGTGAAACGCTTGTTCCGCCGGGCTTGATGACGGAGAGGCCGTTGGCCACGTAGAGGACGTAGACAGTGCCGTCCGCGCCCACGCTGATTTCCTTCGGTCCGCCTGGCACCGCCACGCGGTAGGCGACGGCCGAGTCTCCGGACTTGATTACCGCGACGTCGTTTGCGCTGATGTTGGTGACGTAGACGGCGCCGTCCGGGCCCACCGCGATCCCATGCGGATCACCCGTCCGGCCGGGAGTCGGACTGACATCAATGGTGCGTGAAACCGCGCTGGCACCCGGAGGGATAACCGAGACCGTCCCGTCGGTCTGGTTCGTTACGTAGGCGGTGCCGTCCTTTGCGAGGGCTACTTCCCTGGGATTCCCACCGACGACGACCTCGCGAGCCGGCGCGTCAGCTCCCGGCGGGACGACTGAGATTGTGCCGACTGCGGGATTCGGAACAAAGACGGTCCCGTCCGGCGCCGCGGCGATGAGGTGGGCGCCGGGACTGAGGGGAATGGTACGCGCCACCGCAGAGGAGCCCTTCGGTATCACGGCGAGCTTTTCCTGCTGCTGGGCGAAATCCCACCCCTCGACAAACAAGGTCCCATCTCCCGACAGAGCCATGCCGGCAGGGCTGAAACCGGTCGTCAGGGTCCTGGCTGGTTTACTCGCCCCCGCAGGAAGAACGCTTACGCCCCCGCCGTTGGAATAGTCGCCGATATAAGCGGTGCCGTCCGCGTCGATGACGACGCTGAGGGGGGTTCCCCCAACATCCACGACCTCCCCGGATGCCATTGAAGGACCAGCGCCAACCAACAAGATGCTGCCAGCGACGGCCACAGCCAGAACCGCGGTGAACCGCATTCACCCACCTCCAAACCGATGTAAGAAGAAGAAATCCTCAGATGAGCATAGTGCCGGCAGGTGTGCCGCCACTCGCCTCAAGCTGATGTCTGGCTTCACAGCGGACTGCGGGAGAATCGGGAGCAGTTTCTTTGGCCCGCTAAGCCTGTGGAAATCCCTCAACGGGCCATTTCGATCCGTCCCTGACACTGAGAGCGAGCAATTGTGGGCATCTTCAAGAGGAAGTCTTCGGAAGCGGAGGCAGCTGACTCCGATCTGACGTTCTTCACGTATTCCAAGGCAAATGAGTTCCGGGCCATTGCCCGCGAAGTCTTCGCCGAGATGGGACTTGAAGTCCAGGTCCACCCTGGTCATGCTGTCGATGACTCCGGACGGGAGTTCGGCTTCTGGAACGTTGGTGCCACTTGCTATCAGCAGCCCCAGTCCACGTGGCGCGGGGTGATCGCCGAACATCTTCGCCGCGTACTGGCAAGCTTCGAAGCACCCGATCCCTTCGACGTCCTTGCCTCTCAAGACGTACCGTTGCGGACCTTCGCACGACTTTATGACGAGACAAGCATCCCAGGGATAAACAGCTACCCACACAGGGAGCTCGCACCCGGCATCGTCGAAATGCTCGCGCTCGACCTCCCAGACACTGTTGCGGTTTTCAACCATGACAATGCCAACAAGTTCGGCGGATGGGAAGCCCTCCAAAGGCAGGGAATCGAAAACCTCCGCAGCTTAGAAATCGAACAGCTCGAAACCCTCCCCGCACCCGGAGGAGGCACCTTCAATGCCCTCCTGGGTGAATCTGTTTACACGGCGAGCCGCGCCCTGCTTCTTCCCGACTTGGCCACAGAACTCACGGGTCAGCGCGTTCAAAAAGAGTTCGGGTGGCTCATGAGCATCCCTAACCGGCACCAAGTCGCCTGGCACATCATCGAAAGTGCCGCCGTCGTCTCAGCGCTTAACGGAATGGCCCGCTTTACCGCCATGGGATACGCCGACGCGCCAGGGTCGGTGAGTCCACACGTCTTCTGGTGGAACGGCACGAGCTATGAACAACTTACCCACGTACGCGACGACGGCACGCTCACGCTTCACGTCAGTCCAGCGTTCCAGGCCGTGCTTACCTCAGTAACTGCCGACGGATAAGCGACTCACCACGAAAGGCTGTTGCATGCCATGCACACCGCTCGGCTCTTCAGGCTGCCAGCGAAACTGGCAGAGAGTAACTCGTGCCGTCGCGCAGCATCGCCCAGAGGACATTGAGCCGTCGACGGGCAAGAGACAGCATCGCCTGAATATGCGATTTCCCTTCGGTCCGTTTCCGGTCGTAATAGCCGCGTGAGGCGGGGCAGGACTTCAGAGCAGAAAGCCCTGAGAGGTAAAAGACCCGGAGCAGCCGACGATCGTAGCGTCTGGGACGGTGGTGGTTGCCGCTGATTCTTCCGGAATCCCGGGGCCCCGGAGCCAGCCCGACGACGCCGTCAAAACGGTCGGCAGACTGGAAAACAGAGAGATCCCCGCCGGTAGCACCGAGGAATTCGGCAGCAAGGACGGGCCCGAAACCTGGCATGCTCAACAACACCTGCGTGTGCTGGTGCTCGGAGACTTTCTCGCTGATCAAGGCATCGAGGTCCGCCAGTTCCTCGTTCAGGGTGAATACTTCCTTAGCCAGTGCGGCGACGATCCCCTCCCCCAAGCCCTGGGCGGGAACGATGGTGTGCTGGGATTTCGCGGACTCGACCGCAGTTGCGGCGACGGCTGCCGAGGAGCGGGCACCCTGCTTCTTCAGCCAGACGTGGATCCTGGTCTGACCCGCGCGGCGGATGCCGTCCGGTGTCCGGTATTTAGTCAGCAGCGTCAGGGCTGCTTTGGAGCGGCTGTAGTCAAAGGCGCGTTCCAGCGCCGGGAAGTATTCCAGCAGGCTGCCTGACAGGTCGGACAACGACGGAATCGATCACCCGGATGGCGTAGGGGTCGGCCGATGACTGCGCACAGGATCAGGGGTCGTGCTGCCGGTGGCGGCGAGCCCATGCCCCGGATGCGGCTCGCCCTCTCACCACGGTTTGATACGGACATCGCTGGATCTCGGCGGCCTGCCCGAGGGGGTGCGCATCGTCGGCAGGGTCACCATGGCCCTGCCCAACGGCTACTGCGGGCTGCCGCTGCAACAGGCGTGCCCGCACGCGAATGCGTGCCTGACCTGCCCGGTCTTCGTGACTACCCCTGACTTCCTGACCGAGCACCTCAAGCACTTAAAGTCCACCAAAAGACTCATCACCCAGGCACAATCTGCAGGCCAGACCCGAGTGGTCGAGATGAACCTCCGCGTCGCCACCAACCTCGAAAGCATCATCGCCACCATCCAAACTACCTCTGCTGACGACGGCGAGCACGGCGATGCGAACTGACAACACCCGACACCTACTGGCAGCCGCACGGAAAAGATCCGACACAGCGCGGCGAAGGGCAGAGCAAGCGCTGGCGCAGCTGGATCAGACCAGCCAAACCGCGACCGTCAGCGGGCTGGCCAGAACGGCCGGGGTCTCACGTTCCTGGCTTTACACACAACCGGACCTGCTGGAACAGCCGCAGGAGCGGAGCCGGCCGGGCAAAACTTCACCCACCGGATCATCTGTTCGGGCATCGGAAGCATCCATGCATCGGCGGCTTGAACTTGCCCACCAACGCATCAGGAAGCTCACCGAAGAAAACACGCGCCTGCGGGAACGGCTGGCACGCACGCACGGAGCGCTGCGCGCGGGCCGCGCCTGACCCATCGAGGGCCAGCGCACACACGATTGGTTAAGCTTGGCTGAGCCTTTGAATCAAATCGTCTGCCTGGACCACTGTCGGCACGAACCGCCTCCTCGTTCGGCGGCCGGGCACTTCGGCCAGGACCGCGACTACGACGACCGTCTGAGGACTGCCGCGGCCGGGCGGGCAGGTCTACCCTTGGTATTACGGTGATGGATCCCACCGGGACCGGTTTTGGCGTCCGGTCCGGACCGCCGATTTGGCTGATGGTTCCTGCCCCGACTGTGAAGGGCAGGAGATTCGTTATGGCAGGAAATCGGAGTGAGCCCCGGGGCAGGGAACGGGATAAGGTCACCGGCGTCTTGGTGCCCGTCGGCCCGCTGGAATTGTCTGTGGAGGAAGTGCGCCAGCTCTGGTCGTTCATCCATGGAGACATCATGGACGGAAGCATGCGCCGGTTGCTGCGCGCCTCGCTGGGGCTGTGTCCCCGGCATACCTGGGCGTACGCAGTAGTGGAGGTCGAGCTGTGGCAGGCCGGGGCGGGCGCCCGCGGAGGGCACCAGCCTTTCGATGTCACGATCCTTTACGAGGATCTCCTTGAACACGTCGCCGATGGCCTGGACCGGAAGAGCTCCCTGCTGCAGCGGCACCCGGAAGAGGTGCTGCTCCCGGTCGGACCGTGCCGGATCTGCCAGGATATGGCCTCCCCGGACCTGCCGGGTCTGCGGATGGGTTACGCGAACTCCAACACCGAAGCCCTCACCACTGAGGCAAACGCCATGGTCCACACCACAACCTGGTGCCTTGAAACCGTGGCCCTCTGGCGGGACAGAGTCTGCCCGGACTGTGATCCCGGCATGCAGGGAACCGGTGATCCGGTGTTTCTGTGCTGTTTCCACCTGTCGGCACGGCGTCCTCTGCCGGAGCAGTTCCGCCACGCGGTGGCTGCACGTCTGCGGGAGATCCGGGGCCGGATGAAGCACCTGACGGAGTCCATGACGGACTACGGGGCCCCGGCGGGCGCCAAAGAGAACACGTCCTGGATCGAGGCCATCGGCTTTTTCGCGGGCTGGGGTTTGCCCTTGTACCTGGCGACCGACCCGGAGGATGCCTGGCCCGGACCGGACAGCGCAGGCGCCGGGCAGGGAGATTGACCGCGTCATAGTGTGGCGGTTGGCGCCGCCGTGCCTGTAGTCTCTGTTCACGGTGATGGATCCCGCCGGAACACCCCGCACATTAGATTCGGGGCGTTCGAACCGCCTCTTGGCTAATGGTTCCTACCTTTGCTGATCCGAAGGTAGGTGACTCATGCCCGCACCCGGCACCCTCGTCCTGCTCCGCCACGGCCAGAGCGTTCTGAACGCCCAGGACCGGTTCACCGGCCTGCTCGACCCGCCCCTGACCCCGCTCGGGGAAGACGAAGCGGCCCGCGCCGCGGCGCTGCTGGTCCACTCATCTTTTTCCCCCGGCACGGTCTACACCTCCACGCTGACGCGCACCCGGGCCACAGCCCGCATCGTCCTGGCCATCCTTGACGCCCCTAACGTGCCGGTTCTTGCGGCGTGGAAGTTGAACGAGCGCAGTTACGGCTCCCTGACGGGCAGGGCCAGAGGCGAACTGCTCAGCGAGCTCGGGCCGGAGGTCTTCCGTTTCTGGCGCCGCTCCTACTACGGGGCACCGCCACCGATGTCACGCGCCGAGCTGGGCGCGATCCGACGCAGCAAGGCGTTCACGGGGCTGGCTCCCGAAGCTGTGCTGCCCACCGAATCGCTGTGCGGGGTGGTCAAACGCGTCCGGATCTTCTGGCACCAGCACCTTCGCCCCAGGATCCGAGCAGGAGAGGATGTGCTCGTCATCGGGCACGGTAACTCCCTTCGGGCGCTGTGCCTTGTCCTGGACGGGCTCTCCCATGCCGAGGTCGAGGCCCTGAACATCCCCACCGGGCACCCGCTGGCCTACCGATTCACCCCTAACTTCGCGCCGCTGGAGCGGGGCGGGGAGTATCTGAATCCGCTGGCGGCGCGGACCGCCGCCGCCCTGGTCGCCGCCGCCGGCGGGACCTGAGACAAGGAACGGAGAAAGTCATCATGTATGAACTGCAGCTCACCGGGGTGCGCGCCCCGCAGATCCTGGACTCCCGGGGCTACCCCACGGTCAAGGTCTGGCTGACAGACTCCACCGGAACGGTGTCGGTTGCATCGGCGCCGTCCGGGGCATCCACCGGGGCGCATGAGGCGGTCGAACTGCGCGACGGCGGTCAGGAGTACTCCGGCCGGGGCGTGCAGAAAGCCGTCACCAATGTCAGGACGGAAATGGCCGAGCTGCTCACGTCCCGGAGTTGGCAGACCTTGGCGGACCTGGACCAGGCGCTGGTCGGGCTAGACGGGACCCCCGGCCGGTCCCGGCTCGGGGCCAATGCGATCGTCGCAGTGTCGATGGCCGCTGCCAGGGCCTTCGCGACAGCGGCCGGGACGCCTCTTCATGTGTGGATCGCCCAGACCTTGGGCCGGGGCGGGCGGCTGCAGGTTCCGCACTTCAACGTCCTCAACGGCGGCCAGCACGCCGCGAACCCGCTGGAATTCCAGGAATTCATGATCGCGCCGGCCGGTGCGCCGACGTTCGCCGACGCGGTGCGCTGGGGATCGGACGTCTACCATGCACTGTCCAAGCGTCTGCAACGGCAGGGCCTCGCCACCGGTTTGGGTGATAAAGGCGGGTATGCCCCGGCCATCGCCCGCCCCGAGGAGGCGCTGGATCTGATTGTCGCCGCCATCGAGGACGCCGGCTACACCCCGGGCAGGCACGGGGTCGCGATCGCCCTGGATCCTGCTGCGAACTCCTTCTACGCCGACGGGACCTACACGGTTGCCGGCAAGGCCCACACCCCGGAGAAGATGATCTCCTACTACGACAGGCTCATCACCGATTATCCGATCTGGAGCCTGGAGGACCCGTTGGCCGAAGAAGACGCCGACGGGTGGTCCGCCCTCACCGCGGCCCTCGGGGACCGGGTACAGATCGTCGGTGATGACCTGTACGTCACCTCCGCGGCCAGGGTACGGGAGGGCATCCGGAACCGGTCCGCGACAGCGGTGCTGATCAAACCCAACCAGGCCGGAACCGTGAGTGAAACATTCGACACGCTCACGGCCGCCTCCGAGGGTGGCTTTGGTGCGATGGTCTCCCACCGTTCCGGGGAAACCGATGATACGTTCGTCGCTGACCTCGTTCTTGGATCAGGCTGCGGGCAGCTCAAATCCGGGGCCCCGGCCCGCGGGGAACGCGTCGCCAAATACAACCGGCTCCTGGAAATCACCGACGAGGACCCCTCCCTGCCTTACGTGCCCACCGGAACCTACCTCAACGACGCCAACGCCAGATGACAGGAGCGCCCATGAATGAGCCAGAGAACGAGATCCCGCCCGCTACCGGGCCGACACCGTATGTTCCGCGCCGGATCACCGGGCCTCTGCTGATGGGCGTCGTGCCCGGCCAGCCCTTGGCGGTCGCGCACCGGGCCGCGGAACTGGCCCACAGCCTGAACGTCAAACTGATCTGCGCATACGTGGACGTCACCAGTTACCTGACCGAAGAACCCGACGGCCAGGTAGCTGCCCTGCCGATTGATCCGGACGGGATCGACGACGACATCGAAGGCATCAGCGCCGGCATCCGCGAACGCCTGCAGGAGGCCCTTGACGGGAGCGGGGTCCGCTGGTCGTTCGTGACCCTCGCCGGGGACCCCGCCCGAGCCCTGGGACGGCTGGCCGAGTGGGCGGACGCCTCCATCATCGTCGTGGGCACCCGCGAACGCGGTCTCGGGGCCCGGTTCGAGGAGCTCCTCGTCGGTTCCGTGGCGGTCCACCTCACCCACCGCCAGCACCGCCCTGTCCTGGTCGTGCCGCTCGCCCCGCACACCAGGCACCATCCGAAGGAGGGCCGCTGATGGAACCGCCCACCCCCGAGACCACAGCAACCGCCCGCCCTTCCGAAAAAACCGAGACCGGAAGCACAGAGCGGTTACCCCTCGACAGTGATCTTGCAGGGACCGCAGCAGAGGACCCGGACGCCGGGACGCTCGGTGAGGTGCGCGCCCACCGTCCGGTGCACCTGCACCCGGGGTTCGTGCTCGTCGTCATCACCGGGGGCGTGTTCGGAGCCTTGGCCCGCTACGGTCTCAGCACTGTCCTGCCGTCCCCGGGCGGGTGGCCGCTGCCGACCCTGATCATCAACCTGACCGGGGCGCTGCTGCTCGGCGTCCTCCTGGAGGCCCTGGTTCGCCGTGGTCCCGACGCCGGCAGGCTGAGGATGATCCGGCTGCTCGCCGGGACGGGGTTCATGGGCGCCTTCACCACCTACAGCACCCTGGCCCTGGAAACCAACACCCTGCTCGGGACCGGACGGATCACCGATGCTTTGATCTATGTCGCCGCCACGCTGATTGGCGGCGCCGTAGCAACCGTGGCCGGGATCCGGGCCGCCGCGGGACACCACTCCAGGATGACCGCCCGGCGCCGGGCCGCGACCCTCCGCCCCGACCGGCAGGGGAGCAACCGGTGAACGCCTTGACCATTCTTTTGCTCGGACTCGCCGGCGGACTCGGGGCCGGAACCCGCTTCGTCATCGACGGGCTGGTCCGGTCAAGGCTCCGCACCGCGCTGCCCATGGGCACCATCGCCATCAACATCACTGGATCCTTCCTGCTGGGACTGGTCGCCGGGGCAGTGATCATCCATGCGGCGCCCGTCGAGGTGCAGGCCATTGCCGGCACCGGGTTCCTCGGCGGATATACGACGTTCAGCACGGCCAGCTTCGAGACCGTCCGGCTCATCCAGTCCCGCCGCACGGGACTGGCCCTCCTGAACGGGATCGGCACTGCCGTCGCCGCGGTCGGTGCCGCGGCAGCAGGCCTGGCCCTGGCAAGCCTGCTGTGAGGCAGGCATCAGCCTGAACGTGTCCATCAACCGCAGAGGGGAACCAGGATGTCGGAAATAAACGAACACCGCACAGATGCGGATCAGGCGGCGACGACCTCCCGGAACAGGCTGGGGCCCATGGGGTTCGTGCTGACCTTCGGTGTCGTGAGCATGCTCGCCGACGTCGTCCACGAAGGCGCCCGGTCCATCACCGGCCCATTCCTGGCCACCCTCGGCGCGACAGCGGTCATGGTCGGTTTCATCACCGGCTTCGGCGAAGCCGTGGCCCTGGTCCTGCGCCTGGGCACCGGACCCCTCGCCGACAAGACCCGCAAATACTGGCCGCTGACCATCGCCGGGTACGCACTGACCGTGATCGCTGTCCCGCTGCTGGCCCTGGCCGGCACCTTGTGGCAGGCATCCGCGCTGGTCATCATGGAGCGGTTCGGCAAAGCCGTCCGCACCCCCGCCAGGGACACCATGCTTTCCCACGCCGGGGCGGAAATCGGCTGGGGAAAGGCCTTCGCCATCCACGAAGCCCTCGACCAGTCCGGGGCCATGCTGGGTCCTCTGCTCGTCGGACTCATGATCGGCGTCTCCGGTTACCAGCTCGGATTCGGTGTCCTGTCCGTCCCCGGCGCAGTGGCCCTCGTCGCCGTGATCCTGCTCCGCCGGGCCGTCCCGGACCCGAAACGTTATGACACCCATGCTGTCAGCAAGCCTGTCGCCGTGCCCGGCCAAGCCAGCGTGCTGGCCCCGTTGCCAGCACGGTTCTGGTGGTACAGCGCGTTCACTGCCGTGTCGATGTTCGGGTTCTCCACGTTCGGGGTCATCTCCTACCACCTTGAAGTCCAGAAGGTGATGCCCTCGGCGCTGATACCGGTCACCTACGCCGTCTCAATGGGCGCCGCCGCCCTGGCTGCCCTGGCCTCCGGCGCGCTTTATGACCGGACCGGGCTGCGCGGTCTGCTCATCGCGCTGCCGCTGACCGCCGCCGTCCCGTTCCTGTCCTTCACCACCACACCAGCCCTGGTCTGGGCAGGTGCCGTGGTCTGGGGAGCGGCCCTGGGCATCCACGAATCCACGCTCCGCGCCGCCGTCGCCGACCTTCTCCCAGCTGCCCGGCGGGGCACCGGTTACGGCATCTTCACCGCCATCTACGGCATCGCGTGGCTGGCAGGGTCCACCATCATCGGCGCCCTCTACTCGGCCTCCCTCACCGGCCTCATGGTCTTCACCGTGACAACCCAGTTTGTTGCGCTGATCGCCTTCATAAATACTTGCCGCTCTCTCTTTCAGGGCCGCTCGTGTGCGGTCGTTCTTGGCTAGCGCTGCGGCGGTCGCGAACTCCGACCGGGCCTCCTCCGTCCGGCCCAGCCGCGCCAGCAACTCGCCGCGAACACTGGGCAGCAGGTGCGAACCGCGGAGTGTGCCACCGGAGGCGAGACGGTCCACGATCCCCAGTGCCGTTTCCGGCCCCGTGGCCATGGACACGGCAACGGCGCGGTTGAGCTCTACTATGGGGTTAGGCGCGATCTGCCCGAGTGCCTCGTAGAGCAATACGATGTGGGCCCAGTCGGTCTCCGAGATGCTTGCCGCCAACGCATGGCACTGGGCTATTGCGGCCTGCAGAGCGTAGTTCCGCCTCCCCCGGCCCAAAGCGTCGCTCCGGGCGAGCGCTTCGTGCCCCCGACCGATCTGGGTTCTGTCCCAGCGTGCGCGGTCCTGGTCGGCCAGAAGAACCGGTGTGCCATCCAGGGAGGTGCGGGCGGGGAACCTGGAAGCCTGGAACTCCATGAGGGAGACCAGGGCATGGACCTCGGCCTCGCGCGGAACCAGGCCCGCGAGCACCCTTCCAATCCGCAGCGCTTCATCTGCGAGTTCCGGACGGATCCACCTCTCCCCCGACGTAGCCGCGTACCCCTCTGTGAACATGAGGTAGATGACGCCCAGAACGGCGCCCAGCCGAGCGCTCCACTCACTCGGCTCGGGCACCTCGTAAGGCACCCGCGCCGCTGCGAGGGTCTTCTTGGCCCGGACAATCCGCTGCTGCACCGTGGCCACGGGAACGAGGAACAGGCGGGCGATCTCCTCCGTCGTGAGGCCGCCCACCACGCGAAGCGTCAGCGCGAGCTGGGCCTCACGGGAAAGGACAGGGTGGCACGCGGTGAACACTAGCCGGAGCACGTCGTCGTCCACCGGTTGCCATGCCACACTGTCCTCCACCTCCAGCCCGTGCGCGATAGCGCGGTAGTGCTCGTCGAGGCGCTCGGCCCGGCGCCATGCGTCGATGGCTTTTCGTTTGGCCACGGCCGTGAGCCAGGCCGCGGGATTGCGCGGGATGCCCGATGCCGGCCATTGCGCCAAGGCATCGGCCACTGCCTCCTGGGCAAGGTCCTCCGCCAGCCCAAAGTCCCGCGTAGCCCGGGCCAGGACGGCGACGATCCTGGCGCCGTCAATTCGCCACAGCGCATCGACCCTGCGCTGAACCGCCTCAGCGCCTTCCTGGCTGCTCATCACCGGCTCCGCCCCGCGGACCGACTTAGCCGTTCCCTGACCGGGGACCGGCGTCGTTCTGCAAGGAATCGACGTGGGCGAAGTCTGCGAAGTCCGGCATGTCGGCGAATTCGGTCACTCGCCGCACTTCCAGCTTCGATCCTGGGCCAAGCGGGCAGCGGCCTGCCCACTCAAGGGCCTCCTCCTTCGACGCCACCTGGACGATCCAGAACCCGTTGAAGAGCTCATGCGTTTCGCCGTACGGACCGTCGGTAACAATAGGCGGTTCCTCGGAGAAGTCGACGACGAAACCGGCGTCCTCGGATGTGTCAGCGAGACCCTCGCCGGCCAGCATGACCCCGGCCCTGATAAGCGAGTCGTTGTAAGCGCCCATCTGCCTAATTACCTCCTCGAAAGGGACCTCCTTGTAGGCCTCGGCTGCTTCTGCCGTGGCGCGCATGATGAACATGTACTTCATGGGATTCTCCTCGCATGCATGAGGACGCCGTATGCGTCCTGCTACTATCCTGTCGAACAAAGCGGGCGGGGATCGACAAGGTCCAGGAATTATTTCGGCTGCGAAGCTGCACCCGCGCCTAGCCTCCCCAAACCACCCCTGAAATGCACCGATACGTTCCTTGCCCTTGAATCTCCCGTATGGGCATGTGAGTATTGCGGAGGCGGGATAACGTTTTCCCCGCTGTCTCGGTCGACCACTATCGAACGGAAGTCAATGACGACGAACTATCGCCACCTTGAGTCATCCAGCAGAGCGATCTCACGCAGGTCCCTGATCGTGGGTGCTTCCTTTGCGGCACCCCTTGCAGCACTCGGCGCCGCGGGAGCCTCCGCAGCCAGGGACAAGTCACCCGGCCGCGGTCAGGGACCGCTCGCCACTGCCTCAACAACGACGTACGCGCATCCTGGACTGGTGCATACGCTGGCCGATCTCCAGCGCGTTTCGACTCAGGTTGCCGCAGGCAGCCAGCCATGGATGGGAGGCTGGAACCGCCTCGTCGCAAACGGCCGCTCAAATGCTGGCTGGGTGGCGCGCCCGCTTGAGACAGTCATCCGCGGCGGTACCGGCGAGAACTACGCCCAAATGTATCCAGACATCCATGCCGCCTACCAGAACGCCCTGCGCTGGCGAATTTCCGGCGACGCGGACCACGGGGCTGCTGCAGTGCGGATCCTCAACGCCTGGTCCGGGATGTTGACCACTGTCACCGGAAACGCCGACCGCTTCCTGGCTGCAGGCATCTACGGATACCAATTTGCCAACGCGGCCGAGCTGGTGCGGGACCATCCGGACTTCGAGTTCGAGCGGTTCCGCGGCATGCTCCTCAACATTTTTTACCCGATGAACGAGGACTTCCTCACCAACCACAATGGCGCGGTCATCACGAACTACTGGGCCAACTGGGACCTGTGCAACATGGCATCGATCCTGGCGATCGGTATCTTCGCGGACCGGTCCGACCTGGTGGACCGGGCCGTCCAGTACTTCCTGAGCGGCGCCGGCAACGGCTCACTTCCGCACGCGGTGCCCTTTGTCTATGACGACCAGGGTCTCGCCCAGTGGCAGGAGAGCGGCCGCGACCAGGGGCACACCATCATGGGCATCGGGCTCATGGGCGCCTTCTGCGAAATGGCCTGGAACCAGGGCATCGACTGCTACGGCCAGGATAACAACCGCTTCCTCAAGGCTGCCGAGTACGTCGCGAAGTACAACCTCGGGTACGACGTGCCCTTCACGCCATACACCTGGCAGTCGGGCCCGTCGACCACCGCCCCGCACGTCGGCTGGCAGACGCAGACAGTCCCTGGATCGGGCTCCCGCGGGCAGGCCCGGCCCGTGTGGGACCAGGTTCTGGGTCACTACTCCGGCCGTAAGGGACTCAGCACCCCCTGGGTCAGCCAGATCGCCGCCACCCTGCGGCCCGACGGCGGCGGCGGCGACTACGGCACGACGTCCGGCGGTTACGACCAACTCGGGTTCAACACACTGATGCAGTACCGGTAGACGCGTACGGGACGCCCCGGGCGGCGGGCTCAGCGCGGCCGCCCGGTAGGCGTTCCGGGCGAAGATGACTCTGCTTCGGCTGGGATGTGGCTGACCAGACCGACGGTGTTGCCTTCGCTGTCCCGGATGAAGCCCATCCACTCATCAGTGCCAGCCGGACCGAGGCGGTCATCGTTGTGGTGAAAGATGACGGCCGGCGCGGCGACGATTTCCACTCCCCTGTCCTGAAGCGTGATGATGGCGCCCCTGACATCGGGAACCTCCAGGTAGAGCACTGACGGCGGCGCACCCCGCTCAAGCAGGAGCCGAACCCCGTCGAGGTCAAAAAACAACAGACCCGGCGGGTCAAAGGCCCCTGAAGGTTCTGTGCCGAGCAGGTCGGAGTAGAACGCGGCTGCACGCCCGAGATCCTCAGCCCGCTGGGCAATCTGTATCAGGCGCACTTCGTCTCCTCTGGATTGCCGAACTATCCCTCCCGTCATCTTCCGCAATCCCGGATGCCGAAACAAGGACCGGCGGCGAGGCAACCACCCCGCTCACCAGCTAGGCTCGAAGGCATGATTCCAGAGACACGGCAGCCTTCCACATCCAGCAGATCTCTGGCCGTTGCAGGAGCAGCTTTGGCTGACGCCGTCCTGATCCTGCTGTTTGCGGCGATCGGGCGGGACGCGCATCAGCGGGGCGACGCCATCACCGGCGTGCTGTTCACGGCATGGCCATTCCTCGCTGGAGCGGCGCTGGCCTGGGCGGCCGCCAGGGTCTGGCGGGCTCCTCTGGCTGTGCGCAAGGCCGGCCTGCCCGTCTGGCTCGGCGCCGTTGCCGGAGGCATGGTCCTGCGCGCGCTCACCGGCCAGACGGTGGTAATCGCCTTCGTGATTGTCGCCCTTGTGAGCCTTGGGTTGTTCCTGTTCGGCTACCGGCTCCTGCTGACAGGGCTTCGCCGCTTCGGACGGCTGGAAAGCCAAGAATAAAGCCGGGATCGATGTAATAGGCTGGCAGCACTGAAGAGTCTCGCCGGGCACTGCTACGGCCAACTGATCCGGAAGGATTGATAGTGATCACCGCATTCGTTCTGATCAAAACCGACGCCGCCCGCATTCCCGAAACCGCCGAGGAGATCTCCGCCATCCAAGGCATCAGCGAGGTATATTCCGTGACCGGAGAGTGGGATCTGATTGCAGTAGCCCGGGTGGCGCGGCATGAAGACCTGGCCGACGTCATCGCAGACCGGCTGTCCAAGGTTCCGGCAGTGGTTCACACCACAACCCACATCGCGTTCCGCGCCTACTCACAGCACGACCTCGACGCTGCGTTCGCTCTGGGCTTCGAGTAGCGGGCCAGTTCCCCAGCAGGTCAGGCGCGGCTGAGGGAAACCCACTTGTCCAGTGCGGTGGACGCGGCGCCCGAGTCCACAGAGGCGGCAGCGCGGGCAAACGCCGAACGCATACGCTCCAGGAACGGTCCCTCGGCACGGACGTCGAAAGCCACCAGTCCTGCGGCCGCGTTCAGCAGGACCGCGTCGCGCGCCGCACCACCCTTGCCCGCCAGGACATCACGCACGACGGCGGCATTCGCCTGCGCGTCGCCGCCGCGGAGATCCTCCACAGTAGCCAGACGGATGCCGAGATCCGCCGGGGAGAAACTGAGATGGGTGACGGCACCGTTCCGGAATTCCCAGACCGTGGAAGGCCCGGTGGTGGTCAATTCGTCCAGGCCATCGTCGCCGCGGAATACGACGCCGCGGCTCCCTCGCCGTGCCAGGACACCTGCCACCAGAGGTGCCATCCTGGCATTGGCCACGCCCACAGCGGAGGCCTGCACCTGGGCCGGGTTGGTCAGAGGGCCCAGGAAGTTGAAGGCCGTGGGGATGGCCAGTTCCCGGCGGGGCACTGCCGTGTGGCGAAAAGACGGGTGGAAAACCTGCGCGAAGCAGAACGTGATGCCGGCTTCCTCGGCGTTGCGGGCAACCTGCGCAATGGGCAGGTCCAGCCTGACTCCGAGTGCCTCCAGGACGTCCGCGGATCCGGAGGACGACGACGATGCACGGTTGCCGTGCTTGACCACTTTGGCACCGGCCCCCGCCGCGACAAGTGCCGCCATGGTGGAAATGTTGACCGTATTCAGCTGATCACCGCCAGTGCCGACGATGTCCAGCTTCTCGCCCGAGATGGTCACGGGATTGGCATGGGCGAGCATGGCGTCCGCGAGGCCCGAGAGCTCCTCAACCGTTTCCCCCTTGGAGCTGAGGGCCACCAGGAACCCGGCTATCTGGGCTGGCGTCGCCTCCCCGGACATGATGGTGTCCATGGCCCAAGCGGTGTTGTCCGCGGTCAGGTCCGCACCCTTGATGAGCGCCGAAATGAGGCGCGGCCAGGTATTGCCTGCCGCCTGTGCGGATGCCTGTGAAGTCACCCCCTGATGCTATCCAGCGAGCGACGGCCCTGACTAATGTGACCCCACCGGGAACTTTTCGCGGCAATTTCGCGTCTTTGTAGAAAAAGTCCCCCCAAAAGGCGGTTCGCGTTGGGAACTCCGGACTTTTATAGACATAATGTCTATGTGACATCTGCGACCCATGCCCCCAGTACCCCGGCGCACCCCACGCTGAACCGCCCCAATATGGTCTCCGTCGGAACCGTAGTGTGGCTCTCCAGTGAGTTGATGTTCTTCGCCGGTCTCTTCGCCATGTACTTCACACTGCGCTCCACGAGCGGACAGATGTGGGCGGAAGAGACAGCCAAGCTCAACTTCCCCTTTGCGCTCGTCAACACCATCGTCCTCGTGGCCAGTTCCTTCACTTGCCAGATGGGTGTCTTCGCCGCCGAGCGGCTGCAGCCCCGCAAGACGGGGGGCCCGTTCCAGTTCTCCCGCTGGGGAATGAACGAATGGTTCACCTTGACCTTCCTCATGGGCGGGTTCTTCGTAGCAGGCCAGGCCACCGAATACGCCATGCTGGTTTCAGAGCATGTTTCGCTCTCATCCAACGCGTACGGCTCGGCCTTCTACATCACCACCGGGTTCCACGGCCTGCACGTTATCGGCGGGCTCATTGCCTTCCTCTTCATCATCGGCCGCTCCTTCATCGCGAAGAAGTTCGGCCACTTCGAGGCAACGTCTGCGATTGTCACCTCGTACTACTGGCACTTTGTGGATGTCGTGTGGATCGGCCTCTTCCTGGTCATCTACGTGCTCAAGTAGTCAAGCTTTGATTCATTTTCTACAAGAGGCAGAATTTCAAGTAGCGGCTCCCGGAGCCGGCGCAGCATCGAATAAAGGAACCACCACGTGAAGGCACTCTCGCAAAAGCGGCGTCACCCCCTCGCAGCCATAGCGCTGCTCCTGCTGGGACTCCTCGTCACAGGTGGGCTGTACGCCGTTGCCACCACTGTCAACCAGGCCAAGGCATCAACCACGAGCTTCAGCTCAAGTGATGTCGAGGAGGGCGGGAAGCTCTTCGCCGCCAACTGCGCGACGTGCCACGGAATGGGCGCCAGCGGATCCAAGGACGCTCCGTCCCTCGTGGGTGTCGGCGCAGCCGCTGTCGACTTCCAGGTCGGCACCGGCCGCATGCCCATGCAGATGAACGGTCCGCAGGCCTACCAGAAGCCGGCCCAGTTCAATGACGAACAAACACATCAGCTTGCAGCCTACGTGGCTTCCCTGGGAGCCGGCCCCGCGATTCCTGAAGAAAGCCTCTTGGACGAAAAGGGCGACGCCGCTGCTGGCGGTGAGCTGTTCCGGACCAACTGCGCCATGTGCCACAATGCCGCTGCAGCAGGCGGTGCCCTGACCCGTGGCAAGTTTGCACCGGCCCTGGCCGGCGTCTCTGGTAAGCACATCTACGAGGCCATGGTTTCCGGACCGCAGAACATGCCGGTCTTCAGTGACGCCAACGTCTCCCCCGAGGGCAAGCGCGACATCATCACCTTCCTGAAGCAGATTGAGACCAACGGGTCCCCCGGTGGAGCCGATCTCGGTGCCTTGGGTCCAGTCTCCGAGGGACTATTTGTCTGGATCGCCGGACTGGGCGTCATTATCGCCTTCACCATCTGGCTGACCTCGCGGACGTCCTAGGCGCACCGCTAAGACCGTAAGAACTTCTGCTGATCAGTCAGCAGTTTGAAATTGAAAAACTAACTCGGCGGAAGCCGGGACGAGAGAAGGATGAGGCGAATTATGGGCAACCATAGTGACGGCAGTCCGAACCACTCGGGCACCGTAGCTACGGCTGGTCAGAATGAGGTGGAGAAGTTCCAGGATCCTGGAATTCCCCCGCACCGTTTGCGCCTGGCTGACACGGACCCGAAGGCCGCAAAGCGTGCAGAACGGCAGGTCGCCCTACTTTTTGGCGCCTCAGTTGTCGGCACCCTGATCTTCCTGGTGGCGTACTTCGCCATCGATCTGGGCGACGACTCCAGCATCGCCACCATCCGACTGCAGAACGCCCTGTTGGGTGTCGGCACGGCGTTTGCGATGCTTGGCATCGGTACCGGCATTGTCCACTGGGCCAAGGCCCTGATGCCAGACCATGAGGTCTCGGAGGAGCGGCACGCAGTCCGCATCGAAGAGGACCGCGTGGCCGCCGTCAGGATCGTTGACGACATCGTGGAGGAGACGGGCATCAAGCGTCGCCCGCTGATCCGCAACACCCTGCTCGGCGCCGTTGCGCTGGCCCCACTTCCGGCCCTGGCAGTATTCGGCGACTTGGGCCCGCGCCCAGACAACACACTCTCGCACACCATGTGGGCACCGCAGGAAGGCAAGCTCAAGCGCCTCACGCGGGACCCCGACGGTACCCCGATCAAGGCGTCTGACGTCACGCTCGGGTCCGCCTTCCACGTCATCCCGGAAGGCCTCAACGAACTGCATGAAGGCAAGCTCAACGAAAAGGCCAAGGCCGTTGTGCTCCTCATGCGCCTGGATCCCTCGTCCCTTAACCCTTCCAAGGGCCGCGAGGACTGGAGCTACAACGGAATCGTTGCATACTCCAAAATCTGCACCCACGTCGGTTGCCCGGTTGCTCTCTATGAGCAGCAGACGCACCACCTGCTGTGCCCGTGCCACCAGTCCACCTTTGACCTCACGAACGAGTGCAAGGTGATCTTCGGCCCCGCCAGCCGCCCCCTCCCCCAGCTGCCCATCGCAGTGGATGACGAGGGCTACCTGGTCGCAACCAGCGACTTCAAAGAACCTGTTGGACCTAGTTACTGGGAGCGTGATGAGCATGAGCGCAGCATCAACAGCTGAAGCCCCCGCCTTCGTCGCCAAGACCAAAACCGGACGCATCACCGATTTCGTTGATCAGCGCGTTGGCGGTTCCGGCATTCTGCGTGAGTTCGGCCGCAAAGTCTTCCCCGACCACTGGTCGTTCATGTTCGGTGAGGTGGCGCTGTACTCATTCGTCATCCTGCTGCTGTCAGGAACCTTCCTGACGTTCTTCTTTGACCCGTCAATGGCCGAGACCCACTACGACGGTTCTTACCTGCCGCTGAAGAATGTTGAAATGTCGGTGGCCTACAGCTCGTCGCTCAACATCTCCTTCGACGTCCGCGGCGGCTTGTTCATGCGCCAGGTGCATCACTGGGCAGCCCTGCTGTTCGTGGCATCCATCGGTGTGCACATGCTGCGCGTCTTCTTCACGGGCGCCTTCCGCAAGCCGCGTGAAATGAACTGGGTTGTCGGCGGAGTGCTGCTCATCCTGGCAATGGCCGCCGGTTTCACCGGCTACTCCCTCCCCGATGACCTGCTGTCCGGCAACGGCCTGCGCATCATCGACGGCGTTATCAAAGCCATCCCGGTGGTGGGAACGTACATCTCGTTCTTCCTCTTTGGCGGCGAGTTCCCGGGCACGGCCATTATCGGTCGTCTCTACATGCTCCACATCCTGCTTGTCCCCGCGCTGATCCTCCTGATGATCGTGCTGCACCTCTTCATGGTGGTTGTGCACAAGCACACGCAGTATCCCGGCCCCGGCCGCAACGACGGGAACGTCGTGGGGTACCCGCTGGGGCCCGTCTACGCAGCTAAGGCAGGCGGCTTCTTCTTCATCGTGTTCGGCGTGCTGGCCCTGATGGCAGGCTTCTTCACCATCAACCCGATCTGGAACTACGGTCCGTACGACCCGTCTCCTGTTTCTGCCGGTACTCAGCCTGACTGGTACATCGGCTTCGTTGACGGTGCCCTCCGCCTGATGCCAGGCGTCATCGGTGACTTCCACTTCGAGTACATCATCTTCGGGCACGTCCTGACCCTGAACGTCTTGCTTCCTGCCCTGGTTCCTGCCGGCATCATCTTCACGGTGCTGTTCATGTACCCCTGGATCGAGCGCTGGATCACGAAGGACGACCGCGAACACCACGTCCTGGACCGTCCGCGGAACGCGCCGACCCGTACTGCAATCGGTGTGGCCGGGTTTACCTGGTACTGCGTGATGTGGGCAGCGGCAGGTTCCGACCTGATCGCAACTCACTTCCATGTGTCACTGAACGATGTGACGTACTGGCTCCGGACCTTGTTCTTCATCGGACCCGTCATTGCGTTCACCGTCACCAAGCGGGTGGCCCTTGCGCTCCAGCGCAAGGACCGCGAGATCGCGCTGCACGGCCGGGAGACTGGCCGCATCGTCCGACTGCCCCATGGCGAGTTCATCGAGGTGCACGCACCGCTCGATGAGTACAAGCACTACAAGCTGGTGGGCTTTGAGTCGCCGGTACCGCTTCCGGCGGTCCCCAACGATCACGGAATTGTCACCCGCAAGGAAAAGCGCCGCGCGTGGCTGTCCCGCTGGTTCTTCGAGGACCGGGTTGCTCCGGCCACGCCAGCTGAACTTGAGGCAGCGCATGGCCACCACGCCCAGCCGGCAGTGGAAGCCCGCGAGGAAAGCAAGAGCCTCAGCCACTAAGGCACCCACACGGTAGCGCAACGGGAAAGGCCCGGTCCATCTGGACCGGGCCTTTCCCGTTTACGCGGCACTTAGCTGTTCGAGGCTAGTGGTTCCGGTAGCCGGACGATTGGTTGCGTGCAGACCGGGCCCCGGGCCGCTGCAGGGGAACCCACAGCTTATAGCGGTCCGCGCGGTAGTACGAGACGGAGTAGTCCACCATAGCCCGGGCAACGAATGCGTGCCGCTGGATCTTAAGCAGTGGCGAACCCACATCGACATTCAACAGACGTGCTGTGGAAGGCGACGCTGCTGTCGCTTCAATCATGTCCTCCCCCCATTCCATGACAAGCCCGAACTGCTCGCTAAGGACGTTGTACAGGGAGGTAGGCGGTTCGCCGTCCAGCAGCCCCGGCACCTTGTGCGCCGGGATGAAGTTCTCATCCACGCTCATGGGTTCCCCGTCGGCCAGCAGGAGACGACGGAAGCGGACCAACGGCGTTCCCTCTTCCAGTTGGAGCTCGCGTGCCAGGAAGGCACTCGCGGCGATCTGCTCGAAGCTGAGGACTTTGGCCGCTGGCACCATACCGCGTCGCTGCATTTCCTCACTGTAGGAGGTCAGCTTTACCTGTAGATCGAGTTTCGGCTTGCGGACGAACGTGCCGAGGCCAACCACGCGCTCGATGACCTCTTCGCCGACAAGGGCGTCAATGGCCTGGCGTACCGTCATCCGGGCGAGGCCGAACCGCTCTGCGAGGTCGCGTTCTGACGGCAGCGCTGATCCCGGCGGACAGGAATTGGCGATGTAACCGCGAAGGATCTCCCGTAGCTGGATGTAGATGGCCGTCCCATTGCTGCGGTCTATCTCGCCTGCGACGCCGGCAGCGTTAGCAGCCATAACCGGGTGCCCCTGCTTCTATGTTCACCCTCCAATCTTAAGGCAACTGCGCAGAGGTCTAGACCAGTACGTTCTCTGGTCACTGCACTTCCGTCATCGCGGTTTCCCTGCCGCATCAGCCGACCCCGCACTCCCCCGAATACGTACTTCACGGCATCCTGCCCGCCATCGGGGCCAACGCTACCCTGTGCTTTTGCTGCTGCGCTGGTGCCCGTGTTTGCGCTGCCCCACAGGGCGTTGGCTTCTGAGTGTCCGGCAAGTCCTCACCTTATAGATCCCGGAACTGCGTTACTGTCTCACATAGGATTCGTTACCTAGACCTTGCCAACGCAGCTGCTGCCGACACCAAAAACCCTCGGCCGGTCTAAGTGGCATATGCTAAGCGCATAACAATCAGCGCGAAGGGGGAGAGCCGATGGTCCGGCGACCAACTGTCTATGATGTGGCGGAGCGCGCGGGTGTTTCGATCGCGACTGTATCGTTCACCTTCCGGCAGCCGCACCGCGTCAAGCGGTCAACAAAGGAAAACGTGCTCGCGGCGGCCAAGGAACTGGGCTACGTTCCCAGCGGTAATGCACGCGGACTGGCACGTGGCAGGACCGGCGCGCTGGGAATTTATTCGTTCGACTACTACTCCCTAGGGCCCGGTCAGGATCCAGACTCTGCAGCAGGATCCGACGGGGCCAAAGCTCCAGCCTTCGATGATTCAAACCCAGACCTTCGGTCTTTCCCCGTGTATGTTGACGAGGTGCAGCGCGGCGTGGCCTTGGAGTGCCGACGGCGGGGATACACGCTGATCGTTAGCGGTGGCAACCAGGCTGGCAGCGAGACGGCTTTTGCCGATATTGCGGGCCAGGTGGATGGGCTGGCTGTCTTTCCGCGGTCTGTGTCCGACGATGTCCTGGAAAGCATCTCCAGGATGATCCCCGTTGTCGAATTTTCAGAGCGGTCACACACGGACACGCTCAGCGGCGTCACCTGCGACAACGCGGGCGGAATGCGACTCTTGACCGAGCACCTGATTTCCACCCATGGGTTTAAGGACCTGCAGTTCGTTGGGCCGTCCCGCATATTCCCGGACTCCCTGGCGCGGTACGAGGGCTTCCAGACGCAACTTCGATCCTCTGGTTTCGCGGAACTGCACGATCCTCTGGTGGCAGAGGAAGGCGCGCCGGGCTGGCCAGAGAAACTCATGGAGAACCTCCTGGCCCAGGAATCCTTACCCGAAGTGCTGGTATGCGCCCAGGATGAAATCGCCTTGGGCCTGATGGGCGAACTCTCCGCCCATGGCATCAGTGTCCCCGATCAAATCGCCGTTACCGGCTTCGACGGAATCGCAGCAGGCCTCGTTTCCAGCCCCCAGCTGACCACTATTAAGCAGCCAATGGAGCTGATGGGCAGGACCGCCGTCGGAATTCTGCTTGATAGATTCGAACATCCCGAAACTGCCGCGCAGAGCTTGGAGTTGCCGGTTCAACTGGTGGTTCGCCAGAGCTGCGGCTGCCTGCCCCTCTGATGTGGGCAACCAAACTTTTCTTCCCTGAGCATCCTTCAACGTCGCGAGAGCGACTGGTGCGGGCAGGACAACGTCTTCCTCGCCAGGATCCCTAAGAAATATTCGGAAAAGTCTTGTACTCCGACATCAATGCGCATAGATTCTTTACACCGCAGGATGTTTAAGCGCATAGATTCGGTTTGCAAGGAGGCCTCCGAACAGGCGACTGGATCCGCAAAGCGCGCACCATCCCGCACTATGAAGATCTCCGAAAGGATCAATGATGCTCTCTCACAATGCCCGACAAATGGCAGTTCTTGGCGTGGCGGCCGCGCTTCTAATGACCGGTTGTGGACGTGATTCCGGAGCTCCAGCGGGAGCGAACGCTCCGGCTGCAGCACCGATTTCCTCAGGCCCGGCTACTGGAACCATCAACGTTTGGGCGCAGGCCGACGAAGGTGCGGCCCTGCCCACCCTGGCCAAGGACTTTGAGGCCGCCAACCCGGGCGTAAAGGTCAACGTGACAGCAGTGCCCTGGGACGCCGCCCACAACAAGTACCAGACCGCCATTGCCGGCGGTACCACCCCGGACGTGGCCCAGATGGGCACCACGTGGATGAGCGACTTCAGTGACGCCTTTGAGACGGTCCCCGCCCAGGTGGACACCTCAGGAATCTTTCCCGGGGCCCTGAAGGCAACGGAAGTCTCCGGCACCAATGTCGGCGTTCCGTGGTACGTGGACACGCGGGTGGTTTACTACCGCAGTGACCTGGCGGCCCAGGCCGGCTACGACAGCTTCCCGACCACTTGGGATGGTTTCAAATCCCTGGCCAAGGATCTGCAGACCAAGGCCGGCGCCAAGTACGGAGTGGCCCTGCCGACCGGTGTCGCGGACGACTTCCAGTCCATGCTGCCTTTCCCCTGGTCCAACGGAGCCCAGCTGGTGAACGCCGACAGCACCAAATGGACGTTGGACACCCCCGAAATGGTGGGTGCCCTGAAGTACTTCAACAGCTTCTTTGAAGATGGCATCGCCAATAAGACGCCGGCAACCGGCGCCGGCGCGGCCGAGGCGGCCTTCGTCAACGGCTCGGTGCCCATGCTGATCGCCGGCCCGTCCGAAATCGGCCAGTTGGATAAGGCAGGCGGCCCGGGTTTCGCGGACAAATACAAGGTAGGGATGATCCCGAAGGAAAAGTCCTCTACCTCCTTCGTTGGTGGGTCCGACCTGGTGGTCTTCAAAAAGACCCAGAACCGGGACACCGCGTGGAAGTTCATCCAGTACCTCTCCCAGCCCGAGGTTCAGCTCAAGTTCCACAAGCTCACCGGCGACCTGCCGGCCAAGCAGGCTGCCTGGACCGACTCGTCACTGTCCGGCGATGCCAAGCTCACCGTCTTCGGAAACCAGCTGAAGGACACAAACTCCCCTCCGGCGGTCACCACCTGGACCCAGGTTTCCGCAGCCGCTGACAAGCAGCTGGAGCAGATCGTCAAGGCCGGCAAGGACCCGGCCGCTGCGTTGAAGGAACTGCAGGCCACGGCTGATTCAGCAGGAACGGGCCACTAAGGTGACGGCGACTTCCAGCCGTCCACGTAGTGCAGCAACCAGCCGGGCCGGCGGACAGAGGACTGGATCCTCCTCCCGCCGGCGCCGGCAGGCTTTCATCGCCTGGGGCTTCGCCCTCCCGTTCGTGGCTCTCTTCGGCGTATTCATGCTTGTTCCGCTGATTTCATCCTTCGCGATGTCATTCACGGACTTCACCAGCCGGGACGTCCAGAATCCATTTTCGGTAGGCTTCGTCGGGCTGGAGCAATACAGCCGCTTGTTCGCCAACCCACAGTTCCTGCATTCGATGCTGAACACCGGCTATTTCGTTGTTGTCGGGATCCCGCTGACCATGGCGGTGGCCCTGGGCCTGGCGGTAGCACTGAACAGTGGAATCAAGCGCTTCCGGACGTTCTTCCGGGTGGGCTTCTACACTCCTGTCGTCACCAGCATCGTGGCCATCGCCGTCGTCTGGCGCTTCATCCTGCAGCCCGATGGCCTCATGAACACCGTCCTCGGTGCAGTCGGAATCCAGGGACCCGACTGGCTCAACAGCACCACGTGGGCCATGCCCGCAATGATCCTCATGGCTGTATGGCGCAACATGGGCACTTTGATGATCATCTTCCTGGCCGGCCTGCAGAATGTATCGGCCGAGATGCTGGAAGCAGCGGAGGTGGACGGTGCCAATGCCTGGCAGCGGTTCATCAGAATCACCCTCCCCACCCTCCGTCCGACACTACTGTTGGGAGCGGTCCTGCTCTCGGTGGGCTACCTGCAGTTCTTCGAGGAGCCCTTCGTGATGACCAAGGGCGGCCCGCTCGATTCGACGCTGTCCATCAGCTACTTCACGTTCAACCAGTTCGGGTTCGGACAGTACGGCCTGGCCTCCGCTGCCAGCTACGTCCTTTTTGTAGCCATCGCGCTGTTGAGCCTCATCCAGTTCCGTGCCCTCCGGTCGAAGGACTAAGGATCGCCATGACAACTCCCACCGAAACTCTGAAACCCGAATCATCGAGAACAGCAATTGGCAGCCTTCCCGGACGGAGCCGCCCGGGCAAGCGCCGCCGTCGGGTCCGTCCCAAAAACCTGACGTATGTGCTGCTCGTGCTCGGGGTCGTCGCCACCCTCTTGCCGTTCGTGTGGATGCTGCTGGGCTCGTTCAAAACCCAGGGCGAACTCCTGCGCCGGCCGATCACCTGGTGGCCGGAGGCACCCACCCTGGAGAACTACAACCAATGGTTCACCAACCTGCACATCGACACCTTTTTCATCAACAGCCTGCTCGTTGCCGTCGTCACGGTGCTGGGTAACCTGGTGTTCTGTTCAATGGTGGGCTATGCCCTGGCCAAGATGGACTTCCCGGGTAAGCAATTCCTGTTCCTGATCGTCATGGTGACCCTGATGGTTCCTGGCGTGGTTACCTTCGTGCCGCTCTTCGTGATGGTCAGCAAGCTTGGCCTGGTCAACACCTACCCGGCCCTGTTCCTGCCATTCCTTGCCGGGCCCCTTGGTGTCTTCCTCATGCGCCAGTTCATGATGGGTATTCCGGATTCAATCATTGAAGCCGCGCGAATCGACGGGGCCAGCGAACTCCGGATCTTCACTCGGGTGGTCATGCCGCTGTGCGGCCCGCCACTTGCAACCCTCGGGATTCTCACGTTCCTGACTTCCTGGAACAACTTCCTGTGGCCCCTGGTCGCGGCCCAGAGCCAAGAAAAGTACACCCTCCCGGTAGCGCTGTCCCTGTTTTCCCAGGGGCAGAACGCCACCAACTATGGATTGCTGCTGGCCGGATCGGTCCTGGTCATCGCGCCCATCATCCTGCTCTTCATCATGCTGCAGCGCTACTTCATCCAAAGCGTCGCAGCCACCGGCATCAAATAGATGCTGCCCAGTTCCATCCCCATCACACTTGTGAGGTAAACACATGCCCTATTCAGTCCAGCTGTACACCGTCCGCGATGCCGTGGAGGAAGACCTTCCGGGCGCCATCAAGCGCCTGGCGGAGATTGGCTTCACCCAGGTGGAACCGTACAACTTCGCCGCCCGCGCCGTGGAGTTCGCCTCTGCCTTCACCGAGAACGGAATCACTGCTCCTACAGGCCACGCCCCGCTGCTGCTGACGGAGGACAAGGACGAGATCTTCGCCGCGGCCAACCGGCTGGGCATCGGCACGGTGATCGACCCCTATGTCCCGGCCGAACATTGGCAGGACGCTGACTCCATCCGCTCCATCGCCGAGCAGCTCAACGCGGCTGCCAGGAAGGGCGCGGAGTACGGGATCCGCGTGGGCTACCACAACCACCAGTGGGAGTTGGAGTCCATGATCGACGGCCGCACGGCCCTGGAATATTTCGCGGACCTGCTGGACCCTGAACTGGTCCTGGAAGTGGACACGTACTGGGTTGCCGTCGGCGGCCAGGACCCCGTGGACATCCTCACCAAGCTCGGAGACCGGGTCGTGGCAATCCACATCAAAGACGGCCCGGTGGACATGGACACCAAGGCCCAGCTCCCGGCAGGGCAGGGAAAGATTCCAGTGGCTGAGGTCATAGCGGCCGCTAAGAGCCTCGAGGTGGGGGTGGTGGAATTCGACGACTACGCAGGTGACGTGTTCGACGGCGTCGCCCAGTCCCTCGCATTCCTGAACTCCCTCGAGCCCGCCTCCCAGGCGGCTGGAGCCAAGGCATGAGCGCCACGCCAGGTGACGCCGACAAGGGTTCCGCATTCTCCGCGTCGTCCCGCCGGGGGCCGGTCGGCGTCGCCGTCATCGGCGCCGGAAACATCAGCAAGCAGTACCTGGATAACCTGACCGTCTTCCCCGACGTCAGGGTGCACGTGATCGCGGATCTGTTTGAGGAGGCCGCGGAAGCGCGCGCCAAGGAGTACGGCGTTCCGGAGTGGGGCGGGGTGGGCGCCGCGTTGAACCACCCCGACGTCGAGATCATCGTCAACCTGACCATCCCGGCAGCGCACGTGGAGGTAGCCACCGCTGCAGTCAACGCCGGCAAGCACGTCTGGACCGAGAAGCCGTTCTCCCTGGACCGCGAATCCGGGATCGGGCTGCTCAAGGCTGCCGACGCCGCCGGGATCCGGCTGGGCTGCGCCCCTGACACCTTCCTCGGTGCCGGGCTGCAGACAGCCCGCAGGCTGATCGAACGCGGCGACATCGGCACCCCCCTGACCGCCCTGACTGCCTTCCAGACACCCGGCCCGGAATCCTGGCACCCGAACCCGGCCTTCCTCTTCCAGCACGGCGCCGGGCCCCTGTTCGACATGGGACCGTACTATCTCACCGCCCTGGTCCAGACCTTCGGCTCCGTACGGCGCGTGGCCGCCGTCGGCTCTGCCTCCAAGACAACCCGCATGATCGGTTCCGGACCCAAGGCCGGCGAAGAATTCGCCGTCGAAGTCCCCACCCACGTCTCCGCCATGGCGGAGTTCGACGGCGGCGCCTCCTCGCACAGTGTATTCAGCTTCGAGTCACCACGCGACCGCGCCGGCTTCGTGGAGATCACCGGCACGGAGGCCACCATTTCCCTGCCTGACCCGAACAATTTCGACGGCGACATCAAGCTGTGGCGCGACGGCGACGAGGACTGGACCACCATTCCGGCTACCGGCCCGGCCGAGGGCCGTGGCCTGGGTGTGCTGGACATC
Organism: Arthrobacter sp. ISL-48; assembly: GCF_018613805.1. Taxonomy (GTDB): domain Bacteria; phylum Actinomycetota; class Actinomycetes; order Actinomycetales; family Micrococcaceae; genus Arthrobacter. The sequence continues at coordinate 136,823 of NZ_JAGGPL010000003.1, forward strand.
GCCCGCTCCATTCGCGCCGGATTACCACACCGGGCCACGGGTGACCTCGCCTATCACGTGCTGGACACCATGGTTTCGATCACCGAATCCACAGAATCCGGCACGTTTATCGACGTCGAAAGCACCGCCATCATCTCCCCAGCCCTCCCTGAGGACTGGAACCCCACGACAGCCACCCTCGACAACTAACCCGTGCCCGCCCCCAAACGGCGAGCCCAACGCAAAGGAGCGCTCCATGTCCACCTCCCCCTCCACTCCCGCACAACCGTCTCCACAAGGCTTCGGCCGGTTCAGCCGCCGGAGCTTCATGACCACAGCAGCCGTCGCGGCTGCAGCGGCAGGTTCAGTGTTCGCCCAGCCCGGCGTGGCGAACGCCGCCCCGAAGCCTCCCCGCGCCTCCGGCTCGGCCAAAGTGACCTGGAGCTCTGAGTCCACAGCCGCAGGCTACGCGCCAAAGAGCAGCGCCTGGTTCGCTGATCCGGCGGTCGGCCTGGCCTCAGTCCCCTACAAGCTCAGCCAGCGCAGCGACATCGCCCTGGCCGCCTCAGGCAGAAACTCCGGAACGATAATCACGGTCGACGCGGCGAAGTCGTACCAGAGCATGCTCGGCATCGGCTGCTCGATGGAGGACACGACCATCCACAACCTGGCGCTGATGAGCAAGAAGACGCGGTCCCAGGTCCTCCAATCGCTCTTCGACCCCGCCAGTGGCGCCGGGTTCGACCTTGTCCGCATCTGTTTCGGCTCCTCCGACTTCAGCCATTCGGAGTTTTACACGTACGACGACGGCGCGGCCGATCCGACCCTGTCGCGGTTCTCCATCCAGAAGGACGTGGACAACAACATCATTTCCACCCTTCAGGACGCGCTCAAGATCAACCCGAACCTTGCCATCTGCGGCACCGCGTGGAGCGCCCCTGCCTGGATGAAGGACAACAACAGCCTCATCGACGGCCACCTGCTCGACGAGCACGTTCCCACCCTCGCCCGCTACTACCGGATGATCATGCAGGCCTACGCCCAGCAGGGGATCACCATCCACGCCGTGACGCCGCAGAACGAACCCGGCTGGCCTGCCGGCCACTACCCGAGCATGCTGGTATCGGGGCAGCAGCAGAAACAGCTCATCAACGCCATGCGCGCCGAGTTCGACGCGCATGGCATCACCACGCAGATCTGGGCCTGGGACTGGAATTTCGGCGACACCGGGAGCTACATCACCGACGCGCTCGGCAACAGCAAGTCCGGATACACCGACGCATACCACAACACCAAAGGCATCGCCTGGCACGACTACTCAGGTGACCCCAGCACGATGTCCCTGGCGAAGACCGACTACCCCGACCTCGACATGGTCATGACCGAGCGGATGTGGTGGGGCACGGCGGGCGCGGACCGGATCGCACGCTACATGCGCTGCTGGTCGACGGGCTACATCTCATGGGTCACGATGCTCGACCAGAACAGGGACACCCAACAGTATGGTGCGCCGGACCCCTCGCCTCTCATCCAGAACCCCGACGACCGCAACACCTACTGGGCCCTGCCGGAGTACTACCTGTTCGCCCAGTTCTCGAAGTTCGTCCAGCGCGGCGCCAAGCGGATTTGGAGCGATTACGGCAGCACCGACACCGTCACCACTGTGGCCTTCCTCAACCCTGACGGCACGGTGGCGACCATCGTTGTGAACGGAACCTCCACGCCCCAGGACTTTACTCTCCGTGGTGGGCAGCAGCAGCTCATTGACACCCTCCCGGCGAAGACGGTCGGAACCTATGTCTGGACACCCTCGGCAGCGCCCGCCGGTATAACCGACGCGTACAGCCCGATCCAGGCGGAGGCATACAGCACTGCCGCTGGCGTCGGCGTTGAGGCCACCGGTGACAGCAGCGGCGGCGAGGACATCAACTATGTTGGCAACGGAGACTGGGTCGAATACGCCAACGTGGCTTTTGGTGCCCAGACCCCGACCCAGTTCCTGGCCCGGGTCGCATCCGGCGCCGCCAGCGGTGTCAGCGGCCGGATCGAAGTCCGGGTCGACTCGCCCACCAGTAACCCGATCGGCAGCATCGCGATAGAGAACACCGGCGGCTGGCAGACCTGGACCACGAAAATTGCCAACGTCTCCGGCGTCACCGGCACCCACAATGTCTACCTGACCTTCGCCAGCGACGGAGCGGACGACTTCGTCAACCTCAATTGGTTCACGTTCACCCATGACACCGGCACCGATGCGTACGGCCCGATCCAGGCCGAGAAGTACCTCAACGCTTCCGGCGTCGTCATCGAGGGCACCGGCGACACCGGCGGCGGGCAGGACATCGCCTGGGTCTCCCCCGGTGACTGGGCCGAGTACCCCAACGTCGTGTTTGGTGCCCAGGCTGCCACCCAGTTCCAGGCCCGGGTGGCATCCGGCGCCGGCGCAGGCGTCACCGGCCTGATAGAAGTCCGGCTCGACTCACCCTCAAGTACCCCTGTAGGCAGCATCCAGGTATCCAACACCGGCGGCTGGCAGACCTGGACCACCAAGTCCACTGCCATCACCGGCATCACCGGCACCCACACCGTCTACATAACCTTCAAGAGCGACCAAACCTCCGACTTCACCAACCTCAACTGGTTCACCTTCACCCACTGACCCTTTCTCGGGGCGGACGCCAAGGTATGTGAGAATCTTGGCGACCGGCCCGGGCAGGCAGAACTCCGGGGTCGCCCTCGAGCACATGCTCGAAGGCGGCCCCGGAGTCGCTTTGGCAACGATCCGGGGACAACTTTCCCGCCTCAGCAGCCGCCCATACGCACGCCACCATAATGGGAAGATGGCACACCACCCCAGGTATCCTGCTCCAAAACGCAGTGGGGTATTCTCATCGTTCTCTGCCGTCAGTGTCGCCCTGATGGTTGCCTTTTCGGCGGGTTGTGCTGCTTCCTCCGGCGGAGAACCGCCCTGTTTACCGCCCCCGTATTCGGTGGACCCGCAGACGGCGAAAGCGGGCGAGACGGTGACGGTCCGGGCACAGGACGCGGACTGTAATCCCCGGTATGGCGCGAACGCGCTCATCCAGGTGACGGTCACTGACGCGACTGGCACGCAGGTCATCAACACAACCGCGCCGATGAATGATGCCGGCGGCTTCGTCTATGCCTTTGACGTCCCACCGCAAACGGCCGTCGGCGACGCAACAGTGGAAGCAATACCGCACAACGTCGATTGGTGCGACGACACTGGCAGGAACAACCGCGTCCAAGGGGCACCAGTTGCTCTGGAACGGACATCATGTGTTGCACGAACAGAGACCCTAAGCATCACCCGCTAGACGCGGTCAATCCCCGGAAGATGCCGAAGCTCACGGGGCGCCTAGATTCGCGTCAGTCGCGAAGCGGCGACCCGACAACATTGAATCTAAACCCTCCGAACGTACCGGACAGCAGCGGACGCGCGGCCGCTATGGATGCCTGGACCTCGGGCAACGCAAGGGAAGACCGGTGGGCCTCCGCACTGTCCCACAGCTCCACCACGAACACGGTGTCCGGGTCGTCGTCGTTAACTCCAACCTCGTAAGCAAGGCAGCCGATCTGCCGGAGTGTCTCGCTGCGCTGAGTCAGGTGTTCCACCAACTCGTCGCGCTTGCCTGAAACAGCGCCCAGGGTTCCTACATTCGCAAAGGTCATAGCCCTACCGTAGTAGGACAATGCGACATTCACTGTGCTGGCAAGCCGAAGACTGCAGGTTCGGTATCCGTGCCCCACGCCCGATATATTTGGACAGGAAAATCAGACTGACGGTGGGGGCCGTTGAGACAAAAGGAGTCCCGTTGCCAGTTCGCAAGGCCGTGGTGTCAGCCTCGATAGGCCTGCATGCGCGCCCCGCCGCTCTGTTCGTCAGAGCCGTGACCGACACGGGGCTGCCTGTCATTATTCGAAAGGCCGGAATCCAGGGCGTCGACGCCCGATCCCTGCTTGAAGTGATGACGGCCGATTTCCACCATGGCTGCGAGGTTGAACTCTCCATTGCGGACTCCGCCACCAGTGGCGCCTCAAACCATCAGTCAGCTGGGGAGGCGCTGCGGATGCTGGCGGAGCTGCTGGAGTCGCAGGCGGCCCGTTAGAACCTGCTGCAGGCCGCTCTGGTCTTCCGGGGCAGAACCCGTACTGAGACAAACGACGTCGGGCCCCACCGTTTGGTGGGGCCCGACGTCGTTTTTTCCGGTCAAAGAAGGCGGTTGCCGGTGCCTAGTGGGCGTGGTCCCCACGGCTGTATTCATAGACCCAGCCGACGAGGGCGACGACTGCGAGTCCGGCGCTGATGAAGAGAATCCAGAAGCCGACGGCCAGGCCCAGGAATCCGCCCGCGCAGGCGAGCCCCAGGACCAGCGGCCACCAGCTCCAAGGGCTGAAATGCCCCTGCTCGCCGGCACCCTCGTGGACCTCTGCGTCGCTGCGGTCCTCAGGACGGAGGCCTACGCGCTTTCCGGTGAAGCCCAGGTAGCCGCCAATCATTCCGGCCAGTCCGCCGACGAGGAGAATCCCCAGCGTGCCGACCCATTCATGCCAGTTGGTCAGGAACCCGTAAACCAGGGAGACCGGCACGAAGAAGAAGACTCCGGCTCCAAAAATCCATGATTCGATCTTCACTTGGCGGTGTCCTTCTGATCGGCGTTACCTAGCACTGCAGCAGCCGGAGCTGGTTCCTCAACCGTGTGCACCTGCGACAGCTCCGGGTGGTGCAGGTCCAAGGCGGGCCGCTCGGAACGGATCCGGGGCAGCGACGTGAAGTTGTGCCGCGGCGGCGGGCAGGACGTGGCCCACTCCAGCGATGCACCAAAGCCCCAAGGGTCGTCCACCTCTACCCGTTCCGCGCTGCGCCAGGTGATGTAGACGTTCCAGAAGAACGGAATCAGGGACGCTCCGAGTACGAACGAGGAGATCGTGGAGAACTGGTTCATCCACGTGAAGCCATCCTGCGGCATGTAGTCCGCGTACCGGCGGGGCATGCCCTCCACTCCCAGCCAGTGCTGGATCAGGAAGGTGCCGTGGAAGCCCAGGAACAGCATCCAGAAGTGGATCTTGCCCAGGCGTTCGTTGAGCATCTTGCCGGTGAATTTCGGCCACCAGAAGTAGAAGCCGGCGAACATCGCGAACACCACGGTGCCGAACACCACGTAGTGGAAGTGCGCCACTACGAAGTAGGAGTCAGAGACGTGGAAGTCCAGCGGCGGCGACGCCAGGATGATGCCGGTCAGGCCGCCGAAGAGGAACGTCACCAGGAAGCCAAGGCTCCACAGCATCGGGGTCTCGAACGTCAGGGACCCCCGCCACATGGTGCCGATCCAGTTGAAGAACTTCACCCCGGTGGGTACCGCGATCAGCATGGTCATGAAGGCGAAGAACGGTAGCAGCACCGAGCCGGTCACGTACATGTGGTGTGCCCACACGGTGACGGAGAGGGCGGCGATCGCGATCGTTGCGTAGACCAGGCCCTTGTAGCCGAAGATCGGCTTGCGGCTGAAGACCGGGAAGATCTCGGACACGATGCCGAAGAACGGCAGCGCGATGATGTAGACCTCCGGGTGGCCGAAGAACCAGAACAGGTGCTGCCACAGGACCGCTCCGCCGTTTTCCGGGTCGAAAATGTGGGCACCGAAACGCCGGTCAGCGCCGAGGGCGAAGAGGGCTGCGGCAAACGGCGGGAACGCCATGAGGACCAGGATGGCCGTTACGAGGGTGTTCCAGGTGAAGATCGGCATGCGCCACATCGTCATGCCGGGTGCGCGCATGCAGATGATGGTGGTGATGAAGTTGACGGCGCCAAGGATGGTGCCGAAACCCGAGAGCGCCAGGCCGAAGGTCCACAGGTCCCCGCCGATGCCGGGGCTGAAGGTGGTGTTGTTCAGCGGCGCGTAGGCGAACCAGCCGAAGGACGCAGCGCCCTGTGGGGTGATGAAACCCGAGACGGCAATGGTTGAACCGAAGAGGAAGAACCAGAAGGCCAGCGCGTTCAGCCGCGGGAAGGCGACGTCAGGTGCGCCGATCTGCAGCGGCATGATGACGTTCGCGAAGCCGGCGAAGAGCGGGGTGGCGAACATCAGCAGCATCACGGTGCCGTGCATGGTGAACAGCTGGTTGTACTGTTCCTTGGTCTGCAGGATCTGCATGCCTGGTTCGAACAGTTCAGCCCGGATCAGCAGCGCCATCACGCCGCCGAGGCAGAAGAATATAAACGACGCGATCAGGTACATGTACCCGATGGTCTTGTGGTCTGTGGAGGTGATCCAGTTGACGACGATGCGCCCCTTGGACCTAGGAACTACGGGAGCCTCAAGGATCCCGGCGGATTGAGTGTAAGTAGCCACGTCGCTCCCCTTACTTTATTTCGTTCAGGTTCGGGTTGCGGTCATACTCTTCGCCGAGGAGCCCCGTGTTGCCAGAGTCCTTCAGTTCAGTGATGTGGGCCTGGAATTCAGACTCCGACACTACCTTGACGCGGAACAGCATTTCGGAGTGGTACTCGCCGCAGAGCTCGGCGCACTTGCCGTCGTACGTGCCCTCTTTAGTGGGGGTGAACCTGATGTAGTTGGTCTTGCCCGGAATCATGTCGCGCTTCTGCAGGAAGGCCGGAACCCAGAACGAGTGGATCACGTCGCGTGAGTTCAGCTCCAGGTCAACGGACTTTCCAACGGGCAGGTAAAGGGTGGGCAGCTTCTCCTTGTCCACGGCATTGCCTGTCAGGTGCGCCTGGACTCCTGCTTCATGGACGTCTTCGGAGATCACGTCGCCGGACTTGTAGTTGAAGTCCCAGGCCCACTGCTTGCCGCGGACGTCAACGACGACGTCGGCCGGCTGCGAGCGGTCGTCGATCGCCTGCTGGTCACGGTCGGTGAAGTAGAAGAACACCAGGACCATGAACAGCGGAATGGTCAGGTAAAAAACCTCAAGCGGAAGGTTGAAGCTCGTCTGCTTCGGAAAACCTATGGTTCCCTTGCGCCGACGGTAGGCAACCAGGCACCAGACGATCAAACCCCAGGTAATGATGCCCACCACAAGGGCGGCAATCCATGAGTTGACCCAGAGGTCCATGATGCGGTCGGTGTTACTGGTGGTGCCCCGCTCGGTGGGGAGCCACCCCTTCTCTACCTCTGGCGAACATCCAGTCAAAACCAACGCGCCGGCAACTGCCAAGCCTGAGATCGATGTGATCGTTTTGCGTCGGCTGCCGGTTCGGTTCTGCGAACTCACAGACGGCCCTTCCTACTTGTTGCTGTTGCCCGGGCAGCCGTCGGCTACCGCGGGCACACTAAAAGTTTTACTACTCGGTGTAGAGCTTACCGCTCTGCCGGGCGTTTCGCCCACATGTCGGCGCCGTCGTGCCGTGCCGTTCTGGCACACGGACTGGAGGCGCCGGCATCGGGCGAAAAGACCGGGTCAGTGGAACGAATCTCCACAGGCGCAGGAACCGCCGGCGTTCGGGTTGTCGATGGTGAAGCCCTGCTTCGAGATGGTGTCCTCGAAGTCGATGCTCGCGCCGCTGAGATAGGGCACGCTCATCTTGTCCACTACAACTTCAACGCCGTCATAGTCACGGACAGCGTCGCCATCAAGGAGGCGCTCGTCGAAGTAGAGCTGGTAGATAAGGCCGGAGCAGCCGCCGGGCTGTACGGCGACGCGCAGGCGCAGATCAGTCCGGCCTTCCTGCTCGAGGAGGCTGCGTACCTTGCCTGCGGCGACGTCGGTCAGCTTGACCTCGTGGGCAGCCAGTTCGTCGCTGGCAGCGCTGGTGGTTTCGGTGCTGTTCTCATTGGTTGCGGTGCTCATTTGGCCTACCTTCTTAGGATGGTCCTGGCGGCGCCGCGCGAGCGGTGCCTACCCCTACGGAAACGGTGTGGGCTATAGCTACATGCTACGTCGGTCAGACGTATAGCTCTAACTTCAAACGTAACCATGCGTGCTCCCTCCTTGTTCCCCGCGCCTATGTGCTGGACGTCGTGCAGCCGACAGGCTTCAGGCGAGGCCGTCAGCGTTCAGCCTGGCCAACAGCAGGGCTTCGGCCACCACGGCGTTCCGGAAGTCTTCGATGTGCAGGGACTCGTTGGCGCTGTGCGCGCGGGAATCCGGATCCTCAACGCCGGTCACGAGGATCTGCACGTCGGGATAGACCTCGGTGAGGTCGGCAATGAACGGAATTGAGCCGCCGATGCCCATTTCCACCGCGGGCACGCCCCAGGCCTCCCCAAGGGCCCATAGCGCCAGCGAAGCGGCCTGGGAGGACGTGTCTGTGAGGAATGAGCTTCCGCTTTCACCTGGCGTGAACACCACGGCCGCACCAAACGGCGCGTGGGCTTCAACGTGCAGGCGCACAGCCTCCATGGCGTCGGAGGGCACCTGCCCCGGCGCCAGGCGAAGGCTGAACTTTGCCCGTGCCCGCGGCAACAGGGTATTCGATGCCACATCCACTGCCGGCGCGTCGATGCCAATGATGGACAGGGCGGGTTTGGTCCAGAGGCGCGAGGCGATGCTGCCCGATCCTGCCAGCCGGACGCCGTCGAGCACTGAAGCGTCGGCCCGGTATTCGGTTTCGGAAAGATCCACGGTGACGTTGTCGCTGGACACGAGGCCCTCGATGGCCACGTTGCCGTCGGCATCGTGCAGGGTAGCGATCAGCCGCGACAACAGTGTCGGGGCGTCCAGCACCGGACCGCCGTACATGCCCGAGTGGACTGCATGCTCCAGTACCTGCACCTCAATGGTTCCGTCCACAAGTCCGCGGAGGCTCGTAGTCAGGGCCGGAACGCCCACCTTCCAGTTGCTGGAGTCCGCCACCACGATCACGTCTGCACGGAGAAGCTCACGGTGGGCTTCAAGGAAGGAGCGGAACGTCGGAGATCCCGCTTCCTCCTCCCCCTCAAAGAAGAAGGTCACGCCAAGGCCCAGTTCCGACCCCAGGACCTCCGCGACGGCAGAGTAGGCCGCCACGTGGGCCATGATTCCGGCCTTGTCGTCGGCGGCGCCGCGCCCATACAGCCTGCCGTCTTTTTCGACGGCGGCGAACGGCTCGGTCTGCCAGAGGGCAGGATCGCCGGGCGGCTGGACGTCGTGGTGCGCGTAGAGCAGGATGGTCGGCTTCCCCTCGGCCGCTTTCCGGCGGGCGACGACGGCGGGGCCGCCGGGGGTGCCGTCCTCCTTGTCACACCGCAGAACCTGGACATCCTCCAGGCCGGCAGCGCGAAGGAGGTCCGCCACAGCATGGGCGCTACGCTCCAGTGGGGCAGGATCGAAACTCGTCCAGGCGATGCCAGGGATAGCCACCAGTTCCGCGAGCTGTACAAGCGTGCCGCCGAAGGACCGGTCGATTGCGCTCCGGAGTCCCTGCGCGTCGATGGCACCGGGCGGGCTGCTGGCCTGACGGCTGCCGGAATCGTCTGGGGTTGCCGCTGGAGTTGACGTCATGGCGAAAACAATACCGGCGCTGCCTTGCTGTGGCATCCGCCAAGACCTGACGGGGCTGGCGCGGCTGGCGTCAAATCCAGGCGTCCCCGGCAGGCGGCGGCGCAGGTGCCGCCGGGCAGCCACGGGGCTAGGGCCCGCTCCGCCGCAAGGTATTCTGTTCAGGTGTTCGGACGTAAAAAGGAAGCGCCATCGGCGCAGGAATCAATAGACCAGCAGGCCGCTGAAGCGGCCGCCCGGCAGGATGTCGCAGCCGGCAAGGGCGTACCCACACCCAAACGCAAAGCCCAGGAGGCGGCCCGCAAGCGCCCCCTGGTGCCGGAGGACCGCAAGGCTTCCAAGGTGGCGGAACGCCAGGCAATCCAGGACCAGCGGCTGAAAATGCGCCAGGCGTTGGATACCGGCGACGAAAAGTTCCTGCCGCTCCGGGACAAGGGCCCCCAGAAGCGCTTCGCGCGCGACTACGTGGATGCCCGCTTCAGCCTTGGCGAGTACCTGATGTTCGGTGCGCTCGTCTTCGTGATCATTTCCCTCCTGGTGCCGGCTTCCAGCGAACAAATGATTTACGTCCTGGGCGGGTTCTGGGTGATGTTCCTCGCCGTTTTCGTGGATGTGTTCATTCTGTCCCGCAAACTCCGCAAGAGGCTGACGGAGAAGTTCGGCGAAGTTGAGCGGGGCACCGTTTGGTATGGCTCCATGCGGTCGCTTCAGTTCCGCAAGCTGCGGCTCCCCAAGCCGCTCGTCAAGCGCGGCGACTACCCCGCCTGACTGGTCCGCCGCTGCACCTGCACAGCGGATGACTTTCCTACAGCAAACCCCGGCGGTCCTACCGCCGGGGTTTTGTGTTCTGCCTCTGTATACCGCGGAGGGTCAGCCGCGGCGGTTCTCCGCCAATTGGCGGTTGATCCGGGCTGCCCAGAAGGGACCCTCATAGAGGAAAGCCGTATACCCCTGGACCAGAGCGGCTCCGGCATCCAGCCGGTCCTGGACGTCCTGGGCGTTCTCCACGCCGCCGACAGACACCAGGGCGAGGGCGTCCCCGGTTGCAGCCTTGAGCCGGCGGAGGACTTCCAGGGACCGCTGCTTCAGGGGCGCCCCCGACAAGCCGCCTGCTCCGCACTTTTCGACGGCTTCGGCCGCTGAGCTGAGCCCGGTCCGGCCAATAGTGGTGTTGGTGGCAATGATGCCGTCCAGGTTAAGGTCCAGCGCCAGCCGCGCGACGTCGTCGATGTCTTCGTCGCTCAGGTCCGGGGCGATCTTGACCAGCAAGGGAACGTGCCGGCCTGCAGACCTGTCAGCCTCCTCCCCCACCGCCGTCAGCAACGGGCGGAGGGTCTCAACGTCCTGCAGGAGGCGGAGACCTGGAGTATTGGGTGAGCTCACGTTGACCACCACGTAGTCCGCGGCCGGCGCGAGGCTTCGTGCGCTGGTCAGGTAGTCGCCCGCAGCGTCTTCCAGTTCAACCACTTTGCTCTTCCCGATGTTCACGCCGATGACGGGACGCACACCGGGGTGCCGGCGCTGGAGGGCGGCACGCGCCGCCTTTAGCCTGGGCTCGACTGCCGCCGCCCCGTCATTGTTGAAGCCCATCCGGTTGATCACGGCACGGTCCTTGACCAGCCTGAAGAGGCGCGGCTTCTCATTCCCCGGCTGGGGCTGGCCGGTGATGGTCCCCACTTCTACATGGCCGAAGCCCAGTTCAGTAAGAGCCTCGATGCCGTGGCCTTCCTTGTCAAAGCCCGCAGCGAGGCCGAAAGGAGACGGGAACGTCACTCCGAAGGCCGTGGTCTGCAGGGATGGGGCAGGCGCCGTGAACTTCTGCAGCAGCCGGGTAGCGCCAGTGGCATGCGCGAGCCTGATCCCCTTGAATCCGATCTTGTGGGCGCACTCGGCGTCCATCCATGAAAAGGCCAGCCTGAAGAATGTGGGATATACGCGCATGCCCCTAGTTTTCCGTCTCGCGCAGCACAGACCAAACCCGGGCCCGCAATAAGCCGTGGGAGAGCATCCTACTCAGGCGTAGATCGGCCGGACTAGCATGAACCCATGAAGTGGGAGCCGGACATCCTCGGTGAGGGGTTTGATGCGTGCGCGTTCCAGGCGTCAGGTGCCGACGGAGTGCAACGCACCGCCACGCTGGTACGGTTCCGGCCGCCCGGCGAGGAGCCTCCGCCACCTGCCGGCCGCTGCAGGACGGTCCTGTTCCTTCACGGCTGGAGCGACTACTTCTTCAACGTGGATTTGGCACAGTTCTGGACACGCAGCGGCTACGAGTTCTACGCACTGGACATGCATAACCATGGACGGAGCCTCCGCACTGATTCGCCCGGCGGCTATGTGGCCGACCTGGCTGACTACGACGCCGAGATCAGCGAGGCAATCGGCCTGATGGGACTGGACCGCATCCCCGCAAAGAACGTGTCCCCGGGCGTGCCGGCCGACACGGCGCAGCAGGACGACCTGCCCCTGCTCCTCCTGATGGGCCACTCGACCGGTGGCCTGGTGGCGGCCCTGTGGGCAGACCGGCACCCGGGCGGCGCCTCGCAGCTGGTGCTGAACAGCCCCTGGCTCGAAATGCATGGCAGTTCGCTGGTGCGGCGGGCAGCATCCACGATGGTGGGTCCCGTGGCCCGCTTCCGTCCGGAGGCCGTCCTCCGCCTTCCAGAGCGGGGCTTCTACTGGCGAACCATCAGCAGTTCTGCCGAAGGCGAATGGGCCCTGGACGACCGCTTCAGGCCGCCCATGGCCTTCCCGATGCGGGCCGGCTGGCTAAGCGCCGTGCTCTCCGGCCAAACCAAAGTGGCCCGCGGGCTGCGCATCGAGATCCCTATCCTGGTCCTGCTGTCGCGGGGCAGCGCCAACGGCCCCTTCTGGACAGAGGAAATGCGACGGACAGACGCGGTGCTGGACGTCAACATCATCGCGCTCCGGGCCCTGGCCCTTGGCCGTACGGTGACGGTGGAACGGATCGACGGCGCATTGCACGACGTCTTCCTCTCGCCCTCGAAGGTACGGGCCGATGCCTATGCCCGGTTGTCACGGTGGCTGCGCGGTTACGCGGATCCCGGGGCCGACGAAACCGGGGCCGCATCCACCGCTCCACCGTAGCGCCGGTCCCGCTGGGCATAAATTTCCACTGCCTCCCACAGAGTCCTGCGATCCACGTCCGGCCACAGCGTGTCCATGAAGACAAACTCAGCGTACGCAGACTGCCAGAGCAGGAAGTTCGACAGCCGCTGCTCGCCTGAGCTGCGCAGGAAGAGGTCCACATCCGGCAGGTCCGGCTCGTCGAGGTACTTCTGGATGGTCTTCTCCGTGATCGCCCCTGGCTTGAGCCGGCCTGCCGCCACCTCCACCGCGATAGCGGAAACAGCGTCTGTAATTTCGGCGCGGCCACCATAGTTGACACACATGGTCAACGTGCAGGTGCTGTTGGCGGCGGTGTACTCCTCTGCCTCTTCAAGTTCCCGGATCACCGAGCCCCACAGCCTGGGCCGGCGCCCGGACCACCGCACCCGCACCCCCCACTCGTCCAGCTGGTTCCGCTGGCGCCGTAGCACATTCTTGTTAAATCCCATCAGAAAGCGCACTTCCTCCGGTGAGCGGCGCCAGTTCTCGGTGGAAAACGCGTAGACGCTGACGTATTCGATGCCGAGCTCAATGGCTCCGGCCACCACGTCCAGCAGCGCGGGTTCACCGGCCTTGTGGCCTTCTATTCTCGGCAGCCCGCGCTGGTTGGCCCAGCGTCCGTTGCCGTCCATCACGATGGCGACGTGCCGTGGTATGAATTCGGCGGGGATGTCCGGTGCTGCGGCGCCGGAAGGATGGGGATACGGGGCAACCACGGGGGCGGTCCGCCGCGAAGAGTTGTTCTTTTTTCCCAAGGCCACTGTCAGGTACGCTCCACATGTTTGAGTGATTTCAGGACACGCTCCAGGTGCCACTGCAGGTAAGCGGCGACGAGCCCAGCGGCCTCCCGCTGGTGGACGGGCAACGATGCGTCCGCCGTCGGCCAGTCTCCCATCAGCAGCGCACCCAGCAGAATCACGGTCTCCGCAGCCGGAGCAGGCGAGCCGGGCGGCCGGCAGTCACCGCAGACCATGCCGCCCAGCGGGGCCGAGAACGCCGTATGCGGACCGGGCCTGCCGCAGCGCGCGCAGTCCGTGAAGCTCGGGGCCCAGCCACCGGTGGCCAGGGCGCGCAGGAGATATGAATCCAGGATCAGACCAGGAGCGTGTTCGTCCCGGCTCAGGGATGCCAGGGCACCAACCAGCAGGTTGTATTGGGCGGTCCCGGCTTCGCCGTCGACGTCCGTGAGCTTCTCGGCGGTCTCCGTCATGGCCGCGGCCACCGTGTACCGGCCGTAGTCGGCGGCGATGTTGCCGCCATAGGCGCCCTTGGCGACAGCCTGCGTGACGATGTCCAGGGTTCGCCCGGACACCAGCTGGAGATCGGCGACCATGAAGGGCTCCAGCCGGGCGCCGAAACGGCTGGTGGTCCGCCGGACCCCCTTGGCTACCGCCCGGATCTGCCCGTGGTGCTTGGTGAGCAGCGTGATGATGCGGTCTGCCTCGCCCAGTTTATGCGTGCGCAGCACGACGGCGTCATCCCGGTACGCGCGGGCGGCAAATGATTGTTGGACCACACTTAATCTTCGCACTGTCTTCCGGAAAGCTGATCATCCGTCCGGGCGGGCGTTGCGCGCCGGCAAAGCCCGGCGCGCAACACTCCAGGATCAGGCGCGGGAATCCCGGATAGCGCGGTTGACCGCGGAGATCACGGCTTTCAGGGATGACATGCTGGTGTTCGCGTCGATGCCGATGCCCCACAGGACGCGTTCCCCCACGGCACATTCCACATACGCTGCGGCCAGGGCGTTGCCGCCTTCGGAGAGGGCGTGCTCGCTGTAGTCCAAAACCCTGACATCCACGCCGTCTTCCCTCAAAATGCTCAGCAGCGCTGCAATGGGGCCGTTTCCGGTGCCTGTGCGGCGCACCTGCACCCCGTCAACGGTGAGGGACGCATGCAGCGTCATGCCGCCGTCTTCATCGGTTTCGGTGCTGACTGAACCAAGCGAGTAACGGCCCCATTGCCCGTCCACCTTGCCGGAGGGCAGGTATTCGTCCTGGAAGTGGTGCCAGAGCTGGGCGCCGCTGACTTCGCCGCCCACTGTGTCCGTCCGCTGCTGGATGACGCCGGAGAATTCAATCTGGGCGCGCCGGGGCAGGTCCAGGCTGTGTTCGTTCTTGAGCAGGTAGGCGACACCGCCCTTGCCGGACTGCGAGTTAACCCGGATGACGGCCTCGTAGCTGCGGCCCAGGTCCTTGGGGTCCACGGGCAGGTACGGGACCTGCCAGGTGAAGTCGGCAACGTCCTTGCCGGCGGCGGCGGCGTCGCGCTCAAGCGCCTCGAAGCCCTTCTTGATGGCGTCCTGGTGGGAGCCGGAGAATGCAGTGAACACGAGGTCGCCACCGTACGGGGACCGCTCGGCAACCGGCAGCTGGTTGCAGTACTCAACCGTGCGGCGGATTTCATCGATGTCGGAGAAATCGATCATGGGGTCGATGCCCTGGACGAACAGGTTCAGGCCCAGCGTAACCAGGTCCACATTGCCCGTGCGCTCGCCGTTCCCGAAGAGGCAGCCTTCGATGCGGTCAGCACCCGCCATGTAGCCCAGCTCTGCGGCCGCCACGCCGGTGCCGCGGTCATTATGCGGGTGCAGCGAGAGGATGATCCCTTCACGCGGGTGCAGGTGCCGGCTCATCCATTCGATGGAATCGGCATAGACGTTCGGGGTGGCCATTTCCACCGTGGCCGGCAGGTTGATGATGACCTGGCTGTCAGCGGAGGCCTCGAAGACATCAGCGACGGCGTTGCACACCCGCACGGCGTATTCGAGCTCCGTGCCCGTGAACGACTCCGGGGAGTATTCGTAGGTGACCTGCGTGTCCGCGAGGGTTTCCTCGTACTTTTTGCACAGCCGCGCACCCTGGAGCGCAATGTCCAGAATCCCGTCCTCGTCCTGGTTGAACACCACGCGGCGCTGCAGGACGGAGGTGGAGTTGTACAGGTGGACGATGGCCTGCTTGGCACCTACCAGGGACTCATAGGTCCGCTCAATCAGGTGCTCGCGGGCCTGCGTCAGGACCTGGATGGTGACATCGTCCGGGATGTGGTTGCCTTCGATGAGCTGGCGGACGAAGTCGAAATCAGTCTGCGAGGCCGAAGGGAAGCCGACCTCAATTTCCTTGTAGCCCATCCGGACCAGCAGGTCGAACATCTTCATCTTGCGGGCTGGGCTCATCGGGTCGATGAGAGCCTGGTTGCCGTCACGCAGGTCCACGGCGCACCAGCGCGGGGCCTTGGTGATGACCTTGTCCGGCCACGTGCGGTCCGGGAGATCGACAGTGATCTGATCCTGGAACGGGCGGTAGCGGTGGACGGGCATTCCTGAGGGCTTCTGTGCGTTTCGCATTACTTTCGGGGCCTTTTCTGTGGTTCTTATCTGAAAGGGTGGCCGGGCAACACAAACTCCGCAGCGAGGATGGGCCTTGCGCTAGGTAGCGTCTGAGGCCTCGCCGCGGCAGCTAAGAAGAAGGAGCTCTGCGCGCACCTTTTGAGAGTAACACGGGTGCGTAAGATGAAGGAGCAACACCTGCCGTAACGTCCACCATGCAGACGCCGCACCGGTTCCAGCGCCGGCCACGGCACCTCATACGAAGGAGTTTCCGTGCCCATTTCGGGGATCGACCTGTCCAACATAGATCACACCGTCCGGCCGCAGGATGACCTGTACCAGCACGTGAACGGAGCATGGCTCAAGGCCACGGAAATCCCCGACGACCGGCCGCTTGAGGGAACTTTCACAGCCCTGCGCGACGGCGCCGAAATAGCGGTTCGGGACATCATCGAGGAAGCCGCCGGCAAGGGCGCCGCGGCCAGCGGGATTGAACGGAAGGTCGGCGAACTCTACAACAGCTTCATGGATGAAGCCGCCGTTGAGGCCAAGGGCATGGAGCCCATCCGGGACCGGCTCACAGAGGTCTTTGCCACGGAATCCGTTCGAGAACTGATGTCGCTGGCCGGCCGGCTGTTCCGTTCGGATGTGGGCGGCCTCTTCTACATCTACCCGGCACCCGATGCTGGGAACCCGGACCGGATACTCCTCTACACCGGCCAGGGCGGGCTGGGATTGCCCGACGAGTCGTACTACCGCGAAGAGAAATTTGCTCCGATGGTCAAGGCCTACGGCAACCACGTGCAGACCATGTTCGCCCTCGCCGGCCTGGACGACGTGGAGGCCGCAGCCGGGCGGGTAGTCGCCCTCGAGACCAGCCTGGCATCCCACCACTGGGACAACGTCACCTTGCGGGATCCACAGAAGACTTACAACCTCAAGACGGCGGACGAAGCCCTTTCGCTGTTCCCCTTGCTGGGCACATGGTTCGAGGCCGCAGGCATTGTCGAGGACAAGCGCCGGGAAATCGTCGTGAGTACCCCTGACTTCTTCAGCGGGGCGGCCGCGCTGCTTGAGTCGGAACCGCTGGCGATCTGGCAGGAATGGCTGGCCATGAGGGTTATCAGCGCCGCCGCCCCGTATCTTTCCTCCGCGTTCGTGGACGCCAATTTTGCCTTCTACGGCACCACCATCAGCGGCACGCCCCGGAACAAGGACCGCTGGAAGCGGGCCGTCGGCGTCGTCGAAGCGGCACTGGGCGAAGCCGTGGGGCAGATCTACGTCTCACGGCACTTTCCTGAATCCCATAAAGCACGCATGCAGACCCTCGTGGACAACCTGATTGAGGCGTACCGCCAGAGCATCACGGGCCTCGAATGGATGGGTGAAGCGACGAAAGCCGAGGCGCTCCGGAAGCTGGGGGCATTCCGCGGCAAGATCGGCTACCCGGACAAGTGGATTGATTACTCCGCGGTGGAGATCGACCCTGCCGACCTGCTGGGGAACATCGAGCGGGCCCACAATGCCGACGTCGACCGCCACCTCGATGAGGTGGGCAAACCGGTGGACCTCAACAAGTGGCTGATGACGCCGCAGACGGTGAACGCCTACTACCACCCCATGCTGAACGAGATCGTCTTCCCGGCAGCGATCCTGCAGCCGCCGTTCTTTACCGCCGACGCCGACGACGCCGTCAACTACGGCGGTATCGGCGCTGTCATCGGCCACGAGATCGGCCACGGTTTTGACGACCAGGGCTCACAGTTCGATGGCGGCGGCGCCCTCCGGAACTGGTGGACCGAGGAGGACCGTAAGGCGTTTGAAGCACTAACGGCCAAGCTGATTGCCCAGTTCGATGTCCTTTCCCCGTATGCGGCTCCCGGGCACAATGTCAACGGCAAGCTCACGCTGGGGGAGAACATCGGCGACCTGGGCGGCCTGACCATCGCTTACAAGGCCTACCTCCTCAGCCTGGACGGCAAGGAGCCGGAGGTGCTGGACGGACTCACGGGCCAACAGCGCTTCTTCGCCTCCTGGGCCGCCGGCTGGCGCCAGGTGATCCGGACAGAGGAAGCCATCCGCCGGTTGGCCACCGATCCGCACTCCCCCAACGAGTTCAGGACCAATGCCATCGCCAGGAACCTCGACCCATTCCACGAGGCCTTTGGCGTGACTGAACAGGACGGCATGTGGATGCCGCCGGAGGAGCGCGTCAGTATCTGGTAGCGGCGAGGAATGGCCGGACGGGGATGTTCCATATATCCAACAACGCGTACTCTCCTCGGAATGTTCGACATCTTGAACATTTGGAATTACTACCCGTATGATCAATATATGGAACATCCTTCGGCCACTCCCTTTTACCGCGCTGTCGATGCCGCATCGCTCGGGCGGTCAATTGCGGATGCCCGCAAAGAAGCAGGCCTGACCCAGCAGCAATTGGCTGAAACGCTGGGAGTTACACGGGGCAGCATCGTCAGGCTGGAACACGGCCAGCCCGTGTCGACCGTTGTAGCCATGAAAGCCATCCGGGCAATTGGCCGCGACGTCGCGCTGGTCCCCCGATTCGCCAAGCTTCAGGTCAAGCAGTGAGACGCCAAACCCTCGAAGTGTTCCTGCACGGGCGCCACATCGGCGTGCTTTCCGGGACGTCGCTGCGTCTGTCCTTCCAATACGACCGTGAAGTCGTCGCGGAATACGGCGTGTCCTCCATCCTGCTGTCGTTGGCGCTGCCCGTGGACCGAAGAAAGATCGCCGACACGCCGGTGTTCAATTACTTTGACGGGTTGCTTCCGGAGGGACAGGTCCGCTCCCACCTGGCCTCCCAGAACGGGCTTGCCACACCTGATGCCATCGGCTTGCTCCGGGTACTCGGCGCCGACTGCGCCGGCGCCGTCCAGGCACTGCCGGAAGGAACGTCACCCGACGTGCAGGGGGAAGCAATCCCCATGACCGAAGAGGACGTCGCGAATGTCGTGGAAGCATTGCCCACCTGGGACCTGCCCGACGACTTCGCGGTCACTGCCTCCTTGGGCGGGATACAGTCGAAGGTCCTGCTGAGCCGGCACGGCGACCGTTGGACGTGGCCAGGCCGCGGAGCCGTGTCAACCCACATCATCAAACCCGAACCCCTTGATTCGCCCATCCCCCATCTGCTGCCAGCGGAGGACTGGGCGCTGAAGGTTGCCGCTGCGGCCGGACTGCCCGCCGCAGAGGCCCGGCTTGAAACGTTCGGCGCCCGCCAGGCGATCGTCGTGACCCGCTACGATCGAACACCGGACGGCGGCCGGCTGCACCAGGAGGACTTCACCCAGGCGCTGGCCCTGGGCAGTGAGGCCAAATACGAAGGCACGACGGCGCCCCCGTCCAGGCTGACCCGGCTGGTCTTTACCGCGGCGCCGCACACCCGTGACGACAACGAATTCCGGCGTGACCTGCTGCGGGCCGTCACCTTCAATCTCGTCATCGGAAACGGCGACGCACACTCGAAGAACTACTCGCTGCTCATCCGCGATGGCGGTGAGGTGCTGCTCGCACCGCTGTACGACGCGGCTCCTACGCTGCTTCTCTACGCGCCAAGCAAAAACGCCGGCCATACACTCGGCGGGCAGGCTGGGTTGAACCACCTGACGCTGGAGCACGTGATCAAGGAAGCCACAGCTTGGGGCCTGGACCCGGACGACGCGCGGGCGACCGCTGCTGCCGTCCTGGAAGCAGTGGCCGGCGCAGCCACAGCCACACCGGCGCAGGACGTTATCGCGTTCCTGAACCAGCTGGTTCCCGCACGCGCCGAAGACCTCCTGAACGGCCAGACAGCCCGTCGCACCCTTGGTAATCAGGCCGCCTCACGAACCTGACAGTACAGGCACCCGCTCCGGTTAACCCCGGACGATCAGCAATGGATTGGCCTGCTGGCAGACAGTGTCCCCGGCCGTCTGATTAACGATGTCGTTCGGCAGCGTAGCGGCTCCATAGGTGGTGCCCTTGGAAAAGTCCTCACCAAGGTAGACCTGGACCCCGGGGAAGGCAGGAGCCGGAAGCACCTGGGCGGCCGGGATCCCCAGCATCGCCGCCACGTCTGCGCCAACGTTGGCGAACTGCGTTCCGTAGTACACCACGGACTGCGCAACGGGTTGGGCCTCCAGCTGGCCCAGCTGCGTAAAGCCACCCGCCTTCAACACCTGGGCGATCTCCTGGGAACGCCCCGCCACACCCGATCCGTTGGCCACGGAGATGGGCTGCGCCGCCTTGTCATAGGGTGGCACCGCGGGCGCTGTCGTAGTCGGGGCGGGAGCGGGAGACGCCGTCGTACCGTCAGTCGGCGACGGCGACGGCGTGGGTGCTGTGGGATCGGTCAGGTCCACGTCCTTGCGGAGCGCCGAAAACAATTGTGATCCGGCAGGCTCGGCGACCTGGAGGCGGTTAGCGTCGCTGACCGCGGTGGTGGTGGGGACGGCGACGAACGCCACCTTGCTAATGTCGATGGTTTTCAGCCGGTTCCCGATGGTAAGGAGTGACGGAACTGACGCCAGGCCATCATCGACCGTGAGGTTCTGGGTGACGACATCGGCGATCTTCAGCATCTTGGCGGGATCCGACAGCGTGCCGTCGTCCTTGATCTTACGGGTGAGCGAGGAGAGGAAACCCTGCTGGGCCTTGATGCGGCCCAGGTCCCCGCCGTCGGCGAATGCATGCCGCGTCCGCAGGAAGGCCAATGCCATCTCGCCTTCCACGGCAGACGTTCCCTTGGGCAGGCGGAGGCGTGAATCGGGATCATAAACGGCGTCGCTGATGCAGACATCCACGCCGCCCACGGTATTGGAGAGCTCCTTGACGGCGTTGAAGTCCGCCATCATGAAGTGGTCGACCTGCAGCCCGGTGAGCTTGTTGACGGTGTCCACGGCGCAGCCAATGCCGGCCTGCGCCATGGCCTCATTGATCATGACCCCGCTGCGGGCCGGAAATACCTGCTTGGTTTTCGGGTCCTTGCACTCGGGGATGTCAACGAGGAGGTCGCGCGGGAAGCTGATGACGTTGACGCGCTTGTTGTCCGCCGAAATGTCCATCAGCATCATCACGTCCGATTGCCCGTAGCCGCTGGATTCTGCTGCGGTGCCGTATTCGGAATTCTTGCCATCCCGCGTGTCCGAGCCAAGGATGAGGATCTGCATCCTGTCAGTCGAGTCGTTCACTGCGCTCTGGGTGGAGCCGTTGCCAGCGCTCAGCGGCGCCCGGGAGATGTTCGACTGCAGCCGGAAGTACCAGAAGCCGGCAAAGGCAAGGCCCCCTACCACCAGGATGGAGACAATGGCAGTGGTCACTTTCACCCATTGCGGCATCCGGCGCTGTAAGCCCAGATGGCGGGCGGATCCGACGGCCGCATCTTCCGCGTGACGGGAAACTGGCCCCGAACCGGCTGACAGGTCAGCTCCATACTCGCGCTTATCGCGGCCTCGCACCACTGGGTGTACCTTCCTTTGAAATCCGAACCCGGCTCATTTTAGTAGTCCAGGCTGGGAAAATGCCGATTGGAGTGCCCGGGCCTGCGGTGCGGGGGCGTCAGAAGCCGAGCTTTACCAGCTGTTTGGGGTCCCGTTGCCAGTCCTTGGCCACCTTCACGTGGAGGTCAAGATAGATGCGCGTGCCCAGCAGTGCTTCGATGCCCTTCCGGGCGTTGGTGCCCACTTCGCGCAGCCGGCTGCCACCCTTGCCGATGATAATGGCCTTCTGGGAGGGGCGTTCCACGTAGAGGTTGACCCGCACATCCAGGAGCTGGTTGTCTTCGGCGCGGCCTTCGCGGGCCACGATTTCATCAACAACCACCGCCAGCGAATGGGGCAGTTCGTCGCGGACCCCCTCCAAAGCAGCTTCCCTGATCAGTTCGGCCACCATCACGGCTTCGGGCTCGTCCGTCAGCTCACCGTCCGGGTACAGCGGCGGCGACGGCGGCATGTGGCTGATAAGAACGTCGGCCAGCGTTCCCACCTGGAAACCGTCGGCTGCCGATACCGGGACGATATCCTTCCAGCCATCCTCCCCGAGTACTTCACGGCCAAGGGCAGCAACCGCAAGGAGCTGTTCCGTCAAGGCCTGGCGGTCCACCAGGTCAGCCTTTGTGACGATCGCGATGACTGGCTTTCGCCCGACGGCGGCCAACTGTGCGGCAATGTATTTGTCACCGGGGCCGATTTTTTCGTTGGCGGGCAGGCAGAAACCAATCGCATCAACCTCGGCGAGGGTGTCTGCGACGAGGTCATTGAGCCGTTTGCCCAGGAGCGTACGGGGACGGTGCAGGCCCGGGGTGTCCACCAGGATCAGCTGGGCGTCGTCGCGGTGGACAATTCCACGGATAGTGTGGCGGGTGGTCTGCGGCTTGGCGGACGTGATGGCCACCTTCTTGCCCACCAACGCATTGGTGAGGGTGGATTTGCCGGCATTGGGGCGTCCCACCAGGACCGAGAAGCCTGCACGGAAGCCGCCAAAGTCCTCGGTGCCGGAATCCAGGTGGACTTGGGGCCTATTTTTCTTGCTCACGTGGAACTCCCTGCTGGGTTGTTTCCGCCTCATGGAGGAGGTCTTCAAGGTCAGTGTCTACTTTTGGTGGGTGCGCCGCAATGATGTGGCTGACCCGGTTCCGGCGGCCTTCGAGCCGCTCGGCCCGCAACGAAACACCGTCCACTATCACGGTGCTCCCCACGATGGGGACGCGGCCGAGCGCCTTGGCCATCAGCCCGCCCACGGTGTCTACCTCGTCGTCGTCGAGCTCGATGTCGAACAGTTGCCCGAGGTCGTCGATGCTCATCCGCGCGCTCACCCGGAAGGACCCGGCCCCGAGTGCCACCGCCTCTGCGCTTTCGGTGTCATATTCGTCCACGATCTCGCCGACAATCTCTTCAATGAGGTCCTCCAGCGTGACGAGGCCCGCCGTACCGCCATATTCGTCGATGACGATGGCCACGTGGGTGGATTCCTTCTGCAGTTCCTTCAACAGATCGCTGACAGGCTTGGATTCGGGGACATAGCGGACTTCACGGGCAATGGATTCGACGAGGGGCGGGGCTTCGTCCGGGCTTAGTTCGTGAAGGGCCGCGGCGACGTCCTTGAGATACACGATCCCGAGGATTTGGTCCGTGCTGTCTCCGATCACGGGAATCCGTGAGTAGCCGGACCGCAGGAAAAGTGACATAGCCCGCCTGAGGCTCGAACCGGCATCGATGCTGACGATGTCCGTCCGGGGAACCATGACGGCGCGCACCAGCGTGTCGCCGAAATCAAAGACGGACTGGATCATCTCAGCCTCAGTATCCTCGATCACGTCCGATTCGCTGGCCCGGTCAACGAGTTCGCGGAACTCCTGTTCGCTGACGAAGGCCTCGTCGCCTCCGGGAGCCCCTGGGGCTGCCGCGCTCCCGAGCGCCACTAGCCAGGCCGGGATAGGCCCGAGGAGCCGCGTCAGGAACCCGATCAGCGGTGCCGTGAACCGTACGACGTCCGCAGAATGGAGCCTGCCGAGCTGCCGCGGGGAGACTCCCACGATCACGAATCCGAGGAGGGCCATGATGCCGGTGGCCGCGAGGCCGGCGAGCCATACGTTCGCCAGCAGGCTGTGCAGCAGGACTGCCACTGCCACCGCCGAGGCCATCTCGAACCAGATCCGCCAGAACCTGAGCGCCCGGATGTGCGCCACCGGTTCCGCAAGGATGCTTTTCATGGCGTTTCCACGGCTGGTGAGAAGCGCTTCCTCGGCGTCGTGGCGGGGAAGGAACGTGAACGCCGCCTCGGCGGCTGTCAGGAGCGCCGCAATGCTGAGGAAGGCCAGGGCCATGAAAACAAGAAGCAGGGGCGTCACTGCGTGGTCTCGGCGGGTGCTTCTTTGCCGGTGAAGCCGGATAGCAGTTCGCGCTGAAGGCCGAACATCTCGGCCTTTTCCTCCGGCTCGGCGTGGTCATAGCCCAGGAGATGGAGTATGCCGTGGGTGGTCAGGAGCAGCATCTCATCCTGCAGGGAATGGCCGGCATTCCTGGCCTGGACCTGCGCAACCTGTGGGCACACGGCGATGTCCCCCAGCATCCCCTGCGGAGTTGGCCGGTCCGGCGTACCCGGAGTCAGTTCATCCATCGGCACGGACAGCACGTCGGTGGAGCCGGGCTCGTCCATGAGCTCAATGTGGAGCTTCTCCATGGCGGGCTCGTCCACGAGGAGAATGGACAGTTCCGCCTGGGGGTGGATGTAAAGCTGTTCAAAAACGTACCTGGACAGCGCCACAAGCTCCGCCTCGTCCACCTGGATCCCGGATTCGTTGTTGACCTCGATGCTCACGCGTGCTCCGCCCGCTTTTCCCGGCCCACTGAATGCTTGACCCGGTTCCGCTGGACGTCGTCCCAGAGGCTGTACGCCCGAACGATGTCACCGACCAGGCGGTGCCGGACCACGTCGGTGGAATCCAGGACGGTGAAATTCACATCTTCGATTCCCTGCAGGATCTCCTCCACAATGCGCAGCCCGGACCTTGTGCCAAACGGAAGGTCAACCTGCGTGACGTCTCCAGTGACCACCATCTTGGAACCGAAGCCCAGGCGGGTCAGGAACATCTTCATCTGCTCGGGCGTCGTGTTCTGGGCCTCGTCAAGGATGATGAAAGCGTCGTTGAGGGTCCGGCCGCGCATGTAGGCGAGGGGCGCCACCTCAATGGTTCCTGCGGCCATCAGGCGCGGGATGGATTCGGGGTCCATCATGTCGTGCAGGGCATCGTAGAGCGGGCGCAGGTAGGGATCGATTTTGTCGCTCAGCGTGCCAGGCAGGAATCCCAGCCGTTCGCCGGCTTCGACGGCGGGCCTGGTCAGGATGATCCGGCTGACTTCCTTCTGCTGCAGGGCCTGGACTGCCTTGGCCATGGCGAGGTAGGTCTTGCCGGTTCCCGCGGGGCCGATACCGAAGATCACGGTGTTGGCGTCGATCGCGTCAACATAGTTTTTCTGGTTCAGGGTCTTGGGCCTGATGGTTTTGCCGCGGCTCGAGAGGATGTCATGCGTCAGGACGTCCACCGGGTTCTGCAGCGACTGGCTGCGGAGCAGGGCTACAAGCTGTTGCAGGACGGCAGGGCTGATGACGGTGCCCCGGGCCACCAGACCGCGGACTTCGTGGAGTAGCCGCATGATCCTGGGAACGTCGCTGGCGGGTCCACTGATGGAAAGCTCGTTTCCGCGGACATGGAAGTTGACCGCCGGGAACTGTTCCTCAATGAAACGCAGGGCCTCATCATGGCTGCCGAGCGATTGGACCATCTGATCGGAGTTGTCAAAGAGAACCACCTCCGTCCGAATGCCGGGAAGGGTGTGGGGGAATTCTCCTGCGGTGCGCTCCCCGGTATTCAGCCGGCGCTTTCCGTTCGTTGATTCAGTCATGGTGCTGGCCCGCGGGCCTGGGGTCCCCCTTCAGTTCCAATCAACAGCGCGGTTGACGCTGCTGGTGACGCTGGTGACACCGGAGCGGCCCGGCAGTTGCCGAGCCCGCCGATACTCACCGGATTCCTTCCATCTTACGCCAGCACGCTGCCGCAGCAGGCCCGCGGGGGCCCTCTATGAACCTCCGCGTTCATAACGCAAGCCCGCCCACTCACGACAGAAAGGCCTCCCTCGGAAAGGGTTTCCCGTCTTTTGGTATCAACTTCATATCGGCCTCATATCGTTCCCGTTGCAGTTGCCCGCGAACTCGGAATTGGGGTCCGCCGGCCAACTGCCCTGTGTAATGCTGGAAAGCCAGCAAAAGCTGGAGATCCAGGCCGTCCGGGGACCGGCCCATCACGCTGCAGGAAGGACAGGGCCATCACAGTGCCGGGAAGAGCAACGCCCCCCGCCGCGGGCCGTGCCTTGGGACACGTCCGTACCAAGTGCCTCTTTGGCCTCCTGCCTGTAGTCCTGGTCCTCTCCGGCTGCATCGCGGACCCGGGACCCGGTCCGACAGTAGCCTTGAGCACAGCCGCACCCAGCCGCTCCCCCTCAGCCCCCAGCACGAGCGCACCGCTGGAGACCACCCAGTCGACCAACAAGGCACCCGTCTATTGGATCGGCCGTAGCAACGGCAACGTCTTCCTGTACAGGGAGTTCAGGGACGTACCGGAACAGGAAAACCCGGTCACCCGTGCGCTGCACGCCATGATGTCGGACAAGCCCCTTGATCCGGATTTCTTCACCCCCTGGCAGAACCCCAAGAAACTGGCAACCTCGATCTCCGGCAAGAACGTCATCACCGTGGATGTTTCGGAGGATGCCTTCAACAGCAATCTCGACGGCGATATGGCCACCCGCGCCATCCAGCAACTCGTGTACACGGCCACCGCCGCCGCTGCCAGTTCGGGCCTTATCGATTCCGGCCAGCAGATCCAGGTGGTGGTTCTGGTTGACAGCCACACCGATTACCTCGCGTTCGGCCATGTGCGGCTCGGGGCGCCGATGTCCCGGGCTGCGGGTATGGTCGCACCGGTCTGGATTATCGATCCCCAGGAAGGTGTGGACGTGCCCGGCGGCAGCGTCAAGATCACCGGCCGCAGCACACTTCCAGGCGGCAAGCTGCACTGGCAGATCCTGCAGGCGGAAGCCAACGGCGACAAGAAGCCGTTCCTGACCGGTGAAACCACGGCCGCGGCGGACGCGGCGCAGTCCGGGGTGTTCACTTTGAACCTGACCCTCACGCCTGGCAATTACGAACTGCGGGTTTCCCAAGAAGACGCGTCCGGTGACCAGCAGGACCTGAACGTGGACACCCGCGGCTTCAGCGTCCGGTAGCGCCCCTAACCGGAAGCTGGGGTCCAGCGGCCCAGCACGTCGCTCGCCAGCACCACGGCTGCCGGCCCCGCGGTGGAAGACCGGAGAACGTGGTGGCCCAGGATCGCCGTCACGGCCCCTGCGCCGCAAAGCCGGGTGACTTCGCGCGGGCTGATGCCACCCTCGGGTCCAACAATAAGCAGGACTTCACGGGCACCTGTTGCGGCCCCGGAAATACGCCAGGATTCCAGGACGGAACGCAGCGGCCGCACAGCATCCTCGTGGAGGATGATGGCAAGGTCAGCTGCGGCAACGGCAGCGGCCAGGCTGGCCGTGTCGACGGCGGCCCGCACTTCCGGGATCCAGGCGCGGCGGGCCTGTTTGGCGGCGGCCGTGACCACGGACTGCCACTTGGCGTGCGCCTTCGCCGCGCGCTCTCCCTTCCACCGCACGATGGACCGTTCGGACTGCCACGGTATGACGGCGTCAATGCCCAGTTCAGTGGCCGTTTCGGCCGCCAGTTCATCGCGGTCGCCCTTAGCCAGTGACTGGACGAGGACCAGCCGGATATCGGGCCTCGCCTCCTCTTCCAGCGAGGCGCACTCCACCGTCAGTTCGGCAGGCGACGAAGAAACAACCGTCCCGGTGAGCCTCTTTCCAGCACCGTCCGCGATGTCCACGGATTCACCGGGGCCCAGCCGCTTGACAGTGACCGCGTGCCGGGCCTCCGGCCCGTCCAACACAAACCGGCCGCCGGGGACAACATGGTCCAGGGACCCGGCGGGGCTGAAGAAGACCGGATTGCTCACTGCTAGAGGTTACCGAGCCGGTCCCGGAGCTTGGCGAAGACACCGCCGCTGGCAGCCAGCTTCCCCTCGGTGAACTGTTCGCCGCGCAGCTTCGCCAGCTGCCGCAGGAGGTCCTCTTGTGCTGAATCCAGTTTTGAAGGCGTTTCGACCTGAAGATGGACTTTCAGGTCGCCGCGGCCGTAGCCGCGCAAGTGGGTCACGCCCAGGCCCCTGAGGGTAATGATCTCTCCGGACTGGGTACCCGACTTCACGTCGATCTCCTGCATCCCGTCGAAGGTATCCAGCGTGAGCTCTGTTCCCAGGGCAGCCGCGGTCATTGGAATATTGAGGGTGGCGTGGAGGTCGTCACCGTCGCGGACGTAGGTGGCGTCGTTGTTGACCCGGATTTCGACATAGAGGTCACCGGAGGGGCCTCCTGCCGGACCTGCTTCGCCCTGGCCGGAAAGCTGGATGCGCGTGCCCGTGGCTACACCGGCGGGAACCTTGATGGTCAGGGAACGCCTGCTGCGGATCCGGCCCTGCCCGCTGCATTCGTTGCACGGGTCCTTGATGACCGTTCCGAATCCTTCGCAGGTACCACACGGAGCAGCTGTCATGACCTGGCCCAGGATGGAGCGCACCGCGCGCTGGACCTGTCCGCTTCCGCCGCAGATGTCGCAGCGTTCCGGGTGGGTCCCCTCGCGGCAGCAGGAACCGTTGCAGGTAGGGCAGGTGACGGCCGTATCTACCTCGAGCTTTTTGTTGACGCCGAACACGGCATCCCGGAGCTCGATCCGGACGCTGATGAGCGCGTCCTGTCCACGCCGGACACGCGACGCGGGGCCGGACGATCCACCGGCACCGAAGAAGGTGTCGAAAATATCCTGGAAGGCGAAGCCCTGGCCTGAGTACGCTCCCCCGCCAAAGCCATTGTCCGTACCGTTCTCATTGCCCGTGGTGTCATAGACCCGACGCTTCTGCGGGTCGGAGAGCACCTCGTAGGCGTGGGTCACGGCCTTGAAGCGGTCCGATGCATCATCTCCGGGGTTGACGTCCGGATGAAGAGTGCGGGCCAGCTTGCGGTAGGCCTTCTTGATCTCTTCTCCGGTGGCTTCCGGCGAGACGCCAAGGACGTCGTAGTGGCTGCTCAAAGTTCGTTTCTCTTCCTAGTCGTAGTGCTTGCAGTTGTACTGCCCGCACTGCTCTTCGTGTCTGGATCCTGAATCAGTACCGTCACGGCGTGTGCTGTCACGGACCCAGGATCCTGGAAAGGTAGCGGGCTACTGCCCGGACGGCAGCCATGGTGGTGGGATAGTCCATCCGGGTGGGACCCAGCACGCCGATCTTGGCGGTACTGTCAGGTCCGTAGCCGGTGGCCACAACCGACGCTTCTGCCAGGCCGTCGTAGGGATTTTCACGGCCGATGCTGACGGTCACACCCCTCGGATCCTGCGCCATGTCGCTCAGCAGGCGCAGCATCACCACTTGTTCCTCAAGTGCTTCGAGCACCGGACCGATACTGAGCGGGAAATCCACGTTGGACCTGGCAAGGTTGGCCGTCCCTGCCATGACCATCCGTTCCTCGCGACTGCTGTGGGCCAGGGTTTCAAGCCCGTGCGACAGGGCCTGCGCTGCTTGCCGCTGGCCGGAGCCGACGGCGGACACCACGCCCGGAAGGGACCGCGTGAGCTGGCTCAACGGTGTCCCGGAAAGCGAACCAAGGAACCTGGCGCGCAAGCCCGCGAGGGCTTCGTCGCTGAGTTCCTGGCCGACGTCGATTACCCGCTGTTCCACCTTACCGGTGGTGGCAATAAGAACCACGAGGACCTGCCGCGGCGCCAGGAGCACGAATTCGATGTGCCGGATGGTGGCGCGGCTCAGGTGGGGGTACTGCACAACGGCCACCTGGTTGGTCAGTTGGGATAACAACCTGACTGTACGGTCCAGGACGTCGTCCAGGTCGTCGGACCCCTCCAGCAATGACTGGATGGCCCTCCGTTCCGCCGGCGAGAGCGGTTTTACTGCGGAGATCTGGTCGACAAACAGCCGGTAACCCTTGTCGGTAGGGATGCGTCCTGCGCTCGTGTGGGGCGCAGTGATCAGCCCTTCGTCTTCGAGTGCTGCCATGTCGTTCCGGATGGTGGCGCTGGACACGCCCAGATGGTGGCGTTCGACCAGGGCCTTTGAACCGACAGGCTCACGGGAGTGCACATAGTCCTCCACAATGGCACGCAGTACTTCCAGCTTGCGCGGTTCGCTCACACTCCACCTCCATCTGCGGTCACAGGCCGTCCGCCCACACGGGCGGGAATTCCCTCTTGGCGCACCGCGCTCGTTCCAACACGGCTTAGCACTCGACATGCCTAAGTGCTAACAGTCTAATATGTCTGACCGCGTTGTTAGCATTGGTACCGCTCCGGGCGAACATTCCGGGTCACGATCTAGCGCAAGGCGGAGTCAATCCATGCAGTACCAGAACTGGGGCCCGCAGGAAATTTCCGCCCCCGCCCGAAGCGAACTGCCTGAAGTTCCGGTGGAACGCGGGATGGTGCTGGAGGACGTCCAGTCGGGCTGGGTGGGCGCCGTGACGCGCGTGGAGAAGTCCGGCGGCATGCATGTCGTTGCCCTGGAGGACCGGCGAGGCAAGTCGCGGTCCTTCCGGCTGGGGTTCGGTTTCCTCCTTGAAGGCAGGCCCATCCGGCTCATGCCGCCCGCTCCCCGGCAGGCCGCCGCGGCCGCCTCTACACCAGGGCGGACAGCTTCCGGCTCCGTCCGGGTGGCCGGTCAACGCGCCCAAATCGCCAAAGCGAGCCGAATCTGGGTGGAGGGAAAGCACGACGCCGAACTCGTGGAAAAGGTCTGGGGCGACGACCTCCGGGTGGAAGGCATCGTCGTCGAACCTTTGCATGGAATTGATGACCTGGCGTCCGCTGTCGCCGATTTCGGCCCCGGACCAGGCCGCCGGTTGGGTGTCCTGGTTGACCACCTTGTGCCGGACTCCAAGGAGTCCCGGATTGCCGACACCGTCATGGCCTCCCCCGGCGCTGCCGGGAACGTCCTCATCGTTGGCCACCCCTACGTGGACGTGTGGCAGGCCATTCGCCCGGCGGTGCTTGGCATCGATCAGTGGCCCGTGGTTCCCCGCGGGCAGGACTGGAAGACCGGCATCCTGGCCGCGTTCGGCTGGCCGCACGCCACCAAGGAGGACATTGGTCTGGGCTGGCAGAAACTGCTGGGAGCAGTCCGCAGCTACGCGGATCTGGAGGCATCGCTGCTCGGCAGGGTGGAGGAGGTCATCGACTTCCTGACAGTGCCGTAACCACCCGCGGCAGCGGCTCTTGCAGCTCCTGCTCTGGAACGGTCAAGGCTGCATTCCGGCGCTGAACCAGTATTCTTGGTACTGCGGAGCCTGTTTCACTTCAGTTCGGCACCTCCATTACCAGCACCATTGCACTTTCGAAGGAAGACACCGTGGCAGATAACGCACGTGAACACACGGACAACCAGGGCGGCCCAGGCCGTTCCGAGTACCATGGCGTTCCGGCAAATGCACTGCCACTGACGGCGAGCGAGGACCGCCAGTGGGCCACGCTGGCCCACTTCGGGGGGATCTTGGGCTGCGTCCCGTCCCTGCTGATCTACCTCATCTTCCGCGACCGCGGGCCGTTCACGGCGCAGGAGTCCAAGGAAGCGCTTAATTTCAGCCTGCCGCCCACCATCGCCGCGGTAGTGGCAAACATTCTGGTTTTCATCCCCGTGGTGGGCAACATGTTTGCCGTCATCGCCACTCTGATCTGGATCGCGCTGACCTGCTACTCGGTTGCGGCGGGCATCCACGTGAACCGGGGCCAGCCGCACCGGTATCAGTACAACCTCCGCTGGATTAAGTAGCGGCAGCAAGATGGGCCCCGCCCACAGGGCTCCCTGGCCGAGCTTGCGGGGTTAGGGTGCGGGTGGGGACTAGTCCGGCAGGATCCTGCGGACTACTGCGTCGGCCAGCAGACGGCCCTTGAGGGTCAGATGCAGGCGGCCGTGGAACGCAGCGGGCGCGTCCACCAGACCGTCGGCGATCAGCCCGGCAACAGCATGCCGGCCCTGCTCCCCGAGTGATTCGATGCCAAGGCCAGAAACAAGCCTGGCCTCCAACATGATGCGTTCCACGTTGCGTGTTTCGGCGTCCAGGGTCTCCCTGCCCGCAGCCGGAGACACGGCTTGGGCCAGCCGCCCGGCATACGCTGTCGGATGTTTGACGTTCCACCAGCGCACTCCGCCGACATGGGAATGGGCGCCGGGACCGATGCCCCACCAGTCGTCGCCGCGCCAGTACGCCAGGTTGTGCCTGCACGCCTGCTCCGGTGTCCGCGCCCAGTTGCTGACCTCGTACCAGTCCAGTCCGGCGGCAGAGATGAGCTGGTCCGCGAGTTCGTACTTGGCCGCGTGGTCGTCATCGTCAATGCCTGGCACGTCGCCGCGGCGGATCTGAGCGGCAAGTTTGGTGCCGTCCTCCACGATCAGCGCGTAGGCGCTGATGTGGTCCGGCTCATAGGACAGGGCCGTCTCCAGCGAATACCGCCAGTCGTCCAGCGATTCCCCGGGCGTGCCATAGATGAGGTCCAGGCTCACGGCCAGGCCGGCGTCCCGTGCCCATTGCACCACCTGAGGTACCCGGCTGGGGGTATGGGTACGGTCCAGGACCTTCAGGACATGCGGAACGGCTGACTGCATGCCAAAGGACACCCTGGTGAAACCAGCGTCCTTGAGCAGCGCGAGGGATTCGGGGGTTACGGAATCCGGGTTGGCCTCGGTGGTCACTTCGGCCCCCGGCTCAATCCCCCACTCGTCGATGGCAGCGCCGAGAATACGCGCCAGGTCCTCCGCCGGAAGAAGCGTCGGCGTGCCGCCGCCGAAGAACACCGTGCGCAGCGGGCGGGGCGGCAGGCCGGATGCCTTAAGCGCCCGCGCGGCCAGCTTCACTTCGGAGACGGCGGTGCTGGCATAGGCGTCCTGAGAAGCTCCGCCGCCCAGTTCCGTGGCGGTGTACGTGTTGAAATCGCAGTAACCGCACCGGACCGCACAGAACGGAATATGAACGTACAGACCAAAGGCCCGGTCCGCCGCACCGTCTACTACCTGCGGAGGCAGCAGACCGTTCGACGGCGCCGGGTCGCCGAGGGGAAGAACGCTAGGCACTGGTGCGGCCTCCGGTGGTTCCGGCCACGGTCATCACTACTTCTTGGCCTTGTCCTTGGACTCGTCCGTGGTCAGGGCGGCAATGAAGGCCTCCTGCGGAACCTCCACGCGGCCCACCATCTTCATGCGCTTCTTGCCTTCCTTCTGCTTTTCCAGAAGTTTGCGCTTACGGGTGATGTCACCGCCGTAGCACTTGGCCAGCACATCCTTGCGGATGGCCCTGATGCTTTCGCGGGCGATAATCCTGGAGCCGATGGCTGCCTGGATCGGGACTTCGAACTGCTGCCTCGGGATGAGTTCACGCAGCTTGCCGGTCATCATGACGCCGTACGCATACGCCTTGTCGCGGTGCGTGATGGCAGAGAAGGCATCAACCTGCTCGCCTTGAAGCATGATGTCCACCTTGACGAGGTCCGCAACCTGGTCGCCGTCGGCCTTCCAGTCCAGCGAGCCATAGCCGCGTGTCTTGGACTTGAGGATGTCAAAGAAGTCGAAAACGATTTCGGCCAACGGCAGGCGGTACCGAATTTCCACCCGGTCCTCGGAGAGGTAATCCATGCCGCCCATCACGCCGCGCCGGCTCTGGCACAGCTCCATGATTGCCCCGACGAACTCGTTGGGCGCGAGGATGGTGGCGGAAACCATGGGTTCCCGGACCTCTGCAACTTTGCCCGTGGGGTATTCGCTGGGGTTGGTGACGTGGACGACCTTCTTGTCCTCCAGGGTCACCTCGTATTCCACGTTGGGGGCCGTGGAAATCAAGTCCAGGTTGTATTCGCGTTCCAGTCGCTCGCGGGTGATTTCCAGGTGCAGCAGGCCCAGGAAGCCGACGCGGAATCCGAAGCCCAGCGCCGCCGATGTCTCGGGCTCGTACACCAGCGCCGCATCGTTGAGCATGAGTTTCTCCAGCGCATCACGGAGTACCGGGTAGTCCGTGCCGTCCAAGGGATAAAGGCCGGAGAAGACCATGGGCTTGGCGTCCGCGTAGCCACTCAATGACTGTGCGGCAGGCTTGGCCAGATTCGTCACCGTGTCGCCGACCTTGGACTGGCGGACGTCCTTCACGCCGGTAATGAGGTAGCCGACCTCGCCGACGCCCAGTCCCTTGGATGGGGTTGGCTCCGGTGAGCTGACACCGATTTCCAGGAGCTCGTGCGTGGCACGGGTGGACATCATCTGGATTTTCTCGCGGGGGTGCAGCATGCCGTCGACCACCCGGACGTAGGTGACCACGCCACGGTAGGTGTCGTAGACGGAGTCAAAGATCATGGCGCGGGCCGGAGCATCAGGGTTGCCCACGGGCGCTGGAAGGTCGCGCACGATCTTGTCGAGCAGGACCTCGACGCCGGCCCCTGTCTTGCCGGAGACGCGAAGCACGTCGTCGGGATCTCCGCCGATCAGGTTGGCAAGTTCAGCCGCGTACTTTTCGGGCTGGGCGGCCGGGAGGTCGATTTTATTGAGGACCGGGATGATGGTGAGGTTGTTTTCCATCGCCAGGTAGAGGTTGGCCAGCGTCTGGGCCTCGATGCCCTGGGCAGCGTCTACCAGCAGCACGGCGCCTTCACAGGCTGCCAGCGAACGGGAGACTTCGTAGGTGAAGTCAACGTGCCCAGGGGTGTCGATCATGTTCAGTGCGTAGCTGGTGCCGTCCAGTTCCCAGGGCATACGGACAGCCTGGGACTTGATGGTGATGCCGCGTTCGCGCTCAATGTCCATGCGGTCCAGGTACTGGGCCTTCATGTCGCGGGACTGAACGACCCCGGTGAACTGCAGCATCCTGTCGGCCAGGGTGGACTTACCGTGGTCAATGTGCGCGATGATGCAGAAATTCCGGATGATGGCCGGATCTGTCGCGGCGGGCACCGGGGCGGTGCGGGCCATGGGAGACACGCAGGGTCCTTACTGTTGGCATTCACTGATGGCTTCATGCAGCCGGGCAGGACACAGCGAAGGCACCCTGCGGAACGACCGCACATGTGGAACCTCCAGTGTCCCACGTCCGGGCGGATCGCACTGCATTCGGCGGGCAACTCACTGCGCCGTTGCCACCGCACCGTTTTCGCTCCCCATCACAGGAGCGTCCGCCTTGCGTGGGCCGCAGGCCGGGGCTGACGACCGGAGCCGGACGGGGCCGGCGATAGGGTTGCCCCATGTCAATAAACTTCCGCTCACTGGCCAGCGCAGTCCGGACGTCCCTTCGGGTCCTGCAAGGGTTCTGGTCGGGCACTTCCCGTTCTCCGGGAACCGCAGAAAAAGGCGGCGCACGGGCCGGAACCAAAGTGCCTCAGCGTCCTGCCCCGCAGCAGCGGGCTCCCGGCGCTTCTTCCCGGCCTTCAGCGCGGACCGACCCTGCCGCGTATCCCGGAGACTTCACAGGCGTCGCGACTGTCCGCTACGCGCCCCAGCCCGACGGCGAGCCGGACCCCGGCGAGGTGGTGTGGACGTGGGTGCCGTACGAGGAAGACCCTGCGCTCGGAAAGGACCGTCCGGTCCTGGTGATCGGACACAACGGGCCTTACCTGCTGGGGCTGATGCTCACGAGCAAGGACCACAACCAGGACCGCAACGGACGCAGTGACTATGTGGATATCGGAACGGGAGGCTGGGACCGCCAATTACGGCCGAGTGAAGCAAAGCTCGGAAGGATCCTTCAGGTAAACCCCGACAATATCCGGCGCGAGGGCGCAGTGCTGGACCGGGCCCATTTTGACCTGGTCGCCGAGGGACTCCGCCGCCGACACGGCTGGAAGTAGCCTGCCAAATGGCCAGCCTGTGGACCAATCTGCTATTCTTTATAGCTGTGTGTCCGTGCAGGTCGACGGCCACTGATGGTTGGCCGCCATAGGTATCCCCACGCCGCTCAGTCAATGGCCAATCTGAAAGCCCTCTAGACCATTTCCGCATTAAAAAGAGAGTTCACACGTGGCGAATATCAAGTCCCAGAAGAAGCGCATCCTCACCAACGAGAAGGCACGCCTGCGCAACAACGCAGTCAAGTCTGAGCTGAAGACGGCCATCCGCGCCGTCAACACCGCCGTTGAGTCCACCGACAAGGATGCAGCTGCTGTTGCCCTGGTTGCTGCCAGCCGCAAGCTGGACAAGGCTGTCAGCAAGGGTGTTCTGCACAAGAACAACGCAGCGAACCGCAAGTCGGCGATCTCCAAGAAGGTCAACGCACTGTAAGGTTTCCAGTTCGCTTGAACTGATGGTTGTGGCCGGCACCCCGGGGTGCCGGCCACACATCTTTAAACCGGCGGGTAGCCGGTGGCTTGCAGGGGTCAGCGTCCCTGGACGGACATGGCAATAACCGTCACAGCATGCTCCACGGCGTAGACCGGATCCCGGGAGAGGCCCTTGACCTGGGCGTCAGCTTCGGCGGTGGCCTGAATCGAGCGGACCAGCCCGTCCGGCGTCCACCTGCGGACGTCACGCTGGGCCTGTTCAACGAGCCAGGGCTGCATTCCCAGGTCCCGGGCAATCTGGGCCGGGGAGCCCTTGGCGCCGGCCACTTTGGCCACCGTCCGTAGCTTTGCTGCCAGAGCTGCCACGAGCGGAACGGGATCGGCTCCGGTTGCCAGGGCATGGCGAAGCATGGAGAGCGCGGCAGGCCCGTTTCCCGCCATCGCTGCATCCGCGACCTTGAACGCCGTGGCTTCGATCCGGCCACCGTAATAGCTGTCCACCAGCTCCGGCGTCACGGGTCCGCTGGCATCTGCGATCAGCTGGCTGCAGGCCGCCGCAAGTTCCGAAAGGTTGGCGCCGACGGCGTTGACCAGCGACTGCACTGCATCGGAATTGATCTTCCGGCCGGCAGCCCTGAATTCGGCAGCGACGAAGGCCGCCTTGTCGGCGTCCTTTTTCAATGGCTGGCAGTCAACCAGGGGCCAGCCGCCGGCCTTGACCGCGTCGAGGAGTTTTTTGCCGCGGACTCCCCCGGCGTGGCGGAGGACCAGGACGGCGTCCGGCTCCGGCCGCTCCAGGTAGGCGAGGGCATCAGCCAGGAAGGCGTCATTCATGGTTTCAAGGCCTTCGACCTCGATCAGCTTGCTCTCGCCGAACAGGGAGGGGCTGATGTTCATGGCGAGTGTCCCGGCCTCGTAGCTGCCGGCGTTCAACCGGGTGACCTCGACGTCGGGGGAAGCCGCACGCACCAGCGACCTGACACGGTCCATGGTCCTGATGCCGAGGTATTCCTCCGGCCCGCTGACCAGGACAACGCCGGCAGGGGCTACGTCCCGCCAGGTGGCGGTGTTGGCAGTGTTGGACGCAGATGTCCGGTTTCGCGTGGTTGGCGCAGCGGCCATTCTGCATTCCTCCTGGAAGTGTTGGTGCGGTATCCAAGCCTGCCACGGCCGACCCGTGGCACAAAGCCGTGCCGGGCGCGCGGCCTGCGCCCTGCCCGGTATCCCAGTATGTGCCGTTCCGCCAGCATAAGGAATTCCTCGATGCGGCGGTGCAGCCCTTGAGCCAGGTCAAGGCTCTGCCGCGGCCGGAGAGCCATCCGGACGACAACCAAAGTAAGCGCGGACAACAGCACCATGGTGAGAAGTCCGTAGACCCCCTCAGTCCAGGGCAGCGAGGCCCCCGGGAGGGCGGCCATGAACCTGGCGACCCCGGCTACCCCCGCGCTGAAGGTGCCTGCCACGGCGATCAGAACGACGGCGGCCCAGGGCGCAAGGACCACCAGTGGCACCGCTGCCGTGCCGAGCAGCGTAACGGGTGCAACCAGCGGTGCGGCCACCACATTCGCCAGCAGGGAATAGGCCGAAAATTGTGGCTGCAGAAGCACAATGACCGGGCCGCACAGCAGTTGGGCGGACAACGGCACGGCGAAAGCGGCCGCCACCCAGCGCGGAACGACGGCCGGGGTCCAGTCGACCATCCGTTGTCCGAGGACGATGATTCCGAGGGTTGCCAGCACTGACAGCAGGAACCCGAAGCTGGTCCCCAGCCCGGGATCATAGAGGAGCAGGCCGATCACAGCCAGGCAGAGGAAGCTGAGGCCGCGGCCGGACCGGCCGCCCGCCAGCGACCCGAGGGCGATCGAGCCCATCAGGGCCGCACGCAGGACGCTGGCATCCGGCCCGACCATGAGCACAAACAACCCCAGACCGCCCAGCGCCAGCGCGGCTGCCGGCACTCTCGGCAACCGCAGGCTGCGGGCCGCCAACAGCAGGGCGCCCAGTACAAGGCTGCAGTTTGCCCCGCTCACCGCAGTCAAGTGGGTCATCCCAACACTTTTCATTGCCGCGTTCAATCCCTCGTCCAGGGCGCTCGTGTCGCCCGTGACCATGCCGGGCAGCAGGCCGCGGGCGTCAGGTGCGAGGAAGGAGGAAGCGGCCACGTAGCCACCGCGAAGGTCCTTGGCGCCAGCCTGCCAGCCGGAGGCGCCCGAAAGGATCATAGGGGCTGATGCCGCCAGAACCCCGGCCTCGGTCTGCCCTGCGTCCGAGGGCTTCAGCTTGCCCGTGGCCCGGACCACCTGGCCCGGCACCAGCTCCCCCCAGGCGCCCCCGCCCATCACCAGCAACTGCGCGCCGGCATGGATGACGTTCCCGTCCGCTATGACCTCCACGGTGACGACAGTCGCCGACCAACGATCCGGCATCCCTGCGTGCCCGGATGGTGAAACGGAGCGGGGAGATCCGGCAACTTCAAGGACGGCGACGACTGACTTTCCCGACGAGACAGCCTCCGCGAAAGGACCATCGTGCCGCTGGGACGACGAAACGGCTGAGTGTGCTGCGGCAGCCACGGCCAGCATCAAAGCGACGGAGCTGGTCATCAGCAGGCTTCGCCGGCCACGGGCGCCACTGGCCACAAGCAGAACGGCGACAAGTGCGAGGCCGCAGCACAACGCCACCAGCGCAGCCGGCGTCAGCCACACTCCCGCAATAGCTGCGCTCCACACCAGCAGCGCAGGGAGGGCCAGCCTCACATCTGTCCGGCGTTGCGGGGCATTAACCCGCGCTGCCTTGGGCTCCTGGCTGCGCAGCATCTTCCCGAAACGTTCGCGCACCATTACCCCGGCCTGATACGTCGAGCCGGGCAGGCCAGCGTCGTCCGGCCCGTCCGCTTTGAGGCCGTCACTGCCGGAGCCGGATCCGTCATGCTTCCGTACCGCCGACTCCACATAGCGGCTCCAGGGACTGTGGCTGCTCAATTCTCCACCTGCCCGCTGGCTTCTGCCTTCACTGGGGACCTCACGTCAGACCCCCAGCAAGGGAAGCAGCGTCTCGAGCATCTTCGGCCCGACACCGTCCACCGCATCAAGCTCCTCCACTGTTTTGAACGGCCCGTGTTCCTTCCGCCAGTCCACGATGCGCTGGGCCAGGACCGGACCCACCTTGGGCAGCGCGTCAAGTTCTTCCATGCTGGCAGTGTTGAGATTGGTCTTGCCGCCGGCAGCCGCGGCAGAACCCCCCAGGCCCTCGCCACTCCCGGATGCGCCTGATGACGCTCCTGAGGAATCGGGCGGCAGGAACTCACCCGGCAGCGGGACATAGACCTTCTGGCCATCCAGCACCACCGCTGCAAGGTTGAGGCGGTTCAGATCCGCCGTCGGAGTGCTCCCGCCGGCAGCTGCGACGGCCTCGTGCACCCGGCTCCCGGAGGGCAATTGCACGACGCCTGGCCTGGCCACTGCACCTGCGACATGGACAACAATGCCGGCCGCCACACCCGGTGATCCTTCGGATTGACCTGGATCTGCGGGCTCCGGCCCCGCGGGCTCCCCGGCCGCCGACGGGGCGCCGGACGACGTGACATCGCTCAGCGGAACCACCTCCGGCCGGCCCGCGGAGACCTGCCACCAGAACCAGGCGCCAGCCGCGACTGCAACGATGCCTATGAGAACGGCAACCCGACGACCAAGACGCCATCTCAGGGCTGGCCCAACGCGGCCCGCGCCAGGAAGCGGCGGCCCGGGGTTGCCGTCAGCGCGATCCTTCCCGCCCAGGCCTTCGCTCCCACCAACCTGGTCTCCGCCGTCGTACTGGAAAGCCTCCCCGCCCCTGTCCGAAAGAAGTGCCGTTCGGGGCCCGTCCCCCAGAGTGGCCTGAAGCCGGTCCCTGGCATGGCGCGCCCCGTGACGTGTAGCTGTTCCAGCGTCCAGACGTGACATATCCCCACGCTAGGCAGGCAGCGCCCGAAGTGGCAGGGCCGGCATTCGCTATGTGGAAAGCCCCGGCAGGTCCACCGCATCAGCGGGTGGAACGCTTTCCCCCAATATGCCGCTCTCGCCTACGATCACGGCCAGCACCCCCAGCCCGGCATGCGCGGCGAGGACGGCCGGCAACGAACTGATCTGGGCCGGCGGGCAATGGGGCATCGCAGCGGCCAGCCTTCCCGCGAGCCCTTCCGCCTCTGCAGGGTTGCCGAAGTGATGGACCGCAAGGAGGGCCTTGCCGTCCGGGCGGGAGGCTGCGTCGGCGGCCGCTATTTCCTCCAGCCGGGCTACGGCCCTGGCTGCTGAGCGGACCTTTTCGAGCGGCACGATCTTGCCGCCGTCGACGGCCAGGATCGGCTTGATCGAGAACATGGTTCCGAGCAGGGACGCAGCGGCCCCGACTCTTCCGCCGCGGCGGAGTTGTTCAAGGCTGGGAACATAGAAGTACACCTTGGTCCGTGCCAGCTGTTCCTCGGCGACGGCGCGGACGCCGGCTGCGTCCTGGCCGGCAGCGGCGGCCACGACGGCCGCCTGCACTCCCATCCCCTGGGCCATACCCACCGTCCCGGAATCGACGACCTCAACACTGATGCCCACCTTGCCGGCGGCCAGCCTTGCCGCATCGGCGGTCCCGGACAGTCCGCCGGAGATATGGATGGACACCACAGCTTCGTAACCCCGGCGCTCGGCAGCCAGAAACGCCTGCTCAAACTGGCCCGGCGATGGCCGGGAGGTCTTGACCGGGGTGCCGGCCGCCAAGGCCAAAGCAATGGTTTGGGTGATGTCGTCCTCACCCTCGCCGTAGATTTCCTCGCCCACCATCACGGGCATGGGAATCACGGTCAGCCGGCCATCGCCGGAGAATGCCCTCACCCAGTCAGCCGGCAACGCGGCCGCGGAGTCGGTCACGACGGCCGCGCGGACGACCGGGGAAGGCACGCCAGCGGAGGTGCCTGGCCGCGGTGCCAGACGGAGGGCAGCAAGACGGCCCCGAAGCCAGAGCCAGGCAGCGGCATCACGGTCGGGCAAGCGTGCCTCCTGGAATCATGGGGGGCCGCCGGAAAGGCCCGGCGGCCCGAACCGGCTATGCCGGGACGATGTTCACCAGTTTAGGCACGCGGACGATCACCGTGCGGATGCCGCGGCCGTCAAGTGCACGCTGGACATTTTCCGAGCCCAGCGCAAGCTCGCGGAGCCGGTCCTCGCTGATGTCAGGCGCGACCTCCAGGCGGTCCCTGACTTTGCCCTGCACCTGAACGACAGCTGTGACGGTGGCCTGGACCAGCAGGGACTCGTCGTGCGCAGGCCAGCCCGCGTTGGCGACGGAGGCTTGATGGCCCAGGATATTCCACATGTCCTCCGCCGTGTAGGGCGCAAAGAGGCTGAGGATGACGGCGACCGCCTCCGCGGCCTCCCGTACGGCCGGGTCCGCAGCGCCCGCGCCGGAGTCAATGGCCTTGCGGGTTGCATTGACGAGTTCCATGAGCTTGGCCACCACAACGTTGAACTTGTTGTGGTTCAGCAGCTCCGCCGCATCCGCGATGGTCCGGTGCGTCACAGACCTCAGCGCGCGGTCACCGGCAGTGAAGTCGGCTCCGGGGAGGCTGGCCACGTCCTGGGCCAGGCGCCATGCCCGTGCCAGGAACTTCGCAGAGCCCGACGGCGAGACGTCCGCCCAGTCCACGTCATCCTCTGGCGGGGAGGCGAAGATCATAGTCAGGCGCACGGCGTCCACACCATACTTATCGAGCTGTTCGCCAAGGTCCACGCCGTTGCCCAGCGACTTGCTCATGGCTTTGCCGCCATTGAGGACCTGGCCCTGGTTCAGGAGTGCACTAAAAGGCTCATCAGTGTCGATCATGCCCAGGTCGTGGATGACCTTGGTAAAGAACCGTGCGTAGAGCAGGTGCAGGATGGCGTGCTCCACGCCGCCCACGTACTGCCCCACCGGCATCCAGTCGTTGATCTTCTCGGGATCGAAGGGACCTTCGGTGTACTGGGGCGAAACAAACCGCAGGAAGTACCAGGACGAGTCAACAAACGTATCCATTGTGTCGGTGTCGCGCTTGGCAGGACCGTGGCAGTTGGGGCACGCAACGTTGACCCAGGCTTCGGCAGCCGCCAGAGGCGACGTGCCTTTCGGAGACAGGTCTTCGCCGCGCAGGTCCGCCGGCAGGGTGACGGGCAGCTCGTCGTCAGGCACCGGCACTTCGCCGCAGTCAGGGCAGTGAATGATCGGGATGGGCGTCCCCCAGAACCGCTGGCGGCTCAGCAGCCAGTCCCGCAGGCGGAAGTTGACGAACTTTTCGCCCGTTCCCTGCTTTTCCAGGATGTCGATCGCCGCCGGAATGGCCTCCGCCTTGAGCAGGCCGTCCAGGACGCCGGAGTTGATCAGGGTACCCTCCCCTGCTGTGGCCGTGCCTGA
Organism: Arthrobacter sp. ISL-48; assembly: GCF_018613805.1. Classification (GTDB taxonomy): domain Bacteria; phylum Actinomycetota; class Actinomycetes; order Actinomycetales; family Micrococcaceae; genus Arthrobacter. The sequence continues at coordinate 179,055 of NZ_JAGGPL010000003.1, forward strand.
GACGGCGGGGTCCTCCTCGCCGGTGTCCAGTACGGCTCGGACGGGCAGGTCGAAGGTCTTCGCGAAATCGAGGTCGCGCTGGTCGTGCGCCGGAACGGCCATGATGGCCCCGGTGCCGTAGTCGGCCAGCACGTAGTCGGCAGCCCACACGGGCAGCTTCTCGCCGTTCAGCGGATTGACGGCGTACCTGCCGGTGAACACACCTGTCTTTTCGCGCTCAGTGGACTGGCGTTCGATTTCGGTCAGCGCCTTGACCTGTTCGCGGTAGGCATCCAGGGCAGCCCTGTGCTCGTCCGTGACCAGCTCAGCCGCCAGCGGCGCATCGGCGGCCACGACGAAGAATGTGGCGCCGTAGAGGGTGTCCGGGCGCGTGGTGAAGACGGTGACGTCCTTGGCGGGCCTGCCGCCGTCGGCCTCGATCACAAAGCTGACGTGCGCGCCTTCGGAGCGGCCGATCCAGTTCTTCTGCATGGCCAGGACACGTTCGGGCCAGTGTCCGCGCAGCTCGTCCATGTCATCCAGCAGCCTGTCGGCGTACTCGGTGATCTTGAAATACCACTGGTTCAGTGACTTCTTGGTGACAGGGGTGCCGCAACGCTCGCAGGCGCCGTTGACCACTTGCTCGTTCGCCAGCACCGTCTGGTCCTTCGGGCACCAGTTGACCGGGGAATCCTTGCGGTAGGCCAGGCCGCGCTCGTAGAAACGCTTGAACAGCCACTGGGTCCAGCGGTAGTAGCCGGGGTCGGAGGTGTGGAGCCGGCGGGACCAGTCCGCCGAAATCGCGTACCGCTTGAAGGACGCGGCCTGCGTATCGATGTTGGCGTAGGTCCACTCGCTGGGGTGCGCATTGCGTTTGATGGCGGCGTTCTCGGCAGGCAGGCCAAAGGAGTCCCAGCCAATCGGGTGCAGCACGTCATAGCCCTGCTGGCGCAGGTACCGCGCCACCACATCACCCATGGCAAAAGCCTCGGCGTGGCCCATATGGAGGTCACCGGATGGGTACGGGAACATGTCCAGCACATAACGGCGCTCGCGGGACCCGTCATCAACGGGGGTGAAGACCTTCAGGTCTTCCCATACCTGTGGCCATTTGGCCTCCATCGCGGCGAAGCTGTAGGTGCCTTCCTCAGGACCGCCCGCTGCCACTGCTGATGTTCCGGTTTCTGTCTCCGGCTGAACGCTCACTGCTGCCCTCTTCTGTTCTGTCATCGCATCGGTGCTGCCATGACGGTCTGATCCTCCTGCCGCTGGCCGTAAACAGGCCCGGACACACAAAAGCCCCTCTCCATGGAGGGGCGGCCGCACGGCGATCCGTTTGTTTCCGGATACCGGGCGGCTAGCTAAGCAGAAGGATCGCACGCATAGGACTACTTTAGCGCACCGGTCCCTTCACATAAACGTAAGTCGCCACGAGCGGCTGGATAGGACGGGTATTCGACGAGAGGGGCCGGTGACTCCCCGCCATGGTGTGGTGGGCACCGCGAAGCGGGCGGGCGGGAGTCACCGGCCCCTCTCATTCAACCCGGGACTATTTCACGTCCTCGTCGACCCAATCCATGGACTTGGTGACTGCCTTCTTCCACAGCCGCATCTGGCGGTCCTGCTCTGCCTGGTCCATCTTTGGTTCCCACCGCTTGTCCTCGGACCAGTTAGCGGAGAGTTCCCCCAGGTCCTTCCAGAAGCCGACGGCGAGACCCGCGGCGTAGGCCGCACCCAGTGAGGTGGTTTCCACAACCTTGGGCCGGATCACCGGAACACCAAGGATGTCCGCCTGGAACTGCATCAGGGCATCGTTAGCGACCATGCCGCCGTCGACCTTCAACTCTGTCAGCGGAACGCCTGAGTCTGCGTTGACCGCATCCAGCACCTCCCGCGTCTGGAACGCCGTGGCCTCAAGTGCTGCGCGGGCGATGTGGTTCTTGTTGACGAACCGGGTGAGGCCGACGATGGCCCCGCGGGCGTCCGAGCGCCAGTACGGCGCAAACAGGCCGGAGAACGCCGGAACAATATACACGCCGCCGTTGTCCTTGACTGAGGCCGCCAATGATTCCACCTCGGGTGCGCTGCTGATCATGCCCAGGTTGTCGCGCAGCCACTGGATCAGGGAACCAGTGACCGCGATGGAGCCTTCCAGCGCGTAGTGCGGTGCTGCGTCGCCCAGTTTGTACCCCACTGTGGTCAGCAGGCCGTTCTTGGAGTGGACGATTTCCTCACCGGTGTTGAAGATCAGGAAGCAGCCTGTCCCGTACGTATTCTTCGCTTCGCCGGTCTCGAACGCAGCCTGGCCGAAGGTCGCGGCCTGCTGGTCACCGAGGATGCCCGCCACGGGAACCTCGCGCAGCAGCTGCGAGGTGTGGACGGTCCCATAGACCTCCGAAGAGGACTTGATTGCGGGCATCATGCTGAGCGGCACTCCGAAGATCCCCAGGATCTCCTCGTCCCAGCTCAGGGTCTCCAGGTCCATGAACAGGGTGCGGGAGGCGTTGGTGACGTCCGTGACGTGCACGCCGCCGTCAACACCGCCCGTCAGGTTCCAGAGAACCCATGCATCGGTATTGCCGAACACCAGGTCACCGGCTTCCGCTTTTGCCCGGGCGCCCTCGACGTTGTCCAGGATCCATTTGATCTTGGTGCCCGAGAAGTACGTGGCTAGCGGAAGGCCCACCTTCTGCTTGAACCGCTCCGGGCCGCCGTCCCTGGACAGCTCATCCACGATGTCCTGCGTCCGGGTGTCCTGCCACACGATCGCGTTGTAGACGGCTTCACCTGTGGTCTTGTCCCACACGACGGCCGTTTCGCGCTGGTTGGTGATGCCGACGGCGGCAATATCGTGCCGGGTCAGGTTCGCCTTGGACAGGGCTGAGGCGATGACCTCACGGGTGTTGTTCCAGATCTCGGCGGGGTCGTGCTCCACCCAGCCTGCCTGCGGAAAGATCTGCTCATGCTCCATCTGGCCGGAGGACACGATGTTGCCGCTGTGGTCAAAGATGATGGCCCTGGAACTGGTGGTGCCCTGATCGATGGCGATTACGTACTGGTTCATGATGATGACGTCCTTGTCTGTATGCAGGGATGGTTGTTCGAAGAGGATCGGTCAGGAGGCGGCAGCTGCGGCGATGATGGGAACGATCCTGGCGACAACCCCGCCCAGGGCGCCACCAACGAGCGGACCGACCACAGGGATCCAGGAATAGCCCCAGTCGCTCGATCCCTTTCCCCTGATGGGAAGCAGGGCATGCGCGATCCGGGGGCCCAGGTCACGGGCCGGGTTAATGGCGTAGCCGGTCGGCCCACCGAGGGACACGCCGATGCCAACCACCAGCAGGGCAACCGCCAGCGGGCCCAGGCCGGAGGGTGTTCCACCGAAGGTCAGGATGACGAACACAAGGACAAAGGTGCCGATAACCTCGGTGGCCACGTTCCAGGGTGCGGAACGGATGGCCGGACCGGTGGAGAAGACAGCCAGCTTGCTGGCGACCTCAGGCTCGGCGTCGAAGTGCTGCTTGTAGGCAGCCCAGCAGACCACCGCACCAAGAAACGCGCCCAGCAACTCGCCACCGAAATAGGTCAGCGTGGAGACTGCGTCGACGGGGACGCCCGTGGCATACTCGGCCTTGCCGTTAACCAGCAGGCCCAGCGTGACGGCCGGATTCAGGTGTGCACCGGACTTGGCGGCCACGAAAACACCCGCGAAGACGGCGATGCCCCATCCCCAGGTGACCATCAGGAATCCGCCACTGTTGCCTTTCGTCCCCCTCAGCGCAACGTTGGCCACGACGCCGCAACCCAGGAGGGTGAGCATCGCTGTTCCGAACACTTCGGAAAGGAATACAATTCCAAGAGACATCTTTGACTCCTCTATTTTCTGTTGTCAGTCCTTCGCGGGTTGAAGGACCGTTTGGCCGGAAGCGCGTTGACGCCCCCGGCCGCCAGCCTGGTCCGCTAAACGACCAGACTGTGGATCTGTACGCGGTGGAAGCGCTCGAGCACTTCCTGCGCGCGGTGGATTTCCGCAGCCTTGGCGGCCGCATCCCAGCCCAGTGGTGCGGCCAATACATCGGAAATCTCGTGAAGCAGTTCGCCAGTCACCAGGCCCCTGAACGCGAGAGAGGTCCGGCGGACCAGGACATCGATCAGATGCCCGATCTGCTCGTGCCCCGCCATGAATTCCAGCTCACGGACGCTGAGTTCGCGGGTGGAGCGCAGGAGCCGGTCCGGGCCCGCGTCGAGGTAACTGATGACCTCCTCCGCCCGGGTACCGTAGCGGGTCAGGAGGACAGCGGTCCGGTCAGCATCCCGTCCGGCCGACATATGCGCCTTGATCCACTTCTGGACACCGGCCTCGTCCGCCGGGAAGCCGGCACCGCCGCCGATGGCGAGCTTCGCCGTCGAGACCTTCCGGGGCGTGCCAAGTTCGGCGAGGACGTCGTTTGTCATGTGCTCTGCCAGCGCCCGGAAGGTGGTCCATTTGCCGCCGACCAGGCTGAGTACGACGGCGGCGCCCGCTCCGGGTGCCCCGGCCAGGGGTGTGTGGCGCTCGATCCGGTAGTCGCGGGAGACGAATCCGGGCTGAGTCGCGTCGTGCCTGGGCAGCGGACGCACGCCGGAGAAGGTGTAGACAATCTGGTCCCGCTGCACGGTGATGGCGGGGAACACATGGCCGATCAGGTCAAAGAAGTAGTCGATTTCCTCGTCCGTGCAGACGGCGTCCTTGGACATGTCCGCGTCAACGTCGGTGGTGCCCACCAGGACCCGGTCCCCCATGGGGTAGATCAGGACGATCCGGCCGTCCGTGTGTTCGAAGAAGATTTCCCTGCCCTGGCATGCCTCAAGGAGCCCGGGGTGGTCCAGGACGATGTGGGAGCCCTTGGTTCCGCCCATGAACGCTGATGCGGTGCCTAAGGCCTGGTTGGTGAGATCCACCCAGGCACCCGTGGTGTTGACGATGACATCGGCGGTGAAATCGAACAGCTCACCGGTCAGCTCGTCGCGGAGCTGGACGGTGCTGCCTGTTCCGGTATTGGAAACGCCAGTCACCGATTGGACCGACAGGTAGTTGCTGGCGCGGGCGGTGCCGCTCCCCGGTCCGGTGCCGTTCGCCTTGCCGGCCCTTTCGCCGTCCTGGAGGACATCGAGGGTGAGCCTTTCAGGATTGTGCACGGAGGCGTCGAAGTAGGTGGCCGCGTATTTGATGCCGGGGTGGAGCATCGGAAGTTCCACGAGTGCCCGTTTGCGGCCGGCGAACTTGTGCCGCGGCACGCTGCCGCCGTCCCGGGAGAACGAGTCGTACATGCTTAGGCCCAGCTTGATGAGGAAGGCGCCCCGTTCCTTGGGCTTGCCCTGCTGCTTGTGGGTCAGGAACCGCAGGGGCGCGGAGAGCACGCCGGAGAAGGTGCTGAAAATGGGGATGGTGGTCTGGAGTGGCTTCACATAATGCGGCGCGATGCGCAGCAGGCGGTTCCGCTCGACGACCGACTCCTGGACCAGGCGGAACTCGCCGTTCTCCAGGTAGCGGATTCCGCCGTGGATCATGTGGGACGAAGCACCGCTGGCGCCCTGGCAGTAGTCTCCCCGTTCTACGAGGGCCACGTCCACTCCCTGCAGTGCGAGGTCGCGAAAAGTCCCCACGCCGTTGATTCCGCCACCGATAACCAACACCTTGGCGTGGGGGCGCCGCCGCAGGCCCTGCACTGAAGTGCGGGCCAAAGGCATGTGTGCTGAAGTGGCCCGATTATGGCCGGATGAATCCTTGAGTCCCAAAACAACTCCCTTGGGTTTGGTCCTTTGCAGCCACCATTGCAGGTCAACCGCGGTTCTTCAACTATTCTTTGGAGTAATGGAAAATGGAGTCAAGCACTATGCACAAACGTGCAAAAAGGATTCGCGATGACACGCACCCGCCATTCAGACGCCCTTCGCGCTGCGCAGATGTATTACCTCCAGGACCTGACCATGGACGCGATCGCGCGGGAGCTCAGGACGTCCCGCTCCACGGTCTCCAGGCTCCTTTCCTCGGCGCGCGATTCGGGGCTGGTGCAGATCCAGATCCGCAATCCGCTGGATACGGGACCGGAGCTGGAAGGAATGATCCGGAGCCACTACAACGTGGATGTGCACGTTGTCCCCGTGCTGGAAACCCTGAACGAGGCGGAAACACTGGACCGCGTAGCGATTCAGGCCGCCCGCACTATCGGCCCGCTGGTGGACTCCAATGCGATCATCGGGGTGGCCTGGGGCTCGACGCTCAGCGCTGTCAGCCGGCACCTCACCCGGAAAATCACCCACGACAGTGTGATCGTGCAGCTCAACGGTGCCGGAAACATGCACACGACCGGCATTACGTACGCCAGTGACATCATGCGCCGCTTCGGGAGTGCCTACGGTGCGCGTGTTGAGCAGTTCCCCGTTCCCGCCTTCTTTGACCACGCAGCTACCAAGACCGCCATGTGGAATGAGCGCAGCGTGCAACGGATCCTTGACCTCCAGGCGCGGATGAGCATTGCCATCTTCGGCGTGGGATCAGTCGACGCTGATTACCCCAGCCATGTGTACGCCGGCGGCTACCTCGATGAAAGCGACCTGAACATCCTGGCCAATTCCGATGTGGTGGGGGACGTTGCCACGGTCTTTTTCCGGGGCGACGGTTCATCGGACGGCATCGTCCTGAACGAAAGATCAACGGGACCTGCCTTCGCGCAGCTGCGGGAAGTGCGGCGGCGGATCTGCGTGGTATCCGGCGCCTCCAAGATCAACGGCCTGCGCGGCGCGCTCACGGCAGGACTGGCAACGGACCTGATTCTCGACGAAGCTACCGCGCGCCGCCTGGTGAGCTTCAACGGCCGCTCCTGACTCAGTGGGTAGAGTCGTTGGTATGAAACTTTCACCCCGGCTCAGCCTGAACAACGGCGTGCTGATCGACCAGTTGGGCCTGGGACTGTACAAGGTTCCGGCAACGGAAGCTGCCGGGCTGGTTGTCATGGCGCTGGCCGCAGGGTACCGGCACTTCGACACGGCAGCGATGTACGGCAATGAAACCGGGGTTGCACGTGGCATCAGCTCACTTTCCGGTTCCGACGGCGGCAGCGGCGGCTCGGGGGAATCCTCACCCGGGATGTCACGCGAGAACGTTTTTATCACCACAAAGGTCTGGAACGAGGACCAGGGGTATGACAGAACCCTCAGGGCTTTCGATACCTCCATGATTAACCTTGGCCTGGACTACGTGGACATGTATCTGATCCATTGGCCTTGCGCCAGGCGGGGGTTGTTCCTCGAAACGTACCGTGCCCTCGAAACGCTGTACCGCGAAGGGAAAGTGCGTGCCATCGGAGTCTGCAACTTCCAGCCCACGCATCTGGACCAGTTGCTACAGAAGGCCGAAGTGGTCCCGGCGGTGAACCAGATCGAACTGCATCCCTGGCTCCAGCAGGCTGAACTCAGGGAGAAACACAAGGAGCTCGGCATCCGGACCGAGGCCTGGAGTCCGCTGGGGCGGGGACAGGTCCTGGCCGATCCGGTTGTCCAGGCCTGCGCTGCCGAACACCACAGGACTCCCGCCCAGGTCATCCTGCGATGGCACATCCAGCTCGGTCATATCACCATCCCGAAGGCAAGTTCGGAGGCCCGGATCAGGGAAAACCTGGACATCTTCGGGTTTGAGCTCTCGGACCGGGATATGGCCGCCCTCGCGGAGTTGGACCGTGGCCACCGATCCGGTTCCCACCCCGACAACGTCAATTAGGACCAGGGTAATGAAAACAGCGGACCCCCGACCTTCCACCACGCCCTCCTACTTCAGCCCGGAGCTTGCCGCACGGACCACGGCATCAGGCATCGAGCTCGGCGACGGCAATGTGGCCTACTGGACGTACGAACCAGTCCGGGTGGTGCCGGAGACCCGAACGATCCTGGTCATCCACGGCTTCCGCGGCGACCACCACGGCCTGCTCAGGGTGGCCGACCAGCTTCCGGAGATGCGAATCATCATGCCTGACCTCCCTGGTTTCGGCAGCTCCGGCGCCTTTGCCTCAGGTCAGCACACAGTGGAGAACTATGGCCGGTTCATCGCCGATTTCATGGCGGCCTTGGGCCTCGGCGCGGACACTGTGCTGCTGGGCCACTCCTTCGGTTCGATCATCGCTGCCCATTTCGTAGCAGCCAACCCCGGCGCCGTTACCCCGCTGATCCTCATCAATCCCATTGCCGCGCCCGCCCTTGAGGGCCCCAAGGGCATCATGACCAAGCTGGCCGTCCTCTATTATCGGCTCGCCGCCCGGCTTCCCCGCCGCCTGGGGCTGGCCCTGCTCCGGAGTCCGCTGATTGTCCGGGTGATGAGCGAGGCCATGGCCAAGACTGACGACAAGGAACTGCGCCGCTTCATCCATGGCCAGCACCATGCCTACTTCAGTGCGTTCGCCAACAGGGAAAGCCTGCTCGAATCGTTCACGGCATCAGTGAGCGGGCATGTCGCCGAGGTGGCCGGAAAGCTCACGCTGCCGGTCCTGCTGGTTGCCGGTGAAAAAGACGAGATCGCCACCTTGCCGGACCAGCACCGCCTGGCCACGCTGTTGCCGGAGGGAATGCTCCAGGTAATTCCCGGCGTCGGACACCTGATCCACTACGAAACGCCGGAGCAGGCCGCCGGCTTCATCCGCAGCTTCCTTAAGGACCACCCCGCGTGAAAATAGTCATCGATGCCCGATTCACCCGGACCGACCACCACGACGGCATCAGCCGTTACGGGGCCAGCCTCATCGCGGCAACCGCCAGGATCGCTGACGTCTCCATGCTCATCAGCGACCCCCGCCAGCTGGAACTGCTGCCGGACGTCCCCTATACGCTCATCAACAGCCCGCTCTCCCCCATGGAGCTGTTCGTGGCCCGCAAGGTGAACCCGCTCGGCGCGGACGTGGTGGTCTGTCCCATGCAGACCATGGGCAGCTGGGGGCGGAAGTACGGACTGGTTCTGACCCTCCATGACCTCATCTACTACGAACACCCTGCTCCCCCGGGATTCCTCCCCGCGCCGGTGCGGGTGCTGTGGCGCCTCTACCACAAGGCCTTTTGGCCGCAGAGGCTCCTCCTTAACCGCGCGGACACCGTGGCCACCATCAGCAGGACCACTGAAGCCCTGATGGCGAAGTACCGCCTCACGCGGCGCCCCGTCAGAATTGTCAGCAATGCACCACAACCGGACTTGGAGCCGCGTGATCCGGGCGCCGGGGCCGACCATGTGCTGGTCTATATGGGCTCGTTCATGCCTTACAAGAACGTGGAAACCATGGTGGCCGGGATGGCCGAGCTGCCGGACTTCACCCTTCATCTGCTGAGCAGGATCACCCCGCAGCGGCGGGCAGAGCTGGAAATCATGGTCCCGCCGGGCGCCAAGGTGGTCTTCCACAACGGCATTACGGACGGGGAATACGCAACCCTGCTGAAGCGGGCAACGGCGCTGGTGAGCCTTTCCCGCGCTGAGGGATACGGCCTTCCCCTCGTCGAGGCGATGGCACTGGGCACACCCGTGATTGCCAGCGACATTCCAATCTTCCGGGAGGTGGGAGGCAAGGCGGCGTCATATGTGGATCCGGCCTCGGCCGCGGAATTCGCCGCCGCTGCAAAGAAACTGCGCGACGACGAACTCTGGCAGGAGGTTTCCCGCCTCTCCGTCGCGCGGGCCCGTGAATTCAGCTGGGATGAATCCGCGCGGCAGCTGGTGGACGTGGCCCACGATATCGTGGCGATGCGCTCCCGCCCGGGACGGTCAAGCTAAAGCACGGCGCACACTAAAGGACGTCCACGCCGTCCAGCCGGACCTGTACAGGTTCTTCGCTCCGCCTGGCTGCGGCTGCAGCCCTGGCAGCCCTGAGGACCCTGGTCACCGTGGCTGCCTGCCCGTACGGGAAGAACAGCAAGGTGCGGACATCCTCCCCGGCGCGCCTGGGCATGGCAGGGCTGCCAAGGAGCAGGGGTGCAGGACCGGCGGTCCGCAGAGTGACGCCGGACGTTTCCAGCTGCCTTTCCACACTCTCGGTGAAATGCTCGACGGCGGTGCGTGGGCCTGTCACCGACGCGATCCGGACAGCGGGCGGGAGCTGGAGCTCCATCCGAAGGGACAGCTCCCGTTGCGCGTAGCCGGCCGGATCCCAACGGAGCAGTGCGCCGACAGCGCCGCTGTCTGTCGCGGTGATGACGACGAGACCGTCCTCCGACGCAGGGCGTACGAGGGCCGCGGCGTTGAACCAGCGGCGCACAGTGTCCTCTCCGGCCCGGAGGTTTTCGCGCCGAAGCAGGGAGTCGCCGTCGAGGAGCAAGGCAGCTGCGTATCCGCCGTCCGCGACGGGTTCGGCGCCCACAGTGGCCACCACCAAGGCCTTGGCGTTGGCCACATCCGCCTTGACGTGGTCGCCGGAGGACGTGATGACAGTCTTGCCAGGGAAGGCCCGGCCGAGCTCTTCGGCCGTCCGCAGAACCCCGGTGGCACCCTTGCGGAGCGTCCGCCCGGTGCAGTGGACGCATTGCCAGTCCGGTGCCGGCGTTGAGCACCAGCGGCATTGCGGAATGGATGAACTGCCGCTGGCGCCGGCAATTGCCAAGGGGCCTTGGCAGGCGCCGCACCTGGCAGGTTCGCGGCAGGTTTGGCACACGAGGGACGGTGCGTAGCCTGCCCGCGCCACCTGAACCAGGACGGGTCCGCGTTCCAGTCCTTCCTTGGCGGCCCGCCAGGCTGCCCCAGGAAGCCGTGCAATCCGGGCGAGCGGGTCACGTTCCTGCTCAAAGCTGTCTGCGGTGTTGAGCACCCGGGGCACCGTCCGGCGCACCACGGCCCGGTCCGCGTCGACAGGCATGGCCCAGCCTGTTTCCACCAGACGTTGGAGCTCGGTGCTGCGGGTGTGGCCGGCCATCAGGCAGGCAGCCCCTTCCTGCTCCGCGCGCAGTAGGAGCACGTCCCGCGTGTGGGCGTAAGGAGCGCGCTGCTCGATGTGCAGGTCATTGCCGTCATCCCAGCAGGCCACGAGGCCCAAGTCCCGTACGGGGGCAAACGCGGCCGACCTGGTGCCGATGGCCACCCGCGCCGACCCGTCCAGGAGGCGCAGGAAGTTTCGGTAGCGAGGGGTGGGCCCGTCATCGGCCGTCAGCCGGGCAATGTCTTCCGCGGGCAGCAGTTCACCCAGGGCCGCTTCCAGCCGCTGGAGGTCGCGGTAGTCAGGGAGAACCACGAGCGCACCACGGCCGGATCCGCGCACGGCAGCCACCGCCTCCGCGACGAGTTTGGGCCACGCGGCGATGCCGAAACCCTGGAGCGGACTGAAGACAGCACGCGGAGCCCCGCCGTCCCGAAGGTGCCGGACGAAGGCGGGACCATTGCGGTAGGCCTTCCAGCGCGTATCCGGTTCGCTGGCCGATTCGGAGACAGGGCCGGCGGGATGGTCCATGGCCTCCGGATTAGTCCCCGGGTCCGCAATTTGACCGGTCCCGGCGCCGGCCATGAATTCCTTCTCCAGGCGGGCCACCCGCGGTGGAACTGCGACGCGCAGGACATCACTTACCGTCCCGGCGTAGCGGGCCGCCACGGCAGACGCCAGCTCACGGACTGCCGGCGTGAGGACGGAAACCGGAGAGACCACCTTTTGCAGGGGAACCAGGGCGTGGCCGGCGTCCGACTCAGCGACGCGTTCCAGAATGAAGCCCGCCAACTCCTGGCCGTTGAAACTGACCTTGACGCGCACCCCGGCTTGGGCTGAACCGTCCAGCCCTGCAGGCACGCTGTAGTCGAAGGGACGGTCAAGATGCGGCAAGGAGGACTCCACCAGTACCCGGGCAACCGGAAGCTGTGCAGCAAGCGCCGGGCCGGCCTGCGGGGCCTTGGCCGGGAACCCTTGCAGCAGGGACATCTGCCCTGAAGCCATGGTTGCCACCCCCTTGTCAGGCTGTTTCATCCTCCACTGGTTTCTTCCTCCACTGGATACGACCAGCCAACCACTTGCCCCCGACATTTTCCATTTTCAGCGGGCAGGCTGGAGGGATGCGCTAGGCGTTGAAGAAAGCCTTCAGGTCATCCACGCGGTCCAGGCGCTCCCAGGTGAAGTCGGGATCATCGCGGCCGAAGTGGCCGTGCGCGGCTGTCTTGGCGTAAATGGGGCGCTTGAGGTCCAGGGCGTCGATGATGGCGCGCGGGCGGAGGTCGAAGATCTCGGCGATCGCGGCACTGATCCGCGCCGGATCCACCGTTTCCGTTCCGAAGGTTTCCACGTAGGTACCGACCGGGCGGGCCTGTCCGATCGCGTAGGCAATCTGGATTTCGGCGCGTTTTGCCAGGCCGGCGGCCACCACGTTCTTGGCAACCCACCGCATGGCGTAGGCCGCCGAGCGGTCCACCTTGGACGGGTCCTTGCCGGAGAAGGCTCCGCCGCCGTGGCGGGCCATACCGCCGTAGGTGTCGACGATGATCTTGCGTCCGGTCAGGCCGGCGTCACCCACAGGTCCGCCGATGACGAATTCCCCTGCGGGGTTGAGGATGTTGGCTGCCCGGGAAATGTCCAGGTTTGCACCTGCCAGCACGGGCTCGATCACCAAGGACGCCAGGTCTGCGCGCAACCGGTCCAGGCTGGCTCCTTCGGCGTGCTGGCTGGAGATCACCACGGTTTCAACCGAGACAGGAACATCGCGGTCGTAGCCGACTGTCACCTGGGTTTTGCCATCGGGCCGGAGGTAGGACAGTTCACCCGACTTGCGGACCTCAGTGAGGCGTTCGGACAAACGGTGGGCGATCCAGATCGGCGTAGGCATATAAGACGGTGTCTCGTCACTGGCGTAGCCGAACATGAGGCCCTGGTCACCGGCGCCCTGGAGGTCGTAGTCGTCCTCCTGGCGGCCCTCCCGGGCTTCGAGCGAGTTGAATACTCCGCCGGCGATGTCGTTGGACTGCTGGCCGATGGATACCGACACGCCGCAGCGGGCGCCATCGAAGCCGTTGGCCGAGGAGTCGTAGCCGATGCCCAGGATGGTCTCCCGGACAATCTGCGGAATCTCGACATAAGCGTCGGTGGTGACTTCACCGGCAACGTGGACCAGGCCCGTGGTGGCCATGGTTTCCACTGCCACACGGGACTCCGGATCCGCCGCGAGCAGCGCGTCCAGGATGGCGTCGCTGATCTGGTCGCAGATCTTATCCGGATGGCCTTCAGTGACCGACTCCGACGTGAAGAGCCGGAGCGCGGAGGGCGTGGCCCCCTGGGCGTGGGGAATATGCAGCGGTAAAGTCACTCAACTACCTTACTGGTTGGGAATCGGACGTCCGGCACCATATGTCCCCGTGCTAAGAAACACGGCGGGGGCCTGGCGTCAGGCGCGGGGCGAAACGTGGTTCAGCTCGAAGCCGACCCGGCTAATGACAGCGCCTGAAACCTCGCTTTTGGTTCCTGACGCCAGCTGCGGCTCCGAGCCGGAGCGGGCCAGGATCACTACGGAGTTGGTGTCCTGGCCAAAAACCTTGTCCGTCCCCACATGGTTCACCACCAGCAGGTCGCAGCCCTTGCGTCTGAGCTTCGCTTCCGCGTACGCCAGCACGTCCCCCCGGCCGTCCCCGGTCTCCGCTGCGAAGCCGACAATCAGCTGACTTCGATCAGATACATCCCGGAGCTCCACGAGCTCCTGCAGGATGTCCGGATTCCGGACCAGCGTTATGACCGGATCCGCGGTGTCATCGCGTTTCTTGATCTTTGTGTCGGAGATCTCGGCAGGACGGAAGTCCGCTACAGCGGCAGCCATGATCACGACGTCGGAATCCGCCGCCGCTGCCAGCGCGGCTTCCCGCAGCTGCAGGGCAGTCTCCACCGTCACAACCTCGACGCCGGCGGGTGGCGGCACCTCCATGTGGGCGGCCAGCAACCGGACGGACGCACCGGCGTTGCGGGCCGCGACAGCCAGGGCAACGCCCTGCTTGCCCGAGGAACGGTTGCCAAGGAAACGCACGGGATCCAACGGCTCGCGGGTCCCGCCCGCACTGATGGTGACGGTCCGCCCGGCCAGCGGAAGCTGGTAGTCGGACCGGCCTTGGCTCAGGGCCATTGCGGCATCAAAGATAGCCTCCGGCTCGGGGAGGCGGCCAGGCCCTGAGTCGGCACCCGTGAGCCGTCCGCTTGCCGGATCCAGCACGGCGATGCCGCGCCCGCGAAGCGTTTCCACGTTGGCGCGGGTGGCGGCGTGCTGCCACATCTCGGTATGCATGGCGGGGGCAAAAAGAACCGGCCCCCGGGCCATCAGCAGGGTGTTGGTGAGGAGATCGTTCGCCTGCCCGGTGGCCGCGCGGGCAATGAGGTCCGCTGTCGCCGGCGCCACCACGATCAGGTCTGCTTCATGGCCGAGCCGTACATGGTTGACCTGGTGGACGTCGTCGAAGACGCTATTGCTGACAGGATTGCCGGACAGCGCCTCCCACGTGGCGACGCCGACAAAGCGGGTGGCAGCCTCAGTGGGGATCACCGTGACGTCGTGGCCTGCTTCAGTAAAAAGCCGGAGGAGCGATGCCACCTTGTAGGCGGCAATCCCTCCCCCGACTCCGAGGACTATGCGCACGTGACCTCCGTCAACAGGCAGTCTGCTTGGTTTACTGCTGGACTGCTGTTTACTCTGCAGCTTCGATCGGCGTGGAAACGAGCTTGCCTTCGTTGATCTCGCGCAAGGCGATGGACAACGACTTCTCGTTCAGCTTGGTGTCAACCAAGGGGCCGACGTACTCGAAAAGGCCCTCGTGCAGTTGGGCGTAGTAAGCGTTGATCTGACGTGCACGCTTGGCGCCGAAGATCACCAGGCCGTACTTGGAATCGGCTGCCTCAAGCAGCGAATCGATCGGCGGGTTGATGATGCCTTCAAGGTTCGTGGACACGAATTCTCCAAATTCTAACGGGCTGGTGCGTTCCAGTGCTTAGCGCGGGTTCGGGGTCAGCCCCATGAGTGAAACAAGCTCGTCCGCTGCCCGGCGAACGTCATCATTGATGACGGTATGGTCAAACTCCGGTTCAGCGGCCAATTCCAGTTTAGCGGTTTCCAGCCTTTGCTGCTGTTCCTCGGCCGTTTCGGTGCCGCGGCCCACCAGCCGGCGCACCATTTCTTCCCAGCTGGGGGGCGCCAGGAAGACGAACTGGGCATCCGGAACGGCTTCCTTAACCTGACGTGCGCCTTGGAGGTCGATCTCCAGCAGGACGGACCGGCCATCGGTAATCGCCTGGTTCACGCTGCTCCGGAGGGTGCCATAGCGGTTCTGGCCATGGACCACAGCCCACTCGAGCAGTTCACCGTCTTTAATCAGCCGGTCGAATTCGTCCGCGGTTTTGAAGAAGTAATGCACTCCGTCCCGCTCTCCTGGCCGCGGTGCGCGGGTGGTGGCTGATACGGACAGCCAGACGCCGGGGTAGTTATCCCGGATGTAAGTGGACACGGTGCCTTTGCCAACAGCCGTCGGACCAGCGAGGACTGTCAGTCCAGGTTTCTTGCTCACGTATTCCTTTGCGGCGGAGTTCGGGGATGGGCGGTACGGGTCCGCCCTACTTCTCGTCTATAAAATCTACCAGCGCCTGGCGCTGGTGGATGCCCAGTCCGCGGACCCTGCGGGATGTTGCAATCCCCAATTGCTTCATAATGGCAGCCGCCCTCACCTTTCCGATGCCCGGAAGCGCCTCCAGCAGCTCCGCAACCCGCATCCTGGCAAGGGCGTCGTCAGCGGTGGCAGAGCTGATGAGGTCCCCGGCCGTTGTCTCCCCGTTCTTCAGGCGCTCTTTCGCCGCCGCCCGGGCGGCCCGGGCGGCAGCAGCCTTGTGCAGCGCATCAGCGCGTTCCGACGCGGATAAGGGTCGCAGGGCCATGGAGAACACCCCCGGATTCGTCGGTCTGTCCACGGCATATGCCGTTGGACTTTTCCTGAAACCTACTCTTTGGTGAGCAGTGAATCAATGCATGCTGGAAACGGATACCTACTCCCCTCGGAGCCCGTCAAGCGTACGCAGCGCCGCCTCGCGGACTCCCCGGGCTGACGGTCCTGCCGCGAGGATTTCCCGGCTGGACGTTCCCAGCACCTGAGGGTACGCGGACCCGAAGGTCTTGCGCAGATCAGCCGGAGTCGCCCCCTGGGCACCGAGCCCGGGAGCTAGGATGGGGCCGCGCACGGCCTGCAGGTCCATGCCCAGTTCGGACAGCGCGGGACCAACGGTGGCCCCCACGACGAGCCCCACCGAGCCGAGCGGGCCCGGATACCGGCGGTTCTCCGCTGCCGCCGCTTGGGTGATCCGCCGCGCCACGGAGTCGGTTCCGCCAAGGTGCTGCACGGAGGCCCCTTCCGGATTGGACGTCAGCGCCAGGACAAATACACCGCGGCCGCTTTCTGCCGCAAGGTCCAGGGCCGGCCGGAGCGACTCAAAGCCCAAGTACGGGCTCAAAGTCACCGAATCAGCCGCCAGCGGTGAACCGTCCCGCAGCCACGCATCCGCGTAGGCAGCCATGGTGGATCCGATGTCCCCGCGTTTCGCATCCGCGATGGTAAGGACCTGTGATTCCGCGGCGGCTGCCAGAACTTCTTCCAGGACAGCCATCCCGGCAGAACCGTGGCGCTCATAGAGTGCCACTTGCGGCTTGACCGCGGCAGCGAGGGTACCCACGGCCTCCAGGACCGCCAGCGAAAAGCGTTTGAGCCCGGCGGCGTCGTCGTCCAATCCCCAGCTCTGAAGCAGCGCCGGGTGCGGGTCAATGCCGACGCACAACGGGCCGCGGGCAGCCATGGCGGCCCCGAGGCGGGAGCCGAAGGACTCCCGCCTCGGGTTGGGAGCAGCGGCTGCAGCCTCAGGCATTCTGGGCGACTGCGTTCTCCCGCGCCGCGTGCAGTGCCGCTGCTTTCTCCGCCGCTGCCTCCTGCGAAGCCTTCAGGGCTGCCGCGTGCTCCTGCAGGCTGGTCACGGACCATTCGTAGGTGCGCATGGCCTCGATAGCCTGGACGGCAGCATTGAACTCGGCCACCGTAGTGATGCACGGAATCCCGATGGACGTCGCCGCGGCCCGCAGTTCATAGCCGTCGCTGCGGGCTTCGCCGCCCGAGGGGGTGTTGAAGACCATATCGATTTCGCCTGCGACGACGAGGTCGGCGATGGTGCCTTCACCCTCTGCGCTGCTGCCCTCGGCCACCTTCCGCACCGGTGTGGCCTGGATGCCGTTGCGGCGCAGCACGTCAGCCGTGCCACCGGTCGAGACAATTTCAAAGCCGAGGTCGGAGAGCCGTTTGACGCCCATGATCACCGAACGCTTGTCCCTGTTGGCCACGGAGACAAAGATCTTGCCTTCCGTGGGCAGCGCGTTGTTGGCCGCGGCCTGGCTCTTGGCGAAGGCGGTGTCGAAATGCTTGTCGATGCCCATGACCTCGCCCGTGGAGCGCATTTCCGGGCCCAGCAGCGAGTCGACGACCTTGCCCTCCGGCGTACGGAACCGGCTGAACGGCAGTACGGCCTCCTTGACGGACACGGGGGCGTCCAGCGGGAGGGTGGAACCGTCGCCCGTTTCCGGCAGCATCTTGTAGGCGCTCCGGAGCTGGCCGATGGTGACCCCGGTGCCGATCAGCGCCGCGGCCTTGGCCATTTGGACACCGGTCGCCTTGGACACGAACGGAACGGTGCGGGAGGCGCGCGGGTTCGCTTCGAGGACGTACAGGACGTCGGAGGCGAGGGCGAACTGGATGTTGATCAGTCCTCGCACACCTACGCCTTCGGCGATGGCGCGGGTTGCGGTGCGCACCCGTTCCAGGACGTTGGTGCCGAGGGTGATGGGCGGCAGGACGCAGGCGGAGTCACCGGAGTGGATGCCGGCTTCTTCGATGTGCTCCATGATGCCGCCCAGGTACATGTCGGTGCCGTCAAAGAGGGCGTCAACGTCGATTTCGACGGCGTCCTCAAGGAAGCGGTCGATCAGCACCGGGTGATCAGGGGTAATTTCGGTCGCGTTGGCGATGTAGCGGGAAAGGTTGGGCTCGTCATAGACAATCTCCATGCCGCGTCCGCCCAGCACGTAGGACGGGCGGACCAGGACCGGGTAGCCGATCTCGTCAGCGATCTTCTTGGCGTCCTCGAAGGACACGGCAGTGCCGTTCTTCGGGGAGATCAAGCCGGCCTTGTCCAGGACCCGTGAGAAGGCTCCACGGTGCTCGGCGAGGTCGATCGCTTCAGGGGACGTTCCGAGGATCGGCACGCCGGCGTCGGCCAGCTGCTGGGCCAGTTTGAGCGGGGTCTGGCCGCCGAGCTGGACGAACACACCCATCACGCCGCCGGTGCGTTCCTCGGCCGCGATGACCTCCAGGACGTCTTCGAGCGTCAACGGCTCGAAGTACAGGCGGGTGGAAACGTCGTAGTCGGTGGACACGGTCTCCGGGTTGCAGTTGACCATCACTGTCTCGTAGCCGGCCTTGCGCAGCGCCATGGAAGCGTGGACGCAGGAGTAATCAAACTCGATGCCCTGGCCAATGCGGTTCGGGCCGGAGCCGAGGATCAGGATGGACGGTTTGGAGTGCAGCGCTACCTCGTCCTCCTCGTCATAGGACGAGTAGTGATACGGAGTGTAGGCCGCAAACTCGGCAGCGCAGGTGTCCACGGTTTTGTAGACGGGGCGGATACCGAGGGCCTGGCGGACACCACGGACCACGGCCTCAGAATTGTGGGTCAGGGCGCCGATCTGCTCATCAGAGAAGCCGTGCCGCTTGGCGCGCTGGAGCATCTCCACGGTCAGGGTGCCGGACTGGCGGATCTCGTGGGAGATTTCGTTCAGCAGCTGAAGCTGGTCAAGGAACCAGGGGTCGATCTTGGTGGCCGCGTAGAGGTCCTCCA
Source organism: Arthrobacter sp. ISL-48 (assembly GCF_018613805.1). GTDB lineage: Bacteria > Actinomycetota > Actinomycetes > Actinomycetales > Micrococcaceae > Arthrobacter. Next base: position 197,909 of record NZ_JAGGPL010000003.1, read on the forward strand.
CGCTGGCACCGCCCAGGAGGGCACGCTGGACCTGGTGCAGCCGCTCGGTGGTAGGCCGCTTGGCCTTTTCGATGAGCTCGGGGACTTCCCACTCGGGCACGGAGCTGAAGTCCAGCTGCGATCCCTTCTGCTCCAGCGAACGCAGCGCCTTCTGCAGGGCCTCGGTGAAGTTGCGGCCCATGGCCATGGCTTCGCCGACCGACTTCATGGTGGTAGTCAGCGTGGGGTCGGCTGCCGGGAACTTTTCGAAGGCGAATCGCGGAACCTTGACGACAACGTAGTCCAGGGTGGGCTCGAACGACGCGGGCGTCTTCTGGGTGATGTCGTTCGGGATCTCGTCCAGTGTGTAGCCGAGGGAGAGCTTGGTGGCGATCTTGGCGATCGCAAAGCCGGTGGCCTTCGATGCCAGGGCCGAGGAGCGGGACACGCGCGGGTTCATCTCGATGACCACGACCCGTCCAGTGTCAGGCTCGATGGCGAACTGGATGTTGCAGCCGCCGGTGTCCACGCCGACTTCGCGGATCACGGCGATGGAGATGTCGCGCAGCCGCTGGTATTCCCGGTCCGTGAGGGTAAGTGCTGGCGCCACCGTGATGGAGTCCCCGGTATGGACGCCTACGGGGTCGAAGTTCTCGATGGAACAGACAACCACCACGTTGTCGTTCTTGTCCCGCATCATTTCCAGCTCGTATTCCTTCCAGCCGAGGATGCTCTCTTCGAGCAATACCTCGCTGGTGGGGCTGTATTGCAGGCCCTGGCCGACGATGCGCCGGAGGTCATTTTCGTCGTACGCCAGGCCGGAACCGAGCCCGCCCATGGTGAAGGAGGGCCGGACCACCATGGGGTAGCCCAGGTCCTCGGCGGCCTTAAGTGCCTCATCCATGCTGTGGATGATGTGGCTGCGCGCAGATTCCGCGCCGCAGCGCTCCACGACGCCCTTGAACTTTTCGCGGTCCTCGCCGAGCTCGATCGCGGCGATGTTGGCGCCGATGAGCTCCACGTTGTACTTCTCGAGGACGCCATTCTTATCGAGCGCGATCGCGGTGTTCAGCGCCGTCTGTCCGCCCAGGGTGGGAAGGACGGCGTCGGGCCGTTCCTTGGCGATGATCTTCTCCACCACCTCGGGGGTGATGGGTTCAATGTAGGTGGCGTCTGCGAACTCAGGATCGGTCATGATGGTGGCCGGGTTGGAGTTCACCAGGATGACCCGGAGGCCCTCCTCCTTAAGGACACGAAGTGCCTGGGTGCCGGAGTAGTCGAATTCGGCGGCCTGCCCGATGACGATCGGTCCTGAACCGATGACCAGGACGCTCTTGAGGTCAGTTCTCTTGGGCATTACTTCTTGTCCTCAGTGTTGTTGTCGTTGGTGTCCGAATTCACGGGATGCGCGGAGTCCACAGGTTCTCCGGACAGGTTGGCGCTGCGGCCGTCCCGGGTGCCCTCCATCAGGTCGATGAAGCGGTCGAACAGGTAGGCGGCGTCGTGCGGGCCGGCCGCTGCCTCAGGGTGGTACTGGACCGAAAAGGCCGGGATGTCCAGGCACGCGAGCCCTTCCACGACGTCGTCGTTCAGGCTGATGTGGCTGACCTCAACGCGGCCGTACCGCTCCTCCGGAGCCTGGGTGGCGCCGTCGAGCGGTGCGTCCACGGCGAAACCATGGTTCTGCGACGTAATCTCCACCTTCCCCGTGCGGCGGTCCATCACGGGCTGGTTGATGCCGCGGTGGCCGTATCGCAGCTTGTAGGTACCGAACCCGAGCGCGCGGCCCAGGATCTGGTTGCCGAAGCAGATGCCGAAGTACGGCAGCTTCTCGTCCAGCACAGACCGCAGAAGCTTCACCTGGGCATCGGCCGTGGCCGGGTCGCCCGGGCCGTTGGACATGAAGAAGCCGTCCGGGTCGACGGCTTTGACGTCTTCCAGGGTGGCGGTTGCCGGCAGGACGTGGACGCGGACCCCGCGCTCGGCAAACCGGATGGGCGTCATTGCCTTGATGCCGAGATCCACGGCGGCTATGGTGAACCGCGCATCGCCGTCCCAGCCGTGATCGGCCGGCTCCACCACATAGGCTTCGTCAACACTGACTTCCTCGGCCAGCCGCGCGCCTTCCATCGGTTCGCTGGCGAGCACGAGGTCCACAAGTTCCTTCTCCGTGGCCCGGGCGGCGTCGCCTGAGAAGATGCCGGCCCGCATGGTCTTGTGTTCTCGCAGGTGCCGCGTGATGGCGCGGGTGTCAACGCCCTGGATGCCGATGATCCCCTGCTCCACGAGTTCGTCGTCGAGACTGCGCTCAGACCGCCAGTTGGAGGGGCGGCGGGCGGCGTCGCGGACGATGTAGCCGGCAACCCAGATGCGGCGGGACTCGGCGTCCTCGCTGTTGACGCCGGTGTTGCCGATGTGCGGCGCCGTCTGGACCACCAACTGCCGGGCGTAGGAGGGGTCCGTGATGGTCTCCTGGTAGCCCGTCATACCGGTGGCGAAGACCGCCTCGCCGAGGGCAGTGCCCTGGGCGCCGTAGCTGCGGCCGCGGAAAATGCGGCCATCCTCCAGTACCAGCGCCGCTGGGGTGGAAACTGCGCGGGCCTCGGGAGCTGCGTTTGCTGTCACTTCTGTTGCTGTCACTGTCTTACTTTCCACTATGGGGATCTGCCCGGGGGGCTGCGGAGATCAATTGCTGAAGGGATTCGTAGAGGTGGGCCTTTTCGGCGGCGCGCCTCGTCCGGAAGCCGGTGTCCAGTTCGTGGCTGCCCAGCTTCCAGCTAAGCACCAGGAGGCCGTCCTTTTCCACGAACTTCCCGGCCATGCCGCTTTCCTGCCGGACGGCGGTCAGGTCCGCCGCCGGAACGTAGACGGCCGGCGCCCCCGATCTGTCGAAGAGAACACCGTGGGGATACACGTTGAGGACTGCGTTTGTCCGGATGCCGAGGCTGTGGACGGCGATCCGGTCCAGCCAGTCACCGGCAGTGGTGGAGGCAACGTACTGGCCTTCTGCGCTGCCGAGCGGCACCCCGGGCGCCTCCGGCAGGGCAGGCAAGCGTTCGACGTCGGACTGCCGCCTGAGGCGGCTGCGCCAGCCAACCCAGATCAGGCCCAGGACGACGGCGATAAGCGGCACGGTGATGAGCAACGTGAGGGTCTTGTTGTCCATCAGGAAGCGCCCGCCGGAGAGGGCGCCCGGTACCGGTAGGGCGTGTTGAGCTTTCCGTCCAGGACCGTGGGGTGGCCCTTGAAGAAGGTGGCAACCACCTTACCGGGGAGCTCCCTGCCGGCGAAGGGTGAGTTGCGGCCCATGGTGGCCATCTTGGAGGGGTCAACGGTCCAGCGCGCGGCCGGGTCTACCAGGATGATGTTGGCAGGTTCTCCGGCTTCCAGCGGGCGCCCCTGGTCGGCAAGCCGGCCGATCTGCGCCGCAGCGGTGGACGTTACCCGGGCAAAGTCCGCCCAGGTCATCAGCCCCGTTTCGATCATGGTGTGCTGCACCACCGAAAGTGCGGTCTCCAGCCCGGTCATGCCCATGGCAGCCTGCGCCCACTCGCATTCCTTGTGCTCGCTGGGGTGAGGGGCGTGGTCGGTGCCCACAACGTCGATGGTGCCGTCCGCCAGCCCGGCGCGCAGGGCCTGCACATCGGCATCCGTGCGCAGCGGCGGGTTGACCTTGTAGACAGGATCGTAGCTGCGGACCAGGTCATCCGTGAGCAGGAGATGGTGCGGCGTAACTTCGGCGGTGACGTTGATGCCGCGTTCCTTGGCCCAGCGGACGATCTCCACCGAACCGGCGGTGGAAACGTGGCAGACGTGCAGCCGCGAGTCCACGTGCTGCGTCAGCAGGACGTCGCGGGCGATGATGCTCTCCTCGGCCACGGCGGGCCAGCCTGTCAGCCCCAGGACAGCGGAAACTTCACCTTCGTTCATCTGTGCCCCGGCGGTAAGGCGGGGTTCCTGCGCGTGCTGGGCCACCACGCCGTCGAACGCCTTGACGTACTCAAGGGCCCGGCGCATCAGCACAGGATCGTGAACGCAGATGCCATCGTCCGAAAACATCCGGACGCGGGCGCGGGAATCCGCCATGGCGCCGAGTTCGGCGAGCTGCTCCCCCGCCAGGCCAACCGTCACGGCACCTACCGGGCGGACGTCGACCCAGCCGGCGTCCCGGCCCAGGCTGTACACCTGCTCCACGACGCCGGCGGTGTCTGCCACCGGCGTGCTGTTGGCCATGGCGTGCACGGCCGTGTAGCCGCCCAGTGCCGCGGCGCGGGTTCCGGTCTCCACGGTTTCGGCGTCCTCGCGGCCGGGTTCGCGCAGGTGCGTGTGCACGTCCACCATGCCCGGCAGTGCCACCAGGCCGGACGCGTCGATGACCGTGGCTCCGTCAGCAGCGCCGGTACCTGCCAGGTCCGTGCCACGTTCAGCGATCAGGCCGTCGCGGATGAGCAGGTCCTCGGCGCCGGCGCCCAGGATCGCTGCGCCGCGGATCAGGTACGTTCCGTTGTTGTCTGCCATCAGTTGCTCTCCTTGGGATTGGCGGCTGGTTCGCGGGTGTCCCCGGAGAGCAGCAGGTACAGGGCGGCCATCCGGACAGACACACCGTTGCGCACCTGTGCAAGCACCGTGGAGCGGGGTGAGTCGGCAGCGGCGGCCGAAATTTCCAGGCCCCTGTTCATGGGGCCCGGATGCATGATGATGGTGTCTTTCATGCCCACGCTGTCCAGTGTCCGGAGGCGGTTGTCATCGAATCCCCAACGGCGCGAATATTCACGCGTGGTGGGGAAGAACGAGGCGTTCATACGCTCGCCCTGGACACGGAGCATCATCACGGCGTCAGCGCCGCGTTCCAGGGTCTCGTCCAGGTTGTAGCTCACCTTGCACGGCCACTTTTCGACGCCGATGGGCAGCAGAGTGGGCGGCGCCACGAGCGTTACCTCCGCGCCGAGGGTACGCAGCAGCCAGACGTTGGAACGGGCCACCCGGGAGTGCAGGACGTCGCCCGCGATAACCACCCGCATGCCCTGAAGGTCCTCCCCGATAGATCCGGTTCCGGACAGTTTTGACCAATGCCGCCGCATGGTGAAAGCGTCAAGCAGTGCCTGGGTAGGGTGCTCGTGGGTTCCGTCTCCGGCATTGATCACCGCAGCGTCAATCCAGTCCGTGGAGGCCAGCCGGTGCGGTGCGCCGGAAGCCCAGTGGCGGATCACGACGGCGTCGGCGCCCATCGCGGAAAGGGTCTGGGCTGTGTCCTTGAGGGACTCCCCCTTGGAGACAGAGGAACCCTTCGCGGCGAAGTTGATGACGTCGGCAGACAGCCGCTTTGCCGCCGCCTCGAAGGAGATCCGGGTGCGGGTTGAATCCTCAAAGAAGAGGTTCACCACAGTGCGCCCCCGCAGGGCAGGAAGCTTCTTGACCTCCCGGTCCCCCACTGCCGCCATTTCCTCTGCGGTATCAAGGATGCGGACCGCGTTGGCCAGGCTGAGGTCTTCAGTGGAGAGCAGGTGCTTCATGCGCCACCCTCGATGACAACTTCATTGACTGCCGAGCCGTCTGCAGCGGTGTCCGTCTCTTCGAGGCGGACGCGGACCTTCTCGACGGAGGACGTCGGCAGGTTCTTCCCCACGTGGTCGGCCCTAATGGGAAGTTCACGGTGGCCGCGGTCGATCAGGACGGCGAGCCGGACGATGCGCGGGCGGCCCAGGTCGACGATGGCGTCCAGGGCGGCCCGGATGGTGCGGCCTGAGTACAGGACGTCATCGATGAGCACCACAACCTTGTTGTCGATCCCCGTGCGCGGCAGCTGGGTGGGGTACGGCGGCCGAGTGGGTTGGTGGGAGAGGTCGTCGCGGAACATCGTGACATCCAGCTGGCCGACGATGGCGGCAGCCTCGACCTCAGGATCCGCTGCGGAAATCTTCTGTGCCAGCCGGACTGCCAGCGGGTAGCCGCGGCGCGGAATGCCCAGAAGCACCAGGTCCTTGGAGCCCTTGTTAGCCTCGAGGATCTCATGGGCGATACGAGTGAGTGCACGGTCAATGTCAGCCTGGTTGAGGACAACCCTGGCTGGAACCGGTGCGTTGGTGACAGAAGTCAACGCTCGTCTCCCCTTTCCCCGCCTCACAGGACGGAATTAAAAAAGGATCATTTGCCCTTAAAAATTACCACACGGTCTGCTTACCGCAGGTGTTCAGGCAGGGCGTTGATAGTCACACTCCTGCACTGGGCGGCGTGCGCGGCCTTGGACACGGGGTGGGGGCACCATAGGCTTTCTGCTATGTCGATGCACCCTCATCAGCCGCCACATGAGCCGTCCGGCCGGTCCGGGCCACGGGCTCCGCTGCCCGGGCCGGCCAACCCCAGCTGGATGGGCCATGTAGAGCCGGAAAATTACCGCCCGGCGCTGGTGAAAAGCGGTGGACCCGTCCATGCCCTGCCTGTACACGCCATGCCTGTCAACGTCGGGGGGCCGCAGGGCGGCGCCGCCCGGGGCGCCGCGGGCCGGCGTTCCGCAGGGCTCCTGGCGCTGGGAATTGGCGGCGGTGGCCTCGCATTCCTGAGCCTCTTCCTGGTGGTGCCGTTCCTTCTGGCAAACACAGGACCTGCAGGTTTCCTGGCCGGATTCGTCGTCTCCCTGATCCCGCTCTCCGCCGTACTCCTCGCCGTCCACGTGATCGACCGCTGGGAGCCGGAGCCCAGGCGCCTGCTGTTCTTTGCTTTTGCGTGGGGAGCCGCGGTGTCCGTTGCGGTCACGCTCCTGGTCCAGCCGTTCTTTGTGCTGACCTTCCAGTTCTCCGGCGAGGCGGACTTCCAGACCTACATGGCCACCGTCCAGGCCCCGGTGGTGGAAGAGTCCGCAAAGTCGTTGGGCCTGCTGTTGCTCCTGCTTCTGGCCCGTAAGCATTTCGACGGGCCGGTGGACGGCGTGGTATTCGCGTTCACCATCGCCGGCGGCTTCGCGTTTTCGGAAAACATCCTGTACTTCGGCCGGGCGATCGCCGAATCCGCGAGTCCCGCCACTGATCTGGCCCAGATCTTCCTGCTCCGCGGTGTGATGTCCCCGTTCGCCCATGCGCTCTTTACTGGCACTACGGGACTGATCATGGGCTTCGCCGCGCGCCGCTGGCACCTGGGCGTCTCCGTCGCGGCGTACTTCATCGGGCTCCTGCCTGCCATGCTCCTGCACAACAGGTGGAACAGCATGGGGCAGGGTTTCCTGGCCGATTACGTCCTCATCCAGGTCCCCATTTTCGTGCTGGCCATCATCGGGATTGTCCTGCTCCGGGTTGCCGAAAACCGGCTTACCCGCCAGCGGCTCCTGGAGTATGCCGCCGCCGGCTGGTTCACTCCTGCTGAAGTGGCCATGCTTGCCACTCCAAGCGGGCGCCGGACTGCGTTGGCCTGGGCAGGCCGCTACAACCGCAGGCGTCATATGAAGGCCTTCGTGACGGCAGCGACGCAGCTCGCCTTCACGAGGCAGCGCATCCTGAGCGGCCGGGATGTCCGGCAGCACCAGGCCGAGGAGCACCAGCAGCTCCAACGCATTCTGTCGCTGCGCGCGGCCGTCGCGGGCTAGGGCCGACTCGCCATGATTCCTCAGCTTGTCCGCGAATCCTGGCCATCAAGGCTCGGATCCGCGGACAAGCTCAGGTAGGGCGAATGCTTCGCAGTCGTTCAGGCACCAGGCTAGGCGAGCAGCGACGGCTTCAGCTGCTGGAGGCGTCCGAGGAGGCCATTGATGAACGACGGCGACTCATCAGTTGAGAGCGTCTTGGCCAGCGCCACGGCCTCACTGACAGCGACGCCGTCGGGGACGTCGTCGTTGTACAGGAGCTCCCAGGTGCCGATGCGGAGGATGATCCGGTCCACGGAGGGCATGCGCTCCAGGGTCCAGCCCTGCGAATACGTCTCCAGGAACTCGTCGATGGCAGTCTGCTGTGAGACCACGCCTTCGACGATTTCCAGGGTGTAGGGATTGACGATCTGGTCGGTCTTTTCCCGGCGCGCCCGGAGCACATCGAAGGCGGAGACTGAGCGCTGCTCGGCTTCAAAAAGTACGTCCAGTGCCCTGTTGCGGGCCTTACCGCGTGCGCTCACTACTCGCTGACCCGGCCAAGGTAGCTGCCGTCGCGGGTGTCGACCTTGACCTTGGTGTTGTTCTCAACGAACAGCGGGACCTGGATCTCGTAGCCCGTTTCCAGCGTTGCGGGCTTGGTGCCGGCCGAGGACCGGTCGCCCTGAAGGCCCGGTTCAGTGTAGGTGATTTCGAGGACAACGCTGGGCGGCAGCTCGATGTACAGCGGAGTGCCATCGTGGATGGCGATGTTGACCAGCTGGTTTTCAAGCATGAAGTTAGTTGCATCGCCGACGGTGGCACCGGAGACGGTGATCTGGTCGTAGTCCGAGGTGTCCATAAACACGAAGTCCGCGCCGTCCTGGTACAGGTACTGGTAATCGCGGCGGTCCACGGTTGCAGTCTCGATCTTGAGGCCGGCATTGAACGTCTTGTCCACAACCTTGCCGGACATCACGTTCCGCATCTTGGTCCGCACAAAGGCACCGCCCTTGCCGGGCTTGACGTGCTGGAATTCGATGATGTTCCAGAGCTGGCCCTCAAGCTTAAGGACTGTTCCGTTCTTGATGTCGTTAGTGGTTGCCACTGTTTCCTCTGGTTTCTATCTGTCTGGTCGCTTTGTCAGACGTTCTATGCCGCCCCGGCATGCCAAAACGGCCGGCCAGCGCGTGTTTATCAAAAATCCAAGAACCATTCTACCGGTAGGATGGCAGGGCTCCTGCCCGGACGCCTGCTTGGGCTGTTACGGCGGCAGTCAGCAGGCGAGGTCCAGGACGTCGCGCGCCCGCTGCAGGGCCACCGCTGACGAGTAGATCAGGGCAGCGTCGGCTGATTCTGCGACGCGCAGATCGAGTGCACGGGCAAAGGATTCAACCGCAGCCGAGGTCTGACCGGCGGTGTATTGGGTTTTGCCCAGGAACTGAAGCACGAGCGCTTCGCGCGGGGTTCCCTGGACTTCGGCAAGCAGCTGACGGAACAGCTCCACAGCACGGTCCGGCCGGTTGGTGACGCGCAGTACTTCCGCCTCGAAAGCCCGCAGCCGGAACGATTCGGGGTCCTTGAATCGCTCTTCAGCCAACAGCTCAGCGGCCTCTGAGGCGTGGCCTTCCACCAGCAGGACAAAGATGTGGTCAGCGGGATCGGTGGAGGCGGCCAGTGCCGCCTGGCAGGCGTCCTCGTTGACGATCTGGGGAAGCAGGGACTCCGGGTTGATCCGGATTCCGGGGAAGCCTGCCTCCGGCCAGTCGCTGGTTCCCTCCAGTGCGCCCTGCATCAGGAGGCGATTTCCTGGTAGGCCGCGAAAAGCAGCGAGGTGTCCGGCACGTCCAGTATGCCGGGTTTGGCGACGCCGTCCAGGACGACAAACCGGAGGAGGTCGCCGCGGGACTTCTTGTCGCGGCGCATCCCGTCCAGCAGCCCTTGCCAGCGGTCGCGCCGGTAGGTGACGGGAAGGCCGAGCGTCTCCAGGATGGTGCGGTGCCGGTCGGCGTCGGTGTCGCTGAGCCTGCCCACACTGCGGGCAAGCTCCGCTGCGAACATCATGCCCACCGAAACGGCCGCACCATGGCGCCAGGAGTACCGTTCCACCAGTTCGATGGCGTGGCCCAGGGTGTGCCCGTAGTTCAGGATTTCGCGGAGGCCGGATTCCTTCAGGTCTTCGGAAACGACTTTTGCCTTGACGGCAATGGCCCGCTCGATGAGCTCCCGCAGCACCGCGGACTGCGGATCCACCACCGCTTCCGGGTCCTTTTCTACGAGGTCCAGAATGGTTGGATCCGCGATGAAGCCACACTTCACCACTTCGGCCATTCCGGAAATCAGTTCGTTGCGGGGCAGGGTGTTCAGGGTCTCAAGATCCACCAGCACTCCGGCTGGCGGGTGGAAGGAACCGACCAGGTTCTTACCCTCGGCGGTGTTGATGCCGGTCTTGCCTCCCACGGAGGCGTCCACCATCCCCAATAGGCTGGTGGGCATATGGATGACCTTGACTCCTCGAAGCCAGGTAGCCGCGACAAAGCCGGCCAGGTCGGTCACGGCACCGCCGCCTACGGCTACGATCGCGTCGGAGCGGGTGAAGTCGTTCTGGCCCAGGACCTGCCAGCAGAAGGCAGCCACCTGGATGTGCTTGCCTTCCTCGGCATCGGGGATTTCCGCGGTGAGCGAGGTAAAGCCGGCCGCGGCCAACTCGTCCCGGACCGTGTCTCCGGTGAGCCGCAGGGCCCGGGGGTGGATGACGAGTACCCGCCGGACCCTCTCCCCCAGCAAGGCGGGAAGGCTTGCCAGCAGGCCCCGGCCGACGACGACGTCGTAGTTCTGGGCCGCGGACTCGCCGGTGACCTTGATGACTGTTGATTCGACGCTCAATTTTCAACTTCCTGTTTGGCAACTGCGAATTCCCGCAGTGCTTGTTCCAGCCGGCGTCCCAGTTCGGCGACGGAACCGTGGCGGACGTCCAGGACCACGTCGGCCAGGCGTTCGTAGACCGGCTTCCTGGTCGCGAACAATGACGACCAGCGGGCCATGGCGTCACCTGCAAGCAGCGGGCGGCCGGAGTTCCGTGCAATACGGCTGGCTACCGTTTCGGCATCACATTCCAGGTAGACAACTGTGCAGCGGTCCAGCAACTGCTGCGTCCCCGAGTCCAGGACGGCGCCGCCGCCCAGTGAAATCACCGTGGCGGAACCTTCCGCTTCCTCCACGACACTGGCCACCGTCCTGGCCTCAATCTCCCGGAATGTGTGTTCACCCCGGCCCGCGAAGATGTCGGCGATGGAGCCATGGTTTCCCACAATGACAACGTCAGTATCCACGAAGGGCGCGCCGAGTTGCTGTGCCAGCTGGTAACCAATGGCTGACTTACCGACCGCCATGGGACCGATCAGTACGACAGGCCGCTGGCCAGGCGCACCGGTCTTGCTGCTGCGGGGCACTACTGGCCGATCGAGTCCAGGGATGCCGGAATGTTGTCCAGGTAGCCCTTGATGTTGCGTGCAGTCTCCGCGACAGAGTCCCCACCAAACTTTTCGGTGACGGCTTCCGCCAGCACCAGTGCAACCATCGCTTCCGCGACTACACCGGCAGCCGGAACGGCACAGACGTCCGAACGCTGATGATGTGCCTTGGCCGCCTCGCCCGTGCTCACATCGATGGTCTTCAGTGCCCGGGGAACGGTGGCGATTGGTTTCATGGCGGCGCGCACCCTCAGCACGTCGCCAATGCTCATGCCGCCCTCGATACCGCCGGCCCGGTTGCTGGTCCTGATGATCCTGCCGTCCGCGTCCTTGACGATCTCGTCGTGTGCGGCCGAGCCGCGGCGCGCGGCAGTCAGGAATCCGTCGCCCACTTCGACACCCTTGATGGCCTGGATGCCCATGAGGGCAGCGGCTAGCCGTGAATCGAGCCTCCGGTCCCAGTGGACGTAGCTTCCCAGCCCCGGCGGAAGTCCGTACGCGAGCACCTCCACGACGCCCCCGAGGGTTTCGCCTTCTTTGTGGGCGGCATCCACTTCGGCCACCATGGCATCGGAGGTTTCGCGGTCGAAGCAACGCAGCGGGTCCGCGTCCAAGGCGATAACATTTGCCGGAACCGGCAGCGGGCGTCCCTCCGGCACGGTCACGCTGGCGATGGAGACTGTGTGGCTGACGAGTTCGATCCCCAGCTGCTTCAGGAACTGGGACGCTACCGTTCCCATGGCCACGCGGGTGGCGGTCTCCCGGGCGCTGGCGCGTTCAAGCACGGGCCGGGCCTCGGAAAAGCCATACTTCTGCATGCCGGTGAAATCAGCGTGGCCGGGACGGGGGCGGGTAAGAGGGGCGTTGCGCGCCTGGTCGGCGAGGATTTCGGGGTCAACGGGGTCCGCTGACATGATCAGCTCCCATTTGGGCCATTCGGTGTTGCCCACCTGGATGCCCACCGGGCCACCCTGGGTCAGCCCATGCCGTACACCGCCGAGGATGGTAACGACATCCTGCTCGAATTTCATCCGGGCACCGCGGCCGTAACCGAGGCGCCGGCGTGCCAATGAGTCGGCGATCTGCCCGCTGGTGAGTTCCACACCGGCAGGGACGCCTTCAATAATTCCCATCAGGGCCGGACCATGGGATTCACCGGCAGTCAACCAACGCAACATAATTTCCATCCTGCCACGTATGGCGGTCAGAACGCCCGTCGGGGAAGGCCGACTGCGTCACACATCACATCTATGACGGCTGCATTAACTTCCTCCTCCAGCCGGGAGAAAAGGCGGACCTGTTCCACCGCCTGATAGAGCAGCATTTCCAGGCCGGGAACCACGGAGCCGCCGTTTGCCTGCCAGGCCGATGCGATCCTGCTGGGCCAGGGGTCGTAGGCCACGTCCAGCAGCACTCCGCCCGTTCGTGCCCCGATTCCAGCCAGTTCACCGGCAAGTCCGTCGGCAGCGCGCGGCGGCAATGTCGAGATAACGACGTCGGCACTTGCCGTATGCGCGGCGGCCTCTGCCAGAGGCCTTACGTCGATTCCCAGGCCCACGGCAGCGGCGGCGGTGCGGGCTTCCACGGCCCGTCCGGTATCCCGGACGAAAATCTGGACGGACTCCGCGCCCAGGTCCTTGAGCGCTGCCACCGCGGCTGCCGATGTTCCTCCCCCGCCCAGGATCACGGCGGCCGGGGCCGGAACCGCCCCGGCATTCCGGACGGCGTTGACGATCCCCGCGACGTCGGTGTTGTAGCCGATCCTCCGGACAGCGTTGCTGGCATCGTCGCCCTCGAACGCGACAGTGTTGACGACGCGCAGTACGCTGGCCACGCCGCGCACCTCATCCACTTCGGACATCATGGCGGTTTTCAGGGGCATGGTGACTGACAGGCCCCGCCATCCGTCCTTGGCCCGAACGTCCCGCATGAAGTCCGGCAATGCCTGCGCCGTGACGTCAACGGCCGTGTAGCTGATGTCGATCCCCAGCTTGCCGTAGGCCGCCAGGTGCAGGGCTGGTGACTTCGAGTGGCTGATCGGATGGCCCAGGACTGCAGCCCGCAGCCTCATGAACAGCGGCCCGTGTGCGCCTGACACCAGCTGTTGTACTGGGCTACGTACGTGTTGTGTTCGGCCAGCGTCTTGGAGAACTTGGTCTCCTTGGTATCCAGGTTGATGGTCACCCAGAAAAGGTAGTCGTTGGCCTTCGGCTTGGCCGCGGCGTCAATGGCCGTCTTGCCGGGCGATCCAATGGGCCCGGGCGGCAAGCCTGGGTTGGCGTAAGTGTTGTAGGGATTGGACTTGTCTTCGCGCTCGGCGTCGGTGAAGTTGAAGCTCCTGGTGCCAAGGCCGTAGGTGACCGCGGAGTCCACCTGAAGGAAGCCGCCGGTCTGGTCGTTGGGCTTGAGTCGGTTGTAGATGGCACCGGCAACGTCGCCGTAGTCCGCTTGGCCGCCTTCCGCCTGCACGATGCTCGCAACGATCAGGGCCTCGTACTGTTTCGTGGGGTCCGTAATGCCCTGTGACACGAGCTCGTCCAGTGTCGATTTGACCAGGGACTGGAGGATGTCCTTTGCGGGGGTCCCCAGCGGGAATCGGTATTCACCCGGGGCCAGGAAGCCCTCAAGGTTCTTGGCGGCAGCAGGAACGCCGAACTGCCCCGGGGAATCGCTGAGTGCCTTGAGCTGTGCCAGCGGCACTCCGGATCCTTCAGAGATTGCCTCCAGGGACTCGCCGATCCTCAGCCCGGCACTCAGGGCGAAATAAATGACCTTGCTCTTGTCCTTGCCGAGCAGGACATTAACGGCGTCGGCGTTTTTCATCTCCATCTTGAAGGTGTAATCCCCCGGCGCCAGGGTTCCGCCGGAGGCAGTGAACGCCTGCAGGAAGGTGTCCGCATTCGCAACCACCTTTCCACTCTCCAGGGCGGTGGCTACCGCCCGGGGGCCTTCGCCGGCCTGGACGGTCACCTGGACCTCGCCGGTGCCGGGACCGGGGTAGTCGCTTGCTTTGTCGTTTCCGAGCAGCGGCTTGAGGAACTGGGCGCCGACGGCAACAGCGGTAACAAAAACTGCAAGGGTCAGCACCAAGGCCAGGAAGCGGCGCCGACGGCGGACTTTTTTGGAGGGACCGCGCACTACTGAAGCCGCTGAAGCACCGGTGAAGAGGCCGGCGTCGTGCGGATGATGATCCTCGGGGTGGTGATCCTCAAGGGGGTGGGCTCCGTCGTAGTAAGGGCCGCCGTGCTCGATCTCGTAGGAGGCGCCGTCAACGTGGAGTCCTTCATGATGATCCTGGCCGAGGTCCGCGTCGTGGTGGTAGATATCTTCAGGGGCGGGCTCCTCGTGGTGCACCGGTTCCTGGTGCAACGGTTCGTGGTGCACCGGTTCCTGGTGCAACGGTTGGTGGTGGAGGGTTTCGTAGCGATTGGGGGCGTGGGCCTCTTCATGGGCGGTGTGTTCGTGTACGCCGCGCCCTACGTAGGCCGGCTCGGCCGCCTGGATCGACGGCGGCGTATCGGGCGCCGTCGGGATGGAAGAGGCAGCCGTACCAGCAGGTGAAGCCTCCGCGGCGGTCATGGGAAAGTCATCGCCTGTTTCGTACGCCTGTTCAGGAACGAGGCTGTTGCTTTCGGTGTGCCGGGACTTTTCCCGCGCGCGGAGCTCCTTGCGGGTCAGCGGCCTGGCCGCACCGCTGTCGGGGCTGCCGGAGGAGTCGTCATTGTTGGCCGGGCTCACTATAGCCTTCCGTTATCTGAAGATCGGGTCTTGTCCTCCGGGGTCTGCCCACGCGTTACCGGCGCAGTGTCCCCGGAACGCCACGGACGGGCGGGCGCAGTCACGCGGCTGCCAACGTCCGTTCCCCTGGCTTTTTGCATGTCGATGGCGTGCTGGAGGATTCCAGCCGCCGCGACCTGATCCACTACTTTACGGTGATTCCGGCTGCTCATGCCAGCTTCGTGAAGGTTCCGGTGGGCGGAGACGCTGCTGAGGCGCTCGTCAACGAGGTTCACGGGCACGTCCAGGCCGCGCGTTTCCAGCTCGCTGGCAAGCAGCCGTGCATACTCGGTTGCCATCCGCGCAGAGGCGTGTTCCTCGCCCTTCATGGTGCGCGGGAGCCCGACGATCACCTGGACGGCGCCGAGTTCCTCAGCGATTGACGCGATCACGCGGACGTCTGAGTTTTTCTTCGGGTTGCGGTCCAGGGTCTTGAGCGGCGTCGCCAGGATGGCGTCAGGGTCGCAGACTGCGACGCCCACCCGGACGGTGCCAACGTCCACCCCCAGTTTGATGCCCTGGGGGTAGGCGCCGGCTGCAGCAGGACTGGTCATAGGATGCTTTATCGCCGGGAGATGGCGTCCACGACGGCGTCCAGCGCCGGTGTGACCTTGCCTGCGTCGGTACCGCCGCCCTGGGCGACGTCGTCCTTGCCTCCGCCGCCGCCCCCAAGGATCCCGGCCGCGAGGCGGACGAGGGCTCCGGCCTTGACGCCGGCCTCCCGCGCAGCCTCGTTGGTGGCCACAAGGATCATGGGACGGTTGTTGCTGACGCCTGCCACCGCCACAGTTGAGGGGGCGGAACCCAGCCGGTTCCGCAGGTCCAGGGCCAGTCCGCGGAGGTCGTCGGCACCGCTGACCTGGCCGGCATCGTGGGCTATGACGCTGACCCCGGCCGCGTCCTTCGCCGTTCCCGCCAGCTGGCCGGCAGCGGCCGCCAGCTGTTCCTTGCGGAGCCGTTCCAGTTCTTTCTCCGCTGACTTGAGCTTCGCCAATGTGGCGGCGATCCTGTCGGCCAGCTGGCCGGAGGGCACCTTGAGCATGTCTGTCAATTCGGTCACCAGCGCCCGTTCAGCAGCCAGGTGCCGGAAGGCATCCATCCCCACGAAGGCCTCGACGCGGCGGTTGCCTGAGCCGACAGACTGTTCGCCCAGGAGTGAGAGGCTGCCGATCAGGGACGTGTTGGCCACGTGCGTGCCACCGCACAGTTCACGGGACCACGCGCCGTCGATCTCCACCACACGTACTTCGCTGCCGTAATTCTCGCCGAAGAGCGCCATTGCGCCAAGCGCCTTGGCTTCTGCCAGTCCCATCACCTTGGTCTCCACCCGGAAGTTATTACGGATGGCCAGGTTGGAGACTTCCTCGACTTCCGAGCGGGTTGCCTGGCTGAGGCCTTCACCCCATGCGAAGTCGAAGCGCAGGTAGCCAGCCTTGTTGTAGGAACCGCGCTGGGTCGCCTGCGGGCCGAGAATCTGGTGCAGGGCCGCGTGCACGATGTGCGTGCCGGTGTGCGCCTGCTCGGCAGCGTGGCGCCGCTCCCGGTCCACAGCTGCCCTGACGAGGGCGTCGGAGCCGATCTCACCCTCACGGACGATTGCCTTATGGACGCTGAGCCCCTTGAGGGGCCGCTGGACGTCCAGGACCTCGACGACGAACCCGTCCCCGGTGATGAGGCCGGTGTCAGCTGCCTGGCCGCCTGCTTCGGCGTAGAAGGGAGTCTCTGCTAGGACAAGCTCGATCTCCTCCCCCGTGGAGGCCTGGCCAACCTTCTGCCCGCCGTTGAGGATGCCGCGGACGCGGGACTCGCCATCGAGTTCGGTGTAGCCCGTGAAGACCGTCTCACCCTGTGCCAGGAGTTCCTGGAAGGCGCTGAGGTCTGCGTGGCCGCCTTTTTTGCCCTTTGCGTCCGCCTGCGCGCGCTGGCGCTGTTCCAGCATGAGCCTGCGGAACTCGGGCTCGTCCACCTTCAGCCCGGCCTCCTCGGCCATCTCCAGGGTGAGGTCGATCGGGAAGCCGTAGGTGTCATGGAGCGCAAAGGCATCGGCACCCGAAAGCGGCGTACCTGCTGCCTTGGACTCGGTGACGGCGTCCTCAAGCCGGGCGGTACCCGAAGCGATGGTGCGGAGGAAGGCCTTTTCTTCTGCATAAGCGATCCTGCTGATGCGGTCGAAATCCGTCTCCACGATAGGGTAGACGCCCTTCATCGCATCGCGGGAGGCGGGCAGCAGGTCAGGCAGGCACGCCTTTTCGACGCCGAGCAGCCGCATTGAACGCACGGCCCGGCGGATGAGGCGGCGCAGGACATAGCCACGGCCTTCGTTGGAGGGCGTCACGCCGTCGGCGATCAGCATCAGGGCGGAACGGATATGGTCCGCAACAACGCGCATCCGGACGTCATCGGTGTGGTGTGGATCGTCAGGCGTTTCGGCCGATGTGTATTCCCTGCCTGACAGTTCCGCAGCCTTGTCGATGACGGGACGGACCTGGTCGGTCTCGTACATGTTTTCGACGCCCTGGAGGATCATCGCGAGGCGCTCCATGCCGAGCCCGGTATCGATGTTCTTCTTTGGCAGCTCACCCACGATGTCGAATTCGTCCTTCGAGCGGACGTTGTCGATCTGGTACTGCATGAACACGAGGTTCCAGATTTCGACGTAGCGGTTCTCGTCCGCAATGGGGCCGCCTTCAACACCGTAGGCCGGGCCGCGGTCGTAGTAGATCTCAGAGCAGGGGCCGGCAGGGCCCGGCTGGCCGGTGTGCCAGTAGTTGTCGGCCTTGCCCATGCGCTGGATGCGCTCAGCGGGGACGCCAGTGTTCTTCAGCCACAACTCCTTGGCTTCGTCATCTTCTTCGTAGACAGTCACCCACAGCAGTTCGGGCGGAAGGCCATAGCCGCCGTCGTCCACGCTCTTGGTGAGCAGTTCCCAGGCGAACCTGATGGCGTCTTCCTTGAAGTAGTCGCCGAAGGAAAAGTTGCCGCACATCTGGAAAAAGGTCCCGTGGCGGGCAGTCTTGCCCACTTCCTCGATGTCACCGGTGCGGATACACTTCTGCACGCTCGTGGCGCGGGCATAGGGGGCTTCTTCGCGCGCAGTCAGGTAAGGGATGAACGGGACCATGCCGGCGACGGTGAACAGCAGGGACGGGTCGCTGGAGACCAGCGACGCGGAAGGAACCGCGGTGTGGCCCTTGCTGACAAAAAAGTCCACCCAGCGCTTTGTGATCTCCTGCGACTTCATGAGCTGATTACATACCCTTCTTGGTTCACGCTTTTTCTGGCGCGTGACAGTTTGATTCAGATGGCAGCTCCGGCAAGCGGACGCTGCTGGTTAATTCTCCCGCGGCCGCAGGCTAACGGCGCGCAAGGTCCTGGGATTCGACGCCGAGCGCGGTGCGCAGATCTGTCTCGCGTTCGCGCATTCCGGACCGGACAGCATCCGCGAAGTCGTAGAGGCCGTCCGTGAGCCGGCCCACGGCCCGGTTCAAGCCGGCGGGCCCCAGGCTGGCTTGGGCCTCGGTGACCTTGCGGAAGGCGATGACTCCGATTGCCACGCCGATTCCCATCCAGACAAGTCGTTTCATGTTCAGTTCTCCGGGTGGCTTAGCGGCTGCGACGGCCGGCGGTGGGCTTCTTGCGGTTGGCCAGGGCTGTGCGGACGCCGTAGCTGAAGGCTGCCACCTTGATCAGCGGCGAGCCGACGGTCGCGGCAACCAATGAGGACAGCGCGGAGATGTTCGCCGAGGCATCCGAGACGTTGGAGGCAATGCCGTCCACCTTTTTCAGCTGCTGGTTGGTGGTGGACACGGTCGCCGTGACTTCGTCCATGAGAGGTGTCGCGCCGTCGCTGATGGACCGGATGGACGTCCGTATCTCGTCGAACACCTTGCCGAGCTTCAGGATCGGTACGGCGAGCAGCAACACCAGGAGCGCAAACACCCCGGCAGCGATCAGGCCGGCAATATCGCCACCAGACATAGACGTTCATCTCCTCGAAATTCTGTGAATCTGTTTAATCGGCGCGCGCAGTCTTCCTGCGTCCCGCAGATGCCCCCCAAGTACCTTACATACAAAGAAGCCCGCGGCGCTTGCCACGGGCTTCTTTGGATACGCTGCTGGGATTTAGCGTGCGTAGAATTCGACGACGAGCTGCTCTTCGCAGGTCACGGGGACCTCGGAGCGCTTCGGGCGGCGGACCAGGCGGGCCTGGAGGGCGTCAAGCTTGACGTCCAGGTAGGCCGGAACCTGGGGCAGGACGTCGCGGTGTGCACCGGCTGCGGCAACCTGGAGCGGAACCATGGTTTCGCTGCGGCTGTGGACGTGGACCAGCTGGCCTTCGCTGACGCGGAAGGACGGGCGGTCAACACGGATGCCGTCAACCAGGATGTGGCGGTGCACCACGAGCTGGCGGGCCTGGGCGATGGTGCGGGCGAAGCCTGCGCGCAGCACGAGGGCGTCGAGACGCATTTCGAGCAGTTCGATCAGGTTTTCACCGGTCAGGCCCTTGGTGCGGCGTGCTTCTTCGAAGGCACGGGTCATCTGGGCTTCGCGGATGCCGTACTGGGCGCGCAGACGCTGCTTTTCGCGCAGCCGTACGGCGTAGTCGGAGTCCTGCTTCTTGCGGGCACGGCCATGCTCGCCGGGGCCGTACGGACGGCGCTCCATGTACTTGGCGGCCTTAGGGGTCAGAGCGATGCCGAGTGCACGCGAGAGGCGTGCTGTACGGCGAGCACGAGTGTTGTTAGCCACTTGTGTCCTTCCAATATCTGCGGTGTGTCAGTGTTACTGGCCTCCACGATGGAGAGCATCGGCCAACCGCTGCCTTTTGCTACTGGGCGCCGGGCGCAGCTCACCAGATAATTCAGATCAGCATAAAATACTGAAATTCGCGGGAGTGTGCGTCCGTGCCTTGCCAGACAACGAACAATCTTACCAGTTGTTCCCCTACTTCCCGCACTTTCCCCTCCGGGGGCGGGAATCAGTTTCCGCGGATGATCTTCCGCAGCCGTTCAAGCCTCACAGCAATGTCCCGTTCTGCGCCGTTGGCCGTGGGGTCGTAGTAGTCCTTACCCACAAGGTCGTCGGGCGGGTACTGCTGGGTGGCCACGGAGTGCGGCGCGTCGTGCGCGTACTTGTAGCCCAGCCCATGACCCAGCTGCTTCGACCCCGGGTAATGCGCATCGCGCAGGTGCGCCGGAATTCCGTTGCCCAGTCCTGCGCGGACGTCCGCAACGGCTTTGTTCAATCCCATATAGGCGGCGTTGGACTTCGGGGCCGTGGCGAGATGGACCACAGCTTCGGCCAGGACGATGCGGCCTTCCGGCATGCCGATCAGCTGCACCGCCTGGGCAGCGGCCACGGCTGTCTGGAGGGCCGTAGGGTCAGCCATACCGACGTCCTCGGCCGCGGAAATCACGATGCGCCGGGCAATGAAGCGCGGGTCTTCTCCCGCCTCGAGCATCCGGGCCAGGTAGTGCAGGGATGCGTCGACGTCGGAGCCGCGGACGGACTTGATGAAGGCACTGGCCACATCGTAGTGCTGGTCGCCGGCCCGGTCATAGCGGACGGCGGCAACATCCAGCGCGCGCTCGGTGTGCTTAAGCTCAACGGTGACTGGAACGGCGTCTGCACCGTCGGCATCATCCGCATCGCCAAACGCCACTCCGGCGGCAGCCTCCAGCGCCGTCAGTGCCCGCCTGGCATCCCCGCCGGACAGCCTCACGAGGTGGGCGAGTGCTTCATCGCTCAACTCCACCTTCCCGTTCAGCCCCCGGACATCGGCCACCGCCCGCCGGACCAGGCCTTCGACGTCGGCATCCGTGAGCGGTTTCAGCGTCAGCAGGAGGGATCTGGACAGGAGGGGCGAGACCACCGAGAACGACGGATTTTCCGTGGTTGCCGCCACCAGGACCACCCAGCGGTTCTCCACCCCCGGCAGCAGCGCGTCCTGCTGGGCTTTGTTGAAGCGGTGGATTTCATCCAGGAAAAGGACCGTGGTGGTCCTGTAGAGATCCCGCGCTGTCAACGCTTCATCCATAACGCGGCGGACGTCCTTGACGCCTGCCGTGATCGCGGACAGCTCCACGAACTTCCGTCCCGGCCCCCTGGCGATCACGTGGGCCAGGGTGGTCTTCCCTGTCCCGGGAGGGCCCCACAGGATCAAAGAGCTTGGGCCGGCGGGTCCGCCTGCGTCAGCCCCGGCGGCCAGTTGCCGCAGTGGTGACCCCTGTCCGAGGAGGTGCTGCTGGCCCACCACGTCGTCCAGGGTGCGCGGCCGCATGCGGACGGCAAGTGGGCTCCGCGGCGAGGCCGTACTGCCCGGCGTAGCCTTGCCGGCCCCACTCTTGCCCGGCACGGTCCCGCCAGCTGGCGACGGAACGATCCCGCCGTCGTCGTCATCGTTGCCGGCCGCTTGGCCGAAGAGATCATCCACATAGATAGGCTACTCATAGTTCACCGTCCGGTTTCGCCTACCGGTCACGTCCATCAAACAAAGGATCGCCATGTCCGAACGCGCCGCGGCCCGCGGAGCCGGCCCGGTGTCCGTGCGGACCGCCTTTGTGCCGGGAGCGCGGCTCCCCGGTTGGCTGGAAAGGTTCGCCGCAGCACACGGCGGCTTCCGGCCCAGCGACGACGACGACGGCGTGCGGCTCGTCGGAGCCGACGGCACCACCGCCCTTCTCAAGGCCCCATGGCCGGTGGACGGCCGGCCGGGCCGGGGCGCCGATCCGCTGGAACGGCTGGCGTCCATCGCCTGCCAGCCAAGGACAACCGGCCTGGTATTAGTCAGGCGCGGCGGCTTTGGGGTGGCCGTTGCCAGGGAAGGCATCATTCTGGCTTCCAAGACCGGATCCAAGTATGTGCAGTCACGGACAGCGGCAGGAGGACAATCCCAGCAGCGTTTCGCCCGGCGCCGAGCCAATCAGGCCGATGATCTGGTGGAAGCCGTCGCGGGACATGCCGCAAGGACCTTCACTGGCCACCTGATCGAATACCTTGCGCCCGGCGGGGACAGGGCCCTCGCCGGGCTGGTCCTGGCGGAGCCCGCCCTGAAAGAATTCTCGGGGTCCCCGCGGCTGGCCTTCCTGGATGTCCCCGATCCCAGGGCTGCGGTACTCAAGAAGGCGGCAGCGGATGTTTGTTCGGTGCGGATTACAGTGACGGACGCCACGGGCTAATAACAGGTCAGCAACCCGTCAAGGCGCGCTTCGGCCTCTCCTGGCGGTAGGAGTAGCGGCCGGTTTCCCCAAAGCCGGCCTTGGCGTAAAGGGCCCGGGCGCCCTCGTTGGAGGCCATGACCAGCAGCCAGAGCCTGTCCGTTCCTGCCGCCGCTGCTCCGTTAATCAGCGATTGCAGCACCAGCCCTGCGAAGCCCCGACGCCGGACGGCGGCCCGGGTGGCCATGCAGTAGATTCCGCCGTGACCGTCCACCAGGGCGAGGCGACCGACGGCGGCGGGGACGCCGTCGTCGGACCTCACCAGCGCGTACAGCGACGGACACCCGGTCAGGATGCGCCGCGCCGTTTCCAGTTCCTCAGGTCCGCCGCGGCCGTCTACGCTCCACCACAAGTCCAGCCACTCGTCGGTGGGAAGGTCCGCCAGCTCAGCCACCCCTTGGGCTGTGGCGGGCGGAGCAGTGGCGGCAGCGGTGGCCCTCCCCATGATGAGGGTTTCCGACTGGCGGGTGTAGCCCTGCGTGTCCAGCAATGCGTTCAGGGCAGCGTTGCCAGGCGTGTCCGTGATCTGGTAGATCGACGGCAGCCTGCGGCTGCGGTACCATGACGCGGCATCCCGGACGGCGGCCACCGTATCGCGCGGCTCCGTACGCGGCCAGACGGAGTTGGCGCGCTGCGTCACTCCGTCCGCCGCCCGGAGCACCCATTCCCCCGTGTCGTACCGTTCCGGCGCAGGCCAGGCGGCATCCATGAGGGCCTCGTAGGCGTCGATCCCCGGCTGCATGGCCTACGCCTTCTTGGCCTCCGGCTTGAAGTCCACGCCGGCTTCCTTGCGCTGCTGCGGCGTGATGGGTGCGGGTGCCTGCGTCAGGGGGTCGTAGCCGTTGCCGGTCTTGGGGAAGGCAATGACGTCACGAATGGACTCGACCCCTGCCAGCAGGGCTACGACACGGTCCCAGCCGAAGGCAATGCCGCCATGCGGAGGGGCACCATACTTGAACCCTTCGAGCAGGAAGCCGAACTTGGTTTGGGCATCCTCCCGGGCCAGGCCCATCAGTTCGAAGACGCGTTCCTGGACATCCCGCTCGTGGATACGGATCGACCCGCCGCCGATTTCGTTGCCGTTGCAGACGATGTCGTAGGCGTAGGAGAGTGCGGACTCGGGATCCTTGTCGAAGGAGTCCAGGAACTCAGGCTTGGGCGAGGTGAACGCGTGGTGCACAGCGGTCCACTGACCTCCGCCCACAGCCACATCCCCGGACGCTACAGCTGCGGAAGCAGGTTCGAACATGGGGGCGTCAACCACCCAGCAGAAAGCCCAGGCTTGAGGATCGATGAGGCCGGTGCGGTGGCCGATCTCCACGCGGGCAGCGCCCAGGAGGGCGCGCGCCGCGGACTTCTCGCCTGCTGCGAAGAAGATGCAGTCGCCTGGCTTGGCCCCAACGGCGTCGGCAAGGCCTGCCCGTTCAGTGTCGGTCAGGTTCTTGGCAACCGGGCCGGCCAGTTCACCGTCTTCCTTGAACAGTACATACGCCAGCCCCTTGTGGCCGCGCTGCTTGGCGAACTCCTGCCAGCCGTCCAGGGTGCGGCGCGGCTGGGACGCGCCGCCCGGCATCACGACGGCGCCAACGTACGGGGCCTTGAACACGCCGAAGCCGGTGTCCTTGAAGAACTCGGTGAGCTCGGTCAGTTCCACTTCGAAACGCAGGTCCGGCTTGTCCGAGCCGTACCGTGCCATGGCATCGGCGTACGTGATGCGCTGGATGGGCGTCGGAATCTCGACGTCGATCAGCTTCCAGAGGGCTTTGACGATGTTTTCGCCCAGGGCAATGATGTCGTCCTGGTCCACGAAGCTTGCTTCGATGTCCAGCTGCGTGAATTCCGGCTGGCGGTCCGCGCGGAAGTCTTCATCCCGGTAGCAGCGGGCGATCTGGTAATACTTCTCGAAGCCACCCACCTGAAGGAGCTGCTTGAAAAGCTGGGGGGACTGCGGCAGCGCGTACCAGGAACCGGGGGCAAGGCGGGCGGGAACCACGAAGTCCCGGGCGCCTTCCGGCGTCGAACGTGTCAGCGTGGGGGTCTCGATCTCCACGAAGCCATCCTGGTGCAGCAGTTCGCGTGCTACCCGGTTGGCTTCGGAGCGCAGCCGGAGGTTGCGGCTGGGACCAGGCCGACGGAGGTCGAGGTAGCGGTGCTTCAGGCGTGCTTCCTCGCCCACCTCGACGTGTTCGTCGATCTGGAAGGGCAGCGGTTCGGAGGTGTTCAGGATGACCACCTTGTCAGCCATGACCTCGATCTCGCCCGTGGCCAGCGCCGGGTTCTCGTTGCCCTCGGGCCGCTTGGACACCGTGCCGGTGACCTGCAGGACATACTCGTTGCGCAGACCGTGGAAGACCTCTTCCTCACGGACCACAACCTGGGCCACGCCCGACGCATCGCGCAGATCCACGAATGCGACACCACCGTGATCACGACGGCGGCCCACCCAGCCAGCCAGGGTTACGGTTTGTCCAATGTGCTCGGAACGAAGGGATCCGAGGTCATGTGTGCGCAGCACAGCACGCCTTTCTGAAGACAGCAGGAAAACAGAGTGAAATTGAATAGGATCGTTCCGGGAACGATCCTGTCTGAGTTTACCCGTTGGAAAGGGAGTCTCTCCGCCATGAGGCCTCATCGGCAACTTCAACGGAGGCTGGGCGTATTCGATGCCACCTCCATCGGTCTCGGCTCCATGCTGGGGGCGGGCGTCTTCGTCGTCTTCGCTCCGGCCTCGGCCCTGGCAGGAAACTTCCTTGTTTTGTCCGTCCTGGTCGCGGGCGCCGTAGCCTATTGCAATGCGGTCGCGTCGGCGGAGCTGGCTGCCAGGTATCCCGCCAGCGGCGGTACGTATGTGTACGGCCGGAAACGGCTCGGCGAATGGCCTGGCTTCCTGGCCGGCTGGGGGTTCGTCACCGGCAAGACAGCATCCTGCGCAGCCATGGCCCTGACTTTCGGACACTACGTTGCCCCGGACTACCCTGTCCAGGTGGCCGTGGCCGCGGTGGTGGCGCTGACAGCCGTCAACTTGCTGGGTATCACCCGCACGGCGCTGCTGACCAGGATCCTGCTGTGTGCTGTGCTCGCCACCCTGATATTTGTCGCGGCCGCCGCCATTGTGGGCCCGCACTCCGAAGGCGGGACTGGTGGACTCTCCCCCGGCAGCGCCGCAGGGGTGCTGCCCGCCGCTGGCCTGGTGTTCTTCGCCTTTGCCGGCTACGCACGGATTGCGACGCTGGGCGAAGAGGTCAAGGACCCGGCCAGGACCATTCCACGTGCCATCCTCGCTGCCCTTGCAGGCGCCTTCGGAATCTACCTTGCCCTGGCGCTGCTCCTGCTTAATCACCTGCCGGACGGCGAGCTCGCCGCGACCACCACTCCCCTCCTCGAAGCCGTCGTCCACTCACGGCTCAGTGCGGGCGCTCCCCTCGTGCAGGCAGGTGCGGCCGCCGCCTGCCTCGGCGCCCTCCTGGCGCTGATCACGGGAATCGGCAGGACTGCCCTGGCGATGGCGCGGGAACGGGATCTGCCCGTAGCCCTGGCACGAGTCGGAGGCAGGCACACCGTTCCGTTCGCGGCGGAACTCGCGGTGGCCGCCGTCGTCATTGTCCTGCTGCTGACCACGGACGTGATGACTGTAGTGGGCTTCTCCAGCTTCGGAGTCCTGATCTACTACGCGGTGGCCAATGCGGCGGCCTTTACCTTGCCTGACCATCCCGGACACGCACCCAAGTGGCTGAACGCCGTGGGCTTCTGCAGCTGCCTTCTCCTGGCGTTCACCTTGCCGCCGGTTTCAGTGCTGGGCATGGCAGCCGTCCTGGCGGTCGGAGCCGCCGGCCGGTTCCTGGTGCTCCGGTTCCGGCGCTAGCGCCGCGGGCCCACAGGCCGGGTCAGTCGGCCCGTGGCGCCCTGCCGGCTTTTGTCAGGCCGGCAGTGCCGCGGCCGTCTTCACCTGGACGGAAAGGTCTTCCGACGGCGGCGTCCACCGCACGGGATCGGCATCGGCCTGGTCCCCGGACCGGATGTCCTTGACCTGGTGATTGCCGTCGTCGTCCGTGAACCAGACAAAAGGGATCCCCCGGCGGTCCGCGAACTTGATCTGCTTGCCGAACTTCTCTGCCTTCGCCGCCACTTCGGTGGCGATTCCGCGGCTGCGCAGTTGCGCCGCGACGTCCTGCGCGGCTCCCCAGCTGTCGTCGTTGGTGAGGGCAACCAGGACCACTGTAGGAACGGAGCGCGAGGCCTTGGCCAGGTCCTGGCTCAGGATTCTGGAGACCAGCCGCGTGACCCCGATTGACAGTCCAACGCCCGGAAACTTCCGGTTGCCCTTGGACGCGAGGGCGTCGTAACGGCCGCCCGAGCAGATCGAACCCAGCTGTTCGTGCCCCACCAGCACGGTTTCCACGACGGTTCCGGTGTAGTAGTCAAGGCCGCGGGCGATGCTGAGGTCCGCCACGACCTTGCCGGGCGCGCGCTGCACGGCGGCTTCGATGACCTGTTCCAATTCGCTGAGGCCCTCTTCGAGCAGCTCATTGCTGACACCAAGGGCACGGACCTGCGCCACGAAGGAGGTGTCCTCGGTGCGGATCCCGGCCAGCTTCAGCGCGGCCTGGGCCTGCTCGTCGGTGGCGTCCAGCTCGGTCTTCAAGAGCTCAGCCACCTTGGAAGGGCCGATCTTTTCCAGCTTGTCGATGCTGCGCAACACCCCTGCCGTGTCATCCAGGCCAATGCCACGGTAAAAGCCTTCGGCAAGTTTCCGGTTGTTGATCCGCAGCCTGAAGTCCGGAATGGGCAGGGCACTGAGAGCCTCGGCAATCACCAGGGCTATCTCAACGTCATAGCGGAACGGCAGTTCACCGTCACCCACAACATCGATGTCCGCCTGGGTGAATTCGCGGGCACGGCCCTCCTGCGGGCGTTCGCCGCGCCACACCTTCTGGATCTGGTAGCGACGGAATGGGAAAGCGAGGTAGCCCGCGTTCTCCACCACATAGCGGGCAAACGGCACCGTCAGGTCAAAGTGCAGGGCAAGGGCATGTGGATCGTGTTTCCCCGCTTTGGAGCTGTCCGTTCCAGCATCGGTCTCGTCGTCCTGAAGGCGGCTCAGTCCGTAAACCTCTTTATCGATGTCGCCCTTGCGCAGCAACTGCCCGACGGTCTCCACGGCACGGGTTTCGATGGACCCGAAGCCGTGCAGCTCGAAAACCCGGCGCAGCGTATCCAGCACATGCAGCTCCACCAGCCGCTCCTCGGGAAGCCACTCGGGGAATCCGGACAGGGAGGCGGTGCGTGCCATGGTGGAAATTCTCCTCTTGATGAACGGTGCCTGGGACTTTGCCCGGCATTCCGCCCGAAAGGGGCAGGGAAACAGCGGCAGTCCAGCCAGTCATGCATAAACTATGTGCGGCAGTCAGTTTATGCTTCATCTGTCCCCATCTCTAATGCGGCGGACAATGGCCCGCACGGCTGCCGCCAGACAACTGCGGACGGTAGCCTCCAATCGGGCCGCCCGCAGCACGACATAGAGGAGGACCCTTGGCGGCCAGTACACGCAACGCCCGCGAAGCGAAACGGCGCATCCAGCAGATGGAAGCGAAGCGCGAGCTCCGGCGGGAGCAGGAAACGCGGCGCAAGCGGGACAACATCATCGCCGTCGCTGCCGGCACCGCCGCCGTGTTACTCGCCGTCGTACTCCAGCTCACCACCTTCTCGGGGAACCCCACCGAGGAGGAGTTCGCGGCGGCCGAAGCGGGGCTGAGCAGCCCATCGGCGTCGGCCACGCCTACAGCCCCAGCCACCAACGGCCCCAATATCCCAGCAGCGGACACTGCCGCCGGCAAGGTGTTTACGGGCGAACTGAAGCTGAACACCGGGACGATCGGGGTGGAATTGGACGGCAGCAAGGCTCCCCAGGCTGCCGCCGTCTTCAAGTCTCTAAGCGACCAGGGGTACTACGCGGGTTCCACCTGCCACCGGCTGACCACCGGCGAAACGTTCGGCCTCCTGCAGTGCGGCTCCAAGACCGGAGACAGCAGCGGTGACCCCAACTACAACTGGGGCCCGCTGGAAAACACACCCACTGACAACACCTATCCAGCCGGAACAATTGCCGTGGCCAGGACCGGAGACAACGCGTACGGAAACGGCACGCAGTTCTTTGTTGTCTACAAGGACACCGTGATACCTGCCGATTCCGCGGGTGGCTATACGGTGGTGGGCAAGGTGACATCGGGACTGGACGTGGTGACCAATATTGCCGCTGCCGGAATCACGCCCGGCGCTGGCGCCACAGACGGCGCGCCCGTGGAACCAGTCACGATAGACTCGTTTTCTCTGAAGTAGGAAGCCCGGTCCCAGAGGCCGCGGTGCGGTACGTGAGTATTTCCCTCCAAGCGAAAGACTTTTAGCGGTGACAGACAGTCAGAAATCCGACGAAACAGCGGCGACAGACTTGACCGAAGCAGCAGCCCCCGCGGCTGATGACACGGTGGTTGAAGACGCAGTAGCTGAACAGGCCCCGGTTGAAGCGGCCACGGCCGAACAGGCGCCCGCCGAGCAGGCACCGGCCGAACAGGCACCGGTTCAAGGGACCCCAGTCGAAGAGGCTGTAGCCGACGAAGCTGCCGCTGAAGAGGCTGTAGCCGACGAAGCACCAGCCGAAGAGGCTGTAGCCGACGAGGCCGCCGCTGAAGAGGCTGTAGCCGAAGAGACCCCAGAAGCTCCTGCCTCTGCTGCACCGGTTCCTTCACCAGCACCACGCCCGGCACCGTCCCCTGCAGCCTTCGCCGCACGCCCCAAGCCTGCAGCGGCAGCCCCCGCGTCGGCGCCCGCCCCCGTCGCTTCCGCGACGTCGCTGGAAGAAGCCGCCCGCTGGGGGCGAGTGGAAGGTGACGGCCACGTCTTCCTGAAGATCGACAACGACGAGCACCCGGTGGGCCAGTACCCGGGCGTCAGCGATGACGAAGCCCTCGCGTACTTTGCCCGGAAGTACGACGACGTTGTCGCCCAGATTGTGCTGCTGGAGCAGCGCGTCGGCTCCAAGGCCCCCAGCACTGACATGCAGAAAACCGTGACCCACCTGCGCGAGCAGCTGGCTGAGCGGAACATGGTGGGCGACCTGCGCGCTGCCGAAGCGCGCCTGGATACCCTGTCTGGCCAGATCACGGAACTCGAAAAGGCTGAAAAGGCAGAGCATGAGGCCGTCAGGACCGCGGAACTCGCCGCCCGCGAGTCAATCGTGTCAGAAGCTGAGGAAATCTCCGGCCAGGATCCCTCACAGATCCAGTGGAAAACTTCCAGCGCCCGGATGAACGAGCTTTTCGAAAGCTGGAAGACAGCCCAGAAGAGCGGCGTACGGCTGGGCCGCAGCAACGAGGACGCCCTGTGGAAGCGCTTCCGTGCTGCCCGCACGGTCTTTGACCGGCACCGCCGGGCCTACTTCTCCCAGTTGGACAGCAACAACTCGGCTGCGAAGTCAGCCAAGGAGAAGCTCATCGCGGAGGCCGAGACCCTGTCCACGTCCACGGACTGGGGCTTCGCCGCCGGGGAATACCGCCGCCTGATGGACGAATGGAAGGCCTCCCCGCGCGCCAGCCGCAAGGACGACGACGCCCTGTGGGCCCGCTTCCGGGCCGCACAGGATGTCTTCTTCACCTCCAGGCAAGCCGCCAACGAGGAGATCGACCAGGAGTATGCGGCGAACCTCACGGTGAAGGAAGCCCTCCTGGCCGAGGCAAACACCATCCTGCCCGTCAAGGACCTGGCTGCGGCAAAGAAAGCGCTCCAGTCCGTCCGTGACCGCTGGGAAGAGGCTGGCAAGGTACCCCGGGCGGACATGGGCCGCATCGAAGCCGGCCTCCGAAAGGTGGAGGACGCCGTCCGGCACGCCGAGGAGGAAAACTGGCAGCGGTCCAACCCCGAGACGAAGGCCCGGACCAACAGCGCACTGTCGCAACTGGAATCAGCCATAGCTGGTCTGCAGGATGATCTGGCCCAGGCAGAGAAAGCCGGCGACCAGCGCAAGATCAAGGCGGCCCAGGAAGCTCTCGAGGCCAGGCAGGCCTGGCTGGACCAGATCCAGCGATCTGCCAGCGAGCTCTCCTGACCTGAAACCCCGCAAGTAAGCCTCTACAGTTCCGGCCCCGGTTATCCACATATCCGGGGCCGGATCTGTACTCGTTTAAAGCCGCCGCGGCAAGATGGCTGAATGGCCACATCGTCCCCTCCCCAATTCCCAGAGCTGTACTCGCCGGGGCGGCCGTTTGCCTGGCCCGAACTCCAGTCCCTCGCAGCAGATGGCCTGCTCATACGGCTGCACCAGCGTGGCTATACGCTCCCGGAGGTTCCGCCTTCGCCGCAATTGAGGGCAAGGGCGGCTGCCAGCGCCGTGCCGGAGGGCATCCGGCAGCGGGTCGTCGCCGGGCGGATGACCGCTGCATGGATCTACGGCTGCGCGGAGGAGCCGGACCGGCTGGCGCTCCTGGTGGACGTGAAACGCCGGATTTCGAGTCTGCGCAGTACCCGGGGCTGCACGCTCCACGAGGTCAGGCTTGGACCCTTCGACGTCGTCAGTATGGGCGGGCTGATGATCTCCAGCCCACTGCGCACGGCCCTGGACATTGCCCTCCATGTTGACGCCGCCCGTGCCGTACCTGCATTAGCGGCGCTGCTGGCCCGTCCGGAAAGGGACGTCCGGCTGCGGCTGCTGGTCCTGGCAATCGAGTCCACTCCCCGGGTGCCGCACAAGAAAGCCGCACTCGAGAAGCTGGCCCTGCTAACTCCGGCGTTTGTTCCCGGTGGTCCTGTAGACGTCAAAAACGCCGTCGATCCTCCGGACAGCGCTGAGGACGTGGCTCAAGTACTTAGGGTCGCCCATCTCGAAGGCGAACCGTGAGATCGCCACGCGGTCCGTCGAGGTATGCACGCTGGCGGCCAGGATGTTCACATGGTTTTCGGACAGGATGCGTGTCACGTCGGACAGCAGCGACTTCCGGTCCAAGGCTTCCACCTGGATCTCCACCAGGAACACGCTTGATTGTGTCGGTGCCCACTCCACATCGACAATCCTGTCGGGCTGGTCCTTGAGATCGGAGACGTTGGTGCAGTCCGTGCGGTGAACCGAAACACCAGAGCCGCGTGTGACGAACCCTAGGATCGGATCGGGGGGAACCGGGGTGCAACAGCGCGCCAGCTTCACCCAGACGTCGCCGACGCCCCGCACCACTACCCCTGAATCGGAGAAGCGGGTCTTGGCAACATGGGTAGGAATGCTGACTTCTGTAATATCTTCGTCGGTGCTCTCGTTGCCGCCGAGGCTTTCAACGAGCTTCTCCATCACGGACTGGGCGGAAGTGTGACCGTCGCCCACCCCGGCGTAGAGGCCCGAGATGTCGACGTACTTGAAGTCCTCGGCCACCGCCGCCAGGGCCTCGTGAGTCATGAGGCGCTGCAGTGGGAGGTTCTGCTTCCGCATGGCCCTGGTCAGCAGGTCCTTGCCGCGGTCGATCGCCTCTTCCCGGCGCTCCTTGCTGAACCACTGGCGGATCTTGTTCCGGGCGCGGGCGCTCTTGACGAAATGCTGCCAGTCCTGGCTGGGGCCGGCGCCTTCGGCTTTGGACGTGAAGATCTCCACCCAGTCGCCGTGGTTCAGTTCGCTGTTCAGAGGGACCAGCTTGCCGTTGACCCGTGCCCCGATGGTGCGGTGCCCCACTTCAGTGTGGACTGCGTACGCGAAGTCCACGGGGGTAGAACCGGCCGGCAATGCCATGACCTCGCCCTTGGGCGTAAAAACGAAAACCTCACGGGCATTGATTTCGAAGCGCAACGAATCAAGGAACTCCCCGGGGTCGGAGGTTTCCTGCTGCCAGTCCACCAGGGACCTGAGCCACCCCAGATCCCCGTCGCGGGGACTGCCCGGGCCGGTCGCCGTGCGGTTGGGCTGATCCTTGTACTTCCAGTGCGCGGCCACGCCGTATTCAGCGCGGCGGTGCATTTCATGGGTCCGGATCTGGATTTCCACAGGTTTGCCGCCAGGCCCGATGACGGTGGTGTGGAGGGACTGGTACATGTTGAACTTGGGCATCGCAATGTAGTCCTTGAAACGCCCGGGCAACGGATTCCAGCGCGAATGCATGGTCCCAAGCGCCGCGTAACAGTCCCGTACCGAGTCCACCAGTACCCGGACGCCCATCAGGTCGTTGATGTCATCAAAGTCCTTGTCCCGGACGATCATCTTCTGATAGATCGAGTAGTAGTGCTTGGGCCTGCCCGTGATGGTCGCCTTGATCTTGGCTGTCCGGAGATCCTCGGTGATCTGGTCCCTGATGACCCCAAGGCTCTTCTCGCGCTCCGGAGTACGGTCGCCCACCATGCGGACGATCTCCTCATAGACCTTGGGGTACAACGCTGCGAAGGACAGGTCCTCAAGCTCCCACTTGATGGTGTTCATACCCAGCCGATGCGCCAGCGGGGCAAAGATTTCCAACGTTTCGCGCGCCTTGCGGGCGGAAGATTCCGCGGACACAAATCGCCACGTGCGCGCATTGTGCAGCCTGTCAGCCAGTTTGATCATGAGGACCCGGATGTCCTTGGCCATGGCCACGACCATCTTGCGGACAGTCTCGGACTGGGCAGCTTCGCCGAAACTGACCTTGTCCAGCTTGGTGACGCCGTCCACCAGCATGGCGACTTCGGGGCCGAAGTCCCTTTTCAGGTCAGCCAGCGTGTACGGGGTGTCCTCTACGGTGTCATGGAGCAAGGCGGCGGCAAGGGTTGTGCCACTCAGGCCCAGTTCCGCGAGGATCGTCGCGACCGCCACGGGGTGGGTGATGTACGGATCACCGCTCTTGCGCTTCTGCCCCCGGTGGCTGCGTTCGGCCACTTCGAAGGCGCGCTGGATGAGATCAAAGTCCTCTTTGGGATTATTCGCCCGGACCGTCCGCAGCAGCGGTTCGAGGATGGGCGAATAGCTGGCGGCCGCTCGACCAGTCAGGCGGGCAAGCCGGGACCTGGTACGTTCGCGCCGGCCAGGAAACGTGGGGCGGGCACCGGAATTGTCCACCGGGACAACCGGTGTTGGACGTGCGGAAGCTGCGAGCCCAGTCTTCAATCCGTGGCCCGGGCTGTTGTCCCCGGCTGCCGTTGGCACCGACGCCGAACGTTCTTCCAATGAAGCACCCCTCACGACCGTTTAATTACCTCAGTCTATTCCTCCGTCGGGGCTCCCATGTAACCGGTGCTTAAATGCGAACGGGCCAGCCGGCGTCGCTATTCCGACGCCGGCCGGCCCGTTCGGGAGGTTCGCTCAGGACTGGGCGGGTGCGGCCGCAGCGGCCGCCCGGGACGAGCCCTCGGCCCGCCGTTGCTCCACGCGCCGTGCCTGCTTTGCGAGCTCGGGTTCGTTCTGCCGAAGCCAGGCATACAACGGCGCGGCCACGAAGATGGTGGCAGCCGTGCCGATCAGGATGCCAACGAACAGGGCGAGGGACAGATCGCGCAGCGTGCCCGCCCCCAGCAGCCCGGCACCGATAAACAGGATGGCACCGACGGGGAGAATTGCCACCATCATCGTGTTGATGGAACGCACCAAAGTCTGGTTCACGGCAAGGTTGACTTCCTCGCCGAACGTCCGCCGGCTCGACGAACTTATGTCCGCCGTGTTCTCACGGATCTTGTCGAACACCACCACGGTGTCGTAGAGCGAGTAGCTGAGCACAGTCAGGAAGCCGATGATCGCCGATGGCGTCACTTCGAAATCACTGAGTGCGTAAACTCCGGCCGTGATGAACATCGTGACGAGCATGCCGGCGATCGCGGACAGCGACATCTTCCAGGTCCTGAAGTAGAGCGCCATCAGGGCTGCCGCCAGGACCACGAAGATCACGAGCCCGAGCAGTGCCTGCTTGGTGACGTCCGCACCCCACGTGGGTCCGACGAACGTGGACGTGACCTCGTTGTCCGTGACTCCGTAGGCAGCTGTCAGGCCGGCCTTGATCTTCAAGGTCTCGTCGTCGGTGAGCTTGTCCGTCTGGATGCGCATGGTGTTGCCCGCTACGTTGGCCACGCGGGGAATGCTCCCCGGCACGACGTCCTGGACGGCCTTCTCCCCCGCACTGGTATCCGTGGTCTTGACGTTCGAGACGGTAAATTCAGAACCGCCGCGGAACTCGATGCCAAGGTTGAACCCGCCCTTGGCGACCGGGATCAGGATGGACAGGGCCACGGCTACAGCCGCAATGAGGAACCAGATCTTCTTGGCGCCCACAAAGTTGTAGGAGCGCTTGCCGGTGTAGAGCTCGTTACCGAAAGTGGCAAAGCTGGACATTATTTGGTCTCCTTGGCTGCGCTCTTGGAGGAGCCGGCGAGCTGCTCCTGCTTTTCCGCGAGGCGGCGTTCCGCGATGGTCATCCGGCGTTCGGCCTCGGCTGCGGCTCCGGCGTTCTTGGCCCGGACGACTTGAGGCTTCGCATCCGGCGTCCGGAGGCGGCCGGCACCGCGGTACAGCGGAACGGCGCCGAGCCGCTTCGGGTCAAGGCCGGAGAAGCGGTGGCCTTCGCCAAAGAACCTGGTCCTCGCCAGCACCTGCAGCATCGGGTGGGTGAACATGAAGACCACGAGGAGGTCGGCGATGGCGGTCAGGCCGAGGGTAAAAGCAAAGCCACGGACGTTGCCGACCGCTACGAAGTACAGCACCAGGGCTGCGAGAAGGTTGACCGCCTTCGAGGCAAGGACGGTGCGCTTGGCGCGCTTCCAGCCGTTTTCCACCGCTGAAACCAGGCCGCGGCCCTCACGCAGCTCATCACGGATGCGCTCGAAGTAAACGATGAAGGAGTCTGCGGTCTGGCCGATAGCCACGATGAGGCCGGCCACACCCGCCAGGGACAGCCGGTAGTTCTCAGTCCAGCCCAGGATCGCGATGGCCAGGTATGTCAGGGCGCCTGCCACCACGAGCGACGCGATCGTGACAAAGCCCAGGGCACGGTACTGGAACAGCGAGTACACGACCACCAGCAGCAGGCCAATCACGCCAGCCAGGAGTCCCATGCGGAGCTGTTCGCCACCCAGGGTCGCGGAAATCTGCTGCTCACTTTGGATTTCGAAGCTGATGGGAAGCGCTCCGAAACGGAGCTGGTCGGACAACGCCTTTGCCGTCTGCTCAGTGAACCCGCCGGTGATCTGGGGCCGGCCATCAGTAATGACGGCAAGGGCCCGCGGTGCGGAGATGACCTGGTCATCCAGCACAATGGCGAACTGCGCCTTGGGATCGGTGCCCGATTCGCCGCCGGCTGCGGCGTAGAACTGGTTCAGCCGTTCAGTGACCTCTTTGAACTTGGCCGTGCCGTCCTGGTCGAACTGGATATTGACGGCCCATTCATTGGTGACAGCACCCTGTGCGCCCTGCTTGAGCTGGAAGGAGGAAGTGACAATGTTGGTGCCCTTGACCTCCACCGGACCAAGGATGTACTTGACCGCGGGCGAAGATGCCGTGGCCGGCTGGCAGGTCGCCAGCGGCTTGGTGGGATCCGAGCGCTCCTGCTTATCCTGCGACGGGTTGTCGCAGTCCAGCGTTTCGAATTTCCGGTACACATCAGCCGTGATCCAGTTGGTGTCGCTGCTGTTCGCAGGTTCGGCCGTCGGCTTGGGCAACTGGTCCTCGGGCGTCAGGGACTCCGTGGGGACAGCGGCACCGGCTCCGTTGAGCAGCACCGGGCGGAAGTTCATGTCCGCCGAGGCCTGGATGAGGGCCCTGGTCTGCGTTGACGGGGTTCCAGGAAGGCTTACCACCACGTTGCGGCCGGACTGGGTGCTGATTTCGGCTTCTGCAACGCCTGAACCGTCAACACGCTGCCTGATGATGGCGACCGCCTGGTTGAGTTGGTCTTCGTTAATGTCCGAACCGCCCTCAACCTTGGGCGCCAGGATCATCTGGGTGCCGCCTTCGAGGTCCAGCGCGAGCTTGGGAGCCCAGCTCGCCTGTCCGGCCATGGTGCCGCCGGCCAGGACCGCGGTCAGCACGGCGAGTACCACGCCGAGCCATACCAGTACTCTGAGTCCTGATTTCTTGGGGCCAGTTCGTGCCATTGTCGATCTTTCTCTTATTTACGGAGGAACCGCCGGTGCGAGTCTCTGCTCCCACCGGCGGTAGTCCGCAGCCGTAGAGGTGTGTAACGCGGTGTGCCGTGCGGCACCGCGGACTAGCTGTCCTTCTTGCCCTCATCGTTGAGGCGCTTGAGGGTTTCGTCCGGCGTCTCGGGAGTTGCCGTTGCGGTTTCCTCAGGGGCGAGGGAAGATGCGTCATCGGGGATGACAGTGGGCTCATCTTCGCCCACCACGGCCGGCTCCACGATCTTGGTGACTGCCTGGCGGTGAACTGTGGCGACGTTTCCGGGCGAGAGTTCCAGTACTACCTTGTTTTCGTCATCGTCAATGGACACAATCCGCCCAAAGAGACCGAAGCTGGTCATGACCTCTACTCCCGGCTCGAACTGGGACTGCAGTGTTGCCTGCTGATCCCTGGTTTTCTTGTTGCGGCGGAACATCATGAAGATGAAGATTCCGAGCATCACAAAGAGCAGGATCGTCATGATGTCGATGCCGCCGCCGGGCTGAGTGGTGGTCTGGGCAGTTATATGTCCGAACACGGGGAAGTTCCATTCTGTGCATGCGTAGCTGATTGACAGCGCCGTCCGCTTTGAACCGGGTGGCCTGGCAAAGTGCTGCATGCCAGCCACGGCAGCTGGTGGGCCGCCTGCGGGAACAAAGACCCGAACGTGCCGAGCGTCATACCAGTCTAATGGGAAAAGCTGAAAGGACGGTGCTATTGGCTGTTCGGGGCCCAGTCCGCTGCAGGTTCGCCGCTCTCCGCGTCCGTTTCGAAAAGGTCCAGGGGCTCCTGCCCGAAGACTCCGGCGGGAACGGCGTAGCCCAGGTGCGTCCAGGCGGGTGCCATGGCGATGCGGCCTCGAGGGGTCCGGCCCAGCAGCCCTTCCCGCACAAGGAACGGCTCCGCCACCGTTTCCACGGTCTCGGTTTCCTCCCCCACGGCAATGGCCAGGGTTGAGAGCCCTACCGGTCCGCCACCGAACTTGGTGATCAGGGCTTCAAGAACGGCTCGGTCCAGCCTGTCCAGGCCCCGCTTGTCCACCTCATACATATCGAGGGCGGCGGAGGCGGCGCGGGCGTCGATCTGTTCGATCCCGTGCACCAGCGCCCAGTCGCGGACGCGCCGAAGGAGCCGGTTGGCGATGCGGGGTGTGCCTCTGGACCGGCCAGCGATCTCGCTGAACCCGGCAGAGTTGACCTTTAGGTCCAGTAGGCCTGCGGATCTCCGGAGCACCAGTTCGAGCTCTGCCACCGAGTAGAACTCCAGGTGCCCGGTGAAACCGAACCTGTCACGCAACGGTCCTGGCAGCAGTCCGGCGCGGGTGGTCGCGCCGACCAGGGTGAAGGGCGGAAGCTCCAGGGGAATTGCGGTGGCGCCGGCACCCTTGCCCACCACGATGTCCACCCGGAAGTCTTCCATTGCCATGTAGAGCATTTCCTCAGCCGGCCTGGACATCCGGTGGATTTCGTCCAGGAAGAGGACCTCGCCCTCTGAGAGCGAGGAAAGAATGGCTGCGAGGTCACCGGCATGCTGGATGGCTGGGCCGCTGCTAATCCTCAACGGCGCGCTCATTTCGGACGCCACGATCATGGCGAGCGTGGTTTTGCCCAGCCCGGGCGGCCCTGAGAACAGCACGTGGTCTGCGCTCCGGCCGCGCATCCGGGAGGCCTGCAGGACCAGCGAGAGCTGCTTGCGGACGCGGTGCTGGCCTACGAAGTCGTGAAGGTTCTTGGGCCTGAGGGCAGCTTCAATGACCCGGTCCTCGGGTTCCTCTCCAGCCGCAACCACCGACTGCTCAGCCACGGCTGCCTACGCGGTTCCCGGCCCGCGCGCCGTCCTGGCCTAGCCAGCGGAGTGTCGTCCGAAGGATTTCGGCCACATTGCCGCGGCCCGACAAGTCCGGGGAGTCTTCGAGTGCCTTGTCGATGCTTGAGGTGGCATCCTTTTCCGACCACCCCAGACTGGTCATGGCCGCGACTACCTGCGGCTTCCAGGCCGCTTCCGAGGAAGCAGCGGGAAGGGGAGCTCCTTGGGTGCCATGCGGTACCAACTTGCCCGCGAGCTCCAGAACAATCCTCCCTGCCACCTTGGGGCCGATACCGGGCACTTTCGTGAACGTTTTGCTGTCCCCGGTGTGCGCTGCCACCCGGATGGCTTCTGGTTCGTGGACGGCCAGCACCGCAAGGGCGAGCCGCGGCCCCACCCCGCTGACACTGAGGAGGACGTCGAAGACTTCACGCTCGTCGTCGGAAGCAAACCCGAAAAGGGTCAGCGAATCCTCACGCACGATCAGCGAGGTGAACAGCTTGCCTTCCTCCCCGGTACGCAGCCGGCTGAGGGTCTGCGGGGTGGCGTTGACGCTCATCCCTGCGCCGTTGAGGTCGATCACGGCCGTGGAAAGACCAACGTGGGCAACTGTTCCGCGGAGGAAACTGATCAAGCCGGGCTCCTGGTGTACCGCCGGGCCGCCATCTGGAAGGAGGACAGGACCGGCTATCCGAACATATCTACGAATACCCTAGCAAGCTGGGAGGACATTCACCGTGCGCGGCGCGCCTTCGCTTCGGCATCCGCCCATGCCCGCTGGGCCGGCGTCAGCGACAAGCTTCCGGGCCCCGTGGTGGATACACTGGCGCCGCTTCCCGCCCGCCACGCGTGCGTGATGGCAAGAGCCAGCGCGTCGGCGGCATCTGCCGGGCGCGGCGGTGCGTCCAGCCTGAGGATTTTGGTGACCAGTTTTGTCACTGCCTCCTTGTTGGAGGTTCCGCTGCCGGTGACAGCAGCCTTGACCTCCGACGGCGTGTGAAGCGCCACCGGGATGCCGCGGCGGGCTGCGGCGGCGATCACCACCCCGGACGCCTGCGCCACTCCCATCACTGTGCTGACATTGAGCTGCGAGAAAACGCGCTCGACAGCCAGGACGTGGGGTTCGTAACGATCCAGCCACTCATCGATGGCCAGGGCGATCACCAGCAGCCTCCGGTCGAGGGTTTCTTCAGGGGACGTACCGACCACACCGACCGCAACCATGGTGGCCCGCCTGTTCCGCTCGACGTCGACTACCCCGATGCCGCAGCGGGTCAGCCCCGGGTCAACCCCCAGTACTCGCAGCGTCACTGTGCCGCAGCCGCCCTAACCCGCAAGGCGGAGGATCACTCGGCTTCCAGGGCGGCCTGGACTTCGTCGCTGAGGTCGGCGTTACTGTAGACGTTCTGCACGTCGTCGAGGTCTTCCAGTGCGTCAACCAGCTTCAGGAACTTCTTCGCGGCATCCACGTCGAGGGGCACTTCCATGGAGGGCACGAACTCGGCCTCGTCGGTGTCGTAATCGATCCCGGCGTCCTTCAGGGCGTCACGGACGGCCTGAAGATCCTTCGGATCCGAGTGGATTTCGAACGTCTCGCCGTTGTCCTTGACTTCCTCGGCGCCGGCGTCGAGGACGGCCATCAGGACGTCGTCCTCGGTCAGCTCCTTCTTGGGCAGGGACACCACGCCCTTGCGGCTGAAAAGGTAGCTCACGGAGCCGGGATCGGCAATGGTGCCGCCGTTGCGGGAAATGGCAAGGCGGACTTCGGAGGCCGCACGGTTCTTGTTGTCGGTGAGGCACTCGATGAGGAGCGCCGAGCCCTGGGGCCCGCGGGCCTCGTACATGATCTCGGTATAGTCCACCACTTCGCCGGTCAGGCCTGCACCGCGCTTGATGGCGCGGTCGATGTTGTCGGCCGGGACCGAGGTCTTCTTGGCCTTGGTGACGGCAAGTTCAAGGCTGGGGTTGCCGGAAAGGTCCGGGCCGCCCATGCGGGCGGCGACTTCGATGTTCTTGATCAGCTTGGCGAACGACTTGGCGCGGCGGCTATCGAGGATGGCCTTCTTGTGCTTGGTCGTTGCCCATTTGGAGTGGCCTGACATGCTTTACGCTTCTCCTCTGATCATTCGGATAAAAAGTTCGTGTACGCGTTTTTCCCCGGTCACTTCCGGGTGGAAGGAGGTGGCCAGCAGGTGGCCCGAACGCACTGCAACAATTCTAGCGGCCCCCGGCAGCGTGGCAGCGTGGGATGCGTGGGCAGGGTCGGCCGGCTCCACCTGGGCGAGGACCTCCACTCCGGGGCCGACCCGCTCCACCCACGGCCCGCGGATGAAGACGGCGTGGACTGGCGCAACGCCGTCGTCCGTGGCGCTGAACTCCAGGCTTTTGAAGTCAAGGTCGGTTTCGAAGGACTCCCGCTGCCGCCCGAAAGCGTTGCGGCGCACGGTGATGTCCAGGCCGCCGAAGGTCCGCTGCGGTTCGCCCGCAAGGTCGGTGGCGGGGTCGGCGATCTCGTCGGCGAGGAGGATCATCCCCGCACAGGAGCCGTACACCGGCAGGCCACCACGGATGCTTTCCTGCAGCGGCTCCGCCAGGTCAAAGGCCCGGGCCAGCTTGTCGATGGCAGTTGACTCACCGCCGGGGATGATGAGCCCGTCCAGGCCCTCAAGCTCGGCTGGGCGGCGGATCCCGACGCCGGAAGCACCGGCCGCCTCGACCACCCGGAGGTGCTCGCGGAAGTCGCCCTGGAGTGCCAGGACGCCGATCCGAAGGCCTGAGCCCACAGGTGCGGGAGCTGCCGAAAGGGGTTTTGTCATTCATTCAGCATAATGCGCCCGCCGGGCCAGGGGCTTTCGAGCAGCCGCCGGGGCCGGGTTTTATGCCGCTGCTGGGATATATTACTGAGCATGCTTTACTTCAGTATTCCGCTCGGCAAGCTGGTCCGCCGGGTGTCCCGGCTCAGGGGCGGCGGCTCAGCCTTGCCCGGGCTGGTGGTCGAAAAAATCGATCCCGGCTTCATGCGGCGGACCCTCTCCACCCTTCCGCACGGGGTGGCAGTGGTGAGCGGAACCAACGGAAAAACCACCACCACCAAGATGGTGGTGGAACTCCTCGAGAGCCAGGGCCTCAAGGTCTTCACCAACCGCACTGGCAGCAACTTCACCCGTGGGGTAGCAGCGGCTTTGCTCGGTGAAGTCGACTGGCGCGGCAGGCTCAAGGCGGATGTCGCCGTCCTGGAGCTGGACGAGGCCCACGCCGTGCACTTCGTGAACAGCGTTCCACCGCGCTACAGCCTCCTCCTCAACGTGCTGCGCGACCAGCTTGACCGTTTCGGGGAGATCGACAAGACGGCCCAGCTCCTGCAGCACGTTGCCGCCAAAACAACGGGAACGGTGGTGCTCAACCGGGAGGACCCACGGGTGGCACGGATCGCCGGCACCCTGACCGAACAGGATGTCCAGTATTTCGGCCTGGACGATTCCCTCCTGAGCACCTTCCCCAATGACGACGACATGCGGGCGGCTCCCGGCAGCCCTGTTCCGTCCTCGCTCCCCGAAAAGCCGCCGGCCGACGTCGTGCTCCGCCGGGTGGGGCCGGACACCGCTGATTTCGAGTACGACGGCGTCACTGTCACCACCGCCATGAAGCTCCGCGGCGTCTACAACATTTTTAATGCCGCGGCAGCACTTACCCTTGCCCGCAGCATCTGTGGCGGAGGCGCCGCCACGGCGGACCACGCCACGTTGCTCACCGCCCTGTCCCAGGTGGAACCCGCGTTCGGCCGTGGCGAAAGCCTCACGGTGGACGGCCAACCGCTGGACCTGGTCCTGGTGAAGAACCCCAGCGGCTTCCGGCTTGGCCTCAAGTCGTTCCCGGCAGGCGGTTACGCCACGATGATCGCCATCAACGACAACTACGCCGACGGCCGCGACATGTCGTGGCTCTGGGATGTCGAATTCGATTCCCTCCGCAACGGCGGCGTGGACCAGCTGACGGGCTCCCGTGCCTATGACATGGCCCTGCGGCTCCAATACGACGAAGTCCCGGTCGGCGCCGTCCAGCCGGACGTTGCCCCCGCCCTCGCCGCGTTCGTCCGTGAGGCCAAAGGAAGGCCCAAGCGGATCTTCTGCACCTACACAGCTATGCTTGCCATCCGCCGCGAGCTGTCCAAAATCACCACAGTGGAGGTTGTCTCATGAGCGCTGAACCAACCGCCGGCGGGCCGGACAGCAAAGGCACCATCCGCGTCGTGCAGCTCTACCCCCGCGACATGAACATCTACGGCGACTGGGGAAACGCCCTGGTTCTGCGGCAGCGCCTTACCTGGCACGGCTACACTCCTGAACTCCTGGAATACAACGTCGGCGACGAATTTCCTGAGGGCGTTGACATCATTCTGGGTGGCGGCGGCCAGGACAGCGGCCAGTTGGTCATCCAGGACGACCTGCAATCGCGGGCGGGTGTCCTTACGGACCTGGCCGAGGATGGCGCCCCCATGCTGGTCATCTGCGGCCTGTACCAGCTGTTCGGGCGGTTCTTCAAGACCCGTACCGGTCCGGTGATTCCGGGCATCGGGATCCTGGACGTCGAGACACACGGCACCGACGAGCGGCTCATCGGCAATGTCAAAGTGACAACGGACGAGTTCGGTGAGGTGCTGGGCTACGAGAACCACAGCGGCCAGACCACCTTGGGCAGCGGAGTGCGCCCGTTGGGCACTGTGGCCAAGGGAACGGGAAACAACAGCAACGATGGCCACGAAGGCGCCCGATACCGCAATGTGGTGGCGAGCTACCTGCACGGGTCCCTGCTGCCCAAGAACCCTGCCATTGCCGACTTCCTCATTCGAACCGCGGCGGAACGAAAATACGGGACCTTCGTGCCGGGAACACCGGACGACCGCTACTCCGTGCTGGCCCGGGAACACGCCGCCCGGCGTCCGCGCTGAACATTGCCACCGGGCGGGCTATTTAGGCTGCCTGCACACGCCTTTCAGCGTTCCTTGGTAATCAGCAGCTCGTGTGCCCCTGCCGTGGCCGCGCCCATGGCGTCCACGACCGTTGCAGTCCGGAGCCTGGTGGCCGCGTCGGCTTCAGGCGTGGCACAAGTGCCTTGCGGTGCATCGGATGCGACCGAGCACCAGCGGTAGGGCCCACGGACAATCACAGAAGGAGCCCAGGCAAGGTCGGACGCGGCCCATTTGCCCGAGGCATCCTGGCTGAACTGTGCCCGCACCAGCAACCCCTCGTTGTTGACCACGTACCAAGGCGAAAGTTCCGTCACGCCGTTGCCCAGGCCATACACGATCCACGTGCCCTTGTAGTTCTCGATGGGCAGCACGGAATGGGTGTGGTGACCATAGATCATCGTGAACTGGCCGCTGTCCACGAGGGCGTGCGCCACTTCCTTTTGCTGGGCGTTGGCTTCGCTCGCGTACTCGTCACCGGCGTGCATGGCTCCGAGCACAATGTCCGCGCCCAGTGCCCGCGCTTTTTGCGCCTTGGCGATCATGGTCGGCGCGTCCAGCATGTCCACCTGCCAGGCGTACTCGGGGTACAGTCCGTTGAGGCCATAGGCCCCGGCGATGACGGCGATCTTGGCCGCCTTGGTCTGCACCATGAGGATTCCCTGCGACTCGGCCTCTGTGCGATAGGAACCTGTATGTTTCAGGCCCGCCGCGTCCAGGGCATCAAGGGTGCGCAGCACGCCGTCGGTGCTGCGGTCGATGGTGTGGTTGCTGGCGGTTGTACAGGCCTGGTAGCCCACGTCCTTGGCGGCGGTGATGATCTGGGGTGGCACGTTGAAGGACGGGTAAGAGGAGAACGGCCCGTCCGGCAGTGCCACAGGTGTTTCCTGGTGGCAGATGGCGAGGTCACTGGCCTGGATATACCTGCGCTGGCCTTCCAGGAGAGGAACGAAGTCCAGTCCCGGTTTGCCGCCGGCCGCCGCGTCTTCACGGGCCTGCTGCCAGAGCTGGGTGTGGACGAGCATGTCCCCCGTCATCAGGACGGACGTACAGCGGAGCGTTGGACAGGCAGGACCGGCCCCAGACGTTGGAGTGGGCATCGCTGCCGGGGATACGCTCGGCTGAACGGTTCCCGTGCCGCTGCCGGATACCGCTGGCGTTGTCCGGGCGTTTTCTTCTGCGACCAGCCCACAGCCGGCAAGCACCGCCGCCAGTGTGAGCGCACTGGCCACCGCACCGGCGCGGTGGGCAGCCTTGGCAAGCCTGTTCCCCATACGTGCCATTCTAGGTTCGTTGCTTGCCCCTGACGCGTATTTGGTGCGTTGAGAAGAGTGCCGTCATGTGAAAGGTTTACTTCATGACGAACCCCCTGCTGAGCCGCAGCCCCTTGCCCTACGAGCTGCCGCAGTTTGCTGAGATCCAGGCCTCCCATTACGGCGAGGCGGTGGATCGGGGCCTCGCTGAACATCTGGCAGAGATCCGGGCGATAGTGGAAAATCCCGAACCTGCATCGTTCAAGAACACCGCGCTGGCATTGGAGCAGGCGGGCCGACTCCTGGAGCGGGCTACGGCATCATTCTTCACGCTGGTTTCCGCAGATGCCTCC
The DNA here is from genome assembly GCF_018613805.1 of Arthrobacter sp. ISL-48. GTDB lineage: Bacteria > Actinomycetota > Actinomycetes > Actinomycetales > Micrococcaceae > Arthrobacter. The sequence goes on from NZ_JAGGPL010000003.1 coordinate 242,380, forward strand.
GATGCGATCCAGGAGCTGGAGAGGGAGCTGTCGCCCCGTCTATCAGCCCACCAGGACGAGATCTTTCTCAGCCGGGCACTCTTTGACCGCTTCGCCGCCATAGACACAACGGACTGCGACCCGGAATCCGCACGGCTCGTGGAGGAGTACCTCAAGGAATTCCGGCAGTCAGGCATCCAACTGGATCTTCCCGGCCAGGAACGGCTGAAAGCAGTCAACGCGGAGCTATCCCGGCTGGGTACGGAATTCGGCCAGCAGGTGAAGGAAGCCATGAAATCCGCGGCCCTCATCCTCGACAACGAAGACGAGCTGGCGGGCCTGCCCGCCGACGACGTCGCCAGCGCAGCAGAGGCGGCCCGCGCTGCGGGCCACGACGGCAAGTTCCTGCTGACTCTCATCCAGCCCACCAACCAGCCAGCCATGGCCGCCCTCAAAAGCCGGGGAGTCCGGCGCCGGCTGTTTGAAGCGTCTGTCAGCCGAGGGAGTGACGGCGGGAACCTGGATGTCCTGGAACTGGCCAGGTCCACGGCCGCGCTCCGGGCGGAAAAGGCCGCCCTCCTGGGCTTCGCGAATTATGCAGAACTCGTGGTGGAGCAGCAGACGGCGCCCCACTTTGCAGCTGTCCAGACAATGCTCGGCCGGCTGGCACCGGCCGCCGTCCGCAACGCGGACGCGGAGGCGGCAGAACTGGCGGAGATTGCAGGGCATCCGTTGGAGGCCTGGGACTGGGCGTTCTACTCTGCCCGGGTCCGCCGGGAGAAGTACGCCGTGGATGAGCAGGCAATCCGGCCCTACTTCGAGCTGGATCGAGTACTGCGGGACGGTGTCTTCCATGCGGCGACGTCACTCTACGGCATCACCTTCCACGAGCGGGACGACCTTTCCGGCTACCACCCGGACGTCCGCGTCTGGGAGGTCCGGAACGAGGACGGCAGCGGCCTGGGCCTGTTCCTGGGTGATTACTACACCAGGGAAACGAAGCGCGGTGGGGCGTGGATGAACTCACTCGTTGAACAATCCGCCCTGCTTGGCACCAAGGCAGTGGTCATCAACAACCTCAACATATCCAAGCCGCCGGCCGGCGAGCCGACGCTCCTGACGCTGGATGAACTTCGGACGGCTTTCCACGAGTTCGGCCACGCGCTGCACGGGCTGCTGTCCAGCGTGACGTATCCCCGCTTCTCCGGGACCTCGGTCCCCCGCGACTTCGTGGAGTACCCGTCTCAGGTCAACGAGATGTGGATCATGTGGCCGGAGGTCATGGCCAATTACGCCCGCCACCACGTGACCGGCGAGCATCTCCCCCAGGATGTGGTGGACAGGCTGAACGCGTCTGTGCAGTGGGGTGAAGGCTTCGCCACCACCGAATACCTTGGTGCCGCCCTGCTGGACCTGGCGTGGCACGTCTTGGACGGCACGGACATCCCGGAGGACGTCGTGGCATTCGAAGCCAAGTCCCTGGCTGCCGCCGGAGTGGCCCACGCCTTGATCCCGCCAAGGTATCGCACGGGCTACTTCCAGCACATCTTCGCCGGGGCGGGGTACGCCGCCGGCTACTACTCCTATATCTGGAGCGAAGTGCTCGATGCGGAGACTGTTGACTGGTTCAGCGAGAACGGCGGCATGACCCGGGCCAACGGCGAAAAGTTCCGCCAGGAACTTCTGTCCCGGGGCAACAGTCGGGATCCCCTGGAATCGTTCCGAGCCCTGCGCAGACGCGATGCACGGCTTGAGCCGCTGCTGAAGCGCCGCGGCCTCGGGTAGCCCGCTCCCACCCCCTTAAAGAAGTACGACGCCGGTCCCCCACCAACAAAGGTGAGGAACCGGCGTCGTATGTTACATAGCCGAGACGAAAGGCGAGTTACCAGCCGCGCTCGGCGAGGCGGTGCGGCTGCGGGATCTCGTCCACGTTGATCCCGACCATGGCCTCGCCCAGGCCGCGGGAGGCCTTGGCGATAACGTCCGGGTCATCGAAGAACGTGGTGGCCTGAACGACGGCGGCGGCACGCTGGGCCGGATTGCCGGACTTGAAGATGCCAGAGCCGACGAACACGCCGTCGGCGCCGAGCTGCATCATCATCGCAGCATCTGCCGGGGTGGCGATGCCGCCGGCGGTGAACAGCACCACGGGAAGCTTGCCTGTGGCAGCGATTTCCTTAACCAGCTCATACGGGGCCTGCAGTTCCTTGGCCGCGACGTAGAGCTCGTCCTCGGGCAGGGCCGCAAGCTTGAGGATCTCGGCGCGGATCTGGCGCATGTGCGTGGTGGCGTTGGAGACGTCCCCGGTGCCGGCCTCGCCCTTGGAGCGGATCATCGCCGCGCCCTCGTTGATACGCCGCAGCGCCTCACCCAGGTTGGTGGCGCCACAGACGAAGGGAACGGTGAACTTCCACTTGTCGATGTGGTTGGTGTAGTCAGCCGGGGTGAGAACCTCGGACTCGTCGATGTAGTCCACGCCCAGCGACTGCAGGATCTGGGCCTCGACGAAGTGGCCGATCCTGGCCTTTGCCATGACCGGGACGGAGACTGCGTCGATGATCTTGTCGATCATGTCAGGATCGGACATGCGGGACACGCCGCCCTGGGCACGGATATCGGCGGGAACTCGTTCCAGCGCCATCACTGCAACGGCACCGGCGTCTTCGGCGATGCGGGCTTGTTCGACGTTGACGACGTCCATGATGACGCCGCCTTTGAGCATCTCGGCCATGCCGCGCTTAACACGGCTGCTGCCCGTGACGCTATTCGCGGACGAACCGGCTTCGCTGCTTACATCAGGTGTAGACACAAAAACCCCTATGGGTAGATAGATGACCTTCGCCGGGCGGGAAGGCGGCACGGAGATGCCGCTAGGTGCACGCACCGGATTGCCGGATCCATTGACCGGGCAGTCCTAATACTAGTCCCACCGCGGCCAGCAGGCTTAATTCAGGATTATTCGGATGCGGCAGCTTCGGCAAGGGCTTGGCGGCGGACGGACAGCACCCGCTGGACCACCGTGACCAGGCTGGCCAGGGCGAGGAGCCCGAGCGTCACCAGCAGGACGATTCCAGGAAGTCCAAGGCCGGTAAATCCTGTGACCACCAGGACCGAGACGAGCCGCTCGGCGCGTTCGGCGATGCCCACGTTGGCAGTGAACCCGAGCGACTCGGCTTTGGCCCGGGCGTAGGAAACCACCATGCCCAGGACCAGGCAGAGCAGGGCAGTTACGGCAATGGCAAAATGGGCACCACCGGTGAAGAACCAGATGGCCAGGCCAGCAAACAGGGCACCGTCGGCGATCCTGTCGAGCGTGGAGTCCAGGAAGTTACCCCACCGCCCACCGGCGTCGCGCATCCGTGCCATGATGCCATCCAGCACGTCTGAAAAGATGAAAGCCGTAATGAACAGTGTCCCCCACCAGAGGTGGCCGAGGGGGTAGAAGACCAGGGCGCCGACAACCACCCCGGCTGTACCGATGACCGTGACGGCATCAGGGGAAACACCGATCTTCAGGAGCCAGCGGGCGAGCGGGGTGAACAACGCGGTGAAAAATCCGCGGGCGTGCCTATTCAGCATCCGTCTCCCCGGGCCACGCCTGTGCAACCTGTTGGCGGACCTCATCCAGCGTCTGCGTGATGGCCTTGGTCTGGGCGATGATGGGGAAGAAGTTGCCGTCGCCGCCCCACCGCGGAACGATGTGCTGATGCAGGTGCGCTGCAATCCCTGCCCCACCCACCACACCCTGGTTCATACCCAAGTTGAAACCGCCCGGGTTCGCAACCTTACGAAGGACCTTCATGGCCGTCTGCGTCAGCTCTGCGAACTCCGCGGTCTCCTCCAGAGTAAGGTCCGTGTAATCGGGCACATGCCGGTACGGGCAGACCAGCAGGTGGCCCGGGTTGTACGGGAACAGGTTCAGCACCACGTAGCAAGTCTTCCCCCGGTGGACGATGAGGGCATCTTCATCAGTCCTGGCTGGGCCCACACAGAACGGGCAGTCGTCCTCGTCCTTGAACTGGTGCTGTCCGCCCTTGATGTAGGCCATCCGATGCGGAGTCCACAGGCGCTGGAAGGCATCCGGGACACCCGCGAGATCGAAATCATCGGTCACGCCGGCATCACCTGGATATCCTCCGCCTGTGTTCTCCTGCACCGTGTCTATATCCGTTTCCGCTAGCTGGTCCGGTTGCGGACGGCTTCGGTAATCCGCTTGACCGCTTCTGCCACGGGCACTCCGTTGTCCTGGCTGCCGTCGCGGAAGCGGAATGACACTGCGCCGGCCTCGGCGTCGTCACCGCCTGCGATCAGCACAAACGGGATCTTGTTCTTGCTGGCGGTGCGGATCTTCTTGGGGAACCTGTCCGAAGTAGTGTCCACCTCGGCGCGGATGCCCGCCGCCTTGAGCTGGTCCACGACGTCGAACACGTACTCATTGAACGTTTCGGCCACCGGGATGCCCACCACCTGAACAGGGGCAAGCCACGCAGGGAACGCGCCGGCGTAGTGCTCGGTGAGCACGCCCATGAACCGCTCGATGGAGCCGAACAGGGCACGGTGGATCATCACGGGCCGCTGACGGGTGCCGTCCGCCGCTTGGAACTCCAGTTCGAACCGTTCGGGGAGGTTGAAGTCCAGCTGGATGGTGGACATCTGCCAGGTGCGGCCAAGGGCGTCCTTGGCCTGGACCGAGATCTTCGGTCCATAGAAGGCGGCTCCGCCTGGATCCGGGACGAGTTCCAGCCCGGATTCGTGGGCCACCTCGGCGAGGGTCGTGGTGGCCTCTTCCCAGGCGGCGTCGTCACCGACGTACTTCTCGGGGTCCTTGGTGGACAGCTCCAGGTAAAAGTCGTTCAGGCCATAGTCCTGCAGCAGGCCAAGGACGAAGGTGAGCGTCTTGGTGAGCTCGTCCTTCATCTGCTCCCGGGTGCAGTAGATGTGGGCGTCGTCCTGGGTCATGCCGCGGACCCGGGTCAGGCCGTGAACCACACCGGATTTCTCATACCGGTAAACCGATCCGAATTCGAAGAGGCGCAGCGGGAGTTCGCGGTAGGAGCGGCCGCGGGAACGGAAGATCAGGTTGTGCATGGGGCAGTTCATCGGCTTGAGGTAATAGTCCTGGGCGGGCTTGCGGACAGTACCGTCAGCGTTGAGTTCCTCATCCACCCGCATTGGGGGGAACATGCCGTCCTTGTACCAGTCAAGGTGGCCCGAGACCTCGTACAGGTGACCCTTGGTGATGTGGGGTGTGTAGACGAACTCGTAGCCGGCGTCGACGTGGCGCTGGCGCGAGTAGTCCTCCATTTCCTTGCGGATGATTCCGCCCTTGGGGTGGAAGACGGGCAGGCCTGAGCCAAGCTCGTCGGGGAACGAGAACAGGTCCAGCTCCACGCCAAGCTTGCGGTGATCGCGCCGTTCTGCTTCGGCGAGGCGTTCCTGATAAGCCTTCAGTTCGTCCTTGGTGGGCCAGGCGGTGCCGTAGATGCGCTGCAGCTGCTGGTTTTTCTGGTTGCCCAGCCAGTAGGCGGAGGACGAACGCGTCAGTGCGAACGCATTGGAGATGAGCTTGGTGTTGGGCAGGTGAGGGCCGCGGCAGAGGTCGCACCAGACGCTGTCACCGCTCTTACGGTCCACGTTGTCGTAGATGGTGATGTCCCCGGCGCCCACCTCGACGTTGACTCCTTCGCCGGCGTCGGCGTCGTTCTTCTTTCCTAACAGCTCCAGCTTGTAGGGCTCGTCCTTCATGGCTTCGCGGGCTTCATCCTCGCTGACCACGCGGCGGACGAATTTCTGGTTCTGGTTGATGATCTTAAGCATCATCTTTTCCAGGGTCTTGAGGTCCTCGGGGGTGAACGGTTCAGCGACATCGAAATCGAAGTAGAAGCCGTCTGTGATGTACGGACCGATGCCCAGCTTGGCATCCGGGCGCAGTTGCTGCACCGCCTGGGCCATGACGTGGGCGGTGGAGTGGCGGAGCACGTTCAGGCCGTCGGGCGAACCGATGGTGACAGCCTGGATTTCGGCACCCTCGGGCAGCTCCTGGTCCAGGTCCTTGAGTTCGCCGTTGACGCGGGCCACGACAACGTCGCGGCGCTCAAAGTAGAGTTCCGCACCGGTTGTCCCGGTAGTCACCTTGGTCTCTTCGCCGTCGACGATGAGGGTGATCTGCTGGGCATCTGACACGGGTGTCTCCTATTCAAAGTTAAGGCTTCATAGCTTGTGGCATACGGGGACCACAGCCAGCCATCGTCAATGCTATCGGTTTCGCGGGAGGCCGACCAACGGGGCCCGGGTGTGCTCAGCCGCCCATTCCGGTAATGGCAAGGCTCCGGCTGATTCCGTCCAGCGGGTGCGGGACGTCCGCATTCTCCGGCCCGGGCTGCGGGAAGGGCAGGGTTTCGATGCGGCTCAGGTCCCAGGCCATGTTTGCGCTCAGGCTGATTCCCCTGGGACCGGTCCGCCGCGTGGTGCCCCGGATCAACAGGAGCCGGGTTCCGAACAGCAGCAGTCCTGCCTGTTCCTGGGCCTCATGGAAGAAGACGGAGTCGACGCAGCCCGTGCCGTCGTCGATGCTGATAAAGACCACCCGCCGCCCGCCCCGCATGGGCGGGGTCTGGGTAGCGATGCGCACCCCGGCGACCAGGACCTCAGTTCCATTGCGCAGGCCCAGCAGTTTATCTGCAGTGGTGACCCCCAGCCTGTCCAGCAGGGGGCGGTGGCTGTCCATCAGGTGCCCGCTGACGTCAATGGCCATCAGATCCAGTTCCGCCCTGACGTTTTCCACCAGGGTTGGCGCGGGAAGGCCCGGCTTGACGTTCCGCAGTTCCACGTCCCCCAGCGGCAATGCCAGCTGCCCCTCCATGACCTCGGGACCCTTCCTGGTGCTTCCCGTGGCCTGGAGCCTTTGCAGGTGCTGGACGAGATCCGCCCTATTGGCCGCACCGCCCGACTCCCGGTGGAGGGAATCAAAGGCACCCAGCTGGGCCAGCCTCTTGATACTGGGCTTGCTCAGCCTGGATCGTGCCCGGAGATCCGCCAAAGAGTCATAGGGCTGGCCAGCGACAATCCGTTTCAGCTCGGCGGCGGACATCCCATAGATCCCGTTGAGGCTCAGCCTGATCCCCAGCTTGCCGCGGTCCTGCCCATCCGCAACCCGCTCCACCCGATATTCCGCCTGGCTGCGGTTGATGTCCAGGGGCAGGATGGGGATGCCCAACCTGCGGGCCTCGGCCACCAGGAGCCTCTTGGGATACATGCCGGGATCGTGCTCCCACAAGCCCGCCAGGAAAGCCTCGGGATGGTGCGCCTTGAGCCAGGCCGACTGGTAGGTGGGTACGGCGAATGCCGCCCCGTGTGCCTTGCAGAAGCCAAAACTGGCGAAGGACTTCAGGGTCCCCCAGACCTTGTCCACCACGTCAGGCGCATAGCCTTTGGCCCGGGCTTCCTTGCGGAAGTACTCCTCTACTTGCGGCTCGAGAGCTTCATTGCCGAGAATGCGGCGGAATTCGTCCGCACGCGCCAGGCCGCAGCCTGTCATGACGTCGAAGGTCTTCAGGATCTGTTCATGGAAAACGGTGACCCCATGCGTTTCCTGCAGCACGGGTTTCAGGTCTGGGTGCGGATAGACCTCCGGCGCGAAACCGTGGCGGTGCTCCAGGAAAGGCCGCACCATGTCCGATTTCATGGGCCCCGGCCGGAACAGCGAAATATCGATAATGAGGTCATTGAAGTCACGGGGTGCCATCTTGCCAACCAGCTCACGCTGGCCCGGGGACTCGATCTGGAAACAGCCCAGGGTATGGGTGCTCCGGATCAGCTCATAGGTTGGTTCATCATCAAGCGGCACAGCATTGAGGTCGATGTGGCCGTTCTCGGCGATGTAGTCCGGTCCCGTGCCATAGGGGCCCGCGGGGTGGTCACCTGCAGCAACCACTTCTGCTTTGGAGGGGTGGATCCGGATGACTTCCCTGACAGCAAAGGCCATGGCACTCTGCATTCGCACTCCAAGGACATCGAGCTTGAGCATGCCCATCGGATCCATGTCGTGTTTGTCGAACTGGCTCATGGGCAGCCCAAGTCCGCTCGGCTGCACAGGGGTCCGGTCAAGCAGGGTGGCATCGCCCAGGATCACTCCGCAGGGGTGCATGGAAATGTGCCGGGGCAGCCGGTCAAGGCGTTCGGTGAGGTCCACGAGCAGGTCCAGCTGCTGGTTTTCAGTGAAATCGCGCTGTTCCACCCGCCCGGCGAACTCCCGCAGCTCTGGCTTTTCCGCCAATGCTTCGCGGAACTTCCTGGCCGAAAAACGCCACAGTTGCTTGGCGATTTCGCCCACATCGCCTTCATCCATGCCCAGAGCCATCCCGGCATCCCGGACGGCCCCGCGGGCGCGGTAGCCGTTCTGCATGCTCATGAGCGTGACCCGCTCGGCGCCGAACCGGTCAAAGATCTTCCGATAGACGTTGTGCCGTTCGGCGCTTTCGACATCGATGTCGATGTCAGGCAAGGTGGCCCGGTCCCGGGAAAGGAAACGTTCGAAGATGAGGTCGTGCTGCAGGGGGTTCACCTGGCTGACATCAATCAGGTAGTTGACCAGGCTGGAAGCGCCGGAACCGCGGGCTGCGGCGCGGACCCCCATGTCGATGATCATTCTTGAGACTTCCGCCACTGTGAGGAAGTAGGAGGAGAATCCCAGGTTCCGGATGATTCCCAGTTCGTGGCTGAGTCGCTGGCGCATCTCCTTTTCGGCGGTACCGGAAATCCCCGGGAACCGCCTGCCTATCCCGGCCTCGCAGCGCTGCACCAATTCAACCTGAGGGTCCTGGCTGATGCCGATCACCGATGCTTCAGGGACCACCGGCTGCTTCCAGCCCATATCCGCGACAGGATCGATCCGGCAGAGGTCCGCGAGCGCCTCGGTCTGTGCCATCAGCTGCTTAAGGTCGGCGGCACCATACCCTGCGGCACTGATGATTTCCCTTCCCAGCTGGAGCATCTGCCCGGATGATTTCAGCCAGCCCTGGCCGTTGGGCTGGAGGAGGGGTTCGGCGGCGAGTTCCGGGAGTGACTTCAGCGTCCGGGCCGAATCCAGCACGTCTGCTGTGGCGGCACCGTCCTCTGCGCAGTACCGGACAGCGTTGGTGAGTACGGCCGGAACCCGATGTTCTTCCGCGAGTTTAAGCATGCGCACTGCATGGGCCGTGCTCAGGGGCGCGCCTGGTGCGCTGAGCTGGGAGACAATTTCAGCCACCACAGTCCCTGCTGGCATGACATCAAGCCAGCGTTTGAAGAGGGTGCGGGGTCGCAGGTAGCGCCGTCCGCCCAGTGCCTGTCCGACGTCGGAATCAGGTCCGATCAGGACTGTCAGTACGGGTTTAAGGGTGCGTGGATCAAGGGTCCGTGAGGCGAGTTCGGCCCGGGTTACTGCCACGGGGACCGCTCCCCCGGCTTTGCCGGAAGTGCGGGCATGGGCATCGGAAACGAGCCGGCACAGGGCGCGGTAACCGGCTCCCTGGTTGTTGCCTCGAGCGAGCACCACCACACGGCCAGCGAGCTGGGTGCGGTGGTCGCCGTCGTCGTCGAAGACTGCGAGGTCAACCCCCACTATGGGGTCTATTCGGGCAGCCGTGCACGCTTTAAGGTGTTTGATGGTGCCGTACAGCCCGTCCCTGTCTGTGCATGCGAGCGCTGTGGCGCTATCCGCTGCGGCGACCTGGGCGAGCTCATCGGGCCAGGAAACGCCGTAGTGGGCGCTGAAGGCAGTGGATACGTGGAGGTGCGTGAAAGTCATGCTGTTCTGGGCTTGAGTGCGTCGTGGATCCGCAGGAGCCTCCAGCGGTCACTGCCGATATGCCTGGTCAGGTCCAGGGTGAGCGGCTCTTGGGTGGCACCGTTGGAACCCCGGGGATTATCCGCAGCGAGAACCTGCACCCGCCAGATCTCGTGGTCCACCAGCCCGGGCCCGCTTCCCAGGGGTGCGCGGCTTTCCTCCACCCACCACTGCCGGCGTTCGTACCACCTCACAGGCTCCGCACACACGGTGTAGCGGCGACCGGCCCATTGAAGCTCCAGAGGCTGGCCGGAAGCGGTGCAGACGACGTCCACGGACTCGCTGAACATGCCCATGGGCGCCTCCCGAACAGGACTGAAACACTTGCTGAATCCATGCTGAGCCGTTAGCCGCAAACACCGATTGTTCGAATACATATTCGAACAGTTCCAGTCTACGCCGCTGCCATGACAAAACCTAGAAGGGGTGGACGGACTGGACGGCAGGGAGCAGGATTGTGCCATGAGTACCCATGACGCACTCCTCAAGCACGTAAGCATCAAGGCCCAGGATTCAACCCTCGTGGCCACCTTCGATATCGAGGGCAACATCCCGGGGGCCGGTGCATACGTGGTGGGGCTTGTGGCGGCCAGCCCTGACTATTCGTCACAAAGACGATTAGGCATTGAGTTCATGAATGGGGAGGCGATTGCCTTCTACTCATTCAGCCATGAACAAGGCACTGAAGAAAACTACGATCTCAGCGGGGTTTCGCACTCCGGCAACACGATCACGGGTAACTTTCCCACTGCAGCGATCCATGGGCTGGGCAAGGGGCATGTGATGTCGGCCTTCAGCGAGGCCGACGGCCGGGAATTCCAGTCCGGCGTCGCCGTCGAGGAAGCGCTGTAAGGAAGCACTGTAGCGAAGCACCGCAAGGAAGCGGCGCTACAGCTCAGCTGTTCTGTTTGTGGACCTTAAGCTCGAGTTCAATGAAGCCCGAGATCATTGCCCGATAGGTGGACTCCACGATGTCCGGATCGATGTCCTTCTTTTCAGCAGCCGAACGGACGTGGTCGATGATCCTTTCCACCCGGCCGGGGGCGCGGACTTCCGCGTCGTCGCCCTTAAGGGTTCCAGCGATCCGGATCAGCCGTTCGCGCCGAGCTATGAGGGTGACGATCTGGTCATCCACCTCGTCGACCGCGATCCGGACGGCAGCGAGCTGTTCCTTGTCCGCCAGAGCGTCCCTGTCGTTTCCTTGAATTGTCGCCATCATCTGACAGTATCGAAGCATGCAGCCCCGAGTCGACTTTTTGTCATTAGGTGTACGCAGCGTTGCCGTCTCCCGCCGCTTCTATGCGGAGGGTCTCGGCTGGCCCATCCACCGCGAGTTTCCCGGCGACGTCGTGTTCATCCAGGTCAACCATGGCCTGATGTTGTCCCTCTGGGACGCCGGCCAGATGCAGGCGGAGGCGGGCGTCAGTCCTCCCGGCGCGGTGCCCTGCATCACCCTCAGCCAGAACCTGGGAAGCACCGATGAGGTGGACAGGGTCATGGCGGAAGCCGCAGCCGCGGGGGCGGTCATCGTTGCCGAGCCTGTCACCCAGCCATGGGGCGGGTACAGCGGCTATTTTGCCGACCCGGACGGCTTCCGCTGGGAGATTGCCTACAACCCCACCTGGGCAGTGGACGACGCCGGCAAGGTCACCGTCTAGGCGCCGGTTCGGCTTCCGCAGCGTCTGCTAGAAGAGTGCCTCCACGGGCTGGATCAGTTCCGGTCCGTTGTTGCGTACGTTACCCACGTCTTTGCCCACGGAGTCCACGCGCCAGTCCGAGGCGACATCCTTGACCCCGGACCGCACCATATCCACCAGCCCGGCGGCGTCGTCCACCTGCGGGTCGAGCCAGGCCTGCATGGTGGCCTTGTCCATGGGCAGGGGAACACGGTCATGCAGGGCGGTCAGCTTGCCGAACACCGTGGATTCCGAGCCGGCAGGGGGCGTGTCTGTTGTCAGGATGGACGTGGAGAGCATCCACTGGCCGGGCTCCCCCGCAGGGACGGACGGATCTTTCCACCACTCGTAGAGGCCGGCGAAAACCAAACCGCTTCCGTTGCCCGGATGGACGTAGTAGGGCTGCTTGGTCTTGCCGGCACCCTGCTTCCATTCGTAGTAACCGTCCGCCGGGACGGCGCATCTCCGCGATTGGATGGCCTTGCGGAACGCCGGCTTTTCGAGCACCGTCTCACTGCGGGCGTTGATCATCCTGGGTCCGATGCCGGGGTCCTTGGCCCAGGAGGGCACCAGCCCCCATCGGGCCACATGCAGCTGCCGCACTGTCGTGTCATCGATCAGCCGCTCCAGGACAATGGGCACGTCATCCGTAGGCGCCACGTTCCACGATGGCGGAATCTGCACCTCTTCCTCGAGCCGGGCATCAAACTCAGCCAACAGGTCCCCCACGGCCCGTGCCATCACATAGCGTCCACACATGGCTCCAGCATGCCATCGCCGTCTACCGGTGTCACCCGACATCTTCCGGAGCCTCACAGAGACGCGTCATCCTTCGACGGATGCCGCCACCGGGTCCTGGGAATACTGGCCGGCAGGTTACCGTTGATGGGAACGAACCCCCTCACAGCTTTAGGAGAGCTCCGTGGACTTTACCCCCGAATCCGGCACTATCACCATGTTTTCCACCACCTGGTGCGGCTACTGCAACCGGCTGAAGAAGCAGCTGGATGCCCAGGGCATCGGCTACACGGAAATCAACATCGAGGAAGTCGATGGGACTGCCGAACTCGTGGAGCAGATCAACGGCGGCAACCGCACCGTCCCCACGGTGCTTTTCCCGGACGGTACCGCCGCCACCAACCCCTCGGCCGCCGAGGTCAAGTCGCGCCTCGCTGCATAACGAGGACAGGCGGCGGGCAGATTAAGCCTTCACGCTCTCGAAGCCGGCATAGCTGCCGAACTCGGCGTACTGGAGCGAGGCGTGGGCCGCGTAGGTGGCAAGCACTGCACCCTCGATCGCTTTGACATCCAGGCCGGGTACCAGATCGTCGACGGCCCCGGCGGTCGAGGGATCCCAGTCAAGGCCCAGGGCTTCGTAGCTGTCGGTCAGCACGCTGCGGATCGGCGCAGAATTCTCCACGACGATGACCGAGCTGAACAGCCAACCCCCGGCCACGACCCGCTGTGCCGTACCAATGAGCTTCACCTGGTGCCGGGCGTCCCCCGTGCCTGTGCCATGGACGCTGAATTCGCCGGGGCAGTACTCGCCCGGAATTTCGCCGACGGCTGCCTGCACGCCCGCACTCCGAAGGGCTTCGGCCAGGAGTTCACCAAAGAAACCGAACCTGCCCTTTGATCCGGCAATGGCGTCCGTGTGGGGCTCCACATGGTCAACAACCAGCGTGCCCTCGTGGTATGCAGCAGCGCGCCCCCCGGCCTTGCGGACCAGGGGTTCAAAGCCGTGGACACGGCAAGCTTCGGCGGCCGCTTCGAATCCCGGCAGCCGGGCGTCCCGCTGGCCAAAGGCCACCGTGGGCTTCGGCCGGTACAGCCGCAGGGTGGGGCCGATCCTGCCGGTTTTTGCCTGTGCCAGCAGCCCAAGCCCGAATTCAAGGTCCCGTGCCGCACCAAGGGACCGCTCCTGCCGCACCACGGTAAGAGTCCGGAGTCCGCCCTCGGCGTCCTGCATATTCGTGAGCTCCCTTATGGTCATGGTGCAATTCCTCGCTGTCCCGGCCTCGATGTAGTCGAGCCAAACCTAGGTTACGCCTTGGTCTTCCAGGTCATAACCTTCAACGTTGTGACCAAGCGTCAGGATTCTCGCAGCGTCAGGATCTGTTCGGCGCGCCCAAAAGGTCCTTGAAGGTCGTGCAGGACAGTGGAGGTGAGGCCGATACCGTCGGCCCCGAAGGAAACGGCGTTGTCCAGTCCAAGCCATTCGCCTTCTGGCCGGCGGTGCATGTGGATTTGAAGGTCAAGGTTGGGGAATGCATAGCTGCCCTTCCCTGGAGGGACCCGGGCAGCGATCCCATTCGCGGTGTCCACCAGCCCCACCAGGCGGGCAAGATCGCCGCTGTCTGCGCTGTCTGTGAGCGGGTGCTCAGTGCGCAGCCAGACCTTCCCGGCGCCTGGCCGGTGTCCCTCCGCAACGCGCATTTCCAGGGACCGGATGTAACCGCCCGGCCAGACGCTGGCGCCGTCGTACGGCTTGCATTCGTCAGGTGCCGGAATGGCGGCGTCCTCGACGGCGGCGACTGCGCTGGTGTCGCTGGTGACCATGCGCCAGGCAGTGGCGCGGATAGCCACCCTGCCATTGGCAACAAGTTCCGCCTGCAGCAGCTCGATAGTCCGGCCAGGACGGAGGGTGGTGGTTTCGATATGGAACTCACCGCCGGGGATCAGGCCCAGGATCTCGAAACTCAGGCGCGCCATCCGCATGTCCGCGCGGGGCTGGTGCCGCTCAAGACTGTCCACCATCAGGCCCGAGGCCGGCGCCATGTGCTGTTCGTGCTCGTTCCAGGCGCCCTGGGCATGGACGGTGGAACGGAAACGGCCGCCGCCCAGCGACTGATAGTAGAAGTTGCCTTCGGCAAGTTCGGGCAGTTCTGCGGTCATGGTGGCCCCTCCGGTGGTTCTGGGTGAATCGGGATTAACTCTAACCTTTGGCTCGGGACGCGTTGCTCTGGACCGGCGAAATGTTGGAGCCCGGCGCCGGCTATCTGGGTAGACTCAGGAACTGGTCCTGTCAGCAACCCTCGGAAGAGGTGCTCAACCGATGCGCGTCATCAGCTACAACCTTCGCAAGCACAAGGCGAGCGGGGAGCTCCTTGCCCTTGCCCAGAATTTCGAGATCGACGCCCTGTGCCTGCAGGAGGTGGACTCCAGCGATCTGCCGGAGACCCTTGGGCCGCTGCACCTTGCGGACACCACCAAGGGAAACCGCCTGGGACTCGCCATCTACTACCGCTCCAGCCGTTTTACGGCCATGGACACCCAGTCCTTCGCGTTGAAGAAGTCTTTGCATGACAGGGTGCTGGCCCCAGCCCACGAGCGCCTCATCGGGACACGTGTGATGGACAACGAAACGGAGCACGAGCTGGTGATCGGATCCTTCCACGCCGCACCACTGACCGCCTCCAATTCCCTGCGGCGGAAGCAGATCCATGCAGCCCACGCCGAGCTGCTGAGCATGGGAAGCGGCCTCATGACCCTCATGGTGGGCGACTTCAACTACCCGTTCTTCACCAAGAACCTCGATGAGCACATGAAGAACTCGGGGTACGCCCTGACTCTCAGCGACCGCCGCACGTACACCCGCTACAAGGTGTTTAAGGGACACTTCGATTTCGCGACCTCGCTGGGCCTGGACATTGAAAGCGTGGAGACCCTGCCCAGGGGCGAGTCGGACCACCTGCCCATCCTGGTCAGCGCGGAGTACGGCAAGGACTACTGACCGCCGCTTCCACTGCCTGGCGCCGTCCTGGGGCGAATTGTACTCTCTGTGAGGTCCAGCATCCGCTGACGCAGCCCAGGCCACGCGGCTGCGAACCCAGGATGCAGTTCCTTGCGGTCCACCTCGGGCAGCGGAACCCACTGCAGCTCAATGCTTTCCGGATCACTGATAACGGGATCAAAAGGCTCCAGGACCAGCAGGACAACTGTGGTGTAGGACCAGTACTGGACGTCCAGGACAGAAGTGAACACGACGCTCACGTTCTCCGCGGGTACCGCGGCTTCCTCGTAGGCTTCCCGGAGCGCACCCGTGACGGCATCCTCGCCCTGGTGCAGGGCACCGCCGGGCAATCCCCAGGTTCCGCCATTGTGGCTCCAGACCGCGCTGCTGCAGGAGCACTCCCTTGTCCGGATCGTAGGCGAGGACACCGGCTGCGCCGAACCTGCCCCAGAACCGCCCCCGCTCCCCTTCCACCCAGGCGTCGCCGGGATCCCGCGGCCCCGTGCGGACCGGCGGAGCGTGGCCTGCGTTTCGATGGTCCGCATCGGGGGACGTGGCTGCCAAGGATTGATCCATCGGTCCAGTCTGACAGGCGCAGGGGTGCACATGCGAGGTCAGCGGCGCGTCGCCCGCACTAACCCGTGCGCCCGCGTTCGACGGCGAAATCACCGCCGGGATACATGATGGTCTCGTGCCCGTCATCGAAGCGCACAAGATAGGGCGGGGCACCAGCCTGGCCCCGGACTTCAACGATCACCCCGTGCCGGTCTGACGATTCGACGGTCCTTCCCCGAACGATGATCCGGTCGCCCTGCGTTGCCTCCATGGCAATCACCTCCAGCCCCAGAGTACGACTCGGGCAGGCGCGCGAACAGGGGCGCGTGACAGGATGCAGCTATGCCGTTGCGCCTCCTGCTGATCTCAGACACCCACGTCCCGACCCGTGCCCGCATCCTTCCTGCACAGGTGTGGACCGCCGTCGAAAACGCGGACGTTGTGTTCCATGCCGGTGACTGGGTGACGGCGGACCTCCTGGACGAGTTCGAGCGGCGAAGCCGGCGGCTGGTGGCCGTCTTCGGCAACAATGACGGGCCGGACCTGAGGCGCCGCCTTACCGAAAACGTGGCTGTGACGCTGCACGGGATGAACTTCGCCATGGTGCATGAAACAGGCCCGGCAAAGGTCAGGGAAGAGCGCTGCGATGAAGCATTTCCAGACGCCGATGTTCTGGTCTTCGGACACAGCCACATCCCCTGGGACACCACCTCGGCACGTGGGCTGCGGCTGCTGAACCCCGGCTCCCCTACCGACCGCCGGCGCCAGCCTGTCTGCACCTACATGACCGCGGTGGTGGATGCCGGCCAGCTGCTGAACGTCGAACTCGTGGAAGTCCGGAAGGACTGACCACTGGTTTGGCAGGGGCCTTTACCATTGCCTAGGCTGGAACCCTAAGCATGCTTAGCTTTTGGGCTGGTGAGGTATCCATGCTCGCCCAAACGAACCATCTGCCCGTGTTTCCACCACATTTACCAGGAGGACCACCATGACGGACCAGTACACCTTTCGGAACCCTGTGACCGCCTACGCGAAGATCTCGCCGCCGGAGCAGCACCAGCCCGAACCGGGCCTGGACGCGGAGCTGGAGCCGAGGGCCGACCTGGGTGAGGAAACCTACCGCGGCACTGGGCGGCTTGAAGGCCGCAAAGCCATCGTGACCGGCGCCGACTCCGGTATTGGGGCAGCCACGGCCATCGCCTTCGCACGCGAGGGCGCCGACGTCGTCCTGTCCTACCTTCCGGAAGAGGAGGAGGACGCCTCCCGCATCGCAGGCCTGATTGAGGCGGCCGGCCGCAAGGCCGTCAAGGTGCCCGGCGACCTCAAGGATCCCGCAGCCTGCCGCGACCTCGTGGACACCGCCGTCGCGGTCCTGGGCGGGGTGGACATCCTGGTCAACAACGCCGGAAAGCAGGTGGCCCAGGAGGACCTTACGGAAATCACCGATGAGCAGTTCGACCACACGGTGAAGACCAATGTCTACGCCATGTTCTGGCTCACGAAGGCCGCAGTCCCGCACTTGCCCGCGGGATCGGCCATCATCAACACCACGTCCATCCAGGCATACAACCCCTCGCCCACGCTCCTGGACTATGCCACTACCAAGGCCAGCATCAACAATTTCACCAAGGGCCTGGCCCAGCAGCTGGCTCCGAAGGGGATCCGCGTCAATGCCGTGGCACCGGGTCCTGTCTGGACGCCGCTGCAGGTCAGCAGCGGCCAGCCGAAGGAGCAACTGCCGGAATTCGGGCAGTCAACTCCCCTGGGCCGTGCCGGCCAGCCGGCCGAGCTCGCCCCGGCCTATGTGTTCCTTGCGTCCGCCGAATCCAGCTACGTGGTGGGTGAAACTCTGAACGTCAACGGCGGAAACCCCACACCGTAGCGGCTGCAGGACAGCAGAAGCCGGACGGCGTTGGCCGCTTTATCGGAACGGCCCCCGTCGTCGTCGTTCTGGTCAGTCCTTCAGCCCTTGTCCGAGAGCAGCAGCGATTCGGTTGCGGTATCAGGCTGGCCGTCAAAGAACTGATCCAGGACCTCGCGGAAAATCCTTTCCTCCGGGGCCGCGTGCAGGAACAGCGTCATGGAAGAATGCAGCTTCCTCGCGTCTATGCCGCCGAGGATGTCGGTGGCCGGACGGCCCGTGTGGGTCGCAACAGCAGCGCCGCATTCGAGCAGCCGGGGACCAAGCAGCTCGTGCTTCAGGTAGGCCTGCGCTTCGGCCATTGATCTGATGGCATACAGCCGGGACGTGGGGCTCTGCCCCAGCCCGGAGATCTGCGGAAAGATGAACCACATCCAGTGCCCCGCCTTGTTTCCGCGCTGAAGTTCTGCCAGGGCCTGATCGTAGGTTCCGCCGCTCTCCTGGGCGCTGACGAACCGATTGAGGTTGTAGGGGTCGTGCATATCGATCTCCTCTTCCTACGCTGTCCGGGTTGTGTCCTCAGAGGTGAGGGACGCGGCATGGCGAACCCAATCGTCAGGGTCCTGGTGCCAGCGGGAGATCACGGCGTCTGCGCGCTGCCGGTCCCTGACGCCCAGCGCATTCAGCAGCGGAACCACGACGTCGGCGATGAGCGGGTCCACCAGCTCACTTGTGTGCGCGGACCGGATGAAACCCTCGATCCTGGTCAGGTCAGAGTGCCGCAGGAGGGCCACCCGGGACTGCAGCAGGACGACGGCGGCCAGGCGGCGTTCGTAAACCGGCTTCCTGCCGGGGTGCGGCCGGCCCCAGAGCTCCGAGGCAAGGGCGGTTACTTCGTCATGGCCAAGGTCCTTGAACTTCCTGCCGGCATCGCGGACTGTGCCTCGCACCGCTCCCACCGACGCACCGTAGGAGGTCAGGACGCCACCCATCCGCGACTCCACATCTTCGGCCCGGTACCAGGCGCCTTCGTTCTGCAGGGTGGTGTCAATGAAGAGTGCAACATCCCGGATGTCACGGTCCATATGGGCGCTACCGTCCCTGCTGTCCGGCGGCGGCGTGGGCTATGCAAAACGGGGTCCACGGACGCGCTTCCAGCCGGCCTTCCGCAATTGGCTCCCCGCACACGTTGCACGTCCCGTAGGTGCCGTCGGCGATCCTGTCCAGGGCCGCTTCCACCTGGGCAAGGCCCAAAGTGCTCTGCTCAAGCAGTGCCGATGCCTGCGAGAGTTCAAAGGCAATGGTGGAGCCTTCCGGGTCGTGTTCATCGTCCACATTGGAGCCCTGGCGGGCTGCGCTGGCGGATGAGATGTCAGCACGGAGCGCGGGAAGCAGGGCCAGTTTCCGCTCCCGCTCTTCTTCAAGCAGGAGGCGGAACCGCTCAAAATCAGCCATAGGGAAAGCCTAGCGCGGTTGCTCGCGGCGCCCGTTTTTGCGGGCTGGTGGCAACGGCGTGGGATGGGCCAATGATCCGAATCCCTACCGCGTCGGTACTGGTTGCCTCAGTAGCAGTTGCCTCAGTACCAGTTGTTGGCCACTTCATGGTTCCAGGCGCCGCATGGGGAGCCGTACCGGTCCGCGATGTAGCTGAGGCCCCAATTTACCTGCGTACGGTAGTTGGTCAGCCAGTCGCTGCCGGCGCTGGCATACTTGCCCGCCGGAAGCGCCTGGGCGATTCCATATGCGCCGGAGGACGGGTTGGTGGCCGTGGTCAGCCAGCTCGACTCCTGCGTCCAGAGCCTCACAAGGCATGGGAACTGGTCTTGGCCCCAGCCGTAGGCGGACAACTGGCCGGAGGCATAGCTTTTGGCCCCGG
The DNA here is from genome assembly GCF_018613805.1 of Arthrobacter sp. ISL-48. GTDB lineage: Bacteria > Actinomycetota > Actinomycetes > Actinomycetales > Micrococcaceae > Arthrobacter. The sequence continues at coordinate 261,886 of NZ_JAGGPL010000003.1, forward strand.
CAGGATCGTTGACTGCGCCTCCGGGAACAGACGGCACGACGACGGGTGGCTGGGCCGGCGTCGGCCCCGGGCCGGGTGCTGCGGGTCCGGGGACCGGGCTACCAGGGGCGGGATTCGCCGGTGCCCGCGCGGCGGCCAGGGCTGCAGCCTTGGCCGCTTCGGCCTGCTGGCGTGCCTGCGCCTCTGCCGCGGCGCGCTTGGCAGCCTGGGCTGACTCATAGGCGGCGAGGGCGGCCTGGCCTTGCTGGTACTGGCCTTCAACCGCTGCAGTTGTTCCCTTGAGGGACGCCAGCTGTGCCGTAAGATCCTGACTGTGCTGCTGTTGCTCTGCGATCTGCTGGGCCATGGCCTGCTGGGCGGCCTGGGCGGCTTCCAGCTTGGCTTTCGCTTCGCCCGACAACCGCTCACGTTCTGCTTTGGCCGATTTTTCCTGGTCGGCGAGTGATTGGGAGGACTTCTCTGCTGCTGCTGACTTGTTGACGAGGGCGGCCGTTTTGTCGCTGACGATCTGGACGATGTTGAGGCCCTGGATGCTGTTGGTCTGCACTGCGTCGAGGGCAACGAAGAAACCCATGTTGGTCCCGCCGGTCTTGTAGGACTGCGCGGCGAGGGCACCGATTTCCTTTTTGTACTGACCCAGTTCAGTGTTGGCGCGCGCGGTTTGCGCCGTCAGGACGTCCACTTTGGCGCTTGCAGCCTCGAGGGCCGACTCGGCGACGGCATAGTCGGCAGCCGACTTGACCGCGGCAGTGCCCAGCGCCTCAGCCTGCGTCTGGAGTCCGCTCAGAAGGTCGCCGATTTTGGTGATCTCTGCGGCCTTGCTTGCCTCGCTCTGCTGGGCATTCTGCACGTCCTGCCAGGAGGGATAACCGCTCGGCGGGGCATCGTCGTCGGCGTTTGCCGGCAGCAGTGAGGCGGAACTTGCCAAGACAATTGCCAGCGCTCCAGCAATAACGGGGAGTTTCGGATTGAAACCAAACCAGGACATAGTTTGTGAGCTTACCGGGCGATCCTGGATTTCGCTGTCGGAAAAGCGAACGAAAGGCCGGGATGGCTGCCGTCTATTTGTTTGTGCCGGGCCAGGTTAGCTAAATCATTTGCCCTGGTCGTTTTCCTTGCCTTGTGAGGGGTTGCTTTGTGGGCGGCGTCCGGACAGTGACTCCACCGCTTGTTCTATATCAACCCATTCCTGCTCGACGTCCTCCAGGTACAGGCGGCCAGCAGTGATCAGGCCGTCCGCTACCTGGAAAAGGGCAACGCCTCGCATATGGAATGGTTCACCGTCGCTGCGGTTGCCGGACCAGTCCCATTCGATCCAGGTGGTATCCCCGTCGTCCACGGAGCGGATCACTTCTGACGTGAAGTCGGGAATTCCGGCGAACATCGCGGCCCAATTCGCATGCATTTGTGCCCGACCAGTAAAAGCCCGTCCCGGATGGGCGGGCTGCTGGCTGCGGTAGTCCTCGTGGAACAGCACCGCGGCCGCTTCGAGATCACGCGCGTTCAGCGCTGCAGCCAACCGATCTATTACTTCGCTCATCAGGTCCCCCTACTGTCAGTGGTCAGTCGTCGAAGGCGTTCCAGCAGATCGCGCTTCGACGCCGCTGGTCATCTAGGACCAACTCCCTAACCTCCATGGGAATTCTTTCTCGCTGCCAGTCCCGTTCCCGGACGCGTGCTGATTCTGTCTCACTCGCGACGGCGGAAGCAGCGGCTGCCCTGATCGCGTATGCGCCAGCTCCCAGGTCGTGGGCTGCGACATGTGCGACCGCCACCGCTTGCCCGGCCGCAAGAGCGGCGAACTCCGCCGGGCCGGGCAGTCCACGAGCGGCGGCACTCGCCACGAAAGCGGTCCGGTGCGCATCACGCATGCGCACCTCGCCGCGGATCCAGGCACGACCGACGCCGATAGCGTCACGTGGGCGGGTGTCATGTGGCTGCTCCTGCTCGAAGAGATGCAGGACGTGTTCGGCGCATACGGCTGCCCACTCCGCGAGCAGCCGATGGTGCTCATCTGTTAATGTTCCGCCGCGGCGCACGGTGATCAGTCGCGGGTCACGTTCGGCTGGCAGGATCGGCATGAATTCATTCTTTCCCATATTCCGGACGGATCGCCAGGTCCAGTCCGTCCGAGGTGCCGCCGGCAGCTCGTATAGTCTGAAAACATGCCGTCTCGTCCACTGAGAATCGTTGTCCTCCTTTTTCCCAGGGTCACCCAGCTGGACTTCACGGGGCCCGCTCAAGTTTTCTCCAAATTCCCGGACACCGAAGTTCACCTCGCTTGGCATAACCTGGATCCTGTCCCCACCGATGCCGGCTGGTGCATCGTGCCGACTACAACCCTTGACGAGTGCCCCCAGGCAGACATCCTCTTTGTTCCCGGAGGCGCAGGAGCGTTCGACATGTTCGACGACCCCAACGCCCTGGCGTTTCTCCGGACCCAGGGCCGGAAAGCCCGTTGGATTACTTCCGTCTGCACGGGATCATTCACCCTTGCAGCGGCCGGACTCCTCACCGGTTACCGAGCCACCAGCCACTGGGCTTCCCTGCAGATGCTCGAACACTTCGGCGTCCATCCGACCCCTGAAAGAGTTGTCCGCGACAGAAACCGGATTACAGGTGCCTGGGTTACCTCGGGGATTGATTTTGCCTTCACGCTGGCGGCGGAACTCTTTGGTGACGACGAAGCCCGGAGGATTCAGCTGGCCATCGAATATGACCCGGAACCCCCGTTTGACCACGGCTCACCATGCAAGGCAGACCCCGAAGAAGTAAAGAGCATCGTCGCCGCCACTGAAAACCTCCGCATGGCCCAGGTCCGAAGGTCTTCCAGCGCCCTGGCCGACGCGCAGCATCTCTCCGGGCTTGCCCGGTTCACATAGAGGACGAACCGACTGCAACCCTAGCCGGGTGCAAGGCAAATCCCTGGAACTGGGATGACTAAACTCTCACTCATGCCCCTCCTCCTTCTGGACTTGGACAATACTCTCGTTGATCGTGCCTCAGCCTTCCGCCGCTGGGCTGGAGAGTTCGCGGCCAGGCACGGGACCGGAGCCGAGACGGAGGTGGACTGGCTCGTGGCTGCTGACGCCGACGGCTACGAACCCCGGGCCCGGCTCTCAGCCCGCATACGCCATCGATTCACGCTTGGGGCGTCGGCGCGCAGCGAGCTTGAGGACGCCCTGCGCTGGGGCATGGCAGACCACCTGGAGCCGGACCCGACTATCGTTCAGGCTCTGGCTTCTGCCAGAAAAGACGGGTGGCTCCCCTTCGTCATAACGAATGGAACAGTGGAGCAACAAGAACGGAAACTCCGGGTTAGCGGTCTCGACCGGGAAGTCGCCGGTTGGGTCATCTCCGAATCAGCCGGAACGAAGAAGCCAGAGGCCGGCATCTTCTTCGCCGCGGCGAGTGCGGCTGGCTCAACGCTCGAAGGGGCTTGGATGATCGGCGACTCTCCGGGCGCCGATATTCAAGGCGCCCACTCCCTTGGCATCATGAGCGTCTGGTTGCACCGCGGCCGCACCTGGGATGATGCCTCGTTCTCGCCGACACTGACTGCCGGCAGCGTCGCAGCAGCCATTCAAGTTATTCCCATGCTGCCCCGGCCACTCGGCCGATGACATGCACCGTCATTTGCCCTCAGAGTGCCATGAGGCCGGCCGCTGTCGGTTGGAATCCGCACCGGGCGTAAAAACCTGCCAGGTGGGGCTCATAGTCGACATGGAGCCAGCTGGCTCCGCGTTCCCTGGCTTCGAATGCGGCCGCCTTGACCAGCTCGATGCCGAGGCCTCTCCGGCGGGCCTCGGGATGCACAGTCGTATCGAGGATGAACGCGTGTACGCCGCCGTCGCCCGCGACGTTGACGAACCCGACGAGCTGGCCGCGTACCCGCGCACCCACCCACAGGAGGCTCCGCGCGAGTACTGGAGCGAACGGCCTCATCTCGTGGTCGGGCCACGACGCTGCAAAAAGTTCGTTCAGTTCCTCGTCGCCGAGTTCGGGACACACTGCGAGGCGGGTGCTGTTGCTTGCCATTGGCCAATTATCCCGTGCCCCGGTTGTCTCATTGCCTGTCGGCATGCCGGCGGAGCGGGAAACTTGCAACGGCATTTCGCTGCCGCTGACTTAATGCAGTGCTGCGGAATCTCTTCCCGAGGTTCAGCAGCACCTGGTGCGTCCCGCCAGTGGCCCCGCACCGTCGACTAGTGTTGCCACCCTGTCAGGAGCAGGATCTCACGTGCGATATCTGCCGGCGGGCGGCCATCGGTCTTAATACGGTGTACCCACGGAGGCGTTAGTAGATCGAGTTCCCGTGCGGCGCTTTGGCTTCGCCCGTAGTGCGAGTCCAGCTCCAGTCCGGATTCCCGCCCTGCAAGCCTGTTGTAGGTGGTCAGATCCTCGGCCATGAGCAGCACGCCTGTGATCCCCGGATCGTCCCCCATCGCCGTTGCAAGTGCCTGTGTCTGCCGGACGCTGACGGTGTTGGTGTAGATCAGACGACGGTAGCCAAGCTCCCGGTAGTTCTTCCACATGGCGGCCAGGTTCTTCTCGGCCAGCCCATGCACCCAAGGCGCAGGATGGGCCATATCCAGGTTGTCGCCCTCAATCAGGCAATGTCGGAGATCCTGCGCTGACAGCTGGGAGTGGAGTTCGTAGGCCACCGTCGTCTTACCCACCCCAGAGCGGCCTCCTATGAACAAGGCCTCGCTTAGTTCAGTCACATCTTGAGTATTGACCACGCGCGGAATCAGGTCGAGCCTGTCAGTTTCTGAAATCGTCTTTATGCTGGCCGTTTAGGCTGCGTCGACCCGGATACGCTGACCGTGCATGCAGCCCCGATGGACCACTGAAACGACGCGGCACACAAGCCGGGTCCTTCCTTAATTGTCAGTGGTCCCTGAAAGACTCCAACCATGGAAGGAAATCCAGGGCTCCAGGCTAAGGCAACAGCCGACGACGATCGTGTCACGGTCGGGGATGTAGCGGCTTTGCTGGCTGCTGTTCGGCCCTGTGGCAATCGTGCGGGGTTGATCGATCAGCTTCGGGAGCTGGAGGATCTGAAGTCCGCTGCCGCGGGGCTGCAGGCGAGGATCGCCGTCGCCTTCGATGCCCGGGAACGCGGAGCCCAGCACAAGGCAGGTGTGCCCGCCGCAGAACTGGGACGAGGCGTCGCCGGGCAGATCGCGCTGGCCCGCCGCGAGTCCCCCGCCCGCGGAAGCCGTCTCCTGGGCCTGGCCAAAGCCCTCGTCACCGAAATGCCGCACACCCTCGCTGCCCTGCACACCGGACAGCTGAACGAATGGCGCGCCACCCTCCTCGTCAAAGAAACAGCCTGCCTCAGCGCCCCGGACCGGTGCGCCGTCGATGAACAACTCGCCGCGGACACCGGCGCCCTGGCAGGGATGGGCGACCGGGCGCTCGCCGCCGCCCGCACCGCCGCCTACCGCTTGGACCCCCGCTCGGTCGTCAACCGTGCCAGCAACGCCGCCGCCGACAGGCACGTCAGCCTCCGCCCGGCGCCAGACACGATGACCTACCTCACCGCCCTGCTCCCCGTTCGCGAAGGAGTCGCCGTCCACGCCGTCCACGCCGCCCTCGCCCGCCACGCCGACACCAGCCGCGCCGCCGCGGACACCCGCTCCCGCGGACAGATCATGGCCGACACCCTCATCGAACGCATCACCGGCACACCCGGCGGGATCACCGGCGTCCAAATCCAGCTCATCATGACCGATCGCACCCTCCTCCAGGGCGACACGGAACCCGCCCGTCTGCCCGGCTACGGCATCATCCCCGCCGAATGGGCCAGGACCGCCGCCTTCGCATCGCCTCACGCAAACGCCGACGGCACCGACACCACCAACGACGGCGACTCAACCGGCCGGGGCGGGTTCACCACCTGGCTGCGGCGGCTCTACACCGCCCCGGCCACCGGTGAGCTGGTGGCCATGGACTCCCGCGCCAGAATCTACCCGCCCGGGCTCCGCCGCTTCATCCAAACCCGCGACGACACCTGCCGGACACCCTACTGCGACGCCCCAATCCGCCATCTGGACCACATCATCCCCTGGCACCGGGGCGGCACCACATCCCTGGACAACGGCGCCGGACTCTGCGAAACCTGCAACCACACCAAAGAAACCCCAGGCTGGACAGTCAAGCCGCGCCCAGGCCCACGCCACACCATCCAGATCACCACCCCAAGCGACCACAAGTACCAATCCACCGCCCCACCCCTGCCCGGAACCCTGCCCTCCCTCACACATGGGCAGAGCCGAGGGCCCCGGAAGAGAGCCAAGGCGCTGAAACTCGCCCGCTATGCGGAGCAAAGGGCTGCTTGATTTCGCTTCGGTTAGGGTTCCAGGTCATGGCCGAAGAGAAGCCCAAGAATCGCCGTCATCTGACTTCACGCACTCAGACGTACTGACGGAACCAGGCCAGCGTGTCGTTCCAGGCAGCGGTGGCCTGCTCTACTTTGTAGCGTTCACTTGTGTCGTTATGGAATGCATGGTCGACGCCGGGATATACGGTGAGTTGATTGCGGATGCCACTGGCGGCCAAGGCATCGCGAAGGGCCGGCATCGCACCTGTGATCCGCTGGTCGAGCTCGGCATAGACGCCGAAGACCGCTGCCTTGATGGCAGGGACCTTATCCAGGTCCGGGGCGGGTCCGTAGAAGGCAGCGGTGGCCTTCAGCCCGGGCAACGCAGTGGCCGCCTGCCAGGTGATGCCACCCCCGAAGCAGTAGCCGTTCATGGCGATGCGGTCCGGGTCCACGAAGTCCTGGGACTGGAGGTAGTCATAAGCTGTGGCGAAGTCAGAGACATGGCGCTGCACACCGTCCTTGGTTAGCGCTCCGGGGACCGCGTCCGGGTCCATGTTCTCGGTGCCTCCCTCCCTGCTCAGCAAGTCCACTGCCAAGGCTGCATACCCGGCCTTGGCGAAGCGGCGTGCCACGTCCTGGATGTGGGGAGTCAGCCCTCGATTTTCGTGGCAGACCAGGACGGCGGGTCCCTTTGGGGCAGTGTCCGGCCGGGCGAGGTAACCACTGATGTCGGTTCCTCCGGACGGAAACCGTACTGTCGACGTCGTCAAGCCTGACTCACCTTCCGGAATGGAGAGCGGGCTTTTCGCCCCGGGGACCGCTCCGGCGGCCGCGGGGCCGGACCCTGCTGCGGACGACGGCGCTTCGGGGCTGGGCATGGGGTCAGTATCGGACGGCAGTTCCTCGGGAGTGCATCCGACCAACAGCATCGCAGCCGAGGTTGCGGCCATGCTGCCGGTGATGAACGCCACCCGGCGGGTAAAAGTCCGGTGAGTCATGGCGCCGGCGCGGTAATCGTCGAAGAATTCCTCGACCAGGTACCTCTCAAACTTGCCAAGCTGGATCATGATGGGCCTCCTCGAGTGTGCCGAACATCCTCCTCCAAAGTCGTCCGTCGGGCAAGGGTAGAAACTCGTCCTTCGCCCATTGCGGCGATGATCGGACACTTCGATAATGGTTCATAGCGGCAAGAGCGGAGGACGTCATGGACGACGTAGATGCATTCCTGGAAGATGTCATGCCCGGCTTGACGGAAGCCGACACGGCTCTGCATAACGGCGACGCTGAACCACGGAAAGGCCTCTGGTCACGCAGCGATCCTGTGACCCTTTTCGGGGCGGCAATGACAAAGATAGGAGCGGAGGAGGTGGCCTCCAGTTTCGACTTCCTCGCCGCCCGCTTTTCGAACTGCGCATCATTCGAGTACCAGGTCATCGCTGCCGGCGTCAGCGGCGACCTGGCGTACGTTGTGGGCGCTGAGCACACGACGGCATCAATCGGTGGCGGACCACCGTCGCCTTTTGCATTACGGGTCACTACGATCTTTAGGCGCGACGGCGGCGTGTGGAGGATTGTCCACCGGCACGGGGATGCCTTTCCGGATGCTGACATTGACTCGACCCGATTGCAGATCGACCGCGTCGGGCATCCTGACCGGACCACCAACGGTGGGTCCTAGGCAGTAGAGAGGGTGGCGATGGCGTCACCAATCCCCATCCGCAATGCTGGCCCGTGCCCAGGGAGGACCAAGGAGGCGTCGACGTCGGCCAGGCACTTTAGCGCCTCCCCTACCGCATCCGGGCGGCTGTGGAACATAGGGTGCAACATCTGGGCACCCGTTTCCTTGCTGAGCGGATGACCCGTGACCAGGGCATCCCCAGTCGCCACGGCATTGGCTTTGGGGAGCACGAACGTGGTGTGTCCAGGTGTATGCCCGGCAACCAGGACCGCTCGGGGCGAGCCGGGAAGCGATCCCAGTTCGTCGGCTCCCCACGCCCGTGCTTCTGTGGCTGGCTCCGCGGTCAGGGCGCCGGCCTTGATGACGTGCAGCATCCAGCGGAGAACCCGGGGCCGCCATGCCCGCCGAAGAACCTGGCCCAGGGTCACCTGGTGCTTTTCCTGACCCCGGACATGTGCCAGCTCCTCGGGGCTGCAGAGGATTGGAGTGCCGTACTCCTTCGAGAAGTGCGCGGCGGACCCTGTGTGATCAACGTGACCGTGGGTGATCAGCATCGCCTTGGCCTCCGCCGGCTCCAAGCCGATCTGTCGGATCGAAGCCAGTACGTGTACGACGTCGCGGGGGTAACCGCCGTCGATGACGATAAAGTCAGCCCCTTCGCGGACTATGACCCAGTTCGACGCCGGTCCCTCCACAAAGAAGACGCCTTCCGCAGGCTCCGTTGTCCGCTGCTCCGGAAGCCAGTCATGGTGTTGCTGAGGCATGGTCGTGCTTTCTTGTGGTTGGGAAGAAGCTTGTGGTTGGGAAGCGCCATCGCTCGCGGCCACTCTTGCCATGGCCGCATCGCAGAAGCTAGGCGGCGCGCCGAAGCACTACACACTCGTTACCGTAATGTGACAATACCCGGAAGCAGAAGATACCCTCTTCCGGTGCCCCGGTTTCAGCCGGGACATTTCCGTCAGTATGCCGAACCCTGCCGCTGACCGGGATCCAATCGCTTTCCAGCTGGCAGGGACGGGGGAACCACGTTTCCATGGCCTCTCACAGGCCTGGGGTTAAGTCGATAACGCTCCGTCCCGTACGGCGGCGTCTCCGGCCGGGTGTCTCCGACCCGAACCCGACAGCTCACCTCGCAGGCATGAGAGAGGCAAATCTCTGTGTCAAAAAACTCCACTACCGCCCGCCATCGCGCGACCTCCAGCCGATCCGTCGCACTTGAGGGCTTGTCAGCCGCAACCAAGTCGAATGCCCTGAACATTGGAAGGTCCGGCCTGGTTGTTGCTGCCGCATCCGGACTTCTGTTCGGCATTGGGGCACCGGCCCACGCCGGAACCCACGCGCCTGACAATTCCGGCAACACCAGTGTTCAGGTCCAGGGACGGGCCGCCGCGCCGGCACCGGCCCCCGCACCAGCAGCACCGGCAGCAGCTGCGGCCAGGGTCCACACAGTCGTCTCCGGCGACACCCTCGGCGCCATTTCGGCCAGTTACGGCGTGAGCCTTAACGCGGTCTTCTCGGCTAACGGCATGTCCATGGCAACCATCATCTACCCGGGCAACCAGATCACGATCCCCGGTGCCGGAACTGCTGCGCCAGCTCCGGCTCCGGCTCCGGCAGTCGCTCCGGCCCCGGCAGTACGCGTTGCCGCAGCTTCGGCACCCGCTCCCGCAGCTACATCCGGCTCTGTCGGTGCGGCCGTTCTGGCCTCTGCATACTCCCAGTTGGGTGTAACCCAGGACTGCACCGCCATGGTGGAGAAGGCTCTGCGCTCCGTTGGTAAGAGCGTGGGCGACTTGGCCCCAGGTCAGTTCTTCCAGTACGGCAGTGTTGTAGGGACGCCCGCTCCCGGTGACTTGGTTATCACTGCCGGACACGTGGGCGTTTACGCTGGCAACGGCCAGGTTGTCAGCGGTGGCGTGGATGGTTACAAGACCCAGGTCCACCCCATCAGCTGGCTTACCGGCGCTTCCTTCGTCCGCGTAGCATAGCCGCCAAGGTTGCGGCAGACGGGGCGGCGGACGGGAGACAACCGTCCGCCGCCTCTGCCTCCAAACCGGCCAAGGTCAGGTTCCGTCCAGCCAAATCGGGAATACTGGAGCGAGGCGCCGGACTTGGCGTCTGCAATCGCATTCGTGTCAACAGGCAACGGTCGGTCTTGCTTGAGTCAGCTGAAGCTGAAACCGGCCAGATCGAGGCTCCGGAGGTTATGTGACAGTGCCAGTTGAAGGAACGTCCGCGGCGCCCGCCCAGCAAACTGCCCATCAAACCGCAGTCCGCCCCAGGCTGGACGGCCTGGACGTTCTTCGCGGTACCGCCGTTGGCGCCGTTCTCTTGGGGCATTCCTGGCCCGGGATATTCCAAGGTGCAGGCATCGTCGGTGTCATTGTCTTCTTTGTGCTGAGCGGTTATCTGATAACTGGAGTACTCCTCAGGGACGTCGAGCGGCATCGGAAGATCCGTTACGGCCGCTTTTACGCGCACCGGGCTTTCCGGCTGCTGCCAGCCCTCATCGCCTTCCTGGGCGTGTATGCCGCCGTTGAACTGACGGCCGACGTCCTCGGAGACCGGTCCAAGGGAATTGTCGGCTATAGCCTCCTTGCCGGTTTCGGCTACCTCAAGGACATCCCGTTGCCGTTCGATGTCAGCCTGGCCATCGGACCGCTTTGGACTCTGGCCGTGGAAGAGCAGTTCTATCTGATCTGGCCGCCACTGCTGGTGTGGGCCCTGCGGAAGAACCGTCAGGGACGGCTGATTGGCTGGTCCGCCGCCGTCGTCTTCTCCCTCATGACGGCAAGTGTGCTGGCGATGCTGATCCTGGCTCCGCAACTTCACTCCATGGTCTACGCGCTGCCGACGACGTGGGGTCTCGGGCTGATCGTCGGTTCGGGACTGCGTCTGTACAGGGTCCATGTGTTCAGCTGGTTTTCCGGCCGGCGGTTTAGAGAGGCAGCACTGCTCGGCTCCATAGTTGTCCTGGCCTCGTTGATCTTCTTTCCCAGGGCCAACGAATCGCCGGCCTTTTTCTTTGTGGGAGGCCCGCTAGCCATGGCTGCCGCGGGGGCCCTGGTGGTGCTGGCCGCCTCCCGCGCCCAGGTAATGCCGAAGTGGACTCGAGCTCTGCAGGCACTGGGCACAGTTTCCTATGGGGCCTACCTCTGGAACTACATCGTCATTCTGTGGCTCAATGGCGGATCGACAGCCGACCTGCCGCCGCTGGTGGCAGTGTCAGCAATCCTGGTGACCCTGTTGCTGGCGGTCATCAGCTGGTACACCGTCGAGAGGCTGGGACGCATGGCGCGCGATCGCTTCGACAAGCACTTTCCGGACCAGCGGCAGACTGTCCGTAGCGTAGTTTCCCAGCCCGAACCTAGGTTGAGAGCGGCCGCGGACCAGGCTTCTGTTCAATAAGGCCCCTTTGGCGGTTCATCATGTCAGCGCGTGCAGAACCGTGGCGAGCAACGGGGCACCTCCGAGCATCAGGAGCACGGGAGCCGGAACGCCCAGCACTCAGGCCAGCAGCCGCCGTCGTGCCTGTTTCACAAGCAGCCGGACGGCACTGAACTCCTGCTGCAGCGCATGAACATTGCCCGGCTCTGCCGGCCTCAGGTGCCAGGTCCCGGTAGTACGGCTGCCGAGGCAATCCGGGCCACCTCTTCCGTGTCCAGCGTGCGGCTGAACCGGTTGAGCCAGCCCAGGAGCAGCCGCTCCGTCACCACTGCAAATCTAGGGCCGCCCGCTCCCCTGTCCGTTCTCGCGATTCAAGCCCTTGGCGTACGCGGCCTGCCCTACGTGCTGGAGGCAATCCGCGATGGTGCTGACCAGGCGCACCCCAAGCGTGACAGGCGGGTCCCAGCGGGTGTCTACGATGCGGTCGAAGTCCTGATCGCCCAGAGTCTTCAAGAAGCCCACGGTCTGCCGGTGAACGGCGTCGTAGTATTCGAGCAGAAGCTCCGGTGGAGCCTGCACGGCGTCGACTTTCTCCGTGGAATGGCCGTAGCCTGTGTCGCGCTCGGGCAGCGGCAGGCCGAAGCGCCCGACATAACCCTGGGACGTCCACACCTGATCAAGGCCGGCGGCGGAGGCGACCTGCGCATCCTCGACCCGGCTGAGGTGCCAGATCAACCACGCAATCGAGTTTCCGCTCCCGGCGGGCCGACGGATCAGAGACTCGTCGTCGACCCCTTCGAGGGTGGTGGCCACCGTTTCACTGATCCGGCCGAAGGCGTCCAGCAGCAGTTCGTTGGATTTCATCGAGTCCCCCTGATGCTCATTTGCTGTCAGCCCCATGCTTGCATGGGTGCGTCACCAGCGGATAGGGCAGCTTCGTATCACCCTTCCGGAGACCGCCGCCGCCCAGACCGCCTATTGGCGATTGGCGCGCCCCCAAGCCGGCGCCCAGGGAGATCATCCAACAGTCAGTTTTCCGCGGCGCGAACCACCTCTACGTCAAAGTCCAGGTCAAAGTAGCGGCCCACCCATCCCTTGGCCCCCGTGATACCGAACGAATAGCGGTCCAGATGGTCCGCCCGGGCCAGCACTTGGATTCGGCCGGAATTTCGGGCTACCCAGGATGAGACGGGCAATTGCACCGGGGCGAGGACCCCATGCATGACCACGGTCCCGAGGAGCACTATCCCGCGTTTGTCCTCCCGCACCTCTGTGGAAGTGAACTCGATCTGCGGAAAACTGGCAACGTCCAACAGGCCCGGAGCCTTGACATCTCGATCCCGCTTTGGATTGTCGGACGTGAAGCTGTCCGCGGCGATGGTCGCGGAGACGTGGCAGTCCGCGAGCGACTCTCCGATCTCCAGCCGCCCGGACGCGATGCTGAATTTGGCGCGTACCTTGCCCAGGCCGAACATGTGCAGGCTTGTGTAGGTGATGGCCGAGCGGACACCGTCAATGCGGTATGTGCCGGCGCCGGGGATGGTAAGGACTTTTGTATCTGGCTGGATGGTCATGGCCGTGCTCCTTTGGACTTTTGCCGGAATCCCCCATGCCGGGCAGTTGCTGATGTATCATCAATTTTGCCGTGTATAATGCTGATATGTCAACAACTTTTGCTCGATCCCTTCGAAAGGAATCCACTTGCCAAAGCCTCATTGGTTGAGCAAGGACGAGGAGGAAGCGTGGCTCGCCTACATTCTTTTCAGCCGTCAACTGGCCGCCGGAATGGAGCGCCAGCTGGCCGGGAGCGGAGTGTCCGGCGCGGACTACCAAATGCTCGCTCCGCTCGCTGAAGCCGGCGACACGGGGATGCGCCCGAGGGACCTGGGATACAGTGCTGGCTGGGACCGCAGCCGGCTGGCGCACCAGTTGGGACGCATGGAGAAGCGGGGGCTTGTCACCCGCCGGCCCGCTGTAGACGATGGCCGCGGTACTGTGGTCCACCTCACCGAAGCCGGTCGGGATGCCTTGCGGGCGGCATCCCCCGGCCACATCGCATGGGTCCGGGAGAACTTTCTCTCGCTGATGACGCCCGAGGATCGTCGGGTACTGGTGGCACTTTCCGAACGGGTGATGGCCAAACTCGAGCCCGGCTCACACGCCCGCTTGCCCGTGGGGACTCCAGGCCCGGTTTGAGACGGTCACGAAGAATCGACGAAATGCCCGCTTATCGGCTGAGCTTAACGGTCCCGGGTCGACTCGCCGCCGAGCATATACTCGTTACCGAAACGTGACTTAATGGCGGAGTTCCTGTACGGTTTTGGGGTGGCCCATCTAGGTCGGGCCGCGTCCGGGCTGACGCCGAGCTCTGCCACATCCCGGACTCCCAGACACTAAGGCAGAGACGGGGGACCCACAGTCTTCGGGCCGCTGCCCAGCGGCCCTAGGGGTGAAGCCGTCACTTAACGTGCCGGCCGGTTGACCTCTTCCGAACCCGACAGCTAACTCCGCAGGCGTTTGAGAGGCATCCATCATGTCCCGTTCGCTGGATCAGTCGCGCCCTTCCAGGGCCGGTCGACACCGCGCAGAAGCTGCGCAACTCGTCACCACACCACTCACCCCGATAAGCCCCGAAGCCGACACGCCAATCGCCGGGCCCGCTCCCACGCAACCAGCCTCCGCTCCACTGCGACGAAGCAGGAACAGGCGCCCGGCCTTCGAAGTACCGCCTGCCCCGGAAACAGCCCCCCAGGCGGAAGCAGCACTTCCTTCAACTGAAGCACTTGCGGTAGTAGCGCTGACCGGGAACTCCGCCACGGAAACCGCGCACATCACCGCGCCCGAGGCAACGCGACGCGTCAGGACGCGACGCGAGGCAGCCGAGAAGCAAACTGAGGCCACGCCGGCTGCAGCCCAGAACAGGGAGCCAGCGACAGTAGTGCGCCCTCAGATACCTGCTGCCTTCCGTTCCGACCCCCAGTCCGTCCTGAGGAAAGCAGCTTCAGTTCGCGTGATGGGTCACCGGATGGCCGTAGTCACTGGCGCCTTTGCCGTACTGCTTGCCGTCGGCACGGCCAGCCAAGCCACCGAGCTGCCCTTTTTCGGCAAGGAGGCGACCGCTCAGGATGCCCCCGGATCAACGGACGCCACTCGAGCCACGTTGGGAACGCGGCCTACCTACGTAAACGGCCGGTCGACGCCCCAGCCCAGTACTTCAAGCACTCCCCCGGGCACTGCGAGCGGAACCCCCACACTGCCCGCTCCGGGCGACGGCGATGTGCCGGTGGCTGTGGATCCAATCGGCACTGCTTTGCCAACCATCGCCCAGCCCGTGCCGGTGGACGCTCCCACGATGGCCGACATAGTGGCTGCGACTTCCGCGCCTGCTCCGCCCTCCACGGCACCTTCAAGCGTTCAGCCGCCGTCTGCCACTTCGGCGACGCCCGCCACATCAGCGGCGACACAGGCCCCGGCGGACACGCCGGCTCCAGCGACGTCCGAACCGACGACGACGCCGGCACCGACTGCAACACCGCCTGCACCTACCGCGGTGGCTCCCTCCCCTACTGCGACCACCACCGCTACCGCGCCTACGTCCGAGGATGACGAGCAGAAGACATCATCGACAACCGGGCCTGCGTCAGATCCCGACTGGCATCGGATGGATGGGTCGCGGAGCCGATGAGCGAAACAGAAAGTCATGGACACCGGCCGCATCGCCACGAAGGTGATCGCCTGCATGAACGGCCGGCACAGCAGCCTCACACCGTCCCAGCCGGAACTGACCCACTGGGCCGCCTCGGAGCACCGCAGTTCATGTCGACGAGGGCATCGACGTGTTGGAAGATATCGAGGCCTGACTGTCCAGGACGAGCTCTGCCGTGAGGTGCTGCTAGGCTACGCTAGCGGCCGCTGGGGCCGCACTTATCAAGTTCGGGGACTGATCTCATGCGCTCAAAAATCCTGCTTCGCCTTTCCGTCTATGGGGCAGCCGCGGCAGCGGTGATGAGTGTCGTTGCAGTGCCGGCCCATGCAGCCAGCACCCAGGGAGCCGAGATGACAAGCACCGGTGGGTGCACTGAGCCGACGCCGGATGTCACCGCGTGCACGTCACTCACAGAACGACGCATCGAAGTTCTCACCCCGGCCGGAATTGCGGTGTTCCGCGGTGAACGCGAGTATTCGGATGCAACCAGCTACCCTGGCGGCTCGTATACCATCGAAGGCACGCGCAAGTACGTCTACGTGTACGCATCGTCTGTGGCGGTTCCGGACGGCGTCATCTACTTCGATCCCAAGGTGGCCAAAGTGGGTGGTTCAGACGTGTTGTCCTACTCTGACGGACTAACCTGCAACCTCGAGACCAACTTCGTGGAAGCGAACGGCACCGGCGGCTACGACCACAGCACTGGATCCTGCACCAGCGGCTAAGGGCCGCCTCTCCTCCGACAAGTGCCATCTCCCACGGTAACGGCCTTTAGATACTGCTCCAGATAACCCGGTTGCGATTGCTGTCGCAACCGGGTCATCTGTGCCTCTTATGGAGTGCTCATCGTCCCTGAGGAGTGATGGCTCTCCGTCTGTTGATGAGTGGAACTAGAAGTCCCAGTCCTCATCCTCGGTGTTGACGGCCTTGCCAATAACGTACGAGGAACCCGACCCTGAGAAGAAGTCGTGGTTCTCGTCAGCGTTCGGCGACAGCGCGGACAGGATGGCCGGGTTCACGTCGGTGACGGACGCCGGGAACATGGCCTCGTAGCCCAGGTTCATGAGGGCCTTGTTGGCGTTGTAGTGCAGGAACTTCTTGACATCCTCGGCCAGGCCGACGGAGTCATAAAGGTCGTGCGTGTACTGGACTTCGTTTTCGTACAACTCGAAGAGCAGCTCGAACGTGTAGTCCTTGATTTCCTGCTTGCGCTCCTCGGAAAGACCCTCCAGGCCCTTCTGGAACTTGTAGCCGATGTAGTAGCCGTGCACGGCCTCGTCGCGGATGATCAGGCGGATCAGGTCAGCCGTGTTCGTCAGCTTGGCGCGTGAAGACCAGTACATCGGCAGGTAGAAGCCCGAGTAGAACAGGAAGCTCTCCAGCAGCGTGGAGGCCACCTTGCGCTTCAGCGGATCGTCGCCCTGGTAGTAGTCCATGACGATTTGGGCCTTCTTCTGAAGGTTCTCGTTCTCGGTGGACCAGCGGAACGCCTCGTCGATCTCCTTGGTGGAGGCCAGCGTGGAGAAGATGGAGGAGTAGCTCTTCGCGTGCACGGACTCCATGAAGGCAATGTTTGTGTACACGGCCTCTTCGTGCGGGGTCAGCGCGTCCGGAATCAGCGAAACGGCGCCCACGGTCCCCTGGATGGTGTCCAGGAGGGTCAGGCCTGTAAACACACGCATGGTGAGCTGCTGCTCGTCCGGGGTTAGGGTGGCCCACGACTGGATGTCGTTGGACAGCGGCACCTTTTCCGGCAGCCAGAAGTTGTTGACCAGGCGGTTCCAGACGTCGACGTCCTTGTCGTCCTGGATGCGGTTCCAGTTGATGGCCTCGACGTGGCTGAGCAGCTTGACCTTTTCGGTCATGTCATCCCCTAAACGTTGGGTTGGTTCTCTGAGTTAAAGCGTACGACGGCGGGCGGGCGCCCGCCGTCGTACTGTTACGGTTTAGTTGAAGCTACAACATGCAGGAGACGCAACCCTCCACCTCAGTCCCTTCCAGCGCGAGCTGGCGGAGGCGGATGTAGTAAACGGTCTTGATGCCCTTCTTCCAGGCATAGATCTGCGCCTTGTTGATGTCACGGGTGGTTGCCGTGTCCTTGAAGAACAGCGTCAGGGACAGGCCCTGGTCCACGTGCTGGGTGGCCGCGGCGTAGGTGTCGATGACCTTCTCGTAGCCGATCTCGTACGCGTCCTGGTAGTACTCCAGGTTGTCGTTGGTGAGGTACGGCGCCGGGTAGTAGACGCGGCCGAGCTTGCCCTCCTTGCGGATCTCAATCTTGGAAGCCACCGGGTGGATCGACGAGGTGGAGTTGTTGATGTAGGAGATCGAGCCCGTCGGCGGCACAGCCTGCAGGTTCTGGTTGTAGATGCCGTGCTCCATGACGGAAGCCTTGAGCTCGCGCCAGTCATCCTGCGTGGGGATGTGGATGTTCTTGAACAGCTCGGCGACCTTCTCGGTCTGCGGGACCCATTCCTGCTCCGTGTACTTGTCGAAGAACTCACCCGAGGCGTACTTGGACTTCTCGAAACCGCCAAACGTCTGGCCGGTCTGGATCGCCAGCTTATTGGAAGCACGGATGGCGTGGTAAACCACCGAGTAGAAGTAAATGTTGGTAAAGTCCAGGCCCTCTTCGGAGCCGTAGTGGACCCGCTCGCGGGCCAGGTAGCCGTGCAGGTTCATCTGGCCCAGGCCAATGGCGTGGCTCTGGTCGTTACCCCGGGCGATGGAAGGCACAGAGGTGATGTTGGACATGTCCGAAACAGCCGAGAGCGACCGGATGGCAGTCTCGATGGTCAGGCCGAAGTCGGGTGAGTCCATGGTCTTGGCGATGTTCAGCGAGCCCAGGTTGCAGGAGATGTCCTTGCCGGTGTCCGCGTAGGACAGGTCATCGTTGTACGTGGTGGGCTGGGAAACCTGGAGGATCTCCGAGCACAGGTTGGACATGATGATCTTGCCGTCGATCGGGTTGGCCCGGTTCACGGTGTCCTCGAACATGATGTACGGGTAACCGGATTCGAACTGAATCTCGGCGAGGGTCTGGAAGAACTCGCGCGCCTTGATCTTGGTCTTCTTGATCCGGGAATCGTCCACCATCTCGTAGTACTTCTCGGTGACCGAAACGTCAGAGAACGGCATCCCGTAGACGCGTTCGACGTCGTACGGCGAGAAGAGGTACATGTCCTCGTCCTTCTTGGCCAGCTCGAACGTGATGTCCGGGATGACGACGCCCAGCGAGAGGGTCTTGATGCGGATCTTCTCGTCCGCGTTCTCGCGCTTGGTGTCCAGGAAGCGGTAGATGTCCGGGTGATGGGCGTGCAGGTACACAGCGCCGGCGCCCTGGCGGGCTCCGAGCTGGTTAGCGTAGGAGAAGCTGTCCTCAAGGAGCTTCATCACGGGGATGACGCCGGAAGACTGGTTCTCGATCTGCTTGATCGGGGCGCCGACTTCGCGGATGTTGGTCAGGGCGAAGGCCACGCCGCCGCCGCGCTTGGACAGCTGCAGCGCGGAGTTGATGGAACGGCCGATCGACTCCATGTTGTCTTCGATGCGGAGCAGGAAGCAGGAAACCAGCTCGCCGCGCTGCTTCTTGCCGGCGTTCAGGAAGGTGGGTGTGGCCGGCTGGAAGCGGCCTTCGATGATCTCGTCAACCATCTGCAGGGCCAGCTGCTCGTCGCCGCGGGCCAGATGCAGGGCCACCATGCAGACGCGGTCCTCGTAGCGCTCCAGGAAACGCTTGCCGTCGAATGTCTTCAGTGTGTAGGACGTGTAGAACTTGAAGGCGCCCAGGAAGGTCTCGAAGCGGAACTTCTTCTTGTAGGCGCGGTTGTAGAGCTCACGGATGAAGTTCATCGTGTACTGGTCGAGGGTCTCGCGCTCGTAGTACTGGTTCTTCACCAGGTAATCAAGCTTCTCCTCCAGGTCATGGAAGAACACAGTGTTGTTGTTCACGTGCTGCAGGAAGTACTGGTGGGCGGCCTCGCGGTCGGCTCCGAACTGGATCTCACCGTTGGGGCCGTACAGGTTAAGCATGGCGTTGAGCTCGTGATAACCCAGCCCCTTGTAGGCGGCCGGCATCTCGGGCTGCTCGACGGCGGCGCCCAGCTTTTCGGCAGCGGCGCGGATGCCCTGGCCTTCGGCCCTGGTTACTTCTGTGTCTGAGACAGTCGTGTCCAAAACTTGTCCAATCCTTGGTTGACCCGGGTGACGTCTTCCGGCGTTCCCATAAGTTCGAATCGATAGAGGTGCGGGACCTGGCATTTGGCGGCGATGATGTCCCCCGCCATGCAGTAGTTGTCCCCGAAGTTTGTGTTGCCGGCACCGATGACGCCGCGAATCAGTTTCCTGTTCTGCGGATTGTTCAGAAAACGGATGACCTGCCTGGGGACCGATCCTTCTCCTCCGGTGCCTCCATACGTCGGCACCACCAGCACGTACGGCCTGCTGGCAAGAAGGGGTGCATCCTTGGCGTGGAGCGGGATCCGGGCCGACTCGCAGCCAAGCTTCGCAACGAAGCGGCTGGTGTTCTCGGAGGTAGAGGAAAAGTAGATCAGCTGGCTCTGCGTGGTGACGGGCTCCGCAGTGCCGCCGTTCACGGCGATGCAAGCTCCGGCCACTGCTAGTGCTGCCACGGGAGTCACCTCAGCTGCATTGAACGTTGCCAGAAAGGAGGAAAACGGGAGGCCTTAGGCCACGGAGGATACGGCAGACAGTGCCAGTTCCTCGATCTTGTCTGGACGGAAGCCTGACCAATGATCCTGGTCAGTAACCACGACGGGTGCCTGCATGTAACCCAATGCCTTCAGGCGGTCCAGGGCCTCGGCGTCCTGTGAGATGTCAACGCTCTGGTACGTGATGCCCTTTTTATCCAGCGCACGGTACGTTGCGTTGCACTGAACACAAGCCGGCTTTGTGTAAACCGTAACGGTCATGGTCCCTGTCCCCTTTATCGAATCTTCGTTCTTCTGAGGCGGGCCGTCCCGAACTGGAGTCCATGTCCGATTCTGCCCTTGCCTGCATGCCGCCCATGCGGCCCGTCTACAGTTTGATGTCTTGCGCTGGTGTCCCGCTCAAGCTGTATCTGAATACTACATGTAGTGCAGACGCCTCTTCGGAACCCCAAGATGATGTATTACAAGTATGTCATTTAATGCACTTTTAATCCACAGCCACGGGCCGTCAAAATGTCCGGATTTCAGCCGATTTTGAGGACGAAGTCCACAGCCTGTGGAGTACTTAGCCACAATTAACCGCCAGCGTGTCGCGCTGTAGACGGCATGTCGCGCCTAGTGCCGCACCTGCTCGTGACACTCACCCCCGCCCGCAAAGGAGCTCCAGCGTCCTCAAGAGGTGATCAATCCCATGTCTTGTCCAGAATGAAGCGGGCCTTTCAGACCAGGCATGCCGCAGGGGCTTGTTGGCCCTGATCCCAAGAGATCTCAATGATGTTGTCAACGGATTCCGTCGGGGTCCGGTTAGCGGTCCGGGCCCCGACGGATCGACATTCTGGGTACAGGCTCGTGGGCTTTCGTGGTGGTCATGGTGGTGTTCCTTTCGTAGTGGGTGGGGCGGTGATGGTGTCCGGCCAGCACCCCTCTCCCCCGACGCTTCTATGTCTGTCAAGCCGGTGGGAACGGGTGCGGGCGCGGACTCAAGGTTTGCCGGTAGGGGCTAGACAGGCCGGAGCGGACACGTACAATCCGTCACGACAGCAACCAAAACAGAAAAACGCTTCTACAGCCCGAGCGAAGCGAGGTCCGTGCAGTCAACCTGGGCGCTAGCTAAGCGAGGCCGAAAACCGGAGTCTTCAGCCAGCGCGTGGTTTCCGGGCTGGGTTGTGGTGCTCTCGCGTACAGCAAAGGCTTGCTGGTGGCGCCCCCTAGCACTTCAGATGATGCGCCTTTGGAGCTCGCGTACACAGTCGTCCGTGACACCCTGAACAGTTCGGCCAGAGTATACTCACCGGCATCGTGCAGTGTCAGAAGATGCTTCCGCTGCGTCTTGGACAATTTTGGCTGCTTGCCATTCAGTAGCCCCTTCGCCTTGGCGACTGCCATGCCCTCGCGGGTGCGCATCCGGATCAGGTCTGCCTCAAACTCGGCCTGTTATTTTCCAAAGTCGTCTGCACAAACGTCCAAAGTCGTCTGCACGTCTACTACATGTCCGGAAGGGGATCCCTAAACGCATGTTGCTGATTGGGCCGTCGCATCAGGGGAGCACCAGAGGCTATCGCGCCGCTGCATCCGCCGAAAAATCCGGAAGCTGGGCCGAGCTCTCTGAATCGGCTGACCGAACGGGTGCGGACTACCAGAGCAGGTCGAGGGCGAGCACGTCGATGCCGTGCCTGCCAGCCAGCCATCCGTCAATAACTCCGCCGAGGTCGGCTTCGTGGCCGGCAAGTCCAAGTCGTATCGCATCCTCTGATTTGGTGGGGATGTGTTCGTGTCCGTCCTCGGGTGCGCCGTGCGAACACTTCGAGCACATCAACCGGATCCCAGACCAATCGTCGAGCCCGAGCCCCCGCTGTCCGAGGAGGTCCGACAGCGCCTGGATATCCTCATCGGTCGCACCCACTATCTGCGCCTGCCATGTAGGAAGACCGGATTCTTCAAGACGTCCCAGCTCGTCGAAGACCGACACCCCCTGTCCATCGAGCCTCCGGGTCCCTTTGGGTTCCCCGTCGTGCAGGACCGTATCTCGGAAACGATGGCCAGACTCCGGCAGGGGAACGCTCGCGATGATTGCATGGGCCGGACTCCGGCGCCAGCACCAGACCACCTCAGTCTCCCCGACCGAAAACAGGACCTGGTGAGGGAGGCTGGGCTGGTCGGGATTGAGCCGGATGGGAGCCATGCCGCAGTCGACGTCGATGGGCCCGGCATCGGTCTGAAACCTATGCAGACCGTAGGCGCCCCACGCACCCCTGGCTTTGGACCAATCACCCAATGCTGTTGATGCGATGCCCATGTTCCAGGCAGCAGGATTGACGCCGTTGAACTCCTCGGCATCCTTCGGAGTAAATAGTTTCAGCGCCCGCGTGTTGCGGTCCAGGCTTTCCGGCCAGTTGCCAAGGGCCTTGGACAGCAGACCGGCCTGAAACCAGCTGTAATAGGACTCGGGCGTCAGCTCCAGCAGCTCGGAGGCCAGAACTGTCGCAAGGCTGGGGTCTCCCGCCTCATCCGCAGCCTTCCAGTCTGACCACACGTCGTGCGGTGTCCGTTTTTTCCTAAACCCCGCCCAAGTTCTTCCCACCATCTGAACAGTAGCAACACGCACCGATGACCGATCGATGCCCACTCCGTGGTTCGGCCTGATCGAGTAGAGCATCCCGGCCACGGGCAAATTGCAGATGTGTCAGTACCCGACCGGCTTTCGGGCGCCTCTGCTTGCTCTATCGCCGCCGCTTTCGACCCGGAATTGTGCATCAGGGAATGGGAGACACGCCAGCAAGGACCACTGAACGAGCAGCGTGGCAGCATCCTCGAGGGTCTGCCCATTCCCCCGTAACATTGGGCGCGAGCAGTCGGTGGCAACACGCTGCCGATCTTCGATGGTGGGGAGTGGTGATGGTTCAGTCCATGAAGCTGATTCTGATTGGCTACTGGGACGGTCCCCAGACAGACCGGTCATGGCCTTCTCCCGAGCAATTCGTTGACGCTAGTTGGGATACCGAGGAGCGTGATTTCGTCGCTTACTACTTGCAGATGGGGCTTATCGCGCGGAGCTACATGGGGTTCTCGCGCTGCCGATTCTGTGGGAAAGAGAACGGCAATCTGGAGTTGAGCGACGGCCATTTCGTATGGCCGGACGGGTTGGCCCATTACGTGGTTGAACACGCTGTGCGGCTTCCGGACCGGTTCGTTCGCCACTCGTTCGCTACGATTGACAGCCTTGAGAGCGCGGCTCGGGACGTCGAATGGTGGCGAGGAATCAGCTCGGCCAATAAGCACTGACTCAGCCAGCGGTCACCGCGGCATGCCACGCGGCAGCGGGATCAGGTGGAAGGCGTGCACCTATTCCGGGAGCGCGCCGCCCGCTAAAGGATCGGTTTACGGGCGGGCGTCATTGGCAGACTCCTGGGCGCGTAACCAGGCGATGCCCTTGTCTCTAATGGCGTCCACGACCTCAACGGCGACGTCTTTAGTGGATAGGTTCGGTCGGATAGCAAACCAGGTGTCGGTTCCCCACAGGAGTATCCCCAAACGCTTTGACGTCGTGACAGGACCCAAGACGTTTGCGCTCGGCCGCACGCCCATCCACTTCTCCGTCTCACGCTTGGTGGCCCAATCCTGGCGGTCGACTGCAGAAAGGTTCACCGTGAAGCGCACCTCATCCGCGGTACTGGACATTGATCTCTGCAAACCCAGCAATAACCAATGAGTGGCGGACGGAAGTTCGAACTGCGCGCCGCTTCCACGGAAGCCAAGACGACGCAACTCCGGTGCCAGTTCCGCGCGTACCATTGCACGAAAGTGGTCCTGCGCAGTCCCTCCATCGATGCTCACGGCACGAGCTTAGCCGCAGCAACGGAGCCTGGCGGCACAGTGGACTACGCTGCCCGGTGAAAGATCCCTCACCGCACGCCTCCGACCGTCGCGACCATCGAAACTGCATACAAGCCGCGCTGCTCCGGGCTACTCGCGCGCGGCCGGTAAACACAGAAGCACTTAAGCTGTATGCGGGTCGGCAGGGCGAATCGCTACTCCTTGATGGACTGCCTGACTTCGTTGATGGCGCTGAGGACGACTTGCTCCCGGGCGGCAGCATCGTCTCGCTCGGACTCATACACGAACGCCGTGACACCGCGCTGGCTGCCGCAGTAGTCGATGATGCCGTGCTCAATCTGTGTCCGCAGCGCTTGTTCGTACCCGTGCCGGTCGTACACGCCGGCATCATCACCGGCAACGGGCACCAGGTGCGTCGTCAGCTCCACGAGCTTGCGGCTCATCCCGCCCTCGACGGCGATTTCAAACGCCCAGCCGTTAACGAACACGCGGTCGATCCAGCCCTTGAGCAAGGCCGGCATTGACCACCAATAAACGGGGAACACCAGCACGAGGTGTGCAGCTCCGTCGAGCCTCAGCTGCTCAGCAGCGACGTCGGGGGCGAAATCACCCCCGACCCGGTATGTGTGCCGGTCGGCGAGGGTGAACCTCGGATCAAAGCCTTCTGCTGCTAGATCAGCAAGCTCCACATGCCCGGGCTGCAGCACCTGCTCGAGCCGACGAGCGATGTCATGAGTCAGCGAGTCAGGATCAGGATGGGCGGTAACAATGAGTGTCTTCACGCTCAATCATGACCCAACTCGCACTTCATCAACGCCACAGTTCCGGGCGAGTTGTGCAACGACGCCCTCGCAGCACCCGTCCCCATAGGGGTTGGTTCACCGGCATTGCAAAGCGTCCGCAAGCCGGTCCCTCAGCGGGCGCGCTCGGGTAGCCCCGTGCGGAGTTAAGAGCTGTCGCCGGTAGATTCGTTGCTTCTCAACCAGTGAACTGACGCACCCGGCGCCAAGCAGGGTCACGCGCGGGTTCGATGGCGAGCTGGCGGGAGCGTGCCCAGTCGGCTAGTCCTGCTGCGACATTCTGGTCTTCGCCGTCGGTGTAGACGTGGAACGTTCGACGGCCGGAGGTGGTCTCGTGGCCTACTAGCAGACCACGGGAGCCAATAAGCGATTCCAGCTCGTCCTCGAGCCTTCGAAGTGAGTCGAGCGCGGCCCCGTCCGCTGGAAGTCCGTTGTGCTGCGCTGCGAACGCAGCATGGACGCTGTGGTGTACGTCAAGAGTCGGGTGATCGATCCAACGCAGAGCTCGACGAAAGCTCGCAAATGCGGGCGTGCCATTCGAGTCTTCCCAGTGGGACAGAGTCCACTTGTCCGGGTCGTGCTGCTCGGCGATCGACTTGACAGCACGAAGCAGGCCGTCGTCGTCTGTGGACCCAACCGGAGCCGTCTCTAGTGCCTCAACCTGGCCCAGCCACCGCTCGACGTCATCCTCGCCGAGAAGCCAGTCGAGAACGAGGAAGGTCACTTGCAGCCGCGCGGGCTCCGGAAGGTCCCGGAACACCGGGTGGTGGACACCAACGTGGACCCGTAGCTCCTGCTCCACGGGCTCCATCCTGAACTCCGTTTTCGACAGATCGAGCTTGCTCCCGGCGATTTCCAGGACAGTGCCGAGAGCGTTCGGGTCGGCCTCTTGACTCGAACGAAACTCCCAGATCGCATCCGACGGCGGCGCTGCGCGGAGCCAGCGTTGGGCCGTCGGGCGCACTTCCGCGGTTCCGCCCGCTGATACCGTGAGTCGGTGTTTAGACTTTCTGCCCGGGCCGAAATGCCACGTCAGGTCGGGGTGGATCGATGCAACCTTTTGGCTCAGCTGTTCCAGAGCGGGCGATTGCTGGTGCGGATCGATCGTGTGGCCTTGGCTTATCCACCATTCCCAAAAGGCAGAGATAGGGTGCACGGGAGCAGACGGGTCTCTCCTACGGAAAAGGCGCATGGCGTAAAGACTTCCATTAAGGCCATGTCCTTACAACCCAGGCATCGCTGAAGCCGGAAGGCTGCTTCGTTGAGTTCCGTCAGTAGCCCCTGCGCTCATCCTGGCGGCTTGGGCGAGGCGTCGGCTAAAGGACCGGCGGATTCATTCGGTCATTGCAACAGGAGGTTTTCGATCAGTTCGATCGGTTTTCTGAACTCTAGTCTTTTGCGCGGCCGGTCGTTGAGTTCCTGGGCGACCCAGTCGAGGTCTGCGGCGCTGTGGATGCTCAGGTCCGTTCCCTTGGGGAAATAATGCCGCAGCAGGCCATTGGTGTTGTCGTTGATGCCGCGGTGCCAGGGTGAGTGCGGGTCGCAGAAGTAGATCTCGATGCCGGTGTCGATCTTCACGGTTTTCCCGTCCTGCATCTCGATGCCCTGGTCCCAGGTCAGGGATTGCCGCGGCGCCTCGGGGAGCGTCTTGATCTTCGCGGCCAGCGCATCACGCATCTGCTCGGCCTTGTACCCGTCCGGCAGGTGCACGAGCATCGTGTAATTGGTGGTCCGCTCGACCGGCGTCCCGATCGCTGACAGGTTGCCTTTGGCGGAGCATCGCGTAGCTGTGCCCGACGGAGCCGGGGCAACCCGAAGGGCAAGCAGTGGAGGGATTGTGCGAGGAAATAGGCGAAGCGCCGGACACCATTCATCAGCTGCGCAGCCGTCCGCAGGACGGTTGAGCCGGAGGAGCGGGCACGTACGATCCGGCAGGACAGCAGCAAAAAGCAGAAAAACGCTTCAACAGCCCGAGCGAAGCGAGGCCCATTCTCGAAACTGAGGCCGGCCCGAAAGGGCCAGCCTCAGTTGTCCCTTCAGCAAAAGACATCCGACGGTGCTACAGCGAAGCTGCCGTCGCCACGATGGACTCGGCCCGCGAAGCGGAGGACTATCAGCCCATCGAGAATGAAACAACCAACCGGGTCGCGCTCAGAACGGCCAGAGACCTTGAGTCAACAAACGCCCAGGCACTCTTTGGATTGGGCCTTTCATCTTGTCGGCTGTGCGTCAGCCAGTTCAAGGGATGCGGGTGTGTGCTCGCTTTCTTCTCGGCGACCGAGGGGAACTGGCTGCTGTGCTGTTCTGCGGACAGCGAGGATTGTTACGTCATCAGGGTTGGTTGTTCCAGAGGCACGCTTTTGAAGGGCTTCGACGACGTCTTTTGCCGAGGTGGCCGTGGTGGCCAACCGGGCGACCTCGTCGATGGCGGTGAGGGTGCCGTCGTACAGGTCCAGTACGCCGTCGCTGAAGCTGACGATCATGTCTCCGGGATTGAGGCGAATCTCGAATGAGTGCCACGTGGCCTCAGGCAGCAGCCCCACGGGCAGTTCCCGGGAGGCGAGCCTCTCCCAGGTCCTGTCTGCACGGATAAGCAGCGTCAGGCCATGGCCTGCATCGGAGAACAGGACCCGCCCGTCCTCGGCACGGAGGCGTGCGTGAAAGACGGTGGCGAAGGACGCTGCCTGGCTTAGCTCGGTGGTGAGGCAATCCGAGGTCAGCCTCAACGCTGTGGCGGGGTCCTCGCTGTTTTTGGCGCTGCGGATGACGGCCCGTGTGGTGGCAGCGATCATCCCCGCCCCTGCGCCTTTACCCATCACGTCCCCGAGGGTGAAACCCAGGCCGCCGTCGATTTCGTACCAGTCAAAGAAGTCACCGCCCACAGCCCTTGAGGGAATGCACGCCCCTGCTGTTTCATACCCGGGAAGCAGGGCGGCCTCTTTGGGCAGGAGGTAGCGTTGGATCTGGGCCGCCCGGCTGAGTTCCTCCGCCGAGGCTGTCGCCTGTGCGCTGGCGGCCTTCAGGTGACGGCCTCTGGTTGCCAGTTCGTTCACCACCCCTGCCGCTATGGCATAGAAGATGACGCTGTACAGACCGCCGAGCAGTTCCTCGGCGTGGTCACCCGTCCCGGTGCTCAGGGCGAACGGGACCAGGATTGCTAAGGCTCCTCCCAGGACGGCGTAAAGAATAGACCGGCGTCCTTCGTTCGCGGCGACCCACAAAAGAGGCAGGAGCGCGAGGGACACGTAGACCGAACGGCTTTCACCCGTCCCGTAACGAAGCAAGCCCGCGGCGAGGAAATCAGCGGCAGGAACGATGGCAACAAAACGCGACAGGTCTGGACGGGAAAAGATGGCCGCCAGTACGGTTGCCGCGATTACCAACAGGGCACCGGAAATCACCGCCGGCCAGCTGCCGACCGCCAGGGTCGAAATGGAAGCGATCATGACCGGCGCCGCAATAAAGAGGACCGTAATCGGAATCTGTTTGACCAGCGGAGGGATGTCATCAGGACCGGGCAGGCGTCGAACATGGATCTGAGTCATGATGCTTCTTTCACTGTGCCTGTTGTTTTTTGCTCCGTGGCGGCGTGACTCCGGTCGCTCAATACCGGTTCACAATTCTGCGCAGGGCAGGGAGGGACCGGGAGGCGATCCCGGCCGGAGTCGGTCCGCGTCGCCGCGGGATTGTTTTTCATTTCCTGATTTCCCCCATGCTCCCCACCGTGGCCAGATAACCGGGTTCCCGGCCCTCCAGCAGGCGGAGCTCGTTTGACAAACGTAGCAGTTGCCCTGACTCATATGACAGTGCTTGCCGGCACTGGTTCCGGCGTTAGCTGGCCGTGCGTGTTCTGCGGAGTGTCCAGTGGTTGGCGCCGTTGTGCCGTTCGTAAAGCAGGACGTCTAAGGCTGCCTTGGCCAAGGCGCGGCCGCGGCCTCCTTCGGCGAGGGCGTCGGGCATGGCGGCAGTGTCGACGTCGACGGGGCCGTGGGGTACCCGGCCAGGCTGCGCCAACTCACTCATCTGGGAGACCCACGACACATTACTCATGGACTTCCACTGCTGTCACTGTCGGGACAACCTAGGCTAAAGGCTCTCAATCAGCGGTCGGGTCATCGCGGGGTGGCGGGCGGCCAATCCTTCGAAGCCGTCACGCACGAGTCGTCCAGCCACAGCAACAAAGCCATACCCGCCGCCCCTGGGGTAGCCACGACCTTAGAATGGCCGGGGAACTGCACCCGGTAACAAACATAAGGACAGCGTTGGTAAATCCCGTACATCTGAAGACACTCCTTGAGGTCACCCGGCTGGGCTCGTTCTCGGCCGCCGCGGCCCGGCTGGGATATACCGCTTCTGCCGTGTCGCAGCAGATGTCCGCCCTGGAACGGGACACGGGCGTGGTCCTCTTCAAGCGCTCGGCCCGCAGCGTAGTTCCCACCGAAGCAGCAGTGGTGATGACCAGGCACGCATCCAAAGTACTCACTGACATCGAGGCGCTGATGGCGGCCGCCTACAAGACCCGCGACGGCAGCAGCCAGGAATTGCGGCTGGGCATTTTTCCGAGCCTGGCCACCTACGTCCTCCCCCGGATCCTGAAGAACCCGGCGTGGAAGGACCTGGGCATCGACCTGCGAGTCTCCGTGGCCGAGCCGGGGCAGACCATCCAGGGGCTGCGCACCGGCGGGGAGCTGGACGTTGCCCTGGTCTTCCAGGTCGGCCAGTCGGGCCTGGCATGGCCGCACGCCATCAATCGGCAGTGGATCGGCGACGACAACTTCCGTGTGGTGCTTCCGGCGGGATGGGGATTCCGCACCGACGCCAAGGTTGCCGCGGACCATCTGTCCGAGATGCCGTGGATCATGCACCATCCCGGGACAAGCGACGCCATGGTGATCGAGCGGCTGTTTGCCAGCTGCAACCTGCATCCCCGCGTGGTGGCCTACAGCGACGATTTCCATGCCAGCCTGGAAATGGCCGCCGCCGGACTGGGCGCCGCGCTCGTGCCGGAGCTTGCCCTGCTGCACCGGCCAGCCGGAGTGGTGGTGCTTGATGTCCCCGAGATCCGCCTGGCCCGCAACGTTTTCGCGCTCCTGATCAACGAATCGAAAACCGCGCGGGTGCAGCTGTTTGTGGACCTGCTGGCCGAAACCCTGGCGGGGCTGGGGACCGCGGGGAATTAGTCCCGAATGCTGGAATGCACCGCAGTTCGGGTCTATGTTGAAGGTATGAACAAGGTAGCGAGCCAGCACTTTGGTGAGATCGAACTCAACCATGGCAGGGACCACAACATTGCCGCGAAGCATGACCTCCGCGGCCATACGCTGGAACTCGACCTCAACATCAATGCGCATGACCACTTCGATGAAGCTGCCATGCACAAGGTGGATTACCGGCTGCGCTACCTGCCCGAACTCGTGGACGAGGTCCGCGAGATGATCGCCGAAGAACTGGAGCAGGAAGGCACCAGCCCGCAGGAATACCTGCACTTCCACTGCAACGCCCTGAAGGATGAACACCTGCAGAAAGTCTTCGGCGTGGAAGACCGCAGCCAGCTCACCAATGACGTGTTCCTCAAAGCCCTTAAGCTTGGCCACGTGGGCATCTTCCCGGGCCAGCCCGAACGCTACTTCGTCCTTGATTTCACTCTTGGCTCCCACTTCACGGACGAAGTCCTGGTCGCCTCGGCGGATGAAGACGGCGTGGTGGACGACGAAATTCTCTGGGAATCCTGACGGACAACAGCTTTTAACGCCCGACGGCGGCCGGTCACCTGGGTGACCGGCCGCCGTCGTACATTTGGTGCTGTTACTTGGCCGCTTCCAGCAGGCTGGCGCGGACCGACTTGGTGGCCTTCACGAGGTTGCGCAGGGACTCTTCGGTCTCGGCGTAGCCGCGGGTCTTCAGGCCGCAGTCCGGGTTGACCCAGAGCTGGCGGGACGGGACGTGCTTGACGGCAGTGCTGAGCAGCTCAGTGACCTCCTGCTCGCCCGGAACACGCGGCGAGTGGATGTCGTAGACGCCCGGACCGACGCCACGGCCGAAGCCATGGGACTCGAGGTCGTGGACGACCTCCATGCGGGAGCGTGCGGCCTCGATGGAGGTCACGTCCGCGTCCAGTCCGTCGATGGCGTCGATGATGGCGCCGAATTCGGAGTAGCACAGGTGGGTGTGGATCTGGGTGGCGTCGGCGGCGCCGGCGGTGGACAGCCGGAACGAGTTCACTGACCAGTCCAGGTAGGCAGCCTGGTCGGCCTTGCGCAGGGGCAGGAGCTCGCGCAGTGCGGGCTCGTCCACCTGAATGACCTTGATGCCTGCGGCTTCGAGGTCCGCGATCTCGTCACGCAGCGCCAGGCCAACCTGGTTGGCGGTCTCGCCCAGCGGCTGGTCATCGCGGACGAAGGACCAGGCCAGGATGGTGACCGGACCGGTGAGCATTCCCTTCATCGGCTTGTTGGTCAGGGACTGGGCGTACTTGGCCCACTCAACCGTGATGGGGGCGCTGCGGGTAACGTCGCCCCACAGGATGGACGGTCGGGTGCAGCGTGAGCCGTAGGACTGCACCCAGCCGTGGACAGTGACGTCGAAGCCTTCGAGGTTCTCAGCGAAGTACTGGACCATGTCGTTGCGCTCGGGTTCGCCGTGCACCAGGACGTCGTAGCCCAGCTCTTCCTGGAGCTCCACAACGCGCTTGATCTCATCCTTCATCAGCTGCTCATACTGCTCGTTGGTCAGATCGCCCTTGTTGTTGCGGGCACGCGCGGAACGGATTTCGGAGGTCTGCGGGAACGATCCGATGGTGGTGGTGGGCAGCGGCGGCAGGTGCAGTGCTTCTTCCTGGGCGGCTTCGCGGACCGAGTACTCGGAGCGGTTGAAGTCGGCCGGGGTCAGCGCCGCAGTGCGGGCACGGACGTCGGCGCGCTGGACGCCTTCGGCGGTTGTGCGGGAAGCGATGATGCGGGTGGCCTCGTCGATGGCTGGCTGGACAGCAGCCGCGTCGGTCAGGAGGCCTGCCAGGGTGGCAACTTCCACGGCCTTCTGGTCGGCGAAGGCCAGCCAGCTGCGGAGCTGCTCGGCAAGCTGGACCTCTTCCTCGACGTCGTGCGGGACGTGCTGGGTGGACGTTGACGTGCTGATGGCCAGCTTGGTCACAGACTTCTGCAGCTCGGCGATCTTGTCCGCGGAGGCCTGCAGGTCGTTGCGCCAGATGTTGTGGCCGTCCACCACACCGGCCACCAGGGTCTTGCTGCCCAGGGTAGCGAGCTCGGCGGCGGAAGGAACAGCGCCCTTGAAGACGTCAATGTGGAGGGCGTCGATGCCGGAGGCGGCAAGAGTGCTGAACTGCTCGTTCAGCGCACCGTACGGGGTGGAAACGAACAGCTGCGGACGGCTGGCAGCCGAGGAGAGGACCTCATAGCTGCGGGCCACGGCGGCCTGGATCTCCGCGGCCGGCGTTTCCTGGTCAACAACCAGGGCAGGCTCGTCCAGCTGGACCCAGCTGGCACCGGCGGCGGCCAGTTTCTGAAGCAGTGCGGTGTAGACCGGGAGGACATCCTCAAGGCGGGACAGCGGGCTGAAGCCGGCGGGGGCGTCGTCGGAAGCCTTGCTCAGCAGCAGGAACGTGACCGGACCCACGATGTACGGGCGGGTTTCCACGCCGTTGGCCAGCGCGAACTCGAATTCTTCGACGATGCGGTTGGAGGTCAGCGCAAAGTTGGTTTCCGGGCCGATTTCCGGGACAAGGTAGTGGTAGTTCGTGTCGAACCACTTCGTCATTTCCAGCGGCTGCTGTTCCTTGTTGCCGCGGGCCAGGGTGAAGTAGCCATCGATGTCCAGCTGGCCTTCGGCGTTGAGGAGGTTGCCGAAGCGGGCAGGGACTGCACCCAGGTGGGCAGCGGCGTCAAGCACCTGGTCATAGTAGGAGAACGTGCCGGGAACGGCCGCGGCCTCGGTCAGACCCAGGCCCTGGAGGCGCTTGGCCGTGCCCAGCTGGATTTCCTGGGCTGCAGCTTCCAGGGCGTCGGCGTCGATCTTGCCGGCCCAGTACGCCTCAATGGCCTTCTTCAGTTCGCGGCGGCGGCCGATGCGTGGGTAGCCGAGCAGCGAAGCGGCGGGAAACGCCGTAGCGGGAATGTTCTGTTCAGTCATGGGAAATTCCTTGAAGTATAGGGGAAAGCTGCGGATGGTCTGGTGAATGATCGGGGTCAGCTGGCCAGCTGGCGCCGGGCGATGGCGTTCCGGCGGCTCGCTGAGCGTGAATGGCGCGGAAGCGCCAGTTTGTCCAGCACCTCCAGCGCGCTCTGGTGCTCGTTGAAGGTGTAAAGGTGGATGCCCGGGGCGCCCGCTTCAAGCGCCGCATTTGCCAGGTCCACTGTGGCGCGGACGCCGATCCGGAGGCGTTCGGCGTCGCTGTCCGCGGCGGCGAGGCGCTCCAGGAGTTCCGGCGCAGGCTCGACGCCTGAAAGCTCGCCGAGCCTGGTGACGCGGCGAAGGCTCGTGAGCGGCATGACACCCGGAACGATGGGGATGGTGACACCGGCGCGGCGGGCACGCGTGATGAGGTCTGCGTACTGCTCCGTGTGGAAGAACACCTGGGTGATGGCGAAGTCGGCGCCTGAACGCTGCTTGGCCAGGAGCACCTCGACGTCGTGTGCCTCACTGGGCGACTCCGGGTGGCGGGTCGGATAGGCTGCCACGCCCACGGCGATCTTCCCAGCGCACAGCAGCGCCGAACGCCGCTGCTCGACCCGTCGGATGAGCTCAATAAGGTCCTGGGCGTACCGCAGGGACCCAGGGGCGGGCTCTGCCCCGTCCTTGGGCTTGTCGCCCCGGAGCGCCAGGATGCCCCGCACACCGGTGTCCAGCAGTTCGCCGATGATCTCGGCCAGTTCCTCTGGGGTGTTGCCGACGCAGGTCAGGTGCGCCAGCGGCCGCAGGGTTGTCTCCATGAGGAGCCGGTTGATGAGTTCGACGGCGGTGTCCCGGTTAGAGCCACTGGCACCGTACGTCACGGAGACATAGTCGGGTTCGGTGGTTTCCAGTTCGCGGATCGTATTCCACAGTGATTCTGCTGCGGCCGGAGAACGGGGCGGGAACAGTTCGTAGGAAAGTGCCACCGGGGCGGCGTCGGAGAGGTTCGGATGAGTGTCGATAAGGCTGGGCGGTGACATTTGCGTCCTTGGCTTTGGGCCATTACCGGAAAAACGTGCCAGTTGTGGCAGCGGTTCCGGCAATGAATTGAGTTTGGGGAACACGAAAAACTCCACAGGAACGCAGCCGCGACTGTTACGCCTGGAATGAAGTTGTCCGTGAGCAAATGTCAGGCCCACATGGGGGCACCCACACCCTCCGCAGGGAGGATCGCTGACACGTTACCTCGGTAACTTGTATAGAACTCTAGGAGCCACAGGAAGGGCGTTCAAGTTGGCCGCCGAATTAAGACGCAGTTTTACGCTGTATTTCATGGCGGCGCAGAATATTGTTCGCTGCACCTGTGGTTGTCCTTGCCGTGCAGGACTATATTGATGGCATGGTTCAGCTTCCAGCAAGTTACCAGGACTATCTGGCCGACAAGAGCGAGAGACTGATTAACGCAATCAAGCCCGTTCTGCAGCAGTCTGCTGCCGATCAGCTGCACGGGGTCCGGATCACGTACAACATCGGCTCGACCGGTCACCAGGCCCACCTCGACGAAAGCATTCCCTACGGCGTGATCGTTGAGGATATCGATTAGCGGCTGTAAATGTTCAGCCCTTGACTGCGCCGGACAGTGCGAAGGAGCTGCTCGCTCCCTTGGCCAGAATAACGTAGAGGGCCAGCACCGGAACTGAATACAGGATGGAGAAGGCGGCGAGCTGACCGTAGGCCACCGCCCCATGCTGTCCGAAAAAGCTGAAGATAGACACCGCCGCCGGTTGCCTTTCCTCGGACAGCAGCAGTACGAACGGAACAAAGAAGTTCCCCCAGGCCTGGATGAACACGAAGATGAACACCACGCCCAAGCCCTGGCGCATGAGGGGCAAGACAATCGCCCAAAGGGCGGACAGGCTCGAGGCGCCATCCACCCAGGCCGCCTCCTCAAGGGACACCGGAACAGCATCCATGAAATTCTTCATCATCCAAATGGCCATGGGCAGCGTGGTGGTGGCCATGAAGAAGATGGTGGCAGGCACGGAGTCCAGCAGTTTCAACTGCACGAACATGCCGTACACCGGCACCATGATGGCCGTGATGGGAAGGCATGTCGCGAACAGGATGGTGTACAAAAACGGCCGGTTGAACCTGGACTGGTAACGGGACAGCGGATAGGCAGCCAGTACGGCTGCGACCAAATTGACCGCCGCTGTCCCCGCGGACAGCACCATACTGTTCCAGAGCGGCCGGAAAAGCAGGCCCGGAGTCATCACCGCGGCAAAGTTGTCCAGTGATACCTCGTGGGGAAGCTGTGTCTGGTGTCCCGCACCGGTGTCAAGGGAGGCCAGCACCAGCCACAGCAGCGGAAGCACAAAGCAGGCGCCAATGAGAAGCAGGGCCACGTCAGCCGCAGTCTTAGCACGCCGCTGCGCCCGGGAGGTCGGTCCCGCCGGGGCCTGCCCTTGGGTGCGTAGGGAAGGTCGTGCCGCCGCCGTCATGGCTTGGTGTCCCGGAGGAGCCGGACGTAGGCCGCGCCGAACACCAAGCCGATGAGGATCAGCACCGACGCCACAGCCGTGCCGTAGCCAATGTCACCGAACTTGAAGGCCTCCTGGTACGCCAGCACCGGCAGCGTTGTACTGGCATTCGAGGGGCCGCCGGCCGTCATGACCCAGATCAGGGTGAAAACCGCCAGGGTCTGCAGCGTGATGAGCATGAGGTTGGTAGCGATGCTGCCGCGGATCATTGGCAGGGTGATGAAGGCCAGCCGCTGCCAGCCGCTGGCGCCGTCCATCAGCGCTGCCTCCGTGACCTCGGCCGGGACGTCATTGAGGGCGGCGCGGTAGACCAGCATCGAAAAGGCAGTGCCGCGCCAGATGTTGGCGAGCATGAGGGCCACCATGGGGAACGAATAGAGCCAGTCTGGCTGGCCCAGTCCTATGCCGCCCAGCAATTGGTTGAGGGTCCCATCGCGGCTGAAATAGGCGTAGGCCGCGAAGGCGGCCACAATCTCCGGAAGCACCCAGGCGGCCACCACGGCTGTTCCGACCAAGGCCAAGACTCCCCGGCGTGCGCGCCTCATCAGCACGGCAATCACGAGTCCCAGTATGTTTTGCCCCAGGATGGCTGAGCCGCCCACAAAGAGGACGGTGAGTGCCAGGGACAACGGCAGGACCGGGTCCGCCAGCAGCCTGCCGTAGTTTTCCAGTCCCACCCAGCCCGGGCTTCGGGCGTTGCGCCCTGTCAGCGCGGCGTTCGTAAAGGACGCGTGGAATGCCCAAAGGACGGGACCGGCCAGGAAGACCAGCAACAGGACAACGGCAGGACCAACAGGCAGAAGGCGTACCCAACGCCGCACGCGGGGTTGGGTACGCAGGGTGGGACTGGCGGCCCGGGGGCGAAGGACCGTCACGCGCTACTTTCGGACAGTCTTGTGGTCACCCACGAGGCCCTTAACGGCCGCGTCATAACCGGCGGCTGCCTGTTCCGGGGACTGGCTGCCGGTAATCACTGCTTCCGTAGCCTCCTGGATGGCGGCGGAGATCCGTGGGTAGTCACTGGTTGCCGGCCGGTAATGCGTGATGGACACGAGCTTTGACACGTCCTTCACGAAGGGGTTAGCCGCCTGGTAGCCGGGATCGGACGCAACATCGGACCGGACGGCAATCTGCGAGCTTGCGATGTTAAACGCCAGGGAATTCTTCTGGTTCAGGGCCTCGCTCAGGAAGTCAAAGGCCAGATCCGGGGCCTTCGTCGATGAACCGACCGCCAGGGTCCAGCCACCAGACATGCTAACTCCGCCGGGTGCCTGCCCCTTCTGCGTGGGGAAGGGCGCTACCCCCATGTCCTCCCCGTAAGCGGGCCATTCGTAGCTCCCGCCTTCCTGCCAGAACGTCGGCGCGTAGGAGCCTTCCACGGTGGCGCCCATCTTCCCCTGCGGGAGCCATTCCCCGAACACCTTTTTCCACACGTTCGCATCGAGGGCCTCTGATGGCGACACAGACAGCTTCTCGTCGTAGAGGGTTTTGAGGAAGGCCAGCGAGTCCGTGAAGCCGGCAGAGCCCACCACCCACTTCTTGGCGTCGGCGTCGTACAGCTCAGAGCCTGTCCCGTAAAGGAGCTCGTAGAAGCTCTGCATCACGGTGCCCTCGCCGGTGGCTTTACCGGCGTAGAGGTTGAACGGCACCTCTGAGGGATCGCTGGCCTTGATTTTCCTGGCCGTGTCCAGGATGTCCTGCCACGTGCGTGGCTGCCACGGCAGCCTGACTCCGGCGGCGGCCAGAACTTTCTTGTTGTACCAGATCGCCCTGGTGTCGGTGCCTACCGGGACCGCGTAGGTCCCGCCGTCGTCGCCCAGGCCGGCAGCCTTGGCGCCTTCATCGAAGGCGTCCCAGTCCTTCCAATCCTTCAGGTAGCTGTCCAGATTCAGCAGGTATCCGGCGTCGACGTCGGAACGGACCTTGAAAGTGTCTTCATAGAAGACATCCGGTGCCGTGGCCGGGGAACGGAGGGACAGGGCAAGCTTGGTGCCGTAGTCGTCGTCGTTCGCCTGGATGGGCTGCAATTCAACAGTGACGCCCTGGTGGGCGGCCTCGAACTCCTGCTTGGCCGACTGGAACATGGCGTCCAGCGCAGTGAAGGAATCCGTCTTCTGATAGACCACCTTCAGTGACTTGACCTCCCCCGCCGGAGCGCCCCGGGAACAGCCAGCCAACGCAAATGCTGCTGAGGCGATGAGGGACGTGATTGTCAGTACCCGGCGGCCCATGGTGCTCCATTCAGTAAATGGCTGCAGTCCCGGTTGTCTGCGGGCCCCAGCCGCGGCGATATCAAAATGCTAGAGGGGCCCTTTGCCGCAGGCAAGGCGCCGCCGGATCAGCTTTCCAAGAGGAGTCGCTGGGCCCGTGGGGCCAGCATATGTTCGAGGACCAGGCAGGCCGCACCCACGGCGCCGACGTCCTCACCAACTCCCGTTCCGACCACCTCGATGGGGTGGATCAGGCGGGCGGCGCTGTTCGCCTCCAAAAGGGCTGGCACCTGCTCCAGGAAGCGCTGGGACATCCTGGTCCAGAACGGTCCGCCGAAAACAACGCGTTCCACATCCAGGGTGTTGGTCACCACTGATACGGCCCGGGCCACCAGCACCACGGACTTGTCGATAATGGCGAGCGCCCGGGCGTCGCCTTCGTCGGCAAGGTCCCACAGCCTGGAAAAACTCTTCTGCACTTCGGCGCCGCTGTCGTCCGGCCGGGTGCCCTCCAGAATGCCTGCCGCTTCTGCTTCGGCTACCAGTACCTGGGGAATGGCGGATGACTTCACGCAGCCACGCTGGCCGCAGTCGCAGGCCGGCCCGTCCGGGTCCACCACAATATGGCCGATCTCGCCGGCGTTTCCAGACGTGCCGCGGATTACCTCATCATTGAGTACGATGCCGCAACCGATGCCGGTTCCCATGTACATGAAGACGAAGCTGCCGGCACCGCTGGGTCCGCCGGCCCAAGTTTCGGCGACGGCGGCGCTGGTGACGTCCTTGTCCACCAGGACTGAGTACCCGGTGGCTTGCTTCAGCGCGTTGCGTAGTTCGACCCGGCCCCAGCCCGGCATCAGCGGAGGCTCAACGATGGTCCCGTTGTCCAGGTCGATAGGGCCGGGAGCAGCGATGCCCACTCCGGCGATCTTCGCCGTATCCACCCCGGAATCCAAGACGAGTTGCTCGATCTCGGTGGCAATGGTGGATATGACGGCGGAGGGATCATTCCCGCCGGGCGTCTTGATCCTTGAATGCTGCACTACCGCACCCACCAGGTCCAGGACCGCAAACGTTGTCACTGCGGGGTCCAGGTGAACGCCAATGGCGTACATGCCTGACGGGTTGAGGCGGAGGATGGTGCGCGGTTTCCCCGGGCCGCTGCCTTCCTTGCCGGCCTCCACGATGAGGTGCTGGTCCAGCAGCCGCCGTGAGATGTTGGAGATGGTCTGGGGTGAAAGGCCCACAATCTGGGCGAGTTCCACCCGGCTCAGTCCGCCGGAGGACCTGCGGATGGCGTCAAGGATCACCGTAAGGTTAAAGTCCCCCATCCTGGGCAGGTTGGTTCCGCGCCTCGGCGAGGGCTGGCGGATCTCGGACACGGTTTCCCCTAAACGTCTTTTGGCCACATTCTAGTGATGTTTGCATCGTACGTTACCCCCTGGCGGACGCCCATACGTGCTATTGACGGCCCAATGGTGACGGCGCGGCGCGGGCGACGCCGCCTACGGCACCGGCCGCCTCCTGCTGACCGCCACCGTGAACTTCGGGTTTTGTCCCTTCACGGTGGTGGGTCCAACCAGGCTGTCCAGCGACGGAAGGTAATGCAGGTGCCGGTTGAAGACGGTCCACAGTTCACCGCCGGGAGCCAGGACCCTGGCGGCTGCCTCGAACAGCTTGATGCCCGCGCCGGCATGGACGCTGGCGCCCAAGTGGAACGGCGGGTTCAGCAGGATCAGGTCAGCGCTTCCCGCCGGCAACGTACTCATGGCATCATCCTGCAGGACGGCGATCCGGTCCGCGAGGCCGTTTGCCCGCGCCGTAGCCAAGGCAGACGCGACGGCGGCAGCTGACTGGTCAGTGGCTGTTACGGCCGAGCCTGGGTTGTGCCGGGCATACATGGCGGCCAGGATCCCGGTGCCGCAGCCGAGGTCGATTGCGTGCCGCGCTGCGGGCATCTCGGCCAGGAAGGTGAGCAGGAACCGGGTTCCGATGTCCAGCCTCGGACCTGCGAAGGCGGCGCCGTGGGCGGCGACGTCCAGGTTCAGCTCTGCGATGTGCTCGACGGCGGGTCCCGGTTCGGGAGCCGGGGATGCCTTTGCATCCCGTGCCAGGATGATGCGGGACTTCTGCCGGGCAAGCTGTGGTTGGACGGACCGGAAATGCCGCTCCAGAACCGCGTTCATCCCCAGGGACATGTGCTTAACCCGGCCGCCGGCCAGGAGCACGGCGCCCGGGGCAGCATGGCGTGCCACGGCGTCGGCGATCTCCTCGAGCTCCGCCAGCGTCCTCGGCAGTTGCAGGAGGACGGTGTCCGCATCGGACAGGAGCTCCTCCCCCAGCGGGAGCTGCGCGAATCCGCGGTCCCCACCAGCTCCGGGCAGCGACGCCCCTCCTGCCCCCGGCCCCAGGGCTTCCGCATTGTTCCGCAAGGCGCGCTCCCCCGTGATGGGATCCTGGTGGACCCGTACTCTGTGGATGCCGAGCGACCTCAGGGCTCCCAGGGTCAGGGCGCCGTAGCGGTCGCCGATCACGGCTACCTGGCTCTCCGGCGTGACGATGCCCGCGGCGGCCTCCAACAGGAGCCTGTCAGTGGCGTCCCAGGCCTGGAGGTTGGGCGCTTCCACGTCAGGGCGCCGCCGGAGTGTTCCGAAGACATCCTCAAGACTGTTCTGTGCCAACGTGTTCCTGCCGCCTGTCCCTGTAGCCTGCTGTGCGCCTATGCCAAATTTACCGTCCCCAGCCGGGGCCGGATGCCCGGCAGCTTCAGGATGGCCGCCACGGCAGCCCTGCCTGCCCGGTTTGCGCCGATGGTGGACGACGACGGCCCGTAGCCCACAAGATGGACACGCGGCTCGGCGGCCACCTGCGTCCCGTCCATCACGATTCCGCCGCCGGGTCCCCGCAGGTGAAGCGGGGCAAGGTGTTCGAGTTCCGCACGGAAACCCGTTGCCCACAGGATCACGTCCGCTGGATGCAGGCTGCCGTCCGCGAGCCGGACGCCGTCGGGCTCTATGGACGTGAACATGGGCCGACGGTCCAGCGCGCCGCGTTGTGCTGCCGCCCGAAGGGCGGGGGTCCAGATCAGGCCGGTCACGGCCACCACGCTTTGCGGCGGCAGTCCTTGCCGCACGCGTTCCTCGACCAGGGCCACGGCGTTGTGGCCGGCTTGGGCGTCGAATTCGGCGTCCCTCCACTCGGGCTCCCGACGGGTGAACCAACTGGTGGTGGTGACCTGCGAGATCTCGTCCAGCAGCCCCACCGCGGAAATGCCTCCGCCCACCACGATGACGTGCTGCCCCGTAAATTCGTCAGCCGAGACATAGTCAGCCACATGAAGCTGCCTGCCCCTGAAGGTGAATTGCCCCGGGTAGATGGGCCAGAACGGCCGGGTCCACGTTCCGGTGGCATTGATGACGGCTTTGGCCGACCAGTCCCCCTCGGAGGTGCTGACCAGCAAGCCGCCTGACGGGTCGGCATCTTCCCGCGTGACGGCGGTGACCTTGACCGGCCGCCGGACGGCCAGCCCGAGTTCCTGCTCGTAGCCGGCGAAGTAGCGGGTCAGGAATTCAGAACTCGGCTCGGCGGGGTCCACATCGGGCTTGCCGATGCCCGGAAGGTCGCTGATGCCGTTGACGGTGGCCATCCGAAGGCTCTTCCACCGGTGCCGCCAGGCACCTCCCGGACCTTCTTCGGCGTCGAACACCCTGTACGTCAGCCCGCGGCGCCGCAGGTGGTACGCGGCGGAGAGCCCCGCCTGGCCCGCACCGACGACCACGACGTCGGTGGTTCCGTTCTCCACGCGCGGTCTCCGCCCTGGATCGTTCACCTCCCCATGATAATCGCGGTGGCCCGGGTCCCGACTGGCCGCGGCAGGCATTCGGTGCCAATCGCTGACAGCGGACGGGTCCGGTCGTAGGGTTGGCCCATGGAATGTGTCCAAGAACCCGGTCGGCGGGAAGTGCTCCACTGCCGGGACATTGGAAAGGCGCCGGAAGGAAGGCAACAAACATGACAAAGGGAACGGGTGCGGCATCTCATCTGGCCAAAGCGCTGGCCATCGTCCTGGGGACGGAGAAGATACCCCTCAGGCTGGTGGCGTGGGACGGTTCGGAGGCGGGGCCGCCCGACGCGCCCGTCGTTAAGTTCCGGTCCCGCCGGGCCCTGCGGCGGATCCTCTGGTCGCCCGGCCAGCTGGGCCTGAGCCGCGCCTACGTTGCCGGGGACATCGAGGCGCCGGGAGACATCTTCGCCGCCTTCAGTGCCCTGAGCTCGGCCGGGAAGTTCGCGGACCCGGGGCCGTTCAAGCCACTCACCCCGGCCGAGCTGTGGACGCTGCTCAGGACTGCCGTCCGGCTCGGAGCAATAGGTCCCAATCCAGCTCCTCCCACGGAAGAAGCACGCATCCACCGCCACGGCCTGCGCCACTCCAAGAGCCGGGACGCCGCCGCGATCTCGCACCATTACGACGTTGGCAACGACTTTTACGCCCTGGTGCTGGGACCGTCGATGGTCTACTCCTGCGCAGTCTGGACAGACGGCCAAGAGGGCAAGGACGACGTCGTCCGCACCGGCAGCGAAGCCGGCGGCCTTCCGGCTGGTCTGGACGCCGCACAGGAAAGAAAACTGGACCTGGTCTGCCGCAAACTGGGGCTAAAGCCGGGGATGCGGGTGCTGGACGTCGGCTGCGGCTGGGGCAGTTTTGCCCTGCACGCCGCCCAGCGATACGGCGTCGAAGTGGTTGGAGTCACGCTGTCCACTGAGCAGGCGGTGCTGGCCCGCAAACGGGCTGCCGACGCCGGCCTGACGGAGAGCATCGACATCCGCATCCAGGACTACCGCGATGTGGAAGATGGTCCGTTCGACGCCATCAGCTCCATCGGGATGTCCGAGCACGTAGGCCGTGAGCACACGCCCCATTACGTCGCGCGGCTGCACAGCCTGCTTAAGCCTGGCGGGCGCCTGCTCAACCACGCCATTTCCTGGAATGCCGGCCCTACCAGCGATGACCCGGATTCGTTCATTCCGCGTTACGTCTTTCCCGACGGCGAGATGATCAGCCTGGGCGATATGGTTACCGCGCTGGAGTCCGGCGGCCTGGAGGTCCTGGACGTCGAGGCACTGCGCAGGCACTACGCGCTGACCCTGCGGGCGTGGGTGCGGCGGTTGGAGGACAACTGGGATGAGGCCGTTGAGCTCACCAGCCTTGCGCGTGCCCGGATCTGGCGGCTGTACATGGCGGCCAGCGCACTGGGTTTCGAGTCCGGCATAACGGGCGTCAACCAGGTCCTGGTACAACGACCCGGCGGTACCGAGCCGCCGCTGCGCCTGACGGACTGGCTCTAGGGGCAACGGCCATCAACGACAAGAGCCACCCAGCCGGGTGGCTCTTGTCGTTGATA
This sequence comes from Arthrobacter sp. ISL-48, assembly GCF_018613805.1. GTDB lineage: Bacteria > Actinomycetota > Actinomycetes > Actinomycetales > Micrococcaceae > Arthrobacter. The sequence continues at coordinate 304,568 of NZ_JAGGPL010000003.1, forward strand.
TTCGATTCCGTTTGGTGGAGCTGAGGGGACTCGAACCCCTGACCCCCTGCATGCCATGCAGGTGCGCTACCAGCTGCGCCACAGCCCCATACTTTTGTTCTCCGGTAATTCCAGCCGCCGGAAGCAACCTGATCAGCTTAATGGAGATTCGGCTGCGACGCCAATCGGGGCTGGTTGTCCCACGGCGGATTCTGCATGCTGTTCGCCGCTCCAGGGTGCTGTCACGAACCCCGGAGCGAGCGGCTCCTTCCGCCAACAAAAAATCCGCCGGAATCTTTCGATTCCGGCGGATCATCCGGTGGAGCTGAGGGGACTCGAACCCCTGACCCCCTGCATGCCATGCAGGTGCGCTACCAGCTGCGCCACAGCCCCGGACCTTCGTTGCTCCGCGGTCCTCCCCGGGCAACTCAAATATCTTAGAACAGCAATTCCGAAAATTCCAAATCGGGCATATTCGCTGCAGGGGGTGATTTACTCCGCGTCGGATGAGGCTACAGCCTTGGCTGACGCGTCGTCACCCAGCTGCAGGTCCACCACCGGGCAGTCCTTCCATAGACGCTCCAGGGCGTAGAAAACACGGTCCTCCTCGTGCTGGACGTGAATGACGATGTCCGAGTAGTCCAGGAGTACCCAGCGCCCGCCCGAACGGCCCTCGCGGCGTACGGGGCGTAGGTCCTGCTTTGAAAGTTCCTCTTCAATGCCATCCACAATGGCGTTGACCTGGCGTTCGCTCGGTGCTGAAGCAATGAGGAAGACGTCGGCCAGCGCGAGGCGTTCGCTGACGTCCAGGGCAACGATGTCCTGGGCGATCTTGTCCGCGGCGGCCTTGGCGGCCTGGCGGGCTGTGGCGATGGATGAATCTGATGCAGTCATGGAACTCCTTGTGGTTATCTGAAAGATTTTTGGTGTTGGCTCGGCCTGATCAACGCGATAGGCCGCTGATGATCAGGATGACGCCGGAAATGAGTGCGATGATGCCGAAGGCCAGGACGCCAAATTGCACGAGCCGCATGCGCTTCGCGCGGGCAAGGCCGGCAGTAGCAGCGTCCAGCGGTTCCAGTCCGTACGCGGAGCGGGCGGGGATGCGGGGAAGGTCATCAAACAGGTCTTCCGATTGACCCTCGGGCGGCACGGCTGCGGTGGGAACAACGGGCTTAGGCTGGGCGGCTGCGCGGGCAGCGGCCTCAGCGCGGGCAATGACCATGGAACGGCCCGTGGCGGCTTCTGCAGCGGGGCCGGTGGCCGAAGGCCTGGAACCCGTGGCGGGCTTGCGGCCCTTCCCGCTCGAGGGCTGGATCTTGGGCCCGGGGGTCGTGACAACAGGGACATAGGAAGTCGACGGCGGCTTCATGACCGGGCGGTCCACACCCGGCACTTGCACGAACTCCAATGGCGTGACCATGGCCAGGTTACTGGCTGTCGACGGACCGGGCCGCGGCGCGGACTCCGGCCGCGGAGCCTGCGGGGCCGCAGGTGTGACTGCTTGCTCGGCCAGCTTCTGCTTGGCCCTCGCGCGGCGGTTCAGGACAGCGGCCCGCTCTGCCAGCGCGATCTGTTCCGCGAGTATCTCCGGATCCACCGCTTCCGGATCGAGTGAGGCAATATGCTCCATCTTGGCGAGCTGGTTCTTGGCCTGCTCGGCGATCAGGGCACGCGCTGCCAACGCTTGCTCCACGCTGATGCCATCAGGGAGGCCGGAGCCTTCCGATGATGCCTCACGGCGCGTTATTCCCGACGCGGCGCCCTCTGCCTGCGCTGCCGGTGCGGGGCCGCCTTGCGCAATAGCGTCCTGCGCACTGGTGCCCTGCGCAGTGGTGTCCTGAGGACTGTTCTCTTTCTCAGGGGCTGCGGCCTGGCTTGCCGGCGGAACGACGGGGTTTGCCGATGTGACGGCCTGTTCCTTGAGCTGCTGAAGGCGCAACTGCCTGCGTGTGGGTGGTCCCCCCGCCGCGAGCTGTCCCTCTTTTTCCTCAAGGTCCTTGATGGCACGGAGCGCAGCCCGGTCCCGGGCGCGGATCTGCGACGAACGCTGCGCCTGCGTCTGTCCCGGCCCGGAGTCTGCGGGTTGTTTTGAGGCAGGCGAAACCAGGCCCGGACCTGCGGACCCGGTGGCCTGCTGCTCATCTCTAGCCTGCCGAAGTTCACGGCGGCTGCGGACGGGGGGCTGTTCCTGACTCATTGAGAACTCATTCAGTACTGGCTGGTTCGTCTGTTTCGGTAGTTGGTGCGTCGTCGGGGGCAGCCCCTTCGGCGTACAGTCCATATTTGGCGATGTATTGAACCACACCGTCCGGTACGAGGTACCAGACCGGGTTGTTCTCTGCCACCCTTGCGCGGCAGTCCGAGGAGGAGATGGCCATAGCCGGCACCTCAAGGAGGCTGACGTCCTTTCGGCCCATGCCGTCAAGCACATGCCCGGGCCTGGTCACCCCGACAAAATGCGCCAGAGACCACAGCTCGTCGATGTCCTTCCATGACAGGATCTGGGCCAGCGCGTCGGCGCCGGTAATGAAGAACAGATCCGCGTCCGGACGCTGGTTCCGAAGGTCACGCAAAGTATCAATGGTATACGTTGGACCGGGACGGTCCACATCCACCCGGCTCACCGTGAAGCGGGGGTTGGACGCCGTGGCAATCACCGTCATCAGATACCGGTGCTCAGGCTCGCTGACGTGCTTATGCGTTTTTTGCCATGGTTGCCCCGTGGGGACAAAGACCACTTCGTCCAGGCCGAACTTGGCGGCCACTTCACTGGCCGCAACCAGGTGGCCGTGATGGATCGGATCAAAAGTCCCACCCATCACGCCCAGCCGCAGCCGGCCCTGGGCACCGCTGTGGTGCAGAATGCGGGAAATGTTAGTGGCCCTGCCCGTGATCGTGCTTGTTGGGGTGCTGGCGGTGCGGGTCGGCGTGCTCGTCCGTGGCTGAGTGGCGGTTGCCCACGTTGGAGTAGGACCAGGTGATGAACATCAGGACCAGCAGGATAGCGAAAATGGATACCCCAAAGACCCACGGCGCGGCCCACAGCGGAGCGAGTTCCTCATGTTCTGCTTCGCCTGCGGCGACAATGGACGTGGCGATCTGCTGGAGCAGCATTTTCTCCCCTAGGGCTCAAAAGGATATGACGGCGGATCATCCCGCCGTTCCGGACTTCTGTTCTATGTTACCGCGCCGCTACCCGCGGACCTGGCCCTCACCCTGCACGATCCACTTGGTGGTAGTGAGCTCAGTCAGCCCCATCGGGCCCCGGGCATGCAGCTTCTGGGTGGAGATTCCCACCTCGGCGCCCAGGCCCAGCTCGCCGCCGTCAGTGAAGCGCGTGGAGGCGTTAACGATGACCGCCGCGGAATCCACCTCGGCGATGAAACGCTCGGCATTCGACAGGTCATTGGTGAGGATGGCCTCGGTATGCCCGGTGGACCAGGTGCGGATGTGCTGGACGGCCTCGTCGAGGCTGTCCACCATGGCCACCGCCAGGTCCAGATCCATGTACTCGGTGCCCCAGTCCTCGTCAGTCGCAGGCTCGGACGGAATGGAAGAGGGCAGGGAGGCCCTGATCCGGTCGTCGGCGTGCAGGGTAACGCCGGCGTCGCGCAGGGCCGCGGCCACGGCAGGCAGCACGGTGGACCGCGAGTGGATCAGCAGGGTCTCCACGGTGTTGCAGACGCTGGGGCGCTGGGTCTTGGCGTTCAGCAGGATCTCCACCGCCATCTCCTCGCTGGCAGATTCGTCGATGAAAATATGGACGTTTCCCTCGCCTGTCTCGATGACGGGAACGGCGGAGTTGTTGACCACTGTCTGGATGAGTTCACGTCCGCCGCGGGGAATCAGGACGTCCACACGTCCGCGGGCACGCATCAGGGCGGTGGCGCCTTCGCGGCCGTACTGGTCCACCGTCTGCACGGCGTCCGACGGGAGCCCGACAGAATCCAACGCTTCGCGAAGCACATGGACCAGGGCTTCATTGGTTGCGGCCGCGGCAGAACCTCCGCGAAGGATGACGGCGTTCCCGCTCTTGAGGGCCAGGCCGGCGATGTCCACAGTCACGTTGGGACGGGCTTCGTAGATAGCGGCCACCACGCCCATGGGCACGTTCACCTGGCGCAGCCGCAGGCCGTTGGGGAGCGTCTGGCCGCGGACCACGTTGCCCACGGGGTCGGGCAGGTTGGCCAGGCTGTCAAGGGCAGTCACAAGTCCGGCGATGCGGCTTTCGGTCAAGGTGAGCCGGTCAAGCAAGGCCACAGACGTGCCATTGGCCTTGCCGGCAGCAATGTCCTTGGCATTCGCCGCCAGGATGAGGCTCTTCCGCTCCAGCAACGCGGCGCCGATGGCGCGGAGGCCGCGGTCCTTCCAGGCACGGTTGGCCCTCGCCATCCGGCGGCCGGCGTGCCGGGAGCGGTCAGCGATGGCGTGGACGGCAGCCTCGACGTCACCGGCTGAGAGCTGCACTGCTGATTCCGGAACGTTTGACTCCGGGGTGGCGCCTGTCTCCGGAGAAGCAGGAACAGCAGTGGTGTCCCCGGAAATCGCAGCGGTGTTGTGGGTCAGTGCCTCAGTCATGATCCAAGTTTAGGCGAGAAGGGGGCTCAGACCAGCACAAGATCGTCAACGTGAACAACTTCACGGTCATACCCGCGGCCCAGGGCCTTGCCCAGTTCCCTGGTTGACCGGCCCAGCATTTGGGGAAGTTCGGCCGCCGAGTAGTTCACGAGGCCCCGCGCAATGACGGTGCCGTCGGCACTGACGATTTCGACGGCGTCGCCCGCTTCAAAGTCGCCGTCCACTGCGGAAATACCGGCGGGGAGCAGCGAGGTGCGGCGGTGTCGCACTGCCTTGACGGCGCCGTCGTCGAGGACAAGGCGGCCGTGTACCGAGGCGAGGTGCGCCAGCCAGAGCAGCCGGACGGGCTTCCGGGCACCGTTCACTGCGAACCAGGTGCCCACGTCTTCGCCTGCCAGCGCTGCGGCCGCGTTGGCGGTGGAGGTCACCAGGGCATGGATGCCGGATCCGGCCGCGATGGTCGCCGCCTCTACCTTGGTCACCATCCCGCCCGTGCCGACGCCAGCCTTTCCAGCCTTGCCGATAGACACGCCGTCGAGGTCGTGCGGTCCTTCCACGAGCGGGATCCGCTTGGCACCGTGCGACGGCGGACCGTCGTAGAGGGAGTCGACGTCGGACAGCAGCACCAGTGCGTCTGCCCGGACCAGGTGGGCAACCAAAGCGGCCAGACGGTCGTTATCGCCGAACCGGATCTCGTGGGTTGCCACCGTGTCGTTTTCATTCACTACCGGAACCACTCCGAGATTTAGGAGCCGGTCCAGGGCACGAAAGGCATTGGTGTGCTGGCTCCGGCGCATCAGGTCATCGGCGGTCAGCAGCACCTGACTGACCGTCACCCCGTGGGCACCGAAAGCCTGGGTGTAGCGTGCCATCAGCAGACCCTGACCCACACTGGCTGCGGCCTGCTGGGTGGCGAGGTCGCGCGGCCGCTTGGCCAGTCCCAGCGGGGCCAAGCCTGCCGCGATGGCTCCGGACGACACCAGAATAATCTCCGTGCCGGCGTTCCGTTTAGCAGCCAGGGCGTCAGCGAGGGCGGTGAGTGCTTCCTCAGAGATGCCGCCCTTGATGCTGGTCAGCGACGACGACCCCACCTTGACAACAATCCTGCGGGCCCCGGAAAGCACGCTTCTGTCCGCGGTCCGGTCCCCCGGCTCCGCAGCGATGGTGCTACTCGTCATCTTCTGCGCCCAGTCCACTCTCCTTGAGCGGCTTGGCGACCCGGCGGCTGCTGACGGATTCGGTCCAGATGCCGGCTTTGCGCTCGGCTTCGAGCTCGGCGCGGGCGGCGGCTTTGGCATCCTTGCGTTCCTGCTGCTCGTCGCGCTTCTGGCCACGGGTGGGACGGTCGCCGATATCTGCAAAGCGGACATCGGTGCCGCGGGGCGAAGCCAGCAGCTCGGCCCCGGCCATCATGGTGGGTTCCCAATCGAAGACCACGCCGTCGTCCTCACCGATCACCACTGTGTCGCCCGGCATGGCGCCCTGCTTGAACAGTTCGTTTTCGACGCCGAGCTTGGCCAGGCGGTCTGCCAAGTAACCAATGGCTTCCTCGTTGGTGAAGTCCGTCTGCTTGACCCAGCGCACGGGCTTTTCTCCCAGGACGCGGAACAGCGGTTCGAGGTTCTTTTCCTCGCGGCGGATCTTGAACCCGGATTCGTTGACCGCGCGGGGGCGCAGTACCGGCGGCTGGACCTTTGGCGGGGCAGCGGCAAGTGTGTCCCGGGCGGCCTGGACGATCTCACCCATGGCGAAGCCGAGCTGGCGCAGGCCTTCATGGCTCGTGGCGGAGATCTCGAAAACCCGGTATCCGCGGGATTCCAGCTCGGGGCGGACGAACTCTGCCATGTCCTTGCCGTCCGGCAGGTCGACCTTGTTCAGCGCCACCAGCCGCGGCCGGTGGTTCAGCGGGACAACCTCGCCATCCGTGCCGGCATAGCTCATGTCGACGGCGTACTTCTCCAGTTCCGCCTCGATGATGGCCAGGTCAGAGAGTGGATCACGGTCCGATTCGAGCGTGCCGCAGTCCAGAACGTGAACCAGCGCGGCGCAGCGCTCCACATGGCGCAGGAAGTTGTGGCCAAGGCCCTTGCCCTCGCTTGCACCTTCGATCAGCCCGGGGACGTCGGCAATGGTGAAGCGAACGTCTCCGGCCTGGACAACGCCCAGGTTGGGGATCAGCGTGGTGAAGGGGTAGTCGGCGATCTTGGGCCGCGCGGCTGACATGGCAGCAATGAGGCTGGACTTGCCAGCAGACGGAAAGCCCACCAGTGCGATGTCCGCGATGGACTTGAGCTCCAGCACGACGTCGCTGGATTCGCCCTCGATACCGAGGAGCGCGAAGCCCGGGGCGCGGCGCTTCTGTGACGAGAGGGCAGCGTTTCCCAGTCCGCCCAGCCCACCGGCCGCCGCGGTGTATTCGGTGCCTTCGCCGACGAGGTCGGCCAGGACCGTTCCGTCCTTGGATTTGACTACCGTGCCGTCCGGGACCGGAAGGATGAGGGTCTCGCCGTTCTTGCCGCCGCGCCAGTCGCCCATGCCGGGTCCGCCGTTGGTGGCATGGCGGTGCGGGGCGTGGTGGTAATCCAGCAATGTGGTGGTCTGGTGGTCGACGCGCAGGATGACGTTGCCGCCGTCGCCGCCGTTTCCGCCGTCGGGCCCGCCCAGGGGCTTGAACTTCTCACGGTGGACGGAGACACAACCGTGGCCGCCGCTACCGCCGGATACGTGCAGTACTACCCGGTCTACAAAGCTGGCCACGTGGATCTCCTCAGTGCTGTTTCCTGGACGCCCACAGGCGCCAAGACGATTGTAATGCGGTTAAAAGAACAGTGGAGCGGACCACATGGCCCGCTCCACCGCTTCAGAACTATTGGTTACTCTGCAGCTGCAGCAGCAACGATGTTGACAACGCGCCGACCGCGACGGGTGCCGAATTCGACGGCTCCCGGGGTCAGGGCAAACAGAGTGTCGTCGCCGCCGCGGCCAACGCCGGCGCCCGGGTGGAAGTGGGTGCCACGCTGGCGGACGATGATCTCGCCGGCGGAGACTACCTGGCCGCCGAAGCGCTTGACGCCGAGGTACTGGGCGTTGGAGTCACGACCGTTGCGAGTGGAGCTCGCGCCTTTTTTATGTGCCATTTGAAATGCCTGCCTCTAAATTCTGGGAATCTGCTGAAAACCTGAACAGTAACCGGTAGTTACTTGATACCAGTGATCTTGACCTTGGTCAGTTCCTGACGGTGACCCTGGCGTTTCTTGTAACCGGTCTTGTTCTTGAACTTCTGGATGACGATCTTCGGACCACGAAGGTCCTCGAGGATCTCAGCCGTAACAGTTACCTTGGCCAGGTCCGCAGCTGCGGAGGTGACCTTCTCACCGTCCACCAGGAGCAGTGCGGGCAGCTCAATGGTGCTGCCAGCTCCACCGGCGACGCGGTTCAGGGTAACGAAGTCTCCAACGGAAACCTTCTCTTGGCGGCCGCCTGCGCGGACAATCGCGTACACCACTTGGGAACTCACTTCTCTCGACGTCTATTACTAAATTTGCGTGCGGAACCTGGGTCCATTTTTGGCTGGGCTCCCGCTGTGCCTCAACGCCGTGGATCCGCGGGGAATCCGTGAGCTATCCCAAAAACAATCTCCACCCGTTGTCCAAGTGGCCTGCTCCCGGGGTCATAACCCAAGTGTTGGCGTAAGCACCGAAGATCTAGAATACGCTAATTTTGCCTTCGGCCGCAAATGAGGCTGGTTCCGGCGCATTGTCTGTGATAGGCAGCACAAGCACGCACAACACTGACAGCCGGAACCGTGCCTGACTATCCTACCGGCTGTCACCGCCGGAGGCGATCAGGCGTGGTGGCGCGGCGCGTCGAAGAATTCGACCTCGAAACGGCACGACTGCCGGAACGCCAAGATCATCGCCGCACGCTCGGCGTCGGAGCCACTGCGCCCGGCCTCGTCCGCCATGGAGACGGCCTGGCGGGTAGCGGCGGCGAAGTCCTCATCTGCGTACGTCCGCAGCCAGGTGGCGTAAGGGTGGTTTACTGGCGCCCCGGAAGCCAGGAACTGGGCATGAAGCGTTTTGCCAACCTCGGCGTACAGCCAGAAGCACGGAAGGACAGCCGCCACGAGCACGGCATAGCTCCCCGAGGTTGACGCAGCCGTCAGATGGTCCACATAGGACTTGGTGACAGGGCCCAGCCCCCGCTCCACGGTGCGGGTGCTTAGCCAGTTGCGGTGCAGTTCAGACTCGACCTCGAGGCACTGCTGGGCGGACCGGGCCCAGAACAACTGCCCGGCTTCGGTGGGGGCCAGCGCGCTTGCACGGGCTAACACCCGGGAGTAGCCGTTGAGGTAGATGGCGTCCTGCGCGAGGTAGTAGCCGAACTGCTTCTCATCCAGGCTGCCGGACACCAGGTCCCGGATAAACTCCAGTCCGTAGATGGCCTCAAGGTCCGGCTGCGCCTCACTCCAGAGGATTTCGGCAAATCCAGGGGTTCCGCCGGTGGCCGGGGAGGGCTGCAAATGGTGGAAGTGGTGGATAGGGCCGTTACCCGATCCCACTTCCAGCTGTCCGGAGTTTTGCAGCGCGGCGGCCAGCCACGGCTTCACCTGCCGCAGGGACGCTTCCCAGTCCTCCAACCGGGCCTGCGTGGTTGCCATAGCCGAGGACAGCGAGCAGCCCGTGCCGTGGCTGTTCCGTGTGGGGACGCGGTCCCCCTGCAACACCACCACTTCCTCGGAAAGCACTCCCCCGGTGTTGACCAGCGCATCCGGGCAGGCGCCGCCGTCGAGATGGCCGCCCTTGACCAGGACGGTGGAACCCGTAGCCGCCGCCAGCCGGCGCCCCTGCTCCAGGGCGTCCGGCCAGTTGTCCGTTTCCGGTTCATTCAGGAGCATGGCGAGTTCCGCCAGGTTGGGCGTGATCAGGTCCGCCAGCGGCAGGAGCGCGCGAAGCGCCGCCTCCGCCGACTCCTGCAGGAGCCGGTCCCCGCTGGTCGCCACCATGACGGGGTCAAGGACGACGACGCCGGGACGCACCTTTTCAAGCCAGTTGCGGACTGCGGCTATCACCTCGGAGTCGCCGAGCATACCGATTTTTACGGCGTCGATGGTGATGTCGTCGCTGATGGCGTCCAGCTGCTGGGCCAGGAAGTCGGCCGGCGGGACGTGCACCGCCCGGACACCCTGCGTGTTTTGGACGGTGAGGGCGGTGATGGCGGCCATGCCGTAGCCGCCGTGCGCCGCGATGCTCTTCAGGTCGGCCTGGATCCCAGCGCCGCCGGAGGGGTCTGATCCCGCAATGGACAGCACGCGGGGAACATCGCGCAGGGTGCCCGCCGCGGTGGACGGCAAAGCAACCGGCTGTGAGGCACCTGAGCCTCGGGCCGTCGATGAGGCACCGGTGGCACATGTGCTGGCCGTCGCTGGGGGCAGGACTGATGTTGAAGCCAAAGAAGACATCCCTTCGCCGGTGCTAGCCGGACAGGTTCAACGGGTGTGGATCTCAGCCGGCTCTCTGCCCGGCACCCCGTGTCAGTCCCCCAGCCTAACGCTGAAGTACGCGTTAACGCCGATTGCCCGGACGCAGCCTGTAAATTACAGGCACGCCCGGGCATCGTGGCCGGTCTCAGGCTTGGTCGAAGCTCTGCTTGTCAGAGCTCTGAGGCCGGAACCCCTACGCCCAGGATGATCGGGGCGTCAGCTGCAGCGGGCTTTTCAGTTGAGGCCTTCGCAGCCTCCGGCTCCGGAGCTTTGGCGGTGTGCGACTGAGCTGCCGGCGCCGCCTGCGTTGCCTCATGGTGTTCCACGGATGTGGCGTTGGCAGCGCCCTGCGCACGGCTGGCACTACGGTTGCGCCGCGGGCGGCGCGTACGGGACTGCTCGGCCGTGTGGTCGGAGTAGTCCTTTTCCTCCACAGCGGGCTGCTCAGGGGCAGGACGCTCGCCCTGCCGGGGCTCAGTCACGGGTCGCTCTGTCCGGGAACGTTCGGCTTCAGGAGCTGGCTCGCCCAGGTGGGCAAACGCCTCGGCCAGCCTGTCCAGAGTCAGCGCAGGTTGCTGCGGCTGGTCCCCCGCGTGCTCAACGAACGGCAGAACTACCTGTTCGCCTCCGAAGGTCAGCACGGCGGCCGGGCGGCCTGATGCGTCAGCATCGTGCCGCCCCGTTGCCGGCGACGGGGTTGCCTGTGCAGGTGATTGCGTTGCGGGTGCCGGCGTTGCGCGTTCCTGGGTTGCAGGGGCCTGGGCACCCGCGGAAGCGTGAGCCACCTCGTCGTCATGGAGGTGGGCCGCGTGTGCTGCTGCCGCGATGTTGGCAAGCGCCGCCCTGGTGGCCTCAGCCTTTGCGTGTCGCTCGGCATCATTCGGGTCCGGGTGGACCGTGTGGATCTGCACCGGCGCGGCCTGGGCAACATCCAGGGGCTGCCCTGCCCTGCCGCGGCGGCGTTTGCGGTCGGTCCGGCCGCCAGGCTGGCTGTCGGTCCGCTGGTTATCCGTTCGCTGGTTGTCCTGGCGGTTATCGGGCCGGCTGTCGAAGCGCTGGCTATCCGAGCGCTGAACGTGGTGCTCAGCGGCAACGATGTTGGCGCGACGGTGTTCCACGGGATCGTCATGTGTGACGATTCCCCGGCCTGCGCAGGTTTCGCACTGTTCTCCGAAGACCTCGAGGAGTCCTGTGCCCATGCGCTTGCGCGTCATCTGGACGAGTCCCAGCGAGGTGACTTCGGCCACCTGGTGCTTGGTGCGGTCGCGGCCGAGGCACTCCACCATGCGGCGCAGGACCAGGTCCCGGTTGGATTCCAGGACCATGTCGATGAAGTCAATGACGATGATGCCGCCGATGTCCCGGAGCCGGAGCTGGCGGACAACTTCCTCGGCCGCTTCAAGGTTGTTCTTGGTGACGGTCTCCTCGAGGTTTCCGCCGCTGCCCGTGAACTTGCCGGTGTTGACGTCCACCACAGTCATGGCTTCGGTACGGTCGATCACCAGGGAGCCGCCGGATGGCAGGAAGACCTTGCGCTCCAACGCCTTGTGGATCTGCTCGTCAATCCGCCATGCGCCGAAGATGTCCTGGTCCTTGGTCCACTTTTCAAGGCGGCCCACCAGGTCCGGGGCAACATATGTGACGTAGGCCTCGATGGTGTCCCAGGCCTCTTCACCGGAGACGATCAGCTTGGAGAAGTCCTCGTTGAAGACGTCGCGGACCACCTTGATGGTGAGGTCCGGTTCGCCGTAGAGCAGCTCCGGGGCCAGGATCTTGGTGGAAGTGGACTGGTTTTCAATACCCTCCCACTGCGCCCGCAGCCGGTTGATGTCGTGCGTAAGCTCCTCCTCGGAGGCTCCTTCCGCTGCCGTCCGGACAATGACCCCGGCGTGCTCCGGCAGGCGGTCCTTAAGGATGCGCTTAAGTCGGTTGCGTTCGACGTCGGGCAGCTTGCGCGAGATGCCAGTCATGGAGCCGCCTGGCACGTACACCAGGTAGCGGCCAGGAAGGGAGATCTGGCTGGTCAGCCGCGCGCCCTTGTGGCCGACGGGATCCTTGGTGACCTGGACCAGCACGGTATCGCCTGACTTCAGCGCGTTCTCGATTCGGCGCTGCTTGCCTTCGAGGTTGACGGCTTCCCAGTTCACTTCGCCCGCGTACAGTACGGCGTTGCGGCCGCGCCCGATGTCGACAAACGCCGCCTCCATGGAGGGGAGGACATTCTGGACCTTGCCCAGGTAGACGTTGCCGATGAGGGAGTCCTGCTGTGTTTTGGAAACAAAATGCTCAGCCAGGACGCCGTCCTCGAGGACCGCGATCTGGATTCTGTCGTCGCGCTGGCGGACGATCATCTGCCGGTCAACGGACTCACGCCGTGCCAGGAACTCCGCCTCGGTGATGACGGTGCGGCGGCGTCCGGTGTCGCGGGATTCACGGCGGCGCTGCTTTTTGGCCTCAAGCCTGGTGGAGCCCTTGACGCTGGTTACCCGGTTGTTGACCGCAGGTTCGCTCGCGGCCCGCGGTGCGCGGACACGGGTAACCGTATTGGGCGGATCGTCATCCCCGCCTCCGGTAAGTTCAAGATCCTGGTCACCCCGGCGGCGACGGCGACGGCGGCGGGACGTCACACCCTCTTCGGTCTGGCCGGCTGACTCTTCGTCGGCGTCGTCGCCGTCCTGGCTGTCTTCGGCCCCGCCGTCGGCGTCTCCCTCAACGTCCCGGCCAGCGGTGCGGGTGCGGCCGCGGCGGCCCCGGCTGCGGCGCCTCCGGCGGCCACTGTCATCGGCGTCGCCGTCCTCGGCGTCCTCCTCGTCCCCCTCGTCAGCGGCGGCCGGGGCGGGTGCGGGTCGTACCACTGTGCTCAGGTCAGGGGCCTGGAACAGCACCGACGTCGCCTGGCCCGGCTCCAGGAAGAGCGACCCGAAGGGGCTGGCAGGCCCGGCCGCAGCTGCTTCCTCGGCGTCCGCATCCGGTGCCGGAACGGCTGCGGCTTCCTGTGCTTCTCCTGACTGGACCGATGGCGCTGCCTCAGCCACAGCGTCGGGAGCGGCTTCGGCTTCAGGGGCTGCTGGCTCACTGGCGGCAGCGGTCTCAGGAGCCGATGCCTTGCGGGTCGCAACGCGGCGCCGCCGGACGGGCTTTGTCTCGGCCTCGGGGATGGTGCTTTCGGCAGTGGCCTCAGGGGCAGCAGGCCGGGCTTCGCTCTCCGGAAGGACAGGGTTCTCCGGGAGGGCCTCTTCAGCGCCTTCAGCGAAGGCCGGCAGTGGCTCTGCGGGGTCAGCTTTCTTTCGCGTGCGCGTGCGACGGACTGGCGCCTTGGGTTCCGGAGAGATGTCTTCCTGGCCCGGGGCTTCCGTGGCGATGGTTTCGGCAATGCCGTCCGCGGCTGGCAGCGCTTCCGTGGCGGCTTCCGCCGTTACGGCGTCAACGGTCTTCGGGGCGGCCTTCCGCCGCGTCCTGACGGCCTTCTTCGGCGCTTCAGCGGCCGCTGCATCGTCGTTAACGGCTGGCACTAGTTCATTTTCCATATGTGGCAACACTCCTGCCCCTGACGTACCGCCACATCCGGCACCCATTGGGGCACATATTGTCAAAACCCGCAGGCGTTGACAGAAGTCAAGTGGATACTCCCAGGTTCGCACCGGCAGTGGGGTGCGGCAGCCCGTGGGAGCCGGTGACTATGTCCTGAAAACCCGTTGTTCTACGTGCCACAACCAGGTGCCGACCAATGGAATTGCGGGAAGCCGGATCAGAGAATCCGAAGCCTGCCCTGCTCATCATTGGCGGTCTTGGGAACAAGCCACCGGACCGGAGTCCGAATGTGGATCAGCCTCCAGCCACGATTATTCTCTCACATCCCGGCACAAACGCGGCGGAAGCAATGGGTTGAGTCAGCAGGCGGAAGGCAGAGCTGCGTACCGCTTCCAGCCGCCGGCGCTACAATCGGGGCAAGGAGCACCCGATGCGAAGGACGCCAACAACCATGCCCAGTATCTCCCCCGTCAGCGGCACCGGCAGCCCGGCAGCGGCGCCCAGAGCAGGAGCGGTTTCCGCGTCGGCCCGAGCCGTTCCGCCCATGACGCGTAGCCGCTCCATGGGCTGGCTGATGCTCATCACGGGAGTCATCGGCTGGCTGGCCTCCGGAACGCTGGTCCTGGAAAAGCTTGAGGTCCTCAAGGACCCGAACCATGTGACGGTCTGCGACGTGAACCCATGGATCTCCTGTGGCGACGTGATGAAGACGTGGCAGAGTTCGCTCTTCGGGTTCCCCAACATGTTCATTGGCATTGTGGCGTTCGCCGTGATCATCACCGTAGGCATGGCGTTGCTGTCCGGGGCCACCTTCGCCCGCTGGTATTGGCTGGGACTCCAGGCCGGCGTGACCCTGGGCTTCGCGTTCGTGGTGTGGCTGTGGTCCCAGGCGCTGTACTCGATCCACATCCTGTGCCCGTTCTGCATGATTGTGTGGGCGGTCATGATCCCGCTGTTCGTCTGGGTGACCGTCAGGAACGTCGCCCAAGGCGCTATCCCCGTCCCGGCCCGCGCCGCGCGCATCCTCAGTGACTCCGGCTGGATCATCACGGCCTTGCTGTACGTAGCCGTCATCGCCACGATCTTCTTCGCCTTCATCCAGGTGTTTGCTGGCACCTCCGGTTTCTAGTCCCACACCACAAGAAGCGCGAACTGGCACGTAATACCCGCAAAACTCGGAATTGAGGGTATTACGTGCCAGTTCGCGCCTAGTGGTGGATGTAAGTGCTAGAACCAGATCTTGATTTCGCGCTCCGCGGAGTCCGTGGAGTCCGATCCGTGGACCAGGTTCTGCTGCACCTTCTGTCCCCAGTCACGGCCGAAGTCGCCGCGGATGGTTCCGGGCGCTGCGGTGGTGGGGTCTGTGGTTCCGGCGAGGGCGCGGAAGCCCTCAATGACCCGGTGGCCCTCGAAGATCGCGGCCACAACCGGGCCGCTGAGCATGAACTCGACGAGCGGCTCGTAGAAGGGCTTGCCTGCGTGCTCTTCGTAGTGCTGCTCCAGGAGTTCGCGGGTCGCATCCACTTTCTTCAGCTCGGCCAAGGTGTAACCCTTTGCCTCGATGCGGCTAAGGATGGCGCCGCTCAGGTTGCGGGCCACGCCGTCGGGCTTGATCAAAACTAGGGTGCGCTCAATGCTCACAGCTGCTCCAATGCGTTGGTGGGGGTTTCGGGACAATACTACGGGGCCTGCGCCTCCGGGTGCGCAGCATTCCATTCCGCCTGCTCGCGTTCCCGCTGGGCGGCCTCGGAGTCAATCCTGATGCCTGTACGGATTCCGTACCACCACGCCAGCCCGAACAACGCGCCCACCAGGAACATCATTGGTTCAACAATGCCGGTGAGGATCAGGACAATCTGCAGGATCCATCCCAGGCCCACGCCCCAGGGCTTCGACAGCACAGCGCAGGCGAGGATCATGAGGACGCTCAGGCCAATGCCGATACCAAGGATCAGGGCCGGCGGGAACTCACCGCGCCTGAGCCCGAAAACAGCCAGCGTGGCGAAGAAGACGACGAACGCCTCAAGCAGGAGGACTGTGGAAGCGAACATCACTTTGGTGGAACGGCGCTTCTTGGGCATCCCCGGACGCCAGTCACGCTGAGCCTTGGTCAGCTTGGCCATGCCCTAGGCCTCCGTCTTTCCGAGCAGGATCCGTGCTTCCGCGACCAGGGTGATGGACCCTGTGACCAGGACTCCGCCGGAGAGGTCGTCATTGGCTTCCGCACGTTCGACGGCCCACTCCAGGGCGTCGTCCAGCTTCTCCGCAATGTGGATGTTGTCCTCTCCGAAGCCCATTTCAGCGGCAAGTTCGGCAAGCTCCGCGGCGGGCACGGCACGCGGGGAGTTGGACTGGGTGAAGCAGTATTCCTCGGCCAGGTCTCCCAGCGACTCCTTGAGCTGGCGCAGGATCTCTTCGGCGTCCTTTTCCTTGAGCACGCCCACCACCGGCACCAGCTTGGTGAAGCTGAACGCCTCCTGGATCGCTTCGGCGGAGACCCTGATGCCGTCCGGGTTGTGTGCTGCGTCCACGATAATGGTGGGCGCGGTCCGGACAACCTCGAGGCGGCCAGGCGAGGTGACACTGGCAAACGCCTCCTGCAGCACCTCGGCGTCGAGTTCCTTTTCGCCACCGAAGAACGCCTCGAGCGCTGCCACCGCCACGGCCGCGTTCTGGGCCTGGTGGGCGCCGTGCAGCGGAACCAGCACGTCCGGGTACCGGCCTGCGATGCCCTGGATGCTGACCACCTGCCCGCCCACAGCCACGGTCCGGGATTCCACGCCGAACTCCACGCCTTCGAACCGGAACGGGACAGCCACGTCTTTGGCCTTTTCGAGCAGCACCTGGGCAGCATCCACCGGCTGCGCAGCGCTGATGAGGTAACCACCTGGCTTGATGATGCCGGCCTTCTCGTAGGCAATGTCTTCCGTGGTGTCCCCGAGCAGGTCCGTGTGGTCCAATGAAATAGGCGTGACCACTGAGACCAGCCCGTCCCCTACGTTGGTGGCATCGGTAATGCCGCCCAGGCCCACCTCGATGACGGCGACGTTGACCGGCTGGTCCGCAAAGACCGCGAAGCCCAGGATGGTGAGGCATTCGAAGTACGTGAGCCGGGGCTCGCCGGCAGCCGTGAGTTCGTCGTCGACGATCTGCAGGTAGGGGCGGATCTCGTCCCAGATCCGGACGAACGTCTCATCCGGGACGGGGTGTCCGTCAATGCTGATCCGCTCCGTGACCTTCGACAGGTGGGGGCTCGTGTAGCGGCCTGTGCTCAGTCCGTGCGCCCGCAGCCCTGCCTCGATCATCCGGGCCGTGGAGGTCTTGCCGTTTGTCCCTGTCACGTGGATTATCGGGAACGCTTTGTTCGGCGCGCCCAACACATCCATGGCCCGGAACAGCGGCGCCAGGCGCGGTTCCATCTTGTTTTCCGGTGCACGGCCGAGCAACTCGGCGTAGACACTTTCCACGGAAAATTCGTCGCTCATGTCCTAGGCCTCCACTTTTTCGACTGAAATCTGCAGTTCGGTGCCGTCGCCGTTGGAGTACAAGCCAAGCTCCTGGGTCAGGGTTTCGGTAACTACGAGGTTTTCGTGGGTCTTCAACGCGTCGACAACATCCATCGTGGCAGTGACGCTGGTCCGGATGCGGTCGCTGACATTCAGTCCGGCGTCCTTGCGTGCCTGCTGGATGGCGCGGACCATATCGCGGGCTGTCCCCTCGGCTTCAAGCTCGGGGGTGACCTCGGTGTTAAGAACCACAAAACCGCCTCCCGGCAGTACCGCGGCAGCCCGGGAGCCAGTGCCGGCGGCCGATTCGGCTACCACAGTTTCCAGGGTGTATTCATGAGGTTCCAACTGGAGCCCGCCCGCGGTGACCACGCCGTCGTCGTCTACGGACCAATCACCGGACTTGGAACCCTTAATGGCCACCTGGACGTTTTTGCCCAGGCGCGGCCCGGCGGCCCGGGCGTTGACCACGAGTTTCTGTTCGATGCCGAACTCCTCCGGGGAGGCGCTGGCCGCGTCCAGCAGGCGGACGGAACGGATGTTGAGCTCGTCGGCGACGACGGCGGCAAAGCCTCCCAGGGCATCCGCGCCGGGTGCCACAACAGTAAGTTCCTGGAGCGGCAGCCGGACGCGCAAGTTGGCGGCCTTGCGGAGGGAGGATCCGGTGGAGCAAATTTGCTGCACGCGGTCCATGGCCTCGACCAAGGAGGCATTGGCCGGGAACTGGTCAGCGTCAGGCCAATCGGCGAGGTGGACAGAGCGGCCGCCGGTGAGGCCACGCCAGATCTCCTCCGAGACCAGGGGCAGCAGGGAAGCCGCTGCACGGGAGACCGTCTCCAGTGCTGTAAACAGCGCGTCGAAAGCGTCCTGGTCCTCGTCGAAGAAGCGCTGCCGGCTGCGGCGGACGTACCAGTTGGTGAGCATGTCCAGATAGCTGCGCAGTTCGTCGCAGGCGCCGGAAATGTCGTAGCTGTCCAGCTGCGCTGTCATGTTGCGGACCAGGTCGCCGGTGTTGGCCAGCAGGTACTGGTCCAAGGTGTCCGCGTAGCCGTCGTAGCGGAGCTTCGCCTCATAGCCGGCACCTCCGTCAGCGGCGTTGGTATACAGCGTGAAGAAGCTGTACACGTTCCAGAGCGGCAGGATGACCTGGCGGACGCCGTCGCGGATTCCCTGCTCGGTGACCACCAGGTTGCCGCCACGCAGGATCGGGCTGGACATCAGGAACCAGCGCATGGCGTCGGAGCCGTCGCGGTCCAAAACCTCGGAAACGTCCGGGTAGTTGCGCAGGCTCTTGGACATCTTCTGCCCGTCGGAGCCCAGCACGATGCCGTGGCTGATGACGTTCCGGAAGGCCGGGCGGTCGAACAGGGCCGTGGAGAGGATGTGCAGCATGTAGAACCAGCCGCGGGTCTGCCCGATGTACTCCACGATGAAGTCCGCCGGGTTGTGGGTATCAAACCAGGCTTCGTTCTGGAAGGGATAGTGGACCTGGCCATAAGGCATGGAGCCGGAGTCGAACCAGACATCCAGGACGTCCTCCACCCTGCGCATGACCGACTGGCCCTCTGCCGGCGTACGGGGATCGTCCGGGTTGGGCCTGGTCAGTTCGTCGATGAAGGGGCGGTGCAGGTCAACTTCGCCGTCCTTGTTCAGCGGCAGGCGGCCAAAGTCCGACTCGATTTCAGCAAGGGAGCCGTAGACGTCGGTGCGCGGGTATTCGGGGTCCGTGGACTGCCACACGGGGATGGGGCTGCCCCAATAGCGGTTGCGGCTGATGGACCAGTCGCGGGCGTTGGCAAGCCACTTGCCGAACTGTCCGTCCTTGACGTTGCCGGGGATCCAGTTGATCTCCTGGTTCAGCTCGGACATCCGGTCCTTGAACTTGGTCACTTCCACATACCAGGAGGAGACCGCACGGTAGATCAGCGGGTTGCGGCAGCGCCAGCAATGCGGGTAGCTGTGCTCGTAGCTGGCCTGGCGGACCAGGCGGCCCTGGGCGCGCAGCACCTGGGTGATCGGCTTGTTCGCCTCGAAAACGTGGAGGCCGACGATGTCGTGCAGATCACCGTGCATGAACAGGGGCAGGAACTTGGCGCCCTCGTCCACGGACAGCACTACCGGGATGCCGGCCTCCTCGCAGACCTTCTGGTCGTCTTCACCGTATGCAGGCGCCTGGTGAACGATGCCGGTGCCGTCAGTGGTGGTGACATAATCCGCCACGAGGATCCGCCACGCGTTCTGGGTGCCGTACTTCTCCGTGTCGGCGAAGTCGTGCCAGAGCGGCTCGTAGACCAGGCCCTCAAGCTCGGTGCCCGTGTGGATGGAAACGACAGCCGCCTCGGCCGACTCGAAGTCGTCATAGCCAAGATCTTTGGCATAGGTGCCCAGCAGGTCTGCCGCCAGCAGGAAGCTTCCCGTGACGGGCGCCTCCGCGGCCGCCGCCTTGATGCCGTTGGGTCCGGCCGGGAGGACGGCATAGGTGATGGAAGGCCCGACGGCGAGCGCCGCGTTGGTGGGCAGCGTCCAGGGCGTCGTGGTCCAGGCGAGGGCCTGCACACCGGCGAGCTGCCGGGACAGCTCAGACTCCCCCGCTGTGATGGGGAAGGTGACCGTGACGGTCTGGTCCTGGCGGTTCTTGTAGACGTCGTCATCCATGCGGAGTTCATGGTTGGACAGCGGCGTCTCGTCCTTCCAGCAGTACGGCAGCACACGGTAGCCGTTGTACGTCAAACCCTTTTCGTGCAGCTGCTTAAAGGCCCACAGCACCGACTCCATGTATTCGACATTGAGCGTCTTGTAGTCGTTGTCGAAGTCCACCCAGCGCGCCTGGCGGGTGACATAGCTGCGCCATTCGTCGGCGTACTTCATCACGGAGGCGCGGCAGGCGTCGTTGAACTTGTCGATGCCCATGGCCTCGATCTGGGTTTTATCGGTCATGCCCAGCTGTTTCATGGCCTCAAGTTCGGCCGGCAGGCCGTGGGTGTCCCAGCCGAAGCGGCGTTCAACGCGCTTACCACGCTGGGTCTGGTAGCGGCCCACCAGGTCTTTGGCGTAGCCCGTGAGCAGGTGTCCGTAGTGCGGCAGGCCATTAGCGAATGGAGGGCCGTCGTAGAAGACGAACTCGTTGCTGCCCGGTTCACCACCGGGGGCATCGGCGCTGCGTTGGTCGATGCTGGCCTGGAACGTGCCGTCCTGGTCCCAGTACTTCAGGATGCGCTCTTCGATCTCCGGGAACTTCACGGAGGCTGACACTCCGGCGCCAGTACGGCTCGAAGCCGTGCCGGAAGGGGAAGCTGAGGCTTTGGGGTAATACGTCATTCTCGACATCCTGGGTTGAGCTGGCGAACAAGAAGTTCCGTTCAGGATGCGAGGACGGCTCCCGTGCCGTCCTGCGACTGCACGCGTACCGCGGTACCACCTCACTTACCGGCACCCAAGCCGCCCCGGGGAGGGGCTGTTTGCACGCCGACCGCTCATTACTGCTGTGACGGGCTTACCCGTCCGGTTCTAGTGACGCTGCCTGCCAACTAGGTGGCCGGCTGCGCGTTCTTCCGGAAGCTCACCGGTGATAGCCGGGTCATAGCCGCTTTCAAGTCTACTATCGCCGGGCCGTCCACCGCCATTCCGCAGCACCACCCGGCCCGCCTTGGGCGGCCAGCCCAGCCGGTGACACCTCCGCCGGCATCTGCCCAGACTCAAGCCCATGACTGATTCCACCCGCGGCAGGGTAAAGCCGAGCACTGCTGCCCTGTTCAGGTTGCTGTCGCTCCTGGCCGCGGTGCCGGTGTTGGCCCTGTCCCTCTTCCGGGCTGTGCCTGCCGAGTGGCCTGTCCTGGTGGT
Source organism: Arthrobacter sp. ISL-48 (assembly GCF_018613805.1). GTDB lineage: Bacteria > Actinomycetota > Actinomycetes > Actinomycetales > Micrococcaceae > Arthrobacter. The sequence continues at coordinate 325,487 of NZ_JAGGPL010000003.1, forward strand.
CCAGCTGCTGTCCTTCACGCCATGGCTGGCAATTCCTGCTTTGGTGGCTCTGCTCCTGGCTTTCGTGGGGAGGAGCCGGTGGCAACAGGTCCTCACAGGGGTGCTGCTTGTCTGCCAGGTGTTCTGGCTCTTCCCGCCCAATGTAGCGCGCCCTGCGGAGGCATCGGAGGGCGCCAGGGTTGAGCTGAAGGCCATGAACATTAACTCGGAGTTCGGCCAGGCCGACGCGGCTGGCATAGTGCGGCTGGTCAGGGAGAACGGCGTCGGGCTGCTCACTATCCAGGAGCACTCACAGGGACTTCAGGATAGGCTTTCGGTGGAAGGCCTGGACACGCTGTTGCCGGTCCGGGTCAGCGATCCCACGGACGACGCCGGCGGCTACGCGGTGTACTCCCGCTATCCGTTGGAGCTGGTGGGACTCCTCCCGGACACATCGTTCAAGATGCCCACGGTGCGGCTGACTGCTGGGGCCAACGGATCCGTGGCGGTACTTGAAGTGACCACCGTCCATGCGTTTCCTCCGGTGGACGACAGGGTCAGTCAGTGGCGCAAGGATCTGGCAGCCGTGGGCAGGGTGGCGGAGCGTGCTGGTAACACGCTCCTGATCGGTGATTTCAACGCCACGTACGACGATGCCGAGTTCCAGGACATCCTGGCCCGAAGACAAGCCGGAAACGGTGCCGGCATGATCGACGTGGCTGCTGCCTCAGGCTCACGGCTTGTGCCCACCTGGCCGATGGACGGGCAACCGCTTCCCGGCATCACCATCGACCACCTGGTGACCAGTGCGGGTCTGGGCAGCTCAGGTTATGAGGTGCATAAGGTCGCAGGAACGGACCATGCGGCTGTCCTTGCCACGCTGGCCATTCCGGGCGCCTGATCAGCTCTTCCGGATCAATTTGTGGTTGGCGGCCTGCGCCACCGGCCGGATCACGATCTGGTCCAGGTTGACGTGGTGTGGTGCGCTCACGGCATAACGCACTACGTCCGCCACGTCGGCAGCGGTCAGGGGTTTCTCGACTCCCTGGTACACGTTCTCCGCAGCCTGCCGGTCGCCGAGCCGGTTCAGGGCGAATTCCTCTGTCTGGACCAGCCCGGGTGCCACCTCGATCACGCGGACATTGTGCTCGGCTTCCTCCAGCCGCAGCGCCCCGGTCAGGGCATGCTGGGCAAATTTGGCAGCGTTGTAACCCCCGCCGCCCTCGTAGGCTGCCAGCGCGGCCGTGGACGTCAGGTTCAGCACGGTCCCTTCTCCGGTGGACCGCAGCATGGGCAGGAAGGCGCGGGTGAGCTTCATGGTGCCGAGGACGTTGACCCGGTACATCCATTCCCAGTCCTCGGTACTGGCAGCGCCCACAGGGTCGGCTCCCCTGGCTCCCCCTGCGATGTTAATGAGGGTGCCCACACCGCCTGCTTCACTGACACGGGACAGCAGGGCGGCAACGTCCTCATCGTCGGCGATGTCAGCGGGAATTCCGACGGCTCCGGTCTCCGCTTCCAGCGACGCCAGCCGTTCAGCGCGGCGCGCTACGGCGAAAACAGTCCAGCCGTCCGCCCGCAGGGCACGTACCGTCGCCTCGCCGATTCCAGTACTTGCGCCTGTGACTACTGCGGCCCGGTTCTGCGGAATGTCAGTCATATCCCAACCCTAACGGCATCGGCGTTACCTGGGCTGCTGCATGAACGCCAGCAGCACCCTGGCATGGTTCACGCCGGCCGATGTGCCCATATGCGGCATGGTACTGCAGGCCAACGTGCCGCGGGACGAAGAGACCATGAAACAATTGGCAGATGGCTGAAGCACATCAGGGTACAGACACGCCCTCCACCGCCCCTATCAACGTTCCGGACAAGCCCGCCCTTGAAGGGCTCGAAGCTGCCCTCACGCAGCGCTGGCTTGCCGAAGGGACCTATAAGTTCAACCCCGACACCACCCGGGAGCAGGTCTACTCGATCGACACTCCCCCACCCACGGCGTCCGGGTCGCTGCACGTGGGGCACATGTTCTCCTACACCCAGACGGACGTCCTGGCGCGCTACCAGCGCATGATCGGGAAGAACGTCTTCTACCCGATGGGCTGGGACGACAACGGCCTGCCCACGGAACGACGTGTTCAGAATTACTATGGTGTGCGCTGCGACCCGGCTATCGCCTATGACGCCGGCTACCGTCCGCCGGCCCAGCCCGCCAAGAACCAGCGCGACTTCGACGTCGTCTCCCGCCGGAACTTCATCGAGCTGTGTGAAGAGCTTGCCGTCGAGGATGAGAAAGTCTTCGAGAACCTCTTCCAGACCCTCGGCCTGTCGGTCGACTGGAACCTGACTTACCGCACCATCGACGACACGTCCCGGGCCATCTCCCAGCGCGCTTTCCTGGCCAACCTCGCCGCAGCCGACGCGTATATGGCCGAGGCCCCCACCCTCTGGGACGTCACGTTCCGGACCGCTGTCGCCCAGGCTGAACTCGAGGACCGCGAGGTGGCCGGGGCGTACTACCGCTACCCGTTCTTCACCGAGGACGGCGAAAAGATCTACATCGAGACCACCCGTCCTGAACTGCTGGCAGCCTGCGCCGCCCTCGTGGCCAACCCCGACGACGAGCGCTACCAGCCGCTGTTCGGCAAGAAGGTCACGTCCCCCGTCTTCGGCGTTGAGGTCGAAGTCAAGGCCCATCCGCTCGCGAAGGCGGACAAGGGCTCGGGCATCGCCATGGTGTGTACTTTCGGCGACCTGACCGACGTCACCTGGTGGCGTGAGCTGCAGCTGCCCACCCGCGCCATCGTGGGCAGGGACGGCCGGATCATCGGCGAGACCCCGGAGTGGATCACCACCGACATCGGCCGTGAGGCGTTCGCCGCCATTGCCGGCAAGACCGTCTTCAGTGCGAAGGAAGCCGTAGTGGAGCTCCTCGCAGTCCGGGACCTGCTCGACGGCGAGCCCAAGAAGATGATGCACCCCGTGAACTTCTACGAAAAAGGCGACAAGCCCCTCGAAGTGGTTACGTCTCGCCAGTGGTACATCCGCAACGGCGGCCGGGATGAGGACCGCCGCGAACGCCTGATCGCGCGCGGGCACGAGATCGACTTCCACCCCGCATTTATGCGCTCGCGCTACGAGAACTGGATTTCAGGCCTGAACGGCGATTGGCTCGTCTCCCGCCAGCGTTTCTTCGGTGTGCCCATCCCCGTCTGGTACCCGCTGGACGCCGACGGCAACCCGGACTACGACGCCCCGATCGTGCCGTCGGACGAGCAGCTGCCAGTGGATCCCGCCGCTGATGCCGCTCCTGGCTTCGAAGAGTCCCAGCGCGATGTGCCCGGTGGCTTTACCGGAGACGCCGACATTCTCGACACCTGGGCTACGTCCTCCCTGACACCGAAGATCGTGGGCGGCTGGAGCCGCGATGAGGAACTCTTCGCCAAGGTGTTCCCGTTTGACCTTCGGCCGCAGGGCCACGACATCATCCGGACCTGGCTGTTCTCCTCGGTTGTGCGGGCGGACGCCCTCCAGAACACTGCTCCGTGGAAGCATGCGGCCATCTCCGGGTGGATCCTGGACCCGGACCGCAAGAAAATGTCGAAATCCAAGGGCAACGTGGTGGTACCCACCGACGTGCTGGAGGAATACGGCTCCGACGCCGTCCGCTATTGGGCCGCGTCCGCGAAGCTCGGCGCCGATACGGCCTATGAGATCGCCCAGATGAAAATCGGACGGCGTCTGGCTATCAAGCTCCTGAACGCCTCCAAGTTCGTCCTGAACCTTGGGGCAACTGAGGACTCGGTGGTTTCCTCCGACCTCTCAGTGGTCACCAACGCGCTGGACCGCGCCGTGCTGGCACAGCTCTCTGACGTGGTGCGCCAGTCCACCAAGGCGTTCGAGAACTACGATTACGCCCGCGCGCTGCAGATCACCGAGACCTTCTTCTGGCAGTTCACGGATGACTACGTGGAGCTCATCAAGGACCGGGCCTACAGTGCTGCCGGCGAACAGGAGCAGGCGTCGGTGCTGGCGGCCCTCGCCACCAGCCTGGACACCCTGCTGAGGCTCTTTGCACCATTCCTGCCCTTCGCCACCGAAGAGGTCTGGGGCTGGTGGCGCAACGGTTCCGTGCACCTGGCCGAATGGCCCGCTGCACTGGAGGTAGCTGACGGCGACACCACGATGCTGGCTACCGTCGGCGTGGCACTGAGCGGAGTCCGGAAGGCGAAGTCCGAGGCGAAGGTCAAGCAGCGCACCGAGGTACTTTCCGCCACCATCACAGCCACGGAGTCCCTGACCACACAGCTCAAGGCCGGACTCGGGGACCTGAAGGCCGCCTCGAATGCCCGCGAGCTCACCCTGGTAGCGGGTGACGGGGAGTTGGCCGTCAGCGATGTGGTCCTCGCTCCGGCGGAGTAGGCCGCCCCGGCTTGTTTAGGGCAAAGGGGAAGCCCCATCAGCGTTTTGCCGTTGGTGGGGCTTCGACTTTTCGGCCATCCGGTGACGTCTTTGATGGTCTGGCAGAATCCTTAGATCTTCAGGTCTTCCTACCTCGTCACTGGTAGCTTGCATCTGACTCTGCCGATGGCTGCGTCGGATGCATATCACTGAATCTTTGGCTCCTGCGTCCCGCTTCTTTCGAAGTGGGTAACTCCCATTCTGATCCCGCATTTTTGGATGCGCAAGAGCCCCGGCCGAACTACATAGGAGTAGTTCGCCGGGGCTCCAATTGCCCGGCCACTAAGCTTTGCAGGCCTGTCTGCCGTAATGGCTCAGTCGAACTGGGGGCGTTCGGTGCGGCTGCGCTTGATTTCGAAGAAGTGCGGGTAAGACGCCAGGGTTACCGTGGCATCCCACAAGACGCCGGCCTGCTCGCCACGCGGGATGCGGGTCAGGACGGGCCCGAAGAATGCCGTGCCGTTGAACGCGACCACCGGGGTACCGACGTCCTGGCCCACGAGGGAAATACCCTCCTCGTGGCTCGCACGGAGCTGGGCATCGAACGCATCAGAGGTGGCGGCATCTGCCAGTTCGGCAGGAAGGCCGCACTCTGCCAGGGCCTTGCTAATAACGATGCCGAAGTCCTTCTGGCCGCCCTCGTGGATCTGCGTGCCCATCGCGTCGTACAACTCCTTGACCACGTGCTCGCCGTGCTGCTCCCTGGCTGCAGTGATGACGCGCACCGGTCCCCAGGCCTTGTTCATGGTTTCTCGGTACGCCGGCTCCACCTCCCGGCCCTCGTTAAGGACAGCCAGGCTCATCACATGCCACACAGTTTTGATATCGCGGACTTCTTCCACTTCGCCGATCCAGCGTGACGTGATCCAGGCAAAGGGGCACAGCGGATCGAACCAGAAGTCGGCCTGGTTGGTGGTGGTGTCAGTCATGGGTGATTTCCTCTGGATCTTCAGCTGGATGAAAGGCGACGCTTAGGAACACTCGCCGGAGGGAAGGGTCTGGAAGCGGGATTAGGCGGATTTGCGGCGCTTGGTCACGTGCGGGACCATGGTGGGCTCGGCTTTGCTCAGCACTACTGGTGCCGTGATGACCACGCTGGCGACGTCCTCGCGGCTGGGGAGGTCGAACATGACGGGGAGCAGGACTTCCTCCATGATGGCGCGCAGGCCGCGGGCGCCTGTGCCGCGCTCGAGGGCCTGGTCGGCAATGGCGTCCAGTGCGTCGTCGTCGAAGACCAGCTCCACACCGTCGATCTGGAACATCTTCTGGTATTGCTTGACCAGGGCGTTCTTTGGGGTGGAGAGGATCTGGATGAGGGCGTCGCGGTCCAGACTGGACACCGTTGTAATCACCGGAAGCCGGCCAATGAACTCGGGGATAAGCCCGAACTTCAGCAGGTCCTCAGGCATGACGTCGCCGTAGGAGTCCATCTTGTTGCTGGCATCGTTGAGCGGGGCGCCGAATCCGATCCCCTTCCGCCCGGAGCGCGAACCGATGATCTCTTCCAGGCCTGCGAACGCGCCCGCCACGATGAACAGGACGTTGGTGGTGTCGATCTGGATGAATTCCTGGTGCGGGTGCTTGCGCCCGCCCTGAGGAGGGACCGAAGCAACTGTTCCTTCGAGGATTTTCAGGAGCGCTTGCTGCACGCCTTCACCGGAGACGTCACGGGTGATGGAAGGGTTCTCGCTCTTGCGGGAGATCTTGTCGATCTCGTCAATGTAGATAATGCCCTGCTCAGCCTTCTTGACGTCGTAGTCCGCCGCCTGGATGAGCTTAAGGAGGATGTTCTCCACATCCTCGCCCACATAACCGGCTTCGGTCAGGGCGGTAGCGTCGGCGACGGCGAAGGGGACGTTCAGCCGGCGGGCCAGGGTCTGCGCGAGGTAAGTCTTGCCGCAGCCGGTGGGGCCGATCAGGAGGATGTTGGACTTAGCGATCTCGACGTCGTCGTGGTGCCCGCCTTCGGCAAGGCTGCCGCTCTTCGGGGCGTGGCCGGCCTGGATCCGCTTGTAATGGTTGTAGACCGCGACCGCGAGGGAGCGTTTGGCAGGTTCCTGGCCGATGACGTATTCCTGCAGGAAGTCGAAGATTTCGCGGGGCTTTGGAAGCTCGAAACTCCCCAGATCGGCAACTTCCGCGAGCTCTTCCTCAATGATCTCGTTGCAGAGTTCAATGCATTCGTCGCAGATATAGACACCGGGCCCGGCAATGAGCTTCCGCACCTGCTTCTGGCTCTTTCCGCAGAAAGAACACTTCAGCAGATCCGTGCTCTCGCCAATCCGAGCCATATGTGAACCCCTTTAGTATCTTGCTGCCAGGCAGCTTTGCACCGTTGCTGGAATCTCAATCCGCCCTGGGAGGGCGGCGTGACAACATCCACTCTAGGTCACATTCGCTCCCAAGGGTGGAAAGCGAAGGCCGGAGCGGCCCAAATGAACTGGACCGCGCCGGCCTTCGAAGAAGCCTGCTACCTGGTAATCGCCTGCGGCTTGATCTTCCGCGAATCAAGCACCTGGTCGATGAGGCCGTAGCTCATGGCCTCATCGGCTGTCAGGATCTTGTCGCGCTCAATGTCATTGTTGACCTGCTCAGAAGTACGCCCTGAGTGGTGCGCCAGAGTGTCCTCAAGCCACGAACGCATCCGCATGACTTCGGCCGCCTGGATCTCGAGGTCCGAGGCCTGTCCGCCCTGCCCGCCGGAAAGGGCCGGCTGGTGGATGAGGACCCGCGCGTTGGGCAGTGCAAGCCGCTTGCCGGGCGTGCCGGCCGCGAGGAGGACCGCGGCGGCGCTGGCGGCCTGGCCGAGGCAAACGGTCTGGATCTCCGGCCGGATGTACTGCATCGTGTCGTAGATCGCCGTCATGGCCGTGAAGGAACCACCTGGTGAGTTGATGTAGATGGTGATGTCGCGGTCCGGGTCGGTGGACTCCAGGACGAGCAACTGGGCCATGACGTCGTCAGCCGAGGCGTCATCTACCTGCACGCCGAGGAAAATGATGCGGTCCTCGAAGAGTTTGGTGTACGGGTCCTGGCGCTTGAAGCCATAAGGGGTGCGTTCCTCGAACTGCGGCAGCACGTAACGGCTGGTGGGAAGGTTGCCGGCAGTCGATCCGAAGTTGTAGGTCATTTTTGTTGCTCCTGATCTAAGTGGTCTGAGTGCCGGGTCAGTTCTGGGATGCCGACTCGCCGGATGTCCCGTTGGCGGTTCCGCCACCGCCTGCCACAGAGCCGGCGTGGGCCGCAATCTTGTCAAAGAAGCCGTACTCGAGGGCTTCGGTGGCAGTGAACCACTTATCGCGGTCGTTGTCCTTGAGGATCGTGTCCACGGTCTGGCCGGTCTGATCGGCCGTCAGCTCTGCCATGACCTTCTTCATGTGGAGGATCAGCTCGGCCTGGATCTTGATGTCCGAGGCCGTTCCGCCGATGCCGCCGGAGGGCTGGTGCATCAGGACTCGGGCATTGGGCGTGGCGTAGCGCTTGCCCTTGGTCCCTGAGGACAGCAGGAACTGCCCCATGGAAGCGGCGAGGCCGGTTGCTACGGTCACGACGTCATTCGGGATGAACTGCATGGTGTCGTAGATAGCCATGCCTGCCGTGACGGAGCCGCCCGGAGAGTTGATGTAGAGGTAGATGTCTTTGTCCGGGCTCTCGGCGGACAGAAGCAGCAGCTGCGAGCAGATGGCGTTTGCGTTGTCGTCGCGTACTTCAGAGCCGAGCCAGATGATCCGCTCCTTGAGGAGGCGGTTGTAGATGTAGTTGTCCTGGGCTGCTGGATCGACGGTAGCCATCCGTGGGGCTTCTGCGTGCTGTGACATGTGTACTTACCTCTCGCTGGTGACGGTGACATCACTGAACTTCACTACTTGGACACTAACCGTTTTGGAGGTCGAATTGTTCGCCGGAATCGCGCTGTTCGCTGACGGCGCACGATCCCGGGAAGCGGCCCGTTAAAGCAGGCAGCCCCCGGACCGGTAGGTCCAGGGGCCGCCGTGCTGGCAATGCCGGAGGCGTCTTAGAACTTCACGGCCGCAGGATCGTCATTCGGAACGGTCGAGTCTGTTGCGTCTTCTGCAGAGTCCTCGGCAGCTTCAGCCTCAACGACTGGAGCCTCTTCTTCGCCACCGGGGCGGACGAAGTCGCTGAGGTCTACGGTGTTCCCGGCGGTGTCTGTTACGGTCGCCTGGCCGAGCACAACAGCCAGCGCCTTGCGGCGGCGGACCTCCGAGACCATCATGGGAACCTGGCCGCTCTGGTCGATGATCTGCGCGAACTGGTTCGGGTCCATGCCGTACTGGCTGGCAGTGCTGACGATGTAGTCGATCAGCTCGTTCTGGCTGACATTGACTTCTTCCTTTTCAGCGATGGCGTCAAGGATGATCTCATTCTGGAAGGCGCGGGCGGTGTTGGCCTTGACCTCTTCGCGGTGCTCTTCGGTGTCGTGCTCGCCTTCGCCGTGGTCGTTGCCCTCTTTGAAGTGGGCTTCGAGCTGCTCTTCCACTACGGAGTCCGGAACCGGAACCTCAACAAGTTCGACGAGCTTGTCAAGGACCTTGTCGCGGGCCTCTACGCCCTGTTCAACGATCTTGGAGTCAGCAGCCTGCTTGGCCAGGTCCTCACGGAGCTCAGCAAGGGTGTCAAACTCGGACGCCAGCTGGGCGAAGTCGTCGTCCGCCTCGGGGAGTTCGCGCTCCTTGACGGCCTTCACAACCACCTTGACCTGGGAGGCCTCGCCTGCGTGGTCGCCGCCCACCAGGGTGGTGTCGAAGATGGCGTCCTCATCCACGCTCAGACCCGTGACGGCCTCGTCCAGGCCCTCAAGCATGGTGCCGGCACCTACCTGGTAGGACAGGCCGGAAGCGGAATCGACCTCGGCGCCGTCAACGGTCGCGGTGATGTCGATCGTCAGGAAGTCGCCATCGGCTGCCGGGCGGTCCACGGACTTGAGCGTGCCGAAGCGGCCGCGCAGCTCGTCAAGTGCTTTGTCCACGTCCTCGTCGGAGGATTCAGCCGCCGCAACCTCAACCGTGATGCCGGCGTAGTCAGGCAGTTCGATTTCGGGGCGGACATCAACTTCTGCGTGGAACTTGAGTTCACCATCGGTGGACGTGGGGTCCGGAACCTCGGTGATCTCAACCTCGGGGCGGCTCAGGGGACGAATGCCGGATTCCTGCACCGCTGCCTGGTACCAGCCGTTGAGGCCTTCGTTGATGGCGGTCTCCAAAACGTAGCCGCGGCCCACGCGCTGGTCGATCAGCTTGGACGGGACCTTGCCCTTACGGAACCCAGGGACCTGGATCTGCGAAGCAACAGTCTTGTATGCCTCGTCGATGCTGGGCTTCAATTCCTCAAAGGGGACCTCAACATTGAGCTTGACCCGCGTGGGGGTGAGGTTCTCGACAGCGCTCTTCACGGTCTAAGTACTCCTGGGATTGTGGGATGGGTTTCTGCAAACGCAATGTTCTGTCCAGGCCGTAGGGTCCGGGCCGCAGAGTCGGGGTGACAGGATTTGAACCTGCGACTTCCTGCTCCCAAAGCAGGCGCTCTAGCCAAGCTGAGCTACACCCCGTAAGTGCACAGGCAAGTCTACGGCCATATCGGCCGTGTTTGCACATTTGACACGTGGGGCATGGATTAGGTTTAGTTATACCCGGCTTGAACAGCCAGCCCGAAAGAACGCGGTAACTACTGCGATTCTCTCGGGGACGTAGCTTAATGGTAAAGCCTCAGTCTTCCAAACTGATTACGCGGGTTCGATTCCCGTCGTCCCCTCCGCCAAGGAAGGGCCCCAGCGAGGGGCCCTTCCTTTTGTTTATTCTCCTGCTGTCAGTTCTGCTGCCGGCTGTTAATTCTGTTGGCAGCTATTTCTGTTGGCAGGCCGGGCACCAGTAGAGCTTCCGGCCGACGAGCTCCGTCAGTGCCACTGGCCCGGCGCAGACCCTGCACGGCAGCCCCTGCCTTTTGTAGACGTAATGCGCTTCATCACCACCCGGCAAGGCGGCGCCCGCTTCCCAGTACTCCGACGGCGTGCTGATGATCCGTCCGTCGCGGACCCCGTCGGACATAAGTGTTGCAGTGTCCTCCCAGAGGAGTTCCGCAGCCGCGCGGGACAGAGCGTTGCCCGCCAGCCACGGATCGAGCCGCTGCCGGAACAGCACTTCGGCCCGGTAGACGTTTCCGACGCCGGCAATCACCTTCTGGTCCATCAGCAGGGCCGCAATCGGGGTCTTCCGGGACTGCAGTCCCGCCACAAAACGGGCCCGGTCCGACGGGAGGTTACGGAGCGGATCCGGCCCCAGCCGGGCCAGTACCGCCTCCGCGTCCGTCTCGGTAATCGCCGCACAGGTGGTGGCGCCGCGCAGGTCTGCCCAGCCGTGCCCACTGACCAGTCGGACACGGACGGCACCCCTCGGGGCGGGCGGGCCGGAGTACCCTGTCCCGGGGCCGCCGTCGAACGCCTCCCGCTCCCCCACCCTTCTGGGGGCGCCAATGCTGGACGCGCCACGGAAGGTGGCGTCGCCGCCGAAATCCCAGGCACCGTAGAGCCCGAGGTGGATGTGCAGCACCATTGCATGGTCGAAATGCAGGAAGAGGTGCTTGCCATGGGCTCGGGAGTCCACCAGCGTGTGGCCGTCCAGCAGCGCGGCACCGGCGGCAAACCGGCCCTGCGGGCTGGTGACGGAAAGTCTTTCGCCCGTGAAGACGTCGCCAAACTGCTGTGCAAGGCGCCGTATCGAGTGCCCTTCCGGCACTATTCGATGACCTCGCCGGTGGTTTCATAGGCGGCAATCTTGCCGATCCGGCGGACGTGGCGTTCGTCGTTGCTGAACGGTTCCGCCAGGAAGGCCTCGATCAGTGTGGTGGCTTCCTCCACCGTGTGCTGGCGGCCGCCCACGGCGATGACATTGGCATCGTTGTGCTCCCGGGCGAGGGTGGCGGTGGAGTGGTTCCAGGCGAGGGCGGCGCGGACCCCCTTGACCTTGTTGGCGGCGATCTGCTCGCCGTTGCCCGAGCCGCCGAGCACGATTCCGAGGGCGTGGATGCCGGCCCGCTGGTCGGCCACGACAGCGAGCGCGGCGTTGATGCAGAAGGACGGGTAGTCATCCTGGGCGTCGTAGACCTTGGGCCCGTGGTCCACCACGTCGTAACCCTTGGCCGTGAGGTGGCTGACCAGGTGGGCGCTGAGCTCCATCCCTGCATGGTCGGTGGCGATGTGGACCCGCGGGAACGCAGGGGAAGAAGTCACGACAGTATCCGTTCGGTTTTGAGCGCTAGTGGCCAGCGGGGGCTGGTTCAGGCCAGGGTCAGATCAACACGGACAAGGATACTAGGGTGCAGGAATATTGGGACGCAGCAGTATCTGGACCGCTTTGCCAGGCCTGCGTTATCAGTACTGCCTCGTCACAACGGCGCAGCGTCAGGAATCAGGCTCACCGGCCGCAGTGCCGGTGGCACCGCTGCGGCGGGCCCTAGCGGCCACGCGGGTGAGGACCTCTGCGAGCCTGGCAGCCGTTGCCGGGCTGCCGCCGCTCACTGCGAGCCTCTGCCCATCCGTTTTGCGCACGACGACGGCGGGCCCGCTGCTGACGAGCATCGCCGCGGTGCCGCTGTGGTTCCGGTAGCCCCACCCTCCGTAGTCCGCAGCACGGACGTCGGAGGCGTTTGCGGCGGAAATGGCCGCCGCCGGCACATGCATGACCGGCACCACGCCTGCTACCAGCACACGCAGGCCGCTGCGGTCGGCCTTGACTCGGGCGCACAGGAACGCTGCAGCGACAACTGCCAGGACCACCAGCAAGGCGCCAACCCAAGGCAAGGCTATGGAGATCAGGGCAGCCGGGAACACGCTGGCAACGGCGATCATGACGAAGACGGAGCTGCGCGCATGCACCCAAAGCCGGATGGTGTCCTCCGGGAGTTCGGGATCGAGCTCCCGGATAACGGCCTGCTGGAATGCCCGGTCGTCCTCGGGCGTCCATTGCCTGTCCGCCTTGAAAACGAAGCCCATGATCACACCCAGCGATACCGCAGCGCCGCTTCCCAGCGCAAGCACCGTGAGGTCCAGGCGGGACTGCCGCGCATCTGGAAGTCCGGTTTGTCCCACCAGCCCGGCAGCCAGGACACTGGTGAGGAAGAGGCACAGGAATAGCCCTGCGCCCATCATGACCCTGCGCATCATGGCAGGCCGGGAAACGGGGACCGCCTGCGACAGGACAAGCCAGCCCGCGGCCACGATAACCAGCGCGCCGCCAGCCGCATAGGTGGCGAAGGGAGCGAAGGCGGCACCGCCGCCGTCCGTCCAGCTGATTGCCAGCGGCTCCGGAAGGTTGGGGCGCAACAACGAAGCGCAGAACACGAAAGCCGCGGCCAGCACCACGGGAAACCCCACTGCGAACCGCAGCGCCTTGGCATCCACCGCATCACGGAACTTTCCCATGCATTAACGCTACTCCCCGGCGCGGGCGCCAGTCCCGCAGCATTTGCGCACGATCCCGATGTGATCCGCGCAACTTGCCAACCGGCCATGAAGTGAAAGAATGTTTTCACAGTGCCGGCGCAGGCCGCTGCCCGCCGGCAACCGCAAACCTTCTGGAGGCACCACTTGCCAGGTATGAACCTGACGCGCGCCGAAGCCCGCGAGCGCGCCGAACTGATCGCCGTCGATTCCTACGATGTCAGCCTGGACCTGACCAAAGGCGACAAGGTCTTTGGCACCACCACCACCGTGAAGTTCACGGCCAGGCCGGGATCCTCCACTTTTATCGATGCCGTGACGCACGCGGTTCACAGCGTCACCCTGAACGGCACCAGCCTGGATCCGGCCACAGTATCGGACGGGATCCGGATCCAGCTTCCGGACCTTGCCGGTACGAATGAACTGACAGTGGTCGCAGATGCTCCCTACATGAACACCGGCGAAGGCCTGCACCGCTTTGTGGACCCGGTGGACAATGAGGTCTACCTGTACACACAGTTCGAAGTACCCGATTCCCGCCGGATGTTCCCAGTATTTGAGCAGCCCGACCTCAAAGCGACGTTCACGTTCACCGTCACCGCACCGTCACACTGGGACGTCATCTCCAACTCCCCAACGCCGGCCCCGGAGGAAGTCGAGCCGGCGGACGACGGCGGTACCCGCTCCGTTTGGAAGTTCGCCGCCACGCCGCGGCTGTCCTCGTACGTCACCGCCCTGATCGCGGGCCCCTACCAGTCGGTCCGCAGCGAGGTGGCGAGCTCCGACGGCCGGATGATCCCGTTAGGTGTCTTTGCCCGCAAGTCGCTCATGCAGTACCTGGACGCGGATAACATCTTTGAACTGACCCGGCGGGGCTTCGAGTTCTTCGAGGCGCAGTTCGGCTGCCCGTATCCGTTCGAAAAGTATGACCAGCTGTTCGTGCCGGAGTTCAATGCGGGCGCTATGGAAAACGCGGGTGCCGTGACCATCCTGGAAGGCTACGTCTTCCGCAGCAAGGTTACCGGTGCGCAGGTCGAGCGACGGGCGATCACCGTGCTGCATGAGCTGGCACACATGTGGTTCGGCGACCTCGTGACCATGCGCTGGTGGAACGATCTCTGGCTCAACGAGTCCTTCGCCGAGTACATGTCGCATCTGGCCGCCGTCGAGAACACATCCTTCACAAGTGCGTGGACCACGTTTGCCTCCGTGGAGAAATCCTGGGCCTACCGCCAGGACCAGCTGCCCACCACGCATCCGATCTTCGCCGAAATCAACGACTTGCAGGATGTTGAAGTCAACTTCGACGGCATCACCTATGCCAAAGGTGCGTCGGTGCTCCGCCAGCTGGTGGCATGGGTTGGACCCGAGCAGTTCATGGCTGGGGTGCGCGAGTACTTCGCCAAGCATGCGTGGCAGAACACCGAACTCAGCGACCTGATGGTGGAACTGGAGAAGGCCAGCGGCCGTGACCTGGACCTTTGGGGACGGCTGTGGCTGGAGACTGCCGGGGTCAATACCCTCATCCCGGAACTCGAAGTGGACGGAGAGGGAAAGCTGACCTCCTTCGCCATCCTCCAGTCCGCCGTCGACGAGTGGCCCACTATCCGGCCGCACCGCCTAGCCGTGGGTTTCTACAACCTCAACGGCGACGGCAAGCTGGAGCGGGTCCACCGTGAAGAGCTCGACGTCGACGGCGAGCGCACTGAGGTTCCTGCCCTGGCGGGCATCGCGCAGCCTGACCTGATCCTGGTCAACGATGACGACCTTGCCTACGCCAAGGTCCGGCTGGATGAGAAGTCCCTTGCCACCGCGACCAGGCACCTGAAGGATTTCGACCAGAGCCTTCCCCGCACGCTGGTGTGGAACTCGGCCTGGGACGCCGCCCGGGACGGCGAGACGCCAGCCCGCCGGTACGTGGAACTGATCCTGGCCAACGTGGCGGCTGAGTCGGACTCGTCCGTCATCCTGGTCCAGCTGCGCCAGCTTGCCACCACCCTGAACTTCTATGTCGCCGAAGGGCACCGCGAAGCCACAGCCGCGGCCGCCGCGGACAGGCTGTGGCAACTGGCAACATCCGTGCCCGGCGGGTCCGACGCCCAGCTGCAGTTCATCAAGTCGTTCGCCCTGCTGGCACGCAGCAGTGAGCAGCTGGACAACGTGGCGGGGCTTCAGGACGGCTCCATCACCCTTGACGGGCTGGCGATGGACCAGGACCTGCGCTGGGAGCTGCTGGCATCACTGGTGGCCGGCGGCCGGCTCGGCCAGGAACACATCGACGCCGAGCTGGAGCGCGATAACACTGCCAGCGGGCAGAACGCCGCAGCCCTGGCCAAGGCCGCCATCCCGACGCCGGAGGCCAAGGCCGCGGCCTGGGAGTCGATCGTGGTCAAGGGCGATCTGTCGAACGCCCTGCAGGGTTCGGCCGTGAACGGATTCATGCGGGTGCTGGACCGCTCGCTCCTGGAGCCTTATGCGGAAAAGTACTTCGAAGCCGTCCCCGGGGTCGTCGCCAGCCGCACCCACGCACTGGCCCAGCAAATCGTCGTCGGCCTCTATCCCGCGCTGCTGACCACACAGGCGACAGTCGACCGGACGGACGGGTTCCTGGCCGCGCTCCCGGCGGAAAGCGCCGCACTACGGCGGATGATGCTGGAAAACCGCGACGGCGTAGCCCGGGCGCTGCGCGCACGTGCGGCCGACGTCTAGCCGCCGCCATTAGGCTGATCACATGAGCATGGGTGAGCACCAGTATTCCCTGTCCGTCCGGTGGACCGGAAACCTGGGAGAGGGCACGTCGTCCTATCGTGGCTATTCACGGGACCACGACGTCCAGATCCCCGGGTTGCCGGTCCTCAGTGGTTCGGCCGATCCCACGTTCCACGGGGACAGGACACGGTACAACCCTGAGCAGTTGCTCCTGGCCGCCCTCGCGCAGTGCCACATGCTGTCCTTCCTGCACGTGGCGGTGCGGCACGGGGTGGTGGTCACGGACTACCAGGACGACGCCACGGGGGTGATGCGCCTGAACCGGGACGGCAGCGGGCAGTTCGAAAACGTCACGCTTAACCCGCGGGTGGCGGTGGCGGACCCAGCCCATGTGGAACTCGCCGCACAACTGCACCACGAAGCCAACCAGGTCTGCTTCATCGCCAGGAGCGTTAACTTTCCGGTGCTGCATTCACCCGTCACGGTGCCCGGCTAGGCGCGTCTCGCGGCTGGCGTAGCCGGACGATGTCCGTGGGCGCTGTGTCCCCCCTGGACGAGGAATTCCCGCCGCGCGGCGTTAGACTGGATCGATCATGATCGGTGCCCGTTCGCGTCTTCTGGCCTGGTTCGTCGCCCTGGCGACCCTCCTTACAGCCTGTGCGCCCGTGATCGGCCTCGACGATGCCGTCACCGATCGACCGGTCCCGGCTTCCTCGGCCGGGCCAGCCACGGGTGACGTCACCCTCGCTCCTCAGGGGGCCCAGACCCCCACCCCGACACCGGCCCCCACGCCACCCCCGGTACCTCAACCGTTCGCCCTCAACCTCTACCAGGAGGGGGACTTCGTGCCGCAGTACACCATCAACTGGTGTGTTGCGGCGAGCATCCAGATCGCGCACAACCTCATCGACGACACCGGCGGCGGCACATGGGCCGATCCCGCTCAGCAGGGCGAATTGTGGGAGATGGCCCGGGCAGGGTCGTCCAACTCGTT
This sequence comes from Arthrobacter sp. ISL-48, assembly GCF_018613805.1. Lineage (GTDB taxonomy): Bacteria > Actinomycetota > Actinomycetes > Actinomycetales > Micrococcaceae > Arthrobacter. Next base: position 342,082 of record NZ_JAGGPL010000003.1, read on the forward strand.
CAACGGTGCCAACCCGTTCGGTTGGGCGAAGGTGCTGACCGAGGCGGGGATGGGGCCATACACCGTGGTCAGCATCGCCGACTATGAGGATGCGCTGCAGACCGCGGCGCGCGCCATCGCCGACACGGGCCGGCCGGTCGGTCTGGTCATGTGGAGTGGTCGCCACGCCTGGGTGATGAGCGGGTTTGAGTCGCTCGGCGATCCCGACACGTTCCCCGAGTTCCTGGTCACCGGCATCCGCGTCCAGGATCCGCTCCATCCGTACGGCAGCGGGCAGTGGGGTCCGTCGCCCGCGCCCAACAGCCTGCTCACCCCCGAGCAGCTGGCGACGCAGTTCGTGGTCCGCGAACCGCGACGCTGGAGCGGCGATCTGCCGACCGGCTACCTGTTGGTACTGCCGCTCGCCGAGGCCTGATCAGCCCTTCGCAGCCGTCATGTCGTTTCCATCAGTTCCCTGGTCAGGCGGGCTTCGGTGGCGGGCGCCAGCCCTGCCTTGCGGTGGCGGCCGAGGCCGCGGCTGCGTTCATCCTCGAGCGTGTCGCTGAGGGTTTCCTGCCATGGCCGCAGGGTCATTCCGGCAGCTTTCGCGGCCGTATTACTACGGCGGCAGAAACCGTCATGGTCCGGCGGCAGCCACAGGGGCATCGAATCGGGACCGGACCAGTAATCGATCCCATGGGCGGCCAGCCAGTCCTCCGGTGCCAGGAGGACCTGCCCCTGATAGCCTGCAACGCTCCCGGACGCCGCGACATACTCACCGAACGGGACCTGCTCCCCTACGGCGTTCAGAGCTCCGGTGATGCCGCGGGCCGCAGCGTCAAGAATCCATGTTGCGAGGTCCCTGACGTCGATGACCTGGGTGGACTGCCCTGCGATGTCCGGAACCAGGGCAGGCTCTTTGTCCCGCGCGAACCTGGCCGGCCAGTAACCGTACCTGTCGGTTCCGTCGCCCGGGCCGCCGATCAGGCCGGCGCGGCAAAGGTGGGCCTTACCGGCGGCAGCCTCCAGCGTGGCCTGCTCGATGGCCGATTTTGACTCCCCGTAATTCTCCGGCGTGGAGGCTGTCCCCGCGGGCACCGGCGGCAGGAGCTCCGCGTCTTCGTCCGCCTGGGGGGTGGAGTGGTCCGCGTAGACGGAGCAGCTGGAAACGAAGGTCCAATGGGCCGCCCGACCTGCAAGGCTCGCGAGGGCCTCTTTGGCCAGCTCTGCATCACGTGCGACTTCGATGACCGCATCCCAGTCTCCCGACGCCTCTGCATAGCTGTTCGCGCCCAGTGAACGGTCGGCTTTGAGCCACCGGACACCGCCGGGTGGCTCGGCCGCAGAACCGCGGGCCAAGCACGTGACCCTGTGACCTGCGGCAACGGCTTGACGGGCGATTTCTGCAGAGAGGAAGGCGGTTCCGCCCAGGATGAGGATGCGCATGAGTACACGCTACGGCGCTAGGGTTAAAGGAGAATAGAGCCTTATGCGCGCAGCGAAACACCGCGCCTGGCTTTCATCATCCCCGGCTGGCGCCGGAGAGCCCCAAGGAGCAGCCCCGCCTATGTTCAGCATGTTGTCCATCACCCCTCCCCTGACCTCCCAACCCGATGGAATCAGTGTTCCCGGCATTGTGATCAGCCTCGGCATCGGTGTTGCCGTGTGGCTGGTGGCAACTTTCCTGATTTCCCGGATCAGCAGGCGCGTGGCTTCCGGCAGCAACTTCTTCAAGAAACCCCATTTCAAATGGGTTGCCCCGGCGCTGCGGGCCTTGGACCACGAACGGCGCGTGCAGCGCGCAGAAACCATCGGCTCACTGCTCAACAGCATCGTCGGAGTCCTCGTGGCCGTGATCACCATCATGTACGTGCTGCAGAACCTCGACATCAACATCACCCCGCTGCTGACCAGTGTGGGAATCCTGGGTGTTGCCATCGGTTTCGGCGCCCAGCAGCTGATCCGTGACTTCCTGGCGGGGATCTTCATTACCATTGAGGATCAGTACGGGATCGGGGACGTCATCGAGACCAGCGAGGTCGTAGGTGTTGTTGAGTCCATGGGGCTGCGCATCACCCGGGTCCGTTCCGAGGACGGCGCCATCTGGTATCTCCGCAATGGCGAGATCCTGCGGGTGGGCAACCGTTCACAGGGCAATTATGTGCCGCTGCCGGATACATCCGGGGCCGGCTCTGACGAGGCCGCGGGCGGGCACACCTCCGCGGACAACAAAAAGACTGAACAAAAGGCCGGAGAATAGCGATATGACCACACCTGCCGAACCGCAGCAGCCGCGTCAGCTGATGCAGAACGATCCCTTCAGCCAGCCCGGATACACGGACAATTTCTACGATGCCGTGGGCGGCCACGAGACATTCGTGCGGCTCATTGACGTCTTCTACGACGGCGTGGCAACAGATCCGTTGCTGCGCCCCATGTACCCGGAAGAAGATCTGGCGCCCGCCAAACGGCGTTTCCTCATGTTTCTGGAGCAGTACTGGGGCGGCCCCACCACGTACGGCGAGGAGCGCGGCCACCCCCGGCTGCGGATGCGGCACATGCCGTTCCAAGTCACTCCAGAGGCCAAGGACCGCTGGCTGTTCCACATGCGGGCGGCTGTTGATTCACTTGAGCTGCCCCCGCTGTATGAAACAACACTGTGGGACTACATGGAACGTGCGGCGCTTTCCATGGTGAACAGCGCATCTGACGCCTGAGGCTTCAGGCCCCAGAGGTTAGCCCCAGGCCGCTGCCGGTCCGCACGAGGACATGCCCGCGCGTTCCGGTGAGACGGTACCATCGGCCCGCACGGTAGAGCTTCTGATCCCCGTCCGCGAGGAAGCCCAGGGTCAACGCGGCGAACGCTGCTCCGGCCGGTACTCCCGACTCATCGATTGCCCGGCCCCAGACCGCTGCCCGGGCGTTGTTGACGATCAGGGCTCCGGGTTTGTCCGGCACAATCCCGGCAACCTCGGTGATGCCCGCTTCGGCGGCCCGCCGCAAATCGGAATCGGGAACGGAAGTGACCAGCTCCCAGCCCGTCCTCGGGGCGCTGACTCCTGTCCATGATTCGGTGACAGTGGACGGCGGAACGGGAAGTTCGACGTCGTCCTCCCCCGCCCGGGCCAGCCTGTCCAGGACCGCCGCGAGTGGAACGGTAACATCCACGGCGGACCGTTCCGCCAATCCCATGGTGCGCAGGCCCAGGATGGTGGGCGTAGCCTCACCCAGCAGCCGGGGCCTGAGCACACAGACGTAGGCGGCGAGAACGGAACCGGCGGCCTGAAGCCGGATGGCGCCGTCGTCAATTGCTTTGGCTCGCGTCGCGAAGGTGCGCAGGTCCGCGAGATCGCGCGGATCTGCGAACCGAAAGGAGTGGGTGAGTAGATCAGACACACTAAGAACACTACCGTCTGCACCCCGGTTGAGCAGTGCCGGGGCGGCGTCTAGAGTCGAACCATGACTGAAGCCGAAGCCGGATTGCTGGCGCCGCCCAGCGGGGACCCCACCTCATCGCTCATCAAACTCCTGGATCTGGGCCAGCTTGAAGGCGCCCGGACAGACGAGGACATCTTCCTGGGACCCTCGCAGCAGCAGCCCCATCAGCGGGTGTTCGGAGGCCAGGTGCTTGCGCAGTCCCTCGTCGCCTCGATCCGGACCGTGGATGCTGACCGGTTTGTGCATTCGATGCACGGGTATTTCCTCCGCCCAGGGGATGCCAATCAACCCATTACGTTCGGCGTCCAGAGGCTGCGCGACGGGCGGTCATTCTCGGCACGCCGTGTCCACGCCTACCAGGACGGCGTGCCGATCCTCTCCATGATCGCGTCCTTCCAGGGCGAGGATGAAGGCGTCGAGCACGAATCCACGATGCCGAAGGGCATCCCGGACCCCGAGTCGCTTCCCAGCACGGCAGACTTGCTGGGGAAATTCGATCATCCCGTGGCGCGGCACTGGTCCTACGAGCGGCCTTTCGACATCCGGCATGTGGACCCGCCCCTCTACGTTTCCGCCAAGGGCAAAAAGGAAGCGCGGAACGCTGTCTGGATGAAAACATTCGGCCCAATGCCCGATAACCCCAACCTGCACAGGGCGGCCCTCGCCTACGCGAGCGACTACACCATCCTGGAATCCATCCTGCGCCGGCACGGGCTGAGCTGGATCACGCCGGGCATGAACGTTGCGAGCCTGGACCACGCCATGTGGTGGCATCGTCCCGCACGGGTGGACGAGTGGCTGCTCTACGTGCAGGAGTCCCCGAGCGCCCAGGGCGCCCGCGGGCTTGCAACCGGCAAGATCTTCAACCGGGACGGGCTGCATGTGGCATCAGTGGCGCAGGAGGGGATGGTCCGCGTCCCCACAGATCTGAAGAACAAGGTGGTAGGCGCCTTCCAGACCAAGGTGCTCGAACACCAGATCCGAAAAGCCGGGCGGGACTAACGCCTTGACCAGTGGGCTTACCTTGAGGACTCCTGTCCTATACGAACGATCAATCGCTGCCACAAGCCACTGACAGAAATAGGAATCGAATCCCTGTTCGCATCAACTGGCGTGCGAGAGCCGCGTCCTGAGGTACGTCCAGCGCGCCTGCCAACGTGGGCAGATCTTCGCGAGTATGCGGACCATAGGGCTTGAACAGGATTGGGCAAAAGGTTCAAGCAGTTGTCGGTGGGCAGCAGCAGCGCCTCGCGCTGTTTATTGCCACGATTCATAGCCCCCTTCTTCTGCTTCTGGACGAGCCAACGGCCGGTCTGGAGCCGCCGTCGTTGGACACTTTGCATTCCTAATTGGTGGCGAGGAAGGAGCTCCACGTGATGGAGGCTCGTTGTGGCGCGGCGGACAGGTTATGGCCGGCGCGGTAGGCGGTCCCGGCTGTGCCAGGCATGCCGAATCCGTGGATGCCACGAGAAAGTCGTTTCGCGTCGTTGTACATGCGCGTCACGGTGATGGCGTCGAGCACTTCAGGACCGGCCAGATCGCTGACCCGACCCGAGGGCGAGCCGCAAGCCAATTGCTGAACGTGCGCAGCGACCGCGTCAACGTCGATAGATTCGAAGTGCAGGTCGCGCGGAGCCAGTCGCAGCCGGGACATGGTACGCGCCACAGGAAGGACAAAGTCGTGCAATTGCGCAATCCGCAGGATGGTATTCGGAACACCGGAGTCCGCATACGCGTGCTCGGCGGCGGCCTTCTTGCGGAAGTAGCCGATGGGCATTCGGTCGGCGCCGACGACCGAGATAAGTAGCAGATGGTCGATACGGGCAATACGAGCGGCCTCCGCGAGCCTGTGGGCGGCGATGTCGTCTCCGCTGGCCCCACCGGCCAGATGCAACACCGTTCTGATGCCGTGAAGGGCGGCTTCGAGCCCTATGCCTTTGACGGTGTCGCCGTACACGTGTTCGATGCCCTGAGCGTTCTCGCGAGTGTGGCGGGTCAAGACTCTGACGTCGCTTCCCGCCGCTCTCAACAGCGGCACGACACGGCTACCGATCGTTCCCGTACCGCCCGTGACCAGAATTGGTTCGGTCATGTCACATTCCTTTCCGTGTCACACACCGGTTGGTGTGCTCGTCAATACAGTGATGACGAGCCGGCGAGGGAGAATGTGACATGGGCGAACACGTGCTGCTGGAGCGGCGTTTCGAAGAGGCACGACCACGACTGCTTCGGATTGCCACGCAACTGCTCGGGTCCAAAGTCGATGCCGAGGACGCGGTGCAGGAGACCTGGCTTCGCCTAGCCCGCGTCGAAACCAGCGATATCGACAACCTCAACGCCTGGCTGACAACGGCCGTCTCGCGCATCTGCCTCGACATACTGAGAACTCCACGCCGTCGGCGAGAACATTCATGGCACATCGAGCCGTGGCCCCTTGATCATGCCTCGACCAGCCCCGACCCAGTCGATGTGGTCGCCACCGCAGACCGTGTGAACGTCGCCCTGCTCGTCGTGTTTGAGACACTGACACCGATCGAAAGAATCGCATTCGTGCTCCACGACATATTTGGGCAACCGTATGCGGAGATCGCGCTCGCGGTAGGTAAGTCACCCCAAGCCACGCGCAAGATCGCATCACGAGCTCGTCAACGCCTGCGGGAAGCGCCAGAACCGGCGCCAATCGATCGCCGCTCCAACAGGAAAATCGTCGAAGCGTGGCTTGCAGCCGTCGAGCACGGTGACCTACGCGGCATCCTCGAACTGCTCGATCAGAACGCAGTTCTGCACGCGGATTTCGGCGCGACCACCCAAACTGTTGTGGGAGCAGACGACATCGCCGCTCAGGCAGTGCTCTCCGCAAGGCTGGCCTCCCACTCGACGCCCGTCCTCATCGACGGACGGCCTGGAGTCGCCGCGGTGATCAACGGCCAGCTCGTCTCAGTCATGGTGTTTCACATCGCCGACAGTGTCATCACGGCTCTGGACGTCCTCGCTGACCCGACGCGTCTTGCCTGACCACGAAAAGAAGCCGGCACCCTTGTGGGGTGCCGGCTTCTTTGTGCCTTAATCAGTCGCGGGTCAGGCGGCGGTGCGTGACGCGGTGCGGCTTGGCCGCATCGGGACCGAGGCGCTCCACCTTGTTCTCCTCGTAGGATTCGAAGTTACCCTCGAACCAGTACCACTTGGAGGGGTTCTCCTCGTCGCCTTCGTAGGCCAGGATGTGGGTAGCCACCCGATCCAGGAACCAGCGGTCGTGGGATACCACCACGGCGCAGCCCGGGAACTCGAGCAGCGCGTTTTCCAGGCTGCTGAGGGTCTCGACGTCCAGGTCGTTTGTCGGTTCGTCAAGGAGCAGCAAGTTGCCGCCCTGCTTGAGAGTGAGCGCCAGGTTCAGCCGGTTGCGCTCACCACCGGAGAGCACACCAGCCTTCTTCTGCTGGTCCGGGCCCTTGAAACCGAAAGCTGCAACGTACGCGCGGGACGGCATTTCGACGTGGCCCACCTGAATGTAGTCAAGGCCGTCTGAGACAACCTCCCAGAGGGACTTATTGGGGTCAATGCCCCCGCGGCTCTGGTCCGCATAGGAGATCTTGACCGAATCGCCTATCTTCAGGTCGCCGCCGTCGAGAGGCTCCAAGCCAACGATCGTCTTGAACAGCGTGGTTTTGCCAACACCGTTAGGGCCGATGACGCCTACGATGCCGTTGCGGGGAAGCGTGAAGGACAGACCGTCGATGAGAGTGCGGTCCTCGAAGCCCTTCTGCAGGTTCTTTGCTTCGAGCACCAGGCCGCCCAGACGGGGTCCCGGCGGTATCTGGATCTCTTCGAAGTCGAGCTTCCGGGTACGGTCGGCCTCTGCCGCCATTTCCTCGTAGCGGGCCAGGCGGGCCTTGGACTTGGTTTGGCGGCCCTTGGCGTTGGAGCGGACCCACTCAAGTTCTTCGGTGAGGCGCTTGGCCTGCTTGGCGTCCTTCTTGCCCTGCACTTCAAGGCGCGCGCGCTTCTTCTCCAGGTACGTGGAGTAATTGCCCTCGTAGGGGTACAGGTGGCCGCGGTCCACTTCTGCGATCCATTCAGCCACGTGGTCAAGGAAGTAGCGGTCGTGGGTGACGGCCAGTACTGCACCGGCATAGCTGGAGAGGTGCTGCTCGAGCCACAGCACGCTCTCCGCGTCCAGGTGGTTGGTGGGCTCATCGAGCAGCAGCAGGTCAGGCTTCTGCAGCAGGAGCTTGCAGAGCGCCACACGGCGGCGCTCACCGCCGGAAAGCAAGGTGACGTCAGCGTCTGCCGGCGGGCAGCGGAGGGCGTCCATGGCCTGCTCAAGCTGGGAATCGAGGTCCCAGGCGTCGGCGGCGTCAATGGCTTCCTGCAGGTGGCCCATTTCTTCGAGCAGGGTGTCATAGTCAGCGTCCGGGCTGGCCATTTCCTCCGAGATCTCGTTGAACCGCTGGATCTTGCCGTAGATCTCGCCAACACCTTCCTGGACGTTGCCCAGGACGGTCTTTTCCTCGTTCAGCGGCGGTTCCTGGAGCAGGATCCCCACTGTGTACCCAGGGCTAAGCCGGGCCTCACCGTTGGACGGAGTGTCGAGTCCGGCCATGATCTTAAGGATGGTGGACTTACCGGCACCGTTCGGTCCAACAACACCAATCTTGGCGCCCGGGAAAAAGGACATGCTTACGTCGTCGAGAATGAGTTTTTCGCCAACGGCCTTACGGGCCTTGGTCATTGTGTAGATAAATTCCGCCATGGTCCAAATCTAGTGGGTGGCGGGCATATCTCACATTCGCAGCGTCAGGGCGGTGACCCCACAAAGCACTTTCCGCTTGCCAGGACGGGAAGAATGCTCACCGTCACCCCGCCGTCACGGATCTGGCCCACCACGCAGTCTTTGCCCCGCACCACCCCAGCCTCGATAGCGTCAGCTTCCAGCCCGGTCGGGGTCCGGCTCTCCGATACTTCAAGGTCAGCGGCCGGGATACCCGCACCGGTCAGGGCGTCGGCCAGCTGGGCAGTAGCCGGCTTTGGCGTCCCAGCCGCCAACCGGGCGAGCACGTCCGTGACTGTCTGCCTCAACGCAGCCGTGGCAGGGTCCTCGACCGCCGCCGACGCGCTGGGGCCGGCTGTGGTGACGTCCGCCGATGTGGATGCGGGATCCGGCGTGGATGCTGCCGGGCCGGGCTGCTGCCCGACGGTGCATGCCGACAGCGCCACAACAACGGCAATGCAGCCAGCGGCAGCGAAGGAACCCAGGCGTGTCGGAACACCGGCGCCTGACGACGACCCCGGCCCGGCAACTTCTGGTTTTTTCCGCCGGGGATCGCTGGTGCTCGTCATGCCGCCCATTCTGCCATGCCACGGCGGAGGTGTTCGCCGACGCATGGAGGGAGGAGCGAATCGTTCAGGCCGCAGATCCTGCTAGTTCCCCGGTTTCCGTATCCACGGAGACGTAGTCGCCGTTTACGTCCTCTACCATGACATCCTCCGGCGTGGCGTCCTCCTCGGCGAAGTCGCGGTCTTCGAAAACGCTGCCTGCAGTATCAGGCCCGTCCTCAGCAGAAGGCACCTCATTCGGCGTCGCCTGCGGGCTGTTCTTGACCGTCCGGATGAAATTGGCCGAGCCCAGGGTCAGATCGTGGCCCACGGAGTCCGCATCGATTTCTGCAGAATGGTAGATCCGGCCATCCTTTTCCCAGCTGCGCATCCTCAGCCGCCCTGTGACAATGACAGGCTGCCCTTTGCGGATGCTGCAGGCCAGGTTTCCGGCCAGCTGACGGTAGCCCTGGACCCTGAACCAGTTGGTATGGCCATCGACCCATGCGCTCGCGGAGCGGTCGTACCGCCGGCCTGTGGAGCCAATCCGGAATGACGCCGTGGCGACTCCTCCGGGCGTAGTGGATGTGGAAATGTCCGTGGCGACGAAGCCGCGGACCGTAATGAAGTCACCCATGTTCATGTTCATGTCCTGTCTCGAATGGTGTTGCCTTAGCGGCAAATCCAGCTTCGCGCGGACATGGTTCAGGAGCGAGGGACGAGTTTTCCTATGTGCATAACCAAGCCCGGGAGCCCTTGTTGAGGACAAGAACCGGCAGGGCCGTTCCGGCAGACTATAGAAACCGAAAAGGCTCCGGCTGCGCTTCCGCAGGCCGGAGCCTCTCGTAGTGGTGCCCCAGGAGGGAATCGAACCCCCGACCGGCGGATTAGAAGGCCGCTGCTCTATCCCCTGAGCTACTGGGGCACGTGGCACCGAACGTGAAGTCCGGCGCATCAGAAAGTTTACATTGCCCGACGTGCAGGCCGTGTCATCCGCCTCCTTGGCCGACTATTGCTGGGCCCTGAGCCGGTAAGGGGCATCCACGAGGGAGCGGACCACGCTACCGGCGGCGCCCAGTAGAGCTCCGGCTTCCCCCACTGCCGACAGGCTGATGTCTTCCGGCCGCAGCTTTCCCGGCGCGTACCTTGCCAGGCTTTCGGTGAGGGCGGGCTGAATCCACTCGCCCAGGGTGGCAAAATGGCCGCCCAGCACCACCGACGAAATGTTCAGCAGCCTGGCTGTTGAGGCTAACGCCACGCCAAGGTAGTGCCCTGCCCGGGCCACAGCATCGGCGGCCGCGGCGTCTCCGGCTGCGAGCGCGGCCTGCAGCCGCGCCAGGCTGTCGGCCCTGCCGTGTCCTACCAGCCCGGCGGCGAAAAAAATCGCATCCTGGCCGGCAACGGTTTCCAGGCAGCCGGTACCGCCGCAGGAGCACGCCGCACCCTCCGGCTGGACCACCACGTGCCCCAGCTCACCGGCATGGCCGTCCGGCCCGGTGAAAAGCTCCGAACTGATCACCAGGCCGCCACCCACACCCACTTCACCGGAGACAAACAGGAAGTCAGCCCCTCCGGCCGGCCGGTACCCCAGCTCCGCCAGGGCCGCTGCGTTGGCTTCGTTGAAAAGCGTGGTTCCAAGTGGCACCCCCGGAAGCAGAGAGCCAAGATCCAGAACTTCCAAGTTCCAGCCAAGGTTGGGCGCCATGATCACGGTCTCCGCCTTGTCATCCACGAGTCCGGGAACTGCCAGCCCTCCACCCAGCACCTGGATTCCTTGCGCCTCCGCAGCAGCGCGTAATTCCGCCGTTAGGGCGGCGAGCGCTGCGACCACAGGACCGGCAGCACTGTTCCGGTTGTCCCGCTCCCGGGTCCGGTGAAGCAGGAGGGTGCCCGAAAGATCGGTCACGCCGGCAGCAATGTAATCCACATTGATCTCCATGCCCATCACAGCGCGCGCGGGGTTCAGCTCCATGCCCACCCCGGGACGGCCGCGTTCCCCCTGCGGGTTGAGCCCGATTTCGCGGATAATTCCTGCGTCCAAGAGGTCCAGGACCAGGCTGGAGACTGAGGCTTTGGTCAGTCCTGTGGCCGCGGCCACCTGAGCCCGGGTGACGTGGGTGCTGGGCGACGATTGCACGATGCACCCAAGCACCAGGGAGAGGTTGCTCCTGCGGACATCGCCCATGTTGCCGGGGGTCCCGGTATCGGGCGCACCCGCAGCCATTGTTGAATTCGCCATGCCCACCTCCTCGGAGTGAATCAAGGCATCATGATGCCCGTCTCTATTGACCTTAGCTCATTTACGCTTATATAGTTCAAGCGATAAACTAACTCGCGGAAACGCACGATTCCGCACTCCACCACGACTGCAAGGATGCATCATGACCCTCCAGCCCACACCCGGCGACAAGTTCACCTTCGGCCTCTGGACGGTTGGTTGGACCGGTGCGGATCCCTTTGGCGTAGCCACACGCAAGGCACTGGATCCGGTAGAGGCCGTGCACAAGCTCAGCGACCTTGGCGCCTACGGCATCACGTTCCACGACAATGACCTTGTCCCGTTCGATGCCACGGTCTCCGAGCGCGATTTGATCCTGAAGAACTTCCGGGCTGCCCTGCAGGAAACCGGCCTCAAAGTCCCGATGGTGACCACCAACCTGTTCAGCCACCCCGTCTTCAAAGATGGCGGATTCACCTCCAACGACCGCTCAATCCGCCGTTTCGCGCTGAGCAAGGTCCTGCGCAACATCGATTCCGCCGCCGAATTCGGCGCCGAAACGTTCGTGATGTGGGGCGGCCGCGAAGGCAGCGAATATGACGGCTCCAAGGACCTGTCAGCCGCCCTGGACCGTATGAAGGAAGGCGTGGACACCGCCGCCGCCTACATCAAGGAGAAGGGCTACAACCTCCGCATCGCGCTGGAGCCCAAGCCCAACGAACCCCGCGGCGACATCTTCCTTCCCACTGTCGGCCACGGCTTGGCCTTCATCGCCCAGCTCGAACACGGCGACATCGTTGGCCTCAACCCCGAAACCGGGCACGAGCAAATGGCCGGGCTGAACTTCACCCACGGCATCGCCCAGGCCCTGTGGGCCGGCAAGATCTTCCACATCGACCTCAACGGCCAGCGCGGCATCAAATACGACCAGGACCTGGTATTCGGCCATGGCGACCTGACCAGCGCCTTCTTCACGGTGGACCTGCTCGAAAACGGCTTCCCCAACGGCGGCCCGAAGTACGACGGCCCCCGTCACTTCGACTACAAGCCCTCACGCACAGACGGTTACGACGGCGTCTGGGAATCCGCTAAATCCAACATGTCCATGTACCTGCTGCTCAAGGAGCGCGCGCTCGCCTTCCGGGCGGACCCGGCCGTCCAGGAAGCCCTGGCAGCTTCCGGCGTCTTCGAGCTCGGCGAAGCCACGCTCTCAGCCGGGGAGACAGCCGGAGACCTCCTCGCAGACACGGCAGCTTTCGAGAATTTCGACGCCGACTCCGCCGGAGAGCGTTCCTTCGCCTTTGTGCGGCTCAACCAGCTGGCCATCGAGCACCTGCTGAACGCCCGCTGATCCTGCTGCCAGCAGCAGACCAGCACCAGCACCGAACAGCAGCACAACCGGCAATCTGCCGCTGAGCCGTTTCCGCCGCCGGGTCCTTCACCCGGCGGCGGACTTCAGAGAAAGTTCGACCCATGGCCCTCGTAGCCGGCATTGACAGCTCCACCCAGTCCTGCAAGGTGGTAATCCGGGACGCTGACAGCGGCGCCCTGGTCCGGCAGGGCCGGGCCACCCATCCCGACGGCACCGAGGTCCATCCGGATGCCTGGTGGGACGCTCTGCAACAGGCCATCAACCGGGCCGGAGGGTTGGCCGATGTCAGCGCCATCTCGGTCGGCGGCCAGCAACACGGCATGGTCTGCCTCGACCATGACGGCAACGTCATCAGGCCGGCGCTGCTCTGGAACGACACCCGTTCAGCCCAGGCCGCACTGGACATCATCCGGGATGCGGGCAACGGAGACCCTGAACTGGGCGCCTCCTACTGGGTGTCCGCCACCGGAACCGTGCCGGTGGCCTCGCTGACGCTCACAAAGCTGCGCTGGCTGGCAGAGAACGAACCGGAGAACGCCGCCCGGGTTGCCGCTGTCTGCCTCCCCCACGATTGGCTCTCCTGGCGTCTCGCCGGCTTCGGCCCCGGAACCGGGAAAGCTGGGCTGGCAGCACTTCGTACCGACCGTTCCGACGCTTCCGGGACGGGGTATTACTCCGCTTCCTCGGGTGAATACCTTGCCGATGCCCTGCGGGCGGCCCTCGGTCATCTCCCCCTGCTTCCCGCCGTCGTCGGCCCGCTGGACATCGCGGGCAAGACGCCCGAAGGGGCACTCATCGGCCCTGGTGCGGGCGACAATGCAGCCGCCGCACTGGGCGTCGGAGCGGGGGTGGGTGACGTGGTTCTGTCCCTGGGCACCTCCGGAACGGTATTCGCCGTCTCCTCAGGTCCGTCCGCTGACCCCTCCGGGCTCGTGGCCGGATTCGCGGATGCGACAGGCCACTACCTGCCGCTCGCCTGCACCTTGAACGCAACCCGCGTCTTCGACGCCACGGCGGCACTGCTGGACGTCAGCCTGGAGGAGTTCAACGAGCTGGCGTTGTCAGCCCCCGCGGGGGCCGGCGGCCTGACCCTGATCCCCTATTTCGACGGCGAGCGGACACCAAACCTGCCCGACGCAACCGGATCGCTGCACGGCATCACACGGACGAACTACACGCCCGCTAATCTGGCGCGCGCCGCCGTCGAGGGCGTGATCTGCTCGCTCGCCGACGGCCTCGCCGCCCTTCAGGCGCAGGGCGTTGAGGCCCGGCGCATCATCCTCATCGGCGGCGGAGCGCAGTCGCCGGCGGTCCAGCGGGCGGCCAGCCAGCTGTTAGGGCTGCCCGCCCTGGTCCCCACTCCGGGTGAATACGTAGCGGACGGCGCTGCGCGCCAGGCCGCGGCCGTCCTCGCGGGCGCGTTCCCCGACTGGTCGGCCTCTGGCGCCGAGCTTCCAGCGGAGCCTTCGGACGGCACCGTCCTGGCAAGGTACCGCACGCATGCGCACGCCTACATGCCATAAGGTTTGTGCCATCCAACGCAGAAGAGGACCCCACCGCCCATTTCACGGGGCGGTGCGGGTCCTCTCTTGTGGTGGGGCGCGGGCCGCTGCCGTGACGTCAACAGGGGCCCGCGGTCTGAATCAGGTCAGGCGTACGGGAGGACAAGCTCCGCGTAGCGCTCCTTGATCGTTTCCAGGACGCTGCCGCCGTCTGCGTCCCAGATCTCCTGATTGAAAATTTCAACCTCGATATCGCCGGTGTACCCGGCATCCCGCACCCAGGTGCCGATGGTCGCGAAGTCGACGATGCCGTCGCCCATGTATCCACGGGACAGCAACGGATCCGCCGCGATGGGCATGTTGAAGTCGCAGACCTGGTAGGAAGCAATCCTGTTCTCACGGCCGGCGCGTTCGATCTGCGCCTTCAGCTCCGGATCCCACCAGACGTGGAAGGTATCGACGGCGACGCCCACGGCACGTGCGTCATACGGCGCAGCGAGGTCCAGGGCCTGGCCCAGCGTGGAGATGAGGGCGCGGTCGGCTGCGTACATCGGATGCAGCGGCTCCAGGACCAGTCGGACTCCGTTCTCGGCTGCGAACGGAACCAGGTCAGCCAGGCGGTCGGCCACGCGCTGGCGGGCCGCCACCACGTCCTTCTCCCCCGGCGCCAGCCCGCCGACCACCAGGAACAGTTCCTGGGTGTCCAGCGCCACGGCCTCAAGGATCGCTGCACGGTTGTCTGCCAGCGCGGCGGCCTGGCCGGCGGCGTCAGCAGCCGTCAGGAATCCTCCCCGGCAGAGCGAGGAGACCCGCAGTCCGGCATCCTTGATCAGCTTTGCAGCCTTGTCCAGGCCCGCCTCCTCGACGCGGTCCCGCCACGGGCCGATAGCAGGAATTCCCGCGGTGACGCAGCCCTCAACGGCTTCGGCCAGCGTCCACTTCTTGGTGGTGGCGCTGTTCAGCGAGAGCCGTGAAAACGGGGACGGTCCTGAATTGGCTGTCATACTCCCACCCCGTTGATCCGCAGGTAGTCGGACATCCGGAACGCTGCCAGTGCGGGGTCCTTCAGCAGCCCCGCCCGGTCAGCGAGCTCGAAGGTTTTGGCCAGATGGCAGACCGAGCGGCCCGAATGCAGGCCGCCCACCATTTGGAAGCCTGGCTGCTTGCCGTTGAGCCAGGACATGAACGCGATCCCAGTCTTGTAGTAAAACGTGGGGGCGCTGAAGATGTGCTTACCCAGTTCCCGCGTTGTGTCCAGGATCTCGCGCGCCTTGACCGCGTTGCCGGCATCGTAATTCTGCAGGGCCACCGAAGCGGCCGGGTAGATGGCGGCGAAGATGCCCAGCAGGGCGTCCGAGTGGTGGCTGCCGTCGCCGTCGATCAGTTCCGGGTAGTTGAAGTCGTCACCGGTGTAGAGGCGCACCCCTTCCGGGAGCGCAGCACGGAGCGCCACTTCGTGGCTGGCATCCAGCAGGGACACCTTGACGCCGTCAACCTTGTCCGCGTTGTCACGGATCAGGCCCAGGAACGTGCTGGTGGCGGCGGCGACGACGTCGGAGCCCCAGTAGCCCGCGAGGGCGGGGTCGAACATGGTCCCGAGCCAGTGCAGGATGACCGGCTGGTCCACTTCCTGGAGCAAGGTGGAGTAAACCTTCAGGTAGTCTTCAGGACCGCTGGCCACCTTCGCCAGGGCACGTGACGCCATCAGGATGACCTTGGGTCCAGCCTCGCTGACGACGGCGATCTGCTCGCGGTAGGCCTCGAGGACTGCTGCGAGTCCTGCCTGGCCGGCGGGCAGCGTGGCGATGTCCAGCTGGTCGGTGCCGGCGCCGCACGACACCAGGTCGCGGACGGTCTTGCCTGCGGTGGCGGCGTTCCCCGAGGAGACCACCGAGGAGGCTTCCACGCCGGTGCGCTTGATGAGCTGCTGCGTGGCGGCCCAGTCCAGGCCCATGCCGCGCTGGGCGGTGTCCATGGCGTCGGCAACGCCGAGCCCATAGGACCAGAGCTCGTGCCGGTAGGCCATAGTGGCGTCCCAGTCGAGCCGGGCCGGTGCGCCCGGGGTGTTGTCGGCCAGGACTTCAGGAATCACATGCGCCGCGGCGTAGGCGCGTCGGGCCGTCAGCGGGGCGGACGGGCGCGCCCAGGAGGTGCCGCCCTGCAGGCGGTACTCGCGGGTGCCGCCGTCGTCGGAGGGAAGGATCAGGGACGTCATCAGAGCGTGATCTCCGGGATGTCGACGGTGCGGCGTTCCTCGTTGGACTGCAGGCCGAGCTCGGCGAGCTGCACGCCGCGGGCGGCCGAAAGCAGGCCGAAGCGGTGTTCGCGGCCGGCGACGACGTCGCGGAGGAACTCTTCCCACTGCAGCTTGAAGCCGTTGTCCAGCTCTGCATTGGCCGGGACTTCCTGCCACTGGTCACGGAAGGATTCGGTGACGGGCAGGTCCGGGTTCCAGACCGGTTTGGGCGTGTGGGCGCGCTGCTGCGCAACACACTTGTTCAGGCCTGCAACGGCGGAGCCGTGCGTCCCGTCGACCTGGAATTCGACCAGCTCGTCGCGGTAGACCCGGACTGCCCAGGAGGAGTTGATCTGGCCAATCACCGGCTCACCTGCCGGCGTCTCAAGTTCGAAAATGCCGTAGGAGGCGTCGTCGGCGGTCGCGTCGTACTCCTTGCCGGCCTCGTCCCAGCGGGCAGGGATGTGGGTGGCGGTCTTGGCGTTAACGCTCTTGACCTTGCCTATGATGCCTTCGAGGACGTAGTTCCAGTGGCAGAACATGTCGGTGGTCATTCCGCCGCCGTCTTCCTTGCGGTAGTTCCAGGAGGGACGCTGGGCAGCCTGGATATCGCCTTCGAAGACCCAGTAGCCGAACTCGCCGCGGATTGACAGAATGCGGCCGAAGAACCCTTCGTCCACCAGGCGGCGGAGCTTGACGAGGCCGGGAAGGTACAGCTTGTCGTGCACAACGCCGGCAGTGACCCCGGCTTCCCTCCCGATGCGGGCCAGTTCGATGGCCTCCTCGAGGGTCTCAGCGGTGGGCTTCTCGGTGAAGATGTGCTTGCCGGCCAGCATGGCCTTCTTGAGGGTGGCAGCGCGGAGGCTGGTCATGGACGCATCGAAGATGATGTCGACGGTGGGGTCGTTGATAACGGAATCGAGGTCCGTGGTCCACTCGGACACTTTATGCAGCTCAGCCAGTTCGCGGATTTTTGCCTCGTTACGGCCTACGAGGATTGGTTCGACCTGCACCTTGGTGCCGTCTTCATTCGTGAAGCCTCCCGCGTCACGAATGGGGAGGATGGAACGCAGCAGGTGCTGGCGGTAGCCCATCCGGCCGGTGATGCCGTTCATGGCAATACGGATCGTCTTTGTTTCGAAGCCCATGTGTCCTCCACGGTGAGTGAGCAGATTACTCAAGCTGATTGGGAAAGCGCATTCCCACTGCATTCAATAATGCCTCGAAGGGGGCGGAATTGGCAAGCGCTTTCCGGAAAGATCCTGAACTGCCATAATGTGGGCAGCCCGCAAAGGTGCGCACAACAGCACCGTCAGTACAAGGAACAGGAGATGCCGTGGCTGCAAGTACCCTCACCGAGGTGGCCCGGCTGGCCGGAGTGTCGCCGGCCACAGCATCCCGGGTCCTCAACGGTTCCGCCCGCAAACCCGGCCAGGACATAGCAGAAAGGGTGCGCCAGGCTGCCGATTCCCTCGGTTACATCCCCAACGCCCAGGCCCAGGGCCTCGCCAAGTCGAGCTCAGGGCTGATCGGGCTGATCGTCCACGACATCGCCGATCCATACTTTGCCGCCATTGCCTTAGGCGTGCAGGAGGCGGCAAGAGAACAGCGCAAAATGGTGCTGCTTGCCACCACCGCTGGCGCTCCCGCCGATGAAAAGGAAGCCGTGGCCGCTTTTGCCGCACGCCGCGCCGATTCGATCGTCATTGCGGGTTCCCGATCCTCCCGCCCCGAGGACAAGGAAGGCAATGCCGAACTGGCTGCTGAACTGGACCGATACTGCCGAAATGGCGGGCACGTTGGCGTAGTTGGCCATCCCGTGGTGGGCGCTACTGCCGCAGGCGGCTACCACGTGGTCACGGTGCCCAACGAGGAGCTGGCCGCCAGTCTCGCGGCAGAACTCACCGCCTCCCAGGAAGGCGATTTTGTCATCATCGGCGGCCCCGAGGGATTGTTCACGTCCGATGACCGCGTCAGAGGTTTCCAGCGGGGACTGGCCAAGGCTGGCCGGCACCCCGCTGAGGTCCTGCGCAGCGCCTTCAACAGATCCGGCGGCTACGAAGCCGGGCTCGCCCTGGCTGCCCGCATCAAGGACGCCCGCCGCGACGGCAGCAGTGGTGCAGGCTCAGAGCGTGCCGGTTCCAAAGGCACCAAGCGGATCTGTATTTTCGCCGTAAACGATGTCATGGCCATCGGTGCCGCCGCAGCACTGCGCTCCGAGGGGCTGCGCATCCCCCGGGACGCCACGATCGCCGGCTTTGACGATATCGAGACGCTGCGGGATTTCCGTCCCGCCCTCTCCACCGTGCGGCTTCCCCTCGAGGAAATCGGCAGGCAGGCCACCCGCAGTGCAGCCCGGGCGGACGCCGGAACGGACGACGCCGAAGGGGCCACTTCGCCAATTTCCGGCCAGATCACGCTGCGGCGAAGCACCGAGACGGCGGCCTGAGCATGAAACCCGGTTCCCTGACAGCGGTCCGCACCGAAGGCTCACTGCCTCGACCGGCCATCCTTGTCCTCCCCGGCGGCGGCTATGCGGGCCAGGCCGATCACGAGGCCGAGCCGGTGGCGCAGTGGCTCTCCTCGCTCGGAATCCATGCCTATGTGCTGCGCTACCGGGTTTCCCCGCACCGCCATCCCGCGCCGCTGGAGGATGCCAAGGATGCACTCCTTCGGATCCGAGGGGGCAGCCACGGACTTGCCGTGGACAGTTCCAGGGTTGGCGTCCTGGGCTTTTCTGCCGGCGGGCACCTGGCTGCCACGCTGTCCACAGCCACAGGCACTGGAAATGAGGAGCTGGATGTTCCGGCCGCAGTACCGGACCTGACCGTGCTGTGCTACCCGGTGGTCTCCTACCAGGAAGCAGCCCACCAGGGGTCCGTGGACAACCTGCTCGGGGAATCGCCGTCGGACGACCTGCTCCATGCGGTATCCGCCGACCAACATGTCACGGGATCCACTCCCCCGGCGTTTCTCTGGCACACGGCCGACGACGAGGCCGTGCCCCTCCATCACAGTCTTGCTTACGCCGGGGCGCTGGTCCGTGCCGGCGTGCCGGCTGAACTCCATGTCTTCCCGCACGGACGCCATGGCCTGGGACTCGCGCCGGAAGACCCGGGGCCGGACCAGTGGACCACCTTGTGCGCAAGCTGGCTTGCACGGGCCGGGTGGACTCAGTCTTCGCCCAGCGCGATGTGATTCAGGAATCCGGCATCCGAGCTGACATTGGCGGGAAGGTCCTCCGCGACGAACTCGAGCATCATGTCAAGCGGCCGTCCGGCCTCGCGCAGGATGTCTGCCACTGACTGCCAGAGCTGCTTCCGCCCGCTGAGGGGCAGCCGCTCCTGCTCCGGCCACCAGGAGAAGCAGTGTACGCCGGAAACGTACGGCAGCACGCGGCGAAGGGATTCGAGCGCAGCCTGGTCGGAAAGTCCGACCGCGGGCTGCCAGTAGGTCCTCACGTTGACCCGGTCCACCCGCTCCAGGAGCTGGAGGGTCGTGTCGGCGGAGTCCGTCAGCGTGCCGCCGTGGTATTCGAAGGCGATCTCCAGGGAGCGTTCGGACGCAAGCTCCGCTATTCGCCGTGCGTCCTGAACCACCGCGTCCCATGCGTCGGGGCCGGCTTGGGCCGAGCCGTGTTCACCGGCCCAGACCCTGATCCTGGGGGCGCCGAGGCGAACGGCAAGATCGGCGGGGGCGGCAAAGTCACCGAAGCTGCCCACACGGTAGTACGAACCCAAGGAGAGCACTTCGAGGCCGGACGCCGCCGTGGCATCCCGCGCCTCATCAGCAGAAGCGGCATCGCGGATGTGCACGTCCGTTCCCCACTCGATGCCGGCCAGGCCCGCCTCGCTGACCACATCCACGACTTCGCCGATGTTGCGCTGGCGCAGGGTCACAGAGCAGATACCGGGGATAAGGGCTGACCTGTTCCAGTCCGCCAGTTCCGGGTGCTGTCCAAGAGTCATAGACGTTCTTTCCGTTGCAGCAGCCCCCGTCAGGAGGAAGCGGAATGGTACGGGATCGCAGTCCAGATTAGGGGAATGCGCTTGCCAAGTAAAACGGCGCACCCGCGGACTCCGCAGCGGCGTTGCCCCCGCACTGCTGCAGGCCGCCGTCGAGCACGCCAGACTTCATGGCGCCGTGATGGTGGAAGGTTACCCCGTCGATCCCGCCTTGCGGCCAAAGGCGGGGGCGGCTGACCTCTATCACGGGACGCTGAACCTCTTCCTGAAGGCAGGCTTCAGGGTGGCCAGCACGGCCGTCCCCGGGCGTTCCGTAGTGCGCCTCCGCCTGGAAGGTACCGACTGATCCTGGGCACAGGAGCGTGGCGGAGGCTGGAGATCCTAGTTCAGTGCCCGGATGGTCCACGCCGCCTTGTGCGATTCGCCGGCGTGGAGATGGATCACGTCCGTTCCTGAGTTGAACGCGTCCGGCGGGCAGGTCATGGGCTCAACGGCAAGGCCTAGCCGGTCCGTGCCCGTGGGCTTGTCCGCTGTGTGGACCTGCACCCATGGCCAGGTCGCGTCCCATTGGAGTTCCACTCCGGTTCCGGCCGGATCCAGGAGACGGACAGCAGCAAGCCCGTCGTTGCCGCGGATAATGCCGGTGAAGGCGTGGTCTATCCTCACGGAACCCAGGCGGCGCGGGGCTCGGAAGTCGAACTCGTGTCCCTCCACCCCCTGCATGCCTTCCGGAAGCAGCCGGTCGGCGGAAACTGT
Source organism: Arthrobacter sp. ISL-48 (assembly GCF_018613805.1). GTDB lineage: Bacteria > Actinomycetota > Actinomycetes > Actinomycetales > Micrococcaceae > Arthrobacter. The sequence continues at coordinate 362,861 of NZ_JAGGPL010000003.1, forward strand.
CATGAACTCCTCCGCCGGCAGTTCCAGCGTCCAGTCATCCAGCGGTGACGGACCGGCCACAAGGTACGGATGCGGGCAAAGCCCGTACGGGGCAGCCTCAGTTCCGCTGTTCACCGTCTGGACCTCGCTGCGGAGCCCGTCGTCGGAGAGCGAATAGGTGACGGTCAGCTCCAGTCCGGACGGATACGCCTCGCTGGCTTCCACCGTGCAGCCGAGTGTGACCGCTTGGCCAGACTTGCCGCGCAGCTCCCACTCCGTCTCGGTGACCAGCCCATGGAGGGCGGCGCCGCGCTCGGGTTCGTTGATATCCGCCTGGAAGGTGTTTCCCGCGTAGCTGTACCTGCCGTCGGCGACGCGGTTAGGCCACGGGGCGCAGATGACTCCGCGATAGTCCGGGATTGGACCTTCGGCGCCGAAGCTGACCACAAGATCCCGACCTTCGTACCGGAGTTCGCGCAGGGCCCCGCCGCGGGTGGTAATGATGGCCGAGTACGGCCCGAATGCGATGCTGTGTTCCGTAACCGGCATAGTGGAGATCCTCTGCGTCACCGTCAAGTTGTTAGCGCTAACCACCATAGCGCACCCTTGTCCTCGCCGCTGGCCTGACCACGGGAGGTTGAGAGTTTCGGACAGTCGGGTGTTGCCCACCGTATAAGCATTGACGCAATTGCACCCGCCTGCTCTTCGTTACCCGGAGACCGTCTGGCTAAAGTGGCAAGATGTCGAACACGGAGGTGAACAGCGAACTGCTGGCCGCGATCCGGACGGCACTGCAGCAACGCGCCGACCCAGCCCGTGCCGCTGGAGCCCAGGCATACATGAAATCGTCCATCCCATCCCTGGGCGTCGTGGTCCCCGAGGTCCGGAAGCTGACGCTGGGCGCAGCCGCAGACTATCCCTTCGAATCACTGGAAGAGCTGCGCTCCAGCGTCCTGGAACTGTGGCGGGGGGCGACGGTCCGGGAAGAGCGTTACGCAGCAATCGACCTCACTGGCCTCCGCCTCGCTGCACGTGAGCCCGCGATGCTGCCCATCTACGAGGAAATCATCCGGAGCGGAGCCTGGTGGGACTTCGTTGACGGCGTCGCGGTACGGCTCTGTGCGCTGCTGCAGGCCCACAGGCCCATGATGACGGCGGTCCTCCATGACTGGAGCAGGGACAAAGACCTCTGGATCAGGAGGGCCTCCATCACCGCCCAGCTGAAGGCTAAAGCCCAAACCGACACCGAACTGCTCCGTGACGTCATCGAGGCGAACCTGGCGGATCCGGAGTTCTTCATCCGCAAAGCGATCGGATGGGCGCTGCGGGAGTACGGCAAGACCGATCCGGATTGGGTCAGGGACTTCGTAGCAGGCGCGGGGCTTAGTCCGCTGTCCCGCCGGGAAGCGCTGCGGAACCTGGAACCGGCTCAGCTAGATAACAGGGCGTGAGGTGACCGGCTGATCCGGCTTGCTGAACAGCTGCTTAGTGCGCGGATCCAGGAAAATCAGGTACAAGGCAAACATCAGCGCGATGATCGCGGCCGCGTTGCGTGCGAGCGCCAGTGCCAGGCCCAGGTCTTCCGTCTGAAGGTACGGGAAGACCTCCAACTGGTCCGAGATGGCGTAGACCATAAAGAAGGAGACGATGAAGTAGAGGGCCTTGACCTGCCAGTCGTCCCGGATACCGGTGACGGCAAACAGCGGGATCAGCCAGACCACATACCAGGACTGGATCATGGGCGCGAGGATCACCACGGCCGCAAATGCGAGCGTCAGCCGCCGCATCAGGCGGTCATGGTCACCCCTGAAAATTTGCCACGCGACGATGCCCACGGCAAGCAGCTTCCCGGCGTCGTACACCCATTTGGCGAGTCCCCAGCCATCCAGGCTGAACGTGTTGGCGATAGACGCGACCACCAGCCCCATCAGCCCCACCGGGGCGTACCAGATCCAGATGCTGCCCGGAGCCGACAGTCCGTTGATCCAGCCGAACCCGAAGCCGTTGACCCGGCTCATGGCATAGAGCAACGCGAGGCTCAAGCCCGCTGTGAGGCCCCAGAAGACGAACTTCCTGGGCCAGCTCGCACCCTTCCCGGCCCAAAGGAGTCCGATGAACGGCAGGAAAACGATCGTGATGGGTTTGACCGAGATGGACAGGGTGACCAGCACAATGCCGAGCACCACGCGCCGTGTGGCGCAGTAATACAGGCCGGCGAGGGCCAGCCCGATCATGAGGGCATCGTTATGGACACTGGCGATGAAGTTCGTGAGGAACAGAGGGTTGGCCGCCGTCAGCCAGAGGGCACGGTGCGGGTTGACGCCGTGCAGCTCGGCCAGTTTGGGGACATAGACGATGCAGAGCACAATGCCAATCATGGCTGCCAGCCTGAACAGCATCACGCTGGCTTCGGGTTGCACATTGGTGGACCAGACAACGAACTGCTCGATCCACAGGAACAGCTGGCCGTAAGGCACCGGAGCCTCCGTCCACATCTTGTCCGCACCAAGCTGGAAGTAGTTGGACAGGGCCGAAATGCCATTCTCGTAGGGGTTGAAGCCCTCCACCATCAGCCTGCCCTGCCCGATATACGCGTACACGTCCCGGCTGAACAGCGGGACGGTGAACATCATGGGCAGGCCCCAGGCCACCACCGCCTGCAGTGTTGCACGGCGGGCCTGAAGTCCCCAGACCCTGACCCGCTGGCCGAGGCGTAGCCACGCGCGAACCAGCAGCATGCCGCCGATCGCCAGGAGAATGATGGACAAGGCAACCCCGATTGCCTCGGTACGCATCCAGATAAAGAGCGGCATCCTCCGGAGTTCGGAGACGGGTGCAAGCCAGCCCACGCCCAGGGAGCCGATCATCATGAAGACCGAGCCGACAAACCCGGCAAAGAGTGGAGACAGGGGGTTGTCCACTTCGGCCGCAACAATCTCCGGCATCGTGTTGGCGGCCATCTCCCCCGTCGCAGGCACAGGCGCCGTCATCTCAGGATCGTCCAATCTCTTGCGATGTGCGCTTCTGCCCCGCGGACCGCGCACGCCAGCCATGGCATGTTACGACGGCGGAAAAGCCACCGCCGTCGTAACCGAAATCCTAGCATCGGACGGCTGCTGCGGGCCGAAACGGTAGGCTGGTCCGGTGCCTATAACTAACGAACGCATCGTCTGGATCGACTGCGAAATGACCGGCCTGGACATCAAGGACGACGCCCTGATCGAGGTGGCGGCCCTCGTGACGGACTCCGAGTTGAACATCCTGGGTGACGGTGTTGACGTGGTCATCAAGCCCGACGACGCCGCACTCGCCCAGATGAACGACTTCGTCCGCGACATGCATACCCGGTCAGGACTGCTGAAGGAACTGCCCCACGGAAAGACCATGGCCGAAGCGGAGGCCGCCGTCATGGAGTACATCGAAGCGTGGGTCCCGGACCCGCGCAAGGCGCCGCTGGGCGGCAACTCGGTGGGGACTGACCGGGTATTCCTCTCCCGGGACATGCCGGCAATCGTCGAGCACCTGCACTACCGAGTCATCGATGTGAGCACCATCAAGGAACTCTCGCGCCGCTGGTTCGCCCGCGCGTACTTCCAGTCCCCGGCGAAGAAAGGCGGCCACCGCGCGCTCGGGGACATCAAGGACTCAATCGACGAGCTGCGCTACTACCGCGAGGCGGTTTTTGTCCCCCCGCCGGGCCCGGACAGTGCAACCGCCCAGCGGATCTCCAGGCGGATTGCTGCGGGCACGGGCACCGGCGAAACTGCGCGGGAAGCCTCAACCACCACCACGGGGCCAGCGGATAAGTAATCTGCACCACGTTTGGGGGAATTTCCGGCAAAAACGGTAAAAGTGGCAAAACCAGCCCGGAACAGCAGGTAAGCTATTTGAGTTGCCTTCTCAGACAGCCGGCCAAACCGGAAGATCTGAACGGTACATGGTGGGCTTAGCTCAGTTGGCAGAGCGCCTGGTTGTGGTCCAGGAGGTCGCGGGTTCAACCCCCGTAGCTCACCCTCACAGGGCGGCAGTAGCAGTCGTCCGAATGGAGGCCGCACCGGATATCCGGTGCGGCCTCCATTTTTTTGCACGAGTGCCTGCGTCACGCCACAACCCGAAGGACCCGCCTGACATGACTGTTCTGCCAATTACCATTTGGGGCGAACCGGTGCTGCACCGTCGGGCGGCCGAGGTGGAGGTGTTCGACGACGACCTTCGCACCCTGATTGCCGACATGTTCGAGACCAACGACGCCGCCAACGGGGTGGGACTGGCAGCCCCACAGGTGGGTGTGGGCAAGAGGATTTTCGTCTACAAGTTCGCCAACGACGACGAAGCACCTCCCTCCGGCGTCCTTGTCAACCCGATCCTGACCCTTTCCAAGATCTCCGGCGCACTCCCCGATCCGGACGAGGAAGAAGAGGGATGCCTCTCATTCCCCGGCGGCACGTATCCCCTCAAGCGCGCAGAATGGGCGCGGGTGAAGGGCTTTGACGGCGAGGGAAAGCCCGTCGAATTCGAAGCGACCGGCTGGTTCGCCCGGGTCATCCAGCATGAATACGACCACCTGGACGGCAAGCTGTATGTCGACCGCCTGCTGGACCGGTACGCACGGAAAGCCAAGAAGCAGGCCAAGAAAAGCGGCTGGGGAGTTCCGGGGCTGACGTGGATGCCGGGCGTGGATCCGGACCCCTTCGGCCACTAGGTTTCCCGGACCATTCAGCGTTGATGGTCATCCGGCCGTGATGGTGGACTGGTCTGGGCAGGAGTCCAGGACCCGCTTCATGGCATCCTTCTCCGCCTGCGTCACCCAGAGGCCGTAGGCCGTCTTGACGGAAATCTGCCGGGCCACATAGTGGCAGCGGAAGTTCTTGTTTTTCGGCAGCCACGTAGCTGCGTCGCCTGCGCTCTTCTCCTGGTTGGCCGGACCGTCTGCGGCGATGAGGTTCAGCGGATCGTTGGCCAGGCTCTGGCGCTGCAGCAGGGTCAACTGCTGTGCGCCCTTCTGCCAGGCGTCGCCCAGCGCCACGACGTGATCGATCTGGACGTCCTTGCTGCTTTCCGGCCCGCGGCGGAAATCGACCATTTTCCCTGTGTAGGGCTCATGGAAAACACCCGAGGACACCTTGCATTTGGAGCCCTCGGTGAAGCCCACTGCCGTCAGGTCACGGCGCAGGATGTCGTTGCGGGTATCGCAGCCGTTCCGGTCGACGTCCAGCCAGGCCTGCCCGAACGCTTCGCGCTGGTAGTTATCCTTGGGCGCGCGTCCCTTGACGGCGAGTCTCTCCAAGGCTGCCACAGCTGAGCCGCCCGGCACAGGGTGGACAGGTGTGACGGGCTTCATCCACGAACTGTCGAATACCGGAGCCTGACTTGGCCCGGCAAGATCGGGTTCCGCGGCTGAGAACTGGCCAGCCGCGAAGAACCATACGGCCGAGGCCGCAACGGAAGCAGCCAACAGCAGCAACAGCGCCCAAGCCTGCCGTGAGCGGCGGCGGGCGCGGCGGTACTCGGACCAGCGGATGGTCATGGGCATCCTGCCCTTCCGGAAACGTAGTGCACCAGAAGAGCCTAGGCCACCCCACCGACTCCCAGACCGATATCCACAGTGTGGAGGACAGGTATCCTGCCAGGCGAGGCCTTCCTACTGCTCCCGGGTCACTCTTCGGAGGTCTTCCTCGGCCAGGTGCAGGAGGTCCTCGAGCTGACGCACGCGGTCCTCGCGCACGTCCCCGGCTCTGTGCGCCTCCCGGGCCTTGTCCAGAAGCCGGATGGCCTCCTTATGGTTGGCCTTGGCCACGTCCAGGGCGTGTTCGAGGGTGGTGTCGTGCTGGAGGGTAGTTTCGTTGTCCATGCCCCCAGTGTGGTCCCGTTTCCCGGCTGATTCCAGTGAATCAGCCGGGAAAATGCCCAGAACCGGAGGGCCGGCTAAACGGCGATAGCCGCGAGGGCTGCTGCAGTTTCCTTGGCGGGGAATGACGGCGGGTTGACGCCGGCCATTTCCTCCATCACACGGACCACCTGGCAGCTGTAGCCGAACTCGTTGTCGTACCAGACATAGAGAACCAGGTTCTTGTCATTGGAGATGGTGGCGAGGCCGTCAACGATGCCTGCCCGGCGCGAGCCGACGAAGTCAGTAGAGACCACTTCGGGGGAATCGATGTAGTCGATCTGCTTGCGCAGCTCCGAGTGCAGCGACATCTCACGCAGGTAGTTGTTGATTTCGTCCTTGGTGGTCGCCTGCTCGAGGCTGAGGTTCAGGATCGCCAGGGAGACGTCCGGGGTGGGGACGCGGATGGAGCTGCCCGTAAGCTTGCCCAGCAGTTCGGGCAAGGCCTTGGCGACAGCCTTGGCGGCCCCAGTCTCCGTAATCACCATGTTCAGAGCGGCCGAGCGGCCGCGCCTGTCGCCCTTGTGGAAGTTGTCGATCAGGTTCTGGTCGTTTGTGAACGAGTGGACGGTCTCCACGTGACCGTGGACCACGCCGAACTTGTCGTTGATGGCCTTCAGGACCGGCGTGATGGCGTTGGTGGTGCAGGAGGCAGCTGTGACGATCTTGTCCGAATCGAGAATGGTGCCGTGGTTGATGCCGTGCACGATGTTCTTCAGGTCGCCCTTGCCCGGAGCCGTGAGGAGGACGCGGGACACGCCGTTGCTCAGCAAGTGCTGGGAGAGTCCCTCGGCATCGCGCCAGCGGCCGGTGTTGTCCACCACCAGGGCGTTGCGGATGCCGTAGGACGTGTAGTCGATTGTGGCCGGGTTGTCCGAGTAGATGACCTGGACCTGGACGCCGTTGGCGGTGATGGTGTTGGCTTCCTCATCCACGCGGATGGTTCCCTCGAAGGAACCGTGCACCGAGTCGCGGCGCAGGAGGCTGGCGCGCTTGGACAGGTCCTTGTCCGAACCGCGGCGCACCACGATGGCGCGCAGGCGAAGGCCGTGGCCGCCGCCGGCCTTTTCGATCAGGAGGCGCGCCAGCAGGCGCCCGATGCGGCCAAAGCCGTACAGCACGACGTCGGTGCTGGTGCGGTCATCGCCACCGCGCTTGCCCACGACATCGGCCAGTTCGGCGCGGAGGAATTCCTCCAGCGTGGCGCCGTCGGCTTCGGCTTTGAACTTCTGGTTGAGGCGGGCAATGTCGATGGCCGCCGCTCCCAGTTCCAGCCCGGCTAGGGCATTGAGCAGAGGGGCGGTCTCCTCCAGGAGCAGTTCATCCTTGCTCATGCGCCGGGCGAAGCGGTGCGCCTTGAGGATGTTCATGGTGGATTTGTTGATCAGGCTGCGGCCGTGGATGCTGGTCACCACGTTGTTCTCGCGGTACAGCCGGCCGATCACCGGAATCATCGCCTCGGCGAGGGCCTCCCGGCCCATCCACGTATCAAGACAAGAATCTGACGTCTGGCTCACAGAACTACCTTCCTCGGTTCAGCCGCATACGTCTTCGTGTGCGGTTGTCTGCCACCTGATGATGTCCAGGGGCACCGGCACCGGCGGGATTCGGTCCACCCCGGGTGCCTGGATCGTGTGCAAAGAAAAACCGCCGGCTGCGAACGCGGCTCCGGCGGAGAACTTCTACGTCCGGTTCCATTCTAAATTGGCGGGCAGTCCCCGGAGTGCTTGAGCCGCGTGAAATCACTCACACGGACTGTCACACAAGCCGGCCGCGGGCGAAAGCCTGGCAGTGCGGGAAATCACGGTGGGTGATGGATGGGTTGACCGATACGCCGGGTTCTGTGCTCCCGTGCCGTTGCCAGCGCGGGAGTAGCGGCCATCCATCTACGAGCGCCGTTGCCGGCGCCCTCCAGCGGCCTACCCGGACACTCGGGCGAGCAGCCCTCAAACGTGCCCTGTCTGGCCTTGCTCCGGGTGGGGTTTACCTAGCCTTCCCGGTCACCCGGGAAGCTGGTGGTCTCTTACACCACCGTTTCACCCTTACCTGGTCTTCCTGCCGCTTTCAAAACGGCGCGAGGCAGGCGGTCTGTTCTCTGTGGCACTGGCCTGCGGGTTACCCCGAGTGGGCGTTACCCACCACCCTGCTCTGCGGAGCCCGGACGTTCCTCGAGCCACTTACGTGACGCGCGGCCGCCTGGTCAACCCATCCGTCACCCAGTCTACGGGCTCCCAGGTCCCGTCAGCCCCGTCAGCTGCCGCGCCGCGCTACAACAGGCCCACGGTGGGATAATGAGGCAAGGCCCGACTCTTCGTAAGGGAGGGCATCCAGCTTCCAGACAGCATGAAGCGCGCCATGGCCCGGCAGGCCGAGGCCGAACGCGAGAAGCGTGCCAAGATCATCGCTGCCGAAGGCGAGGCCATCTCCGCGGCCGCCCTGGGGGACGCTTCCGACACCACGATGGCCCCACCCGCTGGCTGCTCCGCCGGTAGGATCGTACGGTGCTGATTCTGCTCCCCCCATCCGAAGGCAAGACCCCCGCAGCCGGCGGATCCGCCGTCGACTGGCCTTCCCTGAGCTTCCCGGCACTCAACAGCTACCGCGCGAAAGTCCTCGAGGCCCTCGGAACGGTCAGTGCGCACGAAGACGCCCTCGCCCTGCTGGGCGTCGGCGCCTCGCTGAAGGACGACGTCGAACGCAACACGCGGCTGCACGCCGAACCGGCAGCGCCCGCGCACCGGATCTACTCAGGTGTCCTCTATGACGCGCTCGGCTACAAGAGCCTGACGCCAGCGCAGCGCCGGAAGGCGGATGACTCCGTGCTGGTGATTTCAGCCCTCTGGGGTGCCATCCGCTTCGACGACCGGGTGCCCGCCTACCGGCTGTCGATGGCGACGTCACTGCCCGACGTCGGCCGCCTCGCCTCGTTCTGGAAGCCGCAGCTTACGGACGCCCTTACCGAAATGTCTGCCGGGGAGCTGATAGTGGACTGCCGGTCCAGCACATACGCGGCCGCCTGGACGCCGCCGCCCGTCCGGACGGTGGCCGTCAACGTCTTTACCGAGGTCAACGGAGTGCGGAAAGTGGTCAGCCACTTTGCCAAGCACACCAGGGGCGAGCTGGCACGGCACTTGCTCGTGCGGCGAGGAAACGCCCCGCAGACGCCTGCGCAGCTGCTGAAGGCCGCCCGGGAGAAGTGGGATGCCGAGCTCGTGGACGGCTCAGCCAGGAAACCGCACGCCCTGAACATCATCCTGCCCAGCTAGGGGGTCAGTTCCATTCCGCCGAGCGGACCAGGATGCAGCCGGAATCCGGGCAGAAGACAATGTCATCCTCAGAAGCGGACTTGATCTCTGCCAGGTCCCCGGGGCTGAGCTTCATCCCGGAGGCCTCCGAGGTTCCATGGAACAGGCGGGCGGCGCCCACGCCGCGCTTGGCCAGCGTCTTCTCGTAGACCGCCAGCATTCCGGCCTCGAGCCCGGCCGCGAACTCGGCGCGCTTTCCGCGGACGACGGCAGCTTCGGCTTCAACTTCTGCCAGGGCTTCGTCAAGCTGGGCACGGATGGTGCCGAACGAGGCCTGGATGTCGTCCACGATCAGCTGCTGGGCGGCCTGCCTGGCACGGAGCGAATCGAGACGCTCCATCACTTCCAGCTCCACGTCCTCAAGGTCCGAGCGCCGCTTGTTCAACGAGGCAATGTCCTTCTGCAGGGCAACGAGGTCCTTGGACAGCCCTGTCCCACTGTTCAGCCGGGCTTCGTCGCGCTCGACGCGGGAGGCCACCTGCTCCACGTCCGCCTCTGCGCGCTTAAGTTCGGCTTCGGCGTCGTGGACGGCCATCTTGGCTGCGCCCAGTTCACCGCTGGCCACCGAAAGCGCCGACTGCAGGTCCTCGATCCGGGGATCGGATTCAAGGGCACGGCGGCGGTTGGACAGGGACTTGAGCTTAGCGTCCAGCCCCTGCAGTTCGAGCAACTTCAACTGTTCCGCCGGTGCTGCCTTAGCCACTGCTACCTCCGCTTGATCCATCCGGCCGGAGCCGGGCACCGTACCGGCGCTCTATAGACTCTAGCGCCTGGCCTGCTCCCCTGCCTCGCTACGCTCCGGCCGGGGCCCCCGCGCACGCCAGGCTTAGCCCGGAGTCAGAATGAAGTCCCACGGATCACTGTTGGTAGTGCTCACCTGGATCTCAACATCATGGCCTTGGTCGGCCAGCACGTTGCCCAGCGCGGACGCAGCGGCGGGTAGCCACAGCCATTCGCTGGCGAAGTGCGAGACGTCAATGAGGTAGGGCCGGCCATTCACCGCCTCTTCCCTGGCCTCGGAGGCCGGGTGGTGCCGGAGGTCGGCCGTGACATACACGTCAGCATTGCTGGCCCGCACCTCGTTGAACAGTGAGTCTCCGGCCCCGCCGCACACTGCGACGCGGCGCACCAGGCCATCCTTGTCCCCGGAGACCCGGACTCCCCCGGCTACCGACGGAAGGATGCCGAACACGCGTGCGGCGAATTCGCCAAGGCTTGTGACCTCCGACAGCTCCCCGACTCGCCCGATCCCTTCTTCCGGCAGGCCGTTGGTGGCTGCTGTCAGCGGGGCCACGTCCTCGAGCCCCAAGGCGTCTGCCAGGACATCGGAGACACCCCCGACGGCGGAATCACCATTGGTGTGGACTGTCAGCAGGGCGGTGCCAGATTCGATGAGCCGGTGGATCGCCTTTCCTTTTGCCGAGGTTGCCGCAACCGAGGTGACGCCTTTAAGGAGCAGTGGATGGTGGGTGATAAGCAGTTCGGCCCCCCACTCCACGGCTTCCTCAATGACCTCCAGCGTGGGGTCCACGGCGAACATCACCCTGGTGACAGGTGATGCGGGGCGTCCGGCCACCAGTCCCACTTCGTCCCAGTTCTCCGCCAGGGACTCGGGCCAGAGTTCCTCGACCGCCAGCAGCAACTGGCCCAGGGTGGGGGCGTCCGGCTTGTCGGGGGCAGCCGTTTCCCCTGACGCGGTGTCAGGGGTGCCACTGCCGTCTCTGTCCGCATCTGTAACGCCGGTATTTACGGGTTCCATAGTCTCAGTTTTACCCCATCGGTTCGTCTGGCCCGCACGTGTAACAGTCTCGTAAGGTGGTGGGGGAATCATCCAGGACCGCCGACCATTGAAGAGATCATGAAAACTTTTGTTCTTGGCGGAGGCTGCTTCTGGTGCCTCGACGCCGTTTACCAGAAAACCAAGGGCGTCAGTTCGGTGGTTTCCGGCTACACGGGCGGGCACGATCCGCAGCCGGACTACTACTCTGTCTGCAATGGCACCACAGGGCACGCCGAGGTGGTGGCCGTCACCTTTGACGAGGACATTATTCCTGCCGAGGTCATCCTGGACATGTTCTTTGCCCTCCACGATCCCACCACGCTCAACCGGCAGGGATATGACGTCGGCACACAGTACCGCTCGTCCATGTTCTACCAGACAACCGAGGAGAAGATCCTCTTCGAGGAAGCGATCGAACGGAACCAGGCGCTGTGGGCGCATCCGATCGTCACTGAAGTCAGCAGGCTGCCGAGGTTCCATGTTGCGGAGGATTTCCACCAGGACTACTACGCCAAGCACCCTGAACAGGGTTACTGCCAGGTGATCATTAACCCGAAGCTGGCCAAGGCGAGGAAATATTACTCTGCATGGCTTAATGCTTAGCGGCTGCTGTGCAGCCGTCGTTAGGCTGACCTCAGTATTCACTCTTCAGAGATAGGCATATCTACATGGCACGGATCTATGACGATGTAACGCAACTGGTCGGCGGGACCCCGCTGGTCCGCTTGAACCGGCTGACCGAAGGGCTGGACGCGACGGTTGCCGTCAAGCTTGAGTTCTATAACCCGGCCAACAGCGTCAAGGACCGCATCGGCGTAGCCATCATTGACGCCGCCGAAAAGTCAGGCGCCCTCAAGCCCGGCGGAACCATCGTCGAAGGAACATCCGGCAACACCGGCATCGCCCTGGCCATGGTGGGCGCTGCCCGCGGCTACAAGGTCATCCTGACCATGCCCGAGACCATGTCCACCGAACGCCGTGTCATGCTCCGCGCCTTCGGCGCCGAGATTGTCCTAACCCCAGGCTCCGAAGGCATGCGCGGGGCCGTGGAAAAGGCCCAGGAGATCGTGGCCAACACGGAGAACTCGATCTGGGCCCAGCAGTTCGCCAATGAGGCCAACCCCAGGATCCACCGCGAAACCACGGCCGAGGAAATCTGGGAAGACACGGACGGCAAGGTGGATATCTTTGTCTCCGGCATCGGCACCGGCGGTACCATCACCGGCGTCGGACAGTTCCTGAAGGAGCGCAACCCGGACGTCCAGATCGTGGCGGTCGAGCCGAAGGACTCCCCCATCCTGAACGGCGGCGCGCCGGGACCGCACAAGATCCAGGGTTTGGGCGCGAACTTTATCCCCGAACTGCTGGACACAAATATCTACGACGAGGTCCTGGACGCAACCCTTGAGGACTCCGTGGCCGTGGCGCGGGACCTGGGCGTCCGCGAAGGAATCCTGGGCGGCATCTCCTCGGGCGCCATCGTCTGGGGCGCGCTGGAACTGGCTAAGCGCCCCGAGAACGCCGGCAAGCTGATTGTGGCTGTCGTGTGCGACTTCGGTGAGCGTTACATCTCCACCGTGCTCTATGACGACATCCGCGGCTGATTAGTCCGCCATCCGCCCGTTTCCTGTAGAAAGATCTTTGTGGGCTTTTTCGCAAGACTAAAAGAAGACCTCGACGCCGCCCGGTCCCACGACCCGGCGGCTCGAGGTTCTTTTGAGAACTTTTTCGCCTATTCAGGGCTGCACGCCATCTGGGTCCACCGGCTGACCCACTGCATGTGGCAGAACCCCGGCCTGCGCTTCCCGGCACGGCTTGTGTCCCAGCTTGGCCGGTTCCTTACGGGCATCGAGATTCACCCCGGTGCCACGATCGGCCGGCGCTTCTTCATCGACCACGGCATGGGCGTGGTCATCGGGGAGACCGCCGAGATCGGCGAGGACGTGATGATCTACCACGGAGTGACCCTCGGCGGCCGTTCACTGGCGAAGATCAAGCGGCACCCAACCATCGGGGACCGGGTGACCATCGGTGCAGGGGCCAAGATCCTGGGCCCCATCACCATCGGGCGGGACAGCGCCGTGGGCGCCAATGCCGTGGTGGTGAAGGACGCTCCGCCGGAATCGATCGTCACCGGCGTCCCTGCCAGGTGGCGCCACCGCGACGCCCAGCGTGAAACCAAACCAGCAGTCGACCCGGCCGAGTACGACATCGAATACCGGATCTGACCCTCATCCGGCCACCCGTTTGAGCACCGCCATCACCGCCGCATCAAAAAGCCGGTCTGGCAGGAGACGCCTGAGGCCCAGAATGACTGCCGCTCCCCTGCCCGCCGGATACCTGGTCCTGGGGCGCACGGAGGTGGCGGCGTGCAGCACAGCGTCGGCAATGACCTCCGGCAGCGTGGACGTCTCCGGCCGGTCCGTGGAAGCCAGCACGGCTGCCATCTCCTTGGCCTGGGCTGCGTAGGGACCCCGGCCGCTGCTGGCCAGCAGGCCCTGGGCGGAGATCCGTCCCCATTCACTCTGCGTGCTGGCCGGTTCGATGATGGACACAGTGATGCCGTGCGGCTTCAGCTCCAGCCGCAAAGCGTCGCTCATCCCCTCAACAGCGAACTTCGTTGCGTGGTACCACGAGCCCAGTGGCTCATAGAACTTGCCGCCGATGGATGAGATGTTGATGATCCTGCCCCGGCCGGCCTGGCGCATGGAGGGCAACACCAGCTGGGTCATCCTGGCGAGTCCGAAGACATTGACGTCGAACTGCCGCCGGCCCTCTGCCAGGTCCACCTCCTCCAACGCCCCGAACGAGCCATAACCGGCGTTGTTGACGAGGATGTCGATCGCGCCGCTCTCGTCCAGGACCCGGCCGACGGCGGTACGCATGGATTCGTCGTCCGTCACGTCGAGTGCCAGGACGTGCACGCCGAATGCCTTCAGCGGTTCCATCCTCTCCACCCTGCGCGCCCCTGCAAAGACGGTGAACCCGTGGCTGCTGAGTTTCTTCGATGCTTCGAAACCAATCCCGGCGGATGCTCCGGTGATGAGGGCTACTGGGTTGGCCATGCTGGACTCCCTGGATGGACGGACACCGCAGCCGGGAACACCAACGGCCGGCAGCTCCCAGAATATCCGGGAAGTGCCGGCCGCAGTTTGTGCAGCTTGTTGCTGAACCTGGCCCGAAGTTAGTGCGTGTCCACGGCTTCGATTTCGGACTTGTCTTCGCCCCAAAGCGTGTGGAACGTGCCCTCGGCGTCGATGCGGCCATAGGTGTGTGCACCGAAGAGGTCCCGCTGCCCCTGGATCACAGCGGCTGGCAGGCGCTTGCGACGCAGGCCGTCGTAGTAGGCGAGCGAGGAGGAGAAGACAGGTACGGGGATGCCCAACTGGACGGCGGTGGAGACCACGCGGCGCCAGGCGGGCAGGACCTCGGCGATGGCCTTGGTGAATGCCGGAGCGAACAGCAGGTTGGCCGGCTTGTCCTCGGCGGCGTAGGCCTTGGTGATCTCCTTCAGGAGCTCGGCGCGGATAATGCAGCCGCCGCGCCACAGCGAAGCGATCTCATCCAGCTTCAGGTCCCAGCCGTACTCCGTAGCCGCTGAGGTCAGCATGTCCAGGCCCTGGGCGTAGGAGACCAGTTTCGACGCGTACAGCGCCTGGCGGACGTCCTCGACGAAGCTCTCCGGAACCTCGACATTGATTTCCTCACCGGCCAACAACTCCTGGGCAAGTTTGCGCTGCTCCGCCTGGGAGGACAGCGCGCGGGCAAACACGGACTCGGCGATGCCTGAGGTGGGCGAACCGAGCTCAAGGGCGGAGATGACGGTCCAACGGCCGGTGCCCTTCTGGCCCGCGGCGTCCACGACTACGTCAACGAACGGCTTACCAGTCTTGGCGTCCACGTGCCCCAGGACCTCGGCGGAGATCTCGATCAGGAAAGAGGCCAGATCGCCCTTGTTCCACTCAGCAAAGATCTTGGCCTGCTCGGCAGGCTCGATGCCCGCGCCGGAGCGGAGGAGGTCAAAAGCTTCGCCGATAACCTGCATGTCTGCGTACTCAATGCCGTTGTGGACCATCTTGACGAAGTGGCCGGCTCCGTCCGTGCCAATCCAGGCACAGCAGGGCTGGCCGTCAACGTTGGCAGCGATCTTCTCGAGCAGCGGGCCCAGTGCATCGTAAGACTCCCTGGAGCCGCCCGGCATGATGGACGGGCCGTTGAGCGCACCTTCCTCACCACCGGAGACGCCGATGCCCACGAAGTGCAGGTCCTTCTTAGCCAGTGCGGCCTCCCGGCGGCGGGTGTCCTCGTAGTGTGAGTTGCCGGCGTCGATGATGATGTCGCCGGCTTCCAGCAGCGGTTCAAGCTGCTCGATGACCGAGTCAACCGGCTTGCCCGCCTTGACCATGATCAGGACCCGTCGAGGCTTCTCGAGGGAATCAACCAGTTCCTGAAGGGTTTCAGTCCGGACGAAGTCGCCGTCCTTGCCGTGCTTTTCGAGCAGTGCATCAGTCTTCTCGACCGACCTGTTGTGCAGGGCGACAGTGAAGCCGTTCCGGGCCAGGTTGCGGGCCAGGTTGGCGCCCATCACCGCGAGGCCGGTGACACCGATGTGTGCTGACATCAAAACTCCAATTCATTTCTGTGCATTGTGTGTGCAGTGGGTTCCGCACTTCCTGCGGAACACGCTCTTAAGGACCAGTGGCTTTCAATAAACCATATGTATTTCCGCGGACTACGGGAAAGTGGCGCCCACGTGGTGGAAAGCTGCGCGTCACATTCAGTCTAGAATGTCTCCGCCAGCCTGCTCCGCGCGTCCGGGCGTGCCGTTGACGGGCTGCCACGGTCGGATCCTTGTTGCCTGTCGGCAGCTCTTCCTCCGATTATGCTTACCCCTATGTCAACCAGCCTCCACCACCGTGCCATCGAAAATCTTGGCACCAGGATCGTCACCGGCAATCTTCCCGCCGGATACGTCATGCTGGCCGAACAGCTCGAGGACGAGCTGAAGGTGTCCCGCTCCGTCGTCCGGGAGGCGGTGCGGGTATTGCAGTCCCTGGGCCTGGTTGAGACCATCAAGCGGGTGGGGATCCGCGTCCTGCCGTCCAGGAGCTGGAACCCCTTCGACCCTTTGGTGATCCGCTGGCGCCTCGCGGGGGAAGGCCGCGGCGCGCAGCTGCGCTCCCTCGCCGAACTGAGGTCCGCCGTCGAGCCTGTTGCCGCTGAGCTGGCGGCGGTTAATGCCCCAGCAGAACTGAGACGCGAGCTGGTGGACATTTCGCACGCAATGCGCGACGCCGGCCACAGGGGTGACGTGCCCAGGTTCCTGGAGTTGGACATCCACTTCCATTCCCTTCTCCTCTCCGGTTCCGGCAACGAAATGTTTGCAAACCTGATGGGCCAGGTTGCCGAGACCCTGACCGGCCGTACGGTGCACGGCCTGATGCCCGACCATCCTCACGAGACCGCCCTGCAGTGGCACGTGGATGTGGCAGAGGCCATCGCGGCGGGCGACGGCACCGGGGCACGGGACGCATCGGACCGGATCATGCGCCGCACCATGGCCGAAATGGAACCGGCCTGGGCGGAGCAGCCACGGGTTTTTATTCCTGTGAGCCGCTGACCAGTCACCCCGCCGGTCCTCATGCCCTCCTTGGGTCCCGCGTTGTGTCTTACTGAAGGGAAGCTGTTCAGTATCCTAACCTTCATTCAGTATGATGAACAGCATGACGTCTGAGACCATCATCGCGATCGCCGTTCCGCTCGAAGCGGAGCTGGTCGACGGGATCCGCGCTGTCGATCCTTCCATTACCGTTCTCTACGATCCGGAACTTCTGCCTCCAGAGCGGTTTCCGGCGGACCACTCCGGCGATCCCGGTTTCCGGCGCTCTGCAGAGCAGGAGCAGCGCTACTGGGCCATGCTTAACCGCGCCCAGGTGCTCTATGGCTTTCCGAACGAGAACCCCGCGGGCCTTGCGCGGATTGCCCACGAAAATCCGCGGCTCCAGTGGGTACACGCCATGGCCGCCGGAGCCGGCGGCGCCGTCAAGGCGTCCGGCCTGGACCAGGAGACGCTTCAGAAGTTCAAAGTCACCACCTCCGCCGGTGTCCACGCCCTGCCCCTTGCCGAATTCGCCGCGCTCGGGATCCTCAACGGCTTCAAGCGCAGCGCCGAACTGGCACAGGACCAGGCCGCAAAGGTGTGGCCCGAACTGCGGACCCCAACTCGGCTGGTGAGCGGTTCCACCCTGGTGGTGGCCGGCCTCGGCGAAATCGGTCTTGAGACCGCCCGGATTGCGCGTGCGCTGGGAATGAAGGTCAGCGGCACCAAGCGGACCGTGGAACCGATCGAGGGCATCGAGCAGGTCGCGGACAATGATGGCCTCACCGGGCTGCTGGCCTCCGCCGACGCCGTCGTGAACACGCTTCCGGGCACCGTGTATACGGAAAAGCTCTTCAACCGCCGGATGTTTGCCGCAATGAAGCCCGGTACCGTCTTCGTCAACGTGGGACGTGGCACGGTGGTGGACGAGGACGCCTTACTGGAGGCCCTGGACAACGGGCAGCTCTCGTACGCCTGCCTGGACGTCTTTGCAGTGGAGCCCCTCCCCCAGGACAGCCCGCTCTGGAGCCATCCTCATGTCATGGTGTCGCCGCACACCTCGGCGCTCAGTGCGGCGGAGAACCGCCTCATCGCGGAGCGCTTCTGCAGCAACCTGCGGGCCTTCCTCGACGGCGGCGACCTCCTCCATGTGGTGGACCCTGTTCACTACTACTGACCCACATTCTCTCAAGGCAGTCGGCACCGGAGTCCGCGCAGCAGTAACAGGAAACCCAGCAGTAACACGAAACCCAGCACTACCAGGAAACGGCACCGCAGTAAGGCGGCCTCCCCGTTACGGGAAGACCGCCTTCTGACAGCGTCCTGGCAGCTTTAGCTTGCGTCCTCCAGGAGGCCCAGGTCGCGGCCCCTGGTCTCCGGTGTGAAGAACGTGGTGCCGAAGGAGATCAGCGCCAGTACCAACGAATACAGGGCAGGGACCAGCCACGAATGGTTGGTGGCGGCCAGCAGCGTCACGCCGATCAGCGGCGCAAATCCCCCGGCCAGGACGGCGGAGAGCTCGCGGCTCAGTGCCACGCCGGTGAAGCGGTGCTGGGAGCCGAAAAGTTCTGGCAGCAGCGCGCATTGCGGGCCAAGCATGGACTGCACACCCAGGGCGATGCCCATCACCATGACCACCCAGACCAGGGTGACATTGCCCATGGTGACCAGCTAGAACGCCGGAAGCGCGATGATGGCTTGGAAGAGGGCGCCGTAGCGGTACACGGGAATTCGACCGAACCGGTCAGACAGGGCGCCGAAGGTCACCACCATTACGGCTGCGAATCCCGCGGCAATCAGCAGGCCTGTGGGGCCGATGAACTTGTCCCCCGGAAAGACGCCAGCTGGCATGCTGATGAAAGAGATCAGGAGCGCCGAGTAGATCGAGGAATTTCCGTTTTCGCCCATCCGCAGTCCGATACCGATGAGCACGTTTCTTCTTGGAGTGCTTCCAGATCTGCCCCACGGGATTCTTGACCACGGCCTTGTGCTTTTCGAGCTCCTGGAAAACCGGAGTCTCCTTGAGGCGGAGCCGGATGAACACGGCGATCGCAATCAGGATGACGCTCGCCAGGAAGGGCACGCGCCACAGCCACCCAAGCAGGATGCCCTTGTCAGCCAATGCCATCAGGGCGAACGTGCCGGCCCCCAGCAGGGTGCCGAACTGGATGCCGACGAAAGGCAGGGAGGCAAAGAAGCCACGACGGCGGCGCGGGGCAACTTCTGAGATTAGTGTCGTGGCGCCTGCCTGTTCGGCGCCCGCACCCAGGCCCTGGAGGATGCGCAGCGCCACCAGCAGCACGGCACCGAGCATGCCGGCCTGCTCGAATGTAGGCAGGAGGCCGATTGCGAAGCTGGCCATTCCCATGATGCCGATAGTGAGGATGAGCACCATCTTCCGCCCAAACCGGTCTCCGATGTAGCCGAAGACCACCCCGCCGAAGGGCCGGGCAGCAAAACCCACGCCGTAGGTCGCAAAGGAAGCGATGACTGCGCCGCTTTCCCCTAGCGGTGAGAAGAAGAGCGGTCCGAAAATGAGGGCTGATGCCAGGCCGTAGATGTAGAAGTCGTAGTACTCCAGCGCGGATCCCACAGAACTGGCAAGAGTTGCCCTTCGCAGCTGTTCCGGATCGGCTACGGCGCCGTTCACATCAGCTTGCGGTGAATTGGTACGGGTTGTCACATGCACTCCCTCAAAAACACTCCAGAACCCCCGTTGGCCTGGTGGGACAGCGACGACGCCTGCCGCGTCGATCACGATATTGAACAGAGTACAGTAAGTTGAACAGGCCGCAAGAGGGCGTCACGCATTGCAGTGAAGCTCGTGCAAATAACACCAAAGGGGCGTCAGCCCATGGGATTGCCCAGTGAGCGGGCTAGTTCCTTCAGTTCCTTCACCATCAACGAGCCCTGCTCGGGCGAGTAGGTTGCCTTCAGGGCCGTGACGGACAGGCCGAGGCTGGGGCCGTGTGCGCCCCGGGTAGGCACCGAGACGGCCAGGCAGACCACACCCGTCGTTGATTCCTCATCTTCGAAGGCATATCCCTGAGCCCGGATGGTGTTCAACTGGAACTTAAGCTCGGCACCGGTCCTCAGCGACTTCGGGGTGAGTACCGGAAGCGCGGCATCATCCGGGAACATGCTCTCAATATCGTGATCGTGCAGGCGCGCCACCAGCGCCTTGCCCACCGCACACAGCGAAACGGGCATCTTATCGCCAATGTTGGACGTAAGCCGGACGGCTGGATGGCCCTCATAACGCGCCAGGTAGATCACGTTGGTCCCGTCAAGCATGGCAATGCGGACCGTCTCGCCGGAAAGTGTGGGCGCCTGTTCACAGTAGCGGTAGAACTCCTGCACCTCGTCGAGCCGGCTGAGGTAAGCGGCCCCTAGTTCCACTAGCTTGCGGCCCAGGGTGAACTCGGCTCCCTGCCGGTTGATGAGCCGGGCCTCCTCGAGGGCCAACAGCAGATTCGACGTTGAAGACTTTGGGATGCCCAATTCGCGGGCAAGATCACTCAACGTCAGCCTCCCCGTCGCTGACGTGGCAAGCGCCTCCATCACCGCAGCCGCCCGGGTGACAGCTGGCGCCGGTGACGCGCTTCCCAGCCCCTCGGAGGTTCGGGAAGTGCGGGAATCTGCCATGATTCTCCTTAGTAGCGGGCGCAATTGCTCTTCTGCATCTATCGTTCATTCCAGTGAACAACGACCATCCTAATGGCTAGTCCGGTTGGAAGCACGGTGTGTGTGCTGCGCAACATTTCAGGGGGGATGGTTGTGGTGTTTTTTGTTTCAGGAAGTTCACGGTATATTCATTTCAGACCCTCCACCGCGGCATCCCCCAATAGTCGCGGTGGAGGGTTTTCCAATGCCCGGGATTCCGGGTAGTCAGGCGACGTCCGCCACGGACTCCCTTAGCCTCCAGCCGCCGCCAAGACCGTCCCGCTCGAGCAGCATGGTGGTCAGGGCTGACCTCGCGTTGTTTCCCAGCCGGACCTGGACCTGCAGGACCTCGACATCAACCCGGCTGAGGCCCCGGGGCATCCTGCGCTGGGCCTCCCACCACCGCACCCGCTCAAACCATCTGACCGTCTCGGCACCTACGGCCCATTCGCGGCCGTTGCTGACCACCGCCGTCGGCATTCCGTTTGCTGCCGTTTTCACCACCACATGTTCCATACCCGAAACAGTAGGCAGCGGCACGGACAATTAGGGGCAACCCTCGAGCAGCCCGTCAGGCCCGCCGGCGGAAGCGGTCCTGCGGCGCAAAAACCCCGCCGCTCCAGCCTCATGGACCTGGAACAACGGGGTTTCGTCTGTGGGTCCTACCGGGATCGAACCGATGACATCCACGGTGTAAACGTGGCGCTCTACCAGCTGAGCTAAAGACCCAAAGTGCCGGCTCGCGCGTTCTCCACGCTTCAACCAACGAACATAGACTCTACCCGAACAGCGGGACCAAATGCCAATCGGCGCAGAGCCTAAAGGGGCGGCAGTTCGGCGGCCAACCAGGTCAGGGATTCGCTCACGCCGGCATCCAGCTTGATCGTTGCCCGGTCGTCCCCGCGGGTTTCGCCCCGGTTGATGATGACGACTGGCTTCCCGTCCTTCGCGGCGTGCCGGACGAACCTGAGCCCGCTCATCACTGTCAGCGACGACCCAGCAACCAGCATCGCACCGGCGTCGTCCACTATCGCGTATGACCGCTCAACGCGGTCTTTGGGCACGTTTTCGCCGAAGTAGACGAAATCCGGTTTCAGTGTCCCCCCGCAGGCGGGGCAGACGGCGACCACAAAACTGCTGATCAGCGCGCGGTCCTCCACGGTGGCGTCGGCGTCGGGTGCCATTTCCACCAGTCCGGACTGTGTAGCCTGCTCCAGAAACCCCGGGTTGAGCTCCTCCAGCACCGCAGCAAGAAGATGCCGGGAGTAGGTCCGCCCGCAGTCGAGGCACACCACCTGGTCGTACCGGCCATGGAGGTCCACCACATTGAAGCTGCCGGCATCCTCGTGCAGCCGGTCCACGTTCTGGGTGATGACGCCGGAGAGCAGCCCGCGGCGCTCCATTTCGGCCGCCGCGCGGTGCCCCGGGTTCGGATCGGCGTGCCGCAGGTGGGACCAGCCGACGTGGTTCCGCGCCCAGTATCGCTGGCGGCTGGCCGCGTCGCGGACGAACTCCTGGTAGGTCATGGGCGAACGCGGCAGGGAGCCGGGTCCGCGGTAATCCGGAATGCCTGAGTCTGTGCTCAGCCCCGCGCCCGTCAGCAGCGCTATGCGCTTTCCGGCCAGGAGGTCGCGGATTCTTTTCAATGCTTCGAGATCCCGGTCCGATGGGGCGGCAGGGCTGACGGCCGGCATGCTGGCGAAGCCTGTAAGTCCGACGCCATGCCGTTTCTGTTCCATCCGGAGTCAGGCCGGTCCCAGGCCCGCCAGAGCGCTGCGGTACTCAGCCAGCTCGCGTGCCTGGCCACGGGGGTTCACCACGACATAGCGGATTATGCCGGCTTCGTCGATGATGAAGGTTCCCCGCCGCGCCATTCCGCTCTCAGGGTCGAAAACGCCATAAGCCCTGGCCACGGCCCCATGCGGCCAGAAGTCAGCCAACAGGTCAAAGCCGTAGGCTTCCTTCTCCGCATAGGCCCTCAGGCTGAACTTGCTGTCCACCGAGATGGCAAGGACGGTGGCGTTGGCGTCTTCGAAGGAAGCAAGGTTGTCTCTGATTTCGCATAGTTCCCCAGTGCAGATGCCGGAGAACGCGAAGGGGTAGAACACCACCACCACGTTTTTTCCACGGAACGATGACAGACTGATCGGTTCGCCGAACTGGTTGGTGAGTTCAAAATCAGGAGCAGACTGCCCGACTGCGGGGACAACTCCCTGGCTGGCAACCGTCCCGGTGAGGGCTGATGTCACTTGTTCTTCCTGGTCACCAGCCGCGTTGCGCTCCAGTCCTTGGAGACGCCCACCGATGTGGTGCAGTGAAGCCCGGCTGTAGGGGCCGCTTCCTGGATCTCGGCCGGCGACACGTAGCCGGAACGGCCGGACTTGGGTGTCAGCACCCAGACCACGCCACCCTCTCCGAGTGTCGTCAATGAATCAACAAGGGTGTCGACAAGATCGCCGTCGCGGTCCCGCCACCAAAAAATAACAGCGTCCACGACGTCGTGGTCGTCCTCATCAAGGAGTTCGGAACCCGTGAGTTCCTCAATATCGTCACGTAAGTCGAAATCGACGTCGTCGTCGTAACCGAACTCCTGAATCAGATCCCCGTTTTTGAAACCCAATTTTTCCGCCACATTTACCGAAGTGGCGGCGTCGGCCTCGCTCACGTGTTCCTCCAATGCCTAATACATGCAGTGCGCATAGTGATTTCCATTACTCCAAGCCAACACCCTTTGTGCCTGCGCTTCAAGCTGCCGGCACCGCGATCCGCCATATTCTGCGTCACATCCTGCGCCCGCAACCCACATCGCAGCGGCTTTTCGTCACACAACCATTATGAGGGCGAAATACAACAGGGGTGCCACGGACGCGGCTACGCATCGCACTGCGGTCAGAGTTAGAGTGACTCATGACAACTATGCCTGCGGGGCGACCGCCCTGGAACTCAAGGCAGACATAGGCGTGATAGGACCCTGCCCGGCGCACATGACCGGGCTGTTGTAACCGATACGTCGCACACGTCGCATTTACGCCGGACAGTCACCCTGCCCGGCCTGAGGGCGCCGATGCATGCGCGCAAAGAGAGGTTGGACGTGGCTGCAGGAGAAGATACCTCCCATATCCTTAGCGGGTTGACTGACCAGCTGCCCGATCGTGATCCGGAAGAGACCGCCGAGTGGGTTGAGTCCCTG
Organism: Arthrobacter sp. ISL-48; assembly: GCF_018613805.1. GTDB lineage: Bacteria > Actinomycetota > Actinomycetes > Actinomycetales > Micrococcaceae > Arthrobacter. The sequence goes on from NZ_JAGGPL010000003.1 coordinate 386,264, forward strand.
GATTCGTTGATCAAGGAGCGGGGCACGGAGCGTGCCCAATACATCATGCGGAGCCTGTTGCAGCGTGCCGGTGCGCAGAGCGTCGGGGTGCCCATGGTGACCACCACTGATTACGTGAACACCATCCCGGTGGACCAGGAAGCACAGTTCCCGGGTAATGAGGAGTTCGAGCGCCGGTACCGGGCGTACATGCGCTGGAACGCGGCGGTGATGGTGCACCGGTCCCAGCGGCCCAATATCGGCGTGGGCGGGCACATCTCGACCTACGCCGGGGCAGCCACGCTGTATGAGGTGGGTTTCAACCACTTCTTCCGCGGCAAGGACCACCCGGGCGGCGGCGACCAGGTCTTCTTCCAGGGCCACGCGTCCCCGGGAATGTACGCCCGCGCATTCATGGAGGGGCGTTTGTCCGAGGAGGACCTGGACGGCTTCCGGCAGGAGAAGTCCCGCGCCGGACACGCCCTCTCGTCGTATCCGCACCCGCGGCTGATGCCGCACTTCTGGGAATTCCCGACCGTGTCAATGGGCATCGGGCCGATGAACGCGATCTACCAGGCCCAGTCCAACAGGTACCTGCATAACCGGGGGCTAAAAGACACCTCCGACCAGCAGGTCTGGGCGTTCTTGGGCGACGGGGAAATGGACGAGCCCGAGTCCCGCGGCCTGCTCCAGCTCGCTGCGAACGAGAACCTGGACAACCTGAACTTCGTGATCAACTGCAACCTCCAGCGCCTGGACGGGCCGGTGCGCGGCAACGGCAAGATCATGCAGGAACTCGAAGCGTTCTTCCGCGGTGCGGGCTGGAACGTCATCAAGGTCGTCTGGGGCCGTGAATGGGACGAGCTTCTCACCAAGGACACCGACGGGTCGCTGGTGAAGATCATGAACGAAACCCTCGACGGGGACTACCAGACCTACAAGGCCGAATCCGGCGGGTTCGTCCGCGAGCACTTCTTCGGCAAGACCCCGCAGACCAAGGACCTCGTCGCGGACCTGACCGATGACCAGATCTGGAACCTCAAGCGCGGCGGCCACGACTACCGCAAGGTCTACGCCGCGTACAAGGCAGCGACCGAGTTCAAGGGCAAACCCACCGTGATCCTGGCCAAGACCGTCAAGGGCTACGGACTTGGACCGCACTTCGAGGGCCGCAACGCGACCCACCAGATGAAGAAACTCACCCTCGATGACTTGAAGAAGTTCCGCGACCACCTGCGGATCCCGGTCACTGACGAACAGCTGGAAAAAGACCCCTACCAGCCCCCGTACTACCACCCCGGCACCGGCGCCCCTGAAATCAAGTACATGATGGAACGGCGCTCCGCCCTCGGCGGGGCCGTCCCGGAGCGCCGCGCCAAGCACCAGGGCATCGAACTGCCCGACGCCAAGACCTACGAGGTCGCCAAACGCGGGTCCGGGAAGCAGCAGGCCGCCACGACCATGGCGTTTGTCCGGCTCCTGAAAGAACTGATGCGGGACAAGAACTTCGGCAAGCACATCGCCCCGATCATCCCCGACGAGGCCCGGACCTTCGGCATGGACGCGTTCTTCCCGACCGCGAAGATCTACAACCCCAAGGGCCAGAACTACCTCTCCGTGGACCGGGATCTCGTGCTGGCCTACAAGGAATCCCCCGCCGGCCAGCTTATCCACCCCGGCATCAACGAAGCCGGCGCTGTCGCGGCGTTCACCGCGGCCGGCACCGCGTACGCCACCCACGGCGTGCCTCTGGTCCCGGTCTACGTCTTCTACTCCATGTTCGGCTTCCAGCGCACGGGCGACGCGTTCTGGGCCGCAGCTGATCAGATGACCCGCGGCTTCATCATCGGCGCTACTGCAGGCCGGACCACCCTCACCGGCGAAGGCCTCCAGCACGCTGACGGCCACTCCCCCCTGCTCGCTTCCACCAACCCGGCAGTGGTCACTTACGACCCCGCCTACGGGTACGAAATGGGCCACATCATCCGCGATGGCCTCGAACGGATGTACGGACCGGAATCGGCAGACCGGAACTTGATGTACTACCTCACGGTCTACAACGAGCCCATCATCCAGCCCGCCGAACCCGAGGAACTGGACGTCGAAGGCGTCCTAAAGGGCATCTATCTGCTCGCCCCGGCAAAGATCGATGGTCCCCGGACCCAGATCCTGGCCTCCGGGGTCTCGGTTCCTTGGGCGCTGGAGGCACAGCAGCTCCTCGCCGATGACTGGGGTGTCTCGGCCGACGTCTGGTCCGTGACATCCTGGAACGAGCTGCGCCGTGACGGCATGGCTGCGGAAGAGGAGGCCTTCCTCAACCCCGGCCAGACCGCCCGTGTTCCGTTTGTGACACAGCAGCTCGCCGGTGCCACCGGCCCGGTCGTCGCAGTCTCGGACTACATGAAAGCCGTCCCGGACCAGATCCGCCAGTTCGTACCCAACGAATTCGCGTCCCTGGGCGCCGACGGCTTCGGCTTCTCCGACACCCGCGCCGCGGCTCGCCGCTTCTTCAAGAACGACATCCACTCCATCGTGGTCCGTTCCCTGGAAATGCTGGCACGCCGTGGTGAGGTGGACGCCCAGGCGCCTATTAAGGCGATCGACAAGTACCGTTTGCACAATGTCAATGCCGGCTCCACCGGCAACGCAGGCGGCGAGTCCTAGGAACCTCCCAGAGTTTTTGTCCAGATATTGCCCCGAAACGGGCGTGAAGTCCCGATAAGGGGACAAAAACTCAGCGAGAAGAGATAACGGCGGCCCTCACCGAAAGGCGGGGGCCGCCGTCGTCGTCTGCTGTCATCTGCGGTCCCCTGTTCGTCCGGCAGAAGACAACTGTGACGCACCACCAGCCGCGTTGTAGCCTTTGCACAAATGGAGGTTGGTGGACAGGCACCGTATGCTCAAAGAATGCCAGAGCCAACCACCCCGCCTGTGAAGCGCAAGCCGTCCTCGCGCGGCACGACGCCGGAGAAATCCGAAACCCTGAAAAAGCTCCGGGCGAGCGTGGGCCAGCTGTCCACCACCACAATGCGCCAGCTGGAAAAATCACTGCCCTGGTACAGCCGGCTTAGTTCCGACGAACGCTCGGCACTCGGCATGGTGGCACAGAACGGCATCGCCGCATTCGTCACCTGGTACGAACGCCCCAGTTCGCCGTCGTGGATCCTCACGGATGTCTTCGGCACTGCCCCCACGGAACTGACACGGTCCATCAGCCTCCAGAAGGCCCTCCAGCTCATCCGGATCGTGGTTGAAGTCGTGGAGGACCAAGTCCCTGTCATTGCCCCCGAAGCTGACCAGCCGTCGCTCCGGGAAGCGGTCCTGCGCTACTCACGCGAAGTCGCCTTCGCCGCAGCGGACGTCTATGCGAGGGCTGCCGAATCCCGGGGATCGTGGGATACGCGGCTGGAAGCACTCATCGTTGACGCCATCCTGCGCGGCGAGAACACGGATGCCTTGCGTTCCAGGATCGCTGCCCTCGGCTGGAAAGCGCAGGAGCGTTTCACTGTGATGGTAGGGAATTCGCCCTCTGAACCCAGCGCGAGCTACGTCAGCGAACTCCGCCGGACCGCCGGACGCTATGCCGAGGACGCCCTGGTCGGCATCCAGGGTGACCGGCTTATCCTGATCCTGGGCGGTGTCCAGGACCGCGAGACGGCTTACCTGAAGCTCAGCGAAATGTTCGCGCCCGGGCCTGTCGTCTACGGGCCTGAGGCCAGCTCCCTGCTTGAGGCCAGCGGCTCTGCACAGTCCGCCTTTGCCGGTCTCACCGCCGCCCGCGCCTGGCCGTCCGCACCACGCCCGGTGGCAGCCGACGATCTATTGCCGGAACGCGTCATCTCCGGAGACGACGCCGCCCGCCGGTCCCTGGTCAAGAACATCTACCGTCCGCTGGTGGCGGCCTCCAACGGGCTCGTGGAGACGCTGGGCACCTACCTTGAGCTGGGGCATTCCCTCGAGGCGACCGCCCGCGAACTTTTCGTCCACGCCAACACTGTCAGGTACCGGCTGAAGCGCGTGTGTGACGTCACTGGCTGGGACCCGCTCCTTCCCCGGGAGGCATTTGTGCTCCAGGCGGCCCTCGTTGTGGGCCGGCTTTCTGCACCTCCGAAAGCTCCCGCGGAGCGTCATCCGGCGCGGAACCAGAGTTGATGCGTTGTAGACTTCCTACAACCTGATCCCATGAGCTTGGTGCAGTGAAACACCGCTGATCGCACACTAATTTGGAAAGCTGGACATGTGCTTGCAATAGTCTGCCCTGGACAGGGCTCACAGACCCCGGGTTTTCTGGCCCCCTGGCTGGAACTGCCATCGGTAGCAGGCCAGCTGGCCTCCCTGAGCGAGATAGCAGGCATCGACCTGACCGCCCACGGGACCACCTCCGACGCGGAGACCATCAAGGACACCGCCGTCGCGCAGCCGCTCATTGTTGCGGCCGGCCTCGTAACCGCGAGTTCGTTGTTCGACGTCGAGCTCAGCTCGCTTCCAGTCGTCCTTGCCGGGCACTCGGTCGGTGAGATCACGGCGTCCGCCCTCGCGGAGGTCCTCACCGAGCAGGAGGCCATGACCTTCGTACGGGAGCGGGCCAACGGCATGGCCGCTGCTGCTGCCGTGGCCCCTACCGGCATGAGCGCCGTGGTGGGCGGGGACCCGGCCGAAGTCCTGGCCGCCATCGAGGCCTCCGGCGCAACGCCGGCCAATGTCAATGGTGCGGGCCAGACCGTGGCCGCGGGAACCTTTGAACAGCTTCAGTCGCTGGCAGACAATCCTCCCGCCAAAGCACGGGTCATTCCCCTCAAGGTGGCCGGCGCCTTCCACACCGCCCATATGTCACCCGCAGTCAGCGCCCTCGAGGCACTGCAGCCGGAGCTCAAGCCGCAGAAGCCGCAGGTTCCCCTGCTCTCCAACTTCGACGGCCGCGAGGTCATCGACGGCGCTGCTGCCGTGGACAGCCTGATAGCCCAGGTGTCCCGCCCCGTCCGCTGGGACCTCTGCATGGAAACGCTGGTTCAGCGCGGCGTCACCGGTGTCATCGAACTGGCTCCGGCCGGCACCCTGGCCGGCCTCGCCAAGCGCGGGATGCCGGGCGTAAAGACGGTCGCCGTCAAAACCCCGGCCGACCTCGCTGCAGCCCTGGCACTCTTCGCAGAATTGGAGGGCAACGCATGAGCGTTCCCACACTGAAACAGGCCCCCGTCAACGAGCACACCCGGGTCCTCGGAATCGGCGCTTACCGCCCGGATATCATCGTGACCAATGACGATGTCTGCCAGTGGATCGATTCCTCAGACGAATGGATCCGCCAGCGCACCGGAATCGTCACGCGCCATCGCGCCCCGGCCGATGTCAGCGTCATCGACATGGCCGAAGGTGCGGCGCGGGAGGCACTGCTGAAGGCAGGAATCGAGGCTTCCCAGCTGGGGGCCGTCATCGTCTCCACGGTCACCCACCCCTACGCCACGCCGTCGGCGGCCGCCAGCCTCGCTGACCGCCTCGGAGCCACTCCCGCTCCGGCCTTTGACATCTCGGCAGCCTGCGCCGGGTACTGCTACGGCATCGCCCAGGGCGACGCACTTGTCCGCTCCGGCGCAGCCGACTACGTCCTGGTGGTGGGCGCGGAGAAGCTTTCCGACGTGATCGACAACCATGAGCGGACCATTTCGTTCCTTCTCGGCGACGGCGCCGGCGCCGTAGTGATCGGCCCCTCCGACGCCCCTGGAATCGGCCCCTCGGTATGGGGTTCGGATGGCAGCAAATGGGATGCGATCGGCATGACACGCTCCATGCTTGACGTCCGGGACCTCAGTGCCTCCGCCCGCCAGGCCGACGAATCAGATGACCTGGCCATTATCTCGGCGGCGCAGGACCTCTGGCCCACCCTCCGTCAGGACGGACAGACCGTCTTCCGCTGGGCCGTGTGGGAAATGGCCAAGGTGGCCCAGCAAGCCCTCGACGCCGCCGGAATCCGCGCCGAGGACCTTGTCGCCTTCATCCCCCACCAGGCCAACATGCGCATCATCGATGAAATGGTCAAGAAGCTTCAGCTTCCAGAGACCGTCACCGTTGCCCGGGACATCGCCGACGCTGGAAACACCTCGGCTGCCTCCATCCCCCTCGCCACCCACCGCCTGCTCCAGGAGAACCCTGGGCTCAGCGGCGGCCTCGCCCTCCAGATCGGCTTCGGCGCCGGCCTGGTGTTCGGTGCCCAGGTAATCGTCCTTCCCTAGGAACGCCCCAATCCAGCCCGCATCCGCGGTCTGCACCGTTTCCGGCAGCCCCTGCCGGCAATAACAAGAAAAGGAGCCATCAATGGCTAGCAACGAAGAGATCCTGGCCGGTTTGGCTGAAATCGTCAACGAAGAGACCGGCCTGGCCCCTGAGGCTGTGGAGTCGGACAAGTCCTTCACCGAGGACCTGGACATCGACTCCATCTCCATGATGACCATCGTGGTCAACGCTGAAGAGAAGTTCGGCGTGCGCATCCCCGATGAAGAGGTCAAGAACCTCAAGACCGTAGGAGACGCCGTCAGCTTCATCGCCGGCGCCCAGGCCTGACCAAGGCTCCAGCCACTTACGGCTGGCTGGACTGCCGGTCCGGTTCTTTTCACCGGACCGGCAGTCCACCGCATCCACACCGGCAGTCAGATGCCGCACACCCCTCACGCGGGACCGCCGGAGACAACCGGACACGGCCTGCCCACCGACAGAGAGTAATCCCATGACACGCAAAGTAGTCATTACCGGTCTGGGTGCCACCACGCCCATCGGCGGAGACGTACCCACTATGTGGAGGAACGCGCTTAAGGGGGTCTCCGGTGCCCGCACCCTGGAGGATGACTGGGTTTCCAAGTATGAGCTTCCCGTCCACTTCGCGGCACGTTGCAGCACTCCCGCCCTCGAGGTCCTGGGCCGGGTTGAGGCCAAGCGGATGGATCCGTCAACCCAGTTCGGCGTGATCGCCTCCCGCGAGGCTTGGGCAGACTCCGGTATCACAGAGATCGACCACGACCGCCTGGCTGTCGCCTTCGCTACCGGCATCGGAGGCGTCTGGACCCTCCTGGACGCGTGGGACACCCTGAAGGAAAAGGGACCCAGGCGTGTTCTTCCCATGACGGTGCCCATGCTGATGCCCAACGGCGTAGCAGCGGCGGTCAGCCTCGACCTTGGCGCCCGTGCCGGTGCCCACACCCCCGTCTCCGCCTGCGCCTCCGGAACCGAAGCCCTGCACCTTGGCCTGGATATGATCCGGTCGGGCAAAGCTGACGTTGTCATGTGCGGCGGCGCCGAGGCGGCTATCCACCCCATGCCCCTCGCGGCGTTCGCATCCATGCAGGCCCTCTCTCGCCGGAACGACGATCCGCAGGGCGCCTCGCGTCCTTACGATCGTGACCGCGATGGCTTTGTCATGGGCGAAGGCGCCGGTGCCCTGGTCCTCGAGGCCGAGGAACACGCCCTGGCCCGCGGCGCCCGCATTTACGGCGAGCTCGCCGGTACGTCCGTCACCGCAGACGCGTACCACATCACGGCCCCGGACCCCGCGGGCCTCGGCGCAACCCGGGCGCTGAAGGCTGCGATGTTCGACGGCCGGATCCAGGCTGAAGACGTTGTGCACGTCAATGCCCACGCAACATCCACTCCCGTGGGCGACAAACCCGAGTACACTGCGCTGCGTGCCGCCCTGGGCACCCATATCGATCATGTGGCAGTCTCTGCCACCAAGTCGCAGATGGGCCACCTCCTGGGTGCCTCAGGCGCCGTGGAGGCGGTCCTCACCGTACTCGCGGTTTATGAACGCAAGGCTCCGGTCACCATCAACCTCGAAAACCAGGATCCGGAGATCCCGCTCGACGTCGTCACCTCTGCCCGCGACCTGCCCGCCGGCAACATCGTGGCGCTGAGCAACTCGTTCGGCTTCGGCGGGCACAACGCCGTCATCGCTGTGCGGAGCATCTAGCACTCCACCTGAAAGAGGAGGCACCGCCAGTGGCGGTGCCTCCTCTTTTGCTATGGGGTCTTGCTGTGTGCGGACGCCAGACGACAAGGCGCCGAAGGGTGGGGATAGCCGACGGCTGGACGGTCGACGGATGGACCATCGACGGCTGAACGGTCGACGGCGGTCAGCCCACCTGGTGCAGCCAGCGCACGGGAGCGCCCTCGGCAGCATGCCGGAAGGGCTCGAGCTCTTCGTCCCAGGCCTCTCCGAGTGCCAGGGACAGCTCGTGGTAGACGGCAGAGGGATCGCCGGCGCCGGACTCGTAGGCGTAACGGATCCTGTCCTCTGACACCATGATGTTGCCGTGGACGTCCGTCACGGCATGGAAGATGCCCAGCTCGGGCGTGTGGGACCAGCGGCCTCCGTCCACGCCCTGGCTCGGTTCCTCGGTGACCTCGTAGCGGAGATGTGCCCAGCCGCGGAGTGCCGATGCCAGCTGCGATCCCGTGCCTGGAATACCCGTCCAGGAGAGCTCGGCCCGGAACATTCCGGGCGCGGCAGGCTGAGGGGTCCACTCAAGATCCGTCCGCTTGTCCACGACGGATCCGATGGCCCACTCGACATGCGGGCACAGTGCGGTAGGGGCCGAGTGCACGAACAACACACCGCGGGTCATTGCAGCAGACATTCCATCCTCCATAGCTGTAGGTACGTCTTCCCCAACGACCTCTGCCTGGATGGAACTGTCCTGTGCCGTCTCCCTCACGGCGCCGATTCCCTGCCTGATTATTAAGCTGTGTCCGGACTTGCCGTGACGCGCGAAGCGATTGAGCTTCAAGCGACACTTGAAAGTTGCCGGACGTGACTCTTATTGTGCCGTACACCGCCTAATTACGCCAGTGCAATTCACCATATCAACGTGCGGGTACGCATTTCTGCCTCACGGGCGCGGGACTCTGTGGGACGCTGTCTACAGAAATGGCTCCGGATGTACCATGACTGCATGACGGGCTCACGGATTCTGCGTTTCGGATCACCCCTGATCATCAATGCTTTCAAGGCCGGGCGATAACCGTGCCCTCAATGGATAGACGCGTGGCGCTCGTCACCGGCGCGACCGGAGGCCTTGGGAAGGCGATCGCTGCAGCGCTGGCGCGCGGAGGCGCGAACGTCGTGGTCGTTGGACGGTCGCAGGAGCGGGCCGAAGATGCGATGCGTGACATCCGGGCGGCCATCCCGGCCGCAAAGCTGGAGCCACTTGCCTGCGACCTCTCAAGCCAGGCATCAATCCGCAACGCGGGCCACGAGTTCCTTTCCCGCCACGACAAGCTGGACGTAATGGTCAACGCTGCAGGCGTGTTCCGAAAGGAACGTCACGAGACTGCCGACGGTCTCGAGCTTACGTTCGCCACAAACGTGATGGGCTACTTCCTACTCACGAACGTGCTCCTGGACCCCCTCAAGATAGCCGCAGCGCGAGGCGCAGACTCCGAAGTCCCCAATGTCCCGGCAGGCCCATTGAAGGCGTCGCGGATCGTGAACATCGCGTCCAGGTACTCGAATGGACCCTGGGCCACGAAGCTCGACTTCGACGACCTCCAGACTGCCAAGGCCAAATACAGCTTCATGCGGGCGACGCCCCCTACGATGCTTGCCCGCGTTCTTTTAACCCAAGAGCTCGCTGAGCGACTGCGCGGGTCAGGCGTGGTGGTGAACGCCGTCCACCCGGGGCTCGTCAAGCACACGGCACTGCTCCAGGACGTGGGCGGCCCGTTCCGCCTGATGACGAATACGTTCGGTGCGTCCGCCGAGAAGGGCGCCGACACCCCTGTGTGGCTCGCGACCTCCCCGGACGCGGCGGCGGTCACGGGTAAGTTCTGGGCGAAGCGCAAGGAACTGCCGACACCTGGCATGGGTTCGGATCCGGAGGCACGGAAGCGGTTGTGGGAGGAGTGCACGCGGCTGTCCCTGCCAGCATGACCCGGTTCCCACGCCCCCTCGTCAGGCCCGTGGGTGTGCCTGCTGGTAGCTCTTCCTGAGCCGGTCCACTGATACGTGGGTGTAGATTTGGGTGGTGGCCAAGCTGCTGTGCCCTAGAATTTCCTGGACCGCCCGCAGGTCCGCACCCCCGTCCAGCAGGTGCGTGGCTGCCGAGTGGCGGAGGGCATGCGGTCCTGTGGCGGAGGTGTCCCCCAGGGCCTCCAGCAGGTCCTTCACGACCGCCCGGACCTGGCGCTGGTCCACCCTGTTGCCCCGGGAGCCCAGGAACAGGGCGGGCCCGCTGCGCTCCTTGGCCAGCACGGGCCTTCCGCGGCGGAGCCAGTCGTCGACGGCGACGGCAGCGGGGACACCATAGGGAACGGTGCGTTCCTTATTGCCCTTGCCCACCACGCGGAGGGTGCGACGGTCCGGGTTGAGGTCATCCACGTCCATCCCTGCGAGTTCCCCAACCCGCAGGCCGGTGGCATACAGGAGCTCCACCATGGCACGGTTCCGGACAGCCAACGGCGAGCCGTCAGCCGCTGCCCTCTCCAGGCCGCCCAGCAGCCTGGCGATCTGCTGAGACTGCAGCACCCCGGGAAGTGACTTTTCCGTCCGCGGGGCACGGAGCCGCAAGGCAGGGTCGGTGTGGATGATCTCCTCCCGCATAGCCCATGCGGTGAAGGACCGCGCTGTGGCCGACCTCCGGGCCAGTGTGGAGCGGGACATCCCGGCCTGGCTCTGTGCCCCAAGCCAGCGCCGCAACGTCCCCAGCTCAAGTCCGGGAAGATCGGTGATGTCTTCGGAGGCGGCGTACTCCAAGAGGCTTCGAAGGTCCGAGATGTAGGCCCGCATGGTGTGGGCTGACCTTGCGCGTTCGCCTTCGAGGTACCTGCCAAAACTGCCGATTGCTTCTTCCAGCGCCGGGGGCAGTTTCTGATTCTCCACGTTCCTACTTTCCCAGCATTCGGCCCATAATCAGGGACGGACACAGTAAACTGCGGTGAATCCGGCGCCCATTCATATCAGCAGGATTCCTTGGCCCGCTTCCATCCTCCCCTCTCGGCGGCGGCAAGCCCCAGCAGCCCCAGCCTGCCCAGTCCCGCGCGCACTGATTCCGGACTCAGCCCGGCGACAGCACAGAGTTTATCCACGGAACTTGTGGTCCTCAGCGGGAGGGCATCGAGAAGGATCAGGTCCTCCAAGGTCAGCCCGTCGTGATCGGCCGAGCGACTCGCTCTGGGCTCGACGAGTGCTTCCCCGCTGGGCGAGGCCAGCTCAGCGACTTCGGCGGCGTCAGTGACGCAGACGGCGCCTCCCTCCCGGAGCAGCCGGTGGCAGCCTGCCGAATTGGCGCTGTGAACGGAGCCCGGAACGGCGCCCACCGCCCGCCCGAGGGTTTCCGCATGATGGGCCGTATTCAACGCTCCGGAGCGCCAGCGGGCTTCCACCACCACCGTCACTGCTGACAGGGCCGCGATGAGTCTGTTCCGCTGGCAGAAACGTAGAATACATGAGTCGTGTAAACGACGCCGAGAAGAGGAGCGCCAGTGACCACCGCCGCCATATATGCCCGCCAGTCGGAAGACGTCAAAGAGGGCATCGCCAATCAGCGCAAGCGCTGTCGCGCCCTGATCGAGGCCCGAGGCTGGACGGTCGCTCGCGAGTATCAGGACAACGACACGTCCGCCGCCAAGGAGCGCGGCCCCGGCACCGCATGGCATCAGATGCTCGGCGACCTTCGTCACGGCTCCCTCGACGTCGTCGTAGCCGTCGACCTCGACCGACTCCTCCGTTCAACCCGCGACCTGATCGCCATTACCGAATCCGGCGCCCGCGTGCTGACCGTCGACGGCGAGATTGACCTCACGACAGCCGACGGCGAGTTCCGCGCGACCATGCTCGCCGGTATCGCCCGCTTCGAGGTCCGCCGCAAGTCCGAGCGCCAGAAGCGAGCCAACGAAGCCCGCACGGCCAAGGGCCGCCCCGTTCCCGGCCGTCGCCGTTTCGGCTATGAAACCGACGGCATCACGCCGCGAGAGTCCGAGGCTGTGGCCGTCCGGCGCATGTTCGATCACGTCGCCACCGGCGGCTCCGTCCGCTCTCTCGCAATGACGCTCAGCGCTGAGGGATATACCACCGTCACCGGCCGTCCATGGACCGCCGTGCGAGTACGCGACGTCCTGCTAAATCCACATTACGCGGGAAAGGTCACCTACCTTGGCGAAGTGATCGCCTCCGATGTCGTTACACCGATTGTCGAGGAGTCCCTGGCCTCCGAAGTCGCCGCGATCCTCCGTGACCCGTCCCGCACGACGAGCCCCGGCCCGAAGCCTAAGCACCTGCTCAGCGGCCTGTCCAACTGCGGCGTGTGCGGCGCCCCGATCTTCTACATGCGGACCTACCTTTGCCGCGTATCGGCGGGCCACACGTCCATCACAAAGGACCGTCTAGAGGCCCGCGTCCGCGACGAGCTCGCCAAGACGTTTATCGCAGGAGGCCCCGGCCTCTTCCCGGCGTCAGGCAACGGCACCAACGTCGCCGCCCTGATCGCCGCCCACGAGAAGAACGCCGCCGACGTGGCCGCCGTGCTCGCCGACCGCGAGGACGGGCTCGTGCCGCCGAAGGTGGCCCGCGAGAAACTGATCGAACTGAAGGCCGCCCGCGAGGCTATCGAGGCCGCACTCGAACGCGCCCGCACCGAGAAGGGCGCCGCCTCGGCATTGCTCGAAATTGCCCAAGGGCTCCTAGTCCAGCCCACGGCGACCATGCACGAGTTCGCCGAGATGAAGGCGACCGTCCTCGAACGCTTCGACGCCCTCGACCTCGACCGTCAGCGCGAGATTATCCGCGCCCTCTTCTACATCGAGATCCGTCCCGGCCGCGACATTTCCCGCGTCTGGATCGAGCACAAGCTCGCGACCCACCTGAACCCCGACGCCGAGGAGGCGAGTTACGACGACTGAACCCAACCACGCCCGCGACCGCATCCACGGCGGCGGCCAGCCCTTCGAGGGCAGCTATCAACCCGACGCCGAGGACTTCCGCCGCTGGCTCCTAGTGGACGCCGAGCGCGTCGTCCGCGCCGAGGAGGAGCGCCTCGACCCGCACCCCGACGATTGACCGCGTGTAAACACCCTGAAAGGCCCTGCCAGCAACGGCGGGGCCTTTTTCGTGGCGCCAAGCGGCCCCCCGCTCCAGCGCTACTGGTCACATCTCACACTGTGTTGTTGAGCAGATCGGGCTCGCGGGGCAACCTCCTACCTAGGAGCACACGCCGAGGCGGCCGGTGCGGCGCCGAGCGGGAAACGTCCACGCCGACGACCGGGCGAAGCATGACGATATGACGGTTCTAACGTCATGCTCTATCTCCCCTAAAAGACTCTCTCTCTTATACCCCCTATAGGGGATGACGTTCGTTTCGTCATATCGTCATGCCCTGCCATTCCGCCGCCCACGGCCTCCTCCTCAGTTAGAAAAACTTCGCCGAGGAGTGAGCAAAACAGGCCCCCTGGCTCCCTCTCTCTATGTACCCACCTTTGCCGTTTCGCTCGGTGCCTCACGGCCAGCACGGCCTCAAACCGGATAGCCGCCTTCTGGCGATGCTCGGCTATCTCCCTCTCTCGGCGGCCCTTTCGAGGGGCGTACCGCCGCCGAGACGACGGGCGTGAGCTCCGCACCGTGGCCGCGTTAGATGCTCCGCCCGTCACCAACTTCCCGACCGCTCGCGGGTAACCGAGCGGCATTTTTCAGTCCTATTTCTGTGACACCGAGAAAGGAGCGACGCCGTGCTCTGTACCGTATGCCGAACAAGCAAGCTGGCCGGACGTCAGGAACTGTGTTCCGACCGATGCCGCCAGCGCCGTAGCCGCGCCCTACGCGCCGATCGCGTCAAGCGTGCCCGAGAGATCCTTGACCGGCAGAGCGTGGCGCTCGCTTCCGGCGCCGATCCGGCGCTCGTAGCCGCGCTCGCGAGAGACGCCAAGCGCCTTCTCGACGGCGTGTAAACGCATCGCCGAGGCGGGCGAGCCGCCCCTTCCCGGCCAACTTCCCGGCGTATGGGCCGAGAGAGGCCCGAAGGGTGGTCCAAACCGGTCACGATGACGAAACTACGTCATGTCTCTATTACTCCCTAAGAGTCTCTCTCTCTTTACAAAGTAATCAGTAATGACGAAGAAACGTCATCGTGACCAGTTTGCGCCACCCACCGCATATACCCCGCAAACCGGCCGCCACCGGCCCCCGCTACCGGCGTCCCCGCCGCCAACCCCTACTACCCGAAAGCATCGCCAGTGCTACCCTACGAACTTGCCCTAGCCGCCCTCCGAGACGGCCGCCGCTACGCCAAACGGGCCGAACAGCCCGTCAGGCTGAAGACCTACTCCGGCGCCTCGCTGGAGATCCCCGGCCCGCTCCTCCTCGCCGAGGTCTACGCCCTGCCGTGGCTCCGCTCCGGCGTCGATGCCTACCGCTCCGGCTCGGCGCTCCTGACCCGCCCGCTCGAAAGTGGCCTAAAACCCCTGGCCCTTCATCAAGGCGCCCTCTCCGACGAGCTTCTAGCCGCCCTCCAGCGGCTCCCAGAGCTCGCTACGACCCAAGCCGGCCGTCCTTATCGCAACCTCCGGCTCTACCTGACCGAGGCGACGCCCGCCGCCCGCACGGCCTACCTCGCCCAGGTCGTCGCCCACCTTCGGCGTCTCCTGCCCGTCTACCGCCCGCCAGCCTCCGAAGAGGAACGGACCCCGGCGAAGACCGACGCCGAACGCAAAGCCGCCAGCCGCGAGCGCGTCCGACAAGCCGAAGAGGCGTCAGCCCGCGAGTGGCTCAAAGGCTTCCTCACCGGCTGGGACGGCGACGTCGACACCCCCGCCCCCGGCTCCCGCTGGATCGCCTCCGAGCTCTACGAGACGGCCGCCGAGGTTATCGGCGACTACGTCGAAGACGAAGAGGAACGCGAGGACGGCGGACTCTACGCCGTACCCCGGCAACGAGTCTTCTACGCCGTCGCCGACGAGCTCCTCGGCGCCCGCCGACGCGGCGCGAAAGGCTCCGCAATGCTCTACCTGATCCCCGGCGCGTAGCGCCCCATAAGCCTCCGGCCCGCCCCGGCCGGAACCCAAGAAAACACCCCTCGAAAGGACCCCACACAATGAACGCAATGATCTCCGACCGCACCGAGCGCAAAATGACCGCCTACGACAGTAGCGGTATCGCCAAGTACGTTTTCGAGAGCGACGAGGCGCCTGCATGGCTCGTAGCTTCCGTTCCCGGCGCCGCTGAGGCCCGCGAGGCATGGCTGGCCGCCAACGAGCGAGGTCGCGAACTGACCCGCGCTAAGAGGGCCACCGAGAAAGCCGCCCCGGCTACGAAGTTGACGAAGATCCAGAATGGCGTCGGCGTTACCGCTGGCCCTGCACACGGCGTCACTTACGCCGAATGGGAATCAGGACAGTTTGCTATCCGCGAGGCCGAGAACGCCGTCGCTGCTCAGGCCCGCCGCTCCCTCGCGGCGCTGAAGAAGTACGACGGGGCTGTCTACGGCAACACACTCACGGCGGACGAGCTCCGCCAGTGCGCCGCTGAGCACGCGCTGAAGAAGCATGAAGAAGCCGTCGTCGCTTGGGAAGCCTTGAAGGCCATTCTCGGCGAACGTGACGCCGCACGGAACGCCGCTGGTCGTCCCGGTGCTCACTGGGCTACCCGCTCCAAAGCGGTAACTGGCGAGCTCGGTTCCGAAGCTAAGAGCGAGCGTATCCTCGACGCGCGTATCGAATCCTTCGACGTCGAAGCCGTGCGGCTTGCCTCGACCGGCGAGAAAGTTATGTCTGCCGCCGAGATCCTGGCCGCAGAAACGAAGGCCCTCGAAGACGCCTTCAAGGCCGGAGCCGTCGCCGCCCGCAAGCGTGGCCGCGCTCAGGGATTCAACTAGAACATGAGCGACGCAATCGCCCGAGGGCTCACGCAAGGCATGACCGGCGCCGCGCTCCTGAGCTACGCCATAGGCCAGCTTGACGCCCGCGTTACCGCAACAACCAACCCCACCGACAAAAGGAAGTAACCCTAATGGCCGACGTATACAACATCGTCAACGAGATCGTCTCTAAGGAAATCCGCAAGCGCGACGAACTCCCCGAGGACTACCGAGAGGCTGACGCGGGTACTCGCCGTCACGTCGAGCGCATGGCCGAAGAGAGCGGCGACACTCCGGAGAACGTCTGGAAGACAATCCGTGCCCGGCACGCGCAGGACAAGGCCAACGGCGACGGCGGGTTCGACGCCGCCGCGATCGCCAAGGCATCCCGCCAATAATCCTGGCCTCACCTAGAACCCGCCTCGAAGGGCGCTGAGAATCCACGCTCTCGGCGCCCTTCGGCGCACCCCGCCCCCGCACAGAAAGCCCCGACCCATGGAACGTCAGCCCCACCACAAGCCCCGCACGCGCACCGAGTGGCGCAACGCTTACCGAGACATCGTGCGCTCGAAGATGAGACACGCCCGCGCCTTCGTCGAGACCTGCCCTGAAAATACACCGAAGGGAATCCGCCAGCCGATGCAACTCAGCGAGTGGCTGGCCGCTTCGCCCGAGGAGCGCGATCAGGTAGCTTACGAAAACATGAGAGCCGAGGCGCTCGCTATCGTCGGCGAGCCGCCCGCGCCTTTGCCCGCTGGCAAGAACGTACTGACAATGTCCGAGCTTCAGCGCCGCATCCTCCGCGTTCCTGATTCTCAGCGCGGCGAGCTCTTCGATCAGTTGACAAAGCAGTACGCGATTATCGAAGACGCGGGAGTACCGGCGTAATGGCTTGGAACACAAGCAACCGCCGCGACCGTCTGCCCCGCGACTGGCATATCCGCCGTGCTCGTGTCCTCCGGCGTGACGGCTACGGGTGTCAGGCCCTCGACTCTCTCGGCGCTAAGTGCGGCGAGCCAGCGACGGACGTCGACCACGTCAACCCCGGCGACGACCACGGCTACGGCAACCTTCAAGCCTTGTGCCGCTGGCATCACGCACGCAAGAGCTCAGCCGAAGGCGCCGCCGCTCGGCGTCCGCGACCGACCCAACGCCGAGAGGCCGAGCGTCACCCCGGCATGCTCGCTTAGCTCGGCGACCGCCTAGACCCTGGCCTACCCCTCCCCCTACCCCCTTGCTCCTCTGTCGAAGGGGCATAGCGCCTAACAACGCGCGCAAGTCTGAGGGTTTTTCAAAAAATCGCACTTTTCCCAGCTTTTCATCCTTGAACGGAGGACCAACCTTGACCGAATCACAGCCACAGCACCGCAAACTCCGATCCGCCGCCGAGCTCAGAGAGCAAGCCCGCGCCACTCGTGCCGAATCCTCGAAGACCGGCGCCAAGACCGGCAACGCGAACGCCCGGGGCGATCACCACCGAACCATTCAGGCCGTGCGCCCGCCCGCGTCATCTTGGGTCACCCGCGCAACCGCCGACGTCGCGGCCCTGAGGAAAGACCCGAGCCCCCTCGGTCGCCGCTACGCCGCCGCTATCTCGGCGCCTCGCCCCGGCCAGCGGCTTCCGTACATCGACAAGCCCTACATCTACAGCGACGCCGACGGAGTAACCCGCTACGTCGCTACTCTCAGCCAAGCCAAACGAGGCGTCGACCTCGCCCACCTCCAGAGCGGCCGCTAGTGCACCGCTCGCGGCGCTTCCCTGGCCTCAGCCCCGGCGAAGGCCGCGCCCGCGAGGCCATAAAAATCAACGCCGTGTAATCGCCCTTGGCCTCGGCGCCGTGAGCATATCCGGCGCCGTGGCTCTCTTACATCCTGTAGTCCCGCCACCGCGCCACGAAGGAGCAACCCTATGAACTTCAACGAACCCGACCTCATGTTCGCCCTCGGTGTTCTGGAGCGTGACGGCAAGTTCCACCGTCCCCGCACGGCACCCGACGGCCGACGCCGGACGGTAGTCGAGGCGATCCTTGGCAAACGCGACGCCGACAAGCTCGCGGCCTTCCTCGGCGTCGAGGCGCGAGCGAACGGCTCGAAGTATAGCGTCCGCGTCCGTGGCACTAACGCCGAGGAACTCCTCACGGAGCTCATGCCCCGGCTCTCCGAGAGCTCGCAGGGCTTCGCCGTGGCCGCCATGACCCGAGGCCCGCAGAAGTAGACGCCGAACACCCCCGCTAGTCACCCCACACCTACAAAGGAGCTCCACGCATTGAAGCCCGCAACTTTCAACCACTACACCGGCCCGATTCTCCAGTCCTTCGACGACGACGGCGCCCTCGAATCTCAAACTTGCGTCCGTTGCCGCGTCGAGCGACGTGCTTGCAGATTCTCCCGGCGTGGTGCCTCGCCTACCGGTCGTGGAATCGTCTGTGATTCCTGCAAGCGGCGCCAGCGTGCCGCCGCCCGCAAGGCCGCATATCTCGCGGCGAACAGCACGAAGCGCGATGAATCCCGCAAACCGAACGGCTAGAAGCCGCCCAGACAAAAGGCCCCTCTCCGAGCCCAGGAATTGATTCCTAGGCCGCGAGAGGGGCCTTTCTGCGTTAATCAGCGGGGCTTACAGAGCTGCTCCGCGAGCGCCCGCAACAGCCTCCACCAAGGCCGCAAATTCCACGTCACTTATGGCGTCGCCGAGGATCGCGTCGAGCTCCGTTGCTACGGCATAGACCTGTTCCTGAATCACTGCTTGTCCCCTTTCAGCTTCGCCGATCGGCCTCTCCGCTCGGCGCCCAAGAGCACATTAACAGCTTTTGCGAACGGCTCTCACCACGAGCGGCGACCCTCGTATAGCGCCTCACGCGGGGCGGCCTACTTTCGCCCGAGTAGAGCGGTATGCTCTGGACATGACTGGAGATCCGATCATTGGGGCGGCTGGCGTCATCGCCGGGAAGATCGTAAAAGGGGCAGCGCAGGACATTCGCGAAACCGAGCAAACGATAAACAAGGAACTCGTGGCTGCCGCCAAGGAAACTGAGACTTTCAAGCAAGCGGCGAACACACGCGCCAAGCGAATTGCAGTCAAGGAAGCACTCTTCCTGCAACTCTTTCGACCTATTCGCGGACTTATTGGACTGAGCGCAGAGTACTTCGAGAATAACTTCGACGAGGACATGCGAGAACGCATAGCAGCCATTCCCGAAAAGCACCGCGTAGCGCCCAAGCCTATAATCGCTGCCCCTGCCATGCAAGGTCTTGCATTCAGCCTGGACGAGCCAGATCTGAAAAAGCTCTATTTAGACCTGCTGGCATCCGCCTCCGATGACCGTCAAATCAACCGCGTGCACCCTTCCTTTGTCGAAATTATTCGTCAACTTACCGGTAAGGAAGTGGAGTTACTCGAGTACCCACTCGGCACAGGAACTAGCGTCCCAGTAGCCAGAATTAGAAGAAAACTGACCAGCCCAGCAAGCGGCTGGTCAATCCTGCGCACTCACCTACTACCACTGACGGATTCCGAAACAGGGCTTGACGCGGAAAACGAACTCGACGCCACCTATGTTGACAACTGGATCCGACTTGGCCTCATAGAGGTTACGTACGGCACTTTCCTAACGCGGGAGGGCGCGTATGACTGGGTTGAAAACCGTCCTGAATTCAAACAGCTTCAATCCCTCTATACAAACGAAAGCTCGGCCGTTGAAGCAGAGCACGGCATTCTCCGGAGCACTGATTTTGGGTCTTCGTTCGCTGACGCTGTCGGCATGAGGCCAGCGAGTTCTAGGACTACTACAGAAAGCCCAACGGACTCCTCGGAATAGCAGAGGCTTACACGTAGGCAGGAACTGCCCTTGCCAATGTCGCGCGAGCGGATAGAGTGCGCAACAAGACTTCTAAGCATTGGGGGATCATGAAGCACTCACTCGCGCTATCGGTCGCGTCGGCAGTTCTATTTACCACCGGTTGCGGCGGCCCTGCCGCACCTCAGCAATCTCCGACACCGGCTGTAGCCCCCACCGTGGATAAGTACGCTCAAACGTGGAGCAAGAAGTATTCAGAGACGACCTGCACTGACTGGCTCAAAGTCATGACGCCCGCCCAGCAGTTTGCCGCCGCCGCCGACATACTAACGAGCGGGCGAAACAAGATAGACAAAGGCACCGGGATGCCCTCGGACTCCCTAATCAAAGACTTCCAAGCGGCGACAACTGACTATTGTGTAATCCCGAGCATGACGCTGACTGACGCGACCTATGCCGTTTACATGGACAGTAAGAAATACCGGCCATGACCGCCGCTAACGCCGCCGGTTTTCTTCGCGGATCTCCTCGGCGACTGCCGTAAGCGCCAGGTGCGCCTCAATGGACTTCTTAAGCCACTCCGGCGTTTCTTCCTCGGCTAGTACCGCCTGGATCTCCTCGGGCGTCTGGTCAACGAGGGACTCCCAGCTTCGCGGAACGCGATCCGGGCCCAGTGCTCCAACCAAGGCGCTCGCTTCGGCGCCCATGTCCCGGCTTACGGCAGTGTCGGAATGGCCGCCGCGAGTCAGGTTCTTCGTCAGTCTCAGTAGCGTTTCGAGCTCGAACATCAAGTGAGCTTGTTTCAGGGCGCCGCGCCGGTCCTCGTCGGCGATCCTGCGGGCGTTCCTGCGGTCCAGTGCCGACACAACCAGGGCCACAATCGAGGCGCCGACGGCAACCACAACGGCGGCGACCTGAACCCAGAGTGCAATTTCTTCTTTCGTCATGGCTGCACCGCCCCATCTACCGGCGCTGACATACCGCCGACCTCCACCCCAGCGGGCGGTGCCTCCTCAACGGAGCACTCTTCAATCCACCGGGCGATCACGGAGAACACCGCGAGTAGTTCAAGCGCTTGGTGTTCTCCAAGGTCTGTGTCGCCGTGGTGGGCCAGTGGGTTACGAATCGCCATGAACGCGCCCCGCGAGAAGGACACAGCACCGCTCTGGCGTGTTGCCCAACTTTCGCTTGTCCTATCCCCAGCGAACCGGAGCCTTGGAGCCTTTTCGGATGGTGCGTGCGGAGAAAAGGAATCAGCACAGAGTTTGGCGTCGCTCATATCCCGGCGTCCAACCTTGTTTTGAAGTTCCGCGTTTACCATCTTGGCAGCCGTTTCAACTGCGTCAGCATAGTGTCCGCTGGCCCACAACGACTGGGCGCCACGCCAAACCCACGGATGGAGACGATCCGCCCGTAATCCGGGTGCTACCGGCTGGAGGTTCTTCTCTATCTCAGCCGCGTAGATGAGCTCTCCTCGGATCTGCTGGATGCTCTGCATGAGGTATTCGTAGCTTCGGCCGTAATGCCAGCTCCATTCCTTGAAGAGGAACTCAGCAATGGCGGTGACAGGAACCATTTTCAGTTCTAATTCCTGTATCGCTGACCGCGTCGCTGCGGAATTCTTCGCGCCACGCGCCAGCCGCAGCATCTCAACGGCAACTTCCAAGTCATTGAGTTTGCTCTGAGCCCACTCAATACGTTCTACTTCCATGCTCACACCCTAGCGATTGTGGGTGACATTCAATCACTCAACGTTCGGCGTGGCAGTACGTGAAAACCGTGGTATACATATATTTGACGTTTCTGTTGCAGGAACCGATAGCGGGTGGGTGCCGACCCCGGCGGAACCTCCGCGATCACAGCTCCCTGGTTGCAGACCGCACGCAGGAGATCCTCATTGCCGGACGGGTAGAACCTGTCCACGCCGCCTGCCATGACCGCGATGGTGGGGACCGCCGCCGATCCCCCGGCTAAAGCTGCCCTGTGGGCGTGGGCATCGATGCCGTAGGCACCTCCAGAAACCACGGTGAAGCCGCGCTGCGCCAGCGAATAGGCGAGATCGCCGGTCACCGAGGCACCGTAGCTTGTGCTGTCGCGGGAACCGACCAAGGCGACGCATTTGGCGGCACTGGGCAGCTTCTGTTCCAGGCCGCGCCACCAGAGGCAGATGGGTTCGTGGATACCCAGGTCGGCGAGTTGTACGGGCCACAGTTCGTCAGAGGGCACAATCAGCCTGCCACCCAGACGTGCCATAGTGGCCAGGTCCCGCTCGGGTGCGAGGTCGGGAATCCGCGGCGCCCAACGTTTGAGTGCCGCGGCCATCCCGCCCCAGCCGGTCCCGGCGCCGGTGTCCGCCAGGAGTCCCGTGATCTCCCGTTCAATCGCCGGCCCTGGAGCCAGCTGGCCTGTTGCGATCCTCAGCGCGTCCTGGGCTCCGGCGGCGTGCACAAGGGCAAGGCCGGCAGCGTCCTGCGGCTCCATCAGCCGCGAGAGGGCAGCTCGCGCAAACCGTTCGTTATCCATTTGCCTTTTCCTTCATGCGGCTGCCGAGGCAGCCTGTCGGAGGCTGAGCGCCTGTCCAATGTCGTTGGTGTCCGGTCTCTCCCGATGCGCGAGATCGGCCACTGTCCAGGCCAGGCGCAGCACCCGGTCGTAGCCCCGGGCGGTCAGCACACCCCGCTCCAGTGAATGGTCCAGGATCCTGGTGGCGGCCGCAGGCAGCCGGAGCTCGCCGCGCAGGATCCGCCCCGGCACCTGCGAGTTGGTTTCCAGGCCGAGGGATATGAGCCGTTCGGCCTGGCGGCGGCGGGCCTCACCGACCCGCTGCGCCACGGACGCGGTATCCTCCTCCGAACCCGCCTGGCCAAAGTCGGCCAGGGAGACGCGCTCCACCTGGAGCTGGATATCTACCCGATCCAGCAGCGGGCCGGACATCCGGGCGAGGTACCGGCGCCGCATCATGGGGGAACAAGTGCAGTCGAGCCCCTTCCCCGAGGCCTTGCCGCAAGGGCATGGGTTCGCCGCAAGGACCAGTTGGAAACGGGCAGGATAGGCCGCGGTGCCTGCGGAACGATGGATCACCAGTTCGCCACTCTCCAATGGCTGCCGGAGGGCATCCAGGACGCGTCGTTCGTATTCGGGTGCCTCGTCGAGGAACAGGACGCCACGATGCGCCCGTGATGCGGCGCCTGGGCGCGGCAGCCCTGAACCTCCACCAATGATGGCCGCAGCGGTAGCCGAGTGGTGCGGGTTTTCGAAGGGCGGCCGCCGGAGTAGCTGGACGGCGGACGACGGGAGTCCGCACAGCGAATGAATGGCCGTGACTTCCATGGCTTCCTTGTCTGCCAGGTCAGGCAGCAGGCCAGGAAGTCTCTCCGCCAGCATGGTCTTGCCTGCGCCGGGCGGCCCGGTCAGGAGCAGGTGGTGCGCTCCGGCCGCGGCCACTTCCAGCGCCCGACGGGCATCTCCTTGGCCGGACACGTCGGCCATATCCGGTACCGTCAGGAGGCCCGCCGAAGCATCCGCGTGATCGGCCTCGTCCTCAGGGTCAAAGTCCAGGGCGAGCTCCTGCGGGTCGGCGCCGAAATCGAAGGCAAGCCGGGCCAGCGTGCGGTAGCCCCGGACGTCGGCTCCCGGAACGAGGGATGCCTCGGCCAGGTTGGCTTGTGCCACCACGACGTCCGCGTATCCGGCCTGCACAGCTGCCATGACGGCGGGAAGGATCCCCCGTACCGGCCTGAGCCGGCCGTCCAGCCCCAGTTCGGCGATGAAGACCGTCCGCTCCGTAGGTCTGATGTCATTCGCGGCCCGCAGCACCGCCATCGTGACGGCCAGGTCGAAGCCGGAGCCCCGCTTAGGCAGGGACGCCGGGATGAGGTTGGCCGTGATCTTTCTCCGGCTCAACGGTATCCCTGAGTTTTTTGCGGCGGAACGAATGCGCTCCTTGGCCTCATTCAGCGCGGCATCGGGCAGACCCAGAATCACAAACGCGGGAAGCGTCTGTCCGATGTCCGCCTCGACCTCCACGATGTACCCGTTCAGCCCCACGAGTGCCACCGAGTAGGTCCGGCCCAAAGCCATTAGCCCACCCCCTTGAGGTGTTCCACCAGGGGTTCGCCGGCGCCGTCGTCCAGCACGGCGATCACATCCACGCGGCGCAGCGGCATCCGCAATTCCCGATCCCGGCACCAGGCGGACCCGAGCCGGTGCAGACGGGCCAGCTTGTCCGGCCCCACCGCCTCAAAAGGATGCCCGTAGTCAAGGGAACGACGGGTCTTGACCTCGGCAATGACCAGGGCATCGCCGTCCAGCGCCACGATGTCAATCTCACCTTCGGTGCAGCGCCAATTGCGTTCCACGACCAGCATGCCCAGTGATTCAAGGTACCCGGCAGCGAGCTCTTCCCCGCGCCGGCCCAACAGGTCTTTGGATTTCATCTCTACCTCCGCAACCAGCCTGCAGGGGCAGAAGCACGGAGGACAGGGAGCTACTTCCCTATGTGGGTAACCCGGCTACCGCGCCGGTGTGTGGAGGAAGAGTCCCCCAGTGGGCGGCACCGGGCGACGGTACCGGCCGGAAGTACCTGCGGGCATCAGTTGCCGAGGTCAACGTCCTTCGGCAGCGCCAGTTCCTCGTTGCGTGGAAGCTCTTCCACGTTAACGTCCTTGAACGTCAGGACGCGGACACTCTTGACGAAGCGCGCCGAGCGATACACGTCCCACACCCAGGCGTCCTGCAGCGTCAGGTCGAAGTAGACCTCGCCGTCGGCACTGCGCGCCTGGAGGTCAACGTGGTTGGCCAGGTAAAACCGGCGTTCTGTCTCGACGACGTAGCTGAAGAGTCCGACAACATCGCGGTATTCACGGTAGAGCTGCAGCTCCATGTCGGTTTCATAGTTTTCAAGATCCTCAGCACTCATGCTTCCATCTTGCACCATCCATCGCGCCACGGGCGCCACGGATTGCGGCGGACATCAGAGTTCGCCGGGTTCGTCGCTGAGTTCGCCGCCCAGGAGGTTCCAGCTCACCCGGTGGTACGGCGTGGGCCCGGCAGCGCGGAGCACGTCGCGGTGGAATGCCGTGGCATATCCCTTGTTCACGTTCCAGCCGAAATCCGGGTATTCGGTGTGAAGCTCGCACATCCGCTGATCGCGTTCCACCTTGGCGATGACACTGGCCGCAGCGACGCTCAAGCACTGCATGTCTGCCTTAATGCGGGTGTGGACCGGCGCGTTGCATCCGGGTTCGGACGCCGCGTCGTCAAACAGGGAGAGCTGGGCGGCGGGCGAGAGCCAGTTGTGGCTGCCGTCCAAGAGCACCATGTCCGGTGTGACACCGGAGGCAAGGATGTCAAACCAGGCGCGCGTGCCCGCGAGGCGCAGGGCCGAGATGATGCCCAGCGCGTCGATCTCTGCCGCAGTGGCATGCCCTACGGCAGAAGCCACGCTCCACTTACGGACCAGCGGTCCCAGTCGCTCCCTGTCGGCCGGATTGAGCAGCTTGCTATCCCGCACGCCCGGGAGCGGCTTCTGCTTGTCAAGGTCCACAACGGCGATCCCGACGCTCACCGGCCCGGCCAGGGCGCCCCTGCCTACCTCGTCGACGCCGGCCAGGAAGCGGGCGCCCTGTGCTTTGAAGGTCCGCTCATGGCGGAGGGTGGGAGCTTTGGACCTGATACCTGTGGCGGGGCGCGCGGCCGCCCTGGCCGCGGTGGCTGGTATTGCTGGGGACATGGCTAACCGGCCGGCGGCACATTCCGGAACACGTCCGGGTAGTTGTCCAGGGCAGTAATCCGGTTCAGCGGCCAGGCAATGACAGCCGCCTTGCCCTCGATGTCCGGGAGGTCGATGAATCCGCCGTTGTACTCCAGATGGGAGCGCGAATCGGCGGAGTGGTTCCTGTTGTCGCCCATGACCCAGACTTTCCCTTGCGGAACAACGACATCGAAGTTGCGGATCTGCGGGACCTCGGCGCGGTTCACATAGGTTTCATCAATCGCGGATCCGTTGATGGTCAGTTTACCGCCGGCGTCGCAGCAGACCACGTGGTCGCCGGGGAGTCCGATGACGCGCTTGACGAGGTGCTGCTCCGAGTTGTCCGGCAGCAGGCCGACGAAGATCAGACCGTCCTGCACCCAGGGAAACGGGCCCTCGGACTTTGCCTGCGCCGCCGGCAGCCAGCCCTTGGTGTCCCGGAAGACCACCACGTCCCCGCGGGAAAGGGCGAACGGTTCGGGCACCAGGAGGTTCACAAAGATGCGGTCATCGATGTCCAGGGTGTTGACCATCGATTCGGACGGAATCCAGAACGCCCGGAACAGGAAGGTCTTGATCAGGAACGACAGAACCACGGCGATCACCACCACGGTGGCGATTTCCTTCAGCCAGAGAAACAGCGGGCTGGAGGCTGAGGCCTCGGACTGGGGGGCGGCCGAGCGCCTTCCCGAAGCCGGTGGCCGTGGACTGGCGGCATCGGCGGCGGTGTCGCCCTGGGCAGCCTCGGCGGCTACGTCGGGCACGGCAGCTGAGGTGCCGGCAACGCTGCCGGGAGCCGGGGTCTCCGGTGTCCCTTCATGGTGCGGATCAGGTGTCCCTGGCTGGTTCTCGGGCATCTACTGTCCGTTCTCTGTTGTTGTTCCTGCCGCTGCCGGCCGTGGTACTGCTGCAAATCTATCAAGCGGCCAGATGATCTGGACCGGCCGTCCGATAACCCTGTCCACCGGCACCATTCCGCCGCCTGGTGCGCCGAGCAGGCTTCGGGAATCCGCCGACAGTGAGCGGTGGTCCCCGAGCAGCCACAGCCGGCCTTCGGGAACGATAACACTGAAGGCCTGCTTGCTCGGAGCGTCACCGCTGTAGACGTAGGGTTCTTCGAGCGGCTCACCGTTAACTGTGACATGCCCGGTGGTGTCGCAGCAGACCACTCTGTCCCCGGGAAGTCCGATGACCCTCTTGACGTATGTGGTGTCGCTGCCCGCCAGGCCGAGCCATTGTCCGGCTGACGCCATGGAATCAGCGAGTGGGCCTCGCCCACTGTTGAGGGGGGCAAAGGTGCCCCGTCCGTCAAAGACCACAATGTCCCCTCGGCGGATGGGATCCGAATGGAAGTCAGTCCGGGAAACCAGGATGCGGTCCCCGCCTTCCAGGGCTGGTTCCATGGACTCGGACGGGATGTAATAGACATCCAGCCACAGTGACCGGACAAGCCCGCTGATGGCGACGGCCATCAGCAGGGCCAGGAACACAAAACGCCAGCCCATTCTTCTGGGCTGGCGTTGTGTTTGGTCCATGATCCGTATCCTGGGGCGCTGTTGCGAATGGCTCCGGCGCTTGGCCTGGTACAGCTGGGCCTTGCCGTGTAGGTCTCTGAAGACTTACTTGGCGGCGGTGAAGTCGCGCTTCTCCTTGATCTTCGCAGCCTTACCGCGCAGTGCACGCATGTAGTAAAGCTTGGCGCGGCGCACGTCACCCTTGGTGACGAGTTCGATCTTTTCGATGATCGGAGAGTGCACCGGGAAGGTACGCTCCACACCGACGCCGAAGGAGACCTTGCGGACCGTGAAGGTCTCGCGGATGCCGTCACCCTGGCGGCCAAGGACGAAGCCCTGGAACACCTGGACACGCGTGTTCTTGCCTTCGATGATGTTCACGTGGACCTTGAGGGTGTCACCCGCGCGGAACTCAGGAACATCTGTGCGCAGCGAGGCTGCATCTACGGAATCGAGAATATGCATAATTGCACTCCTGGTGAACGCCACAGGTCATTCACTTTGGGTCACGGCGGCCAGGCCCGGACGCGCAGTACGCGCCGGAAATTGCTGCCGAAAGTGTTTGGTCCGGTCCCGTCACTGACTGACGGGTACCGGTTGTCAGGCTGTTGGTTGCGCTCCCCCTGTGGCAGGTGCGGACCCAGCAGACACAAGGGTTAATTTTGCCACACTCGGAGGCATACAGCCAATTGCACTGGACACCGCGTGCACGCTTCAGGCGGGTCCGGAAGGCTCGCCGGCCCGCCGCGCACGGAGGTGACCGTCGACGACGTCGTACCCGAGGTCGGCGAGAACCGTCCGGTCCGGCCGCGGCAGCGTCCCGGCGTCGAAAGTCTCGAGCAGGTCCGGGCGGCGTTCAGCCGTCCGCCGGTACTGTTCGTGGCGGCGCCACTGCGCGATCTTTCCGTGGTTGCCGCTCAGCAAGACCGCCGGCACGTCACGGTCCCGCCAGCTGGCCGGCTTGGTGTAAACCGGATATTCCAGGAGGCCGTCGGAATGGGATTCCTCTACTAGGGAGTCGGGGTTCCCCACAACTCCCGGCAACAGCCTGCCGACGGCCTCCACCATGGCCAGCACGGCAACTTCGCCACCATTCAGGACGTAGTCCCCAAGGCTCACGGGCCGCACCGTGAAATGCTCCTCTGCCCATTCGATGACGCGCTCGTCAATGCCCTCGTAGCGGCCGCACGCAAAAACGAGCTGGTCCTCCTCCGCGAGCTCGTAGGCGAGCGCCTGGTTGAAGCGCTCCCCCGCCGGCGACGGAACAATGAGCACAGGCTTGGAGTCCTGAACTCCGCGGGCTTCAGCCACGGATACAAGAGCCTGCGCCCAGGGTTCAGCCTTCATCACCATGCCCGCGCCGCCACCGTAGGGAGTGTCATCCACTGAGCGGTGCTTGTCTGTGGTGAAGTCCCGGAGGTCATGGACGTGCAAGTCCAGCAGTCCGTCCTGGCGGGCCTTGCCAATGAGGGACAGTTCCAGGGGCGCCAGATACTCCGGAAAGATACTGACGACGTCGATGCGCATTTAGGCGTTGTCCTCGGGTCCGCTGGTCCCGGCTCCCCGATCCTCGGCATCTTCGGCCGCGTCTGCGTCGTCGGCGTTGACTTCGAAGAGGCCTTCCGGTGGCGTGACCAGCACAAATCCTTCGTCAACGTTGACCTCGGGGACAATCTGTTCCACGAACGGGATCAGGATCTCCTTGCCGTCCGGTGTTTGGACCACCAGCAGGTCCTGGACAGGCAGGGTATGGAGTCCGGAGACCTTGCCAACC
The DNA here is from genome assembly GCF_018613805.1 of Arthrobacter sp. ISL-48. Taxonomy (GTDB): domain Bacteria; phylum Actinomycetota; class Actinomycetes; order Actinomycetales; family Micrococcaceae; genus Arthrobacter. The sequence goes on from NZ_JAGGPL010000003.1 coordinate 414,901, forward strand.
ACACGGGAGCCTACACGGGCCTCCAGGCCCACGAGCTCATGTTCGTACCAGCCTTCGTCGTCGTCCTCATCCAGCTCTTCGGTTTCGATGAACAACTTGGCGCCGCGGAGGGTCTCGGCCTGGTTGCGGGTTTCAATTCCGTCGAACGCAAGCAGGAGGATGTCCTTGTTCCAGCGCGCGCTGTCCACGGTCAATGGCCCCGCGGAGGCCGGTTCGACCACAAACTCGGTACCCGGAACAAAGCGGTCGGCCGGGGCATCGGTTAATACCTGGACCGTGACTTCCCCCCTGATTCCGTGGGGTTTGCCGATTCGTGCCACCTGAAGCTGCATCTGTTCCTCTGTTTCCGTCTTGCAAATTGCGCTGTGTGCTGAAAGCACTCCGGCCCCTCCACCTGCGGGTGGAGGGGCCGGAGCAAAACTGATATTGCCGAGCGCTTAGCGGCGGCGATCGGTATCGACGACGTCGACCCTGACCGGCTCGCCGTCTGCCAAGGCAGCCACCACAGTGCGCAGAGCGCGTGCGGTGCGGCCCTGGCGGCCGATCACCCGTCCAAGGTCATCCTGATGAACGCGAACCTCGAGGGTGTCCCCGCGGCGGTTGTTCTTCGAGCTGACCTTGACATCCTCCGGGGAATCAACGATTCCACGGACCAGGTGTTCGAGCGCTTCTGCCAGCAATCTACTCAGCCTCGGTGGTCTCTGCTTCGGCGTCGGCCGGGGCCTCTGCTGCCTCAGACTGCTTTGCCTTCTTGGTGATGGCTTCCGGGATGATCACGGAACCCTTCTCCGGGGCAACGAATGCAGCCTTCGGAGCCTTGGTCTTCAGGGTGCCTTCCTGGCCCGGGAGACCCTTGAACTTCTGCCAGTCGCCGGTGATCTTGAGGATCGCTGCAACCTGCTCGGACGGCTGGGCGCCGACGGACAGCCAGTACTGTGCACGGTCGGAGTTAACCTCGATGTATGAGGGCTCCTCGGTGGGGTGGTACTTGCCGATCTCTTCGATGGCGCGGCCATCACGCTTGGTGCGTGAGTCTGCGACGACGATGCGGTAGTACGGTGCGCGCATTTTGCCAAAGCGCTTAAGGCGAATCTTTACGGCCACTTTTGTGGTCACTCCTGTTTCAGAAAAAGGGGTGAACCCGGCGTTCTGCACCCGTGGGGCGGGCCATACTTGCGGGTTCGAAGGACAGGATCCGGACGTGGAGAGAGGGGCCACGCAGATCGAGTACCTGTTTATTGTGCCAGATCGGCGCCGGGATTTCGACTTGACCCAGGCGGCAGGCCCCAGAGGCCTGCCGCGAACTCCGGCGTGGACGGTCAGGAGGACCAGACGTACAGCCCCGTGCGGTGCGCGTCGTCGATTCCGGCCGCCAGCCCTGCCAGCTGCTGGACGTACTTCCGGGCCTCGTCGGCTCCGAACGGCATGTCGTCCTGCGACGCCCATTTCTCCGCCACATCATCCAGGACGTTGCCTTCGCCCTCGGTTTCGTAGCTGAGCAGGTCGGCGAGCGCCCGGATCATGGCGGGCGGGACTCCCAGCAGCGAGTCGCTGGCCACGTCCACCATGGCAAGTTCGTAGTCGGCGCCGCCAGCGTGGACGGCCGCGCCCGCGAGGTCGCCAAGCTGTTCGATTTCGAAGTCGCTGATCCCGGGAATCCGCAGGCCCTGCTCCGGGGGCGAGTCAGCCGATGAGCCTTCCTCGTCCAAGACGCGTGCGCGCTTCAATGCGGCGTCGTGGGTTGCAACAAAGATTTCGGTGAAGCCCATGGGGATCGCCCTCATTCCGTCGACGGTGCGGCCCTGGCAGGCGGCAAAGAGCGCCGCCCCGGCCGTTCGGAATCAGCCTAACGCACAGGGGAACCGCACTTACTCAGCGGACAGCGACACGGATGCGGTTGCGCCACGGATCCTCGAACCGCAGCTCGGCTCCCGTGTGGTGGGCCTCCACGCCGGCGACCTTCAGGCGGTCGGCAAGGGCGCCGACGTCGTCTTTGTTGGGGACTTCAATGAGCACCTCGCCGAGTCCGAGCGTGTCCTTGCGGGGACCCGCACCGCGGCTGTTCCACACGTTCATGGCCATGTGGTGGTGGTAGCGTCCAGCCGAAACGAACAACGCCTGCCCATGCCAGCCCGCAGTCTTCTCAAACCCCAGCGTGCCCACGTAGAAATCATGGGCGGAATGCACGTCGCCTACCTGGAGGTGGACGTGGCCCACGCCCGCTTCGCTCCGCTGCTGGCCGTCCACCGATTCCTGGGTCAGGTGCTCCTGCAGGTAGCGCTGGGGCGGCAGGGCCAGGCTGTCCATCACCACATCCTTGCCGTTCCACGACCACCGTTCACGTGGACGGTCCCAGTACAGTTCGATGCCGTTGCCTTCCGGATCGTTGAAGTAGAACGCCTCGCTCACAAGATGGTCGGCGCTGCCCGTAAAGGACCGGGGCTCATATTGTGCGGCAGTGGCTACGGTGGCCGCCAGCGATGCCTGGTCGTCAAAAAGCAGGGCGGTGTGGAACAGCCCGGCTTCGCCCCTGCCCGGCAGATTCAGCCCGGGCGCGGGCGCAAGGTGCACCAGCGGCCTCTGGAGCCTGCCAAGATAGAGACCGCCGTCCTGCTCGGCGACAATCTCCAATCCCAGCGCACGCTGGTAGTAGTCGGTCATCAGCTTCATGTCCCCCACCTTGAGCATCACGGTGCCCATGGCGAGGTCGGCAGGAAGAAGATCCTGGCTGGTGGCTTCTGCAGTCATTGAACACTCCCGGTTCACGCGGCCTCCGGACGAGGCCCTCATAGATCTAAATCACTTGAAGCTTCAATTTATTCCACAAGGCGGCGGCGGATTCCAGAGGTTTGTCGTTCACCGGATCAGATGCCCGCCCAGCACTACATGCTTGAGGCTGGAGACGGTCGACAGCATCTTTCGCGGGTCCTCCTGGCAAAGGACAACGTCTGCCGGAGCGCCTTCCACCAGGCCGTCCGCCCCAAGCCATTCGCGGGCACTCCAGCATGCGGCATCAAGGGCGGAACTTATGGGTAGCCCCGCCCAGTGAAGGGCCAGGATTTCATCCGCGATCCGGCCGTGCCTGATCACGCTTCCGGCATCGGTGCCGGCATAGATGCGGACTCCGGCCTCGAAGGCTTCCAGCACTCGCTCTGCCCGTCGTTCCCACAGCGCACGTATGTGCGAGGCGTAGCGGGGAAACTTGGGTTCCGCCCGGCGGGCAATGCCAGGAAAGGTGGCGATGTTGATGAGCGTGGGGACAATCGGGACTCCCTGGTCCACGAGCCTGGGAACATGCCGCGGCAGTAGCCCGGTTGCGTGCTCGATGCAGTCGATGCCAGCGTCAAGCATCTGGTCCAGGGTCTCCTCAGCAAAGCAGTGGGCTGTAACCCGGGCACCTTCGTCATGCGCCGCCTGCACGGCTTCCTTAACGACCGCAGCGGGAAACGACGGCGCCAGGTCGCCTATGTCCCGGTCGATCCAGTCCCCCACGAGCTTGACCCAGCCGTCGCCGGCCCGCGACTGCTTCCGGACGGCCTCGACCAGACCGTCGGGCTCCACTTCGATGGCGAAGTTCCGCAGGTAGCGGCGGGTGCGGGCGATGTGCCGGCCGGCCCGGATGATCCTTGGCATTGCGGGGTTCTGCTGTAGCCAGCGGGTATCACTCGCGGCGCCGGCGTCCCGGACAAGGAGTGCTCCCCCGTCGCGGTCGGCCCGGGCCTGCTCTTCGGCCACATGATCCGGCACCCCGCCGTCTGGTCCCAGGCCGATGTGGCAATGGGCGTCAACAAAGCCTGGGAGCACCCAGCCGGACACGACACTGTCTGGCGGGACGTCAGGACGGTGGAAGGTCAGCCGGCCATCCACCGACCACAATCCGTGGCGTTCCTGGTCCGGTCCCGTGAGGACTGTTCCGCTGAATTCGATGGTTTCGCCCATTGACCCAGCCTAATCCGCCCGAAACGCCGCCGGCCCCTGCACTCACCTTCAGAGCCTGGGCCGTGGTAGCTTCGTCTTGACCACACGGGTGCCCCTGCAGGGGCTGAGATCAGGCTGACGCAGCCTGCGACCGTTGAACCTGTCCGGGTAATGCCGGCGAAGGAAGTGAGTATTCCGTGAATACGCAAGAAACACAGCTGATCCATGACCAAAATGAAGCTGGCAACAGTGAAACTGGCCCCGCTGAATCCGGCCCGGCCGAGACGCAGTCGCTGAAGTCCCACTCACTGGCCTTCATCAGCGATGATGCCGCGGGAATCAGGGTCCCGGTAACGGAAATCGCCCTGGAGCCCTCGCCCAACGGACTGGCGAACGACCCTTTCCAGGTGTACCGGACAGCCGGCCCCGGTAGCGATCCCGTGATTGGCCTCCGGCCATTCCGGTCTGAATGGATTGAAGCCCGCCGCGACACTGAGCCCTACAGTGGCCGGGAGCGCAGCCTGCTCGACGACGGCCGGTCCGCCGTGCGCCGGGGCGCCGCGTCCGCGGAGTGGAAGGGGGCGCAACCGGTGCCCCGCCGCGCCGCCGAAGGCAAGACTGTAACCCAGATGCACTATGCCAAACAGGGCACCGTCACGCCGGAGATGCGGTTCGTTGCCCTCCGTGAGAATTGCGACGTGGAGCTTGTCCGCAGCGAAGTGGCCGCGGGCCGCGCCATCATCCCCAACAACATCAATCACCCCGAGTCCGAGCCGATGATCATCGGCAAGGCATTCCTGGTGAAGATCAACGCGAACATCGGCAACTCCGCCGTCACCAGTTCCATAGCGGAGGAGGTGGACAAGCTGCAGTGGGCCACCCAGTGGGGCGCCGACACGGTGATGGACCTATCCACCGGCGACGACATCCACACCACCCGGGAATGGATCATCCGCAATGCCCCCGTGCCGATCGGCACGGTGCCCATCTACCAGGCACTGGAGAAGGTCAACGGTGAAGCCAACGCGCTCACCTGGGAGATCTTCCGCGATACGGTCATTGAGCAGTGCGAGCAGGGTGTGGACTATATGACCATCCACGCCGGGGTGCTGCTGCGGTACGTTCCCCTGACAGCCAACCGCGTCACGGGGATTGTGTCCCGCGGCGGTGCCATCATGGCCGGCTGGTGCCTCGCGCACCATCAGGAGAACTTCCTCTACACCCACTTTGACGAGCTCTGCGAGATCTTCGCGAAGTACGACGTCGCGTTCTCGCTGGGCGACGGCCTGCGGCCGGGTGCGACGGCGGACGCCAACGACGCCGCGCAGTTCGCCGAACTGGACACCTTGGCCGAGCTCACCCAGCGCGCCTGGGAGTACGACGTGCAGGTCATGGTGGAAGGGCCCGGTCACGTACCGTTCCACCTGGTCCGCGAAAATGTGGAACGGCAGCAGGAACTCTGCAAGGGGGCGCCGTTCTACACCCTGGGCCCATTGGTGACCGATGTGGCACCGGGCTATGACCACATCACCTCAGCCATCGGCGCCACGGAGATCGCCCGCTACGGCACCGCCATGCTGTGCTATGTGACGCCGAAGGAGCACCTGGGCCTGCCCAACAAGGACGACGTCAAGACCGGCGTGATCACGTACAAGATCGCCGCACATGCCGCCGACCTTGCCAAGGGCCACCCCGGCGCGCATGAGCGGGACGATGCCCTGTCCAAGGCCCGGTTCGAGTTCCGCTGGCGCGACCAGTTCGCGCTGTCCCTGGACCCCGTCACCGCCGAAGCCTTCCACGACGAGACGCTGCCGGCGGAACCCGCCAAGACGGCACACTTCTGCTCCATGTGCGGGCCCAAGTTCTGCTCCATGAGGATCAGCCAGGACATCCGGGACGAATACGGGTCAGCAGAGTCCCAGGCAGCGCTAGCTGAGATGGCCGCAGGCATGCGGGAAAAGAGCCAGGAGTTCCTGGCGGCAGGCGGCAAGGTGTACTTGCCCGAGCTGGAACTGCCCGCGCCGCGCTAGCCTGACCAGGCTGGCCAGGCCCGGGCGGTCAGGGACTGCAAGCGCGTCAGGATGCCCGGGATGCCTGGCCGCGGCTGACCTCGCCGATGAAGGAACGGATCGCGCGGTCACCCTCGGCCGAGTCCTGGGGCCGGTGCCCTCCCGCAGCGATGCGGTGGAGGGCGCCGGTTTCACGCAGGTAGCCGGCAATTTCCTCGTAGAGGGGTTCCCATCCTCCGGTCAGGACAAGGGTGGGCACGCCCGGGACGATATGCAGCGGAGCTTCCCAGGGCGGGGACTGCAGCCGTAGCCGGCGCGCTGACCGTTTTTCCTCGGGCGTGGACGGCTGGTGCGGTCCGGCCGAGAACACGCGACGGACAAATTCCCGTTGGAAGTCCTCATCGCCCAGCTGGTGGCGGACGTCAAAGAGCGGCTGCATCAGCGTGCGGTGCGCCGCTGTGGCAGGCAGCTCAGCCGTCAGCGACAGGCATGCTGGTTCCACCAGCGTCAGGGAAAACACCAGGTCCGGACGTTCAACTGCGGCCATCATGGCAGAGATGGCGCCCTGGGAATGTGCCACGACGTGACCGCCTGCAGCGCCCCGGCCGTCGTCCGCCAACGACCGCAGGACGATGGCGGCATCTTCGGCGAAGGACGATTCGACCGGTTCAGCCACGGGATCGAAGCCGTGCCGCCGCAGGAAAAGCGCGTCATAGGCCAGGGCCATCCCATGCTGGCGGGGCCAAGCCGCCGCGCCAAAGCTTCCGGCGCCGTGGACGAACACTACCCTCTGCTTGAACATGACCCAACCCTATTCCACGGCTCCGACATCCCAACTGGATAGCAGTAAACGTCGTTCTGAGCCCCCGGAACAACGTTTTCTGCCAGCCAGCCGGGGGGTGTGACTATTTGCCGAGGAACTTGTCGAAGCCCTTGGGCAGGTTGAGCTGCGAGGGATCAAAGTCATCGGACTGCTGACCGAACGCCGCACCGGTGGGAAGCGCCTTCGCGGCGCCCGCGCGCCTGGCCTCGGCCTCCCGAAGTTCCTGGGCGGCCTTGGCTGGGTTGCCCGAGCGGGCCTTCTTCTTGGGTGCATTCTTGGCACCCTTTCGGGCGCCGCCGCCTTGGCCGCCCATTCCAGGCATCCCAGGCATCCCGGGCATGCCGCCGCCCTGGGCCATTTTCTTCATCATTTTTTGGGCCTGGGCGAAGCGTTCGAGCAGGCCGTTGACCTCGGAAACGTGGACGCCTGATCCGCGGGCAATACGTGCCCGGCGGGAGCCGTTGATGATCTTGGGGGCAACGCGCTCGTGCGGCGTCATGGACCGGACGATGGCCTCGACGCGGTCGATCTCGCGTTCGTCGAATTGCTCGAGCTGCTGGCGGATGTTCTGCGCGCCCGGCATCATCATCAGCATCTTTTTCATGGAGCCCATGTTGCGGATCTGCTGCATCTGGGCCAGGAAGTCGTCCAGGGTGAAGTCTTCCTGGTCGGCGAACTTCTTCGCCATCCGGGCTGCTTCGTCCTTGTCCCAAGACTTTTCGGCCTGCTCGATGAGCGTCAGGACGTCGCCCATGTCCAGGATGCGCGAGGCCATCCGGTCCGGGTGGAAGAGTTCGAAGTCGTCCACGCCTTCGCCGGTGGACGCAAACATCACAGGCTTGCCGGTTACGGACGCAACCGAGAGCGCGGCACCGCCGCGGGCGTCGCCGTCGAGCTTTGACAGCACGATGCCGGTGAAGTTGACGCCCTCATCGAAGGCCAGCGCCGTGTTCACGGCGTCCTGGCCGATCATGGAATCGATCACGAACAGCACTTCGTTGGGCACGATGGCCCGGCGGATCTGCCGCGCCTGCTCCATCATGTCCGCGTCTACGCCGAGGCGGCCGGCCGTGTCCACGATGACGACGTCGTGCAGCTTCTGGCGCGCTTCTTCAACACCTGCCCGCGCGACGGCGACAGGATCGCCGGCGGGATGATCGAGTTCGGAGGTAGCACCCGGGTGCGGGGCGAAGACGGGCACGCCGGCGCGTTTGCCCACTACCTGCAGCTGGGTGACAGCGTTGGGGCGCTGCAGGTCGCAGGCCACGAGGATGGGGCTGTGGCCCTGGGCCTTGAGCCATTTGGACAGCTTGCCGGCCAGCGTGGTCTTGCCTGCGCCCTGGAGGCCGGCGAGCATGATGACGGTGGGGCCAGTCTTGGCGAGCCGGATGCGCCGGGTCTCACCGCCGAGGATCTCGACAAGTTCCTCGTTGACGATCTTGACGATCTGCTGGCTCGGGTTCAGGGCCCCCGAAACCTCGGCGCCCAGGGCACGCTCACGTACGCGGCCCGTGAATTCACGAACCACCGATACGGCAACGTCGGCATCCAGGAGGGCGCGACGGATCTCCCGGACTGTGGCATCGACATCGGCCTCGGTGAGGCGGCCCTTGCCACGGAGATTCTTGAAGGTTGCTGTCAACCGGTCAGAGAGTGAATTGAACACGCGCCGTGCACTTCTTTCAGTGGATCTACGGATGGCGGCCCTTCGGCACACCAGCGTCTCGGCTGTTGCTTAGAAACTTCCAACTGCCTTGACAACGGGACTCGACTATCTAGGGTACCAAGACGGGCCTCCAAGATGGCATGCTGGCACAGTGACGAGTCAAACCACTGTTAAGACATTGCTGATTCTTGGCGCCTCAGGCGACCTCACGGGGCGGCTTCTGCTTCCCGGACTTGCCAGGCTGGTGGCCACCGGCAGGGCCAAGGGGCTCAAGCTTGTAGGTGCCGGGTCCGATCCATGGTCGCCGGACGAGTGGCGGGACCGGGTCCACTCCACCTTCGCCGAGGCGGGAAAGCATGACGCCGCGGGGGCGAAGGCGCTGGCCGCCGTCGAGAGGGACACCGCGTACCACCAGCTGGACGTCACAGCGGACGGACCACTCGCATCCCTGCTGGCGGAGCTTGAGGGTCCTGTGGCGGTCTACTTCGCCTTGCCGCCGCATATCAGCCAGAAGGCTTGCGAGGTGCTCCACCCGGGACAGGTTCCGGAGGGTACGCGGCTGGTCATGGAGAAGCCTTTCGGCTCCAGTGAGGAGTCAGCGCGGGAACTCAACCGGACGCTCCTGACCCTCGTCCCGGAAGACCACATTCACCGCGTGGACCATTTCCTTGGAAAGGCCACCGTCCTGAACATCCTCGGCCTCAGGTTCGCCAACAACTTCCTGGAGCCGGTCTGGAACCGCGAACATATCGCCAAGGTGGAGATCATCTTCGACGAAGATCTGGCCCTGGAAGGCCGTGCCCGTTACTACGACGGCGCCGGTGCCTTGCGGGACATGATCCAGAGCCACCTGCTGCAGGTCATGGCCCTGATGGCCATTGAACCGCCGGCGACGTTGGGCGAGCGGGACCTCCGCGATGCCGTCGCAGCCGTCCTCCGGGCCAGCAGCATCAAGGCACCCTACAAAACAAGCACGCGGCGCGCGCGCTACACGGCCGGAAGCATAGACGGCAGGCAGGTCATCGACTATGTCAAGGAGGAGGGTGTGGACTCGGGCAGGAACACGGAAACGCTCGCCGAGGTCCAGGTGGACATTGACAACTGGCGGTGGAAGGGCGTGCCCTTCATCCTGCGCTCAGGGAAGGCGCTGGGCGACCAGCGGAAAGAAGCCGTGGTCACTTTCAGGCCCGTACCGCACCTGCCCAAGGGCTTCTCCGGCGTTGACTCCCCCAACCAGCTCCGGATCGGTTTCGGGCCGGACACGCTTGAGCTCGACGTCGATGTCAACGGTCCGGGGGACATCTTCAGCCTGGACCGCGCCACCCTCAACGCGCAGTTGAATGCATCCGACCTGCTGCCGTACGGCGAAGTACTGGAAGGCGTCCTGACCGGCGATCCCTTGCTGTCGGTCCGCGGCGACACCGCGGAGGACTGCTGGCGGATTGTTGAGCCGGTACTCAAGGCCTGGTCCCGCGATACGGTCCCGCTGGAGGAGTACGACGCCGGCTCGTCCGGTCCGGCGCGATGGTCAGGGTCCGTACCCGCGGCGCAGTAGCCCTGGCGAGGTAACCGGCCAAGCCTGAAACCCGCCGCAGCGAACGCAGAAGGGCGGGCAGGGAACCTTTCCAGGTTCCCTGCCCGCCCTTTCCGTCTCTGTGTCCGCTGCTCCAGATCCCGGCGGCTCTAGATGGCGGCTACGCCGCGTTCCCCGGTGCGGACCCTGACAGCTTCGAACACATCAACGGTCCAGACCTTGCCGTCACCCGCGCGTCCGGTGTTGGAGCTGGCGATGATGACGTCCAGGATGTCATCGGCCTGCTCGTCCGTAGCCAGCACCTCGACCCGGATCTTGGGCAGGAGGTCCACGTTGTATTCAGCTCCGCGGTAAACCTCCGTGTACCCGCGCTGCCGGCCGTAGCCACTGGCCGCGCTGACCGTCAGCCCCTGGACGCCGTAGGCTTCCAGGCCTTCCCGGATGGATTCGAGTTTCTCCGGCCTGACGATTGCTGTAATCAGTTTCATGCCCCCACGCTTTCCTTGCCTGTTGCCGACTCGGCCTTCTTCGCTTCGCTCCTGGCACCGGCCTGGTCAGCCGCGGTCACGCCGTCTTCGGTGAAGCCCTTGCCGGTGATCAGTTCGTGCAGCGGCTGGAAGCTTCCGCCGTGGCCGCCCACACCGAATTCGTAGGCCGTCTCGGCGTGCAGGCTCAGGTCAACACCAACCACTTCCTGCTCCTGCGAAACGCGGAAGCCCATGGTCTTGTGGATGGGGTAGGCGATGATGAAGGTCATCACGGCCGTGAAGATGATGGACAGGACTGCAGCCAAAGTCTGCGCGACGAGCTGGCTTGTGCCTCCGCCGTAGAACAGGCCGGCCTGGCCCTGGCTGGGGGTTGCCAGGAAGCCGATCGCCACAGTTCCGACGACGCCGGAGACAAGGTGGACGCCGACGACATCGAGCGAGTCGTCGTAGCCGAACTTGAATTTCAGGCCGACGGCGAGGGCGGAGGCCACACCGGCGACGACGCCCAAGGCAATCGCACCCAGCGGGGAGACGTTGGCGCAGGCCGGGGTGATCGCGACGAGGCCGGCGACTACACCGGAGGCGGCACCAAGCGAGGTGGGGTGGCCGTCGCGGAAGCGTTCCACGGCGAGCCAGCCGAGCATGGCGGCGGCCGGGGCGGCCAGGGTGTTGATCCAGATCAGGCCCGCCTGCTCAACCGTGGCTGCGGCTCCGGCGTTGAAGCCGAACCAGCCGAACCACAGGATTGCAGCGCCGAGCATCACGAACGGGATGTTGTGCGGGCGGTGGTTCGGATCCTTGCCGAAGCCCTTGCGGTTGCCGATGATCAGGACCAGGATGAGGCCGGCCACACCGGCATTGATGTGGACCACGGTACCGCCGGCGAAGTCGATGACCGGAGCGAACGTCTGGCCGAACCAGCCGTCCTTCGAGAAGAGTCCCCCACCCCAAACCATGAATGCCAGCGGCGCGTAAACGAGCGTGGCCCAGATGGGTGTGAAGATGACCCAGGCTGAGAACTTTGCGCGGTCGGCGACCGCACCCGAGATCAGCGCCACAGTGATGATGGCGAAGGTGGCGGCGTAGCCTACCTTGAGCAGATCTGCGGGATCCGTGAAGTTGTGCAGACCGAAGTGGCTGAACGGGTTCGCGAAGATCTGGAAAAAGTTGTCTTCGTTGGTCGTGGCCATGGAGGCGCCCCACAGCACCCACGTGATGCCAACAGTTGCGATGGCGATGAAGCTCATCATCATCATGTTCAGGGCCGACTTGGCGCGAGTCATGCCGCCGTAGAAGAATGCCAGGCCCGGGGTCATGAACAGCACGAGTGCTGAAGCGACCAGGAGCCAAACGAGACCTGCGGTGAGTTCCATGGTCTGCGTCCTCTCTTGCTTTAGATGCGGAATTCTCCGCCTGTCCCAACGCCGTTTGCGTTCTGTTTCAAGTTTTGCCTCGCTGTGTTTCGCCGGCGGAGGTTTTACATTGCCGGTTTGTTACAACAACCTCTAGGAAGTAAATGGTGCATATCTGGCTTGTTACGGTTATGTTTCAGCAATTTCGCAAGGACTCCCCCGCCTGAACTGCAAGGACACCGCACCATGACGGCACCACCCCGCGTGAGCCGCGCCACAACACGGATTTTGGCCGTTCTGCGGCCCCAGCGCGCGCCGCTGCCGCGCGACATCAAGGTGATGCTCGCCGCGGCGTTCCTTATTGCGCTCGGATTCGGGCTGGTAGCGCCGGTGTTGCCGCAGTTCGCCACGACGTTTGACGTGGGGGCGACGGCCGCAGCAGTGATCGTGAGCATCTTTGCCCTCATGCGCCTGGTTTTCGCGCCCGCCGGCGGTGCGCTGATCGGACGACTCGGCGAACGGCCGGTGTATGTGGGCGGATTGCTGATCGTGGCGGCCTCAACGGCCGCGTGCGCCTTTGCCCAGGACTACTGGCAACTGCTGGTGTTTCGCGGCCTTGGCGGTGCTGGTTCGGTCATGTTCACAGTGGCCTCCATGGCACTCGTGGTCCGGCTGGCGCCGCCCGAAAGCCGCGGCAGGGTCTCCGGCGCCTACGCATCCGCTTTCCTGATCGGGAACGTGTGCGGGCCCATCGTCGGCGGAATGCTGGCCGGGTTCGGGCTGCGGGTGCCCTTCCTGGCCTATGCAGCCGCCCTGGTGCTGGCGGCCGCGGTCGTCCAGACCCAGCTCAGCCACCGGCCCGCAGCCGACCGGTCCGCCGGAAGCGGTGCGCCGGACATGCCTGTTGCCGAGGCACTTCGCCTGGGCACCTACCGTTCGGTGCTTCTCTCCAGCTTTGCCAACGGCTGGGCCACGTTCGGTGTGCGGATGGCCACGGTTCCGCTGTTCGCGGTATCGGCGCTGGGATCAGGCCCTGAAGCCGCCGGCCTGGCGCTGGCGGTCTTCGCGGCGGGCAACGCCGCGGCCTTGACGTTTTCCGGCCGCCTGACGGACAGCCTGGGCCGCCGCCCGATGATGGTTTCCGGGCTTCTTGTCGCCGGGATTTCCACAGCGGCCATCGGTTCCACCCGTGAGCTGGCCTGGTTCCTGGTGGCCTCAGCCCTGGCCGGCATCGGGTCCGGGCTGCTGGGACCGGCCCAGCAGGCCGCCGTCGCCGACGTCATTGGAAACGAGCGTTCCGGGGGACGGGTGCTCGCCATCTACCAGATGACCTCGGACACGGGCGCGATTGCCGGACCGATCCTGGCGGGCATGTTGGCGGACAGCCTGGGTTACGGATGGGCGTTCGCGGTGACCGGGGGCGTGCTGGTTCTGGCTGCGGCTGCGTGGACTGTCACACCGGAGACCCTGAAGGCCAGACGCTGAAGGTCAGTTGAGAAGCGCGTCAACGAAGCTTTCGGCCTCGAAGGGCGCGAGGTCGTCGGCGCCCTCACCCAGGCCGATCAGCTTGACCGGCACGCCGAGCGACTTCTGAATGGCGACGACGATGCCACCCTTGGCCGTACCGTCCAGTTTGGTCAGGACAATTCCGGTGATGTTGACCACCTCGGAGAAGACGCGTGCCTGGTTCAGGCCGTTCTGGCCGGTGGTGGCGTCCAGCACCAGCAGCACTTCGTCCACCTCGGCCAGTTTTTCGATGACCCGCTTGACCTTGCCTAGCTCGTCCATGAGGCCGACCTTGTTCTGCAGGCGCCCGGCGGTATCGATCATGACCACGTCGACTTCCTGGTCGATGCCTGCCTGGACAGCCTCATAGGCGACAGAAGCGGGATCGGCGCCGTCGACGTCGGACTTCACGGTGGGGACACCGACGCGCTGGCCCCATGTTGCCAACTGCTCGGCCGCCGCGGCCCGGAAGGTGTCCGCGGCGCCCAGGAGGACGTCCTTGTCTTCCGCCACGAGCACACGCGCAAGCTTTCCCACGGTGGTTGTTTTGCCCACGCCGTTGACACCAACCACCATCATGACGGCCGGCTTGTCCGCGTGCCGGTCGATATTGAGACTGCGGTCCATGGTGGGATCGACCAGCTTGATGAGTTCTTCGCGGAGCAGCGCCTTGACCTGCTCCGGGGTCCTGGTGCCGAGCACTTTCACACGCTCCCGCAGGGCATCGACCAGCTGCATGGTGGGCTCGGTTCCGAGGTCGGCCAGCAGGAGGGTCTCCTCGACTTCGTCCCAGACGTCTTCGTCAATCGTGTCGCTTGAGAGCAGGGCCAGGAGGCCTTTGCCGAGGATGTTGTTGGAGCGGACCAGCCGCTCCCGCAGGCGGGTGAGGCGGCCAGCTACAGGAAGAGGAGTCTCAACCCGGATCGTTTCCAGGCCCGCGGCGTCGTCGGGCACCTCAGTGGTTTCCAGGTCCTCGAGGTCGACGCCGGCAGGTGCCTTGCGTTCGGCCGGCGCCCCCAGTGGGTCCTCCAGCAGCGTTCCGGCGCCCTGCGGGCCGGGATCGTTGGCGTCGCGGGTGCCTGGGTAGCGCGTGATGTTCTTCCGCGTCTTCATCAGGACCGGAATCAGTCCGCCAACAACCACCAAGGCAGCAACAATGGACACAATTATGGGGAGGATGTCATTCACTCCCCTAGCTTCTCACAAACGCCGAAGGCGCTTCCCGGGCTGACCGGCGAACGCCAGGTGCTACACGTCTGCGCCCAGGCGCTGGCTGATGACAGTGGACACACCGTCGCCGCGCATGGTGACGCCATAGAGCGCGTCGGCCACTTCCATGGTCCGTTTCTGGTGGGTGATCACGATGAGCTGGCTGGACTCCCTGAGTTCCTCGAAGATGGTAATGAGCCGGCCAAGGTTGGTGTCGTCCAGGGCTGCTTCCACCTCATCCATGACGTAGAACGGTGAGGGCCTGGCCTTGAAAATGGCCACGAGCAGGGCGACGGCGGTCAGGGAGCGTTCCCCGCCGGACAGCAGGGAAAGTCTCTTGATCTTCTTGCCGGCCGGACGTGCCTCCACTTCAATGCCCGTCGTGAGCATGTCCGAAGGGTCAGTCAGGACAAGGCGGCCTTCACCGCCGGGAAAAAGTCGTTCAAAAACCCGGACAAACTGTGCCTGGGTGTCCTCGAAAGCTTCCGCGAAGACCAGCTGGACCCGGTTGTCCACTTCCTTGATGATGTCCAGCAGGTCTTTGCGGCTGGCCTTGAGATCCTCCAGCTGAGTGCTGAGGAACTGGTGCCGCTCCTCGAGCGCTGCGAACTCCTCTAAGGCGAGGGGGTTCACCCGGCCCAGGCTGGACAGGTCCCGCTCGGCCTTCCGAAGCCGTTTCTCCTGCTCCTCGCGGACGAAGGGCTTTCCCTCGACCACCGGAGCGCCGTTGTCATCCACCGGTGTCCTGAGCGCGGCCCACTTGTCTTTGGTTTCCTCGGCCGGTACCGGTACGGGTACGTGGGGGCCGTAGTCCGCCACCAGCATGTCGGGGCTGATCCCGAGTTCGTCGATGGACCGGGTCTCGAGGGCTTCGATGCGTGCCCGCTGCTGGGCCCGGGCCAGTTCGTCGCGGTGGACCGAGTCTGTCAGTTCCGCCAGTTCCCGGGCGAGGGCCTCGTTGGCGGTCCTGGCCTCGAGAAGAGCACGGTCCCGCTGCTCCCTGTTTTGTTCCGCCAGGTCGCGTTCCCGCCGGGCCAGCTCCACGGACAGGTCAACGAACCGGGTGGCCAGCTCCACCGCGGCTGACACGGCGGCAGCACGCCTGGCCTGGATGCGGCGGCGCCGGGCCCGTTCCGCTGCCTCTTCACGGGCGCGGCGTTCAGTGGCCGCTGCACGCTCCAGTGACACGGCGCGGTTGCTCGTGGCTGTCAGCTGCTCCTCGGCGCTGCGCAGCGCCAGCCTGGCTTCCATCTCGGCAGAACGCGCCAGCGAGGCCGCCAGTGCCAGGGCATCACGTTGTTCGGTGGACGGTTCCTCCTCTGCCGGCGCCTCCTGGGCGGCAGCAAGCCGCGCAGTAATGGCCGCGAGCGCCGCGTCCTCGGTCACCACGTTGGCCTCGGCTGTGGCGAGGGATGCGGCAAGCCTGTCGCTCTCGCCCACCGCGCTGCGCAGGACCGAGTTAAGGTGTCCCAGCCGTTCTGCTACGGCGGCGAGGCGGGCATCGGATTCGTGCAGCCTGTCCAGGGCGGCGTCGGCCCTGTCCTGGGCTTCCGCCCGTCTGTTCTCAGCGCCGGCCAAGGCGAACCTGTTCCGCTCCAGCTCCGCGGTGACGGCTGCAAGCCGGGTCTCGGCGTCGTCAACGGCCGCCTGCACCTCGAGGAGCGATGGCGCCTTCGCAGAGCCGCCGGTAACCGTCAGTGCAGTGAAGACGTCACCGGCCCTGGTGACAACAGTCAGTTCAGGCTGCTCTGCGACCACTTGGGCGGCTGCGTGCAGGTCCTCGACGACGGCGACCCCGGCGAGGAGGGCAGCGACGGCACGCAAGGTGGCGTCCGGCCCCGAAACGAGGCCAGCAGCACTGCGGGTGCCCGAGGGCAGCGCGCCTGGAACTAACTCCGTTCCGCTGGCCGGATCCTGGGACGCCGGCCCCGATTCCAGCAGGAGCGAGGCGCGTCCGGCGTCGTCGTCCTTGAGGAGCTGCACCACAGCCCCGGCCGTCGCCGGATCCCGGACCAAAATCGCCTCCGCAGCATCACCGAGGGCGGCGGCAATAGCGGTTTCGAATCCTGCCTCAACACTGAGCTTCGACGCGAGCGTTCCCGCGACGCCTGGCAGTCCTGAGTTGAGGGCGTGTTCGCCGCCGTCTTTGCGGTTCAGCCCGAGCTGGAGTGCATCCCGCCGCGCCACCAGCGTGTCACGTTCGCGCACAGCCTCCCCCATGGCGGAGGTGAAGTCTTTGATCTCCTGGAGTACCGCATCCAGCTGCGCACTGGCCAGTTCATAGTCGGCGTCGAGGGTCTCCTCGCCATCCTCAACGCCCGCTACCTGGCTCTCCAGTGCCGTGAACTCCTCCTGCGCCCGGCGGCGGCGCTCCCCGCCGGCCGCGACTGAATCCCGCAGCCTGCCCAGCTCGGCCTGGGCTGATTCCACCCGTGACCGGGCCGCGGCCACTTGACCGGCAAGCCGGGCCAGTCCCTCCCGCCGGTCGGCGGCGGCGCGCAGGACAGCCGTCAGCCGTTTCTCCTCGGCGAGCGAGGCCCGCTCAGCCTCCGCTTTAGCCTCGGTGGCGGCATCAAGGGCGCTGCGTTTATCCAGGATGTGGCGTTCAAGTTCCGCCAGCTCCTCCCGCACCCGGCCAGCCTGCCGCTCCAGCTGCTCCGGATCCCGGCCGGAATATGGTTCAGCGTCCACGGAGCCAAGCAGCCTGCTGCGCTCCTGGGCGAGCGATCCCAGGGAACGAAGCCGTTCCCGGGCCGTTGACAGGCGGTACCAGGTGTCCCGGGCAGCGTTGAGCCTGGGCGTTGCCTCCGCGGCAAGCTGCTCAAGGGCCGCCTGGCCCCTGCGGCCCGATTCGAGCTCCTGCTCCACAATGGCCCGGCGGGCCTTCAGGACCGCTTCGTCAGCTACGTCCTGCTCAAGGGAAGTCTGAAGCTGGACAAGGTCATCGGCCAGGAGCCGCGCACGGGCATCCCGGACGTCGAACTGGACGCGCTGGGCCCGACGGGCAACTTCGGCCTGCTTGCCCAGCGGCGTCAGTTGCCGACGGATCTCCCCGGTGAGATCACTGAGCCGCTGCAGGTTGGCCTGCATGGCCTCGAGTTTGCGGACCGTCTTTTCCTTGCGGCGGCGATGCTTGAGGATTCCTGCAGCTTCTTCGATGAAGCCGCGGCGGTCCTCCGGGGTGGCATGAAGCACTTTGTCCAGCTGGCCCTGGCCCACAATGACATGCATTTCCCGGCCCAACCCTGAATCGGACAGCAGCTCCTGGATGTCCAGCAGCCGGCAGCCGGCGCCGTTGATGGCATACTCGGAGCCGCCTGTCCGGAAGAGGGTGCGCGAGATGGTGACCTCGCTGTATTCGATGGGCAGCGCACCATCCGTGTTGTCGATTGTCAGGGAGACGTGTGCCCGGCCCAGTGGCGGCCGGCCGGACGTGCCCGCGAAAATGACGTCCTCCATCTTGCCGCCGCGGAGGGTTTTGGCACCCTGCTCCCCCATTACCCAGGCCAGGGCATCCACCACGTTGGATTTCCCGGAACCGTTAGGCCCCACCACGGCTGTAACGCCTGGTTCAAAATCGAAGGTCGTGGCGGACGCAAACGACTTGAACCCCCGGACGGTCAGGCTCTTGAGGTGCAAGGTGTTTCGGATCTCCTGAGTGGCTGAAGCGGCTTCTCTGCTGCCCCAAATCTACTGCCTGCTGGCGGATTTCCGCGGATTTCGGGGACCTCCACCCTACGGAACCGCAGAATCCGCACGCTTTAGTTTCCCGTACGAGCGTCCGCCGTCTACCAGCGCCCGTTTACCATCGTCCTCTTCGCGGCTTTGGCTGGCACACCGGACACGTGTAGGAGGAACGGTTCATGAATTGCTCCCGCCGGATGATTGAGGTAATTCCCTCAGTGGCGCAACGGCCGCAGGGCTGCCCTTCCCGGCCGTAGGCATTGAGCGAACGCTCGAAGTATCCGGAGGCACCATTGACGTTCACGTAGAGGGAATCGAAGCTGGTCCCACCGGCTGCAAGGGCGTCGAGCATGACGTCGCGTGCACAGCCCAGGACTTTTTCGGCCTCCTTCCGGCGCAGGGTGTCGGTGGGCCTGGCATAATGCAGTTTTGCCCGCCACAGGGCCTCGTCGGCGTAGATGTTCCCGATGCCAGACACCAGCCCCTGGTCCAGCAGCGCACGTTTTAGGCCCGTTTTCCGTTTCCGGAGCCTGCGGTAGAACAGCTCAAAGGAAAAGGCCGGGTCCAGCGGATCCCTGGCGATGTGGGAGGCTTCCTCCGCGATCAGCGGAAGGGGGGATTCAGCAAGGCCGCCAGGGGCGCCGTCGTCGGTGGGGACCAGTGATGTGACGAACAGGCCGCCGAAAATGCGTTGGTCCACAAACCGCAGCTGTTCGGGCGTCCCATCCCGGGTGCTCAGGCGCAGCCTGACCCTAAGGTGCTTCTCGTCAGGCACGCTGTCGTCCTGCATGAGTAGCTGGCCGCTCATGCCGAGATGCGCCATGAGCGCGACGGCGGGAGGTCCGGCGAAGTCAGCGCCCTCCTGCAGGGGCATCCACAGGAACTTTCCCCGACGGACCACGTCCATCACCGTGGCGCCCACGAGGTTGCCTGTGAAGTCCTCAGGGCCGAGGGCGTGGCGGCGGATGGAACGCTCGTCCAATACGTCCACCGCAGTGATGGTCCGGCCCCGGGCCCAGTTCACGAGCCCGCGGCGGACGACCTCCACTTCCGGAAGTTCCGGCACAACAGCCTAGATGCCTGGAGCAGAATCGGCGCGGCCGGCAGCCTGCACGGAAGCAACAGCCCCGGAGAGTACCCGCCAGGCGTCGGCCGCGGCTTCCTGTTCCGCTTCCTTTTTAGAGTGTCCGGATCCCTTTCCGTAGGCGGTGCCGCCTATTTCCAGTACAGCCGTGAACGTGCGGGCGTGATCCGGCCCGGACCCCTGCACCGCGTAGTGGATACTGCCGAGCTGCCGGCTCGCCGCCAGCTCCTGGATGCTGGTCTTCCAGTCTGTTCCCGCACCGAGGGCGGCGGCGTCCTGCAGGAGCGGCCCGATCAGGCGCATCACCAGCTGCCGGGCGGTCTCGATGTCGTTGGACACATAGGTGGCACCAATCAGGGCTTCCATGGTGTCCGCCAGGATGGAGGCTTTGTTCTTGCCCTCGGTAAGCTTTTCGCCCTGTCCGAGGTAGATGTAGTCGCCAATGCCGAGGCTGCGGCCGATACCGGCCAAGGCGCGGGTACTGACGACGGCGGACCGGCGTTTCGCAAGGTCGCCTTCGGGCAGGTTGGGGTTGTCACGGTAGAGGGCATCCGTCACGGAGAATCCAAGGATGGAGTCGCCCAGGAATTCCAGCCGCTCGTTCGTGGGGATACCGCCGTTTTCGTAGGCGTAGGAACGGTGCGTGAGCGCAAGACGAAGCGTCCCGGCGTCAATGGAGACACCGAGACGCTTCAGAAGCTCTTCAGTTGAAGACATCATGCCAGCCTGAATGGCCGATTAGACGTCTGCGACCTTGCGGCCCTTGTACTCAAGGAACAGCGCAGTGCCAGCCGAGTCGGTGACGACCTTTGCCTGGTGCGGCAGGCTGTAGGTCACCTGGCCGTTCTCTACGGTCTTCACCAGGTGGGGGGCGGTTGCCTTCCACTGGGAGCGGCGGGCGCGGGTATTCGAGCGAGACATTTTCCGCTTGGGAACAGCCACGGCTAACTCATTTCTCTCTAGACAAACACGTACAAATCAATTTTGCCGGTCAGGCTTAGCCATATCAGCTAGGGCAGCCCAGCGAGGATCCAAGACCTCGTGGTGGTGCCCCGGCTCGTCTTCCAGGCGAGCTCCGCATTCGGAGCAAAGGCCCTGGCAGTCTTCCCGGCACACCGGCTGGAACGGCAGCATGGTAACAACTGCGTCCCGCAACACCGGTTCAAGATCGATTACATCGTGCTCGACTCGACGTTGCTCTTCATCATCTTCTTCATCTGAAAGCAGGACGCCTTCATAGAAGAAAAGTTCTTGCACATTGACCTCGAGGTCATACGCAAGGGGATCCAGGCATCGGCCGCATTCGCCGGATACTTCGGCGACCGCGGTTCCTGATACCAGAATTCCTTCGTGTACGGCCTCAAGCCTCAGGTCCAGCCCGATATCCGAGCCTTCCTGAACGCCAATGAGTGCCACACCAAGATCACCTGGTGCGGGTACATGTTCCTGCAGTGTCCGCATGCTTCCCGGGCTGCGCCCAAGGTCCTTGACGTCGAACGCCAAGGGCGAACTAGCATCTCGTTTAATGAGAACTCCTGTTGAACATATGACCGACGTACCATCTTAGCCTGAAGAACCTTAGGGACTCAAACCAGGCCATGGAAGGCCGCCGAAGTACCGGACTAGCTTACCCTCTTGCCTATTGATCCGCCGCAGACTCGCCAGCAAGGAGCCTCTTTTGGACGGAACGGGGCACATAATCGGAGACGCTGCCGCCAAGGCCCGCCACTTCCTTGATGAGGGTGGAGGACAGGTGCAAGTAATGGGCCTCCGCGGGAAGAAACACTGTTTCCACGCCGCTGAGCTGGCGGTTCATGGTGGCCATGGGAAGTTCGTAGTCAAAGTCGGACGAGGACCTCAGGCCCTTGACGATGGCTGAAACACCCCTTTGGCGGCAATACTCCGCCAGGAGTCCGTCGCCGACCGGCTCCACCACGATCCCTTTCAGCGATGCCAGGGTTTCCCGTGCCATGTCGATCCGGTCCCCCAGGCTGAACCTGTACTTCTTCGCATAGTTGGTGGACACAGCCACGATGACCTCATCGAAGAGGCCGGCGGCCCGGGCAATGACCTCGAGATGGCCGTTGTGGATGGGGTCGAAGGATCCGGGGCAAACAGCGCGTCTCATGCTCCGAACCTATCGCATCGGGACGCCGGGATACCATGACTGGATGCATCCACCAAGGGAACTTTTCAAGGCCACGGCTCCGGCCCCCTGGCAGCGGGCGGCCCTGGGGGCCAACTTGCTGGGCCCCGAGGGCGGACTGGGCATCACCATCTTCGAAGAGATGACAACGCTTGCCCAGCAGACGGGCGCCATCAACCTTGGACAAGGTTTTCCTGACGAAGACGGGCCGGCGGAGATCAAGGCTGCCGCGCAGGCCGCGATAGCGGCCGGTGCCAACCAGTATGCGCCGGGCAAGGGCATTCTTGAACTGCGGGAGGCGGTGTCAGCCCACCAGCAGCGGTTCTACGGGCTCGCCCCGGACCCGCAGACTGAAGTCCTGGTCACCACCGGCGCAACGGAAGGC
This sequence comes from Arthrobacter sp. ISL-48, assembly GCF_018613805.1. Taxonomy (GTDB): domain Bacteria; phylum Actinomycetota; class Actinomycetes; order Actinomycetales; family Micrococcaceae; genus Arthrobacter. The sequence continues at coordinate 436,705 of NZ_JAGGPL010000003.1, forward strand.
ATCGCGGCTGCACTGCTGGCGTTCGCTGGTCCAGGTGATGACGTGCTGACCTTCGAGCCCTTCTATGACTCCTATGGAGCTGTCATCGGGCTCTCCGGCGCAAACCACATCACGGCGCCGTTGCTGGCCCCGGATTTCTTCCCGGACATGGACGCACTCGAGGCGGCCTTCAGCGGGCGCACACGGATAGTGCTCCTGAACAATCCGCACAATCCCACGGGAGCGGTTTTCCCGCGCGATGTCCTCGAGCGCGTAGTCGAACTCGCCCGGCGCCACGACTGCCTGATCATCACCGATGAAGTGTACGAACACCTTACCTTCGGCGTCAGCCACATCCCCGTAGCAAGCCTGCCCGGGGCTGCGGAGAGGACCATCACCATCTCCTCCGCAGGAAAGACCTTTTCCTTCACAGGCTGGAAGATCGGCTGGCTCTCCGGCCCCCGAGAGCTGGTATCCGCCATCCGCACGGTGAAGCAATTCCTCACCTACAGCTCCGGAACTCCGTTCCAGGCGGCCATCGCGACGGGCCTGGCGCTCCCGGATGAGTTCTACCAGGGCATCTCGGACACCCTCCGGCACAAGCGCGACATCCTCAGCGAAGGGCTACGGGCGGCGGGATTCGATGTCTTCACGCCACAGGGGACCTATTTTGTGAACGTGGATACGGCTCCACTGGGCATCAGCGACTCCGTTGACCTGGCCCGGAGACTACCGGCTCTGGTAGGAGTGGCCGCCATCCCCGTTCCCGTCTTCTGCCATCCGCAGGGCGCCGAAAGGACGCGGAGCCTGCTTCGGTTCGCGTTCTGCAAGAAGGTGGAGGTCCTGGAAGAGGCAGCCGCCCGGCTGGCAAGTCTCAGCGGAAAGCTCTGATGCCTCAGGCCGGCAACACACGCGCCAGGTTCCTCAGGACCACGGGCCAACACGCCTCCATCACGCCGGATGCTTTCACCGAAGGAGCCTTCGTCCTCAGCATCGGTGGCGCTGAACAGTCGCACGTGAACCTCGCGCGCCCCGAGGAGATCTTTTACGAATACCTGCGCAGGATCGGCCACTTGGTGGATCTCGCCGCGCCCGCGGGCAGGCCGGTCAGCGCGCTCCACCTGGGGGCGGGCGCGCTGACGCTGGCCCGCTACATCCAGGCCACCCGGCCCGGCTCCGCCCAGTATGCGGTGGAGCTGGAGCGCGAGCTCCTGGATTTTGTGCTGCAGCAGCTCCCCCTCCCGGAGGGAACAGAGCTGCACACTATCATCGGCGACGCCCGGCATGCCCTGGCCTGGCTGGATCCGGGTCTGCGGTTCGACGTCGTGATCCTGGACATCTTCTCCGGCCCCGACGCTCCGGAACACATCGCCTGCATGGAGTTCTACCAGGAGGCCCGCGCGCGACTGGCCCCTGACGGGCTGTTGATCGTGAACGTCGGCGACGATCCGGGACTCACCCTGGTGCGCAGCCAGGTGGCCGCAATGCGGCGCGCCATGGCCGACGTCGCCGCCTTCGCTGAAGCTGGAATGTTTGCCGGCCGGTACCCCGGCAACATCATCCTCGCCGGGACGCAGACACAGTGGCCCGTTGAATGGACAGCCGAACTGACAGCACGGGGCCCCCACCCGGCGAGGGTCCTGACCGGCGTGGACCTGGACCCACTGGCGGGCTGAGCCTCAGCTGCCGTGGGGTCCCTGTTCGTCAATAACCAGGTCCTCCTGGCTGGCGTCAGATACCGAGGGCTCTGCGAACCAGAGCCGGGTTTCGCCGTACTTCTTCTCCGCAAAGCGTTCCATACCGTCCGGCCAGCCCGGTTCCGGTGAACGGGACGACCTCTCAACAACTACCACGGCCGACGGTGCGAGGTGGGCGGAGAGCTTCTCCAGCACCGCAGACAAGGCCGGTTCGTCCAGCGGATACGGGGGGTCGAGGAAAACCAGGTCCCAACTGCTGCCATCCCCGGCCCGCTCCAGGAATGACTCCACCCGGGAGCGGTGCACCGTGACCGCCTTGCGTCCCACGACTCCGTTGATGAGGTCCGCGTTGCGCTGGCAGACGGCGCTTGCCTTGGCATCGAACTCCACAAGGTCCACGGCCTCCGCGCCCCTGCTGCCGCTCTCCACGCCCAACGACCCCGACCCCGCATAGAGGTCCAGGACGCGGGATCCGGCAATGATTCCGAAGGCGTCGAGGCGAGAGAACAGCGCTTCCTTGACCCGGTCTGTGGTGGGCCGGGTCAAGCTACCCGGAACATTTACCAGTGGAGTGCCGCCGGCGGCCCCCGCAATGATCCGGCTCATGTCCGGACCGTGCGTTTCCAGTCCGGGGTTCCGGCTGTTTTGTTCAAAGCCGCGCTATCCGCGTTCAAGGAACGCCTCCTTCTCAGGGTTCAGATACTCGTCGATTGCCTCGGCCAGCCATGGATGGCGGACCAAGGAGGGGTCCCGGCCCACGATGTCCTGGGCGTCCTCCCTGGCGCGGGCAATGACGTCTTCGTGCTCAAGCACCCTGAGCAGCTTCAGGGTGGAACGGCCGCCCGACTGCGACGCGCCAAGGATGTCCCCCTCGCGCCTGAGCTTCAAGTCCTCCTGCGATAGCTCAAACCCGTCAGTAGTGGCAGCAACGGCATCAAGCCTCCGCCGGCTCGGATGGCCGGGTTCCAGCGTGGTGACCAGCAGGCAGGTTCCGGGCAGGCCGCCGCGGCCGACGCGGCCGCGCAGCTGGTGCAGTTGGGAGATGCCGAACCTGTCGGCGTCGAGGATGACCATCAGGGTGGCGTTGTGGACATCGACGCCCACCTCGATCACGGTGGTGGAGACCAGCAGTTTGGTCCGGTTTGCCGTGAAGTCCGCCATCGCAGCCGACTTCACCGCCGGCTCCTGCCGTCCATGCAGCGGCGCCAGAGTGACTCCCGCAAGGGACGGCTCCTGCTGAAGATGTTCAACAACGGCGGTCACCGACGCGAGCTCGCGTGCGGCGCCGTCCAGGTCCGCCGCGGCCGGCTCCGCTTCCCCCGGACTGAAGTCGCCGTCATCGTCCGTTCCGATTCTGGGGCACACCACGTAAACCTGATGCCCGGCGTCGACCTCCTCGCGGGAACGGGACCAGATACGGCTCACCCAGCCGGGGTTCTCGGCGAGTCCCACCACATGGGTAGAAATGGGGGCCCTGCCCACGGGAAGTTCGTTCAGCACCGACGTTTCGAGGTCGCCGAAGACGGTCATGGCCACGGTGCGGGGAATGGGCGTGGCCGTCATGACCAGCAGATGCGGAGGCCTGCTGGCCTTGGACCTCAGGACATCGCGCTGCTCCACACCGAAGCGGTGCTGTTCGTCCACCACGATCAGCCCAAGGTCGTAGAACGACACATTCTCGCTGAGCAGTGCGTGCGTTCCGATCACGATCCCGGCCGTCCCGGATGCCGCGTCCAGCATGGCCTGCTTACGGGCCCCGGTGGACATGGAACCGGTCAGCAGGGTGACCTGCACGGCATTGCCCCCAAGGCCCGCCAGCAACCCGTCCCCGGACAGCATAGGATCGCGCGACAGGGAGCCCAGGGTGCGGCGGATCGATTCGAAGTGCTGGGCGGCGAGCACTTCCGTGGGGGCCAGCAAGGCTGCCTGCCCTCCCGCATCAACCACCTGCAGCATGGCCCTGAGGGCCACGATGGTCTTTCCGGAGCCCACCTCGCCCTGAAGCAGTCGGTTCATGGGGGCGTCCTGTCCAAGTTCCTCGGAGAGCGTCTTGCCGACGGCGGCCTGGCCAGCCGTGAGGGTGAACGGGAGCTGCTTGTCAAAGGCGGCCAGGAGGCCGTCCGCCACGGGACGCCTGGCCGTGGCTTCCTCAGCAGCAAGCTGCGCACGGCGCCTGGCCAGGGCGGACTGCAGCACCAGGGCCTCCTGGTACCGGAAGCGGTCCCTGGCGTGCTGCCAGTCGGCGGGAACCTGCGGTGCGTGGATGAGTCGGTAAGCCTCGGCGACGGGCAGGAATTTCTCCCGGGCGGAAACCGCTCCGGGTATCGGATCCGGCAGCGTGCCCAGGTCCACAGTTTCCAAAAGCGTGGAGATGACTTTCTGGATGGACCAGCTGGTGAGCTTGGCTGTGGCCGGGTAGACCGGAATAGGCATGGCAGCAAGCTGCTCCGGGTCCTTTCCCTGCGTGAAGGGGTCCTCGTCCAGGAGGAGGAAATCCGGGTTGGTAAGCCCCAGGGAACCACCAAACCGGGTGACCTTACCCGAGAACAAGGCTCTGCGCCCCTGCAGGAGCTCCGCTTTGGCGCGGTACCCGTTGAAGAAGCTGACCTTGAGGGTTCCCGGGACTTTGCCGCGGTAGTCGCGGCCGCCCACCAGCCGCAGGCCCGATTTCCCGTCGTCGTCGGAAATGACGACGTCGGTAATGTTTCCCCGGCGTGCCCGCATGGAGCGGGTGCTGCTGGACACGACCCGGGCTATCAGCGTGACTTCCTCATCCAGCGGGACGTCGCTGATGGGTGTCAGCTCGCCCCGGTTCAGGTACCTGCGGGGGAAGTAGTTCAGCAGGCCGCCAACGGTGGTCAGTCCGAGATGCTTCTCTATGACAGCAGCGGACCGCTTGCCGATCCGGCGTTCAAGGCCCAGGTCAAGTTCAGCGCTCATGCCCATTGGAGTTCACCGGGTCAGCTTCGGGGTCGCGGGGCAGTGCGAGCTCGCTGACCGTGATGTGGGTGGGGTCCCCGAGGGAACGGATCAGCCGGACGGCCGGGTCCGCATCCGGGACGTGCACGTGAACGCGCCAGCGGTAGTTGCCCTCGGCGTCCGAGGCGGCGCCGACCTGGCTCATGATGACGGATTCGCCGATCTCATCGAGGCGCTGCCGGAGGGTGGCCGCGTTCAGGGGTGAAAGGCTGATGGTGCACATGACTTCCACGCCGTCGTCGTCGGGCATGTCGTTATGGATGTGCGGATCCTGAACGTCGTAACCGTGCAGCCCGTCCAGGAGCTCGCTCTGCAGTTCCTCCCCCAGGACAGCGGAGCGGAGGCAGTCAAGAATGAGGAGCATGCCGACGCCTCCGGCATCTACCACGTGCGCGGCCTGCAGGGCGTCCAGCTGGCCTTCCGTGCGGATCACCGCCGCCAGAGCAGCCTCAACAGCAGCGTCCAGCGCCAGTCCGAGGGCGTGGTTGCTGTCGTCGCCATTTTGCCCGGCATCCACCGCGGCCGCAGCCCGGGCTGCAGCTTCCATCACCGAGAGCATGGTCCCCGGAACGGGGTCGCTCAAGGCGGACCAGGCACGGATCTGGGCGCGGTTAAGGGCTGCGGCAAGGAGCGTGGAGGTCAGGCGCGGGTGGCCTGCCAGCGGTTCAGCCGCTGCGCAGAGGAAAACGGAGAAAAGCGTTCCGGAGTTTCCGCGGGCCTGTTCCATGGCAGCCTGCCCGGCCAGGGCCAGCACCGCGCCCACGTCGGGCTGACGGACGTCGGACCGGCCCGCGTCCGTGTGGAGGGCCTGGGCGGCGGCGCGGACAGTCAGATAGAGGTTGGTGCCGGTATCGCCGTCCGCGACCGGGAAGATATTGATGGCATTCAGGCGGTCGCTGTGATTGCCGATAGCCGTTTCGGCCTTACCCAGCCACCGCTTCATCGCTTGCCCGTTGGCGGCAACCTTAGTCTGCAAAGTGATCCCATCCCCCGGTGCCACTGGCCCGGCCCGCAATTTTAACGCCCGGGTTTTCGGTGGACCCCAGGGCTTGTACTGAGCCTATCGCAGTGAATCCGGAAGGCAGCTGAATGCCCGGAGGGAATGTGGCAAGGAGCCCGTGGTCCTCTCCGCCGCCAAGTACCCACGCCAGCGGGTCGATGCCAAGCAGTTCCGACGCCGGTTCCAGGCGTTCGCCCAAACGTTCCAGCTCCCGGGGTTCCAGGTCAAGGACGACGGTGCTGGCACTGGCCAGCCGTGCTCCGTCCCGGACCAAGCCGTCCGAAATATCCAGCATGGCCGTGGCCCCTGCTGCCCGGGCCACGGGTCCGGCCCACAAGGGTGGCCGGGGCCTGCACTGGATGTCCAGAAGTCCCCGCTGTTCCGGTGACAGGGAATGCACGTCCACGTCCGATTCCAGGAGGGCCAGTCCCGCGGCAGCCTGGCCCACGGTGCCGGCCAGGGCCAGGACATTGCCGGGACGGGCACCCGAGCGCAGAACGGCACGGCCCCCGTTCAGAGTGCCCAGGACCGCGACGCTGACCGAAATTTCCCGGCCCCGGCCCAGGTCTCCGCCGGCCACCGAACAGTCCGCGGCGCCAAGATCCCGGATGCCGGCGATGAGGCCGTCAGCAAGGTCCTCCACCCAGCCGACCGGGGTATCCGGAGGCAAGGTGAGACTGACCACCATGGAGGTGGCGGTGGCACCCATGGCGTTGATGTCACTGAGATTCTGCGCGGCCGCCTTCCAACCTACGTCAAACCCCGTGGTGCGGTAGCCGTTGGCCCATTGAAGCCGGAAATCCTGGTCCTGCACCTGCGTATCGATGCTGATGACGGTCCTCCCGTCGGGAGCAGAGATGATGGCGGCATCGTCTCCGGGACCCAGCAGCGTGGCCGTGGAGTGCGCGCCACCCATGGAAAGACGCGGAAATATCCTGGCCAGCAGTTCGGATTCGGACAGGGCGCCGACGGCCGACGGCGGTTCAAAGTTGGTCTGGGGTTCTCGGTGGAGCAGATTCTCGGCGGGATCTTCGGGGCGGGTTACACGCTTTTCAGGCACGCCACTACGCTACAACGCGGCTGGGACATTCATTGCCGGTACAGGCTGTTGGCCGAACCTCCTCAAGAGGACCTGAGCTCGCTGCAGGGGATTTGGACCTGGTCAAATTTCCACGCCACCGGTGCTACCAGCACAGCCGCAGTGGGAAGGGACGGATCAGCTTCACAGGCCGCCCGGGCTTCGCTGACGCCGGCTGACCAGGACGGGCCGGCATCACGGACCGTCGAGGCCGGCAGGTAGCTGGCGAGGAGAAAGGCAACGAACATTCCGGCGACTGCGAAAGCCGTCCTCTGGTTGACGTGCCCCCGTGTGAGTGCCACGGCCGCGGCCAACGGCACCAGCAGCAGCAGGAACATGGCCGGCGCCGCCGCATAGCGGATGTAGACGAACTCGGTGGCCCAGTCCGTCGCCGTGTAATGGGCATAGTTGAATATGGTGCTGCCGCTAAGCACCACGGAGGCCACCCAGCAGAGCACCGAGGCGCCCAGGGCACCGAGCGCCGTGAGCTTCAGCCCGCGGCCGCCGGCTACGAGGACGTACGCGAGAAGGGCCACTACCAGCAGGCACGGAATGAAAAGCGCCCAGCCTCCAAAAGAGATGATGTTCGATGCCAGGGTCCGACTGTCGGCGTGCCAGATGGAGCCGATCGGCAAGAGCCCGAATCCTAGAAGCACCGATGGAATATCCACGGCATCAGAGGGGGCGGCACCGCTGAAACGCGGTTTCGTCAGAGTGGTCAGGACCTGCAGGACCACGCCCAGCGCCAGGCCGGCGGGGGCCGCGAAATTGCGGCGCCGGAAAGCGGCCCAGACGGCCAGAGGCAGGAACATGCCGGTGATGATCTCACTGGCAGCTGTAAGGAAGGCAGCAAGGAACATCCCTCCCGCTGCCGCGCGGGACTTGGGCTTGTATAGGAGGAGCCAGGGCATGAGCCAAAGGAGGTACCAGTGGAGGTTCGCGGCGTTCCCCAGCACCTCGTGCGGACCGATCGGCAGCAGTACGGGGATCGCTGCGATCATCAACCGGACAGGGACGGCCTCCGTGACCGAACGTGACAGGTGGACGACCGCCACGGAAATGGCTCCAACTGCCAAACAGGTCAGGAGTGACATTGCCAATGCATAACCTTGGAGCGGCACGACGGCATGGGCCAGGCTTGCCAGCATGCGCGGGATCACGTGGAGGTACCCGTCGTAAGAAAGCGGGATGCTCATCAGATCTCCATTGGCGAGAACGTCCCGCAGGAATACCCCGCCATTCTCAGCCCAGACGGTCCTCCGGGCCAGTAGCGGAAGCCTCCCCCAAGCCAGCAGCCCGAGGGCCACTGCGGCTACCGCCCACAGCAACACCTTGGTGCCTTTAATGACCGCCGGGCTGGCCGTCCTCGTCTCTTGGGGCCCTATTCTCCGCGGAGAAGAAGCGTCGATAACTTTAGTCATTTGGTCAGTAGCCTATCGCCCTGCAGCCTGGTGTTACGCCGCCGGACAAAGGACCCGACCCGGTGCAGGCGCGGCGGCTACGTTGATGCTCCTGCATCCCAGGAGGCTGACACCCTCGACGTGCGGAGATACGGATCCAAGCGTTCGAAGTGCAAATCCCAGGATTGGCGCAGCAATCGCTGAATGGAGATGATGGGTTGATGCGCCACACCCCCTTCTCTGCAATATCCGTGCCTGCCGCGGCGGCGTTCACCAGGGCTGCCGGCGCAGCGACCGTCGTGGTTGCAGCACTCTCCCTGACCGCGTGCTCTCCGGTTGTGGACGTGACCGCAGCGAAGGACGCCGCGAACCCCGCCTGCGCTCCCATGATGGTGGCATTGCCGGATGCCATCGGCGATTCCCGGCTGCGGAAGACGAACAGCCAGGCCACCGCGGCCTGGGGCGATCCGTCCCAGGTGGTCCTGCGCTGCGGCGTGAACGTTCCGGGTCCGACCACTGACCGCTGCGTCAGCGTGAACGGCATCGACTGGGTCATCAAGGAAGGCGACCCGGTATGGACGCTGACTACCTTTGGACGTGATCCCGCCACCGAAATCCTGATGGACCCGGACAAGATCAGCTCCGCCACTGTCCTTGCCGATCTTTCTGGGCCGGCTGGAAAAATCCCGGCCACCCGAAAGTGCGTTGGCCAGGAAGACCTGCAAAACCTGCCCGCCACCCAGTAGGCCACTGTTGGGCCCACGCCGGCAGGGTTCCCTTGCCGAAGCGGAGCGAGGTCAGGGTGCCGGTGGGGACTAGCGCAGGCCCGTCTTCCGGTGCAGTGCAAGGTAGATCAGTTCGTCGATCAGGTCCGCATAGTCCAGCCCCGATGCCGCCCACATCTGGGGGTACATGCTTTTGGGCGTAAATCCGGGCATGGTGTTGATCTCGTTAATGATCAGCTCGCCGTCGGGTGTGTAGAAGAAGTCGACGCGGCTCAGCCCTTCGGCGCCCACAGCGTCAAATGCTGCGGCCGCCAACTCCTGTACCCGGGTGATGGCCTCCTCCGGTATGTCGGCAGGGCAGCTCAGCGCTGCGGCGTCGTCCTCCACGTATTTGGCGTTGAAATCATAGAATTCGTGGCTGCCGCCGGCTACGGAAATCTCGCCCGGCATGGACGCGCGGGGCGTATCGGTCCCGCGGCCTTCCAGGACGGCGCACTCGATTTCGCGGCCTACGATGCCGGCTTCGATCACGAGCTTGAGGTCGTGGCGGCGGGCTTCCTTGATGGCGGCGTCCAGGCCGTCCAGGGAATCCACCTTGGAGATGCCCATGGACGATCCGGCCCGGGCCGGTTTGACGAACACCGGAAAGCCGAGCCGGTCCACCTGCTTGCGGACCGATTCGGCATCCTTGAGCCACTGCCGGTCCGTAACGGCGACGTAGGGTCCCACAGGAAGGCCTGCAGCCTCAAAGACCACTTTCATGTAGTGCTTGTCCATGCCCACGGCAGAGGCGAGTACCCCGGCCCCCACGTAGCGGGTGTCCGACAGCTCCAGGAGCCCCTGGATGGTGCCGTCTTCACCGAAGGGCCCGTGAAGCAGCGGGAAAACCACGTCAACTGTTCCGAGTTCCTGCGGAACGGCGTTCGGGGAGGCCACGATCAGCTGGTGCTCACCGCCGATTTCGGCCAGTGTGACCGTTTCCGACGACGGCGGTACTTCCGGCAGTGACGTCGCGGACAGTGACCACTGGGCTGTGTCGCTGGCAGCAAGCACCCATTGTCCCGACTTGGCGATACCGATGGGAATGACGTCGTATTTGTCTTTGTTGATCGCGCCGAGCACTCCGGCAGCCGTCACGCAGCTGACGGCATGTTCGCTGGACCGGCCGCCAAAAAGTACCGCCACACGGGGCTTGGCCCGAGGGGCTGATTCCGGTGGGGTCGGGGTGTCTTTGGACATCGTCAGTAATCGCCTTCAGGTTTCAGGTCCCGCGCCAGCAGCAGCGGCCCCAGTTGGTCAACGGACAGTTTGCCGGCGAGAACCGCAACCACGGCGGCGGTGATGGGCATTTCCACACCCAGCTTCCCGGCGAGCTCGTGCACGGCCTGGCCCGACTTGATGCCTTCCGCTGTCTGGGTCATCTTCTGGGCCACCTCCTCCAGGGTGAGGCCCTGGCCCAACAGCCGGCCGGCCGTATGGTTCCGGGACAACGGCGAGGAACACGTTGCCACGAGGTCGCCCAGGCCTGCCAGTCCAGCCATGGTCCGGGCTTCCCCGCCCAAGGCAAGGGCCAGCCTGGATGTTTCTGCCAGACCCCTGGTAATCACGGAAGCCTTGGTGTTGTCCCCCATCTGCTTTCCTTCACAAATACCCACGGCCAACGCGATAACGTTCTTGACGATGCCACCGATTTCGACGCCGACGATGTCCCCGGTGGTGTACGGACGGAAGTAGGGAGCCGTGCAGCTCCTGGCGATCCAGCCTGCCGCCGCCGGATCCGTGCAGGCCACGACCGACGCCGTGGGCTCCTCGCGGGCAATCTCCATGGCCAGGTTCGGCCCCGAAACCACCGCAACGCGGTCCTGGGGTATGCCCAGCTCCTCGCCGATGACCTCGCTCATCCTTGCGTCCGTGCTGAGTTCCAGGCCCTTCATGAGCGACACCACGACAGCATCCGGAGCAATCAGGGGCTTCCATTCCCGCAACTGGAGCCGCAAGGATTGGGCGGGCACAGCGAGGACCACGAGGTCAGCTCCCGCGAGCACTTCACGCACGTCGGTTGACGCCGTGATACTCACGGGCAACTCAGTGTCTTTCAAGTATTGGAAGTTGCGGTGGATGCTGTTGATCTGTTCCACCACTTCGCTTCGCCTGCCCCACAGCCTGATGCTCCGCTCGTCCCCGGACGCTGTGGCAGCGTCGGCGAGAATCTTGGCGAATGTGGTCCCCCAGGATCCGGCGCCCAGGACGGCAACAGACCGGGCCGAACCCAGGTGAATCCCGTCAGCAGTCACGGGGTACCCGCCCCTTCGTCCGGCTGGACCGGCTGGCCGCGTTCCACAAAACGTCCGTGCTTGGCCTGGTTGTGCTTGGCAGGATCCCACCGCTCAGCGGGCGCCTCCTGGCCCCTGATGCCGGCCAGCAGAGCGGTGACTGCGTCCATAATGACATCGGTGGCGGCCGCCAAGGTGGCCTTGTCCAGGGGACGGCCGGCGAAGGCGCTCAGGTCCACAGGATCCCCCACCACAACGCGCGATGTTTTGCGTGGGAACAGGTGGAACCGCTTTGCGTATCGAGGCAAGACCTCGTGCGCACCCCAGTGCGCGATGGGCACCACGGGGATTCCGCCTTCGAGGGCCAGCCTGGCCGCGCCGGTGTGGCCCTTCATGGGCCACAGGTCGGGATCGCGGGTGAGCGTCCCTTCGGGATAGATGATGATGGCGCCACCCTCAGACACGATCTCCTGGGCGAGCCGCAGCGAGCGGTTCGCACCCGCCGTCGAGCGTTCCACCGGGATCTGCTTGGTGGCCCGCAGGATCCAGCCCAGCACGGGGACCTTGAAAAGGCCGGCCTTGGCAAGGAAATGCGGGGCCCGCTTCTGGTTGTACAGCATGTGCCCCACGATGAGGGGATCGATTTCCGTGCAATGGTTGGGAGCCGCGATGAAGCCACCCGCAGGCAGCTTCTCGGTGCCCTCCCATTTCTTGTCCATCATGACGTTCAGCAGGCTGCGCGCTATCGCGGCGATGACTACAAACGTGGCCTGGCTCTTGGCCGTTTCCTTCACGTGCGCAGCGCTACTTGGTTGCGGTGATGTCGAAGTCGGCGCCGAGGCCGGCCAGTTTTTCAGTGAACCGCTCATAGCCCCGGTTGATGATGTCGATCCCGGTGACCCTGGAGGTGCCGGTAGCGGCCAGGGCGGCGATCAGGTGGCTGAACCCGCCGCGCAGGTCCGGGACGTCGATGTCGGTCCCCTTGAGCTGGGTGGGCCCGGAGATCACGGCGGAATGAAGGAAGTTGCGCTGGCCGAACCTGCACGGCACACTGCCCAGGCATTCCCGGTGCACCTGGATGCTGGCTCCCATCCGGATCAGGGCGTCGGTGAAGCCGAAGCGGTTCTCGTAGACGGTCTCGTGCACGATGGACACGCCTTCTGCCTGGGTCAGCGCAACCACCAGGGGCTGCTGCCAGTCGGTCATGAAGCCGGGATGCACATCCGTCTCCAGGACCAGCGGGTTGAGCTTGCCGCCGCGGTGGTAGAAGCGGATGCCGTCCTCGCCGATGTCCATACCGCCGCCCACTTTGCGGTAGGTGTTCAGGAACGTCATCATGTCCCGCTGCGAAGCGCCTTCAACGAAGATGTCGCCGCGCGTCACCAGGGCGGCTGATGCCCACGACGCCGATTCGTTGCGGTCCGAGAGGGCCCGGTGGTTATAGCCGCCCAGGTCCCGGACGCCTTCGATGCGGATGGTCCTGTCCGTCTGGACGCTGATGATGGCGCCCATCTTCTGCAGTACCGCGATGAGGTCAATGATCTCGGGCTCCGTGGCAGCCCCGGAGAGTTCGGTGATGCCTTCGGCGCGGGTGGCGCTCAGCAGGACCTGCTCAGTGGCGCCGACCGAAGGGTAGGGCAGGGAGATTTTGGCCCCGTGCAGGCCTTTGGGCGCCGAGATGTGGATGCCGCCGGGACGCTTTTCAACCACGGCGCCGAAGCGCCGCAGGACGTCGAGGTGGTAGTCAATGGGCCGGTCGCCGATCTTGCAGCCGCCCAGGTCCGGGATGAAGGCTTCGCCAATGGCGTGGATCAACGGACCACAGAGCAGGATAGGGATCCGGGAATCACCGGCGTGGGCGTCAATAGCCGTGCTCGGAGCAGTCTTAGCCGCCTTGGGATCCAGCGTCAGGTCACCGTTAACGGGATCCTTGACCACCGTCACTCCATGCAGCTGCAGGAGCGAGGTGACTACCTCAACATCCTTGATTTCCGGAACGTTCCGCAACACCGATGGTTCGTTTCCCAGCAACGCGGCCACCATAGCCTTGGGAACCAGATTCTTGGCCCCACGGACGCTGACGCGGCCTGTAAGCGGGACTCCGCCGCGGATTGTCAGAACACTACTCATATACCGGTTTCCTTACGATTACTCGCCCCCAAATACTTGCAAAGGCTCCAGCTAAGCATAGGAGGTCGTGTTACCGAACCGAAATACGGGGGCGTCCTCGATGAGAAACGCGGCCGCTCACGCGGCCCGGAACGCGCCGTCCCGAGCCGCCGTTCGGGGCCGGCTTTTCAGGACAGGCGGGCCGGGAGGGTCGTCGGTTTGAACGCTGGACGGGTGGCCTCGTAGGCGGTGATGTCCGCTTCGTGCTGGAGGGTGAGGCCAATGTCATCCAGGCCTTCCAGCAGGCGCCACCGTGTGTAGTCGTCAATCTCAAACGGCGCCACGATGTTGCCGCAGATGACCGTCTTGGAGACCAGGTCCACGGTGACTTCGGTGCCAGGGGCGTTTTCCAGCTCTTTCCAGATCAGTTCGATGTCGTCCTGGGCCACCTCGGCTGCCAGCAGCCCCTGCTTGCCCGAGTTGCCGCGGAAGATGTCGGCGAAACGGGACGAGAGGACGGTTTTAAAGCCGTAGTCCTTCAGCGCCCAGACGGCGTGTTCACGGGAGGACCCGGTGCCGAAGTCCGGTCCGGCCACCAGCACGGAACCGATGTTGAAGGGGGCCTGGTTCAGGATGAAGGATGGGTCCTTGCGCCAGGCGGAAAACAGCGCGTCCTCGAAGCCTGTGCGGGTGATGCGCTTGAGGTAGACCGCGGGGATGATCTGGTCGGTGTCGACGTTGCTCTGCCGCAGCGGAACGCCGATGCCCGTGTGCGTAGTGAACTTTTCCATGGCGTCTCCTAGGCTGCGTGGGTGCGGATGGCGGCGGATTCGGGGGCCGGATCAAGGTCCGACGGTGAGCTCAGTGTGCCCCGGACGGCCGTGGCTGCTGCCACCACCGGCGAAACAAGGTGGGTCCGTCCGCCCTTGCCCTGGCGTCCCTCGAAGTTGCGGTTGGACGTGGAGGCGCAGCGTTCCCCGACCTCCAGCTGGTCCGGGTTCATGCCCAGGCACATGGAGCAGCCGGCGAAGCGCCACTCCGCCCCGAAGTCCTTGAAGACCTTGTCCAGGCCTTCAGCCTCGGCTTCAAGGCGCACGCGTGCCGAGCCCGGCACCACCAGCATCCGGATGTTGGGGTCCTTCTGGCGTCCGCGGACGATGTCAGCGGCAGCCCGGAGATCCTCCATGCGCGAGTTGGTGCAGGAGCCCAGGAAGACCGTGTCCACGCGGATCTCCTTCATGGGCGTTCCAGCCTGGAGACCCATGTACTGCAGGGCGCGCTCGGCGGCGGCCTTGGCGTTTTCGTCGCCGAAGTCCTCGGGGGACGGCACCTTGGCAGAGAGTGAAACACCCTGGCCAGGGTTGGTGCCCCACGTGACGAACGGCTCCAGCGTGTCGGCGTCGAGGTCGACTTCGACGTCGAACGTGGCGTCGTCGTCGGTCCGCAGGGTATTCCAGTACTCGACGGCGGCATCCCACTCTGCCCCCTGCGGCGCGTGCGGGCGGCCAAACATGTAGTCGTAGGTGGTCTGGTCTGGCGCCACCAGACCGGCACGGGCGCCTGCCTCAATGGACATGTTGCAGATGGTCATCCGGGCTTCCATGGACAGCGCACGGATGGCGGAACCGCGGTACTCCAGGACGTAGCCCTGGCCTCCGCCGGTGCCGATCTTGGCGATCACGGCGAGGATGATGTCCTTGGCACTGACGCCGGGACGCAGCGCGCCTTCAACGTTAATGGCCATGGTCTTGAACGGCTTCAGGGACAGGGTCTGGGTGGCCATGACGTGCTCCACCTCGGAAGTCCCGATGCCCATGGCCAGCGCGCCGAAGGCTCCGTGGGTCGACGTGTGTGAATCACCGCAGACAACGGTCATGCCTGGCTGGGTCAGGCCAAGCTGCGGGCCCACAACGTGCACAATCCCCTGCTCCGCGTCACCTAGTGAATGCAGCCGGACGCCGAATTCGGCACAGTTGTTCCGCAGTGTCTGGATCTGGGTGCGGCTCGTCAGGTCGGCGATTGGCTTGTCGATGTCCAGCGTGGGAGTGTTGTGGTCCTCCGTGGCGATCGTGAGGTCGGGACGCCGCAGCTTCCGGCCGGCGAGCCGCAGGCCTTCGAATGCCTGCGGGGACGTCACCTCGTGGACAAGGTGAAGGTCGATGAAGAGGAGGTCGGGCTGGGCATTGGCTCCTTCGCCGTCGCCTTTGCGCACCACGTGTGCGTCCCAGACTTTCTCGGCCAGTGTCTTTGCCACGGCCATCTCCCTTCACTGCTGTTGGCTATTGTTTGACTGCTAGAACCACTGAATCAGCACGGCTGTGTAATATGCCAGCGGAAAGATTTGCATCTCAGATATTGAGACGGCAATATCATTACATGGACAATTCTAGTGGAGTCGGTGTCATTGATAAAGCGGCCCATGTGCTTGACGCACTTGAGGCAGGACCCACCACCCTGGCGCAGCTGGTAGCGGCCACCGGGCTGGCGCGGCCCACCGTCCACAGGCTGGCCCTGGCACTGGTCCACCACCGGCTGGTCAGCCGCGACATCCAGGGAAGGTTTGTCCTCGGAAGCAGGCTCGTTGAACTGGCATCCGCGGCGGGCGAGGACCGCCTGATCGCTTCCGCTGGACCTGTCCTGATGCAGCTGCGCGACGCCACCGGCGAGAGTGCACAGATCTTCCGCCGCCAGGGAGACTGGCGTGTTTGCGTGGCTTCGGCTGAACGCCCCATTGGCCTCCGTGACACCATCCCCGTCGGAACCCAGCTGTCCATGAAAGCCGGCTCCGCCGCCCAGGTCCTCCTCGCATGGGAAGACCACGACCGCCTCCTTGAAGGCCTTCAGTCTGCGCGATTTACGCCCACCGTATTGGCGGGCGTACGACGGCGGGGCTGGGGCCAGAGCCTCGGCGAACGGGAGCCGGGAGTCGCCTCGGTTTCCGCGCCGGTCCGCGGACCTTCCGGACGGGTAATCGCCGCCGTTTCCATTTCCGGGCCGATCGAGCGCCTGACCCGCCAGCCCGGCCGCCTGCACGCTGAGGTGGTGTGCAACGCCGGCCGTATCCTCACCGAGGCCCTGCGCAAGAACAACGACTGACGGAATCCCGGGGCCGGGTGCTCCTCCCCCGCCACCTGCCATCAGCCGCCCTGCCCCAAAAGGTTAGGCTGTTCGGCATGAGCAGCTACGCAGTCTTTCTCCGCGGCATCAATGTGGGCGGAATCAATATCAGGATGGCGGACCTCAAAGACGCCCTCAAGTCGTGCGGGTTCGGGGACGTGAAGACCCTGCTGGCCAGCGGAAATGTAGTTCTCACCAGCGAACAGGATGCTGGCGCCGTCAAGCAGCAGCTCGAAGAATGCCTGCGGAAATCATTCGGCTACGACGCATGGGTTGTTGTCCTGCCCGCGCAGCGCGTGTCGGAACTTGTGGACGCCTGCCCCTATCCGGAAGACGACAAGCGCACCCACACCTACATCACGCTGGCCTCGGACACTGCCATGCTGGATGAGCTTGATGCAGCGGGAGCCGCGCTTGAGGGCGCGGAACAGAAACGGCTCGGACCGGAGGCGCTGGCCTGGCTGGCCCCGGCCGGAGGAACTCTGGAGAGCCCTTTCAGCAAGATCTCTTCAAAGGCCAGATTCAAAGCGACAACCACCACCCGGAACCTTCGGACCCTGATCAAGGTCCGGGACGCCGCGGCAGCGCTGAACTAGCTCGTGGCCGGCTTATTTGCCCCCGGCCCGCTTCAGCGCGGCATTGAATGACCTGAGCCGGTTCACCTCTGCTTCCACGGGCTTCACCACCAGCTCATCAGCTACCCCTCCGACGGCGGTCCTGAGCCTTTTCCTGGCCTTCGTGGCCCGCGCCCGGGCTGCCGCCGCGCCTATGAACCGCCCTGTGACAGCCAGGAAGACCCCAAGAACCACTCCCCCGGCAATCATCAGGGTAGGGACCGGCCAGCCCTCCACGCGGGGCACTTCCGGGACAGGCATCTGGAAGTACCCCAGGGCAGCCAGCACACCAAGCCAGCCCAGCCCGCCCAGGACCATGAGCAGGGCGAGCCACTGGACCACGTTGAAAAGTGCCCACCACCAGGACTTCCGTGCCGCCATCAGGTCCGTCCCGGCAATAGCCTGATCCAGGGCGTCCGGCAGTTGTTCCCTCCCCTCGCGGGCGGCGCCCCGGATCACTGCGCGCCACGGCCCGGGAGCACCGGCACTCGCGTTGTCAGCGAATTCCCGGACGGCAGCATCCGTCCGCGCCCTCTCCGGGGCGCCTGCGGGAGGAAGCGATGTCCGGCTTAGCTCAGAGGGTGAGGACCTGCGCAGGTTGAGCCGCCGCAACGGATCCGGCCTGAACCGGAGCAGCCAGCGCGTTACTGGCCACCCAGTGCGCCGGGAAGATTCCAGGCTGTAGGACCGGGCGACGGCCTCAACCACCAACGGGACGTTGGCAGCCGTCGCCAGTTCATCGGCAAGCCGGAATCTTGCTGCGGGCCTGACGCCCGCGGCCTCACCATCGCCGGAAGCCTCCCTTAGCCGCCGGGAAGCGCGGGTAACGTCGGCCGCCAGCCGTTGTGACAGCGCCTGGCGCTGCACCGCCACGTTCCGGATCGCGCTCCGGACGCCGTCGACGCCCGTGCCCAACAGCGCCGAGGCTCCGAGGACCTGCACTGTCCCCAGTCCGTCACGGGCCAGGATCCCCTTAAGCGATTGCAGCACGGGCTGCACATCCCTTTCGGGCAGCCGGTCCACCTGGTTGAGCACCACCAGGGTCACGGCGCCATGCGCGGCAAGGGGCGTCAGGAATTCATTGTGCACCGCGGCATCTGCATATTTCTGGGGATCCAGCACCCAGACCAGGACATCCACCAGGCCCACCATGCGCTGCACAATTTCGCGGTTGGCAGCCCTGGTGGAATCGAAGTCCGGCAGGTCCAGCAGGATCAGCCCGGTACCCTCGTCCGCGAATCCGTCCACCGGGGCGGCGTGGTGCCGGCTGCGCACCTCCAGCCAGTCCAGCAGCGGTTCGCTGCCGCCTGCTCCCCACACTCCCGCCAATGGTTCCGACGTCGTCGGCCGGCGGGCCGCCGCCGTCGCGATTTCAGCGCCGCTGACCGCGTTGAAGAGGGATGACTTGCCGCTGCCGGTCGCGCCGAAGAACCCCACGACTGTGTGGTCGGCCGACAGGGAACGGCGGGAACTCGCACGTTCAAGGAGCTGGAAGACGTCCGCCAATGACTCGTCGGGCAAAACACCCTCGGCGAGTTCACGGGCGTCATTCAGGGCTTCAAGCCGGCGGTCCAGCTGCGACGATTCGCGTGCATCGCTGTGGCGGCTCATGCCTGGCCGGCCAGCAGCGCCAGGGCCGACGCGTGGCCGGTCAGCACAGGCTCGGCGTCCGGGTCGCCGTCGGGGAGCAGGTCAAGGAACTTCCGTTGCTCCGCCCTCAGCAACTGCTGGCACCGTGCATGGAGGTCCTCGCGGGCTGTCTGTGCAAGGCGGCGGACTGCACCTTCACCGAACACTGCTTCCAGCAGCTTCTGGCCAACAACGGCGGTGCCTCCCGCTACGCCGATCTCCAGCCCTGTGAGGCCTGCAGTCATAGAGAACACCACGATCATGAGCGCGGCACCCAGTCCGTTGATGCCGAAGGAAAGCAACCTGGCTTGCGTCCGCTTGCCCTGGCCTTCAGTCCGGATCAGTTCCATCAGGCTGCCCTGCCAGGCCCTGATCTCTGCCGCCGTCCGTTCGGCGAATCCGAAACTGGTCCCGGACAGATCCTCTACCCCCAACAGCTGGCGCCCCGCGGGGTCGGACCGCCACCGCTGGTCGGTTTCCTCAGCGGCCGTTGCCGCCTCGTCAAGGATTACTGCCTGCAGGCCTGTCTCGATGGCCACCTCCACCCTGACGGCCGGGGGCGGCTCGCCGCGGAAGAACGCCCCCGCACGGTCCCGGAGCCGTCCGATGTTCTGCTCGAGGTTCCGGAAAAACTCCCCGGTCCCCACGAAGTCCTGCCAGCGGGCCAGCACTTCACCCCGGAGCAGGGCACCGTCCTTGGTGGCGTCCAGGATGCGAACGGCTGCGTCACGGTACGCAGCCGTTGCCTGGGCCTCGAGCATGGCCGCGGCCCGTTGCTGCTCACCCGCCGCCTGTGCCACGCCGGCGACTCGTGCCGCGAGTGCCCTCACTGTTCCGTTGAGGGTCCGCCGGGCGATCGCGGCCCGGCCGGCTGCGTCCGCTGCCAGTTCCTGCAGCCACTGGCGCAGTGGATCCACGGCGTCGGGCGGCAACATCCCCAACGGGTCGAGCTCTGTCTCCCGCACGATGAAGAGCCGGGCTGCCCCCAGGCCTTCCTTGTGCAGCAGGCCGCGGAGATCGGCACTTACTTCCGCTTCTGCCTCCGGCGGGACCCGGTCCAGTACCACGGCCACCATAATGTCCCGCGAGGCCGCATCCAGGAGCAGCTTCCAGGGGACAGCGTCAGCGTAACGGTTGGCCGTGGTCACAAAGACCCACAGATCCGCGGCGGCCAGCAGCTGGCCGGCGAGTTTTCGGTTCTCATCGGAGATGGAGTCGATGTCCGGAGCGTCGAGCAATGCTATGCCTTGCGCAACTGCCGGATCAGCCACAAGAACCAGGGAGGAAACCGGGCCGGCATCGGGAGTGGCGCCAGCCGGGCTGGCAGGAATGGGATACGTGGAGACACTTCCCGTAATCCGGTTCAGGCTGGGCAGGATTCGTTGGCCTTCGAACCAGCCCCCATCTGCGGGGTGGTGAAGGAGGATGGGTTGCCTCGTGGTGGGCCTGATGGCGCCCGAACGTGTCACCGGATGCCCGGCCAAGGCGTTGACCAGCGTGGATTTGCCGGCACCGGTGGAGCCACCGACGACGGCGAGCAGCGGAGCATCCAGGTTGCGGTAGCGCGGCAGGATGTAGTCATCCAGCTGGGCGACGGCGTTCCGGACTTCCAACCGCGCCTGCGCCGCATCGGGCAGGGCAAGGGGCAGGGACACGAAGGACAGATCGTGCCGCACGGCCTCAAGCAGTCCGACGGCAGCTGCCGCGGACGGGTTCGGCTTTCGGGTTGGGGGCCGGGCCGGGTCAGGGTGGGAGGTCACAGCATCATCATGCCAGTTCAGCGTGCCCGCTGGCCCTGTCTATCAACAATTCAGCAACAACGAAAACGGCCCCGGGCACTTGCCCGGGACCGTCATATTCGTGACCCCAGCGGGATTCGAACCCGCGTTACCGCCGTGAGAGGGCAGCGTACTAGGCCGCTATACGATGGGGCCCTGCACTTCCAGGAAGCTCCTGCTTCCCACCAGCATTTCTACCGGTCAGCCAAGTGAGTATTTCACACACTCAGCACTTGTTTCAAACCGAAAAACCGTTCTGAAACCTCTGATTTCCGACCCGTTCCTGCGACTGAAATCAGAGCTGGGATACCAGGACTCGAACCTAGAATGACGGTACCAGAAACCGTAGTGTTGCCAATTACACCATATCCCAATGATACTTTCGGGCCGGATTTTCGGGCTTCAACCCGCGCTCCGTGCGCCTCAGCACGAGAAACTACTTTACCCGAGACTTTTGGCTCGCACAAATCGAAGCCAGCCATAGCCGCCGCGACCGCTAGGGACCACGTTGCTCAGTGCGAGCTCCTATGGCGTGACTCAAAACCCTTGCCATTTGCCCCTGCACAAGTTTACTCTCGGTAAGTTACCGGAGAGTAACCACCTGTCGAGTGATGCAGAGCCAAGCATTCGAGTGCCAGGCGCATCACCGCCAAAGGTGGCGGGCGGCAACTTTGGCTGCCCGCTTAAACCGTCGAGAGGATCCATCTGTGACACAAAGTCGTGGCGCCACTGCCGGCAAAACCCGGCCCCATGCACAGCAGCTCACCATCGGCACCCTTGCCTTGCTGCTGATTGGGCTGCTGGCGTTCTACACCCTGGTCACCGGCCGGATCACCGATGGGTCCGCCAAGCTCCGCGACGGGACGAGCCAAGCATCTGCGGGGGCCGAGCAGCTCAAGGACGGTGCTGGTCAGCTGGCAGTCGGCGCAGGCCAGGCTGACGCTGGCGCCGGCAAGCTCTCCTCCGGCGCGGAAAAGATCTATCTCGGCGTTACAGAAAAGCTCGCCCCCGGTGCCGACAAGCTCCAGGCCGGAGCCGATGAGCTGGCCTCCGGGGCAGTGAAGATCGAGACCGATGTCAACAACAAACTCGCTCCTGGTGTCTATAAGGTCGACGACGGCGCCAGGAAGCTTGCCTCCGGAGCCTCCCAGCTTTCCGCCGCCCTGACACCTACTGCAGGCGGTAACGCGGACAACAACCTGGCCGACGGTGCCGGCCAGCTCGACGCAGGTGCTGCCCGGCTGGCTGCTGGTACAGGTGACCTCGCCGCCGGCACCGTACAGCTGAAGGGCTACCCCGGGGCCAACAACAACCCCGAGGCAGGCACAGGCACGGCCGCCCTGGCGCAGGCCCTCGATCTCCTGCAGGCGGCAGCATCGGATCCCCTGCAGGGACTGGTCCCGCTGGCCGCGGTCAAGGACAAGATCGCGAAAATCGCCGCCGGCGCCCACAAGCTCGACGCCGGGGCGTCCCAGCTGCAGGCCGGGGCAGGACAACTGCGCGACGGGGCCGGGCAGCTGCACGCCGGAACGGGAAGGCTCACCGACGGCTTCAGGACACTCGCGGCAAAACTCAACAGCCAGGATCCCAACAACCCTGGTGTTGTTATGGGAACGGAACTGCTGGCGGATGGAACGTCGAAGATTCGGACCGGCATGGATGGTGTGCCTGGAGATCCCGAGCATCCGGGACTCATCAAGGCCGCAGCCCGGATGACGGACGGCAGCTCCCGGCTGGCGGATGGAACCGCGGCACTCAACGCCGGCATCAAGGGCGACCCGGCTGATGCTGCGAACCCCGGCCTGCTCCGAGGCACGGCGGCGCTTGCTGCCGGCGCCTCCGAGCTCTCTGCCGGCAACACCAAGCTGGCCTCCGGCTCCAGCCAGCTGTCCACCGGCGCGGTCAAACTGGCTGACGGCAATGCCCGGATCGCCGAGGGAACGGGCACCCTCTACTCGGGCGCGGCGGCCGTTTCGCCGTCCAACTTGGTGGGACAGCCCGATGCCTCGTTGGCCCTCGGCCTGGTGGGACTGCTGGGGCTGGGGTCGGTTGCTGCTTTCGTTGTCCTGCGGAAAAGGCGGGCTGTCTTGTAAAGCACCATGGCCCAGGCCTGCGCCCCCGCCTACGGGTTGTTGCCGCTTCCCGGTGTGGCGGGGTCCGTGGGCCGGGCCTGGCCGGTGCCCGGGGCGCGGCGGCCCTGTCCGTTGGCCCCACCCGGTCGCCCGTTCGGGAACCTCTGAGAGAACTGTTGAGCGGCATCCGACTTTGCCATCGAGTATCCGATGGCGCCCCCTCCTCCCCCGGCCAGCAGCACCGCAATGCCGGCTGCAACAAGAATCTTCGGAGTGCTCCACCATCTCTTCTTCACCGGGGATACCGGAGCGTAAGTCCCCGGGCCACCGGTATGGGTTCCGGCTCCACTGGGAGGCGGCCCCGGAATCGGACGCGGGGCATTGGCGGGCCCTGGAACGCTGTGTTGGTTGGTTTCCTGCTCCACGAAGTATCTCCTCAAGAACGAATGGGGTCTGCCCCATCAGTCAAGTGCAGGAAACTGGGGAAATACTGGGCACCAGCCGTGGGCTTCCTGCCGCCGGAAGATTGCCACGCCACGCAGTGGTGGAGCAGGACGGGCTGTAGTGGAGAGCGTTAAGGCGTTCGGATCTCCAGCAGCTCGGCCAGCGATCCGGCCGCGTACCCCTCGAAGCCGGGCGCAGGTTCCCCCGTCCGGTTGAGCCAGACACCCAGCAGGCCGGCCGCCGTCGCGCCTTCCGCATCAAGCAGCCGGTTGTCGCCCACGAAGAGGGTATCCGCAGGGGCTGTTCCCAGGAGCCGAACACCTTCGAGATAGATAGCGGGCTCGGGTTTGGCCACGCCGACCGTGTCCGTGCCGACAAGCCTCGTGACGCGTTCCAGGCCCGCGCTGTCGAGTTTGGCCCGCTGGTAGTCGTGCACGTTGTTGCTGACCGCCCCATAGGGAATGGCGGCATCGTCCAGGAAGTCAAGGAGCGGAACAACGTCATCAAAGGCCTTCACATAGGCCGGCTGCACGCGTCCGTACGCAGTAAGCCACTGGTGCGCTTCTTCGCCCTCGGCGAGATCCACGCCGAAGTGCCCCAAAGCGGCGCGGCCGCGCAGCAGTCGCTGGTCGTTGAACGTCAGCTCGCCGGCCAGGTACCTGTCGTAATAATGGGTGGTTTCGTGGGTGAAGATCCTGCCGAACCTCTCCCACCCGGCCTGGTCCAGGCCGGGCAGGAGGTGCTCGCTGACCTCGCGCAGGGCGGTGGTCATGGCGTATTCAAGGTCCACCAGGGTGTCATCGATGTCAAAAAGAACCCCCCGGATGTCCCCGAAGCGGGTGGCCAGGAAGCCACTCTTGACGTTATCCGGGCCAGCCATCAGCCGCGGAAGGTACGGAGCCGGTTCAGGGACGAATCCTTGCCCAGGATCACCATCGATTCGAACAGCGGCGGGGATATCCGGCGGCCCGAGATTGCGGTGCGGACCGGGCCGAATGCCAGCCGTGGTTTGATCCCGAGGCCTTCCACCAGTGCCTGTTTCAATGCTGTCTGGATGCTTTCCGGATTCCAGTCCTCCACGGGGTCCAGGGCGGCGATGGCGGCGTCGAGCACTTCGGTGAGGTTCTCCGGGAGGCCCTTGCGTGCGTCATCCGCGACGTCGATCGCGTCGTCATTCTTGAAAAGGAACGCCAGCATTTCCGGTGCTTCGCCCAGCAGGGAGATGCGCTCCTGGATCAGCGGCGCCGCCTCGGTAAGGATCTCCTCCTGGCGGGCCGTGAGGCTCTCCCCCACGAAACCGGCCGCGCGCAGGTACGGCACCAGCCGGCTGCGGAAATCCTCGGGATCGAGCATACGGATGTGGGTGCCGTTGATGGCCTCGGCCTTCTTGATGTCGAAGCGGGCAGGGTTGGCCAGCACGTCATGGACATCGAAGTACTCGATCAGCTGATCCACCGTGAAGATGTCCTCGTCCGCAGACAGGCTCCAGCCAAGCAGTGAGAGATAGTTCAGCAGCCCCTCAGGGATGAAGCCGCGGTCGCGAAGCAGGAACAGGTTGGATTGCGGGTCGCGCTTGGACAGCTTCTTGTTTCCCTCGCCCATGACGTAAGGGAGGTGCCCGAAGACCGGCAGGTAGCTGGCGACGCCAATCTCCATGAGTGCCTGGATCAGCACCACCTGGCGGGGCGTGGACGAGAGCAGGTCCTCGCCGCGGAGCACGTGGGTGATGCCCATCAGTGCGTCGTCGACAGGATTGACGAGGGTGTAGAGCGGGGAACCGTCGGCGCGGACGATGACGTAGTCCGGGATGCTGCCGGCCTTGAAGGTTATCTCGCCGCGGACCATGTCGGTGAACGTGACGTCCTCGTCAGGCATCCGGACGCGCAGGACGGGCTTGCGGCCTTCGGCCTTGAAGGCGGCAAGCTGCTCTTCGGTGAGCTCGCGGTCGAAGTTGTCGTAGCCGAGCTTGGGGTCGCGGCCTGCCGCACGGTGGCGCGCCTCGACTTCTTCCGGCGAGGAGTAGCACTCGTACGCATAGCCGGCGTCGATCAGCTTGGCCACCACGTCCTTGTAGAGGTCAAGACGCTGCGACTGCCTGTAGGGCTCATGAGGTCCGCCGACCTCAACGCCCTCTTCCCAGGTGATGCCCAGCCACTTCAGCGCCTCCAGCAGCTGCTGGTAGCTCTCTTCCGAGTCGCGTGCCGCGTCTGTGTCCTCGATGCGGAACACGAAGGTGCCCTTGGTGTGCTTGGCGTGGGCCCAGTTGAAGAGGGCCGTGCGGATCAGGCCGACGTGCGGTGTACCTGTGGGCGACGGGCAGAACCGGACACGGACCGGGGTATCGGCGGTGACGGCAGGGACGGCGACAGGAGCAGCGGAGGGGGTAGTCATAGTGGTATCAACTTTACCAACCGGGGCCCGCCGGTCCGGACCACCCGAACCGGGCGCCGGCTTCCGGTACGCCACAGGGCCTAGCGGCGGACCACCGGGTTGGACAAGCGCCCGATCCCCTCGATTTCCACTTCGTAGCGGTCACCGGCCTTCACCAGGCCCACACCTGCGGGAGTGCCTGTCATAATGACATCCCCGGGCAGAAGGGTGAACGCCTGCGACACGATGGACACGAGTTCCCGGACGCCGCGGATCATCTGGCTGGTGTTGCCGTCCTGGCGGAGCTCGCCATTGAGCCGGCCCTGGATCTGCAGGTCCTCGGTGTCAAGCTCCGTTTCGATCCACGGTCCCAGGGGTGCGGACGTGTCAAAGCCCTTGGCACGGGCCCACTGCAAGTCGGTCTTTTGAACGTCCCTGGCGGTGAGGTCGTTTCCGCACGTATAGCCGAAGATCACGTCGTCAACACGTTCTTCCGGGACATCCTTGCAGATTCGGCCGATGACGACGCACAGCTCGGCTTCGAAGGAGATTTCTTCAGAGAAGTCCGGCAGCACGATGGGATCGTTCGGCCCCACCACAGCGGTGTTCGGCTTCAGGAACAGCAGCGGCTGGGCCGGGACCTCGTTGCCGAGCTCGTGGGCGTGCTCGACGAAGTTGCGCCCGACGCCGACGACCTTACTGCGGGGAATGATAGGGGCCAGGAGCCGCACGTCTTCAAGCTTGTGGCGGACGGAGGTCCGTTCCACTCCATTGAAGAAGGGGTCGCCGTGGATGACAGTGATTTCCTCACTGCCGGGCTCGCCTTCAACAACGCCATAGAGGGGATCAGAATCGACTACAAACCGGGCAATACGCATGGTTCCAACCCTACAGTCTCCGGCCGGGGCCTCCGGGAAGGGTCAGTTGCGCCCGGGCTGTCCCCGCAGGTAGTCAAGCTGGGCAGCCACCGATGTTTCAGCCGCGCGCCTCACGGAAGGTCCGACGTCGGCATACACAGCGTCGGTGACCTCCGGCACCCCGGCGCTTCGGCCCAGTCGCTCAAGTGCTTCCCTAATCTGTGCGAGCCTCTCCTGCCGGTGGTCACGGTAGGCGCGGGTGACGGCGTCAAGGGAAGGCAGGACCGGACCATGGGCGGGCAGGACGGTCGCCGGCCCCAGGTTCTCCAGCTTGTCCAATGAGGCCAGGTAGTCCCCAAGCTTCCCGTCCGGGAAATCCAGCATCGTGGTGCCGCGGCCCAGGATGGTGTCGCCAGTCAGTACGGAACCGTGCGGGCCGTCTCCAGGCAGATGGAAGCATACAGAATCTGAGGTGTGGCCAGGAGTGGCCAGAACGGAGATATCCACCCCGGCTGCCCGGATGACCTCGCCGTCTGCCAGCGGGGACCCTGCATGGCAATGCGCCGGGTCAGCAGCCCTGACCGGGGCAGCCGTCAACTCGTGCAGGCGGCGCGAACCCGCGGTGTGGTCAGCATGCCGGTGCGTAACCAGGATCAGCACTATGTGTGCGTAGTTGGCCAAAGCACGCAGGTGACCTTCAGCCTGCGGTCCGGGATCCACTACAACGACGTCGGGCGATTCCGGCTGCCCGATCAGGTAGGAATTGGTCCCATCCAGGGACATGGGGCCGGGATTGGGCGCCAGGATGAACTTCGTCAGGGCTGAGCTGGGCTGCGGGACAGGGCCGGAAGCTGTAGTCACCGTCCTATCTTTGCATCGGCCGCCGCATTGCCCCCGATCACGCTGCCGGAATAGAAGAGCCTGCGGGCACGGTTGACCACCAGTGAAGACATACGATCTCCACCAGGAAGCCGGAACCAGACACCATGAGCACCACAACCACCCTTGCAGATCTGCTCGCCGAGGCTGATGCCGGCGGCCACGACCACGCCGCAACGGAGAAGAGCAGCGGACTCCAGCACATCCATAACCACGCGACGGGCAGCATCGTCTGGTTCCCCACGTGGAAAAAGTTCCGCGAGACGTCCGATTGGAGCGAGGAGGTAGATACTTTCGTCGAGGACTTCAGATCAGGTGCACGACCCGTGGAAGCAGGGGCGTCAAGATTCCTAACCGCTGACCTCGACGCGCTCCTGAACCGCGCCGCTGCGTCCAGTGATGCCAACATTTTTGTCCAGCAGAACCTTACGAAACACCTGACCCGGACCTGGGCAGTGGGCGACGCCGTTGCCAAAGCAACGGGAAAGGACCTGCCCACCGGCACGACGCCGTCGTCCGTCTTTGCCGACTATCCCTACGACGTGTATGCCCAGGATGGTGGAGCGTTCGCCACAGCGCTCTGGAACGATGTCATTGATGCCCGGCGAAACCGCACCCTGGCCGACGAAGCTGCCCGGAAGGCCCTGAAGCCTGTGTCCCGTAAGGCGCTCAAAAACGCTGCCCGGAAGGCCGCCCGGCGCTGATGCCCGGAGCGCCCTCCGCCATACGAACGACGGCGGCTGCCCGGCACAGTGTTTACGTTTAAACAGTGCCGGCAACCGCCGTCGTAATTCTTGGAGCCTGATGACCGAAACTAGGCCAGCCGGGTCAGCCAGCCGTGGGTGTCCGGAACGGTGCCGGTCTGGATGCCCAGGAGCTTCTCGCGGATGGCCATGGTGGTTTCCCCTGCCGTGGCGTCCTCGGATCCGATGAACTCGGTGGCGTCCTTCAGCAAGCCGATGGGCGTGATCACCGCCGCAGTCCCGCAGGCGAAGACCTCGGCGATCTCGCCGGATGCAACACCGTCGCGCCACTCATCCAGCGTGATCTTGCGCTCGGTCACTTGACGGCCCATATCCTTAGCCACCTGGACCACGGACATGCGGGTAATGCCTTCCAGGATGGTTCCGGTCAGAGCCGGGGTCACGAGGGATCCGTCCTTCATGACGAAAAACACGTTCATGCCGCCAAGCTCTTCGACCGCGTTGTCGTTGAACTGGTCCAGGAAAAGAACCTGCTTGCAGCCGTGTGCCTCCGCCTCCTGCTGCGCGATGAGGGAGGCAGCGTAGTTACCGCCGCACTTGGCGTCACCCGTGCCGCCCCTTCCGGCGCGGGCATACTCCCGAGAGATCCAGATGGAGACCGGTTTGAGTTCCTTGCCGAAGTAGTTGCCGGCGGGGGACGCGATCACCCGGAACGAAACCTCGCGTGCCGCCCGGACGCCCAGGAAGGCCTCCGTGGCGATCATGAACGGGCGAAGATAGAGGGCTTCGCCGTCGCCGGAGGGAACCCATTCCTTGTCCGCCGTGACAAGCTCGCGGATGGCGCCAAGGAAGTACTCCGCAGGAAGTTCCGGAAGGGCAAGCCTGCGGGCGGATTTATTCAGGCGGGCTGCGTTGGCTTCCGGGCGGAAGGTCCAGATGGAGCCATCTGCGTGCCGGTACGCCTTGAGGCCTTCGAAAATCTCCTGGCCGTAGTGGAACACCGCCGCTGACGGATCCAGGGAAATCGGACCGTACGCCTCGACGCGGGGGTTGTGCCATCCGCCTTCACCGTTAGCGTCCACGCTGTAGTCGACGATGGCAGTGTGGTCGGTGAAGTAATCGCCGAATCCCGGGTTGGCCAGGATGGCTGCACGCTCTTCAGCTGACTTCGGGGTTGCCGAGAGCTGCTGGTTGAATTCGACGCCATGGGCAGTCTGAGTCATGGTTCCTCCACGATCGGCCGCCCGTGAAGTGGTTCAACCTTGAACCAGGAGGCGGCATTTGGTGATTCGAAACTAGCTTACGCCGGTTGGCAGAGCCCTCCGAGCCGGGCCCTCAGCTCCGGGCTCTTGGAGCAGGGCCTACAGCGCCGCCGCAATGGCATCGCCGACCGCGCTGGTACTGCGGGTGCCGCCGTCGCGGTTTTCGACGTCGGCAATCACGGCGGCTTCGATCTTCCGTGCCGCCTCGGTGTACCCGAGGTGGTCCAGCAGGAGCGCTGCCGAGAGAATGGCGGCCGTGGGATCGGCCTTCTGCTGCCCGGCGATATCCGGAGCCGAGCCGTGCACGGGTTCGAACATGGACGGCGCGGTGCGGTCCATATTGATGTTGCCCGAGGCGGCCAAGCCGATGCCGCCGGTGATGGCTGCGGCGAGGTCCGTCAGAATGTCCCCGAAGAGGTTGTCTGTGACAATGACATCGAAGCGGGACGGGTCAGTGACCATGAAGATAGTGGCCGCATCCACGTGCAGGTAGTCGTGGGTGACCTCAGGGAATTCCTGTGCCACGGCCTCGACGGTCCGCTTCCACAAGTGGCCCGCGAACACCAGGACATTGTGCTTGTGCACCAGGGTGACGTGCTTGCGCTCCCGGCCGCTGGCGCGTCGGAAGGCGTCACGGACCACCCGCTCCACGCCGTGGGCTGTGTTGAGCGAGACTTCGGTGGCCACTTCGTGGGGAGTTCCGGCACGCAACGTGCCACCGTTGCCCACGTAGGGGCCTTCGGTCCCCTCGCGGACAACGATGAAATCGATGGTGCCGGGGTTGGCCAGTGGACTTCCCACGGTTCCGAAGAGCCGGGACGGCCGCAGGTTGACGTAGTGGTCCAGGCTGAAGCGGAGCTTGAGCAGCATCTCCCGCTCGATGATCCCCGACGGGATCCGGGTGTCACCGGGGGCGGCACCGACCGCACCGAACAGGATGGCATCGCGAGTGCGCAGGTCAGCCAGGACGTGGTCAGGCAGGGTCTCCCCGGTGGCGAGCCAGTGCTCGGCACCGAGCTTGTAGTGGGTCTGCTCGAGGACGACGCCTTCAGCTGCGACTGCCTTTTCGAGGACTTTCAGTGCCTCGGCGATGACCTCTGGGCCAATGCCGTCACCGGGAATGACAGCAAGGTTAATAGTGGATGCGCTCATGATCCAAGAATATTAAGGGGATCCGCATGCCGGACAATCCGTCTCAACTATTGAGACGCCGGGGCGGGTGCTTCCGGCGAGGCCACCACCACCACGTTGGTCCCCCAAAGGTCGTCCGTGTAGCAGGAGATCAGGACCAGCCTGTTAGGCACCACCTGCCAGATGGGGCTGTCCTTCAGGCCTGACTTTACGTAGGTGGTGACCGAGTCCACCCGGTAGGCCACTTCCCCGATGGCGGTGGTAACAGTGAGCCGGTCACCGGCCGCCGCCTTGGTGCTCAGCCTATTGAACGGTGCCTCCTGGTCCTGCCAGCTGTGGCCGGCCACGTACGTGGTATTGACCGAGCCTTCCCCCGGCATTCCGTAGGGGGCCAGCCAGTAGCCGTCCATCGTGGGGGGCGGAACGATGGTTTGGGTCGCCCGGTCGTCGCCACTGGGCTCCAGGGGATGGACCACTACGTCGATCCCGGCCGCGGGGTACACAAGTCTCTGGGGTGGAGCCGCCGGCGGCCCGGGCGGACCCTGGACGCTGGCGGTCTCCGACGGCGTGGGAATTGGTGTGGACGGGGCTGGTGCGGGGGACATCGGCTGCACCGCAACCTCGGTGGCCGGCCGCGGGGAGCTGTCCGGTCCGGCCAGCAGTGGAAAAAGGGCCAAGGCCAGATAGCCCAGGATGCCGCAAAACACCACGAACGCGATGCTCCTGGCAGTGAAGATCCTCCCCTGCCGGGCTTGCGGCACGCGGGCGGTCTCATCCGGTGCTGCAGTTGATGCCGTTGATTCCGGTGAGTGGTCAATGCCCACGGTGCCCCCGCCTGTTGTGCCGAAACGTACCTGGACTCCGGCAGGCGCCGTGCCCTTGCGGCCACGGCGCCTGCCGGAGTCTCATGCAGCGCCCTTGCGGGCGTCAGTTCCCGGTGTCAATCCTTCCGACGGCGGGACACCCCGCCGTTGCCCGGCAGCGTCTTGCGGGCAGCTACTCCCGCTGCTGCGACCAACATGGCAGCCAAGCCTCCCGCCCAGGGGGCAAGAGCAACGTCAGATGACCCTTTCACGGCAGTCTGGACATTGAATCCCTCGTTGATGGCAGCCACGGCACCTGCACCCGCCGGTGCTCCGACAACCGCCCCGCTTGGATTACCGGCACCCGGCACCACTCCCGGCGGCACCACTGGCGGTACGACAGGCGGTACGACTGGCGGGACGACAGGCGGTACGACTGGCGGTACGACAGGCGGTACGACTGGTGGTACCTCTGTGGGGACACACCCGTTGTTGAACGTGGCCTGCCCTTCGACCGTCCAGTTCTGGCCGCCCGGCACGACGGTTCCGCTGTTCGGCGGAATGATGTCCTCACTGAGCTGGTGGTTGGCATTGGCGTGACCGTTGAGGCCGTTCAAGTCAATGGTGATGACCACAAACGGGTTGGTGGTGGACCCGGTGGCGTGGCAGATGGTGATCTTGTCACCGCCATTGCCGTTCGGCTCCTCACCCGGCGCCACGCAGCCGGCGTTCCATATGTCGACCTTGTCCAGGTTGCTGCCCTCAGGAATGACGTCGCCGCCATTCTTCGGGATGATGTCTTCCTCAAGCTGGTGGTTGGAATTCGCATGGCCAGAAAGACCGCTGACGTTCAAGGTTATCTGCACATAGGGGTTGGTGGTTGAGCCCGTGGCGTGGCAGATGGTGATCATTTCAGCGTCGCCCGGTGATTCCGCTGGCGATGCCATAGCCGTTGCTGAGGCACCCAGGATTGCGAGGCCCGTGACACTTAATGCGGCAAGGATCCGTTTCGCTTACGAAACAAGGCTATATACCGCGATACTTGCTCGTCTCCAGTACTCAGTACTCGCTTTCGCGGACGGACACTGCTTGTTTCGACCCGTCAGCTACTCGTTCCGGGCCGGGGCAAGTAGCCCCGGCCGGAGCGTACTCTAGGCCTCGGCCGGTTCCTCGTACTTGGGGAACACCGGTGCCGGCGCAGGCAGCGGCGTTCCCGCGGCGATCGGCGTCGGAATAGCGGCAAACGCGCGGGCTTCGCCCTCAGGCTGGCCAAGGGTTTCCAGCAGCGCCGCCGTGGCGGTGGGCATGACCGGCTGGGCGAGGATGGCAACGATCCGCAGCACTTCCAGGGTCACGTACAGGACAGTGTTCATGCGTTCGACGTCGGTCTTCCGCAGCACCCAGGGCGCTTGCTCGGCGAAGTAGGCGTTCGTGTCCCCCAGCACGCCCCAAATCGCTTCGAGGGCACGGCTGAATTCCTGCTTTTCGAAGGCAGCTCTGGCGGCCTCCAGGAGCCTGTTGGCCTGAGCCAGGATCGCGGAGTCTTCAGCCGAGAACGCGCCCGGAACGGGGACAAGGCCTTCGCAGTTCTTGGCCACCATCGACAGCGAACGCTGGGCGAGGTTTCCGAAATTGTTGGCCAGGTCCGAGTTGGCCCGGCCCACGATGGCCTCGTGGTTGTAGCTGCCGTCAGCGCCGAACGGGACCTCGCGGAGGAAGAAGAAACGCACCTGGTCCAGGCCGTACTGGGAAACGAAGTCTGCCGGCGCAACCACGTTGCCCAGGGACTTGGACATCTTCACACCGTTGTTGTGCAGGAAGCCGTGGATCATCACCCGCTTGGGCAGTTCCAGCCCGGCACTCATCAGGAACGCGGGCCAGTAGATGGCATGGAAGCGGGAAATGTCCTTGCCGATCACGTGCACGTCGGCTGGCCAAAACTTCCGGAACGCATCCGAATCGACGTCCGGGTAACCCACTCCCGTGAGGTAGTTGGTCAGGGCGTCAACCCAGACGTACATCACGTGCTTGTCGTTGCCGGGGACCGGGACACCCCAGTCGAAGGTGGTGCGGCTGATGGACAGGTCCTCCAGCCCGCGCTTGACGAAGCTGATGACCTCGTTGAACCGGGACTGCGGAGCGCCGAACTCCGGCTGTGCCTCGTAGAGTGCAAGCAGCCGGTCCTGGTAGGCGGACAGCCTGAAGAAGTAGCTCTCCTCTGCCGTCCAGGTGACCTCGGTGTCTGTCTCCTTCGAGTAGCGCACGCCGTCGTCCTTGACCACGGTGTCGTCCTCGACGTAGAAGGCCTCGTCCCTGACGGAATACCAGCCCTCGTACTTTGAAAGGTAGATATCGCCGTTGGCTTCCATCTTCTTCCAGATCGCCTGGGAGGCCACATAGTGATCCGCGTCCGTCGTCCGGATGAACCGGTCGTAGGTGATCCCCAGGGCGGAATGAGCGGCCTTATAGACCTCGGCGTTGCGGTCCACGAGCTCCTTGGGGCTGATGCCTTCCTTTTCAGCCGCCTGTGCGATCTTCATGCCGTGCTCATCTGTGCCGGTCAGGAACATCACGTCATAACCGTCCAGCCGCTTGAAGCGCGCCATGGCGTCGGTGGCAATGTACTCGTAGGCATGGCCGATGTGCGGCACGCCGTTGGGGTAGGTGATGGCCGTGGTGATGTAGAACGGCGTTTTCTCTGAAGCAGTCACGAGCGGACGGTACCTTTGGTGCGGAGGGAAGGGCTAGATCAGTTCAGTCAGCGTATCGCTCAGGCGGACCAGTTCGTGGTCATGTGAAGCGACCAGCACTGCGATTCCGTCCGAGGTGGTGTCCTTGAGGATGCTGATGATGCGGTTGGCTGAGGCCCGGTCAAGGCTCGCGGTGGGTTCGTCCACCACCAGGACGCGGGTCCCCAGGATCAGGGCGCGGGCGATCGCCACACGCTGGCGCTCACCGCCGGAAAGCTGGGCGGGACGGTGGCGCATCCGCCGGCCCAGGCCCACGAGGTCCAACAGGTCCTTGGCCATGTCGCGGCGCTGGTCCACTTCGCCGTCCGGCACCGCCGGCAGGAGCACGTTCTCGAGGGCACTCATGCCGTCGATCAGGGCCCCGCCCTGGTCGACATATCCAATCAGCGCGCGGCGGCGGTCCGCGATCTCGTCATCGCCCATGCTTTCGAGCGAGGCGCCTTCCCAGAAGACACGGCCCGACGTCGGCAGTGTCAGTCCCGCTCCGACCGTCAGGATGCTGGTCTTGCCGGAACCGCTGCGGCCCGCCACGCAGTGCATCTCACCCGCGTGCAGGGCCAGGTTGAAGCCTTCCACCACGCTGACGGCTTCGGCTCCGCCCTTGCCGCCGCCATAGCGGATGGTGATGTCGCTCAGTTCCAGCGGTGTCCCGTGGTCCTCGGACTTGACGATGGTGTTGGCGCGGGTCTGGAGAGGGCCGTCGCCGGAGTCGGACCGGCGGCTCCGTTGAACATTCGTCTCGTTTGTCATTGGACCACTTTCGTTGCAATCGGTATCCAGCAAAGTACAGCCACAAGGCCGGCGACTCCGGCCCACAACGCGGCATACGGGGCGAGGAGCAGTCCTATGCCGAGGGCGCCCAGGACACCCAACGGCAGGGCCACGGTCCCCACGAGCGCGTTCTCGAAGAAACGCACCTGGCGGAGCATGTCCGGATTCCAGCCCATGGCCTCAAGGATGCCAAGGTACTGCCGTTTGGCGTTGAGTTCGAAGCGGCCGGTGACCAGGGTGAGCACAAGGCCCACGGCGACCCCTGCAAGGGCGAGAACGATGCTGGGCAGCGCGACGCTGGCTGCTGCCAGCCCGCTCAGCGCGCTGGCGCCGGCGGCTCGGGGAATGTCGATCAGCAGCGCAATCAACCCACCAACCGCTGCTCCGAACACACCTACGGCCACTGCAAGCGACAGGGTGTTGAACTTATTCGTGCTGAGCTGCCGGTTGGCGAACGTCAGTGGTGAATCAACCGGGATCAGCCGCTCATCGTGCTGCGGTTCCTGGTCCACCTCGTCCCGGTGGCGCAACTGTTGGGCGGCGAAGAAGGCAGCGGCGGCATACAGGACAAGGACCGACGCCGACACAATGGCAGTGGTCAAGCTCCAGCTCAGCAGGCTGAGGACTATCCCGGCCGCGGCGAGCAGCGCAGCACCCACACCAAATTCCTCAAGCACCCAGTTCCGGATCCGCCGCTGGGTCCACCCCATCGCGCGGAGGGTCCCGGCCTCCCGCTTGCGTTTCCGGATGTAGCTGACGGTGGACGCCCCGGTCAGCAGAGCTGCGCCACAGAGCGTCAGGAAAAGAAGGGTGACGTTGGTGCCGGTGAGCGAGCCGGAGACTGCGTCTGCGGCGTTCTGCCTGACCCAGGACTGCTGGACGGTGCCCAGCGGGGATTCCTTGCCGGCGTCGTCCTTGGAGTATCCGGGGACAAAAATGCTGACGTCCTCGCGGGCGGAACCGGCCACAACGGTGGCTTCCAGGCCCATCGCACGGATCTCGCCGGCGAGCTTCTCAACATCCGGCTGCGCCTGTTTCCAGCTGCCCGGAGCCTTGGCCCGGACACGCACGGCGTCGATGACCGAGGCGTTGTCCTTGTATCCGCGGGCGGCCGCCAGGCCGTAGAAGTCAGTGATGGCGCCGGCCGACTGGCTCGCTAGTCCCGTGGCGCTCAGCGAGGGCTTCAGTTCCGTGGCAGCAACGGCTTTGCCGTCGGCGTCCTTAGTCAGGCTCAGCGGAGTGGGGTCGTAGCCGCCCAGGGGCAGCCTGTTGACGTCTCCGGCGGCCTTTTCTACGGCGTCCGGGTCAAAGGTCCCGTAGACCATCGCGAGGGGCGCGGCGAGCTTCTCCCCCGTGGCAAGGTTGTCCCGGTAGGACCGTTCGTCCACGGGCTCGCGCTGCGTCCGGTCCACCGGCGCACCATTGGCGCCTTTATCCGGCAGCCGGTTGACGGTGACCCAGTCTCCGGGGACCGCGGACTTTTCGACGGCGCCGTTGCCGGCGGTGTTGCCGTCCTTGTATTTCGGCGCAGCCGCGAAGTCAGTACTCCACGTGGCCGGGGTGTAGAGGCCCTGGTTAAAGTTTCCTGCGCTGCCGAGCAGGCCGGAATGGTCGGTGGATCCCGGCCAGGACAGCGCGAAGGGGTCCTTGGACACAAACGGCAGGTAGTCCTTGC
This sequence comes from Arthrobacter sp. ISL-48, assembly GCF_018613805.1. Classification (GTDB taxonomy): domain Bacteria; phylum Actinomycetota; class Actinomycetes; order Actinomycetales; family Micrococcaceae; genus Arthrobacter. The sequence goes on from NZ_JAGGPL010000003.1 coordinate 472,801, forward strand.
CAAGTGAGCGGCTGGCCGTGCCGACCTCCTTGACAACCTTGCCCGACCCGTCGATCTCCTCGATCTTGACGTTGTACTTCAGGTCCAAGGACGTGCCGGAACGCACAATCAGTGGAATGGCCTGGGAGTCTGCGGTCAGCTGCCCGTCACGTTTGACCTGCTGGTACTGGGTCATCAGGGGTGCCCAGTATTTGAGCTTGACGCCCAGGAAGTCGGGTCCGTCCTTCAGTTCCTCCATGCTGATGCCGTTGGTGAACAGGCTTTCAAAGTGACGGCCGATGGCACCGGCGTTCCGGGCATCAGCGGGCGGTGCCTTTTCCAGCGGCGCGAGGAAGTCGCCCGCAGAGCCGAGCAACGCCCGCTCCGATACCGGGTCGACGGCGACGACGGACTCCGTCACCTCGGGCGACAAGGGCAGGGACACCGACAGGTTGAAGAGATTGTGTTCGGACCCGCCCGCAGGTGCGGGAAACTTAATACCCGTCTCGCCGGCCGGGGCGGCAATGCGGATACTGCTTCCGCCGGCGACTTTCTCCTCAACGAGCTTGGCCTTGCCAAGGCTGCCTTCAGCGGTGGATTTGAACAGGGTCTGCTCTGATACGCCGTCCGAGCCGACGGCGCTGGCCGTGAGGCGGTACTTCTTCGGCGTATCACTCAGGACCGACTCGGCTGCCGGCCACTTACTGGGGTCCGTTGCGCCAGCCGCCTGGTCGGCCGTCGCCGTGCCTGCCAGCCCGGAGTTGTAGCCGAGGTAGTCCATGGCATCGAGCCGCGGCGCTTCCAGGTCCTGTGTCACCCGCGACACCAGGCTGATCGGAGCCGCCACCGAGGTCCCGGAAAGCTTCCGGATGGCGTCCAGCTGGTCAAAGCTGATCCCGCCGCTGCCGTTCGCAATCTCCGGCTGCATGAGCGCCCCGGAACCCGCCTTGGTCTGCACCAGAACGTCATACAGCCCGCGTGAATTCTGATCCACTGTCCGGTCGAGCGCGGCCTGCGACTGGCCCTGGACGAGGACCGACAAGCACATGGCTGCGATCAAGATGGCCGCGGTCAGCAGCAGCACTTTGCTTCTGATGAACCTCTGGACGGCGTTCATTGGGCTCCCTGAAACCTTGATAGCGTGCGCACACCACGGCCCGCGGGCGGCGGACATAGAGGCTTACAGCGGGTGGGCTGAAAGTCGGATGTGCAAAAAGTATTGGCCGGCCTGCCGGCCATGTCCTGAATCAGGACCAAGCCATTGTAAGCAGACCGGCCAATCATACGTGGCCGACGTTAAGACACAGCCACGCGTAATTCACGGTAGTGCGGATTGCTAGTCCTCGAGGTCCACTTCACGGACCATCTCTGCGCCGATGCCGGCCTTGATGGCATCCAGGACCTGCTGGGGAACGGAGCTGTCGATGGTCAGCAGCGCCAGCACCTGCCCGCCCTCGGCCTGGCGGGCCACCTGCATGCCCGCAATATTGATGTTGTTCATGCCCAGGATGTGCCCGATGGTGCCGATCACGCCCGGACGGTCGGCGTAGGCCACCACCACCAGGTGCTCACTGATGGGGATCTCGACGTCATAGCCGTTGAGGCCAACGAGCTTCTCCACTTGCTTGGGACCCGTCAGCGTGCCGGCCACGGAGATCTGGGAGCCGTCGCTCAAAGCACCCCGGATGGTCAGGACGTTCCTGTAGTCCTCAGCTTCCGGCGTCGTGATCAGGCGGGTGTTGATACCGCGCTGCTCAGCGATGACGGGGGCGTTGACGTAGGAGACCTGCTCGGTGACCACATCGGCGAAAATGCCCTTCAGGGCGGCAAGCTCCAGGACCTTGACGTCGAGGGCAGCGATCTCCCCGGCCACTTCGACGTCGATCTGGGTCAGGGACGCGTGCGTCAGGGCGGTGAAGATGCGTCCCAGCTTCTCGATCAGCGGGATGCCCGGCCGGACGTCGGGGGCGATCACGCCGCCCGCGACGTTGACGGCGTCGGGGACCAACTCGCCAGCCAGCGCCAGGCGCACCGACTTGGCGACGGAGACGCCTGCCTTCTCCTGCGCCTCGTCCGTGGAGGCACCCAGGTGCGGGGTCACCACGACGTTATCCAGGGCAAAGAAGGGCAGGTCTGTGCTGGGCTCCTTGACGAAGACGTCCACGGCGGCCCCGGCGATCTGGCGGTCCTGCAGGGCGGCGTAGAGGGCTTCCTCGTCGACGAGGCCACCCCGGGCGACGTTGACCACGTAGGCGGTCGACTTCATCTTGGTGAAGGCATCGGCGCCGAGCATGCCCACGGTTTCCGGCGTCTTGGGCATGTGGATCGTGACGAAGTCGGACTGGCTCAGCAGTTCGTCCAGGGTGACCAGCTTGACGCCGAGCTGCGCGGCCCGGGCGGACGTAATGTAGGGGTCGTAGGCGAGGATCTCTGTGTCGAATCCCTGGAGGCGCGCGGCCACCAGCGCACCGATGCGGCCCAGGCCGATGATGCCGATCTTCTTCTCGAAGAGTTCAATTCCGGTGTATTTGGAGCGCTTCCATTCACCGTTCTTCAGGGCGGCGCTGGCCTGCGGGATGTGGCGCGCCAGGCTGAGGATGTGGCCCACGGTCAGCTCGGCTGCGGAGACGATGTTCGACGTCGGGGCGTTAACCACCATGACGCCGGCCTGGGTGGCTGCCTTGATGTCAACATTGTCCAGGCCCACACCGGCGCGGGCAATGACTTTGAGGTTCTTGGCGGCTGCGATGGCTTCAGCGTCCACCTGGGTGGCCGAACGGACGAGGATAGCGTCAACGTCGGCGATCGCAGACAGCAGCTGGGAACGGTCGGCGCCGTCGGTCTGGCGGATTTCAAAGTCCGGGCCGAGGGCCTCGACTGTGGCGGGCGAAAGTTCTTCGGCGAGCAGTACTACGGGTTTTGACACGGCTGATCCTCTGCGTTGCAGTCCGGGGAGATGGAACAAGTCTAGGCCGATGGAAAGGCCGGGCCCACATTGTGAAGTGTGAACCCGGCCATTTCCGGTGCCTGGGCTATGCGAAAAGCATTGGCCTAGCGGGCTACAGAGCCCTCGGTGTAGTCGTCGTTCGTCTTGATCCAGGAGAACAGCTTGCGCAGTTCACGGCCGGTGGCCTCGATCGGGTGGTCTTCACCCTTCTTGCGCAGTTCGGCAAACTCAGGAGCGCCGGCGTCCTGGTCGTCGATAAAGCGCTTGGCGAAAGCACCGTTCTGGATGTCGGCGAGGACAGCCTTCATGTTTTCCTTCACCTCAGGGGTGATGACGCGGGGGCCGGAGACGTAGTCGCCGTACTCCGCGGTGTCGGAAACGCTCCAGCGCTGCTTGGCGATGCCGCCTTCAACCATCAGGTCAACGATGAGCTTGAGCTCGTGCAGCACCTCGAAGTAGGCGACCTCCGGCTTGTAGCCGGCCTCGGTGAGGGTTTCGAAGCCGTACTGGATGAGCTGTGAAGCGCCACCGCAAAGGACAGCCTGCTCACCGAAGAGGTCGGTCTCGGTCTCCTCGGTGAAGGTGGTCTCGATGACGCCTGCACGGGTGCCACCGATTGCCTTGGCGTAGGACAGTGCCAGCTCCTTGGCCTTGCCGGAAGCGTCCTGCTCGACGGCGATCAGGTCGGGAACGCCGCGGCCTGCTTCAAATTCGCGGCGCACGATGTGGCCCGGGCCCTTCGGAGCGACCAGGGCGACGTCAACGTCGGCCGGCGGCTGGATGTAGCCGTAGCGGATGTTGAAGCCGTGGCCGAAGAACAGAGCGTCGCCGGCCTGCAGGTTCGGGGCGATGTCCTCGGCGTACACGTGGCGCTGGACCTGGTCCGGGGTGAGGACCATGATGAGGTCCGCTTCGGCGACGGCGTCGGCAACGTTCAGGACGCGCAGGCCCTCCGCCTCGGCCTTGGCGCGGGACTTGGAGCCTTCCTTCAGGCCGACGCGGACGTCAACGCCGGAATCGCGCAGGCTCAGGGCATGGGCGTGGCCCTGGGATCCGTAACCGATGACGGCAACGGTGCGGCCCTGGATGATCGACAGGTCGGCGTCGTCGTCGTAGAACATTTCAGTCACTTTGGGTGTCTCCTTATGAGTGGATTCTCTGGGGTAAATAGTCTGTGGTGCTGCGGTACTGCACGGGCATTTGGGTTCCTGGGGCAGGGCCTCAGGCTGAACGCAAAGCCCTGTCACTCATGGAGCGGGATCCCCGTCCAACGGCCAAGGTGCCGGACTGCACAATTTCGCGGATGCCGAAGGGCTCGAGCACTGAGAGCAGCGCCGTGAGCTTTTCGGGGTGGCCTGTTGCTTCAATGACTACTGAGTCTGTGGAGACGTCAACCACTGAAGCGCGGAACAGGTCTGCAGCCTGGGTCACCTGCAGACGTGTTGCGGCATCCGCACGTACCTTGACCAGGATGTGGTCTCGCTGTACGGAAGATTCGGAGGTCAGCTCAACGATCTTGATCACGTTGACCAGTTTGTTGAGCTGCTTGGTGACCTGTTCAATCAGGTCACCGTCGGCGTCGACGACGACGGTCATCCGGGACATGCCCGGGACCTCAGTCGGTCCGACGGCGAGGGAGTTGATGTTAAAGGCACGGCGCGCGAAAAGGCTCGCAACGCGGGTCAGTACACCGGGCTTGTCTTCGACCAGAACGGACAGTGTGTGGCGGCTCATGATCAGTCCTCCTCTTCCCATTCCGGGGTCATGTTGCGGGCAACCTGGATCTGGTCGTTGCTCACGCCGGCGGGCACCATTGGCCACACCATGGAGTTGGGGCTCACCACAAAGTCGATGACCACGGGGCGGTCGTTGATTTCGAGGGCCTTCTGGATGGTTGCGTCGATATCCTCGTCGCGTTCGCAGCGGAACGAGGCGCAGCCGTAGGCGTCTGCCAGCTTCACGAAGTCCGGGATGCGGACGGTGTCGTGGCCCGTGTTCAGGTCGGTGTTGGAGTAGCGGCCTTCATAGAAGAGAGTCTGCCACTGGCGCACCATGCCCAGCGAGGAGTTGTTGATAATGGCAACCTTGATGGGAATCTTGTTGATGGCGCAGGTGGCGAGTTCCTGGTTGGTCATCTGGAAACAGCCGTCGCCGTCGATCGCCCAGACCACCCGGTCCGGATCCCCCACCTTGGCACCCATGGCAGCCGGTATGGCATAGCCCATGGTGCCGGCACCGCCGGAGTTGAGCCAGGCGTGGGGCCGCTCGTACTTGATGAACTGGGCAGCCCACATCTGGTGCTGTCCAACGCCGGCGACATAGATACCCTCAGGTCCGGTCAGGGCACCGATTCGCTCGATGACGCGCTGCGGGGCGCTGAGTCCGTCCTCTGGCTCGGTCCAACCCAGCGGGTAGGTTTCCTTGAGGTTGTTCAGGAAAGCCCACCACGTGGTGAGGTCCGGTGTGCCGGAAGCCTCAAACTGCGAGCGGACCGCCTCGGTGAGCTCGGGAATGATTTCCTTGACCGATCCCACGATGGGCACGTCGGCGGTGCGGTTCTTGGAAATCTCGGCGGGATCGATGTCAGCATGGATGACCTTGGCATAGGGTGCGAAGGTCTTCAGGATCCCGGTGACGCGGTCATCGAACCGCGCGCCCAGGGTAATGAGCAGGTCCGACTGCTGCAGCGCGGTCACGGCCGAAACGGTGCCGTGCATGCCAGGCATGCCCACGTGCTGCGGGTGCGAATCCGGGAAGACGCCACGCGCCATCAAGGTGGTGACCACCGGCGCGCCGGTCAGCTCGGCCAACTCCCGGAGTTCCGCGGAGGCATGGGCCTTCACCACCCCGCCGCCCACATAGAGCACGGGCTTGCTGGCGGCCGCGATCAGCTTCGCTGCTTCACGGACCTGCTTGTTGTGCCCGCGGGTCACGGGACGGTAGCCGGGAAGGTCGATCCTCGGCGGCCAGGAAAAGGTCATCTCGCCCTGCTGGGCGTCCTTGGCAATGTCCACCAGGACCGGGCCGGGGCGGCCCGTGGATGCCAGGTGGAAGGCTTCGGCCATCACGTGCGGGATGTCGTTGGGGTCCGTCACCAGGAACGAGTGCTTGGTGATCGGCATGGTGATGCCAACAATGTCCGCTTCCTGGAACGCGTCGGTGCCGATCACGCCGCTGGACACCTGGCCGGTAATGGCCACCAGCGGGACGGAGTCCATGTGGGCATCCATGATGGCGGTAACGAGGTTGGTGGCACCGGGGCCGGAGGTGGCGATGCAGACGCCAACCCGGCCGGTAACCATGGCATAGCCTTGCGCGGCGTGGCCGGCTCCCTGTTCGTGACGGACCAGCACGTGATTCATGCTGGAAGCCATCAAGGGGTCATAGGTAGGCAGGATCGCGCCACCGGGCAAACCAAAAATATCGTCGACGCCGAGTTCTTCGAGCGAGCGGACAATAGCTTGCGAGCCGGTCATCACTGTTGGGGGTACAACCGTGTTCGGCCCGAGGACAGGAGAGACAGCAGCAAGATCAGCGACGACGGCGGCAGTATCAGCCGATCGGTCGGCGCGTTCCGGAGCCTTGGGGGCTCCAGCGGACTTTGTAGCCATCAGCGAGGGGCTGATCGGCGATCCTTTGCTCATCGGACTCTTCCTTGTGGATCATCTGTTCGTGGAAACTGCGGGAAATAAAAAAACCCCTCAGCCTGGCGGCTCTTCGAGGGGTTTGCGCGTGACGGTTCGTTACCAGTCGGGCTATTGAGCCACGCGCTTGGTAAGGACGACTGCATCTGCAGCGGCGGTAACGAATGCGATCATGCGTTCAGTTTTCCCTCTCAGCAAGATACGTGTCAACGAGGCCCCACGCGATCTCACCATGTGGACACCGTTGTCCACAAATTGAACGCCATCCCAACCAGGCAGCAGCACGTGCCGTTACGAACGCTCGAAACGACAGTTGCCGCTGCCTGGTCGGGTCAGCGCAACAAGGCGCTACCCGCAGTATGCCCCGGTGGAGGCGCTGTGCACCAGCTTGGCGTACTTCGCGAGGACACCCTTGGTGAACTTGGCCGGCAGCGGCTCCCAGCCGACCTTGCGGGTTTCGAGTTCCGCTTCGTCGACCAGCAGGTCGAAGCTGCGCGCGGCAATGTCAACGCGGATGCGGTCCCCGTCCTTGACGAAGGCGATAGGGCCGCCGTCGACAGCCTCCGGGGCAACGTGCCCGATGCACAGGCCCGTGGTTCCGCCGGAGAAACGGCCGTCCGTGAGGAGCAGGACGTCCTTGCCAAGCCCGGCGCCCTTGATGGCGCCGGTGATGGCGAGCATTTCGCGCATGCCCGGTCCGCCCTTGGGGCCTTCGTAGCGGATCACGACGACGTCGCCTGCATGGATTTCACCCTTGTCCAGGGCATCGAGGGCGCCCTGCTCGCGCTCGAACACGCGGGCGGTACCTTCGAAGACGTCCGCGTCAAAGCCGGCGCTCTTCACGACGGCACCTTCAGGAGCCATGGAGCCGTGCAGGATGGTGATGCCACCGGTCTTGTGGATCGGGTTGTCCAGGGCCCGCAGGATCTTGCCGTCAAGGTCCGGCGGGTTGATGGACGCAAGGTTCTCGGCGAGGGTCTTGCCTGTCACGGTGAGGCAGTCGCCGTGCAGCAATCCGGCGTCGAGCAGTGCCTTCATGATGACCGGCACGCCGCCGATCTTGTCCACGTCCGTCATGACGTAGCGGCCAAACGGCTTGAGATCGCCGAGGTGCGGGATCTTATCTCCGATGCGGTTGAAGTCATCCAGGGTGAGCTCGACCTCGGCTTCACGTGCGATGGCCAGCAGGTGTAGGACGGCGTTGGTGGAGCCGCCGAAGGCCATGGTGACCGCGATGGCGTTCTCGAACGCCTTCTTGGTCATGATGTCCCGTGCGGTGATGCCCAGGCGGAGCAGGTTGACGACTGCTTCGCCGGACTTGCGGGCAAACTCGTCACGACGGCGGTCTGCCGAGGGCGGTGCGGCCGAGCCGGGCAGGGACATGCCCAGGGCCTCGCCGATGCAGGCCATAGTGTTGGCCGTGTACATTCCTCCGCAGGCACCTTCGCCCGGGCAGATGGCCTTTTCGATCCGGGTAAGGTCTTCCATGCTCATCTTGCCGGCGGCGCAGGCGCCCACGGCTTCGAAGGCGTCAATCAGGGTGACTTCTTTCTCGGAGCCGTCCTCGAGCTTGACCCAGCCGGGCATGATGGAGCCCGCGTACAGGAATACGCTGGCAAGATCCAGGCGTGCGGCTGCCATGAGCATGCCCGGGAGGGACTTGTCGCAGCCGGCCAGGAGCACGGAGCCGTCGATCCGCTCAGCCTGCATCACGGTCTCCACCGAGTCGGCGATGACTTCGCGGGAAACCAGGGAGAAGTGCATACCTTCGTGGCCCATGGAGATACCGTCCGAGACGGAGATGGTGCCGAACTGCATGGGGAACCCACCGCCGGCGTGGACGCCTTCCTTGGCGCCCTGTGCCAGCCGGTTCAGGGAAAGATTGCAGGGAGTGATTTCGTTCCAGGAGCTCGCAACGCCGATCTGGGGCTTCGCGAAGTCGTCGTCGCCCATGCCGACCGCGCGGAACATGCCGCGCGCGGGGGCGGCGTGGATTCCGTCGGTGACGACCCGGCTGCGGGGCTTGATGTCAGGCTTATTGTCGGTCGCGATCAGGGTGTCCTCACTCATGGGTCAAAGTCTATGACTCAGATCGGGAGGCCAACGACACGGACCGGTCCGTGAAGCCCAATTGCTTGAATATTTCGATCAAGGAATGGACTCTCGTCTCATATATTGAGAAGCATGAGTGTCTGGCCTGAATTGGCGTGTGCAAAATCACCCGCATGACTCCGGCGTTCCGAGCCTGTTATCGCCGGCGGCGCGCGGCGCCGAACCTAGACATGCAGGTTCGGGCCGACGTACCGTCAGGGAACGGCAACCTCGCCATCCGGACCGAAGGGCTCTGTTATGGATTTTGTCTTCTGGATCATCGTCATCGTGCTGATAGTCGGAGTTGTCTGGTGGCTGCTGAACCGCAGCAGCTCCGCCAGGAACAGCGGCGCCGGCAGGCAGGACCAGGCCGGTTCTTCAGCCCAAGGCGATGCGATCCGAGCAGACGGTGCCATGGCTGGCGGCAGCGCGGCGGCCTCCGCCGACGCGGCAGCCACTGCGGGAATCCCCAGTGCGGCAGGATTCGGACGGCCCGCCGAACCGGTTTCCCCAACGACTGCCGATGACGGGCCCGTGGTGTCCGCCGCGGCGCCAGGCTTGGCAACCGAACCGGCCCCCAGGTCTGCAGGCGCCAGCGTCGGCGCCCCCGGGGAGGTCCCGGCTGACGGCCAGGCATCCCCCGCCCGGGAGGATCAGGCTGGACAGGACACTCCTCGCCTGGAGGAGGACTCCAGCAGGCAGGAAAGCGCCCGCACTCAGGAAGACGCGGCAGAGTGGGAGACCCAGTGGTCCGAAGCCAGCGAGTCTCCGGCAGCGCCACATGCGGACTATCCGCAGTCTGGCGAGGGCGCGGGAACAACCGACGGATCATCTGTCCCGGCGGCCCAGGTCCATCACCCGGAGTACACCGGCCCGCATACCCCCACCCTTCCGGGCGCTGAATCAGCCGCAGGCGAAAGTGCCGACGAAAGCACTCTGGGCCCCGCGTTAACCCAGACGCAGGCAGTGACGCGGACTGACGTTCCGGGCGGCGCCGCCGCGGCGCCCGGCGTTCCGGACAACGCGCCGGAGGCCGAGACGATGGACCGCACACAGTCATCAGCGGCGGTTGAAACGGCTGCCAGCCATACGGAGGAACCTGCAGCGGCCGGTGGGGCCCACGGGACAGGTGCCGAACCGGTCGGCCATCTTGCCGCGGATCAGCCGTACGGCCAGGGATCGGCCTCGCCGGGCCCCAATGGCAGAGGCCCCGCGGACTACACCGTCAAAGGGGACGCCGGATCCATGGTCTATTACGAGGAGGGGCACCCGGACTATGAGCAGACCAGGGCCGAAGTCTGGTTTGAGTCAGCGGCCCATGCGGAGGCCGCAGGGTTCCGGGCCCCGAGGCGGAACCGGCTCTGATGGTTCGCCTTCCCGCAGGCACCCTGCCGCCGCCTGGACAGCGTGCTTTAGCCTACTGCTGTCCGGCTGCACAGGCGACGGAAATGGTCCGCCGACGGGCAGCAGCACCAACATCAGCACGGGAGGCAGTACACCGCTCGAAGTAGTGAAGAAACTCGACCTTCAGTTGGAGATTCCCTGGGCAGGCGTTTTCCTGCCAGACGGCACCGCCATCATCTCCGAACGGGGCTCGGCCCGGCTGAAGACGGTCCGCGATGGCAAGCCAGCCACGATCGGCCAGGTCCCCGGCGTCGTCCCGGCTGGGGAAGGGGGACTGCTCGGACTTGCCCTCTCCCCCGATTTCGCCTCCGACAAATACCTGTATCTATATTTCACCGCGGCCCAGGACAACCGGATCGCACGGGTGAAACTCCAGGAAAAGGCTGAAGGATCCTTGTCGTTCGGAGACCCTGACGTTATTTTTACCGGAATTCCCAAAGCGTCCACGCACAACGGCGGAAGGATCAGGTTCGGCCCGGATGGTTTCCTGTACGTGGGCACCGGCGATTCCCAGCGCCGTGAACAGCCGCAAGACCCCAATGCCCTGGGCGGGAAGATCCTGAGGCTGACGCATGAGGGTAAGCCGGCCCCCGGGAATCCGTTTGGCAACGCCGTGTATAGCCTGGGCCACCGGAACGTGCAGGGGCTGGCATGGGACAGTGCAGGCAGGTTCTGGGCCAGCGAATTCGGCCCTGACGTGAACGATGAGTTGAATCTGATCGTTCCAGGCGGCAACTACGGCTGGCCCGCCGTGACGGGCGCCCCTCACCGGGAGGAATTCCGCGACGCCAAGGCCGTATGGCCATCCACGGCGGACTCGTCACCCAGTGGACTCGAAATCGCAGGATCCACGGCCTACCTCGGCGCCCTTCGCGGCCAACGGCTGTGGACGGTTCCCCTGGACAGCGAAGACGCAGGCGCCCCTGTGGCCTATTTCACACGGCAGTACGGCCGGATCCGGGACGTTGTGCGGACGCCGGACGGCGGATTTTGGTTGCTCACCAACGACCAAAACCCTGACTTTGTAGTGGTGCTGGCGCCACCCGGATGAGCCTGCGGCGGACCCCCCGCATCGATTTCACTTGGGCTGAAACTTCGTGTAGAGTTTCATGTCGTTGCGGAGATCAACGGGGAAAGAAAAAAGGCCCCAGGCGATCAAAACAAAGATGCACCTCTAGCTCAATTGGCAGAGCAATTGACTCTTAATCAATGGGTTCCGGGTTCAAGTCCCGGGGGGTGCACCACTGAAGCCCCGCCCTCATTGGCCTAAAGCCATGAGGGCGGGGTTTCGCTTTGCCCACATCAGGCCGAGGGATATGTACGGCATATTTACTTCGCCGAACGTTCGAAATAGCCTGCCGGGTGGCCTGCTGGCATCAAAGCCGTATGTCCGCCACCTTAGCGACCACACTGGTGGTAAGCGGTCTGGTTGCAGTCTGCAGAGGCGGATCAGCCGACTTTGGACGACGTGCCACACCTCTTGCTGACAACCGCGTCCACTACCTAAATTGGTTAGCCTGCTCTCGAAGGAAGTCCGTGGCCGACTTAGCGTTGATCCCCCGCTGGCGCAGGGCCGTGTCGTCCCAAGTGGCCTCCTGCAGGTCCTGGAGCAGCCCGGCACCCAGGGCGGAGGCCAGCGCGTCGTTGCGGCGCTTGAGTAAACGCACGGCAAGGTGGGCTACGGGGCGCGGCATGCGCTGAACCTTCATCTTGCGGTGGGTGAGGTCTTGAGCGATCGCGAGGGCCTCATTCTTCGTCAGGGCCTCGGGGCCTCCGAACTCTATAAGCGCTGGCGGAGCAGGCTCGAGCGCTAACGCGCAAAGCAAAGCAGCAACGTCCTCCGTAGCAACCCAGCGCCTCTTTGTGTCGCCTCTGCCGATTATGGCTACCTTTCCGGCGGCAATGTCAAAGCGTCCCATCGGCGCGAGGTGGACTTCCTGGAAAGCGTCCGAGCGTGCGATGACCGTCTGCATAGACGAGGCGCCCAGGCGTTTCTCGATCGCAAGCTTGGCTTGCTCAAGTGGTGTGCCGATGGCCCCGTCAACCCCGGAGAAGGAAAGATAGACGAAGCGGCGAACGCCAGCGGCTTCCGCGGCATCGACCAGGGAACTCATGCCCTCCTCGTCTACCTCACGGATCGTCGAAGAGCTGGACCCATCAAGACGCCGAGCGATTGCCGTTGCGGTGGCGATCACGGTGTCGACGCCTTCGCATGCAGCCCTAAGGCTGGCAGGTACCGTCAGGTCGCCACGCACTACCTCGGCGCCGACACCGCGCAAAACTACCTCGCCCTCGCTCCCCCTTACAAGGCAGCGGACTGGCTGTCCCTCGGAGCGTAGCCGCCTAGCACAGCGGCTGCCGAGATCACCGGTGGCACCGACGACGAGAATCATGGCAGCTCCACTACAAAAAAGTACGCAAAATGGTTTGGAGGTGACGCGTTAGTCGGAGCCTAGGACCGCGCTTCTCGGGCGTCAACCCCCCGCGACTGTCGCAAGCGCCTGAGCTCAAGAGTTCCTGGGGCCGCTGGTGCTGGGCTTGGTGATTTTCCTGTTCACCAGTTGCAGCTTCTTCTTCGTCGCCGCGCGAAGCAGGAGGACCCCGCCAGAGCGGGACACGGTTCTGATACCCCGGAAGTGTCCGCGCCAGGTCCTAGGCTGGTCCAGTGAATCCGACACCGTCCCCGACACCGCTTGATGTCTTCGTCCACTCCGGCCCCGCCGAGTGGTGGCAAATCGTTGCGGCCCTGGGTCCGTTGGCGATACTGCTCGGTGCCCTCGTCGCCTGGTTCACCTTGCGTCAGCGTTCAAAATCCGACAGGCAGGCCCTGCAGCAGAAGACCGACGCCGACAGCCGGGCTGAATGGTGGAGGCGCACGCAATGGGCGTTGGATCAGGCCCTGGCCTCGGATAGAAACACGAAGGCACTCGGCCTGGCGGCCCTGGCGGTACTAACCCGCAGTGAACTTGCCAGGAAAGAAGAGCTTGAACTGCTCGACATCGCGTGGCAGGCGGTCAACGGGACCTCCGACAGCGACGATGAGCAGGAGACCTCCGACGAGACGGGAGTCATGGACTCCGATGACAACATCGGCGACAATGGAACCACCAGCGAAGACATCGAGGAGGGTAGGCCATGAGCACCAGCACACCGGAACAGAAGAAGGTCCGCGCTCGCCGCCATGCCTCCACTGAGAATTCTGCCGCCGCCGACCACCGGGTTCAAGTCGCGGCCGCAAAGCTGCGGGTGGCATTGGATGAACGTCTGGGCCGTCCGACACCGCAGAAAACGAAGGCTCTCGCCAAAGAGGCGTTTTAGATCCCAGCAAGACCAAAATGAGGCCGCCAGTATTTGGGGCGGCCTCCTCCCAATTTACGAGAGACCCAGCGACTCCACGGTGTCGAAGCAGGTGCTGCGCGTGGCGTCCACGCGGTGAACCCGAGGCCGACCTGGTCCTAGAATCAATCACATGGGCATACAACTTGTCGCCCTGGGAGCCGCGGCAATTCTCCTGGCGGGCTGCTCGCCCGGCAGCAGCGGTGCCACATCACCCGTCCCCGGCACCACAGCGACAGTTACCGCAACGCCGTCTTTACCGCGCGCTCCGACCCCAGTTCCGACGCGGGCGGCCGACGCTACCGCCGTCGGAACGGCGCTTAAGGCTGCTGTCCCGACGATCACGGCGGTCACGACCCTCACTGAGGCCATGGACACCGGCAGGCTACTGGGCCGGCCGGGCCAGTACCTCTCGGCTGCGTGGATCACAGATTCCGGGGCTGCCGAAGGGAGGACCGGCATCGACGGTGGCGCTGTGGTGGAAGTGTTTGCCAACGCCGCTGACGCCCAGGAACGATCCGACTCGATCCAAGGCGTCCTGAAGAAGGCCAGCCCCGTGTTCGGCAACGAATGGCACCATCTTAAGGGCGGCACCCTGTTGCGTGTCAGCGGCAAGCTGGCGGCGTCCACCGACGACCAGTACGCCTCAGCATTCTATGCAATCGGAGGAGCGTGACCTCAGGCCAACGGAGCCTCGTCCACCAGGGCCCTGGTGGCTGGTGCAGCGAACTGGTGCGCCAACTGCCGCACCACAGCCTGGAGTTCCTGCCGAAGTACATCGGGATCGATGGAAGCCGCGGCAAGCACCGAGCGCTCCATTTCCACAGCAGCGGCTGCTGCTTCCTTCCCGCGCTCAGTGAGGGAAACGACGTGGCTTCGGCGGTCCGACGTGCTGCGGACGCGGGCAATATGGCCGTGGGCTTCCAACCGGCTCAACGTCTTACCCATCGTCTGGGCCTGGACGCGCACATACTGTGCGAGCTGTGCTTGGGTCATGGGGCCCTGTGCCGCAAGAACCTCGATGGCGATAACACCGGCATGGGTTAATCCAATTGCGCCGAGCTTTTCATTCCACGAGTGTTCAACGAGGCGCGCCGCAGTGGACAAGAGGCGCCCCGTGGGCCAGCGATCCATATCAGGCATACCAGCAGTATAGCCAAGTGGCGATTAGCACCGGTCCAGTGCGCTTACTAAGCTGGTGTGTCCGGCCTGCTACAAGGAGATAAACATTGACTGACAGACTCATGACCGGAGCCGAGGCGCCCGGCTTCACCCTGAAGGACTCCAACGGCGAGGATGTCAGCCTGGCTTCGAGGCGCGGTCGCAGCACCATCGTCTACTTCTACCCGGCTGCTTCCACCCCCGGTTGCACCAAGGAAGCCTGCGATTTTCGCGACAACCTGGCATCCCTTCAGGCTGCAGGGTTCGAAGTCCTGGGCATCTCCCCCGACCCTGTCGCCAAATTGGCAGCCTTCGCCCACCAGGAGGCCCTGAGCTTTCCGCTGCTGTCCGACGAGGACCACGCGGTGGCGGAGGCGTACGGCGCCTGGGGCGAGAAGAAGAACTACGGCCGGACCTACCAGGGGCTCATCCGTTCCACCATCGTTGTCGATCCGGATGGCAAAGTGTCAGTGGCTCAGTACAACGTCCGGGCAACCGGCCATGTGGCAAAACTCCGCCGTGACCTGAAGCTTGACAAATAGCGGTTACGCCATCCCGGTACGGGCTGACGGGATGCCCGCCAGCCCGACGCTACAATGGAAACTGGCATCCGCCGTCGTACGTTTTCGCGAAGTTTGATTGCGGCTTACCTTGACGGTGTTACGGGTGTCGGGCGCGAGTGGTGAAATTGGCAGACACGCAGGATTTAGGTTCCTGTGCCTTCGGGCGTGGGGGTTCAAGTCCCCCCTTGCGCACAGCTACAGAACAGCAACTGGGAATCCCGGACCAATCGGTCCGGGATTCCGCTGTTTAAACCGCAGGCCACATGCGCATTTGGGGAAATGGCTTCCGGCCGCGAAAAAACTTCCTGATGTCCCACCCATCCACTCCGCTGCAGCGACCGAATACCCATTGAGACACCAGCCAAGGGCAGGTGCCCACCAGTCGGAACAGGCCACGCGGCAGACACCAGGCCAGTCGCAGGGCCAGTAGATCGGCACTAACAAGGAGAACCGAAATGCAGTCATTCCCGCGCACGACCTTCACCGTTGCAGGTGTTGCAGCTCTGCTCAGCCTGACCGCCTGCGGTGGAACCGCGGCCACGTCCCCGAACTCGTCCGCTCCGGCGGCCGCACCGTCCGAATCCAGCATGACGCCGCCGCCATCAGCAAGTTCGGCTGCCGCAATGGACCCGGCCCGCGACCTCGTCGGTGCAGGATGCGCCGGCTACGCGGCCAAAGTTCCCAGCGGCGCCGGATCTGTTACGGGCATGGCACTGGATCCGGTAGCCGTCGCAGCGTCCAACAACCCCATCCTGACAACGCTGACGGCGGCCGTTTCCGGCAAGCTGAACCCGAAGGTCAACCTCGTGGACACGCTGAACGGCAGCGAATTCACTGTCTTCGCGCCGGTGGATGACGCCTTCGCCAAGATCGATGCCGCCACGATCGAAACCCTCAAGACGGACGATGCGCTCCTGAGCAAAATCCTGACGTACCACGTGGTCCCCGGCCAGATCACTCCTGACAAGATTGTCGGCACTCACGCCACCGTCCAGGGCGGCTCGGTGACGGTCACCGGCAGCAAGGACGCCCTGATGGTCGACGGCGCCAACGTCATCTGCGGCGGCGTACACACCGCCAACGCCACCGTGTACCTGATCGACTCGGTGCTCATGCCTAAGTAGCACCAGGAGCATGCTGAGGCCCGGTCATTGCTGACCGGGCCTCAGTTCGTGCCGGGCCCGGGAGCATCAAGGTCCGTCAACTAGACTGGGCCCGGTCCGCAGTCCGCGGTGCCGGCCAGCAGCCCAGAGGTGATAAACGAGTGCCCAGCAGTACATCGCGGCGAACGGTGATCAAGACCGGCGCCGTTCTCCTCGCGTTGACGGCAACGTCCTGCACGGGAGTCCCGGCACCGTCGCCCTCGTCCACCGCTCCTTCCACAACACCGGCTGACGCCGCACCCACGGCCACCTTCAACTTCGGCACAGCATCCCAGCCGCTGGGCCTGGACCCTGCCCTCTCCAACGACGTGGAGTCCTACCGCATCACCCGGCAGATCCTCGAGGGCCTGGTTGGGGTGGACCAGACCACGGGCAAGCCCACTCCCCTGCTGGCCACCGAATGGAGCGAATCCGATGAAGGCCGCTCGTACACGTTCACTCTCCGCAGCGGCGTCACTTTCCAGGACGGGACCCCCTTTAACGCCGACGCCGTGTGCGCCAACTTCAACCGCTGGTTCACCTTCCCGGAAGCACTCCGGAAGCAGGCCCCGGGAAGCTCGTTCAGGGGCGTGTTCAAAGCCCACTCCGACGACGCGTCCCTGTCGATCTTCAAGGGCTGCACCGCCCTGTCCCCAGACAGAGTACAAATCGACCTCACCCAGCGCTTCACGGCCTTCCTCCAGGCGCTGACCCTTCCCGCTTTCGCCATTGCGTCGCCGGCAGCGCTCGCCAAAGGCACCGCCGACGTCCTGGACCGGACACGCGGGGGCCAGCCGCTGTCCGCATTTGCCAGCAGCCCGGTGGGTACCGGCCCGTTCAGCCTGTCGGCGTGGGACGACACCGGCGTCACACTGGTCAGCAACAACGGCTATTGGGGCGGCCGGGGCCAGATTGCCACGATCAACTTTGTCACCTACAACCACCCGGAGACGCGCCTCCAGGCGCTCCTGGACGGCAAGATTGACGGGTATGACGCCGTCACCGTGGGAAACTTCGACCAGTTGGTGAAACGTGGCAAGCAGATTGTCCAGCGTGACCCGTTCTCCGTGATGTACCTGGGCATCAACCAGGACGTGCCGCTCCTCCAAAACGACAAAATCCGCCAGGCGATCGAAATGGCGATCGACAAAGACACCCTGATCCGCAAGTTCTTCATCGACAACACGGCTCAAGCCACGCAGTTCGTCCCGCCCAAGATCAGTGGATTCAACAACAACGCCCCGTCGCTTGGCCACGACCCGGACAAGGCCAAAACCTATCTCGCCGACGCCGGCTACGCGGGTGAGGAACTGAGGTTCTACTACCCGCTCAACGCCACCCGGCCGTACCTTCCCACACCGGAAAAGGTCTATGCCGAAATAAGCCGGCAACTGACCGCCGTCGGACTGAACATCAAGCCCGTGCCGGTGGACTGGTCTGACGGATACCTTCAAAAAGTCCAGTCCCCCGGGGACCATGCCCTCCACCTGCTCGGTTGGAACGGAGCCTATGCGGATCCCGACAACTTCCTGGGACCGTTGTTCGGCGAGAAGAACGGCGAGTTCGGTTATCAGGACCCGCAGGTCTTCTCCAAGATCAACCGGGCACGCGGCATGCCCGAAGGCAAGGAACGCGATGACCAGTACCGCACGATCAATGCGCAGATCGCGGCGTCCATCCCGGCCGTGCCCATTGCCTTCCCCATCTCTGCGCTTGCCCTGTCGGACCGTGTGCTGAGCTACCCAGCGTCGCCTGTCTTAAACGAAGTTTTCACAAAGGTCCAGCTAAAGCCTTGACTGGCAGGGCCAATTTCAGTATGCGGGCTGCCCGGGGATATTCTGTGACAGCCAGAGCCGCTGCTATCGGAGACTGATTGTGACCTTCATTTCCAAGACCCAAAATGCCGACGTCGTCCTGATTGGCGGCGGCATCATGAGCGCCACGCTGGGGGCGTTCATCAAGCAGCTTGAGCCGAACTGGAGCATCTCCGTTTTCGAGCGGCTCGATGAACCCGGGCTTGAAAGCTCCGGCCCGTGGAACAACGCAGGAACGGGGCATGCCGCCCTTTGCGAACTCAACTACACCCCCGCAGCCAAAGACGGCTCAGTGGACCCTTCCAAGGCCTTGCTCATCAACGAGCAATTCCAGCTGTCCCGGCAGTTCTGGTCCCACCTCGTGGAACGGTCGCTGATCGGATCGCCCAAGGGATTCATTAACACCGTCCCGCACATGAGCTTCGTCATCGGCGAAGACAACACCAAATTCCTCCGGACGCGCCATGAGGCACTCAAGCCCCACACGCTGTTCCGCAGCATGGAATACTCCGAGGACCCTGCCCAGATCGCCAAATGGGCGCCGCTGATCGTAAAAGGCCGCGACCGCCAGCAGCGCATCGCCGCGACCCGCGCTGCGGAAGGGACCGACGTCGACTTCGGGGCACTCACCCGGGAGCTCACCACCTATCTGGGGAACAACGGCGTCGAGATCAATTACGGCCACGACGTCACCGGCATCTCCAAGGCTTCCGACGGCGGCTGGGACCTTTCGCTCAAGTACCCGGCTTCCGGGGAACACGGGAAGATCCACGCAAAGTTTGTCTTCGTAGGTGCCGGCGGCGGCGCACTTCATCTGCTCCAGGCCTCCGGCATTCCGGAAAGCAAGGGGTTCGGCGGCTTCCCCGTCTCCGGCCAGTTCTTCCGCTGCACGGACCAATCGCTTGCGGCGCAACACAGCGCCAAGGTTTATGGCCAGGCCTCCGTGGGCGCCCCGCCCATGTCCGTGCCGCACCTGGACACGCGTTACGTCGACGGCAAGCGCTCGCTGCTGTTCGGACCGTACGCCGGTTTCTCCACCAACTTCCTGAAAAGCGGCTCCTACTTGGACCTGCCGCTGTCCATCCGGCCCAGCAACATCATTCCGATGCTGGCCGTAGCCAAGGACAACATGGACCTAACGGCCTACCTGATCAAGGAAGTGGCCAAGCGCCACGGCGACAAGGTGGAGGCCCTCCGCGAGTACTACCCGGAAGCCAAGGACGGCGACTGGGAACTGATTACCGCCGGCCAACGTGTACAGATCATCAAGAAAGACCCGAAGAAGGGCGGCGTGCTTCAGTTCGGCACCGAAGTGATCGCCGGCCGCGACGGATCCATCGGCGCCCTCCTGGGGGCATCCCCCGGTGCCTCCACCGCGGTGCCAATCATGATCGAGCTGCTGCAGAAGTCCTTCCCAAAGAGCTTCAAGGGCTGGCAGTCCAAGCTCAAGGACATGATGCCCGGCTACGGCGTCAAGCTCGATGACAACCCGGACCTGGCGGCGGAGCTGGAGGGTGCAACGGCAAAGGCCCTGCAGCTGGAGAGCGTCTCCGCCTCCCGCTGACCCTCAACCCACAGGAGCTTCGCGATGTTCCGGCTGGCACAACTCTCACTTGCGAACCGGGCCCTGATTGCGCTGGTCACCATCTTCGCGTCGGTGTTCGGCGTGATCACGATGTCATCGCTGAAGCAGGAACTCATACCCTCAATTGAGTTCCCGCAGATCACGGTCCTGACAGCCATGCCCGGGGCTTCTCCTGAGGTGGTGGACAAGCAGGTCAGCGCGCCGCTGGAAAAGGCGCTGAACGGCGTCGAGGGCCTGGAGTCCACCTCCTCCACATCGCGCAATGGCGTGTCGCAGATCACCATGGTCTTCACCTACGGGTCAAACCTGGACCGGGCACGGAACCAGATTGACCGAGCAATCTCCAATGCCAAACGTTCCCTGCCGGAGGACGTCCAGCCACAGGCCATCGCCGGCAGCATCAGCGACTTCCCGATCGTGTTCCTCGCGGTCTCCTCCGACAAACCGCTCAGCGAGCTGAACGCGGACCTGCAGCGACTCAGCGTGCCCTCGCTCCAGAAGATCGACGGCGTCCGGGGAGCCGATGTGACCGGCGGCGCCACCCAACACATCGAGATTCTCCCCCGTGCCGACGCCATGGCCGCCAAGGGCGCCACCATCCAGTCGATCAGGGATGCACTGAGCAACAACGGGGCGCTGATCCCTGCCGGAAGCGTCGAAGAGCAAGGCAAGACACTGTCGCTCCAAATCGGCAGCCCGGTGGATTCCCTGGATGCCATCAAGGCCCTGCCTCTGGGAGGCGCGAAGGATGCCGCCACGATCGGCACCATCGCCGACGTCAATCTGAAGGAGGACGCGCGGACTTCCATCACGAGGACAAACGGCGAGGAAACCCTGGCCGTTTCCGTCACCAAGAAGCCCGAAGGCGATACGGTGGCGATTTCGCATGCCGTGAAGGACTCGCTCGCCGGACTTGAGGCCGAGCTGGGGTCGAACGCCAGGTTCACGGCCGTGTTCGATCAGGCGCCGTTCATCGAGAAATCCATCAAGGACCTCACCACCGAGGGCCTGCTGGGGCTGGGCTTTGCCGTCGCCGTCATCCTGGTGTTCCTGCTGTCTGCCCGCTCCACGCTGGTCACGGCGGTGTCCATCCCCCTGTCCCTCCTGGTCACATTCATCGGACTCACGGCCACGGGCTATTCGCTGAATATCCTGACCCTCGGCGCGCTCACCATCGCCATCGGGCGCGTGGTGGACGACTCGATTGTGGTCATCGAGAACATCAAGCGCCACCTCAGCTATGGCGAGGACAAGGTCACCGCCATCCTGACCGCCATCCGCGAGGTCGCCGGCGCCATCACCGCCTCCACGCTGACCACCGTGGCCGTTTTCCTGCCGATTGCCTTTGTGGGCGAACTTGCCGGCGAGCTCTTCCGCCCCTTCGCGCTGACGGTCACCATGGCACTGCTGTCATCTCTGCTCGTTTCGCTGACGATTGTCCCGGTCCTCGCCTACTGGTTCCTCAAAGGCCCCGCCGGATCCGTTGCCGGGCAGGCTGATGCCCGTGAGGCTGCTGCCGCCTCCCGGGCGAAGGCCCAGGAAGCTGAGCAGAAGAGCGTGCTTCAGCGCGGATACCTCCCCGTTCTGGAAAAGACCCAGAAGCACCCCGTAATGACGCTGATAGCCGCCGCCCTGGTCCTCGGCGGTACCGCTGCCATGACGCCTCTGCTGGCGACCGATCTCCTGGGCCGGTCCGGAGAGAACAGCATGACCGTCCGCCAGGTGCTTCCGGCCGGAACAAGCCTGGCGGATACCAGCGCTGCCGCCACAAAGTTGGAAGAGGTGCTCCGGCGCGTCGACGGGGTGAAGAATGTCCAGGTCACCTCAGGTAACGCCCAGACAGGCTTTGCCGCCCTGACTTCATCCGGTGCGTCCAACTCCACCTTTACGGTGGTTACAGATGAAAAGGCCAACCAGGCCAGGCTGCAGGACACCGTCCGGGCAGAGCTCGCCAAGGTGCCGGACGCCGGGAAGATTTCCGTCGGCTCCCAGCAGGGCGGCTTCGGCACATCCTCCACCGTAGACATCACCCTCAAGGCAGCGACCTCCGCTGACCTTCGCCAAGCCAGTGACGCCATGCTCAAGGCCATGACCGGGGTGCCGGGAACCAGCGAAGTGGCCACCAACCTTGCGGCCAGCCAGCCTGTGGTGCAGGTCAAGGTGGACCGGGCAAAGACTGTCGCGGCCGGACTCAACGAAGAGCAGGTGGCAGGAGTCCTGGCGGCCACCATCAGCCCTGTCCCTGCCGGGACCGTCCGGATCGACACTGATGACTTTCCCGTCCAGGTCGGCGCAGGAACCCGGTTCACCAGCCTCGATGCCGTGAGGAATATCCCGCTTCCGGCGGCCCGCGGACCCGTGACCCTCGGCAGCATTGCGTCGGTGGAGCAGGTGGACGTGCCCGTGTCCATCACGGCGAGCAACGGTCAGCGGACCGCCAAAGTGTCCGTGACGCCGTCGGGCTCCAACCTGGGCGCCGTGAATACAGAGGTGCAGGCCCGCCTGGCCAATGTCCAGCTGCCGCCCGGGGTCACGGCTGAGATTGGCGGCGCCACCACCCAGCAGGCAGAGTCTTTCCGGCAGCTGGGGCTGGCGCTCCTGGCCGCGATCGCGATCGTGTATGTGATCATGGTGGCCACCTTCAAATCCCTCGTCCAACCCCTGATCCTCCTCGTCTCGGTCCCGTTCGCGGCAACCGGGGCGGTGGCGATGCTTCTGGTGACCGGCATTCCATTGGGGTTACCCTCCCTGATCGGCATGCTGATGCTGGTGGGGATTGTTGTGACCAACGCAATTGTGCTCATTGACCTCATCAACCAGTACCGGAAGCCGCGCAACGGCCTTCCCGGCATGAGCGTCGCGGACGCTATCACCCACGGGGCAAGGCAGCGACTTCGTCCCATCCTGATGACAGCCCTGGCGACGGTCTTTGCGCTCACGCCCATGGCGCTCGGTCTGACCGGTGGCGGCGGCTTTATCTCCCAGCCGCTCGCAGTTGTGGTGATTGGCGGCCTGGTTTCCTCCACGGCCCTGACTCTCGTGCTGGTTCCCGTGTTGTACCGGCTCGTGGAGGGGCGGCGGGAAAAGAAGTCGCTGCTCCGCGCCATGCACGAGCGCCTGGAGATTGGCCCGGCGAACGACGTCGACGCCGAGTTCCGCGACTGGACAACCGGAATGACTCCCAAGGTCAGCGGACGCCGGGCCGCCGCCGGCGACGCCACCTAACTGACGGGAATATTCTCGCCGGGACTGCGTTGTATGCGTCAGTACATGCAAATGCATGTAAATCGGGTATAGTGGAATCAAGCCCGCAAAGCTCCCGCAACGGAAGGCACATCATGCAGATCGGCGTATTCAGCGTCAGCGACATCACCACCGACCCCACCACAGGCCGCACGCCCACCGAAAATGAGCGCATCAAGGCGTCCGTGGCGATTGCCAGGAAGGTCGAGGAAATCGGCATGGATGTCTACGCCATCGGCGAGCACCACAACCGCCCCTTCTTCTCGTCGTCGCCCACCACAACACTCGCCTACATTGCAGCCCAGACAGAGCGGATCACACTCTCCACGGCCACCACACTGATCACCACAAATGATCCGGTCAAGATCGCCGAGGACTTCGCCATGCTCCAGCACCTGGCCGATGGCCGGGTGGACCTCGTCCTGGGCCGGGGAAACACAGCACCGGTGTATCCATGGTTCGGCAAGAACATCCAGGACGGCGTGGAACTGGCCATTGAGAACTACAGCCTGCTGCGCCGGCTCTGGGACGAGGACACGGTCAGCTGGTCCGGCAAGTTCCGGACCCCACTCCAGAACTTCACATCCACCCCCCGCCCGCTCGACGGCGTTGCGCCCTTCGTGTGGCACGGCTCCATCCGCACGCCCCAGATCGCGGAAGTCGCCGCTTACTATGGCGACGGGTTCTTCGCGAACAACATCTTCTGGCCTAAAGAGCACTACCAGCAGCTGATCGGCCTCTACCGTGAGCGCTACGAGCACTACGGCCACGGCAAGGCCGACCAGGCGATCGTTGGCCTCGGCGGCCAGTTCTTCATGCGGAAGAACTCCCAGGACGCGGTCAAGGAGTTCCGCCCGTACTTCGACAACGCTCCCGTCTACGGCCATGGCCCGTCACTGGAGGACTTCACGTCACAGACTCCGCTCACCGTGGGCAGCCCGCAGGAAGTCATCGAGAAGACCCTGACGTTCCGCGAGTACTTCGGCGACTACCAGCGCCAACTCTTCCTGATCGACCACGCGGGGCTTCCCCTGAAAACTGTTCTCGAACAGCTTGACCTGTTCGGCGAGGAAGTCCTCCCGGTCCTCCGCAAGGAGTACGCGGCCCTCAAGCCGGCCCATGTTCCTGACCCGCCCACGCATGCCAACCGCGTTGCAGGGATGGTGGGCGCACAGAGCGCCGAAACCACTCCGGCCGAAACCGCAGTGTCGGGGGCGTGATGAACGCCTCCGGATCCGAATCGCCCGTGCGCCTTGCGGCTGAGACGTGGGAGTCGCTGTTCAGGGCGCAGGTAGCAGTAATGAGGAAACTCCAGGCCGGACCCGCCTTTCGGAAACTGGCCCTCAACGAGTATGACGTCCTCTTCACCCTCTCCCGGTGCCCCTCGGGTTGGCTGCGGTTGAACGAACTGAACGACCAAGTCCTGCTGAGCCAGTCGAGCCTCAGCAGGCTCGTGGAGCGGCTGGAGAAGCGCGGCCTCGTCGCACGGATGCCGGCCCCTGAGGACGGCCGCGGCGTGCTGCTGAAGCTGACGGAAGAGGGCGTGGAACTCCAGAAGGACATAGGCCGCGAGCACGTCCGGGACATCTCCGTACTCATGGGCCCCGCCCTGACTGCTGCCGAGCAGAGGGAACTTAAGCGCCTGACCGAGAAGCTCCGCAGTTCCGTGGGTGCGCGGCCGGCCAAACAGCCGGCCAGCTAGGCCCGGGGCAGCCCGTCAGGCCAACACAACCAGCCTGGCAGGATCTTCGAGCGGCAGGTTGCCGTTCACCACAGCGGTGACGCTCATCTGGTTCAACGTCAGGCTGCCACCCACAGTGGACAGGAAGGCTGTGTCGGCAGAGTCCCGTCCCGCAGTGATCCTGAGCATCGACTCACGCGGGGCAAGCCCTGTGGGGTCGATGATGTGCCACGCTCCGTTCACGTACGCCTCAGCCACAGCATGGAAATCCATGGGGCTCAACCCCGGGGCGTATACAGCCGCAAGACGGGCCGGGATGTCCTTTGAGCGGAGCAGGGCGATGGCCAGGTGGGCGAAGTCGCGGCATACTCCACGACGGTTCAGGAGTGTCTCCACAGCCCCATCTGTCCCCCGCGACGAACCGCTGATGTACCTCAGCTCACCGTGGACCCAATTCCGCACGGCATGGAGCAGTTCCTCACCGTGCAGCCCACCGAATTCCGTGTAGGAGGTGGGCAGGAGCCGGTCCGATTCGGCGTAGCGGCTAGGCCGAACGTAGCGGATGAGCTCGTCCAGCGTTGCCTCCTCGGGGACCGCCTGCCCTGTCACGGTCGCGGAATAATCGACGGTGACCTCAGAGGGATCGGCAAACTCCATATAGTGGAGCCGGCCGCCGTGGTGGTCCGGCAGTTCTGTCAGCCGGACGGGCTCCCCGCCCACAGTGACAGACAGGGCTTCGTCGAGCGAGGTGTAGCCGGGGTTCCTGGCCACCGCTATGGCCAGGGCTGCCTTGGTCTCGGCCACTGTCCTGAAAACCAGGCGGGCAGCTACGGTGCGTTCCATGTATCTCCGGGGGTGAGGTGGTGCGGAACAGCCGCTGTTCCGGCCCGGTATTGAGGACCGGCAGCGGGACTAGTTCTTGATCTTCAGAGACATTAGCATCCGTTGGACATTAGCGAATTCAGCGCTCTCGGCCACGTACTTGGCCGCCTGGTCCAGGGTGTCATAGGCCTTGGCGGGAGCCACCTTCTCATCCGGGGCAAACGCCTTGAGCGCTCCCACGTCACCGAAGGAATAATCACCCTTTCCGTCCGGACCGCGGACAACGTTGCGCAGCTCGCACGCCTGCCCGTCTGCCCCGCCCACGATGTTGGTGATGCCGTACGAGCCGAAGTACCGGTAGCCCTGGATCACACGGAACACGACATGCGGGGCTATGGTGCCCTCCCCCGCCAGCGCGGGAACTTCCACAGGCACGCTGCTGACAACCGTGTAGGGCCGGCGTGCCGCTTCAGCACACTCGGACGCCGACGGCGGCAGTCCTGTCCGCAGGGCCGCGACAAACGTGCCGTCCTGCTTCTTCACCTCGATCCTCAATGCCCCGGCCAGGGTCCCTTCCTCAGGGCTGAGGGATTGGGCGATCCACTCCTCCGGCAGCTCGAAGCTGACCGTCTTGCCGGGATCCGAGAAGGTCTTCCAGGCGGACGCCGTTGCTCCGGGTCCAGGGGAGGCGGGCGCCGTTGTGGGCCCACCCGTCGTTGGGCCTGCTGTTGCGGCCCCCGCCGCCGGGTCTGAGGCTGCGGAGCCCGGTGTTCCCGTTGAGCCGGCGGAACTGGCCGCCGCGGACGTGTCCGGCTGCGCCGTCCAGGAGGGCTGCGCGTTGCCCTGGTTGCTGCACCCGGCGGCGAGTCCGCCAGCGATCAGTAAAGCCGCGATTCGCAGCCCGAATAACGTGGCTTTGCCTGCCGTTGCCTTCCGTGTCATGGAGACAGCATAGTTGTGGAAAGTGATGCATCCGTGAAGCCAGGCCTTAGCATGGTCAAAACGGGGGCCAATGGGGGGAGCTTGTTATGGGTTCGTTGGAATCGACGCAAACTGGTACTCGTGAGCAGGAATCATTGCGAACAGCCCTGGCAGGATCTTCCGGTTTAAAAGCAGGGGCTTCCCGGCTAAAGGCAGCATCGAAGGTGCGCCGGTCGGTGCGGCTTCGGAAGAGGGATCTTTTCGTCGTCCTGGTCCTGGTGGTCCTCATCGCTGTTTCGGCCACGCCCTGGCCTTCCGCGCTCGTAATTCGCAGTGTTTTCGGGCGTGGGGCCGAGTCCACTGTTGACGAGATGACGCCGTACGTTCCGGATACTCCCTTGCGGACACGCAGCGGAGTCGTCTATAAACCCGGCGCAACTTTCGACGTTTTCACCCCGGAGAGCGCCACGGGCCCCCTTCCCACGATCGTATGGATCCATGGCGGCGCGTGGGTCTCCGGCGCACAGAGCGACGTAGAACCTTATCTTCGGATCCTGGCGGCCCAAGGCTACACAACTATAGGCATCGGCTATCCGATCGCCCCCGAGGCGGTTTACCCGGCTGCCGTTCAGGACATCAATGAGGCGCTCGCGTACATCAAGGCGCATGCCGGCGATCTGCAGGTGGATTCCAGCCGGATTGTGCTGGCCGGAGATTCTGCCGGCGCGCAGTTGGCCAGCCAGATGGCTACCCTGACAGTCAACCCTGAATACGCGAATCTGCTCGGGTTGGAGCCCGCACTTCAAAAGCAGGAACTTGTCGCAACGATCCTCCATTGCGGGGTCTATGATCTGCAGGCCATGGCGGATCTGAATGGAATTGCAGCCTGGGGCTTCAAAACCGCGTTGTGGGCCTACACCGGTACCAAAGACTGGTCCGACACCTACGCCGGCAGCACCATGTCCACAGTTGAATTCGTGACGGGTGACCTTCCTCCAACCTTCATCAGTGGGGGCAACGGCGACGGCCTCACCTGGTTGCAGTCCGTTCCGTACAGCAACAGGCTGAGGGCTGCGGGTGTCCCGGTGACGGAACTGTTTTGGGGCGCTAATCACGAACCCGCACTACCTCACGAGTATCAATTCCATCTGGACTTTGCAGAGGCCCGTGAGGCGCGGGACAAGACCTTCGACTTCCTGTCCGAGCACACGGCAAATCCACGCTGACCGATCCAGGAGCCTATGAGCGGGTCTGGCGAGCATTAGTCGACTGGACATGGGTGGCGCCGGTTGCGATCCGTTCTACCCACAGGGGGCCGCCACTCCCGGTGTGTCGGCCTCCTGACCGGGAGCGGGCGCGGAGGGGACTAGGCTTGGGGATATGGCGGATGAGCAGTACGGCGCGGCCGAAGACAGCCTGGCGGACATCTCCGCCATCGACATTGCCGACTGGCGGCTACGGACCTTTGCCATGTACGACACCGTCCGCAGGATTGCCGTGGAAAGTCCATCAGAGGCACACACATATTGGCGGCAGGAACGCGACCGCATGTTCGCAACCCACGCGGCGTCCGCGCTGACGCAACAGGATAAAGCCCGCTTTTCCGGGCTGAAGACTGCAGACTACGATCCTATCTACCGCTTCCACGTGCCGCTGACGAAGGAAGGGGCAGGCCGCGAGCTGAATGTGGAAACAGCCACCGACGGCGTGGTGCGGTTTGTCCGGCTAGGCACCTTCGACCTTCCTGAGATGGGCCAGCTGGCCGTTTGGAAGCTGCACGGCTACGGCGGCGGGATCTTTGTTCCCTTCCGGGATGCCACTGCGGGCCAGCCCGGCGGCAGTTACGGCGCAGGCCGGTACCTGCTGGACACCATCAAGGGCGCCTTCCACGGCGTCCATGGCTCCGGTCCGAGCGCGGAATTTGTCTTGGATTTCAACTTTGCGTACAACCCATCCTGCGCCTACAACGAGGCTTGGACCTGCCCGCTCGCTGGACCGTCCAACCGCCTTGCCGTCGACATTCGGGCGGGCGAACTGTACTGAATATCACCCCGCTCCAGAGATTTCACCAGCGGGTTCGGGACAGTCTGGAAGATAGTGAAGCTGCGCCGGCGAGGGGTTTCACAGCCTAATGTGTCAGGCTTGACCCCATGGAATCCCCTGCTGCGCCCGCCCACCAGCTGACCCAGCAGCCCCGGCTCGGTGAAGCACCGCGCCGGGCACCGGCGACCAGGCATTACCGTGGAATGCTCCGGTTTCCGGTAATCCGCCAACTCATCCGCTTTACGGGCGTGGGCATCGTCTGCACGGCCACATCCCTGGCGCTATACGCGGTGCTGCGTCCCTGGCTGGGGCCGCAGCTGGCAAATGCGGCCGCCCTTATCGTCACGTCCTTGATGAACACCGCACTGAACCGCAGACTGACGTTCAAAATCACCGAGCAGCGCAGGATGGCCCGCGACCATGTGAACGGCCTGTTCGTGATCGCGGTGGCCCTGGTCCTCACTGGCGGCAGCCTGGGAGTCCTGCATTGGCTGAATCCTGACGCCACGGTGGCCGATGAACTCTGGACCACCACGTTGTCAGGCTTCGTGGCAACCGCCGTCCGCTTCACCATGCTGCGGCACTGGATCTTCCGCCGCGCCCGCCACCGGTAGGACCCCTGCGGGTCAGCCGCGGCCCAATGTCCGGACGCTGGCAACGGCAGTTTGGATCGCCTGCGCGGCCGCCTCCAGCTCTGCGCCACTGACGGTGGAGTCGAAACTGAAGCGCACGGCCGTCTGGGCCACGTCCGCCTCGATGCCCAATGCGGTCAGGACAGGAGAGGGCGCATCGGAACCTGCGGCACATGCCGAACCGCTCGAGCACACCACGCCCTGCCGTTCCAGTTCCAGGAGCACCGATTCCCCGCTGGTGCCGGGGAAGCAGAATGACGCCACGGACGGCAGCCGTTCGGTGGGGTGCCCGGTAAGCACAGCCCCGGGAACGGTGCTCAGCACCGCTCCGATGAAGCTGTCCCGAAGGGCAGCGACGCGTTCCGCGGCCGGCGTCTGCTGGGCCTGTGCCAGTGTCAGGGCGTTGGCCAGGCCCACGGCGCCTGCCACGTTTTCCGTCCCGGAGCGGCGCCCCCGTTCCTGGCCACCGCCGTGCACAAGCGGCTCGATCCGCGTCCGGCCGCGGACATAGAGCACACCGCAGCCCTTGGGTGCCCCGAGCTTGTGGCCTGAAATGCTCAGCGCATCCACCCCCAGCGTCGTGACATCCAGGGGCAGCCAGCCGGCAGCCTGCACGGCGTCGGTATGGAAAGGGATGCCCCGCGAACGCGCCAGCGCCGCGAGCCGGGCGATCGGCTGCACAGTGCCTACCTCGTTGTTGGCGTACATCACGCTGACCAGCGCAGTCTCTGGCTGGAGCACGGCAGCGAGGGCCTCCGGCGTCACCCGTCCGGTCCCGTCCACTGGAACCACGTCCACCGCAAAACCGTGGAACCGCTCCAGATACCGGGCCGATTCCTCAACGGCGGGATGTTCGACGGCGCTGATCACCACCCTGTTCAGCATCGGCTCAGTGGCCTGCCGCGCCAGCGCAATGCCCTTCACGGCCAGGTTGTCCGCCTCCGTGCCGCCCGAGGTAAACGTCACTTCGCCGGATCTGCAGCCCAGCACGCCGGCAACAACTGCCCGCGCCCTTGCGAGCGCATTCGCGGCGGCTTCGCCCAATGAATGATGGCTGGACGGGTTGCCGAACTCGCCAGTCAGGTAGGGCCACATGGCGTCCAGCACTTCGCGCCGGACGGGCGTAGTGGCCGCGGCGTCAAGGAAGATCATGGCGTCCTCAATCCACGGCCAGCTCGACATCGAGGCCCAGGTCCAGAGCGGCCACGCTGTGCGTGAGCCCGCCGACGGAGATCACGTCCACGCCCGTGGCGGCGATCCCCGCCACCGTCTGCAGGTTCACGTTGCCGCTGGCCTCCACGCGGGCGCGGCCGCCAACCTGGGCAACGCCGGCTTTCAGCTCATCCACCGTGAAGTTGTCCAGCATGATGGTGTCCACGCCGGCGGCCAGTACCGGTTCAATCTGCTCCATGCTGTCCACCTCCACTTCGAAGTGCGTGGTGTGGCCGAGTTGCGCTTTCGCCGCGGCCAGGAGTTCCGTGAGCCTGGCGGGGTCCCCTCCTGTCATGACGGCAAGGTGGTTGTCCTTGGCCAGCACGGCGTCGGACAGGCTGTACCGATGGTTGGCGCCGCCGCCGCAACGGACTGCGAACCGTTCCAGCACACGCAGCCCGGGAGTTGTCTTGCGGGTGTCCGTGATCCGGGCGGAGGTGCCTTCTGCCAGCTTCACGAATTCCGCGGTTTTGGTGGCGATGGCGGACATCCGCTGCACCAGGTTGAGGGCGACGCGTTCGGCCAGCAGCACCGAGCGGGCCCTGCCGCTGACCCGCGCAAGGCTGGTACCGGCGTCGAACGCTTCACCGTCCGTGAGCAGCAGCTCCACTTCCGTGTCCGGATCGATCAGCAGCATGGCGTCGCGGAACACGGTCGCGCCGCTGAAGACGCCGGGCACTCGGGCGTTCAGCACGGCCGTGGCCTGCGCCTCGGCCGGAATCAGCAGCTGTGAGGTGATGTCGCCGGCTGGCGCGTCCTCGGCGAAGGCCCGTTCCAGGATTTCCCGCACGGGGGCCGACGGAAGGGACAGCCCAATCCTGGAGGCTTTAGAGGCTTTAGTCATGGACGAGGCTCGCTTTCGGGCGCATTCGGTAGGTCTCTTGAAATTCTTCGGCGCCGGCATCGTCAATGCCACCCTCGGGCAGACGGCTGTCACTGCGGTAGTGGGCTCCCACGGATTCCCGGCGCTCCAGCGCGGCGCGCACCAGCAGCTGCGCGGCCAGCAGCAGGTTGGCGTCCTCGATGGACTGCGGATCATCTGTACCAGGAACGCATTCAGGACGGACGACGGCGGCCCAGGCTTCCAGCACCAGCTCCGCCTCCCGCAAAAGCACCCCATTCCGCAGCACCCCGGCCTTGGCAGTCATCAACCGCCGAAGAGCATCCCGAGAGAACGGCTCAGAAACAGCTACACCATCCCAATCGGACGCTCGTTGTGTTTTCAAAGCGGCACCCAAGCGGCGCTGCCCGACGTCGTCCGAGGGTGTTCCGGAAGCGAGCGTCAAGGGGAGGCCGCCAGCGGCCGAGACAGCGAGCGGAGGAACAGCGTCGGACGGCGCCCCAACCGAGTCGTCCTGCCCAAGGAATCCTTCAACAGCGCGCCGTCCGAAAACCAACCCTTCGAGCAGCGAATTGCTGGCGAGCCTGTTGGCTCCCTGGACGCCGGTGCAGGCCACTTCGCCAGCAGCGAGGAGTCCGGGCACGCTGGTCCGCGCGTGGAGATCGGTAGTGACGCCACCCATCCAGTAGTGGGCGGCCGGAGCAACGGGCACGAGGTCCCGGGCCCAGTTTATGCCGGCTTCGCGGGTGCGCTGGCTGAGTGTGGGGAAGCGCTTCTCCAGGAAACCCGGGCCGTTGGCCGCCTCAATCAACCGTGCATCGAGGTACACGTGGCCGTTGGGGTCTCCCAGTTTGGCGAGGTGGAGGGCGATGCTGCGAGAAACCACGTCCCGGGGCGCCAGTTCAGCGTCCGCGTGGTATTCAGGCATGAAGCGGCGGCCTCTGGCATCGAGAAGCACTGCGCCTTCACCGCGTACTGCTTCGGAGATAAGCAGCGGATCCCGGTCGACCGCCTGATCAGCCGTCTCTCCGACGGGCACGAGGCAGGTGGGATGGAACTGAAAGAATTCCAGGTCGGCCACGGCTGCCCCCGCACGCCAGGCAAGGGCGAGCCCGTCTGCCGTTGCAACTGCGGGATTGGTGGTTTGGGCGAAGAGCTGCCCGGCGCCGCCGGTGGCCAGCAGCACAGTATCGCCCGCCACACTTTCCCTCCGGCGGTCATGGATGAACTCGACACCTGTCACCCTCCCCCTGGACAGGACCAGCGCGGTGGCACGGGCCTGCCCGATCAGCCGGATGGTTCCGTCAGCCCAACGCGCCAGCACGGCGCGGATCAGGGCATTCGCCACCCCGGCGCCCGTGGCGTCGCCGCCGGAATGCAGGATGCGCGGTGCAGAATGGGCTGCCTCGAGCCCCAGGGAGAGGCCGCCGTCGTGGTCCATATCGAAGTCCACGCCATAGCGCCGGAGCCCGGCGATGTCATGGCGCGCCTCCGTGCAGAGAACCCGCACGGCCTCTTCATTGCAGTGGCCGGACCCTGCCTTGAGGGTGTCGGCGATGTGCGCCGCCACGGTGTCTCCTGGCGCCGGATGGTCCAGGACGGCGGAAATGCCGCCCTGGGCGTAGTAGGTGTTGCTTTCGGCAAGGGCTCCTTTGGTCAGCAGCACGACGTCCACGCCCGCATCGGCGGCCAGGAGCGCGGCATACAGCCCCGCGATGCCGCTTCCGACGACGATGAGCCGCCGGCCCGCCGGGGTGTGCTTTACGTGGGCCCGGGTCATTACGGCTTGGCGGCGAGCATGCGCTCGAGCGCGGTCCTGGCATTCGCCTGTACGGCGTCCGCAACGGTGATCCGGTTGACGATGCGGCCCGCTACCAGTTCTTCGAGGACCCAGGCGAGGTAGCCGGGGTGAATCCGGTACATCGTGGAACACGGGCAGATGACGGGGTCCAGGCAGAAGATGGTGTGCTGCGGGTATTCGGCAGCCAGCCGGTTCACCATATTGATTTCCGTGCCGATGGCGAACGTGGTGGGCTCGGTGGCTGCAGCGATGGCCTTCTTGATGAAGTCGGTGGATCCGGCGGAGTCTGCCGCGTCCACCACCTCCATGGGGCACTCGGGGTGGACGATGACCTGGACTCCGGGGAAGTCAGCCCGCGCCTTGTCGATCTGTGCCACATTGAAGCGCTTGTGCACGGAGCAGAAGCCGTGCCAGAGGATCACGCGGGAATTGAGCAGTTCCTGTTCGGCGTTGCCGCCCAGTTCTTTCCGCGGGTTCCACATGGGCATCTGTTCCAGCGGCACACCCATGGCCTTGGCGGTGTTGCGGCCCAGGTGCTGGTCAGGGAAGAACAGGACACGCTGCCCGCGCTGGAACGCCCATTCGAGGACGGTCTTGGCGTTCGAGGAGGTGCAGACGATGCCCCCGTGTTCACCGCAGAAAGCCTTCAGGGCTGCGGAGGAATTCATGTAGGTGACGGGGATGACCGGGACCCGGCCGTCGGCGTCGGGCTCTGTCCCGAAGATTTCCTCGAGCTGCTCCCAGCACTCTTCCACCGAGTCGGTGTCCGCCATATCGGCCATGGAGCAGCCGGCGGCCAGATTGGGGAGGATGACCGCCTGTTCCGGCGTCGAGAGGATGTCTGCGGTTTCGGCCATAAAGTGCACGCCGCAGAAGACGATGGCCTCGGCGTCGGGTTTGGTCAGCGCCGCATTGGCCAGCTGGAAGGAATCGCCGACAAAGTCCGCATACTGGATGACTTCGTCGCGCTGGTAGAAATGCCCCAGTATTACGGCGCGGTCACCCAGAGCCGTCTTTGCGGCGCGGATTCGGGCATCCAGCTCGGCGTCGCCGGCCAGCTTGTATTCTTCCGGCAGCTGGCCCTGGCGGGGCGTGGCGGCCGGGGCGACATCCGCGCTGGACGCTCCGGGGCCGTAGGCGGGGACGCCGGCGAGCGACTCGGCAAGGTCGTAGTCCCACGGGCCTTTGGCAAGTGCAGGGCTGCAGGTGCTGCCTGCACCGTTGTGTGTGGCCAGTGCGCCCTTTTCGGCCTGCTCGCGCGTGATCAGCTGGATTGCTGTGTTGACGCTGCTCATGGTGTGCTCCTGTTATCTGGGTCAAGGCCGGGGCGGCCGGTGAAGCGGTAGAGGCGTGGGGGGCGGTGTTTTCCGCCCTGGAGGTACTCACCGGTCTCTTCGATCTCCGGCGTGGACATGATCTGGCGGCGGAAGTTGGCGGGGTCCAGCTGGCGGTCCAGCACCGCCTCATATACTTCCCGGACCTGGGCCAGGGTGAAGTACTCCCCCAGCAGGTGGTAGGCGACGGAACCGTAGGCAAGCTTGTTGCGCAGGCGCCAGAGGGCGTAGTCGACGATCGCGTTGTGGTCGAAGGCGAGCTCCCCGAGGCGGTCTGCCCGGAACCACTTGACGTTCTCGGATTCGTCGGCGAGTGCAGCTTCGGTGGGCTGGACGAGCGCCCAGTAGACGATCGAGACAACCCGCTGGCTGGGCGATCGGTGCAGGCCACCAAAGGCGTATAGCTGCTCCAGGTAGCTTGGGGCCAGGCCTGTTGTCTCCCGCAGATTCCTCGACGCCGCATCCTGCAGGGACTCAGTGTGGGTCAGCGGTCCTCCAGGGAGGGCCCACAGGCCCTTGAAGGGCTCGCGGATGCGGCGCACCAAGGGCATCCAGAGCGTGGGCCGGCCCGACGTTTCACTGGGCCGGAGGGCAAAGATGACAGTCGAGATAGCAAGTGAGGGGGGCGCCGTCTGACGCTCGGCAACGTTCGCTGAACTGGTGTACATCCGCCCTCCCCCTTCTCACCAACGCCGTTTTAGTTATAGTCATCTTGACCAAAACTAATTCTACGGCGGCGGCCCCCGGAATCAAAATGTTTCGGCGGAGCCGCCCATTAGCAGGAACTGTGGGCTATTCCGGCCTGGTGGAAGCTGCCGACTCCAGCAGACTGAGGGTCCTGCCTTGGAAATGGGTGTTGAGGACTATAACCGACGAGGCCCGCTGCACTGTCCTGGTTGCGATCATCGCATCCAGCACCCGCTGAAGGTCCGGGTTGGACCGTGCAGCAATTCTCGCCATCAGGTCCGAGCTCCCTGAGACCGTGTGAATTTCGATCAGCTCGGGAATCGCTGCCAGCGCCTCGGCTACAGCATCGTGGCCCAGATCCTGATTAATGGTCAGGGAACAGAATGCAACCACCGGGAATCCGAATTTGGCTGGATCCGGCTGGGGAACCCACGAACCGATCACGCCGGCCCCGGTCATCCTGTCGAGCCTCGATTGGATCGTTGCCCTGGCCACCCCAAGGATTCGCGAAGCCTCCAGTACCGATGCCCGGGGGCTGTCAGTGAAAAATCGGACAATTTTGGCGTCCAGAGCATCAACGTTCATGCATTCTCCTGTCAGCACGCGCGGTGAGGCAGCAATCTGGTATGCCTTTGGCGCCTTGATAAATCAAAGTGCATCCATGGTTGCACACGGTGGCGCTTCCCGCGACGGACAAGGCGGTAAATTCGAGTGGTCCCACAAGGACTGACCCCCTACACCCCAAGAAGGTTCAAAGCCATGACGATGAAGTCCACGCTGGTGGTCCCACAAGCCCGCCTCGGCCACAGCATGAAACCCCGCCAGCTCACGATGATGGGATTGGGCAGCGCCATTGGGGCCGGCCTGTTCCTGGGCTCCGGGGCAGGAGTGCAGGCCGCCGGCCCGGCGGTGCTGATCTCCTACCTTGTTGCGGGGACGTTGATCATCCTGGTGATGTGGGCACTCGGTGAAATGGCGGCCGCCGATCCCACCAGCGGTGCGTTCTCGGTATATGCCGAACGCGCCCTGGGCAAGACCGCCGGGGCAACCGTGGGCTGGCTGTGGTGGCTACAGCTGGTGGTGGTCATTGCCGCGGAAGCCCTGGGGGCGGCCGGATTGTTGTTCTCCATCTGGCCCGACATTCCGGTTTGGGCACTGGCCCTGATCTTTATGGTGCTTTTTACCGCCATCAACCTCGCCGGCGTCAGGAACTTCGGTGAATTTGAGTTCTGGTTCGCCATCCTGAAGGTTGCCGCCATCGTCCTGTTCCTGGCGGTAGGCGCTCTCGTCCTGCTGGGTCTCCTGCCGGAAGTGGAATCGCCCGGGCTGTCCAATATCACCACGGACTTCGCGCCGACGGGCCTCGGCGGAATCGCCACTGCGCTATTTGTGGTGATCTTCGCCTTCGGGGGGACCGAGATCGTCTCCGTTGCCGCCGCCGAAACCGAGGACCCGGCGCACAGCGTGGGCAAGGCGATCCGCACCGTCGTGTGGCGGATCCTGGTCTTCTACATTGGTTCGGTGTTCGTGATTGCAGCCGTTCTCCCGGCCACTTCCGGCGGACTCGCCTCACCGTTCGCGGGCGTCCTTGACGCCGCCCGCATCCCCGGTGCCGGAACGGCAATCACCCTGGTGGCCGTCGTCGCACTTCTTTCAGCCCTGAACGCTAACCTCTACGGTGCGTCCCGCATGGTGTATTCATTGTCCCTGCGCCGCGAAGCTCCGGCCTTCCTTTCCAGGCTGAGCGGCGCGGGCGTGCCCACGCTTGCAGTTTGGATTTCAGTGGCCTTCGGTTTCATTGCCACAGTCCTTGAGCTGATATTTCCGGAACGCATCCTGCCGGCCCTGTTCCAGCTGGTGGGCTCCACCTGCCTGGTGGTGTGGGGCACCGCCCTCGTCTCACAACTGATCCTCCGCCGGCGCGCGGACAGCAACGGCACTCCCCTGCCCCTGCGGATGAAGGGCTTCCCGGTGCTGACCATTGTGGGCCTGGTGCTCCTGGGCCTGATCTTCGCCGTCGGCTTCAGCGCCGAAAGCAGCCGTGGCCAGCTCCTCAGCACCCTCACGCTGGTAGCTTGCCTGGCCGCCGCGTGCTGGATCGGCGCCCGGCTCACCACCGGTGAGCGCGAACCCCATTAAGTAGCGCCGACGGCGAGCGCGGCCCCAGCCAGGACTGCAACCGCCCAACTGAACAAATTGCCATGCGCTTGGGCTGAAAAATCGGCAACTTCTGGCAGTCTGACCAACAATTACTGAGCTGATTGCGCGTCGCCAGGCCGGTGACTAAGGTCACAGCCATGGACACCCTTCCTCCCCCGGACTCCGGCAGTGCAGCTGTCCCTCTAACCTCCAGGCAGCTCCGCGAACTGTATTCGCTCATGGTTGCCGTCAGGCATCTGGACAGCTCCGCAGTCGCGTGGCAGCGGCAGGGCATCATCCCCGGCTACGCACCCGAACTGGGGCAGGAAGCAGCCCAGGTAGGCAGCGGCTACGCTGTCGACCTGGCCCGGGACTTCGTCTTCCCCACCTACCGCGAGATGGGCGTCGCTCGGGCCATGGGCGTGGACATGGTGGCCTACATGGCAACGCACAAAGCCACCTGGCACGGCGGGCTCTACGATCCGATCGAATCCCGGCTGGCCCCGATCCAGGCCGTGGTGGCCGGCTCGGTGCTGCACGCCGTGGGGTGGGCGCACGGCCAGACCCTGGCGGGTAGGGACGGCGTGGCAATGAGCTACTTCGGCGACGGCGCCTCCTCCCAGGGCGATGTCCACGAAGCCATGAACTTTGCCGCCGTGATGAAGGCTCCGGTGGTGTTCTTCGTCCAGAACAACGGCTGGGCCATTTCGGTCCCCGCGGACCGCCAGGTGGCCGGCGGCTCCGTAGCTGCCCGGGCGGGAGGCTACGGCATCCCGGCTATCCGGATTGACGGCAACGACGTCGTGGCAGTCTTCGAGGCAACCCGACGTGCACTGGCCCACTGCCGGGCTGGCAACGGTCCGGTCCTGGTGGAGGCCATGACGTACCGCCGCGGCCCGCACTCCACGTCTGATGACCCGGGCCGCTACCGTTCGCTCGCCGAAGAGCGCGACGGCGCAGGCGCAGATCCGCTGGAACGCTTCCGGCAGCGGCTGCTCGCCGACGGAACTGCGGACGAAGCGTTCTTCGCTGCCGCCATGGCTGATGCCAAGGCAGAAGAGGAAGAGATCCGCGCGGGCATCCAGGCACTCGGACCGCGCCCCGGCGAAGAGATGTTCAGCCTCGTCTTCCAGGAAACTACCCCTGTCCTGCAGGCCCAGGCCGCCATCTGGCGCGAGGAGTCGGAACATGTCTAACGCCATCGTTGAAAGCGGGGCCACCGTGCGCCATGGAGCTGAAGAGGGCGGACCCGGAGAGAATGGACGTGAACAGCTCTCCATGCAGCAGGCCCTGAACCGAGCATTGGATGAAGTACTTGCGGAGAGCCCGAAAACCCTGGTTTTCGGCGAGGACTGCGGCCGGTTGGGCGGCGTCTTCCGGATCACTGACGGACTGCAGGCAAAGTACGGCGAAACCAGGGTGTTTGACACCCCGCTTGCTGAGTCCGGCATCCTGGGCATGGCCGTGGGACTCGCCATGGCAGGCTTCCAGCCCATCCCCGAGGTGCAGTTCGACGGTTTCGCCTATCCGGCCATCAACCAGATCGTCTGCCAGATCGGCCGGATGAACTACCGCAGCCGCGGCACGCTTCCCATGCCCATCACGCTGCGCGTACCCAGTTTCGGAGGCATCCGCGCGCCGGAACACCACGGCGAATCCCTGGAGGCGCTCTTCGCGCACGTTCCCGGGCTCAAGGTAGTCTCGCCGTCGAATCCGCACGAGGCCTACCATCTGCTCAAATATGCGGCCACGCGGCCTGACCCGGTGATTTTCATGGAGCCCAAGTCCCGTTACTGGCAAAAGGACGGCGTCGACGTTTCCCACGGCGGCTCCCCCACCGGCGCGAAGGTCATGCGCCCGGGGCGGCACCTCACGCTGGTGGCGTGGGGTGCCATGGTGGGCCGCTGCCTTCAGGTGGCGGACCTTGCGGCCGAGGACGGGGTGGACGTCGAGGTCCTGGACCTGCGCTGGCTCAAGCCCATCGACGCCGAGACACTGGCGACGTCTGTACGGAAGACGCGGCGCGCCGTCGTCGTCCATGAAGCGCCCCTGACCTCGGGACTCGGCGCCGAAGTGGCGCAACTCATCACGCAAGGCTGCTTTGATACCCTCAAGGCGCCCGTGGAACGGGTGACCGGCTTTGACGTCCCTTACCCCTCAGGCGACCTCGAAGATGAATACATCCCCAACATTGACCGCATCCTCAACGGAATCCAGCGGGTCTTGGAGTACCGCCGTGGCTGAAATCTCATTCCCGCTACCGGACCTGGGCGAAGGCCTCATCGAGGCGACGGTGCTTGAATGGCTCGTTTCGGAGGGGCAACAAGTGGAGCGGAACCAGCCGCTCGTGGAGGTCGAAACGAGTAAGTCAGCCGTTGAACTGCCCAGTCCGCAGGCAGGTAAAGTGGTGCGTACCTTCGGTCGGCCCGGCGACAGGATCAATGTCGGCGAGCCCCTGATTGTGTTCGAGGTGCCGGATGACACTGCCGGGATTGTGGGCACGGTCCCGAAGGATGAGGCACCGAAGCGCCGGGTCCGCCTGAGCGCCGTACTTGATGAGGACTGACACCATGAGCGGCAGGCACACCGGCGGGCAGCATTCCCACACCGTGGAAGGGACCGATCCGCAGCTGTATGTGCAAGTGCATGATCCCGCGTCTGACGCCGGGCTCAGGCCCGTCCTGCTGCTTCATGGTTTTTCGTCGTCCAGCAAACTCAACTGGGAGGACACCGGGTGGGTGGCCGCCCTGCTCGAGGCAGGCCGTCGCGTCATCACTGTGGACCTGCCCGGCCACGGCCGCAGCGGCGCACCGGAGGACCGGGACTCCTACGCCCCCAGCCGGATCCGGGCGGATCTGCTCCAGATAGCGTTCGACGCCGGCGTGCGGCCTTTGCAGGACGGCGATCCTTCCAGCGGGCTGGACGTGGTGGGCTACTCGATGGGTTCCCGGCTGGCCTGGGAGTTCGGTGCCACCCAGCCGGAAATCGTGCACCGGCTGGTCCTTGGAGGCCCGAACATTGCTGATCCGCTGGCCGCTTTTGACCTGGTGGCAGCGCAGGACTATCTCGCTGACGGCACGCCCATCGCGGACGAATCCACCGCCGGCCTGCTCAAGATGGCCCAGCTGCTCCCGAGCAACAATATTTTCGCCCTGCTTTCCCTCATCGAAGCCATCAAGGCCGAGCCGTACGATCCGGCCGAAGCCGTCCCGCATATGCCGATGCTCCTCGTGGCAGGGGAAAAGGATGACCGCGCGGCCACCATGCCGCAGCTTGCCGAGCTGGGCATCAAGGCGGGGTCAATGGCTGAGCAGTTGGTGCTCCCCGGACGCAACCACACCAACGCCATCACCAGCAGGGCCTTCAAGCAGGGTGCCATTAACTTCCTCGCTGTCTGACTCCTGACAGGAGTTTCATAGCTACTGCAAAGCCTGTGTTGGTTTGATCGGCATATGTACGATCGATCCCAGCGCCGCCCCCGTCTCCGGAGGGTCCTCGCCGGACTCGTGGCGGCGCTCCTGGCAGGCACCGTTTACGCCGTGGTCCAGGCCTCGCCGTCGCGGCCGGCACCTCCGTCGGCTACCACGTCGGGGGTGAACTCCGCGGCGGCACCGCCCTCTGCCTCGGCGTCGCCCGCAGCGCCTCCACCCGCGCCTGTACCCGCGCCAGCCGTGGCGGCTGCAGCTCCGGCTGCGGCGCCGTCGACCGGTTCAACGGGCAGCAACCCGGTCCAGGTTGCTACCTCGGCAATCGGGAGTCAGCTCGGGACCGCGATTGCCGGCATCATCAGCGCCAACAGCCAGTACCAGGTGGGAGTGGCGCTTATTGACCTGGGCAACGGCGCTCTCCACCAATACGGTGTTGAGGAACCTTTCGAGGCGGCCAGCACGGCAAAGATCCTGACAGCGGCGGCCTACTATCAGCTGGTGGAAGCGGGCGCAGCGTCCCTTGACGACCCGCTGGGCAACTATACGTCGGGCTTCCAGCTCCAGGAGATGGTCCAGGACAGCGACAACGATTCGTGGAGCCTGCTGATGGATGCCGTGGGCCACCCCCGCCTCCGCGCCTATGCGGCATCGATCGGCGTCACCTATGACCCGGAGGTGAACACCCTCTCCACCGGAGACATGGCCCATATCCTCGCGCAGCTGTACACAGGAAAGCTCCTGGACCAGGAACACACTGCGCAGTTGCTGTCCTACATGCAGAACACCAACGATGAGGACCTCATTCCTGCCGCCGTTCCGGATAACGTAACCGTCTTCCACAAATACGGCCTGCTAGACGACGAACTTCACGACGCCGCCATCCTCACCGAAGGCGCCGCCAGTTTTGTCCTGGTGGTCTACACCAAAGGTCAGGACCTCAGCGATGATCCGGAGCGGACAGCGGTGATCCACGACATCACCCGCACCGTCACCGCGGCCCTTTTCTGACTTCCGGCTCCGTCTTCCGGCTCCGTCTTCAGGCTCCATCGGGCTCCATCTTCATCCGCCTGGATCCGCTGCAGCGCCTCCCGGCATGACCCCGGCGGAAGGTAGGCTGGAGACGGCGGAAAGCCGGAGAGGGACCAATGAACACGCGTTTTGAAGACCGCACAGATGCTGGCGAGCGCCTGGCCGCGGTACTGACGCAATTCCGCGAACGCCCGGACGCGATCATCCTCGGACTTGCCCGTGGCGGCATTCCCATTGCGGCGGCCGCGGCGAAAGCCCTCTACCTGCCGCTGGGAGCCGTACTGGTCCGCAAACTGGGCATTCCGGGCCATGATGAGACCGCCTACGGCGCCCTTGCCTGGTCCCAGGGCCGCGTTGTACGGCTGCTCAACAGACCCCTGGTGACCCGGATCCTGGAACAGGGCGTGCGCCGGGAGTGGCTTGACCAGGTGGAGAACCGGGAGCGCGCCGAACTGCTCCGCCGTGTTGGACGCTATCCCGGTACGGGTCACGACCTCACGGGCAGGACAGTCCTGCTGCTTGACGACGGACTGGCGACCGGAGCCACCATGAGGGCGGCGGCCGAGGCCGTCCGCGCCGGAGGCGCTGCCCAGGTGGTGGCGGCTGCCCCCGTGGGTTCCCTCGAGGCAGAGGCAGCCGTGTTAACGGTCTGCGACGCGGTCCTCTGCCTCCACCTGCCCGGAAAGTTCCGCGCGGTTGGCAGCTTCTACCGCCACTTCGAGCAACTGACGGACGACGAAGCAATCAGCCTGCTGCGGCAGTAGTCCCCGGACTCTAGTGCCGGCTGACTCCCAGCAGCTTTCCCTTGGTCTCCTTGGCCAGCACCACACCGATGGAGGAAATAACGCACAGGATCATGATGTAGATGCCGATGGAACCGGTCCATTTGGTGGTCTGGAGCAGCCACTCTGCGATGCTGGCGGCGAAGGCACCGCCCAGGATCGCCCCGAACGCATATCCGATCGAGATGCCGGAATAACGGACATTAGCAGGGAACATCTCGGCGTACATCGCGGACATGGGGCCATAGGAGAGCCCCAGGCCGATCGTCAGCACAAACAGTGCCAGCCCATACAGCAGGACGTCCTTGCTATCAATGAGGGCGAACATCGGGATCATCCAGGCGAAGATGATGGCGTAGCCCGCCAGGAAGGTCTTGACGCGGCCGATGCGGTCAGAGAGCCAGCCGCCGACCAGGGTGAAGATCAGCCAGCCGAAGGACGCGAGCGTCGTGGCGAGCAGCACCTGTGGCACAGGCATCTGCAGGGACCGCGTGGCGTAGGAAATGAAGAACGCGATCAGGAGGTATCCGGCAGCGTTGTTGGCGATAAAGATCATGGTTGAGTAGAGCACCGGTGTCTTGTGATGCCGGATCAGTTCGCCCAGCGGTGCCCGGCTCTCGGCCTTACGGGCCGCCATCTCCTGGAAGACAGGGCTCTCCGCAACAGCCCGCCGGATGAGGTATCCCACCACAATCAGCACGATGGACAGCAGGAAGGGTACACGCCATCCCCAGGCGGCAAAGTCCTCCTTGGACATGCCGCTGTTGAGGAAGAACAGCAGGCCCGTCGCCAGGATCATACCGATGGGGACGCCGATCTGGGGGTACGCTCCGAAGATGCCCCGCTTGCTCATCGGTGCATGCTCCACGGCCATCAGGGCGGCACCACCCCATTCGCCGCCAGCCGAAAAGCCCTGGATGACACGGAGGGTAATCAGCAGGATCGGGGCCAGGACACCGATCTGGCTGTAGGTAGGCAGGACGCCGATCAGGGCCGTGGCAGCGCCCATCATCACCAGCGTAAACACCAGCATTGCCTTACGGCCTAGCTTGTCTCCGAGGTGGCCGGCAATGACGGCTCCCAGCGGACGGAAAAGGAAGCTGATGCCGATCAGGGCGAAAGAGAGGATTTGCGCCGCGCCCGGATTGGACTGCTGCAGCGGGGTGAGGAACAGAGGTGACAGCAGGGTGCCCGTCAGCTGCGCAAAGATAAAGAAGTCGTACCACTCGATGGTGGTGCCGACCAGCGTCCCGGCGAGGACCTTGCGCTCCTCATGTTTGCTGCTGGGGCCCGTCTCTGAATCAACGGAGGAAGTTGCGGTCATTGGAACTCCATGGCTGGGGGCACTGTTCGTACCAAAGATTGGTTGTTGCCGCCGTACGCTTTACTGATCGAACGGTCAGTTAGTTTGAGAATACTATGAAAATGTGACAAAGGGCACTAAGTACGGGGCAGCGGATCGAGCCGCCCTGCTGGAGCCTCACCACGGGTGCCCAGGGTTACAGGGAGCGGCCCCTCATTCCTCACGCGCCAGGAACTCCCGGATCCGCGCTCGGACGGGCTCGCGGTCGTAGCTGTTGACCATCGCCCCGGCCATCCGGACAGGGTCTCCGAAGAAGAAGTACTCATAAAGGGACTGGCGGCCCGAGAACCCGGAGATGGACGCATCAAAGGCCAGCTTGAACAGCCGTACCCGTTCCGGTCCGGTGAGGGTCTTGCCCTGCAGGTACATATCGATATCCGCCCTGGCCTCGCTGTTGACGTCGGCTTCACCGGGCAGGGCCATCAGGCCGGACGCCGAGAACTTCCGGATGATCTGAGGGAAGCGCTGGGCGATCTTCGGATACCAGTTCCTTGCAGCGTTCAGTGTGGACCACTTGGGCAGCATCACTCCGGCCTCGTTCAGCTCGGCATCCGCCTCCGAAGCCCGCACCAGGGCCTTGCCGATTTCGACGTCGACAATCAGTTCGGCAATGTCCTCCTGGATGTGCTGGAAACCGTCGATTCCGATGGAATCTGCCAGCTCGGAAGCCAGCCCCAGGAAAAACTCGCTCTTCGCGATGGTGCGCGTGACCACCTGGTGGGTCATAAGCGCGCCGGCACCGGTCTCCGAATAGAACCCGTTGCACAGTTGCGGGTTGCCGAGCATGAAGATCCGGTCGCTGGGAACGAACACGTTGTCAAAAACGGCCACCGCGTCCATCTCCTCGTAGCGCGATGCCAGCGGCTCATCGTGCGTGCTGCCCCCGTTGTACAGCGAGGTGCGGC
Organism: Arthrobacter sp. ISL-48; assembly: GCF_018613805.1. Classification (GTDB taxonomy): domain Bacteria; phylum Actinomycetota; class Actinomycetes; order Actinomycetales; family Micrococcaceae; genus Arthrobacter. Next base: position 517,330 of record NZ_JAGGPL010000003.1, read on the forward strand.
ACAGATAGCGCAGGCCCGGCGCATCGTTAGGGATAGCGAAGGCATAGGAGTACGGCGCATCCTCGGGTGTCCCGCGCAGCACGGTGGAGGGGAACACCAGGAGCTCGTCCGCAATCGGCGCTATGGTGGCCAGCATGCGGGCGCCGCTGATCACAATACCGTCCTCACGCTCCTCGACGATGCGTGCCGAGAGCTGCCCGCCAAGCTGCTCGGATCCCGACACCGAACGGTTGACCTGCGGCGGGATCAGGGTATGGGTCGCCAGAACATCGTTTTCACGGGCCCACTCGTAGTAGCTGCGGATGTTTTCGCCGAATTTGGGGTCGGCCTGGGAAAACCACTTTTCCGCGGTACTGAGGGCCGTCAAGGAGGAGTTCATGTAGTCCCCGGTGCGGCCCAGGAAGCCGTTGGAGTATTCGGCCCAGGTTGAGATAGCGCGACGGCGGCGCTTCAGGTCGTCCACGCTTCTGGGCACGAGGAAGGATGCGTTCACCAGGTCACCGGTGGTGGGCGACGTGTAGGTCAGGGCCTCCTGATGGACCGGATCGTGCTGCATGTCGAAAAGCCTGGCGTAGGTGCGGGCCACGTTGGCAAAGGACGGATGGTCGGCAATGTTGTCGGTGACCAGTTCGCCGTCGATCATGACATGGGGCTTCATGGAATTGAGCTTGTCCAAGTACTGCTGGCCGGTGCGGATGCCCATGGTGTTTCTCCAGTCGTCGTTGAGCTGTTAAGGAGTTTCTTGCGGTTGCTTCCGGGGAATCAGAGGAGTTCTTCCATGCCGAGCTGACTCTCGGGAATGGTGGTGAAGCTGCTGTTGGCGAAGGCCAGGGCATCGCCGTTGCGGTAATCGAAATCAGCGACCTCCCCCACGTACAGGGTGTGGTCCCCGCCGTCGTACGCTGCCCAGGGCGTGCACTCGAAATAGGCCAGGACGCCGGAGAGCCGCGGCGCCGTCCTGCCCTCCACCCACACGGGATCCGGTCCAGGCCGGCCTGCAAAGTGCATTGCCAGCTCGCGCTGCTCCGCCCCCAGGATGTTGACGGTAAAGGGCCGCCCGGCCAGTTCATCGTGGGCCTTAGTGCTCCGTGCGATGCTGACGAGCACCAGGGGAGGTTCCATGGACACCGACGTGAACGAGTTCACCGTGATGCCATGACGCTTGGTGGCGCCGTCGAACGTCACGATAGCGACCCCCGTAGCGAACCGGCCCAGGCTGCCGCGGAAGTGGTGGTTCCGCGGGGCCGGGGTCCGGCCAGCAACCGGAGGCTCCGATTGGTTCCGGGACTTGGACATCATCATTGATCCTCAGCAGGGTTGGCGCTATGCATAAAGTTCTGGACTACCACGAGAGATAGTTCTATATTTGAACTACCAATTCATATATAGAACGCTACTCGAATGTGAGACCCACCACAAGACCCAGTGGCCCGCCCGGCGCCGCCGCCTAGGATGGACTCCATGAACCCCACAGCCTCCGCACCTGCAGGAGCAGCGCAAGCCCAGGCCTCGCCCTCGCAGACCCTGTCGAGGGGAATCCGCGCCCTGGAAATCCTGGCTGCCGCCCAGAACCCGATGACCATTGCAGAGCTCGCCGACGCCATGGGCGTGCACCGCTCCGTGGCCTACCGGATCCTGCGCACCCTGGAGGACCACTCGCTCCTGGTGCGCGACGACGCCGGCCGCGTGCAGCCGGGACCTGGGCTCGCTGTGCTGGCGCGCGGGGTCTCCCGGAACCTGCAGACGGCCGCCCTGCCCGAACTTACGCAGCTAGCCAATACTCTGGACATGACGGCATTCGTGACCGTGTGGGACCACCAGGAGTGCATCACCCTGGTGACCGCGGAGCCACGGCATTCCGGGGCGACTGTGGCCCAGCATCCGGGCACGAGGCACCCCATCAATGCGGGCGCCCCAGGCATCGCCATCCAGTCTGCTCTGACCGAATCCGAGTGGAACCAGCTGGCCACCGGTATCGCCTACAGGCCTGAAGCCGCTGAAGCCCGCAGGGCAGGCTACTCCAGCAGCCACGACGAGGTCATCGCCGGGGTTTCATCGCTCGCAGCTCCCGTCCGCGTTCCGGGCGGACGACCCGCCGCGTTGGCCGTTGTCTATATCCGTTCGGCTCATGACCCGGCCAACGTGGGCTCTGCCCTCGTTGAAAGCGCGGCCCGGATCGAGCGCCAGCTGGCGTGACGGACCCCGGCTCTTGGCCACTGCCCTTCGGCACCCTTGGCCGCGTTTCCTCACGCCTTCTTCCGGCGAGTACGACGGCGGAGTACGACGGCGGAGGCAGCGCCGAGCAGCAACAGGGCCATTGCGGCGCCCACAGGAACGAGGAAGGCGGTTGAGTAGCCGTGCACCTGCGCGAGCTGGCCGGCTACAGCGGATCCCAACGCAGTTCCGGCAACAATGCCGCTGGCAAGTGCGGTCATCACAGTGCCGAGCCGTCCCGGCGGGGCCACGAGCCCGCCGATCGTAAACACCGTAACCATCACCGGCCCCACGGGCAGGCCCAGGATGAGAAGCACCGCCACCATACCGCCGGCGGTCAGCGGCACCATCAGCAGGAAGGCCAGCCCAGCCATCAGGGCTGCACACGCCAGCCACCGGGCGGAGGCTGAGAAACCCCGCGGCCAGTAGGCCACTGACAGTGCGGCGCCCGCCGAACTCAGTCCCATCACGGCATACAGCAAACCCGCCATCTCGGACGTGGCGAAGCTGGCGGAGAAGGAGCTGAGGGCTGTCTGCGTGGAGCCGAAGAACGTGCCCATGCAGACCATGGCCAGGACGGGCAGGACGACGGCCGCAGAGATTTTCGGAGCGGCACGGCCAGCGGTCCGGGGTTGCCGGGTCATAGTTCTGCCCGGGGCGACCGGCTTGTTCCGGGCAACAGGCTTGTTCCGGGCGACCGCCGCGTGCGTGCGGTGGACCGCGAACGCTGGAACCAGCGTGATGGTCAGGGCGGCAGCGAGAGCCAGCGGCAGCCACGGCGCCACCAGGCTGGCGAGGACGCCCACCAGGGCCGGGCCCAGCACAAAAGTGAGTTCGTCGGCCGTGCTCTCATAGGACAGGGCTGTGTCCAGGTCTTTGACATTGTCTGCCCCGCCCCCCGCAGTGAGTGCCATCCAGCGCACGCGTGCCAGAGGACCCACCTGCGGGCAGCTTGCTCCTGAGGCGAAGGCGGCGGCGAGTACGGCTGCAGGGAAGCTGTCAACCGCGCCCATCACGGAAGCCGCGGCGATGAGCGCCAGGACAGCCACGGCATTCAGCACGGCCGCCACGAGCAGGACCGGGCGCTGGCCCCTCCGGTCGGCGAGGGCACCGAGCACCGGCGCCCCGATGGCAGAGCCTATTCCCACTGCGCCGGCAGCTGTGCCGCCCAGGGCAAAGGAACCGGTGACCGACGTAACAAGGGTCAGGGCCCCGACGGTGAGCATCGCGAGCGGGAGCCGGGCCAACAGGCCCAAGGGAATGAAGCTGCGGCCGGCCAGGAGGGGGAGCCTCGCAAACCGGCCGGGCGCCTGGGTCGCGGCAACGTCCTGATGATGGGCGGGGACCGATGGGCTATGGGACGGGAGGATTGAAGAGTTCATGATTCCGGGCTCGTTCAGTTCTGCGCATCGTCCCTCCTCCCGATGCGCGCAACCCGGTAACTGTCCGATTATATCCGTCTGCGCGGCTGGGCTGTGCCCGCACGCAGCCGATCGGCCGTCAGGGCACAGGGCATCCTGTCAGGCCGTACGGTCAGGGCATGATGTCAGGGCATACGGTCAGCAGTGTCGGAGATGTGAAGCGTTGAGCCGTTGCGGCCCTTGACCACCTGAAGCTGGGTCCCGATGCGCTGTTTCATTTCGCCCACATGGCTCACCAGGCCAACGACCCGGCCGCCGTCACGGAGGCCTTCAAGGGCGTCCATCACCTGTTCGAGCGACTGCTCGTCCAGGCTGCCGAATCCCTCGTCGACGAACAGGGTGTCGATCTGGATGCCCCCCGATTCCTGTTGGACGACGTCGGCGAGGCCCAGCGCCAGTGAGAGGGAGGCCATGAAGGACTCCCCACCGGACAGGGTGGAGGTATCCCTGCGATGTCCTGTCCACTGGTCCACCACTTCCAGACCCAGCCCGGATTTGGCGCCTCGCGCTGCCTTCGCGTCGCTGTGCTGCAGCAGGTAGCGGCCATCGCTCATCGCCACCAGCCGCTCCGAGGCGGCCAGTGCCACCTGCTCAAGACGTGCCGCCAGAACGTAGCTGTTCAGACTCATGCGGTAGGAGTTTTCACCGCGGCCTGCCGCGGCATCTGCCAAGGCAGTAAGCAGCTGCGCACGCTCCCTGGGCGCGTGCCCCGAGCGGGCAAGCTCCGCGTAGTCATGCCTGATCGCGGTCAGCGTCTCCAGGCACCGTGAAGCCAACCCAGCGGCGAGGCCGGCGTCGCGGGCCTCACTCCGGGCCCGCGTAGAGTCGGCGCGTAGCTCAGCCAGCCGGGCCTCGTCCACCACGAGGTTCCCCGCCTGTTCCTTCAGTGCCAGCACCACGTCATCGGAGGCGAAGAGTTCGGCAATCCTTGCCTGTTCATCGTGGCCCGCCCGGACTTCCGCCTGCAGGGACGCGGCCTCGTCCTTTGAAAGCAACTGCGCCCTGGCGTCCTCGGCTGAGCTGAACCCGGCTTCCGGCAACGCGAGTTGCAGCTGTTGCCGGGCCTCAGCGGCCCGGGTCCTGGCCTTCTCCAGCTGGGCTTGCGCTTCCACCGCCTTCTCGAGGGTGCCTGCGGCATCCTGGAGGGAACGCAGCCGGTGAGTGAGGCTGCGATGGCCGGCGCGAAGCCCTGATAGTGCTTCGTCCAGGGAGGCGCGCTGGTCCAGCACCTCGGAAAGGGCAGACTCCACCTGGGCGTGCTCCGTCCCGGCGCTGTTCCTTGCCGAGTCCGTGGCTTCAATCCTCGCCTCCACGGCCTCCAAACGCTGGCGCAGGTCCGCGAGTTCCTCCCCGGCCTGCCGCGAGCGTTCTGCTGCCGTGCGGGATGCTGCCGCAATTCTGAGGGCTTCTTCTTCCGGCGTGTCCCCGCCTTGGCTTGCGAGAACAGCTACCCGCTGGCTGGCCTCAGACAACTGTTCGCTGGCCCCGGCCAGCTGGGCCTCAGCGGCCTCATACGCCTTGCGGGCCGCCTCCTCCGCCTGGCCCAGCCCCAGGGCCGAGGCGGCTCCCTCCACCGGCGCCGGATGCTCCGGGCTGCCGCAGACAGGACAGGCCGTCCCGTCTGCCAAGTGTGTGGCCAGTTCGGCCGCGGCATTGGCAAGTCTTTCTTCCCGCCGGTCAAGCCAGCACCGCTTCTTCTCAAGCTGGACCTCCCGGGACGCGTCGTGGCGCTCCCTGGCCAGATCCTGTGCTGCCAGCGCTGACTGGAAGCGGCGGACAACGTCAAGCAATTCATCGGCCGCAGTGGCTTCCTTCGCGTGAAGAACCGCGGCCGACGCCAGTTCCTCGATCGGCGCAAGCCCTGCGGACAAGGCGGCCTGCTCGGTCCGGAGCGTGCCGAGCAGTTCCCCGAGCCTAAGTCGCGCCAGTGCTAGATCTTCCTGCTTCTTCTGCAGTGCTGCGGTTCTGGCAGCCAGGGATTGGAGCCGCTCTTCGTCAGGCAACCGGGCTTCCACGACAGCGAGGAGTGAACGAAGCCGGTTAAGTTCGCCGACTGCGTCAAGGGCGACCGCGTCCAAGGCACCGCTGTCCAAGGCGCCGCTGTCCAAGGCGCCGCTGTCCGCAGTGCTGGTGGGGCCGGACATTTTGGCATCCAGTGCGCCGAGGTCCAACTGCGCCAGCTCAAGGTCCTCCCCCGCGGCCATCCGCAGCAGCGTCATAGCTGACTCCATGGCTCCGGCTGCGTTGTGCAACTGTGCCTCACTGGTCTCTACGGCCCGGAGCTGACCGCCGAGAACTTCCGCGCGCCGGTGCTGTTCAAGACGCGCGGTGTGGGTTTCAAGGACAGGCAGTAACGCTGCTGCCGCAGTTTTCCGTGCAATTGCGGCCGCTAGCCTTCGGTGCCTTTCCGTGCGCGCCAGCTCGGTCTCCAGCTGGCCTGTCCGCAGCCGGCTCAGCGTTTCCGCCTCCTCGGCCACGCCAGCCAGCTCCGTGCCACGTCGGGTTACGGCATCCTCCAGCCAGCCCATCCTGGCCGGAGCGTCCTCCAGCGGCGGGCCGGCGGGGTCATCGATGCCGAGGGCGGATGCCTCAGCTTCGGCCCGGGCTGCCAGCAGGTCCAGCTCACCGTTGAGGCGCGCCACATCGTTTCGCGCAGCCTGCGCCCGGAGTATCAGTTCCTGTTCCACTGCTTCAAAACGCTGGGTCCCGAAGAGTTTCTGCAGCAGCTCCAGCCGATCGGCCGCCTTGGAGCGGAGAAAAGCTGCGAAGTCACCCTGCGGCAGCATCACCACCCGCGTGAATTGTTCCCGGTCCATCCCGAGAAGGGCGGTTATTTCCGCGCCGGCTTCGTCGTTGCGGCCCGATTTTTCCGTCCAGACCCCGCCGATCCGTTCCCGCAGGAGGGTCTTGGCCTGCTGGGTGGTGAAGCCGTTCTTGCCCCGCGCACTGGGCTTGTCCCAGGCGGGCGACCTCGTTACTTCGAACTGGCGCCCTTGGGCGGAGAATTCGCAGGTGACGGCCGGTTCCAGGGCCGGCTCTGCGTGATCGCTGCGAAGTCGCTTGCCGTCCTGGCGTGCGCCGGGAACGGATCCATACAGGGCAAAGCAGATGGCGTCCAGCACGCTGGTCTTGCCAGCACCGGTGGGGCCGTTGAGGAGGAAGAGCCCGTGCGCACTGAGCCGGTCGAAGTCGACTTCCTCTGTGCCGGCAAAGGGCCCGAAGGCGGAGATCCTCAGGCGGTGGATCCTCATTGCGAAGCCTCCTGCAGACGGACGTTGTCCAGTGCTGCGGCCAAGGCGGCGCGCTCGGCCGCGTCGGTTTCCCGCCCCCGCACGTGTTCCAGGAAACCACAGCAGACGGCGAGATCATCCTTGGCTTCGGCCAGCCTGCTGCTGTAGCTCGACGCAGCCTTGGCGGATCCGCCCTGGGGATCAAACCCTAGGACCAGCGTGTCCGGAAAGCGGGCGCGCAGCCGCTCCATTGCCTGGGCGGGCCTTTGGGCATCTGTCAGGGTGATCTGACAGTACGCTTCCTCCGCCCATGCGTGGTCCGGGGACTCGAGCAGTCCGGAAAGTTCGCCGCGGAGCACGGCCAGATTTCGGGGCGCTTTCCACTGGAGTTCAGAGATCCCTGTCACCCCTGCAGGTCCGACGTCGATGATCCAGCTTCCCTTGGTGTGAGTGGCCTCGGAGAAGGAGTAGGCGAGCGGGGACCCCGAATACCGCACCTGCGGTGAAAGGGACTGCCGGCCATGAAGATGGCCGAGTGCGGTGTAGCTGAAGCCGTCAAAGAGGTCCAGGGGGACTGCGCCCACTCCCCCGATGCTGAGGTCCCGTTCACTGTCCGAGCTGATGCCGCCGCTCGCGAATGTATGCGCAAGGACTACGGAGTGGACGGTCCCGACTGCCCTGCGGCGCTCCAGGTCCTGGCGGATGAGCCCGGTGGCCGCCCGGGTGACCTCGAAATGGCTGGCTGTTTCGACGCCCAGCCGCTCGGCGACCAAGCGGGGTTCCAGCCACGGTATGCCGTAGATCGCCAGCACGGCATCTGAGCGGGGCTCATCTTCAAGGCCCGGCTCTTCAAGGGGCAGGAGCAAAGGCTGGTCCAGGTCGGCCAGCCGGGTCCGGAGATGCACGCCCCCGCGTTCCAGCAGCCGGGACGCAAAACCCAGCCTGATAGCGGAGTCATGGTTGCCGCTGGTCAGCATCACCTTCGCGCCGGCGGCGGTCAGCCGGACCAGCGCATCATCCAGCAGGCCAACCACGTCCACCCCCGGCAGCGCGCGGTCGTAGACGTCCCCGGCTATCAGGACTACGTCAACCTCGTGCTCGGAAACAGCCCCGACGAGCTGGTCGACGAAGGACCGCTGGGCGTCCAGCATTCCGACCCCGTGAAACGACCGGCCCAGATGCCAGTCAGATGTGTGCAATAACCGCATATTCCTAAGCTATCGGCTGCCACTGACAGTTCGAGCAACCGCCGCAGCAGGCATCCCTAGCTGCGTTTTCCGTCGAAGAAGTCCTGCGCCTCATCGCGGCCGGCACCGTCTGCGCCGGAGGGGGTCGCGCCGGTGCTGCGCACGGTGTCATCACCAGCAGCCGCCGGACGATCCGCACCGAAAACACGGTCCTCATCTGAAACACTGTTTTCCGCAGGAACATTACCGCTGGCAGGAATAAGGTCGTTTTCGTCCTCGCGGGATTCTGCGTCTTCAACATCCTCAAGAGCGGCAGCGTCGGCATCTGTGGCCGGAGCAGCAGCCGGAGTTTCGGCGAAACCGCGGAACACGAGCCCGGCAATGGCTGCGCCCACCAGCGGTGCAACCCAGAACACCCACAGCTGTTCCAGGGACCAGCTCGAGCTGAACAGGGCTGAGGCCGTGGCACGGGCCGGATTGAAGGGAGCATTGCCCACCGACTGGCCCAGCTGCAGCAGGACGGCGAAGGCCAGGCCTACGGCGACCGGGGCAGCGGCTCTGTTGAGGTTGTTCCGGGCTGTCGTGCCGAGGAAAATGGCCATCAGGATGGCGGCGCCGAGCACTTCGAGCAGGAGGACACCCGCAAGCGGGGCCTGGATGACTGAGTGCTCGCCGAAGCCGGCCGTCACGGTGTCGAAGGCCGTCCGGCTGTCCTGAATGCTGGGCAGGGTCCGCAGGATTCCAAACAGCGTGAGTGCACCAAGTATGCCGCCCACCAGTTGTGCGCCGACGTAGGCAGCCGCCTCTCCGAGGCGGATTCGGCCCGCAACTGCGTTACCCATGGTCACTGCAGGATTGAAATGACCGCCGGATACATAACCAAAGGCAAACATGGCCGCGGTGACCGCAAGCCCCGCAGCCAGCGCCGCGGGCACAGGACTGGACTGCGGGATCGAGAACAGCGGCACACCAAGACCGGCGACCACCACGAACAGGCTGCCAAACGCTTCCGCCGCGAGCCTGGGCACCAGTCCGTGGCGGGCTTCGGAAGCGACGCCGGCCGGCGGCTCGGCGTTGTGTGCGTGATGAACGGGCACGGGCATCGTCATGGTGGGGCGGTCCTTTGGATTGGGGTTCTATGGATTTGGCAGGCCGAGCGGAAGATGCTCATCTGCAGCCTTGCATTCTGCCAGCGGAATCTGAACGTTGGCTGGATCCGAGCTTATCGCCCTGTAAGTCCAAGGGTTCCCGCCGCGGTAAATTTGCTGTCATGAGTACTGATCCTGGCGCCGATACGCGGCAACCCCCGTTGGAGTCCCGCATCCACGGCTGCCTTCTGGGCGGTGCCCTGGGAGACTCGCTGGGCTACGCCGTCGAGTTCGATTCAATCGAGGAGATCCGCGGCCGTTTCGGGAACGACGGTCTCAGGGAATTTGCTGCGCTCGACGGCGGCAGCCACTTTTCGGACGACACGCAGATGACGCTCTACACAGTGGACGGGCTGGTGGAGGCGCTTGAGTGGGCCAACTCAGGTGTGGGTGCCGACGTGAACGCCTGCCTGTGGCTCGCCTATCTTCGATGGCTGGCAAGCCAAGGTGAGGCCGCGCCGCCCTCGGCTCCGGAACCGCAGCCCCGGTGGATCGACAAACAGGCGGTCCTGAGGCACCGCCGGGCCCCCGGAAACGCCTGCCTCACCGGGCTGGCCAGCGGAGAAATGGGGACAGTTTTCCGCCCCGTGAATCCGCAGTCGAAAGGCTCCGGCACAGTGATGCGGTCCGCCCCGTTCGGCCTGGTTCCCCACATAACGCCCGACGCCGTCTACAAGTTGAGCGCCGATGCCGCCTCACTCACGCACGGACATCCCTCCGCCCGGCAGAGCGCCGGAGCCTTCAGCCTGCTGATCCATCGCCTGGTTGCCGGTGACAGTCTGCACGCGGCTGTCGCCGCGGTCCTGGCGGAGGTCCGTGGCCTCGACGGACTTGCCCCCGAGCTGCCGCAACGGCTGGAAGCCGCGGTGCGCCTGGCCGGTTCGGGCCCAACAACGCCGGAGGAACTTGTCCGGGAGCTCGGGGAGGGCTGGGTTGCAGAGGAGGCTCTCGCCGTCGGGCTTTATGCCGTCCTGGCCACAGCACCTGACCTGGACAGCAGTGGCGCCCGGAACCCGGATGACGCGCCCGAGAACCACTTCCGGGCCGCCGTCGCCCTGGCCGTCAACCACAGCGGGGACAGCGATTCCACGGGTTCCATCGCCGGGAACATACTCGGAGCCTTTTACGGCGAGGCCTGCTTGCCGGCGTCATGGCTGGACGCACTTGAGGCTCCGGAGGTCATCCGCGGCATGGCTGATCGGCTGGTAGCTGTTACGACTGCCTGAGCGAAATGTTGTTGCAGGCTTCGCAGACATCCTCGGGGATCAGGCCACGACGCTGGAGCAGACCGAAAATCACGCATCCAAGGCAGAAGCCGGCAAACGCCTCCAGCGACGCCGCTGCTACCAGTATGGCCAGCGCAACCCAGGCCGCCGGAACGGCGCCTGCTACGAACAGGACCAGGGCCGCGGTGGAAACGAAGGCCCCGATTCCCTGGGCAAAGCGCTTGGGCGGTCCCGGAACCAGTCGTGCCCGCCCCAGGCGTGGTGCCAGGACCTTGACAGAGAGCAGCGCCAGCGGCGAGATCCGTGGCCCGAAGAGCACCCGCAGCCAAAATCCGGCCGCTATGACCAGCAGTCCCCACCCTGAGCCGGACAGCAGCGTGACTGCGGCGAGCAGCACCACCAGGCCTGCGGTGATGCGGGCGGCGTATTCGTTGACTGGGTTGGGAAACGCGAACACGGCACGCCAGTCCACACCTGCCCGAATGGGCTCGGAGCGGACGGGATCAGGACTGACAGGCTCGGGACTCACGGGGGCAGGACTGTCCCATACAGCCGCGGGCTCCGTACTGCTGGGTTTGCTCATGCTGCAAGGCTAGGAGCGGGGACCCGCGGCTGGGAAGGTTTGTTGCGCCAGATGAACCTGCGCAAGGATGTCGGTACCTGGAACCTAGGTTGTCGCGGCGGCTGCGAAGCCGCCGACCATCTGCTGGAATTCACCCTCGGACAGGACTTCGATGGGTTGGCCACGCCCGTGCAGTTCCAAAACACGCCGTGCCTTGCCGGTCAGCCTGCCGGAGCGCAGATCGGAGGCCACGAAACCGTCCCCGACGACCAGCACGGTAGTCCGGGCAGTCACCCGGCTTTCCGGCCGGGCACCCAGCTCAGCCGACCGCACCTTGGCTTCCGGCCGTCCCATGGAGAGAACTCCGGTGAACACCACGGTCTGGCCGTATAGCGGATGCCCGGGGTCGGCATCCGGGTTCGGAAGCGGGTTGGTGCCTTCCTCCGGCCACCCGGACCGGAACGGCCGGACCAGCGCAGCGCCGTTTCCTCCGGCAGCACCGGAAAGCGCGGTGAGGCTGGGCTTGGACAGGGCGTCGTGGGCAGGATCAAACGCCTGCTGATGGGGCAGATTAAGCCCGAGCGAGAGGTACAGCTCGGCAATGCTGTTGGCACTGTTCCGCGCGGCGATGTCGATCAGGATGCCGGCGCAGGCACGGGCGTCTTCGGCGGCGTCGTGGTGGTTGACCAGCGGGACGCCTGCTTCCTCCGCGGCAAACGGCAGCGAATTGGAGACCAGCGAATAGCAGCGTCGGGAAAGCATCACGGTGCACACGTAATCGTAGGCCGGACCGGGTAGTCCGGAGACTTCGAGACCGGAACGGATGACCCCCAGGTCGAAAGCGGCATTGTGTGCGGCCAGGATGTCGCCGCCAATGAACGCACCGATTTCGGGAAAAAGCTCACCAAACCGGGGAAGGCCTGCCACGTCCTCGGCCCTGATGCCGTGGATCCTGACGTTGTGGTAATCAAAGTGGTCGTGGTTGGCGGGCGGGCGCATCAGCCAGGATGCCTCATCCACAATCCGGCCCCCACGGACCTTCGTCACGCCCACCGCGCACGGCGAGCCCCGGAAGCCGTTGGCCGTTTCGAAGTCGATCGCCGTAAAGTCCAAACCCACGGGGCAACCATACCGCCGAAAAGCGCACAGGCCCGTCAAGTACCCTTGAGGGGTGAACTTTCCTGTGACGAACCACCTCGCCGTGTCCATGCTGGGCGGTGCTGGACCGGTCCAGCCGCAGCTGGCCTCGTTCCTCCCCGACTGGCTGAACCCCCAGGTCTTCCTGGCCGATCCCGCCCTGGCGCCCTGGGTAGTGCTGCTCGTGTGCGGCATCGTTTTCGCCGAGACAGGCCTGCTGGTGGGTTTCTTCCTCCCGGGTGACTCGATGCTGTTTACCGCCGGCCTGCTGGTGGCTACCGACACCATCAAGTTCAATATCTGGCTTTTGGCCCTGCTGATCGTTGTCTCGGCTATCATCGGCAACCAGACCGGCTACCTCATCGGGTCAAAGGCCGGTCCGGCGATCTTCAACAAGCCGAACTCGCGCCTGTTTAAGCGCGAGAATGTCGATAACGCCCACGCCTTCTTCGAAAAGCATGGCGGCAAGGCCCTGATCCTGGCGCGCTTCGTCCCCATCATCAGGACTTTCGTTCCGGTCATCGTGGGGGTTGCCCAGATGAGCAAGCGGAAGTTCTTCCTGTTCAACGTCATCGGCGCGGTCCTATGGGGCGGCGGGGTCACCCTCCTCGGCTACCTCCTGGGCGACAAGGTGCCGTGGGTCCGGGACAACCTGGACATCATTTTCATCGCCATCGTGCTGGTCTCGGTCATTCCGATCGGCATCGAGGTGCTCCGGGGCCTGTCAGCGAAGCGCCAGGCTGCCCAGTTCGGAACCAGCGCTGTTGACGAGTTCATCGAGGAGCACGAACCCGAGGCTGAGCGGAAAACGCACCGGGAGAACTGACTCCCACTGGAGTTTTGTGCCAATATCGCCCTGTGAAACCCCACTTGACCGCGATAACCGGACAAGAACTCCGGGCTTGCTACTTCAGAGCCTCCACGATCGCAGGAAGCAGCGCCCGGAAGGCCTTGCCCCGGTGGCTGATCGCGTTCTTCTCGGACGGCGACAGTTCAGCGCAGCTGCGGTCCTCACCCAGCGGCTGCAGCACCGGGTCGTAGCCGAAGCCACCCGCGCCACGCGGCTCGCGCAGCAGCACCCCTTCAAGCTGGCCGTACTCCACCACTTCGCGGCGGGCGCCGCCGTCGCCCGCCGCCGGAACGGCCAGCGCCGCGGCGCACACAAAGGCCGCGCCCCGGTGCGCGTCCGGCACATCGTTGAGTTGGTCCAGCAGGAGCCTCAGGTTCGCCGCATCGTCACCGTGCCTGCCGGCCCACCTGGCGGAAAAGATTCCCGGCGCGCCGCCGAGGACATCCACTGCAAGCCCCGAATCATCGGCGATCGCCACCAGGCCCGTGGCGTCGGCCACCGCGCGCGCCTTCAACAGAGAATTCTCGGCGAACGTCACGCCCGTTTCGACGACGTCCGGCGCACCTGCCGCTGCGGCATCCACCACCTGGGTGTCGACGTCGAGCCCCGGGACCTGGTCACGCAGGAGTTCGCGGAGTTCCTTGAGCTTGCCCTTGTTATGCGTAGCGAGGACCAGACGCGGCGCGGCTCCGTCCGGCACCGACCCTTCCGGAACGGGCAGGCTCACAAGGCGTCCGCGAGGGTCTCACGCTGGATGGCCGCCAACTGCGTGGTACCCAGCAGTGCCAGGTCCAGCAGCTTGTTGAGCTCGTCCCGGTCGAAGGGCGCGCCCTCTGCGGTGCCCTGCACTTCCACGAACTTGCCGGATCCGGTGACCACCACGTTCATGTCCGTCTCGGCGCGTACATCCTCGACGTAAGGCAAGTCCAGCATGGGGATGCCGTCGATGATGCCCACGGAGACCGCCGCGATGGTGTCGATCAGGGGCTGGGCGTTCTTGGCGATGAGCTTGTTGTCCCTGGCAAACCGGATTGCATCAGCCAGTGCCACGTAAGCCCCGGTGATGGCCGCCGTGCGCGTTCCGCCGTCGGCTTGGAGGACGTCGCAGTCCAGCACAATCGTGTTCTCGCCCAGGGCCTTGGTATCGATGATGGACCGCAGGGAACGTCCGATCAGCCGGGAAATCTCATGCGTGCGGCCGCCGATTTTCCCCTTGACCGATTCACGGTCAGAGCGGGTGTTGGTGGCCCGGGGCAGCATGGCGTATTCGGCGGTGACCCAGCCGCGGCCTTCGCCCTTGAGCCAGCGCGGCACTCCTGCCGTCAACGAAGCCGTGCACAGGACCCGGGTATTGCCGAACTCGATCAGGGCCGACCCCTCGGCCTGCTTTGACCATCCGCGTGTGATGCTGATGGGGCGGAGCTGGTCGGGTATGCGACCATCGCCGCGCACTACGGGCACTGCCGTTGCTTCAGAAGTCATGCCTCTAGCTTATCGAGTTGCCGCAGGCCGTCCCGCCACCCGACGACTGCAGGGCTAAGGACGCCGGGGCGAAAACCTGCTGGAGTTTCCGTGCTCAGACCAGGGCCACGCCACAAGGCCGCCTAGATCGTGTAATGCACGCCGGCCACGGCAACCGCGACGTCGCCGCCGAATACCGGCCGCGCCTCGGCCATGACCTTCGTCTGTGACGTCCAGACCGGAATGTGGGTGAGCAGGAGCCTTCTGGCGCCCGCCGCGGCCGCAGCCTCCCCCGCACGCTTGCCCGTCAGGTGCACGTCCTTGATGCCGTCGTCCCTGCCTTCTTCGAACGCCGCCTCGCACAGGAACAGGTCCGCGTCCTTGGCTGCCTCCTCCAGCCCGGCGCAGGAGTCCGTGTCCCCCGAATAGGTCAGGACACGCATGGCCATAGTGCCGTTCTTGTCCGGCTCGCTGACTTCCACCCGGAGGGCGTAGGCCTCCTCCACCGGATGGTTCACCGCGAACGGGGTAATGGTGAAGGGCCCAAGCGCCACGGGCTCCCGCTCTGTCCAGTTCGTGAAGTCGAATTCCCCGTGCATGCCCGGGTCCAGGTCCAAACCGTACGCTGTGGCCATGCGGTCAGCCGTTGCCGCCGGGCCCCACACCGGGATCCTGCCGCGTCCCCAGCCGCCGGGCTTCCAGCGGACCGCCACGTGCAGTCCGCACAGGTCCATGCAGTGGTCCGGGTGAAGGTGCGTCAGGAAGATGGCGTCGATGTCTTCGAGGTCTGTGTAGCGCTGGATCGCCCCAAGTGCGCCGCTCCCCAGGTCCATCACGATCTTCCAGGTCCGCTCGCCATCGTGGGCAGTCAGGAGATAGCACGACGCCGGCGAACCCGGTCCCGGAAAGGAACCCGTGCAGCCGACGATGGTGAGCTTCACAGGCCGGGACCTCCGGTCCGGTTGCTGCCGACAAAGTTGGAGATCCGGGGCTGCGCGGCGCTGCCCCTCGCCGAGGCGCTCTGTGCCGCCGCGATCATCTCCGGCGTGATCCGGGCCAGGCTGCCGGTGGGGTATTGGGCGGCCACGTGGTCCACGTGCCGGACGGAGAGCACTTCCGGCCCCAGGAACCTGCGGGCAAGTGCCTCGAACTGGCCGGCGTCTCCGGTGGCGATGAAGTGGTGCTCCGGCGGCGTTGCCGTGGTGCGCTGCAGGTCATGGGTAACCAGGGCGCGGTAGACGTCCTTCGCTGTTTCCTCGGCGCTGGACACGAGCGTCACGTCCTCGCCCATCACGTAGGAAAGAACCCCGGTGAGCAGCGGATAATGTGTGCAGCCCAGCACAACAGTGTCCACACCGGCGGCCTTCAACGGTGCCAGGTATTCCTCCGCTACGGCCAACAGCGCAGGGCCTGTGGTGATACCGGCCTCCACGTAGCTGACGAAGTCGGGGCAGGCCACCGATGTGATCTCGAGGTCCGGAGCGGCGGCAAAGGTGTCCTCATATGCCCTGGAACCCACGGTGGCGGAGGTGCCGATAACGCCAATTCTGCCGCTCCTGGTGGCGGCCACGGCACGCCTGACGGCCGGCTGGATCACCTCGATGACCGGGATCCCGTACCGGGCGGTATACCGTTCGCGGGCGTCCCGCAGGACAGCGGCCGACGCCGAGTTGCAGGCGATGGTGAGCAGCTTGACGCCGGAGTCCACGAGTTCGTCCATCACGCCCAGGGCGTTCGCCCGGACTTCGGCGATGGGCAACGGGCCATAGGGCCCGTGCGCGGTATCCCCGACATAGAGAATCGACTCGTTGGGGAGCTGGTCGATGATGGACCGCGCCACGGTCAGCCCGCCAACGCCTGAATCAAAGACGCCGATGGGCCGCGGTCCCATCTGGCTGCCGGGAGTGCTGCTGGCTGGGGACTCCGCTGCAGCTGCCGCTGGCGGATCCATGCTCGAGGCTGTTGTCATGATTATTCGAGGATAGGTCTTCCCTGTTGGCTCAGCCATCACATTGTGGCGTCCGACTCATGTCTAATTTGTCACAATTGCCGGGAATCCAGTGTCTGGAGCATCGCCTGCACCAGGGACTCCTGCAGCCAGGTGGCGAAGTTGTAGACCAGTGCGAGGTAGCTTTCCACATCCTCGGCCTGGGACCAGTCCTGCATGAGGTGGACGTGCTCGGCGTCCTCCTCGTCCCGGATGTCCAGGCGTTCAGCCAGCACCAGGCGGACGTCGTTCAGGGCCATGGACCAGTGCCTTGCGCCCTCGGGGGTAAGGACGATTTCATCCTTATCCAGGTCAAGCGCGGCAGCCCGCAGGGCGCCGATCTTTGTTTCCCGCAGCGAACGCTCCGTGAGCTGGCGGAACTCCAGGGACGCGCCGTCGTCGTTCTTCATCACGTTGGGCAGGAGTCGCTTGACGGCCCGGTCCGTGGGCTCGCGGACATCCATGTCCAGCCCGATCATGGCGGCCAGCGGGTCCTGGCTGGCGCGGTCCTCCGGCTGGAGCATGGAGATGACGTCGTCCATCAGGCTCCGGAGCAGCTCGCGTTCGGCCGGTTCAAGGAAGCCGGTGATTCCCTTGAGTCCGTTCTTGAATGCCTTAGCCACGTTTCCCCCTGCCCTGCCCGGGACCGCCGGACCTGCCCGGTTTGCCGCCCTGGCCGCCGCTTGCCTTCTCCACCGTGGCCCACAGGCCGAAGCCGTGCATCGCGACGGCATGCCGCTCAACCTGCTCCTTGCTGCCGTGGGCAACTATGGACCGGCCCTTCTTGTGGACCTCCATCATGAGCTTGTTGGCCTTGCTCTCCGAGTATCCGAAATAGCTCTGGAACACGTAGCTTACGTAGCTCATCAGGTTGACGGGATCGTTCCAGACCACCAGGTTCCAGGGGATGTCCGGTGCGGTCAGGGAGTCCGAGGACGTCTCTGTTCCGGTCCGGGTGCCCTCCTGGGTATCAGGGCCGAGCGCAACGCTTGAAGTCATCTGTCTATTCTATGGGGATGCTGGGCCCACGCCCGCGAGGGTCCCGCGGCCAAGCGAAGCGAGACGTGGGAGCGGGTGGGGACTAGAGTGAATTTGTGAGTACCTCTGCCGGCTGGGACCATCCCCGCACGTCTTTTTACACAGACCACTACGAGCTGACTATGCTGCAGGCGTCGCTCCACTCAGGCGCCGCCCACCGCAGATCAGTCTTTGAAGCGTTTGCGCGGCGGCTTCCGGAGGGCCGGCGGTACGGCATCGTCGGGGGAACGGGAAGGCTGCTGGAAGGCATCGCCAACTTCCGCTTCGGCGAGGCTGAACTGGAGTTCCTGGGCCGGGCCGGCGTGGTCAACGCCGACACCCTGGATTATCTGGCCTCTTACCGGTTCTCCGGGGATATCTGGGGATACCCGGAAGGGGAAGCCTACTTTCCCTATTCGCCCGTACTGATCGTGGAGTCCACGTTCGCCGAGGCGTGCATGCTGGAGACATACCTGCTGTCCGTCCTGAACCACGACAGTGCCATAGCGTCGGCAGCGTCACGGATGATCACCGCCGCGGGCAACCGGCCCTGCATTGAGATGGGTTCCCGGCGGACGCACGAGGAGTCAGCCGTGGCTGCCGCCCGCGCCGCCGTGATCGCCGGATTCGACAGCACGTCCAACCTGGAGGCGGGCATCCGGTACGGCATCAAGACTGTCGGCACGGCCGCGCATTCCTTCACCCTCCTCCATGACACCGAGCGGGATGCTTTTGAGGCCCAGCTGGCCTCGCTGGGCGCCGGGACCTCACTCCTGGTGGACACTTACGACGTCGAGGCCGCTGTCCGCTCGGCGGTGGAGCTGGCCGGACCCAGGCTCGGCGCGGTGCGGCTGGATTCCGGGGACCTCGTGGCCCAGGCGCAGTGGGTCCGACAACTGCTGGACCAGCTGGGCAACGAGACCACCAAGATCGTGGTGACGTCCGACCTGGACGAGTTCGCTATTGCGGCGCTGCAGTCCGCTCCCGTCGACTCGTACGGGGTGGGCACGTCGCTGGTCACCGGTTCCGGCGCGCCCACGGCCAGCATGGTCTACAAGCTCGTGAGCCGCGCTGACGATTCAGGCGGCTTCGTCCCGGTGGCAAAGGCGGCCAAGAACAAGACCAGCACGGGCGGCCGCAAATACGCGCTGCGGAAACTCAACGAGCGCGGCATCGCCACCCAGGAAATCGTGGGGATCGGCCATCACCCCGAAGACGACGGCAACGACCGGCCGCTGCTGCAGCAGTTCATGAAGAACGGTGAACTGCTGCCCGGCTGGACAGGCCATGAAGGAGTGGTCCGCGCGCGGCAGCGGCACTCGGACAGCATGGCGGAACTGCCGGCGGTGGTCAACCGGCTCCAGCGGGGCGAAGCCGCCATCCCTACTCTCTATGAAGAAAACTGAGGAGAACTGATGTCCCGGACCCTGATCATCGTTGACGTCCAGAACGATTTCTGCGAAGGCGGTGCCTTGGCAGTAGACGGCGGGGCCGACGTCGCCGGCGCGATCAGCGAGTACGTGGACGCCCACCACGGCGAGTTCGACCACATTGTCGCCACCCAGGACTGGCACATCGATCCCGGTGCGCATTTTTCGGAGGCACCGGACTTCAAGGAGAGCTGGCCCCCGCACTGCGTGGCCGGCACCCGCGGCGCCGAGCTGCACCCGGACCTGGACACCGAATACATCCAGGCCTACTTCCGGAAGGGACAGTTCGCCGCAGCCTACTCAGGCTTCGAGGGCCTCCTGGCGCCCGAGGACGCGGTTCCCACGGGAGAACGCCAGCCGGGGGCACTCCCCGCATCTGGCGGCGAGGAACCGTTCGCACCAGCGGATGACGCCATCGGGCTGGACGACTGGCTGCAGAGCCACGATGTCGAGGACGTGGTGGTGGTGGGAATCGCCAGCGATTACTGCGTGATGGCCACCTCCCTGGATGCCGTCCAGGCAGGCTACTCGGTAACAGTCATCCGTTCACTGACCGCCGGGATCGCCGAGGACCTGGAAGACGCCTTTGCTGAGATGGAACTCGGCGGGGTGGACATCGCCTGACGGATTCCCCGGCCTATTTCCGGCCGACGAACCAGTCCTGGAGCTTCCGCAGCCTGGACTGGAGCTGCTCCTCGTTAGCCTGCGCCACCGGAGGGCCGCCGCAAACAGTGCGCAGCTTGGTGTGGACCACACCGTGCGGGGTACCCGTCCGGGCAGACCACGCTGCTACGTTCTTGGCCAGTTCGTTGCGGAGGTCCATCAGCATCCGATGGTCCGGTACCGCCGGCGCCGCGGGTGGCGCCGCGGCAGGAGACCTACGGTTTTTCCTGGTGAGCTGTTCGTGCTGGCGCTGCCGCAGGAGGGTACCCACCTGCTCTGCGTCGAGCAGGCCGGGGATGCCCAGGAAGTCCAGCTCATCCTCTGAGCCCACCTCTCCCCCAGTGCCGAACTCGCCGCCATCGAACAGTACCCGGTCAAAGGAAGCCTGCGAGTCGAGGGCCTCGAACTTTCCCTTTGTGAGGCTGTCGGAAGCCTTATCCTCGCGGTTTGCCTCCGCCATCAATGACTCTTCGGGGTTAAAGAGGCCGTCCCCGTCCTCTTTCTCCGGGCGGTCCAGGGCGTGGTCGCGTTCGGCCTCCATCGAGTTGGCCAGGGCCATCAGCTGCGGCACGGACGGAAGGAACACCGAGGCAGTTTCGCCGCGTTTCCGGGCACGCACGAAGCGGCCCACGGCCTGGGCGAAGAACAGCGGCGTCGATGTGGAGGTGGCATAAACCCCGACTGACAGCCGGGGAACGTCTACGCCTTCGGACACCATCCGGACGGCAACCATCCATCGCTTCTCGCTCGTCGTGAATTCCTCGATCTTGCTTGAGGCTTTCGCGTCATCGGAAAGGATCACGGTGGGCGATTCGCCCGTGATCCTTTTCAGCTGGCCGGCGTAGGCCCGTGCGTCCTCATGGTCGGTCGCGATGACAAGTCCCCCGGCGTCGGGGACAGTCCTGCGCACCTCGCTGAGTCGCTTGTCCGCCCCGGCCAGGACGGCTGGAATCCATTCCCCGGTGGGATTCAGTGCCGTCCGCCAAGCCTGCGAGGTGACGTCCTTGGTGACGGCGGCCTCGCCCAGGGAAGCGGCCATCTCTTCCCCTGCGCTGGTACGCCAGCGCATCTGGCCCGAATAGGCCATGAACATGACGGGCCGCACCACGTGGTCACGCAGCGCGTTGCCATAGCCGTAGGTGTAATCGGCCTTTGAGCGCCGGATGCCGTCCCTGTCCTCGGCATACTCAACGAAGGGTATGGGCGAAGTGTCCGAACGGAACGGCGTTCCGGTGAGGGAGAGACGCCGGACGGCAGGGTCAAAGGCCTCCCGCAGTCCGTCACCCCACGAGAGTGCTTCGCCACCATGGTGGATCTCATCGAGGATCACCAGGGTGCGGGCCGCTTCCGTCTTGGCCCTGTGCAGCATGGGTTTGCTGGCGACCTGCGCGTACGTCACGGCCACGCCCGTAAAGCCGCGGCCGTGCTGCCCGTCCGAGTTCTTGAAGTTGGGGTCGATGGCGATGCCGACGCGTGCGGCTGCGTCTGCCCACTGCCGCTTAAGGTGGTCAGTCGGTGCCACGATGGTCACCCGGTTGACGGCCCCGGACTCGATGAGCATGGACGCCACCCGCAGCGCGAAAGTGGTCTTGCCGGCTCCGGGCGTAGCCACGGCCAGGAAATCCCGGGGACCGGACCTGAAATAGAGATCCAGTGCTTCCTGCTGCCAGGCACGGAGTTTCTGGGCGGTTCCCCAGGCTGCGCGTTCCGGATAGGCCGGAGGCAGGGTGGGACCGCCAAAGAGTGTTTCCGTCACTACTTGTTGTTGCCCGGGTCCCCTCCGGGACCCTTGCCGCCGTCGTTGCCCGGGCGGAGGCCTTCATAAACCTCTTTGCACATCGGGCACACCGGGAACTTCTGCGGATCCCGGCCCGGCGTCCACACTTTGCCGCACAGGGCAATGACGGGATCACCCGTCAGCGCGGATTCCATGATCTTTTCTTTGCGCACGTAGTGCGAGAAGCGCTCCCGGTCGCCGGGCTCCACTTCCTGGCGCAGTTCCTCGCGCTCAATGGTGGCCGTGGACGTTCCAGCCCCGGAAAGCTCGCGCATCGGGTCGTTTTCGAGAGGGTCCGTCGTGCTAGTCATGGCATCCATCTTAGCCTTTCCGCCCGGCGGAAGTTCGACGCCGGCGGGAGCGTTTTTCGGCCAGCGCCGGGACCACCGGACAGCCGCCGTCGACATTTTTACTCCGTGCGCACCGCTAAAGGACCTGCGCCCACAGTCATTGCGCCTACAGTCCCTGCCAGGGGGGCTTGTTGTCGTAGGTATGCCGGTAAAAGTCCGCAAGCTTCAAGGACGATGCCGACGCCTCGTCCAGCAGGACAGTGGCGTGCGGGTGGAACTGCAACACTGAGGCGGCACAGATCGCCGCAACCGGCCCCTCCACAAAGTCCCGGACTGCCTGCGCCTTCTGCGCGCCCGTGGCCACCAGCAGTACGTGCCTGGCCTCGAGAATGGTGCCCAGGCCCTGAGTCACCACATGGTGCGGGACCTCGGCCATGTTGTTGAAGAACCGGGCATTGTCGCGCCGCGTCTGTTCGATCAGGCTCTTGATGCGCGTCCGGGACGCAAACGACGAACCCGGCTCGTTGAAACCGATATGGCCATCTGTCCCCACCCCCAGGATCTGGAGGTCCACCCCGCCAAGGGCATGCATCAGTTCCTCGTAAGCCTGGCATGCGGCCGGGAGGTCAGCGGCAGCCCCGTCCGGGCTGTGGACGTTTTCCGGGGAGATATTCACCCGGCTCGTGAACTCGCGGCGGATGACCTCGCGGTAGGATTCCGGATGGCCCGGCTCCAGGCCCACGTACTCATCCAGGGCAAAGGCGTGCGCCTGGCCGAAATCCAGTCCATCGCGTTCGTGCCTGGCCGCGAGCTCATCGTAGATCGGCAGGGGTGACGATCCTGTGGCCAGTCCCAGGACGGCATGGGGCTTGCGTCCGAGCAACGACTCTATGGCGTCGGCAGCAAGCTTCCCGATCTGTTTGGTACCCGGAAGAATAACGACTTCCATGGTCAACCGCCTTTCTGGTGAGAGGTTTCTGGTGCGGCGGAGTCAGCGATTAACGGTCAGCTGCGCCAGCAGCTCAGGTCCGCGGGCATCGAGCCACCGTCCGCCCAGCCGGACTCCTGCCACAAAGAAAACCAGTCCCAGTATCAGGCCCGCCGCGAGGTTGATCCATCCGAACAGCGTGTCGCGGGTGACAAGCTGGACGATCAGAAGCGCCACTTCAGGCAGCACCAGGAGCGCCAGGATCGCCATGCCGGCGAACTGCACGGCCATGGTCTGGCCGACGTTGCCCGGCGGCTTCTTGAAGGGGCTGTCCCCCGGCAAGGGAACGGCCACCGTGTAGCGGGCAGAGACTACCGACGACAGGCCAAGTCCCGTGAACAGGATCCCGAGGCTCAGGCCCAGCTGGCCGGGGAGTTGCTCCCAGCCGCCGGTGAACACGAAGTGTCCCACAGCGAAAACAAGCACCACAGGCAGCGCAAAAGCGAGGCAGGCGAGGGCCCTGCCCAGCCTGTCATCCACGCCGCGGACGCCCGTGGCCAGATGCAGCGCGAATGCGGTGTTGTCGTACGACACGTCGGCGGAGATCGACCAGGCCAGCAGGAAGGCAGCCAACGGAGCAGCGAAGGTGAGGCTGCCGTAGTCACCGGACTGGCTGCCCTGGAACAGCAACAGGATGGGCAGCAGCGGAATCACCACCAGCGAACCGGCGTAGCGGGGATCGCGGAGCCAGTACGTGAGGGACCTCGCGATCACAGCGCCTGCCGGGGTCGAGGGCAGAATCCCGAACAGTCCCATTTTCCCGCCCCTCCGGCTCCCGCTTCCGGCGTACGGCGGATTAACCAGGGCCCGCTCCAGCAGGAGCTTCCAGCACCAGGCGAGACCGGCCAGGGTGGCCAGGGCGATGAGCAGCTTGGCTGCCGCCTCGCCGGGCCGGCCGGCGGCAAGGTCGCCGCCAAGGGACCAGGGCGCGCCCAGGGGTGTCCAGGCCATGGTCCGGGCGAGTTCCGGGAGGAAGCCGGCGGAGGCTGAGATTCCCCGGGAGACCCCGGCCACGATGGGGCCCATCAGGACCAGGGGAACCATGAAGGCGATGCCGCTCACGTCCTTGAAACGGCGGGACGCTGCCAGGCTGGCCGTTGCCGTGGTCACTACTTTGGACAGCACGATGCAGCTGAGGACGCCCAGGCAGGCACCGGCCAGCGCTCCCAGGGCGGGAAAGAGTCCCCGGGACCAGGTCCACACGGTGGCGAGCGCCACGAGCGCGGTGGCCAGGCCAGGGATGCCGATCAGGCCGCCGAGTGCCAGCCCCGCCAGCATGTGCCGCATGGGGATGGCATACGTGGTGAAGCGGGCAGGATCGAGGGTGAGGTCGGCGGCCGAGGCCACCACCGGAATGAGGCCCCAGCCCAGGATGGCAGCGGAACCGCCCAACACTACCGCTGTCTGGGCGAGCCCGGGGTCCGCCTGGCGGAGCAGCACAAGTGCGACCACCAGCGCCGCGACCAGCCCGAGGGCATAAAGGCCGCCAAAAGCCATGCCAACCAGCTGCCACGGGCTCCGGCGCAGACCGTTGCGGAGCAGGGTCAGCTTGAGCCTCAGAAGGTGCGCAACCATTCGAGGCCTTCCGTGTGGTTGCGGCCGCCCACCAGCTGGACAAACCTGTCTTCGAGGGAGGCGCCCGCGCGGACTTCGTCCACCGTCCCGGCGGCCAGCAGCCGGCCCGACGCCACCACCGCCACATGGTCGCACATGCGCTGGACCAGGTCCATGACGTGGCTGGAGACGATGACAGTCCCGCCGGAGGCGACGTACCGGTCCAGGATGGCCCGGATATTGGACGCCGACACAGGGTCCACCGATTCGAACGGCTCATCGAGCACCAGCAGGCGCGGAGCGTGGATCAGTGCGGAGGCCAGGGCGATCTTTTTGGTCATGCCCGCCGAATAGTCCACCACGAGGGTCCCCGCGTCCTGGCTCAGGTCCAATGCTGCCAGGAGTTCCGCCACACGGGAAGACACCACATCCCTTTCCATCCCGCGCAACAGCCCTGCATAGCTCACCAGCTGTTCCCCCGTGAGCCGGTCAAAAAGCCTGATCCCGTCGGGAAGGATGCCCATCAGTTTCTTGGCCTCAAGCGGCCTGGCCCAGACGTCGACGCCGTGGACCACGGCCGTGCCGAAGTCTGGACGCAGGAGCCCCGTTGCCATGGACAGTGTGGTGGTCTTGCCGGCGCCGTTGGGCCCGACAATGCCGAAAAAAGAGCCTGCCGGCACATCCAGGCTGATGCCGTCCACGGCGATTTTTCCGCCGAATCTCTTGGCGAGGCCGCGGATGGACAGGGCGGGAACCGGGCCGGCGTGCGCCACCGGATCAGGGTGCGGAGCAGTCATACTGCCACCCTAAACCCACCGCCCCGCGGCGGGGGTCCTCCCCCGGGAGTAGGCAGAAAGGAGTAGGCAGAAAGGACGAGGAACAAAGCACCAGGGACAAAAAGCCCCGGGACAGATCTGGAACACCGAGGACCACAAGCTAAAAGGAATGCCGCGGCACGGCTCGTTCGTACTGGGGCGGCCAGGTGATGTCGTGGCCCAGCTCGAAGGCGGCACGCAGCCACCAGTGCGGATCACGCAGGGCAGCCCGGGCAATGAAGACGCCGTCAGCCTGCCCGGTGGCCACAGCGTGCTCGGCCTGGCCTGCCGACGTCAGCAGGCCCACTGTTCCGGTCGGGACTCCCGTTTCCCGTCGGATCCGCGCGGAGAACTCGGTCTGGTATCCGGGCCCCGGCCTGATCTCCTGGTGCGCCACTGCTCCCCCGCTGGACACGTCCACCAAGTCCACTCCATGCTCAGCTGCCTGCGCGGCCAGACGGACGGAGGCCTCGATGTCGATCCCGCCGGCCGCCCAGTCGGTGGCCGATATCCTCAACAGGAGCGGCATCGGCTCGGGAATGACATCGCGCACCGCATCGATGACGGCAAGGAGCAGCCGGTTGCGGCCGGTTTCATCTCCGCCCCAGGAATCGGTGCGGGTGTTGATCAGCGGGCTCTGGAACTGGTGCAGCAGGTAGCCGTGCGCACCATGCAGCTCCAGGGTGTCAAAGCCAGCGTCAACCGCCCGGACGGCTGCGGCAGCAAAGTCGGAAATCACGTCGCGGATCTGCGCCTCGCTCATCGCCGCCGGCTCGGCATAGCCGTCGAAGGCCAACGGCGACGGACCCACGGTGGCCCAGCCGCCGTCAGTCTCCGGCACGCTTCCACGCTTACCGGAGAACGGCCAATAGGTGGAGGCTTTCCGTCCGGCGTGCGCGAGCTGGACACCGATCTTCGCATCAGCGGCCCCCTGCCTGTGCACAAACCCGGTGATCCTTTGCCACGCCTCAGCCTGCGCATCGTTGTACAGTCCGGCGTCCCGCGGGCTGATCCGGCCCTCCGCGTTCACGGCCGCCGCTTCGGTCAGGATCAGCGCGGCACCGCCGGCCGCGAAGGATCCCAGATGCATCAGGTGCCAGTCGTTCGGAACACCTGGCTCGCCGTCGGGCCCGCAGCTGTACTGGCACATGGGTGAAACCCAGCCGCGGTGCCGGAGCTCCAGGGAGCGCAGCTTCAGCGGCGTGAAGAGGGCCGGCACTAGAAGAGGACCCTCGCCAGCCCCTGCCGGGCTTTGGCGACGCGCGGGTCGGAGGTGCCCACGACGTCGAACAGCTCCAGGAGCCGCACCCGGGCAGTGTCCCGCTCCGGACCGAAGTTCCGGCCAATAAAGCTGACCAGCCGGTTCAGGCCGTCTTCCACGTGCCCGCCCGCAATGTCCAGGTCCGCTACACGGAGCTGCGCCTCAAGGTTGTCGGGTTCATCGGCGGCCAGTGTGCGGAGTACCTCGGTATCCTGTGCGGACAGCGGCTGAAGCCGCCCCATCAACTCCACCTGGGCCAGTCCGGCCTTGGCCTCGGCATCAGCCGGCATCTCCAGCAGCGCCTGGCGGTAGGCGGCGCCTGCGGCCGCGTAGTCCCCTGCTTCAATGGCGTCGAAGGCCGCCTGATGCAGCGGGGGAAGCGGCACGGGGCCTGCTTCTTCCGGCACCCCGCCGCCGAGACTTCCGGTGACGCCGTTGGCGGCCGCCACCTTCAGCAGTTCGTCGAGGAGGCCGCGTACCTGCGCTTCGTCGGCGCTGCCCTGGAACAGCGGCACGGGCTGGCCCTTGAGGACGGCCACGGCGGTGGGCACGGCCTGGACCTGGAACGCCTGCGCCAGCTGGGGGAAAGCGTCGATATCCGCCGCCGCCAGCACCAGGCGGCCGCCGTAGCTTTCCACCAGCCCTCCAAGGGTGTCCAGCATGTGCGTGGATTCCGGTGAATAGGCGGCCCAGAGCGCAAAGACAACGGGGACCTGGGCGGACAGCTCCACCAGTTCCTGGAAGTTGCCTTCCGTGACGTCCACGCGCAACTCGCGGGCACCGGCGTCGACGGTTCCGGCATCGGAGAGGTCACCGGACGCGGCAGCAGTTGTCGGGCTGTTTCCGCCGCCTACAGGGGGCGCAGGTCGCTGTTTCAGCGAGGAAAGGTCGACGGCGCCTCGCAGGTTAAGCAGGCTGGCAGCGGCCGGAGGGACTGGACGGGAAGCAGGCGAAGTCATGCTTTCCACTCTAGCCACTCCGGCCGCTGCCGGGGGTAATCAGGGCTGTTCCGGGCCTGGCGGCCAGTGCCTACTTGAAGCTGGCACCCACGAGCCCGCGGGTTGCGGCAATGAGCTTCATGGGATCGGCTGAACCTGCGGGAGGAACGTACACGGCCATCGATTCGGCGAAGCTCAGGACCATTCCCGTGGTCGTTTCCTTGCCGCCAGCGAGGGCTGCAGCGTCGTCTCCGATGGTCAGCTTGTCCCCTGATGCCTTGGGCGTGCCGTCGAAGCCGAAGTTGAGCCGGCCGAGCACCAGGGCGCCGCCGTCGACCGTGCGGAATACGACGGTGCTTTCCGGTACCACCTTGTGGGTGAAGGAGAAGTTGCCGTTCTCGCCCGACTTCACAACTTCGGCCTGGTAGGACAGGGTATCTGCGATGTACGGCGAGGATTCGCCTTCCACCAACTTGTCCTTGAAGCTCGAATCCGGCGTTGTGAGACGGTCGGCGAGTCCGGCCAGTGCCTCCTCGCCGCTGTAGAGCAGGCCTGACTTGTCTTTCGCGGCCAGTGAGTCGGTCCCGCCCCGGGCGATGTTGGGCAAAGTAATGCCCGGCTGGAGCGGGGTGGCCTCGACCAGCTTGTAGTTTTCGCGGGGCGACGTCTGGACGAGCGTCAGTAGCTGCGGGACAACGTTCCCCTCGCCCTGGGTGACTGCCATGACAGATCTCGGCCAGTCCCGCTTACTCGTGACCACGGTGGTGAGGAGCTTGGTCGAGCGGACCGGCATCCGGGCCTCGTAGGAACCCACCTGTGAACGGATCTTGTAGTTCTGGGTGCGGACCTCAAGCTCCGTCCCGCCGACACGGGGGGCAAGTTTGCCGGCGTCCTTCGCCGCATCTCCGGCGTCTGTGGCGCTGGAGACCTGCTCCAGGATGCGTCGGAACTGGGCGTCAAGAAGGACGGGGGAGGCAGTCGCGGCGGCCGTCTGGGATGCGCCGGCGCTGGAATCCGTGGAAGGAGCAGGGGCGGGCGTCGTAGTGGCGCTGGCCGCCACGCCTGTTCCGGCCACAACCGCGGCGGTCACCGCCGCGGTGACGGCGGCCGTGAAAGCGGACTTGGAAGTAGTTGTGGACTCGCCACCTGCCTTGGTTTCGCCAGGCGTGACACTGCCGAGGCGGGCGGAGGACCGGGCTTCCGCCTTGGCGCGGGCCCGCTTGGCGAACCGGCTTCCTGCCCCGCCCTCGCCGTCGGGCTTGCGGGCAGAGAGCACGGCCAGGGCGATGCCGGCGAGGATCAGCAGCCCGCCGATGACCATCAGCGGGATGGCCCAGGGCGTGGAGGTGTCATTCGGAAATGTCATGGAGATGGACGAAGGCGCCGGCTTTGTGCCGTCCGAGGCAAGCAGCAGGGACCAATCGCCGTCTGCAGGAGGAGTCCACGAGTAGTCCAGTTCACCGCTCGCGTTTTCACTGGACACCCACAGGTCCGAACCGGCGGGGTTCGGTGCGGTGGCATCGCCGTCGGCGTGCTCCATCTGGAGCGACTTCCGGTCTTCAGAAACCCCCGTGACGCTGTTGTGGGCGGTCTTGCCCACCCACGCGTCCACATCATCGGGCCGGCCGGCTGCCAGGATGAAGTTGCCGTCACCCTTGATGCTGATCTTCACTGTGCCGCCGTGGAGCGCACGCAGGTGCTGGTCAATGACGGTCACAGGCGCACCCGCGGCATCGGCAGGGGCCGAGGCCGTAAAGGTCTCGGACGGAGCCCAGAAAGTTTTCTGGCCGATACCGGCCAAAAGTGTGAGGAGGCCGAGCAGCACGAGTGCGACTGCAGTCTTGAAACGCAAAGGAAACACCTATCATCAGCGGGGGTTTACCTTCAATAGTAACCGTTTTGTTACCAATAGCTCAGTTGGGTGCCTGAGACCGGCACCGCACCGCTTGATCCGGGCCCCGATCCCCTGCTGTTGACAAGGCTGCTGATAGTGTTTGCGATGATCATCACACAGGCCCGCAGCCGCGGCGCCACGCACGGACAGGCCCCAGAAACACAGTGACTGACAAAACGGACGAGTCCCCCGCGGGACAGGAGAATCCCGCCGCCCCCGACTCCCGGGAGGCCGGCCCGTCCCGGCCCGCTCAGGGCAGGCGCGGCGGATCCGCTGCGGCCGCCCTTCTGGTAGTCATACGCCGCCTTCGGCAGCCGCTCCCGGGAGCACAACCCAGGCTCCGCTTTGAGATGCCGCCGGAATATTCCCACCAGGACGAAGCCGACACGGACGAGTCAGCGCCGACGACCCCGCAGTTCGGCAACCCGGGCCCAAGAATGTCCACACAGCACCCGCTGTACCTTGGGTTCATGGGCACGGTGGGCGTGGGACTTGCCCTGCTGGTCTACTGGATCGGTTCCAACACCACCCAGCTTCTGCTGTGGATCATCGCGGCCCTCTTTATCGCCCTAGGCCTGGAACCGGTTGTGGGCTGGATGGAGAGCCGGAAGATTCCCCGTCCAGTCGGCATCCTCGTGGCTGTATCGGTGCTGGTCAGCGCAGTCGCAGGTTTCTTTGCCACCCTGATTCCCACCATCGTGGCTCAGGTCACCGAGATCGTTGCCCAGGCTCCTGTCTGGGTCCGGGACTTCATTGACTCCGACCTGTTCCGCAGCCTCGATGACCAGTTCGGCCTCCGGGACCGCATCAGTGAAGAACTCGACAAGTTCGTCAAAAATCCCGATGCGGTGGGGGGTATCTTCGGCGGCGTGGTGGGCTTCGGCTCGGTCCTGGCCAACGGACTCTTCGGCACGCTGATTGTTCTCGTGCTCAGTCTGTACTTCCTGGCGGCGCTCCCCGCAATGAAGAAATGGGGCTACCGGCTCGCGCCGCGCTCACGCCGGGCGCGGGTAGCGGCGCTCTCCGAGGAAATCACCCGTTCCGTGGGCAACTATGTGATCGGCCAGGCCTGTGTGGCCCTGCTGAATGCAGCGTTCGCGTTCATCGTGATGAGCATCCTGGGTATCCCGTTTGCGCTCCTGCTTGCCTTCGTGGTGGCACTCCTCGCGTTCATTCCCCTGGTCGGCGGTATGATCGCGGCTGTCGTGGTGCTCCTGGTGTCGTTGACCGAGGGATGGCAGACGGCCGCCGCCTACGGTGTCTGCTACTTCGCCTACCTGCAGTTCGAGGCCTACTTCATCTCGCCCCGCATCATGCAGAAGGCGGTGGCCGTCCCGGGAGCCGTGGCCGTCATCTCAGTCATAGCGGGAGGCAGCCTGCTGGGCGTCCTCGGTGCGCTGATCGCCATTCCCACGGCCGCCGCAATCCTGCTCCTGGTCAAGGAGATCTACATCGTGCGCCAGGACAAGCACTAGTTACTCACAAGCCCTAGGCAGCAGCCGTGGCCACCGGGCCGTCCCACTCGTCCGGAAGCCCGGCGGGACCGGAGCCGGCCTCGGTGACCTCATCCACGATCTCGTTGAGGACCCGGGCGGCATACTTCTCGCCCACCCAAAGGTGCTTGGCGCCGTCGACACCCACCACCCGGGCCTGGGGGACCAATCGGAAGCGCTCAGCAGCGGCGGCGGGCCGCAGATAGTCATCATGCTCGGGCACCAGCACGGTCAGCGGTTTGCCGGCTTCCGCCCATTGCCGTAGGTGGACGTCGGTGGCGCGATGGAGCGGCGGAGAAAGCAGCACAGCGCCCTCCACCTGGGAGGCTACTGGTTCCACCGCCCCGTACATGAGCGCCAGCTCGGTCCCGAAGGACCAGCCCACGAGCCAGCGGTTGGGCAGCTGGCGTTCGACGGCGAAGCGCGCCGCTGCCTCGACGTCGAAGCGCTCACCGATCCCTTCTTCGAACGATCCGTCGCTGGTACCGCGCGGCGAGGCCGTGCCCCGGGTATTGAACCTCAGCACGGCCACACCGGCCAGCGCAGGGAGCCGGTAGGACGCCTTGCGGTACACGTGGGAGTCCATGAAACCGCCATGGGTGGGAAGCGGGTGCAGGGTAATGAGGGTCGCCTGGACCGGACCTGATTCCGGCAACGCGAGCTCCCCCACCAGGGTGTGGCCATCCTCCGTATGGAGTTCAACGTTTTCGCGCCTGGCGGGGAGGACCGTGGACGCCCGGATCGGTGATGGACCCTCAGGCTGGTTGAATTCGTACGACGCCGGATCAAAAGTCATGCCAGCCAGCTTAGCGACCTTCGCAGCACCGTACCGAAGTCCGGGCCGCGCGATGAATGCTCAGCGGTAGCGGTAGCTCCGCGACAGCCAGCAGTTTGTGTGCCAGTGACGCCGTTCGGCGAGCCCGGCGGCCGCCCCGAACAGGTGGTCGTCTTTCCACACCACCAGATGGGCGATTCCCGGAGGCACGGCCGTTGAGCAGCCGGGGCAGATGTAGGTCTTCTCCGCGTTCCTGGCGGTGATGGTCCTGACCATCCACTCGCCGTCGGGCGCACTCTCCCGGCGGGCAATGCCTGCCCGGGCACGCTCCAGGTCCAGCTCGGGGACCTCCCCATTTCCCTTCTTGCCAGCCGCATTGCCTGTGTTCTTACCTGCGGGTCCCGCGCTCTTCCCGGAAACGGGACGGCGGGGACGGTTGGAGCGCGGCATGCTTCCATTCTGCCTCAGCACCAGGCTTGCCTCCGCCCGGAACGGTCGCGGACAGGCCCCGCCCGGCAGGCCGGCCCTCGATGAACCGGTAGTCTGTACGGCGTGCGACTTGTCATAGCCCGATGCTCCGTTGATTATGTTGGCCGGCTCAAAGCCCACCTCCCCCTTGCCACCAGGCTCCTTGTGGTGAAAGCCGACGGGTCGGTGCTGGTGCATTCGGACGGCGGCTCCTATAAGCCCCTGAACTGGATGAGCCCGCCAGCCACACTCCGGGTGTCCTCACCCGAGGACATTGACCTTGAGCTCGGGGTCATGGAGCAGTGGACGGTACAGTCCGCAAAGACCGACGACCGGCTCATCATTAATATCCACGAGCAACTCCACGAGTCCTCCCATGACCTGGGCGTTGACCCCGGCCTCATCAAGGACGGCGTGGAAGCGGACCTGCAGCGGCTGCTGGCCGAACAGATCGAGACCCTGGGCTCGGGCTTCTCGTTGATCCGGCGTGAATATTTCACCGCCATCGGACCCGTGGACATCCTGGCCCGCGACGCCGACGGAGCCACAGTGGCCATCGAGCTCAAGCGCAGGGGCGATATCGACGGCGTCGAACAGCTGACCCGGTACCTTGAACTGCTGAACAGGGATCCACTCCTTGCGCCTGTACGGGGAATCTTTGCGGCACAACAAATCAAGCCACAAGCCAAGGTCCTGGCCACAGACCGGGGAATCGACTGCATCACCCTGGATTACGACGCCATGCGCGGGGTAGATGACAGTGAATCCCGTCTGTTCTGAGTCCATTGTTTCGATCAAAGACCGGTTCAAAAATCCGTCCAACGGGCGCGCGCCGCACTCCCCGTGCCCCCGGCGAGTGGATTCACTCGCTTTTTACCCAAAATTTATCCAATTGGCCGCTTAGACCGTTGACCTAACGGAACTGTCATGGAATTCTTATCTAAGTCTTTGTGTAGGTGTTTTTCATGCTCGCAAGACATGTTGCGAGCGCGAAGCTCCTGCAGCGCAGGTTCCCGTAACCGGCAATCCAGGATTCTTCTCGCGGAGTGACCAAGTCCTGCACGAGGTGTGCTGGACTTAGACAAGTTCCATAATGAGGAGAAATAAATGGCACAGGGAACCGTCAAGTGGTTCAACGCTGAAAAGGGCTTCGGCTTCATCACCCCGGATGACTCCGATGGCGATGTCTTCGTTCACTACTCCGAGATCCAGACCGGTGGCTTCAAGACCCTCGACGAGAACCAGCGCGTTCAGTTCGAAATCGGTCAGGGCGCCAAGGGCCCCCAGGCTACCGGCGTAACGCTGGTCTAGTCCCTCGACGGACGGCCGCGCTTAAGCTTAAGCGCCCTTTCCGCGAATAAGTGGTCTCCGGCATCCGTGCCGGGGACTACTTTTTTATCCAGAGTTTTATTCTGCAGCCTGCCTGACCGTTCTGCTGCCAATATTCTTCAAGACATTATCTGTCACAAACGTTTTCAAATCCTGAACTATCAAAAGTCCTCAGCTCACCCGTCCACGCAGCAATCGGGCGCCCTGCCTGAGCGAGAGCCCGGGCAGATAGGCACGCGTAAGTGCCCTTCCGATCGCTGGCAGCTGCAACGGATCCTGGTAATACAGGTACAGCGTGCGGTAGTCGGGTTTGAAGCGCGATTTGAAGGCCGCCAGCGAACGGAACCCGTAGACAGGCTCCAATGCGTGGCCTACGACGTCGAGGATGCGGAGCACGTTTTCGGCGGGCATGGCCTCCCCTGGCTTCCCCGCCTCCTGCTCCCCGGGAAGTTGAGCCAGCGGCGATCCCGAGAGGGAAATAACACCCACGGTTTTCCGCAGTTCCAGCACTGCTGACGCGATCAGGAATTCCATGACCCCCGGAAATCCCTCTGGAGCCCGCCTCATGACATCGAGGGTTCGGCTGACCAGCCTGCCGCCGTCGTACACGGGGAGCCAGCTGGTAACGCCGTGCACTGTGCCCTCACCGTCCACGGCGAGGCAGCACAGCACTTCATCGTCCATCAACTCGTCGATGCCGCCCAGCGTAAAGCCCATTTCCGGAACAGATTTGGCCGCGGCCCACTCTTCCGACACCTCACTGAGCCTGGCACGAAGGGCAGCCGGCAGCCCGTGGTAAGTCCCCCAGACAGCCTTTACGCCGAGCTTGTCCGCCCGGTTCAGGGCGGTGCGCACGTTCTGCCACTCCTTTCCCTTGAATTCGACTTCCCTCACGGCGAGCCTGGTTTCCTGGGCCACGGCCACCCGGTGGAAGCCCCGCGCCTGCAGCAGCGGCCACAAGCTGTCACTGCAGGAGTAGAACGCCGGAATGAGGGCATGGCTGCTGCAATGCGCCAGGAAGCCTTCGGCCACGGCCTGATGGTTTCGCCGGGGGCCGAACGGGCCTGCGAGTGTGAGCGCGACGCTTCCGTGTTGCTGGTACGCCACCGCACCCCCGCCATCCGGACTGAACCAGTAACTGTTCGGTTCCCAGAGTGCCATCCAGGACAGCGAATCCCCTCCCTGATGCAGGAGGGTCCGGGCCACGGCCCGCCCGCTCCTGCCGGAGTCGTTATTGTGGTGCCGTCCCAGCAGCACCCACCAGACCCCCGCCAGTGCTACTACCCAGAAGACCAGCCCGGAATACGCAAAGACGAATGCTTCCACGCTGTTCCGGTCGGCAAATACCCGACGGTACAGGTTTGGAAGGGGAATCGGAAGGTACTGACGGGACAGTTCGGCCAGCAGGCCCAGCAGGCCTCCATCGCGCGACATTCCTCCGGCCGCCGTCCAGGCCAGGGCATAGCTGATCGAGAGGACCAGCCAGACGCCACACACCACTGCAGCGAGTATTCGGCGGGCAGATGGAACGGTCTCTACCCTGAAGTGGCGGCGGTTGGCCCACAACAGTACCGCCACCAACAACGGCACTGTCACCAGCGGAAGGATGTGGGCAAACCCCGAGCCCATGGCCGCGGTATGGGGGCGGGCCGGATAGTGCGGGATGAGGGCGAACAGGCCAAGGTAGACAGCCGCCAATGCAGCGACCGCCAACTGGATGACGATGGTGATGTTCAATGCCATCCGGCGGCCACGGCGCATTCCGTCGGCGCAGATCAGCAGCAGGACCACAGGAACCACCGCAAGTGCGAGTCCGAACGGCCCCGAGAAGCCTTGCCGTCCGGCCTCGAGGCAGGACGCTTCCACCGTCGCACCGCAATTGAACTCGAGCTGGGTCAGCGTCGGCAACGGGTTCAGGACCACGTCGCGAAGCATGGCAAGTGGACCGGTAGGCGTCGCCGCAACGGCCGTCAGGATGGGGCCCACCGCGAAGACGGCGGCAGTCAGTGCCAGGAGGTTTCTGGTCTCGCGGCCGGTTGAGCGATGCCGGTGAAGCTGACCGTGGTCGCCACGCATCCACCAGCCGGCCGCGAGGCCCAGGACGGCGCCCAAAAAGCCGATCACGGTCTCCGGGTGCCCCACGTAGAGAACCAGCAGCAGGGATGTGGACAGCACTGTGGTCCTGAGTCTCCGTTGCCACAGGACCGGGAGGCGGCCGCTCGCTGCAAGGGAGACGGTGAGGACGGCGGCGTAGGGGCCGATCAGGCTGTTATCCGCCATGAGTCCCAGCCAGCCGTCCCCCGCGTAGCGCGCCAGCTGGGTGAGCAGCAGGAAGACCGTGACGGAAGCGAACTGGCCGCCGAAGAACAGCACGGCAGTAGTAGGTGCCCCCAGCCTCTTCTCGGCAATGCCCACCAGAACAAGGATCATGAGGGCCGCTGATAGATAGGCCAGGGGGTTGGTGGCAAAGAACAACGAGGTGAACACTGACCACCAGTAACCGGACTTCAGCCCGGGTCCGCTGACCGCAGCGACGTAAAGCATTTTCTCCGGTGGCCCGCTCAGGAAGCTCCCCGTCAGAGCGCCGGCGAGGAGAAAAACAGCCAGTAGGCCCAGCGTGAACGGCACCGAACGCAGCCGCGCCACTGTTCTGCGAAGCGCAGGACGCGCCACAGTCGCCCACGCCAGACCTGCCGTTCGGATTCCCGTACCTGCAGTCATGGTTTCAGGCCCCAGTGGGCTGCCAGGAACGCCAACCCGTCGGCCATTCCCTTGGAGGGCGTGTCCCAGGAGTGGCCGGCGTGCTGCACCTGTTTCGACTCAACAGTGAATCCGGCCTTTCGGGCGGAATCGGCCAGGGTCTTCATATATCCGATGAACTCCGGGTCACGCTCACCTGCCGCGAAATACACTGCGCTTGAATCAAAACGGGACCTGGCCATCACAGCCAATGGTGTTTGGCGTTCAAAAGCCGCGGCGTCCCCCGGGAATGAGGCGTCGACCGTCTTCTGCCGCTCCTTGGCAAGGGCTGGTTCAAGTTCGCTGGAGAACGCCAGCACTGAGCTGTAGATGTCCGGATGCCGGGTACCCATCTGAAGTGCACAGGTTGCACCAAAAGAGAATCCTCCCACGGCCCACCGACGATGGTCTGGGCTGACATCCAGCGTGGCAGTGATCCAGGCCGGCACGTCCTTGGACAAGAACGTGTCAGCTCGAGCCATCCGGCTGTCCAGGCAGAGCGTGTTGGCCTGCTGGGAGCCGTTCGGGTCGGCTACCACAACAACGGGCGCCACCCCGGCGTGACCGGCAGCGTAGTCGTCCATGTGTGCACGCAGGGCTCCCCCGGAGAGCCAATCGGATGGACCGCCAGGCTGGCCCGCGAAAAGGAGCAGCACGGGGAGGGCCGGACGATTCACGGCGAAGTAGGCGGGAGGCAGGTAGATGTAGGCGTCGCGTGTGTCCAGTCCCGAGGCAGACCCGGGAATGCTTGCCTTCCGCAGGGCTCCCTCTTGGGGAAGGTCGCCCTGGGGTTGCCAGCCGTCCAGGGGGACGGCGGCTGCAGCACCGCCCTGCCGCATCAGGGCAGGCTCCAAAGAGCTGATCCTGGCCAAGGCGGTGCCCATGAGGTCGCTGACCGTGCGGTTGAGGCCGAAGTAGGCATTGATCTGCACGGTGGACAGCAGGGCCACAAGCAGAAAGGCTACGAATCCCGCACTTCGCTGTCGCCAGGAACTGAGCGGCAGTCGCAACAGCAT
This sequence comes from Arthrobacter sp. ISL-48, assembly GCF_018613805.1. Lineage (GTDB taxonomy): Bacteria > Actinomycetota > Actinomycetes > Actinomycetales > Micrococcaceae > Arthrobacter. Next base: position 554,200 of record NZ_JAGGPL010000003.1, read on the forward strand.
GAGGACAAGGGCGGCGACGGCGGGAACTGACCATGTGAGGACGTCGAAGGGCAGGTCTTCGGGAAAGGTGGAGAAAACATCAATCAGTGCCCAATGCACCACGGCAACCAGGGCGACGCCGGCGATAACGGAAGAAACCACGTTTACCAGCGAGCGGCTGGTACCTAAAGTGGCGCGAGGCCACACCAGATAGAGTGCTGCGGCCGCACCAAGGATCCAGGCAGCCCAGAAAACCGGGCCGTCGGTCAGCCGGACGTCTGCGATGAAATCCACGCCGGTTAGCGCCAGGTGCCCACGCCGATAACCGGCCCGGCTTCGAGCCAGGAGGACAGCCCGGTGTACGCGTCGAACTTCATGGCCAGCTTCAGATCCAGGCCTTCGTATCTCAGCTCCACGATCACGACGTCGGGCTGGACTTTGACGGCCTCGGCTTCCGTCGGTTTGCGGCGCCCACGGAGTTCCAGGGAACTCCGTTTGAATCTGTGCTTGGGCCGGACGCTCAGCGAGAGCAGCCGGAACCATTCGAGGTCGTTGTCCTGATAACGACAAACCCCCATCTGCCAGCTGTTTCCAGCCATGCAAATGGAGGCGTCCACAGTGCCCAAGGCGCGCCGCAGATTGAAGCGGCGCACCCCGGAAAGGCACAGTGCAATTATCAGCAATCCGAATACGGCTGCCAGGGCGATGAACGGAAGACTCGGAGCGTCCATCAAGGTCGTGCTAGCGGATCCCAGCAGTAGCCGCGTCACCCAGCTGGGCGTTGTCAGCAACAATAACCACGCGGTCGTTGTCGACGGAGAAGAATCCGCCGTCAACAACTACGGCAATGCGGTCACCGGTAACCGGCTGGATTGCCAGTTCACCCTCGGCCAGGATCGCCAGCAGGGGCGAGTGGCCGGGCAGGATTCCGATTTCACCATCGCTGGTGCGGGCCTTGACCATCTTGGCCGCTCCGGACCACACAAAGTGGTCCGCTGCGACAATCTCAACCTCAAGCTCAGCCATATTACTTGGTCTGTTCCTGGATCTTGGCCCACTGGCGCTCAACGTCATCCAGGCCGCCGACGTTGAAGAACGCCTGCTCTGCGATGTGGTCAAGGTCGCCGTCGCAGATTGCGGTGAAGCCTTCTACGGTGTCCTTGATGGATACCGTGGAGCCCTCGACGCCGGTGAACTGCTTGGCGGTGTAGGTGTTCTGGGAGAGGAACTGCTGGATGCGGCGTGCACGCGACACGACGATCTTGTCCTCTTCCGAGAGTTCGTCGACACCGAGGATGGCGATGATGTCCTGGAGTTCCTTGTTCTTCTGCAGGATCTGCTTCACACGGACAGCCGTGTTGTAGTGGTCCTTGCCGATGTACTGGGGGTCCAGGATTCGGGAGGTGGACGTCAGCGGGTCCACCGCGGGGTACAGGCCACGCGATGCGATTTCACGGGAAAGTTCCGTGGTGGCATCGAGGTGCGCGAACGTGGTGGCCGGAGCCGGGTCGGTGTAGTCATCTGCGGGTACGTAGATAGCCTGCATCGAGGTGATGGAGTGGCCCTTGGTGGACGTGATGCGCTCCTGGAGGAGACCCATCTCGTCGGCAAGGTTGGGCTGGTAGCCCACAGCCGACGGCATGCGGCCGAGGAGCGTGGAGACCTCGGACCCTGCCTGGGTGAACCGGAAGATGTTGTCGATGAAGAGCAGCACGTCCTGGTTCTGCACATCGCGGAAGTACTCCGCCATCGTCAGGGCGGACAGGGCCACGCGCAGGCGCGTTCCCGGCGGTTCGTCCATTTGGCCGAATACAAGGGCTGTGTCCTTAAGGACGTTTGCCTCTTCCATTTCGACCCAGAGGTCGTTGCCCTCACGGGTACGCTCGCCGACACCGGCGAAGACGGAGGTACCACCGAAGTTGCGGGCAACACGGGTGATCATTTCCTGGATCAGAACGGTCTTGCCTACGCCGGCGCCGCCGAAGAGGCCGATCTTTCCACCCTTGATGTACGGGGTGAGGAGGTCGATGACCTTGATGCCGGTTTCCAACATCTCGGTAGAGCCCTCGAGGGACGCGAAGGCCGGAGCCTTGCGGTGGATCGGCCAGCGTTCGCTGATCTCAAGTTCCGACTCGGCAACATCCAGCGGCTGGCCGAGGACGTTGAAGATGTGGCCCTTGACGCCGTCGCCCACGGGCACGGAGATCGGTGCGCCACTGTCAACCACGGACGTGCCGCGGACAAGTCCGTCAGTGGCCTGCAGGGAGATGGCGCGGACGAGGTTGTCACCCAGGTGCTGGGAGGTCTCGAACGTGATGGTCTTGGTCTCACCGTTGAGAGTAATCTCGGTGGTGAGTGCGTTGTAAATCGACGGGATTGCGTCAGCCGGGAATTCGACGTCGACAACCGGGCCAATAACACGGGCGATACGGCCGGTGGCACCGGACGTTGCGGCTACGTGTTCGGTAGCAGTGGCAGTCATCTCTCTCACTTCACTCAGTAGATGGCGTGGGGTTAAGTTTATCTGTTGTGGTGCAGGTCCCGCTGGAACCGAAATGCTGCTGCAGGTCAGGACGCCAGGGCGTCTGCACCCGCAACGATTTCAGAAAGCTCCTGCGTGATTTCAGCCTGGCGGGCCGTGTTGCGCAGTCGCGTGTACTTCTTGATGAGGTCCGTCGCGTTGTCGCCGGCGGACTTCATCGCACGCTGGCGGGCAGCAAGCTCGGAAGCTGCGGCCTGCAACATAGCAGCGAAGATGCGGGATTCGATGTAGCGCGGCAGCAGTGCATCAAGGACCTGCTCCGTTTCCGGCTCGAATTCGTACAGCGGCAAGAGGTCCGACTCCGATGGTGCCTGCTCCTCCACAACTTCGAGCGGGAGGAGACGGATGACTGTCGGTTCCTGGGTGACCATGGACTTGAAGCGGGTGTAGATCACGTGGATCTCATCCACGCCGCCCTCGTCGAAGTCCGTTGCAAACTCGGCCAGCAGTGCTTCTCCGACTTCACGTGCGGTGCTGAATTCAGGTGCATCAGTGCCGCCGGTCCAGACCCGCTCGTACGGGCGGTTCCGGAACTCGAAGTACGCCTGCGCCTTGCGGCCGACGAGGTAGGTCTTGACTTCCTTGCCTTCAGCGTGGAGCAGCTCATTGAGACCTTCTGCCTGCTTGAGCACGCTCGCGGAGTAGGAACCTGCCAGGCCGCGGTCCGAGGTAATTACCAGGACGGCGGCGCGGCGGATCTGATCCGGCTCAGTGGTCAGCGGGTGGTCAATCTCGGTCTGGCTGGCGACAGCAGAAACGGCGCGCGTGATCGCGTTCGCGTAAGGCAGTGAAGCTGCTACGCGCGCCCGGGCCTTGCCGATGCGCGAGGTAGCGATCAGTTCCATCGCCTTGAAGATCTTGCGCATCGACGTGGTCGAGCTGATCTTCTGGCGGTAGACCCGAATCTGGGCTCCCATACTTATCCTTTCCTAAGATTCCATTGACCGGGGTGCCGGATCCCTTGGATCCGGCACCCCGTCCAGTGGAACTAGCGCTTCTGCTTAACGATCTTTTCCTGGTCGACGTCGCCCTCGGAGATAGCGTCGTGCTCCTCGTGTCCGGCACCTACCAAGTGGTTGTCCCCTTCACCGAAGAAGCCCTTTTTGAAGTCCACGATCGCGGTCTTCAGTGCTTCCGAAGTGTCGTCGTCCAGCTTGTTGGTCTGGGCCAGCGTTGTCAGGATGGAGGACTTGTGCTTCAAGTGCTCCAGGAACTCGGATTCGAAGCGCCTGACGTCTTCAACAGGCACGTCGTCGAGGTATCCCTTAGTACCGGCCCAGATGGACACAACCTGGTCCTCGACCGGGAACGGCGAATACTGCCCCTGCTTGAGCAGTTCCATCAGGCGGGCGCCACGGGTCAGCTGCTGGCGGGAGGCCGCATCCAGGTCCGAGGCGAACATGGCGAAGGCCTGCATGTCCCGGTACTGGGCCAGGTCCAGCTTCAAGGTACCGGAGACCGACTTCATCGACTTGACCTGGGCAGCACCACCAACGCGGGAGACCGAGACACCCACGTCGACGGCGGGGCGCTGGTTGGCGTTGAAGAGGTCCGACTGGAGGAAGATCTGGCCGTCAGTGATCGAGATCACGTTGGTCGGGATGTAGGCCGAGACGTCGTTTGCCTTGGTCTCAACGATCGGCAGGCCGGTCATGGAGCCGGCGCCAAGCTCGTCGGAGAGCTTTGCACAACGTTCGAGCAAGCGGGAGTGCAAGTAGAAGACGTCGCCGGGGTAAGCTTCGCGGCCCGGCGGACGACGCAGCAGCAGCGAAACTGCACGGTAGGCTTCGGCCTGCTTGGACAGGTCATCGAAGATCACCAGAACGTGCTTGCCGCCGTACATCCAGTGCTGGCCGATGGCCGAGCCGGCGTAGGGTGCCAAGTACTTGAAGCCAGCGGGGTCAGAAGCAGGCGACGCCACGATGGTGGTGTATTCGAGGGCGCCGTGGTCCTCAAGGGTCTGCCGGACGGCCGCGATGGTGGACGCCTTCTGGCCAACACCAACGTAAACGCAGCGGACCTGCTTGGTCACGTCCCCGGAAGCCCAGTTGGCCTTCTGGTTGATGATCGTGTCCACTGCGATGGCCGTCTTGCCCGTCTGGCGGTCGCCAATGATGAGCTGACGCTGGCCGCGGCCAATCGGGATCATGGCGTCGATGGCCTTGAGTCCGGTCTGCATCGGTTCGTGGACCGACTTGCGCTGGGTTACGCCCGGTGCCTGAAGCTCAAGCGCACGGGTGGTTTCAGCCTTGATCTCGCCGAGGTCATCGATCGGCTGGCCCAGAGGGTCAACGACGCGTCCGAGGAACGCGTCGCCCACTGGGACGGAAAGGATCTCACCTGTGCGGTGGACCTCCTGGCCTTCTTCGATTCCGGTGAAGTCGCCGAGGACGATGACACCGATTTCGCGGACATCAAGGTTCTGGGCAAGGCCCAGTGTCCCGTCTTCAAAGCGCAGCAGCTCGTTCGCCATGACCGAGGGAAGGCCCTCAACACGGGCGATGCCGTCACTTGCGGCGGTTACGCGGCCAACCTCTACGCGCTCCGCGTTTCCGGGTTCGTAGGACGCCGCGAACTCGTTCAACGCATTACGGACGTCGTCGGCGTTGATGGTCAATTCGGCCATCTGCAGTCCCTGCTCTCCTGTTTTCGTGATCATCGTTGCTCACGATGACCGGGGTTTCTATCAGTTAAGTTGTGCTTGTCCGGCTAACCGGCCAGTTGGCGGTGAAGCTGGCCCAGCCTGGTGACAACTGAAGCGTCAAGCACTTCATCACCCACCTGGACCCGGATTCCACCGATCAGTGCAGGATCAACATTGAGGTTGACCTTGAGCTCACGCCCGTACAGCGAGTTCAGTCCCGTCTGAAGGCGGCTGAGCTGTGTCGCCGTCAACGGACGGGTAACACTCACTGTTGCAATCCAGCGCTGCTGCCGTTTGGCTGCGAGCTCGGCGAACCGTGTCACCAACCTCGTGGGCTTGATGCCGCGGGGCTGGGAAACTGCCTGGCCAACGAGGACCTTTGCTTCCTCGCTTGCACCGGGCACCAGCTTTTCGGCCAGTGCGACCTTTGCTGCAGCACTGGCCTGCGGCTCAGACAGAGCACTCTGTGCCTCATGGCTTGAGGCAACGGTCTGGTTGAAGGAAAAAAGATCGTTCTCCAGCTCTTCCAGTCCAGAGATTCCGGAGGCAGAAACGGCCGACTTGTTTTCAGCAACGGCAATAACGACCGTCGCGGCAAGAGTCTCGAGTGCATCGCCGATATCTCGAGCCGATGCCCAGCGTGAGCTGGCCAGTCCGCCCGCGATTTCCGCAGCATCAGCGGAGACTTTCCCGCCAACCAGCTGCTTGACCAGCGCCGACTTTTCGTCACCGCTGCGGGACGGGTCAGTCAGGGCGCGGCGCAAGCCAGCCGAGCTGTCCACCGTTCCCAGGATTCCGAAGAGTTCCTTGGCCAACTGCAGCGAGGCCGTTGGAAGCTTGGCTTCCAGTGCGGTCAGCGCCGTGGTCAGCGATTCGCTCGATACACCTGCCATTATTTAGCTGCACCTGCGTTCTGGGACTCCAGATCTGCCAGGAAGCGGTCGACCACACGGGCGGCGCGCTCGTCATCGTTCAGCGCTTCACCAACGATGCGCCCTGCCAGGGTAGTGGCAAGGGTTCCGACCTCGGATCGCAGGGACACTACTGCCGCCTGGCGCTCCGATTCGATCTGCACGTGTGCCTGGGCGGTGATACGGGCAGACTCTGCAGCCGCCTTTTCCTTCAGATCGGCAAGGATCTGTGCGCCTTCACCACGTGCTTCCTCGCGGATGCGGTTGGCTTCCGCGCGGGCATCCGTGAGCTGCTGCTTGTACTCTTCGAGGGCAGCAGATGCCTCTGCCTGTGCCTTTTCGGCCTTGGCAATGCCGCCTTCAATGGCCTCGGCACGCTCCGCGAACGTCTTCTCGAACATCGGGACAACGAACTTGACCACGATGAACATGAGGACGGCAAAGCCCACGAGGACGACAAACATTTCCCAGATGTTGGGAATGAGGGGGTTGGTATCCCCTTCAGCGGCGGCTGAGATGATCAGCTGATTCATATTTCACCCGTCCTTATCTACTCGGTTCTGGATGGTCGCTAGGTTCTGAAGGTTTACTTGAGAACGAAAGCGAAGACCAGGCCCAGGATGGCGAGGGCTTCAGTCAGCGCGAGGCCGAGGAATGCGATCGGCTGCAGGACGCGCTGGGCTTCCGGCTGACGTGCCACACCGTTGATGTAGGCGGCGAACACGAGACCCACACCGATACCACCGCCGATTGCGGACAGGCCGTAGCCGATGAGGTTGAGGGAGCCGTTGATGGAGCCTTCCATTTTTCTTCCTTTCAAGATGCCAACTTCGTGGCAGGTTGTTTGGGTTGCTTCATCCCCGTGAGGGGAAGTTTGTGGGTGCCTAGTGGCTGTCCGCGTGCAGGGCGCCTTCGATGTAGATGGCGGTCAGCAGCGTAAAGACGTACGCCTGCAGGGCCATAATCAGCGCCTCGAGCATGTACATAGCGAGCGAACCGCCCAGGACCAGCACTGAGGCGCCCTTGAGCAGAACGTTTTCCTGCATGACCAGGAACTCAATGCCGGATCCGGCGATCATGACAATCAGGTGTCCGGCCAGCATGGTGGCGAACAGACGGAGGCTGTGTGTAACAGGCCGGACCAGGAAGTTCGAGATGATCTCGATCGGGATCACGATCGGGAGGATGTAGAACGGGACACCGGACGGAACTGTGGCGAGCTTGAAGTACTTAATGCCGTTCTTCTTGACGCCAATGGCAATCCAGGTGACGTACACGATGCCCGCGAGGACATAGGCACCGCCGACATGCGAGAAGCTCGGAAGCTGGATGACGGGGATGGCGCCGTAAATGTTGTTCACCAGGATGAAGAAGAAGAGGCTGAACAACAGCGGGACGTACTTCATGAAGTCCTTGCCGCCGATAATGTCCTTGGCGATGCTGTTACGCACAAAGCCATAAGCCATTTCACCAGCGAACTGGAGCTTGCCGGGGACAAGCTGCTGCTTCCGTGCAGCTAGCAGAAAGAATGTGGCGATAATGACGACTGACAGGATTACCAGCAGCATCTGCTTGGAGAATCCGTCTGCCACCCCCCACGGCAGGATAGCCGGCAGGTGCAATTGTTCAATTCCAGGAGGATTGAACTCTCCTGAATCTTGGGCCGGGAGCGCAAGCGCGATCAACGCGTTTCCTCTCTGCAGTGTCCATCATTGGGCGTTGGTTGGGGATCCGCGGATTTGCGCTCCGCTGTTCCCCGTGTGAAATTATTTGGCATCAGTGTTTCCGTCCGCGGACGGGCCGCTGTCGTCCGCGCCGCTCTTACCGGCTGTGTTTCTTTGACTGGTAAGGCCGTGCATGTGGGAAAGATAAAATCCTCCGGCAGCTCCAAGCAGAGCGCCTGCGAGCACGATCCAGCGGGATCCCCACAGATTATCCAGACCCCACCCTATCAAACTCCAGACGATGATTCCGCCAATTATGTAGCTGAAGACGGCCATCCCGGCGTTGTATCCGCCGTCGCTGTTTTCCGCCGACACGCCTGGTGCGGAACCGGTTCCTGACAACCTGCCGGAACCACTTTTGCCGGAGCGCTTCCGTTCAGACATCGCGCGGTTCCTTGGCTTCGGGGTCGTTGTAAATCTGGAGACGCGCTTTGCTGAATCCGTAGATCTCTGCGGCCTGCCACAGGACTACGGTGGCCACCGCGCCTATCACGAACCACCGGCCGTGAAGCCACGCAGGCGCACCGACCACAAAAAGTACCACCGCGAAACCTACGACCTTGACGAAGTACGTGGCCACGAACATGCCGATGGCACCGGAAGGGTTGTTGCGGCCGATGAAGTGACACACCAGGAGGCTGATCGCAAAGAAGAGCATCACCAGCACGCCGCCGAATGTACTGGACAGGACCCCCTCGGGTCCGTTCAGGATCACGGCCGGAACGCCGGTCAGAATGATCGCCCCCGCTCCCGCGGCTGAACTGAGCAGCAGCAGCCGGAGCCACAAGGACCGGGTGGGACCAGAAACGCCAACGGGTCCGTTGCCGGACACATGTCCGGAGTCGGCGTTGGAGGTCATGAGATCCCAATCGTCGGTGCCTGGGGAGGGCGGGGTGGAGGGCAGCTGTGGCTGCCCCTAAATTCTACACGAGATAGAACACGGCTAGGCCACGGGGGCCCGGGTGACCTTCATACGGCGCCGGAAGCGCCGGATCAAGGCCGGGGACGCCACGTAAAGGCCCAGCACGGCAACGCTCCCGGCCACGCAGAGAGCCACAGTTGGCAGGGTGGCTGTGGCGGCGATGAAGCCAAGAACAATGACGATGACGGTGCAAAGCGTGACCACGGCAGCGGATTGCAGGTGTGAGAATCCTACGTCGGTCAGCCGCTGGTAGACGTGCTCGCGATGGGACGCGTACCAACGCTCCCCCGCTTTGATCCTGCGCAGCAGTGTGAAACCCGTGTCAGCGACATAGACCAGGATCGGCGAAAGCACGTATTCAACATAGACTCCGCTCAGGAAGCCCGCAACGGCAAGGGCTGCGACCGATGCGCCGAGGAGGTAGCTGCCCACGTCGCCCAGGAACACCGTTCCACGGCCGAGGTTCCAGGGCAGGAAGCCAAGGAAGGCCATCGCCAGCACCGCTCCGCCGGCGGTGAGCCAGGGTTGCCCGGCAAGTGCTCCTGCCACAGCATAGGCGGAGCCTGCGGTCACACCGTGCAAGCCGGAAATCCCGTTGATGCCGTCCATGAAGTTGGCAATGTTGACGTAGGCGGCGATGGCGACGGCCGCCAGCGGCAGCCACCAGAAGGACTGGGCGGTCAGCAGCAGCAGTCCGGCGGAGCCCACGGCACCGATCCCCAATTGCGCGGCGGCACGGCCACGGATGGAAAGGCCCCGGAGATCCTCGATCCAGCCCACGGCGGCACTCGCGACAATGAGCCCGAGGACCACGGCGAAGACGGAACGGTCCACCGTGACGGCACCCAGGAATACTGCGGCAAGATAGCCGACGGCGGTGGCCAGCGCGGTGGCCACGCCCATGCCGCGAATGGTCGTCTTGCCATGGGATGACCGGGCGGACGGGACGTCGACGACCCCCATCCGGACCAGCCACGGCTTGATGGCCAGGGGAAGCAGCAGGCTGGCAAGCAGGGTGATCCCGGCCGCGAGGGCAAGCGGCATCATGACGCCACCCTGATATCGCCGGACTCATCAGCCTCGTCGTCTGGGATGTCAGCGATGTAGGCGCCCTGTTCGGCTTCGCAGCGGGCGAGCCAGACGTCGAGGTTTAGCTCGGCCGGATCCTGTTCGGATGCCCTGGTGTGGGAGATCTTCGCGTGCAGGGGCCGCCCGTCCAGCTCTCCGTTGCCCACGAGCTCCTCATGCAGCTTCTCCCCCGGCCGCAGCCCGGTATAGATGATCTCCACCTTCTTGCCGGACATGGCGATCATGCGCTGGGCCACGTCCAGGATCTTCACCGGCTCGCCCATGTCCAAAATCAGGACTTCGCCGCCGGTGCCAATCGCTCCGGCCTGGATCACCAGTTGGCAGGCTTCGGGAATCGTCATAAAGAACCGCGTCACCTCAGGATCGGTGACGGTGACGGGTCCGCCGACGCGGATCTGTTCGGTGAAGAGCGGCAGCATCGAGCCGCGGCTGCCCATCACGTTGCCGAAGCGGACGGAGACAAACTTGCGGCCGGTCTGCCCGGCCATCCACGCGGTCAGCTTCTCGGCGACGCGCTTCGAATGGCCAAGGGCCGTTGTGGGGTTGGCGGCCTTATCCGTGGAAATGTTGACGAAATGTGAAACGCCTGCGCCTTCAGCGGCCCGAAGGACATTGAGCGTACCGCAGACGTTGGTTTTCCAGGCCTCGACCGGATATTGCTGGAGCAGCGGTGCGTGCTTTAGGGCAGCAGCGTGGAAGACAACCTCGGGGCAGCGGTCCATGAAGATGTCCCGCAGGGCTGCCTCGTCGCGGATGTTGGCAAGGACCGTGTCGCGGCCGGCGAGCAGACCGCGGCCGGTGATGGAGATCTGGGTTTGCTGCAGGCCGGTTTCGTCGTGATCGAGCATGATCAGTTCCGCGGGTGAGAACTGGACGATCTGGCGGCAGAGTTCGGAGCCGATGGATCCGCCGGCCCCCGTGACCAGCACCCGCTTGCCTTTGATGTAGCCGGCTATTTCATCGACCTTAATGTCCACGGGCCGGCGGCCGATCAGGTCTTCGACGGCGACGTCACGGAAATCGGAGAACCCGTCAGGGGCACCGCCGCCAAGCATGTCCCTCAACGGGGGAAGCACCAGCACCCTGACGTTCAGACCGGCAACGGCGTCGGAGATCCGGCGCACGACGGACGCCTCCACATGGGCGAAGGCCAGGACCAAAACGGTAGCGTGCGTCCGGCGGATGATGGCCGGAAGATCGTCTCCCCGGCCGAGGACCTGCACTCCGGTCAGCCTCAGGTGCTTCTTGGAGGGGTCGTCGTCGATCAGGCCCACGGGGACATACGGCGAATCGGGGTCCTGCATCATCCGGGTCAGGAGGGAATTACCGAGGAAGCCCGCCCCGTAGATCAGGGTGTTCTGGGCGCCGTCTCCGGGCCGGGACTTGCCCTCGACATAGAGCCGCTTGACGTAACGGGCGGCGCCCATGAACAGGCAGGCAAAGGGAAAGGCGATGAGGCCGACGCTGCGGCCGATTCCGATTTCTGCGTAGAGCACCAGCAGGCTCACGGTGATCGAGGCGGCCACAATCACGGTAACAAAAACAAGGGCCCTGGCTTCCTGGAAACTGCCGAAGGGGTGCCTGCCCCGGTACAGCGCGAGGGTGTAACCGGCCAAAGCCTGGACAACCACGGCAATTGCGGCGATGACCATGGCTCCGGCGAACTGGTCTGCGCGGATTCCCAGTTCGTAGCGCAGCAGCAGCGCCAGGACGATCGCCACGGTCCAGGACATGGAGTCGAAGAACAGCTGGATCCAGATCCAGAGGAGGGGCTTCTCGTCCCGCACTGCTGCGGGTTCGCGCGCTTCAGATTTCGTAGTCAACAGAGATTGCAACCGACTTCCACTACCACGGCGGCCATGCGCCTGTTTCAAGAACTACCCCACCGCGCAACTGTCGGACAGCACCGGGGCCCTAAAACGATACTAATCGCAATCAACGCGGTTATCGGGTACGGGGGCCGCGGGCGGACGCATATTATGCCCTTTCATCCCTCTCCGGCGGGCTGTTCGGCGGCGTCCGGCCTACCGGCGCAGGCACCGGCGGCATGGGTTCCCAGCCCTGGTCGGAGAGGATGGCGCGCGATTCCCGCCAGCCGCGCCACAAGGCACCGGACCCCTTCAGGGTTCGTTCGACCAGTCCCAGGCGGACCATTTCCTTCAGGAACGTCAGGGCCGTCCCCACTCCGAACCCGATTCGGTTGAATTTGCCGTAGGCACGAAGATACTGGGCCACGTGGCCACGGTTCCGCATGACGTAGCGTCGGCTGAGGTCACTGGAGTCATTCAGGTGCCGCAGTCCGAGGTCCACCTGGCGCTGGGCGCGGACCTTTCGGATGACGAACGCGTTGACGTAGACAACCGGCGTCTTTTGGGCGGCCAGCCAGCCGTAGATCAGGTCGTCCCAGGTGATGAAGAAGCGTGGATCAGGCAGCCCGATAGACCGGGCCACCGGAGCCTTCATCAGCATTCCTTCGAAGTTGCCCACGTTGGTCCGGAACACATCGGAATGCCTGAAGACATCCCGTGAGACCGGGAGGAAAATGCCGAGTGCCTCGACAAAATGGTGCTGCCAGAAGAACGGGCTGCCGTTGGCGTCGTAGCGGCGTCCGATCATGCAGGAGTAGTCGGACGTGAAGCGGTCCAGTTCGTCCACCGCCCGCGGCAGTACCTCCACATCGTCGTCCATCAGCCACAGCCATCCGGCGCCGGCTTCGAGAGCAAGCTCGACGCCGCGGGAGAACCCGCCGGAACCGCCCAGGTTCTCCTGGAGCCGTTCGTAACGGATGGGCAGGTCGCCGGCTGCAATGGCCCGGGAAGCGACGTCGGCGGTGTGGTCGCTGCTGGCGTTGTCCACGACGATGATCCCCTCGGGACGCGTGTCCAGGCAGCTAAAGGAATCCAGCAGACTCTGCAGGAAGTCAGCACGGTTGTACGTGACGACGACGGCGAACAGGTTTTCCACGGCGGGCTAGCTGCCGCTGGACATCAGTCGTGCGGGAGAGCCGAAGCCCCTGCCGCGGAAGCCAGTGGAATACGCCCGGAACCAGTGTGCCAGTCCCTTAAGGTCACCGGTCTTCAGGAAGTAGTACGGGAAACCGACGATGTCAGCACTGAACCAGCGCAGGTTACGGTACTTCCGCGTGAGGTAGCCCCGGTTGCGGAAGTAGCAGTAGCGCTTGAACTCGCCCTCCGGGATGACGGGGGTGATGAACCCGCCGAACACGGATTTCATCTCCGTCCAGGTGGCTGGGTGCTGCACGGCCACGGTGGCCAGCGTGCCGTATTTGAGGCCGGCCTTCTTGACCCGGGAGAGGAAATCCACTTCGTCACCGCGGATGAAGAACTTGACGTCCGGGATTCCTATTTTGTAGAAGACTTCGGTGCGGATCAGGGCGCCGTTGAAGAAGTGAACCATATCCGGGAGGTAGCCCATCGGCGCCAGCCGGGACCGGTCGTTGGTCAGGAGGCCGTTGATCCGGAAGTTGAATGAGAGCCGGTTTGGGTCAGCAGTGGAGGCCACGAGAGGGCTCACGATATCGAGGCTGTGCTCTTCGGCGGCCTTGAGCAGTTCCGCCAGGCAGCTGCCATCCTCGGGATGGCCGTCGTCGTCCATCAGCCAGATCCACTCAGCTCCGCTGGCCATCGCGGCCATGATGGCATAGGCGAAGCCGCCGGCACCCCCGAGGTTGGCCTCGGAGCGCAGGTAGTTGATGTTATCCCCGCCCGCGCTCACTACCTCCGTAGCCGGCACCGTTCCCGAGTCCACCAGGGCGATGCTGTGGATGGCCGCCGTCTGGGCCGCCAGCCCGCTAAGCAGCAGGGCCAGTTCCTCGTGGCGGTCAAAGGTTACTGCCGCGACGGCGACTTTGGGCTGCATGTCAGTTCCTCGGTGAATCATCGACGGCGGTTGTCGCGTTACTGTCAGCGGTGGGAGTTTCGGGGGTGGTCCCTTCAGGGACAGCAGGTTCCGCTGCAGGCTCTTCGGCGGCAGGTTCCGCTGCAGGCTCTTCGGCGGCAGGTTCCGCTGCAGGCTCTTCGGCCGCAGGCTCTTCCGCTGCCGGCTCTTCGATCGCCGGTTCTTCGGCCATCGGCACTTCGCCCAGCCCCAGCACACCCGGAACGTGCTCACGCAATTGCGTCAGCGTCACGGCGCCGTTGCGGACCACGCGCAGGTGGGGACCGGTGGCGTCCACGATAGTGGAGGGCACCGCGTCGGCTCCTCCGACCGGGCGGAAACCGCCTTCGAGGTAGACCTCGACTGATTCGGCAAGTTGCGAGCGTGCCTCCTCAGCGGTCTGGGCCGGCGCCTGGCCTGTCCGGTTTGCCGACGACACAGCCAGTGGCCCCGTGAGGGTAAGCAATTCCTGGGCTACCTCGTCCGCCGGCATGCGCAGCGCCACCGTTCCCTTGGTCTCGCCGAGGTCCCAGTCCAACGATGGCTGGGCATGCAGGATCAGGGTCAGCCCCCCGGGCCAGAAGGCCTCTGCGAGCTTCCGGGCGTCAGCGGAAACGTCAGTAGCGAGTCCGTCCAGGGCGTTGAGCCGGGGAATGAGCACCGGCGGCGGCATAGTGCGGCTGCGTCCCTTGGAGACCAGCAGCATGGTGACGGCCTGCGGTGAGAATGCGTCTGCGGCGATCCCGTACACCGTGTCGGTCGGGAATACCACGCACTTCTTTTCGCTGATGGCCCGCTGGGCATGCTCCAGGCCCAGGGCGCGCTGGTCGTCGGACGTGCAGTCGTAGGTTGTGGTCACTGGCCTATTCTTTCATCACTCGTGGTCCGGACCGGCAAGCACGGCGCTGGTGGCGCGTTCCTTGCCGTTGAGATCCAGGTGGGTAGCGATCCCGGTCCAAACACCGGTCCGCTTCATCATTGCGGCGATCCATGTAGCCTGCACTTCGGCGTGCTCCATGACGAAGTAGCCCCCGGGCATCAGGAGCCGGGCAGCTGAGGCGGCTGCCGCCGTCGGAAGGTCCATGCCGTCCGCTCCCCCGCCATATAGTGCCTCCGGCGGATCGTGCAGGGCAACTTCCGGCTCGTTCGGGACTGCTTCCGCGGGGATGTAGGGCGGGTTGGAAACGACGACGTCGAACGTTCCGTTGAGTTCCGGAAGGGCGTTCCGCAGGTCCCCCAGCACAAGGTGGACGCCCAGGGGCGCCAGGTTCTTCGTGGCCCAGGCGTGGGCAAACGCGCTGTACTCCACTGCGTGGACTTCGGCGCAGGGCACCTCGAGGGCGATTGAACCGGCGATCGCCCCCGAGCCGGTGCCCAGATCAACGATCCTTGGGTGGATCATCCCTTTGATGTGGTCGATGACGAGCTGGACCACCGACTCCGTTTCGGGGCGTGGGATGAAGACGCCGGGCCCCACGGCGAGCTTGAGGTAACGGAAATGTGCCACCCCGGTGATGTGCTGCAGCGGAATCCGCCGGGCCCGCTCGGCAACGAGCTCGGCGTATCCCTCAGGGGCCGGCGCGTCGCCCAGCATGAGGGCCCGCAACCTGCCAAGGCCTACGCCCAGCAGGTGATCCGCCAGCAGCTCGGCGTCAACGCGCGGACTGGGAACCCCGGCATCCCGGAGGAGGGCCGTGGCCTCGCTGACGGCAGCCGCCAGGGACTGCCCCGACATGGTTGTCATCTGAATCCGGCGGCTATTCGCCGATGGCGTCCAGGCGTGCCTGTTCGTCCATCTCGATGGCGGACTGGATCACCGGTTCCAGGTCGCCGTTCATGACCTGGTCCAGGTTGTACGCCTTGTACCCGGTACGGTGGTCGGCGATCCGGTTTTCGGGGTAGTTGTAGGTGCGGATGCGTTCCGAGCGGTCCATGGTCCGGATCTGGGACTTCCGCTGGGCCGAGTTCTCGGCGTCGATCTGCTCCTGCTGGTGGGCAAGGATGCGGGCCCGCAGGACACGCATTCCCGCTTCGCGGTTCTGCAGCTGGGACTTTTCGTTCTGCATGGCAACGACGATGCCCGTGGGGAGGTGTGTGATGCGCACGGCGGAGTCCGTGGTGTTGACGGACTGGCCGCCGGGGCCCGACGACCGGTAGACATCGATCTTGAGGTCGTTCTGGTTGATCTCGAGCTCTTCGGGCTCATCAACTTCGGGAAGCACGAGCACCCCGGCAGCCGACGTGTGGATGCGGCCTTGGGATTCGGTCACGGGAACGCGCTGGACGCGGTGCACTCCGCCTTCGAACTTCAGCCGGGCGTAAACCCCTTCGGCCGGATCGTTTGAGTTGCCCTTGACGGCCATCTGCACGTCCTTGTAGCCGCCAAGGTCGGATTCGGTGGCCGAGATGAGTTCGGTCTTCCAGCCGCGCGATTCCGCGTACCGCGTGTACATCCTGAGCAGGTCGCCGGCGAACAGTGCAGCCTCGTCGCCGCCTTCACCGCCCTTGACTTCAAGGATCACGTTGCGGGCATCGTCCGGATCCCTCGGAATCAACAACCGGCGCAATCTCGCCGCAGCGTCCTCGAGGGCAGCCTCCAGCACAGGCACCTCGGCGGCAAACTCCGGATCCTCGCCCGCCATCTCCTTGGCCGCAGCCAAGTCATCCTCAATGGCATGCCACTTGTTGTAGGCATCCACAATTCCGTTCAGCTGGGCAGACCGCCGCCCAAGCTTCCGGGCAAGCCGCTGGTCAGCATAAACAGTAGGATCCCCCAACTGTGCCTGGATGGCATCATGCTCATCCAGCAGGCCCTGTACGGACTCAAACATTTTTCAAAACCTTTCAACGCCGTGTGGGTAAGTTTAGTGACCCTCACAGCGGTAGGTGACGAGGGCGACCGCCGTCGGGGATTCTTGCCGGCCAGGGAGCACTCGATGACTCCCAACCTTCGCAAGCTCAGGTCGGGGTCCTCGTCATCTCCCTTACGGGCCTGTCGGAGCGCTGCAGCGGACGTACGCAGTACGTCAGCAGCAGCGCGAAGGGGCGGGGCCGGCAAAAATATCCGGCGGCCCCGAACGACGAAGGGGCGGGGGCGGGAAATCCGCGCGGCACCAACCGCACGAACTCACCGACACCCCGCCCCGTAAAACTACTTGTCGTTATCCGACTTCGCACCAAGCGTCGTCTTCTGGACCTGCATGAGGAACTCGACGTTGCTCTGGGTCTCCCGGATCTTGTTGGTCAGCAGCTCAAGGCTCTGCTGCGTTTCGAGTCCGGAGAGGACGCGGCGAAGCTTCCACATGATCTTGACTTCCTCAGGCGAAAGCAGGTTCTCTTCGCGGCGGGTACCGGACGCGTTGACGTCCACTGCCGGGAAGATGCGCTTGTCGGCGAGCTGGCGGGAGAGGCGGAGCTCCATGTTGCCGGTGCCCTTGAACTCCTCGAAGATGACCTCGTCCATCTTGGAACCCGTCTCCACGAGAGCAGTTGCCAGGATCGTGAGGGAGCCGCCGTTTTCGATGTTGCGGGCTGCACCGAAGAAACGCTTCGGCGGGTACAGCGCGGCGGAGTCGACACCACCGGACAGGATGCGGCCGGAAGCCGGTGCTGCCAGGTTGTAGGCGCGGCCGAGGCGGGTCATGGAGTCCAGCAGCACCACAACGTCCATGCCCATTTCCACGAGGCGCTTGGCGCGTTCGATGGAGAGCTCGGCCACGGTGGTGTGGTCGTCGGCGGGACGGTCGAAGGTGGAGGCAATGACCTCACCCTTGACGGTGCGCTGCATGTCCGTGACTTCTTCGGGGCGTTCGTCAACCAGCACCATCATGAGGTGGACCTCAGGATTGTTGGTGGTGATGGCGTTCGCGATGGACTGCAGGATGAGCGTCTTGCCGGCCTTGGGAGGCGAGACGATCAGGCCACGCTGGCCCTTGCCGATCGGGGCAACCAGATCGATGACACGGGGGCCGATCTTCTTAGGATCGGTCTCCAGGCGCAGGCGCTCGGACGGGTAGAGCGGAACCAACTTGGCGAACTCGACACGGTCCTTGAGCTCGTCACCGGTTTTGCCGTTCACGGACGTGACGCGGACCAGGGCGTTGAACTTCTGGCGGGCGGACTGCTGGCTCCGGTCTTCGCCGTCACGAGGGGCCCGGATGGCGCCGACGACGGCGTCGCCCTTGCGCAGGTTGTACTTCTTGACCTGTGCGAGTGAGACGTACACGTCGTTCGGGCCCGGCAGGTAGCCGGAAGTGCGGATGAACGCATAGTTTTCCAGCACGTCCAGGATGCCTGCTACCGGAAGCAGTACGTCGTCATCGGTGACCTCGACGTCGTCGACGTCGGGTCCCTGGGCCCGTCCGCGGCGGCGGTCGTTGCGATCGCGGAAACGGTCGTTGCGGGAGTTGTTGTCCCGGCTGTCCTGGCCGCCTGAGCGGTCATTCCGGTCGTTGCGGTCGTTGCGGTCGCGCCGGTTCCGGCGGTTGCGGCGGCTGCCGCCGTCCGCGTCGTCGTCTCGGCTGATTTCGCGAGTGTCCTCGCGGCGGTTACCTTCACGCTGTCCGGCGTCGCGGCTGCCTGCGGTGTCGCGGGCTGAGTCTTCGCGTACTGCGGTGTCGCGGGAAGAGCCGTCCCTTGCACCGTTGTCACGGCTACGGGTGCGGCCGCTGTCGCGGCGGTCGGAACGCTGGCCGCCGTCGGCGGCCTCGGCACCCTGTGCGTCGGTCCGCTGGTTCTCGGTCCGCTCGGCCCCGCGCTGGTTCTCGGTCCGCTGGTTCTCGGTCCGCTCAGCCCCGCGCTGCTCGGCAACGGGCTGCTCGGCCGGAGCCTCGACGGCGTCGGCTGCCTGAGGTTCCGTGGCTGCCACTTCACTGCGGCGGCGGTTGCGGGTGCGCGGCTGGCGACGCTCGCCGGCGCCGTCAGCTGCCGCTTCGCCGGGCTCGGCGGCTGCGGCCGCCGGGGCTGCTACGGCGGGAGCCTCAGCGGGTGCCGAATCTGCAGCGGTGCCAGTCACTACGCCATCGCTTCCGGCACGGCGGCTGCGGCCGCGGCCGCGTGCACGGGTTCCTTCGGCGGCCGGGGCCTCGGAGGCCTCGACTGCCGCCACCGGTGCGGCGGCCGTCGGAGCGGTGCGCGTTGTGCTCGCCTTCTCAGCAACCTTGGCCGGAGCCTTCGTGGCTGGAGTGCCGGCGCGGTGGGCGGAAATGGCCGAAACCAAGTCCCCCTTGCGCATGCGGGAACCGCCAGAAATACCCAGCTGGCTGGCAAGTGCCTGCAGCTGGGCGAGCTTCAGGCCGGCAAGGCCGCTGCTCTTAGCGGGTGCGGCCGTTGACGATCCGGCAGCAGAAGATGATAGTTCCACAGCTGGAGACAGCTCAGTGGTTTCGGTCACGAAGGATCCTTCCCCCTCGACGGCGTCCAGACTGGGAGCTGGACGCGATGATTTGATCTGGGCTGCAGTTCAGATCTGCAGCCGGGATTTTCGGCCTTGCCGGTTGGATTTCGGCCAGCAGGGCCGGATATTGATTCACCTAACGTTCCGTCATAACGGGACGCCGGACTGACGGTTCAGGGGCAGACAGATAAATGCTGCAGATTCCTGCGACAGACCAAGCAGGTGGCACCGGAAAATATTGCGCAGTAAGAGACCAACTAGCAACTGAATGCAGTTGCAGATCAGATAGGCGGAATTACCGCCGGTGCAAGTCCACCTTAGCACCTTCGACGTCCACTGCCAGCTTCATCACGCGCCAGGCGATACCCGGCGTGTTTGCCGCTGTGAACGCTTCGATGAACTCGGCCACTTCCGTAGCCTCGGCGTCGCCGTTGGCCAGCACCAGCACCGTAGGTCCGGCGCCGGAAACCACTGCGGCGCGGCCGGCTTTCCGCAATGCCGTGATCAGGGCTGCGCTGGGGCGCATGGCCTCGGCCCGGTAACTCTGATGGAGGTAGTCCTCCGTACCAGCGTGCAGGAATTCCGGTTTCTGCGTCAGGGCGTGAATCAGGAGGGCGGCGCGGCCGGAGTTCATGGCTGCCGCATGGTGGCCCACTGACGCCGGCAGCAGCGCCCGCGCAGCTTCCGTGGACAGCTCAAAATCGGGCACGGCCACCACGGGGATCACTGATTCGAGCACTGTCGCGCAGGTGCTGCTGTACCGGTCACTGTCCTGCCAGGACAGCGCCAGTCCGCCGAAAATTGCGGGCGCGACGTTGTCCGGGTGCCCCTCCAGCTCACTGGTGAGCTGGAGGATCCAGTCCAGGTCCCGCCGTCCCGGGGGCGGCACCAGCGCGTTGGCCGCCGAAACAGCGGCCACCACGGCTGATGCCGAAGACCCAAGGCCTCGGCCATGGGGGTTGACGTTTTCGGCCGTAATCTTCAGGCCGCCGTGACGGTAACCCAGCCGGGCGAAGGCGGCTTCCATGGCTCTGATGACCAGGTGGCTCGCATCCCTTGGAAGGGTATCGGCCCCCTCGCCGCTCAGCTCGAACAGCAATTCGTCCGTCTGGAGAGTTTCCACCGTCAGGGTGTCGTGCAGTGCCAGCGCCAGGCCCAGGCTGTCGTATCCCGGTCCCAGGTTCGCGCTGGTCGCCGGGACCCTGACCGTCACCTGTTGACCGGCGTCGATAACGGGCAGCCCCACGGTCGTCTGCGAGGTGGTGTTCACGATTATTTTTCTTCCAGTCCCAATTCGGCCGCAACCGTCACCACATCGTTGGAGACCTTGACCGGCTGCACCTCGCTGCCGTCTTCGGTGCGCAGGGCCCACTGGGGATCCTTGAGGCCGTGGCCGGTGACGGTGATGACGATGGTTTTGCCGGCAGGAACCTCACCGGCGGCGTGCTTCTTGAGCAAGCCGGCCACACCGGCAGCGGAGCCCGGCTCCACGAAGACCCCTTCGCGGGCCGAGAGCCAGCGGTGGGCATCAAGGATTTGCTCGTCCGTCACGGCGTCAATGAGGCCGCCGGACTCGTCGCGGGCCGCGATGGCGCCATCCCACGATGCGGGGTTGCCGATCCGGATGGCCGTGGCGATGGTGTCGGGTTCGGTGATGGGGTGGCCGGCCACGAACGGCGCGGCGCCGGCGGCCTGGAAGCCCCACATGACCGGTGTCTTCGTGGAAACTGCGGGCAGTGTTCCGGCGGTCTCGGATTCGAAGGGCGCGGAGTATTCCCGGTAGCCCTTCCAGTACGCAGTGATGTTTCCGGCGTTGCCCACGGGGAGCACATGGATGTCGGGGGCGTCGCCGAGCGCATCGACAATCTCGAAGGCACCCGTCTTCTGGCCCTGGATACGCGCCGGGTTAACGGAATTGACCAGGAAGACCGGGTAGGACTCCCCCAGCTTCCGGGCAATATCCAGGCAGTTGTCGAAGTTGCCGTCCACCTGGAGCAGCGTGGCCCCATGGGCGATCGCCTGGCTCAGCTTGCCCATGGAGATCTTGCCTTCGGGGACCAGTACCGCACACTTCAGTCCGGCCGCGGTGGCGTAGGCCGCGGCGGAGGCGGAGGTATTGCCAGTCGAAGCGCACACTACGGCCTTGGCGCCCGAGGCAACGGCTGCCGTCATGGCCATGGTCATGCCGCGGTCCTTGAAGGAGCCCGTGGGGTTCATCCCCTCAACCTTCAGGTACACGGAGGAACCTGTCAGTTCCGAGAGCTGCTGCGCATAGACCAGCGGAGTTCCGCCCTCGCCGAGGCTGATGACCCGGGTGGATTCCGTCACGGGCAGACGGTCAGCGTATTCGCGGATGACGCCGCGCCATTGGTGAGCCACTTAGACTCCTTCTACCCGCAGAACGGATGTAACTGAATTGATGACGTCCAGGCCCTTCACGGCCTCGACGGTGGCCGCAAGGGCGGCCTCTGATGCGCGGTGGGTGACGATCCGCAGTTCGGCTGATTCCACGTTGGACGCGCTGTCCGTGTGGATGGTCTGCCGCATGATTTCGATGGACACGCCGTGTTCCGCAAAGAGCTGGGCGATGCGGGCAAGCACGCCCGGCTGGTCGGCGACGTCCAGGCCGATGTAGTAGCTGGTGGTGGCGGATTCGATGCCCAGCGCCGGAACGTGGCCGGTGGTGGTCTCGGTGCGCCCCGGGCCGCCGAGCACAATGCGGCGGGCCGCCGAGACGAGGTCGCCCAGGACGGCGGAGGCCGTCGGGGTGCCGCCGGCGCCCCGGCCGTAGAACATGAGCTCGCCCGCGTTCTCCGCCTCGATGAAGACGGCGTTGAAGGCACCGTGTACCGCGGCCAGCGGGTGCTCGCGCGGAAGCAGCGTGGGATGCACGCGTACGGACACGCCTTCGGTGCCGCCTGTTTCCGCGCCTGCGGCGGGGAGCTTTTCGGCGATGGCCAACAGCTTGATGACAAAGCCGGCGTCCTTGGCCGCGGCGATGTCCGCAGCGCTGACGGAAGTGATGCCTTCACAGTGCACGTTCCCGAGTGCGAAACGCGTGTGGAAGGAGAGCGACGCAAGAATAGCGGCCTTGGCGGCAGCGTCGTGACCTTCGACGTCGGCTGTCGGGTCCGCTTCCGCGTAACCGAGGCGCTGTGCCTCCGCGAGGGCGTCGGCGAACTGGGCTCCGGTGGTGTCCATCTGGTCCAGGATGAAGTTGGTGGTGCCGTTCACGATACCCAGTACACGGGTGATGCGGTCGCCGGCCAGGCTGTCGCGAATGGGCCGCAGGATGGGAATGGCTCCGGCCACAGCGGCTTCGTAGGACAGCTGGACACCCGCTTTGTCGGCCTCTTCGTAAAGCGTGGGGCCGTCCTGGGCCAGCAGCGCCTTATTGCCGGTGACAACGCAGGCCCCGTTGCGGAGCGCCGAGACGATCAGGGTGCGGGCGGGTTCGATCCCGCCCATCAGCTCGATCACGAGGTCGGCATCCTTAACCAGGGTATCGGCGTCGGTGGTGAACAGTTCCTGCGGCAGCTCCACGTCGCGGCGGGTATTGACATTGCGGACCGCAATGCCGCTCAGCTGCAGCCGTGCGCCGGTCCTGGCGGCAAGGGCGTCGGCGTCCTCAATGAGAATCCGCGCAACCTGGGCCCCAACGTTGCCACAGCCCAGCAGGGCTACCTTCAGGGTTCGCATTTCCGTCATTCAGACTCCCATGTCGCGGTTGAGCAGATCTTCTTCGGTTTCCCCGCGGACAATCAGCCGGGCAGATCCGTCGCGCACCGCGACAATGCCCGGCCGGGCCAGATAGTTGTAGTTGCTTGACAGGGCCCAGCAGTAGGCGCCGGTACCCGGTACAGCAAGCAGATCACCGGCTGCCACGTCCTCGGGCAGATATACATCTCTAACAACTATGTCGCCGCTCTCGCAATGTTTGCCCACCACTCGGGACAGCTGTGGAGCCGCCGTCGAGGTCCGGGAGGCAAGAATCGCCGAATAATCCGCGTCGTAGAGCACCGGGCGGGCGTTATCGCTCATGCCGCCGTCCACCGACACATAGCGGCGCGGATGCGTAACGTTTTTGGCTTCCGTTTCGGCTGTTTTTCCTGTTGCGGACACCGGCGAGTCAACGCGGACCGTCTTCAGGGTGCCGACTTCGTAGAGCGTAAAGGTGGTGCTGCCCACGATGGCGCGCCCCGGCTCGATGGAAATCCGGGGAGCCCGGATGCCCAGTTCCGCACAAGTGGAACGCACGACGGCGGCCATCGCCTGCGCAATCTCCGCTGGCGGGCGGGGGGTGTCCGCCGGGGTGTAGGCGATGCCGTAGCCGCCGCCCAGGTCCAGTTCGGGCATCACAATGGAGTACTTTTCCTGCATCGCGGCAAGGAAGCGAAGGAGCTTCTCGGCGGCCAGGGCAAAGCCGTCCGGCTCGAAGATCTGGGAACCGATGTGGCAGTGCACTCCCAGCAGTTCGATGCTGGAGTAGCTCGTAGCCGCTGCCACGGCCTCCTCGGCTGCGGAGAGACCTGCCTGATCGGTGGAGTCCCCGGCCATGGAGAGGCCGAATTTCTGGTCCTCATGGGCGGTGGCGATGAACTCGTGGGTGTGGGCGTGGACACCGGGTGTCAACCGGAGCATGACCTTGGCTTTTTCGCCGCGTCCGGAGGCGATTTTTGCAACGCGCTCCAGTTCGTCCAGGCTGTCCACCACGATCCGGCCCAGCTCCATGTCGAGGGCGCGGTTAATCTCCGCGTCTGACTTGTTGTTGCCGTGCAGTGCCACCCGTGCACCATCAATACCCGCGCGTGCAGCCACGGCCAGTTCGCCGCCGGACGCGGTGTCCAGGCGCAGGCCTTCTTCCTCCACCCACTTGACCACGGCGGTGCAGAGGAAGGATTTGCCCGCGTAGTAAACGTCCACTCCCCCGCAGATGTCAGCGAAGGCGGCGTCGAAGGAGTCCTTGAAGGAACGGGCGCGGGCGCGGAAGTCTGCCTCGTCCATCACAAAAAGCGGCGTCCCGAACTGTTCTTTCAGGGCGGCGACGGAAAGGCCGTCAACGGCGAGGACGCCGTCGTCGTTGCGCTGCACTCCGGCCGCCCATAGAGGTTCCTGTAGGGCGTTCAGGTCTGCTGGCACGGCCAACCACTCGGGGGCCAGTGGAGACGCGGCGGTGTTTGCCTGTACCGACATGGTGCTCACATCCGTTCCGGCGCGGAAACGCCAAGGAGGTCCAGGCCGTTGGCCAGCACCTGGCTCGTGGCGTCATTGAGCCACAGCCGGGTGCGGTTGACATCGGTAACCGGCTCTTCACCCTGAGGTGCCACGCGGCAGGCGTCATACCAGCGGTGGTAGGCGCCTGCGATGGCCTCGAGGTGCCGGGCCACGCGGTGCGGTTCGCGCAGTTCGGCGGCCATGGCCACAATCGAGGGATAGGTCCCGAGGTAGGAGAGCAGCTCGTTTTCAGTGACATGGTCAAGCAGAGCCGCATCGAAGGCGCTCCGGTCCACTCCGGCGGCAACGGCGTTTCGCGCCGCACCGCGGGAACGAGCGTGGGCGTATTGCACGTAAAACACCGGGTTCTCGTTGCTGTGCTTCTTGAGCAGATCAGGATCCAGCGTCAGCGGCGAGTCCGCAGGGAACCGAGCCAGCGAGTACCGCACGGCGTCCTTGCCCAGCCAGTCGATCAGGTCCTTGAGCTCGATGATATTGCCGGCGCGCTTGGACAGCTTGGCTCCGTTGACGGAGACCAGCTGGCCGATCAGGACCTCGATATTAACGTCCGGGTCATCGCCTGCACAGGCAGCGATGGCTTTGAGGCGGTTGATGTAGCCGTGGTGATCCGCGCCGAGCAGGTAGATCTTCTCGGTGAAGCCCCGGTCCTTCTTGGACAGGTAATAAGCAGCATCGGCAGCGAAGTACGTGGGTTCCCCGTTGGCACGGATCATCACCCGGTCCTTGTCGTCCCCGAAGTCGGTGGTGCGCAGCCACACCGCACCGCCGTCGTCGTAAACATGCCCTTGTTCGCGGAGGCGCGCAACAGCCTTTTCGATCGCGCCGGCGTCGTGCAGCTCCTGTTCGGAGAAGTACACGTCAAAGTGGACGCCGAAGTCAGCCAGCGTGGACTGGATATCCTTCATCTGCGCCTTGTAGGCGGCCCCACGAATGACGGGAATGGCAGCCACTTCGGTGAGTTCCCGGATGTCCGGGTGTTCCGTGAGCACCTCGTGTCCAAGGTCCGCGATGTACTGTCCGGGGTAGCCGCCGTCGGGCACTGGGCGTCCGTGGAGCCGGGAGTAGACCGAGTTGGCGAAAACATTCATCTGCGAACCGGCGTCGTTGATGTAGTACTCGGCGGTGACTTCCGCGCCGGAAGCGCGCAGCACGCGGGCGATCGCATCGCCCAGGGCGGCCCAGCGGGTGTGGCCGATGTGCAGCGGCCCCGTGGGATTCGCAGAGACGAACTCCATGTTGACAACACGGCCGGCCAGCACGGAAGTAGTGCCGTACGTAGTTCCTGCCTCGACGATGACCTTCGCCAGCGCGCCGGCTGTCGCGGCGTCGACGGTGATATTAAGGAACCCGGGACCGGCAATGTCGACAGCCGAAACGCCGTCGATCGTCTTCAGCCGGGCACTCAGGATGGTGGCGAACTCCCGGGGATTCGTCCCGGCCTGCTTGGCGAGCTGGAGTGCGATGTTGGTGGCCCAATCTCCATGTTCCCGGTTCTTTGGACGCTCCACTCGCACGTCACCAGGCACGGCTGATGCGGAAAGGGCGATTTCGCCTGCGGCGACGGCATCTTTCAGGCAGGTGGATATGGCGAGGGAGAGTTCTTCGGGAGTCACGCCTCTAGCCTACCGGGGCCCGCCACATGGACGAATTTGGACCGGCCGGATGAATCCCGGAAAGCAGCGCTCGCGCCGCCTTTCTCTCACAGCGCCCGCCTCATTGCCTCATAGGAAGTGCACGGCTGCCACACAGGATGAACCATTACGCTGATTCCGACGTTGAGATCAGCGTAAGCACCCCGTCAACGAAACGAGCCCCTATATGAGACCGTCAATCCGCAAGAGTGTTTTTGCTGGAATCGCCGGCCTGTCCCTGATTGGAACAGTTGCCGGTTGCGCACCCTCCGCCTCCCAGGGTGCGCCCGCCCCATCATCCGGCGGCGGCTCCACGGAAAGCTCCGCCGCTACGCCGTCGGGATCTTCCTCACTGGCCAGCAGCGGCTCCGGCTACAAGGACGGCGCCTACAGCGCCGACGGTACGTATGTTTCTCCCAACGGGGCCGAAACCGTGGGCGTTGAACTGACACTCGCCTCGGGCACGGTCACCGACGTCAAGATCACCCAGCACCCGTCGAATCCAAACACCCGCAAATTCCAGGGCGAATTTGCCGGCGGTATCGCTGCACAGGTGGTCGGCAAGAGCATCGACCAACTCAACGTGTCGAAGGTGGCTGGGTCATCACTCACCAGCGGCGGCTTCAACCAGGCAGTGGAAAAGATTAAGTCGGAGGCGCAGTAAGCGGTGCCGCACGCGGAGTGGGAGGACTTCACTTTCGACGGGATCGGTACACAGTGGGAAGTCTCCACCCCGCAGCCGATTGACGCCTCCCTGCGCGCGCGGCTGCTGGTTCTGGTGGAACGTTACGACGCCGACTGGTCCCGGTTCCGGGATGACTCCATCGTCAGTGCCATGTCCCGGCAGCCGGGCCGCTTTGAGCTGCCCGGCGAGTCGGCGGCACTGGGCGAGCTGTACCGCACGCTTTACGGAATCACTGGTGGAGCGATGACTCCGCTCATCGGGGCGAGCCTTGAGCGGCTGGGCTACGACGCGTCGTATTCACTTCGACCTGCCGGCGCTGCCCTGCCGGCGCCGCGCTGGGAGGACATCCTGGATTGGGACGGCACCGTGCTGACTACCTCAGCTCCGCTGGTCCTGGACATCGGCGCTGCGGGCAAAGGTCAACTGGTAGATCTCCTGGCCGCGGAACTCAGGACGTCCGGTGTCGCTACCTTCCTCATCGATGCCAGCGGAGACCTGCTGAACAGTGGTCCGGAGCCGGTCACCGTCGCATTGGAACACCCTTACGATCCGGCCAAGGCAATCGGTACTGTTTCCTTGGCCGGTGGGGCGTTATGCGCGTCGGCAGCGAACCGGCGGGCCTGGGGCGACGGCCTGCACCATGTGCTGGACGGCACCACCGGCAGCCCCGTCCGGACCGCGGTAGCCACGTGGGCCATGGCAGAAAGCACCTTGCTGGCGGATGCCCTGGCCACGGCGTTGTTTTTTGTCCCGGGAGCGGAACTTGAGCGGACCTTCGAGTTCTCCTGGCTGACCGTTTTTTCCGATGGAAGCGCCGCCTACTCGGCAGGATTTGAAGGGACACTGTTCACATGAGCTCCGTTGACACACCCAAAGCCAGCGCCGTCCAGTCCCCCGCTGCACGGCTCGACACCCTGCTCGGCAAGGTCACCATGTACCGGCTCATCCTCCTGGTGCTGGCTTCGCTTGCCGCCTACAGCCTGCTGCTCAATGCACTCGGCTGGCTCACTTTCGGCATCCCGGAGATGCTGGTCCATCTGGTGCTGTGCCTGGGCCTGACCTACGCCTCCAACCGTGCCCTGGCGGCATTGTTCCACGTCCGTCCGCACTCAGAGTCGTCGCTGATCACCGGCCTGCTCCTGTACTTCCTGTTCTGGCCGACTTTTGTTCCCACCGACCTGGCCGGAGTCGCGTTGGCCTGCGTGCTTGCCTCGGCCTCAAAGTACGCACTGGCCTGGCGGGGCCGCCACATCTTCAACCCCGCCGCCGTCGGCGCGTTCGTGGCCGGCTTGACCGGACTCAATATCGCCACGTGGTGGGCAGCCACCCCGCCTATGCTGTGGCTGTTGGTCCCGGGTGTACTGCTGGTTCTCTACCGCACCCGGAAATTCCCCATGGCGGCGGTGTTCGCCGTTGTTGCCATGTCGATTGTGGCCTCTGAGCTGCTACGTACCGGCATGTCGCCGGCCATGGCCCTCTGGCAGCCGCTGGCGCAGCGCCCGCTGTTGTTTTTTGTCGGCTTCATGCTGACAGAACCGCTCACCCTGCCGCCGCGCAGATGGCAGCAGCTCGCCCTGGCGGCGGTGGTGGGCGTGTTGTTTGCGGTGCCGTACAACTTCGGCTTCATCGCCAATTCGCCGGAGCTGGCACTGCTGGTGGGTAACTTGCTGGCATTCATGGTGGGCCAGCGGGGCGGGCTGAAGCTGCATTTTATGAGCTCCCGCTCCTTGACACCCAGCACCACCGAATTCGCTTTCAAGCCGTCGCGGCCTGTCCGTTTTGTTCCCGGGCAGTACATGGAGCTGGACCTTCCGCACGCCAAGTCCGATGGCAAAGGCCGACGCCGGGTATTCAGCGTCACGAGTGCCCCGGGATCCGACACCGTGAAGTTTGGAGTGCGCACGGCAGAGCCGGTATCTGCGGCGAAGAAAGTCCTGCTTGCCCTGCAGCCTGGTGACCAGGTCACAGCAACCTCGGTGGGCGGCGACTTTGTCCTCCCCTGCGATCGCAGCAGGTCCGTGCTGCTGGTGGCTGCCGGAATCGGCATCACTCCTTATTTGGCGCAGCTGGCCTCAGGGGCAGCGGACGACCGTGACACGGTGCTCCTGCTCCTGGCCAGGAACGCAGACGAGATTGCTTATGCGGAAGAACTGCGGAGCTCGGGGGCCCGGATCGTGGTCCGGCTCGCTGAGGGCTCCGTTTCGCCGTCGTTCTTCTCCGGCACCGGAACCGGCGGTTCAGATGAGCCTGGCCGCGGTGCCAGACTGGACGCTGAGTCCCTTAAAGCCTTGGTTCCGGACATTGCCGAGCGCGAGGTGTACGTGTCAGGTTCACCGGCGAGTGTCGCGTCGCTACGGCGTGCGGCCCGGAAGGCAGGAGCACGACGGGTGCACGTGGATTCGTTTGCGGGCTACTGAAAGAGTGTGGTTTTCCATTGCAGGCCACCTTCCTGCTAAGCTCTAGGACGTCCCGCCGGCAACGGCAGGAACCCTGGATTGCCCTCGTAGCTCAGGGGATAGAGCGTCTGCCTCCGGAGCAGAAGGTCGTAGGTTCGAATCCTATCGAGGGCACAGATAAAACCCCCGCCGCTTGGATCAAGCGACGGGGGTTTTTTGTGTGACGGGCTGTTTGTGTGCGGGCCCTGGCGGGGCCTACGGGACGGCGACCGCTCCAGGGCAGCCTTGGCCTTGGGGATTCTGGTTGCAGTCGTCTGCGTAGTTTCGGGTGATGGACCGCCAAACGCTGATCGTCTGCGGCGGAGCGCTGAACTGGCCTTGGCCGGGAATTGGCAGTGGTGGCCCACCGTTCACTGAGTAGGTACCTTGAAACGACGTGGTCAGGACGACCTGGAAGTCGCCCGTCTCAGCGTAGGCGTGGCTCGTTCGCGTCTTTTCGCCCCAGCGCTCCTGCGGGAGGGGACCGCCCAAGGACGGCTGAGGGCCCAGGACAGTTCCGTCGCCATAATTCCACGTGTACTGAACCGGAGTAGCTACAACGTGGACCTTCTGACCGAACATCGTGATATCGAACTGCTGCTCGACTGCATCCGCGTAGAAGTTCGTTTCAGCGCCCCGGAGCGTGTGCGGGCTCGGCTGAGCCGTCACCGCCCCGGCGTTGATCGGCAGGCTCTCAAACTGCCTCTGAATGTCCGCGGCAATTCTCGGCAGAAGATCCTCCGGCTTCGCATCGTAAAGGCACGTTGGGCCTGAGTGGTACGTCCAAACCGCACCTGGGACTCCTCGGGGCATTGAAAGCCACATGACTGGTATGCCCTTTTCTCGCCCCTCAGGACCGTTCTTGCACTCAAGCTGCCTTGCAAGGCATGGAGTATCAAAGTCACCGCCACCAAGGTGACACTGGAGTTCGTACTTGTAGATATTCGGATCAGTTACCACTGCATCTGGTGCAGGTCTGGTGAAATCGCCAGTTACGGGGTCTAAAACCCAACCATCCAATTCGGCAGTGTTTGAGCCCCAGTGCCCCTTGACCGGGGGCGCCTTTTCATCGGCCGTCGGCACCACAACTGCCATAGCAGGAGATACAAAGACATTTACCGACAGAAGCCACGAAACAACCAAACAAAAAACGAAGCGGCGCGATATAAGGCCCATTGATTAGCCTGCAATCGGCTCGATCGTGTTGACGAACCAAGCCCCATCCTTGTATACCGCCAGCATTAGGCTGCCAGAGTTTGCGGGCCTCGGCTCAGTACTATCTATGGTGCCATCAGCGTTGTAGTACGACAGGGGCTCTTGTGAAACTTGTACTGCCACTTGGTAATTTCCGTCTGCAGCAACTCTGAAAGTCGTGCTGACTGTAGGCGTGGTCACCTTACCTCCGCCCAGCCAACGACCGTCTTGATGCCACCCCATCTGGACTTCCCTGGCTTGCTCACACATGGCGCAACTCGGGCTGGTAATCGCTGAAACTTGAGTTACGTCGCCCGTCTCATAGCCGTAGCTCAAGAGTTCAAACCAGTACCGGGTGAACGCCTCCAGTCCTTCCTTCGTCTCTGTCTTCGCCACTTCTGGCAGCACGGGAACGGGGACGTTCTCAGCCGGCCCGCTCGCTGAAGCTGGTCTGTAGGCCGCGGTCGGCGTCGGAGTCGACGTTGGACTGGGAGTGCCCGATTCTGACGCCGATGAGGATGATGAGACGTTCTGAGTCGGCTCCGAACCTGAATTACAGCCAGACAGCGCCAGTGCAGCTGCAACTGCGAGAGTGACCGTGACTGTCCGCGGGCGCTGAGACGTGTAGAAGTTCTGCGATGTCATGGGCCGCTGTTCCCCCAATAGTTTCAAGACGGCATTCTCCGGACAGTGGGTTAAGGGTAGCCCAGATCACATTTTTGCGATCAAAGTTATCCACAGACCTTGGTTGTACCACCGTCCAATTCAGGTGAAAAGTCATGTGGCCGACTTAACCCGCAGGCAGCACGAGGGGTGCAATCACCCAGAGCGGCGATAGAAGTCCTAAGTACTTAGCCGCGCCAGCCCCCGGCAGCTCCCGAGCACCAGGCTCGAAACACGGCCCCTCCGCCGATTGATCCCTAATCGACTTCGTGTCGGACGCCGGGCGTTGCACGCTTCTTCAAGAACACAGAGGCGCTACGGCTTTTTCCGTTTCCCGGCATTGTTGGCAGGTGTGGCCACGCTGGTGGTTCCCAGTCTTGGTTTTCGCTTTGGTAGCGGCGGCCGGTGGGTGAGGTCCAGCCGGGCGGCTTATTTTGGGTGGCTGGGGTGGGTCTCCACGCGCTGGTGTGTTTGAGTCTGTGGTGTTTGTGGCAGGGCTGGCCGAGGTTGGTGATGCCGGTGGTGCCGCCGTCTGCCCAGGCGAGGAGGTGATCGGCTTCGTTGTCCAGGGAGTGGTTGTTGCAGCCGGGGAACGGGCATTTCCCGTCCCGGATCCGGAGCCATTGCCGCATCGCTGTGGGAACCCGGTAGCTGGTGCGGCCGATTTCCAGTGGTGCGCCGTCGCGGGGGTCGGTCAGGACCCGGTGGAACGAGTCGGCGCCGTCGGCGATCAGTTCCCGTGCCATGGACGCCGGGATGGGCCCGTACCCGTCAAGGGTGGCCGGTTCATCGGTCAGGCCCAGGAGGGAGAACACCGGAACGGTGAGCAGGACCTGCGCCTTGGGGGATGGGGTCCCTTCGGTGACGCCGCCCAGGAGCCAGTTGGCGGCGTTATCGGCGCGCAGCTGGGTCAGGGTCCTGGGCTCGTCGGGGCCCTGCATTGCCCTGGCGGCGGTGGTGGCGCGGTCCCAGATCCCTGCGGCCTGCCCGGCAGGGAGGTAGGCCGAGAGCCAGGCCATCCCGTCCCGGTCCGGGGTGTATTCGAGACGCCGGTCCTGCAGGCCCTTGGCGTGGCGTTTTTCGATGGACACCGGGTGGTGCCGTTCCCTCCAGGTCCGGGCCCTGTACCGGAACCGGGACGGGATGAGCTCGCCCGCCGGGCAGCCCCGTGCCAGGTTCACCGCGTCCGGGTCCAGGAAATGCGCCTCTAATGCCGCGGCTCCCGCAGGATCCAGGCCCGTGGTTTCGTCGCATACGATCCGGGCGTGCTGCCACGAGATCGACCCGGCCTGCAGCGCGGACAGGGTCAGCGGCAGGTGCTTGGTCAGTGTCTGTGATTCGGCCAGCAGCGCCCCGGCGGCCCGTTCACTGACCGTCAGCACACACGCTACTTCCGCGACCACCGCCATCTCCTGGGCCGTGTTCTCCTGCGGGGACCCGGGCGGCACTGCGATGGCCTCTGCCGCACCGGCGTACCCGGCCGCTAGGTGCACTTTCAAGGCGGCCATGCCGGCTTCCGCCCGGGTCACCTCGGCCAGCCCGTCCAAACAGTCATTCCCGAACTGGCGGAGCGGATCAGCATCCCCGAACTCTGGAGGATCGGCATCAGCAGACTCACTACCGCCGAAAATGGCGGTGATCGCAGCCGCTGACGCAGCCACAGATGCAGCAGCAGCCATAATGGCCTCCCTGCTATCCGTACCCCACGCTGCTCCGCTATCCATACTCAAATCATCCACGGAGGGTCTGACAATAAGGGGCAAGGCTAGTGGTTCTGCAGGATTGACGATTGGTCCCGCAGAATTTCTCGGTCCAAGCGCCAGTTGGACACGACAAGGCCGGACCGAAAGTGTCCTTCCGCACCAATAGACAGGTGTGTGGCTACGCGCGATTGTCAGTACCTGCTCATAGGCTGGATCCACCAACTTGAGGGGTAGCCATGCATTTTCCAGTGACCTACTGTTCCATCATTCCGCCGTATCTGCTGCGTCGGTTGGCCCGCCAGGACGCGCCCCAGTTTTCCGCGGCGGCACGGGCCGCCAAGGAAGCACTGGTCCACGTCAGGTCGGTCCAGGCCGCCAGGGCGCTCCCGGCACCGGCCGTTCCGCCGGGAGTGCGGGAGGTTAAACCAGGACCCCCGAACCGCAGCGTCTACGATGCCGACGGCACCGAAAACCTACCTGGCAAGCTTGTGCGCAAGGAAGGGGAAGCGGCTTCAGGCGATCCCTCGACGGATGAAGCGTACGACGGCCTGGGTCACACCCACCGCCTGTTCGCCGACGTCTTCGGCCGGAACTCAATCGACGGTGAGGGGCTCCCGCTCGATGCCACGGTGCATTTCAGCAAGCTCTATGACAACGCCTTTTGGAACGGCCGGCAAATGGTGTTTGGTGACGGCGACGGCGAGGTGTTCCAGCGCTTCACGGGTTCGCTGAGCGTCATCGGCCATGAACTCGCCCATGGTGTCACGCAGTACTCGGCGGGGCTCGCCTACCGTAACCAGGCGGGCGCCATCAACGAATCGATTTCTGATGTTTTCGGGGCACTCGTGGAGCAATACTTAAAGCAGCAGTCCGTCAAGGAAGCCAGCTGGCTGATCGGCGAAGGGCTGTTCACAGCCCAGGTGGAAGGCTCGGCATTGCGCTCGCTCCAGGCCCCGGGCACGGCGTACGACGACGACGTGTTGGGCAAGGATCCGCAACCCGACTCCATGGACTCGTATGTGCGAACCAGCGCGGACAACGGCGGGGTGCACATCAACTCCGGCATTCCCAACCGCGCCTTCTACCTTGTGGCCGAGGCGATCGGCGCCAACGCATGGGAGGCTCCCGGAAGGATCTGGTACGACGCCCTGACCGGAGGTTCGCTGCCGCCCACGGCCACCTTCAGCGTCTTTGCCAGGGCGACGGCGTCGTCCGCGGTTGAACTTTTCGGGTCCGGTTCCATCGAACATGACGCCGTACGCCAGGCGTGGGAAACTGTGAAGGTCAAGCTATGAATCAATGCGCGGGCGGCCCCACCTGGCGGCGGGGCCGCAGGGAAGCCCAGGAAGCTGGCCATGAAGATCAGTGTGGAGCGCAGTGGCGGAATAGCTGCCCTGACCCGGGTGTGGACCGTGCACGCAGATGGCGAGTCCGCGAAGAGCCAATGGCAGCCCATAGTCGAGGCGTGCCCGTGGGACGCTGTGCCTAAGACTGCACGGGCGGCGGCGGAAACTTACGGGAATCAGCCGGACCGTTTCATCTATGCCATCCGCGCGGGGCAGCGCCGGGCGGCCTTGACGGAGCAGGCAGTCACCGGACCGTGGCGTGTACTCGTGGACAGCGCCCGCGCCGCGTCAGAGGATACCCCCGGCGGGCCCGGGCAGGAGCCGCGCTAACCGGCTTCCATGAGCTGGCCCCGGAACGTGCGCCGATAG
This sequence comes from Arthrobacter sp. ISL-48, assembly GCF_018613805.1. Classification (GTDB taxonomy): domain Bacteria; phylum Actinomycetota; class Actinomycetes; order Actinomycetales; family Micrococcaceae; genus Arthrobacter. The sequence continues at coordinate 588,564 of NZ_JAGGPL010000003.1, forward strand.
GACTGCGGGCTGGTATCCAGCACCTTGGCGAAATGGTGCCTGAGCAGCACTGGATGCCCAAACCCGGATTCCCTGGCCACTTCGTCTATGTTGAGATCAGTGGATTCAAGCAGTTCCTGCGCCCGGAGCACCCGCTGCGAGTTGAGCCAGGCCGCAGGCGTCGCGCCGGTCTCGGAACGGAACCGGCGGGCGAAGGTTCTGGCCGACATATGCACCCGGGCCGCCAGCTCGCCGACGGTGTGCTCGCGGTCCAGGTTCTGCACCATCCAGCGCAACAGCTCCTCCATCGGCGCAGAGCCGCAGGTTGGCATCGGCCGCTCGATGTATTGCGCCTGGCCCCCGTCGCGGTGCGGCGGCACAACCATATCCCGCGCAATGGCCGCTGCCACATTGGCGCCGAGCTCCACCCTCACCAGGTGGAGGCAGGCGTCGATGCCCGCGGCCGTACCCGCGCTTGAGATGACGTTGCCGTCCTGCACGTAGAGAACATTCTCATCCACCTGCACGTCCGGATACCGGTTGGCGAGCTCATGCGAATAGTGCCAGTGGGTGGTGCAGCGCCGGCCGTTCAGCAGCCCGGCCCGGGCAAGGGCGAAGGCTCCCGAGCAGATGGACATGACCCAGGCTCCCCTGGTGTCCGCGGCACGCAGCGCATCAAGGACCGCTTCAGGGACGTCCTCATCCCGGCCGTAGGGGACCATGATCACCAGGTCCGCATCCGCTGTGGCTTCCAGGCCGAGGCTCACCTCCATGGAGAGGCCTGATTTGAGGCTGACGTTTCCGGGTTCCGGCGTGCAGACCCGGAAGTCGAACGCCGGAACGTTGCCGCCACGGCCTGACCTATCGATCCCGAACACCTCGAACACCGTTCCGAACTCAAAGATTGAAAAGTTGGGAACGACGATCACTGCCACTTTTTTCAGCATGCTTCCATTGTGGCAGAAATTATAGCTTTTTGGGCATTTCTGCCACTTCTGTCCGGCCTTCATGCAGAGAACGATGGACCTATGGAAATCTTCGGACTCGTCATCATCATCCTGGTCCTCGTTGCCCTCGCCACCACCTCCGCACTTCTGCGGCAACCCAGCGGCCATACCCCTACTTCAACCCCGGAGCAGGCCTGGTCCCACCTGGATCCTCCAAGCGCCAGCTATACGATGCGGATCTTCTGACCCTTACGTGAACGGCCGGCTGCAGCAGCCGCACAGCACGGGGAGCCAGCCAAGTTCCCAGTAGACTGTCTGCAGCCATGACTTTTCATATTTCCTACCCCGCCGAGTTGCCGGTCTCCGAGCGCCGCGAGGACCTGATGGCCGCCATTGCGGCCAATCAGGTGACCATCATCGCCGGTGAGACCGGCTCCGGCAAGACCACCCAGATTCCTAAAATGTGCCTGGAGCTTGGCCTGGGTGAGAATGGACTAATCGGCCACACCCAGCCACGGAGGCTTGCGGCACGGACCGTGGCGGAGCGCATCGCCGAGGAGCTAGGCGTGGACATCGGGCAAGAGGTGGGCTTCCAGGTCCGCTTCACCGGTGAGGTCAGCCGGTCCACCAAGGTCAAACTCATGACTGACGGCATCCTGCTTGCCGAAATCCAGCGCGACAAGCTGCTGCGCAAATACAACGCGATCATCATCGATGAAGCCCACGAACGCAGCCTCAATATCGACTTTATCCTGGGCTACCTGAAGCGGATCCTGCCACAGCGTCCGGACCTGAAGATCATCATCACCTCGGCCACCATCGATCCCGAACGGTTCGCAAAGCATTTCGGCAGCGAAGATGACCCGTCACCCATTATCGAGGTCTCCGGCCGCACCTTCCCCGTGGAAATCCGGTACCGGCCGCTTTCCCAGCCTGCCGGGGGGCCGAGTGAAGAGGACGCCTCCGATGACGAACTCGAAGAGGACCGGGACCCGCTGGACGCCGTCTGCGACGCCGTCGACGAACTGGCCCTTGAAGCCCCGGGCGACATCCTCATCTTCTTCTCCGGCGAGCGCGAAATCCGCGACGCAGCCGAGGCCCTGAACGCTAGGATCCAATCCAACCGCCGCCTCGCGGGAACCGAGGTCCTGCCGCTCTTCGCCCGCCTCAGCCTCCAGGAACAGCACAAAGTCTTCCACCCGGGAAACAAGCGCCGCATTGTCCTGGCCACCAACGTTGCCGAAACGTCCCTGACAGTACCGGGCATAAAATACGTTGTCGACACCGGCACCGCCCGGATCTCGCGCTACTCGCACCGCACCAAGGTCCAGCGCCTGCCTATCGAGCGTGTGTCCCAAGCGTCCGCAAACCAGCGCTCGGGCCGTTGCGGCCGCGTGTCCGACGGCATCGCCATCCGGCTCTACTCGGAAGATGACTTCGAAGCCCGGCCCCTCTTCACCGACCCGGAAATCCTGCGCACCAACCTTGCGGCTGTCATCCTGCAGATGACGGCCATGGGCGTGGCCCGCGGGCCAAAAGACGTGGAAAACTTCCCTTTTGTGGAGCCCCCGGATTCGCGGGCCATCAACGACGGCGTCACGCTGCTCCGTGAACTCGGCGCCTTGAGCGCCGCCCGCCCCCAGGACGACGCCGGCTACGGCGGCAAAACTGACGGCCGCAAGGGTGGCGGCCTGACCGCCGTCGGGCAGCAGCTTGCCCAACTGCCGGTGGACCCGCGGCTCGGCCGGATGATTGTTGAAGCAGGCAGGCGCGGCTGTGTCCGGGAGGTCATGATCCTGGCCGCGGCGCTGACAATCCAGGACCCGCGAGAGCGCCCTACAGACAAACAGCAGCTCGCCGCGGAGAAGCATGCCCGTTTCCGGGACGAGAACTCGGACTTCACGGGATTCCTGAACCTGTGGAATTACCTTCAGGAGAAGCAGCAGGAACTGTCTTCCACGCAGTTCCGGCGCCTCTGCCGGACCGAGTTCATCAACTACCTGCGGGTCAGGGAATGGCAGGACCTGTTCGCCCAGCTCCGCCAGATGGCAAGACCGCTCGGCATCAGCCTCGACAACCAGCGCCTGGTTGATCCGGTTGCCAGCCACGACGCGATCCATATCAGCCTGCTCTCCGGACTGCTCAGCCACATCGGCATTTTGGACGAGCGCAAACGCGAGTACGCCGGCGCCCGTGGCAGCCGCTTCGCCATCTTCCCCGGCTCTGCACTGTTCAAGAAGTCCCCTACGTTCGTGATGGCTGCCGAGCTGGTGGAGACCAGCCGGCTCTGGGCCCGGGTGGCGGCCAAATTCGATCCGGTGTGGGCTGAACAGGTAGCGCCGGACCTGGTGAAGCGAAGCTACAGCGAACCGCATTGGTCAACCAAGATGGGCGCCGTGATGGCGTATGAGAAAGTCACCCTGTACGGCGTGCCCATCATTCCGCAGCGCAGGGTCAATTACGGCCGGGTGGACCCGGACCTGGCCCGCGAGCTGTTCATTCGCCACGCCCTCGTCGAAGGGGACTGGAAGACCCACCACAAGTTCTTCCACCGTAACCGCGCCCTCCTGCTGGAGGTGGAGGAGCTTGAGGCCAGGATGCGCCGCCGCGGTCTCCTGGTGGATGACGAGACGCTCTTTGAGTTCTACGACGCGCGCATCGGCCCCGACGTCGTATCCGAACGGCACTTCGACAAATGGTGGAAAGAGGCGCGCCAAAAGAACCCCGACCTCCTCGACTACGACAAGTCGCTCCTGCTCGGTGAGGACGCCGACGGACTCGACGATTCTGCCTACCCGAAGATCTGGCTGCACAAGGGCTTCGAGCTGCCGCTCAGCTACGAGTTCCATCCGGTGGCTCCGGGGTCGCCGCCCAATCCGTCCGACGGCGTCACGGCAGAAGTGCCCGTACTCTTCCTTAATCAGCTCGACGACGCAGCCTTCCGCTGGCTGATCCCCGGCCAGCGGGTTGAGCTGGTGACTGCCCTCATCAAGTCGCTGCCCAAGCAGATCCGCAAGAACTTCGTGCCGGCGCCGGATGTGGCACGCCAGGCTGTGGCAGCACTTGAGGCGGATTTCGATCCGGCCACAGACGAGCTGGAAGCATCACTGGAACTTGCCCTCCGCCGGATCCGCGGGCAGATCATCCCGCCCGGGTCCTGGAACTGGGACGCGGTACCCGCCCACCTCCGCGTCAGCTTCCGCGTGGTGGACACCGGCGGCAAGGTGCTCGATGAGGGCAAGGATCTCGCGGCCCTCAAGGAGCGGCTGGCTCCTGCCACCCGTCGCGCCATAGCGGAGTCCCTGGGCGCTACCCCGCGCACTACGGCTCCAAGCACCTTCGCTCCAGGTACAGCGTCTCGGGGTGCCACGGCTCAAGGATCAACGGCTGCAGGATCAATGGCTCCAGAATTCGCGGGCAAGGGGTCCAACGGGGCTGGAAGAGGCGCAGGAGCGGCGGCTGACATGGCAGCCGCACACTCCGCTGGTTTCAGGGAGCAAAGCGGCCTGACCGCGTGGACCTTCGGTGCGGTGCCCAGGCAAGTGAGCAACGCAGTGAAGGGCCACACTATTACCGGCTACCCTGCTGTCGTTGACGAAGGATCCTCCGTAGCGCTGCGCGTGTTCCAGACGCCGCCGGAGCAGTTGGAGGCTATGCGCGGCGGCGTGATCAGGCTCCTGGCACTCAGGGTGCCCCCTCCGGACCGGTATGTGCTGGAGCACCTCAACAACAGCGAAAAACTCACGTTCAGCCAGAACCCGCACGGCTCGGTGTCGGCGTTGATCGCAGACTGCGCCCTCGCGGCGACAGACAAACTGACCCCCGCCGAGCTTCCGTGGGACCGCGAGGCCTTTGATGCCCTCTACGAACAGGTGCGCGCCGAACTTATCGATACGGTGTTCAGCGTGACGGCCGTGGTGGAGCGTATCCTGTCCAGCACCCGGCGGATAGAGAAACAACTCAAGGGAACTACCAGCCTCGCGTTGATCAGCGCCTTGAACGACGTGAAGAGTCAACTTGAGCAGCTGGTATTCCCGGGATTCGTGGCACGTACCGGATACGCACAGTTGAGCCAGTTGCCCCGCTATCTGGCCGCCATCGAGAAACGGCTGGAGCGGCTTCCGGGCAACGTCCAGCGAGATGCCTTGCACATGGCAGCCGTTCAGCGGCTCGAGGACGACTACGACGACGCCGTCTCGGCCCTGCTCCCGGGGCGGCGGGCCGGCGCCGAGCTGGCACAGGTCCGGTGGATGATCGAAGAGCTCCGGGTGAGCCTGTTCGCCGTCGAACTCGGCACCGCCTACTCCGTCTCTGAAAAGCGGATCCGGGCCGTCCTGAACAAGGCCCTGGCCCCGGCCTAGCTGGCGCAGGCGTAGGTGGCCGCCGGCCCGGCTGGCGCCAGCCTAAGTGCTTTCCGGAACGAATTCTCCGTATCCAGCGGCACGGAGACCGGCACGCAGCTTCTCCGCGTTGGCGTCCAGTACGCCGGGGTCCGGATTCTGGTCCGCCGAGGCGAAGTCGAAGTCGGCCATGCTGCGTGATGGCCAGACGTGCACGTGGAAGTGGTCGATTTCGTACCCGGCCACGATCAGTCCGGCGCGCGCTGCAGAGAAGACGTCTACCTGGACGGAGCCGATCCGCCGCGCCACTTCCATCACTTTCGCGAACGTTTCCGGGGATGCGTCCGTCCAGCGGTCCACCTCTTCAGTCGGTACCACCAGCGTGTGCCCGTCAGCCAGCGGCCCGGTGGTCAGGAAGGCGGCAACGTCTGCCTCCCGCCAAACGAAGCGTCCGGGGATTTCACCGTTCAGGATCCTGGTGAACAGGGTGCTCATGCGTCTGCCTCCTCGGCCGGGGCCTGCAGTGTGCTGGTGTCCAGCACAAACCGGTATTTCACGTCGCCTGCCACCATGCGGTCGTAGGCCTCATTCAGCTGGTCGGCCCGGACCAGCTCGATGTCTGCAACCACGTCGTGTTCTGCACAGAAGTCGAGCACCTCCTGCGTCTCGGCGATGCCTCCAATTATCGACCCGGCGTAGGCAATCCGTCTGCGGATCAGCGCCCCGGGATTGACCGGCGGCATGGCCTCGGCAGGCAGCCCAAGCTGGAACAGGGCCCCGTCCAGGCGGAGGGTGCGGAAGAACGGGTTGAGGTCGTGCGGAGCGGCCACAGTGTCAATGATGACGTCAATGCTGCGGTTGGCCGCAGCCATGGCGTCCTCGTCCCGGGAGAGGATCACCTCGTCCGCTCCCAGTTCGAGTGCTGCCGGAACCTTCGATTCTGAGGTGGTGAAGACCTTCACCACCGCCCCCATGGCCTTGGCCAGCTTTACGGCCATGTGCCCAAGCCCGCCGAGGCCAACCACACCCACCACGTCGCCTTCCTCCACGTCAAAATGCCGGAGCGGGGAAAAGGTGGTGACTCCCGCGCAGAGCAGCGGGGCCGCGGCGGCAGGGTCCAGGTTACCGGGCACGCGGACAACGTAGCGGCGGTCAACCACCACGGACGACGAATAGCCGCCCTGGGTGACAGAGTTGCCGTTGCGTGCATCCTTGGCGCCGTAGGTCCCGGTCATGCCGTTTTCGCAGTACTGCTCCAGTCCCGCAAGGCAGCTGTCGCATTCCCGGCAGGAATCCACCATGCATCCAACGCCCACGAGGTCCCCCGGGGCGAAGTCATCCACGGAAGAACCAACCCGGCTGACCCTCCCCACAATTTCGTGGCCGGGCACCAGGGGATAGCTCTGCGAGCCCCACTCACCGCGCGTGGCGTGGACGTCCGAGTGGCACAGGCCGCAGAATTCGATGGCGATCTCGACGTCGTCCTCCTTCGGCGTGCGACGGGCCAGTGTCAGCGGCACCAGTCCGCTGTCACTCGAAACTGCGCCATAGGCTGCTGCCAGGCGGCTAGTTCCAGCGGGCCGGGGGGCGGAGCCCTCCGCAAACCTGAGGTCGGCGGTGTCGGCGGGCGAAACGGGGCGGGCAAGGGGTGGCGGTACGGGGCGTCCAGGCGTCATACAGCGACGCTACCCCCGCGAGCCGCGCCATTTCCACTCCGAGGGATCACGCGCCAGTCAGGTTAGGGCGCTCCCCGCCGTCGGGCTCGCTGCCCGTCACCACCGGCAACGCCGGGTTGTTGGACCATTCGGAGAATGATCCGGGATAGAGCGCTGCCCCGAACCCGGCGATTTCGAGCGCGGCGACCTCGTGGGCGGCGGTCACGCCGGAGCCGCAGTACACAGCCACCGGGACGCCGCGGCTGATTCCGAGCCCCTCGAACCGGCGCCGCAGTTCGTGTGCCGGCAGGAAGTGCCCGTGTTCGTCCAGATTCTCCGACGTCGGTGAACTGAGGGCGCCGGGAATGTGGCCAGCGCGGGGATCGACGGGTTCAATCTCGCCGCGGTACCTTTCGGCGGCGCGGGCATCAAGGAGGATGCCGCTGCCAGCCCAGCCTGTGGCAGTGTCGGCGTCGATGGCAGGCATCCTGCCCTCCTCTAGGGAGACGTTGCTGGCGGAAACGTCAACAGGTCCGTCCTCCACGGGCAGTCCGGCAGCGCTCCAAGCGGCCAGGCCGCCGTCGAGCAGGTAGACGTCCTGGAAACCCGCGTTGCGGAGCATCCACCAGAGCCGCGCAGCAGCCAGGTTGCCACTGTTGTCGTAAGCGACCACCACATCGCCGTCGTTGATCCCCCAGCGCCTGGCGGCGGCCTGGAATTCCGACGGCGGCGGGAGGGGATGCCTTCCCCGCTCAGCCGCCGCGGGCGCGGCGAGATCCGTGGCGAGGTCCACGAAGACCGCACCGGGGAGGTGCCCCTCGAGGTAGTGTTCCCGGCCATGTGGATCACCGAGCACCCAGCGGACGTCCAGCAGTACGGTGCGCTGGCCGCCGGAACGGCGGGCTTCCAGTGCGGCGACGTCCATGAGCGGACCCATGATTCTCCTTGGGGGGTTGGGGCAGCGGATCTGACTACCTTAGCCCCGGTCCAGGGCTGGCCGCCGGTAGGCTGGTGCGGTGAAGAGCCCACGCAGCATGGACCGGACCTGGGCAAGCCAGGCGATCCGCAAGATCACCGCAGAAAACAACCGCTCAGCGGACACCCATCTCTACGTGGTGCCGTTGCCCGAGCACTGGGGCGTCCAGCTCTACCTCAAGGACGAATCAACGCACCGCTCCGGCAGCCTCAAGCACCGGCTGGCCCGCTCGCTCTTCCTTTTCGGGCTGGTGAATGGCTGGATCCGCGAGGACACCACCATCGTGGAAGCTTCCAGCGGCAGCACAGCGGTCTCAGAGGCGTATTTCGCCCAGCTCCTGGGCCTTCCCTTTGTGGCCGTCATGGCCCGCACCACCAGCCGGGAGAAAATCGATCTGATCGAGCAGTTCGGCGGTTCCTGCCTGCTGGTGGACCACGCATCGGAGGTCTACGCCATGGCCGAGGAGGTGGCGGCGACCAGCAACGGCCACTACATGGACCAGTTCACCTACGCTGAGCGGGCCACGGACTGGCGCGGGAATAACAACATCGCCGAGTCCATCTTCCAGCAGCTGGCCCTTGAAGAGCACCCTGTCCCCCGCTGGATTGTGGTGGGCGCCGGAACCGGAGGGACCAGCGCGACCATTGGCCGATACCTCCGCTACCACTGCCACGACACTCGCCTCGCCGTAGTGGACCCCGAGAATTCGGCGTTCTATCCGGGCTGGCGTGACGGCGTGACAGGCTTCAGCACAGGAATGCCCTCACGCATTGAAGGCATCGGGCGGCCCAGGATGGAGCCCAGCTTCGTCCCCTCGGTCATTGACAGCATGATCCAGGTCCCCGATGCCGCGTCCGTTGCCGCCATGCGGCATCTGCGCACACTGGCGCATCTGCATGCCGGGCCGTCCACGGGCACGAACCTGTGGGGTGTATGGCAGCTCGTGGCCGAAATGATCGCCGAGGGGCAGCGCGGCAGCATAGTGTCGCTGATGTGCGACGGCGGCGAACGGTATGCAGGGAATTACTACAACCCTGCATGGCTGGCCAACCAGGGGCTGGACCCTGCGCCCCACGAGGCAGTCATCCGCCGGTTCTTCGATACGGGCGTCTGGAGCGGGTAGTTCCGCTAGACCTCCACGGTCTCGCCGGTGGACAGGTGCGTGAACTCCGTGCCGTACTTGGCACCGAGGCGGGTTACGTGCGCCTCGACCATCTTCACGCCCATCTCGTTCAGGAGCCCGTCATGGAGCTGGAAGGCGCGCGGAGCACGGACGCCGATCACAAAGTCCACCACCTCGCTGGCCTTGTTCCACGGTGCATGGATCGGGACCAGCAGGGTCTTGACGCTGATGCCGTCGGGGATGATGAATGAGTCACCCGGGTGATAGACGTTCTCGTCCACGAGGTATCCGATGTTCGCGACCACAGGGACCTGCGGATGGATCAGGGCGTGCTGTCCGCCGAAGCTGCGGACGCTGAAGCCTGCTGCCTCGAAAGAGGATCCAGGCTCAACGGTGTGGATCCGGGCTGCCGCCTCCGGCGCTTCTTTCCGCAGGTTGGCGGCCACCCCTGCGGGGGCGAACACCGCCAGGCCGTCCATCCCGCGGAGGGCATTTACCATCGCGGGAACGTCTATATGGTCACCGTGCTCGTGGGTGATGAGTACAGCGTGCGCGCCCTGCAGGGCCTCCTTTGCCTCAGAGAATGTTCCCGGATCCAGCACGAGCACACGGCCGTCCTTGTCGAGCCGGATGCAGGCGTGCGTGTATTTGGTCAGCTTCATAGCGCCAGCCTAGGGTCCGGTCCGGGGCCATGTCCACGAAGCTCGAGCCTGTGTGGCCATGGCTTATGAGGACCCGCTGGTAATCTTGATCTTTGCCACCATCCTTAGGGAAGCGAGTCCATCAATGCCGTTCGGCACCAAGGCTGACGAAACGACGCCGTCCACTCCCTCGCCCGCCGCGGGAGCAGGCGCTGCTGCAGGCGCTGCGACCGGCGCGGGCAAGGAGCAGCGCGTCACCAAGCAGCGGCTGGCCGTCAGTGCCGCGCTGGACGAACTCAACGACTTCGTCAGCACCCAGGAGCTCTACCGCATCCTGCAGAATCAGGGCGTCTCCGTGTCCCTCGCGACGGCGTACCGGATCCTGCAATCCCTTGCGGACGAGGGCCTGGTGGACGTCCTGCGCAACAGCGACGGAGAGGCCGTCTACCGCCGCTGCGCGGTGACCGGCCACCACCACCATCTCCTGTGCCGGAACTGCGGCAAGGCGGTTGAAGTTGAAGCTCCGGCCGTGGAAACGTGGGCAGCCCGGACAGCGGCAGATCACGGTTACACCGACGTGGCGCACACCGTGGAGATTTTCGGACTGTGCCCGGACTGCACCGCGCTCAAGGCCGCGGGTAACCTCTGACTGCACGGGTCTGCTCCCGGTTGCCCCGCGGCCTCGCTGCACGGGGCTGCTCCGCACCCGCCGCGCCGTTTGAGGCGTCAGTGCGCGTGCACGATACGCCCGTTGATCCCCCTCTTGGCGCGGACGCTTCCAATGACACGGCACACCACATAGATCAGGAATGACAGGGTGGTGACGTAGGGGCTGATGGGAATGCGGCCGCCCAGGGCCAGGAGGATACCGCCCACCGTGGCCGTCATGGCAAAGGTAACGCTCAGAACCACCACAGTCAGCGGGGAGGATGTCACGCGCAGGGCTGCGGCCGCTGGTGTGATGAGCAGTGCGAGCACCAGAAGGGCTCCGACCACCTGGATGGACAGCGCCACGCTCACGCCCAGCAGCACCATGAAGACGAGGGCGAGAGCCCTCACAGGTACGCCGCGGGCCTCGGCCAGCTCCGGATCAACGCTGGCAAAGTTCAGCGGCCTCCAGATGACCACCAGCGCAGCCATCACCACGATGGCTGTCCCCGCGAGTGCCTGCAGCTGGACAGTGTCGACGGAGACGATCTGTCCCGTGAGGAGACCGAACTTATTGGCGGCCCGGCCCTGGTACAGGGACAGGAAGAGGATGCCCAGGCCCAACCCGAAGGGCATAATCACACCGATGATCGAGTTCTTGTCCCGCGCCCTCACTCCCATCAGTCCCAGCAGCAGTGCGGCCACCACGGAACCGATGAGCGAGCCGAAAACTATGTCAGCCCCGATCAGCAGGGCAAAGGACGCCCCCGCGAATGACAGTTCCGAAATGCCGTGTACGGCAAAGGCGAGGTCCCGCTTCATGACAAACGTGCCCACGAGCCCGCCCAGGAGGCCAAGGACCGCCCCTGCCCAGATGGAGTTCTGGACCAGCACCAGGAGTTCGCCGTAGTTCTCGAAGCTGAAGATCGATCCGATGATGCTGTCCGCGTCCATCAGGCCACCTCCCCCGCTGTCACGTGGACATCAGCATGGTGGTGCGTGGTCGCATCCGGGAGACCGACGACGACGATGCGCCCGTTGGCGTGGATGACCTCCACATGGCTCCCATACAGCTCCGATAGGACCTCGGTGGTCATGACTTCCTGCGGTGTCCCCACCCTGAAGCTGCCGCCGGCGAGGTACAGGACGCGGTCCACGTAGTCGATGATGGGGTTGATCTCGTGCGTGACAAAAACTACGGCACTGTTCTGCTCGCGGCACTGTTTGTTGATCAGCGCACTGACCGCCTGCTGGTGATGCATGTCCAGGGACAGCAGGGGTTCATCGCAGAGGAGAACCTCCGGATCCGTGGCGAGGGCCTGCGCAACCCTGAGCCGCTGCTGCTCACCCCCGGAAAGCAGACCCACGGGCACGTTGGCGTAGTCAGTGGCTCCAACCACTTCCAGGAGCTCGTCGATCCTGCGGTTTGCCTTGGATTTGTGAAGGCGCAGTCCCCAGCGGTGACCGTCCACGCCGAGCCCCACCAGGTCCCTGGCGCGCATGGGAGTATCCGGGGCAAACGACTTCTGCTGGGGGATGTAGCCAATGAGGCTGCTCCCCCGCTCAACTGCGTGACCCCCCAGCATGGCCCGGCCCGCGTGCAGGTCCTGGAGACCAAGGAGGACTTTCAGGAAACTGGTCTTTCCGCTTCCGTTAGGGCCAAGGACGGCGAAGAATTCGCCGGGCCTGATGTCCAGGTCGAGATCCTCCCAGAGCGCCCGTTTGCCGAACTGCAGGGACGCTCCGCGGAGGCTCACCACTGGTTTCAACTATTTTTCTCCAAAGCTTTGCTGATGTTATCCACATTGTCTGCCATCCACTGCAGGTACGTCTTGCCCTCGGGCAGTGTTTCGCTGAAGTCGACCACGGGAACACCGGCAGCTTCGGCGGCCTTCTTGAGCGCTTCCGTCTGCGGCCCCTCCGTTTGCGTGTTGTAAGCGAGGAACCTGACGTCCTTGGATCCCGCGAGATCGGTAGCAGCCTTCAGCACGGAAGGCGGGACATCGGTGCCTTCCTCAATCGCAGCACTGTACTCTTCGGGGGTCTTGTTCTCCAGTCCGGCGGCCTCAAGCATGTAGAGCGGAACAGGTTCGGTAATGGCTACCGGCGATCCGCCCGCGCTGACCTTCAAGGTGGCGAGCTTGGCAGTGAGCCCCTCCAACCCGGCTTTGAAGGTTGCCGCATTTGAAGTGAACGACGCGGCAGATCCTGGCTCGAGTTCTCCAAGTTTGGCCGCCAGTGCGTCCGCCAGCTTGTTCATCGCGTCCATGCTGTACCAGACATGTTCGTTGAAATCGCCATGGCTGTGGTCGTGCCCGTCTCCAGAAGCATCGCCCGTCGCGCTGGGCTCCGCGCTGGAGCCCTGGTCGGCTGCGGGAGCCAGCCCGGAAACGTCCACGACGCTGAGAATGTTGCTGTGCGGGATGTTGCTGTCGTCGGCAATCTTGTGGATGAAATCGTCATAGCCACCGCCGTTCCCGATCACCACATTTGCCTTGGAAACCATCAAACGGTCCTGCGCAGTGGCCTCATAGGAATGCGGGTCCTGGCTGGACTTGGTGATGACGGCCTCAACGTTGACCTTGTCGCCGCCTATGGCCCGGGCAATGTCCCCGTAGACATTCGTAGAAGCCACAACGTGGACCTTCCCGTCAGAAGAAGGCGAAGAGGACGAGTTGCTCGAAACGCTTGCTGCCGGACTGCACGCGGTTAGCAACAAGCCCAGACCGGCGATGGTGGCCAGGGATGTACGGATGGAGGCGGGACGGCGCACGGAAACCTCAACTCAGTTCAGGGGATGGACTTCTTATCTCCCAGAAGTCTAACCCTAAATAGGAATGATTCCTATTTAGATTCGTCTCAGGCGCCGTTCGGCTGGCCCAGCCGCCTGATACCGGTGGCCTGGGTGGCATCCCGGATCTCGCCCACCAGCAGTTCGATCACGTCTTCGAGGAACAACACGCCATGGGTCTGGCCGTCGGGACCGATAACCCGGGCGAGGTGCGAGCCGGTGCGCTGCATGACGGACATCGCCTTTTCGATCTCATCGTCCAGGGCGAGGTTCGCCAGGGAGCGGATCCGGCTCTCAGCAATGGGGTGCTGATAGTCGGCCTCAGGAATGGACAGCACGTCCTTCACATGGAGGTAGCCTGCGAGCATACTGTCGTCGTCGAGCATGGGAAACCTGGAAAACCCTGTTCTGCTGACCGCTTTCTCGAACTCAACCGGGGTGGTTGCCGCCTTCAGCATGACCAGTTTGTCCAGCGGCACCATGATGTGCGATGCGGTGTGCTCTGAGAATTCCAATGCACCGGTAATCAATCCTGCGTCGTCGTCCACGAGGCCGTGGCGGGTGGACTCCTGCACGATCGACTGCACCTCCTCGAGCGTGAAGGATGAATTCACTTCGTCCTTGGGCTCAATCCGGAGGAGCTTCAGGATGTGGTTCGCGGACCAGTTCAAGGCCACGATCGCTGGCCTGACCAGGCCGGCCACAAACATCAGGGGAGGGGCGAGGAACAGGGCCGCCTTGTCTGCCACCGATACCGAGATATTCTTGGGGACCATCTCGCCGAAGGTCACATGGAGGAAGGTCACCGCCATGAGGGCTATCCCAAACGCCACGACGTCGGCGATCTCCATCGGCACCCCGAAGGCCTCAAGCGGGGCGGCCATCAAGTGATGGATGGCAGGTTCTGCCACCTGCAGGATCAGCAGGGAGCAGACGGTGATTCCCAGCTGGGCGCAGGCCAGCATGAGGGAGACGTTTTCCATGGCGCGCAGGGTGGTCTGCGCCCTCAAGGATCCGGCGTCGGCCAGTGGCTCAATCTGGCTGCGCCTGGCTGACATCACGGCGAATTCGGCCGCGACGAAAAACGCGTTGCCCAGCAGGAGAACAATCAGCCAGAGAATCCCGGCCCAGTCACTCATCGTGCAGTCCCATCATGAGAGGCATGCTCAGACTTGGGGGCGGCCGGCTGGAAGCAGATTCTGTCGATTCTTCGTCCGTCCATCCTGGTCACGCTCAGCGTCCCGCCGCCCACGAAAACGGTGTCCCCCACGGAGGCAATGCGGCCCAGTTCACTCATGACGTAGCCGCCCACCGTCTCGTATGCAGCCTCGTCGGGCACTGTAAGTCCGGGGATCTGTTCGGACAGCTCATCCGGCCGCAGCAGCCCGGGAAAGTACCAGTCCCCTGACGCACTCTGAAGAAGGCCTGGCCTGACTTTGTCATGTTCGTCGGCCACTTCACCCACGATCTCCTCAACGAGGTCTTCCAAGGTGGCGATGCCTGCCGTTCCGCCGTACTCATCCAGCACAACAGCGAGCTGCAGGTTTCCCTCCCGGAGTTCGGCGAGCAGGGCATCGAGGTGGATGGTCTCCGGCACCCGCAGGACGTCGGTCATGATGGCTCCGGCCTCCAGGTTGGCCCGCCGGTCCCAAGGCACTGCCACCGCTTTCTTCACGTGGACGAGTCCCCGGATATCGTCCGAGGACTCCCCAATGACAGGGAACCGCGAGTAGCCGGTGCGCCGCGCGGCGTCCAGGATGTCCGATACCGGCTGGTCGGCGTCGATGGTTTCCACCCTGATCCGCGGCGTCATCACGTCCGCCGCCGTTCGGGCGGAGAAGTTCAGGGTCCGCGCCACAAAGTTGGCCGTGCCGACGTCGAGCGTTCCCATGGCTGCGGAACGCCGCACCAGGGAAGCAAGCTCGGCCGGGGTCCTGGCACCTGAAATCTCTTCCTTGGCTTCGAGGCCGAACACGTTCAGCACCTTGTTGGAGAAGCCGTTCAGCACGACGATGGCCGGCCTGAAAATGGCCGTGAAAACCAATTGCGGCCTGGCCAAGGCCTTACCTACCGGGAAGGACAGGGCGATCGCCATGTTTTTGGGTACCAGTTCACCCAGCAGCATGGACAGCAACGTTGCCAGTGCCATCGCAATGACCAGGGATATGGAGGCGGCCGCGACTTCGGGAATTCCGACGGCGGCGAGCGGGCCCTCCAGCAATTGGCCGACGGACGGTTCCATCACATACCCGGTCAGCAGGGTGGTCAAGGTAATGCCCAGCTGGCAGCTGGAAAGCTGGGTGGAAAGGGACTTCAGGCACTTAAGCAGCGGAACGGCCCCGGAGTCGCCGTTCTCGATGGCACGCTGGACTGTGGCCTGGTCCAAGGCAATGAGGGAAAATTCGACGGCGACAAAAAACCCGGTCCCGCCGATGAGCAGGAACCCTGCCGCGAGGAGCAACCATTCCATTCAGCATCCCGCCCTGGAAGACAGGGACGGACGGTGGACCACCTGGGCGTGGTGAACATTGCTGCCGGGAACATCGCTGTTGTGCGCTATGGCGCACTGCATGTACTTCGGGCGGAAACTGCCAGGCGGAGGATGGTCAGCCGTAGCCGACGCTGCTTCCCTGGAGGCTCCGGCGGGATGGACCGACGCAGATTGATGGGCGCGTGTTCGGGGTTTGCCGGCTCTGCGGGTGGACTGCGCGGCGCTGTTCTTCGTGCTCCGCTGACAGCCCCCAGGCCGGCACCTAGATTTACTGTCCATAAGAATTTCAGTCTACAGGAGCAGATTGCCGCGCCCGTCAGTGCTCACCGTCAGTCCGCGCCTGCCCTGCCGTGAGGGACGAACAAGGGGCTCCGCGACGCCATAAATGGCATTCGCTGCGTCACTTCATGATTTGGGTCACCCTTATTGGCAGTTAACACAGGATGCTCATTAGACTGGCAAAGGTCTGGGTTCAGAGGACGCAGAGACTGGTCCGAATGTTGTGCTGCGGCACCGTGGCGGCCAGAGAGAAATCAAACTCATGGAAGAGGCGTATTTCAAGTGCCAGAGCAGCCTAGCCACCGTCTACCAGAGGAATTTGGCGGAAACGAGTGGCTCGTTGACGAACTGTACGAGCAGTACCAGCAGGACAAGAACGCCGTTGATTCCAAATGGTGGCCCCTGTTCGAATCCTTCGACTCGGGCAGCGGTTCTTCTTCCAACGGGAACACAGCCCTCGCCGTAGCCCACCCCGCAACACGTGAAATGCCTGCGGTAGCTCCGCCTCCCGCTCCGGCCCCTGCTGAACCGGCACCGTCGCCGGCAGCACAGCCCGTAGCTCCTGCCGTTTCGCCGACGGCATCCGCCGTCACGCCGGCGCCCGCACCGGTGAAGAAGGCTCCCGCGACGATTGCCCGCGACGGCTCGAAGAAGACCGAGCCCGGATCTGGATCCCAGCCGATCCCGGCCCAGCTCCCCAAGAACGTCAAGGCTCCCACGGCACCTGAAGAAGACGTCGTCTCAGTACTGCGCGGCCCGGCCAAGGCCATTGCCTCGAACATGGTCACCAGCCTGGAGGTGCCCACCGCCACGAGCGTCCGGGCGATCCCTGCCAAGCTGCTGATCGACAACCGCGTTGTCATCAACTCCAACCTGGCCCGTGCACGCGGCGGGAAGGTTTCCTTCACCCACTTGATCGGCTATGCCGTCATCCGGGCCCTGTCGCAGTTCCCTTCCATGAACGTCTACTACGACGAAGTGGACGGCAAGCCCGTCGCGGTCCAGCCGGCACATGTCAACTTCGGCATCGCCATCGATATGCCCAAGCCCGATGGAACGCGCCTGCTGATGGTGCCGAACATCAAGAAGGCTGAAACGCTCAACTTTTCCGAGTTCTGGCACACCTACGAGGACCTCATCAAGCGCGCCCGCGCCGGCAAACTGACTGCCGACGACCACTCCGGCACTACGGTCTCCCTGACCAACCCGGGTGGAATCGGCACAGTGCACTCCGTGCCGAGGCTTTCAAAGGGGCAGGCAGCCATCATCGGCGTCGGTGCACTGGACTACCCTGCCGAGTTCCAGGGTGCCAGCGAAAAGATCATTGCGCACAACGCCATCAGCAAGGTCCTCACGCTGACGTCCACCTATGACCACCGTGTCATCCAGGGGGCCGGCAGCGGCGAGTTCCTGAAGCTGGTCCACCAGCTGCTGCTCGGCGCCCAGAACTTCTACGACGAGATCTTCGAGTCCCTGCGAATTCCGTACGAGCCGGTGCGTTGGAGCCCCGACCTGCAGGTCGACCCGTCAGACCAGATCAATAAAGTCGCCCGGATCCAGCAGCTCATCCACTCCTACCGGGTACGGGGACACCTGATGGCGGACACTGATCCGCTGGAGTACGTTCAGCGCAAGCACCCGGACCTTGACGTCCTGACGTACGGACTGACGTTGTGGGACCTGGACCGGGAATGGCCCACCGGCGGTTTCGGCGGCAAGCCCATGCTGAAGTTCCGGGACATCCTCGCCGTGCTTCGCGACGCATACTGCCGCACCACCGGCATCGAATACATGCACATCCAGGAGCCCGAGGAACGCAAGTGGTTCCAGGATCAGCTGGAGCACCCTTACTCCAAGCCCACCCGTGAAGAACAGCTGCGTATCGTCTCAAAGCTGAACGCTGCCGAAGCCTTCGAGACGTTCCTGCAGACCAAGTTCGTCGGCCAGAAGCGCTTTTCGCTGGAAGGCGGCGAGTCCCTGATTCCGCTGCTGGACGCCATCATGTCCGACGCCGCGGATGATGGCCTGGACGAAGTTGCCATTGGCATGGCCCACCGTGGCCGCCTGAACGTGCTCACCAATATCGCCGGCAAGACCTATGCCCAGGTCTTCCGCGAATTCGAAGGCACGCAGGATCCGCGCTCGGTGCAGGGATCGGGTGACGTCAAGTACCACCTCGGCACCGAAGGTACCTTCACCTCGGATAACGGCAAGGAGACCAAGGTCTACCTCGCCGCCAACCCGTCGCACCTTGAGGCCGTGGACTCTGTGCTGGAAGGCATCGTCCGCGCCAAGCAGGACCGTCTGGACCAGGGCGTGGCCTTCCCGGTCCTGCCCATCATGGTTCACGGCGACGCAGCTTTTGCCGGCCAGGGTGTGGTTGCCGAGACGCTGAACCTCTCGCAGCTCCGCGGCTACCGTACTGGCGGTACCATCCACGTGGTGGTCAACAACCAGGTGGGCTTCACCACGGCGCCGTCCTCATCCCGCTCGTCCACGTATTCCACGGACGTCGCCAAGATGATCCAGGCCCCCGTGTTCCACGTGAACGGTGACGATCCGGAGGCAGTTGTCCGCATCGGCCAGCTCGCCTACGAATTCCGCCAGCGTTTCCACAAGGACGTTGTGATCGACATGGTGTGCTACCGCCGCCGGGGCCACAACGAGGGTGACGACCCGTCGATGACCCAGCCGCTCATGTACAACCTGATCGAAGCCAAGCGCTCCGTCCGCAAGCTGTACACCGAGTCGCTCATCGGCCGCGGGGACATCACCGAGGACGAAGCGGAGCAGCTGCTTCGCGACTATCAGGAACGGCTGGAACGGGTCTTCGCCGAGACACACGCCGCCCAGACCTCACCGATCCCGATCATCACGGCAGACTCGGCCGCGGTATCGGACATCGAGCGTCCCATCGCCCAACAGGCCGACTTCGGCACGAACGCCCCGGCGTCGACGGCCATCTCCCCGGAGACGCTGGCCCGGATCGGCAAGGCGCACATCGAAGTTCCCGAGGGCTTCACTGTCCACGCTAAGCTCAAGCAGCTTCTCGAGAAGCGCGAGCAGATGTCCCGTGAAGGCGGCATCGATTGGGGCTTCGGCGAGATTGCGGCCTTCGGCTCACTCATCATGGAGGGCGTTCCGGTCCGCCTTGCCGGTCAGGACTCGCGCCGCGGAACGTTCGTTCAGCGCCACGCCGTGTTCCACGACCGCGCAAACGGCAACGAGTGGCTGCCCCTGGGCAACCTCTCGGACAACCAGGCCAAGCTGTGGATCTATGACTCCTTGCTCTCCGAATACGCGGCCATGGGCTTCGAATACGGCTACTCCGTCGAGCGTCCGGATGCCCTGGTCCTGTGGGAAGCGCAGTTCGGTGACTTCGTCAACGGCGCCCAAACCATCATCGATGAGTTCATCTCTTCGGCCGAGCAGAAGTGGGGCCAGCGGTCCTCGCTGGTGCTGATGCTGCCACATGGCTATGAAGGCCAGGGCCCGGACCACTCATCGGCCCGGATCGAACGTTTCCTGCAGATGTGTGCGGAAGAGAACATGATCGTCGCGAACCCCACGACGGCTGCATCGCACTTCCACCTGCTGCGCCGCCAGGCGTACAGCCGTCCCCGCAAGCCGCTGATCATCTTCACTCCGAAGCAGCTGCTCCGCCTCAAGGCTGCCGCGTCGCCCGTCGAAGACTTCACCACCGGCAGCTTCCGCCCCGTCATAGCCGACCATGAGCAGCTGGCGGCTGACGCCGTCGAACGCGTGCTGCTGGTGTCCGGCCGCCTGTACTACGATCTCTTGTCCACCCGGCAGAAGACCGATGACAAGACCACCGCAATCGTCCGCGTGGAGCAGCTTTACCCGCTGCCGCATGCCGAGATCGCAGCGGAACTGGCGAAATATCCCAACGCCGAAGTCGTGTGGGCGCAGGACGAGCCCGCCAACCAGGGGCCGTGGCCCTTTATGGGCCTCAACCTTCCCGGGGCCCTGGGCCGCGCCGTCCGCCTGGTCTCGCGTTCTGCGTCGGCCTCAACCGCTGCAGGTTCCATGAAACGGCATGCAGCCGAGCAGGATGCGCTCCTGAAGCAGGCATTTGCACGGAAGTAGCAATGGAGGCTGCCCGGCCGGACGTCGAAATACCAGA
Source organism: Arthrobacter sp. ISL-48 (assembly GCF_018613805.1). GTDB lineage: Bacteria > Actinomycetota > Actinomycetes > Actinomycetales > Micrococcaceae > Arthrobacter. The sequence goes on from NZ_JAGGPL010000003.1 coordinate 608,578, forward strand.
CTCCGGCCGGGCAGTTCTGTTTAATGGGATCACGGCCATCCAAGAACAACCAGGCCCAAGCGATGATGCCCGCAGGGGCAGCATGGAATGCCATCCGGCACGGAAGTAAAGAGGAACTTGTGGAAGACAGAAAGCTGCGCATCGCAGCTGTTGGAGATGAACTTCTGGCCGGGCTGGGGGACCCCCGGGCACTCGGCTGGCTGGGCCGTGTCCTGGCACGCACTCCGCAGGACGGCCTGACGCTGGAAAGCTATGCCCTGCCCTGTCCCCAGGAAGGAACAGAAGGACTTGCTGCCCGTTGGCTGGAGGAAGCCGGCCGCCGGTTCAGCGACCAGCATGAAAACCGCCTGGTCATCGGCCTGTCCGGCCGGGACATTGAGTTCGGCCTCTCAACGGCGCGAAGCCGGCTGAACCTCGCCAACATCCTTGACTCCGCTTCCCAAAACCGGATTGAAGTGTTTGTGGTCGGCCCTCCGCCTACCCTGGATCCAGCCCAGAACCGCCGCCTGGGAGAGCTGAATACCGCCTTTGCGGACGTTACGACGCGGCGCAAGCACGCATATGTCGATACATTTTCGCCTCTCCTGAACCACGAGCAATGGCGCCAGGACCTCGCCGCCAACACGGGGACGCCCGGGCAGTCCGGCTATGGCCTGATGGCCTGGCTGGTTCTACACAGGGGCTGGTTCCAGTGGCTTGGAATGGACGCCCCCGAGTAGGCCGCTTCTCAAATCGCGATATATCTTGACCGGAGTCCCGTCGCGCTATATCTTGAACGGGTACGATATATCGCGACTTGGAGGACCGATGACCGATCACAGCTGGACCGTTACAGGTCGCCAAACCATTGACGTGGACGGCGTCAGGTCGCTAAAACTGGGCATGGTCCGAGGACGGTTCGACGTCATGACCCACTCGGACACCGTGGCCCGCGTTGAGATTTCAGAGGTCCAGGGCGACCCCGTGTCCGTCACGTTGGTCGACGGCAGGCTTGAGGTCCGCCACCAGCTGCACGGCCCGCAGGGCTGGTTCAAGAACCTCATGGGGACAGTCAACCAAAGCAGCAACAACTCCGCAGTCATCAGCATCGCGCTCCCGGAGGGCGTAGAGGTAGAAGCCGGAACGGTCAGTGGTGACGGCTTAGTGTCCGGGATCAGCGGACGCACGCGGCTCAACACCGTCTCCGGCTCGGTTATGGCGGACGGCACCGCGGGCAACCTCCACGTCAACACCATCAGCGGCGAGGTGATCGCCCGCAACCACGACGGCGCCCTGGCCGCCAAGAGCGTCTCCGGCGAAGTCACTGCCTCCGGCAGGTTCAGCCACGTCCGGGCCAACACGGTCAGCGGAGACATGAGTTTTGACCTGCTGGGATTCACGCACGACTTCGGCGCCAACTCGGTTTCCGGAGACCTCACCATCCGCCTGCCCTCCGACGTCGGCGTGGACATTGTGGCGAAGTCCGCCAGCGGAACCTTGATCATTGACAACCAGCGTTACTCCCAGCCCGGCGGCACAGTGGAAACCATCGCCGGCCCGGACGGCAAGCTCATGCTGGTCCGGACCAACTCCGTTTCTGGCAGGACGTCGATCTTCCACAACGAACCTGCATGGAGCGGGGAAGCAAGCGACGGGGAAGCCAGAAGCCCGGAAGCGGGGCACTGATGCCGCCTGTCTTCGCCCACGGAGCCCTCCGGCTGTATATCCTGGCCCTCCTGGAGTCCGGCCCGAAACACGGCTATGAGCTCATCAAGGCACTGAATGAACGTTTCGGCGGCACGTACTCCCCCAGCGCCGGCACCATCTATCCGCGCCTGGGGAAGCTGGAGGAAGAAGGATTGGTAGCCACCGAGTCTGCTGGCCGGCGCACTAATTACCGCATCACCCCCGAGGGCGTGGCGGAGCTGAACAGCCGCCGGGATGAGCTGGTCGGCGTCGAGAATGATATCTCCGCGTCCGTTCGCCGCCTCGCGGACAACCTCCGCGACGATATCCGCAGCAACATGCGCGGCCTCCGGGCGGACCTCGCCGCAACGGCCGAGGCCGCGCGTTCCACGGCACGCGCCGCCAATGCAACTTCAAAGGGCGCTCGGCCCTCACAAGAGGGACTCCGGATGCTCAGGGAGGCCGAGATGCTGATCCAGGCGTTCCGCGACGATCTGCGGGTGGAACTGCGCGGCCTTCAGGCCAGCCGGGAGCCGCTGAGTCCTGTGGCACTTGAAACCATCAAGACTGTGCTGGACCAGGCCCGGATCTCGATCAGAAACTCCCTGCACAGTTGAGGCTCCGGAGGTGGGCTGGCCATTGAGCCGCAGCCGTTGAGCCGCAGGTCACGGGCCGCTCCTGGTTTCGCGGCCTGTCCCATCATGTGGGAGACTTGAGGGCAGCTCTTTTGAGTACCAACATTAAGGAGGCCAGCTATGAGCAAGCGTGCACGTAAACGTCGTGACCGTAAGCGTGGCGGCGCGAACCACGGCAAGCGCCCCAACACCTAAGCAAAGCTTGGAATGACGGTTAAGCGAAGGACCCCGGAAGCCACACGGCTTCCGGGGTCCTTTGTCTTTCGGGCGCTCAAGTTAAGTGCGGGCGTGACCCTCTGTTGCGCCTACGCATCGACCGGACGGATCGAGTGGATCCGGTCCAGGATGGCGTTCTTCAGATTCTCCGGGGCAGCTTCCGTGCAAGAGCGCTTCACCATGGTTCGGATAACGCACTCAAGGTCGTACTGCTGCGTGCACTCAGGGCAATCATTGAGGTGGTGCTTGATCTCAGTGATGTCCTCACGGGTCAGCGCCCCGTCAAGGTACTCATAGATGCGTTGCATCCGGGCGTCGTCGCAGTCGCCCAATCCCTGGCACTCGGTCATTTCCTGTTCTCCTGTTTTGTGCTTGCGGCCGCGTCCTGGGGTTCGACGGCGGCTTTGAATCCCCGATCGGCGGCATACTCCGCCAGCATGTCCCGCAACATTTTCCGGCCGCGGTGGAGCCGGGACATCACGGTGCCGATAGGCGTGTTCATGATGTCCGATATTTCCTTGTAAGCGAAGCCTTCGACGTCGGCAAAGTACACCGCCAGACGGAATTCTTCCGGAATGGCCTGAAGCGCGCGCTTCACGTCTGAATCCGGGAGATGGTCCAGCGCCTCTGCCTCCGCGGACCGCAGGCCGCTGGATGTGTGCGACTCTGCCCTCGCCAGCTGCCAGTCCTCAATGGTGTCGGAGTTGGACTGCAACGGCTCGCGCTGCCTCTTGCGGTACAGGTTGATGTACGTGTTAGTGAGGATCCGGTAAAGCCATGCCTTGAGGTTGGTTCCCGGCTTGTACTGGTGGAACGCGGAAAACGCCTTGGTGTAGGCCTCCTGGACGAGATCTTCGGCGTCCGCCGGGTTACGGGCCATGCGCATGGCGGCCGAGTAGAGCTGGTCCACGTACTGCATGGCGTCACGCTCAAAACGAACGCGGCGCTCTTCGGTGGTTTCGGTGGCCACATCCACGGGCTCTTCCGTCGATTCAGGGTGCGGAGAATCATGAGGCCCGGAATCAGGTTCAGGGCGCGCCGACGCTGCCGCCGTCCCGGCGCCCATTTGCGCGTCGATGCTGCTCTTGGCTTCGCTTCCGGAGGCCTCATACATGGCCTCAACGGCCGGATCCAGGGTGCTCATTGCCTTCAAGTCTAGTGTGACGCCGCGCGCACGCGGCGATCCATACTCGGGAGGATCAGATTCCAAAGTCTCCATGACCACCGGGCCCGTGGCTTCCATCCCGTCCTTCATCAACCTCAAGGGCAACTCCACTTCTTTTTCGGCCGTACATTGCTCCGGCCGTTCGTTGTCCGGCTGTTTTTAGCCCGGCTGTTCAAACCCGTCAGTTTTTGTGTGGCCGTCTACCAAGGCTGTTTTGTCCGGGTAGGCCAAATTTCCGGACCCGCAATCCATAACCCCTGGCGGCAGGCAAATATTCCTCAAAAGTGCAAGACTAGGACGGACTCCGCCGCATTCGACGCGGTTCGTCCACCCAGGAGGAAATCCATGTCCTTTGTCCGCACACTCGCCCGGCCCATGCTGGCATCCAGTTTCGTTCTCGCCGGGCTGGACAAGCTCAAGAACGCAGATGACACTGCCCAGCAACTGTCGCCGCTCCTGCGTAAGGCAACCGCTTCCCTGCCCTTCCGCACCGACGAGAAAACATTGGCACGGGTCATTGGTGGAACGCAGGTGGGCGCCGGAGTACTGTTCGGCCTAGGCAAGTTCAGCCGCCTCTCGGCAACGCTGCTCACTGTTATTTCAGCCCTGAATACTTTTGTGGAATGGCGCAGCGCGGACATCAGCTCCAAGGAAGGCCGCGAAGCCCGCCGCAGCCAGCTCCTCAAGAACCTATCCCTCAGTGGCGGCGCCCTGCTCGCGTCCGTGGACACGGCCGGAAAGCCGGGCCTCGCGTGGCGCGCGGAGCACCTTGCCGCGGACGCGAAAAAGGGAGCTTCCCACCTTGCGACCGATGCAAGAAAGACCACGGGTAAGAAGCTCCACAAGGCGGACAAAGCCGTGCGTCGCGCGGTGGAGCAGGCGACGGGGGCTTAAGGACGCATGACCGGATCCGCCGCAACCGCCACACAGGAATCCTCCGAAGCGGTCCCCCACTGGCCGGCCCCGTTTGCCACCCGGCCCGTCAACGCCACCATTACGGTGCCGGGATCGAAATCCCTGACCAACAGGTTCCTTGTTCTCGCGGCGCTGGCTGACGGCCCGTCCCGGCTCCGGGCTCCGCTGCATTCCAGGGACTCGGCTTTGATGATCGAGGCCCTCCGCCAACTGGGTGCAACCATCACTGAGGTGCCTGGAGACAGCGCCTTCGGACCTGACCTTGAAGTCACTCCCCTGAGCCAGCAAACGCCCTCGTCGCGGACCCGGATCGACTGCGGCCTCGCCGGAACAGTCATGCGGTTCGTTCCGCCACTCGCGGCACTGCGGAACGGCACGAGCGTCTTCGATGGGGACCCCCACGCCCGGAAGCGCCCCATGGGAACCATCATCGAGGCACTCAAGGCACTGGGTGTGGCTGTGGCCACCGAGGATGGCGGAACCCCCGCGTCGCTGCCGTTCACGGTCAAAGGAACGGGCGAAGTCCGGGGCGGCCATCTGGTGATTGACGCCAGTGCCTCGTCGCAGTTCGTCTCAGCGCTGCTATTGGTGGGAGCGAGGTTTACCGAGGGACTCCATCTGGAGCATGTTGGCAAGCCGGTACCAAGCCTGGACCACATCAATATGACAGTGGCTGTGCTGAGGGGCGTCGGCGTTTCGGTGGACGATTCAGTGCCGAACCATTGGGTGGTGGCGCCAGGACCCATCAGGGCCTTCGACCAGCGCATCGAACAGGACCTGTCCAACGCCGGCCCGTTCCTCGCGGCGGCCCTGGCCTCAGGCGGAACGGTCCGCATTCCAGACTGGCCTGCCGGGACTACCCAGGTGGGAGACCTCTGGCGCAGCATCCTGGCGGACATGGGAGCGGAAGTCAGCTTGGCTGACGGGATCCTGACGGTTACCGGTGGGCCGGAGATCAAGGGGGCTGACTTCGATGAGACCAGTGAACTGGCACCGACTGTCGCCGCCCTGTGCGCCTTGGCCACCGGGCCTTCCCGGCTGACTGGCATCGCGCACCTGCGCGGCCATGAGACGGACCGGCTGGCCGCGCTCGTTACCGAAATCAACCGCCTCGGCGGCGACGCGGAGGAGACCAGCGACGGCCTCGTGATCCGTCCGGCAAAGCTGCACGCCGGCGTCGTCCACAGCTATGCTGACCACCGGATGGCCACCGCCGGTGCCATCCTTGGCCTGGCGGTGGAAGGCATCCAGGTACAGGACATCGCCACCACCGCGAAGACCATGCCGGATTTCCCCCGATTATGGGCAGACATGCTTGCGCAGGGCCAGGCCTCCGAAAACGGGGCGGAAGGTTCGGACGTTGGCCCGCAGCACTGATTCCTGGGACGAGTCCGATGTCCGGATCCGTCCGAGCAAAAAGGGCTCGCGCCCCCGCACCAAGGACCGTCCGAGTCATGATGACGCCGTAACGGGGCGCATCATCACGGTGGACCGCGGACGCTATACGGCCGTGGTCGGCGAAGATTCCGGTGAAGAACGCATCATCATCGCAGCGCGGGCACGGGAACTGCGTCGCTCCCCGGTCGTGGCAGGCGACTTTGTCTCCCTGGTCGGCGATGTTTCCGGCGATCCGGACACCCTCGCACGCCTCGTCAAGATCCAGGACCGCCGAACGCTCCTGCGCCGCAGCGCCGATGACACCGATCCGGTCGAACGCGCTGTAGTCGCCAATGCGGACCAGCTCGTAGTCGTCGTGGCGGCCGCCAATCCCGAGCCGCGGACCGGCTTCATCGACCGTGCCCTGGTGGCCGCCTACGATGCCGGGATTGAGCCCCTGCTGCTGGTAACCAAAGCGGACGTCAAGGATCCCGCGGAACTGCTATCGAACTACGAGCACCTTGATTTTCCGGTCATTATCAGCCGGACAGCCGATTCCGAGGCATCCGGCATCGACGCCCGCTCCGACGACGGCCTCTCCGCCCGCCTGGACATCAACGCCGTTTCCCAGCTCCGGGCGCACCTCGACGGCAAAGTCACCGTGATGCTGGGGCACTCCGGCGTGGGCAAGTCCACCATGGTCAATGCACTGACCGGGGCCGAACGCGCGACGGGCGGCGTGAACGCTGTCACCGGCAGGGGACGCCACACCTCGTCGTCCGCCCTCGCCCTCAAGCTGACTGACGCGCCGGCCGGCAGCTGGATCATCGACACCCCCGGCATCCGCTCCTTCGGCCTGGCGCACGTGGACCCGGACCGGATTCTCCGGTCCTTCCCGGACCTGGAGCCAGGCACGGACGCCTGCGAGCGTGGCTGCAAACACACCGCTGCCGCGGTGAAGTGCGGACTGGACGCCTGGGTGGCGAGCGGCCAGGCCGGCCCCACCGGCGCAGCCCGGCTGGCGTCCCTGCGGCGCCTCCTGGGCACTGATCCCCGGCTGGAAGGCCAGGAAACCAAGGAGCTGGGCAGTCCCAGCTAGCGGCAGCGCACTGTGTTTCCAAGGGGCTGGGGGGGGTTCAAGGCCCTTCAGGGGGCAGATGTCCCCGACCCGGCGGCGCATTGACGGTAGTTTGGAACCATGATCCAACCCGCTTCGAGCTACAACGATGACCTGCGCCTGGCCCATGTGCTGGCCGATTCCGTGGATGACCAGACAATGAGCCGCTTCAAGGCCCTGGATCTGCGCGTCGAAACCAAGCCGGACCTGACACCGGTCACCGATGCGGACAAGGCCGCCGAGGAAGCCATCCGCGGCCAGCTGTCCCGCTCCCGGCCTAGGGACGCCGTCCTGGGCGAGGAATTCGGCAGTTCGGGGCATGGGTCCCGGCGCTGGATCATCGATCCCATCGACGGCACCAAGAACTTTGTCCGCGGCGTTCCCGTCTGGGCCACGCTGATTGCCCTCGTCGACGAGGGTGAGCCCGTGGTGGGCGTGGTCAGCGCCCCGGCTTTGGGGAAACGCTGGTGGGCGGCCAAGGGGGCGGGGGCCTACATGGGCCGGTCCCTAGCGGCCGCCACGCGGCTTCGGGTATCGGACGTGTCGAAGCTCTCGGATGCCTCCCTCTCCTATTCCAGCCTGGGCGGCTGGAAGGAACGCGGAAACCTCGACGACTTCCTTGGCCTGACAGAGGACGTCTGGCGTACGCGTGCATACGGTGATTTCTGGTCGTACTGCATGGTGGCTGAAGGCTCGGTGGACATCGCCTGTGAGCCGGAGCTGAACCTCTACGACATGGCGGCGCTCGTGCCCATCGTGGTTGAGGCTGGCGGCAGGTTTACGTCGCTCGAAGGCGAGGACGGCCCGTTCGGGGGCAATGCCTTGGCCACCAACTCGATCCTGCACTCAGAAGTCCTCAAGCGGCTCAACCCGGACCTGGACGATCTCCTCTAACCAGAAACCTCTGGCAGGAACCGAATTTTCCACGGCGGACGCTTCGAAAAGGGGCGTCCGCCGTCGTATTCTTCGGACAGAACCGGATCTTCCTGTGCCGCGTAACAAAACCCTTAACATTGGGCCGGGCTTTTTCCTCGCCCGGAGCATGTTCTACGCTCTTAACAGGTCACGAGTGCCAGCGCGAAACCCCGGTTTGCTGGCCGGCAACCCTCCATTCGCGGCGGGGTGCCCCGGGTGACGACCAGGCCGGTCCGGAACGGACCCGGCAAGCGCGGATTCCCACAGAGGGAGTCCTTCTTAGAGTGAGGTCTCTGTGACAACTGCCACCGTCTCCCCCAACGCCGTCTCCCCCAACACTGCCGCCCCCACACACGCCGCAAAGACTGGAACGCTGTTCAGCGAACGGAGTGCGATCGCCGGGCGTCCCCTGTCCGCCGTCACGGGGGCCGAGATCCAGGCGCCCCTGATCCAGGGCGGCCACGTGCGGTACGCCAACCTTGACTACGGCGCTTCAGCCCCGGCCCTCTCGGTCGTGTCGGCCTACCTCAATGAGATCCTGCCGTTCTACGCCAGCGTCCACCGTGGTGCTGGCTATGCATCCCAGATCAGCACCTCTGTTTATGAAAACGCCCGCAACATCGTCCGGGATTTCGTGGGCGGCCGCCCGGATGATTCGGTCGTCTTTACCCGCAACACCACCGACTCACTGAACCTGCTGGCTGGCTGCCTTCCCGTCAGGGAAGGACGTCCGGACGGCGATGTCCTCTATCTCGACATCGAACACCACGCCAACCTCCTGCCGTGGCAGGGGGTGCCGCACCGCAGTGTCGTGGCCGCCGACACCATCGCCGGCACCATTGAGGTACTCCGTGCCGAGCTGGAGCAGGGCGGCGTCAGCCTGCTGGCCGTCACCGGGGCGTCCAATGTGACCGGCGAGATCCTTCCCATCCGGGCCCTGGCTGCCCTGGCGCACGAACACGGCGCCAGGATAGTGGTGGACGCCGCGCAGTTGGCACCGCACCGGCGCATTAACATCAGCACGGACGACGTCGACTACCTCGCCTTCTCCGGCCACAAGCTCTATGCGCCCTTCGGCGCCGGCGTCCTGGTGGGCAGGCCTGACTGGCTCGACGCCGGGACCCCTCACCTAGCGGGAGGCGGGGCCGTCCGCGAAGCCAGGCTCGACGGCGTCAGCTGGGCAACCGGGCCGGCCCGCCATGAGGGCGGATCACCCAACGTCCTTGGTGCGGCCACCCTGGCCCGCGCCACCCAGGTCATCGGCGCTTTGGATCAGGACCGGTGGCATGCCCATGAGGCAGCCATCAGGTCCTTCCTGGTAGAAGGGCTCCAGAAGATCGACGGCGTCACTGTGCATCAGATCTTCAAGGACACGCATCCCGACACGGACACCATCGGCGTCGTGAACTTCTCCGTGGCCGGCTACGATGCCGGCCTCGTGGCCGCCTACCTGTCAGCTGAACACGGAGTGGGCCTCCGCGACGGACGATTCTGCGCGCACCCGCTGCTCAAACGCCTCGGCATTCCCTCCGGTTCGCTGCGCGCCAGCTTCGGCCTGGGATCACGGCTTGAAGACGCCCAGCGCCTGTTGGCCGGCATCGAGGAACTGCGCCGCACGGGCCTGGGATGGGACTACGTGGTTGATTCCGGGCGCTGGGTTCCGGCCAATGACACCCGCACCTACCCCGAGTGGGCACCGAACACGCCTGGAACCGCGGGCGCTGCCCCGTGTATTGAGGACTGACCAGCTTCTGAACCAGCCGCAGAGGCTGGGCCTGAGTTAGTCGCCAATTTTCTGCCTGGCTGGTACCTGGCGGCACGTGCGGTAGATTCGAAGCATACCCAAGCGCATCAGGCGAAGGAGACGGCACGTGGTACGGGGTGGCCCCAAACTGGACCACGGGCGCCGTCTGGAACTCGGAGAGAGCTTCCAGGACGGCGGCGAGCACTACGAGCGCGTGCGGCCCGCTTATCCGGAAGAGTCGGCGGACTGGCTCGTTCCCGCCGGAGCCCGGGACGCCGTCGACGTGGGAGCCGGCACCGGGAAGTTCACTGCATTGCTGCTGGCCCGGGGGCTGTCTGTGTCGGCCGTCGACCCCTCAGCGGACATGCTCGGACAGTTGGCGCTCCGCTATCCCGGGGTGCCCGCCATCCAGGGCACTGCCGAGGCGACGGGGCTGCCGGACGCTTCCTTCGACGTCGTCAGCGTTGCGCAGGCCTGGCACTGGTGCGATCCGTTGGCGGCGAGCAGCGAGCTTTCGCGGATCCTCCGTGCAGGGGGAAGGCTGGGGCTCATCTGGAATCAACTGGACACCTCTGTTCCGTGGGTGCATAGGCTCTCACGGATCATGCACGCCGGAGACGTGTACAAGCCTGGCTTCCGTCCCGTGATAGGACCGGAGTTCGAGGGGCTTGAGAGCCACATGACACGCTGGGAAGACCAGCTCACCACCCTGGACATCATGGAACTGGCCAAGTCCAGGAGCTACTACCTTCGCGCCGGCGAGGCCACTCGAAGCAAGGTGCTCGCCAACCTCGACTGGTACCTGCATGACCACCTGGGCCACGCCTCCACGGGGGAGGTGGGCCTGCCGTATTTGACCCTCACGTGGCGGGCAGTGAGGGCATGACGACGGCGGACCACCGGGTAGGCTTGGTGTCGTGAAGACCAGCGCGCCCTCCTCCTCGATCGAGGACTACGTCAAGGTCATTTACTCCTTTACGGAGTGGCAGGACAAGCCCATCACGTCCTCACAGCTGGCGCAGCGCCTCGGTGTCGCCAACTCCTCCGTCTCCGAGATGGTCCGCAAGCTCAAGGACCAGGGCCTGGTGGACCACAAACCTTACAGTGCCATCACCCTTACCAGGGACGGGATCCGGCTGGCACTGTCCATGGTCAGGCGCCACCGCCTGATCGAGACGTACCTCGTGGAACAGTTGGGCTACAGCTGGGACGAGGTCCACGACGAAGCAGAGCTGCTCGAGCACGCTGTCTCGGACACTTTCATTGAACGGATGGCGGGCAAGCTGGGAAACCCCACCCGGGACCCCCACGGGGATCCCATCCCGACAGCGGACGGCACGGTCCTGATGCCGAACGCCCACCTGATGAGTGAACTGGACAAGGGGCACACCGGGCGGATTACCCGGATCAGCGACGAGAACCCGGATCTCCTCCGTTACCTGTCCGCAGAGGAAATTGACCTGGACGCGGAGGTGGAAGTCATTGGCCGCAAGCCTTTCGGCGGCGCTTTGGTGGTGCGGCTCCGGTCCGCGGGCACGACCCGGGACTACGACCTGGCCGATGAAGTGACATCTGCGCTCTGGGTGCACAGCGAGCGTTCCCACCCGGGCTGCGTCCTTGAAGACCGCTGAATGAAGAATGCCTGGATGCCGGAATGGCGGGCATGGCTGGCGGTTGCGGCCGGTGCCCTCGTGGGAACAGAGCTGCGGTACGGCCTGGGTCTCGCCTTTCCCAACGACGCAGGAGATCTGCCATTGGCCACTCTTTTGATCAACGTCTCCGGAAGCTTTGTCCTCGCGGCCCTGACCACTTTTTGGATCGCGCGCCCGCATACGGCTTTCTGGCTCCGGGCTGGCCTCGGTCCGGGGCTCCTGGGCTCCTACACCACCTTCTCCGCCGTCGTGTTTTCCGTTGACCAGCTGGCCCGGACCGGGGACCACCCGGTGTGGATCGCCTATCTGGGACTTTCGCTGCTGCTGGGGCTTGGGGCGGCGGCCGGCGGCTGGCGACTCGGCAAAGTGCTTGCCGACCGGTCGGCAGCAGCGGCATGATGGCTGCGGTCCTGGTGGGAGTGTTCGGCGTTGCAGGTACCCTGCTGCGCTTCGCCGTGGACAGCTGGTTCGCGCACCGGGCCGCCCGCACCGTCCGCGTCAGCCGAGGCGGGATGCTGCGGCACTGGCCGTGGGCCACCCTCGTGGTCAACGCCACAGGGTGTCTCATCATTGGGCTGTCCATTGGGATTACCGGCCGCCTGGGCCTGACGGCGGAATGGCACACCGCCGTTGCCACCGGCCTCGCGGGCGGGCTGACCACTTTCAGTTCGTGGACCACCGCCACGGTCAGGCTGCTGAGTGAGTCACGCTTCGCCGCGGCCGCCCTGAACCTGGGCGCCAATCTTGGTGCTGGCTTTGCTGCCGCCGCGCTTGGCATTGCCCTCGCCTCCTAGGTTTGGTGACGTCACGTATTGTTGACTGTGATGATTAGCAGACGCGACGCGGCAATTGCCCTTGATGTTCCGATGGAAATGGCCCAGCGCCATGGCATCCCCAAGCGGCTTACAGAAGCGGACCTGGGTGAGATCCTGGACAATCCACCGCCATGGCTCATCCAGTCGCGGGCTAACCGGACGGGCAAGCGCCCTGTCTGGGTCCACCTGGAATGCGCGGTCTGCGGCTATGAGGAAGCTGCCCGCCCCAAGAAGTGGTGGCCAGAGTTCACCTACGTGGTCTGCGGACACCATCCACCCAGTGAAGTGCCGCCCCCGCGGAGTGGCTTCGTCCGGAGCGAGTACGACGGCGTCGGCACCCGCTTTGTGGGCATCGCGGACGTTTCCGTTCCGGACTGAATCCGGGCATTACATTCGCGGCGAATCAGGCGTATTTTACGAAGAGGGACGCAAGCCGTCCCGCATTGTAAGGAGTACGCCATGCCGGACAAATCACCCCATCAGCACCAGGCGAAAAAGCAGGTCAAGACCATCAAAGAAAAGCGCGCCGAGAAAAAGGCCAAAGCCCCGGGTGGTGGTGCGCCGGATCCGGTGGCCCACCTGAAGAAGCGCTGACCCAAGGAGTTACGGGTTCCCGGCCATTTCTTCCGGTACCGCTACAAGGTCCTTTTCTCTGCCGTCCCTCAGGACGGCGATATGAAGCGGCTGGCCGATGGCGTCGGCAAAGAGCAGTTTCTGCAGGCTTTCAGCATTGCTGACCTGACGGCCACCCGCGCTCAGGAGAATGTCCCCGGCCGACATGCCCGCGTTGTCGGCGGGAGAACCTGCCAGCACTTCCACCACGCGGAGCCCGTCGCGTTGCCCGGTCCTGACCACGGCGCTGGCGTTGAGCCTGATGGGGGTACTGACAACACCCAGGTAAGCCCGCCGGACACGCCCGTCAGCCAGCAAGGCAGAGATGATCCTCCGTGTCGTCGCATTGATGGGAACGGCCAGGCCCAATCCTGCACCGGCTACGGCGGTGTTTATACCTACGATCCTGCTGCGGCTATCCGCCAGGGCGCCGCCCGAACTCCCGGAGTTAAGGGCCGCATCTGTCTGGATGACGTCCTCGATCACGCGCCTGTTGCTGCCGGCCCACACCGGGATGGCACGTCCCAGCCCACTAACGACACCGGCGGTTACTGATCCCGCGAGGCCCAGCGGGTTACCTACGGCAATAACCAGCTGGCCAACCCTCAGCGATTCGGCATCACCGAATTCCGCCGGTGCTACCTTCGGCGCCCGACCGCGGACAACGGCAAGATCTGACAGAGCATCCGCCCCGACAAGTTCCACGTCGGTCCGGCTGCCGTCCGCAAAGACCGCATGGCCCTCCTGCGTTCCTGCCACGACATGGGAATTTGTCAGCAGGTAGCCGTCTTCGGTGAAAAGCACCGCGGATCCTGCACCGACCCGGAACCGTCCGTTGCGGCCCTTCCCCGTCATTTCAATCGCCGCCACATGCGGAGTGACGGTCTCAGCCACACGCATGACGGTCTCCGAATACGAGTCCAGGGGACCGTCGTCGGACGCTGGTGAACTGTACTCCCGCGCCTGGTCCATGGCGCACCTCCTACGCGCTGCTGATGGCTCCCGGTTTCCAGATTCCTGGCATGCCGGGTCTTATCTGCGTCAACTGTTCCGACCGCCGTCCTAGTCCCCGGCGCGCTACGCCGTCGGTGAACGCGTGCCCCGGCTCCCGGCGGGTGGACTGGAGCCGTCGTCGGACGTGCTCGAACGGCAGGGGCGAACAGGCAGGCTCGAACGGAGGGTTAACGAACAGCGGCCCGGACGCAATGTCCGGGCCGCTGTCGGTGTCTTGCGACACAGCAAAATGTGGAGATGGGGGGAATTGAACCCCCGTCCGATGTCGTGTTGTCAGGGCTTCTCCGGGCGCAGTTTGCGTCGGATTTTCTCGGCCCCAGCTATCTTGCAAACAAGTAGCTGATCCGGGCCCAGTCATCTAAGAGTCCCGTTTGCCCCGATGACGGAGGCAAACAGCAGTGGCTATCTAAATGACGCCAGGATCCGGGGCAATAGCAACCTCGGGCTGACGGACTGTCTTACTGCTTAGGCAGCAAGAGCGAAGTCAGTGCGCTTGTTTTCGGCACTTATTGGTTTGCAGACAGCGTTTACGAGATAATTCTGCATCCTCGGCCCGCTTCACCTGTCGCGACTAACATCGTCGAAACCGATCATCCCCGTATTTTGTTATCAAACCGACTGTGGCACCAACTACTGGAACCAAACGCTGCCGGACTATCAAGCATAACGCATGCCGGCACGAACTTTTCCTTCCGGCTTGGGTCCTACCGCCGGTTGCGCTCCCGGATGTCCCGCAGGGCTTCGCGGTTGTCCTGCTGCTCGCGAAGGCTTTGGCGCTTGTCGTATTCCTTCTTGCCCCTTGCGACACCGATCTCCACCTTGGCCCTGCCGTCCAGGAAATAGAGTTGGAGCGGCACGATAGTGAAGCCCGATTCCCTGATCTTGTGCGAGATCTTGATGAGTTCCTCCCGGTGCAGCAACAGCTTGCGACGCCGGCGGGCTGAGTGGTTGGTCCAGCTGCCCTGGTTGTACTCAGGGATATGGATGCCCTCCATCCACAGCTCGTCGTTGTAGAAGGTGCAGAAGCCGTCCACCATGGACGCGTGGCCCTCCCGCAGGGACTTCACTTCGGTTCCCATCAGGGCAATGCCGGCCTCGTAGGTGTCCAGCACGTGGTAGTCATGCCGGGCCTTCCGGTTGGTGGCCACTACTTTTCGGCCACTTTCTTTGGGCACGGTGAAACTCCTCGGTTCTTAAATCCTCGTTGCCTCCGGCAGTTCCGGCGCGGCGTCATACCAGTGTACGGCAGGCGCCGGAGCGCCTTACAGCAGGCGCATCGGGTCCACGGCAACACCGTTGAGCCAGGTTTCAAAGTGCGCATGGCAACCGGTGGAGTTACCCGTATTTCCGGAGTACGCAATCAGTTGTCCCTGGGACACCTGCTGGCCGTTGGAAACCACAATGCTGCTGTTGTGGTAGTAGATGGTGGTCAGGGAATTGCCCTCCACCACGCCGTGGGAAAGTTTGACCCGCCACCCGCCACCGTCAGCGGAGTTCCATCCCGAGGAAAACACCTCACCGGCTGCTGCCGCATACACAGGAGTGCCGCAGGCTGCACCGAAATCGATGCCGGTGTGAACGTAACCGCCAGTGCCGTAGAAGTCGATGGTCCCCGGCGGCGTAGCGCGCCAGCCGAATCCGGAGGTGATGGGAACGTCGTTGGCGAACGGGTGCCTCAGGCCAAAGGCCGACGGCGATCCGGTCACTGGAGCGTAGGGCTGCACTGCCTGGCCTTGGGCCCGGGCTGCGGCGGCCGCGGCCTCTGCGAGGCGCCGCTGCTCGGCTTCCCAGGCTTCCCGAAGTTTGCGGTCACGTTCGGCGATTTCGTTTGCCACGGCATTCTGGCTCGCCTGGACTGATACAAGCTGCGCCTGGATGCCCGGCTTGGCAGCCTGCAGCTCTGCATCGAGCCGGGTGGTGTCTGCGATGAGCCGATCAACTTCCGCCTTCTTTGCGGCGGCCTCGTCCCGGGCAGCTTTTTCCCTCTCCAGCGCGGCGTCGGCCTTAGCCTTCAGGTCCTGGATTTCTGCTTCAACAGCTTCGAGCCTGGCCTGTGAGTTGACGTTGGTGGCGTTCTGCTGGGAGAGCTTGTCCATCGCGGAGTTCTGGCTGCGCATAGCCTGATCAGCCAGATCCATGGTGTCCGTCAGGCTTCCGCCGCCATTCGACCCGAAGAACAGGGTCAGGTTGGAGGGGACTCCACCGGCCTTGTAGGCCTGGGTGGCAATCTGGCCGATGAGCTTCTTGGTGTCCGCGATCTTCTGCTTGTCCGTCTCAAGCTGCTGGGTGATCTTGGCTTTGTTCTGTTGCGCGAGGTCCACCCTCGCTGAAAGTGCCTCGACCTCTTTGACCGCGCTGGCCACCCTGCCCTGGGCTTCCAGGAGGGCCTGCTGGGCGCCGGGCAGCTGGCCCTGGTAGATCACCAGGTCGCCGGCCGCCTTGGCGATCCGCGAGTCCACAAATTCCAAGGACTGCTGCACACGAGCCGCCTCAGCTTCCAACGCAGCTTTCTTGTCCTCCAGATCATCCGCGAACGCTGCCGGGGATGCTGCGCCAAGACTGGCGGCGAGAACAAGCGCCAGGACACTGCTGATGATGCCGGTTCGGCGCGCGGAAATAGGCCGCCTGTCCTGCCGGTGCCGGGGCGAGGTACGGTGCATTGCAGTCATAAGCATCCCTTGGTCGGTTTGCACAGCCTAAACCCTCAAATATCTGCGTAGGGTCAAGAGAGACGAAAGTCCTGCCAAGGATCCACCAAGGATCAGCAGCGCTGGCGCAAGAATAAGTGTTTGCCCCGGCGAGATGAATGCCGTGTCCGGATATTGTTTCGACAGGTACTCGCCCAGGAAGAAGTGGGCTACTGCCCAAAGGGTGCCGGACGCCAGGGCAGCACCAATCACGGCCGCGATAACGCCTTCAAGGATGAATGGAAGCTGGATGACTGTCTTGGAAGCCCCCACCAGCCGCATGATCCCGGTTTCACGGCGGCGGCTGAAGGCGGAAAGCCGAATGGTGGTGGCGATCAGGAGGATGGCGCAGACAATCATCACGCCGGCAATGCTCACGGCGACGAGGGACGCTGCGTTCATGGCCGAGAAGAGCCGCTCAAGCAGCTGGCGCTGGTCGATCACTGTTTCCACACCCGGCTGGGAGGAAAACGTCTCGCTGATGATCTGGTACTTCTGCGGGTCCTTCATATTGATCCGGAAGGAGGCAGGCAGCTGGTCCGGCGTGACCGAATCCACGATTGGCGAGTTAGAGAACTGGTCCTTGAAGTGCTTGTACGCCTCGTCCTTGGACTCGAACTGGAAATCGTTGATGTACTGGGCGACGGCCGGTGACTGGAGCAGGGTCTTGATGCTTTCCTGCTGCTCGGGGGTGACCGGTCCGCCGGCGCAACCCGCCGCCGTCGAACCGTCACTGCAGAGGAAGATGGCGACCTGGACTTTGTCGTACCAGTAGCCCTTCATCTGGTTGATCTGAAGCTGGAGCATGCCGGCGGCACCTACGAACGTCAGGGAAACGAAGGTGACCAGAATGACCGACACCACCATGGAAAGGTTCCGTCGGAGGCCGCTGCCGATCTCGCCGAGGATAAAAGCGAGCCTCATCGCTGCTCCTCCCCTGGGTGCAAACCCTGGTCCTCGGGACTGGGTGGCGGGTCTTCTCGCCCGCTGGCGTCCTTGAGCCGGCGCGACTGGCCCACAATGGGAATCATCGAGGTGTACAGCGCCTTGGCTTCGTCGCGGATAACCACGCCGTTCTTCAGCTCCACGACCCGTTTGCGCATCTCGTTGACGATGTCGTCGTCGTGGGTGGCCATCACCACGGTGGTGCCGTTCTGGTTGATCTTGTCCAGCACGCCCATAATTCCCATGGACGTGGTGGGATCGAGGTTTCCGGTCGGTTCGTCGGCCAGGAGGATGCCGGGACGGTTTACCACTGCGCGGGCAATTGCCACGCGCTGCTGCTCGCCACCGGAGAGTTCGTGTGGCATCCGGTGTTCTTTGCCTTCGAGTCCGACGGTCTTGAGCACCTCCGGGACAGTATCGCGGATGACGCTGCGGCTCTTGCCGATGACCTGCATCGCAAAGGCAACGTTGGCAAAGACGTTTTTCTGCGGAAGGAGACGGAAGTCCTGGAAGACGACGCCGATACCGCGGCGCAGCCGGGGCACGCGCCAACTGGAGATCTTGGCTACGTTCTGGCCGGCGACATAGACGGCCCCCGATGTTGCCCTGTCCTCCTTGAGCACAAGCCGCAAGAAGGTCGACTTGCCGGACCCCGATGCTCCGACAAGGAAAGCAAATTCACCACGGTCAATTTCAAGGCTGACATCGTCCAGGGCAGGCCGGACGTTCTGGTCGTAGACCTTGGTGACATTTTCGAATCGGATCATGGCCCTAAGTACCCTGCAGGCAGCGCTGATACAGCCCAGATCTGCGACCGGTGCGCGGGCTTTCGTTTGGGGGAAGTAGAGCTCCGGCTCCTTGACTATACGCAGTCTCTACGCCGGATTTTGGGGGTTTGGCTGGCGTGTCGCGCGATCTGGCCCGCCGGGTAGGCATGACCGGCCTACTTCTCGGCGTTGCGGTTATCGGTCCGCCAGCGAATGCCGGCATCAATGAAGTCGTCAATCTCGCCGTCGAATACGGCCGAGGTGTTGCCCACTTCGTGTTCCGTTCGGAGGTCCTTGACCATCTGGTACGGGTTGAGGACGTATGACCGCATCTGGTCGCCCCAGGACGCCTTCACATCCCCTGCAAATGCCTTCTTTTCGGCATCTTCCTGTTCCTTCTTAATGAGGAGCAACCGGGACTGCAGCACGCGCATGGCAGCCGCACGGTTCTGCAGCTGGGACTTTTCGTTCTGCATGGAAACGACCGTGCCGGTGGGGATGTGGGTGAGGCGCACCGCGGAGTCTGTGGTGTTGACAGACTGACCACCCGGTCCCGATGACCTGAACACATCAACGCGGATCTCGTTATCCGGGATGTCGATGGAGTCCGTCTGTTCGATCAGCGGGATTACCTCAACGGCCGCAAATGAGGTCTGGCGCCGGCCCTGGTTGTCAAAGGGGCTGATCCTTACGAGGCGGTGGGTTCCCGCCTCAACGCTCAGCGTGCCGAAGGCGTACGGTGCCTTGACTTCGAATGTAGCAGACTTGAGACCTGCCTCTTCAGCGTAGGACGTGTCCATCACAGTGGTGGGGTAACCGTGGCGTTCGGCCCAGCGCAGGTACATGCGCATCAGCATCTCGGCAAAGTCTGCGGCGTCGACGCCGCCCGCCCCGGCCCGGATGGAGACCACGGCCTCGCGTTCGTCGTACTCCCCGGACAGCAGCGTCACGACTTCAAGTTCCTTCAGGGATTTCCTGATGGACTCGAGTTCGGTGGCGGCCTCTCCCATCGAATCGGCGTCGTCCTCGTCCTGGCCGAGCTCCACCAGGACCTCCAGGTCATCGATCCGCGAGACCAGGGTGTTGAGCCGCTCCAGTTCGGACTGGCGGTGCGACAGCCTGGAGGTGATTTTCTGGGCCGCGGCGGGGTCGTCCCACAGGTCCGGTTCCCCCGCCCGCTCGCTCAGCTCGGCGATGTCTTCCTTCAGAGCCTCAACATCGGAGACTCTCTCGATGGAGGTGTAGGTAGCGCGAAGAGCGCGGATTTCTGCGGAAAAATCAATATTGGCCATGGTTGTTTAACCCTACGCCATCCGGCAAGGGGCCCGACCCCATGGTTTTCCCCATCACCGGGAAAGCCTGGAACGGGCGGTGGAAGTCGCTTCGATCCTGATCCCGTCGGGAACGAGGAAGTTCACCAGCGGTGGGTGGACGGCTGCGCTGAGGACCACGACGGCGGTGGAGCCGTCCGGCGTGCCCGTCGCCGAGGCGACGGCCAGCCCGTCGAACCGCTGCGAAGCAGGTGTCCTCGCGATGAAGTGACCCGCCACGCTCCTGACGCGCTCTGAATTAAGGGTGGCCGATGGGCTGCCTCCCTGTGTGCCTACCTCACCCAGGGTGTAGCTGTCAGCGGCAGCGAGCGACGCGCCGTCGGCCAATGACAAAAGCCGCTTGTGTTCGAGATACAAGCTGGAGGTGCCGATAACCACGGTGGTGACGAGGAGTGCCAGCAGGACGTAACCGATGATGAGGACGATCATCTGGCCCTCCTCCTCCGGTTGTTTAGGCATCAGCGGAATCTCCCAACCAATTGCGTGGACGATGCCGCCACTTCGCTGGCGCGCAGCATGAAGTCATCGCTAAACGGAACGAAAGGCAGGCGCACCGTCAGATGCACGGTGACCGTAACGGCAGTTCCGGCGGCCTGGCAGTCGGATTGGTCGCAACTGGTCGACACCTCGGCGTCTGCCGCACTGTGTCCGTAATCTGCCAAGGCTATGAGGGCTGCCTGCTCCGCCGCTGTTTGGGCCGAATGTGCGTCGGACTGGGCCACATAGACCTTTGCGGCCTGATCGGCGGCGCCGGCCACGGCAAACGATCCACCCTGGACTTGTCCCATCGTGATGATGAAGTACACCAGCGGGACCATCAGGAGCAACGCCAGGAAAGTAAACTCGACCACCGCGCTCCCCTGCTCACGCAGCTCAGCTACCCGGAGGGGGTTGGCGGGAGAGCCTGGTTTAGTGGACCGGTCAGGCCTGGCATGCGGCGGGCCTGGCGTGGCAGGTGCAAGGCAGAGGGCTTCATTGAACCTGGCTCGAAGCCAGGCCCGCCACGAATCCCTGCTGGGTTCAGGGCTGGATTGCGGCATGACCCTTGACCTCCAGCATCTCCCGGGGGCCGATAAGACCAATCACAGGCATTGGAGCTTTGATGGTGACTTCCAGCGTCCTGAGCCCCTGAAACGTAACTTCCGATGTGCTGATGTCCTCGGCGAAGTCAGCATTCAGTGCTGTTCCAATCAGATCCCCGGCCCTTTCTGCTGCGTCCGCAGCCCCGCGGTCCGCGAGGGTCCCGTACCGGGCTCCCGAAGCAGCGGCATCGATCAGCGTATTGCGCACATGCAGGATCAGGGTGAGCTGGATTATGGCCAGGAAGAACATCGTGAGCAGGCCGCCCACCATGACGAAGTCCACCACCGCGGAGCCGCGTTCGTCCGTGGGCGGGCCTGGCTCCGAGTCACATCCGGAGTAGCCAGGCCGACGCATGGCCTACTTTCCGACCTTGTCCATGGCCTGGTTGAACATCGTTTCGAGTGCCGGGCCTGCGAGCGCGAGCAAACCGGCCACCAAAACAGCGGACATGAGCGTGATCATCACCCAGCCCGGGACATCGCCCCGCTCCGGGTGATCCCTGGAGGATCCGTCCTGCTGAGGCTCAACGTTTGCCATGCCACGTGCATTCGTTGCGACCGAAGTCCAGAGGCCCGCCACGATCGCCAGGAGCAGCAGGCCACTCCGGATTCCCAGATTCTTCATTTTTCGGTCCATTTCTTTGTGTACTGGCTCACTGCGTACTAGTAAATGTCTGGGGACGGTCGGCCTGGATGTTGTCTCAAGCTCGAACGACACACGTAGACCCGCTAGAGGTCCAGGCTGATCGCCGCAATGCCGGGAAACACCGCGAAGACGACTGTCAGCGGAAGAACACCGAATACCAACGGAATCATCATGCCAATCTCCTTCTTGCCCGCCGATTCCATGAGGTCGCGCTTGGCAGTATCCCGGACGTCCTGGGCCTGGGCCCGGAGCACGTCCGCCAAGGGTGTGCCCCGCTCAACTGCCACGATGATGCCATCAACAAACCTGACCAACGGGCCCAGGTCTGTCCGGGCGGAAAATTCCTGTAGAGCTTCCACCAGGGGTTTTCCGGCCCTGGTTTCGGCGAGGATTTTGGAAAAATCTTTGGAGAGCTCACCGCGTGCGCTGCGGCATACTCTGTCCAGGGCGCCCGTCGCGCTTTCGCCTGCCCCGACTGCCAGGGCCATAAGTTCAGCGAGGCTGGGGAATTCGGCCATCATCCGGGATTCCCGCCTGCGGATCTGGACGCCTAGCCAGTAGTCACGGAACATGTACCCGCCCAAGGCAGTCCCCAGGACCGCCAAGACAGCGGTGAACGGACTGAAGCTCCCGGCCACGGCACCGAGGACAACTGCCGCTAGCGAGAGAGTGAATCCTGCCGCCGCCCAGAGAAACTGTTCGGCGCGGAAATCGATCGGGGACTTGGCGAAGCCTGCCTGGGCAAGTCGGCGGGACAGCGCCTTGGAACCCAGGTTCAGCCTGCCCAGGGCTGTCTTGCCGTCGCGCAGCAAAGGACGCATGATCCGTTCCAGTGGGCCAAATGGGGTGACGTTCTGTTCCCCCGACCTCAGGAGCCTGGACTCAAGGTTTTGCGACTTTAGTTGTGGTTCGATGCGCTCCATGAACGTAGTGGGACGCATAAAGGGCGTCCTGAACAGCAGCAACCAGAGGCCTGCTCCCAGACTAATGCCGCAGACGATGGCTGCCGCAGAGGTGCCTGTCATCGGAGTACCCTCTCGTCCTGTGGAAGCGCGCCGATCCGCAGCATGATGGAGTAGGAGATAAGTGACACAACCAGGCCGCCCAGCAGAACACCTGCGCCCACGGGCGTGTTGTAGGCCTGGACCGCTTCAGGCCGGGTTGCAAGAAGGATCATGACGATCCAGGGAGCGGCAACAGCGAGCCTTGCTGCGTTGACAGTCCAAGACTGCCGAGCCTCAAGTTCGCCTCGGGTCCGGGCATTTTCACGAAGAAACTCAGCAAGGGTTCCCAGAAGCTTTCCAAGGTCCGAGCCGCCCACTTCCCGAGTCAGCCTGAGGGCCTCGACGATCCGGTCAGCAACCGGATCAGCCAACCGGTCTTTGAGCTTATTCAGGGACCCGTCGAACTGTCCTCCGGCACGATAGTCGGCACCGAAGTCCCGGAAAACATGCCGGAGTTCCTCCGGGCCTTTCTCTCCCAGTTGAATCAGGGCTTCAGGCAGCGATAATCCCGCCCGGATGGCGGACCGAAGGTGATCAACGACGTCAGGCCAAAGCTGGCGAAGGACGGCGGTCCTCTTCTTTGCCCGCCAACGCACCGCACTCATGGGCAGCCAGGAACCGAAAAGACCAAAACACACAGAGATCGGCCAAGATCGGCTGATCGCAAAGAACGCGAGTGCCACAAACAGGCCCAGTCCGAGGCAGGTGGCAATCAAGCCGGTTCCGGTCACTCTTTCTATTCCGGCCGAGGCGAGCAGGTCGCCCAACCGATCCACCTTTGCAGGCCTGGGCGTCGGCTCCGGTTGCTCCCAGAAAGACCACCAAACAAGAAATAGTCCCGTTCCGGCAAGTACCCCGACTAAGGGCGCCATCAGCGCGGCTCCAGCAGCGCCGCGACGTCGTAACCTGCTCGTGCGAATTTCTCGGCCGACGGCATTGAATTAACCTTGGGCTGCAGCTGCCCGTCAGCAACGGCGAACACCATCGATGACTCAATGATGCCGTTCTCCACGCGCCGGCCCAGGGACAGAATTTCTGTCACCTGCCGCCGACCGTTGGCCTGTCGGCTGCAGTGCACTACTAGGTCAATGCAGGAGGCAACGGTCGGAACCACAAAGGCGCTGGAGATGTTTTCGCCGGCCAGCAGGGGAAGGGTGCAGATCTTGGTTACCGCGTCGTGGGCAGAATTCGCGTGGACCGTGCACATGCCTGGCAGGCCACTATTTAAGGCGATCAGCATGTCCAGGCTTTCGGCTTCACGGACTTCGCCCACCACGAGGCGGTCCGGGCGCATCCTGAGCGCTTCCTTGACCAGCCTGCGCAGCGGGATCTCTCCTTCCCCCTCAAGGTTGGGCTGGCGGCATTGCAAGCCCACTACGTCCCGCAAAGGAAACTGTAGTTCGAAGATCTCCTCGACCGTGATGACCCGTTCCCGGCTGCCAATGCTCGCTGCGAGGCAATTGAGCATTGTTGTCTTGCCCGCCTGGGTAGCGCCCGAGACCAGGATATTCAGTCCGCTGGCTACCGCGGCACCCAAGAACCGGGCCGACTGAGGGGTCAGGGTGCCTAACTCCACGAGGTGTTCCAACCTGCTTGCCTTGACAACAAACTTGCGGATGTTGACAGCCCAGTGGCGGCGGGTTACGTCCGGGATGACCACGTGAAGCCTTGAGCCGTCAGGCAATGCGGCGTCCACAAATGGCGACGACATGTCGAGGCGGCGGCCGGAACTCTTCAGCATGCGCTCCACGAGGTCACGCACCTGCTGATCCGTCAGGCTCAGGGAGGTCAGCTCGGATTCGCCGTTTCGGGCAACATAGATTTCGTTCGGGGCATTCAGCCAGATCTCCTCTATAGAGGGATCGTCCAACAGCGGCTGGAGAACCCCGAAGCCGGCAACCGCATCAAAAACGAACCTGCGGGCGGCGTCCAGCGGACCAATCGGCGGGAGTGGTCCCATGAGGGCACGCTCGTCATAGTCAGTTACGGCTGCCTCGACCAATCGGCGAACCTCGCCCGCCTGACGCAACGGATCTAGACCGCGACGACGGATCAGCTCGCGTACTTCGTCCTCCACGATTCCCACAGCGTCCATAGTTCCCCAATACAACTGCCGCCCCCGGCCGAGGCAGTTCAACTGGGTACAGCCTAGGGAGCGTACAGCACGGCAACAAGTCATACGGGAGGAGTGTGGATAACGGAGCCGCATCATTCACACTGGTAACAGCAGAATCACTGGTTTCACTGGGCACTCCGGTGTTAGGGTGAGCGCGTCAAGGTCTCGATATTCCCCAGTTCAGTGTCTCCTGGCCGGATTTCGCTGCAGCTGTTAAACCCCTAATGATGCGCTTTTGGGGAGCTCGTCATTTGTCTCCGGAGCCAATATGAAGCGGAACCAGCTCAATAGTCGTCGCTATTTCCTGCAAGCTCTGGGGGCAGCAGCTTTGACTGCTTCACTCGTGACGGGACCGGGATTAGCCAGCACCTCATTCGCCGTTGAACCCAGTCCAACGCCAGCTCCGTCGGAGTCCCATGCCCCGGTGACCGGGCCGGTCACCGCTTCGCCCACGCCAACGCCTGCCGTGCAGCAGGAGCCGACAAAAACGCCCACACTGGTTCCTGCAACTGGCAGTCTCCCTGTTCCTGAAACTGGCAGCGCCCGCGGAACAATGGCTGAGGCGATCGGAGTCGGCGGCGCAGAGATGGGCCAGCGATCGAAACGCGTGACCGAGGCTTCCTCCGCTGGCGCGCCGAACAGACTGAGCACGGAATCGATGGGAACAGAAGGGACTTGGACGCCTACTTTTGGGGTGCAGGGGCTGGATGTCAGTGGTCACCAGACAAGCGTGGACTGGCAGCAGCAGTGGAACATGGGCGCACGCTTTGCCTATGTCAAGGCGAGCGAGGGCAACTACTACACCAATCCATCATTTGGCTCCCAGTACAACGGTTCCAGGAATGTTGGCATGATCCGGGGAGCCTACCATTTCGCCATCCCCAACTGGTCGTCGGGTGCCGACCAGGCAAGCTACTTCGTTCAAAACGGTGGGGGATGGAGTCCCGACGGGTACACGATGCCACCCGTGCTTGACTTCGAATTTAACCCATATGAGGGTAGGACCATCAACGGCTTCTATTTCGGCAATACGTGCTATGGAATGTCGCCGGCACAGCTGAGCTCCTGGGTCCGTGACTTCGGGAACACCATGCTGTCTTTAACCGGCCGCTTGCCTGTCATATATACCAACACCAGCTGGTGGAAGCAATGCCTCGGAGATCCTGCAGGCTTCGGGGATTATCCGCTGTGGGTGGCGGCGTACCCGGCCTCGCCCTCAAATAATGCGGGAGCTATTCCCTCGAGTTGGGGAACTTACAGCATATGGCAGTACAGCAGCACGGGACCCTTCGCGGGCGATTCCAACGTGTGGAATGGGGACTACTCGTCGTTGGCGATATTTGCGGGCACACGGCCGTTCGGGTCCTTTGATTCCGGAACTATCGAGCGTACCGAAACGACAACCGCCCTGCGGCTCCGCGGATGGGCCGTGGACAAAGCTCTGCCTGGAGCCACCACAGAGGTACACGCGTACGTCACGTCACCATCCGGAACCACTGCGCTTTATAAGATGCCGGCGACGTCCTATCGACCAGACGTAAATCAAGTTACCGGGCTCGGAGATTTCCACGGTTTCGACCAACAAATACCCGTTAGTACGTCAGGCACCTATAACGTATGTTCCTACGCCATCGGAAAGTTCACTAACGTGAGCATCGGATGTATGTCGATCGTAGTCGAGGGGGCAGAACCGCCCATCGGCAGCTTGGATGAACTGACTGAGGAACGCACCGCTACTAAAGTGACGCTCAAGACAAAGGGCTGGGCGGTGGACATGAGCAGAAAGTCTGCCACTGCGGTAGTCCGCGCTGACCTGTACAGACCCGATGGATCAAAATCCTCGTACCAAATCAATGCTGCGGACTACCGGCCCGATGTCGACCAGTTCCTAGGGGCCGGCACAAACCACGGGTTCCACCTTGATGTCGATATCAGGGCGGCTGGTGACTACAAGCTGTGTGCCGTCGCAACAGGGCAGTTCCTGCAGAGTGACCTCGGCTGTAAAACGCTGAGGATCACTCCGGCCCCCTCGCCAATTGGAACTCTCGATTCCCTGAATGTTAAAAAGACTACTTCCCAGGCATTGCTGTCTGTACGTGGCTGGACGGTCGATTACAGCGACCCTGCATCTCCTGTTGCTGTACATGTATATGTGTATGCGCCGGACGGTTCGAGCAAGCTCGTCCAGTTGTCGACAACAACGACCAGGACGGACGTCAATCAGTTTCTTGGGATTTCAGGGGTGCACGGCTATGAACAGGACATCCCTGTAACCTCCCCTGGAGAATACACAGTCTGTACATACGGGATCGCCCTAAGTCCCGTTTCCCCGAGCAATACCGCCCTGGGTTGCAAGACCGTTAACGCAGGATTTGCTGCAAGCCCGGTGGGATACCTGGACTCGGCTACTGTTCAGGTTTCCGGTGGGGTTGCAACCCTCGTTTCAACGGGTTGGGCGGTTGACCGGGATGTCCCGTCTGTATCAATCGACATCCACACCTACGTCACTGCTCCTGACGGCACTGTTACTAATTTCCCGACTCCAGCGAATCTGTCCAGGCCGGACGTCAACCAGGTTTTGGGAATCAGCGGGAACCACGGCTACACGTCGAAAAAGGTAATAACTCAACGGGGCCGTTATGCGGTCTGCACTTACGGGATCGCAGCATCACCGTTCACACTTGGAAATTCTGCGCTGGGGTGCCAAACCCTCACCTACTGATTTCGCGTGCTGTCGCTGGTCCGACTACCTACCTGAGGCTCGATTCCCGCAGGTTGGAGATGCCCGGCCATTCGGCCCTGCACGCGGTTCCGGGGTAAGATTCACTTCGGCCAAATTGGCAACGCGCACGGGCGCCGTGCTGGCAACATAGGATCGGAGATCTTGAGTGGCTTCGATAGCTGCACCTGCCTTGTTGAGGCGTTTTGGCGGTTTCGCGACGTCGCTCGTGGTCTCGACTGTTATTAACTTGCTGGCAATCCCGTTCGTGATTTCCACCCTGGGCGGAGACATTTGGGGCGAACTAGCCCTGGCACAGGCAACCGCGGCCGTCTTCGGCATCCTCGTGGCCTTCGGATGGGGCACTGTCGGGGCCGCCTTGGTGGCGTCACTTCCGCCCGGGCGACGCCCACAAATGTTCCTGGACTCATTAGTCAGCCGCGTTTATCTCTTCATGTTCGCTGCGCCGGTGATGTTCATTGTTGTCCTGATGCTTGGCAGCTTCGACCCCCCGGCGGCGGCATTAGCTTCAATCGCCTATTTGCTGCCGTTCGTTGGGGCTTCGTGGTACTTTATCGGCCAGGCGAAACCATGGCAGCTCCTGGTTTTCGACGTCCTCCCGCAAGGTCTTGGGACCGTCGTCGGCGTCATCTTAATCCAGTTCGCTCCGCACCCATTTGTATTCGTGCTGTGCCTTCTCCTCTTCAACCTGATCGCTGTGATAGCGGGAGCACTCGGCGCCCTGCAGCCCAAAGAAACCAAGGGCGGGCAGCCCCTGAAGCTGGACCTCGGCCTTGTAGCTGCAATCCGTCGACTTCGCGACCAGAAGCACGGGGTTATAGCAGCCGGCACTGGAAGCCTGAACAGCAACCTGCCAATGATCGCAGTTAAGCTTGTAGTCGCAGCCGCGCTCCCCCAATATGCCCTTGCGGATAAGCTCTTCCGTTTTGCTGTTGCCGGGTTTGGCCCTGTTCTTCAGGTAATACAGGGCTGGATTCCTGAAGCCGGCCCTGACCAAAGCACCCACCGGATCCGCAGGGTGGCAAACCTGGCCCCGGCCGTTGGCCTCCTTGGAGGAGTCTGCCTGGCCGTCTTGACACCCTGGGCAAGTTCCGTCTTTTCCCGAGGCGAAATCCAGGTCGATTTTGCCCTCAGCATCCCTTTCGGACTGATTCTTGCCGGAGTCATCGTGGCCCAGGTAGTGGGCCTGGCATGTCTCATCCCGCTCGGCAAGGGAGCTGCCCTGGCTAAATCGACGGCGATCGGCGCGGCCTTCAA
Source organism: Arthrobacter sp. ISL-48 (assembly GCF_018613805.1). Lineage (GTDB taxonomy): Bacteria > Actinomycetota > Actinomycetes > Actinomycetales > Micrococcaceae > Arthrobacter. The sequence goes on from NZ_JAGGPL010000003.1 coordinate 636,995, forward strand.
CGTTCCGATGATGTTCGTCCTAGGCGTCATGTTCGGTGCGCCTGGCGTTGCCTGGGCTGTCGGCCTCGCTGAACTCGTGGTTGCCGGCTACCAGATCATGGTGGTCCGGGATAGCCTCAAGCACCTCGTCCAGCCGCCCGTCGCAACCGTGGAACCACGATAGAGGGCAGCTACTTCCGGCGCCCCTTGGCAAACAATTCAACCGGCAACCCGGCAACGAACTCCGCGAAGCAGGGCAGGGCGATGTCGCCGCTACGCAGTCCTGAAACAAGGACCCGTGACGTGTGCACCCAGCGGTGTCCGCTTTCGAATGCAGCGATGCCTCCGTCCAGCCCGGCAGTCCCCGGGGCAACGCGCTTCCGCAGGGCATCCGCCATGATCCTGCGCCAGCCAAAGCTCAGATCATTTGCGGTCCTCAGCATGGCCAAGGGACTGCTGCTACCCTGAAACTTTCTGGACAGCGCTGCAACATTCTGGATTGACTTCGCAAGGCTCTTGCGTCCCCCCACCTCACCCAGCACGTTTCCGCCGTGCTGGACATAGTCCTGTACGACGTCGTCGATCACCCTCGTGCCGCCGGTCGCCTTGGCGCAAACCGCCAGCCAATGATCGTGCACCTGAGAAATTGTATTGAGACGGGGGAATGGAAGGGCGAGTTCCAAGAGCTCCCTCCGGAACGCACTCAGACTGCCCGTCACCTGATTCTGGGCCAAGAGTGCATCCAACGCGACGTTCTTCCGCTGGGTTGATTCTGATACAACATCATTTTCCGGGAGTCTGACCACCCGGGCCTGGGCGGCCACCAGGCTCACATCATTAAGGTGTGGCAGCATCGTCTCAAGCTTGGCTGGATACCAGTCGTCATCCTGATCCGACAATGCCACCCAGGCAGCCTCGGTTGGAACGCACTGAAGAACCCGTTCAAAGTTGCCGTAGAACCCTAGCCGCTCCTCGTGGCCGATGACCACGAACCGTTCGTCACCGTCAATTTCCCTGGCCACGAAGTCCCGGACTTCGCTGAACCCGCCGTCTGCTGAAATGAGGCACTGAAAATCAGGATGCGTCTGGTTCTGGATGGATCGAAGCTGGGTCCGGAAGAGGTCCCAATCAGGGTTGTATGCAGCCAGGGCTACCACCCCGAAGGAAGTCGAGTCAAAGGGCATAGTCTGGCCTTTTACTCCGCCGCTGTCGGCGCACCCAGGTAGGACTTAAGCGCTTCCTTGGCCGGCCGGGGCTTGAACCCTGACTCCTTGATCTTAGTCAGGTCAAGCACACTGTTCAGCGGCCGCGGCGCAGCAGCCTTGCCCCTGAAGTATTCTTCGGTGCTCACGCCGGTGACGGCGGACCTGGGCTGGCCGGAAAGCTCGTATACGTCCGCTGCGATGTCCGCCCAGGACTGCGGCTCGCCGTCGTTGCTGAGGTTATAAGTCCCGTACCCCGCGCCGGATTCCAGCAGGTGCTGGATCCCCGCCGCGATGTCTTCGGTGAAGCTGAGCCTGCCAACCTGATCATGGACGACAGCTGGCTCGATGCCGCGGCCGGCTAGCGATGACATGGTGCGGACGAAGTTGTTACCTTCGCCGATGACCCAGCTGGTGCGGATGATGTAGTGCCGGGGAACGACGCTGACGACGGCGTCGCCGGCTGCCTTTGTCTGACCGTACACACCCAGCGGAGTAAATGGTTCGGCCTCGTCATGGCTCTCACGGACGCCGTCGAAGACATAGTCGGAGGAGATGTGGACCAGCGTGAGGTCATGTTCGACGGCGGTTCGGGCGAGTCGTGCGACGCCAGAAACGTTCACTGCCCATGCGGCTGCCCGGCCCTCCGAAGACTCCGCGGTGTCAACACCGGTATAGGCGGCGGCGTTGACGATCGTCGAGTAGTTTTTCCAGTTCCGTTCCGTGAAAGATTCCTCGCTGCCCATGTCGAACCCGGCACGTCCTGCGAATTCGACGGTCGCGTCGCCGTCGTACTGTTCCCGGAGTGCCTTGCCCAACTGGCCATCGGCGCCGACCACGAGGATCTTTTTGGCCGGCATCGGCACGACGTCCGCGAGGCGGGGGTGGGCCTTGTCCTTGTCCGAGAGCTCCGCGTTCTCCAGCGGGACAGGCCAGGCAATAGCCGCAGTCTCGTCTGCGAGGTTCAGGAAGGTGTACCGGCCCTGTGCATCTGCCGACCAATGGTCGTTGACCAGGTAGGTGTAGGCCGTGTTGTCTTCCAGCGTCTGGAACGCGTTGCCCACACCGCGGGGAATGAAAATAGCCTGACTCGGGTCAAGCACGGCAGTGAAGACGGCACCAAAGGAAGGACCTTCGCGCAGGTCCACCCAGGCACCGAAAATCTTGCCGGTGGCAATTGAAATGAACTTGTCCCAGGGTTCGGCGTGGATGCCGCGCGTGGTGCCGGCCTTTTCATTGAAGGAAATGTTGTTCTGCACGGGACGAAAGTCCGGCAGCCCAAGGGCAACCATTTTTTCGCGCTGCCAGTTTTCCTTGAACCAGCCACGGTTATCTCCATGCACCGGAAGATCGTAGAGGACGACGCCGGGGATCGACGTTTCGTGGGCGGTCAGCTTCTTGGAGAACTCGATCGACATCTTCTACTGGCCCTGTTCCTTGTACTTGGCTTCGGTCTGGGCCTTCTGTGGCCGCCACCAGTCTTCGTTGTCCCGGTACCAGGCGATAGTGTCCTCGATGCCGAGGTCGAAATTCGAGAAACGCGGCTCCCAGCCGAGCTCGTCGCGGAGCTTGGCGGAATCGATCGCATACCGCAAATCATGTCCCGGCCGGTCCACGACATGGTCGTAGGCGTCCGGAGACTGTCCCATGTGCTTGAGGATCAGCTCCACAACGTCCTTGTTGTTCTTTTCCCCGTCCGCGCCGATGAGGTAGGTTTCGCCGATCCTGCCTTTGCCGATGATGGCCAGGACCGCCGACGAATGATCGTTCGCGTGGATCCAGTCACGGACGTTCTCGCCCTTGCCGTAAAGCTTGGGGCGGATCCCGTTGATCACGTTGGTGATCTGGCGTGGGATGAATTTCTCCACGTGCTGGTACGGGCCGTAGTTGTTCGAGCAGTTGCTGATGGTAGCCTGCAGCCCGAAGGAACGGACCCAGGCGCGGACCAGCAGGTCCGAGCCCGCCTTTGTGGAGGAGTAAGGGCTTGACGGGTTGTATGGGGTGCTCTCGCTAAAGCGCTCCGGGTCATCAAGTTCCAGATCCCCGTACACTTCGTCCGTGGAGATGTGGTGGAACCGCTTGCTGTGCTTCCTGGCGGCCTCGATCAGCGTGTACGTGCCGATGATATTCGTGTCCAGGAACGGGCGGGGATCATGCAGTGAATTATCGTTGTGCGATTCGGCCGCATAGTGGACCACGACGTCGGCATCCGCCACTAGCGTGTCGACCAGTACGGCGTCGCAGATGTCCCCTTGGACGAACTCAAACCGATCGCCTGGAAGCCCCTGCAGGGACTCCAGGTTGCCTGCGTACGTCAGCTTGTCCAGAACTATGACGCGATTATCAGTGTTTTCGAGTACATAGTGGACGAAATTGGAACCGATGAAGCCGGCACCGCCGGTGACAAGGAGATTCTGCATTAAGCCAGCTTACCGGGTGTGCCAACGCCTTCTAATCAGTGCGACGCTGGAGCAGGAGCCGACGTGTGGCCAGGATCATGCACCTGGCCAACATGATCCGTGAACGAACGATGACCGAAAGTGAACGCCAGCTCCGTGGGGTCGCATTCTCGTCGTGGATCCTTCGCAAGAGGGTGGATTCGTCCAAATGCTGAATAGACCGGCCGAGGTTCCCGCAGATCGCAAGCCAAAGGTCGTGCGATTCGTTGAGGTAGCCAGGCACGGGGGCAAATACCGGCAGGACCTGCCGGCGGAATCCCATGCAGCATCCGTAATAGGCCCGGTATCCGACGAGCACACCGAAAAGGTTGGCTGCGTGCCTTCGGCTGTCCTTGCTCCGTAGCCGCGGGATGTTCGGACGTGGGCCGTCCCCGAGGACGTCAAAGTTAGAGGCGACGACATCCGCTGAGCGCAGAGCCGAGACCATGAGCTCGAGTCTTCCCGGCATCCACACGTCGTCCTGATCTGCGAGAAGGATGAACCCCCCGTTGCAGGCAAGTATCGCCTGTTCGAAAGACTTTACGTAGCCCTTGTTGATCTTCGCCTCGAGCAGGCGGATGCGGCTGTCCTCGAAAGTCCTGATTTGGGCGACAGTGTCGTCCGGCGAGGCATCATCCACAATGACTACCTCGTCATCGGGACCGAGCTGGGCGAGGATCGAGTCAAGTTGTTCCTTGATGTACCGCGATCCGCGGTAGCTGGCCAGACAGACACTCACCCTGACCTCTTTGCCTCCACCGATGCCGGAGACTCCGTTCGGGTCGCTCTTCAATCTGGTCCTTCCGCCTGGACAAGGTGGGCGCCGCCCCTCCTTGTGGATTTCTCGTGACCCGTCCCATCTTAGGCAATGCGTCAGCCCTTCACTCCGCAGCTCACGTGGCGCGCGGTGGGCCGGTGCGTGTACCCGGGCCGCAGGGGATGGCGGCCCACCCGGACTGAATGAACCCCGCCGGGGAATTGATATAGTTTGGACACCATGGAATCCTCCCCCAATCCGCGCGTTCTGGTGATAATGCCTGCCTGGAATGAATCAGAAGCTGTCGGAAACACCGTCAGGGAAGTCCTTAATGCAGACTCCCGGTACGACGTCGTCGTCGTCAACGACGGATCGACGGACGACACAGCAGATGTAGCTGCCAGTGCCGGGGCAACAGTGCTCAACCTGCCGTTCAATCTCGGCGTGGGCGGCGCCATGAGGGCAGGTTTCAAATATGCCCGGCGTTGCGGATACAGCCAGGTTATCCAGGTCGACTCCGACGGCCAGCACGATCCACGGAGCATCGACGAAGTCCTCGCCGGACTGGCCCGGGCCGACATCTCAATCGGTGCAAGGTTCGCAGACCGCGGCGACTACAAGGTCACGGGTCCGAGAAAATGGGCGATGAATTTGCTCGCCAAGGTAATTTCTTCCCTGGCCAAGACGCGCCTGACCGATGTCACGAGCGGGTTCCGCGCAGCAAACGAGCGCGCTATGAACCAGTATTTGGACCACTATCCGGCGGAGTACCTCGGCGACACGATCGACTCCCTCGTCGTTGCCATCAGATCCGGCTGCACCGTCACACAAGTCCCGGTGGAAATGCGCGCCCGGCAAGGCGGAAAACCCAGCCATAATCCGGCCAAGGCCGCCATATATTTGGGAAGATCGGTGTTTGCCCTGCTGTTCGCCTTGACCCGAAAGCGGTCCAACCCCGCGGTACTGGCACCGCAAGCATCAGGAGCATAAGGAATGGGAAATATCGCAGCGTTCCTCCTCGCCCTGGCCATAGTTGGCCTGGTGGTGGAAATGCTCCGCCGGAAGAAGCTCAGGGAGAAGTACGCTGCACTCTGGCTGATCGTCGGAGTTGCCACCCTCATCCTGGCGGCCTTTCCACGGCTGCTTAACATAGTGGCCGAAGTCGTCGGTGTGCAGCTTCCCTCGAATCTGCTCTTCGCAATCAGCATCCTCATGCTGCTGGGCGTCTGCCTGCACCTCTCCTGGGAAATCTCCGTTGTCGAAGACGAGACGCGGACCCTGGCGGAGGAAGTGGCGATCCTGAGGGTGCAGGTTGAAGCGTTAGCTGCCCATGCCACCACTGGTTCATCGATGCCCTCGGAGTCGTTAACGTCAAGTCCAAGCAAAGCGGACCCGCAGGCTTCGCAGCCCGATACACAACGCAAAGGTTTGGAATAAGAGATGCCACTGGATATATTCATTCCCTACTGGGGCGATCCGGGCTATATGAAGGAAACCGTCACCAGTGTCCTGGCCCAGGACAGCAGCGACTGGCTGCTCACTGTGGTGGACGATGCCTATCCCAGCCATGAGATCAGGGACTTCATGGCAGGGATCGCCGATCCACGTGTCAAGTACGTCCGCAAGGAAGAGAACGCCGGCATAACAGAAAACTATCGGTCCTGTGTTGCCATGGCGACCGAGGAAGTCCTGGTCATCCTCGGATGCGACGACGTCTTGCTTCCCAACTACGTCGCAACCATCCTCGACGCCCACAAGCGCTATCCCGATGCAGCGCTTATCCAGCCCGGCGTGCAGGTAATCGACGATAATGGCGAGGTTGCTTTTACGTTGGTGGATACGGTGAAACAAAAATTCATTAAGCCCCGCGGCCGGGGACGCCAGCTGGTGTCCGGGGAGGCCATTGCCGCCAACCTGATGCACGGAGACTGGCTGTACTGGCCTTCGCTTGCCTTCCGAACCCAGAATATCCGCAAAGTGGACTTCCGGGACGGTTTCCCCATCATCCAAGACCTCGCCCTGATCATGGACATGATCTACAACGGAGATCAGCTCCTGGTTGAGCCGACTGTCTGCTTTCAGTACCGCCGGCACTCGAACAGCGCTTCGTCAGCAAAGCTTGTCGACGGCTCCCGGTTCGCCGGAGAGCGAGAGTACTTCGCCGTTGCCGCCGCGCAGGCAGAGGAACTGGGATGGAGCAGGGCCGCCCGGTCAGCACAGCTGAGGCTCACGTCACGTGCACACGCGGCGTCCCTGCTGCCCAAAGCAATGCTCAGCAAGAACGCCCCTGCCGTCAAGGCCCTGGTCCGCCACACCTTCGGCAAGTAACGCCGTTCGCTACGAAAGGTCCCAAGTGACTTCCTCTTCAACTTCCGTCCGTCCCGGAGGCACCGTCCTGGTCACGGGCGGCGCCGGATTCATCGGCTGCGCCATCTCCGAGTCACTGGTCAGCGAGTTCGACCGCGTGGTTGTCGTCGACAATCTCCACCCACAGATCCATGCCACGGGAGAGCGTCCCGAGCAGTTGAACCCCGCTGTCGAACTGGTCGTTGCGGACGTGACGGAAGCGCAGACCTGGGATGCCGTCTTCCAGGAGGTCAGTCCCGACGTCGTCATCCACCTGGCCGCCGAAACCGGAACCGGCCAGTCCCTGGAAGAGTCCACCCGGCACACGCACGTCAACGTCGTCGGAACCTCCCAACTTCTGGACGGCCTCAACCGGCACGGCAAGCTGCCCCGCCGGATTGTATTGTCCTCAAGCCGGGCTGTGTATGGCGAAGGCGCCTGGAAAGACGCCGACGGACGGGTCTTCTACCCGGGCCAGCGGACGAGCGAAACCCTCGACAAGGGCCAGTGGGATTTCCCCGGCGCCTCGCCGGTCGCCATGAAGGCATCTGAGACGTTCCCGGCGCCGGTGAGCGTCTACGGTGCCACGAAGCTTGCGCAGGAGCATGTCCTGCAGGCATGGGCCAAGTCATACGGAGTGGAGACTGTGATTCTCCGCCTGCAAAACGTGTATGGTCCAGGCCAGTCCCTGATCAACCCGTACACGGGCATCATGAGCCTCTTCTGCCGGATGGCCATGGGCGGCAAGTCCATCCCCCTCTACGAGGACGGCGAAGTGCGCCGCGACTTCATCCTGATCGACGATGTCGCCTCTGCCATCGTCGCCGGCGCTGTCTCCCCCACGGTCCAGGGCGAACCGATGGACATCGGATCGGGCGAGTTCCAGACCATCGGCACCGCCGCAAAGCTGATTGCTGAGCACTATAACGCACCCGAATCGCACGTGACGGGCCAGTACAGGCAGGGCGATGTGCGGCACGCATGGGCTGACATCACGGCCGCCGAGAAGGTGCTGGGCTGGACGCCGAAGTACAACCTGGCGCAGGGAATCGAACGGCTGGCAACGTGGATTGACGAGCAGCCAGACGTCAAGCCTGCCTGAACCGGCGAGCGAATGACGTCCAAAACAACCACTGCCGTGGTTAGCCTGTTTAATGCCGACCAGCACGTCCTGGCCAACGCCGCCGCACTGCTGGCCCAGGTCAGCCACGTGGTGGTTGTCGACGACGGCAGTCCCCAGGACCCCGGGCCGGTGCTGTGCCAGCTCCAGAACCTGGGCTGCACGGTCGAGCGGCTCCCGGAGAACTCGGGTATCGCTGCCGCGCTCAACGCCGGGATTGCGGTGGCGCTGGCGTCCGGAAACCGGCCGTCCTTTATCCTCACCATGGATCAGGACAGCCTGCTCGACGGCGGTTATGTCGCCGCGCTGGAGGAAGCGGCACTGGCTGCCGAGCAGGCCGGAGTCAGGGTAGGCATGGTCGCCCCCGCCTCAATCAGGGGCCTTCCGACGCGGCGCGCCGGCGTCGTTAACGGTGTGCAGTTGGGGGGCGAGCCGATCCAGTCGGGGCTGCTTCTGCCCGTTGCCGTCATTGAGGAACTCGGAACACTCCAAAGCGATCTGTTCATCGACGGAGTTGACTCCGAGTACTACTTGAGATGCCTTTCCTCCGGATTCAACACGGTAATTGCACCGGACGCCCGGCTGGACCATTCGCTGGGAACCATGACGCCAGCCCGGATTCTTGGGACGAACCTGGCGTTGGGGAAGCGGCCGTTAATGATCCGCACGGCTGCTTCATGGCGTTACTACTATCTGTTCAGGAACCGTATCCTGCTCGCGAAAACGTACGGGAGGAAGCACCCTTGGTGGACGATCAAAGGCGTTTTGGCCGACTATCGGCACCTCGTAATCGTGACGCTGTTTGCTCCCCCAAGATGGAGCCGAATTATTGCCGCGGCTGCTGGGATCGTGGACGGAGTAAGGGGCGCGCGGGGAAAGCGTCGGTCAACGTAACCCCGCCCGATCTGGACTAAACCAGAATCGACTATTTGTGGCGCCTGGGTGAGCGACCCGGTCCGCGATTTCTACTATAACTTTCATATGATTTGGGGACGAAGTCCGTGAACACAGCATTGAGTCAATCGCCGCTCCCTATGCGGCGGCGTTCCCGCTCACTTGGGGATGATCCGCGGGGATCAAACCGGAGAATCCTTCGTTGGTCCCGGGGAGCGGCGATATTGGCCATAGTCTCATCGCTGATTGTGCTTCTCCGTATGAACGGGCAGCTCGAGGGAATTCCGGCGATGACCTTGGCGGCCCTACTCGTGTTGCTCGTCCCAACGGCAAGGAACCTTTCCTTACGGTTGCTCATCAACGGCTTGCTTGCCATGGGATTTACACCCCTCACATGGTGGATCCCCGAGCGCATAATAGGTATTGATCACGGCACGCTGCTGCTTGCGGCCTGCTCCGGGTTAGTTTCATGGTGGATATTCTCAGCCAAGCGAGTCGCCCCCAGGCTACGACGCCTGCTACCTATCGCCCGATGGATCGACGCTGTTCCCTTTCTGGCAGGCGTGCTCTCCGCGATGTCCGTGGGGACAATGCTGGCCGTCAGAACATCTCTCGACGCCTTGTCGATTATGACCAGTAGATGGGATTACCAGTCGCATTTCAGCATCTACTACATGGTTCGAAGCCACGGCGAGGTCATACCGACGATTCCACTCCCCCCGAACGGCGCGCCCTGGGGGTTCTCGGAATATCCGCAGGGTTTCCATGCTCTCCTTGCCACCTTGTCCGAGCTCGTTCGTCCGGTGCAGACATCCATAGATGCCGAACTCGTTTCCTATATCAACCTTCAGGCCCTTGTCAGTGTGTTGACTGTTTTCCTGGTGATGGCGGCCCTATGCGCTCTGCCCTCCGTCCGCCGAAACCCGGCGGTCATGGCGCCAGCCATTGCCGTAGCTGCCGGCGCATGGATCTTTGGCCCGGGTTCGATACCCGTGTATGACGGCTTTGCCAACTTTTATCTTGCCTGCGGATTGGCGACGGCCACCGTCCTCCTCATCCTCGTTTTCCACAGAAGGATGCCCATTTGGGGGTTGGCCGCTGTGGGTGCCGGAATCATCGGCACAGCCAACAACTGGCTGCTGTTGTTAACGCTTATCGCCGTCGTGTTCATTGCCAAGTTGTGGTCGGTTCTGCGCCGGTCGGGGACATATGGCCGATCTTGGTGGAGACTCGCATTCGTTGTAGCCGCCTTTACCCTGCTTGGGGTGTCGCTGCCAGTTCTTCAAATATCACCGCTTATCGACCAGGGACAGGAAATACTCGGTCTCGCTGGCGGGATTTCCGTACCTGACTTTGGATTGACCCTCGCTTCCGTTGTTCTTGTGGTAACTCTTGGATTCGCCAACGCAGCCTTGCGGGTGACAAGGCCGCCGCTCCAAGATGAACGGCAAGCTGTCAAAATGGCATGCTTCGGGCTATTCCTTCCCATCGGACTCTGCCTATGGCTCGCCATTTCGCAAAGCATCACCAACGGTGCCATTTCGTACTACTTCTACAAGTATTTAGTTGCTGTACTGCTGTTCGCATTGCCCGTCGCCGTGGCGGCTACAGCATCACTCCTGCCGAGGCCCCGACATTCGGGCCTCGTTGTGACCGGGCGCAACTCCCTGACCGCATCATTGTGCCTTCTGTCCTTGTCTGCAACTCAGTTTTTTGGCTTCTCTGTGAGCGGTCTCGACGAGATCGGACTCCCTCCAACTGCCCGGGCAGTAACAGAAATGGAAGAACAGACGGCGAGGCTGAAAGTGACGCCGGACTACGTCGCCCGGCTCTTGGTAAGCGCCGTCCAGCCTCAACCCGCAGAGACCGTCTATATCGCCGCTCCAAGCACAATCGACGCCGTTCTCGCCGCCCGTTGGCAGTGGGGTATGCGCGGAAGATCATCTCTCAAGACCACAGGGCTGAGCCCGCTGCTCGCGGAGATCATAGATGACTATAATCATGCGCCAGAATTCATAGCCCAAATACTCACGGAAGATCCGACCATGTCGGTAATCGTTGACCCCGAACTATACGAAACCGTGCGGCGACACCTGGTCACGCTGGGACTGGAAGGTCGCTTGCTGAAGCTCGCGGTGTCCACAAAACCCCGCGTATAAATCCGGGATCTGGATCAGTAACCGCACCGCGTCAGCTGCCGAGCAATGCACCCGCAATTAATGGGCCCAATTCCTCTGAGGCGCGGGCACTGATGTGATTGATGTCTGCATACAGTGCTGTATTCCCGATGAACGCGGGGCACTGGCCATCGACGCAGAACCAGTCCTTTGTTGGCACGTACAGGGCGCTCTTACTCAAACCGGCAAGGGCTCGGCGCTCAACTTCGCTTGTGTTATCGAAGTTTGAGGCGCGCTGAGTGACGCAGTCGCCAGGAGTGCTGAACCGGGTGATACATAGGCTGGGATCTGCCTTTGCTGGTGCCGGGGCCTCCAGTAGCACGTAACGCGCCCCGCTCCTTATTACGAAGTCCCCCATCGCTGCGATGTTGCGCTGCCACTCGGCGTCGGCTGCGGGACCAACTGCATGGCTTGCCAAGTGCCCGTCGTTCCTCAGGAAAGAGGACACGACCGTAGCGGGATGCAGCCTCTTTATCTCTTCCTGGACCCACCCCTTGAAGCGAATACACTCATCGGCTGAGGCATCTTGTCCGACGGGAACGAGAGTGGGTGAACAGGCCGCAACGGTGTATACGTAAATCTTTACGTCCTGGCCCTCCAGCGCCTTCCGGATTCCCGGTACAAAACTCATTGTCGTAGAGTCGCCGAAAACGATGATCGACTTAGCGGCGGACTCGCTTCCATACACACAGCGCGCTGCGTTGCGGGTGACGTCCTTGTCATGTGCGAGCGGGGACAACTCACCGCCGAGGCATCCGTCTTTTGTCCATTCACCCGGTTTTGCCAACGCGCCGTCGGGTCCCATGCCGGCAGGGTCGGGAGTCAATGCGGGCCACTGTGAAGCGACCAACGCCGCGCGCAACTGCTCCTGGCGCCCCGTAAGCGTTGTCGCCGTCATCGATTTCGGGCTCTCCACACCGCCGGACGGGGAACCGGCGTCGGCCGTCCGCTGTTGCCCGAGAGTCGCAGACGCCGTCACGGGAGCCGCGACGAGGATTGCTGCGAAGATCGCAACGACGGCCGGTTTGCTGCGGCGTCTTCGGGGTCTGTGTTGCGTCCTGACCCTCGGGGCACCGAAACTGCTCCGGCGAATCGGGTCTTCAACCAATATGAAGGAGCAAACAGACAGCAAGACCATGACGGCCACAGCCATCACGTAGTAACGCTTAGAACCGGATGGCAGGAGCGCCCCCACTATGACAATCACTGGAAAGTGCCAAAGGTAGAGGGAGTAGGAGATTTTTCCGACGTATCTGCTTATTGGGTTCGTCAAAATCCAGGCCATCCTGTCATGGGCGTCGGATTGCATCCCAGCTCCAGCCAGGATGACCATGCACGCTCCCACGACGGGGTAAACAGCATTAGGTGCAGGAAACGGGGTTTCCGGACTAATGAACAGGGAAGACACAACGAGCAATGTCAAACCCAGCCACATGAGCACAGCCCGGACCGGTTGGGCGAAACCCTTAAAAGACGTGGTCAACACGGCAAGAAGGGCTCCCGCACTCAGCTCCCACCCTCTCGAAAAGGTGGAGAAATAGGCAACGGTGTGGTGAGTCTGTGTCTCCCAAAGCGCGAATGCGAACGACAAGAATATGGACACCGCTATGACGGAAGTCAGGATGGCAACAGTTCCACGTGAGTTGGCTCGAAGACGCCTTGCAAGCCATAGCGCCCCAAGGATGATCCAGGGCCAAAGGATGTAGAACTGTTCCTCGACTCCGAGAGACCAATAGTGCTGGATCGGAGAAACGGATGACCCTGAGTTCATGTAGTCCGTCCCCAAAATGGCGAATCGCCAGTTCGCGGAGAACAGGAGCGCCCAGAGCGAATCTCCAGCTATGGAAGAAGCACGCCCGGCATAAAAAACCACATAGGCCGCAGTCACGGTTACTGACAGGACCACGACTGCTGCCGGCAGAATGCGCTTGATCCGCCGAACATAGAACTGCCGGAAGGATATACGGCCGGTCGTGCTGGCCTCCCGCAACAGGATCCCTGATATCAGGTACCCGGAAATCACGAAGAAGATGTCCACGCCTACAAAGCCGCCTTGAGGCCAGTGAAACAGGTGGTCGAGCACAACTGCGACCACAGCGATGGCCCTGAGGCCTTCTATGTCTAAACGCCGTTGGTGTCCCACGGCGGGCAGAGCCGCCCCGGACCGCGTCTCGACGGCCAGTGCTGGAGGCATAGTAATTCCGCTCATCTTGGGTCTCAGGGTCAGTCCAGCTTACCAAGCTGAAGGCACACCGCTGTCTGCACTGCCCGCTGGACCACTATGGGGCTGGTTTGGCGATGCGGCAGTATTACGGAAAGATGTAGGTTCATGCGCGGAATTATATTGGCTGGCGGGACTGGGTCCCGGCTCCACCCCATCACCCTCGGCATCAGTAAGCAGCTTGTGCCTGTCTACGACAAGCCAATGATCTACTACCCGTTGTCGACGTTGATCCTTGCCGGGATTCGCGACATCCTCATCATTACGACGCCACATGACGCAGAGCAGTTCCAGCGACTGTTGGGCGACGGTACTCAGTTCGGTGTGAATCTAACTTATGTTCAACAGCCGTCCCCTGACGGACTCGCCCAAGCTTTCATCCTTGGCTCGGAACACATCGGCAATGACACCGTCGCCTTGGTTCTCGGGGACAACATATTTTACGGGCAAGGAATGGGAACCCAGCTTCGACGCCACGCAGACATCGACGGCGGTGCCGTCTTCGGTTACTGGGTCAAGGATCCCAAGGCGTATGGGGTAGTGGAGTTTGACGACAACGGCAAGGCGCTCTCACTGGAAGAGAAGCCTGCTAAGCCTCGTAGTCACTACGCCGTTCCCGGTCTCTACTTCTACGATAATGACGTAATTGAGATAGCACGGAACCTTGAACCCTCGGCGCGGGGTGAACTGGAAATCACAGATATTAACCGCATCTACCTGGAAAGAGGGAAACTTCAGGTTGAGATCCTTCCCCGCGGCACCGCGTGGCTGGACACTGGGACGTTCAATGATCTCAGCGACGCCTCGAACTTCATCCGCACCGTCGAGAATCGTCAGGGTCTGAAGATCGGCGCCCCTGAAGAGATCGCTTGGCGAGTGGGCTTCCTTAACGATGATGAACTGCGTAAACGCGCCGAACCGTTGGTCAAGAGCGGTTACGGCTCGTACTTGCTGGAACTCCTTGAAACGACGATCTGAAAATCTATACGTGCGCTAAAGCGCCCTAAGGTAGCTGGAATCAATCCGCTCCTTTAGGGCGCTTTTCGTAACTAAGCCCGTCTTCTCTCAGGGAGGGGAGCGACTAAAGATTTGTACAACCTATGGATTTAGCACGCAACCAGCTTGTAGAGACGGTTGGCTCCCACTTGGGCAATAAGTTCGAACCCGGGTGCCCTGTCCAAGCCCGCCAAACCTGGATAGGCCTGATTGTTTGGGTTACCAGGTAAATAGATCAGCTCGTCCGAATTAATCGCATATTCCACGTTCAGCCGCCTCGCAGCGGCGCATACTTCGGGATTCGTGGCGGCCGTATTCAGTGACTTGGCAATCACCGTCTTATCCGCATTCATCGCCGCGAGCACATGGGGAAACAGAACGTGCTTGCCGGAGACGAAATACGCCCAAGCGCTCCCATCCCAGGGGTTCCCGGCGATCACGCCATCGTCGTGTACCACCTCAGGGAGTTCCTTGTATAACTCAAATTCGTCAGCTGACATTATTGGAGACCCTGGGCCCAGGCTGTAGTTGGAATGCGCAGCGTTCGATGCGTCCCGGATTGCCCCTGTCTGGGCGATAAGAAGGACGGGCACAGCTATTAGAGCGAGGGAGGCACTAATCTCCCATGCATGGCTAGACTTTCGAAGGCTCCCGAGATACTTGGCGACAATGCGGTAGAAGCCGATAAACGCCAACAATGACAAAGGCAGTCCGACCAGAACAAGACCTGCGGCGACCCTCTTGTAGTCATCAAACCAACCACCAGTGAGAAACGCACGCATTACGGATGGCTGCCATGCCGTGACGGACACCAGGAGAAGGGTCCACATCAAGAAACTGATGGCCAACCATCTGTATCCCCGGTGGCTGAGGGCCAACCAAAGGCCAAAAATCAAAAGAACTCCTGTCGCCCATGCAGCTCCCCTCGCTGAATGGGTGGTAAAGAGCGCCTCTCCTACCGCCTGGGCTGAACTTTGATACGGGGGCCACGTGACATTAAACGACGTAAACGGGAATGGGCGCAGGACGACCCACGCCGTCGCTATAGCAACTGCCAGGCCTAAGGAGGCGGCAAGCTTGAGAATCCGCCGCCGGATTGTCCAGTGGGCAAACGAGGTTAACACCGAGCGGCGAAGCGTGCGGGACAGCAGGTATGGAACAAGGATGACGATCAGGCATATTACGCTGTTGGGGTGGCTGAGGCTAATGCCCGCCAGTCCTATGAGTCCCAGCCACGGCAGCATGATGCCCTGGCCAGACGACAGGAATCCGTTACGGCACAGCAGCAGTCCAATCCCTGCGACCGCTGGCAGCGCGGCCATCCCGAGATAGTTTGGATATAGGACTCCCCAGTCAACCAAAAGGTACGGGAATGCAGAAAACGACGAAACAAGGACTCCGAATCCCACATTCATGACGGTTGAACCGCCAAAAAGCGTGCGGCAAAAAAACCACATGGAGAGCGGCCACACCAGCGCACCTATGATCAAGTTTAGGCTGGCGACTGCTTCCGGTATGGAAGAGCCAGAGGTTTGAACGATCAGAGCAGCTATTCCATGCCATGCGGCCGGGTAGAAGGAAGGAGCGCCTCCTCCCGCTGCTCCTAGGGTCAGGGATGACGCGCTACCGCTCTCGATAACGTAGCGGACCGCATTCAAGTGGAAGACGTTGTCTGCCGTCTGGGAGACGTAATCCGGACTGCCAAAAATCCTGCCGAGGCGGACGAGAATTACACCGGATCCGGCGGCGATGCCGATGGCCGTCGCAGGCGTGAGTGCGAATCCCCACTGAATGTGCGCCCGCTCCCAGCCGAATCTCTTTGCAAGCAGAGATCGAACGACCCAGGTCGCGGCGGCCGTCACCAAGGTTCCCGCGACAACCGCGACAATCCCCCAGCTCACACCTGCGATCGGTGCGGCAACGGCTGTCACGCTCATAACCGAAATGCTCATCAGCGGGGCCAGGGCTATTGCGCTCATCGATCGCAGGCCTGCAGCTCTTGTTACGACCACACCGGGCAGGGTTACGATCAAAAGTGCCGCAAAAAAGGGCACCCATGCGTCAGTCCAGACTGCCAACTTATAACCTGCTTACTCGTCGGGTCCGGAGGATCCGGACGGCATACTACCTGTTGCGCAGAAACTGAACGGCAGAATCAATTTTTCCATCAAAGAGGACCTGACCATGTTCCAACACGACGCCTCGGGAACATATCCGTGCAACAAGGTCTAAATCATGGCTTACCACCACGAGCGTCTTGCCGTTCCGCGCCAATTCCTGGATCTTGTCGATGCACTTCCGCTGGAAGGGTTCGTCTCCGACGGCGAGAATCTCGTCAATCAGGAAGACTTCTGGATCCGTATGTACCGCTACAGAGAACGCCAGCCTCAGGTACATTCCTGACGAGTAGAACTTCACTTCCGTATCGATGAACTGGCCGATCTCGGAGAATTCTACGATCGCGTCGAAGCGGTCGTTGATCTGTTGTTCGGTCATGCCCAGGATGGCGCCGTTGAGGTACACGTTGTCGCGGCCGGAAAGATCCGGATGGAAGCCCGCCCCCACTTCGATCAGGCCCGCCACGCGGCCCCCTGTCCGCACCGTGCCGGAGTCGGGCAGCATCACTCCTGAAATGTGCTTCAGGAGTGTGGATTTTCCCGAACCGTTCAGGCCCAGAAGGGCGACGGTCTCACCCGTCTCTATGTCCATGGAGACATTCTTGAGGGCGTGGAACTTCTCGGACAGATCGCCCTTCCTGCCCTTGGACAGCCAGACAACGGCTTCCTTTATGGATCTGGTATGGCGCAGCACAAACTGCTTGCTGACATCAGAAACCTCTATTGCGTTAACCACTCACAGCTCCTGCGCGAAGCGGCCTTCAAGCCGTCGAAAAGTCAATTGGCCCAGTCCCAGGACCAGCAAGGCTACTACCAGCCCCACAGGCAACCAGAGGCTGAACAGGTTCGGTGGCATCGCCGCAGAACCGTCAGTTGTTGGAAACCAAAATGCATAATGGAACAGCTCAACGCCGATAGTGACGGGATTCGCCTGGTAGACCGAATAGGCCACTGAACCAAGCTTCGCTTGCACCATGGTCCATGCGTACATCACAGGCGAAGCCCAAGTAGCAACCATTAGCAACATGTCCACAAGATTTTCCGAATCCCGGAAGTAGACATTCGCGGAACCGAACAACAGTCCCAGCCCGGTGGCCAACAGGCCCACAATGACGAAACCTGCGATCCCGGCCAGCAGTTGGATGGCATCCGGATGCCATCCGGCAAAGATGCAGGCGGCCACCAACACGACCAGTTGTGGGAAAAAATGAACGGCGGACACCCAGACGGAGGCCACAGGAAACAGCTCGCGTGGAAGGTAGATCTTTTTGATGAGGTTACCGTTGGCCACTATCGAACGCGCGGCGTTGCCCAGCGCCTCGGAGAAGAAGTTGATCAATACAATGCCTGAAAACAGATAAATGGCGTAATTGGCCAACCCATCGGGATTCTTAGGACTGCGCTCCAGCCCCAGGAACACACCAAGCGCCACATAGAAGACGATAAACTGCACGCCGGGCTTCACATAGGACCAGAGCAGGCCAAGCACAGACCCGCGGTATCGCACCTTGAGTTCCTTGCGTACCAGCAGCTTCAACAGGAAGCTAGACTGACGAATATCGCGCAGTCCCCCGCCCAGACCCGGTGTGGTTAGTTCCCTAAGACTGATCTGGCTCACTTGATCTCGTTCTGAGTGTGCTGCTCGAACGTCTTCCTCCAGGACTCGATCGACGTGAGGTCGTTCAGTGCAGCCTTGTACCGCTGGCTCAGTGCGGGCCAGTCCTTGAGCAGAGCCGAGTGCAGGCGAGCGCTTCCTGCCAGCATCCCGCGGAGCTTCTTTGGATCGCGGCGGTACCACGATGCGCCTGTACCTTCAGCGTTGGACACTACGGCGCTGTCGTACTGCGCCATGCGCCACCAGCGGTTGTCCTGATGGGCAACAGTGGCCTGTGGACGTTCGGCGCTAGATCCGCTAACCGGACTGGCAAGCTGTCGGATGACGGTCTTGGCGGCCCACGGAACAAGCGACATCGCGGACGGCTTTGAGATCCCATGTCCCCTGCGGGGAGGCTTATCCATTTTTGGAGCCGGGAAGTCATCAGGATCCGCATGAAAGACGGAGTCGGAGTAGCCGGCCATCATTTTCCGGATCTCGGGCAATTTGGACGGCAACAGGTCCCGCAGGCCCTCGGGGCCTGACAGCACGTCTTCAAGGGCCCAGCGGCGTCCGTGTGCCGTCGCGTACTGCATCGACACGAGGTGCTTGACATCATGTTGCTGGGATTCTTTGACCACCCCGCCCCCGTATTCATAGGGACTGTGCAGGAGCGCGACGATTGCCCGGTTACGGGCGTGGAAGTAAGCCTGCCAGCCGACAAGGTCATCTTTGTCAATCCAGGACACGTGCCAGACAGCTGATCCGGGAAGGGAAACAGTTGGGAAACCGTGTGCCTTCGCCCGGAGGCCATATTCGGAATCGTCCCACTTGATGAACAGGGGCAGGGAGAGTCCGATCTCTCGGATTACCTGCGTCGGCACCAGACACATCCACCAGCCGTTGTAGTCCACATCGCAGCGTCGGTGCAGCCAGGACGTCTGACGCAGGTTCGAGGACATGAAGTCATGTCCAAGGATCATCTCGTCGTTGGGAAGTGACGGCTGGAACCTGTACGGGTTAACTACCTCGCCGAAGGTATGCAGAACTGTCCGGTTGTAGAGGTCGAACATGTGTCCGCCAACGATGGTGGGCGTCTTGCAACGGTCAGCGAAAGTCAGGAGCCGGATGATGCTTTCCGGCTCAACGACGACGTCGTCGTCCATCAGCAGGACGTAGTCGCTGCCATTTTCAACGGCCTCGAACATGCCTCTGGCAAATCCCCCTGACCCGCCGAGGTTGGACTGGTTGATAATCCGCAGTTTCCCGTTCAGGGAGTCCCGGACCTCTTCATAACCCGCGGCGTCGGAGACCTTCTGTGAACCTTGGTCCACAATAAGAATTTCCTGAACGTGCTCCAGTGCTTCAACGTTTTCTGCGAGGAGCCGGAGGTTATTGAGGCAGAAGTCAGTCTTGTTCAGTGTCGTGATCTGAAGTGTTACAGCTCCCGGGTGAGTATCAACCGCCGGCCCCTGCCATTCGGCGTCGAGCATAACAAGCGGTTCCGAGCTGGCCACAAGGTCAAACCAGTACCAGCCGCCATCGCCGAACGGAGCCAGCGACAGCTCAAAGAAGTTCTCCGAAATTCCTTCAACCCGACGGGTATCTACGCGCTGCAGCGACCCGCGTGCATTCGACTTGTAAACAATGACTGACCCGGTACCCTGGGTTCGCACATGGAGACGGATGCTTTCGACTGTGGTCCAGCGGCGCCAATAGCTTGCCGGAAAGGCATTGAAGTAGCTGCCGAAGGAAACGCGCTCCCCGGACCGGACCGATGTTGAGCGCCTGGAAAGAAAGTCCTCAACGTGGGCTTCCTTGGTCGGGCTGCTGAAGGCCTGCGCCTTGCTGGGCTTTCCGTCGCGGTCGCCAACGGTTGGCAGCTGGATACCGGTGGCGGTGCCCATATCCATGTACAGAGGTACTGTGTCCATTTGGCTGGAACTGGGCAGAATTACACGCTGGAGCGTGTCCCAGCGCGTTTCGGTGCCCTCGGGGTGGGCAGTTTCGGCGCCTTTGGTGCTGTTGGTTGAGACACTCACGCGTCCACTCCTCCGCTTTCAAGCTTCGCTCCGCCTTCAAAGTGAGGCCGGATTTTGTTGTCGAACATGGTCAGGGCAGAGCCGATGGCCATGTGCATGTCAAGGTACTTATAGGTGCCCAGGCGCCCGCCGAACAGCACGTCCTTCTCCGCGGCGGCCAGGTCGCGGTACTTCACGAGGCGCTCCCTGTCCGCTGTGGTGTTGATGGGGTAGTAGGGTTCGTCGCCCTTCTCCGCCGCGCGGGAGAATTCGCGCATGATGACGGTCTTTTCCGTCTGGTACTCGCGCTCGGGGTGGAAGTGCCGCGGCTCGATGATACGTGTGTAAGTCACGTCGGCATCGTTGTAGTTCACTACAGAGGTTCCCTGGAAGTCGCCGACGTCGAGCACTTCTTCCTCGAAGTCGATGGTGCGCCAGGAGAGGTCGCCCTCAGCAAAGTCGAAGTAGCGGTCGACAGGGCCAGTGTAGATGACGGGGATGTTGCCGACGACCTTGTCCTTGCTGTACTCGTGCGACTCGTCGAAGAAGTCCGTGTTCAGCCTGACTTCAATGTTCGGATGCTCCGCCATCTTCTCGATCCAGGCGGTGTAGCCATTGGTCGGCAGGCCCTCGTACTTGTCGTTGAAGTAACGGTTGTCGTAGTTATAGCGCACGGGCAGGCGGGAGATGATGCCCGCCGGCAGGTCCTTCGGATCGGTCTGCCACTGCTTGCCGGTGTAGTGCTTGATAAATGCCTCGTACAAGGGCCGGCCAATGAGCTGGATTCCCTTGTCATTGAGGTTTTGCGGATCAGTCCCCGCCAGCTCTCCGGCCTGTTCCTGAATCAGGGCCTGCGCCTGGCCCGGCGTCATGTTCGCGCGGAAGAACTGGTTTATGGTGGCCAGGTTGATGGGCAGCGAATAGACCTCGCCCTTATGCACGCCGTAGACCTTATGTACGTAGTTTGTGAAGGTCGTGAAACGGTTGACGTAATCCCACACTCGCTCGTTGGAGGTGTGGAAGAGGTGCGCACCATAACGGTGTACTTCGATACCGGTCTGCTCTTCTTTTTCGCTGTAGGCGTTGCCACCGATGTGGTGGCGGCGGTCGATGACAACCACGTTCAAGCCGAGCTCAGTGGCGGCCTGTTCTGCGATTGTCAGGCCAAAAAAGCCAGAGCCTACGATGACAAGGTCAGCGGTCACAAAATCTCCTGGTTCGAAAGCGGGCAGCGCAATGGTGCGCATTGTCTGCTGCTCTAGCCTACCCGAGACCCCACATCGACCGTCGAACCTCCTGATCTTCAGCACCTCACGGTGAGGGAAACTCCTTCAGCCTCACTGCACGGAGGGCACCGACGTGTTCCGCGTAGCTGCTCCCCGTTCGGGTTCCACGGAAATCATGGCGATCGCTCCTTCCTCCTGAGGGGCTGAGGCATTAGAAGGGCTCGAAATGTTTCTGGTCATCATCGAGGCCAGGGGCACGTGCAGTAGTGGCAGTGCCAGATCAGGGGATATCCACATATCGCAACCTCCCGAAGACAGTTGGGACGCCCCATCGCTAGCGTGAATTCAAGCTGATTGTTAGGACACCAACGCCATGCTGCTGCACTGCACGCTGGCCAGCAGCCCCGGATCCGGGCTGCATGGTCCGCCGGTCGAACTCACTATAGAGGCCCCATCCGGAACCTCCGGAGCGGAACTCGAGGCCGCGATTGCCGGCAGGTTCGGAACAGATCAGCTCGCTGTTGACGGCCAAGGAATTGGGCCAATGAAGCTTGGGGATCCACCCCTGATTAACGGCGCCGTCCTCGTAGACCGGGCGGGGAATCGGTCCTCTCTCCGGCCACGGCGGACCCACTCTGAGTCCCCCTCTTCTCTGGCTTTGGCCGTCCATAGTGGTACAGGTGCCGGAACAGTGGTTCCGCTGAAGCGAGGAACCTACACCATCGGGCGGAGCGGCACCGATATCGTCATCCCCGATGCGGAGCTTTCGAGGGAACATGCGCGCCTCGTTGTCACGGATACTGCCATCACGATCGTTGATCTCGACAGTGCCAATGGGACGGAAGTGGACGGCGAGCGAGTGAGGAACGCCGTCGTATCCACGTGCTCCACCATCCGATGCGGGAGTTCCACGTTGTCCCTCATTTTTCTCAGTTCACCTGCCCCGGACCTGGATGAGGCGGGCAGCTCCGTCCAACAACCGCTGGTTGTCAGCCGGCACGTAGACACGGGCTACCGATCCGTCCTGCTCCTTACGGCTGCGCTCCCTCTCGTCCTTGGCGTGGGATTAGCTGTCTTCACTGGTACGTGGATGTTCCTGGCGTTCACCGCGGTCTCGGCAATATCCATGGTGGTCCCCATTTTTTCCGGGCGGAGGCAGCGCCTGGCACTTGCCGCAGCGGTTGCGGCCGCCGTCCGGGAGGACAAAGAACGACGACGACGATCCGCGCCCCCGCTTTCTGACCTCGCAATGGCTGGGCAACTTTCGCCCGAAGGACTGAGTATGCAGAAAGCCGCAGATGAGGGCCTCTGGCTCCGGCTTGGCCAAGCGGTACAGGACGCGAATATTCGCTTCGAACCAGCAGATCCGGAGAGAGCCGTCCCGTCTGCCGGGCTGATGCCGCTGACCCTGGACCCCGCGAGGCCACTAACCACAGTCCGGGGCCCGAGGGCCGCCATTGACGCCTTGGTCCGTTCCGTCCTCATGCAACTGCGGGGCTACCCGCGAGGCCGCGATACCTTCGTGGTGGTCCACGGCGAAGCGGAGCAACTTCCCCTGGCCGCGCGCTACCTGCCTGGCGTCACTCTTACAGCCAGCCGCGAAACACTGGAGGCAGTGCTGGTCCGAGGTTACGAGCCGTCGTATCGCCATGCGGTGCTCATTCTCACTAGCGGGGACGCCTGCGACACCGGTTCCGGGAATATCGCGCATGCTGTCCGGGAGAACTGGCAGGTCATCCACCTCCGACGAGGCGACGGCGCGACGATGGCAGCGGACGTCGAACTTGACGGACGCCGATCGCTGCTCCGGACACCTACGGAATGCATCCGCTTCGTACCGGATCTTGTGCCTGATCAAGTCTTCAGCCGATTTTGCCGCCGACGCGCAAGAGGTGCTGCCGGCCCCGTCAACAGTGGCGGAGTGATTCCAGCATCATGTTCGCTGGCAGACGTACTCCCGCTGTCGCCGGCGGATACGTCGTCACGGTGGGCAGCCAGCCGTTTGAGCCAAGGGCTCGTTGTTCCTGTCGGACAGGGCACCGACGGAAAACGGGTTCTGGACCTCCAGACCGATGGACCCCACCTCCTGGTCGCCGGCACCACCGGTTCAGGCAAGTCGGAACTTCTGCGCAGCCTGACCTTGGCGCTGGCCCTCAGCTACCCGCCGGACCGCATCAACTTCCTGTTTGTTGACTTCAAGGGCGGTTCCTGCCTCGGCCCCTTGACCGGCCTCCCCCACGGCGTTGGAATTATCACCGACCTGACCAGCCATGAGCTCGAACGTTCGCTCACGTCACTCCGCGCGGAGATAAGGCTTCGCGAAGAACTCCTTGCATCAGTCCAGGCCCCCGATCTGACGTCCTACCGGGCTTCCCCGGTTGGCCAGGACACACCGCTCCCCCACCTCGTTTTGGTCATCGATGAATTTCGCATGCTGGTGGAGGACGCACCCGAGGCCCTGCGCGAACTCATGAGGATCGCAGCAATCGGCCGCTCCCTGGGCATCCACCTGATCATGGCGACGCAGCGTCCTCAGGGTGCACTGACCCAGGATATTCGCGCGAACGTCACCACCAGCATCGCCCTGCGGGTGCAGTCCGAGGTGGAATCCGTGGACATCATCAACTCCAAGGCCGCAGCCGCAATCAGCGTGGACACCCCTGGAAGGGCCTATCTGGCTCGAGGGATGGAAGCGGCACAGGAGTTTCAAGCTGCTTCGCTCGGCAGCGCGGCCGTCGAAGCAGAATCTAAAGGAATCAGGATCAGGCTTGCCACCGAGGCGCTTGAGTTCTCGGCAGGCAGCGGCGTCGCGGCATCCGGTCCACCGGGTATGACGCCCGCGCTGGACACAGCTCCCCTGATCACCGCCTTGAAGGACCTGTGGACGTCCATGGGCGGACAAGCCGTTCGTAGACCGGTTGCGGCACCACTGCCTGCCATCCTTTCAGAAGCGGACATGAGAGAACTGGCCGGGACAGAACCAGCCCTGACAGCAGCTGCCCGAGCATCGATGCAGCCCCCCAACAAGAGCGGCTGGTCGATCCAGCTTGGCCTCATGGACGTGCCCGAAGAACAGCGGACTGTACCTCTCGGCTGGGAACCCGCCGGTCATGGACACCTTGCCCTCATCGGCGGATCCGAGTCAGGCGCCCGCGATGCGCTCGGGTTGGCTGTTGATGGGCTGGCTTGCCATTCCACTGAATCGCATCTATATATCCTCGACGCGGACAACACTTTCAACCGCATGGCCACACACGACAGGGTAGGTGCGCGGGCTGGCCTTCATGAATTGCGGCGAGCGGTCCGCATACTGGAGCGCCTGACTCGGGAGCAATCCGATCGGCTGAGCCGTTCCGCCCTCGACGCCCCGCCGCTTGTCCTGGTCATCGCGGGATGGGGGTCGTGGGTCTCGGCCTTCCGTTCCGGTCCCCTGGCTTGGGCTGAGGATTTAGTCCACGATCTTGTCCGGAACGGCGGCCAGGCGGGACTCACCGTACTTCTTTCCGGCCAGCGTGAACTGGTGACTGCCAGATTCTTCGCGTCGATTCAAAGCCGCGTCTATTTTCCGACTGGATCCAGCGAGGACAGCCGTGTCACCTGGCCACGAATGCCGGAGACTGCCGCTCTGCGGGGACGCGGAGTGGCCTTCGGTGCCCTCTCGGTGGGCAAGGTGGCGGTGTGCCAGTTTCTCGCCCCTTCCCTGGACGCCGGGGAGGTCTGTCCTGTACCAGGCGCACGGCACCTTCCCCCACTCAGTCGTCCCTTCAGGGTAGAGCCGCTACCGGCTAAGGTGTCCGTCCTCGAAGTCCTGGCTCAGGCGGCAAGGGACGGTGCCCCGATCTTTGAGAAACAGTCCGGCGCAGGACAACCTGGCCCGGCAACTCGACGGCATCATATTCTGTGCGTAGGAGTGGGCGGCGACGAGTTGGCACCTGTCTATCTGCGCCTGCCGGCGGGCGGAGTCCTTGCTGCCCTGGGCGGCCCGTCCTCGGGCAAATCGAACCTTTTGCAGTTACTGCCACGGCTCAACAACGGTGCAGGCCGCTGGCTCTCACCGAAAGCTGGCGTAGACCCGTGCGACTACTGGGCGGAGGTCCTCGGCGCGGCTGCTGCCGGCGAGCTTGAACGTGGTTCCATCGCACTGGTTGATGACGCCGATCTGCTGCCGGCGGCCGCGAACCAGGACCTGGCTGAGCTCAACGCGATGGGCTTCGCCGTGGTCCTGACTGCAAACTTCAGCCCGATGCTTATCCAGCGGGTTCCGTTGGTGCTGAGCGCACGAGGAGTGGGGACCGGTTTGCTCATCGCCCCGCGCACGCTCATGGACGGCGATGTCTTTGGTGTTCGGTTTGACGTGGAATCCAATCCGCCGCCGGGCCGGAGCGTCCTGATCGCTGACGGCCGGTCGACGCCTGTCCAGTTGGCCTGGGCTCCCCCAGCCCTGCCCGGCACGGCACGGCCGCAACGGGAAACGCCCTAGACCCCGGGACCGCCCCCAAGCGGGACGCCCAAGGCCGGATGACACCAACCTGGCATCACAAGGCTGGCGATGACCCACCTGTCCGGGACGCATAAGTGATGACGCGTTTGTCGAAGAGCAGCACAATGGCAGTCAGCGCCGGCACCACCATGGCAAGCCCTGCCCATACCAGCCCGCCAGTCAGGGTCGGGAACCCAATGGTCAGAACAATCAATTGAGCAACCAGGGCCGCCGCCCGGGTCCAGCGGTACCCACGGAAGAGGAAGTGGCCCACTGCATAAAGCCATACGGAGAATGCGAGCAGAAGCCCAAGGGTAAAGACAGCACCCCAAAACGAGAGGACCGGTGCGCCTGTGACCAGCTGGTACCCATACCAGCACGCTGCGATCAACAGGCCTGTCGCTTCAACCGCCACGATCAGGGCTATGACCGTCAGGGCCCGAGGCCGCGCGGGGCCCGAAGGCGTCAGTTGTTCCTGCTCGTCTGGGGAGCCAGTACCGTCAGAGGAGGCGTCGGGCGACGGATTTTCGGGGTTCAGCGGGGGTCTTGACACACTGGCACCCTACCGGACATAGTCGGACAGTGGTGAAGGCCATCAGCACAGATGTGATGTATCGCTCAGCGTTCCAGGGATATCGAGCCTTATTACCCCTTGTTTACACAGCGTTAACATGACAGGCTTAATTCAGATGACCAAGGGGGCCCGACGGGCCCCTTTCCTTTGTAGCCCCTAGTGAATAATTTCACAAAGGGCTCTTCCCAGAAATGGAGCAACTGATCAGCATGGATTGGCGTAACCGCGCGGCGTGCCTCGACAAAGACCCCGAACTGTTTTTCCCGGTCGGAAATACGGGCCCTGCCCTTCTCCAGATCGAGGAAGCCAAAAGCGTCTGCCGCCGCTGCCCGGTTGTCGACACCTGCCTGCAGTGGGCCCTCGAATCCGGACAGGACGCTGGTGTGTGGGGCGGAATGAGCGAAGACGAGCGCCGCGCCCTGAAGCGCCGGGCGGCACGAGCACGCCGCGCATCCTGACGGGCGGAAAGCAACTTAATAGGCAATGGCCGCGACCCAGAGGGTCGCGGCCATTGCCTTTAAGTTCTCCGGACTCCCCACCACCAGGAGGGTCCAGCAGCAACACACTTTCCCGCCAGGACGGCAGGGCCCAGGAGCGGCTACCTGGCCGCGAGGCTCAGCCGGATCTGCACTGCTGTTCCCCCGCCTTCCCGCGGTTGCCACTGGATAGAGCCGCCAAGTTCACTGGTGACCAGCGTGCGGACGATCTGCAGGCCCAGGCCTTCCAGATGGGGCGTGTCCGGCAGGCCGACTCCGTCATCGGCCACAGTGACGGTCAGGAGCTCTTCGCCGTCTTCCTCCTCGGAACGATCAGCGAGGAGCCAGACCGTTCCGGCCCTGCCCTCAAGGCCATGCTCGACGGCGTTGGTCACCAATTCGTTGATGACCAGCGCCAGCGGCGTGGCGAAGTCGCTGGGTAGCTCACCGAAGAGCCCGGACCGCTCGGTTTTCACCTGCTGCGAAGGCGATGCGACCTCAGCCGAGAGCCTGAACTGGCGGCCGATCAGCTCGTCAAAATCAACGCTCTGCGCCAAGCCCTGCGAGAGGGTCTCGTGGACCAGGGCGATGGTTGCCACACGCCGCATCGCCTGTTCGAGGCCCTGCTTGGCTTCATCGCTGACCATCCGGCGGGACTGCATCCGCAGCAGGGCGGCCACCGTCTGCAAATTGTTCTTGACCCTGTGGTGGATTTCGCGGATGGTTGCGTCCTTGGTCACGAGTTCCATCTCCCGCCGCCGCAGCTCCGAAACGTCACGGCACAGCACCAGGGCGCCAAAGCGCTGCTGCTCATCGCGGAGCGGAATGGCCCGCAACGAAAGACTCACCCCGCGGGATTCGATCTCGCTCCGCCACGGCATCCGCCCGGTCACCACCAGAGGCAAGGTCTCGTCCACCATGCGCCGGTCCTTGAGCAGGCTCGCGGTCACCTCGGCCAAGGAACGGCCCTCAAGGGACTCGCCGTCGCCCAGGCGCCGGAAGGCGGACACCCCGTTGGGACTCGCATACTGCACGATGCCCTCGGTATCGAGTCTGATCAGGCCATCGCCCACACGCGGCGCGCCACGTCGCGAGCCGGTCGGCGAGGCAAAATCGGGCCACAATCCCAGCGTGCCCATCCGGAGCAGGTCATAGGCACATTGACGGTAGGTGAGTTCCAGACGGGACGGCATCCGGGAGCTGGACAGGTCCATATGGGTGGTCACGACAGCAAGGGTCCGGCCGTTCCGGACCATCGGAACAGCTTCCACCCTCAGCGCCATGTCGCTGCTCCAGTTGGTTTCACTGGACCGCTCGATGGAACGGCTGGCCCAAGCTTTGTCCACCAGGGGTTGCAGATCGGAACGGATGCCCTCTCCCACGAAGTCTCCGTGAAAGACGGTATGCGTCGTGGACGGCCGGACGTGCGCCAAGGCCACGTACCCGAGTTCCGGATGCGGGAACCACAAGGCCAGGTCGGCAAAAGCAAGGTCGGCGACCATTTGCCAGTCGCCCACGAGGAGGTGCAGCCATTCGGCATCGCCCGGCCCGAAATCAGCATGTTCCCTGATGGGGTCCGTAAAGATTGCCACTGCACCTCCAGTTACGACGCGGAAATTCCTAGCGCCGGACGATTGACCTCAAGAGCCTCAATGCTACCGACAGTGAAGCCATATCGTCGGCTTCGAGCGAATTGACCTCATCGAACATGGTTTTGGCCCTGCCCAGCTGCTCAGCATTTTGGCCTTCCCACGCCCTCAGCCGGTCCTCGGCAGAGTCCTCAGACCGCGTCGACTCAAGCACCGCCGTCGTCATGTCCGAAACAGTGGAATACAGGTCGTCCCGCAGGGCCGCCCTGGCCAGAGCCTGCCACCTGTCCTGCCGCGGCAGGCTGCTGATCCGTTCCAGAAGCGAATCCGCGTGGAAGCGGTTGAACACGGTGTAGTACACGGCTGCGATCTCCTCGACGGGATCTTTGCGGACGTGCGCGATCCTGGCGATGTCCAGGAGGACGAAGCTCTCGAAGAGCTCAGCCCAGCGGAGTGCTATGCCTTCGGGCAGGTCCCACTCGCGTCCCTTTTCCAGCCAGCCGGCGACGCGTTCGCGGTCGTCCCCGCGCAGGTAGTCAAGCAGACGGGCGCGCATCGGACCCATGAGCGGCTTAAACTCAGCGACAATGTCCGCAATGGGGCGTGACACACCGCCCTGCCCGAGTAGCCAGCGGACGGCGCGGTCCAGCAGGCGCCTGATGTCCAGATGGACAGTGCTCCAATGTTCGGTCGGGAACGACGCCGGGAGGTTGTTAAGCTCGCCCACCATGACGTCCAGCTCATAGATTTCCCTGAGCGCGACGAAAGCCCTGGCCACTGCCACCTCGGTGGCTGACGTCTCCTCCATGGTGCGGAAGGCGAAGGTGATCCCGCCCATGTTGACCATGTCGTTGGCGACCACCGTGGCAATGATTTCGCGCCGCAGCGGATGGGTATCGAGCTCCGCGTCGAAGCGTTCCCGGAGCTGCTGCGGGAAGTAGGCGCGGAGTGTCCGCCGGAACCACGGGTCGTCGGCGAGGTCGCTCTCGCGCAGCGCCGAAGCCAGCTCGATCTTCGCATACGCCGCCAGCACGGACAGTTCCGGGGAGGTCAGTCCCTGGCCCTGATTCAACCGTTCCCGCAGTGTCTCGGTAGTCGGCAAGGCCTCAAGCTCGCGCTTCAGGTCCGCACTCTTTTCCAGCCAGTCCATCAGTCGCTCATAGCTGGGGCTCCACTCGGCAACGCGCATGCGGTCGTTAAGGAGCAGGATGTTCTGGTCCACGTTGTCTTCAAGGACCAGCCGGCCTACTTCTTCCGTCATGGACGCGAGGAAGCCGGGGCGTTCCTCCGGAGTCAGCTTGCCCGCGGCCACCATCCGGTCGACGAAGATCTTGATGTTGACCTCATGATCCGAGCAGTCCACGCCCGCGGAGTTGTCGATGGCGTCGGTGTTGAGGATGACACCCTGGAGTGCTGCCTCGATGCGACCGCGCTGCGTCATGCCCAGGTTTCCACCTTCACCGACCACCTTCACCCGCAGATCCTTGCCGTCCACACGGATCGCGTCGTTGGCCTTGTCGCCCACCAAGGCGTTCGACTCGGTGCTGGCCTTGACGTAGGTCCCGATCCCTCCGTTGTAGAGGAGATCGGCAGGTGCGAGCAGGATGGCGCGGAGGAGCTCGGGCGGGCTCAGCTCCGTGGTTGAATCATGGAGACCCAGCGCGGCACGGACCTGCGGCGAGACGGGGATGACCTTGGCCTGGCGGGGGAAAACGCCGCCGCCCTCGCTGATGAGCGATTTGTCGTAGTCGTCCCACGATGACCGCGGCAATTCGAACAGCCGCTGGCGCTCAGCGAACGATGACTCCTCATCCGGGGCAGGGTCCAGGAAAATGTGCCGGTGGTCGAAGGCGGCGAGCAACCGGATGTGGTGGCTCAGCAGCATGCCGTTGCCGAATACGTCACCCGACATGTCCCCGACACCGACCACCGTGAACGGCTGGGTCTGGGTGTCCAGGTCAAGCTCGCTGAAGTGGCGCTTCACCGATTCCCAGGCACCGCGGGCTGTGATGCCCATGACCTTGTGGTCGTAGCCCACCGAGCCGCCTGATGCGAACGCGTCGCCGAGCCAGAAGCCGTACTCGGCGGCCAGTCCATTGGCGATGTCAGAGAACGTCGCTGTCCCCTTGTCCGCCGCCACCACAAGGTAGGAATCGGCGTCGTCGTGGCGCACCACGTCCGACGGCGGCACGAGGGTCTCGCCGTCGGGCCGGGTCACGAGGTTGTCAGTGAGGTCCAGCAGGCCGCGGATGAAGGTCTTGTAGCTTTCGATACCCTCGGCCATCCAGGCGGCACGGTCCGCCGCGGGGTCCGGAAGTTGCTTTGCGAAGAAGCCGCCCTTCGCGCCGGTGGGAACGATGACCGCGTTCTTGACGGTCTGTGCCTTCACTAATCCCAGGATCTCGGTCCGGAAGTCCTCGCGGCGGTCCGACCAGCGAAGGCCGCCGCGGGCCACCTTGCCGAAGCGGAGGTGGACGCCTTCGACCTTGGGAGAATAGACCCAGATCTCGAACATCGGCCGGGGGAAAGGAAGCCCTTCGATGTGCGCAGGATCAAGCTTGAAACTCAGGTGCGGCTTGTACTGGTAGTAGTTGGTGCGGAGGGTGGATTCAATCAGGTTGACGAACGTGCGCAGGACCCGGTCGGCGTCGAGCGTTGCAACCTGCTCAATCGCAGCCGCCAGTTCCCCCCGGACCCTTTCCTGGACCTTGGTGCGTTCATCCCCGCTTAGTACGGGATCGAAGCGGGCTGCGAACAGCGCACTCAGGCCCTTGGTGACCTCCGGATTAGCCAGCAGGGTGTCCGCCATGAACTCAAAGGAGTTGGTGTTTCCCATCTGCCGCATGTACCGCGCGTAGGCCCTCAGGACGGTAATCTGCCGCCATTGCATACCCTCGCGCAGCACCAGCCGGTCGAAGGCATCGGATTCAACGGCGCCGGACACGGCAGCTCCGAACGAGTCGGCGAGCAGCTGGCCAGTGGACACTGGATCGACCCCCGAAGGGTATTTGAGACCCAGGTCGTAGAGGAAGAAGTCGCGCCGGTCTGCGGTCTCTATTTCGAAGGGCCGCTCGTCCAGGACCTCAAGTCCCAGGTTATGGAAGTACGGCAGAATCTGGCTGAGGCTCTTGGGCTCCAGCATGTAAAGCTTGACCCGTGCGTCTTCCTCCAGGGTGGCGCCTGCACCTTCGGGGAGATAGACATGGACCCCCGGGCGCTGCTGCCTGGCTCCCGCGGCCCGCTCCGCTTCCGCGCCGTATTCTTCGAAGCGGGCGATGTCCTGCAGGGCATCCTCGACCTCGTAGTCCACGCGGTATCCGGCCGGAAAAGCTTCGGACCAGATGGCAGCGAGCTCCTTGGCGTGCTCATCGGTGCCGCTCCCCCTCAGGACTTCTGCGATCCCCTCGCTCCAGGAACGCGCCGCGCGGACCAGCCGTTTCTCCAGCTCTTCGGCATTGACGTGGCTGACCTCAGCGTTCTTGGGCAGGCGGATGCGGAAGAAGAGCCGGGCAAGGGCGGACTCGGTCATCCTGGCCTCGTAGTCGATGGACACGGCCTGGAACGTCTCCCGCAACTCTTCCTCGATGCGGAGGCGGACGTTGGTTGTGTAGCGGTCCCTGGGAAGGTAGACGACGGCGGACATGAACCTGCCGTAGATGTCAGGCCTGAGGAACAGCCGCGTGCGCCGACGCTCCTGCAGCCTCTGGATGCCGGTTGCTGTGGCTGCAAGATCGGGAATTTCAATCTGGAACAACTCGTCGCGGGGGTACGTTTCCAGGATTCCCAACAGGTCCTTGCCGGAATGCGAATCCGGAGGGAACCCGGCGCCGCCCAGCACGGCGTCCACTTTCTCCCGGACAATCGGGATGTTCCTGACTGAGCCGGCGTAGGCGCTTGTCGCAAAGAGGCCAATGAAGCGGCGCTCGCCATTGACGTTTCCGGCCGCGTCGAAACTCTTGACGCCTATGTAGTCAAGGTAGGCAGAACGGTGAACGGTGGACCGCGAGTTGGCCTTGGTGATGACCAGCGCACGTTTTTCCCTTGCCTTGTTCCGGCCGGCCTCAGTCAGGTGCTGGACGTGGTGTGAGTCAGCCGCCGCCCGGAGCAGGCCGAGCCCGCTGTCGTCACGGGGTTCCAGGACATCTTCTCCGTCGACATTGACGAGGTCGTATTCGCGGTAGCCCAGGAAGGTGAAATTTCCTTCGTCCAGCCAGCGGAGCAGGTCCTGGGCTTGCCTGAGTTCGACGATCTGTGCCGGGTTGGCTACCTTGTCGAGGCTTTCGGCGATCTGCCGGGCTTTGTTCCGCATTTTGGGCCAATCCTCGACAGCGGCTCGGACGTCACCGAGTACGCGCTCCAGCCCCTTGAGCAATGCCGCCCGTGCATCGTCGTCGGCACGTCCGATCTCCACTGCAATCCACGACTCCATGTGCGATGCGTTCTCGCCCTGGGTGATCAGGTGGGACACGCTCGGCATGGCGGCGGTGTCACCGCTCGAAATTCCGATATGTGAAGGAACCCGGTCCACCTTGACGAGCTGGCCGGTTTCACGGTTTCGGCTGACGACGAACAGCGGGTGCAGGACGAGGTGGATTGCCGCGTTTTGGCGAACCAGCTCTGAATTGACAGAGTCGACAAGGAAAGGCATATCGTCCGTTACGACGTAGACGACAGTGCTGTCGTCCTCGTTGATGATGGATATTCTTGCCTGGCCTGGCAACCGGACGGATGCGACCTGTCGGTGGTTTTCGGCCCGGGCAGCCAAAAGTTCCTGCGGATAGCTTCGGGCGTCCTCTTCGGCTAGGTGCTGGTAGTAGTCCCCGAGGAAACCTTCACGGTCTCCAATGGAAAGGGGCTGATCCTCCACGCTGGATCCAGACGACATCGACAAACGCCTCCATCACAAGATTGATGCTGCACCTTTGCAGCTCTTATGGTGAGCCTAACCCTTTACCCGACGCCTCGCTGTGTAAGGAAATACAGAGGATCGCGAAATTCGTTGGGCAGGTGCACAAACCAAATCGGCGATAGCCCGTCGCAGTTCCGAATCGGGAGCTGTCTCCAGCAGCAATGACCCACCAAGCAAAGCGGCATCGGCAGCAGCACCGTCAGCTGGCAGGAAGGCGATAATTGGGGAGGAGGGGCCATATCTGTCCCATGCATCACGCAATTGCCGTTCCGGCGACCTGCCGACTGCCGCCGCGCGCACCTTGTTCATCACCACAACCGGGGAAACGTGCGGAACAGCCGTTGCCAGTTCAGCCAGGCCACGGACCAGCCTCGGCACCCCGACCGGGTCAGCGGAACCGACCGCGTACACAGTGTCCGCGAGCTCAAGGCTGCGCAGGGTGGCAGCGTTCCGCCGGGGCGCCATGGTGTCGAAGCTGAGCTCTTCATCAGCTTCGAGACAGAATCCGGTATCCACCACCACGACGTCAGCAATGTCCCTGGCGCGCTCCAGTACCAGGGACAGCGCCGCCGGCCGGAGCTCGGTCCAGCGGTCGGACCGCGTGATGCCGGTCAGGACCCGGAACGTTCCAAGCCTGGTGGCTACGGGCGCGGCCACGCGGAGCAGCGCTTCGGTGTCCAGAAGCCCTTGGTCCGCGAGCCTGCACGCCTGGGCCAGGGCTGCAGATTCATCGAGAAGGCCAAGGACAGCAGCGATGCTTGCTCCATAGCTGTCGGCGTCAATGAGGAGGACCGACTTGCCTTCAGCAGCCAGTTCCCCGGCCATATTGGCTGCAACAAAGGTACGCCCCGGAGATCCGGCCGGCCCCCAGACGGCAACGATTTTCCCCGATCCGGCAGGAGGAGGAACGTCGGATGAGGCAGCTGGAAGTTGTCTGAGCGAAGCGCCTGTGTCCGCCAGACCACTCCCGGAATCCGTGGACTGTCCGTAACCGGTCAGCTGGGAGACGGCCTCGGCGATCCGTCCCGCCAGGGCCGCGGATTCGATTCCCGACAGCGCTGAGGCCACCCCTATGCCCCGTAGCCTCGCAGCTTCAGCCGGACTGTCAGTCAGCGCAATGATGGCAACCCCAACCGCGCTTAGCCTGTCAACGAGCGAAGCCGACAGCTCCTCGCAACCTTCGGCAACGACGGCGGCCAGCGCCAGTCCGCTCTGGCAGGCCGCGAGCAGTTCGGTCAGCTCGGCGCACCGGCGTACGACCGTCACGGAGCCATGAAGCCTTTCCAGTCCGCCCACGAGATCTTCCTGCGCCTGCCCCACAGTCACCACGGGAATGCTCATGAAGCTCCCCCACCCGGATTCCACACCACGGAAATCTTGGCGTGGTTCGCCTGTGCCCCCAGTAACGCAGGCATCTGGTTGTCCGCGACTAGGACCATAAGCACCGTATTCCGGGAAGACCCCAGAGTGGTTGATCCGCTGGTCACTTGGGCAATTTCGGCGCCGGGAAGCAGCAGCTTCGGTTCACTGAACCCGTTCCGTGCATCCGGCAAGGCAACCCAGACGTCTACCCTGGTACCGGCAATGGCCTGGGGCGGCAGGCTCTCTTCTATGGTCACGGCTACTGGTTTACGGTCCAGCGCGTCCACCTTGCCGAGGCTTTCCCTTGGAACCAGCTGGTTTTTCCCGATTCTTTGGACAGCGACCAACCCCTCGGGCAGCCCGGATTCCACCGTCACATAGTGCTCCTCAGTCTCACCAAGCCGGACTTTGGCATGGACGACGTTATCCGGGGTCAGCTTTTCACCTACCGCAATGGAGTCCTTGGCTGCATACACTTCCGTGGTCCGGTCAGCGCTGCCGACGAGTGAGATGACGCCCACAACAGATGCCAGAACCAGCAGCACCCCTACCAGCAGCCGGGGATCTTTCCATGATGGCCGCTTCAACCTTGCGCCAGTGGCCGCCCCATCAGGACTCATGCGTCTTCTCCCCCTTGCTCCGCACCCGACGGCTGATTGCGCCGAACACCCTCATTGTGACGGCAAGGTTGGCCTAACAGAAAGTCAAGAAACCAAACCGCATCAAACTGTGGATAACGCCACCCATTTGCCCCTGCAGTGGCAAAATGGTTGCATGCCCCGATTCCTCACACTCGCAGATGTCGCCGAACAGCTTCAGATCAATTCACCCGCGGCGTATGCGCTCGTCCGCAGCGGAGAGCTCAAGGCAATCCAGGTGGGCGGACGGGGCCAGTGGCGGGTGGAAGAAAAGATGCTTGAGCAGTACATCGAGGAACGCTACGCCGAAGCCAGCCGAATGATCCAGGAAGCCAAATCGAAGTCGGTCTGACCCGGGCTCACCCGACATGACATGACCTCGCCGCCAGTTCCCCTGCCTCCGCGGCGGCGGTAGCAATGCCGCTCACGTCCGCGGCGACCTAATGGCACCCAATGCGCCAAACGGAATGCTGGAAACCTGTTTCACCTGCGACGCACGTCGGGCTTCGCCGACGCTCAACGAGGCAAGGTCGAAGAAGTCCCTGCCCACCCTGTCGATGACGCCAAGCAATCCGCTGTCCTGAGCCGAACCGCCCCTGAGAGTCACTGTGAGCTGGGCCCTGTCGCGGGCAAGGCCGCGGAGGGCATGAGACAAACCGATGCCGCGCCGCACGACCGACGGCTCGCCGACCGACAGCCGGCCCAGGCCCACGTACCGAGCGGCGGCAGCGTACGGGATCAGAACCTGATGTCGCGCCTCATTCAGGACCAGCGCATCCGCCCCTGCATGGCTGAGCGTCCCCTCGAAGACCGTTCGACAGGCGAGGTGCACAGCCACGTGGGCTCCTAACGAGCCGCGCAGCCTATCAGCCAGATGTACGGCGGCCGTCTCAATCCTGGCCCGTTCCGTGACTTCGGCTTCCAGGGACAGCCTGTCCCCTTCGGCGAACTGTGACTCCATGTCATTGAAGAGTGAATCCCACCGCATGGCGCCAGCGTAGGGCGATGGCTGCGTTGCGGTCAATTCGCCGAGCGAGTTGTATCCAACGTCTGGACAAAAATCGAGTATGTAAGGCAAACTGAAGCCATCTATAACAAACTGCATCAAAATGCATCAAACATAAAGGATCGTCATGGTTGAAGGAAAAAACCGTGGAGTTGGCGCCGACGCCGCCATGGCCGCAGTGCTCTTGCTTCTCGGTTCCTTTCTGCTGGTCACGGGTTCGGGACTTGTGGATCAGTGGCGCCTGTCTGCCGACCGCCGGCAATCGCCCGACGTCGACGACCTCCTGGGCGCATTCGCAAATGCCGGTGGACTCGCCATCGTTGGATGGTGGGTCCTGTCCATGCTCCTGGCCACCCTGGCCGCTGTCCTTGAGGGGAGGGGCAGTAGAACGGCCGCGGCAGCCGCCGGCAGACTCTGTCCTGCCTTTATGCGGCGCCTTGCCCTCGCCGCGCTTTCTGTCCAGCTCCTGTCCGCTCCGTTGGCCAATGCCGCCGAGCCATTACCCGCCGGTCCGGCATGGTTGCCGACCCAGGAAGTAGCGGTATCGGCGGACTGGGCCCCGACGGACGTAACAGACGGAACAGGCGAACCGTGCCCGGTATCGGAAATTCAACCAGACTGGCGGCCCAACGCCCCAGTGACCGATCCTGGACTTCTCGCGGCCCAGCCGGTCCGCACCGCGCAACTTCCGCTCCAAAATCACGGCGAATTTACGGTGCTGGCCGGAGATACCCTCTGGGACATCGCTGCGCGCGAGCTCGGGCCCACGGCAACGGACGTCGATGTTGCCCTTCAGTGGCCCCGCTGGTACGAGGCCAACCAGGCCGTCATCGGGGAGAACCCGGATGTCCTGCTGCCCGGCCAGATCCTCAAACCACCCTCCGCTGCCTAGCCGACAGTCTCACGCGAATCCGCAACCAAACAAGGGGAAATCATGAGTGCAGTAACACCGATCGGAACGGCCGCAGCCAACGGCATCCGGAGAGCAGCTTCGCGGCAAGCACCGCGGCCAGATAGTCCCCTCCACCCTCTCCGAGTACGTGACCAGGACGAAGAAATCCGGGCTCTCGCACGGAGCACCGTGCAAGCCGCCATGGAGGTCCTCGCCGGTATCCGGCCCGTCCACCAGCTATCGCGGAGATTGGACCCGCGGTGCCTCGCAGTACTGCATCACCGCGCATCGTTGATCCGTCGAGAACTGGCGCGCTCGGCTTCCCCGTCGCTGGCCAAACTTCACAAGAATTCGGTGGTGCGTTCGGTCCGGGCCTGTGAGGTCGCGCCGGGTGTCTACGAGGCCAGCGCCGTGGTGGTTGACGACGTCCGGGCACGGGCGGTGGCCATCAGGCTTGAACGGAGCAAGCAGGTCTGGCGGGTGACAGAGCTCGTCGTTGGCTGACCCCAGTGCGGGAAGGACTCAAAAAAGGCAGGACCCGGAACTGTCGCTCCGGGTCCTGCCCCTTGGTGCAATCTGCGCTTGCCCGCAGGCTGTCAGCGCCGCTTTTTCTTGCCTGAACGCTTGGCCGCGTCCTGTGCCGCCGCCTTTGCCGGGTTGCCGGAACGGGAAGAGGACCGGCTCTCCACGCGCGTCTGGGTTCCGCCGTCTTCGCCAGGCGCGGTGTACTGCAGCTGGGCCGGCTTCTCTGGGGCCTCCAGGCCCGCCGCGTGGATCTGCGGTTCGACATGCTCCGTGTGGCCGCCGCCCGCATCGGCAACCACAACATCCTGTGCAGGGGTGACCTCCACCTCAAGATTGAACAGGAAGCCAACACTTTCCTCACGGATGGCCTCCATCATGCTCTGGAACATGATGAAACCTTCCCGCTGGTACTCAACCAGCGGGTCCCGCTGGGCCATGGCACGCAGGCCAATGCCTTCCTTCAGGTAGTCCATCTCGTAAAGGTGTTCTTGCCATTTCCGGCCGATGACCGACAACACTACGCGACGCTCAAGCTCCCGCATGCTTTCTGAACCGATTGCTTCTTCACGGGCCTGATACACGAGGCGGGCGTCGGACAGCAGCTCCTCCTTAAGCAACTCCACCGTCAGCCGTGACTTTCCGCCGGCCTCTTCGATAATGTCCTCAGGCGTGACACTCACGGGGTACAGCGTCTTCAGGTTCGTCCAGAGCTGGTTGTAATCCCAGTCATCGCCGTTCCCCTCAGCCGTGGCGGCATCGATCAGGGCTGTGACCGTGTCTTCGACGAAGTACTGCACTTTCTCATGCAGGTCGTCTCCCTCGAGGATCCGGCGCCGGTCGCCGTAAATGGCTTCGCGCTGGCGGTTAAGGACGTCGTCGTACTTCAGGACATTCTTGCGCTGCTCGGCATTCCGGCCCTCGACCTGGCCCTGGGCCGACGCGATAGCACGGGAGACGAGCTTGGACTCCAGCGCAACATCATCCGGCACCGAGCTGTTCATGAGCCTTTCGGCGGCGCCGGAATTGAAGAGCCGCATCAGGTCATCGGTCAGGGACAGGTAGAACCGTGATTCACCTGGGTCCCCCTGGCGTCCGGAACGGCCCCGAAGCTGGTTATCAATACGGCGGGACTCGTGCCGCTCGGTTCCCAGCACATAGAGCCCGCCGAGGTCCAGGACTTCTTCGTGCTCGTCCTTGACTGCCTGCTTGGCGGCTTCCAAGGCTTCAGGCCAGGCGGCCTCGTACTCCTCCGAATTCTCCTCCGGGTCCAGCCCGCGCTTGGCGAGCTCGGCAACCGCCGTGAATTCGGCGTTGCCGCCCAGCATGATGTCAGTCCCGCGGCCTGCCATGTTGGTGGCAACTGTCACGGCGCCCTTCCGGCCGGCCTGCGCGACGATGGCGGCTTCGCGCGCATGGTTCTTGGCGTTCAGGACTTCGTGCCTGACACCTTCCTTGGCGAGCAGTTTGGAGAGGTATTCGCTCTTCTCCACGCTGGTAGTACCGACCAGGACGGGCTGGCCCTTCTCGTGGCGTTCCGCGATGTCCTTGACTACGGCGTCGAATTTCACGGTTTCGTTTTTGAAGACGAGGTCGGACTGGTCGATCCGCTGCATGTCGCGGTTGGTGGGGATGGCCACGACACCGAGCTTGTAGGTGCCCATGAATTCGGCGGCCTCAGTCTCGGCCGTGCCGGTCATCCCCGCGAGTTTGCTGTACATGCGGAAGTAGTTCTGAAGGGTCACCGTGGCCAGGGTCTGGTTTTCAGCCTTGATCTCGACGCCTTCCTTGGCCTCGATTGCCTGGTGCATTCCCTCGTTGTAGCGCCGCCCCGCGAGGATGCGGCCGGTATGTTCGTCAACAATCAGGACTTCGCCGTCGAGGATCACATAGTCCTTGTCCCTCTTGAACAGTTCCTTAGCCTTGATGGCGTTGTTCAGGAATCCGATGAGCGGCGTATTGGCGGACTCATAGAGGTTCTGGATACCCAGGTAGTCCTCCACTTTTTCGATGCCGGTTTCAAGAACGCCCACGGTGCGCTTCTTTTCGTCCACTTCGTAGTCCTGGTCGGCCTGGAGCCGCAGCACCACCTTGGCGAATTCGCTGTACCAGCGGTTTGTATCCCCCTGGGCCGGGCCGGAGATGATCAGCGGGGTGCGGGCCTCGTCGATGAGGATGGAGTCGACCTCGTCCACAATGGCAAAGTGGTGCCCGCGCTGGACGAGTTCAGACTGGTCCCACGCCATGTTGTCGCGAAGGTAGTCGAAACCGAACTCGTTGTTGGTGCCGTACGTGATGTCGGCGGCGTACTGCTCCCGGCGGACGGACGGGTCCTGGTTGGACAGGATGCAGCCGCTCGTCAGCCCCAGGAACCGATAAACCCGGCCCATGAGGTCAGACTGGTACTCCGCCAGGTAGTCGTTCACCGTGACTACGTGGACACCGTTTCCAGCTAGGGCATTGAGGTACGCAGGAGCGGTGGCCACGAGGGTCTTGCCTTCACCGGTCTTCATTTCTGCAATATTGCCGAGGTGGAGGGCTGCGCCGCCCATCAATTGCACGTCGAAGTGACGCATGCCAAGGGTCCGGGATGAGGCTTCACGCACTGCGGCAAAGGCTTCCGGCAGAAGATCGTCGAGCTTCTCCCCGTCCTGGTGCCGTGCACGGAGGCGGTCCGTTTCTTCACGGAGTTCGGCATCCGTGAAGGTTTTGAACGAGTCTTCGAGAGCATTGATGGAATCGGCATAGTTCCGGAGTTGCCGCAGGGTTTTCTTGTCACCCGTACGGAGAAGTTTTTCGATAAGTGATGCCACGTGAAGATGCTCCCAGTCTCATGCTGCCGAATTCTGGCGTTTTTAGTCTACGGGAGAGACACAGGCCACGTTGCCTCTGTTCCCTGAGAGCGGATACCCCCATCATCCCCTCGAATGGCTGCTGCAAGTACCGCGGCCAGGTCCCCGGCGGGGTGAACCACCACCTCCCCAAGTCCCAGCCAGCCAGCCATGAGTTTCAGTTCGGCCGCAAGCTCGACGGCGGTGTCCAAAGGGGCGTTCGGCTCCGCATGGGCCGACTTGACCAGCAGTCGGCCCGCCGCCCGGTC
Organism: Arthrobacter sp. ISL-48; assembly: GCF_018613805.1. Lineage (GTDB taxonomy): Bacteria > Actinomycetota > Actinomycetes > Actinomycetales > Micrococcaceae > Arthrobacter. The sequence continues at coordinate 677,631 of NZ_JAGGPL010000003.1, forward strand.
GGCCTTAAGGTCCACCCGCGCCACTATCCTGTCCCGCAGGAGGAACGGCAGGACGTAGTAGCCGAATCGCCTTTTTGGTTCAGGCGTGTAGATCTCGATGCGGTAGTGAAAGCCGAAGAGCTCTTCAAGCCGGCGCCGCTCGAAGACCAGGGAATCGAAGGGACTCAGGAGGGCGCGCCCGGCGGCCTTCCGGGGAACCCTGGCATCCACGTGACGGAACAGTTCCCTGTCCCAGCCTGCTACCGTCACGGGTTCAAGCCTGCCGCTGCGCACCAGGTGGTCCACGGATACGGCCACCGCCTTTCCCGGAATCCGGAAGTAGTCCGCAAAGCACCTCACCGTTCCAATACCGTGCGCCTGTGCGGCGGCATCGACGAGCCGGTGCATGGCGGCATCCCGGTCATGGGGGCCTTCCCGTTCAGCGTCGCGGCCCGGCAGCACCCGCGCGGTGAGCGCATACCTGCGCTCGAACTGGTCGGTTCTGGAAGCGGCGGAGACCAGCCCTTCTTCGAAGAGATGCTCAAGGACCCTTTTGACCGCGTTCCAGTTCCATCCCCAGTTGTCCGTCCGCCGGTCCTCGACGTGTCCGATCCTGGCCGTCAGCTGGGCTGCTGTCATGGGGCGGCCGGTAGAAAGTGCCGCCAGGATTTTCCCGGCTACGCCCTCCCGCAGATCCGGTTCCATTGCTGAGGCCCCCACCCATTTGCGTTTTTGCCACAGGACCAGATCCCGGAAGTGCTCTGGCCGGATATAGCTGGCTTCATGTGCCCAGTACTCGATCATGCGTCGGGGGTGCGTGGCTGACATACGCTGCAGGATGCTGCGGTCGTAATTCCCAAGCCGGGAGAAAAACGGAAGGAAGTGGCTCCGGGACACCACATTGACGGAATCGATCTGGACCAGCTGGAGCCGGGCAAAGGTACGGCCCACCGTCCGTGATGTCACGGGTCCGGCAGGCCGTCCTTTGTCGAGTCCCTGGGCTGCCAAAGCGATCCGCCGGGCCTGGTCCAGGCTCAGCGTCGCTTCCACCTCAGTCCTCTCGTTGGATGGTCTTCACCATCCTAGACTTTTGCTGCTTCATCGGCGGAACGGTAAGCGATAATTTTCTCCTCAATCACGTTATCCCCAGGTTCGCATTCGTGGTCCAGGGTGATAACCCCGTACGTCCAGCCGCGGCGGCGGTAAACCACGGACGGCGTATTGGTAGCTTTGTCCACAAAAAGGTAAAAATCGTGCCCTACGAGCTCCATGTTGTCCACGGCGTCGTCGAGGGAGAGGGATGCGGCAGGAAAGACCTTGCGCCGGATCAGCACCGGAGAGTCTCCGGCCGGAATGTCATTGTCGACCTCATAAGGCGACGTCTCGGCAGGCGCTGCCCCGGGTTCGTTCCGGTGGCTTGCCTCTGCATAAATTGGTTCGTGGGCACTGGCAGGCTCCAAGGCTGCGGTGGCTTCGCGGACCGCCTTGGGTGTGTGCCGGCCGTGGTGGACCTTCTTACGGTCCTTCGCACGGCGGAGCCGCTCAAGCAGCTTGTTGTAGGCGAGATCAAACGCCGCGAATTTGTCGGCGGCGCTGGCTTCGGCACGGATCACTGGTCCACGGCCCAGGACAGTCACTTCAACGGTGAGCTGGTCGCCAGTCTGACGGGCATTCGTTTCCTTGGAAACCTTCGCATCCACCCGCTGGACCTTGTCGCCGAGCGCTTCGATCTTCGAGATCTTCTCGCCGGCGTATTCGCGGAAGCGGTCTGAGACCGTCAGATTTCGTCCGCTGATCATAAACTCCATGGTGCCCTCCAAATGACTTCGGTGACACGACGGCGGCACTTCCTAAGGCCGATCTGCTTGACAGTCGAGCCCCTCTCCGAGCCGCCATCGAAAGGTACATCTGTTCTTGGTACCCACAACCGACGTTAGTTCATAGCCACACGTTATTCATCCTTTCCCGGTTTATTTTTTTCTAAGTCATGGTGCCTTCCGCCAGTACCCGCCGAGGCGACGCCGACGCCCCGGAATCCGGCGGGCGTGTCGCCGCCAGGACCACGGCACCCGCCACGAAGGCGCCCGCCAGATGCAGTGCCCGGGCCGATTCCGAGAGCGTTGCCCCGGTGGTCAGGACGTCGTCGACAATGACGCACCGCCGGCCGGCAACGCTCCTCTGCTTCCATCCCGCGACCCGCATGGATCCACGGACCCGCTTGGCCCTCGCCCCGCGACCAAGGCCTTTTTGGCCACCCGGAAGCTGTTCCCCGACGGCGCGGCGTGGCGACTTCCGAAGCACGTCAAGAACAGGTGTGCAGGCCAGGTTCCCCCCACCCCTCAATGCACCGAGCAGAAGATGGACGGGGCTGAACCCCCGTTTCACGAATGCTCCTGCACTGCTGGGCACGGGCACCAGGAAGACGGCGTCCATGCCGTCAGCCGCGGCGGTCACAGCCCCGCCCAGCCCTTTCGCCAAAACCGACTTCAGCTGGTGCTGGCCATGGCTCTTGAAGGAAAGAAGCGCCTGCGCCAGCTCCTCGCGGTACACCCCCGCGGCTACCACCGGGAGGATGACCCCGCCGTCAACGTCCATCAGCGCCGGGGCCTGCGCCTCCGCCCTGAACGGCCGGCTGGTCAATATCCTGACCTGCCGTTCACAGGGAGCGCAGAGGGCCCGGTCCTCGGCACCACAGCAGACGCACTCCACGGGGATGGCAAGCGACAGAAGCTCGGCCCCGGCTGCAGCCACCTGGTCAGCCAGCCTCAGGACCCACTGCTGCTGCTCCCCCCGGTGCTTCGCGGGTCTTGGCGCAGCCGGAAGAAGGTCCGGATCTGCAGGAACGACGGCCCTGCCGGGTCCCGTGGTAGGTGAGCCATCAGTCATACCACCATGCTCGCTCTGGAGCGGACGTCGTGGAAGGCTTCGGGGCGATATGTGGGTAACGCGGCCTGCTGACGGGGTAATCGCACCCTAGCCGGGGAAAGACGGATCGATGGGACCCTTCAGCTGGGGGGACCAGCCATTCCCGAGCCGCTGAAAGATTCCTTCGGCCGACTGGCCGTAAATCTCCTCCTGTCCGTTGCCCGCACTGAGCGACACCAGGCCTGGCCACGGCGCCAGCTGCTGTGGCTGTCCGGACGTAAGTGACAACAGCTCCGGAGTGACATTCGCTGCCGGGGCCTCCTTCATGACTGCAACCGTCGTTTCGTTGACCCAGACCCCCTGGTCCGGCTCACTGTCCGTCACCAGCGTTATGGGTGACGTCAGCTCCCTCGGGGTTCCATCGGCATTGCGGATGATCCCGGCAACCTGCACCCGCGTCTTTCCGTTCTGCTCCGAAATCACCAAAGCGCGCACCCCTTCCCGGGAAATCCTCAGGTCCTTGATGGTCCAGCCTGCGAGCCAGGAAGGCGCCAGGGTGACGGTGGGAACGACTGTGCCCTCCGCCACCCCTGCCGGATGGTAGGCCACAATCTCCGTCCCCCCGGCGGCACCGGGCCCGGCGACCCATACCCAGTCATTGAGGCTCAAGGAGGGGTGTGTCAAAGTGCTGCGTGTGGTCAGGGCCCTGGCGGGCTGGCCGGGAACCATGCTGTAAAGGGTGGTTCTGCTCTCATTCAGGAACGCGACGGTCTGGGATACCGGCGACTCCGCCGGAAAGCGCGGACCAAGCGCCGAGACGGTCTGCATGTCCGGCAGCGGGGACACCCTGTTGTTCTCATAACGCACCAGTTCCTTTCCGTTCACGGCGATCTGGCGCGCGGGTACGTTCTTGTTTTGTACGGGTGGCAGCACCGACCCGTTGTCGTCCACCCGGACAAGGTCTTGGTTGGCGCGCAGCTCAACGTTGACCACATCGGGCTGGCTGCGGAAAGTCAGTGCGAGCTGCGTCTGCATGCGGAGCCTGTCCTCCGTGGACGCTTCCGTGAGTTCCTTGGCGCTCAGATCAACCTGTGCAGCCCCGGACACTACCGGAACGGACTCCCTGGCCAGTTTGATGCCTGACGGGAAGGCGCTCACCACTGCGCCCCGGAGGTAGGGCGCCGGTCCGGCAAGCAGCGCACTGGTCATTGCCTTGACAGTCTTGTTCTTGATGAACCAGCGGACGTCCGGAACGGCATAGGTGAAGCTGGGATCGTAGAAGTAGATGGGGTAGGCGCCATAGATTACCTTAAAGGTCTCCTCCGGAATCGCAGTCCCGTCAGGAATGGCTGAGATCCGCCATTGCCCATCAACCTTGGAAACTGTGGCCGGAATGTTCTCCATGGTGCCCGCCGGGCTCTGGGTGGCGATGCCGTCCGCGTCGACAGTGTAGGCAACGTCCAGTTCGTAGTTGTAGACGTTTTCGACGCTGGTAGCCACCACCCTGGCCGCCCGGTACACCAGGGCCCGCTGGTCCGGTTTCCATGCCACGGAGGAGGCTTGCGTGAGGTACTCGCGGGCCACCGCGTAGTCATCCTCGTAGCCGCTCCCTGCCCGATAAAAGTCCTCAATGATGGTTTCCGGGTCAGCTCCGGACTGGGGACCCGCGGGAAGGAAGACCGGGGCGCTGACGTTCCCCGCGCTTCCCTCGCTGCTTTTTCCTACCGGACCAGAGGTGGGTATGCGCGCGCATGACGCAAGCAGGAGGACCAGTACGACCATTAGTACGCCAGGCCGGTACCGCATCACGAGGTTCTTTCGCATCATGTCGTCTCCTTCCCTGCTGCAGCGGCGGCGGAACGGGCCTGGGACGTGCCATCGCCGCCTCTTTGCTCTTCCTCTGGAGCCTGCGCACCTTCCGGGGCTGGCACACCGTCTGGAGCAGGCCCGGCATCCGGGGCCGATAAATCAGCTGGCGGACGGTCCAGAACCAGCGCGTTCGTTCCTTCCGGCGCGCCATAGAGGACGATCTCCCCCGGCTCCAGCTGTACGGGTGACTTGTCGATCTCCTCGCCCTGCCTCAAGGGTATGGTCAGCCGGAAGTTAGCCCCGCTCCCCTTCTTTCCCCAGGCCTGCAGCCAGCCGTTGTGCAGCTTGGTGTCCTCCATGGCGATGGAGAGTCCCAGGCCGCTGCCACCCGTGGTCCGCGCCCGGGCGGGGTCCGCTCTCCAGAACCGGTCAAAGACACGGGCAGCCTCCGCCGGGGTCATTCCGATGCCGTGGTCACGGACCGCGATGCCCACTGAGGTCTGGTTGGCGGCGACAGTAATGTTCACCGGCTTGCCTTCGCCGTGTTCCACGGCGTTCAGGATCAGGTTCCGCAGGATCCTGTCGATCCGGCGGGCGTCCATTTCCACAACAATGCCACCGGCAGGCGCCCGGAGCGTGATCTCGCAACCGTACTCAGCGGCGACAGGCGCCGCTCCTTCGATGACGTGGGCAACGACCTGCAGGATGTCTTCCGGTTCGGCGTCAAGCACGGCCACGCCTGCGTCAAAGCGCGAGATCTCCAGCAGGTCCGAAAGGAGCGACTGGAAACGCTCAACCTGGTTGTACAGGAGTTCCGCAGAACGCTTGTTAATGGGATCGAAATCATGGCGGGCGTCATACAGGACTTCCGCGGCCATGCGCACAGTGGTCAGCGGCGTCCGGAGCTCGTGCGACACGTCCGAGACGAATCGCTGCTGCATCTGGGACAGCGTGGCCAGCTGGGTGATCTGCTCCTGGAGGCTGGCCGCCATGTGATTGAAGGAAGCTCCCAGCCGCGCCACTTCATCCTCACCTTTGACCACCATGCGCTCCTGCAACTGGCCGGCTGCGAGCTTCTCCGATACCAGAGCCGCGTGGCTGACCGGACTGACCACGTTACGCGTGACGTACCAGGCGATCGCGCCGATTATCACTACCAGCACCGCGCCGCCAGCCCAGAGCACGCTCTGAATCTCGTCCAGGGTCTGCTGTGCGGTGTTGAGGTCGTAAATCAGGTAGAGCTCGTACACCGTCCCGTTGAAGGTCACCTTGTTGCCCACTGCGATGCCCGGCCGGTCCTCGGTGCCTACGGGAATAACAGTGGAGGCCCAGTACTGGTCCTTGCCGGACTGCTGGACCGCCTTCCGCAGTTCCGGCGGAATGACACTGACGGTCAGCTGGTCCGAAGCCCTGGACTCAACCCACCGGTTCCGGGGCTTGGTCTGCTCCGGCATCGCTTCGAAAACGTAGCGGCGCTGGATCACGTCTCCCCGTCCCTCGACTGCGGTCAGGGTGTCGTAGACCAAGGTGATAACACTGGATTGGTCCGTGACCTGGGCGCCGTCGAAAGTGTCCTGGACCTGCTTGACGTTGTACCGGGTCTCGGACTCAGCCTGGGTCAGGCGCTCCTGGAAGAGGTTGTTGGCGATCTGGTTTGACAGGTAGGCGCCCACCACGGCGAGTGACGTCACGGACAGCAGCAACGTGGTGAGGACCGTGCGGAACTGCAGGGAGCGCCGCCAACGCCGCTGAAGCGATTTAGCCAGTTGACGCAGGGCAGGGAAGACGCGGCTGAGCCCGGTCCTGACCAGGCGCGCCACCCTGAGGGTGACAATCAGCGCCCGGCGCCTCCAGATGCCTGCGCGGAAGGGCAGCCGCATCAGTCCCGCCGCGAGGGCATCAGTGTGCTCCGGGGCAGTGTGGCTTACTGGGTGGACTTCCCGCTGCCCGGCCCCGGCAGCGTCCTGTGCGCGCCCCTTGTCGGCTCCCGAGGGGTCAGGAACCTGCTTTGTAGCCGACACCACGAACCGTCATTACTACTTCCGGGGCTTCCGGATCCCGCTCAATCTTTGACCGGAGGCGCTGGACATGGACGTTGACCAGCCTGGTGTCGGCGGCGTGGCGGTAACCCCAGACCTGCTCGAGCAGCAGCTCCCGGGTGAACACCTGCCAGGGCTTGCGCGCCAGGGCCACGAGGAGGTCGAACTCCAGCGGAGTCAGGGAGATACGTTCGTTGGCGCGGCTCACCGTGTGGCCGGCCACGTCGATGGTGATGTCGGCGATCCGGAGCGTTTCGGGAGCCTTTTGGTCTCCCGGCCGTAGGCGCGCACGGACCCGGGCAACCAGCTCGGCCGGTTTAAACGGCTTCGGCACATAGTCGTCAGCTCCGGACTCAAGGCCACGGACGACGTCGGACGTGTCCGACTTGGCGGTGAGCATCACAATGGGCACGTCGGATTCCGCACGGATCTGCCGGCAGACTTCAATGCCATCCACTCCGGGAAGCATGAGGTCAAGCAGCACGAGGTCCGGCTTCGATGAACGGAACACGTCAAGCGCCTGGCCGCCGTCGGCGCAGAAGACCGGCTCAAAGCCGTCGTTGCGGAGAACAATTCCAATCATTTCGGCCAGCGCTTCGTCATCATCAACTACCAGAATGCGTGCCTTCATAGTTATATATTCCCTTATCGACGGGGCTTTGTCCTGTTGAACGCCTTCCCGGCATGGCGTCAGGCTATGACGCCCGACGCCGGAACTATAGTCTGGGAGCGTACCGGCAGCTGCCGAAAGCGACGGTGCGCCCGGGGAAGGAACAGGTTGTCACCACAGGATCCGAATATGCAGCAGCCGCATCAGAGCGGCGAGCCGCCATGGGGGCCTCCGCCCGGCCCGCCGCGCGGGTCCCAACAACCGACAGGGTCCCAACAGCCGCAGTGGGGCGGGCAGCCGGTCTGGGGTCCGCCGCCAGGTGTCCCGCCGGCTCCGCAACAGTCGCCTTGGGGCACTCCCCCGTACAACGCCTACGGCGGTCCGCTGCCCTACCGCCAGCCGCTGTACGTCGCCCCACCCAAACCGGGCATCATTCCGCTGCGCCCCCTGATGTTCGGCGAGATCCTGGATGGCTCTTTCCAGACCATCAGGCGCAACGCGAAGGCCATGCTGGGCGCCTCCCTGCTGGCGCAGTCGCTGGCAGCGGTGCTGACCGCGGTTGCCACGGCGCTTTCGGCCAACTCCACCGGATCGCTCGAAACCTGGCTGCAGGGCCTGCGCCCGCAGGAGCTGGCCGCGGTGGGGCTGGGTTTTGGCGGCGGCATTCTGCTGTTCAGCGTCCTGACCCTGTTCATCTCCGCTGTTCTCCAAGGCGCCATGGTGGTGCCGGTAGCGCGGTCCGTCCTCAACCGGTCCACGGGCTTCCGGCAGATGTGGACCCTGGCCCGCTCCCGCGCTGGCGCCTTGCTCCGGCTGGCCGGCCTGCTATTTGTTGCCTGGCTGCTCGCCGTGCTGCTATTCGGTGCGCTGGCAGCCCTGCTGATCAGCAGCGTGGGTAGGGTCGGCGTCCTGGTGCTCATTCCCGTGGGCCTGGCCTGCATCGCGTTGACGATATGGATCTACATCAAGGTGATGGTGGCTCCGGCCGCCGTTGTCATCGAGGAGCTCGGGGCCATGGATGGCCTGCGCCGTTCGTGGGAACTCACCCGGGGGAACTGGTGGCGCGTCCTTGGCATCACCCTGGTGGTGGGGATCATGGTTGGGGTCATCGCCCAGGTGGTCATGATTCCTGTCAGCCTGCTCTCCACTTTCTTTACCGGCGTCATCTCACCCCACGGTGGCCCGGACCAGGCACTCTTGGCAGCGGTAGCCCTGGGAGTAGCCACTGCCGTAATCAGCGCACTCGTGGGGGCTGTGGGCTACGCCTTCCAGACATCGGTCATGGCACTGCTCTACCTGGACCTCAGAATGCGCAAGGACGGACTGGACATCGCTCTGCTGCGGCTGCTGGAATCGGGCGCGGACGTCGACGGCGTACCGGGCCGAGGGGTAGCTGTCTACACAGCAGGACGTGGCTACGGTCAGCCGCCGGCCTACGGGGCATGGCCGGATGGCCGCTGAACCTCCGGTGCTGCCCGGCAGCGACGAGGCCCGCCGCTGGGCTGTGGAGGAACTTTCCAAGTCTGAGTACCGAGAAGCAGCCCCGGGCTGGCTTGAGGGCTTATGGCGGATGCTCACGGAATGGCTGCGGTCCCTGGACAGTTTCCCCGGCGTCGATGGCAGCGCAGCCGCCCCGCTGATTGGGGTGGGGATAGCCGTGGTGATCGGGATCGCCATTATCCTCGCCCGTCCCCGCCTCAATGCAAGGTCGAGGCCCTCGGACGACGTGTTCGACGCCGACGCAACATGGAGTGCCTCGGACTACCGCGGACGCGCGGCGGCCGCAGCGTCCGCCGGTGAGTGGGGTGCCGCTGTCGTCGATTGTTTCCGTGCGCTGGTGCGCACCGCCGAGGACAGGAACGTCCTGGACACAAGGCCGGGCAGGACAGCGGATGAAGTGGCTCGCGAACTGGCCGGTCCATTCGGCTCTGAAGCGCGGCGCCTCGCCTGGGCGGCCAGGACGTTCGACGGGATCAGGTACGGAAACGAGGCCACGGACCGCGATGCCTATGCTGCCGTGATGGAACTGGATACCGCCCTGCAATCCCTGAAGCCACTGAACGCCGCGCTTCCGGCGGAGCCGGCGGTTCCACGGTGACCCAGGATCTGCACTCCGGCCCGAACGGGGTCCCGGCTGACGTGTCCGTCGAAACGGAAGCAGGTTCCCCGGCCAGCAGGTCTGTTTCGTGGCTCCGGCGGCACCGCGGCGGGGCAGCGCTGGGAGCGGTTTTCGCCGTCGCCCTGACGGTGGTGATCTCCTCGCAGCTTGCTCCCAAAGGCGACAGCGTTCCGTTATCCGTCCATAACTCCGGACCCGATGGTGCCAGGGCCGTGAGCGAGATCCTGGGCCGCCATGGTGTTGCCGTGGACGGCGTTGACTCCTTCGGCGCCGCCATGCAGGCCTTGGACGGCAGGCCTGGTTCCACACTCCTGCTGTATGACCGGAACGGCCTCCTGGACGAATCCCAACTGGCCGGGATCAAGAAAGCGGCGGGGCGGTTGGTGGTGGTCACACCGCGATTGAACACCCTGACGGCGTTGGGGAGCGGAATCAGCCAGGCCGGCGTGGTGCCTGACACCTCGCCGACCCTGGAGCCTGACTGTGGCCTTCCCGACGCAGAAGCTGCGGGAACCGTTTCGGGGGAATCGGGCTTCCTGTACGAAGGTGGCACCGTTTGCTACCGGCCGGCAGGGACTGCCGGCGGGTTGCTCGCCTTCACCGATGACGGCGCGTTGACGGTCCTGGGAAGCACGGCGGTTCTCACCAACGGCGGGCTCGCCGACCATGGACACGCTGCGCTCGCTCTACGGATGCTTGGCAGTTCCAGGGATCTTGTCTGGTACCTTCCGGGGCTAGGCGATGTGAACGCGGCGGACTCCACCCGGACGCTCGATGACCTTGCGCCGGAGTGGGTGCACTTCCTGGGTCCCTGGCTGGCCCTTGTGGCGGCACTGGCCATCGTCTGGCGTGGAAGGCGCCTCGGACCACTCGTCTTTGAACCACTGCCAGTCGTGGTCAAGGCTGTGGAAACGGCAGAGGGCCGAGCGCGGCTCTATCACGATTCGCACGCCGTCGACCGTGCGCGGGACAACCTCCGGGCGGGCACCCTGGTGCGGCTGGCCAAGGAGTTGCGGCTCGGCGTCGACGCCACCGCTGACGATGTCACGGAAGCAGCGGCCCGGCACCTGGCGCGGCCGGTAACCGAAATCAGGGAACTTGTCCGGGAGTATCCGCGGAACGAAGCCAGACTGGTGCGATGGTCCCAGGAGCTGGAGAAACTAGAAAACGAGGTGAGGACCCGATGAACGAACACAGCAGCGGCCCGCAGATCCTGGATTCCATCCAGCACGACCCTGCCCGGCAGGCGCTCCTTGACGTCCGCCACGAGGTGGCGAAGGCCGTGGTCGGGCAGGACTCAACAGTCACCGGGCTCCTGATCGCACTACTGTCCCAGGGGCACGTGCTCCTCGAGGGCGTGCCTGGAGTTGCCAAGACACTCCTGGTCCGGGCACTGTCCGCGGCTTTGAGCCTGGACACAAAGCGGGTGCAGTTCACCCCGGACCTGATGCCGGGCGACGTCACCGGCTCCCTGGTGTACGACACCCACACGTCGGAGTTCAGCTTCCGCGAGGGACCGGTATTCACAAACATCCTGCTCGCTGACGAGATCAACCGCACACCCCCCAAGACCCAGGCATCCCTGCTGGAGGCCATGGAGGAACGGCAGGTCTCAGTGGATGGCGTGTCCCGCCCGCTGCCGGAGCCTTTCCTCGTGGCGGCAACCCAGAACCCGGTGGAATACGAGGGAACCTATCCGCTGCCTGAAGCCCAACTGGACCGCTTCCTCCTCAAGCTCACCATGCCCCTCCCCAACCGGACGGACGAGATGGAGGTGATCCGGCGCCACGCCTCCGGATTCAACCCCCGCGACCTGGCGGCAGCCGGCGTCCGCGCCGTGGCCGGTGCGCAGGATCTTGAGCGCGCCCGCCAGTCCGTGGCCACTGTGGCCGTGGAACCCGAGATTATTGGCTACATCGTGGATCTGGTGCGCGCCACCCGGGCGGCACCATCCTTCCAGCTGGGCGTCTCGCCCCGAGGGGCAACCGCACTTCTGAACACGTCCCGTGCCTGGGCGTGGCTGTCCGGCAGGAGCTTTGTCACTCCGGACGACGTCAAGGCCCTGGCCCTGCCCTGCCTGCGGCATCGCGTGGCCCTGCAGCCTGAAGCCCAAATGGACGGGGTCCGCGTGGACGACGTGCTGGGCAGCATCCTGGCCTCCGTCCCTGTCCCCCGCTGAGCGGCATGGCAATCTCCGGACGTTTTGTGCTCCTGGCCCTCCTTGGGCTGGTGCCGGTGTTGCTGTTGCCGCGATGGGACACCGCCCTGACGGTGCTCCTGGTTTTGGCGTTGCTCCTAACCCTGGAGGTGGGTTTGGCGGCTTCCCTGCGGGGCATCGACGTCCAGCGCACGGAGTCCGGCAACGTGACTCTGCACGGCACGGCAACCTCCACCATCACGGTCCGGAACAACGGCCGGCGCCGGCTGCGCGCCACAATGCGCGACGCCTGGCAGCCTTCCGCCGGAGCACAGAATCCAGTGCAGGACGTGGAGGTCCCCGCGGGGGAAAGCCGCCGGGTAACTGTCCGGCTCCACCCGGTACGGCGCGGAGACCTGCGCGCTCCGCACGTCACACTGCGGTCGTACGGGCCCCTGCGCCTGGCTGCACGGCAGCGCACCCTCGCCTGCCCTGGCTCCCTGCGCGTCCTGCCGCCCTTCCATTCCCGCCGGCACCTGCCTTCCAAACTCCGGAAGCTGCGCGAGCTCGACGGCAAGGCGGCAGTGCAGATCCGCGGTGCGGGAACCGAGTTCGACTCGCTCAGGGACTACGTCCGCGGGGATGATGTGCGGTCCATTGACTGGCGGGCAACCGCCCGCCGTTCCGCCGTCGTCGTGCGGACATGGCGGCCGGAGAGGGACCGGCGCGTGGTGATCATCCTGGACACTTCCAGGACCTCAGCGGCGCGGATCGACGACGAGCCCCGCCTGGACACGGGCATGGAAGCTGCCCTCCTCCTGGCTGTCCTGGCCGAGCGGGGCGGTGACAGGGTGGACTTCCTGGCCTTCGACCGCCGGCCGAGGGCCAGGGCAGGATCCGCAACCACAGGGAATCTCCTGGGCCAGCTGGTCAAGGCTATGGCACCCCTCGAGGCAGAACTGATTGAGCTTGACTGGTCCGCCATTCCCGGCCAGGTCCGCGCTATATCAGCCCACCGCTCCCTTGTGGTGCTGCTGACCTCGCTTGAGGGCGGGGCCCCGGAAGAGGGGTTGATTCCCACGGCCGCACAGCTGGCGCAGCAGCACGTTGTGGTGGTGGCGTCCGTCCGCGATCCGATGCTGGGCCTGATGCTCCGGGAACGTAGCAACGCCTCCAGCGTGTTCCGGGCGGCGGCCGCCGAACGCGCCCTCCTGGAACGCGAGGCAGTCAGCACGCAACTGCGGCATCAGGGAGCGGAAGTGGTGGACGCCGAACCGCATCAGCTGCCGCCGCAGCTGGCCGACATGTACATCAGGCTCAAGGCTGCCGGTAGATTGTGAGACTACACGCAGTGCCGCTGTCAGCGCCGCCACCAGGAGGTCCAGCATGAACGTTCCCATCTACCAGCAGGTCCTGGGCGGAGACTTCGACCGGCTGCAGCCCGAGCTTCAGGACTACTTCTCCCTGGCTCCGGGCTCCGGACACTACTGCGTGGGCGAGGGCGTATTCGACGTGGTGGGGTGCAGGCAACAATGGCTGCGTCCCCTGCTGCGGCTCACGTCCTCGGAGGAGGCGTTCTTCCCCGAGTACGGTGAAAGCATTCCCTTCAGGATCGAAAACCACGCGCATCTTGATCCATTCCGACGCTCCAGCCTGACAGCCAGGCGGGAAATCCGGTTTCCCACGGTCACCCGGATCTTCCAGGACACCACCAGCGTCACCGACGCGGACAGCGGTCCCCAGCTGGTGGACTATGTCGGCAGGTACCGGCGGGTGGTGACTGACCTGAACCTCAGCGTCACGGCGGAGGGCCGGCTGCGCGGCATTTCCGAAGCCTCCCGCCTTTTCCTCGGCTCCCTCCGGCTTCCGCTGCCTGCCGCGCTTGATGCCAGGGCCTACGCCGAGCAGTGGTGGGACGGGTCGGAGGGCGAAAACGGAAAGCACCGGATCCAGGTCAAGGTCATCCAGCCCCAGATCGGCCTGGTCCTGGTGTATGCGGGAAGCTTCGACTATCGGTTGCGCCCCTACATTGGAGGCAGCTCGGCACACAGCTTCCTGCCTCCTTATGTGCAGCCGGACCGTTGGGAGAACCGGACCTAGCGGGCGGCAGCTTGCCGGTGCCGGCGCGCCGCCCTGCTGCAGCAGGCCTGTTCAGCCCAGCGCCCGCTGGTTCAGCCCATCTGCCACCTGCGTGAGCCGTGTGAGAACGGCGGTAGCCGTTGCTGGTGTGTGGTTGGCCAACCCGGCGGAGGGTGTGACGCGGACAGTGCTGAGGGACGACGGCGGCAGGCCCAGCTGGTGCCACGGATGCCAGACGGAATCGACGACGTCCGCCACCTTGGGCAGAGTGCCCATCGAGACCTCGAGCGCCCCGGCCCAGAGCCGCTTTCCTGCCTCAATTGCTCCGGCGAGCTGCTCCCATTGGCGCGACGTCAAGGCTTTCAAGGGGACGGCTATGCCGTCGGCACCAGCGGCGAGGATCCGCTCAAAAGGCGCCTCAACCTCCGGAACTGAAACGGCGATTTCGGCAGCCCCGGCGGCACGAAGTGCGTCAATGACCACCCGCCAGGATTCGGTGACCTCCTGCCCGCCCACCGCGCGCAGTGTGCGGTAACCGCTCGACGTCGGAATGGTCCCGGCAAGCACGGCGGCGATATCGGGTTCGTCGAGCTGCACCACCAGCCGGGCGCCCGGAACTGCCATGGAGATCCGGGACAGGTAGCCACCCACGCCGGCGGCCAGCGAGGCCGCAATGTCGCGGCGCGCGCCATAGTCAAGGAGTGCCCTTTCACCGTTGTGCAGGTGCAGGCCCGCGGCCAGGCTCAGCGGCCCGAGCAACTGGACCTTGATCTCTGCGGCGGGTCTGTCCTCCTCTCCAGCTACGTCGGCGAGGATGTTGATGTCCGTAGACAGCGCTGAGGCTGCCCGGCGAAAGTCCTTCCCCGGGCGGTCAACCAGGCGCCAGCCATAAGGCTGGACATCCACTGCCATCTCGACGAGGAGCGACGCCGTACGTCCCAGGCTGTCCGATCCGACGCCCCGGTCCGGAAGTTCGGCCAGGAACGGCATATGAGGGGTCCCGAGTTCGCCGCGGATAATCCGGGCAGCCTCCACAGGGTCCTCTCCCGGCCACGGACCCAGGCCGGTTGCGGTCACCTCCAGGGGCGCGGCATCGACGGGCTCCGCTTTGTACTGCTCTGGTTGCTGGCGGCCGGTCAAACTCATGCGACGGCCACTTTCATGCCACGGCGGAGGCATGCGGGCCTGAGGCGACACCCGTCCCTTGGGGTGCCTGCTCTGCGGCGGGTCCCCCATCCTGCTTTCCGGAGGCGGCCTCATGGTCTTCGGCGATGGCTTCGTGGTGCCGGATCACCTCGCCAATGATGAAATTGAGGAACTTTTCCGCGAAAGCGGGATCCAGGTGCGCCTCCTCGGCCAACCGCCGGAGCCGGGCGATCTGGGCGGTTTCACGGCCTGGGTCTCCCGCCGGCAGCCGGTGGGCGGCTTTCAGGAAGCCCACCTTCTGGGTGGCCTTGAACCGTTCCGCAAGAAGGAAGACCAGGGTGGCATCGATGTTGTCGATGCTGGAACGGATGGACAGCAGTTCCGCCATCACCGAGTTGTCCACCTGGCCTGCCAGGGAACTGGCGGAGGCGTCGTAGGATTCGGAGTCAGGAACGTCATGGCTGTGCTGCGTCATGGTCCAAGTCTATGGGCAGGCGGGGGAATTCCTGGCGGTGTTAGGCGCGGGGTGGGGCGAAGGGCACCCCGCCTGGTTCGCCCGGCGGGGTGCCCTTCCTGCTGAACGGAACGTTCAGATACCCAGCAGCGTTCGGTGTTCTGCCCGCCGTTTTGCCTGCTCGTCCGGATCCGGCACGGGAAGGGACGCGATCAGGCGCTTGGTGTAGTCGTGCTGCGGCGCCCCCATCACCTGGCTGCCGATCCCCTGCTCCACCAGCTTGCCCTTGTAGAGCACGCCAACCCAGTGCGAAAGGATGTCCACCACGGCAAGATCGTGGCTGATGAAAAGCGCCGCGAAGCCAAACCCGCCCTGGATCTCCTTGAACAGTTCCAGGACCTTCGCCTGCACGGAGACGTCCAGGGCCGACGTCGGCTCGTCTGCGATGAGCAGCTTCGGGTTCAGGATCAGTGCCCGGGCCAGCGAGGCCCGCTGCCGCTGTCCGCCGGACAGCTCATGCGGGTACCTTTCGGCGTACGACGCCGGCAGCTGGACTGATTCGAGTAGTTCGGCCACGCGTTTGCGCGCCTGGGCCGGAGTGGGGTTTTTGTGGATGATCAAGGGCTCCGCAACGCAGTCACCGATGGTCAGCTGGGGGTTGAAGGAGGCGGCCGGATCCTGGAAGACGAACCCGATGTCCTTGCGGAGCGGCTTGAAAGTGCGTTCCTTGAGATTCAGCATCTCGTACCCCAGGACCTTCAGGCTCCCTCCGGTGGTCCGGTTAAGTCCCGCGATGGCCCGGCCGATAGTGGTTTTTCCGGATCCGGATTCGCCAACCAGCCCGAAAACTTCGCCCTCGGACACCGTGAAACTGACCCCGTCCACGGCCTTGAAGGAAGGGCTTCCCAGCCGGCCGGGGTATTCGATGGTCAGGTTCCGCGCCTCCACCAGCACCTTGCCGTCCTGGTGGGCTCGCTGTGTCATGCCCTCCGACGCCGAGTTGCGCCCGAGGTGCGGGACGGCCGCCAGCAGTTTCCTGGTGTAGTCCTGCTTGGGCTCCGCAAACAGCACCCGCGAAGTGGCTTCCTCCACGACGTCGCCCCGGTACATCACCACCACACGGTCGGCGAGGTCGGCCACTACGCCCATGTTGTGGGTGATCAGCACAATGGACGTGCCGTAGATGTCCCTCAGGTCCCTGAGCAGTCCCAGGATCTCCGCCTGCACCGTTACGTCCAGTGCCGTGGTGGGCTCATCAGCCACGATCAGCCCGGGGTTCAGGGCAAGGGCCGCGGCGATGACAACGCGCTGCTTCTGGCCGCCCGAGAACTGGTGCGGGTAGTAGTTGACCCGCTGTTCGGGATCCGGAATCCCTACTTTGCCCAGCGCCTCGATGGCTCGGGCCTTGGCCTCTTTGGCGGAGACCCGCTTTCCGTCGGGCCCGCCGCTGTGGGCACGAATGCCCTCCGCGATCTGCCAACCCACAGTAAACACCGGGTTCAATGCCGTGGACGGTTCCTGGAACACCATGGCGACATCACGGCCGCGGATCTGCCTCAGCTTCGAGGCGCTGACGCTGATCACGTTGTTTCCATTGATGAGCACCGCCCCGCCACTGGTGGCAGTCTCCGGCAGCAGCCCAAGAATGGTCTTGGCTGTCACGGTCTTGCCGGATCCGGATTCGCCGACGATCGCCAGCACCTCTCCGGCCCTGACGTCGAGGCTTACGTCGTTGACCGCGTAGACGTCCCCGCTGTCAGTGGCGAACGTGACCTTGAGGTGGTCAATCTCCAGGACCGGGGGATCAGTAGGGTTCTTCCGGTCCGATACGGAACCAAGGTTGACAGTCAAAGTACTCTCGATTCTGCTTCGAGGCTGGCCGGGGCAGCCGGAACCGGGCCGCTTTTGCCGCTTCCCGCGCGCTTGCGCCCGCGGATGCGCGGATCATTGAGGTCATTGATGCTCTCCCCCACGAGCGTGAGGCCCAGCACCGTCCAGACAATGGCCAAGCCGGGGAACACGCCTGTCCACCAGATGCCCGACGTCGTATCGGCAAGGGCCTGTTTGAGGTCGAAGCCCCACTCTGAGGCGGATGACGGTTCGATGCCGAAGCCCAGGAAACCCAGCGCCGCAAGCGTGAGGATTGCCTCCGAGGCGTTCAGCGTGAAGATCAGCGGCAGAGTCCGGGTGGCGTTGCGGTAGATGTGCCTGCTCATGATGCGGATGCTCGAGGCGCCCACAACTTTGGCGGACTCGACGAACGGTTCCGCCTTGAGCCGTATGGTTTCGGCCCTGATGACCCGGAAGTACTGGGGAATGAAGACGACCGTAATGGAGAAGGCAGCCGCCAGAATGCCGCCCAAGAGGCTCGATTGTCCGCCGCTGATGACAATCGCCATGACAATGGCCACGAGCAATGACGGGAAAGCGTAGATAGCATCTGCGACGACAACCAGGATTCGGTCCAGCCAGCCGCCCAGGTATCCGCTGACCAGGCCAAGAATAACGCCCGCGAAAATGGAGAGGATGACGGCCACGACGATGACGAAGACAGCGGTTTGTGAGCCCCATACGACACGAGAAAAGACGTCATAGCCGCCCACTGTAGTTCCCCAGAGATGCTTGCCTCCGGGCGGCTGCTGGGTGGCAAAACTGCCCTCGGCGTCGGAAAGCTGGGCAAAGCTGTAGGGGGCAATCAGCGGCGCAAAGGCCGCAGTCAGCAAAAAGATACCGGTCAGCACCAGCCCGATGACGAGCATGCCCCGCTGCAGCCCCACGCTCTTGTTGAAATGGGAGATGACGGGCAGCCGCTTAAGCAGGGACGCCTTGCGGGCAGTGGGGGCTGCCACAGGAGAATTCGTGCTCATGTCAGTACCTCACGCGGGGGTCGATCAGCGCGGCCACGATGTCCACGATGAAGTTGGTGACCGCTACGATGACGGCCAGAAGGACAACGATGCCCTGGACGGCCACAAAGTCACGGGCCGTCAGGTAATTGGCCAGCTGGAAACCGAGGCCTTGCCACTCAAACGTCTTCTCGGTCAGCACCGCGCCCCCAAGCATGACGGCGATCTGCAGGCCCATCACGGTGATGATGGGGATCAGGGCCGGCTTGTAGGCGTGCTTGGTGACCAGCCGGAACTCGCTCACTCCACGTGAGCGCCCGGCCTCGACGTAGTCCTTGCCGAGGGTACCGATCACGTTCGTGCGGACCAGCCGGAGGAAGATGCCCGCTGTGAGGAGGCCAAGGGCCACCGCGGGAAGGACTGCGTGTGCCATCACGTCGCCGAGCGCGGCCATGTTCCCGCTGCGGACGGCGTCCAGCCAGTAGATCCCGCTGGGCGCCTGCAAGGACGTCAGGGCCAATTCGCTGGAAGTCTTGGCCCGGCCTGCAACGGGAAGCCAGCCGAGCCAGACCGAAAATGTGAGCTTGAGGAGAAGCCCTGCGAAGAACACCGGAGTGGCGTAACAAAGGATGGCGAACACGCGCAGCACGGCATCGGGCAGATGGTCGCGCCGGTGCGCGGCAATCATGCCGAAAGGAATACCGACAAGGAGCGCCACAATCAAGGCATTGATCGTCAGTTCAAGTGTGGCTGAACCATAGGTGGCCAGCATCTCCGTAACCTTTCGGTTGTCGGAGAGGGTGGTTCCGAAGTTTCCGGTGACGAGCTGGCCGAGGTACTCGAAGTACTGCACCAGGAGGGGGCGGTCGTAGCCCGCGGCATGGATCCGTTCCTGCAGCTGGTCCGGGGGAAGCCGGCCACCCATGGCCGCCGTGACGGGATCGCCGGTGACCCGCATCAGGAAGAACACCAGGGTGACCAGGATGAGGATAGTGGGAAAGATCAGCAGGAACCTGATCAGCATGTACTGGCCGAGTCCCCCGCCGGCCGCTTTCTTCTTTGACGGTAACAGGCCGTCGGCGTCGCTTGGCGGCGCCTCAATCAATGTAGTCATTCTTACCTAATGTCGATCGGTCCGAAGGCGGTGGGCAGCCCCGGATCTGTTATGCATCCAGCAAGAGGGCGGGACGCCAGTAGGCGTCCCGCCCCTAGGCTGGACAGATCCTGACGGTGCGGGTCCTTACTTCGAGATCACGCCGAGGCGGGTCTTGAAGGATGCGTCGAGCGTCTTTTCCACGCCCTTGACATCCGCGCCGGCCACCATCAGCTGGGCACCCTGCAGCAGCGGCAGCGTGGACAGGTCCTTAGCCACAGCTGTTTGTACGTCGCCGAGCGCCTTTGCACGCTCGGTCTTGTCAGCTGTAACAAGTTCCTTCTTGACCAGATCGGTAACCGCCGGGTTCTCGTAGTGGTTATGGAGGAAATTGCCCGGGATAAAGAACGGCGTGAGGTAATTGTCGGCGTCGGAGTAGTCCGGGAACCAGCCCAGCTGGTAGACCGGGTAGGCGTCCGCGGTGCGTGCCTTGGAGTAGGTAACCCATTCGGTGGACTGCAGGTCCACCGTGAACAGGCCGGACTTCTCCAGCTGTTCCTTGACCATGGCGTATTCATCGCCGGAGGACTTGCCGTAGTGGTCCGGGTTGTACTGCAGCTTGATGTTGACGGTACCCGAGATCCCGGCGTCGGCGAAGGCCTTCTTGGCTTTGTCCAGGCTCGGCTTGCCGTTCCCGTCGCCGTACATCTCCTTGAGTGGCTTCACTGCTCCGGGCAACCCGTCAGGAACAACGGAATAGGCAGGTACGTACGTGCCCTTGTACACTTGGGTAGCTATGGCATCACGGTCCACGATGTTCGCCATGGCCTGACGCACGGCCAGCGCCTTCTTCGCATCGGCGTCCGGGGACTTTGCACCGAACGGCATGGTGTCGAAGTTGAAAACGATATAGCGCAGCTCACCGCCCGGCCCTTTATGGACCTTGACCTTCGAATCCTTTTCCAGGTCCGCGGCATCGGTGGCCGTGAGGCTGCGGCCCGCGACGTCGACGTTGCCCTGCTGCACGTCCAGCTTCAGGTTGTTGGAGTCAGCGTAATACTTGATGTTGGCACCGTCGTTGGCGGGTTTACCGAGCAGGCCCATGTAATCCGGGTTGACCTTGAGGCTGACCAGTTCGTTCTTCTTGTAGCTGTCGATCGTGTACTGTCCCGCGAAGGGCTTAGCCTTGACGATCTCCTCATCGCTGAGGATTTTGTCTGCTGGAAAAACTTCCTCATCGACAATGGGGCCTGTGTTGGTTCCGAGCACGCTCGGAAAGACCTGGTCATTCGCCTCCTTCAGCGTGAAGACGACCGTCGAATCATCCGTGGCCTGCACGGACTTCAGGTTCGAGAGCAGCGACGCCGGTCCGTTGGGGTCAGCGATTTTGACCACCCGGTCAAAGGAGAACTTGACGTCAGAGGACGTCAGGGCGTGCCCGTTAGCAAACTTGAGGCCTGGTTTTAGCTTCACCGTGTAATCCGTGGGACTGGTGAAGGATGCCGATTCGGCGATGTCAGGGCTGGGTTCTGCTGTTCCGGGCTTTGAGTTCATGAGGAACGGATAGACCTGGTTCATCAACATGAAGGACCCTGCGTCATAGGAACCTGCGGGATCCAGGGTGACCAGTTTGTCAGTCGTTCCATAGGTGACGATTCCGCCGCCGGCACTCTCTGTGGACGTTCCGCCGCCGCCTGAGGGGCCCGTGCAGGCAGTCAATGCGAAAGCGGAAATGCCTGCCAGCGCGATAGCGCCCCGCAGTCTGGTGCTCTTGATCATCTGTGAGCTTTCTGTTCGATGAGTCGTGCCCGCCGCCCGCCAGGCTGTGTTTGCATTGGGGGGAAGCGCGCTGTCGTGATTCCTCGATTCAATCAGACAGGCAGACCATGAAACGATTCATACTGTGATTTGGTACACAAAATTTACCTGATTGGTTCATCGCTCTCACTTTTGTGTTCGAGCCTGTGCAAAGCCGCTCCGCGCGGGTTGCTGTCGCTAGAGTTCGGCGCGCTGCAGCGAACGGGCGGCGTCGATTGTCGCCTGCCCCAGGACCCGGCTGCCCTGGTAAAGCACCACTGTCTGGCCCGGAGCCACGCCCCGGAGCGGTTCGGTCAGGGTGACAACCAACTGCTCGTTCGAAGCTGCGTCTGCCGAACTGCTGGGGCTGCGCACCACAACCGCCGTCGCCGGAACCGGGTCCCCGTGGGCACGCACCTGGGCGTAGCAGGCGAACTCGGCACCTGTGTGCACTTCGGCGATTGGCAAACCGGCCCAGGACACCTTGATACCCCGGATCTCGTCAATGGCCAGCAGCGATCCAGGCCCCACCACTACCTTGTTTTCCTTGGGGCGGATCTCCAGCACGAACCGTGGCTTGCCATCCGCTGCAGGAGTACCCAGCTTGAGGCCCCGGCGCTGCCCCACGGTAAAGGCGTTGGCGCCAGGATGCTCCCCCACCTTCGTGCCGGTCTCGTCCACGATGTCGCCGGTGCTCATCTCGATTTTCTCGGCAAGCCAACCCGCGGTGTCGCCGTCGGGAATAAAGCAGATGTCGTGACTGTCCGGCTTGTTGGCTACGGACAGTCCACGGCGCTCGGCTTCGGCACGCACCTCGGCCTTTGACGGCGTGTCAGCCAGCGGGAACATCGAGTGCTTGAGCTGTTCGTGGGTGAGTACGCCCAGGACGTAGCTCTGGTCCTTGGCCCAGTCGGCCGCACGGTGAAGTTCGGGATTCCCCTCGGCGTCGGTGATCACCTTGGCGTAGTGGCCTGTGCAGACGGCGTCGAATCCCAGTGCGATGGCCTTCTCCAGCAACGCGGCGAACTTAATGCGCTCGTTGCACCGCATGCAGGGGTTGGGAGTCCGGCCGGCAGCGTACTCGTCGATGAAGTCCTGGACCACATCTTCCTTGAAACGCTCGGAGAAGTCCCAGACGTAGTACGGGATACCCAGCACGTCGCAGGCGCGCCAGGCGTCGCGTGAGTCTTCGATGGTGCAGCAGCCACGGCTGCCGGTCCGCAGGGTTCCGGGCATCCGGGACAGCGCGAGGTGGACGCCGACGACATCGTGACCCGCCTCGACGGCCCGTGCTGCGGCAACGGCGGAATCGACTCCGCCGCTCATGGCTGCTAGAACTCGCATGCTGGCTTTCTTTGTGGGGTAGGGGTTTTGCCGGCTCTTGGCGGCTGTTCGCCGCAGAAATAGCACAATGCCTGCATCCCTATTGTATCGGCACGCCGAATCCTCCTCCAAAAGAGCCTGACTGCCCCTAGGCCGCCTTCTAAAGTCACGCGTAATGGTTTTAGATACCGCCTTCCACAAGCGGTGCCGGCTGAGCCCCGGCCGCAGGAATGGAGCCAATCATGGCCAACGGGAACATTGTGATTGTGGGCGGCGGACTCGCCGGCTCCACCGCCGCCAAGACACTCAGGGCCGAAGGATTCGGCGGGCCTGTGATCCTGCTCGGCACCGAAAGCCACCCCCCTACCTGCGGCCTCCGCTGTCCAAGGAATATCTACTGGGCAAGGCGGCCAAGGACAGCGTCCCGGTGGTGCCGGTTGGCTGGTACGGGGAGAACGACGTCGACCTCCGCCTGAGCGTTTCAGCCACCAATGTTGAGCCTGATGCCAGGACCGAGCGGCTGAGGGACGGGTCGGTGGGTCTCGATCAGCTCCTGCCGGAGGCCGCCTGACGGGCCACCGTTCCGGCGGTCTGGATGGAGGATTCATGCCCCGCCATTCCTGCCTGACGGGCCCGCAGGTAGGCGTCGGGGAGGGCCGCCAGCAAGGCATCGACGTCAGCGTCGCTTGAAGCGTGGCCCAGCGTGAACCGCTGTGCGCCGCGCGCCGTTTCCTCATCCAGGCCCATTGCCAGCAGCACGTGGGATGGCCGCGGGACTCCGGCGGTACAGGCTGACCCTGTGGACGATTCCACTCCAGCCAGGTCCAGCAGGAACAGCAGCGAATCCCCCTCGCAGCCAGGGAAGGTGAAGTGCGCATTGCCGGGAAGCCGCCCCTGGCCGGGCGCTCCACGCAGGACTGCCTCCGGAACAGCCAGCAGGACTCCGTCGATCAGGCTGTCGCGGAGGCCGGCGATCCGGGCGGACTCCGTTGGCAGTTGGGCGGTTGCGGCTTCTGCGGCCGCTGCGAAGGCAGCAATGGAGGCAGTATCCAACGTCCCGGAGCGCACATCGCGTTCCTGGCCGCCGCCGTGCTGCACTGGCGTCAGTTTGACTGCCCGTCCGAGCAGCAGGGCCCCCACTCCCACCGGTCCACCGATCTTGTGCCCGGAAATGGACATGGCATCCAGGCCCGCAACCTTGAAGTCCACCGCCAACGAGCCAAAAGCCTGCACAGCGTCCGAATGCACCGGCACGCCCACGGCATGCGCCAGCTCCACGATCCTTTGCACCGGCTGGATGGTGCCCACTTCGTTGTTGGCCCACATGACCGTGACGAGTGCGATGGTGTCCGGATCACGCGCCAGCTCAGAGTCCAGGACCTCCAGATCCACAACGCCGTCGGCGTCCACCGGCAGCCAGGTGACGTCGGCACCCTCGTGCCGCTCGAGCCATTCAACGGTGTCCAGTACGGCATGGTGTTCGACGGCGGAGCAGAGGATGCGGCGCCGGGAAGGGTTTTCGCCGGACCGGGACCAGTACAGCCCCTTGACGGCCAGGTTGTCCGATTCAGTGCCTCCGGAGGTAAAGATGACTTCGGAGGGGTGGGCGCCGGCCGCCGCCGCTATGGTTTCCCTGGCATCCTCCACGGAGCGGCGGGCACGGCGGCCCGAGCCATGGAGAGACGACGGGTTCCCTGTGCGGGCCAGTTCCCGGGTCAGAGCGGCCAGCGCCTCCGCGAAAAGAGGCGTGGTGGCGGCATGGTCCAGGTATACGGGCACCCATCAATTCTAGCCGCGTCCGCAGGGCGGAGCGTTGGGCAGGGGTTTTTGGGCAGGATTCCCGGGCAGGGGTTTTTGGCCGAGTTCCTGGTGGGTAGTTGGCGCCAGGGCCGGGGGGTGCCGAGGAAGTTCTTGGCCAGCTCTTGGGCACGCTACCGTCAGGCCGGAGTGATCCTGGCGCAGCATTGGCCGGGCGCGTTGTTTGCCGCGCCGCATCGAGGCGAAGCCGCTGACCAGACTGCACCAGCTAGTTGGACGGCGGAACAACCACGAGCCGCCGCGCGACATCAGCACGAGCGGCGGCGAGCGCAGCGGCATCCGGACAGGCGACTGAAACGTAGACAGAGGAGCCAGCCATGCCGAACAGCCTCGCCATGATGGCGGTCGCCTTGGCTCCCGGAGCGGCCGACGGCTCAAGCACCAGCACCTCAACCGACGGCCCTGGTTGTTCCGGGTCTCCGCCCCAACGCAGTGTTTCCGTCTTCAGGTATTCCGGCAGGATGCTCGGGTCCAGGTAAGTGAAGAGGCCCACTGTCGACTCACGGTCATCACCCCGCGTAAGAGCGGACTGGTTGGTGCGGACCTTGGCAGCCACCAGGCACCCGTCCGCTTTCAGGTACTGGCTCTCGCCGGCCACATCGTCCTTGACCAGCTTCCAGCCGGGTAACTCTTTCAGCCCGTCAGAGATTCCCACGGGAACTCCGGGCGCCAGGGAGCCACCAGCTGAAAACGGCAGGTCCCTGGCAGCCACCGCCCCGGCGTCGTGGCCTGGGGTGATGGTGGGGGTGGCAAGGGTGGAAGCGGTCTTCTCAGGTGTCGGGACGGCCGGATCGGGCACGTTGATGCTGCAGCCACCCAGAACTGCCACTTCGAGCAACCCACCAGCCACCACTAGCGCCGCAACCAATGCCTTCACACACACCCCAATACTCTCCGCACCCGCTTGGCCGCACCCGCCGTCGTCATCCAAGAGTCTAGACGCCCAGCAGGCCAGTCCCTGGAGTGCGCCAGACCACGCCCCGGGAACCACTGGTGCTGTCACGGTCGTTATCTGGGCAGGCCGTTAAACTGGGCTGACCGGGCTGCCTCCGTGGACTGGCCATATCAAGAGAAGGACGATGCTTGACCGAGAGCAGCAGCTCCCATTACCAGGTGCTTCGAGTCGCAGTGACTGCCAGCGACAAGGAGATCAAGGTGGCCTACCGCCGGGCCGCCCGTAAGGCCCATCCCGATCACGGTGGCGACCCCGCGGCCTTCCGGCGGGTCACCGCGGCATATGAGACCCTTATCGATCCGAAACGCAGGAGCGCCTATGACCGCTCCTATGCCGCAGGCACGGCGGGAGATGGTTCGGCGAACGGAACCCCGGAGGCACACTTTGATGCGCCGCCCGCGGGAAGCCATGCGTCAGCCACTGTCCACCGTCCTAATACTCCGCGCAACACCGCAGGGGATGCACCCCTCTACGTTCCCCCCTTCGAGGCGGACGCGTACGAAGCAGCCGGAACGGTGCCGCTGATCCCCCTTGGCCAGGCCAGCCAGCAGGTCCATGGAGTGCCGCGCAAGCGGGGCATTTTTGGTGCCGAAGCGCGGATCCAGCGCGAAATGAGGACCGTGCAGCTCATCAGTCGCCAGGTGCTCCCCGCGATTCCAGCGGCCCGGCTGATCAACGGACTGCAGTCCCCGGCGGACAACAGCCACATTGACCATGCCCTCCTCTCCGGCTACCGGCTGGCACTCATCAGTTCCATGCTCCTGCCCAAGGGCGCCTACGCGTGGGACGGTCGGACCCTTAACCACGGCGGACGGTCAGTGGCCCCGCCACAGCTGGCCCATGTCGTCCGGGCCATGCAGGATATCTTCCCCGAACTGAACGTCACCGGCTGGACCGTGATCCACAGCACCGACGGCAACCTGCACGAGCCAGTGATTGACCGTCATCGCCGTTCCGCCGTCGGGCACGACACCGTCCAGGTGGTCAACGCTGCGGGCCTGGTCCGCGGTCTCAAGCAGTTCCTATCCTCCGGACCCGCGCCCAACACCGTCAACGTGTCCGTACTTGCCAGGCTGCTTCGGGGCATGCACTGACGTCGTTGCCCGGCTGACTAGGATGGGACGGTGTTCCGTATCCTCTTTATCACTCCTGAAATTCCGGGCAACACCGGCAACGCCATCCGGCTCGCAGCCATTACCGGCGCCGAACTGCACCTTGTGGAACCCCTG
This sequence comes from Arthrobacter sp. ISL-48, assembly GCF_018613805.1. GTDB lineage: Bacteria > Actinomycetota > Actinomycetes > Actinomycetales > Micrococcaceae > Arthrobacter. Next base: position 703,929 of record NZ_JAGGPL010000003.1, read on the forward strand.
GGCTTCGATTTTTCCGACGCAAAGCTCCGGCGCGCGGGACTTGACTACCACGACCTCGCCGTCGTCACCATGCACAAGACCATCGAGGCCGCCTGGCAGGAATTGCAGCCGGAGCACGTGTATGCCTTCACCTCGGACGGGCAGGCCAGTTACACAGACATCGGATACTCTCCCGGCGATGTGCTGATGTTCGGGCAGGAGTCCGTGGGCCTGTCAGACCATGTCAAGCGCGATCCGCATGTAACGGCCACGGTACGCCTGCCCATGCTGCCTTCCCTCCGCTCGCTGAATCTCGCCAATGCTGCGTCCATCGCGGTCTACGAAGCCTGGCGCCAGCACGGATTTGCCGGCGCCCGGATCTGACCGGCCTCCCCGGCAATCCGCACCGTCATCTGCACCGAATCACTCCTGAGAACATTCATCATCGGCGAGGAGCGGCAGGTGACACTACTGGAGGCAGGGCAAGCGACAGACCATCAGGATCCCCTTGTTCCTTGCGGCGGCTGCGCTGCCGCCGATAGTCCGCCGCCGCAAGACCTATGCTTGGTAGTGATGGAAACTCCCAACGCGCCAGACTCCCAGGCCCGGGCCGCCGTCACAGACTCGCCGGCCGAACTCAGCCAACGCCTTGCCGGCCTGCTCGGCCGCATCGCCCACGGCGACCAGGCCGCGTTCGCTGAGTTCTACCAACTGACATCCCGGCGAGTTTTCGGCATGGCGCGAAGGGTCCTGATCGATGCTGAACTCAGCGAGGACGCCACCCAGGAGGTCTTCCTGCAGGTTTGGCAGAACGCGTCCAAGTTCAACCCGGCAGTAGGAAGCCCGCTCTCGTGGCTGATGACCATCTCGCACCGCCGGGCCGTGGACAAGGTAAGGTCCTCACAGTCCTCCACTGACCGGGAAGCCCGGTACGGCGCCAGCAGCCAGGACATTGACCACGATTCCGTTTCCGATGAAGTGCACAGCAAGCTTGAAGCCGAGGCAGTCGGCCGATGCCTGGAAACATTGACTGATACGCAACAGGAGTCTGTTCGGCTGGCCTACTATGGCGGACTCACGTACCGCGAGGTTGCCGAACGGCTGGATGCCGCCGTACCGACCATCAAGTCCCGCATACGCGACGGGCTGATCCGCTTAAAGACCTGTCTGGGGGTGAGTTGAGATGACCGACATGAACAATCACGAAGGCAGCCGCCGGCCGGGCCCGTTCGGCGAGACCGTAGCCACCGACCTTGCCTCAGGGCGTGCCGTGGATTTGGCCGAACTCTATGCCCTCGATGCAGTGACCGTGGCCGAACGCTCGGCGATTGAACAGTACATTTCCTCAGTCTCGGAAGCTGAGCGCAGCTCCTTCCTCGAGCGGGTCCGCCAGGCCCGGGAAAGCCTCGCGGCAACGTTCACTGCCGAGGAAGAACCCCCCACAGATCTGTTCGCGCGCATCGTTTCGCAACTGCCGGCCCAGTCGCTGCCGCCCGCCGGAGCGCCGCCCGCTGCAGCTCAGGCCGGGGCGGAAGCGCCGCCTAATGCTGCGGACGTTTCGCCGGCCGCGCACGACAGCGAAACGACGCACACGCGCGATGATCTGTCCGATGCCAGGCAACGCCGGGAACAACGACGCCGGCAGTCCGGTCCGCGCCGCTGGCTGGCAGGCATCGCGGCCGCAGCAGTACTCGCGCTCGGCGGTGTCGGCGTGGGTGCCTACATCGCCGACCAGAACGATCCGTTGAACCAGGTGGTCCGGGCGGACGACGTCCGGGAAGAATCTGTCGACGTCTCCGGCGGCGGAAGGGCCACCGTCCTGATTTCCCCGTCAAAGGACGCAGTGGTGGTCAGAATGAACGGGGTTCCTGCCCCTCCGGAGGGCAAGGTTTACCAGATGTGGCTGATCCCGAAGGACGGCTCGGCACCGGTGTCGCAGGGCCTGATGGACGAAGCAGCACTTTCCAAGCCCGCGTTGGTGAAGGGCATCGCCTCGGCGGCCGCTTTGGGTTTCACGGTGGAACCCGTGGGTGGTTCCACTTCCCCGACCTTGCCCACGGTGGCTGCCGCCCCACTTGGTACCTGATTCACTGCGTTTACGCCCGATTTAGGACCAAAAGCCCCGTTGCACGTCTTCCTGACGGAAGGCGAGCAACGGGGCCCTGGTCAGGCCCAGGTGGCCGGGGGCTAAATTATGAGCGACAGAAGCATCACGAAGCCGAAGCCGACCACAGAAATCAGCGTTTCCATCACCGACCAGGTCTTGAAAGTCTGGCCCACGGTCAACCCGAAGAGTTCCTTGACCAGCCAGAAACCGGCGTCGTTGACGTGGGAAAGGAACAAGGACCCTGCCCCGACGGCGAGGGCCAGCAGCGCTGCGTGGGTGGGGGTCAGTGAACTGGCCAGGGGCGCAACGATTCCGGCTGCGGTGACTGTCGCGACGGTGGCGGAGCCGGTAGCCAGGCGAAGGGCCACAGCCACGATAAAGCCGAGGACCAGGACCGACATATTGGTGCCCTCCGCCCACTTCTTCACTGCGTCGCCCACACCGGCTCCGATCAAGGTCTGCTTGAAGCCGCCGCCGGCGCCGACGATCAGCAGGATTGCGGCGATGGGGCCGAGGCTGGCACCGATCTTGGACGTGATCCGGTTGCCGCTGAACCCTACGGCATACCCGAACGTGATGATTGCAAGGAGCACCGCAAGTGTCATGGCCACCAGGGGCTGGCCCACGAAGTCGAAGAAGGTCCGGATGGCGGGAGCCGTCGCCGGATCAGGCCAGATGATGTCCACCACTGCCTTGAGCAGCATCAGGACCACCGGGAAGATGATCGTGAGCAACGTGACGAGGAAGCTGGGCTGGCGCTTCACCCCTTCCATGTCAGCGCCGTGCTCGGTATCAATACCGCCCGCCACCGCCGGAGCGCCTACGGGTACCCACCGGGCGGCCAGCCGCGAAAACAGGGGGCCGCAGATGATGACCGTGGGGATAGCAACGAGGATTCCCAGCGCGAGAGTTGTGCCCAGCTCTGCCTTGACTGCACTGATGGCGATGAGGGGTCCCGGGTGCGGAGGAACCAGGCCGTGAAGTACGGAAAGGCCTGCCAGGGCAGGGATGGCAATCCGCATCAGCGGCATCCTGGAGCGCTGGGTGACAAGCACGATGACCGGAAGCAGGAGGACCAGGCCGATCTCGAAGAACATTGGAAGGCCGATGATGACCGCCACCAGGGTGATGGACCACACCACCTTGTTTCCGCCGGCCTTTGCCAGCAGCGTGTCCACCACGCGGTTTGCGCCGCCCGAGTCCGCCAGCAGCTTGCCCAGCATTGCTCCGAGGGCAATGAGGAGGCCGACTTCCTTGAGGACGCCGCCAACCCCGTCCTCGAAGTTACTGATCACCTTGGCCAGCTCCACCCCTGAGGCCAGGCCGACGAAGGCAGACCCCAGTACCAGGGCCAGGAAGGGATGGAGCTTGAACTTCGCGATGAGGACCACTATCAGGGCAATGCCGAGACCGGCCACGACCAGGAGCTGGGTGTCGTGCCCCGTCCAGTCCTCAACGGCAGCGGGAAGCTGCCCCGTTACTACAGAATTCATGATGGGTTCCTAGTTCTTGCCCGGGGCAACGGCGGGGTTGCCGAGGCCGAGGGTGTCGATGATTTCCTGGGCTTCCTCGGCAGGGGTGGCAGAGACACATAGGGAGATATGGTTTTCGTCTTCCGTGGGCGCTTCAAGGGCGTCGAACTGGGATTCCAGCAGCGCGGGCGGCATGAAATGGCCGTGCCGGGAGGCCAGGCGTCCGGAGATTTTGTCCTTGCTGCCCTGGAGGAAGACGAAGACCACGCCTTCACCCCGCAGGACGTCCCGGTATCTCTTCTTCAAGGCCGAGCAGGTGATCACGCCCGGCCTGCCGGTCTCCGTATGCTGCCGGATCCAGGCCGCAATGGTTTCAAGCCATGGCCATCGGTCTTCATCAGTCAGCGGGATGCCTGCCTGCATTTTGGCAACGTTCACCTCCGGATGCAGGTCGTCGCCTTCCGCGAGGTCCCAGCCGAGCGTGCCGGCAACAACGCCGGCCACCGTTGATTTGCCCGATCCTGAGACGCCCATGATCACCAATACGGGCTGTTGCGCAGTCTTCGCCATCAAAGTCTGCCTTCCTGAATAAATATGATTTAAACAGAGGCAAGCATATGACACGGATTACAGCAGTAGCAATCCTAGAAGCCGGCGATGGTCCCCGGGCCGTTGATTGTGACGACATGGAAAGCCTCGGCACTGCGCCCGTCCGGCAGTCCGGCCCTCCTCGCGTTCAGGAGCATCCCATTCCTGACGGCCGCTTCCATTGCTTCGACGTCCGGATGCTGGCTGACGTGGACGTGGATCGCTTCAAGTTTGCTCCCCACGTGCCCGGTGACATCAACGAAGTGGTTTTCCCGCTCTTCAGGACCTGCGTAGAGCCACAGCCACGGAACCTTGTACGCCTGCAGTCCGGACTCAGCGAGCTCCGGATACGCGTAAGGGTTTTCGACCGCGGGGTAGATGGCGCGCGTCACCGCTTCCCCTACCGCCAGGTGGTCCGGGTGGCTCTTCTGGATGCGGCTCCAGTTGCGCTCCGGGTGCATGGAAAGCACGACGTCGGGCCGGATTTCCCGGATCAGCTTCACCACCCCCCACATCACCTGGTGATTCGGTTCGAGAAACCCGTCCCGTTCGTGGAGGTAGTGGATGTCGGTGACCCCGACGATCGCTGCCGCCCGCTCCTGCTCGGCCGCACGCAGCGCGATGATTTCAGCGCGGTGGGCAGGGTCGAAGCCGCCGGCGTCGCCGTCGGTCATGATGCAGTAGCTGACCTGGACACCAGCAGCCGTCCAGGCAGCGATAGTGCCCGCGGCTCCGAAGTCGATATCGTCAGGATGGGCCGCGAAACAGAGCACCCGCCCAACCCGGTGCGTGACCGGGTTGAACGGGCTTTGTGCTGGAACAGCGTGGTCAGTCAAAGGATCAGCCTTTTCGCTTCTTGATCTCTTCCGTGGCCTGGGGAAGGACGTCGAAAAGGTCCCCGATGATGCCAAAGTCGGCGATCTCGAAAACGGGTGATTCGGCGTCCTTATTCACTGCCACAATGACCTTGGCCGTCTGCATGCCGGCCTTCTGCTGGATGGCACCGGAGATGCCTGCAGAAATATACAGCTGCGGGGAGACCGTTTTGCCCGTCTGGCCTACCTGGGCGTCGTGGCTGATCCAGCCGGCGTCCGTAGCCGCACGGGAAGCACCCACGGCGGCGCCCAATGCGTCTGCCAGCTGCTCCACCGGGCCAAAGTCACCGTCTAGCCCCCGCCCGCCAGCCACCACGATCCGGGCGTCGGTCAGGTCCGGACGGCCACTTGCTGTTTTCTGCTGGCGATCGGTGATGCGTGCAGCTGCGGCAGTGCTGCCGGCAGGGACCTCAACAGTCGCGGCTTCAGGAGCACTTGGACTGGCCGCCGGCTCGGGCGTCACGTTGTTGGCCTTCACCGTCAGCACGGCCACCGGCGTCGTCACCTTGGCGGCGGTGGTGTAGGAGCCGGCCAGGACGGATTTGTGAGCTGTCCCGTCGGCGTCGACCGCCACAACGTCCGTAATGACGCCTGCGCTCAAGCGGATGCCCAGCCGGGCAGCGATCTCCTTGCCTTCGGGCGAGTTATCCAGGAGCACTGTGCCGGCACCTGCCGCTTCAACGGCAGCCGCCAGATAGGCAGCCTTGGGGGCCACCAGGTAGCCGTCCAGGTCCTGCGCCGATGGCTGGTAGACCGCGCTGACGCCGTATTCCGCGAATGCGTCCGAGACGTCGGTGCGCAGGTCGCCGTTGAGCACGACGGCAGTCTCCCCCAGGGAACGCCCGAGGGTCAGCAGCTCCAGGCTGCTCTTCTTCAGGGCGTCGCCCGGGTTGTCAATGAATACGAGTACTTTTGCCATGTCTGTGATCCCTCTTAGAGCAGCTTCTGGGCGGCCAGGAAGTCCACCAGCTTGATGCCGGCGTCGCCTTCGTCGGTGATGATGGTGCCGGCGGTGCGTGGCGGACGTTCCTCCGCCGACGTCACTGTGGTCCAGGATCCTGCGCGGCCCACCTGCGAGCGATCAACGCCAATGTCCGCCAGCGAGAGTGTGGTGATGCTCTTGCGCTTGGCGGCGATGATGCCCTTGAAGTTGGGGTAGCGCGGCTCGTTGATCTGGTCCGTTACCGACACCACTGCCGGCAGTGACGCTTCCACGGTCTCGGAGTACGTGTCCGCGTCCCGACGCGCGGTGAGGCGTTCGCCGTCGACCTCCAATGACGACGCGAAAGTTACCTGCGGAAGACCGAGCCGCTCCGCCAGCTGCGCGGGTACGAGGGACGTTTCGCCATCGGTGGATGCCATGCCGGTGAGGACGAGGTCCACCGGCGCGCCTGTGCCGATGTGGCGGATGGCTGCTGCGAGCGCCAGTGAAGTGGCGGCGGCGTCGGATCCGGCGAGGGCGTCGTCTGTGAGGTGGAAACCTTCGGTGGCACCCATCTGCAGTGACTTCTTCACGGCGTTCACGGCGCCGGCAGGTCCCATGCTCAGGGCAATGACCTGGTTGCCGGCCTTGCTGCCGCCGCGGGCTTCGGCCAGCTGCAGTGCGGCCTCCAGGGCGTATTCGTCCAGCTCCGACAGGATGCTTTCGTCGCGGTCCGTGGTATGGCCCTCCCCGTTGAGGTGACGGTCGAACTGCGCGTCCGGTACATGCTTGACCAGGACGATGATCTTCAATGTCTCTTCCACTGTATTTACAGCAGCCTTCCATGCTTGTGGATAGCCAGCCGGGTGAGGACATGGCCGCGGAACGCCCGGGGTACGGGTAGCTCCTAGCTAACCATATAGCCGGGTCCCGGCGCGGTCCCGTTAACGCCTGTGTCAGCCGGCCTGTCAGGTACCGGACAGACGGCGACGGCGGAGGGCACCGATAAAGGTGACCTCCGCCGTCGTCGGACTGCTTTTGCCGTGCTTCCTTTGCGTGCAGTGCTTCCTACTGGTCGGGAGCGGTACCCAGCGTGACGTCCAGCGTCTGCTCCTGGCCGTTGCGCAGGACGGTGATCTTAACCGTGGCTCCGCCTGCCTGTTCACGCACAGCAGCCGTCAGCTGGTTGGGGTCGCTGATGGCCAGGTCGTTGAACTTGGTCACCACGTCCCCCACTTTGATGCCCGCCTTGGCGGCCGCGGAACCGGATTCAACGGTGGCAACATCTGCTCCCACCGAGAAGCCGGACGTTGAGCCCGAGGTGGACTTGTCCTTGACGCTCACGCCCAGCTGTCCGTGGGACACCTTGCCGTTAGCAATAATTTCCTGCGCGACGCGCTTGGCGTGGTTGATGGGGATGCTGAAGCCCACGCCGATGTTCCCGCTCTGGGATGATGACGTCGAATCAGAACCCGCGGAGGCGATGGCCACGTTCACGCCGATGATCTCGCCCTTCGAGTTGACCAGCGCTCCGCCGGAGTTGCCGGGGTTGATTGCGGCGTCCGTCTGGATCACGTTGATGGAAATGGAGCCCTGCCCCGCGGTGCTCTGGCCCTGCCCGCCGCCGGGAGGGGCGAACTGGAAGCCCTGATCGCCGCCCTGGGAATCGTCGCCGTTTTTCGGTGCCGCGGACGAAGCAACGCTGATGGTGCGGTTGAGGGTGGAGACAATACCGTCAGTGACGGTGCCGGTAAGTCCCAATGGGGAACCGATGGCGATCGCGGTATCCCCCACGTTGAGTTTGGAGGAATCCCCGAGGGTGGCTGCGGTCAGGCCGGAAGCGTTCTCCACTTGGATGACTGCGAGGTCGGACAGCGGGTCGGTGCCCACCACCTTGGCAGGAATGACCTTGCCGTCGCTGGTCCGTACCTCGATGACGGCGCTGGCCGTCTGGCCGTCCAGGGTTACCACGTGCGTATTCGTCAGGATGTGACCGTCGTTGTCCAGGATAATGCCGGAGCCGGTGCCGCCGGAGCTGCCGCTGGTCGCGCTGATGGTGACGACGCTCGGGGATGCTTTCAAGGCGGCGGCCGTGATGGCATTGACGTCGTCCTTGTTGTTGACGATGACGGTGCCCGGCTGGTTGCTGCTGCTCACTGGTGACGAGGAGCCATTGCTGAAGAGGTTGGCGGATCCCACGGTGGCAACGCCGCCGCCCACCAGCCCGGCAGCCAGGATGCTGGCCACAAGGGTTCCGACTCCGAAGGCGGCCTTTCGGCGGGGCGCATCGGCGGGGTTCGGAGCGATGCCGACGCTTCCGGTGTGGCCGGCCGGGGCCGCCGAATGTGCTCCGTGCTGGGCGTACTGCTGGTCCGGGTTGTACTGGCCGGAATTATGGTGCCCGGGGTCCTGCTGGCCGTAGTTGTACTGTCCGGTGTTCTGCTGGTTCTGCTGTTCTGGGCTTTGCTGTCCATAGAACGGTTCGCGAGGAGGGTAGACAGGACGAGGAGCACCAGGGAGTTGCTGGGTGGGGTGCGCAGGTTCCTGCGGGGGGTCCAGCCGCTCGGTCGGGTGATTGCGCCCCTCCGAACCCGCGTCGCCTGCGGGAGTGTGGTGATCCCCTTCTCCGGAGATCCCGTTGTGCAATGGCGTGGGGTTCTGTCCGTACCGGGGTTCCGGCTGGTGCCCGTCCTGCGCCTCCGGTGATTGCCCTTGGGCCGGATTCCGGTTCTCAGGCGCTGCACCCGGGGTTGGGTTCTCAGTCATTGGACTTCCTTTCATCCTCGTCTGTATTAACTATGGACTCTCTGGCTGGAACTAGGGCGGACGTTGGCTGGGAGGTTCCTGAATGGCCCTTCGCAGCTTTTCAGGTGGCGTGGTCCCGTGCCTGGATTCGTTTCGCTGGTGGCATATTCGGCCTTGTGGACGCACCAATAGGTGCACCATAGAATCAAGAGGAATTGCCACAGCGACCTGCGGCTTTTACACCACGCGTGGGGGCGCTGCTGCATTCTAAGACGACTGATTCGTCCCGAATCGGTGTCAGGCGTGCTGAAGGGTTGCACATGCGGTCAAAGTTCAAACGTATTCTCGCCGTGATCGGCCTGGCCGGGTTGTTGGCGGTTCCCGCCGGCGCGGCCTGGGCCGAGGATCCGGTGACTCTGGATCCCGCATCGAAGATAGCCGACAAGGCCAATGTTCTAGGCAGCAAGAAGGCCGACGTCGAGGCCGCCATCAAGAAACTCGGCACGGATCATCAGATGAACCTTTACGTGGTCTACGTGAAGACGTTCACTAACCCTTCCGTCCCGTCAGAATGGGCGGCTAAGGTGGCCACCACCGCACAACTGAGCAAAAACTCGATGCTGTTGGCGGTAGCTACTGATTCCCGAAAGTACCAGCTCAGCAAACCCGACAACAGCACCATCAGCGACGCCAAGCGGGAAACCATCATCAAGAGTGCCGTGGATCCACAGCTTCGCAGCGGTGATTATGCCCAGGCTGCGATTGACACTGCTGCGGCGATTGGTGACGCCGCCGGCGGCGGAAGCGGCACGGTTCCCTCGGGGGCCGGCGCAGGAACTGCAGTCCTGGTAGGGACCGGAGTTGTTGTTGCCGGTGGAGCGGGCGCCTACCTATACTTCCGCAACCGGCGCAAGAAGGCCGCCTTGGCATCCAGCGCGAGTTACGGCCCGCAGGGCGCCGAGCTGGACCCCCTGGCCTCGCTCAGTGTGGAGGATCTCCGGCGCAAGAGCGGGTCGCTGATCATTGAGGCGGATGACGCCATTAAATCCAGCGAGCAGGAGCTGATGTTCGCCCAGGCCCAGTACGGAGATGCGGCCGTTGGCAACTTCACCAAAGCCTTGGCGGAGGCACAGGCCCACATGTCCGAGTCGTTCAAGCTGCAGCAGCAACTGGATGACCACATTCCAGATACCGAAGAGCAGCAGCGGAGCTGGCTGGGCGAAATCATCCGCTGTTCAGAGGCGGCCCTGGCCTCACTGCAGGAGCAGAAGGCGGACTTCGATTCATTGCGGGAACTGGAGAAGAACGCTCCGCAGGCGCTGGCTGCCGTCAGCGCCGGGGCGCAGGAAGCTGATGCCAAGATCGCGAACGCCGAACAGTCTCTGGCCACGCTGCGCTCCAAGTATGCGGACAGCGCCCTCGTACAGGTCTCGGACAACATCAGTCAGGCGAAAGAACGTCTTGCCTTTGTGCAGAACGCCACAGCCACCGCCCAGGAGAAGCTCGCCGCGGGCGAAAGCAGCCTGGCGGCCGTTGCCGTCCGGGCCTCCGAAGAAAGCCTGCACCAGACCAACGTCCTTCTCGATGCCATAGCCAAGGTCTCGTCAAGCCTGGATGAGGCGCGCAGCGGGCTCGAGGCCGCCGTCGTCGAGACCTCCCAGGATCTTGCCCAGGCGAAGGCCATGATCCAGTCCGGCGCCCACCCCGAGCTTGCCGGCCCCGTCGCGGGCGTAGAGGCCGCATTGGGCCAAGTTAGGGCCGAGATCCAGGGCGGCAAGATTGACCCCATCGCGACCCTCCAGCGCGTGGAAACCGCCCATCAGGCTTTGGACCAGGGGCTGACTGGTATACGTGACCAGCAGGAACAGGCCCGACGTGCCCAGGCCTCGCTGCAGCAGACCATTATGTCCGCCCAGGCCCAGATCAGTGCCACTTCGGACTACATCACGGCCCGCCGCGGCGGAGTGGGGACAGAGGCCCGAACGCGCCTCGCCGAGTCCCAGCGCAATCTCGATTACGCGCTCTCCATCTCGCGCAATGATCCGGTGACGGCACTCACGTATGCCCAGCAGGCCCACGCCCTGGCGGCCCAGGCAGCGCAGCTTGCCCAGGCCGACGTCGACAACTTCGGCGGCTATGCCAACCAAGGCTACGGCGGCGGCGGAATGTTCGGCGGAGGCGGAGGCGGCCTCGGAGGCGCCATCCTGGGCGGCATTCTCATCAATTCCATCCTCAACGGCGGCAGTGGTGGCGGCTGGGGCGGCGGCCACAGCGACGGCGGCGGCTGGGGTGGCGGAGACGGTGGCGGCTTCGGCGGGGACTCCGGCGGCGGTTGGGGCGGGGACTCCGGCGGCGGGGACTTCTAGACAACTAAAACTAGCGCTAGCCGGAATGAACCGGCCGGCGAATAGAAGCGGTACAACAACTGTTCACTGATTTCAGTGGCCCACCACTGAGCAGGACGAAAGGCAACAACATGGTAAAACAGTCCATTTTCGGCCGAATCGCGCAGCTTGCAAAAGCAAACGTCAACTCTTTGCTGGACAACGCTGAGGATCCGCAGAAGATGCTGGACCAGATGGTCCGGGACTACACGAACAACATCGCGGAAGCCGAATCGGCAGTTGCGCAGACCATCGGGAACCTGCGCATGCTCCAGGATGACTACAACGAGGACATCAGGAACGCCCGGGACTGGGGCAACAAGGCCCTCGCGGCCTCGCGCAAAGCGGACGAGTACCGCGGCAGCGGCAATGCGGCCGACGCGGAGAAATTCGACAACCTTGCCAAGGTAGCCCTGCAGCGCCAGATGTCCGCGGAGAGCGAGGCTAAGGGCGCCGAGCCCAGCATCGCCTCGCAGTCGGAGGTGGTGGACAAGCTCAAGACCGGGCTGGGCCAGATGAAGGGCAAGCTCAACGAGCTCACCAGCAAGCGCAACGAACTTGTGGCCCGTTCCAAGACGGCCGCAGCGCAGTCGCAGGTCCACGACGCCATCAAGAGCATCGATTTCATGGACCCCACGAGCGAGGTGGGCCGCTTCGAAGAGAAGATCCGCCGCGAAGAGGCCAAGGTGCGGGGACAGCAGGAACTTACCGAGTCCAGCCTGGATGCGCAGTTCAACCAGCTTGAGGACCTTGGCGAACAGGTTGAAATCGAAGCAAGACTGGCCGCGCTCAAGTCCGGCAACGCCAAGCCCGCTATCGGTGCTTCCGGCGCCTCCGCTGCCTCGGAATCAACCGTCGACGAAGCTGATTTCGACAAGCTCTAGCCAGCACGGGGGCAAAGGCCCCGGGGAGCACAGCGAAGGCCGGGGTTCATGAAGAACCCCGGCCTTCGCTGTGCTTAGCAGCATGGCTGCGTCAGCGGCTGACTTTGCCCATCAGTGAGGCTATGGGACGAAGGAAGATGGGCCGGGCCAGGAACCAGGCCGCCACCATGACGGCCACTGAGGCGACGAAGACCCAGAATCCGAACCAGCCGGCGTCGTCGCTGCCGCCGTACATGTGGTTCAGGTTGCGCAGGGCTCCCGTGGCCAGGACCAGGAAGACATGGACCACAATGAACGCGACGAAGTAGATCATCACCGGGAAATGGATGGCCCGTGCCAGCTCAATCGGGAACGCCCTATTCAGGCCACTCGCTTTCTTCGGCCAGGCGGAGGAGGTCCGGATGCCGGAGATGAAGGCAAGCGGGGCGGCAATGAAGACCGTGACAAAATATGTGAGCAACTGAAGCGCGTTGTAGTTCACCCAGCCGTTCTCTGTGGGCCAGTTCAGGGACGCGTACTGAAGTGCAGCCGACAAGGCATTCGGGACAACATCCCAGCTCGTGGGGACGATCCGCGCCCACTGCCCGGTCGCGAACAGCAGAACCGCGAAAACCAGCCCATTCAGGATCCACAATACGTCCAGCGTCAGGTGGAACCAGAGCTCAAGCGTGATCTTGGTGGGAGGCGTCTTCGTCTTGATCAGGCCCTTGTTGTTGCGCGTCCAGTGCCCGCTGGGGCGCGTGGTCGTCCGCACCTGCCAGCCTGTCCGAATGATGAGGAGCAGGAAGAAGGCATTCAGGAAATGTTGCCACCCCAGCCATGCCGGGAAACCAACGGGCGCGCCCTCGGGAAGCTCCGAATGGCCGGGATAGTCCGCAAGGAAGGAGGCGACCGCCGGAAGTCCCGTCATCCACTTCGCAAGAAGCACCACCAATACCAGCACCACGAGAGCGCCAGGGACACCCCAGTAGAATCTTGACCGCTTGCCTGCCGCGGACCCGGGCTTCTTGGTGGATGTGGACATCGAACAACATTCCTCTCGAGAATGACTGGCCAGTGCTCAAAATGTGAGGCTCTGCGAAAGAGAATACTAGGGACTGCTGGCATTCGAGCAAAAAGGAGGCCCCGGCCGGCGTAACTGCCGGTCGGGGCCTCCATCTTGTTGCGGGGACAGGATTTGAACCTGTGACCTCTGGGTTATGAGCCCAGCGAGCTACCGAACTGCTCCACCCCGCGTCGCTTGATCAACACTACCCTACTTTGGCGGCCACTTTCTCCACATCCGCCTGCGCCCTCCGGGGGCCCCCACAGCACCGAATACTGAAGACTCCTTAAACAGGAAGGCCCGGACCTGTCTCCAGATCCGGGCCTTCCGTCAGTTGCGGGGACAGGATTTGAACCTGTGACCTCTGGGTTATGAGCCCAGCGAGCTACCGAACTGCTCCACCCCGCGTCGCAAGATCAACTCTACCGTCAGGTGAACGGGGGGCCAAATCGAGAAGACGTGATGTGCGTCTCGCGCTTCGTGCGGCACAGCTCTGACGTCGGCAAACGTCCGCAAGCCGCCAAAACCGCCGCAGCCCGGCCACGCCCCTTTGTGGGTCGTGGCCGGGCTGCTGGGGCGATGGGTTCCTGGCCCGTGGCTGTCAGTGACCGCCTAGGGCGACGGCGTGGCCGAACCAGTCGGACTTGCCGTACCCGATGGAGTGGCAGCAGGAGCCGGTGTGGCATCCGGAGTCACTGCAGGAATCTTGGCCTCGGCGTCAAGGGCACTCTGGAGGGCTGCAGCCAGCTTCTTCTGCTGATCCCCGTAGGTCGCGAAGTCACCGGCCGCCAAAGCGGCCTGGCCGGCCTTGATGGCGGCATTCGCCGCTTCCAGTGCAGCCTTCAGGTCGGCCTGGGCACCCACGCTGACGACGGGCGGGGTTGCACCGGGAGCAGCCGGGGTCTGGCCATTGTTGGCGGAGTCACCGGCGGACGCTCCGGAGTCACCGCCGAAGAGCTGCTTGAGCGCCGCATCCAGGGTCGGGGCGAACCCCACCTTGTCGCCGAATGCCACCAGCACGCGCTGCAGGGTGGGATAGGACGTTTCACCCGTGGACTTCAGGTAGACCGGCTGGACGTAGAGGATTCCGCCGCCAACCGGAAGCGTCAACAGGTTGCCGTTCAACACATCCGAGGCCCCCTGCCTCAGCAGGTTCAGCGCCTGGGAGACAGATGGATCCGAGTTGAACTTGTTTTGAGCCTGGCCCGGACCAGGGACCTGGGCCTCGGGTGGTATCCGGAGGAGCCTCAGCTGGCCATAAGTATCGGCCTTGACACCCTTCTGGTTGCCGGCGTCTGAGTCCGCCGCAAGGAAGCCATACAGGACGTTGCGTGCGGTTCCGTTCACAATCTGAGGAATGAACGACGATGTCAGCTGGAAAGCCGGCTGCTTCTGGTCAGGCATCTGCAGGGACATGTAGAAGGGCGGCTGCTTGACGTCAGTTGAGACCGTTGGATCGTTCGGAACACTCCAGGCGTCGTCGGTCTTGTAGAAGCTGGCCGGATCAGTAACGTGATACCTGCCCAGGAGCTCGCGCTGGACCTTGAACAGGTCCTCCGGGTAACGCACGTGGCTCATCACGTCTGCGGACATTTCGGAGTAGGGCTTCAGTGAAGTCGGGAAAACTTTCTGCCACGCCTTCAGGAGGGGATCCTGGTCGTCCCAGGCGTACAGGGTGACCGACCCGTCATAGGCGTCGACAGTCGCTTTGACGGAGTTCCTGATGTAGTTCACGGAGCTGTTCGGCAGGGCCACTGCACGTCCGGAAGTAGTTTGTGAGTCCGTTGTGGCGTCCGACAGCTGCGCCTGCTGCGAATACGGGTAGTACTGGCTCGTGGTGTAGCCGTCCACGATCCACTTCACGCGACCATCCACTACAGCGGGGTAGGCGTTGCCGTCCACTGTCAGATACGGGGCGACTTTTTGGATCCGCTCGCGCGGATTGCGGTCATACAGGATCTGCGAATCCTGGTTAACGCCGTCTGACAGAAGCAGGTCGGACGACTGGAACTTAATCGCATAGAGCACCTTATTGAAGAAGCCGCCAACATTCGGGCCGCCGTTGCCCGTAAAGGTGTACTGCGTTTCGCCGCCACCTTCCTTGCCGGAAGGCCTGTCCTGCTCGCGGGGGGCCGCCCCTGCCGGGGCACCGACGATAGAATACTCCGCTGAATCTTCGCCGAAGTAGATGCGGGGCTCGTAGGTGGAGTCGTTGCCGAGGACACCGGTGGAAGGGATGCCGGACTGGAGGAAGTCCGGCTTCCCGTCGACGGTGAATTTGTTGCCTTTCGCCGCCACCACGCCGTAGCCGTGGGTGTAGACAACATGCTGGTTGAGCCAGCCCTGCTGGTTCGATTGCACATTTTGGGGGTTCAGCTCACGCACGGCAATGACAGTGTCCTGCACTTTGCCGTCCACCAGGTAACGGTCAACGTTGAGCGACTTCGGGAACTGATAGTACGGCCGGTACTGCTCCAGCTGGGAGAACGCGTCCGAAATGAGGTTGGGGTCCAGCAATCGGATGTTGGCAGTGGTCTGGGCGTCCGGGGCAAGTGCACCGGTGGTGGCGTTGTTGGTGGCGTTGTACTGATCAACCTGGATCTTGTCCAGGCCGTAGGCGGCGCGGGTCATCTGGATATTGCGGGTGATGTACGGATTTTCCAGTGTCTGTTCGGATGGACGGACCTGGAACTGCTGGATCACCCAGGGGTAGACGCCGCCGGCAAGAATGGACGTGATGACCAGCATGGCCGTTCCGATGACGGGCAGGCGCCAGCGGCCGATCACTGCCGCAACGACGAACAGGATGGCCACCAGCACGGCGGCCACTGCCAGGATGGCCTTCGTGGGGATGACGGCGTTCACGTCCGTGTACAGCGCTCCGGCCCAGTGGCCTCCGCTGTTCTGCAGTGAACCAAAGCGGTCGAGCCAGAAGTTGGTGCCGAGGAGGAGTAAGAAGGCTGCACCAGTTACGGCGAGGTGGATCTGGGCGGCCCGGCTGGTGAAAATTCCGCGTTCCATAAGCCGGATGCTGCCGTAAAGGTAGTGGGTCAGGGTACCGGCAATGCCAGCGAGCACCACGACGCTGATCAGGAAACCGGTGACAAACCCGAAGAAGGGAAGGGACATGAGGTAGAAGCTGATGTCCATGTTGAATACCGGATCGTTCTGTCCAAACGGTTCCTGATTGAAGAACAGCAGTACCTTCTGCCATTGGCTGGCAGCAGCGCTGCCGGCGAACAAACCGAACAGGATAGGCAGTCCCACCATGACGACGCGGCGGACGGGTTCGAGCTGGGCCTGGTACCGGTTCAGGTTGTCCCGGACTTCCGAATCCGGGGCGTACACCGGCCGGGCGCGGTAGGCGGTCCGGATGGCAAAATAGACGGCCAGGAACATCAAGGCGAACCCTGCGACAAAAATGCCGATGCGCGCGACATTTTCCGTCACGAACACTTCGAAGAATCCGAGCTGCCGGTACCAGAGGACGTCAGTCCACACGTTGGCGAAGAAGATGAATCCCACCACCACAAGGGCAACGACTATCAGCGTGGGCGTGAGGGCACCGCGTCTTGAGGGGTTTCTTCCGGGCGGGATGGGGCTGGTGGGACGGGACAAACTCGGTACCTCATAGCTGTCGTCAGATTAACATTTCAAGCGTTCCTGCAAGAGACGTCCCCGACCCGTCAAGCGTGTGGCAAGGTCCGTCATATCTGCCACGAGTGGCGGTAAAGCTTAGTTCCTGGCCTAAGTCTAGTTGCTGGAGCAACCGGGCAGACCGGACGTGTCCTGGCCTGAACCGGCGACCTCGACAGCATGGCGCGCCTGGGCCAGGTTCTCCACCTTCACCACTTGCAGCCCTTCCGGGATATGTCCCACAACCTCGTCACAGTTCGCGGCCGGGGCAAGGAACAACGTGGCTCCCCCGGCGCGGGCGCCCTGCATTTTCTGGTCGATTCCGCCAATCGGTCCGACCATCCCGTCGGGCGAGATGGTGCCGGTTCCGGCGACGTGCTTCCCGCCGGTCAGGTCACCAGGAGTCAGGGTATCGATGATGCCGAGGGAAAACATCATGCCCGCGCTGGGGCCGGCAACCTTGTCCAGCGAGATTTTCACGTCGAACGGGAAGCTGAAGCGGTACTGGAGCATGACGCCCAGGATGTACCGGCCGGCACCGTTGTCCACCGGCGTTATGGTTTCGGTCACGGGCTCGCCCGCCCTGTCCATTACCAGCGTGGCCGGTTTCCCCTTTCCCGCCGCCAGTTCGGACTGGACGACGGCCAGGGATGCCACTGGTTTGCCATTGATCGACTCGAAGACGTCGCCCTTCTCGATCTTGCCCTGCGACGGCGACCCATCGGAGAGGCCGGCCGCCTGGAGCTGCTGGCCGAAGGGAATCTTGAGTTCGGTCAGCGCGGAAGCGACGGCGTTCTCCTGGGAGGTGGTCATGGCCACCGCACCCTCTTCCGCGGCCTGCTCCTTGGTGGTCCCGCTCGGATAGATGAGCTCCTCCGGGTACACGGCTTTTGACCGGTCCAGCCAGGCTGCAAAGGCGCCGAAGATACTGACGGGACCGTTAGGGCCGCCTTCGACATAGACCGTAGTCAGATCCAGGTTCCCCTGGGCGGGATACGTTTCATGTCCGGTGACGCTGATGACCGGGCTGCCCTGGACCTCGCCCAGTGTATTGAACGCGGGGCCGCGAGATTCCACCACATACGGCACGGGGATGGTTCCGGCCGCAATTCCGAGCCCCAGCGCCAGCAGTCCGGCCGTCGTCATCAAGGAGACCTTGTTGCTCCCCCGCTTGGCGCCGCGCGGAGCACCGCCATCCGGAGAAGTATCGCCGGGCAGCATATTTTCTTGTCCTGGGGAAGCCATCTCTGCGGCCAGGGCCGCGCGGGCGTCGAGGTTGGCAGCGTGGTCCTCGGATGGGTGCTCGCCACGGGTTGTAGTCACTCAGCCAACACTACGCGTTGGGGCCTTCGGCACGCTCTTTGCCCACAGCGAACGATAGCGCCGTCCGGCAGACAGCCGCCCGCGCCCGGGGTACCGTGAAGTGAACAGTCACACCGACGATCGGCGGGATCATGACCTCCAACCCACTCAATCCGTCCAATGGCGATGATGCGCCAAAGGATCCGTTGACAGAAATGCTGCAGAACCTGATGGGCGGCAAGGGCATGGAAAACATCGACCCCGCCGAGCTCGCGAAGGCGGCAGGTCTTCCAGACGACCCCAATCTCCTGGCCCAGATGTTCTCCCAGGTCCAGGCCATGATGAGCGCACCGTCGGAGGGACCTGTCAACTGGAAGCTTGCGCACGAGAATGCTCGCCGGGTGGCGGCAAGCGCCAGTGACCCGTCGGTCAGCTCGGTGCAGTCCCGCGAGGTGGACGAGGCCCTGCGTCTTGCCGAACTGTGGCTTGATCCAGTGACGGACCTGCCGGCCACCGGCCTGATCGGACGCGCCTGGTCACGTGCGGAGTGGGTGGAGGCCACCCTGGGAACCTGGAAGCGGCTCACAGAACCCGTGGCGAACAGCATCGCCAACGCACTGTCCAACGCCATGACCGAACAGATGCCCGAGGAAATGAAGTCCATGATGGGCGGGGCCTCCTCGATGCTGCAGAACATGGGCGGAGCCATCTTCGGGATGCAGCTTGGGCAGGCGATTGGAGCCCTGTCAGCCGAAGTGGTCAGTTCCACGGACATCGGTGTGCCGCTGGCCGACCTTGAGATGGCACTGCTGCCCACAAATGTCGCATCCTTCGGCGAGGGCCTGAGTATCCCGGCGAATGACATCAGGCTCTTCCTTGCCGTCCGGGAGGCTGCCCACGCACGCCTGTTTGTCCAGGTTCCATGGCTCCGGGGGCACCTGCTGGGCGCAATCGAGGCATACGCGCGTGGCATCCATATTGATACCTCACGGATCGAAGAGCTGGCCCGTGACCTTGATCCCAGCAACCCTGAGGGCATCCAGGAGGCCCTGTCCCAGGGGGTCTTTATGCCCCAGCGCACCCCTGCCCAGGAACAGGCCCTTGAAAAGCTTGAGACAGCCCTCGCACTGGTCGAAGGGTGGGTGGATGAACTGACCGCCGCAGCAACCGAGAAGCTGCTGCCCTCAGCCGGCGCCCTCCGCGAGACTGTCCGCCGTCGCCGGGCCACAGGCGGCCCGGCGGAGCACGCGTTCGCTTCACTGGTGGGGCTGGAACTGCGTCCGCGGCGGCTCCGCGAGGCGGCCACCCTGTGGGCAGGCCTCAAGGACGAACGCGGCATCGAAGGACGCGACGCCATTTGGCAGCACCCCGACCTGTTGCCTACCGCCGAGGACCTGGATGATCCGACGGGGTTCACTGGCCGCCGCAAGCTGGCGGAAGCCAGCGACAGCGAAGTGGACGACGCGTTGCAAAAGCTGCTGAACGGCGGCTTCGACAATGCCCCGGAATCCGGTGGGGACACAGCCGGGCCAGCCGGTGAAGGTACCGGTCAGGACAACGACGGCGACGGCGACGGCGACCGGAAAGGTCCCGACGACAGCGACGACCAGCCTAAGGGCTGAGCCGGAGGTCAGCCAGGGTCCTGGCCGGCGTCCCCCGGTCAGGCTTCGTCGGGTTCCAGCCCTCGGGAAGTGGCGAAGGAAACGCCCTCAAGGAACGCTTTGGCCCGCTCGGTATCTGGATAAGCCTCGAGCAGTTTCCAGAAGGCGGCGTTGTGCCCGGCTACCAACAGGTGGGCAAGCTCGTGGAGCAGCACGTAATCGATGACCCACTGGGGCATGGGCCTGAGCTTGTCGGAGAGCCGGATACTGCCGTCCGACGGCGTTGCCGAGCCCCAGCGCGAGTTCTGGTTGCTGACCCATCGCACCGACGTCGGAACCGCCCGCCCACCGAAATAACGGTCTGAGAGAGCGGCTGCGTGGGCCGCCAATGCACCATCCGTAGCCGGCCGCTTCCTGCCCTTGTGGGAGCGCCGCTCCCCTTGGCGCTGGAGCTTTTCCAGCATCCGGTGCACCCATTCAGCTTCCTGCGCCACCGTGAACCGGGCGGGTATGGCCACCACTGCGGTCCCGTTCTCCCAGAAAGCCGCCACTGTCCGCGTACGGCGGGCCGAACGCCGCACCTCAACCGGGGCGCCATCTCCCGTGGTCCGCCGGGCCGCCGTCGCCGGTGGCCTCACAGCTCGGTGCTTTCAACAAGCACACGGAGCACGTCTTCGCCGTAGCGTTCCAGCTTGGAGGGCCCGACGCCGGCGAGGGCCGCAAGTTCCTCAAGCGAGGCTGGCTTGGCCTCGGCTATGGCGGTCAGCGTGGCATCAGTGAATACCACAAACGCCGGGACGTCGGCCGAAAGCGCGACCGCCTTCCTCCACTGCCGGAGGGCGTCAAACGTCTGTTCCTCGTAGCTGGGGGGACATCCGTTGCAGCGCCCCACCTTGCGCTCCGCACCGCTTGCCAGCATGCTGCCGCAAACCCGGCACACGGCAGGCGTGGCCGCTTTCCTCCGCGGCGCGGGACCGCTGCCGCGCGCACTGGAACTGGCCACTGAATCGGGCCTCAGTCCGTCGAGGAACCGGGAAGGTTTCCTGTTGGCCCGGCCACCAGGGGTGCGGGCAGCAGACCACGACAGGGCAAGGTGCTCGCGCGCCCGGGTTATCCCGACATAGAGGAGCCGGCGCTCCTCGTCCACGGCTTCAGGCGTATCGGCAAAGGAAATCGGCATCAGGCCCTCGCTGAGACCCACCAGGAAAACAGCATCCCACTCCAGGCCCTTGGCGGCATGCAGGGACGCGAGCGTGACCCCCTGGACGGTGGGCGCATGCTGCGCCAGGGATCTCTCCTGGAGCTCGGTGACGAAATCCGCAAGGCTGAACTGGTCACCCCGCGTCTGGACCAGTTCATCAGCGAGGGCCACCAGTGCGGCCAGGGATTCCCAGCGCTCCCTCAGGGCGCCACCGTTGTGCGGAGGGGCTTCGGTATAACCCAGGGACGCGACAATGTCGCGGACCAGCTGCCCGAGCGGTTCCGGCGTCGCGGTTTCGGCCACGGCCCTGGTTGCGGCCCGCAACTGAAGGATCGCGTCCCGCACTTCCTTCCGGGCAAAGAACCGCTCGCCGCCGCGCAGCTGGTAACCGATGCCTGCTGCTGCGAGAGCCTGCTCGTAGGCTTCAGACTGCCCGTTGGTGCGGAAGAGCACAGCCACCTGGCTCGCCGGGGTACCGGCGTCGAGCAGTTCCCGGATCTTGAGCGCCACAGTGGCGGCTTCCGCTTCATCGTCGGCGCATTCCGTGAACTGGGGCGGGGGGCCTGCGGGCCTCTGGGCGACCAGCTGGAGCGGCGCTGCCCACGCAGCATCCGCCACGGGTCCGCCGCTTCGCCGCCCGCCCAGCAGGTCGTTGGCAAGCTTGACCACTTGGGGCGTTGAACGGTAGTCCCGGATCAGTTTCACCACGTGGGCTTCCGCATACCTGGCCTTGAAGTCGAGCAGGTGTTTGGGCGAAGCGCCCGTGAAGGAATAGATGGTCTGGCTGGCGTCACCCACAACGCAGAGGTCGTCCCTTCCCCCGAGCCAGAGTTCCAGGAGGCGTTGCTGCAGGGGGGATACGTCCTGGTACTCGTCAACCACAAAGTGCCGGTACTGTTCCCGGACCGTAGCCGCAACCTTTTGGTCCTCCTGGAGGATACCGACGGTGATCAGCAGCACGTCCTCGAAATCGATGACGTTGCGGTCGGTTTTCACATCCTCATACGACTGGAAGACCCTCGCGACTGCCGTGAGGTCGAATCCGCCGGGTGTGCCGCGCCCCTTGGCGTTTTCCAGGTAGTTGGCCGGAGTCAACATGGAAACCTTCGCCCACTCGATCTCCGATGCCAGGTCCCGGATGGAGGCACGATCGGTGCTGAGCCTCAAACGTCGGGCTGCCTCGGCGATCATCTGGGCTTTGTGGTCCAGGAGGTTGGGCAGCGTGCCGCCCACTGCCTGTGGCCAGAAAAACTGGAGCTGCCGCAGGGCAGCAGCGTGGAACGTCCTGGCCTGGACGTTCCCCACACCGAGGTCCCGCAGCCTGCTGCGCATTTCCGCGGCGGCCCTGGCCGTGAAGGTCACGGCCAGGAGCCGCTGGGGGTTGTACACCCCGGAGTGCACGCCGTAGGCAATGCGGTGCGTGATGGCGCGGGTCTTCCCGGTGCCGGCGCCGGCAAGCACACATAGCGGTCCGTTGAGCGTGCTGGCGACTTCCCGCTGTTCAGCATCCAGGCCTCCGAGGATCCGATCCTCGAGGGACTCCGCATGGTCAATATTGTCTGTGGTCACTTCTGCTGCTCTGTTGTCTCCACTGCCGCGTGCTGGAGTCTCGTCGTTGGGGGGCCTGGTTTTCATCTGCCGGTGCTGCGTCAGGACTCTGTCCGGTCCAGGATTCTTCCGCCATACCAGTGCTCGATCAGCGAGCGCGCGATGGACAGGCGGCTGGAGATCGTTATTTCGCCGTTCAGCACTTCCTCCTGGAGTTCCTCCCGGCCGAACCACCGTGCCCGGGTGACTTCCACGCCGTCGGGCCTTGCCTCCGTGTCGGTGGTGATGGCAGTGAATCCAAGCATAAGCGAGGCGGGGAAAGGCCACGACTGCGAACCCAGGTACTGGCACCCGGTAACCCGCACGCCGACTTCCTCGAGGATTTCCCTGACCACTGCCTGCTCAAGGGACTCGCCGGGCTCAACGAACCCGGCCAGAGTGGAATAGTTCCTGGCGTCGACGGCGCCGCCGCCACCGAGCAACAGCCGTCCGTCCGGTCCCACAACAGTCACGATGATGGCAGGATCCGTGCGAGGGTAATGCTCCGAACCGTCCTTGGGACAGCGGCGGACCCAGCCGCCCGCCTCCACAACAGTGGGGGCGCCGCAGCGCGGGCAGTGGGTGTGGCCGGAATGCCAGTTGGCGATGGCGCTGGCTTCCACGAACAGGGCTGTGTCGGTGGGGTTCAGAGCGGCGGCAATGTCGCGGAAACCTGTCCAGGAGGCATTTGCCGGGATCCCTGCCGTTCCCGGCTCCATGGGGGCAGGCAGCACAAAAAGGACAAGCTCCGTGCCCTCGGGCAGGTCAGAGCCCGGCAGTGCGGCACCGAGGTAAATCACCAGATCGGGTGCCGAGCCAAGACCCTGCAGCTCCGCCAACAATTGTGAGGCGCCAGCCAGCAGCAGGCTGTCCCCCTGCACCAGCGCCTGCCTTCCGGACAGGACCGCTGCCAGCGTGCCATCGCGTGCGAGCAACTCGTCCACCATGCCGGGCCTGATGCGCCCGGCAGAACCACGGTCCACCAGCGCGGGCCGGACCGGGAGCACGGTATCGAAAAGGTGGTTTGCCCGCAGCTGCGTTGACTGCGCCTGGCAGGCCGGTGTCGCGGACTCCGCATGACTCATGTGTCCACCGTACTGACTCGGACCGACAATTGACATTTCCAGGGCCTGCCGGTCCTGGCACGTACAGAAGGGCCGACATTTGGAGTCGATCTGAAGACTCGCCGCCGCACATCGTTGTCTTGGCCGCCACTCAACCTACCGTGGAACGGTGAGAAGAAAACCGATCGAACTGGCAGCCGTGGCAACCGCAGCAGTCCCCGGGCTGACCCCCACTGCCGTGAGCGCCGCTCCGGACGATCCCGCAGATTTCGACTCAGCCCTGCTCCTCGACTCAGAAGGAAAGCGCTGGCGGGTCCGGTCACCGAAGCACGCTGAAGCCAGTGCCAGGCTCGAGACGGAATTCCTGGTGCTCCGTGCCTTCGCTCCGGGAATCCGTGCCGAATTGCCCTTCCTCATGCCCACCGTGGCCGGCAGTGTCCGGCTGGGCAGCCTCAGTACTTTCGTTTACTCCCACCTCGCCGGCAGCACCCGGAGCGTGGAGGAACTCACCGCCGGTCCGGATGCCCTCGCCCGCGAAATAGGCGTAGCCCTGGCCGCGATCCACGATCTGCCCCATGCCTTGGTCAGCAACGCGGACCTCCCCAGTTACACGCCCAACGAATTCCGCCAGCGGCGGCTCAACGAGCTTGACCAGGCGGCCACTACGGGCAAGATCCCGCCTGCGCTCCTGCTCCGCTGGGAACATGCCCTGGAAGACGTCTCGCTGTGGCGTTTCAACCCCTGCGTCGTCCACGGGGACCTTCATGAGGACAACCTGCTGGTGGACGGCGGCCGTGTCACAGCCGTGACCGGATGGACAGACCTGAGGATCGGCGATCCCGCCGATGATTTCGCCTGGCTGGTCGCCTCCAACGAGCAAGACTTCGTGGACAGCGTTCTCAGCAGCTACACCAGCGAGCGCCGGGACTCGCCGGACAAGCATCTGCTTCGGCGGGCGGCGCTTTCTGCCGAGTTTGCCCTGGCGCAGTACCTGGTCAAGGGCATAGCGGCCGGGGACGCGGACATGATCTCCGAAGCCGAGGGCATGCTCGAATCCCTCGCCACCGAAGTCGCCGAACATGGCGGGCAGGCCATCAGTGTGGAGCCTCTGCCGGGCGTCACGGTGTCCGACGCAGGGGCCGCTGCCCCGGGGAACGGTGCCTCAGCCGGCGCCGTGCCGACTCCATCGGTGACCGTCACACCTGTGCCTGCGCCTGCCCCTCAGCTTGTGGTGCCCGCGCCTGTGTTGCCGGCCGTCCAGGTCGCTCCGATTCCAGCCGAAGACCCCTCCGCAGCTGCGGAGGAGTCAACCCGGGAAGTTTCAAGCCCGGACGTGCCAAGCCCGGACGAAGGCCGCAACGGGTCTCCGTCCGCAGACGACACTTCGACGGCGGCGATCACCATCATCGACGTCACGAAGCACTGACGCCCAGGGCCACCGCCACAATCCGCTCCAGGTCCGCGGCTGACCCGAGGTCATGAGGGCGCACCACCTCGTTGTCCGCCACATAGAAGAACGCGGCCTTAACATCCTCCACGGCAACGCCTTTCAGCCTTGCCCAGGCCAGCCGGTACACGGCCAGTTGGACCGCCTTGGCATCGAGCTGCGCAGCCGAGGGTTTGCGGCCCGTTTTCCAGTCCACCAGGTCCCAGCGCCCGTCCGCGTCGCGGAAAACGGCGTCGATCCGGCCACGGACCACCACCTCGCCCACGCGCGTCTCCACCGGCACCTCCACGAAGGCCGGTGAACGGTTGGCCCACTCCGAGGCCCGGAAGGTGGCCACCATCGCGTCAAGGTCGAAGGCGGCGTCGATATGGCCGTCCGAACCGGGGGCTTCGTCAAGATCCAGCATTCCGGCAGCGCCGAAGTATTCCTCCACCCAGGAGTGGAAAGCCGTTCCCTTCCGGGCAGACATGCCAGGTGCACGCGGGACCGGCCTCCGGAGCCGGGCCAGGACGGCCGATGGGTCCTCGCCCAGATTTACCAACGTGGACGCAGAGATGTGGCCGGGGAGGTGCACGTCTTGGCCACCTGCCCTCCTGGACCGCCGTTCCAGCAGCAGGGCCGCCTCTTTGGCCCACCCGGCGGCATTTCCGCGGAGCTCAATCATGCTCCTGTCAAGGCCGGCCTGCGGGATGCTGGCCGTATCAGATTCGCCTGTCGACCCTCCTGATAGGGCCGCCAGGATCCGTGCCGCGGCGCTTTCCATCACGGCCCTCCGGCCGGGTACAAGCCGAAGCCGCTCGCCCGTCCGTGGATCCACCGGACCCTCCAGCGGATCGTAGGGCCACTCCGCCACCTCTGTCCCCATGGTCAGCGGGCTCTTCTCAGGCAGCGAAAGTTCATCCACGGAGGCAGGATGGACAACTGCGGCATTCGTCTCGCTTCCGTGCCTCGCCTGGGTGACGAGCGGTTCGAGCTCCGCGAGGAAGGATGACATTTCGGCCCGCCCTGCCCTGGAACCAACCCAGGCAGAACTCGAGGCCCAGAGGACGTGTTTGGCGCGGGTATACGCGACGTACGCTAGGCGGCGTTCCTCGGCCTCGCCGTGGGCCTGGACAGCTGACTTGAACTCCTTCTCCGCGTCCAGCCAGCCCTTCTGATCCGGCTGGTCAATGTCCCAATGGGGCAGGTCAACACGGTCCCCCCGCAACGGCCATGGAAGGGCGGCTGATCCGATGCTCCACCGGGAATCGCGGTTGCTGGGAAAGGCGCCGTCGTTGAGGCCCGGCACGAAAACCACGTCCCATTCCAAACCCTTTGACGCGTGGACGGTCAAGAGCTGCACGGCTTCACGGTTCACCTCGGCTGCCGGTGCGTCCAGGCCGTTCTCCTCTGCCGCTGCCGCCTCGAGCCATGAGAGGAATGCCAGGATGTCCACCCGTTGGGACGTCCGCAGGAAACCGGCCGCGGCGTCCTGGAACGCATCCAGATTGCGTCGGGCCTGATGGATGCTGATTCCCGGCCGGGCCGCAACCTCGATGTCCAGCAGCATGGCACGTTCCACTTCGCCAAGGAGGGTGGCCAGATCATCCCCCAGGTAACCGCGAAGCTGCCGCAGTTCCAGGGACAGCAGGCTTAGCCGGTGCCGGGCTTGTGCACTGAGCGACCTTCCAAGCGGGGAGATCCAGCCCTCACGTGGGAGCGCATCCAGGGCTTCCACAAGGCTGGCCCCGTCAGTCAGATCGCTTTCGATCACCGTCTCCTCCGGCACGGTGGTGTCATCGCTGTCCGAAGAACTCCCACCGGCCCGGTGTCCGCGTCTGCGTGCCAGCTGGGCAGACCAGTCCTTGAAAGCCATCAGGTCTGCTGGACCGATGCGCCAGCGGGCGCCGGCCAGGAGGCGCATCAGTGAATCCGAACGTCCAGGGTCGGCAAGTACGCGCAGTGTGGCCACCAGGTCAACGATCTCGGGGGCATCGAGCAGGCCCCCCAGGCCCACGATCTCGTAGGCGATCCCCCGGGCCTCAAACTCGCGCCGTACGGCCTCCATCTGGGCGCGGCGGCGGCACAGGACGGCCAACGCAGGGGGAACAGGGGTGCCGTCCGCCCGGTGCTCAAAGTCGGTGAGGCGGTACTTCAAAACGCCCTCAGCCATGGCAACGGCTTCATCAACGTCAGTCCCGAAGCGGCCGAGGACGACCTGTCCCTCCGGAGCAAACGGGCTGGGCTGGAGCGGCGGGACTCTAGCGGCCGCCGGCGCGCCGGCACTTCCGCCGGCCGGTTCCCTCGCCGCCGCGGCCCTGCCGAGCGCGTCAGACATGACATTGGCGGCCGAGAGAATCGAGCGGCCGTTGCGCCACGCTGTTGTCAGGTAGGACGTCGGCGCGGGCGTGAAGACCTCCTGTCCTTCCCGGTCCGCGACGCTGACAGGAAATTCGCGGACAAAGTGGAACAGCTGGCCAGCGGAAGCGCCGCGGAAGCCATAGATTGACTGGTTGGGGTCACCCACCGCGGTGACGGCATGGCCGCCGCCGAAGAGCCGCGAGAACAGGACCAGCTGGGCGTAGGACGTGTCCTGGAACTCGTCCAGGAGAACCACTTTATAGCGCTGCCGTTCCATCTCCGCGGCCTGCGGCACGTGCGTGGCTACCTTGGCCGCCAGTGCCACAAGGTCGCCGAAATCAAGGGCTCCCCTGGCCCGCTTGGCGGAGGAATACCGGCCCACCATGTCCGCGACGCTTGCCCTGGTCCGCAACATGGCTGCCAGCTCGGCCGAGGCCTGCGGAGCGTTCTTCCTGGCCCCGGCCACATAGGGCAGTCCCTCGAACTCTGTGAGCCTCGCCATCAGCCAGGCCTCAACATCCCCGGGCTCCTGGAGGTGCTCGGCGCATTCCCCGGCAAGCTGGATGACTGCCTTGACGAGCGTGGACTTGGCCGCGCTAAAGTGGCGGTACTCGCCGTCGAACGCCTCCACCACTTCGCTGGCGAGCTGCCAGGCCTGGGCGCTGCCCAGCAGCACCACGTCGCGTTCCACCCCGAGCCGCAGGCCGTAGTCAGCAACGATCCCGCTTGCGAATGAGTGATAGGTGGACACTCTGGGCTCAAGGGCGTCGCTGCTGAGAAGTCCTTCCGGGAACACCACGTGCTGGCTGTCCTGGGCGGCGATGCGCTGCAGCGCCGCCAGCTTCCCCCTGATGCGGGTAGCCAATTCACCGGCGGCCTTCCTGGTGAACGTGACTCCGAGGACTTCCTCCGGCCGGACCCATCCGTTGGCCACAAGCCAGACGACTCGGTCGGCCATGGTCGCGGTCTTGCCCGAGCCGGCTCCCGCTATCACCAGTCGCGGGGCCAGGGGCGAGGAGATGACGGCGGACTGTTCAGGTGTTGGCGTGTTCTTTTCACCCAGCATCTCGGACAGCTGCTCCGGGCTGAAACGCGGCTGCCTGGTTCCCGGGTGGGGGCTCATTCGGTGACCTGCTTTCCCCGGACACACAATGGACAGACTTCGGGAAGCCTGCAGCCTTGGCCTCCGTGGCTGCCCTTCGAAGGATCGTGCCGGGCCTGGAAGCTGTTGCCGGACATCACCACCGAGGCCTCGATGACCATCTCCAACGCCCAGTTTTCCTGCGTATCAAGGGCGTCCTGCTGCTGCACGCCGGGATTCTTCGTGCCGGTGCCGAGCTGCGCCAGCACGGCGCCGCCCGGCCGGGGCTCCTGGGGCACCCCTGGTGTATCCCCGAAACCCCCTGCGAGGACAGCTGCCTGATAAGCACCCAGCTGCGGGTGGCGGGAGAGTTCGGTTTTGCCCGGTTGGCGTTTGCCGGTCTTCAGGTCCACGATGACGAGCCTGCCCTCTGCATCAATCTCGAGCCGGTCCACCTGGCCCCTGAGGACGGCGGACCGGGATGAAGTACCGGAGACGGGCTCCGGGCCGGTGTCAGCACCCGTCGAATCAACTCCGATGTCGCCGGCAACATCGGGAAGCCGGACCTCAAAATCCTGTTCGACACCCAGAAGGCTCCGGCTCTCGCTCCTCATGACCAGGACGTATTGGGCCAGCTTCCGGACCATGGCTTCAGCCCGCTGGAAATCGAGCTTGCCTTCCCAGTTGTCCTTCATTCCCAAGGCCGGCCACCGCCGCACGAGCTCAGCGACGTATTCGGAGCCGGAAGCATCCGGGAGATCCTGTGCAATGGCATGGACCAGCGTGCCAAGGCTGCGCGCGAAGTCGGTAGCAGCTTCGCCGCCTGCGGCCTGGACGAACCAGTCGAGGGGGGACTTTTGCACCGACTCCACCTTCGAGGGCGACACGTACACGGTACCGCCCGGCGGCACGACGGCCGCCGTGGTTGTCAAAGGTGCAAGGCCCCACCAGCTGTCCGGGTGCGCGCCCGGAACCGGCGGCTCAGCTGCTGCCAGTCCGGCAAGCACCCTCGTGGCTTCGGCCGCTTCGGGAGCGTACCGTCCGTCCAGCTGGGCGTACTGCCTGAGTTCGGCCACGAGGGACCGCAGCGTCATGGGACGCTCAACGGGTGTAAATCCCCGGCCCTCTTCATCCGGTGGCAGCGGAGCCACGTAGTCGAGAAAGGAGGACGGCTGGTCATCCTCGGAGGAGACTGCCGTACAGACCAGGAGCTCGCGGGCTCGGGACACGGCTGTGGAAAAGCTCCGCAGCTCGTCGTACCGGATCTCCCTCAACCGGCTGAGCGGGTCCAGTTGCAGGGCGTAACCGACACCGTGCTCCACCGCGTCCGCGAACAGGGTGCTGCCAAGGAGTTCACCGCGGAGCCGGGTATTGGGCCACACGCCTTCCTGCAGTCCCGCCACAATGACCACCGGCCACTCCCGTCCGGCGGCACTTGCAGGTGTCATCAGTTCGACGGCGTCGTCCACCTGCGCCCTTGCCGCCAGTGTGTCCATGGGCAGTTCCTGGTTCAGGAGGTATTCGAGGAACTGCTCCGGCCCTGCGCCCGGCATCTGGTCCACGTAGCGTTCGGCTGTGTGGAAAAGTGCCATCATGGCATCGAGGTCCCGGTCAGCCCTGGCGCCGTGGGTGCCACCGGTCAAAGCGGATTCGGTCCACGTATTTGCGAGGTTGGTGGCATGCCACAGGGCCCAGAGGACCGTTTCGGCGTTGGCTCCCGGTTCTTCCGCAGCAATGCGGCCCGCCTGGATCATACGCGCTGTCCTCCGTGCCGCTCTGGCCTCAATGCCAAGGGTTGCCAGCGCACCCGGCTG
This sequence comes from Arthrobacter sp. ISL-48, assembly GCF_018613805.1. Classification (GTDB taxonomy): domain Bacteria; phylum Actinomycetota; class Actinomycetes; order Actinomycetales; family Micrococcaceae; genus Arthrobacter. Next base: position 734,003 of record NZ_JAGGPL010000003.1, read on the forward strand.
CAGAATGGCCTCCACGAGAAGTGCGTCGCTGGTCCGCCCGCCGCCGCCCAGCAGTTCCTCGCGCCGCAGCGACTGCCTCAGCCTGCGCAGTTCCAGTGACGTGGCTCCACCGATCCGCGAAGTAAGCAAGGATACGGCTGTTTCAGGGGTCAACAGTGCGGGGTCCAGCGCAATGGCATAGGCATCCAGGAGCGGGCGGACCGCCACTTCGTCCCGCACCGCTGATTCCGCCACGGGCACTCGCACCGGGATTCCTTGGCCCGACAGGTAGCGTTGGAGCTCGCTAAGCCGGCCGCCGTTGCGCACGATTACCGCTATATCGGCGAGTTCTCGTCTGTGGTTGATGTGCTGGTCCAGGATGCGCTGGGCGACGTAGCGCAGCTCGTGAACCGCCGAGGGAACAAGATGGGCCTCCACAGCACCGGCTGACTGCCGGTCCTCTTGCGCCGCCGCCACCCGTTCCGGCCCTTCCGTCGCAGGGTCTGGCTGCTCCAGCCGCCGCGCCGACTGGCCACCGGCCCGTTGTGAAATTCTGCCCGCAACTCCAAGCCAGGCCTCGGCGATGGCGGGGGCATGCCGATGCGTATGCCACAAAGGCCGCTCTATCACGCCCGCACCCGCGGACAGCAACCGCGGAAGCTCAGCCACGAGATCTGGCCGGGCCCCACGGAAACCCTGCACCACAGTGTCCGGGGACGAGGCCACATAGCAGTCCTTTCCCGCGGCGATGTCAGCCAGGAGTTCAAACACCGCCGGGTTGGCTTCCTGGGCGTCGTCCACCAGCACCAGTTGCAAGCGCTCCCGTTCCGCCGCCAAGAAATCAGGCGAATCCTGGAAAATCTGGCGGGCGGCAGTAATGATGCCTGCGGGGTCGAAAGCCTCGGGCATGCGCAGGTCAAGAACGTCCCGGTACTCCGCATAAAGCGCAGCGGCGGCAATCCAGTCCCGTCTGCCACACTGCCGGCCAAGCTCCTCAAGGTCATCTGCGGTCCTGCCTGATTCGATAATCCGGTCGAATAGCTGCCGAACCTCGTGGCGGAAACCCCGCGTCTCCAGAGCCGCTTCCAGATCACCGGGCCATGGCAGTTCCAGCCCCGGCATCCGGTGGCCTTCCAGCAGTTCCTTGATGATCAGGTCCTGCTCCGGACCTGACAAGAGCCGGGGCGGGCGCGGAAGAGGCAGGATTCCTTCCGCCTTCGCGCGGCGGATCAGGTCAAATGCGTACGACGCCCAGGTCCGCGCCGGAGTCGTGCTGAGGCTCCGGTCCAGCCTGGCCGTGAACCGGTCCCTCAACGAGTCCGCGGCCAGGCGGCCGGGCGCCAGGATCAGGATACGCTCAGGGTCCACGCCATCGTGGAGGGCCCTTCGGACCACTGCTTCCACCAGGACGGTCGATTTTCCCGTTCCAGGAGCTCCGGGAACCAGAACGGGGCCCGAACCGTGCGGCACCTCGACGGCGGCCTGCTGGTCCGCCGAAAGCACTGGGACGTCCGCGTGGACCTGGCGCGGCGGGAGGAGCCGAAGCCGGGTCCCGTTGGGGCCGGGTACAGCCGGACGTTCCGTGAAGTATCCGGCGTGGGAGCCCGTTGCGGTTTCCCTGCCGGATTCTGTAGCGGGTGCCGTGGTGGCTTGGTGGAAGGGGTCAGTCAGCGGGATTGTTACTGTCACACCGACATTCCATCATCAGCCACCGACAATCTGTGCAGCCGCCGCTCCAGTTGCTCCGCAATGGCGTCTATCCGGTCGAAGCCGTCCTCGTCGGGTGCCCAGCGTGCCGCTATCAAGTCCACCCTCCACCGGCCCTCCCCTGTACGCAGGTAATCAAGGTGGTCGCCTCGCAGCGGTGTTCCCTCCTGCAGATAATGGCGTAGGGCCACCGCTTCGTGTCCCTCCGGAGCCTGGCCGCTCGCCTTGATGACCCGCCACCAGGGCAGGGCGCTGCCATAGTGGCTCATGACGGACCCGACCTGACGTGGACCACCCGAGCCGAGGAGCTCTGCAACGTCCCCATAGGCAACTGCGGATCCGGCTGGAACCAGCTCCACGAGGGCCAGCACCGCCTCAACATACTCAATCCGCATGGATCCAGATTAGCCGCAGTGGCGTTACCCGGAATTGTCCGTGGCCGCCGGTAGCGTTGAAATATGACCACCTGGAACACGCTCCCGCGCGCAGCTTTCGACCTCGAGACCACCGGACGGAATTCCCGCGCGGCGCGGATCGTCACGGCGTCAGTGACAGTTGTGGACCACAAGGGCGAGGTCATCACGGAGCATGAATGGCTGGCGGATCCGGGCGTCGAGATTCCCACCGAGGCGAGCGATGTCCACGGCATCACCACCGAGCAGGCCAGGCGCGGCGGCCGGCCTGCCCATGAGGTGACCCGGGAACTCGCAGCTGTCCTCCAGGGACTATTCGACGACGGCGTTCCCGTTATAGCGTTCAATGCCAGTTACGACTTCACTGTTCTCGCAGCAGAGTCCGCCCGTCACGGCGTCCCGCAGTTGAGCCGATTTCCAGTCCTGGACCCGTACATCATGAACAAGCAGGTGGACCGGTACCGCAAAGGCAAGCGGACGCTCACCGCACTCTGCGAGGAGTACGACGTGAACCTGGACAACGCCCACACCTCGGCTGCCGATGCCCTGGCCACGCTCAGGGTGCTCGACGCCATGGCCGGCAAGTTTCCCAAGCTGCGGATGCCGGCAAGCCAGCTCCACCAGCTCCAAGTGGACTGGGCCGTCAGCCAGGCCGCGGATTTCCAGGGCTACCTCCGTAAGACCAAGCCAGCCGCCGTGATCGAAGGTGATTGGCCGGTCCTCCCACCGGAAGATGCCAGCCGGGGCGACTTCTAGCTGCGAGCTAATTCACATGCCCGCGCCGGACGCAAACTCAGCCTACCGATGGCCGGGGATTCGGCACCCTGCAGGGGCATCGTTCCTCTCATACCCTCCCACGCCACCTCACCGAACGATATTCTGCAGCAGCTAATCAGAGGATTCATTTGTTCATCTATCCTTCCCAAGAGGGGGAAGTGAGATGATTAAGTTTTGCGGTCACCCCTGCCCCGGCCTTCCGCACCACCGCCGGGCAGGCGCCAGGCGCCACCAGCGCAGCCTTGCCGCCCTGTTGGACTTATGACTCAGATGAAAGTGACTTCCTCATGAAAACCAAAGCCATGAAATGGCTGACCAGCGTTCCCGTTGCGATTGCCGTGGCTGTCTCCCTGGCCGCCTGCGGCGCAGGGGCGGGACAGCCCAGCGGAACGCCCTCTGATGCCCTCGCCGGCAGTGACCAGCAGGCCCTGGACAAGTACACCACCGCCGAGGTCACGCCCCTGGACAAGGTCGACAAGGCTGCCTTGGGCCTGATCACCCCCGGCACCATCACGGTGGGCACGCTCTCCGACGCCCCGCCGAACATCTTCATCGATCCCTCGGGCAAGTTCACCGGCTACGACAACGAGCTCCTGCGGGCCATCGCCGCCAAGCTTGATCTCAAGGTGGAGTTCAAGGCCACCGGATTCGCCTCCCTGCTCTCGCAGGTCCAGAACAAGCAGTTCGATGTCGGGTCCTCCTCCATCTCCACCACGGATGCCCGGCGCAAGACTGTTGGCTTCACCAACGGCTACGACTTCGGCTACATGGCCGTGGTTGCCAAGACCGACGCCACGATCAAGGGCTTCAAGGACCTCACCAAGGACACTCGCATTGCAGTGGTCCAGGGCACCGTCCAGGATGACTACGTCACCAACACTTTGCAGATCGAGCCGGTGCGCTTCGAGAACTACAACACGGCGTACGCCAACGTGAAGAACGGCCAGGTTGACGCCTGGGTTGCCCCGTCCCAGCAGGCCACCGGCCAGGTCAAGGACGGCGATAACACCGTTATTGCAGAGTCCGTGGTCAACACCCAGAACTTCACCGCCTACGCTGTGAACGCTGAGAACAAGGCCCTCATCGATGCCTTGAACTCAGGCCTGGACGCTGTGATTGCCGACGGCACCTGGTCCAAGCTGACGAAGGAATGGTACCCGGACCGGGAAACCCCGGAGACTTGGACCCCGGGCTCCAAGGCCGTCACCGTCCCGAAGTCCTAGTCCATGGATGCACTCGAACAACTGATCAAGACCTTCTTTGACTGGGAGGCCATGGGCGCCGTTCTGCCGTCCATGCTCACAGTCGGTCTGCCCAATACGCTGACCCTTGCGTTCTCCTCGGGCCTGCTCGGGTGCATCCTGGGCATGCTCCTGGCAGTCATGGGCATCTCCCGCAACCCAGTGCTGCGATGGCTGTCCAGGATATACACGGATGTCTTCCGCGGCGTTCCGGCGATCGTGACCATCCTGCTGATCGGTATTGGCCTTGGCCCCATCGTCCGCCAGCTGACCGGGTCCACCAACCCGTTTCCGCTGGGCATCCTCGCGCTGACGCTCATGGCTGCCGCCTACATCGGGGAAATCTTCCGTTCCGGCATCCAGAGTGTGGAAAAGGGGCAGCTGGAGGCATCCCGTGCCCTCGGCTTCGGCTACTCCTCCTCCATGCGCCTGGTGGTCATCCCACAGGGGATCCGCCGGGTCCTGCCTGCCTTGGTGAACCAGTTCATCTCGCTGATCAAGGACTCATCCCTGATCTACCTGCTGGGATTGCTCTCCAGCCAGCGGGAAATCTTCCGCATCGGCAATGACGCTGCGGCCAACTCGGGCAATCTTTCGCCCCTGATTGCTGCCGCTGCGCTGTATCTGGTCCTGACGGTCCCGCTCACGCACCTGGTGAACTTTATCGACAACCGGCTCCGCACCGGCAAGCCGGAGAAGAGGGAACCGGATGAACTGGCCGCGCCGATCGGAAAGAAGGCCTGACATGACAGAATTTACTTCCGGCACCCTGACCGGCAAGAACCTGCACCTTTCCTTCGGCCACAACCATGTGCTCCGCGGCATCGATCTCCATGTGGAGAAAGGCACCACAGCGTCGGTGATCGGTCCCTCCGGGTCCGGTAAGTCGACGCTGCTGCGGGTCATGAACCGGCTGATCGAACCTGACCAGGGCGATATCCTGCTCGATGGCCGTTCAGTCCTGAAGGACAACCCGGACGAGCTGCGCCAGCGCATTGGCATGGTGTTCCAGCAGTTCAACCTGTTCCCGCATAAGACTGTGGTGGACAACGTTTCGCTGGCCCTCCGTAAGCTCCGCAAGCTGCCCAAGGACCAGGCGCACGCCGAAGCCCTTGAGCAGCTGGACCTGGTGGGGCTCAAGCACAAGGCCGACGCACGTCCCGCCAATCTGTCCGGCGGCCAGCAGCAGCGGGTGGCAATCGCCCGCGCCCTTGCCATGAAGCCCGAGGTGATGTTCTTCGACGAGGCCACCTCAGCCCTGGACCCGGAGCTGGTCAAGGGTGTCCTGGGCTTGATGGCGGACCTCGCCAAGGGTGGGATGACCATGGTCGTTGTGACCCACGAAATGGGATTCTCCCGCAATGTCTCCGATACCGTGACCTTCATGGACGCCGGCGTTGTAGTGGAATCCGGGCCTCCCGAGCAAGTGTTTTCGGCGCCCGAAACGGACCGCCTGAAGGGCTTCCTTTCGGACGTTCTGTAGCCCGGACAGAAAATCCCCCCTTCCCGGACTTTTCCCCCTCGCATGTGCAGGGGATTTGTCCGGGAAGGGGGATTTTCAGGTTAAGACGTCGAACGACGTCGGGACTAACCTTTCGCCGCGGCCGCTGCAGCCTTCGCGGCGGCCGGCAACGCATCAAGGATCCGGCCCATGGCGGCGTCGTCATGGGCAGCGGACAGGAACCACGCCTCGAACACTGACGGCGGCAAGTAGACGCCGGACTCCAGCATGGAATGGAAGAACGGCGCGTAGCGGAAGGTCTCCTGGGCCTGCGCGTCGGCGTAGTTGTGCACACCTGTGGCAGACGTCCCGAACGCGACGGAGAACAGGTTTCCGGCGAACTGGATGGAGTGGTCCACACCTGCGTCATCCAGCGCCGCGGACAGCGCAGAGGACAGCTCCAGTGAGCGGGCATCCACGAAGGAGTACACATCCCGGGTTGCATGGGTCAGGGTAGCAACGCCCGCTGCCATGGCAACCGGGTTGCCGGAGAGCGTTCCCGCCTGGTAGACCGGGCCGACAGGCGCGAGGTAGTCCATGACGTCGGCACGCCCGCCGAGGGCCGCCGTCGGCATTCCGCCGCCGATGACTTTTCCGAAGGTCAGCAGGTCAGGAGTCCATGGCTCCTGGGCGTCGGCGGCTCCGCCGGTGAGGCCCCAGTAGCCGGAGTAGCCGGTGCGGAACCCGGTCAGTACTTCGTCAACGATCAGCAGAGCGCCGTGCTCCCGGGTGATGCGTGAGAGCCCCAGGTTGAAGCCTTCTCCGGGTGTCACCACGCCCATGTTCGCGGGGGCCGCCTCCGTGATGATGGCGGCAATGTTGGGGCCGTGGGTTTCGAAAGCGGCCTCGACGGCGGCGAGGTCGTTGTACGGCAGCACGAGTGTTTCGGCGGCGGTCGCCTCGGTCACTCCTGCCGAACCCGGCAGCGCCAGGGTTGCGAGCCCGGAGCCGGCTGCGGCGAGCAGGCCGTCCAGGTGTCCGTGGTAGCACCCTGCGAACTTGATGATGAGGTTCCGCCCGGTAAACCCGCGGGCCAGCCGGACAGCCGTCATGGTCGCTTCCGTGCCAGTTGACACCATCCGGACGCGTTCGGCGGCCGGTACCCGTTCCTGGACGATGGCCGCGAGGTTGGCCTCGTCAGGGGTGGAGGCACCGAAGGAGAGCCCCCGGTCCACGGCGGCGTGGACCGCTTCCAGGACGGCGGGGTGGGCGTGTCCCAGCAGTGCGGGCCCCCAGGAGCAGACCAGGTCCACGTACTCCTTGCCGTCGGCGTCGGTCAGGTACGGGCCCTTGGCCGAAACCATGAACCGGGGGGTCCCACCCACCGACCCGAAGGCACGGACGGGAGAGTTGACTCCGCCCGGCATCAGCTGGCGGGCGCGGTCGAAGAGAGCCTCGTTGCGAGGGTTGCTGGAAGTCATGGTTCCTATTCTTTCAGGTGGCCGGGGAAGCCCCGGCCAGCAGCACCGCCACCCGGGGCGCCACTTCCGTGCCGAACAGCTCGATGGAGCGCATCATGGCCGAATGTGGCAGGGTCCCGTTGCTGTACTTGAGATCAAAGCGGTCCACGCCCAGGTTCTTTTTGAGCAGGGCAATTTTCGCGGCGACGGTTTCCGGCGAGCCGACGTACAGGGCACCCTCCGGTGCGCACATCGCGTCGAATTCTCCGCGGTTGGCCGGACCCCAGCCGCGCTCTCGTCCGATCCGGTTCCGCTGTTCGAGCCAGTGCGGGAAGAGCTCCTCCCGTGCCTGCTCGTCGGTGTCGGCAACGTGGCCCGGGGAATGTGTCGCCATTTGCTGCATCGGGTGGCCGTACTTTGCCATCGCCTCGCGGTAGAGGTTGGCAAGCGGCGCGAAGGACCGGGGTTGTCCGCCGATGATGGCGAAGATGATCGGGTAGCCGTATTGGGCGCAGCGCAGAACGGATTCGGGGGTGCCGCCGACCCCCACCCAGGCGGGCAGCAGATGGTGTTCCAGCGGCGGATAGACGTTCAGCCCGTTGATGGCAGGCCGGGTCCGGCCCTCCCAGTGGACGGGCTTCTGTGCCCGGACCCTGTCGAACAGCTCAAGCTTCTCCTCGAACAGGACCTCGTAGTCCGCCAGGTCCAGGCCGAACAGCGGGAAGGACTCAATGAAGGACCCGCGGCCAAGCATGACCTCGGCCCGGCCGTTCGAGATGGCGTCCACGGTGGAAAAGCGCTGGAACACCCGGATGGGGTCATCGGAGCTGAGCACCGTCACGGCCGAGCCCAACCGGATGTTCCTGGTCCGGGCCGCCGCGGCGGCGAGGAACACTTCAGGGGCCGAAACCGCGAAGTCCTTGCGGTGGTGCTCCCCGACGCCGAAGGCATGCAAGCCCACCTCGTCCGCGAGCTCCGCCTGTTCGAGGAGTTGGCGCAGCACCTGCGCGTTCGGGACGGGTTGCCCATCGGGGAAGACTCCGACGTCGCCGAAGGTGTTCAGGCCCAGCAGGATCCGGTCCTCCGCAACCGGCGCCGTAGGGCCCGCTGCAGGATCGGCTGCCTTCTCGGTCACCGGGATTCCTTCAGCCAGCCGGCAAGCTCGGATGCCCAGTAGGTCAGCACCATGTCCGCGCCGGCCCGGCGGATGCCGAGCACGGATTCGGTGATGGCTGCACGGCGGTCGATCCAGCCGTTGGCGGCGGCGGCCTCGATCATCGCGTATTCCCCCGAAATCTGGTAGGCGGCAACGGGGACGGGGCTCATCGCGGCGACGTCGGCCACGATGTCCAGGTAGCTCATGGCCGGTTTGACCATGACGATATCGGCGCCCTCGGCCAGGTCAAGCTCGACTTCCCGGATGGCCTCGCGGCGGTTGCCGGAGTCCATCTGGTAGGTCCTTCGGTCGCCCTTAAGCTGGGAATCCACGGCCTCCCGGAATGGGCCGTAGAACGCCGAGGCGTATTTGGCGGCGTAGGCCACCACCGAAGTGGTGGTGTGCCCGGCTTCATCCAATGCTGTGCGGATGGCGCCGATCTGGCCGTCCATCATTCCCGACGGGCCCAGCATGTGGGCCCCGGCGTCGGCCTGCGCCACTGCCATCCTGGCGTAGATCTCCACGGTGCGGTCGTTGTCCACGTTGCCCTCGGCGTCCAGGACTCCGCAGTGCCCGTGGTCGGTGAATTCATCCAGGCAGACATCGCTCATGATCACGAGTTCGTCGCCCACCTCGGAGCGGACGTCCCGGATTGCCTTGTTGAGGACGCCGTCGGGGTCCAGGGAAGCCGTTCCGTCTGCGTCCCGGACGGCCGGAATGCCGAAGAGCATGATGCCTCCGATGCCCAGTCCGGCTGCCTCTGCGGCTGCCCGCTTGAGTGTGTCTGTGGTGTGCTGGACCACGCCGGGCATGGAGGTGATCGGGTTGGGCTCGCTGAGGTCCTCGCGGATGAAAGCAGGCAGGATCAGCTCCGCCGGGGCAAGCCGGGTTTCAGCGGTAAGCCTGCGCATGGCCGGTGTGGTGCGGAGGCGGCGGGGGCGTTCGTTGGGAAAGCTCATGATTCGTCCTTCACATTGGGTCCAGGTGGTTGCTCAGAGTCGAGGGCTTCGGCGATGGCGGCAACCAGTCCGTCGGGCGAGGGGTCAGCCGCAACTGCCGCAACGTCCAGGCCAAGCGCGGCCGCCGCGTCCGCCGTCGAACGCCCGATCGCTACCAGGCGGCATCTGTCCAGGGGCGACAGTGAACTGTGGATGCGCCGAACGGCGCTGGGCGAGGCTGCGACGACGGCGTGCAGCCGGTGCGCGGCTATCTCCGTGCGGGCGCCTTCCGGAGTCAGCAGGCGGTACGACGGCGGTGACAGAGGATCTGCGGCCCTCTCCGGCGGCTCGGTCTGAAGCGGTCTGCGCTGAAGAAGTTCGGCACCAAAGGGCTCGAGGGACAGCCTGCGTTCTTCGTCCGCCGGATAGTCCACTGTCCGATACGCGGTCACGACCGTCACAGTGGCCCCGGTGGCCCTCAGCCCCTCGCCCAGCCGGGAGGCAGCGATGTCTGCCTGCGGCAGGAGCACCCTCCCTGCCTCCTGGGGCCAGACCGCCAGCAGGCCCGCGGCGGACTGCGAATTTTCGGGGGTCAGGGCCACGCTGACGCCTTCGGCTTCCAGCAGTCTTCGGGAGGCTGGCCCGACGGCGGCCACCTGGGTGGACGCAGGTATCCAGCCGCCCAGCGTCACGCCGCGTTCGGCGGCTTTGTCGCTGAGAACGTGCACGGTGGTGGCGCTGCTGACGACGAGCCAGTCGAAGGCTCCTGCCCCGAGCGCGTCACAGGCGACGTCCAGGGAATGCTGGTCCGCGGCGCGCTCAAAATCGATGAGGGGCAGCAGCAGGACTTCGGCGCCGGCCCGCTTAAGCGCGGCGAGCAGGGACAGTGAACGCTCAGGGCTTCGGGTAACCAGGACCCGGGCATGCGCCAGCGGCTGCTGATGGGACTGTCCGCTACTGTCCTGGCCAGCCATATCAATCCCTTCCGGCCACCTCAGGACCTTCAATATCTCAGCCCTTGCAGTCCGCGTGTTCACGGTCCGGATCAGGAGGCGTGGAGGTCAGCGATGTCAGCGGCGCCGCCGGCAAGGAGGACCTCGGCCAGTTCGATGCCGAGCAGCGTGGCGCCAACCTCGGTCAGCCCGTCGGTGGCCCGCTTGTCCCGGACCGACGCCGTCCCGTCCACCGCGCAGACCACCGCTTCGAGGTGCAGCATGCTGCCCTTCCGGTAGGCATAGGCGCCCACCGGCGCGGCGCAGCCTGCTTCCAGCCGGGCCAGGAGCGCACGCTCGGCGGTGACGGCGAGCCTGGTGTCAGGATCATCCAGCGCCGCGAGGGCCTGGGCGAGGACGCCTTGGGACCCTTCAGCGGTTCCAGCCTTGCGGGGGGCGTCGGCGGTGCGGCATTCAATCGCGAGCGACCCCTGCCCGGCAGCGGGCAACATCACGTCGGTTTCGAGGAATTCACTGACGGCGTCCAGCCTGCCGATCCGCTCCAGCCCGGCCGCGGCCAGGACTACGGCGTCGAGGTCACAGGATTTGCCCGGCACAATCTGGTCGGTGGTGTTGCCCGGAAGTCCGGGGACCCTGCCAAGGCGGGTGTCCACATTGCCGCGGATGTCTATGATCTGCAGGTCGGGCCGGGCCGCGCGGAGTTGGGCCGCGCGGCGGGGCGACCCTGTTCCCACGGTGGCGCCCGAAGGCAGGTCTGCCAGCTTCAGGCCATCGCGTGCGCAGAGGACATCGCGGGCATCGACCCGGGGCGGCGTGGCGGCAAGGGCCAGGCCGACCGGCACGCCAGTCGGCAGGTCCTTGAGGGAATGGACGGCGACGTCGCATTCGTTCCGCAACAGGGCGTCCCGCAGGGCGGTCACAAACACCCCGGTGCCGCCCATCTGGGACAGCGAGCCCTTGAGGATGTCGCCGTCGGTCCTGATGTGCACCAGTTCCACTGGAAAACCTCCGACGCCGGCCAGCCGGTCAGCAGTTTGCTGCGTCTGCGTCAGGGCGAGCTTGCTGGCCCTGGTTCCGATCCTGACAGTCACTGGACGCCTTCTGGCCCGGCCACGCCTGCGTTGGCGGCGGGGTAAGCGTCGTGACCGGTGCCGACTGTGCTGTCAGCTCCGGCAATGGCCGGCTTCTCGCCGCGGAAGTTTGCACAGCAGCCGGGCCGGCAGACGTCATACCACGGGCCCAGCTTGGTCAGGGCCGGCCGGTCGCTGATGTTGTTGGACACCGTCCGTTCCGAGATGAGGTCAACCAGCCCGTTCACGAACGTGCGGTGGGTTCCCGGCGTGGGGACACGGGTGGCGGCAAGGCCCAGCTTGCTGCAGGTCTCCAGGGCTTCGGTGTCCAGGTCCCAGACAACCTCCATGTGATCACTGACGAAGCCCAGGGGTACGATCACGATGCCCTTGACACCCTGGCCGGCCAGGTCCTCGATGGCGTCGTTGATGTCCGGCTCCAGCCACGGCACGTGCGGTGCCCCGGAGCGGGATTGGTAGACGAGGGACCACGGCGCCGTGAGGCCTGATTCGGCCTCGACCCGGCTTAGCACCGCCGCGGCTGTTGCCAGGTGCTGGGCGACGTAGGCCGAGCCGTCCTCGAAGGTCCGGGGTTCGGACTCGGAGCGTCCGGAGGCCTCGGCGTCGCGCGTTGGGATGGAATGCGTGGCGAACAGGATGTGCACGGGCGCATCAGGGGTGCCCGCCGCGTCCAGCTTGGCGCGGACGTCGGCCAGGCCGGCAGCGGTTCCTTCAACAAACGGCTCCACAAAGCCGGGGTGGTCGAAATACTGGCGTACCTTGTCCACTTCCAACCGCCCATCCAAAGCGGTTTCGGTCAAGGCCATGCCGATGTCCTCGCGGTACTGGCGGCAGCTGGAGTAACAGGAGTAGGCACTCGTAGTGACCATCAGCAGCTTGCGGTGGCCGGCGTCGTACGCGTCCTGCAACGTCTGCGGGATGAAAGGGGCCCAGTTGCGGTTGCCCCAGAGCACGGGAAGGTCGATGCCGCGGGCGGCAAGTTCCGCTTCCAGCGCGGCCTTCAGCTCACGGTTCTGCTGATTAATGGGGCTGACGCCACCGTTGGCCCGGTAGTGGTGCGAGACCTCTTCCAGCCGCTCATCCGGGATGCCTCGCCCCCGGGTCACGTTGCGGAGGAACGGAATCACGTCCTCCTGGCCCTCCGGGCCGCCGAAGGAGGCGAGCAGGACGCCGTCGTAGTCCTTGGGGTCCATCCGCCCCGCCTGGGTCACCGGGTTGACCGCGGTCGCCGAAGCACCAGTCGCCTGAGGGTCCAGCGGGCTCACGCCAGGACCTCTGCGATCTCTGGGGCGGTGATGCGGCGGCCGGTGTAGAACGGGATCTCCTCGCGGACGTGGTTGCGGGCCTCGGTGGAACGGAGGTGCCGCATCAGGTCCACGAGGTCAACCAGGTCCGGAGCTTCCAGGCCAAGGATCCACTCCCAGTCCCCCAGTGCGAAGGAAGAGACGGTGTTGGAGATAACCTGCGGGAATTCCCGGCCCAGCATGCCGTGGTCGCGCAGCATCTTGCCGCGCTCGGCTTCGGGCAGGAGGTACCACTCGTAGGAGCGCACGAACGGGTACACGCAGAGCCAGTCGGCCGGTTCCACGCCGCGGGAGTACGCAGGCGTGTGGTTCTTGGCGAACTCGGCCTCGCGGTGTACGCCCATGGCAGACCAGACGATTTCCGTCCCGGCGAAGAGCTTGCTGCGGCGGATATCGCGGATGGCCTGCTGCAGCGCTTCAGGTTTGGCCCCGTGGAGCCACACCATGATGTCAGCGTCGGCGCGCATGGCGGAGACGTCATAACTTCCGCGGTGGGTCACTCCGGACTCGGCCAGGCGGGACAGCAGTGCATCGAAGTCCTGGGCAGCATCGGCGCTGCGCAGGACGTCGGCAGACCTCTTGAAAACGGTCCAGAGAGTGAAAAACTGCTCGGCTGATTCTTCGGTTTTAGTGACAGATTCGGCGGAAGTGTGGCTCATGCTTACCAGTTTGCCCCTTCCTCTGCGCCAAGTCGAAACCGGCGACTTCTACAAGACGTAGAAGTGGTGCATTTCACATTCAGACCGGAGTATCAGGCACAAGCACGCCTCCGGGCTGCCTCAGGACCGGCGGATCCGGGCAAAGACAAGTCCTGCGGCTCCTGCCGATCCCAGCAGGCCCACTCCCAGCCACACCTTGGCAGTCCCAGCCGCCGGTTCGGAGGCCGGAGCCATTTCCGGCCGGCTGCCGGCCGGGGTTCCCGCGGCGTGGAGACTGCCGCTGCGGGACGTCGATCCGGCCGTAGGAGTGGTAACGCTGGACGTGGGCTGGCCGGTCCCACCGGCCTCCGCCCCGGCAGCACCTTGCTGGTCAGCTGACTGCTGCCCAGCGGACTGTTGGTCAGCTGGCTGCCCGCCGCCTATCTGGGATCCGGAACCGGGCTGCTGCTGTCCTGGCGCGGGGACGGCCCTTGGATCTGCCGTCGCCGTCCCGGACGAGGCCTGCTGTCCTGTAGCGGTGGCACCCGGCACAGCCTGAGTGCCGGGTGCACTGCTGGTGGCCGGAGTCTGAGACACGGTGGCGGGGCCCGGGGCAGCTGGCGATACGGGCACCGGCGCCGGGGAACCCGTACCCGTCGGCGAAGGAGTCGTGGTTGTGGGTGGCGTGGTGGCGGGCTGGGTGACGGAACCGAGCAACCCGTTCAGCAAACCGCCTACCGCTGGCAGCTGTGCAGTACCGGTGACCTGGATTTCCGGCTCGCCGGAATCAGGACTGTCATCTGCCTGTGACGCGGGAACTCCCGCTGAGAGGACCAGTACCACCCCGATTGCGGCTGCTGCCGTGCCGCGCTGGAGTCCCCCATGGATACCGGTCCGGGAACGTGAAAGTTCGGACCTGTAATCAACCATAGTCATCGACCCTAGCCACATCCGCGGGTGAAATGAAAGCCGCCGGCGGCGCTGCCGGACGTGATTTAAGGGGATGATAGTGCGCTGAACAGGGACAACGTTCAGCTGAGAAGCTGGCGGATCTGGTCCCGCGTGTCAGCCACAACGGCGGCTAGACCGTTCCCCGCCACCCATCCGCCCACCACACCGAGCCTTCCCGCCCCGGCGCACGCTTCCCGCACCTCCGCGACCCGCGCCTTATGGCCAACTGCGGCAAAGGGCAGGGCCCCCTGCCATCGGATCACGTCCCAGCCGACGAGGTCCTCCACGTCGATTGGTATGTCAAGCAGTGCCGAGGCGTCCCGGAGCGACGCTGCCAGGAGTTCATTGTCGGTGGACGGGCCGGGCGTCACGGAGGCTGACCCGTCGATGCGCCCATAGGAGAGGCGGAGGACGTGCGTGCCGGGCCCCGCGGCGGCGGCGAGCCATTCCCACTTTGCTGTAGCGTGCGTGAGCGCTTTTGCCTCGATGTCCGGCGTCTGCGGGGCCACCAGGACTCCGGTGCCTCGTGGCCTGCGGTCCAATTCCGGAACGTCGACCACCAGCGTGACGAGCCTGACGTCGGGTCCTGTTTCCGGGCGCTTGCCTGCGAGTCCGGGCACTGCCTCCTCCAGCAGCCCGACGGCGGCGGGGCCATCGAGCGCCACCACCAGCAGGCCGGCGTCGTACGTTTCGTGCTCCGCCGTGACGCGCCACCCCTCCGGTGTTCGGGCCACGGCGTCTGCACGGGAACTGTCCAGCAGCGTCACGCCCCGGCCCCGGAGGTCGCCCAGCAACGCGGCGATCAGCGTGTGCATGCCGCCTTCAAGGCCAGCGACGGCGGAGCCCGCCTTAGAAATTGCCGGTGGGGCAATTGGAGGTGAGGCCGGAGCATCAGCCGGAGGGGCCGCGTTGCCGCGGCGCTGGGCTCCAACGGCGGCGGCCAGGGAGCCATGCCGGCGGAGTCCCGCGCGCAGCCCGGGCGCCACCATGTCAACGTCGAGGAGACCGGGATCCGCGGAGTGCACTCCCCCCACCACGGGCGCCACGAGCCGGTCCAGCACGCGGCGGCCCATCCGTGCACGCACCAGCGACGCCACGCTCGTGACCTCGTCCGAAGTCCCCAGGGAGGCGGGCAGGTACTTGTCAAGGGACGCTCGAAGAGAGCCGAGGAACCCCAGAGAACGCCGGACTTCCGGATCCCATGGGTTGGCGGGGATGCCCAGGACTCCGGTCTTTGGAAGTTCGCGGGGACCGCCGGGAAGCTGAACCCAGGCGCCTCCGGGCCGGGGCGCAACGATCTTTTCGGCCAGTCCCAGTTCGGCAGCCAGGTCGCCCACCGCGGTGGAGCGGGTGGCAAAGGACTCGGCGCCACTGTCGAGCGTGAGTCCGGCCACCACGTGGCTGCCCACGCATCCGCCCCAGGTGCCGCTGGCTTCCAGGACGGTCACCGAGTAGCCGGCAGCCGACAGCTCCCGCGCGGCCAGCAGGCCTGAAATCCCGCCGCCCGCCACGAGCGCAGTTTTGCCGGACCCGGAGCTGCCCATGGACCTACTCCGGGGAAATGGAGTGGATGAGCTGCACAACCCGGGTCAGGACGGCCGGATCGGTTTCCGGCGGCACCCCATGGCCGAGGTTCAGCACGTGGCCCGGCGCGGCCGAACCGGCAGCGATTACTTCCCTGATGTGGGCCTCCAGGACATCCCATGGGGCGGACAGCAGTGCCGGATCGATGTTTCCCTGCAGCGGTACGGTACCGCCCAAGCGGCGGTTGGCCTCATCCAGCGGCAGGCGGTAATCAACACCCACCACGTCCACGCCGACGTCGCGCATGGCGACCAGCAGTTCCGAGGTTCCGGTGCCGAAGTGGACCAGGGGTGCCCCGAGGTGCCGGACGTGGTCCAGGGCGCGTGCAGACGCCGGAGCTACGTACTTCGCGTAGTCGCCCAGGCCCAGGGAACCGGCCCAGGAGTCGAACAGCTGCCCGGCAGAGGCGCCGGCTTCCAACTGGGCACGCAGGAACATCCCGGATGCGTCGGCGGCCCAGTTGGCCAGGGCCGTCCAGGTCTCCGGATCCGCGTGCATCATGGTGCGGGGACCGAGGTGGTCGCGGGAGGGCTTGCCTTCGACCATGTAGGCCGCCAGAGTGAACGGGGCCCCGGCGAAGCCGATCAGCGGGGTCTTGCCGAGCTCCGCGACGGTCAGGCGCACGGCTTCCCGGATGGGCTCCAGCGCTTCCCATGTGAGCTGCGGCAGGGCGGCGACATCGGCGGCTGTGCGCACGGGCTTGTCCAGGACAGGGCCAACGCCGGGCACGATGTCCACTCCCACGCCGGCGAGCTTGAGCGGGATCACAATGTCGGAGAAGAAGATGGCGGCATCAACGTCGTGCCGGCGCACCGGCTGCAGCGTGATCTCAGACGCCAGTTCTGGCCGGAGGCAGGAGTCCAGCATGGCCACGCCTTCGCGGACCTTGAGGTACTCCGGCAGCGAACGCCCGGCCTGCCGCATGAACCACACGGGACGGCGCGACGGCTTGCCGCCGCGGTAGGCCGTGATCAGCGGGGAATCTGCGGTGCGGCCGTCCATCAGGGGATGGCCTGCGTCAAGGGCGCCGGCACTGGTGACGGCAGGAGACGCGGCATTGGACGCAGCGTTGGACACGGCGTTGGACACGACGGAGCGGGAAGTCATGCCTTCGATTGTCCCCAAAATCGGCTGTAAAAGATAACGACAGCCTGTCATCCCCGGCCGTCCGGCCGGCCCCGTGTCAGGAATCACAGCAGCTGCACTCCCGTCCGGATCCTGCGGGTTGTTCTACCGAGACACGAAAAAGCTATGATTGTCCTGCTGTGGTTCTTTTTTCATTGGTGGCTACACACGCCGACATCGACCTTGAGACCGTTGCTCAACTGAGCAACGGTGCTTCCGGGATCGCTACATCCGCACTCTCCGGATCGCCGGCGGTGACGGGTGCGGTGGTGCTTGCCACCTGCAACCGGTACGAAATCTACGGGGAAGCACCGCACGCGGATGACGTAGAGGCAGCCCGCGCGGCGCTGGTGTCCCAGATCAGCGATTTGAGCGGCCTCAACGAACAACTCGTGTCCCGGTCCTTCAGTACCCGGACCGGCCCCGAAGTCAGCCAACATCTTTTCGCCGTGAGTGCCGGACTCGATTCCGCCGTCGTCGGCGAACGCGAAATCGCAGGCCAGGTGCGGCGCGCCCTCATCACCGCGCAGCACGAAGGCACAGCCAGCTCCGGCCTCATCCGGCTCTTCCAGGCCGCCTCCAAAACCGCCAAGGACGTCGGTGCCCAAACCGCCCTCGGTTCCCGCGGGTTGTCCATCGTGTCGGTGGCCCTGGACCTGGCCACGGATTTGTCCGAAAACGCGGACTGGTCAACCAAGAAAGTCGTGGTTTTCGGCACCGGGGCGTACGCTGGCGCCACCATGGCCCTGCTCCGTGAACGGGGCTGCACCGACATCTCCGTGTTCTCCTCCTCAGGCCGCGCGGAAGGCTTTGTCGCCACCCGGGGCGGGACCGCCCTGGACAGTGAATCCCTTCGGCCGGCCGTAGCGGCGGCCGACGTCATGATCGGCTGCAGCGGTTCAGACACCCGGGTCGAAGCCGATGAGCTGGCGGAGGTCCGGTCGAAATCCCCGCAGCCGCTGATCGCCATCGACCTCGCGCTCACCCACGATTTCGACCCGGAGGTGGGAGAGCTCGACGGCGTCGAGCTGCTCACGCTGGAATCCGTCCGTCTCGCCGCTCCACAGGAGCAGGCCGAGTCCCTGGCCCAGGCCAGTGGCATCGTGTCCGGTGCGGCGCAGGCTTTCGAGCAGGAGCGGGAGGCCCGCTCCGTGGATTCAGCCATTGTTGCCCTGCGCCGACACACCATGAACGTTCTGGACGCGGAAATGGAAAAGGTCCGCGCGCGCCACGGCTGCACGGCCGCGGCCGAGGAAGTGGAGTTCGCCCTCCGCCGGATGGTGAAGCAGTTGCTGCACGTCCCCACGGTGCGGGCACGCGAACTTGCCTCGAACGGGCAGCAGGATGACTACGTGGCCGCGCTGGAGACACTGTATGGAATCACCGTGGAGCAGCCTGCTTCTTCTGCGCTGCCTTCCGCGACGGCGGTCGAGTGCCCTGTTGACCAGGGACGAGACCAGGAACAGCAGCGGGATTCTGCTTAGGGCCGGAGTCTGATCTCCCCGGACACCGTTAGTAGACAGGCTTTTCCGGCTCCACCTCGCGCACCCAGGCGAGAACCCCGCCGTCGAGGTGGCTGACGCGCTGGTAGCCGGCCTTCCGTGCCGCTTGGAGGACGTTGGCTGACCGGGTCCCCGCCTTGCAGAGGAACACGATGTCCCGGTCCTGCGGAAGTTCGCCCCAGGCCTCTCCCGCCAGTATCCTTCCCTGCGGGATCAGCACGGATCCTTCGATACTGACAATGCTGTGCTCACCCGGTTCACGGACGTCGATGAGATCAAAGTCCTTCAGCCCGGCTTTCCGCGACGCCAGCATGGTGGCCAGCTGCCTCGCCGTCACCGTGTGTTCGGTGTCCGCGGATGCGTCGGGGACAATACCGCAGAACGCCTCGTAGTCGACCAGTTCCGTAATGGGCTCGGCCTCCGGATCCTTGGAGACCCGGATTTCACGCCAGCTGCCTCCGAGGGCGTCAAACAGAGCCACCCGGCCCAGGAGGGAACGCCCGACGCCGGTGATCAGCTTGACGGCCTCGGTCACCATGAGGGAGCCCACAGCCGCGCACAGCATGCCAAACACACCGCCCTCACCGCAGGACGGCACGGACCCGGCGGGAGGGGCCTCCGGATAGAGGTCGCGGTAGGTGGGTCCATGCTTTTCCCAGAAGACGCTGACCTGGCCGTCAAAGCGGAAGATTGAGCCCCAGACGTAGGGCTTGCCCAGGATGGCGGCGGCGTCGTTGACGAGGTAGCGCGTGGCGAAGTTGTCAGCCCCGTCCAGGATGAGGTCGTAGTCCGCGAAAAGTTCCAACGCATTGGAGGCATCCAGCCGGACGTTATGCAGCCTGACGTCTACCAGGGGGTTCAGCCCGGCAATCGCATCCCGGGCCGATTCGATCTTGGGCCGTCCAACGTCGGCGACGCCGTGGATCACCTGGCGCTGCAGGTTGCTGAGATCGACGGCGTCGTCGTCGATGATTCCAAGCGTGCCGACTCCGGCCGCGGCCAGGTACAGCAGTGCAGGCGAGCCCAATCCCCCGGCTCCGATGACCAGAACCTTTGCATTCTTGAGCCGTCGCTGCCCCACTGCGCCGATCTCCGGAATGATGAGGTGCCGCGAATACCGTTCCACCTCGGCCGGGGTCAAATCGCCGGCGGGTTCCACCAGCGGTTCAAGCGAAACAGACGAAGCCTTTGTGGTGAATGTCGAAGCCATACTTCAATGTAGCCCCGAGAAACCGCTCGGTCATATTACCGCGCAGTAAAGTAGAAGTAACTGCACATGGAAAGTGGGGACAACTGTGGTTCATCAAGCACGGACTGACCGGGCGTCCGGCGGCGAACCGGCCGTCCCGCAACGCACCTCGGGCCAGCGATCCGCGCGGCTCCCCCGTGACGAGCGCCGCGCGCAGCTCCTCGCGGCCGCACAGGAAGTCTTCGTCGCCAACGGGTACCACGGCGCAGCGATGGATGAGATCGCCGAGACGGCGCATGTCAGCAAGCCGGTCCTCTACCAGCATTTCCCGTCAAAACGGGAACTGTACCTGGCACTGCTGGACAGCCATCTCACGTCCCTGACCGAGCTCATGCTTGGAGCCCTCAGCTCCACCACTGACAACGATGAACGTGTCCAGGCCGTCATGCGGGCCTATTTCCGGTTCATCGCCAGCGATGACCAGGCGCACCGGCTGGTCTTCGAATCGGACCTCATCAACGATCCCGATGTCAGCTCCCGGCTGGAGACCTTCAATAGGACTTTCGCCGACGCCGTTGCCCGCGTCATCGCCGAGGACACCAAGCTGCCGCACCTGGAAGCCCAGCTCCTGGGGCGGGGGCTGGCCGGAATGGCCCAGGTCAGCGCCCGTTATTGGCTTGAAACAGACGGCAACCTTGACTTGGATGTTGCCAGCGACCTGATCTACCGTTTAGCTTGGCGCGGAATCTCTCGCTTCCCCAAGGAAACCTAGACTACAAATAAGAGATCACTTGTGAAACTTTGATTGGCTGGGAGGCCCCGCTTTGGAAATTAAGATCGGCGTTCAGAATATTGGCCGCGAAATTGTGCTTGAGTCGGCAGAGGATGCTGATTCAGTAGCCAAGATCGTCGAAGACGCCATCGCGAAGGGCAGCGATCTGCGCCTCAAGGATGACAAGGGACGTGTGATCATCGTTCCCGGGAATGCCCTGGGCTACGTGGAGATCGGTGCCGAAGAGGCCCGCCGCGTGGGTTTCGGCCAGTTCTGACCCCCTGTGCCGGGCACCGGCCGCACCCCGAGGAGATTGCATGCTTTCACTGACCATTGTCGTACTGGTGACCACGGCCGCAGGCTTTGTCGTCTGGGCCAATGACAAGCGCCATGCCAAGTACGGCACGGGCCTGCCCGCAGGCGTTGCGGTAGGTGTGGGCGCGCTGAGCTGGATCATCTTCATTACGGCAGGCTTTGGCTACCAGCCCGGCCTCACCTGGATCCCGTGGGTCCTGCCCATGGCGTTGGGAACCGCGGCGGCCGTAGGGGCGGTTACCTACCTGGGCCGCGCCCGGGCCCGTTACGACACGATTCGACTGACAGCAGCGCTCAAGCTGTAGCGGGTGTGCGCCTAAGCCTCGGGGTCAAAGCCTTCCTCTGTACACAGGCACAGACGGTTTCCCTGCGCATCCGTGACCACCACCCATTCGGGTGCGTGGTCACGGTTCATTAAGGCGCCGGTGGCGGCAGTCTTCTCCAGGACGGGTCCGGATTCGGCTTTGCTCCAATGGACGTCAAGATGGATGCGGCTGCTGTTAGGCGTCGAGGTTTCCTGGAACCACACGTTGGGTCCGCGCCCGTACGGATCCATCAGGTCGTTTCCCTCTTCGGCCCTCTTGTACCCCAGGGCAACGCGCCACACTTCCGAGATTGCCCCGGCGTCCGCCGTATCGACCGCCACTTCAACGGTCCTGTACAGGCCTGGCTCCGCCGCAGCCCCGGCCGCCGAGGCGGCCGCGGTGACGGCCGCTGCCGCCCTGGTATCGCGCTCGGTAACCTCTCCCCCGGCGTCGTGGGATGTGAACCGGATGAACACACGGTTGTAGCGCCAGTCAAGATCCGGATGGTGGTTCTGCTCTTCCGCCAAGCGTCCGACGGCGGCAATCAGCTCCAGCGCGGCGGCCGCCGTCCGCGCTTTGTAGACAGTGACCAGTCCGCCCAGGCGGTACCGCCAGTCCGGGAGCCCGTCAAGTGCCTCCTCGATCCGCACCCTGGTGAGAATGTCTTCCTTGCCGGCCACAGCTGACTCCTTGACTCGTCGCGGTGAGCCCGGTCCCGGTGGCCGCGGCGGCTGGATGCCGGTCTAGAGGAACTCTGCCCGGCCTTCCATGGCCGATGACGCCAGGGCGTGCTCGCGGCGCGGTATCCGTCCGGCCGCTTTCGCCAGCCTACCGGCGATGACGGCGTGTTTGAAGGCTTCGCCCATCAGGGCCGGGTTCTGCGCACGCGTCACGGCGGTCGCCAGCAATACGGCGTCGCACCCCAGCTCCATGGCGAGCGCGGCGTCCGAGGCCGTACCGATGCCGGCGTCCAGGATCACAGGAACCGAAGCGCGGGAAACGATCAGCTCGATATTGTGCGGATTGAGGATGCCCAGGCCCGTGCCGATAGGAGCTCCCAGCGGCATGACCGCCGTGGCGCCGAGGTTCTCGAGCCGAAGGGCCAGGACGGGATCGTCGTTGGTATAGGCGAACACTTTGAAGCCACGGTTGACCAACTGTTCGGTGGCGTCCACCAGTTCAACGGCGTCCGGCAGGAGGGTCTGTTCATCCGCGATGACCTCAAGTTTGACCCAGTCGGTTTCCAGGGCCTCACGGGCCAGTTCCGCGGTCATGACCGCATCCCTGGCCGTGAAGCAACCGGCGGTGTTGGGCAGCACCCGGATCCGGTGTTCCACCAGGAGCTGGAAGAGTGATCCCGTCTCAGCAGGCGAATAGCGCCGCATGGCCACGGTGGTCAGCTCGGTTCCGGACGCTATCAAGGCACCACCCAGCCCGTCCAGGCTGGGTGCGCCGCCGGTACCCATGATGAGCCGGGATCCGAGGGCGACGCCGTCAATAACCAGCTGGTCCGCGCCGATCGGCTGGTTCAGTGTGTTGACGCTGCTAGTTTCTGTCATGGGGTCAGCCTCCCTGGACTGCCGTGACGAGTTCCACGTCGTCACCGTCGGCGAGCGGCGTGACGTACCACTGGCTGCGGGGAACCACTGCGGAATTGTGCGCCACAGCCACGCCGAGTTTCCGGCCGTCTGTCGCCTGGCCATCCGTCGCGAGGGGGCGGCCGGTGACCTGGCTGACAAGGGTGGTGATGGAGGCGCCGTCGGCCATGGCGTGGTGCGAACCGTTGAGGGTGATGTTCATGCTGATTCCTTTTGTGGGTCAGGGGTGCTGGCGGACCGGTGCCTGCCGGAAAACCTGGCCGGGCTGAAAACCCGCCACCGCGGGTCTTCGTTGCCGTCCATGAGGGACCGGCAGATGACGGCCGCCGCGGGAGTGAGCAGGACGCCATGACGGAAGAACCCGGTGGCTATGATCAGCCCGGAAATCTCCTCCTCGCCGTCCTGGACCGTGCCTCCTTGGCTGGTGTTTCGGGGCATGCGTACACGGCCCAGCAGCGGGGCGTTGTCCGGGGTGCCCGGCCGTGCCCTTGCCGTGCTTTCCAGCAGTTCCAACTCAGCAACGGCGGGCACCAGGGCCTGGGCATCCCGCAGCAGCTGGTAGACGCCGCCGGCAGAGACCGCGGCGTCCCCCGTGGCGGACAACGCGTCCTCGCGCTGGGTTGCTCCGATCACCACCGTGCCGTCCTGACGCGGAACGATATAGACCGGGACACCGTGGACCAGGCCACGGACGGTAGAGGTGACCAGCGGGCGGAGGTGGTGAGGAACCGCCAGCCGGAGGATGTCGCCATGGACAGGGCGCAGGGGCAACTGCAGCCCCTCTGGGAGGCCCTCGAGCGACGCCGCCTGCAGCCCGTTGGCCACCACCGTCTCGCAGGCCAGGACTGTCCCTCCGTGTGCGAGCCGCACGCCACTTACCCGCCCGTCCTGCCAGAGGAGGGACGTGGCCCGGTCTGGGGCGGCGAAGCCATCCGGGGCGCCTTCGACAAATGTTTTGGATCCAGGATCGTGGGAAGCGAGCACACGGCGGAGGCATGCCACCAGCTTCCGCGGATCCACCTGATGGTCTGCGGGGATGTCCAAGGCACAGGAGATGGCCGGGCTGAGCAGGCCCTCCCTGGCCCTGGCTTCGCGGACCATAAGCGGTTCCACCTCGAGCCCGTTGGCCTGCTGGACGCTGCGCAGGTCCATGAGCGCCCTGCGGTCCGCGGCGTCGACGCCCACGGCGATGGTGGGCGTCGCCAGGTAGCCGGGATCCTGCTTGCTTGCATCGACGAGGTCCGCCGCGAAGTCCGGCCACAGGCCGGAGGACTCGAGCATGAGTTCCAGGAGGTCCTCCTCCTGGTAGTGGAGCTCGCTGACGGGGGCGAGCATACCCGCGGCCGCCCAGCTTGCGCCGGAACCGGGCGCGTCATCGATGAGGACCACGGAACGCCCGGAGCGCCTCGCTTCCCACGCAATGCCGTGGCCGATGACTCCGCCGCCGATCACTGCCACGTCCGCGTTCAGTACCTGCGGGAAGCCGGACGAAGAAACGCTGGGGGACGCTCTCCCTGACGGGGGCATGATGTGTCTCCTTCCCTACGCCGGTACTAGCCGGATCAGGTCAAGCGGTCGGCTCTGACGCCCTCTCAGCCCGGCGCTTGGTGACAGCTGCCGCGGGCTCCCGCAGTACCAGCCCAGTTTAGAGGAACTAGGGTGGTTTCCATGAACCCTGCCCTTTCTGACAGCACGGCCGTTTCCAGCAACCCCGACGCCGGCAGCGAAGACGGCGGCCGAGGCCTCGACAGCGCACGCCTCTACCTCTGCACAGACGCGCGCCGCGAGCGCGGCGACTTTGCCGAGTTTGTCGATGCGGCATTTGCCGGCGGCGTGGACATCATCCAGCTCCGGGACAAGGCGATCGAAGCGGCCGAGGAACTCGAACTGCTTGCGGTACTGAAAGCAGCAGCCCAGCGCCACGGACGGCTGTGGGCCGTGAATGACCGGGCCGATATCGCAGTCCTGTCCGGCGCACCCATATTCCACATCGGCCAGAAGGACCTTCCGCTTCCGGCGGCACGGACCCTGCTGAACGGGAACGCGGAGATAGGCCTGTCCACTCACACCACAGCACAGATCGATGGCGCCATCGGAGCCTCCGCCGCAATGCTTGACGCCCCGGCAGGACTGGACTATTTCTGTGTTGGGCCGGTCTGGGCCACCCCCACGAAGCCCGGCCGGTCCGCCGTCGGACTTGACCTGATCAGGTATGCGGCAGGAGAGGTGACGAAGGCCGGCTCCTTTCCCGGCAGGGCAAGCGTGCCCTGGTTCGCCATTGGGGGCATTGACCTGGGCAATGTGGAGCAGGTGGTGGCAGCCGGTGCCAGCCGGTTGGTAGTGGTCCGTGCCATTACTGAGGCCTCTGATCCGGCCGCAGCGGCCGGCGCGCTGCTAGCCGCGCTGGGGGCCGACGCGCCCTAAGGCCTTCCCGGACGCTCCAAGCAGCAAGCGGGCCGATGGCGTGCACTATCTGCGGAATTCGGGCTAACCTGATTTTCGTGTCACATCATCGGTTGGCCCCTAGCGTCCACGAGCACACGAACGCGCTCGAGGAGGCGCTGGGCGCGTTGCGGGTAGAGCTTGAACTGCCGGGACCGTATCCCGCGGAAGCGGTACGTGACGCCGAGGCGGCCGTGGCATCACACCAGCTTCCGGAGGCCGACCTGACTGGCGTGGAGTTCCTGACCATTGATCCCGAGTCGTCCACAGACCTGGACCAGGCCCTCTTCATTGAGCGAGACGGCGCGGGCTACAACGTGCTTTACGCCATCGCGGACGTTCCTTCCTTTGTGGCCCCCGGCGGTGCCCTGGATGCGGAAACCCGGCGCCGGGGCCAGACGTTTTACGCTCCCGACGGCCGAATTCCGCTTCATCCCGAGGTCATCAGCGAGCAAGCCGGCAGCCTCCTCGCAGGCCAGCTGTGCTCGGCATTTGTCTGGGAATTCCGGCTTGATGACGCCGCCGAGGTCACCTCCGTGGCTGTCCGGAGGGCCCGGGTGCGAAGCCGCAGCAAGCTCAGTTACAAAGGCGCCCAGTCGGAGCTCGACGCCGGCACAGCCAGCCCCGTCCTGCAGCTCCTCAAGGAAGTGGGACTCAAGCGCGTTGATCTGGAGCGTGCCCGCGGCGGAGCCAGCCTGAACATGCCGGAACAGGAAATCGTCCAGCTGCCCGACGGCGGATACCGGATTGCGGCAGCTCCGCAGCTTCCCGTGGAGGACTGGAATGCCCAGATTTCCCTCCTGACCGGGATGGCGGCCGCCAGGCTGATGTTGGACGGAAAAGTGGGGATCCTCCGTACCATGCCGTCCCCCGACGAACGCTCCCTGCGGCACTTCAGGATCCAGACCGAGGCCCTGGGCAGGCCTTGGGACGGGGAGGTCAGCTACGGGGAATACCTCCGCACCCTTGACCCCCTGGACCCGCGCCAGCTGGCCATCCTCCACTCGGCCGGGATGCTGTTCCGCGGCGCCAGCTACACAGCGTTCGACGGCAGCGTTCCGGACGATGCCGTCCAGTCCGCCATCGGCGCCGCCTATGCGCACACCACAGCCCCACTCCGGCGGCTCGTGGACCGCTTCGTGCTGGTGATCTGCGAGGCGCTCAGCAACGGCAGGCCGGTGCCCGGCTGGGCCAGGGAAGCGCTGCCGTCGCTTCCGGTGATTATGGCTGGTTCCGATCAGCTCGCATCGCGGATGGAACGCATGGCGCTGGACACCGTCGCGGCAGCACTGCTGGTGAACCACGTCGGGCAGGAATTCGATGCGATAGTCATCTCCGGGTCCAAGCCCCAGAGGGACAACGGGGGCGGCAACGGCGACAGCGCCACCAACGGCAAAAGCACGAACGGCAAGAACGGCGCCGGCAACGGCAAGAACGGTAACGGAAACGGCAACGGCGCTTCGGGGATTATCCAGATTGCCGAACCAGCAGTCACCGCCCGGTGCGCGGGCGATTTGGAGTCGGGCACCAAGGTCCGTGTCCGGCTGATCTCCTCGGACATCACCACCCGTGAAGTTCACTTCGAGCTGGTGGAGTAAGACTTCGGGGCCGCGACTTCGGCGCCCGAAGGCGCCAAAGCCAGCATTCAGGCTCCGTGCGGCTAGACTGAAGGAGTAGAAATGGATGCCCGGTCGTTGATTCATTGATTTTGAACTCAACAAGCCCGCCCCTACGCGATCTTGAGATACACCCGTTGGTCACCAGTGCCAGCATTTAGATAGCCCGCGATCGGCTTCCACTGGATTTGCTTGCGCGCCCGAGCGTGCTCCGGAACGGCCACACCGGCCAGTCCGTTGAGCAGGCAGCGCCAATGCCCAAATGAATAAGGAAACTCCCCTGTGAGTGAATTGCATACCCACCAGCTGCTGACTGATGATTCCGGCCTCGAGACCCTCGAGCCGGAAGAAACTATCATTTCGGACGAGAAGCCCCACGAAATCGAGGAGAAATCCTTCGCTGACTACAACGTCCGCGCCGATATCGTCGAGTCCCTGGCCGATGCCGGGATCACGCACCCGTTCCCTATCCAGGCCATGACGCTGCCCGTGGCCCTGTCAGGCCATGACATTATCGGCCAGGCCAAGACAGGCACCGGCAAGACCCTGGGCTTCGGTATTCCAGCGCTGCAGCGCGTTGTGGGCCAGGACGACCCCGGTTTCGACAAACTCCCGGCACCGGGAGCTCCGCAGGCTCTCGTGATCGTTCCCACCCGCGAGCTGGCCGTCCAGGTGGCCAACGACCTCCAGACCGCTTCCCGCAAGCGCAACGCCCGCATCACCACCATCTACGGCGGCCGTGCCTACGAGCCCCAGGTGGAGGCCCTGCAGAAGGGCGTGGAGGTTGTCGTCGGGACACCAGGCCGGCTCATTGACCTGTACAAGCAAAAGCACCTCGTCCTCAAGAACGTCAAGATGGTCATCCTGGACGAAGCCGACGAGATGCTGGACCTGGGCTTCCTGCCGGACGTCGAGACCCTGATAGCGGGCACCCCGGCCGTCCGCCAGACGCTTCTGTTCTCTGCCACGATGCCTGGTCCCGTCGTCGCCATGGCCCGGCGTTACATGACCCAGCCGACGCACATCCGTGCCGCTGATCCGGATGACGAAGGCCTGACCAAGCGCGATATCCGCCAGCTCATCTACCGTGCCCACAGCATGGACAAGATCGAAGTTGTCGCCCGCATCCTGCAGGCGCGCGGACGCGGCCGAACCATCATCTTCACCAAAACCAAGCGCACCGCCGCCAAGGTATCCGAGGAACTGGTGGACCGCGGCTTTGCGGCCGCCGCCATCCACGGCGACCTCGGCCAGGGCGCCCGCGAGCAGGCACTCCGTGCCTTCCGCAACAACAAGGTGGACGTCCTGGTGGCCACCGACGTCGCCGCCCGCGGCATCGACGTCGACGACGTCACCCACGTCATCAACTACCAGTGCGTCGAAGACGAAAAGATCTATCTGCACCGCGTCGGCCGCACCGGCCGTGCGGGCAACAAAGGCACCGCGGTCACGTTCGTGGACTGGGATGACATGCCGCGGTGGGGCCTGATCAACAAAGCCCTGGGCCTCAGCGTTCCGGAGCCGGTCGAAACCTACTCCTCCTCGCCGCACCTCTTCGAGGAGCTGGACATCCCCGAAGGCACCAAGGGCCGGCTGCCCCGCAACCAGCGCACGCTGGCCGGAGTTAACGCCGAAGTCCTTGAGGACCTGGGCGAGACCGGGAAGAACAACTCGCGCAGCGCAAGGGACAGTGGCCGTTCCGGCGCACGCGAGGGAAGCCGCGACGGCGCCCGGTCCGGAAGCCGGCGCAGCGCCGGCGGCGGAAGAGACAGCGGCGGAAATGACAGCGGACGCTCCGGGGACCGCCGCCGTCGTTCTCCCGACACTGAGGCAACGGCCGGCGCAGCAACTCCGCCCGCAGAAGCAGCCGGGACTGCCGCCACAGAGGTTGACCGGGCCACGCGCGCCCGTCGCCGGACCCGAACCCGCCGGCGCAACGGCGAAGTGGTGGCCGGTGGCGACAGCGGCGCGCAGCCGGGAAGCGCCGAGGCCTAACAGCCTCAATGACTGACACTGTCTGGGCGCCGGACGGCAGCAACCTGGTGGTACACGCGGACAACGCGGAATTCCTCCCCTCGCTGCCGGACGGCGCCTTCACTCTCATCTACGTGGACCCGCCGTTCAATACGGGCAGGGCCCAACAGCGCCAGGAAACCAAAATGGTGGTCAACGCCGACGGCGCGGGCGACCGCGTCGGTTTCAAGGGGCGCTCCTACGACACGATCAAGGGTGCCCTGCACCGTTACGACGACGCCTTCAGCGACTACTGGTCCTTCCTGGAACCGCGGCTCGTCGAAGCCTGGCGGCTGCTCGCGGACGACGGGACGCTCTACCTGCACCTCGACTACCGGGAAGTGCATTACGCCAAGGTGATGCTGGATGCAATCTTCGGCCGCGAGTGCTTCCTGAACGAAATCATCTGGGCCTACGACTACGGTGCACGCGCCAAGTTCCGCTGGCCCACCAAGCACGACAACATCCTAGTGTACGTCAAGAATCCGGCCAAGTACCACTTCGACAGCGCCGAGGTGGACCGCGAGCCCTATATGGCACCCGGCCTGGTCACTCCCGCCAAGCGCGAGCTCGGCAAGCTGCCCACGGATGTCTGGTGGCACACCATCGTCTCCCCCACGGGCAAGGAAAAGACCGGCTACCCCACGCAGAAGCCGGAAGGGCTCATCCGCCGCGTGGTGGCAGCCTCAAGCAGGCCGGGCGACTGGTGCCTGGACTTCTTCGCGGGTTCGGGAACGCTCGGTGCGGTGGCGGCGAAGCTGGACCGCAGGTTTGTCTGTGTAGACCAGAACCAGCCGGCGATCGACGTGATGGCCAAGCGGCTGGGTGCCCACGCGACCTTTGCCTCGTTCCCACCCAACTAGGTCGTAGTAAGTGTCGTTTTGGGCGTCCAAAACGACACTTCGTACGACTTACTTACGTTAGGGCATCTCCCCGCAGCCGTGCATCAACTGAATCCCATGGTCGGTCTGTCGGTTGTCCAGAACCGATCCCTGGGAATCGCAGATGGCGTTGACTAACAGGGCGAAACCGGTGCCGTTCTGGTAGTTGCCACTCTGCGCGGGACCCATAGGAACTGTTCCCGGGGGCAGGAAAATCCAGTTCCCGAATTCCTGGATGAAGGCCCACTCACCCTGAAGGTGCACGTGTGCACTGAAGTCGGGGGCCGAAACGAGAATATAATCGTTGCCCGTATAGGCAGGTCGGCTGGCGTTATAACAGTCGAGGGCCTGTGCGGCTGGAGCGACAAACATCAGCGCGAACAACGCAGCGCCAACGGCAATGATTTTCCTGACCATGGTGTCTCCTCTGGTTGACGAGACCAAAACAGAAATCGCAGCCGGCGAGGCCGCTCCCACAGCAAGACCGACGATACTCCTACCGTAGGCCAAGTCAATGGATGGTCGCTGGCCCGGCAGGCTCTACTTCAGCCGCGTACCACTAAGGTTCCGGTTGCCATCTCCTCGATCCGGGCAAGCATGTCCGGAGTGGTGAGGTTTTCCCCCAGCAGGTTGGGCTTGCCTGTGCCGTGGTAATCCGAGGACCCTGTCACCAGCAACCCATGGCGGTCCGCCAGCCGGCGGAGGAACTCCCGGCCCTCCTCCGGATTGTCGCGGTGGTCGATCTCCAGGCCCGCGAGGCCGGCGTCGATCATGTCACGGTAGGTGCTCTCCCCCACGATCCTGCCGCGGGCCGAAGCTACCGGGTGGGCGAAGACAGGCACGCCTCCGGCCGCACGGACAAGCTCGACGGCGGTTGCCGGGTCGGGCGCGTAGTGCTGGACAAAGTAGCGCGAATGTGAGGTCAGGATGGAGGTGAACGCCTCCGAGCGGTCCGCGACCACGCCGGCCGCGACGAGGGCGTCGGCAATATGCGGACGCCCCAGCGTTGCACCCGGCGCCACGCGATGGATGACATCGTCCCACGTCAGCGGGAAGTCCTCCGAGAGCAGCGTCACCATACGTTCGGCGCGGGTGAGTCGGGCGTACTTGGCCTTGGTGATCTCCTCCAGCAGTCCTGGATGGGCCGGATCGTGAAGGTAGCTCAGGAGATGAACGCTGATGCCCTTTTCGGTCCGGCAGGAAACCTCCATGCCTGGGACCAGCGCCACTCCGTTGTCTATGGCGGCCAGTGAACCTTCCGTCCAGCCGTCGGTGGAGTCGTGGTCTGTCAGCGCCACGACGTCCAGGCCCGCCCGGGCGGCGGATGCCATCACATCGGCGGGTGTCTCCGTGCCGTCGGAAACATTGGAGTGGGCATGCAGGTCGATCCTCACCCATCCAGCCTAGTTCACGGGTACCGCAGTCACTCCCCGGGCAGACGGATCACGCCCAACTGTTGCATCAACCCCAGGTCATCCCTGTTTGACCAATGCTCAACGATACGCCCGCGCTCAATACGGTGGACCGCCACCGCAGTCTCGCGCAATGTGGTACCGCTGGCAGGGAGCGGGCCAGGGAGTTCGCCTTTGTGGGTGCCCGATGCTGTCAGCCGGGTCACCACCTTGTCCCCCTCCGCGACTTGGTCCTCGATCTCGTGCCGTCCCGGAGTAGCCTTCCAAAAGATGCGGAAGGCCTCCTTCAGCCCCTCCCGTCCGGCCGGCATCGCCGGAAACGGCGGATTGTGGTCAACATAGTCCTCGGCGACCAGCTCATCCATCGCGTCGATGTTGCCTGCGTCGATCTCTTCGTAGAACCGCCTGATCAGAGCCTTGTTATCGTCGGTTTCCATGGGCGTCTTCCTGTTGTCCACGGAAGCCTGACTTCTACCAGTCATTCCCCGTGGGAGGCTATCGTAGCGCCAAACCCGGTGACGCGGGAGGGGGCTCTGATCCGCAGACGTGGGGACTTTCGCTCCGGTGTTTGCTTTTGTCGCACTACCCCGGCTGCTGGTGAGACGATGGTGCCGTGAACGATGCCAAAAACACCCCTGACTCTGCTTCCCAGCCCCTCGACGAGCGCGTCAACAACCGCTCGCAGCGGCCGAGTTCCGACGCCTTCAAGGCCTTCATGGCCAGCAACTGGGCGGCCTCCAACCAGGAACTCCCGCCCCGGGACGATGTAGCCGGCCATGCCGCAACCCGGCGCAAGGCCATCTCAGAACAGTTCAAGGGCGAACGCCTGGTCATCCCAGCAGGCCCGCCGAAGGTTCGCTCCAACGACTGCGACTACCGCTTCCGCCCCCACTCCGGCTTCGCGCACCTCACCGGCCTGGGCCTGGACCACGAGCCGGACGCCGTCCTGATTCTCGAACCCGTCGCCGAAGGCACGGGCGACGGCGGCGGCCACCACCGCGCCACCCTGTACTTCCGCCCGCTGGCCGGCAGGGACACCGAACGCTTCTACGCAGACTCGAGGTCCGGCGAGTTTTGGATCGGCGCCCGTCCGACGCTTGCCGAGTTCGAAGCCCGTCTGGGCCTGGCCACCGCGCACATCGATGAACTCGAAGCTGCCATCACCAAGAACGTCGGTGCCCCGGAGATCGGCGGCATCTCCATCCGCCTGGTCCGCAAAGTGGACGAGAACATCGACGCCCTGGTGGACACGGCCCGCTACAACACGGCCAAGGATCCCGAGAACCTGGACCTCGCAGTCCTGGACGCACTGGATGAGAAACTCACCGAGGCCCTGTCCGAGCTCCGCCTCCTGAAGGATGAGTGGGAGATCGACCAGATGAAAATCGCCGTGGCCGCCACTGTTGAAGGCTTTGTGGAGGTGGTCAAGGCGCTTCCCAGGGCCCTCACGCACACACGGGGCGAGCGGGTCGTGGAGGGCGCCTTCTTTGCACGCGCCCGTGAAGTGGGCAATGAACTGGGCTATGACACCATCGCGGCCTCCGG
This sequence comes from Arthrobacter sp. ISL-48, assembly GCF_018613805.1. Taxonomy (GTDB): domain Bacteria; phylum Actinomycetota; class Actinomycetes; order Actinomycetales; family Micrococcaceae; genus Arthrobacter. The sequence goes on from NZ_JAGGPL010000003.1 coordinate 766,351, forward strand.
CAACAATGCGACGGTGCTGCACTGGACCCGCAACACCGGCAAGATCAACGCCGGCGAGTTGCTGCTGCTGGATGCCGGCGTGGAGGTGGACTCGCTGTACACGGCGGACGTCACCCGGACCTTGCCGGCCAACGGCGCGTTTTCCGAGGTCCAGCGTAAAGTGTACGAGGCGGTCCTTGACGCCGCGGACGCCGGATTCGCTGCTGCCCAGCCTGGTACAAGGTTCCGCGACATCCACACGGCCGCCACCACCGTACTGGCCGAACGGCTCGCCGAGTGGGGCCTGCTTCCCGTCAGCGTCGAGGAAGCCATCAGCCCCGACGGTCAGCAACACCGGCGCTGGATGCCCCACGGCACCAGCCACCACCTTGGCCTGGATGTCCATGACTGCGCCCAGGCCAGGCGCGAGCTGTACCTCGATGGCGTGCTCACCGAGGGCATGGTGTTCACCATCGAACCCGGCCTGTATTTCAAGAACGAAGACCTCGGCATTCCCGAGGAATACCGAGGCATCGGCATCCGCATCGAGGACGACATCCTGATGACGTCCGACGGCCCGGTCAACCTCAGCGCAGCCCTGCCCCGCAAACCCGACGACGTCGAGTCCTGGATGGCGGGCATCTACCGGGAGGCCGACGACGGCGGGGCCTCCTGACCCGCAAGCGCCCCTGGCGACCGCTTGAGCGCTAACGGACAGTTGAGCCCCGTCGGGCGTCAACTGCCCGTTCGCGCTAAGGATCCAAAAGGTCAGCTAGGGCTGGTGTTCATCCCTGTTACGTTCAGAGGCTGGTTCCTGCCGTTGGACCGGCTGTCCGGTGTCCTGGGGCTTGTTGTCCTCGGTTGTCCCTGCCGCAGCGGGAGTCGGATTGTCGGAAACCCGGACGCCGTACTGCGGGCGGCCGTCGGGCAGGTCCGGATACCGGACCGCCGGCGCAGGCTGGGCCGGTCCTGCGGGCTGCTGGCCGGAGTGCCCACCAGAGGCGGGCTCGCCCTGCTCCGGGGTGCCGGGACCCTGCTGGCCGTAGGGGTCCGACCAGCCGGACGGCCGGGCAGGGCCCTGTCCTGGTGCCTGCCCTGGCTGATTGTAGGGCTGGTTCTGGTAGTCGCGCTGAGTGTACGGCCTGGGGCTGGCGGCGGCATCCGACGGGGTCATGGGCAATTGCTGGAGCAGGCGCCGCGCCTCGTGCGCAGCTTCCTGGGCGACCACTACGTCGTAGCTGGTGGCCACGACCTGGCTCGTGGAGGTGAAGTCGCGTTTTCCCCGCTGCATGGCATACGTCACGATGCCAAACAGCATAAAGAACGCCGCGCCCATAAGCACGGAGGTGAGGATAGAGAAATACCCAGGGGACGGCGCAAAGAAGGAAAGCATCACGCCGACAAACAGTCCGAACCACATGCCGCTGAGCGCCCCCGAAAGGGCAACCCGCGGATAGCTAAGGCGGCCTGTCACGCGCTCCACCATCTTTAGTTCGTTGCCCACAATGGAGACCATTTGGACGGGGAACTGTTGATCGGCAAGGTAGTCCACCGCCTTCTGGGCATCTAGGTAGGAGGTGTACGAGCCGACGGTGTCACCGGTGGGGACGGTTCGGGACTCGTCCGTACCGTTGGGGCCACCGGCCCTGGGAGCACCAAAAATGTTTGACATACCTCCATTCTTGCCCATCCGCATGTGTACCGCCTGTAAATTCAGCTAAAAGAGAGCAGACTCGGTAGCCTGTAGACGTGAGCACAAATCTTTCGCGCGTCTTCGTCGCGCGCCTTCTGGGTCTTGACGTCTTCGACCCGCTGGGTGACCGTCTGGGCCGGTTGCGCGACGTTGTGGTGCTCTCGAGGGGAACCCGCGGCGCCCCGCACGTGGTGGGCATCGTCGTCGAGGTTCCAGGCAAGAAGCGGGTCTTTGTGCCCATGACGCGGATCACCTCAATTGACCAGACGCAGATCATCTGCACCGGCCTGGTCAACCTCCGGCGGTTTGAACAGCGCGGTGCGGAGACGCTGGTGGTCGCCGAAATGTTCGACCGCCGGGTCACCCTGCGCGACGGAAGCGGTGATGCCACCATCGAGGACATCGCCATGGACCAGCTCCGGTCCCGCGACTGGTTCGTGAGCAAACTGTTCGTCCGCCGCGGCCATTCACTTTCCCCGCTCAGCCGGTTGCGCCGCAACGAGACCCTGATCATCGACTGGGCCGATGCCCTCCAGGGCCCCCGTACGGAACCGCAGGCTGCCACACAGTTCGTGGCCACACATGAGGACCTCAAGCCCGCAGACTTCGCCGAGGCACTTCAGGAGATGAGCGACAAACGGCGCTTCGAAGTTGCCAGCGAACTCCAGGATGAGCGGCTTGCCGACGTCCTGCAGGAGCTGCCAGAGGACGACCAGGTGGAGATCCTCTCCGCACTGGATGTCCAGCGCGCAGCTGATGTCCTGGAGGAGATGGATCCTGATGACGCCGCCGATCTCCTCGGTGAGCTGCCCTCCGCCCAGGCCGAGCAACTGCTTCAGCTGATGGAGCCGGAAGGCGCAGACGACGTCCGGCGGCTGCTGGAATACGACGAGGATACAGCGGGCGGCCTCATGACTCCCGTGCCCGTCATCCTGCCTCCGGAAGCGACAGTTGCCGAAGCCCTGGCCCACGTCCGGCGGGAAGAGCTTTCCCCGGCCCTCGCCTCATCCATCTTCATCTGCAGGCCTCCCCTGGAGACGCCCACGGGCCGGTTCCTGGGAGTGGTCCACATCCAGCAGCTGCTGCGCTTCCCCCCGTTCGAGCCCCTGGGTAACCTCGTGGACAAGAACCTGGAACCCTTGTCCGACCAGGCGCACATCAGCGAAGTGGCCCGGACCCTGGCGACCTACAACCTCAACTCCCTCCCTGTCGTCAACGATGCCGGCCGCCTCGTGGGAGCGGTAACTGTTGATGACGTATTGGATCACCTGTTGCCGGATGACTGGCGCGCCCATGATGGCGAGGCCCCAATCAGAAGGCTTGGAGGCCGCATTGGCTGACATCGCCCCGAAGAATCCCGGCCAGCGGAACTTGTCCAGGGCCACATCGACCGGCAGCCTGGATACGCCGCTGAGCGGACGCCAGCGCATCCTGCCAAAGTTCTCGCCCGATCCGGACGCCTTTGGCCACGCCACGGAAGGCTTCGCCCGGTTTATGGGCACCCCGCAGTTCCTCGTCTACATGACGGTGTTCGTCGTCATCTGGCTCGTCTGGAACACGTGGGCCCCGCTGGAATTACAGTTCGACTCGCGTGAACTCGGCTTTACCCTGCTGACGCTGATGCTCTCCCTGCAGGCTTCCTACGCGGCGCCGCTGCTCCTGCTGGCCCAGAACCGGCAGGACGACCGCGACCGTGTCTCGCTCCAGCAGGACCGCCAGCGGGCAGAACGCAACCTCTCCGACACGGAGTACCTGACCCGGGAGCTGGCATCACTGCGGATTGCCCTCCGCGAAGTGGCAACCCGCGACTACGTCCGAGCGGAACTCCGTTCGCTGCTTGAGGACATGCTGGAGGCGCAGGAAGAACTGCGGACCCATGATCCGTCCGGAGACGGCAGCCATGAATCGCCTCGGGACAAAGTTAAAGAGAGGCTGAAGGAAAAGCGGGACCGGCAGCGGAATCCCCGCACTCAGCAGATCCCAAGGGTCCACCCCAGCCATATCGTCCAGGACCGCGGCGGCCCGCCACAGTCCACGACCCCCGAAAGCTGAGTCCACCCTGCATGAGTGCCACCCTGGACCAGGCCGTTCACGCTGCACTGGCCACCGTTATCGATCCTGAGCTCCGCCGTCCCATCACCGAACTTGGAATGGTGGATTCCGTTGACGTTTCCGACGACGGCGAGGTCCGGCTATCCATATTGCTCACCATCGCCGGCTGTCCCCTGCGCGAAACCATCACGAGTGACTCCGAAAAGGCGCTGTCCGCGGTTCCCGGCGTCACCGCCGTCGAGGTTGAGCTGAAAGTGATGAACCAGGCGCAGCGCGATGCGCTGAAGGAGCGGCTCCGCGGCGAGGGCGGCCAGCGGGGGATCCCCTTCAACCAGCCGGGCTCACTGACCAAGGTCTTCGCAGTGGCCAGCGGCAAGGGTGGTGTGGGAAAGTCGTCCGTGACGGTCAACCTGGCATGCGCGCTGGCGGCGCAGGGGCTCCGGGTAGGCATCGTGGATGCTGACGTCTACGGTTTCTCCGTTCCGGCGCTGATGGGTATCACGCAGTCACCCACACGTGTGGATGACATGATCCTGCCGCCGGTTGCCTACGGCGTCAAAGTCATCTCGATCGGCATGTTCGTCACGGCCAACCAGCCGGTGGCCTGGCGCGGGCCCATGCTGCACCGCGCCCTGGAGCAGTTCCTGACCGACGTCTACTTCGGCGACCTCGATGCCCTGTTCCTTGATCTTCCGCCGGGAACCGGCGACATCGCCATCTCAGTGGCCCAGCTGCTGCCGAAGGCCGAGATACTGGTAGTCACCACGCCCCAGGCGGCAGCGGCCGACGTCGCGGAACGCGCCGGGGCCATAGCCACCCAGACAGGGCAGTCCGTGGCGGGGGTTATCGAGAACATGTCGTACCTGGAAATGCCCGACGGCGGCAGGATGGAGCTGTTCGGAAGCGGCGGCGGGGCGATCCTCGCCGAAAGGCTCACGGCAACGGTGGGTGCCGCCGTGCCATTGTTGGGACAGATTCCGCTGGATATCCTGTTGCGTGAAGGCGGGGACGCAGGTTCCCCTATCGTCCTGGGGCGGCCTGAGACACCGGCCGCGCTGGCGCTGAGTGAAATTGCGGGGAGACTGGCTGCCAAACCACGCGGCCTGACAGGAATGAAGCTGGGACTGCAGCCGCGCTGAACGGTGGCGCTTTAAGGCCGCTGGGCCCTACGTGGCTTCCGTGTCGAAAGGGGCAACATCGCCCGCCGCCAGTCGCTGAAGAACCCTTTCAGGACGGGAGTGGTCGGCTGTCCCCCCGGCCGCAACGGCTGCCGCGCCGGACACTGCCGCCACGGCGGCCGGGGAGCCCGGGCTGACAGGCTTGGTATCGTCGTCGAGCAGCGCTTCCTTGATGATGCGGCGAGGATCGTACTGGCGGGGGTCGTATTTCTTCCAGTCGACATCGTCGATGTCGATCCCCACCTCCTCCTTGATCTGCTCCCGTGCACCGGAGGCCATGCGCCGGACTTCCTTCACCAGATTCGCGAGCTTCTGGGTGTATTCGGGCAGCCGCTTGGGACCGATCACGAGGATGCCGATGATCAGCAGAAGAAAGAACTCCGGGCCGTTGATTCCAAACACTTTAGGAAGATTACCCTCTCCGGCGTGCCGCTGACGATTCGTGCGGAACCGTGGCGGAAACAGTAATGATCAAGGCGTCAGCATTTGCGCAATTTTACGGATTCCGCGCTGTAGCCGGTCGCCCAGGGATTCGTCCGGGGCGCCGGACTGAGCCGCTGCAGGCTCCACAGTGACGCCGGTGTTGATCCCTTCGGCAGCGAGGGCGCTGAGCTCCTTCAGGAGGGGAATGGCGTCGTCCGCCTGTTCCGCCGGGAGGTCGGATTTATACGTCAACGTCCCCGCAGGAGTCTGGTAGGTGGCTGTCCATGGCTCGGAACTGCTGATCCGCAGTTCCCCGTCAGCGGCCGGCTGGCCGGCTTCACTGTGCTGTTCAAGGACCGTGGCGTAGTGCTGGCCGTCCCACAGCTGCAGTTCCACAGCGGGCCGGCCCTGGACCGTGGTGGTCCTGGCTGACTGGACGTGGAATCCCAGGGACCCCAGCTCCGGGCAGACCCAGCCCTCAGAGCGGAGTTGTGTCAGCTGGGCCTCGCTCAGCTGCCTGCCATCGGCAGGAAGCTGCGCCGTGTGCTGCGCGAGGCTGCCGGCAAAGGCGTCTCGCGCCACGGGGACGTTGTCTCCTGCAAGGGCGAACGCGCCGACGGCGAGTACTCCTGCTGCGGCGGCCGTTCCTCCGGCCGTGAAGGCAAGGACCCTGGCCGCACGGTGCTGTCCAGGGGCGGGCGCCGGAGAAGCTGCGGCCAGCATTTCTGTGTGGGCCAACAGCCGCGCCGTAAGGTCCTGGCTGGCCGGCGGAACCGCGGCGTCACGGAGCCGTTCAATGTATTGGCGTTCCCGGTTCACGGCCGCGGCACATTCTGCACACGATCGCACGTGGCTGGCGCCGCGGTGATGCCTGCGGCCAAAGAGTTCGTGGGGCGTCATGGGGCCGATCAGAGAATGCCGGCGATACGTGGCATCGAAAGCTTCGGCTTCCGCGACTGCTGCGGCCGGGGATCACGGTGGGCAAGTTTTTCGCGGAGCATGGTCCGGCCCCGGTGGATGCGTGAACGTACAGTTCCGAGCTTGACGTCCAGGGCGGCAGCCACCTCGTCGTAGGACAACCCTTCCAGGTCGCAAAGCACCACGGCAGCCCGGAAGTCGGGCGGCAGTTCCTCCAAGGCAGCCTGGACATCCAGGTCAAGGTTGTTCAGCTCAAAGCTCTGCTCCGGCCCCGGTTCCCGCCCCGGGATGCGGGATTCCGCGTCCTCCGCCAAGGCATCGAACCGGATGCGGCTCTTCCGCCGGGCCTGGTCCAGGAAGAGGTTGGTCGTGATGCGGTGCAGCCAGCCGTCAAGGGTTCCGGGCTTGAAGTTCTCCAGCGAACGGAACACCCGGACGAATACCTCTTGGGTGAGGTCCTCGGCGTCGAACTTGTTTCCGGTCAGGCGGTAGGCCAGGCGGTAGACCTTGGCGGAGTGGTTGGCCACTACTTCTTCCCAGGTGGGCCTGACCCATTCAGCCGCGGAATCTTGTGCTGCAGCGACAGGTGCCACAACTGATGCTGACATCGTCCGCTCCCCTCGTGGATTGCTAACGCCCGGATACTGTTGACATCTCTGGTTCGGCGCCGATCACCACATGGATGAGCGGATAACCATCATTTCAAATTTCGCTGGGAATTACCTGACCGGGGACGCAATTTTTGCCAAGGGCGCAACCCTTTATCTTCCCCGGTGGCACCCCGCGACCCAGTAGGCTGTATGAAACACTCCCCTGCCGCCCAGAAAGCGAATCACCATGAGCGCCGACAAGTCCACGAGCTGGTCCTATGCAGAAGATCTGCCCGCTGAGGATGAAGTCATGCTTCGGGCACGGGAGCGCTCGTTCGAGCTGGGCGTGACGCCCGTCGGCCCCGGCGTCGGCGCAATCCTGACTGTCCTGGCCGCGGCATCCAAAGCCCAGACCGCCGTGGAAATCGGAACAGGGGCCGGCGTCTCCGGCGTCTGCATCCTGCGTGGTCTGGGCCCCCAGGCCGTCCTGACGACCATCGATGTGGATGTTGAACACCTGAAGGCTGCCCGGGAGGCATTTTCAGAGGCGGGAAGCCCGGCAAACCGAACCCGGACCATTTCAGGCCGTGCGGGCGATGTCCTGCCCCGTCTTACCGATGCGGCCTACGACCTGGTCCTCATTGACGCTGACAAGCCCGGCCTGCCGGGTTACGTGGAACAGGCCATCCGGCTCCTCAAGAGGGGCGGGCTGCTCATCATCAATGACGCCCTGGACAAGGATCGCGTGGCCAACCCTGCCGACAGGGAGGCCAGCACCGTGGTGCTCCGTCAGGTGGGCAAGACCATCCGCGACGACGACCGCCTTGCATCGGCCATGCTCCCCACTGGCGACGGCCTGCTGGTAGCCGTTAAGAAATAGGGCCTGACCTCAAAACAGGTCAGGGTCCGCAGCCCTGAGGCTGCGGACCCTACCCAAACCCAGCAGTATTACTTGGTAACGATTATTCGGTAACGCCGACGAGGCATTCCTTGAGGTTGGCCGCTTCCGCAGCGTTGAGTTCGACCACAAGCCGTCCGCCGCCTTCGAGCGGCACACGCATGATAAGGCTGCGGCCCTCTTTGGTGACTTCCATAGGGCCGTCGCCGGTGCGTGGTTTCATAGCCGCCATGAGGAATTCCCCTCCATTTAGTCCCAGGACATATCAGCCCGGACGGGCTGTGTCCGCATGGTCAATCAAGCCGCTATGGGAGCCCGAGGGCGCCGCCGTGGCTGAACATCTTCTGAATGCCTTTGTCCTTGCTTGCTTACTATTATCCCGTAATTACCCGTACGTAGCTAATCGATGGACATTTCCGGCCGCGTCGGATTAATGCGCAATGCCGCGGAGTACCGCCCCTGACTAGGGCGGATAATCACCCCCGCCGGGCAGTTGGGCCCAGGCCCAGAGCCAGACGATCCAAACGAGCTGGAGCAGCACAAACATCGTAAGGACGGTGCCGCGGTAGGCCCGGGAGCGGGACAGGAGGGCCGCGCCGAGTGCCAGCGGAAACAGCGGAAGCAGCATGCGGAACGTACTGGTCTGGGGGTGCAGGAAAACCAGGAGGTAGCCCATATAGCAGGCGCACCACAGCCGCATCTCCACGCCCAGCCTGACCACCGGCGGCAGGAAGAGCATCATTCCGAAAAGTCCTGCGAAGACGAACGGCGCCAGCACTCCAAGCACCGGGCCGAAGAGCTGGATTCCTGTATCAAACCACGGTTTGAAGGGCACCAGATCGTGGCCGCGCCACACGGTCTCCGTCTTGGTGTAGGCCGCGATGTCGCCGGTCGCGGCCCACGCGACCACCGGCCAGATAAGGGCGGACGCCCCGCTGAAGGCAGTGAGGCCTGCGAGGCCGGCCAGCTCACGGGGGCTGTGGCTATGCTCCCCCCTTCCGAGGCTGCGTTGCACCAGCCGGCAAAGAAGAAGAAGTCCCACCATGGCGGCAAAAGGAACACCCACGGGCCGCGAAAGGCACATCAGCAGCACCGCCGGCATGGCCCAGAGGTACTGGCGCCGGACCACCAGTAACAAGGCCGTTCCCAGAAGGAGGATGGTCAGGGGCTCAGCGTACGGAACCTGCAGAATGGCCGAGACCGGAAAAGTCGCAAAAAAGGCAACACCCCACAGTGCCGGCGCATGGGCCGCCTTAAGCCGGAAGAGGCTGTAGGCAATCAAAGCCGCCCCCAGACCGGACAGCATCGCGATGACAGTCAGTGAGACGGCAGGAGTAAGACCCGTGACCGCCCCCAGGACACGGGCGAGGGCAGGGAACAGCGGATAGAACGCCCACGTGTTCTCCTGCACGTTGCCAGCGTCGTCCACCGGGAGTACCGCGGGGTAGCCGTTGGCGACGACCTCCGCGTACCACCGTGCGTCCCAGATATTGATGAAGTTCCAGTAATCGGGCTTGGCTGGGAACCAGGGGTTGGGCCCCTGCTGCAGGGCCGCTGCCATGAAGATGCAGGCACTGACCAGCCTGGCGCCGAGGTAGAGCGCTCCGACCTGGAGCCACCATGGCCATCGGCGAACCGCATCGCCGGCCCGCCCGGCGAGGCCCGTCATCCACACTGGCAACCCGGCGCGGTTATGGGTCGCCGTACTCAAACTTCACCCTCCGCCCCGCTTGGGTCAGTCTTCGCAGTGCTTCCCTCGGGCTCCGGTTCAGCAACCGGCAACGCGGCCGCCCGGGGGCGTTCGGCTTCAAGTAGTCGTATCCGCAGCCGCTCCATTTCCTCTTGATTCGCCGCCAGCTGGTCCCGGAGTTCGTCCAGTACCTGGTCCACCTGGTCCATCCGGTATCCGCGGAGGCCAAGGGAGAAACGGATCCTGTCGACGTCGTCCGGCGCCGCTTCCGCGGGCAGCAAGACAGGAGGAAGGTTCGCCACGGGCTGATCGAATCCGCCGTACAAAAGGCTGCCGGCCTTGAGTCGGTCGTTCTGGACGTCAGCGGAAGGGCCGCGCCGGAAAATGCGGCGGCGGCGGCCGGCGCCGGCCCACACGGTGGCGCCGATCAGCACGATGGCAAGGAAAACCAGGAAAAAGCTCACAGCACCCATCGTGCCAGATAAGGACGCACCTCTACTCGGGCCGCTGCTCGCCGTTCGTTGAGGGTGCCCTGACCGTGGCATGGAGCACCAGGTCCACCGCTTCGGCAGGATCGTCCACGAGCTGGATCAGATCCAGGTCCTTTTCCGAAACCATGCCTTCAGCAACCAACGTGCCCCTGATCCACTCGATCATCGGCCCCCAGAAAGAAATGCCAAGCAGCACAATCGGGAACGACGTCACCTTCCGTGTCTGGACCAGCACCATGGCCTCAAAGAGCTCATCCAGCGTACCCAGCCCGCCGGGCAGGACGATAAACCCCTGGGCGTACTTGACGAACATGGTCTTGCGGGCGAAGAAGTAGCGGAAGTTGATACCAAGGTCCACCCATTGGTTGAGGCCCTGCTCGAAGGGCAATTCAATACCCAGCCCCACGGATACGCCGTTGCCTTCCACCGTTCCCCTGTTGGCCGCTTCCATGGAGCCCGGGCCGCCTCCGGTGATGACAGCAACACCGGCCGCGGCCAGTTTCCTGCCCACCTCGACGCCCATCTCGTAGTACGGGCTGCCGGGCTTTGTCCTGGCCGAGCCGAAGACGCTGACCGCGGGACCCAGGTCCGCAAGCGCCCCGAACCCTTCAACGAACTCGCTCTGGATGCGCAGGACACGCCAGGGATCTGTGTGGACGAACTGCCCGGGGCCCTTGGAATCGAGCAAATGCTGATCCGACATTTCCACGGCCGCCTGTTTGCGACGGAGTTCAAGGGGACCCTTACGGCGCGGCTGGGAAGTTTTGGCCGGATCTGCGTTGATGCTCATCCCCCAAGGCTAGCGCCAAGGCCCGGGTGCTGGCGGCAGGTATCTCTTGAATCACGATCCACGGGAACTTGGCGTGATTCCCGTCATAAGCAGCCTTTGTTCGCTAGATTCTTCTTATGACTACTCATGTCCCCGGCGATGCGCTCGTCTCCCTGAATGGTGTGAATAAGCATTACGGTCAGCTGCACGTCTTGAAGGATATCGATCTTCACGTCCGCAAGGGCGAGGTGATCGTTGTCATCGGCCCGTCCGGCTCGGGCAAGTCCACGCTCTGCCGTGCCATCAACCGCCTGGAAACCATTGAGGGCGGCACCATCAGCATTGATGGCAAGGTGCTGCCCGAAGAGGGCAAGGAACTCGCCCGCCTGCGCGCCGACGTCGGCATGGTCTTCCAGTCGTTCAACCTGTTTGCCCACAAGACCATCCTGGAGAACGTCACTCTCGGCCCCATCAAGGTCAAGGGCATTTCCAAGGCCCAGGCAGACAAGGAAGCCATGGCACTGCTCGAGCGGGTGGGCGTGGGGCACCAGGCGCCCAAGCTTCCCGCCCAGCTGTCCGGCGGCCAGCAGCAGCGTGTTGCCATTGCCCGCGCGCTGGCCATGAAGCCGAAAGTCATGCTCTTTGACGAGCCCACGTCCGCCCTCGATCCCGAAATGATCAACGAGGTCCTGGACGTGATGATCCAGCTGGCCAAGGAAGGGATGACCATGATCGTGGTCACCCACGAGATGGGCTTTGCCCGGAAGGCCGCGGACCGCGTTGTGTTCATGGCCGACGGCCAGATCGTCGAGGACGCCAAGCCCGAAGAGTTCTTCACCAATCCCCAGAGCAACCGGGCCAAGGACTTCCTGTCCAAGCTTCTGACTCACTGACACCCTACGAACGCCCACACTCCAGTTCGCACCAGGCCGTGACCCGCGGCCGATCAATGAAAGGAATGTCATGACGGCATTTATGACCCGGCGGAAGTCGTTGTTCGTGGCGGCTACGGCTGCGCTCGCCCTGTCCCTGAGCGCCTGCGGCGGCAGCACCCCCGGCACCAGCAACCCCAGCGTCGCAGAGAAGCCGACCTTCGCTGCAAACAGCACCATGGCCAAGCTCTCCTCCGCCGGAACCATCAAGATCGGCACCAAGTACGACCAGCCGCTGTTCGGCCAGGTCGGCCTGGACGGGAAGCCTGTCGGGTTCGACGTCGAGATGGGCAAGCTCATTGCCGCGAAGCTCGGAATCGCAGCGGACAAGATCGAATGGTCCGAGACCGTCTCCGCCAACCGCGAGCCGTTCATCGAGCAGGGCAAGGTGGACCTGGTCATCGCCACGTACACCATCAATGACAAGCGCAAGCAGGTTGTCAGCTTCGCAGGCCCGTACTACGAGGCCGGGCAGGCCCTGATGGTCAACAAGGACAACGACTCCATCAAGAAGCCGGAAGACGTCAAGGGCAAGAAGGTCTGCTCAGTAACGGGCTCCACCCCGGCGGGCACCATCGTGGACAAGTACGGTGCAGTGCTCGTCCCGGCGGCAACCTACTCGGCCTGCCTCGAGCCGCTCCGCAACAAGCAGGTGGAAGCCGTCACCACGGACAATGTGATCCTGGCCGGGTTTGTGGACAAGGAGCCGGACGCCTTCAAGCTGGCCTCGGACCAGACGTTCACCAAGGAGCCCTACGGCATCGGGCTGAAGAAGGACGACACCGAGTTCCGCAACTGGATCAACGACCAGCTGGAAGCCTTCAGCAAGGACGGGTCTTACAAGAAGGCCTGGGAAGCAACCGCAGGCACTGTCATCAAGACTGCCCCGGAACTCCCGGCCATCAACCGTTACTAGGTAACGCCGGCGGTTGCCGGGATGGGCTCACGGCTCATCCCGGCAACCGCTGATCCGTCTTCGCCCGTCCACTCCCAGAGCCGAAGGATCCTATGGACGTCATCATTGAAAACCTGCCCCTGTACTGGAACGGTTTTCTCCGCACCCTCTTCCTTTCAGTCGTCTCCGGGATCATCGCGCTGGTGCTCGGAACACTTCTGGCCGCCGCACGGGTTTCCCCGGTGGCAGCCTTACGCGGCTTCAGCACGGTCTACGTAGAGGTTCTCCGTAACACCCCGCTGACCATCGCATTCTTCTTCGCGGCCATCGTCCTGCCCCGGCTCGGGGTCAAGTTCGAACAGTTTGAAATTGCCGCCATCATCGCCCTCAGCGCGTACACAGCGGCCTTCATTGCGGAAGCTGTCCGCTCGGGTGTCAACAGTGTCGCGTTGGGCCAGGCAGAGGCGGCACGGAGCATCGGCATGAACTTCGGCCAGGTGCTGTCCCTCATCATCCTGCCGCAGGCGCTCCGAACTGTGATTCCACCGTTGATCAACATCCTGATCGCACTTGTGAAAAACTCATCCGTCGCCGGCGCCTTCTTCGTGCTGGAGCTGTTCGGCTACGGCAGGCAGATGGCCAACGCCAATGGCGACCAGGTCATGACCGTGCTGTTGGGCGTGGCGTTCTTCTACCTGCTGATCACCATTCCCTTGGGAATCCTGGCAAGCACCGTCGAACGAAAGGTGGCGATTGCCCGATGACTTCAGTCCTCTACGACGTTCCCGGCCCCAAAGCCCGCCGAATATCCCTGATCGGTTCCGTCATCGGAACGGTCGTGATTGTCGGCCTGCTGGCATGGATCGCCATGACCCTGGCCCAGCAGGGCATCTTCGAAGGCCGGCGCTGGGCCATCTTCACCAGGGGCGATGTCTGGATGCTGCTCGGAAACGGACTGGGGGCAACACTCAGCGCCGCTGCCGTCGCCGCCGTCATCGCGTTCCCCCTCGGCCTGATGCTGTGCCTGCTGCGGATCTCCCTGGTCGCCTGGATCCGGATCCCCACCCGTGTGGTCCTGGAGTTTCTGCGCGGCATGCCGGTGGTCCTGATGATGCTGTTCGTCCTGTTGGGCTTCGGCACATCGCAGTTCGTCGCTGTCGTCACGGGCTTGGTCCTCTACAACTTGGCCATCTTCGCGGAGATCCTCCGTGCCGGCATTCAATCATTGCCGAAGGGACAACGGGAGGCGGGCCTGACCATTGGCCTGACCAGCTTCCAGTCCCGCATGTTCATCGAACTTCCGCAGGCAATCCGCCGCATGATGCCGTCGCTTGTGGCCCAGCTGGTCGTGCTGCTGAAAGACACGTCGCTTGGCTATATCGTCGCCTATGGCGAGTTGCTCCGGGCGGTGCAGGTCATGGCGGACTTCCTGGGCAACGCTTTCTTGTTCCCCATCTTCTTCGTCGCCGCAGCAATCTACATTGCGATTAACATTTGCGTATCCCGCATCGCCGTCTGGATAGAACGCCGCGGCTCGAAGAAGGCCGCCGGCGGTGTTGCTCCCGCCATGATACGAACTGGCCTTGAAGGTGCTGGCAACGACCCCGTCGCCAAGAACATTGTCCCAGGTCCGGACAAAAAGTAGGCACGCAAAAGCGAAGGTCCGCAGCTATCAGCTGCGGACCTTCTGCGTTGGGACGGGTATTTACGCCGTAAGCCAGCTCCGCAGCGCACGCAGGCATTCACGGATAGCGTCCGCGTCCACGTGCTCATTGTCCTTGTGGGCCAACAGCGGGTCGCCCGGACCGAAGTTGACCGCGGGGATCCCCAGTTCACTGAAACGCGCGACGTCGGTCCAACCGTATTTCGGTTTCGGCTCGGCTCCGACGGCAGCCACGAAGGACGCTGCCGCGGGATGGTTCAGTCCGGGACGGGCTCCGGCGGCGCTGTCTGTCCGGACGACGTCGAACCCCTCCAGCAGTTCCCGTACGTGGGCTTCGGCCTGGTCCGGGGATTTGTCCGGCGCAAACCGGTAGTTGATGACCACGACGCAACGGTCTGGAATGACATTGCCTGCGGTGCCGCCATGGATCTTCACCGCATTGAGGCTTTCCCGGTAGCCGAGTCCGTCGACATTGACGGTCTGCGGCTCGTAAGCGGCCAGCCTGGCCAGGATCGGCGCAGCGGAGTGAATCGCGTTGCTGCCCATCCAGGCCCGGGCTGAATGGGCGGCCTCGCCCAAGGTGGTCGCTTCGAGGCGCATGGTTCCGTTGCAGCCTCCTTCCACCGTCCCGTCCGTGGGTTCGAGGAGGATGGCAAAGTCGCCGCCGAGGAGGCCTCCGTGATTGCGGACCAGGCGGCCAAGGCCGCTCTTCACCGCTTCCACTTCCTCATGGTCGTAAAACACAAAGGTGACGTCCCGCTCCGGTGCCGCCCCGCCGTCGAACATTGCAGCGGCCAGTGCCAGCTGCACCCCGACACCGCCCTTCATATCCGTAGCTCCGCGGCCGTAGAGAATGCCCTCGCCCGGAACTCCTGAGTCCCAGCTGGAGGGGACGGTACCCCGCGCCCCGGCCGTGGCGGGCAACGGGACGGTGTCCAGGTGCCCGGCGAGAATAACCCGCTCCCGCCGCCCCAGCTCGGTGCGCGCAATCAGCGAATCGCCGTCGCGCACCACGCGGAGTTCCGGGATTCCACGCAGGGCAGTTTCGACGGCGTCGGCCAGTTCGGTCTCGTTGCCCGAAACACTGTTGATGTCCATCAGGGCAGCGGTCAAAAGGGCAACGTCCTGGCTGAGGTCCAAAGGCACGGACTTTGAGCCAAGCGTTGAGGATTCGGGAGCGGTTTCAGCAGTCACGTTGCCAGTCTAGTTCGAAGCCAGTGCCCTGCTCTCGATAGACTGGGGCCATGACTGAAACCACTACCTCCGCTGCGCCCGAACACCAGAACGCCACCGCTGACTCCCGTTCCGCTTACGGCTTCGGGCTCGCCACCATCGCGACAGCCAGAGGCAAGGAAAGCGGCCAGGCCACAGTGCTGGACGTCTGGTTCCCGGAACCGGCCCTCGGCATCGCCGCCGAAAACTTGCGCGCCGTGGAAAATGCCGACGAAACCCTGGCCGAAATCGCCGCGAACGGCACCGACCCGGACCGCGGCACCGAGCAGAAGGTGGTCTTCGTCCAGATCAACCTCGATGAGGCCCCGGCGGACACAGCGGATGCCTACCTCCGGCTTCACTTGCTCTCGCACCGCCTGGTGCAGCCCAACACCGTCAACCTGGATGGGCTCTTCGGCAAACTCCCGAACGTCGTCTGGACCAACTTCGGCCCAGCCGCCGTAGAGGGCTTTGAGATGACTCGAGCCAGGCTGCGCCGCAGGGGCGCCGTCACGGTGTACGGCATCGACAAGTTCCCACGCATGGTGGACTACGTGGTGCCCGCCGGTGTGAGAATCGCCGACGCCGACCGCGTCCGCCTCGGCGCGCACCTCGCCGAAGGGACGACGGTCATGCATGAAGGGTTCGTTAACTTCAACGCCGGCACGCTGGGCACGTCCATGGTGGAGGGCCGAATTTCGGCCGGAGTGGTGGCTGGCGACGGCAGCGACGTGGGCGGCGGTGCGTCAATCATGGGCACCCTCTCCGGCGGCGGCAAGGAGAAGATCGCCATTGGCGAGCGCGTCCTCCTGGGTGCCAACTCCGGCGTCGGGATCAGCATCGGCGATGATTCCGTGGTGGAGGCCGGGCTCTACGTCACAGCGGGAACCCGGGTGCGCGTGATCGGCATCAAGGACGCCGATGGCGAGGACACCACCAGGGTGGTCAAGGCCGTGGAGCTGTCCGGCGTCCCCAACCTCCTGTTCCGGCGCAACTCCACCACCGGGGCCGTGGAGGTCCTGCCGCGCAAGGGCCAGACTGTGGAACTCAACGACGCCCTGCACTCCAACTGACACCTCCGTGGCACACAAGCGTGGCCTGGCGCGGGCAGTAGTGCTGCTGCTCACCATGGCTCTGGTGGGCGGCGGCGTGTACACAGTCGTTTCCTTCGTGCAGCGCTCCGAGACCCTCGTCTCGGAGCGCTGCACAGCGGCGGTGGGGCCCCAGACTGCGGAGCTCGCAACAGACCAGGCCGTCAATGCTTCGCTGATCACCGCCGTCGCCGTCCAGCGTGGACTTCCGGCGCGGGCCGCAAGCATCGCCCTGGCTACCGCCATGCAGGAATCGAAGCTTCGCAACATCGGCCACGGAGACCAGGCCGGCCCTGATTCCCGCGGGCTGTTCCAGCAGCGCCCTTCCCAAGGATGGGGAACTGAGGCCCAGTTAATGGACCCGTATTATGCCGCCAATGCGTTCTACGACGCACTGGTCAAGATCCCCGGCTACGAGTCGCTGGAGATCACTGACGCAGCACAACGAGTCCAGCGTTCCGCCTATCCCCGCGCTTATGCCGAGCATGAGAACATGGGCCGCAACTTCGCGTCCGGCCTCTCCGGCCAGACGCCGGGCGCTGTGCAGTGCACGCTCCGCACGCCCGAAGATCGGGGAGACCCCGTTGCCGTCGCTGCCGAACTCGAGCAGGCCTACGGGACGCTTACCACCACCACCGAGGGACAGACGTTGGTCGTGGAGGCCAGCGGCAGCGAGGCGTGGTCCGTGGGGCAATGGGCCGTGGCCAACGCCAAAGGTTTTGAGGTCACCCGGGTGGACGTTGGAGGTCAGAGCTGGAACCGCCTGGCCCGGGACGGCTGGCAGGATTCCGACGCCGGCGACGGCCAGGTCCGGATTACCGTCTCTGGGGTGCCGGCCGGCTAAGCCGCCTTAGGCTGTGCCGGGCCGGCGAAGCCGGTCAAACCCGGCTGTTTGAACCAGCAGCTCAGACGAGCATTTCCACCACAGGTTGGACATAGCTGCGGAAGAGTTCAGGCTGCGACATGAGGTCGTGGCTCATGATGATCTTGTCCGGCTCAAGGTACCAGGCCCGCTGCTCGTTCAAGGGCAGTTCGATAATGGTCAGCTTGAAATCCCGGGGACTCCGCCCGACCTCCATTAACCGGTCGTCCACCATGTCGTCCAGCAGTTGGTCTGAGCCACTGGCCACACGCTCCGCTTCCAGCTCGGCGTATTCACTGCGGCGTTCCCGGGCCCACGTGAGTGCGGCTCCGAAGTGCGCCTGGAGGACCCGCTGCAACGCCGGGGAATTTCCGAATGCCCCGAACTCGGGGGGCGACAGCTCCGGTGCCATGTGAGGATAGGCCTTCAGCAACTGCTCCCACCATGCCTCCCACTCGGTCTTCAACGCGTTGAGGCCGCCTACCTCCGCAGTGAGATGGGTATGGTCCGCGTGGTGGATCTTCGGGGCGGCATGGGACAACGCCGGATGGCCGGCGCCGTCCAGTCCGGC
Organism: Arthrobacter sp. ISL-48; assembly: GCF_018613805.1. Lineage (GTDB taxonomy): Bacteria > Actinomycetota > Actinomycetes > Actinomycetales > Micrococcaceae > Arthrobacter. The sequence continues at coordinate 784,258 of NZ_JAGGPL010000003.1, forward strand.
GGCGTCACGCACATACAGCGCGATCATCATCGGGCCGGATGTGTCCATGGTTATCTGCCAGCCGGAACCGCCTGTGTTGTGCATCCCAATTCCTCCCGTGGCGTGCCTGCACCGGGTTGATTATCCGGATCCGCTCCCCTGGCTCCCAGTCTATTCCCCAAGCACCCCGACGTTAACGGCAGCGACCGCAGCGAGGCCCGCAAGGTGCCGTTCCAGAACTTCGCGGCACATTTCCGCGGTCATCCATTCGGGCTGAAGAAGGGCATGCATGCAGAGGCCGTCCATGGTTGCGAGGAGTCTCTCGGCCTCAACAACCAGACTCTGCTGCCCACCGCCGTCCTCTGTCACCAGGGCAGTGATCACTTGGCCGATGATGGCCGCCACTTCCCGGTGGCTGCGGTCGGATTCGACCGCCAGGAATGGTCGGATTCTCGCTGCGCTCCTAAATGCCATCCAGACGCAGGCTTCCACGGCGCGCCGCTCATCCAGAGGCAGCAGTTCACCCAGCAGGGTTAAAACAGCCTCATGATGCTGCAGTGTGCCCGGGGTCTCCGCACGCATCTTTGTCAGCGCATCCGTGAGACGGACGGTCAAACTGTCCACGACAGTTGCAAACGAATACACCAGGAGTTCTTCGCTGCTGGCAAAATAATGCCTGACAGATCCCACCGCGAGCCCCGCTTCATCCGCCACCTCGCGAAGTGACGCCCGTTCAAGCCCGTCCACGGCGACGATCCTGAATACCGCTTCAACAACTTCCGCACGCCGGGCTTCGGCATCTACGATCTTGGGCATTTCCTCTTTTTAGCACATGTGTGCCTCGAAAGACGTTCACCCGCCGGTGTTGGCCGGTCACAGTGACCGGCATCCGGAACGCCGGGGCGCCCCAGGCAGCAAGTGGGATAGCGTTGGGGCATGAAAATTCTGGTCACAGGTGGCACCGGGTACATCGGCTCCCACACTGTTTTGTCCCTGCAGGAAGCCGGCCACGAGGTGGTGGTGATCGACAACCTGGTGAATTCCAGCGAAGAGTCCTTGCGCCGGGTTGCGGAACTCAGCGGCAAGGCCGCAGAGTTCCATCACGTGGACCTCGTGGACGAGGCCGCCGTGGACAGTGTGTTTGACGGAAGCAGCATCGACGCAGTCATCCACTTCGCCGGCCTGAAGGCAGTCGGAGAGTCAGTGCGTGAACCGCTCAGGTACTATTACAACAATCTCGTGGGCACGCTCAACCTGATCCGGGTTATGGACCGCCACGACGTCCGGTCACTGGTCTTCAGCTCATCCGCCACCGTCTACGGGGAACACAATCCCGTCCCGTACGTTGAAAAAATGGAAATCGGCGCGAACAACCCCTACGGCCGCACCAAGGAACAGATCGAGGACATCCTCTCCGACCTTGGCGCCGCTGACAGCCGCTGGCACATAGCGCTGCTCCGCTACTTCAACCCGGTGGGAGCCCACCCGTCCGGACGCATTGGCGAGGACCCGCAAGGCATCCCGAACAACCTGGTGCCGTTCATCGCCCAGGTTGCCGTGGGGAGGCGAGAGAAGCTGATGGTCTTCGGCGGCGACTATGACACCCCGGACGGCACCTGCCTGCGCGACTACATCCACGTGGTGGACCTCGCCGAAGGCCACGTGGCGGCCTTGGACCACGTGACGGACCGGACAGGTGTTTTCCGCTGGAACTTGGGCTCAGGCAAGGGTTCTTCGGTACTGGAGGTGCTCCGCTCGTTCGAGAAGGCAGTGGGGAAGCCCATCCCCTACGAGATCACGGAGCGCCGCCCCGGCGATCTGCCGGCTTTTTGGGCCGATGCCGCCTCGGCCCTGGCGGACCTCAGCTGGTCCACCACGAAAACGGTGGACCAGATGTGCGAGGACCACTGGCGCTGGCAGAAGAACAACCCGCAAGGTTACTCCGCTTAAAACAACAACGCGGGGTCACTTACGGCCTGTCCCAGGGTGTGGGATGGACCGTAAGTGACCCCGCATTGTGTTTTCCGGGGCTTAGCGGGCGGGGTAGTCCCGCTCCGGCTCACCGATGTAGAGCTGGCGCGGGCGGCCGATCTTGGTGTTGGGGTCGGAGATCATTTCCCGCCACTGGGCGATCCAGCCGGGCAACCGGCCGATCGCGAAGAGCACAGTGAACATCTTCTCCGGGAAGCCCATGGCCTTGTAGATCAGGCCCGTGTAGAAGTCCACGTTCGGGTAGAGCTTTCGCTGGATGAAGTAGTCATCGTTGAGCGCCTTCTCTTCGAGGCGCAGGGCGATGTCCAGGAGTTCGTCGTTGCCGCCGAGCTTGGTCAGGATCTCGTGCGCCGTGGCCTTGACGATCTTTGCACGGGGATCGTAGTTCTTGTAGACGCGGTGTCCGAAGCCCATGAGGCGGACGCCGTCTTCCTTGTTCTTGACCTTCTCCATGTAGTCCTCGGGCTTGGTGCCGTCGGCCTGGATCTGGCGGAGCATCTTCAGCACTGCTTCGTTCGCTCCGCCGTGGGCGGGACCGAAGAGCGCGTTGATGCCGGCTGAAACCGATGCGAACAAGTTGGCGTTGGAGGAGCCTACCAGCCGCACAGTGGAGGTAGAGCAGTTCTGTTCGTGGTCCGCGTGCAGGATGAGCAGGAGGTCCAGGGCCTTGGCTACCACCGGATCCACCTCGTACTGCTCTGCCGGGAGGCCAAAGCTCAGGCGCAGGAAGTTCTCCACAAGGTTATGGGAGTTGTCCGGGTACAGCATCGGCTGACCAATGGACTTCTTGTGCGCATAGGCCGCGATGACCGGAAGCTTTGCCATCAGGCGGATGGTGGAGACTTCCACCTGCTCGGCGTTGAACGGGTCAAGGGAGTCCTGGTAGAACGTGGACAACGCGGAGACGGCCGACGACAGCACAGGCATCGGGTGGGCGTCGCGCGGGAAGCCGCCGAAGAAGCCCTTGAGCTCTTCGTGCAGGAGGGTGTGATGGCGGATCTTCTGGTCGAACTCTTCCAGCTCGGTGGGGCTGGGCAGGTTGCCGTAGATCAACAGGTAGGAAACCTCGAGGAAGCTGGAGTGCTGCGCCAGCTGCTCGATGGGGTATCCGCGGTAACGCAGGATGCCCGCATCGCCATCGATGTACGTGATGGCAGAGGTGGTTGCTGCGGTGTTCATGAAGCCGGGGTCAAAGGTGACTGCGCCCGTCTGCTTCAGCAGCTTGGAAACGTCGTAACCTTCGTTCCCTTCAACAACCTGGATGCGCGGGAGCTTGAGCTCCCCTCCTGCGTGATGCAGGGTTGCGCTGTTGGTCTCAGTCATGGAGTCCCCTTCATGAGGCGTCTGGGCCTCTGTCGAAAGCTTGATCCAACATCCGGTGAGCCGCGCACTGACCCTGTTCGGCACAGGGTTCCAACACCCGGGCTGCCTTCTTGTAGAAAGCCACCATTGATAGTCACTTAAAAAGTACCGCTCCTTAGCGGGTGTCACTAATCGGCGACGTACGAAAGTGGCCTAAAATGCTCCCGTTGTGGCGCGAGTCACACCATTGTTACGACGCTGCGGCCAGCCGGGACACGGCGGCGTCGATCCGTTCGTCCGTACCGGTCAGCGCGACACGAACGAAGCCGTTGCCTGCCTCGCCATAGAAGACGCCGGGCCCCACCACGATGCCGTGGTCGGCGAGCCGCCCCACCGTCTCCCACGTGCCCTCCCCTGCGGTGGACCAGAGGTACAGCCCGGCGTCGGACTCCTTGATCTCCAGTCCGAAGCGGTTCAACGCCGGCACGAGGCGTTCCCTGCGGCCCCGGTACAGGTCCTTCTGCGCCTGGACATGCGCGTCGTCAGCAAGGGCGGCGCGCATTGCCTCCTGCACCGGGTAGGGGACGATCATGCCCGCGTGCTTGCGGCTGTTGACCAGGTTGGCCATGATGCGCGGATCGCCGGCAACAAAGGCGGCCCTGTAGCCGGCCAGGTTGGACTGCTTGCTCAGCGAATACACGGCCAGGAGGCCCTCGCGGGAGCCGCCGGCAACACGGGGGTCCAGGATGCTGGGTACAGGCTCGCCGCCCCGCTGGACATCCCAGGCGCCCCAGCCGAGCTCTGCGTAGCACTCATCCGACGCCACCACTGCCCCGAGCTCCCGTGCCTGCTCGACCAGCGCACGCAGGGACTCGACATCCCTGACGCTGCCGGTGGGGTTGCCGGGCGAGTTCACCCAGACCAGGCGGACCCGCGAGCGGGTGGCCTCGTCGAGTTCGTCGAGGTGGTCAGTGGCAACCGACATGGCGCCGGCGAAGGTGGCACCGATGTCATAGGTAGGGTAGGCGACTTTGGGGCGGACGACGACATCGCCCGGCTTCAGCCCCAGCAACAAAGGAAGCCATGCCACCAGTTCCTTGGAACCCACGGTGGGCATAACGTTCTTGGGATCCAGGCCTGGAACTCCCCGGCGGCGTTCGAACCACTGCGCGATGGCTTCACGCAGCGGGATGGTGCCGTGGACTGTGGGGTATCCCGGGGCGTCGGCGGCGGCCCTGAGTGCCTCCTGGATCAACGCGGGGGTCGGGTCCACTGGCGTGCCAATGGAGAGGTTCACCGCCCCGCCCCGGTGTTCTGACGCCTTGGCCACATAAGGCGCCAAGGCCTCCCACGGGTAGTCGGGCAGGCTCAGGCCAAAGCCGTTCACGGCTGCGGTCACCGGGACGCCCGGCTCAGTGGTCTTGGTTCTGCGGCGGCAGTGCGGCAATCATCGGGTGGTCCTTACCCGTGTTGCCGATTTTTGCGGCACCGCCGGGGGAACCCAGATCGTCGAAGAATTCGACGTTGGCCTTGTAGTAGTCGGCCCACTCGTCAGGGGTGTCATCCTCGTAGTAGATGGCCTCGACGGGGCAGACAGGTTCGCAGGCACCACAGTCGACGCACTCATCCGGATGGATGTACAGCGAACGCTCACCCTCGTAGATGCAGTCGACGGGGCACTCCTCAATACATGCCTTGTCCTTGACATCCACACACGGCTGCGCGATTACGTACGTCACGTCCCTTGCCTCTCCACGTTGGTACCGGCGACCGGCCGGTTCTTGCGTCCGGCATGTCCTCCGGACTGTTGACTTCTGAGCCTATTATCTCCCAGCCCGTCACCGCGAACCTAGCGGGCCCCCTAGTATGAACTGGTGAGTCTGACCACGCCTTCGCCCCGTGAGTTCCTGGAGGCCGCCGCGCCCGGAACCCGGGTAGTGGTCCGGTACCGGATCGAGGGCGGGCTCACGGACGCGCTGGGCCACCTGGTTGGAACCGCCGACGGCGACTGCACCGTCCGTACCCGGCAGGCCGACGTCGTCATTCCCCTTGCGCTGGTGGTGGCGGCGAAGGAAGTGCCGCCCGCACCTGAGCGGCGCCGGCCCGTGCGCTAAATGAGGCTCTCACTGCGCAGGAACTGCCCACGCGGGTCGAACCCGGGCTTCACTGCGCAGACCTGTACGTGGCAAGAGCTCGATGCACCATTCGCACGAACTCCGTGGGCTCGCTCAGCAGCATTTCAAAGGTCACGCGAAGGGTGGGAATACCTCGGACAACCGTCACGTTCCATCGCCGCCTGTCCTCCCGGTACGCTGCCCGGCTCCTGTGGTGGGCGTAGCCGTCGGTCTCAATACCCAGCAGGCCATCGACCAAGAGGTCCAAATGGCCCACCCCGGGAATCTTGACCTGCAGCTCCACCGTCAGCCCCGCCTCCTCCAGCAGATACCGGGCCATGGTTTCGATGATCGACCCGGACTGCGGCCGGATTCTTGCAACCAGTCCAAGAACGGCCTTCTCCCTGACCGCTGGAAACTGTTCCCGGAGAGTCGGAAGTTGAACCAACCCCCTTTTGACCGCAGATTCCGCGATGGTCAGCCCCTCGAGCGGCGGAAGACAGCGGAGCGATTGGCACACAATGTCCAGATGCGTCAGTGGAACGTTGCTTCTGTGCACGACACAGCCATCAATTGGCCTCCCATGCCCTGCGGCAAGATGGGGTCTCCCGGGGCCCTTGACCACCCATAGCCCCGCTGCCTGGGCAGCCGTGACACAGGCGGGCACCGCGTAGTGCCGGCCGGCGTGGACGAGCAAGGGTTCTGCGTCAGGCAGCGCATACACGCCTCGCGCCACCCTTTGGACGGAGGAGTCCTGGACTCCGGCTTCAATGCTCCGGCGGGAGACACCGGCCTGCCTCAAGGAGCTGGTGCTGCCGACTCCCCCCATCGCCGCCAGCGCATCAGTGATAGTTCGCATAAGTGCATGCTGCCTGTTCCGGGAGTCCGACACAGCGGCCAGGAGCGCGTATGTGGAAAACGCATGGGCGCAGTGAAGGGGCGGCACGGTGCGCAGGCACTGCCTCAGCACCTCGACCCCGGGCTTCACTGCGCCGAGCGGTACCCGGCAAGGCCCGTTAACGGCAAAAGCTGCCGGTACGACGGCGGGGTGACCCTCCCGTTGTACCGGCAGCTTTAGCTGTGGTGCAGTACTAGACCTTGGCGCGGGCGCGGTTTGCCTTGGCGCGCTCGTTGGTGTCAAGGATGAGCTTGCGGATGCGGATTGACTCCGGGGTTACCTCAACGCATTCGTCCTCGCGGGCGAATTCGAGGGACTCCTCGAGGGTGAGGTCACGCGGCGGCGTCAGGTTCTCGAAGGTATCGGAGGACGCCGCACGCATGTTGGTGAGCTTCTTTTCCTTGGTGATGTTGACGTCCATGTCGTCGGCGCGGGAGTTCTCGCCGACGATCATGCCCTCGTAGACCTCGGAGGTGGGCTTCACGAAGAAGGAACCGCGCTCCTGCAGGTTGATCATGGCGAACGGCGTCACAACACCTGCGCGGTCGGCGATCATCGAACCGTTGGTACGGTACTCGATGGGACCGGCCCACGGCTCGTAGCCCTCGGAGATGGAGGCCGCGATGCCGGCGCCGCGGGTGTCCGTGAGGAATTTGGTGCGGAAGCCGATCAGGCCACGGGCGGGAACGATGAATTCCATCCGGCACCAGCCGGTACCGTGGTTGGCCATGTTGGTCATGCGGCCCTTGCGGGCTGCCATCAGCTGGGTAACGGCGCCGAGGTACTCTTCGGGCACGTCGATGGTCATGTGCTCCATCGGTTCGTGGATCTTGCCGTCCACGGTCTTGGTGACAACCTGAGGCTTGCCCACGGTCAACTCGAAGCCTTCGCGGCGCATCTGCTCAACGAGGATGGCCAGCGCGAGCTCCCCGCGGCCCTGGACTTCCCAGGCATCCGGGCGCTCCGTGGGAAGCACGCGGATGGAGACGTTACCGATCAGTTCCTTGTCCAGGCGGTCCTTTACCTGGCGGGCCGTCACCTTGGCGCCCTTGACCTTGCCGGCAAGCGGCGAGGTGTTGATACCGATGGTCATGGAGATCGCGGGATCGTCTACGGTGATCAGCGGCAGCGGCTGCGGGTTCTCTGCGTCGGTCAGGGTCTCACCGATGGTGATCTCCTCGATTCCCGCGACAGCGACGATTTCGCCCGGACCCGCGGACTCGGCCGGAACGCGGTCCAGTGCCTTGGTGGCCAGGAGTTCGGTGATCTTGACGTTCTTGAGCTCACCGTTGGCGCGTGCCCAGGCAACGGTCTGGCCCTTGCGCAGGGTGCCGTTGTAAATGCGCAGGAGGGCGAGGCGGCCCAGGAACGGGGAGGCGTCAAGGTTGGTGACGTGTGCCTGCAGGACACCGTTCGGGTTGTACGTGGGAGCAGGAATGTGCTCGATGATGGTCTGGAACAGCGGTTCCAGGTCCTCGTTCTCCGGAGCGGTTCCGTCGGCGGGCTGCTCGAGGGAGGCGCGTCCGACCTTTGCGGCGGCATACACGACCGGCACGTTGAGGATCTTGTCCAGGTCCAGGTCCGGAACTTCGTCCGCGAGGTCCGAGGCGAGGCCCAGGAGGAGGTCCATGGACTCGTGGACAACTTCCTCGATGCGGGCGTCGGGGCGGTCGGTCTTGTTGACCAGCAGGATGACCGGCAGGTGCGCGGCCAGGGCCTTGCGCAGCACGAAGCGGGTCTGGGGCAGCGGGCCTTCGGAAGCATCAACCAGCAGCACAACACCGTCCACCATGGACAGGCCGCGCTCAACCTCGCCACCGAAGTCGGCGTGGCCGGGGGTGTCGATCACGTTGATGGTGATGGTTTCGCCCTTGGAGGACGGTCCGTTGTAGGCCACGGTAGTGTTCTTGGCCAGGATGGTGATGCCCTTTTCGCGCTCCAGGTCACCAGAGTCCATCACCCGGTCTTCAAGGTGGTTGTGCTCGGCAAAGGAATTGGTCTGCTTGAGCATGGCGTCGACCAGCGTGGTCTTGCCGTGGTCAACGTGGGCCACGATCGCGACGTTGCGCAGGTCACTGCGCGATGCAGTGGCTACCGCGGTGTTGGTGGTGGTTTCAGACATGCGTAATGGCTCGATTCAGTGGTGAAGTCAGCTGTTGTATCGCGACATTTCCAACTGGAACGCACGACGGATTAGTCCCTTTGCACAGGGCACCTTCCCCCATTCTAGCCGGTGAGCCATTTATTGGCCTAAAAATCACACACCATCTGGGTTCGGCCCGGCCGGGGATTGCAATGGCCGCGTTGACATCGTGAGTAAAATCACTGGATTTTCCTGACTAGATAGCCCATCATGGCTGTGATAAGCCAAGCAAGCCCGGAGATCCACTGATGCGAAAAGCCTCGGCTCTGACCCGCTTTGTTGCATGTGGAATCGCCGCCGGCGTCCTCCTGAGCGGCTGCGGGCAGTCCCCAGAACACCCTGACGCCTCCCCCGCCCAACCGCCAGCGCAGGCGCCTGGGAATTTGGTGACGAGCGGTGCTGACCCGGCCGCGCTGCCCGCAGGTTCCTACGTCCACAATCCGGCAAGCGGCCGTGACGAGGTAGTAGTACCGGACATCGCGCACACGGCGCTGCTGATAGGTGATTCCCAGTCGGAACCGTACGACGGCTGGCCGCGCCTTGGCCTGGCGGCAGTCGGCTACAAGGTCCACTTCTGCGGGCTTGGCGGCACCGGTTTCGTGACGGGCAACGGCAAGACGGGGAACTACATCGATGCCCTGCTGCGGGGCGACTGGAAGCTTCCGTATGGGACTCCCCCGCTCATCATCATTCAGGGCGGCGGCAACGATGCGTCCCAAGGTGCCACCGACGCACAGATCGTGGCTAATGCCGACCGCCTGATCGCCGCCCTCCAGGAGCGCTACCCAGGCATCAGGATCGCAATGATCGGCACTCTGGCACGGGGCGCGAACTACGGCGGTGGCCGGCGCAGCCAGGTGGACGCACTCCTCGGCACAGTCGCGGCGAACCACGGAATGCCTTTTGTGGCGGTGGGCGACTGGCTGACCAAGTACGATCTCGCCAAGAACCTGGCCGACGCCGTGCATATGAACGCAGCGGGCCGGAGGGCTCTCGGGTCATTGCTTGAAGTCAGGCTGCGGGCGCTGCATCTCGAAGCCGAGCCGGCTGGTTAAGCAGGATGGAGCCGGCCTCCCCTTCCGGGCGCCGGCTCCATCCGCTGTTCAGCGTGCAGATCCTACTGTCAGGCGACTTCCGGCGGGAGCATTAGTCGCGCTCCCGGAATGGCGTTCAGCAGTGCCTTGGTGTAATCCTGCTGCGGCGAATCGAAGACGTCATCCGTGGACCCGGTCTCCACCAGTTGCCCCTGTTCCATGACGCATACGTGATCGGCTATCTGCCGGACCACTGCAAGGTCGTGGGTGATGAAGAGGTAGGTGAGTCCCAGGTTGGACTGCAGGTCGGCCAGGAGGTTAAGCACCTGCGCCTGGACCAGTACGTCCAGTGCAGACACCGCCTCGTCGCAAATGATCACTTCGGGGTCGAGGGCCAGGGCGCGGGCAATGGCGATACGCTGGCGCTGCCCGCCTGACAACTCGTTCGGATACCGCTGCATAGTGGACTGCGGGAGTGCCACCTGGTCCAGGAGTTCACGAACCTTCTTCTCACGGCTCGCAGTGTTGCCGATTTTATGAACCCTCAGAGGCTCTTCGATGGTCCGATAGATGTTGTACATCGGGTCAAGGGAACCGTAGGGGTCCTGGAAGATCGGCTGCACCCTCCGGCGGAATTTGAACAGGTCCGCACTCCGCAAAAGGGACGTGTCGACGCCGTCGAACAGGATCTTTCCATCCGTCGGCTTCTCAAGTTGCAGCACCATTTTGGCCACTGTGGATTTGCCCGAACCGGACTCTCCCACAATCGCCGTCGTGGTTCCCCTCTTGACGTTGAAGCTCACGCCGTCTACTGCCGCGAAGTCCGTAGACTTGCCCAGGCCCTGCCGAAGTTTGTAGACCTTGCGTAGGTCCTGGATCTGCAGAATATGGTCATTCGCTTGTACCTCGGTGGCCGGTGCCAGCAAGTCAGCCGCCTCCACGCCCTGTTCCTTCGCGGCCTGGATTCGCCGGCTGGCCAATGAAGGCGCAGATTCGACGAGACGCTTGGTATAGGGGTGCTGGGGGTCCTGCAGCAGCTCCAGCGACGGGCCAGCCTCCACTACCTGTCCGCGGTACATAACCACTACCTTGTCAGCCCGCTCTGCCGCCAGCCCCAAGTCATGGGTAATCAGCAGCACGGACGTTCCCAGTTCCGAGGTCATCGTCTCAAGGTGGTCCAGGATCTGACGCTGCACAGTGACGTCCAGCGCCGACGTCGGTTCATCGGCAATCAGCAGCCGAGGCTGGCAGGAAAGGCCGATGGCGATGAGGGCACGCTGGCGCATTCCGCCTGAAAACTCGTGCGGATACTGATTGGCGCGGCGGTGTGCATCGGGCAGCCCGGCTTCAGACAGCACTTTGGCGACATCAGCGGGGCCGCTTGGTTTTCCGTTAGCCCGCAGTGTCTCGCGGACCTGGTAACCGATCTTCCATACAGGATTCAGGTTGGACATGGGATCCTGGGGGACCATGCCGATCGTGTTGCCGCGAAGTTCAATCATGCGGCGCTCGGAAGCGTGCGCGATGTCCTCTCCGTCAAGGAGAATCTGGCCGGCCGACACTTTGCCGTTGGTTGGCAAGAGTCCGATCGCTGCCAGGGCCGTGGTCGATTTGCCTGACCCGGACTCTCCCACGATGGCAACGGTTTCACCCGGCAAGATGGTGAGATGGGCGTTGCGGACCGCCTGGACTTCGCCCGAGCCCGTCTTGAAGGTGATCGCCAGGTCGCGGATTTCCAGCAACGGCCTGACTCCGGTGGTGTCGGCCTCATCGATCCGGATTTCTGGGGTTGTCATGGCTTTTTCTTTCATCGCTGACGGCTCTTCGGATCGAGGGCATCACGCACTGCATCGCCGAGCATGATGAAGCTCAGAACGGTGATGGACAAAGCCGCCGCCGGATAGAGCAGAATCTCGGGCTTGGTGCGGATTGACGATTGCGCCGCGGCGATGTCATGCCCCCACGACATGATGCCCTCCGGCAAACCAATGCCAAGGAAGGACAGCGTGGCCTCGGCCACAATAAAGACGCCCAGCTCCAGAGTTGCCAGCACGATGACGGGCGCCAGCGCATTGGGCAGGACGTGCCGGACCAGGGCACTGAACTTCGAGACACCCAAGGCACGCGCAGCAGTGACAAAGTCCGCATTGCGGACCTCTATCACCGCACCCCTGGTTATGCGCGCCATTTGCGGCCACGCCAACACGGCAATGACGAGCACCACAGTCCACACGCTCTTGTTTTGGCGGAATACGGGAAGCTGCGTGATGACCAGCGCGCCAAGGATCAGGGGCAAAGCGAAGAAGATGTCACCGAGCCGGGCGAGTACTATGTCCAGCCAGCCTCCGTAGAAGCCTGCGAGTGCGCCGAACGTCACGCCGACAATCAGGACACACAATACGGCCAGAACGCCTACGGAAAGGGAAGCCTGGGTTCCGTGGATAACCCGGGAGTAAATGTCGCAGCCCTGGAAGGTGAAGCCGAACGGGTGTCCCGCGGTGGGCCCACCCTCCGAGTTCGCAAGTTCGCAGCCCTCGTTCGGTGCCACAGAGGAGAAGAGGCCTGGGAAGAGTGCCACGACCACCAGCGCCAGGATCAGCAGAGCAGAGATGATGAACAGCGGACGCCGGCGGAGCTTCCGCCAGGCATCGGCCCATAGGCTCAAGGGCGCCTGGTCGGTCTTCAGGGTATCCGTCGCCAGCAGCGGGGTTTCTTCGATGGGAGCCACGAAGTGGCTGTTCTTATTGGTCATAGCGAATCCTCGGGTCCAGCCAGGCGTATAGGAGATCGACAATAAGGTTGGCCACCACAAACACCAGCACCAGCACGCTGACGATCGAAACGATGGTGGGGCCCTCGCTGCGCAAGACAGCCTGGTAGAGCTTGTTGCCCACCCCAGGGACGTTGAAGATGCCCTCGGTCACGATGGCGCCGCCCATGAGGCCACCAAGGTTTGCCCCCAGATACGTGACAACCGGGATCAGCGAGTTCCGCAGGATATGGGCCAGCACGACGCGGGGCCGCGAAAGGCCCTTGGCTGTGGCCGTACGAACGTAGTCGGCATTCATGCTTTCACTGACGGACGCGCGGGTCAGGCGGAGCACGTAGGCGAATGACACCAGACCCAGGACAACCGCCGGCAGCAGCAGGTTGCCCCAGTCTGCATTCGCGCCGACCGTTGGTTTCGCCCATCCCAGCTGGACTCCGAAAACCAGCTGGAAGACGAAGCCGAGAACGAAGGTGGGCACCGCGATGACCACCAGCGAGGCGACAAGGACAGTGGAGTCGAACCAACTGCCGCGACGGAGGCCGGCAAAGACGCCGAAGGCCACGCCAAAGACCGCCTGGATAATGAGGGCCTCAACAGCGAGCATTGCGGTCACGGGAAAGACGCGAGCCAATGTAGCGGCAATAGGCTGGCCGGTAAAATCATTGCCCAAATTGAACGTGAAGAGGTTCTGCAGGAAGATCCCGTACTGGACCCAGAAGGGCTGATCCAGGTGGTACTGACTGCGGAGGGTGTCAATCACGGACTGGGGCGGCTGGCGGTCACCGAAGAGCGCGGAAATGGGGTCGCCCGGAAGGGCGAACACCATGTAGTAGACCAATAGTGTGGTGCCGAGGAAGACGGGGATCACCTGAAGGAGTCGACGCAAGATATAGCGGACCACTGGATCACCGGCCTTCCGGGCAGGAAGAGATGGGTTTCATTTGTGCCTTCCTACCGTGCAGACGAATGGGGGCCCGGCATGAAACCGGACCCCCATCCCTGTCGGTAAGTTAGTTCCTGGGGATTACTTAGCCGTGATGTTGTAGTAGAGAATGGCGCCATTCCAGCCGGTTTCGGCCTTCACGACGTTGTTGCTCCACACAATCGGCACTGTGTAGTCCCAGAGCGGCAGGCCGGGAAGGTCCTTGAAAAGGATCTCCTGCGCCTTGTTGAACTTGTCGTTCGCGTCTCCGGTGGACTTAGCCGCAAGACCCTCCTTGAGGAGCTTGTCGAACTCGGGGTTCGAGTACTGTTCGTAGTTGGATGATGCACCAGTCGCCCAGACAGGTCCGAGGAAGTTGTAGAGCGACGGGTAGTCCGCCTGCCAACCGGCTCGGGTCAGGCCGGGGAGGGACTGCGACTTGCGGAGGTTCAAGACCTCTGCGAACTTCGCGAAGGGCTGAATCTCTGCCTGGATACCAAGGTTGTTCTTGAAGCCGTTGGCTACGGCATCGATCCATTCCTTGTGGCCACCATCGGTGTTGGAGGCAATCTGGAGCGGCTTGGAACCGTCGTACGGCTTGATCTTCTCGGCCTGGGCCCACAAGTCCTTGGCCTTTGCAGGGTCAAACTTAAGGACCTCACTGCCCGCTAGGTCGCCCTTGAAGCCCTCAATCACTGGCGGCGCGAAAGCTTGAGCTGGCTTGCGCGTTCCATTGAAGACAACCTTGGTGATTTCCTCGCGGTTGATCGCGTAGGAAAGGGCCTGGCGACGCAGCTTGCCGGCCTCACCCTGGAAGTTCGGGTTGTATGGCGGGATGTTCAGCGTGGCGTCGGTGGCAACGGGCTTGGCAGCATTGCGGTCCGGGAAATCCGTGACGTATGTCTTCAACGCGTTTGAAGGCAGGACGTCCGTGACATCCAGATTATCGGACTGCAGGTCAGTGTAGGCGGGACCCGGATCGGTGTAGAACTTGAAGGTCACGCCGCCGTTCTTCGCTTCGCGGGGACCGCTGTAGTCGGCGTTTTTTACCAGCGAGATGGACTGGTCATGAACCCAAGCCCCAGTCTTGGCGAATTTGTAGGGCCCGTTTCCCACGGGGTTCTCGCCATAGGTCTTTGGGTCAGCAAGCGCGGCCGACGGCAGGGGGAAGTAGGCAGAGTAGCCAAGACGCAGTGACCAGTCAGCCTCGGGCTGGGACAGCTTGACGGTGATCGTAGAGTCGTCCGGTGCCGCCAGACCCGACATCGTGTCGGCCTTGGGAGCGGGCGTGGTGGTCGTCTTGCCGTCGGCGGACTTCTCGGTGGTGACCGCGGAGACATCGTCATAGCCGGCGATAGATTCAAAGAAGAAGCCGTTGGCTTGGAGGCTCTTCGAGTTCGCTGCGTAGTTCCAGGAGTCTACGAAGGATTTTGCGGTGACTGGTTCACCGTTCGTGAACTTCGTACCCTGCTTGACTTTGATGGTCCAGTTTTGGGCGTCACTCGATTCAATGGAATCAGCAAGAGCATTGACAGGCTTGCCACTGGGATCGTAAGTACGAAGACCTTCGAAGAGCAGCTCGACGACGTGGCTGCCATAGGCCTCGTTCGTGTTGGCTGGCAGCAGCGGGTGCTGTGGTTCATTGTTGTACGCGGTGATGATTTTGTTGGGATCGCCGCCGGACTGGCTGGCACCGTTATTGCTGCCGCCTCCAGCGCCGCAGCCGGTCAGGGCGAGCGCGGCGACTGCCACGATGCCCAGTGCTTTGGAAGTGCGCGTAAAACGCATTCCGCCTCCTATGAGTTGTGGGAGATGTTTAGGGAAATCTTTTGCTTCCCCGCAGGCCGGCCGCAGTTTTGTACTGTGACGCACCCTACATATACGATTAGCCTAACCGCACAAAGTCCAAATACTGGTACTCCGTTGCCAAACCGTGATGGGGTAATGATCAGGAGGTAGCCGGTAGGCGGCCGTAGTGCACGTCACATGTTACTCGCTGGTACGAAACTCGGCGAATCAGCGCACAGCGAGGGCAAATCACGCCGGGCCGCTCCCCTCATCAGGTTCCAGCGGCGACCGTCAGTTAACGTGCCAATCCCACACGTTCCACCAGACGCCCAACGGCCCTGGACTGGATTTCACACCGGCGATCCGGCTGCTGAAAGCGGTGGTTCCGGGGGTCTGGTACAGGGGCAGACCGTAGGCGCTTGCCCACACCCGCTTGTCGATCTCGGCCATCAGCTCGTCCTGCTTCGCCAAGTCGGTGGTAGTAGCGAGTTGCTCCATCGCCTTGTCGGCGTCGCCGTCGGAAAATCCGTTGAAATTGCTGCCGGCGCCTGTCCGGAAGATCTGCGGGATGCGGCTCACTCCGACTCCGGTGCTGATCCAGCCAAGAATTGCCGCGTTGTAGCCGCCGCCGCCCAGCGCCGCCGCCCAGTCCGCGTTTCCCAGCCCGGCATCAACAACATTGAACCCGGCAAGCCCGGCGGATTCGCGGATCAGCGAAAAGACCCGGGCCCGGTTCGGGTTGTCCCGGTTGTACAGGATACGGACCGTTGGCGTGGCCCCGCGCAGCAACGACTTGGCGCCCTCAATGTCCACCTTGGAATAGCCGGATGACCCGTTGTTCTTCACCGTGTCGCCGTACTTTGGATGGGCCGGAAGGAAGACCTGGGAATCCAAGGGCTTGGCCTCGGGTATGAGTTCGCCGACGATCGCGTCCACAATCTCCTGGCGCGGGACGGTCTTGAGGAACGCTTTGCGGACATCCTCCTCGGCAAAGGGGCCGGAGAAGTTCAAATCGAGGTGGTCATAGCCGGACTGGCTGAACCGCTGGACAGTCGCGCCCTGGCTGGCGAGGCCGCTGAAGAGGTCCACGGTACCGGCTGACAGCTGCGGCGAAATAATATCGGCCTGTCCGTTCCGGAGCGCGTCGACAGCTGCCTGAGGCGCGTCCGTGAACCGGATGGTGATGTCGTCCAGATGTGGCTCGGGTCCCCACACGTAGTCCCGGTTCCTGACCAGCCTCACAGAAGATCCGGGGATGACGTCCCTGACGATGTAAGGTCCGCTGGAAAGATAGATCGCCGGATCCGCAGGCAGCGCTGTGGAATCGAAACCTGAGTTCCAGAAGTCGCTGACCCTCTTCAGCGCGGGATTAGCCGCGGGTCTCTTGCTGTCGCCGCGGGGTGAATCCCTGAGCAGGTCAATGAGGTCCCCTTCATCGTTCAAGCCGCTTTTCGCGGCGACCACATGGGCGGGAAGTCCGACGTCGAACGCCACTTCCCAATCAGCATACGGTTCTGCATACTGCAGGATGATGGAACGTCCGTCTCCCCCGATTTCCGGAAATGTCGTCTTGGCGAGGCCGCTGGTATCCGATGCAACCGAGAAGTACTTGGTCCCAGTGCCGGCCTTCGCGTCTGCATCATCAAAATAACCGGAACCAGCCGCCCATGCCAGCAGCAGGTCACCTGCGCTGATCGGTTCGCCGTCGGACCATTTGACCCCTTCGTTGACCGTGTACTTCACCTTCAACGGCTTGTCAGAGACCTTTTCATAGTGGCCGAACTTGTCGTTCCGGATCACTCTGGCAGAGTCGTCCACGTAGAAGAACCCGGAGTGGGTGATGTAGCCAACTTTGGAGTTGATGTCCGTATTTCCGGCGGTGCTGTAGGGGTTGAAGGAGGAGAGCGCGTTGACCTCGGCGACAGTCGCGCTGCCGCCGCGCTTGACCTCGCCGACCACCGCCGGCACTGTTCCCCCGAGTCCCCCGCCGGCCGTGCATGCCGAGAGAACCAGCGCTGCAGCCACAGCCCCGGAAACAATGTGAATCAGACGCCTGAGAGGCATGCCGTCTCCTTTTGTGTTCCCTCGTCATGAGGGGTCCCCCTGGAGTCGCCAGGATCTGTCCTAAGTCCTTGAGTAAGGATACGGCGTATGCCTCGCCGGCATCACACGCGCGTTGGCGTTCACGAACGCAGACCTCGGGATTCAGCTCAGCGTGATAGGCGCCGTGTGCGAAGGCAGGGGTCTGCCGCGTCCTCGTGACGCGAAGGGTTTCAACCCGGATACCGTACAAATCAGCTGGACGTAGTAGCCGCCCATCAGCCGTACCATCGAGTGCAAGCAGGAGGAACCAATGGCGGTAACAGCTAGCCGCCGGTTCTGGGTGCGAGGAGGATCTGCACGGCCTCCATCCGTTTGCCCATACCCGACGTGCCCGCCGTTCCGCCGTCGGCGACCCATGACTGCCAGCCCAAATCTTGCACGTGGGCGCGGTAGTGGATCCCGTAATGGTTCGCCATCTCACCGGTCAGCCTGATTTCAAACGCTTCCAAACGTAGCCCTTGCCCGGTCACACCGATGGGATTGGCCGAGGATGTCCACGGCTGCCAGCCGATCGACTGCACATGCCCCCGCCACTCGATGTCCCCGGTATAAGCCGTACTGGACACGTTGAGGCGCAACGCCTCGACCCGAAGGGCCCGACCCGTGGTCCCGGCGACTGTCCCATCCGAAACGGTCGCCATCCAGCCGAGGTTCTGAACGTGGGCGGCGTATACGGCAGTGAATGCCGGTGCGACCTTCGGAACCAACTCGATCGTTACGGCCTCCACCCGCAGACCTTGCCCGACGGTGCCGGCCGTGGCTCCGTCGATACCGTACGGCTGCCAGCCGACGTTCTGCACGTGGGCTCGATACCTGATGCTGTACTGCGAGGCCAGGTCCCCCGTCAACCGGAGCTGGAACGCCTCCAGGCGCAAACCGCGCCCGGTCGTTCCAATCGGCGACGCCGACGTCGTCCATGGCTGCCAGCCGATGTTCTGCACATGCCCCCTCCACAGAATGTCGCCCGACAGGCGGTCTCCTGCCACCGACAGACGCAACGCCTCCATCGGCAGTGACCGGCCGGTGGTTCCTGCGGTTGCGCCGTCCGAAACGCTCGACTGCCAGCCGATGGTCGCGACGTGGGCCTGGTAGACGCCGATGCACGTCATATCGTGGTCGTAGGTGCCGTCGGTCCATTGCGCGATGTGGACGGTGCCGCCGGAGAAGCTGCCATTCACACAGAGGTCGGATGCTTCACTGGCGAAGTCCAGCCGGCCTGCCGGTGACCAGACGGGCTCGTCGGGAAGCTGCCACGATCCGGTGATGGCCTCCCAACCGCTCAAATAGGAGTAGATCCCGTGCGGGTATCCGGCGTCGGCCAGTGCGGCCAAGAGCCCGGAGATGATGTCTCGGTTCTCTTGCCGCTCGGCTGCTGTGGAGCTGGGCCAGGGCTGTTGCGGGCGGGGCTCGACGTCGACCCAGATTCTCTCCGGTCGCCATCCCACCTTAGCGAGAGACGCGAAAGCCGCGCGACCCTCGGCGTACCCGACGTTGCGCAGGCGGTCCGGCCTGGTGCTCGCGGGCCAAGGGCCGTCGTCGCCGTAGGTGTCGTATTGCGCGGTGGTGGGGAACGTAGCCATGGCGTAGGCCTGAGCCCGGACGCCTCGGTCGAGCACCCACTGGAACTGCCCGTCCAGGCAGGGGTTCTCGGTGAACGCGAGTCCGTTCGTCAGCCCCACGACCACGAACTCCGTGTCTTCCGGCGGCATCGGAAGGCCGCCCGGACACTGTGGCCACGAAACGTCATGTCCGTAGTCGACTGCTCGGGCGGGTGCAGCGAACAGCACGCCGAGTGCGAGCACAAGTAAAACCGCCAGGAGCCGGGGCGTGGATGCCCGGGAGCGGCGGCCAGGTCGAAGAGCACCAAAGCCGGCCATGATGGGCCCCCTATTCGAAGGATGACCAAATCATCCCACTCGGCCGCCTTCGCCGCTAGGGGAAACCGCCCCTGTGCACCCCCCTGCCGGCGTGATCAAACGGCTGGAAGGGAGTGGCCCCAGCACCTGCGCGACCGGCGGGTCAGCGTTCCGGGCCCATGGCATCCGTTTCAGGAGTGTCGCTCGAGGCGAGTGCATCACTGTCGAGCGCGTCGGAGTTCCAGATGTTTGTGCCGTCGTAGTATCCCTGGTACGTCATAGGGTTCAGCGGAGAAATGCTTCATGCGTGTGTGATCCTTGATCAGCAGCATTTCGATGACTTGGGCCGCGGTTTGGAGTTCCTGGACTAGTGTTCCCTGCCCGATGCCTTCAGGAGACTGGATTGAGCCGTCCGTTTCCTGATCCACGTAAAAGCCCCTCTGTTTGATGAGATTCGCATCTTTAGCTGCGAGCTCGGCCTTCTGCCGCCGCTCTTGCCAAAGCTTCTCCCAGGATTCCTGGTCGTCGCCGTAATCGTCATTTTGGCCGTAGTCACCCCAGAAGGAAGCCAGTTCACGTCCGAAGACTATGGCCTCCATTTATTCCCACCTGTGGCCGAGCGCTGAGGACCGCACACAATCCGCTGCCGCAGCCATGATGAGCGAAGCTCTTGGCAGTCTTGCGGACTGTGCGCGGACTGACAGCGCTTAGACTCCTTATTTGCAAGGGAAAAGGGCACGTATCAGACGTTGAAGCGGAACTCCACCACGTCGCCGTCGGCCATCACGTATTCCTTGCCTTCGATACGGACCTTGCCGCGGGACTTGGCTTCTGCCATGGACCCTGCGTCGATGAGGTCGTCGAAGGACACTACCTCGGCCTTGATGAAGCCTCGCTGGAAGTCGGTGTGGATCACGCCCGCGGCCTGGGGCGCGGTATCTCCGCGGTGGATGGTCCAGGCGCGCGTCTCCTTGGGCCCGGCGGTGAGGTAGGTCTGCAGGCCCAGCGTGTGGAATCCCACGCGCGCGAGCTGGTCAAGGCCCGATTCGTCCTGGCCGTTCATCTCCAGCATTTCCCGGGCTTCTTCTTCATCCAGCTCAACGAGGTCTGATTCGAGCTTGGCGTCGAGGAAGATGCAGTCCGCCGGGGCCACCATGGCCCGCAGTTCCTCCTGCTTCTCGGGGCTGCCCAGAATCCCTTCATCGGCGTTGAAAACGTAGATGAACGGTTTCGCGGTCAGGAGGCTGAGCTCCTTCAGGTGTTCCATCTCGAGTTTGTCGCTCTTATTGGAGGCGAAGATGGTGTCGCCGCGTTCCAGGACCACCTGCGCTGCCTTGATGGCTGCCAGTTCAGCGGCCTCGCGCTTCTTGATCTTGACTTCTTTTTCGATGCGCGGAATGGCTTTTTCAATGGTCTGAAGGTCGGCGAGGATCAGCTCGGTGTTGATGGTTTCCATGTCCGAGCGTGGGTCCACTTTGCCGTCCACATGGATGACGTCGGGATCGTCGAAGACCCGGACCACCTGGGCGATTGCCTCTGCCTCGCGGATGTTGGCCAGGAACTGGTTGCCCAGGCCTTCCCCTTCGCTGGCGCCCTTCACGATCCCGGCGATGTCCACGAAGGAGACGGCGGCGGGGAGCAGACGCTGGGAACCGAAGATTTCCGCCAACTGTTTTAGCCGGGAATCCGGAAGGTTCACGACGCCGATATTCGGCTCGATGGTGGCGAACGGATAGTTCGCTGCCAGCACCTGGTTACGGGTCAGTGCGTTGAAGAGGGTTGATTTGCCGACGTTGGGCAGTCCGACGATGCCAATAGTAAGAGCCACGAGCATTGATTCTACCCGCAGCGGGCGCCGAAGGCCCCAGCGGGTCCGATCTCACGCGGCAGTCGCTTCCTCAAAATGTCGCTTCCGTAAATTGTCACAGGGGCATGCCAGAGTGAAGACATGGATGCTTTCGCCGTGATTCTTGCCTTGTTGACGCTGCTGCTCGGTGCACTTGCCGGCGCCGCCGCCGCCTACTTTTCCTTGCGCAGGCGCAGTCATGCCCTGGAAGAGGATTTCGACGCCGTGTCATCACGCCTTTCCGAGGTCAGCGCACAGTACGCGGCCGCCGACGCCGAACGGCGGCTGCTCTCGCTGCAGAACCGTGAGCTTGGCGAATCCCGCAACCAGGACGGTAACGTGCTCCGGGCATTGGCACCCGTGGCGGAAAAACTGACGGCGGTCCAGCAGCAGGTCGCGCTGTTGGAACGCGACAGGCTGGAACAGTACGGGCAGCTTGCCCAGCAGCTGCAGGAAGCGAGGCTGTCCGATGAGCAGCTGATCCGGTCCACGCACGCCCTGGAATCGGCGTTGCGCTCCAACAGCGCCCGCGGACAATGGGGGGAAGTCCAGCTGCGTCGGGTGGTGGAGGCTTCGGGGATGCTGCGGCACGTGGATTTCCTGGAGCAGGTTCACAGCGGCGGAGGCGATACAACAGTCCGCCCGGACCTTGTGGTGCAGCTGCCGGGCGACAAGCAGCTGGTCGTGGATGCCAAGGTACCCTTGTCCTCGTACCTCCAAGCCCAGGAACTCGGCTCCCTCGACCCTGGCCGTGGTGCAGACTCCCGGACGAACGCTGGCTCTCGTGAAGGGTCTCAACAGGCCCTCCTGACCGCCCATGCCAAAGCACTCCGTGCACATGTGGATTCCCTCAGCACGAAGAGGTACTGGGATATCCCGGGCAATTCCCCGGAGCTGGTGATCTGCTTCCTCCCGGCCGAGTCAATTCTGGCGGCGGCGCTGACGGCCGATGCAACTCTCCTGGATCACGCGTTGTCCAGGAACGTGGTCCTTGCTTCGCCGAGCACGTTGCTGGCCGTACTCAAATCCGTCGCGTTTACCTGGCGGCAGGATGTCCTGACGGACAGCGCCCGTGAGCTGTTCGATCTTGCCCGGCAGCTGTATGAGCGCATGGGAACCCTGGGCGAGAACGTGAGCAAGCTGGGCTCGTCCCTGAAGTCCTCGGTGGACCGCTACAACTCCATGGTGGGCACCCTTGAGGCCCGGGTCCTGCCGACCGCACGGAAACTCAATGCCCTTGATGAATCGGGCCTGATAACTCCCACCCCAGTGGAGGTGACACCGCGTTCCCTGGCCGCGCCAGAGCTTCAAGAACGCGAAACTGCTGCCTGACGCCAGGGCTAGCTTCGGGACCGGCGTCCGCCAAGGGCACGGCTGACGTCTCCGGCCTCCTTCAGCGTTGCCCGAAGCTCTTTAGGAAGCGAGAAAAGAAGGTCCTCTTCGGCTGTGACGACCTCTTCAACGGTGCCGTATCCGTAGTCAGCCAACAGCCGAAGCACGTCCTTCACCAGCACCTCGGGAACGGATGCGCCTGATGTGACGCCCACGGTCGAAACACCTTCAAACCAGGTCTCGTCCACTTCGTTAGCGAAGTCCACGCGGTACGAGGCCTTGGCGCCGTACTCGAGGGCGACTTCCACCAGGCGCACGGAATTCGAGGAGTTTGCTGAACCCACCACGATGACCAGGTCGGCCTGCGGGGAAATCTTCTTGATGGCAACCTGGCGGTTGGTGGTGGCGTAGCAGATGTCGTCGCTGGGTGGATCCTGCAGCGTGGGGAACCGTTCCTTCAGCAACCGGACAGTTTCCATGGTCTCGTCAACGCTCAGCGTGGTCTGGGACAGCCAGATGACTTTCTCCGGATCCCTGACAGTGACCTGGTCCACCTCGTGGGGCCCGTTAATGATCTGGATGTGTTCGGGAGCCTCGCCGGCCGTTCCTTCAACTTCTTCATGACCGTCGTGACCGATCAGCAGAATGTCGAAGTCGTCGTTGGCGAACCGCACGGCTTCCTTGTGCACCTTGGTGACCAGTGGGCAGGTTGCGTCAATGGTGCGCAGCCCGCGTTCCTCAGCGGACTGGACGACCGCGGGCGATACGCCGTGCGCAGAGAAAATCACCAAGGCGCCCTCAGGCACCTCGTCGGTTTCGTCGACGAAGATGGCGCCTTTTTCCTCCAGTGAGCTGACCACGTGGACGTTGTGCACGATCTGTTTCCGGACATACACCGGGGGGCCGTAGTGTTCCAGGGCTTTTTCCACGGCGATCACGGCCCTGTCCACGCCAGCGCAATACCCGCGGGGAGCGGCCAGCAGGACCTTCTTGGGGCCGGATACCGGTGCGGCTGCGGACACG
The DNA here is from genome assembly GCF_018613805.1 of Arthrobacter sp. ISL-48. Lineage (GTDB taxonomy): Bacteria > Actinomycetota > Actinomycetes > Actinomycetales > Micrococcaceae > Arthrobacter. The sequence goes on from NZ_JAGGPL010000003.1 coordinate 807,360, forward strand.
TCCTCCGGGGTTCGCCGCCTTCGCGGGACGGTCGGCATCGAGAGGGAAACTGCTGAGGAGGTCATCTATCCATGCTACCGGGTTGTACGCCGGCGTCCCGGCGAGGCGATTCGGATCACAACGCCCGCCACCAGAAGCACGCCGCTGGTGATGGCGGTTGCTTGGATCCAGGTGCTGAAGTTATGGGAGGCCGCGGCGACGAACTCATTCTTGAACATGTCCGCCACCCCGTTCCCGCTCGCAGCGCCACGCACAGCGTCGCCGGCGAGCTGGGAACCTGAGGTCCACAGGCCGGCCAATAAGAGGCCCGCAACACCGGCACTGAAAAGCACTGCCCAGCGACGACGCGCCGAAAGCAGCGCCAGCGCGAACGCAACCCCTGCCGCGATGGCCAGGATGTACCCCATCGGGGCGTAGGCAGAGAGACGTTCGACCAGCTGGCGCTGGCTTGACTGTCCGATGTTGATCAGGGTCTGGTTCGGCGCATCCAGCTGCAACCCGGACGCCCGTGAAATCTCCTGCACGCCCAGTGCCACCAGGGGCGCTACGTCCAGCGTGAGCGATGTCGTGGAGTTAGCTTCGGGCGGCAGGGTGCGGGGGTCGGCGAAGCTAAGCCGGTGGCTCCTGCGCAGCGTCTCCTCCCACGCGGCCTGGTAGCCGGGCAACCCGGCCAAAGAGCCCGCTGCCGCCTCCAGGACCGGCTGGACCAGGCCGGCCAGGGCCTGGGGGATGGCGCCCGTATCAATAGTTCCCACTGCGGAAGCCGCAAGGCGCTGCTGGAACGCCCCATCCTTACCCAACGGGGCCGCGAGTGCCACAAAGCCGTCCTCCTGTACGACGTTGCGGTCAAGCCAGATCGCCGGAACAGCGACGGCGGAAAGCAATACGCCAAGGATGACGGCAACGGCAGAAACAAAAGTGCGCAAATCGGGTCCTTAACGGTCGGCGGCGGTGATGCCATCCTATGGGGCCCGGCTGGACGAAGAATGTCAGAGTCCGGTGATACCGCTTATGGATAAGGTGGGATGAAGCCTGCTACAAAATCGCCAACAGCAAACACCAGAAAAGGAACGCCATGCCACTAGCCACAGCTTCCCGGGGGCGTGCGCATGTCTGAACCCGCGGCCCTTCCCGGCCCGGCCGGCTCCACCCTGCCTGCCACGGCAGCAGAAACCACGCCGGACAACCCGTGGCCCCTACAGCTGCTGTCCCAAAAACTAAAAGCCCACATCGACCGGACCCCGTCGGCGTGGGTCGAGGGCCAGGTCATTGAGCTCAACAGGCGCGGCACCAACGCCTACCTGACGCTGCGCGACGTGGACGCTGAGGTTTCCCTGCCGGCTTCGGTCTGGACCAAAATCCTTGAGCGGCAGAACATGCCCCTGGAGCGCGGATCCCGGGTTGTTGCCTTGCTCAAACCGGAGTTCTGGCTGAAGACCGGCCGCCTGAACATGCTGGTCAGGGACATCCGGCCGGTGGGCCTGGGCGACCTCCTGGCGCGTATCGAACGGCTGCGCCAGGCCTTGTCCGTTGAGGGACTCTTTGCCGATTCCCGGAAAAAGCCGTTGCCGCTGCTCCCGCACCGCATCGGCCTCATCACCGGCCGCGACTCGGACGCCAAAAAAGACGTCCTCCAGAACGCCGCGCTCCGCTGGCCCGCCGTCGAATTCGAGATCCGCGAAGTGGCGGTCCAAGGCAATACGGCCGTGTCACAGATCATTCGGGCTCTCCGGGAACTCGACGGACGTCCGGATGTGGATGTCATCGTCATCGCCCGTGGCGGCGGCGCGCTTGAAGACCTTCTCCCGTTCAACAGCGAAGAACTGATCCGCGCCGTCGCCGCCGCCGAAACTCCCGTTGTCAGCGCCATCGGGCATGAGGCAGACCGGCCGCTGCTCGACGACGTCGCGGATCTCCGGGCATCCACTCCCACGGACGCAGGCAAGCGGATTGTTCCGGATGTTGCCGAGGAGCTGGCCAACGTGCGCCTGGCCAGGGAGCAGTTGCGCCGCTGCATCGGCCGGCTGGTGGACAGGGAGGCCGACCGCCTGCTGTCCCTTCACTCCCGGCCAGTCCTTGCCGCCCCGGAGGGTATGGTCACGGTCCGGTCCGACGAGATTGAACGCCTCCTGCGAAGGTCATCCGCCGCCGTCAGCTCCATCGTGGTGCGGGCAGCGGACCAGCTGGGCCACCTCCAGGCGCAGGTGCGGGCTCTCTCACCGCAAAAAACCCTTGACCGCGGCTACGCAGTCGTCGAGCTGGCCCGCGGGCGGACCGCCAGCAGTGAAGATTCGGCAGGCCACGCCGTGGTCCGGGACCCTGCAGAGGCACCCTCCGGCACGCCTTTGACGGTCCGTGTTGCCGAAGGCCGTTTTGGTGCCACATCCACCGGAAGAATTCAACAAGGAGAAGCACATGGCTGAAACAAAGCCTGGTTCGGATATTGACGCCCTGAGTTACGAGGAAGCCCGCGAGCAGCTCGTTGCCGTGGTCGGCAGGCTCGAGGCCGGAGGAGCCAGCCTGGAGGAATCACTGGCGCTGTGGGAACGCGGCGAAGCCCTGGCCAAGCGCTGTGAAGAGTGGCTGGAGGGAGCCCGGAAGCGGCTCGCCGCGGCCCGCGACCAGCCGCTCTGACCAGCCGCTCTGTGCAGCGGCTCTGTGCAAGCCGTCTAGCCTCAGGCAGCGTTCAGGATCTTGCCACCAGCTCGCGTTCTGCGTCAACGTCGAACTCAGCCTTGGGCCACTCCAGCTTCAGGTCGGACAAGGCGCCAAGCACCAGCTGCTGCACGGCGATCCGCGCATACCACTTCTTGTTGGCTGGGACCACATGCCAGGGCGCCGCCTCGCCATTGGTCTCGTCGAAGGCCGCCTGGAAGGCCGCCATGTAGTCGTCCCAGAAGGCGCGCTCATCCAAATCACCGTGGCTGTACTTCCAGTGTTTTGCCGGGTTGTCCAGCCGTGCCAGGAGCCGCGACTTTTGTTCGTCCTTGCTGATGTAGAGCATGACCTTGATGATCTTCGTTCCGGATTCCGTCAGCCGTGATTCGAATTCGTTGATGGCAACATACCGGCGCTTCAGTTCCTCGGGAGTCGCCCAACTATGGACCCGGTGGATCAGGACGTCCTCATAGTGGGAGCGGTCAAAAACGCCCACCATGCCTGCGGCAGGGACCTCCTTTTCGATGCGCCAGAGGAAGTCATAGGACTTTTCCTCTTCCGTGGGAGCCTTGAAGGCCTTGAACTGGACGCCCTGCGGATCCGTTGCGGCCATGACATGGCTGACGATGCCGCCCTTCCCTGCGGTATCCATCGCCTGAAGGACCAGCAGGATCCGTTTGGTCCCCCCGAAGCGGGACTCGGCAAAGAGCTTTTCCTGCAATTCACTCAGTTTGCCGTCCAGGTCCGCCAGCAGGGCCCGCCCGTCGGCTTTGGTCCCGATGTATCCGGGCGTGGAGTCAGGATCGACGTCCGCCAAGGCAAAGCCGGGTGCGATCCTCAGCGTCTCGGAAGGGTGCTGCTTGAACTGAATGATGCCGGCCATGAGGATCCTCTTCCCGAAGTGTCACGGGCCCTAAGCCCGTGACCACAGGCTAGTTCCCCTGATACCGGCTAAGGAAGTCCCCCATGCGCCCAACCGCCTCTTCAATGTCCTTCACGTTGGGCAGTGTGACCATCCGGAAATGGTCCGGGCGTATCCAATTGAAGGCACGGCCGTGGGATACCAGGATCTTCTGCTCCCTGAGCAGGTCCAGGACAAACTTTTCGTCATCGCGGATGTGGTAGACCTCAGGGTCCAGGCGCGGGAACAAATAGAGGGCGCCGCGGGCCTGCTGGGTACTAACACCCGGTATGGCGTTGAGCATGTCATACGCCTTGTTGCGCTGTTCCAGCAGCCGCCCGCCGGGCAGGATGAGGTCGTTGATGCTCTGATACCCGCCCAGAGCCGTCTGGATAGCGTGCTGGGCAGGCACGTTAGCGCAGAGCCGCATGTTGGCGAGCAGGCTGATGCCCTCGAGATAATCCGAGGCGTCCTTCTTGGGGCCTGCGATTGCCATCCAGCCGGCGCGATAGCCGCAGACCCGGTAGGCCTTGGACAGGCCACTAAAAGTGAGGCAGAGCACGTCGTCGCCGGTCAGCGCGGCCAGGTTGACGTGCACGGCGTCTTCGTACAGGATCTTCTCGTAAATTTCGTCGGCAAAAAGCACCAGCCCGTGCTTCTCCGCGAGCGCCACAATCTTCTTCAGCGTCCCCTCGGGATAGACAGCGCCGGTGGGGTTGTTCGGGTTGATCACCACGATTCCCTTGGTGCGGGGCGTGATCTTGGCCTCCATGTCCTCAAGGTCCGGCTGCCAGCCGGACTCCTCGTCACAGAGGTAGTGCACTGGCTTCCCGCTGGCGAGGGCAACGGACGCGGTCCACAGCGGGTAATCTGGCGTCGGAATCAGGACTTCGTCGCCGTCGTCCAGCAACGCCATGAGGGACATGGTGATGAGTTCGCTGACGCCGTTGCCCAGGTAGACGTCGTCCACATGGATGTTCTGGATTCCCCGGGTTTGGTAATACTGCGAGACAGCCGTCCGGGCTGAGAAGATGCCGCGGGAGTCGCTGTACCCCTGGGCATGCGGCAGGTGGCGGATCATGTCCACCAGAATCGCGTCCGGCGCTTCGAATCCAAACGGCGCCGGGTTGCCGATGTTCAGTTTAAGGATCCGGTGACCCTCCGCCTCCATCTGCTGGGCGGCCTGAAGAATCGGTCCACGGATGTCGTAAAGGACGTTATGAAGCTTGGTGGACTGCTTGAATTCTGCCATCCATCAAATATGCCACAGGAAGGATGTACTTCCGTTGAGACCTCGGACACAGGCCCAGGCCGCGCCACGGGCCTTGCGACGCACAGGATAACCCGGGCATGACGCCGGGGGCCGGACGTTGAAATTCCGGCCCCCGCCGTCGTGAATCAGTCAGAGGGGCGCCTGTTCCTACTTGACGATTCCCTTGTCCTTGAGCCAGCCCGCTGCCGCGTCCTTGGCGTTCTGCTTCTGGTCCCCGCTGACTGCCCGGTTGAGGTTAATCAGGTCGTCCGTGGTCAGCATGCGTGAAACCGCGTTGAGCGCGTCCTTGGCCTTGTCTGTCATGTTCGCCTTGTTGTACAGCGGCAGGACCTGCTGAGCCTTGAAGTTGTTCTTGGGATCCTCCAGCACCACCAGATCGTTGTCCGCGATGGAGGGAGTGGTCGTGTAGATGTCGGCCACCTGGACGTCATCGGTGAGCAGTGCCTGCAGCGTCAGGTTGCCGCCGCCGTCGCTGAACGGCTTGAGGGCCTTGAGTTCGCAGCCGTACTTGTCTTTGAGGCCGGGGAAGCCGTAGGCGCGCGTTTCAAACGTGGCCGGGGCCGCCATGGTCAGGTCCTTGCATACCTTGGCCAGATCCTGGATGGACTTCAGCTGGTACTTTTCGGCCGTCGCCTTGGTGACCACCATGGCATCCTTGTCCTCGGCTTTGGAGGCTTCCAGGACGGCGAGTCCCTGGGGCAGCTTGCCCGGAAGGGCTTTGTAGACGTCGTCAGCTGACACCTCCGGTGCATCGGGATTTACGTATGAGAGCAGGTTGCCGGAGTACTCCGGCACCAAGTCAACGGAACCGTCCTGCACGGCTTTGAAGTAGATTTCCCGGGATCCGATATTGGGCTTCGTGGTTGCCGTGATGCCGGCCGCGTTCAGTGCTCCGGCGTAGATCTCGGCGATCACCTGACTTTCCGGGAAGTCGGCGGAGCCGACAGTCAGTGGCTTGCCCTCGGTGCTGCCGTTTCCGGTACTGGTACTAGGGCTGGATAGCGGGTTGCTGCCGCCGCATGCCGAGAGTGCGACTGCGATGCCGACGCCGGCGGCCAGGCCTGCCAGGCCCCGCCTGGTCAGGGTCGTCCGGACATGGTTCTTCATGGGTTGCCTCCTTGGACAGCAGCTGGCGCCGGTGCGGCAGCTGTGAGATCGGCGGTGGCCTTCTGGCCACCGGGGGTTTCAGGTGAAAGGCCGGGCGAGAGAAGTAATTTCTGCACTGCGGCCAGGATAAGGTCCACACCGATGGCCAGCCCGGCAATCAGCAGCGAACCGGCGAGCATCCGCGGGAAATCCTGCAGGACCAGACCGTCAAAAAGATAGCGGCCCAGGCCACCCAGCGGCAGGTAGGCCACCACTGACACGGTGGCGATGACTTGAAGGACGGCCGTGCGGATGCCCCCGAACATGACCTGGAATCCGTTGGGCAGTTCCACCCCGAAAAGGATCTGCAGTTCGGTCATGCCCATCGCCCGGGCCGCGTCCACGACGTTACGGTCCACGCTGGAAATGCCGGCGTACGTGCCCGCCAGCAGCGGCGGCACGGTAAGGACAACCAGGGCCCAGACCGGCGGCATGAGGCCACTTCCCGCGATAAGTGCGAAGAGAACCAGCAGGCCCAAGGTTGGCAGCGCCCGCAGCGCGCCCGCCACGGCAACGGCAACCACACGGCCACGGCCGGTGTGTCCGATGTAGAGTCCCACCGGTATCGCGATCGCGGCGGATATAAGGAGCACGATTCCGCTGTACTGCAGGTGTTCGAGCAGGCGGACGGGAATACCCGAACTTCCGGTCCAGTGGGCAGGCGCCGCAATCCAGTCAAGGGTGTCCGTGAAAACATTGCTCATGATCCGGCCCCCGCGTGAATCCGGGCATCAGCAACGATTCCTGCGCTGACTGCCGGTGAAGGACCGGCGGCATTCGCAGCCCGGGTCCAGGGCGTCAGCAGCCGCTCCAGGAGGACCAAAACCCCGTCCATGGCCAGGGCCAGAACCAGGATGGCCCCGATGCCAACCACCACCTCGGTCACGAAGGTGCGCTGCAGCCCGTCGGTGAACAAAATACCCAGATTACCTACGCCCAGGAGCGCAGCCACGCTCACCAGCGAGATGTTGCTGACGGAAACCACCCGCAGGCCCGCAAACAGCACCGGGAGGGAGAGTGGCACATCGATCTGGAGGAACCGCGCCAATGGCTTGTAGCCCATGGCCACCGCGGCCTGGCGCAGGTCCTCGTCCACGGAATCGAAGGCGTCCAGGGCGGCGCGGACCAACAGTGCCACTGCATAGATGGTCAGGGCGACGATCACATTGAGCGGGTCAAGGATCCTGGTTCCCAGCAGCGGAGGAAGGATGATGAAAAGGGCCAGTGACGGGATGGTGTACAGCAGCGAACTGGCCGTGAGCACAAGTGTCCGGAGCGCCGGATTTGTCCGGGCAAGCTGCGCCAGCGGTATCGAGAGCACCAGGCCCAGGACCATGGGCACGAGGGCAAGAACCAGGTGCTGGCCCGCCCGTTCCAGGACCATCGCGCTGTTTGACAGAAGCCACTCCATCAGAGCGCGGCCTGCCGTACGCGGCGGGCGTCCTCGATGACACCCACGACCTCTTGTGCCCGGATGGCACCCAGGACCCTGCCGTCGGAATCTACTGCCACACCCAGGCCGGACGGCGAGGACAAGGCCGCGTCCAGGGCGCGCCGCAGGGTTTCCCCGACGCGGAAAAGGGATCCGCCGGGAATGAGTTCGGTGCCCGTCGCCGGGCTTGTCCAGCCGAGAGGGCGCATCTCCGCATCAACCACGAGCTGCCACTCCGCCGCCGCGGCGTCCCCGGAAAAGCCTGAGCCGTCGAGAGTGAGCGTGGGCACCGGGTGGATCGCCACGCCGTCGGACGCCGTAAAGCCCAGGTGCCGGAACCCGCGGTCGCGGCCCACAAACGCCGCGACGAAATCATTGGCGGGGGCACGCAGGATCTCCTCGGGGGTGGCGTACTGCGCCAGCCTGCCGCCCAAGCCAAAGACCGCCACCTTGTCGCCCAGGACCGTGGCTTCATCGATGTCGTGGGTTACAAAGACAATGGTCTTGGCGAGGTGCTTCTGCAGCCTCAGCAGCTCCTGCTGGAGTTCATCGCGGACCACTGGATCCACGGCGCTGAACGGTTCATCCATCAGGAGCACCGGAGGATCGGCGGCGAGCGCGCGCGCGACCCCCACGCGCTGCTGCTGTCCTCCCGAAAGTTGTGACGGGTAACGCTTCCCCAGGGCGGAAGCCAGGCCGACGACGTCGAGAAGTTCCTCTGCACGCTTGCGGGCCTGGGCCTTCGGCATTCCGTTCAGCCGTGGCACCGTAGCGATGTTGTCCAGCACGGAGCGGTGCGGCATCAGCCCGGAGGACTGCATCACATATCCCATGGACCGGCGCAGCTCCGCAGCCGGGACCGAGGTGACGTCTTTGCCGGCTACCGTGATGAGTCCTGAGGTGGGCTCCACCATACGGTTGATCATCCGCAACGACGTGGTTTTGCCGCAACCGGACGGTCCTACGAAGACCGTGATCGCCCCCTTGTCAATGGACATGGTCAGCTGGTCCACGGCCGGATGCCCGCCCGGATACTGCTTGGTGACGCTCTTGAACTCAATCATGGCTTGGTCCTTTTCCGGACTTACCTGTTCTCTCGGACGGGATCGGACAGTGACGGCATCGGACGGTGGAGCGACCCGATCATCAGCACACTGGCAATGACCGTAACCCCAATCCAACCTCAGCCTAACCAGTACCGCGGACAAACCGGGCTAAGGAGTCCCTACTGTAATGATTCGGAAACCTGCCCTGCGCGGATGGGTCCACCATCCCTCAGTCTTCAGTGCGCTGACTCGGGGGAACAGAGCGGCTTAGAGTTGGACTGTGACCAACTTGGAAGTGTCCCCCCAGCAGGAACTCTGCCCGCCCGCCGGCCCGGACGGAACCTCCGGTCCCTGCCTTCAGCTCTGGCCTGAACGGGAGGTCCCGCTGGGCGGCGTCCGGGCGATGAACGTCCAGCGCACCCTCCCCCAACGCGGACTGCCCACCATCGGCGCCTGGTGTTTCCTGGACAGCTTCGGCCCGGACCGGACCGCCATGTCTGTCCTTCCCCACCCCCACATCGGGCTCCAGACGGTCACCTGGCCTCTGGCTGGCCACGTCCGCCACCGGGACAGTGTGGGCAGTGACGTGGTGGTCCGCCCAGGTGAGCTGAACATCATGACGGCCGGGTACGGAGTCTCCCACTCGGAGTTCGCTGTGCTGCCAAATCCCGACGGCGGGGGCCCGCTTCCGCTGCAGCGCGGGCTTCAACTCTGGGTGGCGCTTCCGGACGGGGAACGGCACCGGGAGCCGGCCTTCGAACAGCACCGGGAACTGCCCTCCGTGACGGGCGAAGGATTCAAGGCAACGGTGATGGTGGGTGAATTCAGCGGCGCGGTGTCCCCTGCCACCATGTACTCGCCCATCGTCGGGGCTGAGGTCTCCTGCTCGGGGCGAGCCGTATTGCCGCTGAAGGAGGACTTCGAACATGCCGTCCTGGTGCTCGACGGCGGGCTGATGCTGGACGGGCAGGATGTTCCGCCCGGACCGCTGGGCTACCTGGGCGTTGGCCGCACATCGCTTGTGGTGCGGGCACTGCCCGGCACGCGTTTCCTCCTCATCGGCGGGGAACCATTCCAGGAGGAACTGCTGATGTGGTGGAACTTCGTGGGCCGCACCCACGACGAGGTAGAGCAGGCCCGCGAAGACTGGGAAGCCCAGGGCAGCCTGACCGAGTCCGGGGCGCGCGGTTCCCGCTATGGTCTCGTTCAAGGCCACGGCCCGGAGGCTGGTGCCGAGTCGGGCCGCATTCCCGCTCCCCCGCTGCCGGCAGTCAGGCTGACCCCGCGGAAGCGCGCCTAAGACCCCGAGGCTGAGCCTCATCCCGCGCCGGGCTTGGACGGCCCTGAGCCATGGTCTGAGAGAGGGTTTGCGTTAAAGCCGCACGATCTGAGAGAGGGTTCGGGTTAAAGCGGCAGGATCTGAGAGAGGGTTTCCGGGCGGGTCCTGAGAACTGTCAGCCCCGAGCCGGGTCCTGCTCCGCCACGAGTTGCAGGACGCCGAATACCGGTTCCTGGTCCAGGACCCGGACGTCGGTGATCCCCGAGGCTGCAAGATGGTTGCGGAACGCGTCCTGGAGCGCCGGCACGTTCATGCCCAGGCCCCCGCCCAGGATGACAGGGCCGTCCGTTCCGAGCTTCCGCAGTGCCTGCGCCGCCAGGCCCGCAAGGTCACTGCCCGCCCGGTCGAGCAGCTCCTGGCTCGCCGCGTGGCCGGCCGCAGCGGCCTCAACCACATGGCGGGCCTGCTGGGCCCAGAAGCGGCGGCCGGTGCCAGCGGAATGGAACAGTGCAATCAGCCGGTTGGGGTCATTCACGCCACAGGATTCCAGCAGCGCGGCGGTGAGCTGATCGACCGGGAGGCCCTGGTTCATCCGCCGCAGGCTGTAACGGACAGCTTCGCGCCCCAGCCAGTAGCCACTGCCCTCGTCGCCCAGCAAATAGCCCCAGCCGCCGGCGCGCGCTTCTTCCCCTGCCGCGTTCCTGCCCCAGGCAGCAGAACCGGTACCAGCTATCACTGCCACGCCGGTACTTGCCCGTCCTGCTGCGAGCAGAAGACGGGAGTCATGGACCACCGTGATCCTTGCCCCGGGCACATGCGGTTCGATCAGGGCAGCCAGGGCGGCAGCGTCATCCTCGGTGTCTATTCCGCCGGAACCGGCATACACCTGGGCCACGCTGCCGCCACCGATCGGCGCAATCCGCGCAAATAATCCAGCGAGATGGGCGGCCGCCTCCTCCCGGCTCACGTTCTGGACGTTTGAGCTCCCGGCCGAGTCGTCGGCCACGGCGATGCCATCCTCAAAACGAACGCCGTGAGTCTTGGTGCCGCCGATATCCAGTCCGATGATGGCGCCGGCCAGCGGGCCCGCCCCGCCCGTGGACTGCGCGTTGGCGCCATGAAAGTTTACGGATGAGGCGGCTGGGGGGTGCTCGGTGTTGGTCACGTCACAAGCCTACTGAAGCGCGGCAGGAAGGCCGCACCGCCGTCGCCATGTTTCAGCACTTCCCGGTCTCAGTGCTTCCGGCTTTCAGTAGCCGGGACTTCAGTGGCCCCGGATTTCAGTGGGTTCGGGAACGCGCCCTGACCAGCCCGGCCAGCAGGTCAGGACCTTGGAGCAGGACCATATCCCGAAACAGCCGGACAGGATCGGGTTCGGCATCCCGGCCGGGTTTGCGCCGGCGCCAGGCCAGGCCGATCTCCCGGTAGGCAAGGTCGGATTCGAGCGGCAGTTCAACCCATCCCAGGTTGCCTGTCTCTGCGCTGACGTTCCGTCCCGGTCCGTTGCCGCCGGGCGGCAGGATACTGACGCCCAGTCCCGCGGAGACCAGGCCCCGGACAGTGTGCGAGTCCTGACTCTCAAAGGCGATCCGGGGCCGGAATCCGGCTTCGCGGAACAGCGCATCGGTCAGCGACCGCAGCCCGTATCCGGGCCCCATCGCCACAAAAGGGTCCACGCGGATGTCCTGAAGCCGGGCACTGCTCCGCCGCGCCAGCGCGTGCCCGTGGTGCACCACCAGCCGGAGGGGTTCGCGGTAGAGGGACGCCGACAAGATCGTGCTGCTTTTCGCTGAAACCGGGGCCGTGAGAGCCAGGTCCGCCTGCCCCGAGGCAAGTTCAGCGAGGCAGCCGTCCCGTGCGCCCTGGCTGAGAATGAAGCCGGCCTCCGGGTGGCGGCTCCGGAAAGCACTGATGAGCAGGGGCAGCGTCGCCTCTCCGAACGTGTGCTGGAAGGACACGGAGATCTTCCCGCGCACCACGTCCGACTCGTGCCGGACCACGTCCAGACCGGCCTGGAATTCGGTCAGGGCCGACTCAATGTACGGCAGCAGCGTCTTCGCCGCGGTGGTGAGGCGGACGCCCCTTCCGTCCCGGACCAGGAGTTCGGTTCCGACGACGGCGCTGGCCCGGGCAAGTGCCCTGCTGACGGTTGACTGAGGTACTCCCAGCAGCTCCGCGGTTTCGGTGACGTGCTGGGTGCGGCCGAGTTCGGCCAGCACAGGGAGCAACGGCAGCAGCTGGACCAGTTGCTTGTAATCGGCATCCATGTCGACTCCCGTTCTGAAACTTCCTTCTCTGCCTGTAGCGTTCGTTCTACAGTCGTTTCGTTCCATATTCGCCATCAATATCGGACGAAACATGCATTGGAAGCATACATTCAAGAAGCCTACGCTGGGTCCATGCGTACCAATCCGCCCCAGCCCGGCACTCAGGACGCCATGCCGCACGCCTGGAACGGGCACTCGAAGGACTCCACGGCCTACGGCAGGATCCTGGCCGGTCTGGGATTCGCAGGAGTGGCTACTTTTGCCCAGCTGTACTCCACACAGGCGGTGCTGCCGATCATGGCGGCCGACCTGCAGATCACTGCGGCCGAAGCGGCACTGACCATTTCGCTGGCCACCGTGGGCCTGGCCATCACGGTCATCCCCTGGTCCTTCCTGGCTGACCGGATCGGCCGGATCAAGGCCATGGCCCTCGGAATTTCAGCAGCCACCATCCTGGGCCTCCTGGTGCCCCTGGCGACGAGCTTCGGCATGCTCCTGTCCCTGCGGCTGCTGGAAGGAATGGCATTGGGCGGAATCCCCGCAGTGGCCATCGCCTACCTTAGTGAGGAAGTGAACAAGGCGCATACGGCTTTGGCAGCAGGTAGCTACGTTGCCGGCACCACGCTGGGCGGCCTGGCAGGACGACTGGTAGCTGGTCCGGCGGGCGAGCTGTGGGGCTGGCGGGCCGCCACACTAACTGTCTCCGTTCTGGCAACCATCGCCGCGGTCATTTTCCTGATGCTGGTGCCCAAGGCAAGGGGATTTACCCCGGCAAGGGCGGTAGGGTTTCGAGGCGCCATCCGGACCCTCGCAGGCCATGTGCGGAATCCCAGGCTGCTGGCGCTCTATGTCCAGGCTTTCCTGATGATGGGTGGATTTGTGGCTGTCTACAACTACCTTGGCTTCCGGCTCTCCGGTGAACCTTTCAGCCTGCCCGCCACGGTGATTAGCCTGATCTTCCTGGCCTACCTCTCCGGCACCGTCTCCTCCCGCTGGGCCGCTGGACTCACGCTGCGCTACGGCCGAAGGAATGTCCTGCTCGCCTCAGTCCTCCTCATGGCCGCGGGCCTGGCATTGACCCTGACCCCGCTGCTCGCCCTCATCCTGGCAGGGCTTCTGGTATTCACGGGAGGCTTCTTCGCCGCCCACAGCGTCGGTGCCGGCTGGACGGGGAGCATTGCCACCACCAGCCGTGCCCAGGCAGCGTCGCTGTACAACCTGGCGTACTACTTGGGGTCAAGCGTTATTGGCTGGGCCGGCGGCCTGGTGTTCCAGTCCCTGGGCTGGACGGCGCTGGCCCTCACCGTGACCGTGTTGGCCTGCCTTACGGCGGTGACCATCGCTGTCGTCCATCCCCGGGTGGAGGGGCGTGCTCCGTCAGACTCCGTCCAAAGGGGGCAGCAGGCAGCGGCCTGAACTATCCGTCGCTATAGCCCTGTAACGTGCGGTGATTGTTCGGGCAAGGCCCGACTATTCGGGGTGATGCGCCGGAACCGCACGTCTAGGATGAACTCAGAACACTTTGAGGAGATTCCATGAGCAGCAACGCAAAGAATATCCGGCCCGGGATACACCTCGAACCGCTGGACGCCATCGATGAGCGGTTGCTTGCAGCACTCGTGGACGACGCCCGGATCTCGAACAAGCAACTGGCGGAACTCGTCGGCATCGCCCCCTCAACGGCCCTGATGCGGACCCGCGCCCTGTCCGAACGCGGAATTGTCCAGGGCTTCGAGGCCAAGCTCAGCCTCTCGGCGATCGGAAGGTCGGTCCAGGCGCTGGTCGCCGTCCGGCTCAGGGCTCACGACAGGGACCAGATTGACCGCTTCACAGCGCGTGTTCCGCACCTGCCGGCCGTGCTGTCCACGTTCCATACCTCTGGCTCGGTCGATTACCTCCTGCACATCGCAGTGGCCAGCACGGAGGACCTGCGGGACTGGGTGCTGGACAACCTCGCCACAGACCCGGTGGTGGGGCACACGGAGACAACACTCGTCTTCGACCACATCCAGGGAAACCACGGGCCCCTGCCCGACTAGGTCCTGCCTAGGCTGCGTGGGGACCTGGCAGCACAGCGGCTCGCAGCGTCACCGCGGCAAGGACCAGGGCTGCGGCGCCGCACACTACGGCAAAAACAGCCACCGATGCTTCCAGCCCGAAGGCCGCCGCCGCCCAGCCGAGCCCGATCACCGGGGCGGCACTGCCGAGGTAGGTGATGACATACAGGGTGCTGATGACCTGGGCGTGGCCGGACGGCGCCACCTTGCCGGCTACGTCATTGAAGACCGTGCGGAAGGCGATCCCCTGCCCCAGGCCGCCAGAAATGCTGGCGATGACCAGCAACAGCGGGCTTCCCCAGGAGGCGGCTGCTGCCAGGAGCAGCACGGATACCCCCAGGACGGACAGTCCCGCCGGTACCACAAAGCGGCCCTGCACGGTCAGCAGTTGGCTTGCGGCCGAGGCACCCAGCGTCAGCCCGGCCAGCGCGCCGGTCAGGGGACGCGAATCAGCACCCACGATCCCGGCAAAGTAGGCGGGAGCCAAGGACAGGCAGAACCCAAAAACGGAAAAACTGAGGAAGCCGACGGCGGACGCCAGCCAGAACGCACCCCTCGCCTCAGTGGACACGGACGGACGGCGCGGCGCCAACGCTTTCAGCGGGCGGGTTCCAGCCGGAAGCTGGATCGCGGGGCGGGCCTTGAGCAGGTATAACGGCACCAGCAGCACGGCGAGAACCGCTGAATGCACATAGTAGGGCGCGGTGGTGGGGCCCGGAAGCAGCGACAGCACTCCGCCAATGACGGGACCGGCGGCCACACCGCCGGCGGAGGCCAGCAACGTAAACCGGGACGCCCACTCCGGGCGTGCGGGCAGCAGTTCGCGGAGTGCGGCCGCGCTTGCACCAGTGGCCAGCGCCACCGCCGCGCCCTGCAGGGCGCGGCCGGCGGACAGGGCAGCCAGGTTCCCCGCATGCGCGAAGATCGCGCCTCCCGCCAGCCCCGCTACGACGGCGAGGATGAGGGCCGCCCTCCGGCCGATGTGGTCAGACCAGTGACCGGCCAGCATCAGTGTCAGGACCAGCGCCAGGACGTAACTGGCGAAAGCGGCCGTGACTCCGAAGGGCGAGAGTCCGAGGTTTGCCTGCAGCAGCGGATACAAGGGCGTTGCCAGGTTTGCACCCACCAGCAACGTGAAGATGACAGAGCCCGCCATGACCAGACGTGCGGTATTCGATGCATCCCAACCGCTTGATGCTGTTGCAGCCGGGTGCATGCGGAGCTCGCTGAAGACTGTCATTCGCGGTGCCTTTGCCTTTACGGCAGGGGTCCCAGTGGGACGCCGCGCCGGGGTGGAAACGTCTGCCTCCAGAATGGGCCACTTCTGCTTGATCGAGTGGTTTTTCGTGGAAGAATTGAGCAATATTGTCAATCCTGCATCTTCCTGGCAACCGAAAGTGACAGTTTGAATAACCTCGACCCAACCGACTTGAAGATCCTGCTGGAGCTTATCCGCGATCCCCGGGTCCAGATCGGTGAGCTCAGCGAGTCGCTGGGGATCGCCCGGAACACAGCGCAAACGCGGGTGCGGCGCATGATCCGTGCCGGCGTACTGCACGACGGCGGCAGGGAGATCGACCTTGAGGCGGTGGGGTACGACGTCGTGGCCTTTGTGACGATCGAGGTAACACACCGTGAACTGGACGGGGTGGTGGGCGCGCTGCGGCTCCTCCCCCAGGTCCTGGAGGTGCACGAGATCTCCGGCCGGGGAGATGTGTGGTGTCGGGTGGTGGCCACCGATACCCACAATCTGCAGGCTGCGCTGCGGCAGATCCTCCGGATCAAAGGCGTTATCAGGACAGAAACTGTCCTGGCCCTTCACACCCACATTCCATACCGGGCAGAACCCCTGATCAGCAGGCTCGCCGACGTCGGGGGCCATCCGCCAATACGGCCACGTGCACGGCACGAAGGGCCCCAGAGCCCCCGGCAAAGCGGCTAGGATTCGAGCATGGACTGGCTCTCATATATTTCGCAGATCAACTGGCTTGCCGTGCTGCTGGCGTTCATCGCCAACATGGCCATCGGTTTTGTCTGGTACATGCCGGCCGTGCTCGGCGGGCGCTGGATGGCAGCCATCGGCAAGACGGAGGAAGACCTCAAGAACATCGGCGGCGGAGCAGGGATCTGGCTTCCCATGATGGCGACTGCCGCACTCACCGCGGTCCTGCTGGCTGTACTCATCAGCAAGCTTGGCCTGGACAACGCCTTGGCCGGCGGCTGGTTCGCCCTGGTCCTGGGACTGGTCTTCCGTGCCGGGGGCCACGTGATCCACAATGGCTTCGCGGGACGCCCAGCGGCCGTCACGCTCATCGACTCGGGCCACGATCTGGTTGCCATGACGGCGGCCGGCGCAATCATCGGAGCGATGTCCTGAGGAGTCTGGACCTGGCCACCGCCCGGATGGAGAATGCCCGCCTGTGACCATCATCGATAATGCCGTCTACGTTGACGGCGTCCGCAGCGCTGAACCTGAAAGCCTTGAGCAGACATTCGAGACGCTTGCCCAACACGGAGGCATGGCCTGGATCGGACTGTACCGGCCCACCAAAGCAGAGATGGCGGCCGTCGCCAGCGAATTCGGGCTCCACGCGCTGGCGGTTGAGGATGCGATTTCCGCGCACCAGCGGCCCAAGCTGGAGCGCTACGACGACAACCTCTTCACGGTCCTCCGGCCGGCCCGGTACCTGGATGACACCGAAACCGTGGAGTTCGGAGAACTCCACGTGTTCACGGGCAAGAACTTTGTTGTTACTGTCCGCCACGCCGAGATGGCGGGAGTTGCCAGCGTGCGCCACCGGCTCGAGTCCCGCCCCGACCTCCTGCGGCACGGTCCTGAAGCCGTCCTCTACGCCCTCCTGGACCGCGTGGTGGACGATTACGCGCCGGTAGTGGCCGGGCTTGAAAACGATATCGACGAGATTGAGGACCAGCTGTTCGCGGGGGACAATACAGTCTCGCGGCGAATCTACGAACTCGCCCGCGAAGTCATCCAATTCCAGCGCGCCATCCACCCGCTGCCGGGGATGATGCACCAGCTCAAGAGGGGATTCGAGAAGTACGGGGTGGAAACCGAACTGCGGCACAGCCTGCGGGACGTTGAGGACCATGTGGAACGGGTGATTTCCCGGGCGGACTCTTTCCGGGACCTGCTGCAGAACGCCCTGACCCTTGACGGTACCCTGACTGCCAACCGGCAGAATGAAGCCAGTGCCGTGCAGAACGAGCAGGTCAAGAAGATCTCCTCCTGGGCAGCGATTTTCTTCGCGCCGTCGTTTGTGGCGGGCGTCTACGGGATGAACTTTGACCACATGCCCGAACTCCACTGGACCCTTGGCTACCCCATGGCCATCGCCCTGATGGCCGGCACCGCAGCCCTGATGTACGGCATCTTCAAAAGGAAGGGCTGGCTCTAGGACGTGGACGGCGGGAATGACGGCGCGGCGAAGCCTAACTTCGTCCGGGGTCGCATCATCACGCCCGGTACTGAACACCAACTGGGCACGTTCGGGCTGTTCCCGCCGTCGCCCGGGCAGCGGCGCACGCTGCGACCCACCACACTGCTGCTCACCGCCAAAAACGCGGAACCCGAACTGCTGTGGATCAGCTTCGCCGAAATCTGCGACAGCAGGGTGTCAGCGGCAGAGTACGAAGTCCTGGCAAGGCGGCACAAAACCTGGGTGGTCGACGACGTGACGACCCCGGAGGTGGACCAGCCACCACATCAGTCATCCGCTTGGCACCGGTTCAGCACATTGGTGGACGTTCTTTACGCGCACGACGACACGCTTTTCCTGGTTGGGAGCGGATTGTCGGCGGGCCTGGCACGGGTAGCCGGCCGTCTCTCCCTCCTGGAACTCGTGGAGTCAGCGGACGTCCTGGTCACTGACCCAGCATCCGGGAGCTAGGCAACGGCGGCGACACGGCAGGACCGGCAGTCTGCGTGGTCTGCGGGCGGTGTCCTCCGAGCTGTCACTCAAACGTGACCTAAGTTGCTTGACCCAAAGCATTGTTAGCGTTCACACTTATGCGCAGAGCGAATCTGCTCACTTGCAGCAACGGCGGTGTGGGGGCTCCGCATGCATGCAACAACGCATCCGGGAGGACCATTGTGTTCAAGAAAACTCTAATCGCGGTCATGGCCGCATCAGCCCTGGCCCTGACCGCGTGCGGCGGCGGCACCCAGGCCGCCAGCGGCGGCGGCGCAGACAAGAAGATCGTGATGGGCTTCGCCCAGGTAGGCGCCGAAAGCGGCTGGCGCACCGCGAACACCAAGTCCGTCCAGGAATCGGCCAAGACGGCCGGGGTGGACCTGAAGTTCTCCGACGCCCAGCAGAAGCAGGAAAACCAGATCAAGGCGATCCGGTCCTACATCCAGCAGAAGGTCGACGTCATCGCCTTCTCCCCCGTGGTCGAATCCGGCTGGGACACCGTGCTGAAGGAAGCCAAGGACGCGAAGATCCCCGTGATCCTCACCGACCGCGCCGTTGACTCGGCCGACAAGTCCCTCTACAAGACCTTCCTCGGCTCCGACTTCGTCCTCGAAGGCAAAAAGGCAGGCGAATGGCTGGTCGGGGACTCCAAGTCCGCCAGCGGCACCGTGAACATCGTCGAAATCCAGGGCACCACCGGCTCCGCACCGGCCAACGACCGCAAACAGGGCTTCGAAGAGGCCATCAAGGCCGACCCGAAGCTGAAGATCATCGCCTCCCAGAGCGGTGACTTCACCCGCAGCGGCGGCAAGCAGGTCATGGAAGCCTTCCTGAAGAACAACCCGAAGATCGACGTCGTCTTCGCCCACAACGACGACGAAGGCCTCGGCGCCATCGAGGCCATCGAAGCCGCCGGCAAGGTCCCGGGCAAGGACATCAAGATCATCACCATCGACGCCGTCAAGGACGGCATGACCGCCCTGAGCGCAGGCAAGATCAACTACATCGTCGAGTGCAGCCCCCTCCTGGGCACCCAGCTCATGGACCTGGCCAAGAAGGTCCTCGCCGGCGAAACAGTACCCGAACGCGTCGTCACCGAAGAAACAACCTTCACCCAGGAACAGGCCACCAAGGCCCTGCCTACCCGTCAGTACTGAGCCAACGCTCACCTGACCGTCCATGCGGTGGCAGCGCACCAGCTGCCACCGCAGGGATCAATCACGCTGCAGCAATCCCCAACCAAGAGTCGGCAACGTCATGGCTGCCGCTCAAAGGAGTGCCCTGATCATCCAGGGGACAGAAAGAAGGCGCAACGATGCGACCCTTACGTCTACTAACCAGGGCGGCAGCCGCCGGGGCGGTTGCCTCTGCGCTTGCCCTTACCTCCGTGGTCCCGGCGCAGGCTGAGACCGCCCCCGACCCCAGGCTTGTCCTGCAGTACGCCCTTGACCAGACCAGCGGCACCGTCGCCGTCGACTCTTCCGGAAAAGGACGCAACGGCACAGTCGTCAATGGCGGAACCTGGGCAGGAACTGAAGGTTTGAAGCTGGACGGCGTCAATGACTACGTCCGCCTTCCGGACAACATCATGCAGGGGCTGGCTGCGATCACGATCAGCACCGACGTGCTCATGTCCCCTACCCAAGCGACGCCGTACTTCATCTACGGACTCGGCAACACGACCTCTAATGCAGGTAACGGGTACCTGTTCACCACCGGGGACAGTTACCGCACTTCCATTGCCTCAGGCAACTGGTCTACGGAACAAACGCTTTCCCAAAACCAGCCGCTGGCCCGCGGCGTCTGGAAGACCATCACCTACACACTCTCCAACGGCACAGCCACCCTGTACCTCGACGGCGTACAGGTGGGGCAGAAAACGGGCGTCACCATTACGCCGGGGAGCATCGGCAACGGACTGACCACCGCGAACTACCTCGGCCGCTCCGTCTACACCGCCGACAAGTACCTGTCCGGTTCCGTGCGCGATTTCCGGATCTACAACGCGGCACTGACACCCAGCGAGGTCGCGGCATCCATCGCGCCCAGCGACCAGCTTCGGAAGGACCGGGACATCGCCGCCCTCACCCTCGGTGACCTCTCGGCAGTCACAGCCAACCTGAACTTGCCGGCAACCGGCGTCAATGGCTCCACACTGACCTGGGCGTCCGGCAACCCGGCCGTCATCTCCGCTGCAGGAGTCGTAACCCGCCCAACCGCAGCGCAGGGCCCGGCTACCGTCACCCTGACCGCAACTGTCACTCGCGGTGAAGCGTCCGGGACCAAGGCGTTCACCGCAACTGTTCTCCCGGCTGAATCCGATGAGGAGAAGCTCGCTGCCGCCACCGCTGCCCTGACGCTCCCCGCCGTCGACGACGTCCGCGGGAACATCACGCTTCCGCCCACCAGCGGGCAGGCGACAGTCACGTGGCAGTCCTCAAATCCCATCATCGACGCTACCGGCATCGTCAACCGCCCCGCGGCGGATACCGACGTCGTCCTGACCGCCACCCTGAAAGTCGGGGCCGCCAGCGGAACCAAACAATTCACCGCCCACGTGAAGGCAAAGCCGGCGATGGCTCCCTATGCCGGGTACGGCTTCTCCTACTTCACCGGCAACAGCATTGCCGGTGAAAACATCTTCATGGCCGCCAGCCGCGGAAACGATGCCCTCCACTGGGACGAGACGAACGGCGGCAAACCGATCCTGACATCGTCCATGGGGACCAAGGGCCTGCGGGACCCGTTTGTCATCCGCTCCCCTGAAGGCGACAAGTTCTACATGATCGCCACCGACCTTTCCATCGGCGGCGGAACCTCCTGGGATTCCTCCCAGCGCCAGGGAAGCCAATACCTCGAGGTGTGGGAATCCTCCGACCTCAAGAACTGGTCAGAGCAGCGCCACGTGAAGGTTTCGCCGAGCACGGCCGGCAACACCTGGGCCCCGGAGGCCTACTACGACCAAAGCATCGGCGCGTACGTTGTCTTCTGGGCATCGAAAATCTACGCCGAGACAGACCCGGGCCACACCGCCGGAGTTGCCAACAAGATGATGTACTCGACCACCAGGGACTTCCGGACGTTCACTGAAGCCAAGGTCTGGAACGACCCCGGCACATCGGTGATCGATTCGACCGTCATCAAGGACAAGGACACCTACTACCGCTTCACCAAGGACGAGGCCGGCGTTTCAGGCTGCGTGGACATCATGGAAGAAAAATCGAAGAACCTCCAGGCCGTTGACCTTCCGACCACCAACCCACGGAACTGGTCCCTCCTGAGCTCGTGCATCGGCAAGAACGCGGGAACTGCCGCCGTCGAAGGCCCCACCGTGTTCAAATCCAACACAGAGGAGAAGTTCTACCTGTTCGTGGACGAGTTCGGCGGACGCGGCTACATTCCGCTCGAAAGCACCAGCCTGGAGACTCCCAACTGGAAGCTGTCCACCAACTACCAGCTACCGGCCAGCCCACGGCACGGAACTGTTCTCCCCGTAACACAGGCCGAATTGGACGCACTGCGCCAGACGCCGAAACCGGTCCCGGCCAACGAAAACGGTGAAATCCTCCGCTACACCTTCAATCAGACCTCGGGAACGGACGTCGCCGATTCCTCCGGCAACCACCTCAACGGCAAGATCGTCGGCGGCGCCAGCTGGCAGCCGGATGGCGCCCTCAAACTCGACGGAGCCGGCGGTTACGTGGACGTCCCGGACAACATCCTGTCCGGTGTCCAGGACGTGACAGTGGAGGCAGACGTGAATGTCAGCGCTGCCCAGAGCGGGGCCTACTTCATCTACGGATTCGGCAATACCGACGCCGCCGGCGTCGGTAACGGCTATCTGTTCGCGACGGGAAATTCCACCTACAAGACCGGGATCGCCTCAGGCAACTGGACAACAGAACAAGTTGCCAACAGCACTTCCGCCCTTCCCCGTGATTCCTGGAAGCACCTCGTTTATACGTTGAAGGGAACAGTTGCCACCGTGTACCTCGACGGCATCAAGGTTGGAGAGAACCTGAACGCCACGCTCGACCCGGCGGACATCGGCTCCGGCAGCACCACGGCAAACTACCTCGGCAAATCCGTCTACAGCCCGGACAAAACCCTGAACGGCTCCATCCGTGAATTCGCGATCTACAACCGGGCCTTATCCGCTGACGAAGTCCGGAACATTTCGGGCGACAAGACCGGCATCGCGGATGTTTCCCTTACCGATGCCAACGTCCTGAAAGTGGCACCTATCGTAGACAACGCAGGCAAGAAGGCCACCTTTCCCGTCAAACCGGGAACGGATTTGAGTAAGCTCGCTCCAACATTCAGCCTGGTCCCCGGTGCTGTCTCGAGCCCCGCATCCGGAGCGAACGTGGATCTGACCAAGCCGGTCACCTACACGGTTACCGCGCCGGATGGTACAACCGCGGTATGGACCTTGTCGGCGCTCGAAATGAGAAGCCCGGTGCTGCCCGGCTACACTGCTGACCCCAACATTGTCGTGTATGGAGACACGTATTACATCTACCCCACGACCGATGGAATCGCCTCGTGGGGCAGCACGAAATTCTCCGTCTTCTCCTCCAAGAACCTAGTGGACTGGAAAGATGAAGGTGTCGTGCTGGACCTGGCGGACGTCAGCTGGTCGCATTCCAATGCGTGGGCGCCTACTGCGGCTTCGAAGGACGGTAAGTACTACCTGTATTTCTGCGCGGGTCAAAGCATCGGTGTCGCTGTCGCTGACTCTCCCATGGGGCCGTTTGTGGACTCCGGCGCTCCACTGGTGAACAAGGCTGCCTTCGGCGGTGCCCAGCAAATCGATCCGGCCGTCTTTACTGATGACGACGGGGTGTCCTATCTGTTCTGGGGCAACGGTACGGCGCGCTATGTGCCGCTCAACGCGGACATGGTGTCCTACAACGCTGCGAACGTGAAGACCATTGGCGGTCTTGACCAGTTCAGGGAAGGCGCCTTTGTCCACAAGCGCAACGGCACGTACTACATGACTTACTCGATCGACGACACCAGGAGCGAAAATTACCGCGTCGGTTACGCCACGGCCAGCAGCATCGCCGGCCCGTGGACGTACAAGGGAGTCATTCTTGAGAAGAAACCCGAACTGGGCATCCTTGGCACCGGCCACAACTCCATCCTGCAGGTGCCAGGTACAGACGACTGGTACATCGTCTACCACCGTTTTGCCATACCGGGCGGAGACGGGATGCATCGAGAGACCACCATCGACCGTCTCACCTACGCTGAGGATGGATCCATCAATCCGGTAGTCCCCACACTGGAAAGCGTAGGTCCACAGTTCGCGGATAATTCCGCCCCAACCGTAACGTTCGGCACAGCGCCTTCAGCACCTAACGGTGGTGAAGGCTGGTACCTGGGCCCGGTCACGGTGAGCGCTACCGCCACTGATAACTTCACAGCGGCTCCCACCGTGGAAGTAGCGGTCGACGGCGGCGCCTGGGTTCCGTATTCCACTTCCTTCGACGTGGCATCAGACGGCGCCCACACCGTCAAGGCGAGGGCAAGCGATGAGGCCGGGAACTTGTCCGAGGAAACATCGATCGCCCTGAAGATCGACCGGACCGTGCCCCAAACAACTGCCACCCTCGACGAAGACCGGACGCTCACCCTCACGGCGACCGATCCGTATTCCGGTGTTGCTTCCCTTGACTACCGCATCGGGACGGCTGAGTGGGCGCCGTACTCAGCGTCCATTCCGGCGGGACGCACGGCGGCAACGGTGGAATTCCGGGCCATCGACAAGGCAGGCAATGCCACCACGGGAACGGTGGATGTGCCGGCACCGGCCAGCCAGTCGATCTCGTTCGGCGATATCACGCCCAAGACGGTGGGCGACTCTGACTTCACCGTCAGCGCCACAGCAACGTCGGGCCTGCCCGTAGCGTTCACTGCTGCTGGGGCATGTACTTTGCTCAACACCTCGGTTCACCTGACCGGGGCCGGGACATGCACCATCACGGCCAAGCAGGAAGGTAACGCACGGTTTTTGGCGGCACCTGACGCGGTCCGTTCATTCCGGGTCATGGCACCCGTTTTGGACAGTTTTGACCGCGCCAACGGGAAGGTGGGCAGTTCGTGGAGCGGCGAGGACGGACCCCAGTCCTACGTCATCAAGGACAAGGCCCTCAATCTGCTGCAGGGCGGTTCGCTGCTCTACTCCAGCACGTTCGGATCAGACCAGACGGCTTCGGTGACGCTGAAATCCATCGCGCCGAAATCCGTCCAGGGAGTACTCCTGAAGGCGCAGTCCGGAAAACCGTTCCACTCGGCTGCAGTATCAACGGTCTACGACGCCTCCACGAAGACCGTGCGGGTCTCCACACTGGGCGTCGACAAAAACGCCTGGTACTCGTATGGCGACGTCCAGGCTTCATTCGAGGCCGGAGACGTCCTGACAGCCGGCTACGTGGATGGCATTGTGACGGTCTATCGCAACGCGGACGTTGTGGCTGCTGTTCCCCTGCGGGCAGCTGACGTGCAGCTCTTCGCCGGTAAGGCCGGAAAGGCCGGCATCTCATCCACGCTGGCGAACGGCAGCATTTTGGACGACTTCCGGGCGGCGGCGATCGCTCACTAGGCGTAACGCAACCACCTTGTGAGGGGCGGCCACTCATCTTTCCAGATGAGTGGCCGCGAGGCCGTCGTCCCGGTACCTGCGCGTTCCTACACGAACTGGTACAGCAGCGCCGCCATTCCGAATCCGACGATGGACAGCACGGTCTCGAGCACGGTCCACGTCTTCAGGGTGTCCTTCACGGACATGTTGAAATACTTGGAGATGATCCAGAAGCCGCCATCGTTGACATGGCTGGCGATGATGGAACCAGAGGAAATGGCCATCACGATCAGGGCGAGCTGCGGCTGGGAATAGCCCGAGGCCAGGCTCGGAGCCAGAATGCCACCAGTGGTCACGATCGCCACAGTGGCTGAGCCCTGGGCGATGCGCATTCCCGCACTGATCACGAAGGCAGACAGGATGATGGGCAGCCCGGCCTGGGCCAACGAATCCGCCACGGCCTTCCCGACACCCGTGGCAGACAGAACAGCGCCGAAGAAGGCACCGGCGCCAACAACCAGCAGGATCATGCCGACCGGACGCAGCGAGGAGCCGGTAATTTCGCTGAGCTCGGCGGAGGTCATGCCACGGCGGATGCCCAGCAGCCACATGGCCATCAGCACAGCGACAGTCAGGGCAATGGCCGGGTTGCCGAAGAACTGAAGGGTGTCGCGGAATGGCCCGGCCGGAGCAAAAATGTTGCCGAACGTGCCGCCGAGGATGAGGATCATGGGCAGGCCGATTGCCAGCAGCACCAGTCCGATGGACGGCTCGTGGCCCTTTGCTTCATCGGATTCGGGAACGATCCGGTCCTCGGGAACATTGACCATGACGCGCTTGCCGATCCACGTGCCCCACAGGATACCGGAAGCGAACCAGGCGGGAATGCCGCAGATGAGGCCCATCAGGATGATCCAGCCCAGGTCCACATGGAACAAACCGGCAGCGGCTACGGGGCCGGGGTGCGGCGGCAGGAACGCGTGGGTGACGGAGAGGCCGGCCAGCAAGGGAAGTGCGTACAGTGCGAGGGACTTGCCACCGCGAATGGCAGCGACATAAACCAACGGTGCCAAGACGAAGATGCCGATATCAAAGAACACCGGAATGCCCAGCACGAAGCCGGTGATGCCCATCGCGAGCGGGGTGCCCTTTTCGCCGAAGATCTTCACGAGCCTTCCGAGCAGCACTTCCGCACCGCCGGATCGCTCCAGGATGGCGCCGAGCACCGTACCGAGGCCGATGATGACCGTGATGTGGCCGAGGATGCCAGCGAAGCCCTTCTCGATGAGGGCGTCGCTGCTCTTGGTGGCCGAGCCCACCAGGGCCTCCACCGAGATCCCACCAACCAAGGCCACGATCACGCCGGTTCCCACCAGTGCGATGAACGGTTCGAGCTTAACCTTAATGATCAGGAACAGCAGAAGCGCGATGCCGGCGCCTGCCAGGAGCAGCAGGCCAGCGGTGTCGTGCCGCAGCCAGTCGAGGAATTCATTCATGGAAGTTTTTCTTTCTCGGTAAGTCTTACTTGAGGGTGCCGGTGAAGGCGGCGGCACGTGCCGCGATGTCTGCCCAGTCGCCGGCAGCGACAGCTGCCGGTGGGACCACGCTGGTGCCGCAGCAGACTGCGGCAGCACCGGCGTCGAGGTAGCTCTTGGCGTTGGAGGCGTCGATGCCTCCTGAAGGAAGCAGCCGGACGCCCGGGTAGGGGCCCTGCAGGTCCTTCAGGTACACCGGACCGAGCTGCCGGGCGGGGAAAATTTTCACAGCGGCGGAGCCCAGGTCCAGTGCCTGCGCCACCTCCGTGGGGGTCATGGCACCCAGGCTGAATGGCACGCCTGCTGCAGCGGCCACTGCTGCCACCTCCGGGCGGAGCCCGGGCGTCACCAGGAACTGAGCCCCGGCGTCGATAGCTGCACGGGCCTGGTCACCGGTCATCACCGTGCCGATCCCGACAGCGGCACCGTGCTCCGCGGCCGTTTCCGCCGCGCGCCGTACGTGCCTGAGCACGTCCGGCGTGGTGTATGTCAGTTCCACACTGCGGATGCCGCCGTCGGACAACGCGCGGCAAAGATCCGCGGCGTCTGTGATGGACGGGGCCCGGACCACGGCAAGGGCGAGGTCGGCTTCCAGCTGTCGGACGAATTCTTCGGGGGTCATAACGTGGTGCTGCTTCCTTCTCGGGTGAGGCCGTCGCTCATGCGACGCAGGGCGCGGCCGGCGCGCACCCCGGTGGGCTTGCCGCCGTCGATGGCTGCCGTGCCGTTGACGAAAACGTAGTGGATGCCGGCTGCTGCCTGGCGGGGGTTATCAAAAGTGGCCTGGTCCCGGACGGTTTCCGGATCGAAAAGTACGACGTCGGCCGCGTAGCCTTCGCGAATAAGTCCCCTTTGGTGGAGCTTGAGGCGGGCGGCGGGGCGGCCGGTGAGGTGGTGCACGGTTTCCTCGAGGCTGAGGAGCCCCAGATCACGGGAGTAATGGCCGAGATAACGGGGGAACGTGCCCCAGGCTCGCGGGTGGGGCTTTGCTCCCACCAACAGGCCGTCGCTGCCGCCGGTATGGGTGCGATGCTTCATGATGGCCTGGACGTTTTCCTCGTGGCCCACGTGCTGCAGGATGCCGGTGCCGCAGCGGTCGTCCAAAAGGATCTGTGTGAAGACCTCGAAGGGTGCGCGGCCTTCTTCCTTCGCAACGGCCGCGATGGTCTTGCCTATGTAGCCGGCGAGCGCCTGGTTTTGGACGCCGCTGATCTCCAAGGTGTCCCACTCCGCGACCACTCCGTGGCAGCCGTCGGAACCGTGAATCTCCACGGACTCGCGGATCTTCGCCGAGGTTTCACGGTCGGCCAGGCGCGCCAGGGTGGCCTCTGTACCGCCTGATGATGCCCAACTCGG
The DNA here is from genome assembly GCF_018613805.1 of Arthrobacter sp. ISL-48. Classification (GTDB taxonomy): domain Bacteria; phylum Actinomycetota; class Actinomycetes; order Actinomycetales; family Micrococcaceae; genus Arthrobacter. The sequence goes on from NZ_JAGGPL010000003.1 coordinate 834,828, forward strand.
CAGGATCGCGGAGAGAGTGGTGGCACCAGGCAAGTAAGGGTAGGTGTCCAAAGTGATGTCCACACCGGCGTCAAGCGCTTCATCGATCAGATCCAGCAGTTCACTGGCGCGGCCCTTGTTTTCGGCGAAATTCATGGTGGCGTGGGAAAGATGCAGGGGGCAGCCGGTGTCCCTGCTCAGCCCGATCATCTCCGCATAGGCATCCAGTGCGCCCTTGCCGTAGGAACGGTGGTGAGGTGCGTAGAAGCCGCCGAGCGCGCCGACAGCCCGGCAAAGCCCGGCCAGTTCCTCGGTTTGGGCGTACATTCCCGGGGTATAGGTGAGGCCGGAGGACATGCCCACAGCGCCTTCCTCCATCGCGGCGCTCACCACATCCTGCATACGCTGCTGCTGTTCAGGCGTGGGTTCGCCCTCCTCGAAGCCCATCACGAGTGCTCGGACAGTTCCCTGTGGTACGAGATAGGCGGCGTTGGTGGCGATCCGGCCTTCTTTTTCCGGCGCGTCAAGGCGGTCGAGGTATTCGCCTACTGTCCGCCAGTTCCAGTCGAAGTCGTCGGGATTGTCGTTCCAACCTGCGATCTTTTCCCGGACCCCGGCCAGCGTGGCGTCATCCACGGGAGCGTAGGACAACCCGTCCTGTCCCAGCAGTTCCGTCGTGACGCCCTGGCTCAGCTTGGCGTAGTGGCCCCTATTAATCAGCAGCTGCAAGTCAGAATGAGCGTGCATGTCAATGAAGCCCGGGCTCAGCACAAGGCCGGTGGCATCGATGGTGCGGTCTGCGCCGGTGCCGGCCGCGGTGACGGAACCGGCGTCGACGACGGCGGCAATCACCGGACCGTCCAGCAGGACGTCCGCGGCACGGCGGTCCACGCCCGTGCCATCCACCAGGGTGGCGTTGCTGATAAGGATCTTCATGGCGGTCCTAGAAGAAGGTGTGGATGAGGTCGACGACGGATTGGTCGCCGTCCGTGTCCGCGAGCACAGGGATGATGGTCCATTTGTCGAAGGCGGTGCACGGGTGGGAGAGGCCCAGCCGGACGACGTCGCCCGCGCGCACCGTGGTGGTTTCGGGGTCGAAGGTCATGAAGCAGTGTTGGTCGTTGACTGAGATGATCTCTGCTCCGGTGATCGGTTCCATGGCGCCGCCAAGGACTGGCCCGATGAGCTGGGGGCGGGGCAGGCCTTCGTCGAAAGGCAGGTCGCGCTTGCCGGCGTCCAGGATGGCCAGGCCGGGCTCAGGCTGCGAGACGACCCGCGCCCAGCCGTGCATTCCAGCCTTGAAAGGGTGTTCACCTTTCCGGGCGAAGGGTGAGATTCGGCGGTAGAAACCGTCGTCGTGGATGATGTACGCGCCGCTGCGGATCATGAGGTCGACGCGGGGACTGGCGTCTGCCCGCTCAGCGATGCAGGGCGACAGGACGGACACGACGTCGTCGAAGTAGGCACTTCCGCCTGCAGTGACGATGACCGACTTTGTGCCGTAGAGGCCCGCCGCGAGCAGCTGCTCGTGAAGTAGCCGCATCTGGGCGAGGTAGCCGCGAACGGCGGCCAGACCGGCGTCGTCCGCTGTGTGCGCAAGCGAGCCTTCATACCCGCTGACGCCCACCAACCGGAGGTGCTTGGAGTCAGCGACGGCTCGGGCGACCACCAAGGCGGCCTCCAGCGAGCGGGCACCGGTGCGGCCTCCCGGGGCGCCGAGTTCGACCAGGACATCCAGGACTGCACCGCTGTTAGCCAGCGTCCGTTCGATGACCTCGACCGTACCGGCCGAATCCACCCACGAAAGGATAGGTTCCTCGGCAGTCGCGTTTGCAGCGGCCCACTCGATGGCGTGCGGATCGGTAAGGCTGTTGGCGAGCTGGAGGCGCCGAACACCGAACTCGCGGGCCACCCGAAGCTGCGCAAAGTTGGCCAGCGTAATGCCCCAGGCGCCACGGTTGAGCTGTTCGGCCCAGAGCTGGGGAGCCATGGTGGTCTTGCCGTGGGGGGCCAGCAGCACGCCTTGTTCCTCGCACCAGGAGGCGAGGCGATCTGCGTTGTTCCGCAGGGCTGTGGCGTCGAGGGTGAGCAGCGGCGTCTGCAGGTCTGCCAGCATGGGGCCGGCAGCGAGGAACCCGGTGTGCGTGGTCCCGCCGGACGTGGCGGGGACGGCCTTGTGTCGCCAGTCCAGCCGCACCTCTGCCAGGGCGGCGATGGATTGGGCTGAAATGGCCGGAGCCGTAGTTTCTGCGCCAAACGCGGAATTTTTCACGGGTCTTTCCCTTTCGCGGTGCTGCGTTCTTGAAGCTGCGTTGTGGGCGGGGACTTTGTTACGTTGCGTATTTTGCAACGCTGGTTGCAAAGCTGCTGGTGATATGTCTAACATGGTCGCGGATTGAGAGTCAAGGCCACGGCACGCCTGCCGGGCCCCTCAACCCGCCGTAGATCCTCTGGACTGCGGTCACGTTTGCCGCTGGAAAGCGCACAAGTTGGTACGGGAGTTACATGCTGTCTGCTGTATGTGTTGGCGAGACGATGGCCATGCTGACCCCTGTGCAGGCCGTTCCCCTGCATCAAGCCACCGAGCTGCACTGTGGGATTGGTGGGGCGGAGTCGAACGTGGCCATGGGCTTGGCTGCCATGGGTCTGGACACCCATTGGGTGGGCCGCGTGGGCCGGGACGGTTTCGGAACGCGAATCCTGCACGAGTTGGGGGACCATGGGGTGGGGGTGTCCGGCGTCGAAGTCGACGATTCCCTGCCGACCGGCCTCTACATCAAGGTGCCCGCCCAGGAGTCAAACCCCGACGGCGCCAGCTCCGTCCTCTACTACCGGCAAGGCAGCGCAGCCTCGACGATGGGACGCGCCACTCTGGCTAATCCGGCGGTGTTTTCCCTGCTGAAGGATGCCGCGCTCATCCACCTGAGCGGCATTACCGCAGCGCTCTCCCCCGACTGCCTGAACCTGCTCGAGGCCATCCTCACAGCGCCTCGGGACGGTCGGACGATAAGTTTCGACGTGAACTGGCGCGCAGCGCTATGGGCAGGCCAGGACCGTTCGGTCCTGCAGCGGCTGGCGAACCTGGCCGACGTCGTGCTGGTCGGAAAAGACGAAGCTGAGCACGCCTTCGGCACCACAGACGAGGCGGAACTGCGCGGCATGCTGCCAGACCCCGAAGTGCTTGTCATCAAGAACGAGGCGATCAGTGCGATTGCCCTCACGCGAGGGGAATCTGCCGGGGACGGCACCCGGGAAGAGGTGCCAGCACTGTCCGTTGCCGTCGTCGAGCCTGTAGGCGCCGGCGACTCATTCGCCGCCGGATACCTCAGCGGCATGCTTTTTGGCCTGGGGCAGAAGGCGAGTCTTCGCAGGGGCCACGTCGCGGCGGCATGCACCCTCACTGTCCACGGTGATCGCGGCCCTTTGCCCGACGCCGCGCAGCTGTCGGCCATCCTGGATTCTTCAGATGACGCTTGGGCCGCTATCCACGTTGAACACGGACATTTCAACACCAGAACGGGAGCGTGACACGGTGAGCCAGAGCCTACTGCGGGCCATCGACCTGCTCGCAGAACTCGCAGTCAAGCCAGCGACACTGGACGAGCTGGCGTCCAAGGCCGCCGTGCACAAGACCACGGTGATGCGCCTCCTGCACGCCATGGAGGAGAAGCGCTTTGTGGTGCGGGACGAGGATCAACGGTTCATGCTCGGCTCCAAACTGTTTGAACTGTCCTCGCTCGCACTGGAGCAGCGCGACATCCGCAAGGTGGCCCACCCCCACCTGGCGAATCTGAACGGCCGCACCGGGCACACCGTGCACCTGGCGGCGTTCGAAGGCACCGAGGTGGTGTACATCGATAAGTTCGAGTCGCACCACCCTGTCCGTATGTACTCGCGCATCGGCCTGACTGCTTCGTTGCACTCGGCCGCTGTCTCGAAAGTCCTCCTCGCCGATATGCCGCGGAGCCGGCAGGAAAAGATCGCGGCGGGGCTGGACTACGTGAAAGTCACCGACAACACCCTGACCTCGCCGGAAGCCTTGCTGGCCGAACTGGAGCAGGTCAGGATCCAGGGCTGGGCACACGATAACGCCGAGCACGAAGCGTTCGTGCACTGCATTGCGGCTCCCATCCGCGATGCCGGCGGCGCCGTTGTTGCCGCAGCCTCTTGTTCGGTACCGGTAGTGATGCTCAGCTATGAAGGAATGCTTGAGCTGCTGCCCGATCTCAAAGCCAGCACCGAGGCCATCTCCCGTGACCTCGGCTGGATCAGCCACGAAAGGAACTCAGCATGAATGAAAAGACCGTAGTGCTCACCGACAACGCCCCCGCCCCGGCGCACGTATTCTCCCAGGGCATCAAGAAGGGCGGCTTCTTCCAGGTCTCGGGCCAGGGCCCTATGGATCCCGCCACCAACCAGTACATCGGCGAGGGCGACGTCCGCGTCCAGACCCGCCGCACCCTGGAGAACGTCAAGGCTATCCTCGGGGCCGGCGGCTCTTCCGTCGAAGACGTCCTCATGTTCCGCGTCTACCTCACCACCCGCGACGACTTCGCGGCGATGAACGAGGTCTACGGAGAATTCATCCGCGAAAACGTCCCAAGCGGCGCACTGCCCAGCCGCACCACTGTCTTCGTTGACCTCCCCCACGAGGTAATGCTGGTGGAGATCGACGCACTGGCGGTTACGGCCTAAGTCTTTCGGTGCCGGCGGCGTTGGCCGCTGGGGCCACCCAGACCCGCCCAAGATACCCAGATGGGGTGACGACACGTCAGATCACGTGTCGTCACCCCATTTGTGCGTCCAGGGCTCGACGGCGGCCGGTCACCCAGGGTGCGCGGTCACTATGCCGTCCGGCTTAGTGCAGCCCACACCATCGGCCGTTTCCACCGGCAGCCCGTTCCGCGCCCAGTACTCGATACCGCCGATCATTTCCCGCACGGAATAGCCAAGCTCGGCGAAGGCCAGGGCGGCGACCGTGCTGCCGTTGCAACCTGGCCCCCATGAGTAGACCACCACTCTCGTCCCGGCAGGGATCAACTCCGGGGCACGGGACGGGATGTCTGCAGTGGGTATATGCAGCGAACCAGGGATATGCCCGTGGTCCCAAGACGACTGCCGCCGCGTGTCAACGAGCACGAACCTGCCATCAGGAGCATCGGCAACATCCATGACGTCGATCTCGAACCTCAATTTCGCGCGGAAGTAGGCTGCAGCCACGCTGTCTGGGTTCCGTGCGTCTACGTCTTCAGCAGTCATTTGTGTCCTATCCAGCAGTGGCGCGCTGTTCCGGCGTCGCAGTCTCGGGAACTGCCAAGAGAAAAGCCCTCCGGCTCAACGTTGCCGCAGGCCAGAGGACTTTCTTTGTGGAGCTAAGGGGATTCGAACCCCTGACCTCTTCGATGCGAACGAAGCGCTCTACCAACTGAGCTATAGCCCCGGAACAGCCCGCTCTCCGGTAGGAGCCGCGGCGCCGGTGACCCTAGGCTACAAATTTTCCGGCCACATTACCAACCGGCACCGGCTTCACGAGTCTCAACGGCGCTTTTACCTGGCGAATGGCCTAGGCGCGGCGCCGCTGCAGCACATCGTCCAGGTTGCTGAGGGCACTTTGGGCCTTGGTGAGCGGCTTGGCTGCGGGGGCAGCCGGCGCAGCGCCAGCCGTACCCTGCTTAAGGGACGGCTTTCCCACGGCTTTGGGAGCCTCAGGCAGGTCGAGGGGCTCCGGGGCGGGCCGTTCGGCCTTTGCCGCCTCCACGTATACGGGCTTGGGCACGTCCACGGGCTGCCAGGTTGTGCCGCCGGGCGCGGCTTCCGCTGCAGCCCTCACGCTCGTATCTCCGGCTTCAAGGGCCACTGCCAATGCGGCTTCCCGGAGCTCCAGTGCGGTCAAGCGCTTGGGCTTGGCTTGGTGGGCCTCGGCGTCGAACAGCGGGCTGTCGGGCTGTTTCGCAGCCGCCTCCGGCCGAGCCGGGCGGCTGACGGGTGTATCCCGTGGACGGGGAGGCGCACTCATCGCAGCGCTGAAAGCTGCATTCACCTTTGCCTTGCGGTCACGTACGGCAAGCCACCGGAGCAGGACGACTGCAGCAACAGCCGCAGCCAGGCAAGAACCGGGCAACAACGCAGTGCCCAGCCTGAACAGCAGAAGCACGCCGGAAACAAAGGCGGTCAGGAGTGCTACCAGGCCCACCAGTGCGATGCCCGCCCGGCCGTACCGGATCCGGAAACCACCCGTCGTCGGGGTGGTGCCAGCGTCCGGCGCGGTCTCGGGGCGCTTTCTGATGTCCATGGCTTTCTCCTGCTGGGCGGTCATATTCATTACCGTCCCGGCCCTCGGGTCCGATGATTCAGTGGCTGGTGCGTCCACCGGTAAATCTGCTGCGGCCTGGAACTGGTGCCTGCGGTTCCGGAGGACATACGGGGCTACCCACACAATCCAGAGCACAACGGCAACCACAAGGATCACTGAGCTGCTAAGGGGGAAGTCCACAATCAAAACCGTATGAGCATTAGCCCGGTGGCTGCCGCATTCGCCCCGGTGTGTCGCAGGCAAGGTGGCAAATCATTGGACTTATGACGCGCCAGACGCCAGCCACCGCCGGAGCAGCCCGTCCGGAACCTCTTCAGACGTCAGGGCAAAGGTGCGGTGGTCCGCCCACTCCCCATTGATGTGCAGGAAGCGGGGGCGGTACCCCTCGTCACGGAAGCCCAGCTTTTCAACAACCCGGAGGCTGGGGCGGTTCTCGGGCCGGATGTTGATTTCCATGCGGTGCAGGCCCAGGGTCTGGAAGCAATGGTCTGTGGTCATGGCGACGGCGGTGGGGGCAATGCCTTGGCCGGCCCTTGCCTGATCCACCCAGTAGCCCAGCGTTGCCATCAGGGCCGAGCCCCACACAATCGAAGAGACGGTGAGCTGGCCGACGATCACCGGCACCCGGTAGCCGGGAGTCCGTTCGGTGATGAGGAACGGCAATGCTGTGCCTTGGGCAGCCTGGATATTAAGGGACCGCACCATGTTCCGGTAGTCGGGCAGGCCTCCGCCGGGCGCCGGGTTGGAAGCCTCCCAGGGGGCGAGCCAACTGCTGTTGCGCGCGCGGACCTGGGTCCACTCTTTTTTGTCCCGGTACCGGATGGGACGCAGGACGAGGTCGCCGCATTCCAGTGTTACTGGCCAAATGGGACCGGCGCGCACAGGCTTTAGTTGGACAGACCGGCGGTGAAGCCCGGCAGCCATTCGCGCAGACCCGGGCCCAGGTCATCGCTGTCGATGGCCAACTGGACGCAGGCCTTGAGGTAGCTGAGCTTGTCGCCCGTATCATAGCGCCGCCCGCGGAAGACCACGCCGTAGACGCCGTAGCCCTCCTCGTCTCCGGCGGCCAGTTCCTGAAGTGCATCAGTCAGTTGGATTTCGCCGCCGCGGCCCGGCCCGGTGCGTTCCAGGACCTCGAAAACCGCTGGGTGCAGCACGTAGCGGCCAATGACGGCGAGATTGGAGGGTGCCTCGTCTACCTCCGGCTTCTCCACGAGCTTGTTGATCCGGACGAAGCCTTCGCCGTCGATTTCCTGGACATCGGCGCAGCCATAGGCGCTGATCTGGGACGGTTCCACCTCAATGAGGGCCACTACGGACCCACCCGTTTTCGCCTGGACTTCGATCATGGTGCTGAGCAGTTCGTCCCGGGCGTCGATCAAGTCGTCACCGAGGAGGACCGCAAACGGTTCGTTGCCTACGTGCTGCTTGGCCCGGAGTACCGCGTGGCCAAGGCCGTTCGGGTCGCCCTGCCGGACGTAGTGGATGTCGCCGAGGTTGCTGGCGGCCTGGATGGCATCGAGCTTCGCCGTGTCTCCCTTGGCGGCCAATCTGGCCTCCAAGGCCGGAACCCGGTCGAAGTGGTCTTCAAGTGCCCGCTTGTTGCGGCCCGTAATCATCAGTACGTCATTGAGGCCCACCTTTACTGCTTCTTCGACCACATACTGGATGGCGGGCTTGTCCACCACGGGCAGCATTTCCTTGGGCATAGCCTTGGTGGCAGGCAGGAACCTGGTGCCGAGCCCCGCAGCGGGAATAACGGCCTTGCGTACTGTCTGGTTAGTGGTACTCACCGGACTAATCTAGCGGAGGGACCATTCATTCAGTAATTACTGAGGCAGCGGCAACGGTCGGGCAGTGACGCCAGGCGGGGTACGCAGCGCAACATCCGGCGAGGCGCCGGGCGGGAGGAGCGGCAGTGTCCGAGGACAGCAAATCAGCCAAGGACGGCATCCGTTCGCTGCACCGCGAACGCCGCGCCGGCATGGATGCCCGTCAGCGGGATGAGGCCGGCGCAGGGCTGGCTGCCCATGGCCTCGAGTGGGCCAACAACGTCGCAGGCGGAACCCCGTCCACGTTCTGCCTTTACCTGGGCGTCGGCTTTGAGCCGCCCACCGGGCCCCTGATGGCCGCCCTCCACGCCCGCGGCCACGGCGTTCTGCTCCCAGTCTGCGAACCAGGGCGCCGGCTGAGCTGGGTCCACTGGACTCCCGAGGCAGAATTCGTGCGGAGCAGGTATGCGCCCATCCTGGAACCCGCAGGCACCCGCCATGGCCTGGAAATCATGGCCACGGTGGCCGGCCTCTTCATTCCGGCTACGGCTCTGGACCGAAGCGGGAATCGTATCGGCCAGGGCGGTGGATACTATGACGTCTTCCTCGGCTCACTGGCCAGCAGCAGGCCTGACGTGCGCCTGGCGGCCATCATCTACGACCACGAACTGCTGCCCGCGGGAACCCTTCCGTCGGAGGACTTTGACCGGAAGGTGCCGGCGGCTCTGACCCCGTCGGGACTTATTCGCCTGGGGAACGCCTCCGGGCGGACAACGACGCCCGGGCCGGGGTGATAGAATTGGCACTCAGGCCCTGCGACTGCTAATGGGACGGAAAGTTCCCCCCGCTGGCAGCACGGGACCTCTCGTTTGCCCAAGAGGAGGAGCACCAGTGCCAACGTATGCATATGCCTGCAAGGATTGCGGCCATGCCTTCGACATCGTCCAGTCGTTTACGGACAGTACTCTGACGTCCTGCCCCGAATGCCAGGGGACCTTGCGCAAGAAGTTCAACAGCGTGGGCGTGGTCTTCAAGGGCTCCGGCTTCTACCGGACCGACTCCCGCGACGCCAAGGGAAGCACTGTCACCCCGGCGCCGGCATCGCCTGCCGCTCCGGCCACCGCGCCCACCGCCCCCGCTCCCGCCCCGGCCGCCGCTGCCAGCTGATCCACCCCGTCCGCCTTACTGAAGCCGGAGCGGCCCACCAACATCAGTCGCTTCACCATCGGTCGACGGCGACGGCCTGGTTGTCCACATAGGCGCCCTTTCCGCTGTCGTGCCGCCGTCTGCCGGACCTAGCGTGGGCTCATGCCCGCTACCCCCTTTCGTTCCAGCCAAAGAAGCGCCACGCCGCGAACCCCACGGTGCCGTCCCTTGGCTCCGTCTCCGGTCGGCCGGCGTCGGGGCAAACGGCTGGCCGGGTGGCTCGGCCGGCACCGCCGCCTCGCCGTTGCGCTCCTGCTCTGCCTGGCCGCCGGTATCACCGTCCACCAGCTCACCCCGGCGCCCGCCGCTACCGTTACGGCATGGGCTGCAGCCCGTGACCTTCCGGCCGGCACCGCCGTGACCGCCCAGGATCTGGAAGGGGTACACGTCCCTCCGGGCTTGATGACGGACGGGGCCATCCGTGACGGCAGCGAGGTTACCGGCAAGCAGCTGGCCGCACCGCTGCGGAAGGGCCAGCTGGTGACGGACGCGCAGTTCCTGGGACCCGGTCTTTTGACCGGCACTCCCCCCGGAACAGCAGCCGTGCCCCTGAGGATGGCGGATCCGTCGTCCATCCAACTGGTTTCGCCCGGGCAACTTGTCAACGTCGTACTAACCGGAGCGAACGGCTACGAGCAGCAGTCCCCTTCCGAGGTGCTGGCCTCGGCTGTGCCCGTACTGTGGACCTCGGGGCAGGGCGGCAAGACAGGACAATGGCTCAATACGGGCGAGACGGACGGACTGATCGTGGTGGCATCTGACTCCGCGCAGGCAGCCCGCCTGGCAGGCGCCTCCACGAAGGGAAAGCTGTTCTTTGTCCTCGTCGGGCCCTAGAGGGGCCGGGCGGCGGGCCAAGTTCGGCCGGCTGATGCTCAGCCCAATGAGCCGGACCGCTCAGCCCCAATGGGGAGGTTTCTGTTCCTTCAGCCACGCGTCGTGATCGTCCTCAGCGCCGTCGCCCCAGCGGCGCGGGTCATCTTCCGATGCCTTATTGGGAAGAACGCCCTCCGGCCCGGTCCGGACCGAATCCGGGCCAGCCCCGGACTCCTCGCTGCGGGCCGGGCCGTCGTTCGTGCCGCTTGGGGTCAAGGCCGCCTCCTCTTCACCGTCCAGGCTTCCCGCCCGGACCTCGTTGCTATTGGGCCCGGCAGGACCGTTCGCCGCACCGTAACCGGCGTCCGGCGTCTGGCCACCGCCGTCGTCGCTTCCCAGGGTCAGGGAGTCCACATCATCCTCGAAGAAGACCGCTGAGGCGGCAGCCCGTCCCGGCAGAACCACCTTTTCAAGGCCCAGGTAGCCAGCAATCCGGTCCGCACAGGCCGACGGGTCCGTAAAGACTTCAATGGTCCACAACGGCATGTACCGCCAGCCCAGGCGCTCCAAGAGCTGGGGCCGGAGACGGCTCCGCTCGCGTACGCTCATGGTGCGGTACTGCTCAGTACCGTCTGATTCGATCGCCACGGGCCTTGGGATTTCAGCATCGTCCTGGCCCATCGTGCTCAGCGGGTCGGCGGCAGCCACAACATCGATGACGCCGTCGTACTGGTGCCACACGCGGGCGCCGCGGGCACGCAGCCTGTCGCCAAGATCGGCCACCAGCGGGTCCGCTCCGAGCGCCTGCTCGCTGGCAGCGGCCCGGGACGCCGGAGTGCCAAGGTTCGTGTTGCCTGAAATCTCGCGGTCCAGCAGCTCGTAGAAGTCAACGGCGCCGTGTGCCAGCCGGGTATGGTCCAGGTCTTCGGGCCTGAAGCAGGTCAGGATGTGCAGCGACCTCCGGGCACGGGACATCGCCAGGGCGAATTTCTCGCGCCCTCCCTCGGCCGAGAGCGGTCCGAAGTTGTGCAGGGCCCGCCCGTGCGGGGTGCGGCCGAAGCCCGGCGAAAAGATTACATGGTCGCGGACCAGCCCCTGGGCCCGTTCCAGGTCCACCACGCGGAACGACTCGGGCCCCGCGCTGAAGAATCCAGCCAGGCCGGGATGATTGGGCAACTGCAGCCGGATAGACTCGCCGATCCGGGCCGCGTGCCGCAGGCTGGCCGTTACAACGGCCAGCGAGGTGCGGGGCCGCAGCCGGGCGTGCTCAAAGACCAGCTGCACTACCCGGTTGACTTCGGCCGCCACGGACTCCACGCCTTCATGGTCCGCGCTCGGCAGCCCTGTGCCGTCCGGCAGGTACTCCACCAGCAATGCCCTGTCGAGACCGGTTGCCGACTGGCCCTCCGGAAGGCGCCGGAGGCCGCCGTCGTAAAAACTCTTGCTGAGCTGCAGGACCACGTCCTCATCCACGGCGCGGTACACGAAATTGAGCCGCCAGACCGGCAGCACCTCTGAGAGCGCCGAGAAGGCGCTGTTCACGCGCTGGGGTCCCGGTTCACCCGCCGCCAGCCTCTCGATGCCTACGGTGAAAGTCCGCGGGCTGGCTATCCTGGCGTCGCCAAAAGCTATGACCTGCGTGGCGCGTGCGATGGACGGCAGGACAGCCTGGAGCGAGGTTGCTTCAGCATCCAGGATGACCACAGCATCAAAGCGCTGTTGGGCCGGAAGGAGTCCCGTCATGAGATAGGGGCTCACGGACCACACCGGGACGAGCATGGGCACCAGCTCCGGGGCCTGGGCAGTCAGGGCGGCAAGCGAAACCCTGCCGTCCTTCAGCAGGCTGCGGAGGAGGTCGGCCTGGCGCGGGTGCTGGCCGATGGCTGCCCGCCATCTCCCGGAAAGGTCCCAGCGCAGGCGCGCGGCGCCGCTGGCGATGTGCGCGTTATCTGCCAGCCGGTATTCGGCCTCCAGTTGACGAAGGGCTTCACCGTCGGACATGGCAAGGTAATCGTCACCGCTGATCATCGCCTCGAGGGCGGACTGCCACCACGCCAGTTCGAGCTCGGCGGCTACGGACTCCGCCGGCACCTCGCGTTCGGCAAGATCGGCGAGCAATTCGCCCAGCCCGTGTTCACGCATGTTTTCCACCAGCAACGTGCGTTCCGGCAGCGTCTTCAGGGTATGCGTATCCGCCACCAGCCGCTCGAGCCGTTCCAAGAGTTCCCTGTAAGCGGCTGTAGCCAGCGAGCCGCCCTCCCGGGTGTGCCGCAGCGCCTCGCCCAACTGGCCGAGTTCACGGTCGAGCGAGCGGTACATCACATTCATTTCCGCGAGGCCCGAGGGGACGGCGGGATGGCGCTGGGTCGTTGCGTAGCCGGCCCACAAGGCGCGCTGTTCCTGCACGAGCACGAGCGAGCTGTGGAGGTCCGCGATGTGGACTCCGGGCCGGACGTATTCCTTGGCCACCCGGCGCAGGCGGGACCGTTGCATGGAGGCCATGTCAATGTTCCGTTCGCGGCGCCAGGCGGAGGATGCAGTGGCGGAAATGAGATCGTGGACGGGACGGTCAAAGATGTCGGGGGTGAACTTGTCCAGGCTTTCCCGGACGGCCATCAGCAGCTCAAGCTGGGCACCCCACTCCGCGAAGGTTGAGCCCAGGCGGATCTCGGCGTGCTCCGCTACGTCATTCATCCGGTCTCGCAGGACTGGCAGGTTCTTCGCCACGGAGCGGGCAAGCTGCTGGGCCTCCTCGGTCTCCTTCCGGGTCAGCAGCCTGGCCCCATACCAGGGGCTCTTGGTGGACGCACGGCTGAAGCTGCCCAGCTCCGCGGCGCGGCGCAGTCTGCCGGCGAGCTCGTCGCGGTCCCTGATGCTGTCCAGCACACTCCGTTTGAGCCGGACCGTCGTAGCCGGTGCCGGCTGGATGGAGGTCAGCTCAGCCAGCGACTGCATGGCCTGGTAAGGCGAGCACCCCCAGCGCTGGCGCACGTTATGAAGGGAAGCAACATGATCCATCAGCGCGTGCCGATGTTCCGTCAGCGTCTTATGGAGGTTACCCAGCTGGGGTTCGAGTGATTTTTCGTTCCGGACGATCGCCCGTACCAGTTGCGCCTTGAGCTGCTGCGGGGTGGCGTTTCCGGAGAGCTGGAACAGGATGGATTCGAGGCCGAGGGATTCAAGCTGGCCTGCGACCTCGTTGAGGCTTGCCCTGCGGTCGCCCACCACCAGCACCGTTTTGCCGGCATCCACCAGCGCTCCGATGGTGTTGATGGCCGTTTGCGTCTGGCCCGTGCCTGGCGGGCTGCTGACCACCAGGGAATCACCGGCGCGGGCGGCATCGATGACATACTGCTGGTTCGCGTCCGCGTCGAGCAAGAGCATCTCGTCGTCGGGGTGCCGGTTGTCCACACCTGGAAAGCGCGAGGCGTCCGGCTCCTCGATATCAACCACGTCACCGTTCGCCGCCTTGGCCAGGGCAGCCACCAGCGGGTTGCCCTCGTTGATCCAGGGGTCATCAAGGTTGCCGGACAGATCTGCAAAGGTGGACACCAGCAGGTTGTGCTCGGCCTCCGCACCGTGGATCGGCCGGATCAGCGTGCCAAGCCTGTCCAGGACCGGCTGGGGGTCGAACCTGGCCGTACTGTAGGCCAGCCGGGTGACCGTGTTGACGTCGAAGACGATGCCATGAATGTTTTTCAGGTGCCGGACCAGAGCCGGATTGATGTGCGCCTGTTCGGTGAGCTGAAGTTCGTAGTCATCCTCGCCGGGGCGGACTGTCAGCGAAATCGCAGTGAGCATCACGGGAGCGGAAACCCTTTGGGGTTTGCCACCGACGGCGGAGGTCCACACCACCGTGCCCGCGGAGAGGTACCCGGCGTCGATGCCCCGGTCGTTTCCGAGCTCGAAGATCTTGGAACGGATATTTCGGGACGCGCGGGCGGCAACCACATACTGCTGCTGGTCGCGGATCAGCGTTGAGAGACGCGTGCGGCGTCCGGCCATCAGCTGGGCCAGGCCGGAAGGATGGGCATGGGTCAGGTCGATGGAACCTTCAGGGGTCTTGGTGAAACGCAGCATGGTGTCTGCACCGGTGACGGGCTTGAGACCGGACAGCCATTTCCTGAACTCCTCGGAGCCCTCCGGGTGGCCTTGACCAAATGACACTACTGCCTTCTTTTCTGCGCTTGCACGTGACGCCCTGGACCATACCGGCATACTTTCGAGCGTAGCCGGAAAGAAGCCCCAGTGAGAGACCGCAACACTGGATCATGCCAAATTGCGGAGGTTTCCACCAGGTAGGGCAGCGGCCGGTCTCCGACCCGGAGACCGGCCACTCAGGCTGCTATTCCCATTCGATGGTTCCGGGCGGCTTGCTGGTGATGTCCAGAACCACCCGGTTCACGCCGTCCACCTCGTTGGTGATCCGATTGGAAATCCGGGCCAGGAGATCATACGGAAGCCGTGACCAGTCGGCGGTCATGGCATCTTCGGAGGAGACGGGGCGGAGCACGATCGGGTGCCCATAGGTCCGGCCGTCACCCATCACGCCCACGCTGCGGACGTCAGCGAGCAGCACCACCGGCATCTGCCAGACCTCGTTGTCCAGGCCTGCGGCAGTTAGCTCCGCTCGGGCGATGGCGTCAGCTTTGCGGAGCAAGTCAAGGCGTTCCTTGGTGACCTCGCCCACAATCCTTATGCCCAGGCCGGGGCCCGGGAACGGCTGGCGTCCGACGATTTCCTGCGGCAGGCCGAGCTGGGCGCCGACGGCCCGGACTTCGTCCTTGAACAGCGCACGAAGCGGTTCCACGAGTTCGAACTGCAAGTCCTCGGGAAGGCCGCCCACATTGTGGTGGCTCTTGATGTTCGCCGCGCCTTCGCCGCCGCCGGACTCGACCACGTCCGGGTACAGCGTGCCCTGGACAAGGAACTTGATCTTCTCGCCGTGGGCCGCCGCCTCAGCGATGATGGCCAGTTCGGCTTCTTCGAAGGCGCGGATAAATTCGCGGCCGATGATCTTGCGCTTAGTCTCAGGATCGCTGACGCCGGCCAGCGCGGCCTGGAAGCGTTCCTGCTCGTTAGCGACGTACAGCTTGACGCCGGTGGCGGCAACAAAGTCGCGTTCCACCTGCTCCGCCTCGCCTTCGCGCAACAAGCCGTGGTCCACAAACACACAGGTCAGCTGGTCGCCCACGGCGCGCTGGACGAGCGCCGCTGCAACAGCGGAGTCCACTCCGCCGGAGAGGCCGCAAATGACCCTGGCGTCGCCGATCTGCTGGCGGATCCGGTCAACCTGCTCCTCGAGGATGTTCCCGGTGGTCCAGTTCGGTTCCAGCTTGGCGCCCTTGAACAGGAAGTTCTCAAGGACCTGCTGGCCGTAGGCGGAGTGCTTCACCTCCGGGTGCCACTGAACGCCGTAGAGGCACCGCTCCTCGTTGGCGAACGCGGCGACTTCAGCGCCGGCTGTCGTCGCCAGCACTTCAAAGCCTTCCGGCGCCTCGTGGACAGAGTCACCATGGCTCATCCAGGTGTTCTGGTGCTGCGGCATGCCGGCCAGGACAGAGCGGCCCTCACCGAGGATGGTGGTTTGTGTTGAGCCGTATTCGCGCAGGCCGGTCTTGTCCACCTTGCCCCCCAGGGCGTTCGCCATGGCCTGGAAACCGTAGCAAATCCCGAAGACCGGAACACCGGCCTCGAAGAGATCGGCTCCGACACTTGGCGCACCGTCCGCGTAAACGCTGGAGGGGCCGCCGGAAAGGATAATGGCGGCAGGGTTCTTGGCCAGGAGCTGCTCGGTCGTAAAGGTATGCGGAACCACTTCCGAATACACATTCGCTTCCCGGACGCGGCGGGCAATCAGCTGCGCGTACTGGGCACCGTAGTCAACAACCAGCACCGGCTTCTGGGAAGTCTGGGATGCAGTGGGAGTAGTCACCCTCCAAGCCTACTTTGCGGCGTTGCCCCGCCGCACCTTGAGGAGCCTGCTGTGACGGATCGAACTCCCCCGGGCAGCTGACACCGGCAGGAGTCAGTACCGCTGTGGTGCCTGCGGGTTTGCAGCCAGCTCCGCCTCGACGTCGGTATGGAACTTCTTCTCCACAATGAAGGACAGGAACGGGATGACGCCCCCCAAGGCCAGCAGGATGAGCTTGGCAAACTGCCAGCGCATCAACGACCACAGGCGGAAGTTGGACATAAGGTACACGACATACATCCAGCCGTGGACGATCAGCACGGTCACCGAAACGTTCAGTCCGCCGGTCACGCCCTGGGGCTCGGCAGCGGCGAATCCCAGGCCGAACGGCTGGCCGGTGACGGCATTGGTGCCGCCGGCAAACAGGTACTGGCCGAAAGCGTAGCGTGCGACGAGCTCAGCGCAGAGCAGCAACAGCATGGCGCCGGTGAGGTATGCCATCACCTTGTAGAACTTCAGCGCCGACCGGATCTGGGCCGCGGTTCCGCCGAAACGGCGTTTCCTGCCGGCTTTGCCCGGGGCCTTTTCCGGATTTGTGCCGTTGGGCCCGGCGCCCTGGCCGTTTTCGTCGGACGGCTGTGCCTGCATGGCCGGTTTCGGTTCAATCATGGCTGTACCTCTTGTTGATTCTGATCGGAAGAAGGCTGTACTTGCGGGGTGCTGTTTCCGCGATCGTCAGGATGTCCGTCGTCGGGACTGCCGCCTGGCTCGTCGCCCGCCGCGTACTCCAGGTTGTCTTCGAGATCGCGGTGGTAGTCGTCCTTGACGAGGCGCCACCAGATGAAGATGGCGAAACCTGCGAAGACAACCCACTCCAGCGAGTAGAAGAGGTTGAGCCAGTTGATCTTCTGGGCCGGCGGCTGCGGACCGATGTTCAGGGGCTTCAGTTCACCGGCGACTGCCGCCGCGCCAACGTCGTGGCCGTCTGCGAGCTCGGACGCCGCGGCGATAAACCCGGGGTAGCTGCTCACGCCCCAGTCGTTGATCAGTTCCGCGACGGATACGGCCGTCGCGCGTCCGGCCCCCGGGTCCGTGGCTGGCACAGGAGCCTCTGACGGTAACAGCCGTCCGGTCAGTGCAACGGTGCCCGACGGCGGCGCGGCAGCTTCCGCCGGATCGGCCACCCAGCCACGGGCTACAGGGATCCAGGTCTGCGGGGAGGCGGCAGCGCCGCTGAGCACAGGTGCGCCGGTGACGGAGAAGGCCGAAACCACCCAGTAGCCGGACTCGCCGTCGTGCAGCCGCCCGGGGACCAGGACCTGCTTGGCCGGATCATACGATCCTTCAGCGGTAACCATCTGGTCCGCCACCGATCCATGGAAAAAATCGCCCGGCCGGAGCGTGTCGGTAAGCGCCTTTGCGTCCTCGGTGCCGGGGTTGACGGGAGTCTCTGGTTGCGTGGACCGCCCGAACTGCCATTGGCTCAGCAGAACGAACACCCCGGAAAGGGCAAGCGCGAAGATCAGGCCTGCGATCCATCGGGGCTTAAGGGCTGTTTTCCACACGTCTTAACCGTACTTCGTTCCTCTGTAGAAAAACTAAATGGGCAGGCGCTGCGCCGGACCAGGTTAGGGCAATGCTCTTTCAGTGGTCGAAGAACACGAGGCTGGAATTGATGAGCTCGGCAATCACTTCGGCGTCGTAGGCCCGCCGCAAGGACTCCCGGAAGGACTCCTTCGACAGTGAGCGTGCCAGCGTGGCCAGGACTTCCAGGTGGTCCGAAAACGAACTCGCGGGTGTGGCGATCAGGAGGATGACGTTCGCCGGGCCGTCGGTAGCGCCGAAATCCAGCGCATGGCCGTACTTGGTAATGCCGACGGCGATGGAGGTCCTGGACACGAATTCGCTGCGGGCGTGCGGGAGGCCGATTCCGCCCGGCAGGCCCGTGGCGAGCTGGTGTTCCCGCGCATTGACGTGCCCCAGGAATCCCGGCAGGTCCGTGACCCGCCCGGCTGCAAAAAGGCGCTCCCCCAGCTGTGATGCTGCGTCAGTCTTGTCCGATGCCTCCAGCTCCAGGATCACCATCTCGGGGGTGGTGAGCTCGGCATCGTACCGGTCAAGTGGTTCCGCCAAGGCGTGTCCCTTCAGTGAGGCAAGTAGCTGGTCCTTGAGCCCCTCAGCGCAACGGAACGATATCCTCCACGCCCAGGCGGGCGGCGTCGGCGGATACATCGTCCGGTTGCTGCTGGCTCAGCCGCTCCGCTTCGACGCGAGCAACGTAGTGCTTGATCTCGCTCTCGCGCTGCGCATCACTCCAGCCAAGGACTTCACCCATAAGCTTAGCGACTACCGGAACCGCCGACACACCACGGTCCCACGCCTCGATGGAAATCCGGGTCCTCCGCGTCAGGACGTCATGGACATGCCGGGCGCCCTCGTGCGTGGCCGCGTACACGGCCTCGGCCTGCAGGTAGTCGTCGGCACCGGGCAGCGGCTCGGCCAGGGCGGGGTTTTCGCCGATGAGGGCCAGCACTTCCGGCAGCATGGAGCCGTAACGGTTGAGGAGGTGCTCCACGCGGGCCACGTGTACCCCCGATTCCTCGGCTGTCCGGTTCCGGCGGTTCCAGGCTGCTTTGAAGCCATTGGCCCCCATGAGGGGGATGGTCTCGGTGCAGCTCGGCGGAACCCGCTCATCCATGGTCCTGGTTGCTTCGTCAACGGCGTCCCTGGCCATGACCCGGTATGTGGTCCATTTACCGCCCGCCACCACTACCAGTCCTGGCACGGGGTGGGCCACGACGTGTTCACGCGACAGCTTGGCGGTGGAATCATTCTCTCCGGCCAGCAGGGGGCGGAGGCCGGCGTAGACCCCCTCAACGTCCTCCCGGGTCAGCGGGCGCTTCAGCACCTTGTTGACGTGCTCCAGGATGTAGTCGATGTCCTTGCTGGACGCCGCAGGATGGGCCTTGTCCAGATTCCAGTCGGTGTCCGTGGTACCGATGATCCAATGCCGCCCCCACGGGATGACGAACAGCACGGACTTCTCGGTGCGCAAGATCAGCCCCACCGTGGACTGGAAGCGGTCGCGGGGCACCACCAGGTGGATGCCTTTGGACGCACGGACCTTCAACTGCCCGCGGTCCGTCACCATCGCCTGTGTCTCATCCGTCCAGACACCGGTGGCATTGATGACCTGCTTGGCGCGGACGTTGAACCGCGAGCCGTCTTCATGGTTGACCACCTTGGCGCCCACCACACGTTCACCTTCACGCAGGAAGTCCACCACGGACATCTGGTTCACGGCATGGGCACCGTAGTAGGCCGCCGTACGGACCAGGTTGGCCACGTATTTGGCGTCATCCACCTGGCCGTCGTAGTACCTGATGGAACCGACGAATGCCCCGTCCTTCAGGCTGGGCGCGGCGCGCAGCGTCCCGCGGCGGGTCAGGTGCTTGTGGAAAGGCACACCGCGGCTGTGGCCGCCGGTGATGGACATCGCGTCGTACAGGGCGATCCCCGCGCCAACATAGGGCCGCTCCAGGAACGGCCTGGTCAGGGGGTACAGGAACGGCACCGGCCGGGCGAGGTGCGGTGCGAGCACGGAAAGGATCAGGCCCCGCTCGTGCAGGGCCTCCTTCACCAGGGCAAAGTCAAGCATTTCGAGGTAGCGCAGGCCGCCATGGATCAGCTTGGATGACCGCGAGGACGTGCCCGCCGCCCAGTCGTTGGCCTCCACGATTCCCACGCTGAGCCCACGGGTGACAGCGTCCAGGGCCGCCCCCGTGCCCACGATGCCACCCCCAACAATGAGGATGTCCAGTTCCCTGCCCGGCTCGGAAGTGGCCCTGAGCCGTTCAATCGATGTTTCCCTGGCCGCAGGGCCAAGGGCCCCACTGTTGTTTGGAACACTCTTCATCGAACGCCTCCATTGCCGGGTGCCGGTAGTAACCCAGACTACTTCGTTGCCGCACGGTTGGGCAGGCTGGAACCGGGTGGTATTCAGTTGCCGGCGTAGGGCGACACCACGACGTCGACGCGCTGGAACTCCTTGAGGTCCGAATAACCAGTGGTGGCCATCGAACGGCGGAGCGCACCGATGAGGTTGGACGTTCCGTTGGTGTGATGGCCTGGTCCGAAGAGCACTTCTTCAAGCGCCCCGACGGTGCCGACGTTGGCCCTGTCGCCACGCGGAAGCTCCAGGTGGTGGGCCTCCTGGCCCCAGTGCCAGCCCTTGCCCGGAGCCTCTTCCGCCCGGGCCAGCGCGCTGCCCAGCATCACGGCGTCGGCGCCCATGGCGATTGCCTTCACAATGTCGCCCGAGGTGCCCATGCCGCCGTCGGCAATGACATGGACGTACCGTCCGCCGGACTCGTCCATGTAGTCCCGGCGGGCGGCGGCGACGTCGGAAATGGCGGAAGCCATAGGCGAGTGGATGCCCAGGGCGCGTCGCGTGGTGGTGGTGGCTCCCCCGCCGAAGCCCACCAGGACCCCGGCTGCTCCCGTCCGCATCAGGTGCAGTGCCGGCGTGTAGCCGGCCGCGCCGCCAACGATGACGGGGACGTCAAGCTCGTAGATGAACTGCTTGAGGTTCAGGGGTTCATGGTCCTTCGAAACGTGCTCGGCGGACACCGTGGTTCCCCGGATCACGAAAATATCGACGCCGGCGGCCACGACCGTCTTGTAGTGCTCCTGGGTGCGTTGCGGGGTCAAAGACCCGGCCACGGTGACGCCGGCGGCCCGGATCTCCGCGAGGCGTGAAGTGATGAGTTCGGGCTGGATGGGCGCCCGATAGAGCTCCTGCATGCGCCCGGTCACGGCGGGGCTGTTGGTCTCGTCCTCCAGGGCGCCGATCTCGTCCAGGACCGGCTGCGGGTCCTCATAGCGGGTCCAGAGACCCTCGAGGTCCAGCACACCGAGGCCGCCCAGGCGGCCGAGCGCTATGGCGGTCTGCGGCGACATGGCTGAATCCATCGGGGCAGCGATGACGGGCATGTCGAACTTGTAAGCGTCGATCTGCCACGAGACGGAAACATCTTTGGGATCGCGGGTGCGACGGTTAGGGACAATTGCAATGTCATCCAGGGAGTAGGCACGACGCCCACGCTTGCCACGGCCAATCTCAATCTCGTAAGTCACTGCTCTAGGTTATCCCAGTGTTCAGACGCCCTCGGATTCGTCTACCGTGAGCTGGGATTCGAACATCCTGAAGTACCGCCCCCTGAGGGCCACCAGTTCCCGGTGGGTGCCCTGTTCCACGATGCGGCCGTCCTCCAGCATGTAGACAATGTCGGCCTTCTCGATCGTCGCGAGCCGGTGGCTGATGGCGATGATCGTGCTGTTGCGGTCGGCGAAGAGCCGGGTGAAGATCCGGTGCTCCGCCAAGGCGTCGATGGCCGAGGTGGGTTCGTCCATCACCATAAACGATGCATTCCGGTAGAAGTTCCTGGCCATGGCGAGCCGCTGCCACTGACCGCCGGACAACCCGCTGCCCTTCCGCCCGCGCGGGTCCTCCATCCAGTTACTGACGTGGTTGTCCAGGCCGTTGGGCAGCTTGTTGATGAAGTCCAGGGCTTCCGCATCTCCGGCGGCGCGGCGGATCAACTCATCGTCCCGGGGTGATTCGACGTCTCCGAAGAAGATGTTTTCGGCGGCGGTGGCGAACTCGTACTTGAGGAACTCCTGGCTCAGCACCGCCAGGTGGCGGTGCCAGGAGGTGACATCGACGGCGGCGAGGTCCACGCCGTCGAGCATCACCTGGCCGGAATCCGGCCGGTAGAGTCCGGCCAGGATACGGATCAGGGTGGACTTTCCGGCGCCGTTCTCACCCACAATGGCGATGTGCTGCCCCTGGCGGATAGTCATGCTGATGCCGCGGATCACCTCGATGTCACTGCCCGTATACGTGAAGCGGATGTCCCGGAGTTCCACGGCCTTCGGGGCCTGCAGCAGGGGCGGG
The DNA here is from genome assembly GCF_018613805.1 of Arthrobacter sp. ISL-48. Classification (GTDB taxonomy): domain Bacteria; phylum Actinomycetota; class Actinomycetes; order Actinomycetales; family Micrococcaceae; genus Arthrobacter. Next base: position 856,781 of record NZ_JAGGPL010000003.1, read on the forward strand.
GCGTGAAGGGAATGCACTGGCAGGGCCATGAACAGCTCATAGTCCTTGAGGTTGGCCAGATCCTCGTCGATCGAGCTCAGGGAAGAGACGAGGTTATTGGCGGTGGACAGGGCGCGGCTGACGATCTGCTGGACGTACAGGAACTGCCCCACCGGCTGGGCGCGGGCAATGATCTGTCCCACCACCCAGATCAGGGAGACCACCTCGGCACCGTACTGCAGAGCGTCGGCTGCAAGCTGTTTGGGGATATAGCGTTTCTGGAAGTCGAGGCGGCGGCGCTCATCCGCGTCGCGGAGCCTGGACCGGAAATCCATCAGATAGCCCACGATGCCGTAGAGGCGCATCTCGGCGATGTGCTGCGGCCGGAGGAGGTTGGTCTCGATCATCCTGCGCTGGCGTCGGGAGTCAACCTGCGTGTTCCAGTGGGCGATCTGCTCCCGGGACAGTTTGAACTGGAGGTACACACTGGGCACGATCGCGACGAGGACGATGACGGCGATCCACCAGCTGACCAGCAGCAGGGCGCCGATGGCAAGGATGACGGAGACCAGCTGGGTGAAGATGGCCGCGATGCGGTCCAGGACCCGTGCGTAGGAATCGGAGAAGCGCTTGGCGCGGTCGTACAGGTCAACAGTCTCTTTGTCGTCGTAGCGCCAGAATTCGAGCGCCAAGAAACGTTCATACATCTGGTCGCCAACGATGGCGCCCACCTTGAAGCTCATGAGCTGCTGGATGTAGCGGTCCACGCTGCTGAAGGCACCCCAGAAAAGTCCCAGGGCGGCAGTGATGATGACGTAGACGATGGCCTGCCGGCCGGCCGCGGCATCGCCGGCGTAGGCCGCCGCGAGCGCCGTCGTGGTGAGCGAGGCGAAGTAGGTGGTGACCAGCGGCAGCAGTGCCGAGATCAGGGAACCAACAACCTTCATCACCACCGCGGCCGGAGACGCCCGGAAGCTGACCCGCAAAATCTGGGCTACGGCACGCGCGTACGGCCGGACCGCCAGCTTCCGTTTGGAATCCGGCCTGGGGTTAAGCCCTGAGGGGTGCCGCGCTTCGGACATGGATTCAGCCTAGTCCGGGGCGCGGCACAGCCACTTAGCGCGAACCGTAGTTCGGCGCCTCCACCGTCATCTGGATATCGTGGGGGTGGGACTCCTTGAGCCCGGCCGGAGTGATGCGGACGAACTTGCCGCGGGCCTTCAGCTCGGGAATGGTGGGGGAACCGACGTAGAACATGGTCTGGCGCAGCCCGCCCACCAGCTGGTACGCCACCGAGGCCAGCGGGCCGCGGTAGGCAACGCGGCCTTCGATGCCTTCCGGGATCAGCTTGTCGTCACCGGACACGTCCGCCTGGAAGTAGCGGTCCTTCGAGTACGAGGTGTTCTTGCCGCGGGACTGCATGGCCCCCAGCGAACCCATGCCGCGGTAGCTCTTGAACTGCTTGCCGTTGACGAAGATCAGTTCACCCGGGGACTCGTCGCAGCCGGCCAGCAGCGAGCCGAGCATCACGGTGTCGGCCCCGGCGACCAGCGCCTTGCCGATGTCGCCCGAGTACTGCAGGCCGCCGTCGGCGATGAGCGGGACTCCGGCAGGGATCGCTGCCTTGGCTGATTCGTAGATTGCGGTGATCTGGGGAACGCCCACGCCGGCCACTACCCGGGTGGTGCAGATGGAGCCCGGCCCCACGCCCACCTTGATGCCGTCGGCGCCGGCGTCGATCAGGGCCTGAGCGCCTTCACGGGTGGCGGCCTGGCCGCCGATGATGTCCACGTGCGCGGCGACAGGGTCCGACTTCAGGCGGCGGATCATGTCCAGCACACCCTGGGAGTGGCCGTTGGCGGTATCAACGAACAGGGCGTCGACGCCGGCGTCCACGAGTGCCATGGCGCGCTCCCAGCCGTCCCCGAAGAAGCCGATGGCGGCGCCCACCCGGAGGCGGCCCTCTTCATCCTTCGTGGCCAGCGGGTACTGCTCGGCCTTGGTGAAGTCCTTGGTGGTGATGAGGCCCTTGAGCCGGCCCTGCTCATCCACGAGCGGAAGCTTTTCGATCTTGTTGGTGGCCAGCTTATGGGAGGCTTCCTCCCTGCTGATGCCCACGTGGCCGGTGACCAGGGGCATCTTGGTCATGACGTCGCTGACGAGCCGCAGCGGGAAGTCGGACTCCGGCACAAAGCGGGTGTCGCGGTTGGTGACGATCCCCAGGAGGCGGTTGCCATCGTCGACCACCGGAAGCCCTGAGACGCGGTACTGGGCGCAGAGCTCGTCGAGTTCCTGCAGCGTTGCCTCAGGACGGATGGTCAGCGGGTTGGTGATCATGCCGGATTCGCTGCGCTTGACGCGGTCCACCTGGTCGGCCTGGTCGGCGATGGACAGGTTGCGGTGCACCACGCCCAGACCACCCTGCCGGGCCATCGCGATGGCCATCCGTGATTCTGTCACGGTGTCCATGGCGGCCGACAGCAGCGGAGTCTCCACGGTAATCCGCTTCGAGATCCGCGAGGAGGTGTCGGCGTCGGACGGGATGACGTCCGTATGCCCCGGCAGGAGCAGGACGTCGTCGTAGGTCAGGCCAATGAAGCCGAAGGGATCGTGCTCGGGCTGGGTCATGAGTGCGCCTCTTACCTTGGGTATTCGTTCACGGGTAGGGGTTGCAACTGATGACCAGCCCGTCATTACGGGACTGGTCCGTGCAGAAAGTGTTGAATAAATATTAGAACCTCGGCGCCGATCCCCCTATTCCGCGGCCGCAATGTGAGCAACGGCACCCGCGGCCGGCATCAGGTCCAGCCAGTGGCAGCCAGGAGCCGCTGTTCAAACATCGGGATCATGCTCTGCACATAGGTCTTGGTGAGGTGGTTGTCGTCCTTGTACACGTACACGTTGCCCACCACGGCCGGGCAGGTGCCATCGGCGCAGATGAAGTCGCTCAGGTCCATGAGGTGGAGCCGGTCTGCCCCGCCGCGGTAGCTGTCCAGCGGCGAGGACTCTGCCAGCGACTCGTTCAGCGGCGCGTTGCATTCCGGCGCGTCCGCACCGTTCTTCTGGACGCATTCAGGCATGTTGATGCTGAACCGCGGGTTGTCCCGCACCCCCACCACGTCCATCCCGGCGTCGGTGAACTGGCGGATGCCGTCCAGGTAGCCGGGAACTTCGGTTTCAAACGGTGCTTCTGCGTGTGTCAGCGACGCCACGGTGAACACGGCGTCGGGCCGGTGCTCCATGACGTAGTCCGCACTGGCGCGGTTGAACGCGTTGCAGTCCTGATCCCGCTCGGGCGATTCCGCGCCGAAGCGGCAGTTGCCCTTGAGCAGCGTCACCACTTCCCAGCCGTGCCGTTTGGCGACCGGGCCCAGGGCGGCCATGTACTGCTGCGCGTGCGAGTCGCCCAGCACCACGATGCGCTTGGTTACGTTCTCCGGCCTGGTGTTCTGCAGGCAGCCGGACAGCAAGGGATCCGAAGGGACATTTGCGTCAGTACACAGTCCGTCGATGTCTGCCCATTCCTTCTTCATGGCGGCCGGCGCAGGGATGATCCGTGCGGCCGGAGTGGGTTTGCCCGCGTTTTCCGGCGCCAGCGCCGCAGCGCCCGGAGTCAGCTCCCGCGGCTGTGCAGCTGCCGCAGCTTCTTCAGCCGTGATGCTTGTCTGCCAGAGCGCGACGGGGCCGGCCAGGACCGCACAGCACGCGGCAACCACCACGGCGGTGCGCCGGGTCCGCAGCTTCGGCCAGTGCCATTCGCGCAGCGGCTTTTCGACAAAACGCGTGGTGAGGACCGCCAGGACGATCGACAGCCCGACAACGCCCAGGCCCTGGCCGATGCTCGGTGACGCGATGCCGGCGCCAGCCAGGGCCAGGACCAGTACCGGCCAGTGCCACAGGTAGAGGGCGTAGGAATTGTCCCCGAGCGCCACCAGCGGCCTCCAGCTCAGCAGCCTGTCCACGCCGAATCTGCTCCCGCTCTGGCCGGCAACGATGATGGCGGCGGAAGCGAGGGTCGGCCAGAGTGCGATGTAGCCGGGGAAGGACCGGTCAACCGTCAGCACCAGGCCGCAGGACACCATGGCGGCAAGCCCTGCCCAGCCCAGCACGATTCGGAGGGCCTTGCCTGGCCGCAGGTATGGCACACTCAGGGCCAGCAGCGAACCGAGCGCGAACTCCCACAGCCGGGTCCTGGTGTCAAAGTAGGCGTAGGCCTGGTTGGTGGCCGTCTGCTCGATTGAGAAGAGGAGGGAGGCGATGAAGATGCCAGCGAAGGCGACGAGCAGGACGAACCGGTAGCTGACGTCCCTCCCGGGGAAAATGCCGGAGAAAAGAAGACGGCGGCGGCCCTGCAGGAGCCGCCACACGAGGGCGGCACCTGCGAAGATGAGCGGCCACAGGATGAACACCTGTCCCTGGATGGACAGGGACCAAAAATGCTGCAGCGGGCTGGCGCCGGAGTGGTCCTGCGCGTAGTAGTCCACCGCGGTATCAGCCAGCAACCAGTTCTGCCGGTACAGCAGTGAAGCCCAGGCCTGGTCCAGGATATCCGGCCAGCGGCTCTGCGGCAGAATCAGCCAGGTGCCGGCGAGGACACCCAGGAGAACCACGACGGCGGCGGGCAGCAGCCGCTTAAAGAGGTGCAGCCAGTGCGGCAACAGGTTGAAAGACTGCCCGGCTTCGACCTTCCGCACGAAGGAGAGGGTCAGCAGGAAGGCCGAGATCAGCAGGAAGACGTCCACGCCGCCGGACACCCGTCCCAGCCACACGTGGTAGGTCACCACCATGAGGACGGCGAGCGCCCGGAGCCCCTGGACCTCCGGGCGGAACGTCGGTTTCCGCCCGCCGGGGTTTTCGGAGGCACCGCCAGATGCGGCCCTGGTACTCGGAAACGACACGAATGACCTCTCACAGCGGGTAAGCAAAGCCTCCATGCTACCCATCCGTATTTTCGAAGGCCAATCAGCGAAGGGTGGCCCGCAGGCTTAGGTGGAAGCTGCGGCGGCCTGGCGACTGACGGAATCCGGCATTCTTCCGGCCAGGTAGCGGGCATCGCGGCACGTACCCGGAATCGTGGCCGACGTTGCCGCGTACAGGAATTCCTGTCCCAGGAAGAACAGCCCGGGGGAATCAAGCGCAACCCCGCGTACCTGCCGCGGCAGCCCGCCGTCGTCGAGAAGTGCCGGATCGATCCAGCTGAAGTCATCCTTGAATCCGGTGCACCAGATCACGTTCGACACGTCCAGACGGGTCCCGTCCGCCAGGACTGGCAGCCCGTTCTCCACCCCGGCAACCCGCGGTACGAGGCGCACGCCGGCAGCTGTCAGGTCCTTGGACTTCGTCCGGATCAGGGGTGCGGCGTGCATCTTGAAGGACGGTGCCACCTTCCGCCCGATCGGAGTGCTGGTGGTCAGGACGTGCGACCCGACGAACCGCACCACCGGCAGGACGTACCGTGCGGCGGTCCGGCCATGCTTCACCGGAAGCTCCCCTCCGGGCTTTCCCGCCACGATCGTCGGATGCGTCCGGCACACTTCGATGCCAATCTCTGCCCCCGAGTTTCCCAGCCCGACGACCAGGACTGGACCTTCCTGGAGCTGCTCAATGTTCCGGTAATCGCTGGAATGGAGCTGGACGATGGAAGGCGCCAGTTCCGCCGCAAAACCAGGCACCTTCGCCGCCTGGCTGCAGCCCGTGGCCACGACGACATTATGCGCCTCCCAGCGCTGGCCGTTGGCGGCGGCCATGAAGCGGCCCCCTTCACGCCACAAGCGTTCGACACGGATACCGTTAAGGACGGGAAGGCTGAATTTTGCGGCATAGCCTTCAAGGTAACCGGCCACGTCATTCTTACTGGGGAAGGACAGCCTATCCGCCGGGAACGGCGCCCCCGGGAGTCCGTCGTACTTGGCTGGGGTAAACACCCGGAGCGAATCCCACCGCTGACGCCAGGCGTCTCCGGCTCTCGGGTTGGCATCCAGGATCAGGAACTTCCGCTGTTGTTTGTTCAGGTAATAGCCCAGGGCAAGGCCGGCCTGCCCACCACCGATGATCATGGTGTCCAGCGTTCCGGTTGCGTCGTTGTTGTTCATCACAGCTCCCCTTTTTCACTTATGTGGATTCCTACGGCTGAACCTTCCCCGTGGACTGCCGTTCCGCCGTCGCTCCTGGTGCTGGCAGTCTGCCTGTAACGCAGCCACCACGCAAGCATCAGCGCGGACGCCAGAACGTAAGCCATGTGGAGGGCCCAGATGGGACCGGCCGGCAGGTTGAAAACATAGACGGAATGAACGGCATTGGCCACATTGCTCAAGACCAGGTTCCCCGGACTGTAGGACGCCAGGTCCCGTGTGCGCGCGGCTTTCACCAGCATAGGGAGCATTCCTAAGGCAAACAGCACCGTTGAAAGGGTGCCGGCAAGGACTGGAAGGTTCATGCTTTGAGGCTACGGGCGGGGCCCTGCAGTCCGCGTCGGCCAAAACATGTAACTGTGCCTGGCACCTTATGGGTATTTATGTGCAGGGAGGCCCTTATCCCGCCAGTCCGTGCTCGAACGCATATCTGGTGGCTGCCGCCCGTGAGGAAAGCCCGAGCTTCAGGAAGATGTTGCTGATGTGCCGGGCCACGGTCTTTTCACTGAGATAGAGCTCAGCCGCTATCGCCCGGTTGCCCGCTCCGGAGGCAACGAGCCGGAGCACTTCCGTCTCCCTCGGGGACAGCGGCCCCTTGTTGCCATCGGCTCCTTCCCGCATAAGCGACGCCGCCCAGGCGGCGGCCGGCGCTGCGCCCAGTTCCAGGAACTCTGTGTGGGCGGCCTCTAAATCCATCAGTGCCGAGGGTTCATCGCCGAGGGCGCGGCACGCCCGCCCTATCAATACCCGGCAGCGCGCGGCCTCGTAGGGAACGCCGAGTTCCAGCCACAGCTTCCACGCCTCCCGCAGGGCTTGTGAAGCACCCACTGCGTCGCCTTCCGAGAGCCGGACCTCACCTTCTGCCTGGCCAGCAACCGCGCGGACCATGGGCATGGGGCATTCCCGAGCAAAGGCAGCGAGCTCGTCGGCACCCCGTCGTGCCGCCTCCACGTCGGATGCGGCGAGTTCGATCTCTACCAGGGCAGGCAGCAGATGGCGGCGGGTGGCGGCGTCCGCGACGCCGGCAGCCCTGCGGACCATTGACTGCGCCTGCTGCACATCTCCGCGCGCCAGAAAGAGGAGTCCAAGGCCAGGCTGTGGCTCATAGCCGCTTCGGGCCGCTTCCCGGTAGGAATCCGCTGCCGCATCCAGGTTGCCCATGAGCCGCTGCACTTCTCCCTGCTGGTAGTAGCCGCCGTAAAGGGCCTGTGGATCACCCTTGGTGGAACGTCCTTGAGCTATGGCCGCCGCCGCCAGCGCCTCGGTCCAGGCTCCGTGCAGCCGGAAGAGCTCGGCACGGTGTGACTGGCACTGGCCGCTGAAAAGTACCATGTCGGGGCGGGTACGGCACCAGCGGTCAAGTGCCGCCGTCCATTCCAGCGCCCGTTCCAGATCGAAGGCCAGGTGGCAGTTGCCAATGACTGCGCAGTAGACAATTCCTGACGGGACCGCGGACACTTCTCCCGCTGTCACGGCCACCATAACCTCGTCGAACATCCTGAGGCCCTCGTCGTTGCGCCCCAGCATGAGGGTTGCCTGGCCTGAACCTATGAGGGCCAACGCCGACACGTCTTTGTCCTGGAACCTTTGGCCAAAGTCAGCAACCTGGGCGAAGACTTCCAGGGCGCCGGCGGGGTCACCGCCGTACAGCTTGCCCAGGCCCACCGGAACGAGCAAGAGCCCCTGGACGGAGTCCGGCCCGTCCAGCTCGTCCGAAAGCCTTTGCCCGCGAGCGAACCATCCTCCGGCGCGGGACACCTCCCCCAGATGCATCAATTGCATCCCCATCCAGCCGGCGCACCGGGCGGCTCCAACGATGTCGCCGACAACCAGGTACTCTTCGTGGGCGCGCGTAAGGGTCTCCAGGCCAGAGTTCGTGTCCCCGGTCAGGATCTCCGCGGTTGCCAGACGTTCAAGGTCCGGTGCCGGCAGTCCGCCCAGCTGGTCGGCGTCGCGGAAGTTCTTGAAGGCATCGGTCCAGCGGCTCTCGCGGAACGCTGACCGGCCCTGGTCAATGCCAGTCTCAGCTGTCATCTGGCCTCCTTTCGGATACCACGCCAGCCTGCCGTCGTCGCGCACGGGACGCGACCTACTTAAGCGCCACGGTACGCCCGCTGAAGAAAGGGCACAAGCGGGCCGCAGGTGCCTCGCTGACCTGAATCTGGTGCCACCTCCAGCGTGTCCGATACGGTTGTCTTCGAAGGATTCTTCCGCTTCCGGCTACGACCGGAGCAGCCCGCGCAGCGTCTGGATGGTGTCAGCCTCCGCAGCCGTCTTGTCGTCGCGGTAACGCTTGACCCGTGCGAACCGCAGGGCGATTCCGCCCGGATAGCGTGAGGACTGCTGCACACCGTCGATCGCGATTTCGACGACGGTGACCGGCTCAGTCCAGACGGTGCCCGCCGTACGCCGCACCTCGAGCTCCTGGAACCGCTCGGTCTGCCAGCGCAGCAGGGCGTCAGTGAGGCCCTTGAATGTCTTGCCCACCATGACGTAGCCGCCCGGTTCGCCGAAATCGCCCGTCGGGTCGAGGGCTCCGAGGTGCAGGTTCGACAACAGCCCAGTGCGCCGTCCTGACCCCCATTCGCAGGCGAGCACCACCAGGTCGTAGGTGAGCACCGGCTTCACCTTGATCCAGTTGGAACCGCGCCGGCCAGCCGCATAGGCCGATCCGACCGCCTTCACCACCACGCCCTCATGGCCCGCGGCGAGCGCATCGTGCGCCACCCTTTCAGCAACGGCCGCATCCGCCGTGATCTCCCCCGGGATCCGGTATGCGGGAGCGATGCGCTCGAGCACGCCGATGCGCGTCGACAGCGGCTCCTCAAGCAGGTCGCGCCCGTCGATGTGCAGCACGTCGAAGAACCACGGATGAAGGACCGTAGCGCGCGCCGCGTCCGCCCCGAACCGTGCCATGGTCTCCTGGAACGGCCGCGGGCCGCCGTTATCGTCGAGGGTGAGGGTCTCGCCGTCGAGGATCACAGCGCGCACCGGCAGTCCACGCACCACCTCCACCACCTCGGGCAGCCGGTGGGTCACCTCGGCCAATGTGCGGGTGTAGATGCGCACGTCGTCGCCGACCCGGTGCACCTGGATGCGCGCCCCGTCGAGCTTGTATTCCACGGATGCCTCCCCCGTGACTTCCAGCGCGGCGGCGGCGCTGGATGCGGTTGCGGCGAGCATGGGCTGCACGGGACGGCCGACGACGAGGCCGACAGCGTCCAGCTGGGCCGCAGCGCCCGTGAGCGCCAACAAGGCGGTACCGCCGAGATCACCGGAGAGCATGGCAGCGCGGCGTACGGCGTCGACGGGCCGATCGGCGGCACGGGCAACGGCGTCGGTCAGCACCCCCTCGAGTGCACCGGTACGCAGTTCGCCGAGCAGCACGCCAGCGATGAAGGCCTGCTCGCGTTCGGTGGCTGCCGCCGTAAGCGTCCGAAGAGTCGCGGCGCGCTCCGCTGCCGATCCAGCGCCTGCTGTAACGAGCAGCCGGTCCAGCGCAGCATCGAGGTCGGCGACAGTAAGAGTGGGCTCAGCGGCTGGCTTCCCCATGGCCGCTGACATGCCGCGCCAGCCAACGCCCACCCGGCCTTGGCGCGGCTTTGCGGTCAGTAAGCCGACCGCCGTCGGAATTTCCCCGGGTTCAAGCCGGCGCAGCAAATCGGCCAGCGCATCAACCTTCGCGAGCCGGGAGCGGGTGGACGCGACGGCATCCGTGGTTCTCACGAGCTCCTCGAGCAGCATGGCACCAGTCTGCCACGCCGGCCCGGCACAGGACGCGAGTATCCGCCAACGCTGGACAGCTCCGGAACACGGTTCCAGACTGGAGCAATGGGAATCATCGTCGCGAACCTGTTCATCACCCTTGACGGCGTCTACCAGGCACCCGGCGGCCGCGAAGAAGACATCGAGGGCGACTTCGCCTTCGGCGGCTGGCAGGCGCCGGTGTCCGATGACGAGGCCGGCGCGGCCATCGGCGCGGAGATCAGCCGCATCGACGCCCTGCTTCTCGGCCGGAAGACCTACGACATTTTCGCAGCATACTGGCCGCACCAGTCCGATGAGATCGGCGGCACGCTCAACCGGGTGCCCAAGTTCGTCGTCTCCAGCAGCCCGGCCGATCCGGGCTGGGCGGGCACAACAGTGCTGCCGGATGCCGCGGCCGCGGGCCGGCTCCGCGAGGAGTACGACCAAGTGCACATGTTCGGCAGCGGCGTCCTCATCCGTTCACTGCTTGCGGCAGACGTGATCGACCGCCTCCACCTCTGGCTCTATCCGATCACCCTCGGCGAAGGCAAACGCCTCTTCGACACCGGGACCATCCCCGCCTCCTTCCGCCTCGCCGAGCCTGCGCGCACGTTTCCGAAGGGTGCTGTGTCGCTGGTCTACGAGCGCGCAGGCGATGTCCAGACGCAGGACATGGCGGGCGCGTAATGGTCAAGGTCGTCGCAGCCATCACCACGTCTGTCGACGGCTATATCACCGGACCCGATGACGGGCCCGGGAACGGTCTGGGCACGGGCGGGGAGCGCCTGCACTACTGGGTGATGGGTGGCCCGTGGACCTACGACGGCGGACACGACTTTGGGATGCACGGCCCCGACAAGGATTTCTACGACCAGCTCGAAGCGGGCATGGGTGCTGGCATCGTAGGCCGCGGCATGTATGACGCCGCGGGGGCATGGGGAGGGACGAACCCGTTCGCCGGCCCGCTGTTCGTACTCACGCACCGCGTGCAGGACCAGCCGGCGGCAGCGTCCGGGTTTACGTTTGTGTCCGGGCTCGATGAAGCCCTGAGGCGGGCCTCCGGGGAGGCGGGAGGCAAAGACGTGTCGATCGGCGGCGGCGCGGATGTAATCCGGCAAGCGCTGGCCGCCGGCCGGGTTGACGAACTGGTGCTATCTACGGCACCGGTGATCCTCGGCGCCGGAAAGCGTCTTTTCGACGGCTTTGATCACGACTTCCACCTCGAAATTGTCAAAACTGTCAGCTCGACGTTAGCTACGCACGTGCATTACGCGGTCAAAAGGTAGGCCACTACTTCCACCGTCACACAGAAAGAACCGGTCCAGCAAATGCTGGACCGGTTCTTTCTGTGTGACGGTGGGGACTAGTGGCTGTGGCCTGCGTGCTCGTCTTCTTCAGCAGGCTTTTCCACCACGAGGGTCTCAGTGGTGAGAACCAGCGCAGCGATGGACGCCGCGTTCCGGAGGGCCGCGCGGGTGACCTTGACGGGGTCGATGACACCGGCAGCGATCAGGTCCTCGTACTCGCCCGACTTGGCGTTGAAGCCGTTGTTGGTTTCGAGGTCGGCGACCTTTGCCGTGACGACGTAGCCGTCGAACCCGGCGTTCTGGGCAATCCAGCGCAGCGGCTGGACCAGCGCACGGCGGACGATGCCCACCGCAGCAGCAGCATCGCCGTCGAGCGCCTGGACGGCCGGATCCTCGTCGAGGGCCTTCAGTGCGTGGATCAGGGCAGAACCGCCGCCAGCCACGATGCCTTCTTCGAGGGCGGCGCGGGTGGAGGACACTGCATCTTCGATGCGGTGCTTCTTTTCCTTCAGCTCGACCTCGGTGGCTGCGCCGACCTTGATAACGCCGATGCCGCCGGCCAGCTTGGCCAGGCGCTCCTGGAGCTTTTCCTTGTCCCAGTCGGAGTCGGTGCGGGTCAGCTCGGCGCGCAGCTGGGAGACCCGGGCTGCGACGTCTTCTGCGGAACCTGCGCCGTCAACGATGGTGGTGTTGTCCTTGGTGACCGTGATGCGGCGGGCGGTACCCAGCACCTCAAGGCCAACAGTATCCAGGCTCAGGCCCAGTTCCGGGGAGACAACCTGTGCACCGGTGAGGGTGGCGATGTCCTGCAGCATGGCCTTGCGGCGGTCGCCGAAGCCCGGAGCCTTGACGGCAACCACGTTCAGGGTGCCGCGGATGCGGTTGACGATCAGCGTGGACAGTGCCTCGCCGTCGACGTCTTCAGCGATGATGAAGAGCGGCTTGGAGCTCTGCAGAGCCTTCTCCAGCAGCGGCAGGAAGTCCTGAACCGAGGAGATCTTGCCCTGGTTGATCAGGATGAGGGCGTCCTCGAGGACTGCTTCCTGGCGCTCTGCGTCGGTGACGAAGTACGGGGACAGGTAGCCCTTGTCGAACTGCATGCCTTCGGTGAGGACCAGTTCGGTCTGCGTGGTGGAGGACTCCTCGATGGTGATCACACCATCCTTGCCGACCTTGCCGAATGCCTCAGCGAGGAGCTCGCCGATCTCGTCGCTCTGGGCCGAGATGGCAGCAACGCTGGCCACCTGGGTGCCTTCGACGGGGCGGGCGTTCTCGAGCAGGCGGGCAGCCACGGCCTCAATCGAGACCTCGATGCCGCGCTTGATCTGGCCGGGAGCAGCGCCGGCAGCAACGTTGCGCAGGCCTTCCTTGACCAGGGCCTGGGCCAGCACGGTGGCCGTGGTGGTGCCGTCGCCGGCAACGTCGTTGGTCTTGGTGGCTACTTCCTTGGCCAGCTGGGCGCCAAGGTTCTCATACGGGTCATCGAGCTCGACCTCGCGGGCGATGGTGACGCCGTCGTTGGTGATCGTGGGCGCTCCCCACTTCTTGTCGAGTACGACGTTGCGGCCGCGGGGGCCGAGCGTCACCTTGACAGTGTTGGCGAGCTTGTCGATACCGGCCTCAAGAGACCGGCGGGCAGCGTCGTTGAACGCAAGCTGCTTAGCCATGGTTTTGTCCTTTCGGAGACAGAAACCCCGCGCTGCTGACAGCGTCAGACAAGTCAGACGGAGTCAGCGGCGCGGGGTCCAAGAGTTACTTTACGACGATCGCCAGAACGTCGCGGGCGGACAGCACGAGGTACTCGGTGCCGCTGTGCTTGACTTCGGTTCCGCCGTACTTCGAGTAGATAACGACGTCGCCTTCAGCAACGTCGAGGGGAACGCGGTTGCCGTTGTCGTCAAAGCGGCCGGGGCCTACTGCGACAACTTCGCCTTCCTGCGGCTTCTCCTGTGCGGAGTCCGGGATGACCAGGCCGGAAGCCGTGGTCTGCTCGGCTTCGAGCGGGCGGACAACAATACGATCCTCAAGAGGCTTAATAGAGACCGACACTCGGACCTCTCCTTTTCGTCAGCAAATTCATGGACTGGAAAGCTGTGGCACCTGGCTGGCAAACCGTCGTCGCGGTGCCGGCAGCAGCCTGGCTGGCAGCTCTTCATGTATTAGCACCCTCCTAGGGAGAGTGCTAATGAAGACTCTATGTAAGGGGTTAGCACTCGGTCAAGGCGAGTGCCAGCATTTCGTCTTCGGCGAACCCTGGTCCGGGTACCGGCCGGAGAACGTCACTCTGAATCCAGCAAGGCTTCCGGTGTAGATTCGAGCCGTGAGAGCGTCCGTTTACCTAACTCTGGCAGCGCTGTTCTGGGCAGGAAATTTCGTGGTGGGCCAGGCTGCCGTTGCTTCCATGACGCCGCTTGACCTCACCTTCTGGCGTTGGGCGCTGGCGGCCCTGCCCTTGCTGGTCCTCGCCCACTTTGTGGAGCGCCCCGATTGGTCCGCCGTGCTCCACCGGTGGCGGGTTCTTTTGCTTCTGAGCGTCTTGGGCATGACCGGCTACGCACTGCTGCTCTACAGCGCACTGGAGCACACGTCGGCGCTGAACGCCTCGCTTATCGGCGCCGCCAACCCGGCGCTGATTCTGGTGATGGCCGTTGCTTTGCTGGGTGACAGGCCGCCTCCCCTCAGCTGGTTCGGCATCGGCCTTGGCCTGGTGGGTGTGCTCCTGGTCCTCACGGGCGGAGATCCCCGGCGGCTGCTGGGCTTCGGCGTTAACATCGGGGAGCTGCTGATGCTTGTGGCCATTACCACTTGGGCGTTGTACACCATCATTGCTCGGCGGCTGAATCTCCCTGTCATCACCGCCACGGCAGTCCAGGTGGCAATGGCGGTGGTAGTGCTCGGCCCCGTCGCAGTCGCCTCTGGTGTCCGGTTTCCGGCAACAGCGGCCGAAGGATGGTCGCTGGCGTACATTGCCTTGTTCCCCTCGGTGGGCGCCTACCTGCTGTGGAACCTCGCGCTGAAAACCACGACGGCGGCCAACGCCGGAAACTACCTGAACCTGATCGCTGTGTTCACCGCCGTCGTTACCCTGCTTTTAGGCAAAAGCATCACCGTTCCGCAGATCCTTGGCGGAATTCTAGTGATTACCGGCGTCCTGCTGACTGGCTTCAGGAAGCGGCCCACCGACAAGCCGGACGATACGGGCGAAGCACCCAGCGTTCCGTCCGCCAGACGGCCCTGACCTCAGCGTCCCGCGAGGTCGTCGAAATCCACGTCCTCGTCGCCTTCGTTGCCGTCCTCGGGCCCGGTGCCGCGCTTGAGGTAAAGCACCACCGCGCCGCCCGCGGCGGCCAGCAGGGAAACCACCAGGAGGATGATGCCGCCAATCCGGGCGCCAGTGTAAAGGCCCCTGATGTCCCGGGCCTCGTCCGTGGCGTCCTGGATGTTTTTGCCACCCACGGAGTAGACAGTGGCGTTGAACGTGTCCAGGAAGAAGATAATCACCAGAAGCGCAATGCAGACGACGGCTACTGCAGCCCCCGCGATCAGTGCCGGCCGTGCGAACTTCACCAGGTCCGGATTCGTGGATCGGGGCTGTTCGGACGGCTGGGTGCCTGCACTGTCTTCCATGCGTTCAACCATATCGGGAACTCGCCATAGGGCTCCTCCACTAGGCTTGAACCCATGGCTCAAGCACCGCAGGACCAGATTGCACCTCTGCTCACGAGCGAAGGCTGGGAGCTGCTGGCGTCCCTGGGACCTTACCGCGAGGACAAGGCGTTCGAGCTTAATGCGTCCCTTCGCAAGGCCGGGCACTCCCCCGAACTGGTGTCAGCGGTGCTCACCCAGTCAAGGCTGCGGACCAAGGCCGAACTGAAGTTCGGGGAGTTCGCGCGGCGGATGCTTTTCACCCAGGCCGGGCTTGAGCAGGCCACCAGGCTGAACGTTGCGGCCAGGCACGCCGAGCGGTTCGCGCGGGCCGGGATCAGCCATGTGGCCGACCTGGGCTGCGGGCTTGCCGCGGATTCGCTGGCGCTCGCGTCCATGGACATCACTGTCACCGCGGTGGAAATGGACGAAACCACCGCGGCCTGCGCCACCGTAAACCTGATCCCTTTTCCGAACGCCACCGTGGTGCACTCCGATGCGACAACGGTGCGGCTGGACGGCGTCGACGGCGTCTGGCTGGATCCCGCGCGCCGCGTCACGTCCACGTCGGGTACCAAGCGGATCTGGGACCCGGAGGCCTTCTCCCCTCCGCTCTCGTTCGTGGAATCCCTCGCCGCGACCGGCCGTGCGGTGGGAGTCAAGATGGGCCCCGGCATGCCGCACGATTCGGTCCCCGCCGGCTGTGAGGCGCAATGGGTCTCCGTGGGCGGCGATGTCACCGAGGTGACGCTGTGGTTCAACGCCGTCAGCCGGCCGGGAATCCGCAGGGCCGCTCTGTTGCTCGGAGCCCAGGGCGCCGCCGAGATTACCAGCGGCGAAGACTTCGACGGCGGCCCGGCGGCGCCGGTGGGTCCGGTGGAGGGCTACCTGTACGAGCCCGACGGCGCCGTGATCCGTGCAGGCCTGGTGGCCGACGTCGCGCTCCAGCTGGGCGGGCACCTGGTGGATGAGCACATCGCCTATATCTGCGCCCCGGAGCTGGTGGACACGCCCTTCGCCCGGGCCTACAAGGTGCTGGAAGTGATGCCTTACAACGTCAAGGCGCTCAAAGCCTGGGTGAAGGACAACGGCGTCGGCGTGCTGGATATCAAGAAGCGCGGCATGGCCATCACCCCGGAGGAGCTGCGCAAAGAGCTTCTCTTCGGAGGGAAAACTGCAGGCAAAAACACAGGGAAGTCAGCGGCGAAGAAAGCCGGAATCAAGACAGCCACCCTGGTCCTGACCCGCATCGGTGAGGACCGGGTGGCCATCTCGGTGAAACCTGTCTGACTACTGCGCCCGCGCGAACTACTGCGCCCGCATGAACTCCTCGGCGGCTTGCACCTGCTCCTCGGTCGGGCGGACCCCGGTGTACAGGACGAACTGCTCCAGCGCCTGAATGGTGGCCACCTCGGCGCCCGTGATGACCGGCTTTCCTGCCGCGCGGGCGGCTTTGATGAGGGGCGTTTCGGCGGGCAGCGCGACGACGTCGAACACCACTTTGGCGGCATTGACAGCCTCCTGGGGGAAGGACAGCGAGTCGGACCCAGCCCCTCCCTCCATACCTCCCTCCATGCCTCCCTCCATGCCTCCCTCCATACCAATAGGAGTGACGTTAATGATCAGGTCCGCCGTGCCGCCGTCGAGCGCCGCGCGCCACGGGAACCCGTAGTGCTCCGCCAGGGCGCGTCCGGTGTTCTCGTTGCGCGCGACCACCGTGACGTCCGTGAACCCAGCATCCCGGAGCGCCGCGACGGTGGCCTTGGCCATGCCGCCGGCACCCTGGACCAGCACCGAGTAGTCCGTGGGGACGGCGTTGCTCTGGAGCAGCTGCTCGATGGCCGTGTAGTCGGTGTTGTAGGCCTTGAGGTGCCCGTCCGTGTTCACGATCGTGTTGACCGAGTCGATGGCCTGGGCTGACGGATCCATCTCATCCACCAGGGCGATGACGTCCTCCTTGTACGGCATGGACACCGCGCAGCCACGGATTCCCAGGCCGCGCACGCCGGAGATGGCCTGGGCGAGGTCCGTGGGGGCGAAGGCCTTATAGATCCAGTTCAGTCCGAGCTGCTCGTACAAGTGGTTGTGAAAACGCGTCCCGTTGTTGCTCGGCCGGGCCGACAGGGAGATGCAGAGGGTCATGTCTTTATTGAGAATAGGCACCCGTCCATTAAAACGGGTCTCCGGCTGCTTTAAGGGCAGCCGGTCCCCGCCGGGAAACTTCCGACGGCGGCAGGCAGCTTTCCCGGTGCCGTCGCCTTGCCTGCCAGTACGGCCGCCAGGGCGTCAAAGGCGCCCTGGCTCCGGCCATAGACCGCTATCTTGACCGGCGCGCTGGAGCCCTGCAAAGGCCAGGGAGCGTCCAGGGCCACCGCGATGTCACCGCCGGCAGGAAGGCCACCGTAACCGATGAGGCTGACGAGCGGCCCTTCCCCCGCGCCCAGCCCCGCCTTTGCTGCGGCGGCCTCGAACCGGGCCCTGTCCTGCGGGGAACCGCCGTCCAGCCGGACGCTGCCGGGGACCAGAGGTCCGCTACAAGGGCCGGAAAGGACTGTGACTGCGGCCGCGGAAACCTGGGCGGAGAGTACGCTGCCGCTTCCCGGCGCAGACCCGCCCGGCGGTGCTGTCCTGGCCCGCCAGATCATCATGGTGGCAACCCGTCGAGCTGCTTCGTCCAGCCTTGCGGCGGGCAGGCTGCCGGAAGCCACTGCGCCGACAATGGCCGCGTGTGCCTTCCCGACATCCGGTGGCATCAGGAGCAGGTCAGCCCCGGCGGCAAGCGCAGCGGACGCCGCGGCGCCGTCGGGGTACTGCTGCTGGATGGCACCCATGTTGAGCGCGTCCGTCACCGCCACCCCATTGAAGCCCAGCGCCCGCAGGGCTGCGTACGCCGGCTTGGACAACGACGCCGGGACGCCAGGTTCCAGTGCGGGTACGGCGATGTGCCCCGTCATGACCACGGGCGCACCCGCTGCGACGGCTGCCTGGAAGGGCTTCCAGTCTCGCGCGCTGAGCTCGGCGACTCCCGCCGGCTGTACGGGAAGGCTCTGGTGGGAATCCACGGTGAGGGAGCCGTGGCCAGGGAAATGCTTGACGACGGGCAGGAGGCCTGCTTCTTGCATGCCCTGGGAAAAAGCCACTCCCAGCCGCGCTGCCGTATCCGGGTCGCCGGACATGGAGCGCGCGCCGATGGTGGGATCCGCCGGGCCGATGGTGACGTCGGTGTCGGGCGCGAAATCCACGGTGAAGCCCAGTGGCACAAGTTCGGAGGCAAGGGCGCGGCCGGCGTCCTTGGTGAGCGGCGCACTGCCTGCCGCGCCGTAGCTCATGGGCGCCGGCCATTCGGTCAGGGGTGCCCCGAGCCGCGCCACGATACCGCCCTCCTGGTCCACGCCGATAAGCCCGGGCCATGTCCTGCCGTCGGCGCGTGCGGCCTGTGCCAGCCGGGCGTTCACCGCCGCCATGGCAGCCGGGTCCACCTGCTTCCGAGCGTCCAGGGGAATGTTGTCCCCCATGATGATGGATCCTGCAAGGTGCAGCCGCTCGATGGTGGCAGCCTGGGCTTCGGCATCGGTTCCGCTGTAGGACGGCATCAGGACCTGCCCGGCCTTCTGTTCCACAGTCATCGCTGCCACTGCTGCGGCGGCTGCATCCTGGTCCCGCTGCTCAGGACCCCAGCCGAGTGCCCGCGTTCCATCGTCAGGTGCGTCCCCCGCCGAGGCATCCGGGGAGGCGGCAGGGGACGGTGGGGCCGACGTCGTCGGGCCTTCGGACGAGGACTGCGGAAGCGGCACTGACGGCGAAGACGACGGTGCTGGAGCCGGAGCCGCGCTACAGGAGGCGAGACTGACGGCGGCCATGACCGCCGCCACGGCGAGAGTGGTTTTGTGAATACTGTCACGGGTCCGCGGGAACAACGACATCAATACGATGCTACCCCTGCACTAGACTTGAGACACCCGTTCGCCTGCCGGCCGCCGCCTTTCTCTGCCCCCTTCTCTGCGGCCTGTTAGTAGCGGCGTGAGCCAGCCGCAACAGGACAGTTAGGGAAACGCGTGAAGATTGATTTCGCTTCATCGAGGCAGTCGACTCTTGGGGTGGAATGGGAACTGGCGCTCGTGGATGGCCAGACCGGCGAACTGGCATCTGTGGCCAACGAGGTGCTTCGGGGCGTGGCTTCCAAGCATCCCGAGCTCAATGAGGACGACGAGCATCCGCATATCAAGCAGGAACTGCTGCTCAATACGGTGGAGCTGGTCACTGGAATCTGCGAAACGGCGGGCGAAGCGAAGGAAGACCTCAGCCGCTCACTGGCCGCCGTCCGGGAAATCACCGACCCCATGGGCGTGGAGGTGTTCTGCGCCGGCAGCCATCCCTTCAGCCCCCCGCAGCTCCAGCCCGTGACAGACAAGGCCCGCTACGCGAAGCTCATCGACCGAACCCAGTGGTGGGGCCGGCAGATGGTGATCTACGGCGTACATGTCCACGTCGGACTGGACCGCCGTGAGAAGGCATTACCGGTGCTCGACGGGCTGGTTAACTACTTCCCCCACTTCCAGGCGCTCTCGGCGTCGAGCCCGTTCTGGGGCGGTGAGGACACTGGCTACGCCTCGCACCGGGCCCTGATGTTCCAGCAGCTTCCCACCGCCGGCCTGCCGTTCCAGTTCCGGTCGTGGGAAGAGTACGAATTCTACGTCCAGGACATGTTCAGGACCGGCGTGATAGACACGCTGTCCGAAATACGCTGGGACATCCGGCCCGTACCCAACCTGGGCACCATCGAAATGCGCATCTGCGACGGCCTGGCCACCCTGGAGGAAGTGGGCGCGATTGCGGCGCTGACCCAATGCCTGGTTGACGAATTCTCCAGCACGCTCGATAACGGCGGAACCATTCCCACCATGCCGCCCTGGCACATCCAGGAGAACAAGTGGCGTGCGGCCCGCTATGGCATGGACGCCATCATCATCCTCGACTCCGCCGGCAAGGAGCAGCTGGTGACTGACCACCTGCTGGAGACCCTGAACCGGCTTGAGCCCGTGGCGGCCAGGCTCGGCTGCCCGGACGAACTCGCCGATGTTGAGAAGATCATCCGCCGAGGTGCCGGCTACCAGCGCCAACGCCGGGTTGCCGCCGAACACGGCGGAGACCTCCGGGCCGTGGTGCTGGACCTCGTCAAGCAGATGCGGAACGGACCCACGGCTTAGGGCATATATTTGGCCAGCCCTGCGGCACGTTACCCCGCGGGCTCCGCGACTGTTTCCGCGGGGGCCGAGACGCTGGTAACCGGCATCGAGGAATCCGGGGCGAAGCGTATGCCACTCGGCCCGATCCCGGCCATGACCAACTGGGCACCCAAGGCAGCCACCATGGCTCCGTTGTCCGTGCACAGGTCCAGCGGGGGCACGTGGAGCCTGATTCCGGCGGAAGCACAGCGCTGGCCGGTCAGCTCGCGCAGCCTGGAGTTGGCCGCCACGCCCCCGCCCAGCAGGACATCCTTGATTCCATGCTCGCGGCAGGCCAGTACTGCCTTGGACGTGATCACGTCCACCACGGCCTCCTGGAACGCGGCGGCAATGTCAGCCACGGGAACGTCCTCGCCGCGGGCCTCGAACTGTTCCACGCAACGCGCCACGGCCGTCTTCAGCCCGCTGAAGGACCAGTCATACCGGTGCGGCCCTGGTTCCTCCGGCGTGCCCATGTACTTGGGCTGGGAGAGACCGCGCGGGAAGCGGATGGCTTTCGGATTGCCGGTGCGGGCCAGCTTGTCGATTGCGGGTCCTCCCGGATAACCGAGGCCCAGGATGCGGGCCACCTTGTCATAAGCTTCGCCGGCGGCGTCGTCGATCGTGGAACCCAGCAGTTGGACGTCGTCGGTAATGCTGTTGATCTTCAGGATCTCCGTATGTCCGCCGGACACCAGCAGGGCGCCGAGGTTTTCCGGGAACCGCAAGCCGGTCCCGTTGGCGCTGCCCTCCGCGCCTCCGTCGGCTGCGTGCCCTCCGTTCAGGAGCCCCACGCCGACGTGCGCCACCAAATGGTTGATCGCGTACAGCGGCTTGCCGGTGGCGACGGCCAGGGCCTTCGCGGCGCACACCCCCACCATGAGGGCACCTGCCAGGCCGGGGCCGGAGGTGACGGCGATGGCGTCCACATCGTCCAGTTGCACGCCTGCCTCGGACAGGGCCTGCCGCAGGGTGGGCACAAAAGCGTCCAGGTGCGCCCGCGAGGCGATCTCCGGAATCACGCCGCCGAAGCGGACATGCTCATCCATCGAGGAGGACACAGTGTTGGTGAGGAGGGTGGTTCCCCGCACAATGCCCACGCCGGTCTCGTCGCAGGAGGATTCGATGCCCAGCACCAAGGGCTGTGAGCGGTTCATGGCTGGCCTGCTTCCGCTGTCAGGGGGCCGGTCGGCCCGGTGAGCTGGAGCCTCATGATGAGGGCGTCCACGCCGTCCCGGTAGTACTTCCGGCGGAGATGGATCTGTTCGAAGCCGAACCTCAGGTACAGCTGCTGGGCCCGTGGGTTGTCCGCACGGACCTCCAGCAGGACGTCTTCCGCCCCGCGGCGGCGGGCTTCTTCGATGAGTTGCGTCAGCAGCGCGGAGCCGATCCCCCGGCCCTCCAGTTCAGGGACGACGGCGATGGTCTGCACATCGGCAATGGGCTCGATGCACATTAGGCCGGCATAGCCCACGATTCCTGAGCTGGTCTCCGCCACGAGGTAGCGGCGTGTGGTTGTCTGTGAGAGTTCGTCCAGGAACATCTGCAGCGGCCAGGCGTCCGCCGGGAACAGCCGCTGTTCCAGGGCGTTGACGGCCGGTATATCCTCCAAGGTCATGTCGCGCAGGAAGACACCCTCAGCGCGGGGCAGCGCCGGCGTACTCATAGTGCCCGCTTCCGGGGGCCCGGGACCTGGGCGTCGGATTCGCGGAGGTAGAGAGGTGTTGAGTCGAGCAGCTTCCCGCCCGCGGCCAGCCGGGCCAACGCGAACTGACCCAGGTAGAGGGCGTCAGGCTGCTCGGCGCTGAATCCTGGATCGGCCCGGAGGACGTCAGCGTAGAGTCCCGCTCCTGCCCCGTACGCCGGCAGGTCCGGCAGGTCCGTCGCGAAGCCAACGTGCGGGCCGTCCTCAAGCTGAGGCAACTGCCCTTCTGCCAGGCTGTAGCGCGCCCAGTAGACTTCTTTCCGCCGGGCGTCGGTGACCACCAGGAACTCGGCCGCGGCTCCTGTTGATTCAGCGACCTCCAGGGCAACGGCGTCCAGGCTCATCAGTCCGTAGAGCGGCTTGTCCCAGACGAAGGCCAGCGTCCTGGCCGTGGCGATGCCTGACCGCAGGCCGGTAAAGGGACCGGGACCTACTCCGGTGACGATCGCATCGATGTCGCTGCCCGTGACGCCGGTTGAGGACAGGAGGTCTTCGATGCCCGGGGCCAGCACTTCGGCGTGGCTGCGCGTGTCCTCGGTGGAGAAACTGGCCACCACTCCTTCCAGGGCGTCGTCAGAGACCAGCGCTGCGCTGGCCACGGCGGAGGTGTCGATGGCGAGGATAAGCATCAGGCTGTCCCTTCCGGGATTCCGGCGAGCGCTGGAGACCGGTCCCAGCGCGGACCGAAGCCGCGCATCACGATGGTCCGGGGTTCGTCGTCGTCCAAGGTGTCAAAGTCCAGGGTGCCAGAGTCCAGGGTGCCAGAGCCCAGGGTGTCAACCTCAGGGGCGCCAGAGCCTGTATCGTCAGTGCCCCGCGTTTTGGTGGTCCGCACGGGAGGCTGAAGGCCGGTGGCGCGGTGCAGATCGACTTCCAGCCGGCTCTCGCTCAGGTGCTCCACACGCCCGCGTCCCCACTCCACCACTGTCACGGACGAGTCCATGGTGTTCTCAAGGTCGATGTCATCAATTTCCGATGCCGAACCCAGCCGGTAGGCATCCACATGGACAAGGTCCGGGCCACCCGGACGGGCGCCATCCGGCAGGTTCGGGTGGATGCGGACCAGGACGAAGGTGGGCGAGATGATTCCGGGGCGCACGCCGAGCCCTTCCCCCAGCCCTTGCGTGAAGGTGGTCTTGCCTGCCCCGAGTTCGCCGGACAGGACCAGCAGGTCTCCTGCTTCCAGTGACGTTCCCAAGGCGGCGCCGAGTGCGTGCGTTTGCTCCGCCGTCGAGACGCTGAGTGTCAGTTCCCAGTTCGGCGGGTCCGCGGGGACGGGCACGCTCATGGCGCGTCCTGTCCGCTCAGCACGAGTTCATTGACGAAGCGCCGAGGAACGCGTGGGCTGATCCTGGTCACGATCTCGTAGTTGTTGGTTCCGGCCGCCTGCGCCCAGTCGTCGGCGGTCGGTCCTCCGCCCGCGCCGGTGCCGAACAGTTCCGCTTCGGCACCCAACAGGCCCGTCCCGGCAGGGCCGATATTGCCGAGGTCGATGACCATCTGGTCCATTGCGATGCGGCCCACGACGGGATAGGTCTTCCCTGCCACCCGCACGGGTCCGCCGGTCGCGACACGGGGAACGCCGTCGGCATAGCCCAGCGGAATCAGGGCCAGGGTGCTGGGGCCGCTCGTATGGTAGCGAAGCCCGTAGGACACGCCCTGCCCGTCCGGGACCTCCTTGCACTGGGACACCAAGGTCCGGAGGGTCATCGCCGGGCGGAGCCCCAGTTCAGCGGATGTCTGGCCCTCGAACGGCGACAGGCCATAGATGCCCAGGCCCACCCGTACCAGGTCGAAGTGGGTATCCGGCCGGGACAGCGTGGCCGGGGTGTTGGCCAGGTGCCGGACCTCAGGATCCACCCCTGCGTCCTCGGCCACCGCGAGCACTTCGCGGAAGGCAGCCAACTGCTGGTCTGTCTCAGGTCGCTCCGGCTCATCGGCGACGGACAGGTGCGAGAAAATGCCCACCACGCGCAGGAGTCCCTGGTCCTGGTACTCCAGGGCTTCGCCCACCACATGGTCCCAGGCATCAAGGGTGGCACCGTTCCGGCCCAGTCCCGTGTCCACCTTCAGATGGATCCGGGCGGGACGCTCCTGTTCCCGCGCCGCGGTCACGATCCGGTCCAGCTCCCAGCCGGAGCATCCGATGTCGACGCCGGCAGCCACCGCCGCGCCGAAGTTGCTTTCTGTAGTGTGCAGCCAGGCCAACATAGGCGCGTCGATTCCCGCGGCCCGCAGTGCCAGGGCCTCGGAGATGTGGGCCACTCCCAGCCAGGACGCCCCGGCTTCGAGGGCAGCCCTGGCCACCGGCACTGCTCCGTGCCCGTAGGCATCGGCCTTCACCACGGCCATGACCTTCGCTGGCGAGGCCGCATCCGCCAGCCGGCGCACGTTGTGCCGGATGGCGTCGAGGTCGATGACGGCGGACCGCTCGTTCAGGGGGTCCCCTCCTGAGGCCGCGCCGAAGTCACCAGATGCTACGGGGTAAGTCACCTTAGTGATTCTAGTGCGGGCGGTCAGGGCCGGATAATCGCGGGGTCGTCGGCGGCTGTTCCGACAACCGGTCAGGCGACTGTTCAGGCAACCGGTCAGGCGGCTGTTCAGGCAACAACCCAGGTAACTGCCCAGGCGTCAGATAGGTGCGCGTACTCAGGCGTCGGACAGATGCGCGATGGTTGCGGTTGCCCGGCGCTGCGCCGCCAGCGGGACGTCATGGACGATCTCGGCGAGGAATCCGAAGCGCCGCAGCCACTGGCTGCTCTGGCGCTCCCGCCGGGCGTTGGCCCGCTGCCACCAGTCGGCGATGTCGCCCCATCCGGGAGCGGCCAGTGAACCGCCCACTTCCTGGACCGCCAGTGAGGCGCAGAGATTGGCGAAGCGCAGCCTGTTCCCCAGCGGCCAGCCTGCGAGGCTGCCCACGATGAAGGCAGCATCAAAGCAGTCGCCGGCACCGGTCGGATCGAAGGCCGTAACGGGAAGCGACGGCACCCACTCCTCCTCCCCCGTCTCCGAGTCCACAGCCATGGCACCCTGGGCGCCGAGCGTCACCACGGCAACAGGTACTCGGTCCGCGAGGGCATACAGGGCGGCCCAGGGATCGTCCTTCCCGGTGAACGCCATGGCCTCGCGCTGATTGGGCAGGAAAGCGTGGAAATACTGCAGGTTGTCCAGCCTCACCGGCGCCCATTCGCCGCTGGGATCCCAGCCAACATCCCCGAAAAGCTTGACGCCGGCCCCATGGGCGGCTTTGGCCCATGGTTCGATTTCGGTGCCGAGCTCCGCGATGCCCGCGAGCGCAGGAGGCGGCATTCCGATCAGTTCGGAGGATGTCACCGGGGCCGGGTGCCCGTGAGTCACGAGGGAGCGGTCCTTCTCGATGCTCAAGGAAACCGTCACCGGCGAATGCCAGCCCGGTATGCGGCGGGAGAGGCTGAGGTCCACGTGTTCTTGTCCGGCCAGGATCTTCCAGTTGTAATCCCCGTAACCGTCATCCCCGAAGGCAGCCGCCAAACCTGTCCGGAGGCCCAGCCGCGCCGCCGCGATAGCCTGGTTCGCCACCCCGCCGGGGCAGCTACCCATGCCCTCGCTCCAGATCTCGGTCCCCGGCTCCGGGGCATGGGGCAATCCGGTAAAGATGATGTCCTGGAACACGGTTCCGGCGAGGATCAGGTCGAACTCCCCGTCCGACGCGGTGCGGACGGCCGAAAGCGGATCGAAGCGGCGGGCGGGGATCGCGTCCATGTCCGGCACACTACGCCCTGGCGCGGCCCGGCGATAGGGGCGACGCGGCTCCAGGCCTAGACTGCTGCCTATGCGGCTCATGATTGCCGGCGGCGGCGGATTCCGCGTACCGCTTGTCTACCGGGCGCTGGCCTCCGGCCCCTTTGCCGGGCTGGTCAGCGAACTTGTCCTGTTCGACGTCGACCCCGGGCGCCTTAGCGCCATCACCGCGGTGCTGCGCTCCATGCCGCTTACCCCCGGCACCGGCGTCCTGCCGCCGTCCATCCGCACCACCAGTTCCCTGCCCGAAGCACTGGCCGGGACCCAGTTGGTGTTCGCGGCGATCCGTCCGGGAGGGACGGCCGGCCGGGTCGCGGATGAGCGCGTGGCCCAAAACCTTGGCCTGCTGGGACAGGAGACCACCGGAGCAGGCGGTATTTCCTACGCCCTGCGCACCATCCCGGAGATGCTGGACCTCGCGCGGCAGATGCGGCAGCACTGCCCGGATGCCTGGCTCATCAATTTCACGAACCCGGCCGGGATGGTCACCGAAGCCCTGCTGCCGGTCCTCGGACGGAAAGCGATCGGGATCTGCGATTCTGCGGGCGGGCTGGTCCACCGTGCGGCACGGGCTGCCGGTGTGCCGCTGCCGGATGGAAGGCTCGACGGCGTGGGCTACTACGGGCTCAACCACCTGGGCTGGCTCTACCGGATGGAGCGGGGCGGCCGGGACCTGCTCCCGGGCCTGCTGTCCGACCCGCAGGCCCTCGCGTCCTTCGAAGAAGGCCGGCTGTTTCCCCAGCCGTTCCTGGCCCGGCTGGGCGCCCTTCCCAATGAATACCTGTATTACTACTACCAGCGGGACAGCGCAGCAGCCGCGATGCGTGCCATGGTGATGACCCGCGGCGAGTCCATTCACCGCCAGCAGGCAGAGCTTTACCCACGGCTTGCCGCGGCAGGTGCCGAAGCCTACCGCCTGTGGGACGCCGCCCGCCGGTCCCGGGAGGAAGGCTACCTGGCCGAGGCCCGGACCCATGGCGAGCAGCGCGACGAGGACGATCTCGCGGGCGGCGGGTACGAACGCGTGGCCCTGGCGGTCATGAAGGCACTTTCCGGTGGCGGCGACGCTCAGCTGATCCTCAACACACGCAACAGGCTGCCGGCGGCCGGCGCTGCTGCCGACCCGGGCGGCGGCAGTGCTGCGGACCCGGGTCCTGCAGAAGCGGCCCTCCCGGGGCTGCCCCCGGACGCCGTCGTCGAGGTCCCCTGCACCGTAACGCCCGACGGCGCGGTGCCGCTTGCGCAGTCGTCGCCGGCAGCGGAGCAGCTTGCCCTCCTCCAGCAGGTCAAGGAGGTCGAACGGCTCACCGTGCAAGCCGCAACGCAGCGAGACCGGACGGCCGCCGTCGAGGCCTTCGCCCGGCACCCGCTGGTAGATTCAGCGGACCTTGGTGCTGCCTTATTGGCCGGATATGAACGGGAATTTCCTGCACTTCTGAATCTCTGGCGGAACGCCGGCGCCGCAGCGGGCCGAGGCTAGAGCTTTCGGTACATCACGTGCAGCCCGACGTATCCCAAGCTGGGATGGTCGAACGCCTCGGGAATGGTTGCGAGGACCTCGAAACCCATGGCTTTCCAAGCGGCCACGGCCCGGACGTTGCTTTCCACCACGGCGTTGAACTGCATCGCCCGGAAGCCTGCCGCGCGCGCGGCCTCCAGGGAGTAGTTGCAGAGTGCCCTGGCCACGCCCTTGCCTCCGTGATTGCTGTGGGCCATATAGCCGGCATTTGCCACGTGGCTGCCGGCTCCGCCCTGATTGGGGTGCAGCTCGCCGGTGCCGATCACGCGGCCGTCGGAGGTCACAGCCACAAAGGCTTGGCCCGGAGCTTCCTTGAACCAGCGCTGGCGGGCGGCCTCCTCGGTGGTATCCCGGTCCCAGGTGAACGTCTCGCCGGCCCTGATGACGGGCTCCACCACCGCCCACATGCCTGGCCAGTCTGCAGCTGTGGCTGGCCGGACCGAAAAATCTGTGGAAGTGGATGGTTCCGGGGTTGCTCTCACATGCGCCACGTTAGCAGCCGGGCACGGACCGTGAAGACGCCCGTTAACAGAGGAGTAGTGTTTTATCGGATGCACCACCGAGGGCACCGCCGACGCGGCGCCGGTGGTTGGAAGGAGACGCCATGGCACTGATTCGCAGGGTCGCGCTGCTCTCCCTCCACACCTCCCCCATGGAGCAGCCGGGCTCGGGGGACGCGGGCGGGATGAACGTGTATATCCGGGAGCTGGCTTCGGCGCTCGCGGAAGCCGGCGTCGAAGTGGAAATCTTCACGCGCTCCACCTCAGCGGGGCAGCCTGCCGTCGAACATCCATACCCTGGCGTGTGCGTCCACAACGTCATGGCCGGACCGGCCCGGAAAATCCCCAAGGAAGAACTCCCGGAACTGCTGCACAGCATGGTGGCCCAGATCGATCAGATCCGCCGGCGCCAGCCCCACGGCCGGTACGACGTCATCCATTCGCACTACTGGGTATCCGGAATCGCCGGCCTGGAACTGTCTGAACTCTGGCGCGTGCCGCTCATCCACACCATGCACACCATGGCTAAGGTCAAGAACCTGCTGCTCGAATCCGGCGAACAGCCGGAGCCGCGGCGCCGGGAAGTGGGCGAGCACAGGATTGTTGACGGCGCGGCGCGGCTCATCGCCAACACCACTGCCGAAGCGGCAGAACTGGTGTCACACTACGGGGCGGATTTCGACGTGATTGACGTAGCACCGCCGGGGGTGGACCTCAGCACCTTCACGCCGGCCTTCCGGGCGCGGTCCCGGGCCGAACGCGGCGTGGCGCCCGAGACGTTCCATCTGGTCTTCGCCGGCCGCATCCAACGATTGAAGGGGCCGCACGTCTTGCTCAAGGCCGCCGCCCTGCTGCGCTCCCGCCGCCCGGAAATCGATCTTCGGCTCACCATTCTGGGGGCGCTCAGCGGCAACAAGGACTTCAACCTCCGGCAGCTGATCGCGGAGGCGGGAATGGACGACGTCGTCACACACCTGCCGCCGGTCGGGGCACCGGAGCTGGCCTCCTGGTTCAGGTCCGCCGACCTTGTGGTGATGCCTTCCTACAGCGAGTCCTTCGGGCTCGTGGCCCTGGAGGCGCAAGCTTGCGGGACACCCGTGGTCGGCACCAGGGTAGGCGGGCTCTCGCGCGCGATCTGCCACGGACGGACCGGACTCCTGGTGGAGGGCCACCACGCCGCGGACTGGGCCGATGCCCTCGAATCCCTGTATGACGACCCGGCCACCCGTGAAGACATGGGCAGGGCTGCCTCCATCAGGGCAGAGAACTCCGGATGGCAGCGCACTGCCGCCATTACGCTGGAGAGCTACCACGCCGCCGTCGACAATTACGTGGCCCGCCGGCTGGTTCCGGCGGTCCGTGCGCCCTGAGCCAAACGCCCGCCGGGTGAACCGGCACGCCCCTAGCTGGAGAAGAGCCCAAACAAAAGGACAAAGATGTCTGAACGGAATTCCCTGAGCGACCTCGACATCGCCCGGCAGGCCCACATCCGGCCCATCGGGGAGATCGCCATGGCAGCAGGTATCAATGCTGAAGCGCTGGAACTGTACGGGCGCTATAAGGCCAAGGTTGATCCGGCCCGGCTGGACGCGCCTGCTCCCGCGGGGAAGGTGGTACTGGTGTCCGCGATGTCCCCCACTCCTGCCGGCGAGGGGAAATCCACCACCACCGTGGGGCTCGCGGATTCGCTCGCGCGCGCGGGCCACAAGGTGATGATCGCACTGCGGGAACCGTCGCTCGGCCCCGTGCTGGGCATGAAAGGCGGGGCAACTGGCGGCGGTTACTCCCAGGTCCTGCCCATGGACGAGATCAACCTGCACTTCACGGGTGACTTCCATGCCGTGACCTCCGCCAACAATGCCCTTATGGCGCTCGTGGACAACCACATCTACCAGGGCAACGAGCTGAACATCGATCCGCGCCGCATGACGTTTAAGCGCGTCCTGGACATGAACGACAGGTCGCTGCGGGAAGTGATCATCGGCCTGGGCGGGCCCACGCAGGGAGTCCCGCGGCAGGACGGCTTCGACATCACCGTCGCCTCGGAGATCATGGCCGTGTTCTGCCTGGCCACTGACCTTGCCGATCTCCGTGAGCGGCTGGGCCGGATCACCTTCGGCTACACCTATGAACGCTCGCCGGTCAGCGTCGCCGACCTCGGCGTCCAGGGGGCCCTGACCCTGCTTCTGAAGGAAGCCATCAAGCCCAACCTCGTGCAGACCATCGCGGGAACGCCAGCGCTGGTCCACGGTGGCCCGTTCGCCAACATCGCCCACGGCTGCAACTCGCTTATCGCCACGCAGACCGCACGGCGGCTCGCCGACATTGTGGTCACCGAGGCCGGCTTCGGCGCGGACCTGGGGGCGGAGAAGTACATGGACATCAAGGCCCGGGTGGCGGACCTGGCACCGTCCGCCGTCGTGGTGGTGGCGACTGTCAGAGCCCTGAAGATGCACGGCGGCGTGGCCAAGGACAAGCTCACGGAACCGGACCTCGAAGCGCTCGCTGTCGGCGTCGACAATCTCCGGCGGCACGTGCGCAATGTTGAGAAGTTTGGCGTCACCCCGGTGGTGGCCATCAACAGGTTCGCAACCGACACGCAGGAGGAGCTCGACTGGCTGCTGGAGTGGTGTGCGACGGAAGGAGTGCAGGCCGCCGTCGCTGATGTCTGGGGGCGGGGCGGCGGCGGAGATGGCGGCGACGAACTGGCAGCCAAGGTGGCGGCGGCGGTCTCCGCCCCCAACAGCTTCCGGCACTTGTACCGGCTGGACCTGCCTGTGGAGGAGAAGATCAGGAGCATCGCCCAGGAGATCTACGGAGCCGACGGCGTGGAGTTCTCCGTGCCTGCCCTGAAGCGGCTTGCAGACATCGAAAAGAACGGCTGGACCGGGATGCCCATCTGCATGGCGAAGACCCAGTATTCGTTCAGCGACGACGCCTCCCTGCTCGGCGCGCCGAAGGGCTTCACCATCCACGTGCGCGACCTCATCCCCAAGACCGGGGCAGGTTTCATCGTGGCCCTCACGGGTGCCGTGATGACCATGCCTGGCCTTCCCGCCAGCCCTGCCGCCATGCGGATGGACGTGGACGACGCGGGCAACCCCGTCGGCCTCACCTAGCCCCAACGCTCTCTCACTTCCTGCCGCCTTCCCCCGGACCCTCTCTCACTTCCTGCCGCCTTCCCCCGGACCCTCTCTCACTTCCTGCCGACGGGCAACCTCCTGTGGATAACTTCTGCAGCATCGTGCCGTTTCGAGTCACAATGCCAGCATGCAAAAGCCCAGCATCCTTCCCCCGCACTTGACGGTGGCTCCCTTCACCTTCGATTCGGCCCGGGCGTCCGGTGTCACCACTGGCCGCCTGCGGCGAAAGGATGTGGTCCATGTTGGCCGCGGACTTTACCGCCCCTTGGACTGGAGCTTTGAATTGGAGGCTGCAGCCCGGGCGTTGTCTGCCGCCTCGCCCGGCGCCTGGATCTCGCACGTTACTGCCGCCCGGCTTAGCTGCCAGTTGCTCCCCCCTTGGTTGGCCGATTCGACGGAGCTTCACCTTAGTAAGCCACGCTCCTTGCCCTCTGTGCGCAGGAAGGGCGTGTTCGGACACACCCTGCTGGCCCGGGACGACGAGATCGAATCGGTGGACGGCATCCGAATCAGTACGCGGTCACGGACGTGGCTGGACTTGGCGCGAACGCTGCCGCTCAGAGACCTCGTGTGCATGGGCGATCAGTTGGTCCGAATCCCTCGCGAGGATTTCGAAGGGCGGACGCAGCCTTACGACACTGTGGATGGCTTGCGTTCGCTGGTCGGCCGTCATCCGAACTTGCAGGGCATTGTCCGGGCCCGAGAGGCTCTGGACTTGATGCGAGTCGGCTCCGACTCAGGGCCAGAATCGCTACTTCGCCTGGCGATGGCCGATGCCGGTCTCCCCGAGCCAGACCTTCAACTGCCACTACGCGTAGGCGACGACCTGTCTCCAACGGCGGACCTGGGCTACCGTCACAGGCGGATTGCAATCCAGTACGACGGCGGGCATCACCTTCTCGACGCCCAGGTCCTCCGCGACCGGCGGCGCGACAAGGCATTCAAATCAGCCGGCTGGACTGTTTTGGTGTTCGACAAGAGCGATCTTGCCGACGACTTCGAGCAGGCTCTCGGAAGGATCAAACGCGGACTGCGAACAGGATGGATTGACCATCCTCTTGCATCCGGTTTTGCAAACATCGAGTGAGAGAGCGTGCTGTCGAAACCTGCAGGAAGTGAGAGAGCGTGCTGTCGAAACCTGCAGGAAGTGAGAGAGCGTGCTGTCGAAACCTGCAGGAAGTGAGAGAGCGTCCCAGGGCCGTTCAGGAATGCTGCGGGCGGCCCAGCTTCTGTGGAATTTCCGGACGGGCCGGCATGTCCGGACTGCCGCCGCGCTTGAGCAGGCCAGCCACGCCTTTCGCCGCTACGGTCAGGGCGGCTAGACGCGCGACGCTCTCCCACCAGAGTGAGAGAGCGTCAGGCCAAAAGCCGCAGAAAGTGAGAGAGCGTCCCCCGGGGTTAGCGCTCCAGGTCGCCGCGGATGAACGCCTCGACCTTTTCGCGGGCGAGGTCGTCGTTGAACTGCTCAGGCGGAGACTTCATGAAGTAGCTTGAGGCGGACAGCAGCGGTCCGCCGATGCCGCGGTCCAGCCCAATCTTGGCGGCGCGGATGGCGTCGATGATCACGCCGGCCGAGTTGGGCGAGTCCCAGACTTCCAGCTTGTACTCCAGGGACACCGGCGCATCACCGAAATTGCGTCCCTCGAGGCGGACGAAGGCCCACTTGCGGTCGTCGAGCCACTGGACGTAATCCGACGGGCCAATGTGGACATCCTTGGCGGCCAGCTCGGCCTCCACGTTGGACGTTACGGCCTGGGTCTTGGAGATCTTCTTGGATTCGAGGCGGTCGCGCTCCAACATGTTCTTGAAGTCCATATTGCCACCGACGTTCAGCTGGTACGTCCGGTCCAGGGTGACGCCGCGGTCCTCGAACAGCTTGGCCATGACGCGGTGGGTGATGGTGGCACCGATCTGGCTCTTGATGTCATCGCCCACGATCGGCACACCGGCGGCGGTGAACTTATCCGCCCACTCCTTGGTCCCGGCAAGGAACACCGGCAAGGCGTTGACGAAGGCAACGCCTGCGTCGATTGCTGCCTGGGCGTAGAACTCTGCTGCCTTCTGCGATCCGACCGGCAGGTAGCACACGAGGACGTCGACCTTGGCGTCCTTGAGTGCCTGGACAACGTCCACCGGCTCCTCCGTGGACTGCTCGATGGTCTCGAGGTAGTACTTGCCGAGGCCGTCCAGGGTGTGCCCGCGCTGGACTGTCACGCCGGTGGGCGGTACGTCGGCGATCTTGATGGTGTTGTTTTCGCTGGCCAGGATGGCGTCAGCGAGGTCAACGCCGACTTTCTTGCCGTCAACGTCGAAGGCGGCAACGAACTGGACGTCGTTGACATGGTACTGGCCGAACTCCACGTGCATCAGGCCTGGGATCGTCGCGGCGGGATCTGCGTCACGGTAGTAGTGCACGCCTTGGACCAGCGAGGCGGCGCAGTTACCCACACCGACGATTGCAACACGAATCGGATTTGAAGACACGGAACTCCTTGTTGAGGACAAAACTTAAGCCACCGGGACAAATCGGTACCGGAAAGTACGACGGCGGACAGTCGGCACGGCGCCACGCGGCACCTTTTCATACTACCCAACAGAGCAGGGGCGGGGATTACTCCCTCGCCCCTGCTCCAGGTCTTACCGCGCGAAAAGGGAACGTTACGGCTTCTGCTGCCAGAGGTTGATGTCCGATTCCACCGCAAACTCATCGATGGCCGCCAGTTCCTCCTCAGTGAACTCCAGGTTGTTGATGGCCGAGAGCGTGTCTTCCAGCTGCCTGACGCTTGAGGCGCCGATCAGGGCCGACGTGACCGGGGGGCCCTTAGGCTGGTCGCGCAGAATCCAGGCGATGGCCATCTGTGCCAGCGACTGGCCGCGGCCTGCCGCGATCTTGTTCAAGCCACGGATTCGGTCCAGTTTTTCGTCCGTGATGGCGGCCTCGGACAGGAACCGTTCCTTCGCTGCCCGGGAATCAGCGGGGATGCCGTTCAGGTACCGGTCCGTGAGCATTCCCTGGGCCAGCGGCGAGAACGCGATGGAGCCTGCGCCCACCTGCTCGAGGGCTTCGTAGAGGTTGGGCGTGCCGTTCTCCGTCCACCGGTTGAGCATGGAGTAGCTGGGCTGGTGGATGAGCAGTGGCGTGCCGAGTTCCTTCAGGATCCGGGCCGCCTCGATGGTCTGCTCAGGTGTGTAGGAGGAGATACCGGCATAGAGTGCCTTGCCGGAGCGCACGGCGTAGTCCAACGCACCCATCGTCTCTTCCATGGGTGTTTCCGGGTCCGGGCGGTGGCTATAGAAGATATCCACGTAGTCCAGGCCCATCCGCTGCAGGGACTGGTCCAGGCTGGAAATCAGGTACTTGCGTGAACCCCATTCACCGTAGGGGCCGGGCCACATGTAGTAGCCGGCCTTGGTGGAGATGACCAATTCATCCCGGTACGGCTTGAAGTCATCCGCAAGGTGGCGTCCGAAGTTAATCTCCGCGGTGCCGTCCGGCGGTCCGTAGTTGTTGGCGAGGTCGAAGTGGTTGACGCCCAGGTCGAAGGCGCGGCGGAGGATGGCGCGCTGTTCGTCAAAGCGCTTGTCATCTCCGAAGTTGTGCCACAGCCCAAGCGAGATGGCCGGCAGCTTCAGCCCACTGCGTCCGACGCGGCGGTAGGGCATGGATTCATAGCGGTTATCCGCAGCGGAATAAGTCATATAACCTATCCTGCCAGTTGTGATCCAGGCTACAGAAACAGGGTCCCCTGGTTACGCCGCGGGCTGACAAAAAACCCGCAGCGTACCACTAGGCCTTCAGCACCGCAGCACTCCACGGCGCCAAAACCAGGGAACCGCCGTCGAGCACCTTGGCCTCCTCGGTGGAGAGCAGCAGCGTTCCCCGCACATCCTCAAGACGGATCTCCTCTTCCGAGAAGTTCAGCAGCACTTCGGCGGGCCCGCGCCGGAAACGCAACCAGCCGTCGTCGTCGAACGCGACCTCCGTCTCCGTGAACCCGAGGCCCGCAACCTCAGGGTGCTGGCGTCGCAAAGCCGTCAGTGTGCGGTAGAGCTCCAGGAGCTTCGCGTGCTCACCCGTGGCGGCTTCCGCCCAGTCCAGTTTGGAGCGACGGAAGGTCTCCGGGTCCTGCGGATCCGGCACGACGGCGGGATCCCACCCCATCCGCTCGAACTCACGGATCCTGCCCTCCGCCGTCGCTTTGCCAAGCTCCGGCTCGGGGTGGGAGGTGAAAAACTGCCACGGCGTGGAGGCACCGTATTCCTCGCCCATGAACAGCATGGGCGTGAACGGGGACGTCAGCGTGAGTACGGCCGCCAGAGCCAGCGGTCCGTACGGCAGCGACTGGGACAACCTGTCCCCTGTTGCCCGGTTGCCGATCTGGTCGTGGTTCTGGTTGCAGACCACCAGCGCCTCGGGATGCACCAGGGAGGTATTGATGGAACGGCCGTGGTGGCGCCCGCGGAAGCTGGAGTAACTTCCGTCGTGCAGGAAGCCGTCCTTGAGGACCTTGGCGAGGGCTCCCAGGGACACGAAGTCCCCGTAGTAGCCGGTGGTTTCGCCGCTGACGTTGACGTGAACGGCATGGTGGAAGTCGTCGCTCCACTGTCCGGCCAGCCCGTATCCGTTGGCGCGGCGCGGATAGATGAGGCGCGGATTATTCAGATCCGATTCGGCGATGAGCGTCTTGGGACGGCCTGTTTCGGCCGAGATTGCGTCGCCCAGTGCCCCGAGCTCCTCCAGGATGTGCACAGCGCGCTCGTCCTTCAGCGCATGGACAGCGTCCAGGCGCAGCCCGTCCACGTGGTAGTCACGCAGCCAAAGCGCGGCATTGTCCAGGATGTACTCCCGGACCACATCCGAGCCCGGCCCGTCCAGATTGACGGAATCCCCCCAGGTGTTGGCGTCGCCGTGCTTGAGGTACGGGCCGAATCTGGGAAGGTAGTTGCCGCTGGGGCCGAGGTGGTTGTAGACGACGTCCTGGATGACGCCCAGCCCCGCAGCGTGTGCGGCGTCGACAAAGCGCTGGTAGGCGGCGGGGCCTCCGTAACCTTCGTGGACGGTGTACCACTGCACGCCGTCGTAGCCCCAGTTGTGGGTTCCGTTGAACCCGTTGACCGGCAGCAACTCCACACAGTCGACGCCCAAGTCCACCAGGTATCCGAGCTTTTCAGAGGCGGCATCCAGTGTTCCGGCCGGCGTGAACGTCCCCACGTGGAGCTCGTAGATGACCGAGCCGCGCAATTCCTTGCCCCGCCAGCCGGCATCCTGCCATTCATGCTCTGCCGGGCTGAAGGTCCGGGACAGAGCATGAACGCCTTCGGGCAACCGGCGTGAACGGGGATCGGGCAATGGATGCGTGTCCCCGTCCAGCAGATAGCCGTAGTCCACTTCCCCGTCTGCAGGCGCGCCGGCAGCGGACCACCAGCCTTCGGCGCCTGAACCTGCGTCAATCCGGGCCATCGGGTACTGCTGCCCGTTCGCGAGCAGCGTCACGGAAGCAGCCTCCGGAGCCCAGATGTCGAAGCGGCCGGAGCCGTTGTGTGC
Source organism: Arthrobacter sp. ISL-48 (assembly GCF_018613805.1). Classification (GTDB taxonomy): domain Bacteria; phylum Actinomycetota; class Actinomycetes; order Actinomycetales; family Micrococcaceae; genus Arthrobacter. The sequence continues at coordinate 893,007 of NZ_JAGGPL010000003.1, forward strand.
CAGGCTCATGCGAACCCTCCGCTCACTGGCACCAGGAGTGCCACGGGGTAGGTCTGCAGGAGGTCGGCCACCGGCACCGCGCCGGGGCCGAAGCGGTTTCCGGTGAGCTCGTCCTGCATTTCGGTAGCGAGTTCGACGGCGGTGTCCCGCCAGCCGCCGCCCTGTTCCAGCCCGTGGGGAAGCCTCGTGGCCAGTGTGACGGCGCCAGCACCGCGGTTCGCGTCAGGTGCGCTGCGGTCAAAGGCGACCAGGTGTTCCGCGGCGGGCCCGGAAGCCTGAACCGGGCGGTAGCCCTGGAACAGCTCTGGCCGGTCACGGCGCAGCCGCAATGCCCGGGATGTCACCAGCAGCTTGCTCGTTTCGTCGAGGGCGGATTCCGGAAGCAGGCCGCTGTCCAGCTTGGCCAGGGCGTCCTCGCGCTCATCGAAGTCCACAGGCCGCCGGTTGTCCGGGTCCGTCAGGGAGCGGTCCCAGAACTCGGTGCCCTGATAAACGTCCGGCACACCGGGCATGGTGAGCTGGATCAGTTTCAGGGCCAGCGAGTTGGACGCGGCGTACCGATCAATGGCAGCCACGAAATCCTCGATCAGGGCGTTGACTGAGGGGTCGTCGAAAGCCGAGTCCACAGCCTTCCGCAGCGCGGCTTCGAATTCTTTGTCCGGATCCGTCCAGGTGGTGGAGTTGCCGGCCTCCCTCGCGGCTTTTTCAGCGTAGCCATGCAGGCGTTCCCTGCTGGCCGGCCAAGCGCCGACGACCGCCTGCCAGAGCAGTGAGGAGAACGGGCCATCCGGCAGCGGTGCGGCCTCCCGAAGCGCGCTCAGCACCTGGGTCCATTCAGGAACACGCTCGGCGATCACGGAGATCCGTGCGCGGGTGTCCTCGCTGCGCTTGGTGTCGTGGGTGCTCAGGGTGGTCATGGACAGCGGCAGGGAATCCTGGCGGTTCTGCATCCGCCGATGGAATTCCCCCGGCTCCACCGAGAATTCGGTGGGATCTGCCCCCACTTCGGTCAGGGTCCCCAGCCGCGTGTAGCGGTAGAAAGCGGTGTCTTCAACACCCTTGGCCATGACCATTCCGGAGGTCTGCTGGAACCGGCGCCCGAGTTCCGTCTCCGGCTTCAGCAGGAAGGGCAGGAGCATGTCCACGGCATCTGAGAGGTCCGGGCGGCATTCGGCCGCCGCCGCACAGGCTTCGCGCAGCACGTCCTCACCGGTGGGCAAGTAGGTGCGGTACACGGGAAAGGCTGCGATGATCTGGGCCAGGGCATCAGCCGCGGCACCCTCTGAAAGGCCGGAGTCGGAAGGGACCAGGCGTGCCAGCCGCAGGATCTCGGACCGAAGAATCCCGTCTGCGATGGCGCGTTTGGTGCCCAGGATCATGGCAGCGTAGTTGGCCGGCTCATCTGTAAGACGCAGCCGCGCGTCGAGGACGTCCAGGGGCGTCTGGCCCGCGGGGTCCACCAGGACCCGGTCAACGTCCGCCAGCGCGTCGTAGCCGGTGGTTCCTTCGCATGCGAATTCGGGTGGCAGCTCCTCCCCCGGCTCCAGGATCTTTTCCACCAGGACGTACGCGCCGCCGCTGATCTCCTTGAGCCGGTGAAGGTAGCCGGCAGGATCTGCCAGTCCATCCGGGTGGTCTACACGCAGGCCATCGACCAGGCCCTCGCGGAACCAGCGGGCAACCTCGGCGTGGGCCTCGTCAAAGACCCAGGGGATTTCCACCCGGAGCCCGGCAAGCGTGCTGACGGCGAAAAAGCGCCGGTAGTTCAGCTCGTCGTTAGCACGGCGCCACCCCACCAGCTCATAGTGCTGCCGGTCGTGGACGGCGGCCGGCGACTCACCCTCCGCATAGGTTCCCTCGGCGAGGGGAAAGCGGTGCCCGTAATAGCGGAGTTCGCCGTCCTCGATCTCCAACTGCTTGACGTCTTCATCGGCACCCAGCACCGGAATCCGGATCCTGCCCCCGCCGAAGTCCCAGTCGACGTCGAACGCGTCAGCGTAGCGCGACGCGCGGCCTTCCTTCAGCAGCGACCACCACCAGGGGTTCAGCGGCGAGGAGGCTACGCCGACGTGGTTGGGGACGATGTCCACGAGCACGCCCATGCCGTGCTCGCGGGCAACCTTCGAGAGCGCCACCAGGCCTTCCGCCCCGCCGCGCTCCGGATCCACCGCTGAGGGATCGGTTACGTCATAGCCGTGGTCGGAACCGGGCTCTGCTGTCAGGATGGGCGACAGGTACAGCCAATCCACGCCGAGGGCCTTCAGGTAGGGCACTCTGCGGGCTGCATCAAAGAGCGTGAAGCCGCGGCGGATCTGAAGGCGGTAGGTAGAAGCCGGAATCCTCACTTCTTCTTGTCCGTTCGTACGCCTACCTTCGTGGTCTTCCCTGGCTCTGCCACCATGGGCGAACTCAGCGCCTCCGTCTCGCTGGTGGACGTCTGGGTCAGCGCCGCAAGCGAAGCGGCCACCGAGTGGTCCGGTTCGGTCTCCGGCACGCTGTGGGCCCGAAGCACTACCAGGGACTTGGCGTCAACGGGCAACGCCTCTCCGGCCTTCACGGGCTCGGTGTCTGCGTTGTGGCCCGCGGTATCGATGATGATGTCCCACGCCGGCGCGTACTCGTCGGCGGGAAGGGTGAAATTCACCATGTCATCGTGGGCGTTGAAATACAGCAGGAAGTTCACGTCGGTGATGCGGCGCCCGCGGGTGTCCTTGCCCTGGATGCCGTCGCCGTTGAGGAACACGCCGACGGAGCGTCCGAAGCCGCTGTGCCAGTCCTCCGGCGTCATGGTTGCGCCGTCGACATCCAGCCAGACGATGTCAGGGAGCCGTTCGCCTTCTCCTCGCAGGACCGGGCGTCCGTCGAAGAACCGGCTCCGGCGGAACGTTGGGTGTTTGGCTCGCAGTGCGTTGACGGCGGACGTGAACTCCACCAGCGGCTGGTCGATGTTGTCCCAGTTGATCCAGGTCAGTTCCGAGTCCTGGCAGTATCCGTTGTTGTTTCCCTGCTGGGTGCGGCCGAGTTCGTCGCCGTGCAGCAGCATGGGGACACCCTGGGACAGCAGCAGCGAGGCGATGAAGTTCCGCTGCTGGCGGGCGCGCAGCCCCAGGACGGCGGGATCGTCGGTGGGCCCTTCGGCCCCGCAGTTCCAGGAACGGTTGTGGGATTCGCCGTCGTTGTTGCCCTCGCCGTTGGCCTCATTGTGCTTCTCGTTGTAGGACACCAGGTCCGACAGGGTGAAGCCGTCGTGGGCGGTGACAAAGTTGATGGATGCCACAGGCCGGCGGCCCGAGTGCTCGTAGAGATCGGCCGAACCGGTGATTCGGGAGGCAAATTCACCCAGCGTCGCCGGTTCACCGCGCCAGAAGTCGCGGACAGTGTCACGGTATTTTCCGTTCCATTCGGTCCACTGCGGCGGGAAGTTGCCCACCTGGTAGCCGCCGGGCCCAACGTCCCAGGGCTCTGCAATGAGCTTGACCTGGGACACTACCGGGTCCTGCTGGATGAGTTCAAAGAACGTGGACAGTTTGTCGACGTCGTAAAATTCGCGGGCCAGGGTGGAGGCGAGGTCGAAGCGGAAGCCGTCCACGTGCATTTCCGTGACCCAGTACCGCAGCGAGTCCATGAGGAGTTGCAGCGAGTGAGGCTGGCGGACGTTGAGGGAATTGCCAGTGCCCGTGTAGTCCATGTAGTGCTTTTCGTCCCCCTCCATCAGCCGGTAGTAGGCCGCGTTGTCGATGCCCTTGAAGGAGAGAGTGGGGCCAAGGTGGTTGCCTTCGGCGGTGTGGTTGTACACCACGTCAAGGATCACCTCGATACCGGCCCGGTGCAGCGAGCGGACCATGGCTTTGAAGTCCTGCACCTGCTGGCCGGTGTCACCCGTGGAGCTGTACGTGTTCTGCGGCGCGAAGAAGCCGATGGTGTTGTAGCCCCAGTAGTTGTTCAGGCCCTTGTCCTGAAGGGTTCCGTCATTGACGAACTGGTGCACCGGCATCAGCTCAATGGCGGTCACCCCCAGCTTCTGGAGGTGCGAGATAACGGAGGGGTGCGCCACGCCGGCGTACGTGCCGCGCTGCTCTTCGGGGATCTCGGGGTGAAGCTGGGTCAGGCCCTTGACGTGCGCCTCGTAGATGACCGACTTGTGGTACGGGACCCGGAGGTTCTGGTCGCCGTCCCAGTCGAAGAAGGGGTTGATAACCACCCCGAGCATCATGTGGGATGCGGAGTCCTCGTTATTGACGGAGTCCGGCTCGCCGAGCTTGTAGGAGAAGAGCGACGGGTCCCAGTCCACCTGCCCGTGGACTGCCTTGGCGTAGGGGTCCAGCAGGAGCTTGTTGGGGTTGAAGCGGTTGCCGGAGGACGGGTCGTACGGGCCGTGGACGCGGTAACCGTATTTCTGGCCCGGCTGAACCTGCGGGACGTAGCAGTGCCACACATAGCCGTCCACTTCATCCAGCTCGTGCCGTGATTCAACACCGGCGTCATCGAAGAGGCACAGTTCCACTTTTTCGGCGCGTTCGCTGAACAGCGCAAAGTTGGTGCCTGTCCCGTCGAAGGTGGCGCCAAGGGGGTAAGCCGATCCGGGCCAGATTTCCATGCGTGCTCCTCATCATTGTTCGCCAGCAGGGCTCCGAAACGCCTCCGGTCCCTGCTGTCGATACAGAACCTATCCCCTACCGTAACGGGTGGGCGTGACTATTAAGTTTCGTCGCCGTCCGCGTAGTAAGCATGCTTACTTTACCCCATACCTCTGGTAGTACCTCCGCAATCCGGCCCGCGGTCAGCGGTCCGCCGCTTGAGGCAGCCGTCCCGGCAAGGCCGTGGAGGCTCGCGGCCAGGGCGGCGATGGCGGCCCAGCGTTCGTCAGGACCGATGCCGGCATCACGGAAGCGCCCGACGTCGGAACCCAGCTGTGCGAGCAAGGCACCGATGATTCCGGCCAGGACATCGCCGCTGCCGGCGGTAGCCAGCCAGGGCGTGCCGTCCGCCTGGCTGTAGAAATCCTGGGAGGGCGACGCCACCAGCGTCGTGGCGCCTTTGAGCAGTACCGTGGCTCCGGTCAGCCCCGCAGCGCGCCGGACGGCGCCAAGGGTGTGGGCTTCGACCGCTCCACGCTCAACCGCCCTGGCCGGTTCAGGAGCCAGCCGCTGGAGCAGGGACGCGAGTTCACCGGAGTGCGGGGTGAGCACCACGTGCGGGGCCAAGACGCCGGGAAGGGCCGGAAGCGCACCGGCGTCGGCGATAACCGGCAGACCGGATTCCACGGCGTCCCGTGCGCGCTGGAGCTGTTCAGAATCGCCGGGGCCCATCCCGGAGCCCACCAGCCAGGCCTGAACGTGGGTGTCAGCCACCGGGCCGCTGCCGCACACCACTTCCGGGCAGGACTGCCGCACCAGGTAGGCGACCTCGGGCGGTCCCAGATAGCGCACCATACCCACCCCGGCGGCCAGCGCGCCGCGGCAGGCCAGCACCGCGGCACCGGGGTAATCGGCCGATCCGGCCACCACTCCGAGCACACCGCGCGAGTACTTGTGCGAACGCCTTTCCGGGTGCGGTAACAAACGCGCGAGGTCCCCGGGTTCAAACCGGCGCAGCGCAGGCCGTGGGAGGTTCTCCTCGATGCCGATCGGCACCACCTGGACGCGGCCCGCACAGTCGGCTCCGGGGTCAGCCAGCAGGCCGGCCTTCGCGGCGCCGAAGGTCACGGTCAGGTCCGCGGACAGCACGGGCGCGTGGACTTCGCCGGTATCGGCATCAACGCCGCTGGGAACGTCGCAGGCGACCACCAGCGGCTCCCCCGCGCCTGACAATCCGGCGTCCCCAAGCTCGCCCACCAAGGCGGCTGCGGTGCCGCGCAGTCCGCCCTTGGCCCCGGTGCCCAGGACAGCATCAATGACGACGTCGGCACCCGCCACATCCGCCGCCAGCCGGGGCAGGGTGGAATCGGTGAGCAGATGTACCCGGCCGCCGGCCTGTTCAAAGGCGGCCAGCGCCCCGGGGTGTGCCGCTCCGGCGGTGAGCACCGCTATCGTACGCATTCCCCTGGCGGCCAGAAACGCGGCGGCGAAGAGACCGTCGCCGCCGTTGTTGCCCTTGCCAGCGAGGACAGCCACGCTGGCGCCATAGACACGCCGGCGGCGGGCCTTCAGCTCGCGGATGACAGCATTGGCGAGTCCGTGGGAGGCTCGCTGCATGAGGACATCGCCCATGCCGGAGGCCAGGAGCGGCTCTTCAGCCGCCCTGATCTGGGTTCCGGTATAGGCGCTGATCATCGTGTCAGGTCCGTGCTCAGGCTCAGCCTTCCGACTCAGCCTTCGGCCAGCACCGTCGCGGTGGCGATTCCACCATCGTGGCTCATGGACAGGTGCCAGCGTTTGACGCCCTTGGCCTCGGCCACTGCAAGCACGGTGTCCTTCACCTGGATAGTCGGCCCGTGCTGGTCAAGGCCGATCCAGCAGTCCTGCCAGTTCATGCCGGCGGGCGCGCCGAGAACCTTGGCTACCGCTTCCTTGGCCGCAAACCTCGCGGCCAGGGATCGCGTGTTCAGCTCCCGCTCGGCCGGCACGAACAGCCGGTCCCGGAGCCCCGGGGTGCGCTCAAGCTGGCGGCCGAACCGCTCGATGTCTACTACGTCTACGCCAATGCCAACAATCATTTGGCTATTCTACGGTGACGCTCTTGGCCAGGTTGCGAGGCTGGTCCACGTCGTAGCCCTTGGCCGAGGCAAGTTCCAGGGCGAAGATCTGCAGCGGCACTGTGGTCAGCAACGGCATCAGCAGCGTAGGAGTCTCCGGCACATAGAAGACATGCTCTGCGTAGGCCTTCACGGCCTCGTCGCCCTCCTCAGCGATAACCAGCGTCCGGGCGCCGCGCGCGCGGACTTCCTGGATGTTGCTGACCACCTTGGCGTGCAGTGAGTCCCGGCCGCGCGGCGAGGGGACCACCACGAACACCGGCTGGCCCTCATCGATCAGGGCGATAGGCCCGTGCTTAAGCTCGCCCGCGGCGAATCCTTCGGCGTGGATATAGGCGATTTCCTTGAGTTTCAGCGCGCCTTCCAGGGCCACCGGGTAGCCCACATGGCGTCCCAGGAACAGGACGGACTTCTCGTCCTTCATGCTGCGGGCCAGCTCGCGCAGGGGCCCGGAGTTGTCCAGGATGCTCTGGATCTTCGCGGGGATCTTGTTCAGGTCAGCCAGGACGTCCTTGATCTGACCGGAGAAGATGTTGCCGCGCAGTTGTGCCAAATAAAGGCCCAGCAGGTAGGCGGCGGTGATCTGGGCAAGGAAGGCCTTGGTGGAGGCCACCGCGATTTCCGGGCCGGCGTGCGTGTAGAGCACGGCGTCGGATTCACGCGGGATCGTGGAGCCGTTGGTGTTGCAGATGGAGATGGTCTTGGCCCCCTGCTCCCGTGCGTAGCGGACCGCCATCAGCGTGTCCATGGTCTCGCCGGACTGGCTGATGGACACCACCAGGGTGTTGGCGTCAAGGATGGGGTCCCGGTAGCGGAACTCGTGCGCCAGTTCCACTTCGGTGGGGATGCGGCACCAGTTTTCGATGGCGTACTTGGCCACGGTGCCGGCATAGGCAGCCGTGCCGCACGCGAGGACGATGATCTTGTTGACCTGCTTCAGCAGCTCAGGGTCGATGCGGATTTCGTCCAGGGTCAGTTTGCCGTTGATGTCCGAACGGCCCAGCAGTGTCTGCCCCACGGCGTCGGGCTGGTCGTTGATCTCCTTCGCCATAAAGGAGCTGAAGCCGCCCTTTTCCGCAGAGGCAGGATCCCAGTCCACGTGGTATTCCTTGCCCTCGGCAGGGGCACCGTAAAAGTCGGTGATGTCCACCGAGTCGGCTGTAATGGTCACAATCTGGTCCTGGCCCAGTTCCACCGCCCGGCGGGTGTAGTCGATGAAGCCGGAAACGTCCGAGCCCAGGAAGTTCTCCCCTTCGCCCAGGCCAACCACCAGCGGCGAGTTGCGGCGGGCGGCGACCACGACGTCGGGCTGGTCGGCGTGGACGGCCAGCAGGGTGAATGCGCCCTCAAGGCGCTGGCAGGCGAGCTGCATGGCCCTGGTCAGGCCGCCGTCGCTCACGTCACCGTTCAGTTTGGTGCGGAAGATATCGCCCAGCAGCGCGGCAGCGACTTCGGTGTCCGTTTCGGAGGCGAACGTGACGCCCTTGGCCATCAGTTCCCGCTTCAGCTCGGCGAAGTTCTCGATGATGCCGTTGTGGATCAGCGCGAGCTTGCCGCCGTCGGAGAGGTGCGGGTGCGCATTCTGGTCGGTGGGACCGCCGTGCGTGGCCCAGCGGGTGTGCCCGATACCGGTGACCGTTTCAGGCAGCGGCCGGGCCTCCAGCTCGGCGAGCAGATTGCTCAACTTTCCGGACTTCTTCCGGGACGAGATCACGCCGTCGGCAACAACAGCGACCCCCGCGGAGTCATAGCCCCGGTACTCCAGGCGGCGCAATCCTTCGAGGACAACGTCCAGCGCACTGTGACCGGCGTTTCCATGGCCATCTGGGCGGCCCACATATCCTACGATTCCACACATGGGACCAAGCCTATCCGCCGCGGGGTTGAGATCTAAACTGAACCGGGGGCGGCAGCGGGCTTAACGTTGCTGCGTCCGCAGCGCATGGGTGCGTCCCCATTTCGCTCTCAGCCGCGCGAGGGGCAGAATCTCTAACGTGACTTTGCAACGCAATGAAGCGAACGGCGAGGGTGTCTCCCCGTTCGTTGAGCTGGACCGGCAGACCTGGTCCCGGCTCGCAGCCCAGATGGAACAGCCTCTTAATGAAGAGGACATTGTCCGTCTGCGCGGCCTCGGCGACCCCCTGGATATGAAGGAGGTCCGCGAGGTCTACCTGCCGCTGTCCAGGCTGCTCCACCTGTATGTTGAGGCGGCGCACCAGCTTCATTCGGCCACTACCACGTTCCTTGGCGAGCAGACCCAGCGCACGCCCTTTGTCATTGGCGTGGCCGGGTCGGTGGCGGTGGGCAAATCCACCATTGCCCGTGTACTCCGGGAGATGCTCCGGCGCTGGCCTGGTACGCCCAACGTGGAACTCATCACCACGGACGGCTTCCTGTACCCGCTTGCCGAGCTGAAGCGGCGTCAGCTGCTGGAACGCAAAGGCTTCCCGGAATCTTATGACCGGCGCGCGCTGCTGCGCTTCGTGAGCGAGATCAAGGGCGGCGCCGAGGAAGTCAGGGCACCCTGGTACTCCCATGTCACGTACGACATCGTTCCTGGCAAGGAAGTGGTGGTCCGCCGTCCGGATGTCCTGATCGTGGAGGGCCTGAACGTGCTGGCCCCCGCCCGCCCGCGGCACGACGGCCGGCAGGGACTGGCGCTGAGCGACTTCTTCGACTTCTCCATTTACGTGGACGCCAAGACTTCCTACATCGAGGAGTGGTACGTGGACCGCTTCCGCAAGCTTCAAAGCACGGCATTCGCGCAGCCGGAGTCCTATTTCCACCGCTACGCCACGCTGTCCGACTCCGAGGCCGAACGGACCGCACGGGACATCTGGAAGCGCATCAACGAGCCCAACCTGGAGGAGAACGTGCTGCCTACGCGGGGCCGTGCCCAGCTGGTGCTGACAAAGGATGCCGACCACTCCATCCGCCGCATGCTCCTGCGGAAGGTCTAGCACGGATGTGCCACGACTGCGCCGCAGTAAACGGAGCCTTCAGCGAACCGGCCAACGAAACGGCGGCAGGCGAAACGGTCACCCTCGGAACCGCTGCGGCCGGCGCCACCCGGCGCAGCTTCGCGCGTTTCCTGGCCGCCGGAGCCGGACTGACTGCCCTGGCAGCCTGCACGCCGGACGCCCCCGCGCAGGTGCCGCCGTCGTCGTCCGCTCCCTCCACTTCACCCACAGTGGCCTCCGCGTCCCCCTCGCCTGCCCTGGACCCGACGACGGTAAGTCCGACGCCGGCCATACAGTCCCCGACAGAGGTGCCTGCGCCGCCGTCGGCTGCTGCCGCGATGCCCCGGAAGTTTTCCCTGACTGATCCTGCCAGCCCCTGGCTGGTGGTCAACAAGCACCGCCCGCTGGTTCCTGCCGCCTACGTTCCGGCGGACCTGGTACAGCCGAACATCAGGCTGGCAGTCTCCGGGGAGGCGGCGCTCCTGAACAGCACGACGGCGGCTGCTGCGGAAGCGATGTTCGCTGCGGCAGCACAGGAAGGTGTGGTCATGACCCTGGCGAGCGGCTACCGCTCCCACTCCACCCAGGTGTCCACCTACAACGGCTACGTGGCGTCCCGCGGCCAGGCCGATGCGGACACGGCCAGCGCCCGCCCGGGGTACTCTGAGCACCAGACTGGCTGGGCCTTTGACATCGGCGACGGCGGCGGGGCCTGCAGCTTCCAGCCCTGCTTCGCGGAACAGCCAGCGGCCGTTTGGGCCAAGGCGAATGCCTACCGGTTCGGCTTTGTGGTCAGGTATCCGTGGATGTTTCACCCGATCACCGGGTATTACTACGAACCCTGGCACCTGCGGTACATCGGCGTGGAGGCTGCCACGGACATGGCCACCCGGGGCATCAACACCGTGGAAGAGTATTTTGGCCTTGAGGCTGCACCGGGTTATCCCTAGGCGATGGCTTGGCTCTGGGCACGCTGACACATAGCGGAGGCGTCATCTGGTGTTAACGGGGATGCGCTAGCTTGGTTGTCATGCTGACAGGATTCAAGAATTTCATTATGAAGGGCAACGTCGTCGACCTTGCCGTCGCCGTTGTGATGGGGGCAGCTTTCAGCTCCGTCGTGACTTCTATCGTCCAGGGCCTGCTGACGCCGCTGATCGGACGTCTCTTCAGCGCCAAGGGCATTGAAGAAATGCAGTGGGAGGGATTCATGTATGGATCCGTCATCTCCGCCGTTATTTCGTTCCTCCTGGTGGCCGCCGCCATCTACTTCGTGGTGGTGCTGCCGATGAACCACATGATCACGCTCCGCAACCGCAAGCTGGGGATCAACCAGGACGTGAAGGAAGAGGCAGCGGAGGACCCGCACATCGCCCTGCTCACCGAGATCCGGGACGCGCTGCACGCCCGGCAACACTGAGTTTCTCCAGTAAGCAAAAGCGGCCCGTTTCATTCTGAAGCGGGCCGCTTTGTAGTCATACCGCCGAGGGCCCGGAGGACATCGAGTAAAGTTCTGTGTCATTGACACGACAGCGTCCGACCCGAATGATGGCGCAATGGGGGAATCCAAAAGTATTCAGGGGGTCGAAAGGCGGCAGCCCCTGCGGCGTTTCCCGGTTTCCCTCACCTGGATCTTTGGTGCCATTGCCCTGCTGGCACGTCTCTCGATGTTTCCCTATGTCAGCGAAGACGCCACCTTCTTCCTGTTGCCATGGATGCAGGAATTCCGCGACCACGGCGCCCTGGCATTAGGTGGGGAGTTCTCAAACTATAACTTTCCCTACTTGCTGTTGATGTATCTGGCGAGCCTTCTCCCACTGGAACCGCTGTACGCGATAAAACTGGCGTCCCTGGTTGGGGATCTGGCGCTAGCTCTCTCCATCGGAGCGCTGGTTCGGCAGTTTCGGCCAGCGAAGCTCGCGCCGTCGGCTGCCGCCCTCATCGCTCTCTTCCTGCCGACCGTGCTCATGAATGCAGCCATGTGGGGGCAGTGCGATTCCCTCTACACTTCGTTCTTAGTACTGTCGCTCAGAAGCCTTTTGCGAAATGACGGACGCGGGGCATGGCTGTTTTGGGCAGTTGCGCTCTCATTTAAGCTGCAGTCGGTATTTTTCCTGCCAGCGCTGGTTCTCGTCTCGTTGCGGAACCGCTACAGCGTTTCCAGCCCGGCGATTGCTGCGGCCCTGTGGCTCGTGTTGAGTTTGCCGCCCATGGTGCTTGGACGATCGTTCGCAAGCACCATTGGGGTTTATGTACAGCAAACTCAAGGCAATCGCCTGGTGTTCGGTGCCGCCAACGTATTCGTGTGGTTTCCTGAGGCAGATCCGGCCCAAGGTCGATGGTGGGGAATCCTGTCCTGCGGTCTCGTGGTCGCCCTTGTTGGCATAGGGTACTGGCGGCGGGAAGATTCTCCGGAACAGCGTGTCCTTCTGGTCATTTCCATGGTTGCCGTATGTCCACTCTTGCTGCCACAAATGCATGACCGCTACTTCTTCGCAGCGGAAGTCATGTCACTCCTTCTGGTTGGCGCGAGAGGCCTGCGCGTCGTTCCTTTGCTTTTTGCTGGGAACGGCCTGCTGGTCTACCTTCTGTACTTTGCAGGCAACAGGTACGCCTTGCCGCTCATGATAGCGTCCGTCGTTCAATGCTTCGCGGCCTTCCTGCTTCTGCGAGCTCTGACTGGTGGCAGTAACCCATGGAAGCGAGCACCCGCGACCGTCAATCCGTGACCAGCTCCAGTGCCAGCTCGGTCCGGACGATCTGGGCAAGGCGCTCAGCAATGGCTTCGGCGGTGGCCTCGTCGCCGGCCTCCACCATGACGCGCACCACGGGTTCAGTGCCCGACGGACGCAGCAGGACCCTTCCGGTGTCTCCCAGTTCGGCCTCGGCGGCCCTTACAGCCTGCGTCAGCGCTTCTGAACTCTGCACACGGGTGCGGTCCACTCCCCTGACATTGATCAGAACCTGGGGAAGCTTGGTCATCACCGTGGCCAATTCCTTGAGCGGGCGGCCGGTCAGGGCGATCTGCGCGGCCAGCTGCAGCCCGGTGAGCACGCCGTCGCCGGTGGTGGCGTGGTCGGCAAAGATGACGTGGCCGGACTGTTCACCGCCCAGGTTGAAGCCCCCGTTCCGCATCTCCTCCAGGACGTAGCGGTCCCCCACTGCCGTCTCTCGGAGGCTGATGCCGGCGTCGCGGAGGGCGATCTTCAGGCCGAGGTTGCTCATGACTGTGGCCACAAGGACGTCGTCCCTGAGCTTGCCGGAGGCTTTCAGTGCCACGGCCAGGATGGCCATGATCTGGTCGCCGTCCACCTCGTTGCCTTCGTGGTCCACGGCGAGGCAGCGGTCGGCGTCGCCGTCGTGCGCAATACCCAGGTCCGCCCCATGCTTCAGGACGGCGGCCTTCAGCGGGCCCAGGTGGGTGGAGCCCACGCCGTCGTTGATGTTGTGGCCGTCAGGGTCGGCACCGATGACGACGACGTCGGCACCGGCGTCTTTGAAGACCTGCGGCGAGCAGCCGCTGGCGGCACCGTGGGCGCAGTCCAGGACCACCTTCAATCCGTCGAGGCGGTGAGGCAGTGTGCGGAGCAGGTGGACGATGTAGCGGTCCTCGGCGTCCGAGAAGCGCTGGATCCGGCCTACCTCTGCACCCACCGGCCGTTGCGGTTCCTTGGCCATCTGGGCTTCGATGGCGTCCTCGACGTCGTCTGGCAGCTTCTGGCCGCCGCGGGCGAAGAATTTAATGCCGTTGTCCGGTGCCGGGTTGTGGGAGGCGGAAATCATCACGCCGAAATCGGCGTCGAGGTCGGCCACGAGGTAGGCAGCTGCCGGCGTCGGGAGGACCCCGGCGTCGTAAACGTCGATACCCGAACTTGAGAGGCCAGCCTCAACGGCGGCGGCGATGAACTCCCCGCTGGCGCGGGGGTCGCGGGCAACCACGGCGCGGGGGCGGGTGCCGTTGGTGTTGCGGTCGTGGCCGAGTACGACGGCGGCCGCCTGGGCCAGCTGCATCGCCAGCTCCGCTGTCAACATGCCGTTAGCCAGGCCCCGGACACCATCTGTTCCAAATAATCTAGACATCGGGTCAAGTGTAGAGGATGGGGTGAGGAGGCCGTCCGATCGGTCACCTCCGCGGGCCGCCTACCTGTTCATCGGGCTCGACTACCTGCTGTGCTGCCAGGGCGGTTACGTGGACTACTTGGTTTATTTGGATGGTACCTGTCTTTGCCTAAAAGCCTCGCTATCGTTATTCAGCCGCCTCTATTATTCGATGCATGACACCCAGCTACGGGGGCTTGGCGCTCGAAATTGTAGTACCGGTTTTCAATGAGGAAGCCGTACTCGAAAACAGCATCTCAAGGCTCGCCGAATATCTCACGCACGAAATGCCTTCGACGTGGAAAATCACCATCGCCGACAACGCAAGCACCGACCGGACTCCGGCAATTGGGGCTCGTCTCAGCGAGCAGTTACCGAACGTCGAATACCGACGCCTGGAAGTCAAGGGCCGGGGCTATGCGTTACGGGACGCCTGGAGTGCCTCCGAGGCTAAAGTGCTGGCATACCTGGACGTGGACCTATCAACAGATCTGGCTGCCTTGCCACCGCTGGTGGCGCCCCTTCTTTCCGGTCATTCGGACATTTCTATCGGCACACGCCTGGGTCAGAGTTCCCGGGTCAGCCGTGGACCGAAGCGGGAATTCATTTCGCGGTCCTACAACTTTCTCCTTCGGCGCACGATGCAGGTGCGTTTCTCCGATGCTCAATGTGGGTTCAAGGCAATCCGTGCGGATGTTGCAAGGCGACTACTGCCCCATGTCGAAGACAACTGCTGGTTCTTTGACACCGAACTGCTGATTATCGCCGAGCGCTCCGGTCTTCGAATTCACGAAATTCCAGTTGATTGGGTGGATGATCCGGACAGCCGGGTGGACATCAAGCAAACGGCCATGGACGACCTCCGTGGGATGGTGCGTGTGGCCAGCTCCCTGTTCAAAGGCGCCATTCCTGTCCAGGCGATATACGCGGAACTTGGTCGGCGGCCGATGATGCCCCCGGGAAGACCCAGCTTTTTCGGCCAAGTATTGCGCTTCGGTCTAGTGGGCGTTGCTTCAACGCTGGCCTTTGCAGTCTTGTACTTGGTGCTGCAAGGTCCCTTCGGAGCCCAAGAAGCAAACTTCCTTGCCCTGCTGATGACGGCCGTAGGCAATACCGCTGCCAACCGGCGGTTCACTTTCGGAATCAGCGGTCCCGCGAGACTATTCACACAGCAGTTGCAAGGTCTTATTGTGTTCCTCGTGGCATGGGGAATCACGTCGTCTTCACTCCTCATCCTGCACGCGGCCAATTCGGATGCCCTTCCAAGCGTAGAACTGCTGACTCTCACCGCGGCCAACGTCTTCGCGACCTTGATGCGGTTCGTGCTCCTGCGGCTTTGGGTGTTCAGGGCGCGGCGTGAGGATGAGAGGACTGCAGCAATTGCACTGCGGCCGGTTGGAGACTCCGGCCATTGAGCTCTGACGCTCAAGGAGAACCCTGGTAAATCTAAAGCAAGTTGATCCCGAAACAGTCAAAATCTCGGAATGGGTCAGAAGGAACTTCAGCTATAAAACAATTTGGGGGAGAGCGAATTTATGACCTCGACAGCTGCGCTTGCAAGTCCCCGGACAGGCACCCTTGCCCAGAGGCTGAGCCACATCGTCATACGCGGTAATGAGGCTCATCCGATTTGGGAGCGGCCAGTCTTGCTTGGCATTTTGTTTGTGAACGCGCTGATGAACTTCTGGAATCTAGCCATCAACGGGTGGGGCAACCCTTTCTACACAGCTGCAGTCCAATCAGGCACAAAGGATCTTCCCTCGGCCTTCTACGGTGCATCTGACTGGGGAAATTCGATCACTGTAGACAAACCGCCTCTAAGTCTCTGGGTCATGGAAATATCAGTCCGAATTTTCGGTTTCAACCCGGTAAGTCTTTTGGCCCCACAGGCAGTCATGGGAGTTGCTTCAACCTTTCTGATCTACATCATTCTACGTAGACATTCTTCGGCACTCGCTGCCATCTTGGCTGCCGTCGTCTATTGCACAACTCCCATCGTGGTTCTCTTGTCACGCTATAACAACCCTGACCCGCTAATGCTGCTCCTGATGCTGTTGGCCGTGTACTTCATGCAGTTGGCAATCGCATCGGTCAGGGCAAGATACTTCCTCTGGGCGGCTTTTGTCCTGGGACTCGCGTTCATGACCAAGCAGCTTCAGGGCCTTCTAGTCTTACCCAGCCTTGGAGTCGCCTATCTGTGCTGGTTCCAGGCACCGTGGCGCAAGAAGATCGGCCAGACCATTGCTGCGATTGGAACCTTAGCCGTCACGGGTGGCATCTGGATGCTCGTAGTGGACGCTGTACCGGCCCAATTGCGTCCGTTTGTGGGCGGTTCGCCCACCAATAGTGTCCTGGAGCTGACCCTGGCATACAACGGTGTGGATCGAGTGATCCAGAAGGGAGATGACGCGTCCACAAACCTTGTTCCCCAGCAATTCCGCCAAGTCGAATCAGATGCCGGCATCGCGAGGCTTCTGAACCCGAACTACGGGCAAGAAATCGGGTGGCTCCTTGTCTGCGGGGTTGTTTGTGCGCTCACAGTCCTCCTTCTCTGGAAACTGCTGTCAAAGACCCCGGAAACCCGCGCCACTGCCTTTGTGGCGACCAGCTGGTTTCTGGTGACTTTCCTGATGCTTTGCTTTATGGGAGATCAAATTCACACCTACTACACCGCAGCACTGGCTCCGCCCCTTAGCTTGGTCATCGGTGTGGCCGTGGACTTATACGTCAAACACCGACGGTCATCCCGGATGATCCGATCCGCCGTGGCCGTTGCCGCGTTGGGTGGCGCAGCTTCATCTTGGCTGCTCCTCAACAGCGTGGTGGGATGGCCAAGTTGGTTGCCGACCGCTGTCATCGCCGTGGGAGCCCTGGGAGCCACGATGCTGATGGTGGTGGCACCGAACCGGGCCATGCTTGTCGTGGGTGTCCTAGTAACCATGAGTGCACTGCTGGCAGGGCCGATCCTTACGTCCCTGCACAACGTGGCGGTTCCACACAACGGCTCAAACCCGGTGTCGGGGATGCTCAGTAGGAACACGGGCAGCATCAACCGGTTCCTGGATGAGATGCAACACGGTGAGCACGAGTGGGCGTACAACATTGCATTTGGCCAACGACCAACCGCAGGTCTGGTCACTACACTAAGTCAGTCGAGTGGGTGCACGTGGGCGGCTGCCACATATGCCTCCCAGACGGCCGCAAGGCTTCAAATAGAATCAGATCGCGCCGTGATGCCCGTAGGTGGTTTCGCGGGCACGGATCCGTCGCCGACGCTTCAAGACTTCATCAATTACGTCCGCAACGGAAAAATCTGCTATTTCCTGGGCCACGACGACTTCCTCGCTACACAAACAGCTCCGACCGCCGTCGTCGAGATCTCTGATTGGGTCAAAGCCAATTTCCAAGCCGAGACAATGGACGGGCAAACGCTATATGACCTCCGCCCTCAGCCCTAACCGGCATAGCAGGAATCACGACAGGCCGAGGAAGAGAAGGAAACAGCAGAAGCCCGCCCCGCCAATGGCGGGACGGGCTTCCATGAAAGCGCGGGATTAACGCTTGGAGTACTGCTGAGCCTTACGGGCCTTCTTGAGGCCGGCCTTCTTGCGCTCGATGACGCGGGCGTCACGGGAGAGGTATCCGGCCTTCTTCAGGATGGCACGGTTGTTCTCGACGTCGATCTCGTTCAGGGAACGGGCGATGCCGAGGCGCAGTGCACCGGCCTGGCCGGAGATGCCGCCGCCGTGGATGCGGGCGATGACGTCGTAGGCACCGTCAAGATCAAGGATCTTGAAGGGCTCGTTGACGTCCTGCTGGTGCAGCTTGTTCGGGAAGTAGTTAGCCAGCTCGCGGCCATTGATGGTCCACTTGCCGGAACCCGGCACAACGCGGACGCGGGCAACAGCTTCCTTGCGGCGGCCAACAGCTGCGCCGGCAACGGTGAGGGCCGGGCGCTCCTTCTTCGGCGCAGCCGCTTCAGCAGCTCCGCTTTCCGAGGTGTAGCTGGTCAGGGTTTCCTCAGCCTCAACGGCTTCGGTGGTCTCTTCGTTCTGAGCCACGATTCTCCTTGTATAGATAAGTTGTTTGGTGGCCAGGACTACTGGGCGACCTGGGTGATTTCGAAAGTCTTGGGCTGCTGGGCGGCGTGGGGGTGCTCGGCACCGCGGTACACCTTCAGCTTGCCCAGCTGCTGGGCAGCGAGGGAGTTCTTGGGGAGCATGCCCTTGATGGCCTTCTCAACGGCGCGGACCGGGTTCGATTCCAGCAGCTCCGCGTAGTTGACGGAGGTCAGGCCGCCCGGGTAGCCGGAGTGGCGGTATGCGCGCTTCTGCTCCAGCTTGGCGCCGGTCAGGGCTACCTTTTCAGCGTTGATGATGATGACGAAGTCGCCCATGTCCATGTGGGACGCAAAGGTGGCCTTGTGCTTGCCGCGCAGCAGGATTGCGGTCTGGCTGGCAAGACGACCAAGGACAACGTCTGTGGCGTCAATGACGTGCCACTGGCGGTTGATATCGCCGGGCTTCGGGGTGTACGTACGCACGGTTTTTGCCTCGTTCTTGTTCTGGCGTTCTTGTTTAGGTGTCACTCAAGCGCGTGCACCTACTATCTATGCGCTACCGGAACAGAGGTGAGGGCTCCATGTAACCAGTCATCCTGAGGTCCCGAATGTGCTCGTTGAGTAGTCATCCTGCAACCGGATCCTCAAGCGGGCACGCATCATCGAGAAAGGACACGCACAACGACTACCAATATTAGCTTGAACCGGGCGTCAGGGTCAAAATGAGGTAGCCGCGTACTCCTACGTCACGAGCCGGCCAGACGCTAGCAGGGGGATTCAGTGATTTTTCTGGGCAATGCCGGTTCGGCCGGCACGCTGTTCGCCGCTGGCTTCGGCCTGCTGGGGCTCATCCTGTCACCCCTCACTGAGTGGGTTATTGCGAGGCTCCTCCCTCGGCTTGACGGATTGCCTTCACTTCGCGTCCGGATCACGACGGCGGCCATCACTTCCGTTGTCTGCGCCGCCTTCGCGTTGAGGTTCTGGTCCGATCCGGGCCTGCCGGCCTTCCTCCTTCTTGCCGTTTTAGGCGTCCAGCTGGCAAGAATTGATATTTCGTTTCATTTGTTGCCCAACCGTCTGGTTCTATTCCTGCTGTTGGGTGGCTTTACCTTGCTCCTGGCTACGGTAATTGTCGGGCCGCAGTGGCCCAACGTCCTCCGTGCCGTGGCCGCAGGGGCCACCCTGTTCGTTATTTACCTGATCCTGGCGATTATTTCCCCCGGCGGCATCGGGATGGGCGATGTAAAGCTCGCAGCACCAGTCGGCCTGTACTTGGGGTACCTAGGTTGGAACCAGTTGCTCTATGGCGGCCTTCTTGGCTTCATTCTCGGAGGAATTGCGTCTTCGCTCATGCTGAGGTGGCACCGGAAAGAAAGGCCGGTCGAAGTAGCCTATGGGCCATCGATGCTCACTGCAGCCGTTGCCGTGTCACTCCTTTGGGGTTGAGCCTGGCGTTCCCCCAACTCACTTTTTGGGACGTTCGATCTTCCCGCCCAAGTAGTACCTGCCCCTGACCCGGGCTAAAACTGAGTACTCAAAATCACGTCGCACGTACGTCTGTGCATTAGTCCGCAAAAAGTCGAGTACCACTACGCATTGTTGCCTTTGGATGCCAGTGACAATCTTTTCCTAGCGAAGTCCAACTGCTTAGGAAATATGGGGGCAGCTGGAAATTCGTTGAAATCAATCTAAATCTATTTCACCGAATTAAGGAAAATACAATGACTTCTCTTATGGTCTCGATGATGGCATTCGTCGCCGGCATCAAGGATCGCTTTACTTCCGAGAAGGGCGCGACGGCAACTGAGTACTCGCTCCTCGTCGCGTTCATCGCCCTGATCATCGTCGCCGGCGTCACTCTCTTCGGGAACGCGCTGAACACCTGGTTCACCTCTCTGGCCACCAAGGTCGGCACCTGGTAAATGGCACTCCGCGGGTTGTGCCGTGCCCTTCCTTGAGCGGCGCGGCAAACCGCGAAGTGCTACGACGCGAAGCCCTGAAATCGCCGAATGGGGCGGATTAGGCCTTCACCGCAGATCCGAAGTGCTTCAACCGACTTAAGGAATTCACAATGACTCAACTCATGGTCTCCGTCCTCGCCTTTGTCACCGGGGTCAAGATCCGCTTCACTTCCGAGAAGGGCGCAACTGCTACCGAGTACTCCCTTCTCGTCGCGTTCATCGCCCTCATCATCGTCGCCGGCGTCACCCTCTTTGGGCAGGCGCTGAACGACTGGTTCACCGCTCTGGCCACCAAGGTCGGCACCTGGTAGCAGAACACCACCCAGGAGTATGCCGCGCCTCGCAGTACGCGCGGCATACTCCCAAGATCCAGCATCCTCGGGGGACCCGTTGAAGAAGACCCGCATGAAAAGTACGGACAGCAAGAGCCGTGGCGCTGTTGCCGTCGAGTTCGCCTTGGTTGCACCGCTATTGCTGGCTCTCGTCACCGGAATCGTCGAATTCGCGAACGCCTACAACGCCCAGATCTCTGTGACGCAGGCGGCCCGTGAGGCAGCGCGGACGATGGCCGTGAAGAAGAACCAGCCAGATGCCAAAGCAGCTGCAGTGGCCGGAGCTCCCGGCCTGAATGGCGCCGCATTCGTTTATAGCTTCAACCCGTCGACGCCTTGCATTCCCGATCAAGAAGTCAAAGTGACTATTTCCTACACCTCAGCAACGTTGACCGGGCTTTTTGGAAGTTCAGTAACCCTTACCGGAGTAGGAGCTATGCGATGCGGCGGATAGTCACGCACCCCAAATCCACAGAGCACGGGGCTGCGGGTGTCATGGTGGCCGTCATGATGCTGGTCCTCCTCGGCGCCGGGGCCCTGGCAGTCGATACCGGCCAGATCTATGCCGAGCGCGCCCAGCTACAGAACGGGGCCGACGCCGGAGCGCTGGCGGGCGCGGACCTCTGCTCGGTGTCCGGCGGCTGCACCCAGGCTAACGCGAATGCCGTGGCACAGACACTGGCGAACAGCAATTCCAATGACAATAAATCCACCGTTCAGTTGGTGGACCTGTCGGTAGCCGGCCAGGTTAGTGTCACCACATCGACAAAAGACGGCACCACTAACGCCGGGTTCCTCAGCAAGATGTTTGCGAGCGTCCTCAACGCTCCGCCCGCCACTGTGGGCGCTACGGCAACGGCCAAATGGCTATATCCCACCAAGGGAGTCTCCGTCCTGCCTCTCACTTTTGCTGGTTGCGAATTCGTGGACGACGGCATGCCGCACAAGGTGCTCACGCAAGGCGGAGCCCAGGACTGCAACGGCACGAACCCGTCGAACCAGATCATTCCCGGTGGATTTGCTTGGCTCATGCCCGACGGCGGCATCGGATGCAACGTAATAGCCGAAATCGGCAAATGGAGCTACACCAGCGCAGGCGAGGGAGTGCCCAATTCGTGCATTGATCTTTTCAACCCATCAATCAATCCGTCCTTGGCCAACTCCACTGTTGCGGTGCCCGTCTACAAATACACCTGCGCCGGAATGCCAGCCGCGCAGTTCGGTACCTGCAAAGGCAGCAGTGTGCAGTACTACATCGAAAAATGGGCAGGTTTCAAGCTCCAAGCGTGGAGCCTCACGGGTCAAGCCAAGTATGACCCAACCAACGTCTTTAGCAGCAGCGAGAAGGGACTGTATGGAACCTTCAAGGGCTATTCCGCGGATCCTGGCCTCTTCACCGGGGGCTCAACCACACCCACAGGCAACGTCGTTGTCCTCGGGCTGATCAAATAAGAAACATCTAAGGGGAACAAATTGAAAACACGCCTACTGGGAGGCATCGCCGCGCTACTGGTTGCAATAATCGGCACAGTCCTCCTCATAACATATGTTCAAAATGCGGATCAAAGGGCCATGGCAGGTACGGAGACATCAGAGGTCCTCGTAGTGCAAAAGGCCATTCCCGCCGGGACTCCGGTCAGCGGATTCACTGATTCCGTCGCCAAGAAGCCCATCCAGAAATCAACCCTCACTGAGGGCACAGTCAGCAACCTGGCCGATCTGGGTTCGAAAGTTACTGCTGTCGCGCTGGTTCCGGGCGAGCAACTCCTTTCCAGCAGGATGGTGGACGCGGATTCGTTCCTGGGGCCCTCACGGGTCGCGGTCCCAAGCGGTATGCAGGAGATTTCGATAAAACTGCCCATCGATCGGGTCGTTGGCGGAAAGATCAATGCTGGCGACACCGTGGGGGTCTTTATCTCGCTGCAAGAATCCTCTACCAGCGGAGCAGTAGACGTTGCAACAAAAGCTCAAGGTACACAACTTACGTTCCACAAAGTCCTGGTCACGGCCGCCCAATTCAGCAACGGCACCCCAGCACAGCCCGACGCTGCCCAGCAAGGGCAAGCTCAGGCCTCACTCAATTCCAGCAATAGCAACCAAAATGACGGCACCTACCTGGTCACAGTCGCCCGAAACTCAGTCGACGCCGAGCGGCTGGTGTACGGAATCGAATTCGGCAAAATCTACCTATCCAAGGAACCGGCCGAAGCAACCGAAGGAACTGCCGGCGTTGTAGACAAGACGAGGGTGTTCCGATGAGCCGCTTTGTTCTAATCACACCGAACTCCGATTTTGAACGCCGTGTCCGGATGGCCACCGCCGGCATGCCGGGGTCCCTCCACTACTTCCAAGCGGATTACCTTCCGGCTGGCCCCGAGGAGGTCCTGAAGCAACTCGTCGGGGAGCCTCCGGAAGTCTTCATCCTCGGTCCAGGACTGCCGGAAGATGATGCCCTGAAGTTTGCCGCTGTCATGGATCTCCAATACCCGGAAATAAGCATGATTCTGGTGGCCGGGGAATCTTCCGACATCGCCATCCATGCAATGCGGGCAGGTGTAAGGGATCTCCTTGATCCCTCGGCGGAAGCGGACCACATCCGCATCATCGTGGAACGGGCTAGCCTGGCGGCAGCGGGCCGTCGCCGCGGCCTGGCGCCGAGCAGCTCTGAGCACCATGAGCACGCCGACGGCGGTCGTATCATCGCAGTCATTTCCCCCAAGGGCGGCGTGGGCAAGACCACTGTGGCGACCAACATCGCTATCGGCCTGGGTCAGTTCTCCCCTATGGGCGTAGTCATCGTGGATCTCGATCTACAGTTTGGCGATGTTGCAAGTGGCCTCATGCTGGATCCTGAACACACCATCACGGATGCCGTGGTGGGCGCAGCAAGCCAGGATTCCATGGTCCTCAAGACCTACCTCAGTGTGCACCCGGCAGGAATCTATGCCCTGTGCGCTCCACGGAACCCGGTGGAAATGGACAGGATCAGCGGCGAGAACATCACACACCTGCTGAACCAGCTTAAGCAGGAGTTCCAGTACATCGTCGTTGACACAGCACCGGGTCTCGGCGAGCACGTTCTGGCAACGTTGGACCTGGCTTCTGACGCGGTCTGGATCTGCGGTATGGATATCCCCAGCATCCGGGGCCTTCGCACAGGAAGCCAGATCCTAGCCGAACTGAACCTGCTGCCGGAGCGCCGTCACGTGGTGCTCAATATGGCTGACCGACGGAGCGGCCTCACCCTGCAGGACGTCGAAGCCACGATCGGAGCGCCAGTCGACGTCGTGTTGCCTCGGTCACGCAACCTTCCGTTTGCCACCAATAAGGGCGTACCTGTCCTTCAGGAGGGCAGTCGGGACCCGGCCGCCAAAGGACTTCGGCAGCTAGTAGACCGTTTCAAACCCAATTGGGAAGCCAGACCACATAAGAAATTGCACCGAAGGGCGGTAGTACAGTGAATCTCTCTCGCAGGCTCGATCAAGTGCGCGGCACGGACTCACCGCCGCCCCTCACCGAGGTCGTGCCACAAAATCCATTCACGGCATCGAGTGCCCCGTCCGAGCCGGCGACCCTTGGGCGGATCCACGAAGCCAAGGCGGCCGAGAGCGCCAGTGCCGCGGACCTCGTGGTACTGACCCAGACGGCTGCAGCATCCAGTGGTGCCCTAGGTGCCCTTAAGGAGCGTGCCAGCCAGGCACTCTATGAACGCCTTGGCGCGCGCATCACCGATTCCTCCCTTGAAGAGGCGGAGCTGCATCAATACGTCAAGGACGAACTCAAGATCGTGGTCGACGAGGAGCAGGTGCCGCTCACCACGTCCGAGCGTCAGCGGCTGATCCGCGAGATCATCGACGACGTCCTGGGCCACGGACCCATCCAGCGTTTTCTCGATGATCCGACAGTCACCGAAGTTATGGTCAACCGCTTCGACCAGGTGTACGTGGAACGCGATGGCATGCTCTTCATGACCGACACCAAGTTCGCTTCTGACGACGCATTGCGTCGCGTCATCGAGAGGATCGTTTCGAAAGTCGGACGACGGATTGATGAATCGTCGCCGCTGGTGGACGCCCGCCTAGCCGACGGGTCCCGCGTCAACGCCATTATTCCCCCGCTGGCCGTCAACGGGCCTGCCCTCACCATCCGGAAGTTCGGACGGGAGGCATTGACTGTGCAGAAATTGATTGCGTACGGCAGCCTGTCCCCGGATATGGCCGAACTACTTCACGCCTGCGTGCTGGCCCGGATGAACATCATCGTCTCGGGCGGCACAGGTACAGGAAAAACCACTCTCCTCAATGCGCTCTCTTCCTTTATCCCGGACTCTGACCGCATCGTGACGATCGAAGACGCCGTTGAGCTCCAACTGCAGCAGGACCATGTCGTCAGGCTCGAGAGCCGGCCGCCGAATATCGAAGGCAAGGGCGAAGTCGCTATCCGCGACCTCGTCCGGAACTCCCTCCGCATGCGTCCTGACCGCATCGTCGTCGGCGAGGTACGCGGCGGAGAATGTCTTGACATGCTCCAGGCGATGAATACCGGCCACGACGGATCACTGTCTACCGTCCACGCCAACTCCCCCAGGGACGCAATCGCCCGCCTGGAAACGCTTGTACTTATGGCCGGTATGGACATTCCACTCCGGGCCGTGCGGGAGCAGGTGGCCTCGGCCGTGAACCTCATCGTCCATATCTCCAGGCTCAGGGACGGTACCCGCCGCGTCACCCACATCACGGAAGTCCAAGGGATGGAAGGTGACATCGTCACCCTGCAGGATGCGTTCGTCTTCGATTACTCGGCGGGTGTGGACGCCAACGGGCGCTTCCTTGGTAAGCCGATACCCACCGGAGTGAGGCCTCGGTTCACCGACAGGTTTGTCGAGCTGGGTATCAAGATCTCACCCCATGTGTTCGGGGCCCAGCCAGTCAGGGGGCGGTAGCAATGCCCACCGACGTGCCTGCCAGCATACTGGTCATTGGACTGTTCCTGGTCTACCTTTCCGTTGGCCTTTTGCTCGGAGTGGTCTTCAAGGGCAAGGCGGGTGTCCCACTCTCACGGCGGCGCCCTGATTCCATCCACTATTCCTCCGGCCTGACCAGACTGACAGACCAAGCAGTGGGCGCGCTGAATAGGGGTATCAAGAAAAGGCCAACAAGCTTCCTCAGCCGTGTAAAGCTTGAACAGGCGGGTCTCAACAAAGAGCCAGGCGACTATCTCCTGATCGCCGGGGCAGCAACCTTGGTGGCGGCCGTGACGGGCTTCTTCCTGGGTGGCCTTGGGATCAGTATCCTGTTCTTACTGCTGGCCCCCTTCGTGCTCTACCTTGCACTGAACAAGCTTATTGCGCGGCGCCGCCGGAAGTTCGACGAGCAAGTCCCGGACACCCTCCAGATGTTTTCGGGTGGCCTCCGGGCCGGTCACAGCCTTCTGCGGGCAATAGACGCGGCGGCCCAGGAAAACGAGGCGCCCATGGCCGAGGAGTTGAGCCGAATACTCAATGAGACCAGGATCGGCCGCGACTTGGGGGAGTCCTTGGCGGATGTCTCCCTCAGGACTGCCAGCGAGGACTTTTACTGGATTGCTCAGGCCATCGAGATTCACCGCGAGGTGGGCGGAGACCTTGCTGAAGTCCTGGATCATGTGGGTGAAACCATAAGGGATAGAAACCAGGTTCGCGGCCAGGTGCGTGCCCTGAGCGCAGAGGGCAGAATATCGGCTCTGGTCCTGATGGCGCTGCCGATCCTCATGTTCATCGGTTTGGTGCTCTTCAACCCCCTCTACGCCAAGGTCTTCACGACTACTGTCGCCGGCTTTGCCATGCTGGGTGCAGCCGCGGTTCTTATGTCCGTGGGTGGGCTTTGGCTCAGCCGAATCATCAAGCCCAAATACTAGGAGGTGGAAGAGATGCAACCCATCGCACTGGCAGCAATCCTGGCCATCATAGTTCCGATTTCAGGCATGATTTGGCTGGCATTCACGAGCGACCGTGCAGGACTCCGCAACATACAAACCAACCTCGGCAGGCGGCAAAGCCAGGCCGGACAGTCATTAAGCGTCAATCAGCAGGTCGCCGCACTATCCCGCCGCCTCACACCGCACAGCTATGAGGCATGGCTGGACAAGCAGTTGGCGGGTGCGGGGAGGCCCAAGCAATGGCCACTGGCCCGAATCATCATGGTCAAACCAATGCTGGCGTTCGGGGGAGCCATCTTAGGCATCCTCATTTTCCTCCTTGCTCCGTCGGCGGGCCGGTTCATGCTTTGCCTGGGTATTGCGGCCCTTTGCTACTTCGTTCCCGACATCCTTATCCGGAACCGCGCGCAGAAACGCCGTGAGGAAATCAGGATGGAGCTTCCCAACGCGCTTGATCAGATGTTAATCTCCGTTCAGGCCGGCCTCGGATTCGAGACCGCAATGGGACGCGCAGGTGAGAACGGCCGTGGCCCGCTCGCGGACGAGCTGATCAGGACGTTGCAGGACATCCAGGTTGGCCGGTCACGGAAGGAGGCCTACCTTGCGCTCTCCGACCGGGTAGACGTCCCTGACGTGCGCAGCTTTATCCGGGCTGTTGTCCAGGCGGACGCCTACGGCATTGCAATCGCTGGTGTCCTGAAGATGCAAGCCAAGGATATGCGAATCAAGCGACGCCAGCGGGCGGAAGAACATGCGATGAAGATGCCGGTCAAGATGCTGTTTCCATTGATCTTCTTCATTTTGCCGACTCTATTCATCGTGTTGCTGGGGCCCGCCGTGCTCCAGATCATGGCCGCTTTCTCCTAGAAGAACCTCCCGCACTTCATCAGCACTCCTCCACCGCGCCGAACGGCGCCCCAAAGACCGGACCCCCTCGGCACCCAGAACCGAGGGGGTCCGCTTGCGTGTCCGCTAGTCCCGATTTCCAAGATTGAGCGCAGGATTCGCGAAGCGAAAGCGCAGGAAATCCGCAGGCGAGGAAGGTTTAGCACAGGATGCTGCAAGTTCCGGTCAACGCTCCGTCAAGCGTTGCTATTTTCTTTTCAGAGCCGGTGCAGGACCAGCTCCCTCCCCTCAACTCGCTCAGGAGTCTCAAATGCTTTCTCTCTACACCAACCTCGCAGTCCGCCTCCGCCTTGACGAAGAGGGCGCCACCGCCGTCGAATACGGCATCATGGTCGGCCTCATCGCCGTCGTGATTATCGTCGCCGTTACTCTCCTCGGAGGCACATTGCACGAGACCTTCATGGGCGTCTCTTGCAAGATCAGCGGCAAGACATGGACGGCCGGCGACGTCTGCAATTAGTAAGGGCACCGACTGTCACACCCAGATGTGTCCCGTACATCAACCATGCAAGCGGCGGCGGCGATCAGGCCGCCGCCACCCTGCTGTCGCGCACCATTGACCTGACGGAAGGCAGCACCCATGTCCAGGGCATCCGAACGCGGGGCCGTTGCGGTCGAGTTTGCGATTGTGGCTCCCGTCCTGGTCATGCTGCTGCTGGGCATCATGGAGTTTGGCCGCGCCTACAATGCCCAAGCTTCGCTTTCGGCCGCAGCCCGTGAAGCTGTTCGGGTTATGGCTATCACAGGCAAAACGGCAGACGCCACGAACATAGCTAAAAGCGCGGCCTCATCTTTGAGTCCCGGCTTGCAGGGGACAGATATGCATTTCGGTACACCGTGTCCAACAACGATTCCCCCCGGGACAAGCCCGCAGACCACCCTCACCATCACCTACAACCTGTCCACCATTACGGGAATTGCCGGCCCGTTCACCCTGACCGGCGCAGGAGCCATGCTATGCGTGGGCTAGGGAGCAATCGATTTAAGTACGACGGGGAGGGCGGCGCGGTAAGTGTGATTGTTGCCTTGATGCTGGTTGCCTTGCTTGGGTTTGGAGCCATAGCTGTGGACGCGGGCATGCTCTACTCGGAACGCACGCAGCTTCGAAACGGGGCCGACGCTGCAGCTCTGGCGATCGCTCAAACGTGCGCCAAGAGCGCCAGCGATCCGGACTGCTCCGTCAGCTCATCCTTGGCGGCAGGGTTCGCCAACGGCAACGCCAATGACGGCCTCAGCAACATCAAATCTACGGTGCTGGACAAGACCAACCGCACCGTGACCGTCACTGTTGGCGCCCAGGAATCCGGCCACACTCCCAATCAGGTGTCGCTCTTCTTCGCCCGCGTTTTTGGCCTGAAGACCACCGAGGTCAATGCGAGCTCCACCGTTAAGTGGGGCACGCCATCCAAGGGCCCGGTCATCCTCCCGCTCGCCATTGCCCACTGCAAATTGAATATTCTGCCGGGCGGTACGTCAGGCACCGAGCAGGTACTCGAGCAGACGGTGAACGGTTGCGTTGGGATGCCCGGCGGATTTGGATGGATCACCACAACGGGAACACAATGCACGATCACTATGACGGCAGGCCTCTCCAACATTCCAGGAATCTGGTTCGCCAGTGACCCCGGCGCCAGCGCGCCGACAGGGTGCTCTGCTGCAGACTTCACCCAGATGAACGATAAGACCGTTCTCCTGCCCTTGTATGACCTTGCTACGGGAGTTGGCTCCGCCGGCAAGTACTACGTCAAAGGATTCGCAGCATTTCACGTCACGGGCTACCACTTCGCGAGTAACAGCTGGTCCAGGGGCGGGACCGTCGCCAACAAAACGATCCGAGGCTATTTCGTAAAGTTCGTCTCCCTGTCCGAAGCCTTCGAACTCGGAACTGCCCCGGACTACGGTACGTCCGTTGTCCGTCTTGCCCCGTAGTCAAACCCATAGATTCAGGAGCAGTCAGTGAAGTCACGAATGTTGGCTGGAGTGGTGGCAGTGCTGCTGGCCCTCGTGGGTGCGGTCATCATCGTCACGTACGCCCAAGGCGCGGATCAGCGGGCGGTCAAGAATTTGGACCCGGTCGACGTTCTGGTGGTCAAAACTGCCGTACCGGCCGGAACCCCGGTGGAAGCCATGAAGGCATCAGTGGCCGTGGAGCAGTTGCCGGGCACCGCCGTCGGGAAGACCGCGCTCAAAACGCTTGACGATGCTACCGGCAAAGTGGCCGCCGTGGACCTGATCCCCGGTGAGCAGTTGGTGACCGAGCGACTTGTTGCACCCGAAGACCTCAAGACCTCAGGCTCGGTCAACGTGCCTGCAGGCCTCCAGGAAGTGTCCTTCCAGCTCGAGCCGCAGCGCGTCATCGGCGGCCGGTTGGAGGCCGGAGACCACGTTGGCGTCTTCATTTCCATGACTTCCGGCGGCCTTGAGTCCAAGCCCGGTGAAACCACGCAGCTTTCAATTCACAAAGTCCTGGTGACAGCAGTCCAGCGTGCCCCGGAAGGCGCAGCCGCCAAGCCGGCACCGTCCGCGAGCGCCGAAGCCGAGGCCGATCCGCGCGACGTCAATCTGCCGACGGGGTCGCTGATGATCACCGTGGCAGTCAACGACGTCAACGCGGACAAGGTTGTCTTCGCCTCCGAGTTCGCCAGTATCTGGCTGAGCAAGGAACCACTGGACGCGCAGGACAGCGGACCCAAAATCATGCAGAAGCAGGATCTTTACAAATGAGCCGCTTCGTCCTTATCACGCCCGACGCCGACTTTGACGGCCGTCTTCGCCAGGCCGTTGCCGGCGGTCTTCAGGGCGGCGTGCAGACTTTCTTCACAGCGGTACTGCCAGCCAGCCCTCACGAGCTCTTTGCTTCGCTGGACCAGGAACAGCCAGAAATCCTCATCCTAGGCCCCGAAGTACCGGTGGAGGATGGGCTGCGGCTGGCGACAGTGCTGAATGTCCAGTTTCCGGAACTCAGCGTTATCCTGGTCGGCCATCCGGACCCCGAAGTCCTCCTTCACGCAATGAGGGCCGGCATTCGGGACATGCTCGCCCCCGAGTCTGATCCCGCTCAGATCCGTGTGCTGTTGCAGCGCACCATCCAGTCCTTCCCGAGACGCCCCGTTCAGTCACCTTCGCTGGCGGCCGAATCCAACAAGGGACTGCTTATAGGAGTCTTCTCGCCCAAGGGCGGGGTGGGAAAGACCACCATCGCCACGAACATCGCCATTGGACTCGGCAAGATCGCACCTATGGGGGTAGTGATCGTGGACCTCGACCTGCAATTTGGCGACGTAGCGTCCGGGCTTTACCTCAACCCGGAGCACACAGTCACAGACGCTGTCTCCCCTGCCGCAAGCCAGGACTCCCTGGTCCTGAAGGCTTTCCTCACTGTCCACCCGGGCGGCATTTACGCACTGTGCGCTCCGCTTAGCCCGATCGACGCCGACGACATCACCCCGGATCAGGTCAGCCGCCTGCTCGAACAACTCTCAGTGCAATTCCAGTACGTTGTGGTGGACACGGCTCCCGGCCTGCCCGAGATCGGCCTCGCAGCCATGGAGCGCTGCACCGATGTGGTCTGGGTCAGCGCGATGGACATTCCAAGCGTCCGGGGCCTGCGTTCGGGCCTGGACATCCTCCGGCGCCTGGACATCCTCCCCGAAACCCGGCACGTGGTCCTGAACATGGCTGAATCCAAGTCCGGACTGACAGTCCAGGACATCGAGTCGACTATCGGCGCGCCTGTGGACGTGAGCATCCCGCGTTCCCGTGCCGTTGCGTTCTCCACGAACCGAGGCATCCCTGTCCTGCAGGAGCCGGTCAGGGACCCGGCGGTCAAAGGATTCAACCAGCTAGTAAACCGGTTCAACCCCGCCTGGAGGGCCAGGGCTCAAAAGAAACTTCACCGAAGGGTGGTTGTCTAAATGAAACTTTCAGAGCGCATCATGGCCGCCGAATCACGAACCCTGCCGGGAAACCATCCCGCTCCCGTGACGCCCCCGTTCCCCACCGATAGCAGGCGGACAGATGTCCGGAGGAGTGAGTCCCGGATGGCAGGACTCCAGACCCCTGCCCAGCGGCCGGCGTCGAACGGCATGGTTCCGGCGGCCGACATCGTCGTAGCCGAGCCGTCTGAGGAGGCCCGGCCGAAAGCCCAGCAGCCCGTGGACGCCTTTGCCGCAATGAAGGAGCGCGCCGCCACAGCCTTGTTCGAACGGATGGGAGCCCGCTTCAGCGACTCCGCGATCACCGAACACGAGCTCAGGACTTCTGCCCGCGAGGAACTTACACGCATCATCGATACGGAACAGGTGCCATTGTCTGCCGAGGAGCGGACGCGTCTGGTGCAGGATATCGCAGACGACGTGCTCGGTTACGGCCCATTGCAGCGTCTGCTAGACGATCCTGCGGTGACCGAGATCATGGTGAACCGCATGGACCAGATCTACGTAGAGCGCAAGGGACAGCTCACCCTTACCGATTCCCGTTTCAGCTCGGAGGAGCACCTGCGGAAGGTCATCGAACGCATTGTGTCGAAAGTGGGCCGCCGTATTGATGAGTCCTCTCCCCTGGTGGATGCCCGTCTGGAAGACGGCTCCCGGGTCAATGCCGTGATTCCGCCACTAGCCGTGGGTGGCTCTTCGCTCACCATCCGAAAGTTCAGCAAGGTGCCGCTGACCGTGCGCAACCTCATTGACTTCGGGACGCTGACTCCGGAAATGGCCGAACTCCTCAATGCCTGCGTCAAGGCCAAGCTCAATATCATCGTCTCGGGCGGTACCGGAACGGGAAAGACCACTCTGCTGAATGTGCTCTCATCCTTCCTTCCGGCCAATGAGCGCATTGTCACGATTGAAGACGCTGTAGAACTCCAGATCCAGCAGGAGCATGTGGTGAGGCTGGAAAGCCGCCCTCCCAACACAGAGGGCAAGGGCGAGGTGACCATCAGGGAGCTCCTCAGAAATTCGCTCCGTATGCGCCCCGACCGGATCGTTGTTGGAGAAGTCCGTGGCGGTGAGTCACTGGACATGCTCCAAGCCATGAACACCGGCCATGACGGGTCACTTTCCACCGTGCACTCCAACTCGCCGCGCGACGCCGTGGCCCGCCTTGAGACCCTGGTACTCATGGCGGGGATGGACCTGCCGCTGCGGGCCATCCGCGAGCAAATTGCGTCCGCGGTGAACCTCATCATCCAAATCTCACGGTTGCGCGACGGCACCCGCCGGATTACCCACGTCACGGAAGTCCAGGGCATGGAAGGCGATATCGTCACACTCCAGGATGCGTTTGTTTTCGACTACTCCGCCGGCGTGGATCAGCACGGGCGGTTCCTCGGTCGGCCAGTGGCAACGGGTATCCGTCCCCGCTTTATCGACCGCTTCGAGGACCTGGGTATCCATGTTTCGCCCGGAGTCTTCGCCACCCCCACCGGTGCGGGAACAGGCTAGGAAGCCTGCCATGCTGACATTCGGAGCCCTCCTCCTTTTCCTGGCAGCCATCCTGCTGGGTGTGGCCCTGGTGATGCCACGGGCACCTCAGATTGCGGTGGACCGCCGGCGCCCATACGAGTCGGAACCGCCGTCGCACCTGACGCGCCTGACGGGATCCACGGTCCGGGCCGTCGACCGGTTCATCGATTCGGGGAATGCCCGCCTGTTTAGCCGTGATGCGCTGGAAAACGCAGGAGTCAGGCTCAGCCAGGCGGAGTTCATCGTCCTGGTCATCGCCGGTGCCGTCGTGGGTGCCCTTCTGGGGCTGGTCATCGGCCTCCCTGTCCTTTCTGTCTTTCTCGTTGTCCTTGCGCCGTTCGCCGGGCATCTGGTCCTGTCCTTCCTGTCGGGGAAGCGGCGGTCCAAGTTCGATCAGCAACTAGGCGATACCCTGCAGTTGCTGGCCGGAGGCCTACGCGCCGGCCACAGCATCCTGAGGGCCATTGAGGCAGCAGCTGCCGAATCGCAAAGCCCGACGTCGGAAGAGATGCGGCGCGTAATCACGGAAACCAGCCTCGGACGCGATCTGCTGGCCTCATTAACCAATACGTCTGAACGCATGAAGAGCGAGGATTTCGTCTGGATCGCCCAGGCCATCCAGATCAACCGCGAAGTCGGCGGCAACCTCGCTGACGTCCTTGACCAAGTCAACGAAACGATCCGCGAACGAGCCGAAATCAAGGGCCATATCAAGGCCCTTGCCGCAGAAGGGAAATTTTCCGCCTACATCCTGATCGCCATGCCGATCGGTATTGTGCTCATGCTTCTGGCCGTGAATCCCGGCTACATGGATGCGATGTTCACTGATCCGCTGGGCTGGATCATGATCGGCGCGTCCATGGTCATGATGACCATTGGCAGCCTCTGGATGCGCAAAATTATCGATCTGAAGTTCTGAGGCCGCCATGAATCCATTCGTCCTTTCCTCTCTCCTGCTAGTGTGCGTTCCGATCGGCTATCTTGCCTGGTCAGCCCTCTCTGTCGACCGCAAGGCCCGAACGGCGACCCTGGAAATCCTGAACCGTGGCGGGCGCCCGGTTGAAGTGGTCGACAAGAGACAGACAGGCCTCCTGGACAGCATCGGCTATCGACTGACTCCGCCAGCGTATGTCCGGAAACTGGACAAGCTGCTCTCGCTGGCCGGCCGTCCCGGAGGGTGGCCCCTGGGTCGGATCCTGGCAGCGAAGCCCGTCCTCGGCCTGGTGGGAGCTTCACTGGGCCTGCTCATCGCCACGAGCAGCCCTCAACCCATCCTCAAACTCGCTGGTATTTTCGTCCTCTTCCTCGGCTACTTCATCCCGGATCTGCTCCTGTACAGCAAAGGACTGGAACGCCAGAAAGTCATCCAGTTGGAACTGGCCAACACCTTGGACCAAATGCTCATCTCGGTAGAGGCCGGGCTGGGCTTCGAGGGCGCCATGGCCCGGGCGGGAGCGAACGGCAGGGGGCCTCTGGCCGAGGAACTGGTGCGGACGCTGCAGGACATGCACGTCGGGCGGAGCCGGCGGGAATCCTATCTGGCACTCGCCCAACGGACCAACCTCCCTGAACTCCGCAGCTTCGTTCAGGCCATTGTCCAGGCAGATACCTACGGCATAGCAATCAGCAGGGTCCTCAGGGTTCAGGCAAAGGTGATGCGCGTGAAGCGGCGCCAGCGAGCCGAGGAAAAGGCCATGAAGCTTCCCGTGATGATCCTTTTCCCTCTGCTGTTCTTCATTTTTCCTGTGCTCTTTATCGCGATTCTCGGGCCGGCGGTAATCCACGCCGTTGCATCGTTCAGCGCCCAATAAGAAAGAGCCGGTCCGCGAAATCCCGCAAGATTTCCACAGGATTTTCCTAAAGCTAACTTTTGAAAACAATTGGGAAGTACCCTTGAACAATGAGCATCCCACAGCCTGGCCCCAGCGGTGGAGGTGTCCCCGCGGACAACTCCCCAGCAGGGTCGCGTGCCAATGCGGATGGTGGAATGTTCCATGAGACAGATGAACTTATCCCCCTGGTTGATGCCAGCATTCTTCAGGACTTGGAGCAGGAGCTGAACGGATCAGAACTCGCTGTCCGTTTTGCCCAGGATTATGCCGCGTTATGGGAGTTGCGTTACACCCGGCTGGCAGCCGCGGTGCAGAGCCAGGACCGGGCAGCTGCCCTTGACGCGATCATCAGCTTGAAGATTACGTCCAAGATGATTGGTGGCCTTCGCCTGGCACGGCTGGCGGAGACTCTGGAGACCGTGATTCGCCAAGGCGATTTCGGCCGAGGCCAGGAACTTATGGAACGCGTTGCAGATCACGGCGACCGGACAGTCGAGGAGCTCCAGGTCAGCTACATTCATCCTGAGGAACGGCTAGGTAAGGAGCCGGACGCACCCCCGGGGTGCTAGCTGCACATGCTACTAGCCCTGGGGATCCGATTTTTGCGGCGCCAGCCGATATCCGACCCCCCGAACCGTCTGAAGCCAACGTGGGGACAACGGGTCCTCCTGAAGCTTTCGCCGGAGGTTACCGATGTGAACTTCCACCGCCCGCTCATCGGCGTCACTGATGTAGGTGTCATCGTCGTAGAACTCGCCGCGGACTGCACGGACCAGATCAGCCCTGGTAGAGACCGCGCCTCGGCCCTTCAGTAGTTGGTGCAAGAGATCAAATTCGCTTCGGGTGAGCTGCAGTTGTTCGCCGCGAACCACCACCGAACGGGTCCGGGAATCAAGCATGAGTCCGTTGTGCCGCAGCACGCCGGCATCCGCTGGCGGCGCGGGGAACCCGGCAGGTGCCGCCCACGCTGCAGGAACCTGCAGCTGTCGACTGACCTCATGACGGGGCCTGCGCATCATGGCCGCCAGCCTTGCCCGGAGCTCCCGGGGCCTAAACGGCTTCGCAATGTAGTCGTCGGCACCCGCATTCAGCGCTGAGAGCAGATCCGGCTCCTCGGTCCTCCCAGTCAACATCACCACGTAGGCATCACTGAAATAGCGGATCCGCCGGAGCACCTCAAACCCGTCAATGTCGGGAAGGCCTATGTCCAGAGTAACGACGTTTGCCTGCTTATCCCGTACAATCTCAACGCCTTCCCGCCCGCCCACCGCAGTGTGGACTTCAAAACCCGCCTGACTCAGCACACCCTCCAGGAGGTTGCGGATGTCGGCGTCATCTTCGATGACTACTGCTACTCCGAGATCGTTCATGTGGTACCCCTACGCCAGGTGAAAATGCCCCCATTAGCCCAGCGCCAATGCCATCTCCACTCCAACTGTCTCTACGCTACAAGCAAGGATGACAGATGACACGTGTTTTCTCCTTTGATCTGCCAAAGTTGTTATCTCCTTTGATCGGCCAAAGTCAATTATCATGACAGCAGGTGTACATTGGGGACCATGAGGGGGGAGCACTGTGCGCTTCATTACATTCATTAAATCGCTCGGTTATTGGCCGCGGACGGAATTCGGTTCACCTACGAAGCTGGGCCGCAGGCATGGCTGAGCGGCTGGTTGATCGGCTTTCTGCGCGTGGAATGGGCCAGTTTTTCGGGGGGCACAATCTTCGCGCCCAAGTGACGCTGTGCCAACTACCGCTGACGTTGATCGTTACTGCAATGGCCATAGCAACTCCCTTTGCATGGCCCACCCTGTTGGAAAGTCCCTTGTATATCGCCGGAATTGTCCTCCACGGTGTTTTGTTCGTGGCAGGCTTCCTCATCCCTTGGGATCGTTTCAGTCCGAGGTCCTACCTGGTCATCCCCTTGCTGGACCTGCTGGCCATAGGGCTTTCGCGCAATGGAGCCACGCCGCTTCTCGCGGGACTAACGACACTTGCGATCTTTCCGATCATCTGGCTCTCCGCATCAGGAATGCTGTCCCGTACCAGCATGGTTTTAAGTATTGCTGGGCCGCTTCTGATCATGATCCCATCGCTGTGGGGCAGGTTCCCTAACCTCACGCCTTCAGAAACTACTACCTTCGCCCTTTTCCCGCTCATGACGCTGGCAGTCTGCCTAGCAATACGTTTCGCGAGCGTGAACATGAGGACCCAGCAGCGGCAGTTGCAGAAAAAGGACGAGGAGTTGATCAGACTGTTGGCATCCAGCCGCGAACGGGAAAAGTTGCTGGCGACGGTCCTGGACGCCACCGACGTGGCGATTGCCGCCGTCGACCGTTCCGGGCACTACCTGGTGGCGAATAGCCGGCAGCGCATCTTCCGCCGGGCCACCGGAGCCGCGGACTCGACGCCCGGCAAAGGACACCAGCTCATTTTCGGGCAAGACAGGCAGACCCTCCTGCCGCCGGAGAAGAGACCTATCAGCAGGGCCATCGCCGGTGAGTCCTTCGCCGACTACCTCGTCTGGGCGGGCGAGGAACCCTCCCAGCGGGCGTTCTCCACCGCCGCACGTCCGCTGATCAGCGAGGACGGCCACCTGACCGGCGCCGTGGTGGTCTACAGCGACGTGACAGGCTGGGTGGAGGCGCTGGCCGCCAACGAGGAGCTCATTTCCAACGTCTCACACGAGTTTAAGACACCCCTGAACTCCATCCTGGGCAACGTGGACCTGGTGCTGGAAGACATTGCCTCCCTGTCCCCACTTTCCGCGCAGCGCCTTGAAGTGGTGCAGCGTAATTCTGAGAGGCTCCTGGCCCTGGTATCGGACCTGACTTTCTCGGCTTCGTCAGCACTCAAGGTTTATCCGAAGCAGACGGACCTGGCGAGCCTTGTCGCGACCAGCATCGGCTCTGCGCGGGCCCAGGCGGACCAGTCCGCCATCTCGTTCGTTGCGGATGTTCCTTCGCCGCTATGGGCCTACGCCGATCCGCTGAGGATCGGCCAGGCGCTGGACAACCTGGTCTCGAATGCCATCAAGTACTCCCCCGAGGGTGGCGTAGTGAGCATCAGTGCTCAGGGAACCGCTGACTGGATCCAGTTACGGGTAAAGGACACGGGGATGGGAATGAGCCCCGAAGATTCCGCAAGAGTCTTCAAAAGGTTCTTCCGCACTGAATCGGCCCGTGATGCAGCCATCACTGGCGCAGGCTTGGGGCTGTCCATCACCAAAACCATCATTGAACGCCACGGCGGCGACATCTCTTGTGAAAGCCGCCCCGGGGAGGGCACCACTTTCACCCTGACGCTGCCGGCAGAGGGGCCTCCCCCATCGTTTTAGGCAGACCCTTACGCGAGAGGCTTTGTGGCCTTGCCGTCGAGCCAGAGGACGTTCGACGAGTCGCTGTGCGTTCCCCCGGTTCCGACATGCTTGCGGTCAATTTTCGGGCCCTTTTTGATGACATGGACGAGCGCCATGGCGTGCCCACGGCCGAGCCCGTAGTCTTCCGTCAACCAATCAACAATGGTTCCGGCTTTGGTGGCCGGGTCATCAAAGCCCCGCTTCCGCGCCTGGTCAACAAGTTCTCTCGGGGTGAGACCTGTCTTGTCCTCAGCGGCGTCAAGATATGCCTGGAATGACATTGTGTACCTTTCAGTGTTCAGCCGGTCGTCTGTTCGCCTGGCTCCCGCCAAATGTCCGGCAGTGCCTGCAGCCTAACCCTTACACAAGGGCTGAATCATGTCAGGACAATGCAC
This sequence comes from Arthrobacter sp. ISL-48, assembly GCF_018613805.1. Classification (GTDB taxonomy): domain Bacteria; phylum Actinomycetota; class Actinomycetes; order Actinomycetales; family Micrococcaceae; genus Arthrobacter. Next base: position 930,981 of record NZ_JAGGPL010000003.1, read on the forward strand.
GCCGGGACACCATTGAACTACTCCCGTACCGCCCGCGTCAGCTCGGCCCGCGCCAGCATCTCGCCCTCGGAAGGGTAGGCCACTTCCTCAAGTACCAGCGGGTGCGGCGCGGCGAGGATGGACTTGGCGTCCCGCTTCTTCGCCAGGAGCCGCTCGTGGAGCCAGCCCGGCTCCTCAATGCCCTCGCCCACGTACAGGGCCGAGCCAACCAGTGCCCGGACCATGTTGTGGCAGAAGGCGTCTGCCTGGACAGTGGCCACAATGACGCCATCCTCCCCGCGTGCAAACTCAAAACGCTGGAGCTCCCGGATGGTGGTGGCCCCTTCCCGAGGCTTGCAGAAGGACAGGAAATTCTGCAGGCCCAGCAGGTGTGAGGCCCCTTCGTTGAGAAGATCCACGTCCAGCGGATTCTTGTGCCACAGCGTGAAATAGCGCTCCAACGGATCCCAGAGGGCGGGACCGTCGGCGATCCGATAGCTGTAACGCCGCCACAGCGCGGAGAACCTGGCATCAAACCCCTCCGGGGCCACACTGACGAGATGAACCTCGATAGCCCCCGTCAGGTCACCGAGCCCCCGGCTGAGGGCCCCGCGCAGCCTGCGCAGCAGCGCGGCGGCGGGATCCAGTTCCACTCCCCTGTTGAGCCCCAGCCACTCGACCTGCGTCAGGTCAAGGTGGACCACTTGGCCCCGTGCGTGCACACCGGCGTCTGTTCGCCCTGCCACGGTGACCCGGACGGGCCTGCGGACCAGCAGCTCCAATGCTGCCTCCAGGACGCCCTGGACCGTACGCCGTCCCGGCTGCAGGGCCCACCCGCTGAAAGGGCCGCCGTCGTACGACAAATCAAGCCGGATACGCAAAAACCCGCCACCCCCCTGTAACGGGGGCCGCGGGTTTTTGGTCGTTCATAGACTCAAGTCTATGCGAAGGAATCAGCGAACTACTTCGCGTCCTTTTCCTCGGCAGCAGGCTCTTCAGCAGCTTCCTCGGCGGCAGGAGCCTCTTCGGTCGCGGCCTCGGCCTCGGGAGCCTCAACGGCTTCTTCAGCAGCAGGAGCCTCTACAACCTCGGCCTCGGGAGCTTCTTCAGCAGAAGTTTCCTCGGCAGCAGCCGGAGCGGCAGCTTCCTTCTTGTCGGCTGTCTTGTCCGCATCGCGTTTCGCAGCGGAAGTAGCCTCGGCTACAACGGCCTGCTTGGCGGAAACCGGCTCGAGGACCAGCTCGATGACAGCCATGGGAGCGTTGTCGCCCTTGCGGTTGCCGATCTTGGTGATGCGGGTGTAGCCACCGTCGCGGTTCTCCACTGCCTGTGCAATGTCGGTGAACAGCTCGTGGACGACGCCCTTGTTGCTGATCAGGCCGAGCACACGACGGCGGGAAGCCAGGTCGCCGCGCTTGGCGAAAGTCACCAGACGCTCTGCGTACGGCTTCAGGCGCTTGGCCTTGGTCACCGTGGTGGTGATCCGCTTGTGCTCGAACAGTGCTGCTGCCAGGTTCGCGAGCATAAGACGCTCGTGAGCCGGGCCGCCTCCGAGGCGCGGACCCTTAGTGGGGGTAGGCATAATTGTTTCTCCTCATATGGAAGCCGTGGGCCGGTCACACCATGGTGTCCGGCCCAACGGCCAAGATCTGTTTTAGAGTTCGTCGTCGCCGAAGGCGGCGTCGTCCTCTTCAATTGCTGCGGCGCGTGCTGCGAGGTCAAAACCGGGAGGCGAGTCCTTGAGGGACAGGCCCAGTTCAACCAGCTTTGCCTTGACCTCGTCAATGGACTTCGCACCGAAGTTACGGATGTCCATCAGGTCGGCCTCGGAGCGGGCTACGAGTTCACCCACGGTGTGGATGCCCTCACGCTTGAGGCAGTTGTAGGAACGGACGGTGAGGTCCAGATCCTCGATCGGCAGGGCCATGTCAGCTGCAAGGGCAGCATCAGTCGGCGACGGGCCAATCTCGATACCTTCAGCTGCGGTGTTCAGCTCGCGGGCCAGACCGAACAGTTCCACCAGGGTGGTACCTGCCGAAGCAACGGCATCGCGCGGGGCGATGGCCTGCTTGGTCTCGACGTCGACAATCAGCTTGTCGAAGTCGGTGCGCTGCTCAACACGGGTTGCTTCCACGCGGAAAGTAACCTTCAGTACCGGCGAGTAGATCGAGTCGACCGGGATACGGCCGATCTCGGAGTCGCCGGACTTGTTCTGAGCTGCCGAAACGTAGCCGCGGCCGCGTTCGATGGTCAGTTCGAGTTCGAACTTGCCCTTCGAGTTCAGCGTGGCAATGTGCAGATCCGGGTTGTGGAATTCGACGCCGGCCGGCGGAGCGATGTCCGCGGCGGTGACGACTCCCGGGCCCTGCTTACGCAGGTAGGCAACAACCGGCTCGTCGTGCTCGGAGGAAACCGACAGGCTCTTGATGTTCAGGATGATCTCAGTGACATCTTCCTTGACACCCGGAACCGTGGTGAACTCGTGCAGCACGCCATCGATCCGGATGCTGGTTACGGCAGCACCGGGGATGGATGAGAGCAGGGTACGGCGGAGGGAGTTTCCGAGGGTGTAGCCGAAGCCCGGTTCCAGCGGTTCAATGATGAAACGCGAACGGTTTTCGGAGACTACCTCTTCGGAGAGGGTGGGGCGCTGTGCAATGAGCACTTAGGTTTCCTTTCGGCGAGCATCCGCTATATGACGCAACACAGGTGGTGGAAATTCGGTCTGAAGACTTAACGCGGCTGGGCTTGCCCGGACCATCGACGGTCCGGGCAAGCTCCTGCAGCGGGAAAGGCCTTAGACGCGGCGGCGCTTCGGCGGACGGCAGCCGTTGTGCGCTGCGGGGGTGACGTCCTGGATGGAGCCAACCTCCAGGCCAGCGGCCTGCAGCGAGCGGATTGCGGTCTCGCGTCCGGAACCCGGTCCCTTGACGAAAACGTCAACCTTGCGCATGCCGTGCTCCTGCGCACGCTTGGCAGCAGCTTCGGCAGCCATCTGGGCTGCGAACGGGGTGGACTTACGTGAGCCCTTGAAGCCAACCTCACCTGAGGAAGCCCAAGAGATAACAGCGCCGTTCGGGTCCGTGATGGAAACGATCGTGTTGTTAAAAGTGCTCTTGATGTGCGCCTGGCCCAGCGCGATATTCTTCTTGTCCTTCTTACGCGGCTTGCGAACCGCGCCACGAGTCTTCGGGGGCATTTTTTCTCCTACAGAAAGTTATTGGGGGAAGGCCGTTGGATGGGCCCACACTTGCAGGGTTCCTTGAAATCGCGCCAGCGATTTTAGGGAGCAAGTGGGGAGGATTTAACGGGCCTTCTTCTTGCCTGCAACGGTACGCTTCGGGCCCTTGCGGGTACGCGCGTTCGTCTTCGTACGCTGTCCGCGTACGGGCAGGCCCTTGCGATGGCGAATACCTTCGTAGCTGCCGATTTCAACCTTGCGGCGGATATCAGCTGCTACTTCGCGGCGAAGGTCACCCTCAACCTTGTAGTTGCCTTCAATGTAGTCACGCAGCTCAACCAGCTGGTTATCAGTGAGGTCCTTGACGCGGACGTCAGCGCTGATGCCAGTGGCAGCCAGGGTTTCGTGTGCACGGGTCTTACCCACGCCGTAGATGTAAGTAAGCGCAATTTCCAACCGCTTTTCGCGGGGGATGTCTACGCCAGCGAGACGAGCCATAGTGGCAGTACTCCTTGAATAAACCGGAGGTCGTAGGCAGTACACCCGCACGTTCTGTGCGGCCCCAGCCTCCGACCGGGGGTTAGCTGTCCGGGCTCATACGTCCCAATTCAGCTTGTGCTGCCTTTATTTACTTGCGTGGGTTAGCAACCCAGGATTTCCTTCAGGAAGGAAATTAGCCCTGGCGCTGCTTGTGGCGCGGGTTCTCGCAGATCACCATGACCCGGCCATTACGGCGGATCACTTTGCACTTTTCGCAGATCTGCTTGACGCTCGGCTTGACCTTCATGGCGTTCCTTTGCGTGTGGCAGTTGGTCAACTGAAGCGACTGTTCCTAAAGCAGCAGCCGCCCAGCAATTTACTTGTAGCGGTAGACGATACGACCCCGGGTGAGGTCATATGGGCTCAGTTCCACCACTACCCGGTCCTCAGGAAGGATCCTGATGTAGTGCTGGCGCATCTTCCCTGAGATGTGTGCCAGAACGATGTGCTTGTTGGTGAGCTCAACGCGAAACATCGCGTTAGGCAGCGCCTCAGTCACAACGCCCTCGATCTCAATGACCCCGTCCTTCTTGGCCATACCCTCCGCTAACTGTTGTTGCCGCAGCCCTCCGGATTGCACCGGGCATGGCCACGAACATTTTGTGATTGATTGATCGTCAACAGCTGGACCACAAATGGGCGTGGCAGGGCAGACAACCAACAAGCAACACTACGCCACTTCGGCGTGAATGTTAAATCCAGCCATGTTAGCGCAATGATCCCCCGACCGCACCATATTCCCCGGCCGGAGTTGAAACCGCTTCTGCGCTTGACACCCCATCAAGGATGGCCAGGCGTACGACGTCGGCTGCCGCACTCTGCAGGGTAATAAGGCTCACTTGCCGGGCAGCTTCGGTGCTGCGGTCCAGATCAAGGGCGCGCGTCGCCAAGCAGAAAACGGTATCCCCGTCGGCCAACGTGTGGCTCGGATTTAGGGACCGCGCGATCCCAGCTTGAGCCGCCGAAGCCGTTCGCTTGCACTCGGTCTTGTCCAGGACAGCGTTGGTTGCGACAACAACGAGGGTTGTGTTCAGCGGTGGAGCGTCTGCTCCGGTGCCCGACACCCCCGGTTCCGGAGTACCGAACGGGAGACCGAGTGCATTGACCACGGCCAGCGCCCCGACCACCACGCCGTTATCGAGGGTGAGCGAGGCGGTGCCGACGCCACCTTTGTATGTTCTGCCGATGACCGCCCCGGTTCCGGCGCCCACGTTGCCGCGTCCGACGTCGTGCCGGTCCTCCTGGGCGGCGGCAGCAGCGGCTGCCTCGTAACCCATGCCGGCGTCGGGACGGGCGGTGAAGTCGCCTCCCCGGCCCAGGTCGAAGATGGCCGCAGCCGGAACGATTGGCACCACGCCGCCGGGGACAGCGAAGCCCCTGCCGTTTTCCTCGCACCAGCGCTGGACGCCATGAGCGGTCACCAGGCCGTAGGCACTGCCCCCGGTGAGAACCACGGCGTCCACGGCTGACGTGAGTGTGCTGGGTTCCAAGGCATCGGTCTCGTGGGTCGCGGGCCCTCCCCCGCCGACGTCGACCGACCCGACGGTGCCCTGCGGGGGAAGCACCACCGTCACGCCGCTCAGCCAGCCACCGTCTGTCTTCTGCTGGTGGCCCACACGGATTCCCGGCACATCGGTAATGGTTCCCATAGGCTCCATTGTGCTCTTTCCATGCGCACCTCTGCCGCATGGACGAACTTTGTGCAAGACTGCATGCCATACAGCATTAACGGGCGATGAAGCCTTGGGTAACAGTCCTCTGACAAGGGCTTTTACGGGTTTCGGCTACCCGACGGTCTGGTCAACTAGAGGCTGGACCCCGACCATGGCCAGCCACAAGCAGGCTCCGAACCCGTGAGAGACCCGCATGACCCGTCAGCTCGCCCCCCGACCCTCCGCCAGGCCTATAAGGCCCGCCGGACGGGCAGCCAAAGTTGCGCACCGGCGATGGACCGCAAGGACTCGCCGGGACTTCTTTGTTTTCCTTGCCATGGCATTACCCAACCTGGTGCTGATTGCCGTCTTCACTTATAGGCCGCTCTTCAGCAACATGTACTACTCGACGCTGGACTGGACCCTGGGTTCCCCGACGGCGACGGTGGTGGGCGTGAACAACTACATCATCTTTTTTGGCAGCAATGACGCACCGAAAGTCCTCGGCACCACGGCAATCTTCACCGTGGTGACGGTTGGCGGCTCCATGGTCCTGGGCCTGCTGATCGCCCTGGCCATGAACGCGAAGGTCCGCGGAACCACGTTTGCCCGGTCCGCAGTCTTTGCCCCATATGTGCTCTCCGGCGTCGGCGTGGGCCTGGTCTGGCTGTTCATCTTTGACCCTGGCTACGGCGTCCTCGCCTGGCTGCTGCGGGGCATCGGGCAACAAAGCCCGCAGTGGATCAACGATCCCCAGCTTTCCCTGGTGATGGTGATCATTGTCTACGTCTGGAAGAACCTTGGCTACTGTGCAGTGGTGTACCTGGCCGGGCTGCAGTCCCTCCCTCAGGACATCATGGAAGCTGCGTCGCTGGACGGGGCCAACGGTTTTCGACGCTTTTTCAGCGTTTCGCTGCCGCTCCTGTCCCCCACCACGTTTTTCCTCCTGATCACCACCATGCTCAGCTCACTGCAGGCCTTCGACCTGATCCGGATCATGACGCCGCTGGGCACCGGTACCAGCACCCTGATCTACGAGGCCTATCTTCAGGCGTTCGGCGCCTACAACAGGGCCGGTTACTCTGCAGCCATCTCGGTGGTCCTGTTCGCAATTCTTTTGGTCATCACCGTACTGCAGCTGCGGTTCGTGGAACGGAAGGTGCACTACTCATGAGCTCGCTGTCCCCGGTCAGCCCCGACCCTTCCATTCCCGCAGTCCCCAGGCCGGAACCAGTCCTGACCCGTGACCGCCCGTTATCCCGCCGGAACCTCATCCAAACCGTTGCCGGGGGCTACCTGCCCCTGATCGTGGCCACACTGGTTGTGTTCCTGCCGCTGCTGTGGATGGTCCTCAGCTCGTTCAAGCAGTCCGGCGAGATCGTCACCACGGACCTGAAGGTCCTGCCCGAGAGCCTGAACCTGCAGAACTACAGGACCGCCATGACCACTGTGCCGTTCGGGCAATTTTTCCTCAACAGCACCATCGTTACCCTGGTCGGGGCAAGCGTGAAGGTGCTGCTCGCAATCCTCACGGCCTATGCGTTGGTTTTTGTCAGGTTCCCGTTCCGGAACTTGATCTTCATGCTGATCCTGGTGGCCCTGATGGTACCGCCGCAGGTGTCCATCCTGCCCAACTTCATCCTGATCGCCGGGATCGGCGGAAAGAACACCCTGTGGGGCATCATCCTGCCGGGCCTGGGCACCGCGTTCGGTACATTCCTGCTGCGCCAGCACTTCCTCACACTTCCTAATTCGATCCTGGAGTCGGCTGAAGTGGACGGTGCCGGGCACTGGCGCCGCCTCTGGCGCATTGTGGTGCCCATTTCGGTGCCGTCCATCGCCACTGTGGCCCTGGTGACCATCGTCTCGGAGTGGAACGACTACATCTGGCCCCTGATCATCACAGACCGGCCGGAGACCATGACCCTTCCCGTAGGGCTGACCCTGCTCCAGAACAACGAAAGCAACGCCGCCGGCTGGGGGGTCCTCATGGCCGGGGCTGTCTTGGTTATCGTCCCGATCCTGATTGTCTTCGCGGCCCTGCAGCGTTACATCGTTGCTGGCCTCACCCAAGGCAGCGTGACGGGCTAAGCGCCGTCCGCCGTCGTGCACCCCACAAGGTAACAAACGAAAGGACCTGTCATGAGACTGAATCTGGACCGGAGACACTTCCTGGGACTCGCGGGCGCAACAGCCTCCGCAGCAGCCCTGGCAGCGTGCAGCGGACCCTCAACGAGCGGCGGGGGCCAAGCGACCACAGAAGCGGCCGACATTGATTTCAGCGGTGTCAAGCCGGCCGCCAAAATTGACTTCTGGTCGAGCCACCCCGGCCAGTCCCAGGACGTGGAGAAAAGCCTGATCGACAAATTCCACGCCCAGAACCCGGACATCAAGGTCAACCTGGTCACGGCTGGCGCCAACTACGAAGAGATCGCCCAGAAGTTCCAAACTGCGCAGGCGGCGAAGTCCGGCCTCCCGGGTGTTGTAGTGCTGTCTGACGTGTGGTGGTTCCGGTACTACATCAACGGCAGCATCATTCCGGTGGACAGCCTGACCAAGCAGCTGGACATGAAGATGGACGACTTCCAGCAGTCCCTGATCGATGACTACAAGTACGGCAACAAACACTGGGCACTCCCCTACGGCCGGTCCACGCCCCTGTTCTACTACAACAAGGACCACTTCGCCGCTGCTGGGCTGCCGGACCGGGCCCCTAAAACCTGGGACGAGTTCGGTGAGTGGGCGCCCAAACTGAAGGCCAGCTCCGGCGCACAATACGCCTACATCTATCCCGCCCTCGCCGGGTACGCCGGCTGGACGCTGCAGAACAACCTGTGGGGCTGGGGCGGCGGCTGGTCCAAGGACTTTGATATCACCTGCGACTCGGCTGAATCCGTGGCGGCACTCCAGTGGGCCCAGGACTCCATCTACAAGAATGGATGGGCCGGCGTTTCCTCCAAGGAGGCTGCGGACGACTTCTCCGCGGGGCTGACGTCGAGCACCATCTCCTCGACCGGTTCCCTGCTGGGTGTCCTGAAGTCAGCGAAATTCAATGTGGGCGTGGGCTTCCTGCCGGGAGGACCCAAGGCGCAGACCAACGTCTGCCCCACCGGCGGCGCGGGCCTGGGCATCCCGAGCGGGATCACCAAGGAGGAACAACTGGCGGCGGGCACCTTCCTGAAATTCATCACGCAACCCGAGAGCACCGCCGAGTTCTCGGCCGCCACCGGCTATATGCCCACGCGGAAATCGGCGGATATGAAGGCGGTGCTGGCCAAGACGCCCCAGATTCAAACGGCCATGGACCAACTGGCCGTTACGAAAGTCCAGGACAACGCACGCGTGTTCCTGCCGGGAGCCGACCAGGAAATGGCAAAGTCCGCGGCCAAGATCCTCACCCAGCAGGCTGACGTCAAGTCGACCCTGACGGATTTGAAGACCACGCTGCAGGGCGTTTACGAAAGGGACGTCAAGCCCAAGCTGAAGGCCTGACCCTCCCGACCCTCATCAACTCACCCAACTGGGTAACGCTATCTGTCGTTTTGGAGGTTCAGAGGACAAGATAGCGCCACCCAGTTGGGGCTACGGGATGGGGACGGGAACGACTCCGAGCGGCACCAGGTGCTCAGCGCCGCCGTCGGGGGCGGACAGGACCCAGATGCCCTTTTCATGGACCGCCACGGAATGCTCCCACTGGCACGAGCGCTGACCATCCGTGGTCACCACGGTCCAGTCGTCGTCGAGGACGGCGGTCTCAATGCTGCCGCGGACCAGCATGGGTTCGATCGCAAGGCACAGGCCGGCACGGAGTTTGGGCCCGCGGTGGTTGATGCGATAGTTGAGCACATCCGGTGCCATGTGCATTTCGGAGCCGATGCCGTGGCCCACGTAGTCCTCCAGAATGCCCAGCGATTTCCCCGGCACGGAGGACACGTAGTCATCGATGGCCGCGCCGATGTCACCCAGGTGGCTTCCCTTGGCCAGCGCTGCGATGCCCCGCCACATCGCTGCCCGGGTGACGTCAGAGAGCCGCTGGTCCTCAGGGTCAGCCTCCCCCACGATGACCGTGCGTGCAGAGTCGGAGTGCCAGCCGTCCACAATCGCACCGCCGTCGATTGAGATGATGTCGCCGTCCCTGAGGACCCGGCCGCCGGGGATGCCGTGCACCACCTCCTCGTTCACCGAGGTGCAGATGGTGGCCGGGAAGCCGTGATAACCCAGGAAGTTCGACTTGGCGCCGGCTTCATTGAGCACGGCGGCAAACACATCGTCGAGGTGCTTAGTGGTCACTCCGGGAACAGCCGCGGAGACGGCGGCATCCAAGGCACGGCTCAGGACAAGGCCTGCCTCGTGCATGGTGCGCATCTGGGCGTTTGTCTTGTATTCGATACGGGGCTGGCCGAAAGCCATGGTGTGTCCTCTCAATGGCTGAGGCTCCTCCCGGAAACCGGGAGGAGCCTCGAATAAACTCTGCGCCTGGATCAGGCTGCCTGCGCCGCCTTGATGGCCTGCATCACGCGGTCGGTGACTTCGTCGATGGCACCGATGCCGTCAACCTTGGTCAAGATGCCGCGCTCGGCGTACTTGGCCACAACGGCCTCGGTCTGCTCGTGGTAAAGGTCCAGCCGGTGGCGGATGACGGCTTCGTTGTCGTCGCTCCGGCCTGTTTCCTTGGCACGGCCAAGCAGGCGGGTAACGAGTTCCTCGTCGTCGGCGGTCAACTGCAGGACGACGTCGAGCTTCTCTTCGCCCTGGGCGAGAATCTCATCGAGGTAGTCCACCTGCGCTGTGGTGCGGGGGTAGCCGTCCAGGAGGAAGCCGCTCAGGACGTCGGACTCGCTGAGGCGGTCCCGGACCATTTTGTTGGTGACGCTGTCCGGGACGAAGTCTCCATTGTCCATGTACTTCTTGGCTTCGATGCCAAGGGGCGTCTCGCCCTTCACATTGGCGCGGAAGATGTCACCGGTGGAGATCGCAACAACGCCGAGGCGCTCCGAAATGCGTTCCGCCTGTGTTCCTTTGCCCGAGCCGGGTGGCCCAATAATCAACATTCTCGTCATCGCAAAAGCCCTTCGTAGTGACGTTGCTGTAGCTGCGCATCAATCTGCTTGACGGTCTCCAGGCCCACGCCCACCATGATCAGGATCGAGGTGCCACCGAACGGGAAGTTCTGGTTCGCCTGGATCAGTACCAGGGCCACCAGCGGAATCAGGGCCACGAAACCCAGATACATAGCACCTGGCAGGGTAATCCGGGAGAGCACGTATTGCAGGTAGTCCGCTGTCGGCTTACCGGCACGGATGCCTGGAATGAAACCGCCGTACTTCTTCATGTTGTCCGAGACCTCTTCAGGGTTGAAGGTGATCGCGACGTAGAAGTAGGTGAAGAAAACGATCATGACGAAGTACAACACCATGTAGATGGGGTGGTCGCCCTTGGTCAGGTTGTTGTTGATCCACTCAACCCAGGGCTGGACAGCTTCGCCCGCCTTCGGCTGGTTGAACTGTGAAATCAGGCCCGGCAGGTACAGCATCGAAGAAGCGAAGATCACTGGGACCACGCCGGCCATGTTCACCTTGATGGGAATGTACGTGCTGGTCCCCCCGACGGTGCGGCGGCCGATCATCCGCTTCGCGTACTGTACGGGGACGCGCCGCTGGGACTGTTCCACGAACACCACCAGGGCGACCGTCAACAGGCCGATGACGAGCACCAGGAAGAAGGTCCCCGGACCCTGGGTCTTCCAGATGGCGCCGAGGGACGTGGGGAAGCCGGCAGCGATCGACGTGAAGATGAGCAGCGACATGCCGTTGCCCACGCCCTTTTCGGTGACAAGCTCGCCCATCCACATGATCAGGCCGGTACCAGCAGTCAGCGTGATGATGATCAGGATGGTGGTGACGATGGTGTTATCGGGAATGATCGGGAGGTTACAGCCCGGCAGCAGCTGACCTGAACGGGCCAGCGAAACCAAAGTCGTCGCGTTGAGCAGGCCCAGGGCAATGGTGAGGTACCGCGTGTACTGGGTGAGCTTGGACTGACCCGACGCACCTTCCTCATACAACTGCTGGAACCGGGGAATTACCACCCGGAGCAGCTGCACGATGATGCTGGCCGTGATGTACGGCATGATGCCCAGGGCGAAGATGGACACCTGAAGCAATGCACCGCCGCTGAACAGGTTGACGAGCTGGTATAGCCCGCCTGCGGTCTGACCGTTCTGCAAGCATTGCTGGACATTCTGGTAGTTCACACCAGGCGAGGGGATAAAGGCACCCAAGCGGAAGATTGTGATGATTCCCAGCGTGAACAACAACTTGCGTCGCAGATCAGGCGTGCGAAAGGCCCGGCCAAATGCGCTAAGCAAGCGTCCTCCTGTGTTGTGAATAAGAGTGGTGTGATGGGAGTCAATAAATCCCAACAACCGAGTCTAACGGGTGTATGCGCAATGCGGACAATCCATTGGCTCCCGCGAATGGAAAAACTCCCGACGTGCGGGGCCGAGGCCCCACACATCGGGAGTTCAACAACGGGCGTCAGCCCACCGGCTCTAGAGAGCGGTGGTGCTTCCGCCTGCTGCGGCGATCTTTTCAGCGGCGCTGGCCGAGAATGCGTGGACCGTGACGTCAACCTTGACGGTGATGTCGCCGGTGCCAAGCACCTTCACGGGCTGGTTCTTGCGAACGGCACCCTTTTCGACCAGGTTCTCCACGGTGACTGCGCCACCTTCCGGGAACAGCTCGTTGAGCTTGTCCAGGTTTACCACCTGGAACTCCACCCGGAACGGGTTCTTGAAGCCGCGCAGCTTCGGCAGGCGCATGTGCAGCGGCAACTGGCCGCCGGCAAAGCCAGCCTTGATCTGGTAGCGGGCCTTCGTACCCTTGGTACCGCGACCGGCGGTCTTACCCTTGGAACCTTCACCACGACCAACGCGGGTCTTGGCGGTCTTGGCACCCGGGGCGGGACGCAGGTGGTGAACCTTCAGGGCGTTCTGCTTCTCAGCAGCGGCGCTCTGTGCCTTTTCGGCGGTGTTCTTCTCTGCCATTTACTTCGCCTCCTCTACCTTTACCAGGTGCGGAACCGTGTTGAGCATTCCCACGGTCACGGCGTCGGCGGTGCGGACAACGGTGTGTCCGATCCGCTTCAGGCCGAGGGACCGAAGGGTGTCGCGCTGGTTCTGCTTGCCGCCAATGGCGGACTTGATCTGAGTGATCTCCAACTGGGCGTCGGAGGGAATCAGGTTCTTAGCCATCCTTAGACACCCACCTTCTGGTTCAGGAGAGCCTTCACCATTGCCGGCGGAGCAACCTCGTCCAGCGGCAGGCCGCGGCGTGCTGCCACTGCTGCCGGCTCTTCGAGGCGCTTCAGGGCGTCAACAGTCGCGTGAACGATGTTGATGGCGTTGGAGGAACCGAGCGACTTGGAGAGGATGTCGTGGATTCCCACGCACTCCAGTACTGCACGGACCGGACCACCGGCGATAACACCGGTACCGGCGGAAGCCGGACGCAGCATAACGACGCCGGCAGCAGCCTCACCCTGAACACGGTGCGGGATGGTGTTGCCAATACGGGGAACGCGGAAGAAGGACTTCTTAGCCTCTTCAACGCCCTTCGCAATGGCGGCGGGAACTTCCTTAGCCTTGCCATAGCCAACGCCGACCATACCGTTGCCGTCACCAACGACGACCAGGGCGGTGAAGCTGAAGCGACGACCACCCTTGACCACCTTGGAAACGCGGTTGATGGTAACGACACGCTCTATGAACTGGCTCTTCTCGGCTTCACGGCCGCCATCGCGGCCGCCACGGCCACCACGGTCGCCACGGCCCTGGCCACGGTCGCCACGCTCGCCGCGACGAGCGCCACCACGGCGGTCGTCGGCAGCAGCGGGGGCAGTGGTCTCAGTGGCCGAAGCAGCTACGGCTTCAGTCGCCTTCTGATCTGCAGACACAGTGTCCTTTTCCTTGTTTGCTTCCGTCACAGTGACAGCCCACCTTCACGTGCACCGTTAGCGACGGCGGCAATGCGGCCGTGGTACTTGTTACCACCGCGGTCGAAGACAACAGCTTCGACGCCGGCAGCCTTCGCACGCTCGGCAACGAGCTCGCCAACACGCTTGGCCTTGGCAGTCTTGTCACCATCGAATGCACGAAGGTCGGCTTCCAGTGTGGACGCGCTCGCTACGGTGAGGCCCTTGGTGTCATCGACAACCTGGACGAATACGTGGCGTGCGGAGCGGTTGACGACCAGACGAGGACGTACAGCCGTTCCGGAGATGCGCTTGCGGATACGAAGCTGGCGGCGGCTGCGCGAAGCAGACTTGCTCTTGTTCGTACGCTTCTTATTGATTGAGATGGCCATGGTTACTTACCAGCCTTTCCGACCTTGCGGCGGATGACTTCGCCGGCGTAACGGATGCCCTTGCCCTTATAGGGGTCCGGCTTCCGCAGCTTGCGAATGTTGGCAGCAACCTCGCCGACCTGCTGCTTGTTGATTCCTGAAACAGAGAGCTTGGTCGGGGTCTCAACTGCAAAGGTGATGCCGTCCGGTGCGGAGACATTTACCGGGTGGCTGAAGCCGAGAGCGAACTCAAGGTCAGATCCCTTGGCCTGAACGCGGTAACCAGTACCAACGATTTCAAGCTTCTTCTCGTAGCCCTTGGTAACGCCCTCGATCATGTTGGAGATCAGGGTGCGGGTCAGGCCGTGGAGTGAACGGGAGGCGCGCTCGTCGTTCGGGCGGGCGACAGTCAGGGTGTCTGCGTCCAGGGAAACCTCGATCGGGCTGGCCACAGTGTGGTTCAGCTCGCCTTTGGAACCCTTGACGCTGACGACAGAGCCGTCAACCTTGACCTCAACGCCGGCAGGAACGGTGATGGGGAGACGTCCAATACGTGACATTATTCTCTTCCTTTCCCGTTACCAGACGTAAGCGAGGACTTCGCCGCCCACGCCCTTCTTGCCGGCCTGCTTGTCAGTCAGGAGGCCGGAAGAGGTGGACAGGATTGCGACACCCAGGCCACCGAGCACGTGCGGCAGGTTGGTGGACTTTGCGTAAACGCGCAGTCCCGGCTTGGAAATACGACGAACGCCAGCGATGGAACGCTCGCGGTTCGGACCGAACTTGAGCTCGAGGGTCAGCTTCTTGCCAACCTCAGCGTCTTCTTCTTTCCAGGAGGCTATGTAACCTTCGGCCTTCAGGATGTCGGCAACGCGTGCCTTGAGCTTGCTGTACGGCATGGTCACGGAATCGTGGTATGCCGAGTTTGCATTGCGCAGACGCGTAAGCATATCTGCGACAGGATCTGTCATAGTCATTTGGGCTCTTGCCCTTCCTCATAACGGTTTCCTCGGTCCGGCTCCGGCAGAAATCTGCGCGGGCTGCACCGAAGGACCTGTTACGTAGTTAGATTAGTCTTCGGCCTTGAACGGGAAACCAAGCGCCTTCAGCAGCGCGCGGCCTTCGTCATCGGTCTTGGCAGTGGTGACAACCGTGATGTCCATGCCGCGGACGCGGTCGATGGAATCCTGGTCGATTTCGTGGAACATAACCTGCTCGGTCAGACCGAAGGTGTAGTTGCCGTTGCCGTCGAACTGCTTGCCACTGAGGCCGCGGAAGTCGCGGATACGGGGCAGAGCCAGTGTGACCAGACGATCCAGGAATTCCCACATGCGGTCTCCACGCAGGGTAGCGTGTGCGCCGATGGGCATGCCTTCGCGCAGTTTGAACTGTGCAATCGACTTGCGGGCCTTGGTTACCTGCGGCTTCTGGCCGGTGATCAGGGTCAGATCGCGGACAGCGCCGTCGATCAGCTTGGAGTCCTTGGCGGCATCTCCAACACCCATGTTAACAACGACCTTCACCAGGCGGGGAACCTGGTTGACGTTCTCGTACTTGAATTCCTCAACGAGCGTGCTCTTGATGGAATCGGCGTACTTGGTCTTCAGACGAGGAACGATCTTCGTTGCCGGAGTCTCGAGAGTCTCAGTCATTAGATGTCCTTCCCGGAGCTCTTGGCCACGCGTACACGCACTTCACGCTTCACGCCATCGCGCTCAACGGTCTCGGTGCGGAAACCGACGCGGGTGGGCTTCTTGGTGGACGGGTCAACCAGAGCCACGTTGGAGATGTGGATCGAAGCTTCGACAACCTCGATGCCACCGGTCTTGGTGCCGCGCTGCGACTGACCGACCTTGGTGTGCTTGGTTACGCGGTTGATGCCCTCGACCAGCACGCGGTTGGTCTCCGGGAATACGCGCAGAACCTTGCCCTGCTTGCCACGGTCACCGCCGCGCTCAGCCTTGGCGCCAGTGATGACCTGAACGAGGTCACCCTTTTTGATCTTAGCCATGGACTAGAGCACCTCCGGAGCCAGAGAAACGATCTTCATGAACTTCTTGTCACGGAGTTCACGACCAACCGGTCCGAAGATGCGGGTACCGCGGGGGTCACCGTCAGCCTTCAGGATCACAGCTGCGTTCTCGTCAAACTTGATGTAGGAACCATCCGCACGGCGGCGTTCCTTCTTGGTACGGACGATGACTGCCTTAACAACATCGCCCTTCTTTACGTTGCCGCCCGGGATTGCATCCTTGACGGTAGCGACGATGACGTCGCCAATGCCTGCGTAGCGACGGCCAGATCCACCGAGAACGCGAATGGTAAGGATTTCCTTAGCACCCGTGTTGTCGGCGACCTTGAGTCGCGACTCCTGCTGAATCACTATTTACTCCTTGCGTCGCGCTGGTTCTCAGACCGAAAATCTTCCTACGGAATGAGCCTTGCGGAACGGTTGATCGGGGTGTCTCTTGACCTGCCTGGATTTTGCCAGACCAGGCCTAAACGCCCATGCCAAAAACATTTGCTTCCCAGGCTGATCCAGACGGTGCTGGAGCGCAAGGGGGCACTATGCCGTGGCACGATTGTTTACGAGGTAGATGACAGCGCACGAACGGCGCCATACAAACTCAATATCCTAGCACAGTCCGCGTCATCGCCCATATCACAGAGCCGGCACTGTCCCGCAACCCACGACGGCGTCACGCACCGCAGCCTTTTGGCCCGCCTGGGGCGCCACTCCCCCGTAAATCCAGGCCGCCGACGTCGTACGGACCCCAAAACGCTGCTCCCCGTGACGCGCGACCACCCGCTCCCCTATAAACGCGGAAACCCCCGCTCCCAAAGGGAACAGGGGTTTCCGGCGCAGCGCCTGAGAAAGCGGGCTGCAGGTGTTACTTGGCCTTCTCGAGGATCTCCACGAGCCGCCAGTTCTTGGTGGCAGACAGCGGGCGGGTCTCGGCGATGAGCACGAGGTCGCCGATGCCGGCGGTGTTCTGCTCGTCGTGGGCCTTGACCTTCGAGGTGCGGCGGATGACCTTGCCGTACAGAGCGTGCTTCACGCGGTCTTCAACCTGAACAACGATGGTCTTTTCCATCTTGTCAGAGACAACGTAGCCGCGACGCGTCTTACGGTAACCGCGCTGCTCAGCCGTAGCTGCCGCAGCAGAAACAGTTTCCGTCACGTTCTCGTCCTTTTCACTCACTTGGCGTCCTCCTCGGTCTCAACCGTTTCAGCCTTGTCGGCCTTCTTGGTTGCTGACTTCTTGGACTTCTTTTCTTCCTTGGCTTCCACAACCGGTGCGGCAACCTCGGCACGAATGCCCAGCTCGCGCTCACGGAGAACGGTGTAGATGCGTGCGATGTCCTTCTTTACCGCGCGCAGACGACCGTGGTTCTCCAGCTGACCGGTGGCGGACTGGAAACGCAGGTTGAACAGCTCTTCCTTAGCCTTGCGGAGTTCTTCAACGAGACGCTCGTTGTCGAAACCGTCCAGCTGTGCGGATGCAAGTTCCTTGGATCCTACTGCCATTTCTATTCACCACCTTCGCGACGCAGAATGCGTGCTTTCAACGGGAGCTTGTGGATTGCCAGGCGCAGGGCCTCGCGGGCTACCGATTCTTCGACGCCGGAGATCTCAAAGAGAACCCGGCCCGGCTTGACGTTAGCGACCCACCATTCCGGCGAACCCTTACCGGAACCCATGCGGGTTTCGGCAGGCTTCTTCGTGAGGGGACGGTCCGGGTAGATGTTGATCCAGACCTTACCGCCACGCTTGATGTGGCGGGTCATCGCGATACGTGCAGACTCGATCTGACGGTTGGTGACGTATGCCGGGCTCAGAGCCTGGATGCCGTACTCACCGAAGGAGACCTTGGTGCCGCCCGTAGCAGCGCCGGAACGACCCGGGTGGTGCTGCTTACGGTGCTTGACTCGACGTGGGATAAGCATTTAAGCCTGTCCTCCTTCTACTGCAGCAGCAGCCTCAACTGCCGGAGCCTCGGCAGCAGGAGCTGCTTCGGCGGCCGGACGGTCGGTACGACGGCGGCGGTCACCACGGTCAGCGCCACCCGGGCGGCCCGGACGGTCGCTGGCACCGCGGCCACGGGACGGAGCAGCAGCTGCCTGCTGTGCCAGTTCCTTGGCGGTGACGTCACCCTTGTAGATCCAGACCTTCACGCCGATGCGGCCGAAGGTGGTCTTGGCCTCGTAGAAGCCGTAGTCGATGTTCGCACGGAGGGTGTGCAGGGGCACACGGCCTTCGCGGTAGAACTCCGAGCGGGACATTTCGGCGCCGCCCAGTCGACCGGAGCAAGCAATACGGATGCCCTTGGCACCTGCACGCTGTGCGGACTGCATGGCTTTCTTCATCGCACGGCGGAAAGCCACGCGGGAAGTCAGCTGCTCAGCAACGCCCTGGGCAACAAGCTGTGCTTCCATCTCGGGGTTCTTGACCTCGAGGATGTTCAGCTGGACCTGCTTGCCCGTGAGCTTTTCGAGCTCGCCGCGGATGCGGTCTGCTTCTGCTCCGCGGCGGCCGATGACGATGCCGGGACGTGCCGTGTGGATGTCCACGCGGACACGGTCACGGGTGCGCTCGATCTCGACCTTGGCGATACCGGCGCGCTCCATGCCAACAGACATCAGCTGGCGGATGCGGATGTCTTCGCGAACGAAGTCCTTGTACCGCTGTCCGGCCTTGGTGCTGTCAGCGAACCAGTGCGATACGTGATCGGTGGTAATGCCGAGTCGGAACCCGTGCGGGTTTACTTTCTGTCCCACTTAGCGAGCCTCCTCTTTCTCCGGGGTAGCGACTACCACGGTGATGTGGCTGGTGCGCTTCTTGATCTGAAATGCACGACCCTGGGCGCGCGGCTGGAACCGCTTCATGGTCGGGCCTTCATCAACAAACGCTTCGCTGATGATGAGGTCACCTTCGTCAAACGCCACGCCGTCGCGGTCCGCGAGGACCCGGGCGTTGGAGATTGCCGACTGTACTACCTTGAATACCGGCTCCGAAGCTGCCTGGGGGGCAAACTTCAGAATTGCCAGAGCCTCATTCGCTTGCTTACCACGAACAAGGTTGACGACGCGCCGGGCCTTCATAGGCGTTACGCGGATGTGACGCGCAATTGCCTTGGCTTCCATTGCTTTCCTTCTCTCGTCTTTGACGTAAGTGCAGGCGCCTAGCGGCGCTTGCCCTTACGGTCGTCCTTGACATGGCCGCGGAATGTCCGCGTGGGAGCGAATTCGCCGAGCTTGTGCCCGACCATCGACTCGGTGACAAACACCGGAATGTGCTTGCGTCCGTCGTGCACGGCGATCGTGTGCCCGAGCATGTCGGGGATGATCATCGAGCGGCGGGACCAGGTCTTGATGACGTTCTTGGTGCCCTTTTCGTTTTCCCTGGCTACCTTCACAAAGAGGTGCTGGTCAACGAAAGGACCTTTTTTCAGGCTGCGTGGCATGTGTCCAGGCTCCTATCGCTTGTTCTTGCCAGTACGACGGCGACGAACAATAAGCTTGTCGCTCTCTTTGTTGGGACGCCGGGTGCGGCCTTCCCGCTTACCGTTCGGGTTGACGGGGTGACGTCCACCGGACGTCTTACCCTCGCCACCACCGTGCGGGTGGTCAACCGGGTTCATCGCGACACCACGGACGGTCGGGCGGACGCCCTTCCAGCGCATGCGGCCGGCCTTACCCCAGTTGATGTTCGACTGCTCGGCGTTGCCGACCTCGCCGATGGTTGCGCGGCAGCGCACATCAACGTTGCGGATTTCGCCGGAAGGCAGACGCAGCTGGGCGAACCGGCCTTCCTTGGCTACGAGCTGGATCGATGCGCCGGCGGAGCGGCCCATCTTGGCGCCGCCACCCGGACGCAGTTCAACTGCGTGGATAACGGTACCTACCGGGATGTTGCGCAGGGGCAGGTTGTTGCCAGGCTTGATGTCAGCGTTGGCACCTGCCTCTACGAAGTCACCCTGGGACAGCTTGTTCGGGGCGATGATGTAACGCTTGGTGCCATCAACGTAGTGCAGGAGGGCGATGCGAGCCGTGCGGTTCGGATCGTACTCAATTTCGGCAACGCGGGCGTTGACGCCGTCTTTGTCGTGGCGACGGAAGTCGATCAGACGGTACTGGCGCTTGTGTCCACCACCCTTGTGACGGGTCGTGATCTTGCCGGTGTTGTTACGGCCGCCCTTTTTGGGCAGCGGACGTACCAACGACTTTTCCGGCGTCGACCGCGTGATTTCGGTGAAGTCCGCTACGCTCGAGCCACGACGGCCCGGGGTAGTCGGCTTGTATTTACGGATTCCCATAATTTATTTCCTCGTTAAAGTGGTCTCCGCTACGCGAGCGGACCGCCGAAGATGTCGATAGTGCCTTCTTTGAGGGTGACAATCGCACGCTTGGTGTTCTTGCGGGTACCCCATCCGAATTTGGTGCGCTTGCGCTTACCGGCACGGTTGATGGTGTTGATCGAGTCGACCTTGACGGAGAAGATTTTCTCCACGGCCAGCTTGATCTCGGTCTTGTTCGAGCGGGGGTCCACCAGGAAGGTGTACTTGCCCTCATCGATCAGGCCGTAGCTCTTTTCCGAGACGACGGGTGCAAGCACGACGTCGCGCGGGTCTTTGATGGTGGCTGCACTCACTTGGCATCCTCCTCGTTCTTTGCCACTGCCTTGTCAGCAACGAATGCTTCGTAGGCAGCCTTGGTGAAGACAACGTCGTCAGAGACGAGAACGTCGTAGGTGTTCAGCTGGTCTGCGTACAGAACGTGAACACCGGCGAGGTTGCGCACGGACAGTGCTGCAACATCGTTGGCGCGCTCGATGACAACCAGCAGGTTCTTGCGCTCGGAAACTCCGCGCAGCGTTGCCAGTGCGGTCTTGACGGACGGCTTGGTGCCCTCCACCAGTTCGGCAACAACGTGGATGCGTCCGTTGCGGGCCCGGTCAGACAGTGCGCCGCGAAGTGCAGCAGCAATCATCTTCTTGGGGGTGCGCTGGCTGTAGTCACGCGGTGTGGGACCGTGGACAACGCCACCACCGGTCATGTGAGGAGCACGGATTGAACCCTGACGGGCGCGGCCGGTGCCCTTCTGCTTGAACGGCTTGCGACCTGCACCGGAAACTTCGGCGCGGGTCTTGGTCTTGTGGGTACCCTGGCGAGCAGCAGCGAGCTGGGCAACGACGACCTGGTGCAGCAGCGGCACGTTGGTCTGAACGTCGAAGATCTCTGCAGGCAGGTCAACCTTGACAGTGCTAGTCATTTAACTAGGCTCCCTTCACGGCGGTGCGTACGAGTACGACCTGGCCGCGGGCGCCGGGAACGGCACCCTTGATCAGGAGCAGCGACTTCTCGACGTCAACCGCGTGAACGGTGAGGTTCAGCGTGGTGTGACGAACGGCGCCCATGCGGCCGGCCATTTTCATGCCCTTGAAGACGCGGCTCGGGGTGGATGCGCCACCGATTGAACCGGGCTTACGGTGGTTCTTGTGGGCACCGTGGGAAGCTCCAACGCCGTGGAA
This sequence comes from Arthrobacter sp. ISL-48, assembly GCF_018613805.1. Classification (GTDB taxonomy): domain Bacteria; phylum Actinomycetota; class Actinomycetes; order Actinomycetales; family Micrococcaceae; genus Arthrobacter. The sequence continues at coordinate 952,206 of NZ_JAGGPL010000003.1, forward strand.
GCCGTGACGCTTCATAACGCCGGCGAAGCCCTTACCCTTGGTGGTGCCGATGACGTCGATCTTCTGGCCGGCTTCAAAGAGCTCAACAGACAGCTCCTGGCCCAGCTCGTAAGAATCAGCATCTGCAGTGCGCAGTTCGACGACGTGGCGGCGAGGCGTGACGCCTGCCTTTTCAAAGTGACCAGCCAGCGGCTTGGTGACCTTGCGGGGATCGATCTGGCCGTAGCCGATCTGTACAGCGACGTAGCCATCAGCGTCTGCGTTGCGCAGCTGGGTGATGACGTTCGAATCTGCCTGGACCACAGTGACGGGGATGAGCTTGTTGTTCTCGTCCCAGACCTGGGTCATGCCGAGCTTCGTGCCCAGCAGGCCCTTTACGTTACGGGTTGCGGTCATAGTCTCTCAGCACCTCCCTACAGCTTGATTTCGATGTTCACGTCGGCCGGCAGGTCGAGGCGCATGAGCGAGTCGACGGCCTTAGGCGTGGGATCGATGATGTCGATAAGACGCTTGTGCGTGCGCATTTCAAAGTGCTCGCGGCTGTCCTTGTACTTGTGCGGAGAGCGGATTACGCAGTAGACGTTCTTCTCCGTAGGCAGCGGCACGGGGCCAACTACCGTTGCGCCTGCGCGCGTGACCGTCTCAACGATCTTCCGTGCTGAAACGTCAATGACCTCGTGGTCGTATGACTTCAGCCGGATGCGGATTTTTTGTCCCGCCATGTCGCCTGACTCTCTTTCAGTTAGTGCTGCTCCAGTTAGGGCTGCTCTGTTTACTTGCGTGTTGCATGTGGCTGCCGAAGCATTTGAAGTCTGAACTACCACCCGCCGCACAAACTGAATCCGGAAGAATCCGGGTTCCTCACCTTGCCGGCGTAACCGACCCCCGCGGTCGGGCGTGTCGCGCTTGGCACGCATACAAATCCGCAGTTCCATGGGGGTGGGTTATGTTTGGTCTTCCACTTGGACCCTGACACCCGGCATTATCCGGATCGGGACGCGAAGAAGCGCTTGAACAACTCATCTAGTATGCCGGAAATTGTCCATAGAAGCGAATCAGCCCATCCGTCAGGACCCAGCTTTTCGCCGCAGTCCTCCCGCCCCGGGTCATTGCCTTCGGCAACTTCCGAATGGATGATAGGAAAATGACGGTGGAGAATGCTGTTTCCATACGCGACCTCGCCGGCCGCCTGCCGCCCTCGTTCACCTTGGGCGTCGCCTCCGCGGCCTTTCAGATCGAAGGCGCCCTGGCCGCGGGTGGCCGTGGCCCTTCCGGCTGGGACGCCTTCGCTGAAAAGCCTGGTGTCATCGTGGACGGGCACTCACCTGCGGTGGCCTGCGACCACTACAACCGCTTCGCGGAAGACGTGGCACTCATGCGTGACCTCGGTGTGGATTCGTACCGGTTTTCCATCTCCTGGCCACGGATCCAGCCCGACGGCCGCGGCTCCTTCAATGAACAGGGCCTGGCCTTCTACGATCGCCTGATCGATCAGCTCCTTGCGGCCGGCATCTCCCCCATGGCCACCCTGTACCACTGGGACACACCGCTTCCGTTGGAGCACGACGGCGGCTGGATGAACCGTGCCACCGCTGAGCGCTTCGCGGAGTACTGCGCCGCTGCCGGCCGGCGATTCGGCGACCGGGTAGCGCAGTGGGTCACCCTCAACGAACCAGCCTCGGTGGTGCTGAACGGCTACGCGCTCGGTGTCCATGCACCAGGCCGGGACCTGCTGTTCAATTCCTTGCCCGCAGTTCACCATCAACTGCTTGCCCACGGGCTGGCCGTCCAGGCACTGCGCAGTGAAGGCGTGGCTGGCGGGATCGGCGTGACCAACCTGCACTCCCCCGTCCGGCCGGCAACCGGAAAGCTCATGGACAAGCTCATTGCCGGCGTGTTCGACCTGATGCTAAACCGGATCTACGCTGACCCGATCCTCCTGGGGCACTACCCGCGCCCGCCCCTGATCGCCAGGCCCTGGTTCCGTGCCCTGGGCAAAATCTCCGAAGCCGACCTGCGAACCATCCACCAGCCTTTGGACTTCTACGGGCTCAACTACTACTACCCCACGAAAGTGGCCGCCGGCAGGGGGCCGGCTGAGAGCCCCACGGGACCTGCGGAAGCCATGGTCCGGGTCCCATTCCATCAGGAGACCTTCCCGGAGTACAGCACCACCGGGTTCGGCTGGCCCGTGGCTCCCGAACACCTTGGCATCCTGCTACGGGAGCTGAAGGACCGCTACCGGGATTCCCTGCCCCCGTTGTACATCACGGAAAGCGGCGCCAGTTTTCCGGAACCCGACCATGTGACCGGCCCTATCCAGGACGATAACCGGATCAGCTTCATCGCGGGGCATTTGCGGCATGCCCTGGAGGCCACAGCCCCCGGCGGCATTGCCCATGACGTTGACCTGCGCGGCTATTACGTCTGGACGCTGCTGGACAATTTCGAATGGGCAGCGGGTTATTCACAGCGTTTCGGGCTGGTCCACGTCGACTTTGACAGCCTGGAGCGGACGCCCAAGGAGTCCTATTACTGGTACCAGGCCTTGGGGCGGGCCCGTAGGAAATCGGCTGGGTAGGGCCGGGTAAGCCCGGTTAAGCGGTCTTGCGGGTCATTGGTTCTTGTTTGCGCGGTTGATGCGCTTGGCGCGGTCAATCTCGTTCCGGAAATTCTTCTTGGCCCAGAACACTCCGGCAACCACGGCAACCACAACAATTAGAAAAATAAGCCATCCCATGATGAACTCCTCTCGATGCTGGCAACAGTATCAGGACCGGTTGAACGGTTCACGGTCCACGGCCTCATGCGGCGCTGGCTGCTCTGGTCCGGTTTCATCCAGCGGCTGCTCCGTGGCTGTCCCACGGTTCAGGCGCCACACAGCGACGATGATGAGTCCGACGGCGATGAGTGCCAGCAGCGCAAAAGTGTACTGCCGCATCGCCCACAGGATGCAGGCCGCCACCCCCGCGGCTCCCCACCAGACAAACAGCCGTTCTCCCAGGCCAAGCCCCGCCAGGAGGAGCGCCGCGAGAAGCACCAGCACCCACAGCTGCTGCCCGCCCGTGCCGCCGAAGACCACGGCAAGGCCGCTCAGCGATAGCAGGCCTGCTGCAGCCCCCACCATCAGCCTTCCGGCCACGTGATGGCCCGCCGCGTAGCGCAACGCGCCGAGGCCGGCGGCCAGGAGCACGTACCACTGGACCACCCAGAAAGGATCGGGAAGGGCAGAGGACAGGCCGTAGTAGACGAACGGCTGGTCCAGCTCAAAAATGGCAGCCCGCTGGACAGCCGCAGTCAGCGCCAGTGCGCCAACTTCCGCGACGATCCGCCGGGCCTTCGGCGGCGCTTCGAGATAGGAGACACCGGCGGCGGCTCCGAGCAGGGCCGCGGCGACCCAGGACGTCGCGTCGTGCCGGACCCCGGCCAGCGCGACCAGGCTGAAGCCCAGGAACGCCGCCCCGGCCAGCGACCAACGACGCACCAGGTCCCCTTGCAACGCCCGGCTCCGGTACAGCCGTGCGGCATAGTGTGCGGTGGCGGCAAGCCCGCCTCCGGTCAGCCATGGCAGGAATTCGCCCCACGAGCCGGGGACATCCTGCACAAATTCCCCAGCCAGGACTATGGAGCTACCGAGACCCGCCGCAGCTGCTGGCGGATAGAAGAGCGGCTGCCCCTCCACGTGGGAGCCTGTGAAACACACGGCGGCGAGGACCAGCACGGCTGCGCCCAGGACCCAGTCCGCCGCCCACGGTGAAACGAGCGCCCCCGCGAGGGTGAAGGACACTGCACTGACCAGCCACAGCCAATGCTCGATGTCCCCAACAGGAACATTCCGGCTGCGCCGCAACACCCCGGCAACAACCGCGAGGAGTGCCACGGACAGCAGCACCGCAGGAGTGCCCGTACCGTCCAGGACCGGTGAGCCGAGGAACGTTCCACCGAATGTGAAGAGTGGGCCCAGCGAAAGCACGCCGAACAGCGTTGCGTAAACGGCGAAGTACAGGGCGCCGCGGGCGCCGAAGAACCTCCTGGCCACAAGTGCGGAGACAAGCAGCAGGAACAATTCCAGAAGCACCACCCAGCGGCCGCCGTCGTCGTCCTGCCCCCAGACCCGAGCAGGAACTGTCCGCATCACGTACGCCAGCGGCAGCAGCGCCTGTCCCGCCAGCGTGATCCAGACAGCGGCCTGCTGGAAGGGGACTTTGGCGAGCCGTGACCGCATGGCCCAGCGGACCGCGTGCTGGACGGCAAGGACGAACGCAAACGTTACGGAAACGGCCGTTGGTGAGGCGGTGATGTCATAGCTCAGCACCAGGGCAAGGCCTGCCGTAAGTACCCGGGCCGCGACGAAGTACCAGCCCTTGCGCGCGGCCTGTGGCTCGGCCAGCACCATCACGGCACAAAAGACAGCGAAGACCGCCAGCACCAGTTCGACCTCGGCCAAGTCCCCGCCGCTGAGGGCCAGCAGGGCGCCGAAGGCCACGGGCGCGATCCAAACGGATCCTGCCTCCGCGCGGAGAACATACCCCGAGGCTGCCGCACCTAGCGCCGCTGCCACCGCAGCATACGTTCCCTGCCATTCCGCGACCCCCAGCGGAGCCAGAACCGCGCAGCCCGCCAGCTGCAGCAGCAGCACAGCACTGGCGTCGGCCAGGATCCCCTTCGGAGCCCGCCCGCGCGCGGCCGCCGCCAAGGGGAAGACAAGCTGAAGGGCCAACACCGTGATCAGCACCGTGGCCGGGAGAAGCACCTCTCCCCGCGATGACGGTTGGTCCGCCGTCCTGCTGCAACTGATTAAAGGCAGTCAAGGCCAGGACCGTGGCCGTTCCCCGGCCCAGCCACCAATAGGCCCATCGATGCTGCCTCAGCGGCAGGCGCGCGGCGGTGGAAAACAGGTAGCCTGCCGCCAGCAGCAGCGCGACGTTCCCTGCACCTTGGGACACGGCCTGGAAAGCGACCGGAATAGCCACCGCTGAGACCCCCAGCGGCAGGGCTTCCCACACGGTGGCGTGCCAGTCCGAGCTGGAGGCCGGCCGTGGCAGCAGCAGCCAACCGATCGCCAACGCGGCGAGCACCTGGGCGAGGAGCGCGAGTCCCGTCAATCCGTTGCCCGGAGTGGTGTCCAGGAACGGCAAACCGATCAAGGAGACGGCTGAGGCGACGGCGAAGCCTGCCAAGCTGACCTCCGGTGCCATCATCCTGACGCCCGAGCGCTGCAACAACGCAGTCAGCAGCTGCTGGCACACCAGCGCCACGAGCAGCCCGAAAAGCGCAGCCGCCGTCCGCCCCTCGCTATCGCCAACGACAGCAGCCACCGTCACGGGAACGGTCAGCGTGGCCGCCACCCGCGCTCCCAGGAGCATCTGCTGCCGCGGCACACCTGTCCCAAGGAACCCACGGTACGCCCAGAACGCGGAGCCAAGCAGCAGCATTCCGACCAAGGGCCAGGCCCCCATGGAATTGCCCACCATGGCGGCCAGGGCCAAGGCGGCCACCGGCGCCCATTCGGCCTTCCCCGTCAGCCTGAAAGCCACCGCCAGGCCAGTGATCACCGCCAGCAGAACCGGCACCCACAGCGCCACAGTACCGGCTGCTTCGACGCCGGCACTTCGGTAGACCCCGGTCAAAATACTCTGGACCGCAAATGCCATCGTTGCAACCAGCTGGGCCCCGAACGTCATCAAAGCGTCGAGCCGCCAGCGATTCCCAGCGTCTGCACGTACACTGCCTGCCCCAGGCTCCGGCCGGACGCGCACTGGAAACCAGCCGCCGAGCCGTCCCTGCGAGAAAGCCACAGCCGCGGCCTGGGCGCCAAAGAGGGCGGCCCCCGCCAAGAGGGCATCGACCGCACGTCCGGTCAGATGCCACACCTCGACGGCGGCAGCCACCGTCAACGAGATCCTCGCGGCATAGAAGTTGAGTAACCGAAGCGGGCCCGGTGCGGCCGCCACCAACGCAAAATACGATCCGCACAAGCAGATGATGAGGGCATACTCGGATTTGTCGAGCAGCAGCGGCACACACGTCGCAGCGATGGCGACGGCGGGAACCGCCCACGGGTGGAAGACCATCAGCGGTCTGACGTAGACCGGAGGCAGCCAGCCTGGACGGCCCAGAGCCAGCGCCGTCAGCAGCACTGCCAGCCCGATCAACGCCGCGAAGTACCAGACAAGCGGACCGCCCAGGACGGACACGCCAGACCATGCTGTGGAGACAAGGAAGGTGAGGGAAAGATACACCAGCACGCGGCTCTCGAGCCGAACGGCCGCGGTCACATAAGCCGCAGTCCCAACCAGCGACGTGATGAGCCATGCAGCAGGGCCATCGTGGAGCGCGAAGTTGTAGAGGGCAAGGCCCGCGACGGGAACCAGGGCAAGCCCGGTGCCGGCGAACGCAACAGCGGCCGGCCTCAGCCTGGGGACCCTGGCATGGAGGACAAACCCCGCCCCGTAGAACATCGAGGTAACTGCGCAGACCGCCGCGAACCGGAACACCGGCGGGAGGTTCGTTCCAATGAAGAGTGCCCCCGCCGCCACCAGCAGCAGGCTTGCCACATACAGTGTGATGTTGATGTTCTGGCGGTCCCGCTTCTCCCGCCGGGCCTGGCGCTCCGCTGGCGTCTCCGCCTCAAATCTCGAAGCCTGCCAGACCGGATTCGGCGACGATGGCACGGAAGAGGATGCCGCCGTCGTCCGTGGAGCGACCGGCAGGACGGGCACCTGGGTCCAAGCCGGGGTAGGGAACGCTAACGGTGCCTCCGAGGGCGGGAGCGCTGAGGGTGCGGCTGCTGGACCACCGGCCGGACGGCCAGCAACGGGACCAGCCGCAGGGCCGGCTTTTACTGCCGCCGCGGGTTCTGACGTTCCAAGCCTGGCCATGGCATCGAGCCAGCCTTGAAGGTGACCTGCGCGGTAACCGGCTTTGTACGACTCGTCCGTCATGATGCAACCTCTTTCGCGCAATCGGGAGCGCTACAATTAATCCATTGAGTGGATTAATTGTAGCAAAGAACAGCCCCGCTGCACCAGCAGCGGGGCTGTTCCGGAGCTCACGTCCGGCCGTCAGACGGCCAGCGATCGCAGATCTAGACGCAGATCAGCAAGTGACTACTTGTTGATCTTGGTGACGCGTCCTGAACCAACGGTGCGGCCGCCTTCGCGGATAGCGAAGCCGAGGCCCTCTTCCATGGCGATGGGCTGGATGAGCGCAACGGTCATCTCAGTGTTGTCGCCAGGCATAACCATTTCCGTGCCTTCCGGCAGGGTGATAACGCCGGTTACGTCCGTGGTGCGGAAGTAGAACTGCGGGCGGTAGTTGGAGTAGAACGGGTTGTGACGTCCGCCTTCGTCCTTGGAGAGGATGTAGACGTTGGCCTCGAAGTCGGTGTGCGGGGTGATGGAACCCGGCTTGACGACAACCTGGCCACGCTCTACGTCATCGCGCTTCAGACCGCGGAGCAGGAGGCCACAGTTCTCGCCGGCCCATGCTTCGTCGAGCTGCTTGTGGAACATCTCGATACCGGTAACCGTGGTCTTCTGGACCGGGCGGATGCCGACGATCTCGACCTCGGAGTTGATGGCGAGGGTTCCACGCTCGGCGCGGCCCGTTACAACGGTGCCACGGCCGGTGATCGTGAAGACGTCTTCGATCGGCATCAGGAACGGCTTGTCACGGTCACGTACGGGGTCCGGAACGGACTCGTCAACGGCTTCCATGAGGTCCTCAACGGACTTGACCCAAACGGGGTCGCCTTCGAGGGCCTTCAGGCCGGAAACGCGAACAACAGGAGCGTCGTCGCCATCGAAGCCCTGAGCGCTGAGCAGCTCACGAACTTCCATTTCAACGAGGTCCAGAAGCTCTTCGTCGTCAACCATGTCCGACTTGTTCAGCGCAACCAGCAGGTAGGGAACGCCAACCTGGCGGGCGAGCAGAACGTGCTCGCGGGTCTGAGCCATCGGGCCGTCAGTGGCGGCAACCACGAGGATTGCACCGTCCATCTGCGCAGCACCGGTGATCATGTTCTTGATGTAGTCAGCGTGACCCGGAGCGTCTACGTGTGCGTAGTGGCGCTTCTCGGTCTGGTACTCAACGTGGGAGATGTTGATGGTAATGCCGCGCTGACGCTCTTCGGGAGCAGAGTCAATAGACGCGAAGTCGCGCTGCTCGTTGAGAGTCGGGTACTTGTCGTACAGCACCTTGGAAATGGCGGCCGTCAGCGTCGTCTTACCGTGGTCAACGTGACCAATGGTGCCGATGTTGACGTGCGGCTTAGTCCGCTCGAACTTTGCCTTTGCCACAGGTTCCTCCTAGAACGTTTTCAAATGACTTACCTTCCGGCCGCGCTTGTCGCGGCAGAAACTCAGGCAAGTCTACTTGGGGGGCTTTGGATTGGTGAAATTGCAGATTCAGGAACTAATACTAGTGCCTCGAGCCTGTTCGTGCTGATGGCCGGGGCCCGGCTTGACCGGACTGCATCTAACCGGAACCCCGGCCACCTGCACCAGGTGTGCTTCCGTCAGACGGAAGCGCACCCGAGTTTGTTAGCAGTGAAAGTCCGAAGGACTATTCGCCGCGGTTCTTCTGGATGATCTCGTCGGCAAATGCCTTCGGGACCTCGGCGTAGCTGTGGAACGTCATGGAGTACACAGCGCGGCCCTGGGTCTTTGAGCGCAGGTCACCGATGTAGCCGAACATGCCGGACAGCGGGACGTGCGCACGGATGACCTTGACACCCTGTGCATCTTCCATGGACTGCATCTGGCCACGGCGGGAGTTGAGGTCACCGATTACTTCACCCATGTATTCCTCAGGGGTGCGGACCTCGACATCCATCAGCGGTTCGAGCAGGACGGGGTTCGCCTTGCGTGCGGCTTCCTTGAAAGCCATACGGCCGGCAATCTTGAACGCCATTTCCGAAGAGTCAACGTCGTGGTAGGCGCCGTCAATCAGCGTTGCTTTGATGCCGACAACCGGGTAACCGGCCAGGACGCCGTCGTTAAGCGCATCCTGGATACCGGCGTCAACCGACGGGATGTATTCGCGCGGAATACGGCCACCGGTCACCTTGTTCTCGAACTCGTACAGCTCGCCTTCGGACGTGTCCAGCGGCCCGATGGCAATCTGGATCTTTGCGAACTGGCCCGAACCACCGGTCTGCTTCTTGTGCGTGTAGTCGTGACGCGCAACAACGTTCTTGATGGTTTCGCGGTAAGCGACCTGCGGCTTGCCGACGTTTGCCTCAACCTTGAATTCGCGGCGCATGCGGTCCACCAGGATGTCCAGGTGGAGCTCGCCCATGCCGGCGATGATGGTCTGGCCAGTGTCTTCGTTGAGGGACACCTGGAAGGTGGGGTCCTCGGCGGAGAGCTTCTGGATGGCCGTGGAAAGCTTCTCCTGGTCACCCTTGGTGTTCGGTTCGATGGCAACCGAGATCACAGGCTCCGGGAAGCTCATGGACTCGAGGACGATCTGGTTGCTGGAGTCACACAGGGTATCGCCCGTGGTGGTGTCCTTCAGACCGATGGCTGCATAGATGTGGCCTGCGGTAGCGCCGTCAACCGGCATTTCCTTGTTGGCGTGCATCTGGAACAGCTTGCCGATGCGCTCCTTCTTGCCCTTGGTGGAGTTGACCACCTGCGCGCCTGCTTCCACGTGACCGGAGTACACGCGGATGAAGGTGAGCTGGCCGAAGAACGGGTGCGTGGCAATCTTGAACGCCAGAGCCGAGAACGGCTCTTCGGAAGACGGCTTGCGCGTCAGTTCCTTCTCTTCGTCGCGGGGATCGTGACCGATCATCGGCGGGACGTCGAGCGGGTTCGGCAGGTAGTCAACGACAGCGTCAAGCATCGGCTGGACACCACGGTTCTTGAAGGCAGAGCCACAGAACACCGGGTACAGCTCGGAATTGATCGTCATCTTGCGGATGCCGGCCTTGAGCTCGTCGATCGAAATTTCTTCGCCTTCGAGGTACTTCTCCATGAGTTCTTCGGAAGCCTCAGCAACGGCCTCGACGAGGGCTGCGCGGTATTCCTCAGCCTTCTCCTTGAGGTCAGCCGGGATCTCCTGGACCTCGTACTTGGCACCCATGGTGACGTCACCCTTGGAGTCGCCAGGCCAGACCAGCGCACGCATGTAGAGCAGGTCGACGACGCCGATGAAGTCGTTCTCGGCGCCGATCGGGAGCTGCATGACGAGCGGCTTGGCGCCGAGGCGGCTGATGATGGTATCTACGGTGAAGTAGAAGTCAGCACCCAGCTTGTCCATCTTGTTCACGAAGCAGATACGCGGAACGTTGTACTTATCGGCCTGGCGCCACACGGTCTCGGACTGCGGCTCGACGCCTTCCTTGCCGTCGAACACGGCAACAGCGCCGTCGAGGACGCGCAGGGAGCGCTCAACCTCAACAGTGAAGTCCACGTGGCCGGGGGTGTCGATGATGTTGATCTGGTTGTTTTCCCAGAAGCAGGTCACGGCGGCAGACGTGATGGTGATGCCGCGTTCCTTTTCCTGTTCCATCCAGTCGGTGGTCGAAGCGCCGTCGTGCGTTTCGCCAATCTTGTGGTTCACACCTGTGTAGAACAGGATGCGCTCGGTGGTGGTGGTCTTGCCGGCGTCAATGTGGGCCATGATGCCGATGTTGCGGACCTTACTAAGGTCGGTAAGCACGTCCTGTGCCACGGTGTCTCCCTTTCGGATGGACTACGCGTTCGCCGCCGGCTCGATCGAGCCGGCGGCGTCCGGGAAGTATTACCAGCGGTAGTGTGCGAAGGCCTTGTTGGACTCGGCCATCTTGTGGGTGTCTTCGCGACGCTTCACAGCGGCGCCGAGACCGTTGGAGGCATCCAGGATCTCGTTGCGGAGGCGCTCAGTCATGGTCTTCTCGCGGCGGGCCTTGGAGTAACCAACGAGCCAGCGAAGGGCCAGCGCAGTTGCGCGGCCCGGCTTGACCTCAACCGGAACCTGGTAGGTGGCGCCACCAACGCGGCGGGACTTCACCTCGAGGCTCGGCTTGATGTTCTCCATGGCCTTCTTCAGGGCAGCAACCGGGTCTCCACCGGACTTTTCCTGTGCACCGGCAAGGGCACCGTAAACGATGCGCTCCGCGGTGGACTTCTTGCCGTCGACCAGCACCTTGTTGATCAGCTGGGTGACCAGCGGGGACCCGTAAACGGGATCAATGACTAGCGGCCGCTTCGGGGCCGGACCCTTGCGAGGCATATTACTTCTTCTCCATCTTTGCGCCGTAGCGGCTGCGGGCCTGCTTACGGTTCTTGACGCCCTGGGTATCGAGGGCGCCACGGACGATCTTGTAGCGGACACCTGGGAGGTCCTTCACACGACCACCGCGGACGAGCACAATGGAGTGCTCCTGCAGGTTGTGGCCTACACCGGGGATGTAAGCGGTGACTTCAATGCCACCGTTGAGGCGCACACGCGCCACCTTACGCAGAGCCGAGTTCGGCTTCTTCGGGGTGGTGGTGTACACGCGGGTGCAGACACCGCGGCGCATGGGGCTGCCGTTCAGCGCGGGGGCCTTGGTCTTCTTGACCTTAGGCGTGCGGCCCTTGCGGACCAGCTGGTTAATCGTAGGCACTCTCGTGTTCTCCGTTGGTTTGATCTCTACCGGCGCATCGCGGCGTCAACCGTCACTGCACCGATTTGGCGTTGTTCCTGCAGCCTCGATGTCTAGGATCGAACTTAGGCGTGCAAAAGCGTGGCATTCGTTGCGCACCTAGCCCGCAACCCGGAAACAAGCTCACACCCAACATCATGAGAACAAAACCAAAATGATGCTGCGGCGGCCTTCATCCACTGCCACACAAACAATTACCAAAATTCTAGCACGGCTTGATCCTGCGGGTTAATTGGGTGTATACGAAAGGCCCCGCCTCCCCTCCGCCAGAAACTCAGGCAGAGGGGGAACGGGGCCGTCCTAAGGGCAGGGCGGTCGGGTCCCTACGTGGCGCGGAACGCGACACGAAAGGGTCCGCCGTGCCAGTTACCGGAAGTCGTTGCCGAGATCGTAGTCATCCAGCGGGATGGCGTGGAACTCGGGAGCTCCGTCGCCGCCCAGGGTGTCGTACGAGAAGTCACTGAATGCGCTGGGGCCGGTGAACAGGTTGGCCTTTGCTTCCTCAGTGGGCTCCACGGTGACCTCGGTGTAGCGCGGGAGACCCGTGCCGGCCGGGATCAGCTTACCGATGATGACGTTCTCCTTGAGGCCGAGCAGCGGATCGCTCTTGCCTTCCATGGCCGCCTGCGTCAGGACGCGGGTGGTCTCCTGGAAGGAAGCTGCCGACAGCCAGGACTCGGTGGCCAGGGACGCCTTGGTGATGCCCATGAGCTCAGGACGTCCGGAAGCCGGAGTCTTGCCCTCGGACACAACACGGCGGTTGGCATCCTCGAAGCGGCTGCGCTCGGCGAGCTCGCCGGGCAGCAGATCCGATTCGCCGGACTCGATGACCGTGACGCGGCGCAGCATCTGGCGGACGATAACCTCGACGTGCTTGTCGTGGATACCGATGCCCTGGCTGCGGTACACGCCCTGGACCTCGTCCACCAGGAACTTCTGCGCGGCACGGGGACCCATGATGCGCAGAACCTGCTTGGGATCCACGGGACCGTTGATGAGCTTCTGGCCCACTGTGACGTGCTCGCCATCCTCGATGAGGAGGCGCGAACGGCGCAGTACCGGGTAAGCGATCTCTTCGGACCCGTCATCGGGGGTGATGACCAGTCGCATCTGGCGCTCGGACTCTTCGATGGTGATGCGGCCGGCTGCTTCAGCAATCGGTGCAACACCCTTCGGGGTACGGGCTTCGAAGAGCTCCTGGATACGGGGCAGACCCTGGGTGATGTCGTCGCCACCGCTGGCGGAAACAGCACCACCGGTGTGGAACGTACGCATGGTCAGCTGGGTACCGGGCTCACCGATGGACTGTGCGGCGATGATGCCCACTGCCTCACCAATGTCCACGGTCTTGCCCGTTGCCAGTGAACGGCCGTAGCACAGGGCACAGGTGCCGACGCTGGACTCACAGGTGAGTACAGAGCGGACCTTGACCTCGGTGATGCCGGCCGCGAACAGTTCCGCGATGACGACGTCGCCGCAGTCAGTGCCGCCGGCAGCAAGGACATTGCCCTTGGAGTCCACGACATCAACGGCGAGCGTACGGGCGTAGGCGCTGTTCTCGACGTTCTCATCCAGGACCAGCTCACCGTTGGCGTCAGCGACGGCGATAGCCGTCACCAGGCCGCGCTCGGTACCGCAGTCCTCTTCGCGGACGATGACGTCCTGCGACACGTCCACCAGACGACGGGTCAGGTAACCCGAGTTGGCGGTACGCAGCGCGGTGTCAGCCAGGCCCTTACGGGCACCGTGGGTGGCGATGAAGTATTCCAGCACCGACAGGCCCTCACGGTAGGAGGACTTGATGGGACGCGGGATGATCTCACCCTTAGGGTTGGCCACCAGGCCACGGATACCCGCAATCTGGCGGACCTGCATCCAGTTACCACGTGCACCGGAGGACACCATGCGGTTGATGGTGTTCATCGGAGAGAGGCTGTCACGCATCGCCTGGGCGATTTCGTTCGTTGCCTTGTTCCAGATCTCGATCAGTTCCTGGCGACGCTCGTCGTCGTCGATCAGGCCCTTGTCGTACTGGCCCTGGATCTTGGCCGCCATGGTTTCATAACCGGCCAGGATTGCCGGCTTGTCCTTGGGAACTTCGATGTCAGAGATGGCAACGGTGACGCCTGAACGGGTTGCCCAGTAGAAACCGGCATCCTTCAGGTTGTCCAGCGTTGCTGCCGTAACCACCTTCGGGTAGCGCTCGGCAAGGTCATTGACGATCCGGGACAGTTCACCCTTGTCAGCAACATCCTCAACCCACGGGTAATCCTCGGGCAGGGTCTCGTTGAAGAGGACCTGGCCAAGCGAGGTCTCAACGAGCGCGGTCTGGCCCGGCTCCCAGCCCTCCGGAGCTTCCCAGCCTGCGTAAGGAACGAAGCCGTCAAGCCGGATCCTGACCTTGGAGTTAAGGTGCAGCTCGTGCAGGTCGTAGGCCATGATGGCTTCCGAAACCGAGCCGAAGACGCGGCCTTCGCCAGCTGAACCGACACGCTTGGTGGTCAGGTGGTAGAGGCCGATGATCATATCCTGCGAGGGCAGGGTGACCGGGCGTCCATCGGAGGGCTTCAGGATGTTGTTCGAGGACAGCATCAGGATGCGTGCCTCAGCCTGGGCCTCGGGGCTCAGCGGCAGGTGCACTGCCATCTGGTCGCCGTCGAAGTCAGCGTTGAAGGCGCCACAAACCAGCGGGTGAAGCTGGATTGCCTTGCCTTCAACAAGCTGCGGCTCGAACGCCTGGATGCCGAGGCGGTGCAGGGTAGGTGCACGGTTCAGCAGCACCGGGTGTTCGGTGATGATTTCCTCGAGCACGTCCCAGACCTGCGGACGGTAGCGCTCGACCATGCGCTTGGCCGACTTGATGTTCTGCGCGTGGTTGAGGTCAACCAGGCGCTTCATCACGAACGGCTTGAAGAGCTCCAGCGCCATCTGCTTGGGCAGGCCGCACTGGTGCAGCTTCAGCTGCGGGCCGACGACGATGACCGAACGGCCGGAGTAGTCAACGCGCTTGCCGAGGAGGTTCTGGCGGAAACGGCCCTGCTTGCCCTTGAGCATGTCGCTCAGGGACTTCAGGGGACGGTTGCCCGGTCCGGTGACCGGACGGCCGCGGCGGCCGTTGTCGAAGAGGCTGTCAACAGCTTCCTGAAGCATGCGCTTCTCGTTGTTGACGATGATCTCCGGAGCACCGAGATCAAGCAGTCGCTTGAGGCGGTTGTTGCGGTTGATCACGCGGCGGTAGAGGTCGTTGAGGTCGGAGGTCGCGAAGCGGCCACCGTCCAGCTGGACCATCGGGCGCAGTTCCGGCGGGATCACCGGGACGGCGTCCAGCACCATGCCGAGCGGGCTGTTGTTGGTGGTCAGGAACGCGTTGACCACCTTGAGGCGCTTCAGGGCACGGGTCTTGCGCTGTCCCTTGCCGTTGGCGATGATGTCGCGCAGCAGGTCCGACTCGGCCTGCATGTCAAAGCTCTCAAGACGCTTCTTGATTGCTTCGGCACCCATGGAGCCTTCGAAGTACATGCCGTAGCGGTCGCGAAGCTCGCGGTACAGGCCTTCGTCACCTTCAAGGTCAGCGACCTTGAGGTTCTTGAAGCGGTCCCAGACCTGCTCGAGGCGCTCGATCTCGGCGTCGGCGCGCTTGCGCACGTTGGCCATCTGACGGTCAGCGGAGTCGCGGGCCTTCTTCTTGTCGGCAGCCTTGGCACCTTCACCCTCGAGGCGTGCAATCTCGTTTTCGAGGTCGCGTGCGATCGTGGCGATGTCGGAGTCGCGGTTATCGATCAGCTGCTTCTTCTCGATGTCGTGCTCAACCTGCAGGTTGGGCAGTTCCTCGTGGCGGCTGTCGGCGTCGACGCTGGTGATCATGTAGGCAGCGAAGTAGATGACCTTTTCGAGGTCCTTCGGTGCCAGGTCAAGGAGGTAGCCAAGGCGTGACGGAACACCCTTGAAGTACCAGATGTGCGTGACCGGAGCGGCCAGCTCGATGTGGCCCATGCGCTCACGGCGGACCTTCGCACGGGTGACTTCAACGCCACACCGCTCGCAGATGATGCCCTTGAAGCGCACGCGCTTGTACTTGCCGCAGTAGCATTCCCAGTCCCGGGACGGGCCGAAGATCTTCTCGCAGAAGAGTCCGTCCTTCTCGGGCTTGAGCGTGCGGTAGTTGATGGTTTCCGGCTTCTTAACCTCGCCGTAAGACCAGCCACGGATGTCTTCCGCGGTGGCGAGGCCGATCTGCATGAGGCCGAAGGAGGATTCGCTGGACATATGGTCCCTGTTCTCTCTTGTTCTCTAAATTCTGAAGTCTTGGGTTACGGGAAGAGGGAGGTGAGGCCCCGGGAAAGGCAGCGCGGCGGGGCCGCGCGCCTTTCCCGGGACGCCCGCCTGCTAAACCTCTTCTACGGAACTTGGCTCTGCACGAGACAGATCGATGCCCAGTTCTTCCGCAGCCGTGAAGACTGCGTCATCAGAGTCACGCATTTCAATTGTGGTTCCGTCCGTGGAAAGCACTTCCACGTTCAGGCACAGCGACTGCATTTCCTTGATCAAGACCTTGAAGGACTCAGGAACGCCCGGCTCGGGGATGTTCTCGCCCTTGACGATTGCTTCGTAGACCTTCACACGACCGTGGATATCATCCGACTTGATCGTGAGGAGCTCCTGGAGCGTGTAGGCGGCGCCATAAGCTTCGAGCGCCCACACTTCCATTTCACCGAAGCGCTGGCCACCGAACTGTGCCTTACCACCCAGCGGCTGCTGCGTGATCATGGAGTACGGGCCGGTGGAGCGGGCGTGGATCTTGTCGTCCACCAGGTGGTGGAGCTTCAGGATGTACATGTAGCCGACCGAGATCGGATCCGGGAACGGCTCGCCGGAGCGGCCGTCGAAGAGGCGGGTCTTGCCTGAGGAGTTGATCAGGCGGTCGCCGTCGCGCGTCACGTTGGTGGAGTCGAGCAGACCGGTGATTTCTTCTTCACGGGCGCCATCGAACACCGGCGTTGCAACAGTGGTCTGGCCACTTTCGCGCGGCAGGTTCGGCAGCTGCTTGACCCACTCGGGCTCGCCTTCGATCTTCCAGCCGGTCTTGGCAACCCAGCCGAGGTGCGTTTCGAGCACCTGGCCGACGTTCATACGGCCCGGAACACCCAGCGGGTTCAGGACAATATCAACGGGGGTACCGTCGGCAAGGAAGGGCATGTCCTCGATCGGAAGGATCTTGGAGATGACACCCTTGTTGCCGTGGCGGCCGGCGAGCTTGTCGCCGTCGGTGATCTTGCGCTTGGCGGCCACGTAGACGCGGACCAGCTGGTTCACGCCCGGGGGCAGTTCGTCGTCGTTGTCGCGGTCGAAGACGCGGACACCGATGACGGTGCCGGACTCGCCGTGCGGAACCTTCAGGGAGGTGTCGCGCACTTCGCGGGACTTCTCACCGAAGATGGCGCGCAGCAGGCGCTCTTCCGGGGTCAGCTCGGTTTCACCCTTCGGGGTGACCTTTCCGACCAGGATGTCGCCGGCTTCAACCTCGGCACCAATGTGGATGATGCCGCGCTCGTCCAGGCCCGCAAGGACTTCCTCGGACACGTTGGGGATGTCACGGGTGATTTCCTCGGCACCAAGCTTGGTGTCGCGGGCATCGATCTCGTGCTCCTCGATGTGGATGGAGGAGAGAACGTCCTCGGCAACAATGCGCTGCGAGAGGATGATGGCGTCCTCGAAGTTGTGACCTTCCCATGACATGAACGCCACCAGCAGGTTCTTGCCGAGGGCGAGTTCGCCCTGGTCCGTTGCCGGACCGTCGGCGATAATGCCGCCGACCTCAAGGCGCTGGCCTTCATTCACCAGGACACGGTGGTTGTAGCAGTTGCCCTGGTTGGAACGGGCGAACTTGTTGATGCGGTAGTTGGTTTCCGTGCCGTCATCGTTGAGCATGATGACCAGTTCAGCGGAGACCTCGGTCACCACACCTGCCTTCTTGGCGATGACAACGTCACCGGCGTCGACTGCAGCCGCGCGCTCCATACCGGTGCCCACGAACGGAGCCTCGGAACGGACCAGCGGCACAGCCTGGCGCTGCATGTTGGCACCCATGAGTGCACGGTTAGCATCGTCGTGCTCCAGGAACGGGATCAGGGCGGTAGCCACGGACACCATCTGGCGCGGGGAAACGTCCATGAACTCGACGTCGGCGGCGGGAACCAGCACGGGCTCGCCTCCACCACCGCGGGCGCGGACCAGGACAGTCTCTTCGGCGAACTTCTTGTTCTCATCCAGCGGAGCGTTGGCCTGTGCGATCAGGACCTCTGCCTCGTCGTCGGCCGTGAGGTACTGGACCTCATCCGATACAACGCCTTCGGACACGAGACGGTAAGGCGTCTCGATGAAGCCGAACGGGTTGATGCGGCCGTAGGATGCCAGCGAACCGATCAGACCGATGTTCGGGCCTTCAGGGGTTTCGATGGGGCACATACGTCCGTAGTGGGACGGGTGAACGTCTCGGACTTCCATGCCTGCACGGTCACGGGACAGACCACCCGGGCCAAGGGCCGACAGGCGGCGCTTGTGGGTCAGGCCCGAGAGCGGGTTGTTCTGGTCCATGAACTGGGACAGCTGGGACGTTCCGAAGAACTCCTTGATGGCTGCGACCACGGGGCGGATGTTGATCAGGGTCTGAGGCGTGATTGCCTCGACGTCCTGGGTAGTCATACGCTCGCGGACAACGCGCTCCATACGGGACAGGCCGGTGCGGACCTGGTTCTCGATGAGCTCGCCAACGGCGCGGATTCGGCGGTTGCCGAAGTGGTCGATGTCATCGATCTCGACGCGCAGCTCGTGGTCCTGGCCGTCGCGCTTGCCCGTGAGGGTCTTCTCGCCGGCGTGCAACGCAACCAGGAACTTGATCATGGCGACGATGTCTTCAACGTGCAGGACCGACGCTTCCTTGTCGCCAAGGGAGCGGTCGATGCCAAGCTTGCGGTTGATCTTGTAACGGCCGACCTTGGCCAGATCGTAGCGCTTGGAGTTGAAGTACAGGTTGTCCAGCAGGGACTGGGCAGCCTCGACGGTGGGCGGCTCGCCCGGTCGCAGCTTCCGGTAGATGTCCAGCAAAGCGTCTTCGCGGGTCTCGGTGGCATCCTTCTCCAGCGTGGCGCGCATGGAGTCGTACTGGCCGAACTCTTCGAGGATCTGGCCTTCGGTCCAGCCCAGGGCCTTCAGCAGCACCGTGACGGACTGCTTGCGCTTGCGGTCGAGGCGGACGCCGACCTGGTCGCGCTTGTCGATCTCAAGCTCGAACCATGCACCGCGGGACGGGATGATCTTGGCAGTGAAGATGTCCTTGTCGCTGGTCTTGTCGGCGGTGCGCTCGAAATAAGCGCCCGGGGAACGGACCAGCTGGGAGACGACGACACGCTCGGTGCCGTTGACGACGAAGGTGCCCTTCTCGGTCATCAGCGGGAAGTCGCCCATGAACACGGTCTGCTGCTTGATTTCGCCCGTGTTGTTGTTCATGAACTCGGCCTTGACGTACAGCGGAGCCGAGTACGTTGCGTCCCGGTCCTTGCACTCGGCCATGGTGTACTTCGGGTCAGCGAACTCCGGATCGGAGAAGCTCAGGGACATGGTGCCCTGGAAGTCCTCGATCGGGGAGATCTCTTCGAAAATGTCCGAGAGACCTGACGTGGTGGCGACGCTGAGATCGTTTTCTTCGACGGCCTTCGCTACGCGTGCCTGCCAGCGTTCGTTTCCGACCAGCCAGTCGAAGCTGTCCGTCTGCAGGGCAAGAAGATTCGGAACGTCAAGAGGTTCGTGAATCTTTGCGAATGAGAGCCGGCGAGTGGCACCATCAGTGCTGTCGGCGGTGTTAGCGGTTTCGTTATTAGAGGTGCTCGAGGCGACCAAGAGGGATCCTTCCACAGACCTTCAGGCGTTTTCAGATCTCCCCCGCTGTGCACCCTGCAGAATGACTCCGCAGTGCTACCATCCGGTTCCGCTATATGACCCGGGGCCCGCGCTGCCCATAGTGTGACGTTGTTGACGGCACGTTGATGGTCAGCTGCTAGGCAAAGCCCACCGCTATATGAAGGCTGAAGGTAAACAGGGAAGACGCAAATATCTACGATACGGCAAAATAGCGCACCTGTCTACCCCACATCGGGCCTGATTGCAAGCACGTATATTGGCCGTTGGTTTGAAGCGTCTGCCCGCCGGTTTTCCCTCTGCACTCCGGGGCGCTGTTGGAGACAGCAGAGCGGATCGGCGGAATTAGCGGTGCCGCTCAAACGTTTGGATGGTTAGGTGATGAGGCTCACGATAGCCTTGGCCTACATCATTTCAGATCGGAAGAGACAACAATGGGCAACTCCGCAGACAACACTGACGTTGTCATCCTTGCAGCAGCGCGCACCCCGCAGGGCCGCCTCAACGGGCAACTGGCGAGCTTCACCGCCGTCGAACTCGGTGCCCACGCCATCAAGGCCGCCCTTCAAGCCAGCGGCGTGGAAGCCGACCGCGTTGATGCGGTCATCATGGGCCAGGTGCTTCAGGCCGGTGCCGGCCAGAACCCAGCCCGCCAGAGCGCCATCGGCGCCGGTATCGGCTGGAACGTCCCCACCGTCACCATCAACAAGGTGTGCCTCTCCGGGCTGACCGCCGTCATTGATGCCGCGCGCATGATCCGCAGCGGAGACGCCACTGTGGTGGTGGCCGGCGGCCAGGAATCAATGACCCGCGCGCCCCACCTGCTGCCCGGCTCGCGGCAAGGCTGGACGTATGGCGCCATCCAAGCCCTGGACGTAGCCGCGCACGACGGCCTGACCGACGCGTTCGACGGCCAGTCCATGGGCCTGTCCACCGAAACTAAGAACCTCACCCTGGGCATTGACCGGACGTCGCAGGACAACGTGGCGGCGCACTCGCACCAGCGCGCCGCCCTCGCTGCCAAGAACGGCGTTTTCGACGACGAGATCGCCCCGATCAACGTCATTCAGCGCAAGGGCGATCCCCTGGTGGTCTCCTCCGATGAAGGAGTCCGTCCGAACACGTCCGTGGAAACACTCGCGGGGCTGCGGGCCGCCTTTGTCAGCGACGGAACCATCACCGCTGGGAACTCCTCCCCCCTGTCCGACGGCGCCGCCGCACTGGTGCTGACCACGCGCGCTTTCGCTGAGGATAACGACCTCGAATACTTGGCGGTCGTGGGGAAACCTGGCCAGGTGGCCGGCCCGGACAACTCCCTTCACTCCCAGCCTTCAAACGCCATCAAGGAGGCCCTGGCGAGGGCTGGCTGGAGCGTAGCCGACCTGGACTTCATCGAAATCAACGAAGCTTTCGGCTCTGTTGCCGTGCAGTCCCTGAGGGACCTCGACTATCCCTTGGAGAAGTGCAACCTCCACGGTGGAGCGATTGCGCTTGGCCACCCCATTGGCGCTTCCGGTGCCAGACTTGCCCTGCACGCCGCGCACGAACTTAAACGGCGCGGCAAGGGCAAAGCCGCGGTTTCACTCTGCGGAGGCGGCGGCCAGGGCGAAGCCCTCCTGCTGTACCGGGACTGATGGCGGGGATGCCTGCAGACGGTACGGTCGGCGTCGGCCGGGAGCGTTTCCTCGCCGACGCCAGCGCACGCGGCCTGGACGTCCAGATCGTGCAGCGCCTCGCCGCCAAGAGCCTGGAGGAAGCCGCCAGCATCCTGGGCATCACGCCAGCCGACATCGTCAAGTCGCTGGTGGTCAAGCACAAGGACGGCAGCTTCCTGTTCGCCCTCATACCGGGCGACCGCCAGATCTCCTGGCCCAAGCTCAGGTCTTTGGTGGGCGTCAACAAACTCTCGCTGCCGCCGGCCGATGTCGCGCTGGACGCTACGGGTTATGAACGCGGAACCATCACCCCGCTGGGCAGCACCAATCCCTGGCCGGTGTATGCGGATGCCACAATCACCGGGCGCCGGATCTCGATGGGCGCCGGGGAACACGGCTACAGCGCGTTTGTCGACGCCGATGCCCTGACCGCGGCCCTGGATGCTGTGGTGGCTGACATCAGCGAACCCGGTTGACGCAGGAAGCCCCGCCCACCGAAGTGGACGGGGCTTCCAAAAAAGCAGCGAGCTACTTGAGGGTAACGCGTGCGCCGGCTTCTTCGAGCTGTGCAACAGCCTTTTCGGCTGCTTCCTTGGTGACGCCTTCGAGGACGGCCTTGGGAGCGCTGTCAACCAGGTCCTTGGCTTCCTTGAGGCCCAGGGAAGTGATTGCACGTACTTCCTTGATCACTGCGATCTTCTTGTCGCCAGCAGCTTCAAGAACGACGTCGAATTCGGTCTGCTCTGCTTCTTCTTCAGCAGCGCCGCCGCCGGCGGGGCCGGCAACTGCAACAGCAGCTGCGGTAACTTCGAAGGTCTCTTCGAAGAGCTTGACGAACTCGGAGAGCTCGATGATGGTCAGTTCCTTGAAAGCTTCAATGAGCTCTTCGTTGGTGAGCTTCGCCATGGTGTGGCGTCCTTCCTATAGTGGTGCTCGGCGGCCGGAGCCATTGCCTTCACACCGGAGTCTGGTTTGAAAGAGAATTACTTCTCTTCGGGGGCTGCTGCGTCGGCCGGAGCTTCGGCCTCTGCTGCTGCGTCTGCTGCGGGAGCTTCTGCTTCGGCTGCGGGGGCTTCTTCAGCGGCGGGCGCTTCGGCTGCTGCCGGTGCACCGTTCTCTTCTTCAAGCTTGAGGCGCAGCGCGTCGATGATGCGTACAGCGGCGGCGGCAGGAGCCTTGAGGATGCCTGCAACCTTGGCGAGCTGAAGCTCGCGGGACTCGAGTGCTGCCAGGGCAGCGACTTCGCTTGCGTTCAGTGCCTTGCCCTCGAAGTAACCGGTCTTGATAACCAGCTGCTTGTTGGTCTTGGCAAAATCCGTCAGGCTCTTGGCAGCGGCAACTGCGTCACCCTTGATGAACGCGATCGCAGTGGGGCCGGCAAGCTGGTCGTTGAATGCTTCGACACCAGCTTCCTTGGCTGCAATGGCGGTCAGGGTGTTCTTTACGACCGAGAACTTGGTGTCCTGGCCGAGAGAGACACGCAGCTGCTTGAGCTGTGCAACGGTGAGCCCACGGTATTCGGTCAGGACAGCGGCGTTCGATTCCTTGAAATCGTTAGTGATCTCAGCTACTGCTGAAACCTTGCTAGGCGTTGCCATAACCCTCCTTCCGGGGATAGTGCCGGTGATTCCCGGTCCCCGCTCAACAGAGCTAAAACGAAAAAACGCCCCGCGCAGATGCACGGGGCTTGTCTCGACGCGGTTCAGAACCGCGGAGCTTTGCTTCGTTCACCTGCGCCGGCCGCCCTATGTTCAGGGTCCTTCGTCCGGAGATCCACTGGCTCTCCCGGCGCGACTGCAGAGGTGAGTCTTGCTTGGGAGAGTGGATTTCCAACAACCGACGGTCTTTGGTCATCCCAGCTTACGGGGTGGGCCGCCGGTCCGCCAAATCGGGCCCTAGCTGGTGCTGGATCCGAGGTGGGGCAGTTCCTTCTGCCAGATACCCGTGACGCCTGCCGTGGTGAAGCCAAGTTGCTGGTTTACGGTCAGGAGGTACCGGTTCTCTGGTGCGTTCCAGGTGTAGATGACCCGCGCATCGGGGAACTGCTCCGTCAGGCGTTCCATATTGGCCACCTTGATGAGCAGGCCCAGCTTGTTCCCCCGGTGCTCCTGCAGCACGAGAGTGTCGTCCTGGAAGACGACATCGGCGCGGTGCGCCAGGACACTGATGGTGGTCAGGCCCACGAGCGCACCCGTCGCCAGATGCTCAACTGCCGTGACCACAGTCCGCCGACCCTGCGCAATGGTGGCCTCTTCCGCCTCACGGAGAATGCCGCCGTCGAACACCATGTCCTGCTCAACGGGGGTTCCAAGCGAGGGGTCGACGTCGGCGCCCGCCTGGTTCTCCAGCGCGGCCACTGCTTCCAGCCACTGATCCGGGCAGCGGTCCGTCCAATGATGCAGGCGGTAACGGCCGTTGTTGGCTTCATCGGCCTCGGCCTGAAGATCGGCCACGAGTTTGGTGTCCAGCGGCAGCACGCACGAGCTGAACTGTTCGATGTGCTGCAGCGTGTATCCGGTCTTGCGGGCAAATTCGACTTCCCGGCTGGCGAGGGGCACAAATCCCTGCCCCGAACCGGGAACCAGCTGGGCCTTCTCGAACTCGTGAAGTGAAGCCCCTGGGTGGTTGGTGTCCACCAGGATCATCGTGCGGCCCTCGCCCCGTGCCATATGTTCTGCCGCGAGGAGCAACTTCCGGCCCACTCCCTGCCGCTGGAACTCCGGAAGGATATCCAGCGTGAATTCCGCAAGGTCCAGGTTATCCGTGAGCGGAAGGGCGATGTCCACGGTCCCGACGATCTCGCCATTGACCTTGGCCACGAGGATGATCTGGCGTTCATACGGGTCCGCCAGTTCGAGGAGCTTTTCAAGCGGCCCATACGCCAGATCATCGCTTCCCCAGGTCTGCATCCGCACCTTGCGTCCCACCTCCACGGCGGCGAGGAAGTCCGCTGCGTCCGCCGTCTCCAGGGAATCCGGGATCCAAAGCTGCTCGATCTGTACGTTTCTTGCCATAAGGGGCATCATCCCAGCCGTTTCTGCCACTCACCTTCATAGCCAGCAGGCTTGAATCCAAGCGAAATATTTATCGCCAGCATATGCTGGTTTTCGCTGGCGTTCCATGTAAGTACCGACCTCGCGGCGGGCCAGCGCTGCTGGGCGGCACGGAGATTCGCCACCTTGATCAGGGTTCCCAAGCGGCGGCCCCGGTGCGCGGCGGATACCAGGGTATCCTGCTGCGTGATGGCTGCGGGCACGCCCGCCCGCCAGTTCAGGACCGTGTAGGCCACCAGCTCCCCCGTGGTCCGGTGCATGGCCGCAGTAACAACGGTTTGCACACCACTGCGGGTGAGGGTCTGCTCCTCCTGGCGTACCCTGCCCTGATCCCAGTCCTCGGCTTCCCAGTCCATCCCCGCCACGGGCACGTCGGTGCTCATCCGGCGCTTCAACACGGCGTACTCCGTCAGGAACTCCTCCGGGCAGGTGTCGGCCCAGCCAACGAGCATGTACTCTTTCGCGCGCGCCGAGGCCTCAGTTTCCAATGCGGCAAGGTGCTCGGGCGATACCGGCAGGGACAGCCGGCTAGATCTCTCGACTTGCTCGAGTTCATACCCGGCGCTGGCAGCAAAGGCGACGACGGCCGCTTCTGCGGGAAGTCCGCCCGCCCCTGATTTCGCCGGCAGCAGTCGCCCAGCGCCCTCCACTTGCTCCACGGGTAGCTCGCAGTAAGCATCAAGGGAGGTACGGCCGCGCCCGCGCGCAACGGCTTCGGCGTGCTCAAGCAAGCTGCGCCCCCAGCCCTGCCTGCGCTGGTGGGGCGCCACCAGGACATCGATTCCTGCCGTGCCGGTGTTTTCGCGCAAAGGCAGCGTCACCGAGCACGTGCCCACCGTTTTCTGGCCCACCCGTGCCAGGAAAAGCACCCGCTCCTCGTACTCGCTGCCCCGCCAATATTCGACGCTCTCCGGCTCTGTTGGGCAGCGGTCAAGGTTGCCCCATTTCTCCAGTTCGTGGGCCTCGCGCAAGGCGTAGCATTCCCGGAAGTCGCCGAAACTCCCTGTTCCGGCAGCAGCAAGCCCCCTCCCGCCGTCGGATGTTCCGCCGTCGAACGCGGGGGGAATGGCGACGGCGGTAATCTCCAGAGCGCGCATGTCTCCTCGTCGACTCCCCCAGCCCTCCACCCTCCCAGCCTAGCGATCGGAACGATTTAGTCGAGCACCCGGGACACAAGCAAAAAGGACCGTCCGGCGCAATGCCGGACGGTCCTCGTGCGCCGGACGGATCCGGCAACTGGAACTGGAACTGGAACTGGAGGAATTAGACCTCGGTCAGAACCTTGGTGACGTTGGGGTCAACGGAGATTCCGGGACCGAAGGTGGTGGCCACGGTGGCCTTCTGGATGTAGCGGCCCTTGGAAGCGGACGGCTTCAGGCGAAGCACCTCTTCCAGTGCTGCTGCGTAGTTCTCGGCCAGCTTGACGACGTCGAACGAGACCTTGCCAATGATGAAGTGCAGGTTGGAGTGCTTGTCGACGCGGAAGTCGATCTTGCCGCCCTTGATGTCGTTGACAGCCTTGGCGACGTCTGCCGTGACCGTGCCCGTCTTCGGGTTCGGCATCAGGTTACGCGGACCCAGGACCTTACCGAGCCGGCCAACCTTGCCCATGAGGTCAGGGGTGGCAACGGCTGCGTCGAAGTCAGTCCAGCCGCCCTGGATCTTTTCGATCAGGTCATCGGAGCCAACGAAGTCGGCGCCGGCAGCGATTGCTGCCTCAGCCTTGTCGCCCGTTGCGAAAACCAGGACGCGGGACACCTTGCCGGTGCCGTGCGGAAGGTTAACCGTGCCGCGGACCATCTGGTCGGCCTTGCGAGGGTCAACACCCAGGCGGAAGGCGACCTCAACGGTTGCGTCGAACTTGGACGGGTTGGTGTCCTTGGCGAGCGTTACTGCCTCGAACGGTGCGTAGAACTTCTCCGCGTCGATCTTGGCGGCTGCTGCCTCATATGCTTTGCTGCGCTTTGCCATGCTGCTTATTCTCCTTGTGCAGTTGTGGTCTGCGGACCGCGCTGGGCCCTGCCACAGTTGGTCATCCGGTTGGTTGTCCGGTGATGTATCCGGACGGGACTGCCAACATTTCAATGTTTCGGTGGTGCCGGTTGCCCGGCGGTGCCGCCCGTCGTCGTCTTCGGTTTCCCGATTCCGGCGCCGCAGCAGCGGTGAGGGCCAATTAGCCTTCGACGGTGATACCCATGGAGCGGGCGGTGCCGGCGATGATCTTTGCTGCGCCTTCAAGGCTCGTGGCGTTGAGGTCTTCCATCTTGGTGGAGGCGATCTCGTTGACCTGGGCCTGGGTCAGCTTGGCAACCTTGACGGTGTGCGGCGTGGGTGAACCCTTGGCAACGCCTGCAGCCTTCTTGATGAGCTCTGCAGCCGGCGGGGTCTTGGTGATGAACGTGAATGAACGGTCTTCGTAAACCGTGATTTCCACGGGGATAACGTTTCCGCGCTGGGCTTCTGTGGCAGCGTTGTACGCCTTGCAGAATTCCATGATGTTGACACCGTGCTGGCCAAGCGCAGGACCGATCGGCGGAGCCGGGTTAGCGGCACCTGCCTGGATCTGCAGCTTGATGAGGCCGGTGACCTTCTTCTTGGGAGCCAATGTAGGGTCCTTCTCTCAATAACGTCCTGGGACACAGGAGCGTGCCTCAGGTTTTTGGCCGCCATGGCGAGGCGGCCGGCCGTCCCGGATCTGCTAAGCGGGCAGTTCCGGGCCGAATTCCAGGGGAATCAGATCTTGGTGACCTGGTTGAATGCCAGGGTGACCGGGGTTTCGCGTTCGAAGATGGAGACCAGCACCACGAGGGTCTGGGATTCCACCTTGATCTCGGAAATCGTGGCGGGGAGGGTCTCGAACGGGCCCTCCTTGACGATGACGGACTCGCCGACTTCGAAGTCGACGTCAACCGGGGCCTGGTTCTGTTTGTTGACCGGCTTGCCCTTCTCGGCCTGCTCTTCTTCGAAGACCGGGGCAAGCATGGAGAACACTTCGTCCAGGCGCAAAGGCACAGGGTTGTGGGCGTTGCCCACGAAGCCGGTGACCCCCGGCGTGTGGCGGACTGCGCCCCAGGAGGCATCCGTCAGGTCCATCCGGACCAGCACGTAGCCGGGGATGCGGACGCGGTTGATGACCTTCCGCTGAGCGTTCTTGATCTCAACGACCTCTTCCATCGGCACCTGGATTTCGAAGATGTAATCTTCCATGTCCAGGGTCTGGATGCGGGTCTCGAGGTTCGCCTTCACACGGTTTTCGTACCCGGCGTAGGAGTGGATGACGTACCAGTCACCCTCCTGGCGGCGCAGCTTGCCCTTGAACTCCTCAGCCGGATCGACGTCGGCCTTGGCGGCCGCGGCGGCGAGGGCGTCTGCCTCTTCGGAGTCAGCATCAGCGGCGTCTGGCTCTGACGCGTCGGTGTCGTTTACCTCGGACGCGTCGGTGTCGTCGGAATCGGCGTCGGCGGATTCGGGCGCAGCGGAATCAACCTCAGACTCTTCACCGGCTTCTGCCGTGACGTCCGTGGACTCTTCCAGCTCAGTCTCGGTTACCTCGAGCTCCTGCTCAGACACTTGGTCTCCTGCTTCCTCATTGCCTAACATGCCTATTTAAATGGCTCAACTCCGCACGCCCCGTGGATCCCTTCCGGTTTAGCGGACAGAGACCACGCAGCCTGCGGACGGTCGCCTTATCGGTCCGTGGGGGCGATGCCGCCGAAGACCCAGCTGACAGCGGTTCCGAAACCGATGTCCAGCAGGCTGACGATGACCATCATGATGGCCACGAACACCAGCACCACGAGCGTGTAATTAATCAGTTCCTTGCGGGTTGGTGCAACAACCTTTTTCAGTTCGCCGATGATCTGGCGGACGAAAAGTGCAATGCGAGCGAAGAGGCTTGCCTTGGCGGCCTTCTTAGCTGGGCGGCCCTTGGAGCTGCTGGCAGCTGTTTCGGTCACCTGGTCCTCACTCATCTGTGCAATGTTGGATTACCCGGTCCTGATCAGAACCATGGTTGCTGCGCTTGCCCCGGCATTTCGCTGGGACAGCTTGCGCAGGGCAGACAGGACTCGAACCTGCAACCTGCGGTTTTGGAGACCGCTGCGCTACCAATTGCGCCACTACCCTATGGATCGAAAACCATTCCTTGCCGAACTTGCCAGCTTCCACTGGGGCGCACGCCATCATCCGTGTTTTCAACACCGGAGAACCAGTCTACGCAACAACTTCGCCTACGTCGAACCAGCCTCGTTCCGGGCCGTCCGTTCCACCTGCATACGCAATCTGACCTGCAGTCACATCCATGCCGGCAACCCGAACGATCCGCTGAACAGCATAGAGTAGATCACGTCGAATTCCACCATTCAGCCAACGAGCTGCAAGCGAAGAACGGACCTGCCATGTCTGCCGCCCGCGTTTCCCAGCGCATATCCGCTATTGCCGAATCCGCAACCCTGGCCGTTGATGCCAAGGCCAAGGCGCTTAAGGCAGCAGGACGGCCGGTTATTGGTTTCGGCGCGGGTGAGCCGGACTTCCCCACCCCGGACTACATCGTCCAGGCGGCCATTGACGCTGCCAGCCAGCCCAAATACCACCGGTACTCCCCGGCCGGAGGCCTGCCGGAGCTCAAGAAGGCCATTGCTGACAAGACACTCCGGGACTCCGGCTACGCCGTTGAGGCCTCCCAGGTGCTGGTGACCAACGGCGGCAAGCAGGCCGTCTACAACACGTTCGCCACCCTGCTGGATCCGGGCGACGAAGTGATTGTCCCCACCCCGTTCTGGACGACGTATCCGGAGGCCATCCGGCTCGCCGGCGGCGTCCCTGTGGAGGTCTTCGCGGGTCCGGAACAGGAGTACCTGGTTACCGTGGACCAGCTGGAAGCAGCCGTCACGGACAAGACCAAGATCCTGCTGTTCGTCTCGCCGTCCAACCCCACGGGCGCTGTGTACTCCCCGGAGCAGGTGGCAGAGATCGGCAAATGGGCCGCTGCCAGGGGTCTGTGGGTGGTCACCGACGAGATCTACGAGCACCTGACCTACGACGGCGTCCCGTTCACGTCCATCGCCACAGCCGCCCCGGAACTGGGCGACAAGGTGGTGATCCTGAACGGCGTGGCCAAGACCTACGCCATGACCGGCTGGCGGGTGGGCTGGATGATCGGCCCGGCCGACGTCATCAAGGCGGCCACCAACCTCCAGTCACACGCAACGTCCAACGTCTCCAACATCCCGCAGGTAGCAGCCCTCGCCGCCGTCTCCGGCCCGCTGACCGCCGTCGACGAAATGAAGGTTGCGTTCGACCGCCGCCGCAAGGCGATCGTTGCCGGACTCAATGCGATTCCTGGCGTCGAATGCCCGACGCCGAAGGGCGCCTTCTACGTGTACGCGGATGTCCGCGCGCTGCTGGGCAAGGAGTTCCCGACGGCGAACGGCACCTCAACGCCGTCGACTTCCGCTGAGCTGGCCACCTTGATCCTGGACGAGGTCGAAGTGGCTGTGGTGCCGGGCGAGGCGTTCGGCCCGTCGGGCTACCTGCGTCTCTCCTACGCCCTGGGCGACGACGACCTGGCCACCGGTGTTGCCAGGCTTCAGGACTTCCTGGGCAAGGCGCAATAACCAACGCTCTCTCACCTTACGCACGCCTTTCCCCAACGCTCTCTCACTTTTCGCAACAAAAACCTGAACGCTCGCTCACTCTGTGAGTGAGCGTTTTGGTTTAAGCCCGGGATGTGAGAGAGCGTTTGGAATTAGGCCGCAGGAAGTGAGAGAGGGTTGGGCGAAAGGCTGCAGGATGTGAGAGAGCGTCTGGGAGGGGTTAGAGGAGGCGGCGCTCCGCTGCCCACTTGGTGAGCTCGTGCCTGCTTGAGAGCTGGAGTTTCCGCAGCACCGCGGAAACGTGGGTCTCCACGGTCTTGATGCTGATGAAGAGCTCTTTGGCCACTTCCTTGTAGCTGTACCCGCGGGCGATCAGGCGCATGACCTCAAGCTCGCGGGCGGAGAGCCGGTCCAGCTCGTCGCCGGCGATGTCTGCCGGGGCCGTTCCAAAGGCGTCCAGGACAAACCCTGCGAGCCGGGGTGAAAAGACGGCGTCACCGCCGGCCACCCGGAACACGGCGTCCGTGATTTCGGCCCCGGAGATGGTCTTGGTGACATAGCCCCGGGCCCCGGCACGGATGACCGCCACCACGTCCTCGGCGGCATCCGAAACGCTGAGCGCCAGGAACTTGGTGGTGGCCAGGAGCGCCGCCGAACCCGCGATCACTTCCCGGCCGCCGCCACCCAGTCCGCCCGGCAGGTGAACGTCCAGGAGCACCACTTCCGGACGTTCCTGCGCGATCACACCGATGGCCTGTTCCACGGTGGCGGCTTCGCCCACCACCTGGATACTGGCGTCCAGGTCCGCCTTGAGGCCCGAGCGGAAAATGGCGTGGTCATCCACAATCACCACCCGGACAGGTGCCCTGGGTGGGATCGGGCCTGTTGGGGCCCCGGGCACGTTGTTCATGGCTTCCCTTCCGCATTGTCCATGTTTATTGCTGGCAGTCCAAGCCGCACCTCGGTTCCGTCGGGGGTGCTGACGATCGATGCAGTACCGCCGTGCCGCTTCATCCTGCCGATGATTGACTCCCTCACGCCCAGCCTGTCCTCGGGTACATTGCCGAGCTCGAAGCCAGGACCGCGGTCCTTGATGAAAACTTCGGCGCGGCCGCCGGAGACCTCCAGGTATACCGAAACGGTACCGCCGCCATGCCGGGAGGCGTTGAGCATGGCTTCCCGTCCCGCTTGGACCAACGCCTCGTGCCCCTCGGTCATGGCGGTATCCCCCACGCTGACCACCTCGACGGCGTTGCCCAGGAGATCTTCCACCTCCGCGGCCGTTGCCTTGATCCGGTCCGAGAGTTGTCCGGCGTCCCTGCTTGGATCCTGGAACAGCCAATTGCGGAGTTCGCGTTCCTGCGCCCGGGCCAGCCGGACCACATCGTGCTCGTTGCCGGCCCCGCGCTGGATCAGGGCGAGGGTCTGCAGCACGGAGTCGTGGAGGTGGGCTGCGATCTCGGCCCGTTCGGTCTCGCGGATCCTGCCTGCACGTTCGGATTCGAGGTCACGCCAGAACTTCAAGGCCCACGGGAGAAGCACGAGCACCACTCCGCCCAGGACCGCCACCGACGCCAGCAGTGCAAGCCAGGTTTGCTCCCACGAACCGGAACCGGACACCATCACCAGCACGCCCGCCACCACCAGCGCCAGCCCGGCCGCGAGCCGCGCCCAGCCGCCGGCCTGGTCGGCCTTGGTTTTGTCCACCAGCCCCGCACGCCGCGTCTCGTCGAGCTGCATCCACGCGATGGACGCCCCGCCCAGCACAGCCGCTGCCGGGATCAGGGTGCCAAGAGGCACATCGACCCCCATGAGCTGGGCGATCAGGATGCCGGCGACCAGGAGAAGTCCGGCCCCCAGGAGGATCTCCTTGCCGTACCGCAGGCCGCGGGCCCTGAACCAGGGCGGACGGGCAACCGCGGCGTAGATGGCCCCGGGCAAGGCGTCGACAGAACCGGGCGCACCGCCGGCGGCAGCACCGGCGTCGGGATGTCCCCACCGCGGGGGACCAGCGGCAGTGCCGGGCGCTTGCGGAAAGGGGGCACCGGCCTGCGTTCCGGGCGGTGGCTGGCTCACCGCCGGAGCAATTGGCGACGCCGGGCGCCGGGCGTTGCGACGGGCGCTTTCGTCAGCGGTGGGAACCATAATCCAAAGCCAGGCGTAAAACGCAAGGCCAGCCCCGCCGGCGAGCGAGCCCAGGACCATGCCGATCCGGATGTTCCTGACCGGCCAGCCCAAATGTGCCGCAAGGCCGGCACATACTCCGGCGATAAGGCGATCGCTGCTGCGCACCAGCGGCGGGCGGACGGGGACGGTTGTCATGACTCAATCCAAACACGGATCAGGGTTGCCCGGACTGGTTTCCGGCGCTAACCGGGGGTATCTCAGGGGCCGCTCAGGGTGTCCCCCAATAGGGCGCGGCCATCTCAACCGGCAGGATCGAAGTATGAACTCGCAGACACCTACCCCCGACGATGGCAACCCGACCGAACCACTCCCTCAACCGGGAACGGAACAATCCACCGAACCGGTGCAGCCACATCCACCGTCCTCACCACAGGATGCACCGCAGGACTCCCAGCCGGAAGCACCGCAAGGGTCCTTCGGACAGAACGCAGGACAGAACGCAGGCCAGAACGCAGGTGCATACGCCGGGCAGTATCCCGGCCAGTATCCGAGCGCCACAATGCCCGGCCAGTCACAGGATTTCTTCACCTGGATCCGGAGCCACGGCATCCAGCGCGGCCCCGACCGCTGGATCGGCGGTGTCTCCAGCGGCATCGCCCACCGGATGGGAATCGACCCGCTGATCGTCCGCGGCATCTTCATTGTCCTGACCCTCTTCGCCGGAATCGGCGTCCTGCTCTACGGCCTGGCCTGGGCTTTCCTCCCGGAACCTGACGGACGAATCCACGTGCAGGAAGCTGGCGCCGGCCGCTGGTCCAGCGGCATGACAGGTGCACTCGTCACCACAATATTGGGGCTCACCGGCCTCGGCGGCGGATTCTGGGGCTGGAGCCACAACGGGTTCGGCGGCTTCCTGTGGACCATCTTCTGGGTTGGCGGCGCCATCTACCTGCTCTATTACCTGACCCAACGCAGCAAGGCCCGGAACAGGGCCCCGATGAACGGCACACCGCAACCTGCAGGTTCCGGCACGAACTCCGCGTTCGCCGCAGCCTACCCCGGGACTCCTTACACCTCTCCCTACTCGGCACCTACCGCCAGCTCATCGGGAAACGCGCCCTCTGCACCCGCACCGCCTTCCGGTCCCAACCCGCCCTTCGGCGGCGGACCCTACAGCGGAGGTCAGTACGGCGGCGGATACCAGCCACCCCAGGGCCCGGTCCGGGCCCCCAAGGTCCGGCCGGGCGGTCCTGGCACCCCGGCTGTGGCCATCACAGCGGGAGCCGCACTCCTCGTGGGCGGCGGGCTCAAAGCCCTCGACGCCGGTAACCTGATCAACCTCGGTGACTCGCCCAATGCGATCGTTTGGGCCAGCGCAGCAGCTGTCCTGGGCCTGGGCATCCTCCTCGCCGGAGTTCGTGGCCGGACCTCGGGAATCCTGGGCTTCTTCGCCATCGTGGCCCTGGTGATCGGCGGAATCTTCAACGTGGTGGGCAACGGCGACCGCGGACGCTTCCAGCAAGTTGACTGGACTCCGGCGAGCCTCGAACAGGCCAGAGACGGATTCTCCGTCACCGCCGGCCGTGGAACCATTGACCTCACGGCCCTGGAAAGAACTGCTCCATTGAGTTCCGACGTCGTCATCCCCCTGGACATCACGGCGAGCAACGTCACCGTTGTCATCCCTGACACCGTCCCCGTGGACATCAAGGCCGACATGACCCTGGGCAACCTCAGCGAAGGCGCCAACCACCGCGGCGGCATCTCCACCCGGGAAAGCAGCTACAACACCGACAAGCCAGGCAGCCACTTGGTCATCAAGATCGACGGCACCGTCAGCAACGTCACCATCAAGGAAGGAAACTGACATGAGCAACGTAGATCCGGCACGGGATTCACATCCAGCGGAAACCCCGATGGCGGAACCCGATGGCTCTGTCCGACCTGCCACGGCCAGGGTGGGAACCGTCGTCTGGGGCCTGATAGTCATGGCACTTGCCGCCCTGATCATCATCGCCCAGCTCGGTATCGTGACCCTGAACGGCACATATGTGCTGATCGGGCTCATGATCGGCGCCGGCGTCGCACTGGTGCTGGGCGGCCTGCTCTCGGCCCGGAAACGTGACAACGAGCCAACAACAGGGAAGTCTTGACCCATGGACAAGTTTTTCAGCATCGTCAGGGGCTTCGGCCTGCAACGCGGTCCCCAGCGCTGGCTGGGCGGCGTATGCGGAGGCATCGCCGCCAAGCTCAACGTGGATGTTGCCTTCGTGCGGATCGCATTCCTGCTCTTCTGCCTCCTGCCCGGCCCGGCCGTAGTCTTCTACCTGGCCGCGTGGCTGGTCCTGCCGGACCAGCGGAACACCATCCCGCTCCAGACCTTCCTCGACAGACGGTCCATCAACGGATCCTGACGCCAGCCCGCGGGCCCCTGCTCTCTCGAGTGGGGGCCCTTGGCATGTCCCCTGTTGCTGTGGCGGCCAAGGGGCAGAAGGAACGGCAGCCGGACACTGCAATGGAGCGGGAGCCCTTTGTAACCGGTTTGTGTCGTAACCCACACTCACCACTACAATCTAGGTGAGCTCAGCGTGGCGCTCTGCCTGTACACCTTCACACCAGGATTTGAGCCGAGACATGAAAATTGGAATTCTCACCAGCGGTGGCGACTGCCCCGGACTAAACGCCGTTATCCGCGGAGCGGTCCTTAAAGGCATCGCCATCCACGGACACGAATTCGTGGGGTTCCTTGACGGCTGGCGCGGTGTCGTTGAAGGTGACGTCATCGACATTCCCCGCACCATGGTCCGGGGCATCGCCAAGCAGGGCGGCACCATCCTGGGCACGTCCCGTACCAACCCCTTCGAAAACGGCGGCGGACCGGAGGTCATCAAGGCCCACATGGAGCGCTTGGGCATCGACGCCATCATCGCCATCGGCGGCGAAGGTACGCTGGCCGCGGCTAAGCGCCTCACTGACGCCGGGCTAAAGATCGTGGGTGTCCCAAAGACCGTTGACAACGATCTGGACGCCACGGACTACACGTTCGGTTTCGACACTGCAGTGCAGATCGCCACGGAGGCAATCGACCGACTGCGGACCACCGGCGAATCCCACCACCGTTGCATGATCGCCGAGGTTATGGGGCGCCATGTGGGCTGGATCGCCCTCCACGCCGGTATGGCCGCCGGAGCCCACGCCATCCTGATTCCGGAGCAGAAAGTCAGCATCGACCAGATCACCGAGTGGGTGAAGGAAGCCCATGACCGAGGCCGCGCACCCCTGGTGGTGGTTGCGGAGGGCTTTGTCCCGGACCATATGGAAACACCCCACTCCGAGCGCGGCATGGATACCTTCGGCCGCCCGCGGCTGGGCGGCATCGCTGACCAGCTCGCCCCTGAGCTGGAGGCCCGTACCGGTATCGAGACCCGCGCCACCATCCTCGGCCACATCCAGCGCGGCGGAGTCCCTTCGGCGTTTGACCGCGTTCTGGCAACCCGGTTGGGCATGGCCGCCATCGACTCGGTGGTGGAAGGTTACTGGGGCACCATGGTGGCCCTCAAGGGCACGGACATTGAACACGTGGGCTTCCAGGAAGCCCTCGGCAAACTGAAGACGGTGCCGCAGAACCGCTATGACGAAGCAGCGGTCCTGTTCGGCTGAGCCGCCCTCCAGCCCTAGGCTGGTGACATGACACTTGACCCCGGCTCCGCCGCAATCATCCAGCTCGCCTGGGCCAGGCGCCTGGGGCTCGACGACGATGCCTTCGCAACGTCGCTCAAATCGGGCAAGCGGATTGTCAGGGCCGACGACTCCGTAAGAACCGTAGAGTTCGTGAGGCTGTTCGGGAGTTCCGCCCTGGTGGGTCCCCAGTGGGTGGCGGACGCGGCCGCTGGAATTCCGGACGAAGAGATGGCACAGCATGTCACCCTGCTGACTCTCACCCGTTCCCATGGCGGCCACGGGCTGGGAGCCGCCGCACTCTTTTTCGCCGACGATCTGCCCCTCGGGCAGCCTGCCGGAGAGCTGACCGTATCCCACGGCAATCCGGAGGCCATCGAGCTTGAGGGCCTGTGCCCTCCCGACGACGTGAACGAAGTGGGGCTCTCAGACCTGGAGAACCGCTACACCCTCATCCACGAGGTGGATGGCCGCCGGGTCCCCGTGGCCTGCGGCGCCTGCACAGAATGGGAAGGGCTCCTGGGCCACCTGGGCGTACTCGTGGACCCCGAATGGCGGCGCAGTGGTCTCGGTTCCTTGGCGGCGTCGATCGCAGCGCACGAGGCGCTGGCCGCCGGGCTCACCCTGCAATGGCGCGCCGACGTCAGCAACACCGGCGCCCTGGCGCTGGGACGGAAGCTGGGCCTGGCCACGGGCGGCATCCAGACCAGCGTTCACCTCGGCTGACTCGCGCTCCGGGACTCGGCGGCAGGCGCTCCACTCCATCCCGTCACTGCTTTGGGCTTGGCGAAGAACAGGGCCACGGCGGCCCCGAGCAGGATCACAGCTGCCGGAAGCAGGATCGACTGGCCCATCGCCGTCGCGAACCCGTCATGCAGCGCTGCCGGCAGGGAACCGCCGAACGACACCGGGCTGGCGCCGCCGGAGGCTCCAGGAGCCGCCGGAAGTTCGGCTGCTAGCCGTGACTGGATCAGGACGGCGATGGCGGCGCTGCCCAGAACGGCGCCGATCTGCCGGGTGGTGTTGTAGACGCCGGACCCCGCCCCGGCCTGCCGCGGCGGAAGGTTCCGCGTGGCAGTGGTACTCAGCGGTGCCCAGATACCGGCGTTCGCGAAGCCGAGCACGGCGCTGGGCAGCAGGAACAACCAGATCGGCGTGTCCGGATGCATCAGGGCCGAATTCCAGAACAGCGCCACGGCCATAAGCAGCAGCCCGCCGGACGTGATGTATTTGGGATTCACGCGGTCGATGATCTTGCCCACGACAGGCGCGAGCCCGCCGGAGATAAGGGCCATGGGCACCATCATGAGCGCCGACTGCGTGGGGGTCAGGCCGCGGACGATCTGGTAGTAGAAGATCAGCGGGAGGCTGAAGGCCGTGACGGTAAAGCCCACGGTGGTGATGCCGATGTTGGCGAGGGAGAAGTTGCGGTCCTTAAAAAGGGACAGCGGGAGCAGGGGCTCGCCCTTGTTGATCCGCTGCCACACGACGAAGATGGCGAGGACGGCGATCCCGGCGATGATGAGTCCCCACACCGTGATGGGCCCGGTGATGGTGCCCCAGTTGTAGGTCTCGCCTTCCTGGATGCCGAATACCAGCAGGAAGAGTCCGACGGCGCTGAGCAGCACGCCGGGAATGTCGAACTTGTGCGGGTGGGTACTCAGGGCGGGCACGAAGCGCAGGGCCAGGATGAAACCCACGATGCCCACCGGCACGTTGATGAAGAAGATCCATTCCCAGCCGAGCCAGTCGACCAGGACGCCGCCGAGGATCGGGCCCACCAGCGTGGCGACGCCGGCCGTGGCGCCCCAGATGCCCATGGCCGCGCCGCGCCGGTCCGGAGGGAAGATCCGGGTGATGACCGCCATGGTTTGTGGTGTCATCATCGCCGCACCGAAGCCCTGGAGGACGCGGGCCGCGATGAGTGTCTGGACGTCGCCGGAAAGGCCGCACCAGAGCGAAGCAGCGGTGAAGACCACCAGCCCGGTCAAATAGAGCTTCTTCGGGCCGAAGCGGTCGCCAAGCCGGCCGGTGATGAGCAACGGGACGGCGTAGGCGAGCAGGTAGGCGCTGGTCACCCAGATCACCGAGTTGATGTCAGCCTGGAGGCCTTCCATGATTCTGGGGTTCGCCACCGAGACAATCGTGGTGTCGATAAGGATCATGAAGAAGCCGATCACCAGCGACCAGAGGGCAGGCCACGGTCTTGCAACGTTTTCCATCGGTATCCTTGCGTCTTGTGGGCTGCCGGCTGGCCGGTGCCTGCTCCGCCGGCTGGAGCGGTTTATCCGGACGGGTTACTGTCTGACGCGCAGGTTAAGGCCCGAGCATGTCAAGGATTTCGGTGCGGGCAAACATCTGTGCCGCCGCGCGCGCGGAAGGCGAACCGGCGTCAGGATCGGCACCCGCGTCCAGCAGTACGCGCGCAACGTCCGTATAGCCTTTGAAGGCCGCCCCGGCAAGGGGGGTCTGGCCGCGGTCGTTGGCCGCGTTCGCGTCTCCCCCGTGCTTAACAATCAGCTGCACGGTCTCAGCATGGCCATGGTACGCAGCCAGGATCAGCAGGGAATCGCCCGCAGCGTTGGTCATGCCTGCAGGTGCCCCGGCAGCCAGGTAGCCCAGCAGCAGGCCGGTATCGCCTTCCCTTGCAGCCTGGAACAGCGTGTGGGCGAGGGCGACGGCCTCGTCGTCGGGTTTGTCGGCGATGTGGTGGCCGGCGTGCGGCGGCAAGCCTGGTTCAGTCATGCGCGGGTCCCTCTCAGGAATCCGGTCTGGCGGCCCACCACCTGGCCGGCGTCGGGAGCAACGATCACTTCCTGGGCCGCGATGTATGGTTCATCGCCATCCATGACGGTAAGTACTTCATCGGGACCCACGGAGCGCTTGATGAGCGCCAGCGCAACAGGACCCATCTCGTAGTGCTGGGCCACGGAGGTCACCATGCCCACTTTGCGCTCTCCGAGCAGTACCTGGCTGCCCGGCTCTGGCATGGTGTGCTGCGAACCATCCAGCTGGAGGAACACGAGACGCCGTGGCGGGTGGCCTAGGTTGTGCACCCGCGCGATGGTTTCCTGGCCCTTGTAGCAGCCTTTGGTCAGGTGCACCGCGGTTCGCAGGAGGTCGAGTTCATGCGGAATGGTTTTGTCGTCGGTCTCCGCTCCGAGCCGCGGACGCCACGCGGCGATGCGGAGGGCTTCAGCGGCCAGGACGCCGGCCAGGGGGCGGTCCCCCACCGTCTCGGCCAGGTCTGCTGCCGGCACCAGGTACTCGACCCATGGCCGGTCCAGCCCGGGATGGTCAGTTTCAGCCACCACCGAGTACGCGTAGCCGCCGGCACCAACGTGGGGCCAGGGATCCCGCCACGCAAGCATCGACGACCATTCCTCAACGGCCTTGGTAGCGCCGAGCACGGCCCACTCTGCCGAGACGTCCGTGATCTCGACGCGCAGCATGAACTTCATTTTGTTCAGCCACTCTGCCAGTGGCGCCGCTTCGGCGGCCTCGAGGATCAGCCAGGTGGTCCCGCCGTCGTCAACCACCCGCGCGTCAAATTCAATCCGCCCCTGGATGCTCAGAAGGAGCAGCTCGCTTGATTCTCCAGGCTGCAGGTCCGTGACGTGCTGCGAGGAGAGCGTGTTCAGCCAGCTCAGCCGATCCGGCCCGGTTACTGTGACCACACCTCGGTGGGAAAGATCGACGACGGCGGTACCTGCGGCCAGCGCGCGCTGCTCACGCAGGGGTTCACCGTAGTGGGAGGCGACGCCGGCGTCCGCGCCGGCTGCCTCAACGGCGCCGGGGCGCGACAGCAGTGGGCTGTGAATAGTCATATGTACTAGAAGTCCTTGATGGTCAGCGGTATTCCGGGTTTTCGAAATCGAATCGTGTGCCGGCCTTCCATTCTTCCGGAAGGTTGCCATAGGCAGGTATTCCGCCGGCGTCCTTGAGCAAGCGCGCCAGATGCAACACGTTCCAGGTCATGAACGTGGTGTTCCGGTTCGTGAAGTCAGACTGCGGGCCGCCTGAACCTTCGTCCAGGTAACTGGGGCCGGGACCCACCGGTCCGATCCAGCCGGCGTCGGCCTGGGGCGGGATGCTGAAGCCGATGTGCTGCAGGCTGTAGAGGACGTTCATGGAGCAGTGCTTGATGCCGTCTTCGTTGCCGGTGATAAGGCAACCGCCCACCTTCGGATAGAACGCCCACTGCCCCTTGTCGTTCAGTTCCCCTGAATGGGCGTAAAGGCGCTCAATCAGTTTCTTGGTCTGGGAGGAGTTGTCCCCCAGCCAGATCGGACCGGCCACCACTACGATGTCCGCTTCCTGCACCGCCGGGTAAAGCCCTGGCCAGGCATCCGTAAGCCAGCCGTGTTCCGTCATGTCCGGATAAACGCCGCTCGCGATGTCGTGGTCAACAGTCCTGATGACCCTGACGCTGACCCCCTGCTTCTCCATGATGAGGCGGCTGATGCTGATCAGGCCGTCCGTGTTGCTGGGTTCTGGGGATTTCTTGAGCGTGCCGTTGAAGAAGAGGGCTTTGAGGTCGCTGTAGTCCGTGGACTTCCGTGATGCATCCATGGCCATGCTCCCTTGGTTCACTCAGGCGCCGGTGAAGCGTTGAAAGCCCAGTCTACTGACGGTTTGGGCACACGCCGGAGGTCAGACGATCTTTTTCAGGAAGGCTGACGCGTGCGCCTCGAGTCCCTTGCCCTGCGTCGTTCCGCCGGCGGCCACGTCCCAGCGCCACAGGAGGTTGCCGTCCACCAGCCCGAAGATCCGGGTGGCGGCGCTGTAGTCCTTGGAATGACTGCCGCGCATCACCATGTCTGTGGTGAGCTGGATCTGCGGCCCCTTGATCTGCCCGTAGTACAGCTCCGAGATCCCGCCGGGGTGGGAAATGGATACAGAGATGTCGAAGCCGCCATCCTTGTTCCGCAGGGCCTCAACCTCGTCGGCGCTTTTGAGGGCCGGGACGATGTCCGCGGGGACCAGGCCGGGACCACCGTCGGCATCCAGTTGTTTGCGCTCGAGCGCCCAAAACCCGGTCTCGACGGTAAGCGGCCGAAGGAGGGTGCCGTCGTCGTCGGTCAACCAGCTTTCCGCGCGGTATTGCAGGTACGGCAGCCCGTTGTGCGTGAACGAAACGTGCTGGAAGAAGTGCTCCGAATCCTCGTCCCCGCTGCCGAGCCGGCCGCGGCCTTCCCACTCACCAATGAGCCAGGAAAGCGGAACAAGTTCTGGGGTCAGGTCTGTTGGAATCTCAATCGGCACAGCAATTACCTCGGAAAACGGCTAGCTCCGGAAAGGGTCTACTTCTGGCCTTTAAACAGGCGGTAGACCACAAAGCCGGCGAACCAGGCCATGGACAGGCTGGCGATGCCGAGCAGGACAAGGAAGAAAATTTCAAATGCAAGTACGGACATGATGCCATCCTAACGCTTAGTAGATGAGTAATTTGTCTATGAAGTAGGCCAGTGAACCTACCGCGGAAACGGGCGCCAGGCCCATACTAAGGGCCGCCGGGAGATTCAAGGGACCGCCCCGGAGCGTTACCAGCCGGCGGAAACTGACCAGCACCGCCCCCACCACCACTCCGAAGAGCGCCGCAGGCAGGACCGCGATATTCGAGAAGATTATGCCTGCCAGTGGACCGGCAAGTCCTGCGAGCACGATGCCCAGCGGTGCGACGATGCTGTCGGGCCAGCGGATCAGGCCGGCCAGCAGGGCTACCGCGGCACTGATCGCAGCCACCAGGAGCATTTCCCGGACGCCGTTAAACCGGTCTCCGGCAATCCAGCCTGCACCAAGGCAGGAAAGCAGCACACCGGCGCAACAGCCCAGGGTGGACTCCAGCCGCTGCGCCTGGCCCGTGCCGCGGATCAGCTGCACCACGAAGACGGCCATCATTCCCAGGGCAATGAAGGCGGGAGTCCAGTCAAGGAAACCGGGAGCCGGGACGAAGCCGGCAGCCAGCGCCGATCCTGCGCCCGGAAGGCCGATAACGGCGGCCAGCGTCTTTTTCGCCGGGATCCGGAGGAAGTGTGGCCAGCCGATGCCTACGGCGAGTGCCACAAGAACTGCGACGGCGGTCAATGCCTCCCGCGAGCTGTAGGCGCCGGCAATGATGGCAGCCAGCCCCGCCACCCCGAAGACCCCGATGGTCCACGAGCCCAGCGAACGTACGGGAGTCTGCAGCTCCGCGGTCATACGGAACCCGGCTCTGGCGTGCCCGGCTTCGACTCTGCACTCAATTCGCTGCATTCCATTCTGGCGGCGGTCCTGGCAAGGCGGCTGCGCCCTCCAAGGCAGGGCTTTGTGCCCACTGGCTCAATCCTGCCTTATGTGACCGGGATATGTCGCAAAACGAACCGCTGGATGCACCACATCCATAGCTGCGGGGCGCCCATTGGGTATACTCGAAGCTCAGCTACGCTTCCTGTTTCGGTTGCCGGCCGGATATCTCCATCAACGGCCCAGACCGCAGCAGTAAGACAGTACCGGCCGGTGAGAACCCGGTTCAGTCGCCCAAAGATGCGCGGACGCCCCTTGGAGGAATAATGTCGCACATCCTGTTACTGACGAACAGCACCGGATCATCGGTGGACATCCTGCCTGCCTTGGAACTCCTGAACCACCGCGTACACATCCTCGCCGCGGAGCCCACGGCCCTCCTTGAGACGGATCCTTGCGACATCGTGCTCCTGGATGCCCGTAAGGACCTGGTTGGCGCACGGTCCCTGACCCAGCTGTTGAAGGCCACCGGCCTGAGCGCCCCGTTGGTGCTTATCCTTACTGAAGGCGGCATGGCTGCCGTTTCGTCAGCCTGGGCAGTGGATGACATCGTGCTCGATTCCGCGGGGCCTGCCGAGGTGGAGGCCCGGATCCGGCTGTCCGTGGCACGGGCCGTGCCGGACAAAGAGGACGTCCCCACGGAAATCCGTGCTGCCGGCGTCGTCATCGATGAAGCGAGCTACACGGCCCGCGTCAACGGCGCAGCACTGAACCTCACTTTCAAGGAATTCGAGCTCCTGAAGTATCTGGCCCAGCACCCGGGACGCGTCTTCACGCGCCAGCAGTTGCTCACCGAGGTGTGGGGCTATGACTATTACGGCGGCACCCGGACCGTGGACGTCCACGTCCGCCGCCTGCGTGCCAAGCTCGGCGCAGATCACGAGAACCTGATCAGCACGGTCCGCAACGTGGGCTACCGCCTCACGCTGGTGCGGCAGCAGGAGGACGAACTGACCGAGGCCTGAGGCCGGTTGCCGGCTCTGAGGAAGTACGGCTCTTTTCGAAAAGACAGCAGAACACAAAAGCAACAGCCCCGGACCAATTGAACTGGTCCGGGGCTGTTGCTGTCTGTGGTGGAGGACATACGGGTCGAACGTATCGAGGCCACCCCACTGGTGGATCCCCCTCGCATCCGGCGTCATTCTGCTGGGTTCTTCTGAATTCAGCCGTGTTCCACCGGACGAGATAACGACTATACGTGTCTGCCGGGCGCCCATCAAATCGGCGCACCATCCGGCCCGGACGTATAGCCTAGCTTCATGAGTCCTGCGCACCCGGAGAAATGGCCCGTCCTCGTTGTCAGGGGCGGGCTGGACGACCAACTGATGAAGGACTGCAGGGCCCTCCTCGCTGCGGCCGAGGAATCGGACGGCAACCCCTCCCTGTCAGAGCAGACGGTCGTGACCCTGCGCGCCGGGGATTCGGCAGAGCACTCCCTCCTGACTCTGGCCCTGTACGCGCCGGACGAGGACTCCGACCCTTCCTCCGGCCAGGACCTGGCCGGGTTCGCAGTGGTGGTTGA
Source organism: Arthrobacter sp. ISL-48 (assembly GCF_018613805.1). Classification (GTDB taxonomy): domain Bacteria; phylum Actinomycetota; class Actinomycetes; order Actinomycetales; family Micrococcaceae; genus Arthrobacter. The sequence goes on from NZ_JAGGPL010000003.1 coordinate 995,669, forward strand.
GGAGCCGGACGGGAGCGGCCTGTTGGAAATTGCCGTCCATCCCAGCTATCGCAACCAAGGCGTGGCGGACCGGCTCGTAGGTGCCCTGAAATCCAACCGGGGCCTGGACGGGCTTAAGGCCTGGTCCCACGGGAACCACGAAGCCGCGGCGGAACTCGCCGCCAGGTACGGTTATGGCCCCGTGCGGGAACTGTGGAAGATGAGGCTGACCACCGCTACAGCAACTCTTCCCGACGCCGCCCTTCCAGACGGGGTGACGCTCCGCGCCTTTGTGCCGGGCCAGGATGAGGACGCCTGGCTCACCGCTAACCGCGCTGCCTTTGCCCACCACCCCGAGCAGGGTTCGATGACGCGGGCCGATCTGGATGCCCGGATGGCGGAGGATTGGTTTGATCCCGCAGGCTTCCTCCTGGCAGTGGACGGCGACGGGAAGTTGCTGGGCTTCCACTGGACAAAGGTCCATCCGCGGCACGGTGACCACCCTGCGATCGGCGAGGTATACGCGGTGGGCGTGGCACCGGCAGCGCAGGGCATGGGCCTGGGCAAAGCCCTGACCGTGGCCGGCATCAAGTATCTCCATGACCTGGGCCTCCAGGCCGTCATGCTCTACACCGACGCCGGCAACGCGCCGGCCGTGTCACTGTACCGGGGCCTCGGGTTCACCCGGTGGGACGTGGATGTCATGTACGCTCCAGTGGCTGCGGGTCAGTCCAACCACTGACGCGTGTCCCGGCAGCCGCGGTTCTGGTTTGACGGGTTACGACAGAGAGATGCCGCTTACTGGAGTGCCGGGCGGGAGCGTCAGAACTTGTTTACGGATTTGTCCGGCAATGTCCAGGGCCACGACGAAGTCACTGACCTCGATATTGCTGACCTCTGTTGCACCTCCCAGCACGGGCGGAACGCGGAAGCTGTAGACCTCCCCCTCGCCTGGTTGCAGACCAGAGCTCTCAGCTTGTCCAGCCAAACTGATCATCAAATACTCATCCTGCCCTGAACGTGAATTCAGTTCAGCGTTCAGCTCATCCTGAGTCGACCACTGATGGTTCAGTTCACCCGCAAGCACATCAAGGAACCAGAAGCCGTTGTCCGCCTGAAAAAAGACGTCACCGAAGGGTGAAGTGAAGAGAGGGCTTTTGCCAGCGAAGTCCAGAAACGACCACGACTCGAGGGCAGCAGCATAAAGAGCAGGTGGGAATCGACGGATGGGCTCCATATGGCGACATTAGCGGAGGCGCCGTGAGCTTCGACGGAACACGCCCACAAACGAGTGCTGTCGACGCACGATGACGCGACCGAATCCACCCGTTCAACGAGGTGAGGCAGGATTCCTGTGTGCTTGAGGGTGGGCCCGGAGTTCGACGATCCGTTCTACATCGGATCCATCAGCGAGACTGCCTTCAACCGAGAGCAACGACAGCAGCTGCAGCGGACGCTGAGCTTCCGCCGCAGCCTGCATCTTGTGGTGACCATCGAGTAGAAAATGACTAATACCCCAGTGGGCGTAGTAGTCGGTGCCGTTGTCCATCGCCGGCTGACAAACGTCAAGAATCGACACAGCCACGGCCGTGAGCTCAGACGAGCCTAAGAGTTTCTGGGCGTACGCTTTCACCCGATCGGCGTCATTCCAGGTAGGAGGCACCATCGGGACGACGAACTCGAATGCGTGCGCCGACGGATCGACCGGTGCCTGCCACGTACGGTAATACGGCGCTTGCGGATACTCGGGGAGACCCCAGAATCCTGACACGCCCCAGGTATCGACCTGTTCCTCGCTGAAGTAATCTCCTTTACGGCCCGGATACACCAACTCGGGCTGAACTCTTAGAAGCATGGGAACGTAGGATCCACCGGGCAGAAGTGCAGTGAACGCATCGAGCACACCGTCATCGATTCTGTCGATGCCCGAGTTTAGGATCTGCTGCATTTCTGGAAGCGATAATCTCTCGTTTGCACCTTCCAGACGTTTGAACAGCAGCGGGCAGGTTCCGCACCACCAAGAGAGTTCAAATGCGGGGTCCGACCCCTGCCACAGCAGGCGTCGTCCGGCCCCCTGACCATCCGATCGTTTTTCTTCACCGAACCGCAGCACTAAAGATTCGGACTCACTGACGAGCCGCGTCGTACCGGTTTCCAACAACATGATCGGGAGTCTAGCCTCCATACACCTCAAGACAGGCCCGAACGCGATGTTCCGCTAAGCTGCCTGTCTTCCCAATGCACAAGCTCCCTGAGCGCTGGCAGCATGTCCTCAGCTCGTTTGCCTTGTTGACACACATAGGAGCATCCAGGACTCCGCCGCGCTGAATGATTGTAAGGTTGAAACAGAACCGCGTCGGCCGAGAGCGCCAGCACCAAGCGCCAGGTAAGAGGAGAGACCATGAAACCGGAACCCGCTGGAACAGTCACGTCCGAAGGTGCTGCAGCTCCGGTTCGCGCCCGCTTCGGTTCATCAGAAGTCCCCGCCTCCCGTGCGACGCAGGACCGGATCGACATCCCTGAGTTTGCACCCAATCTGGAGCCCGAAGGGGACATCCGGCCGGACCGGTTCCTCGACCGTGAACTCAGCTGGCTCGCCTTCAACTCCCGCGTGCTGGAACTTGCCGAGGATTCGACCCTCCACCTGCTCGAGCGGGTCAGCTTCCTCTCCATCTTCGCCTCCAACCTGGATGAGTTCTTTATGGTCCGCGTTGCCGGGCTTAAGCGCCGCATCGCCACCGGGCTGGCCGTGCCGTCGCCCGCAGGCCTCAGCCCGGTTGAAGTCCTGGAAAAGATCGGCGAGGAAGCCCACCGCCTCCAGCAGCGCCACGCCCAGATCTTCTCGGAACAGCTCCGGCCCGCATTGGCCTATGAGCACATCCACCTCATGCACTGGGACGAGCTCGATGACGCCGCCAAACAGCAGCTCAGTGCCATGTTCGCCGAGAAGGTCTTCCCCATCCTGACCCCGTTGGCCGTTGACCCCGCGCACCCGTTCCCTTATATTTCAGGCCTTTCCCTGAACCTGGCAGTGGTGGTCCGCAACCCGGTAAGCGATAAGGAACTCTTTGCACGTGTAAAGGTGCCTGACCAGCTGCCACGCCTGATTTCCATCGACGGTCCCCGGGCAGGCGCCGTGGCCGGGCGGGTGGCCCGCTTCATCGCGCTGGAGGAAGTCATCGCCGTCCACTTGGACAAGCTCTTCGCCGGCATGGAAGTCCTGGAACATCACATCTTCCGGGTCACGCGGAACGAGGACGTCGAGGTGGAAGAGGACGACGCCGAGAACCTGCTGCAGGCGCTGGAGAAGGAACTCCTGCGCCGCCGGTTCGGTCCTCCAGTGCGGCTCGAGGTCACCCACGACATCAATCCCAATATCCGGGCCCTGCTGATCCGCGAACTCGGGGTGGAGGAGTCCGAGGTCTACTCGGTGCCCGCGCCCCTGGATCTCCGCGGGCTGTCAGTCATCGCGGCCATTGACCGTGCAGACCTGCATTACCCAAAGCATGTGCCTCACACTTCCCGGTACCTCAACGAGTCCGAGACGTCCAAGGCCGCAAACGTCTTCGCTGCCATGCGCCGGCGCGACATTCTGCTCCACCACCCCTACGACTCTTTCTCCACCTCCGTGCAGGCGTTCCTGGAGCAGGCAGCCTCGGACCCGAAGGTCCAGGCCATCAAGCAGACCCTGTACCGGACCTCAGGGGACTCCCCCATCGTTGACGCCCTGATCGACGCTGCGGAGGCAGGCAAGCAGGTCCTGGCACTGGTGGAGATCAAGGCGCGGTTTGATGAGCAGGCCAACATTTCGTGGGCCCGCAAGCTAGAGCAGGCCGGCGTCCATGTTGTCTACGGAATCGTCGGCCTGAAGACACACTGCAAACTTTCCCTGGTGGTCAGGCAGGAAGTGGACGGGCTGCGCCGCTATTGCCACATCGGCACAGGCAACTACCATCCCAGGACTGCCCGGTACTACGAGGACCTGGGCCTGCTCACGGCTAACGAGCAGGTTGGTGAGGATCTGTCCAAGCTTTTCAACCAGCTCTCCGGCTACGCGCCCAAGTCAACGTTCAAACGGCTCCTGGTGGCACCCCGGTCCGTCCGGTCCGGGCTCATCGACCGGATCGAGACCGAAATCCGCAATGCCCGGGCGGGACTGTCCGCCCGGGTGCAGATCAAGGTGAACTCCATGGTGGATGAGGCAATCATCGACTCGCTGTACCGTGCATCCCAGGCCGGGGTAAAGGTGGACGTCATTGTCCGCGGCATCTGCTCGCTGCGCCCGGGTGTGCCAGGCCTCAGCGACAACATCACAGTGCGCTCGGTGCTGGGCCGCTTCCTGGAACACTCCCGTGTGTTCGCCTTCGCCAACGCTGGCGATCCGGTGGTGTACATCGGCTCGGCCGACATGATGCACCGCAACCTGGACCGCCGGGTTGAGGCGCTGGTGCAGCTGGCCAACCCCGACGACGTCACGTATGTCCTGGACCTGCTCCGCCGCTACATGGACCCGGAGACAGCCAGCTGGCATCTGGACAACCAGGGCATCTGGACTCGGCATCACATCGCCGATGACGGCACCCGCCTTGAAGATGTTCAGTCCTGGCTGCTCGCATCGCGGTCGCGCCAGCGCACCTTGAGCCGGCGATAGGACTGACGCATTGTCAAGCGATGCACTCGTAGCGGACCAGACAGACCATCCAGGGGAACCGGTAGCGGTCATCGCCGCGGGAGCCCTGCCATGGCGGGTCAACAAGGACCAGCTTGAGGTCCTGCTCATCCACAGGCCGCGGTATGACGACTGGTCCTGGCCCAAGGGCAAGATCGACGCCGGCGAGACCATTCCGGAATGCGCCGTGCGTGAAGTGCAGGAGGAGATCGGGCTCACCGCGCAGCTTGGCATCCCCCTTCCGCCCATCCACTACCACGTGGCTTCGGGACTGAAAGTGGTGCATTACTGGGCGGTCCAGGTCAACGGAGCACGGCTTGTCCCTGACGGCAAGGAAGTGGACAGTGTTATGTGGTGCGCCCCGGACAAGGCAGCGTCCCTGCTCTCCAATCCCTCCGACGTCGTTCCGCTGGAGTACCTGGGGACGGCCCACGAACGCGGTGAATTGAGCACCTGGCCGCTGGTCCTGGTGCGCCATGCCAAGGCCAAGCCCCGGTCCTCCTGGACCAAAGCCGAAGGCGAGCGGCCCTTGGCCGCCACGGGAATCCGGCAGGCGAAGGCGGTGGGGCGGCTGCTGCAGGTGTGGCGACCGCTGCGCGTGGTAAGCAGCCCGTGGCTGCGGTGTGTGGCCACAGTCATGCCCTACGTCAACGCCTCAGGGGCGAAGGTCAAGCTTGCGGACAACCTAACGGAGCACAAGCATGCCAGGAATCCCAAGAAGACCGCTGCGGTAGTCGAGTCCCTCTTCGACAAACAGCGCGCCGTGGCCGTCTGCACCCACCGCCCGGCACTCCCCACGGTGATGGACCAGCTGGCCAGGCACATGCCAGCCCAGCTACGCGAGATCCTGCCGTCCTCGCAGCCGTACCTGTCGCCCGGAGAGATGCTCGTATGCCATGTGGCACCAGGGGCCAAGAACCGGATCGTGGCGGTAGAGCAGTTCAAACCGTTCGAGGATTAGCAACTGAGCCCGGCCCTGCTTGACCCGGGAAACTTTGTATCATGTACTTAGTACATTGATGCGCAGTCTTGGGGGATGAAGTGCTTGATATCAGTGGTTTTGACGTGATCTTCCAGCATGTAGCGCCCATGGTCCTGCTGTGGCCTTTCCTCCTGGCCGCCGGCGTGTATGTCCTGCTCCGCTGGGTGATCTCGGCCCCGGAAGGCGGAACGTCCAAAGTTACTGTCTCCCAACATGCCCTCTGGGTAGGGGTAATCGGCTGGCTGGGCAGCTCCCTGCAGCAGGCCTCGAACGCAGGGATCCTCCCCGTGAATGCGGGCTCTGCCGCAGTGGCCACACCCGGGGCCATTCTCACGGTACTCGCCTGGCCCATCCTGGGATGCCTCGCGGTGCATGCAATCGGACAGCTCAGCTATCCCGGTCCCCGCCTGCCTCGCCGGATGGCCACCCTTGACGTCCGGCGGGTACTCGACTTCCTCCCGCGGCCCCTGGCGTGGACCGTTGCCGCTATTTTCCTGGCATCGGCTGTCCAGATCGCCTGGGTGGCAACTCTTCAGGGATTCGATCCAGTCCCCTCCACCGCTGTGGAGGTACATCCCCGAGATTCCACTGGCGCGGGACGCGCCGGGCGCATTCCGGGCATTGACCTGGCCGCCTACCTGGGCGCCGGGCTGATGGTGCTGGCGATCGGTACGGGCCTTGTCCTCATGCTCATTGCCAAGCGCCGCCAACTGGAAGCACTGGACGCCGGCGAGAACGATCTGCTGCGTACCATCGCGATGAACAGGCTGCTGCGCACCGTGGCCACCATCGCGGCGGGACTGGCCGCCATTGCCGGGAACTTCGCAGCATGGCCAGATCCCTCTGGCCCCACGAACGGCTGGTTCAATCCTGCCGGCCTTGGTTCACTGGCTGTACTGCTGGCTATGTGGTGGTGGGTCCCACCCAAGCTTGCCGGCAGACAGGTTGGCCGCAAGGGGCGCACCCTTCCCGCTTCGGCAGCTGCCACGCAGCCCGCCACCAGGCTCTCCGTCTCGCTGGGCGCGGCCCTCAGCCTTGCCCCGGTGATACCCGCCATTGCAGGCTTCTTCTTTCCTGGCGTGCTCTTTTGGGGACAGCCGGCATGGTTCGCGGCATTGACGGCGGCGGCGGTACTTGCCGTCATCGCTGCCGGGGAGCTTCTGATGCACCGCAACCACGGGTCCCTCCACGAACCGAGGACGTGGCCGCAGCAGCCGGTCAGCCCGGCGCTGCTAACCACAACCGTCATCACACTCACTCTCCTCGCCGCGGTGGCCTTGGTTACCGCGGCAGGTGAAGCGATGCTGGCCGCTCCGCCCAGCTGGACCACAACGGTACTGGCTACCAGCACTGTCGTGATCCTTTCGTCGCTGCCGCTTGCCGCTGCCCGCTTCCGGCGTGGCATCACGGCGGTTGTCCCCGGCTTGGATGCGGCGCTCCGCGCGATCACAGTGCACCGGGTGGTCCGCACCCTGGCAGCCTGCTTCGCCGTCCAGGCGGGCTTGCTGCTCATCACGGCCAGCCGTGCGTGGCTACCGATCCTTGGACTGCCGCTGGAAGCGGGGCTATCCCCCTGGCAGCCTTCGGTCACCGCGGGCGCGCTGGTTGCCACAGCAGGAGTGGTCATTGCCGTTATTCCCGTCAGGGGCTTTGCACGCACTCCGGCCTCCCCCCGACAGCGCAAAGCCGAAACCGAAACCGTGCAGTGAACGCCGGAATCTCGGTCGATCTACGGTCAGCGACACCGCCGTACGAGCAGATCCGCTCGCAGATCAGCTCTTTGATCGCAATAGGCGCCCTGACCCCCGGCAGCCGCCTGCCCACTGTCCGCAGCCTTGCCGCCGATCTTGGCATTGCCGCCGGCACTGTGGCCCGGGCCTATAAGGAACTGGAGGCGTCAGGCTCCATTGAATCCCGACGGCGGCTGGGCACAGTGGTTTCCCCCGGCAGCCGAGGCGGGCCCGGCGGCCGGGACGCCGTTCCGGAATCGGTCACAACCGCCGTCGGCCTCCTGGTCAGCGCCAGCCGCGATGCAGGGTTGAGTGACGAACTCCTGCTCGACCTGGTACGCGGAAAACTCAGAAAGGCTGACCCTCCACGGAACCAGGGCCCAGGCAAAGTAGACTTTAGCCGTGAGCATCCCAACGCCTTATGAAGACCTCCTGCGCGACGTCATGGCGCACGGCACACACAAGTCCGACCGCACGGGAACGGGTACCACCAGTGTGTTCGGCCGCCAGTTGCGCTTTGACCTTGGCGGGAGTTTCCCGTTGATCACCACCAAGCGCGTCCATTTCAAGTCGGTCGCTGTAGAGCTTCTATGGTTCCTGCGGGGCGAATCCAATGTGAAGTGGATGCAGGACCAGGGCGTGACCATCTGGAATGAATGGGCGGACGCAGAGGGCGAACTTGGGCCGGTGTACGGCGTCCAGTGGCGCAGCTGGCCAACCCCCGAAGGCGGCCACATTGACCAAATCGCGGAGTTGGTGGAGAACCTCAAATCCAACCCCGACTCACGCCGCCATATCGTGTCCGCCTGGAATGTCTCGGAACTTAAAGACATGGCACTGCCGCCGTGCCACGCGTTCTTCCAGTTCTACGTTGCGGACGGCAAACTCTCCTGCCAGCTCTACCAACGCAGCGCCGACATGTTCCTGGGTGTGCCCTTCAACATCGCGTCGTACGCCCTGCTTACCTGCATGATCGCGCAGCAGGTGGGACTGGAGCCCGGAGAGTTCGTCTGGACAGGAGGCGACGTGCACATCTACGAGAACCACATGGACCAGGTCCTCAAGCAACTGGACCGGGAGCCGTACGAATACCCGCAGCTCAAGATCACCCGCAAGCCGTCGTCGATCTTTGACTACACGCTGGAAGACTTTGAGGTGGTGGGCTACCGGCACCACCCCACGATTAAGGCCCCGATCGCCGTATGAGCACCGAAAACACTGCAGATCCCCAGTCCTTTGCCCAGGAGATCGCGGATTCCGTCTCCGGGGTGGGCCTTGTCTGGGCCCAGACCGCTAACGGCGTCATTGGCAAGGACGGCGATATGCCGTGGCACCTGCCGGAGGATTTAAAGCACTTCAACCAATTGACCATGGGTCATCCCGTGATCATGGGCCGCAAGACATGGCTGTCCTTCCCGGACAAGTACCGTCCCCTGCCCGGCAGAACCAACATCGTCATCACCCGTCAGAAAAACTGGGCGGAGACACCCGAGGCGGTAGGCGCCGTCGTGGTTCCCTCCCTGGACGATGCCCTCCTCGAATCCCAGTTCGTGGACGGCGGCGAGACCGTGTGGATCCTCGGCGGAGGAGAGGTCTTCCGGCAGTCCACCGACCTTGCCAGTGTTGCAGTGGTGACCACCATTGACGTGGAGGCCGACGGCGACACGTTCGCGCCCGAGCTTGGCGAAACGTGGGAGGCGGCGGCCTCAGTTCCCCCCGACGGCTGGCTGACTGCCGCCAACGGAACGCGGTACAGGTTCACCAAATGGATACGGACGGAGGGCTGACATGCTGAAGAAGCCGGAAACCCTCTTTGTCCTCGGCTACATGCTGTTGCCGTTGCTCGCCCTGCTGTCCGCAATCGTTGGCCTGACCATGATCCTGGGCGGCAACAAAATCGCTGGCATCATCGTGCTCGTTGTGGTGACGCAGGTCTTCGCCTTCGGTGCCTTCTTTGCGCTCCGGGCCCGCAAGAGCGCCGTCATGGAGGAAATGGACCGCCGTTAGTCGCTTCGCGCACGGGGATGTTCCAGGGGTCCTTAGAAATGGCGGAAGACATGGTTGACAGGAAAGTCTTGGCGGAGGGGCGGTGTTCTGTCGTCTGACGGCACGCTCTTTGACCCCAGCCGCTTCAACGTGCGCGCAGATCAGCTAACAACCATGGGCAGTCCAGCCCATCGCAGCCCTCCCGTGCATCTATTAGAGTTGTGCTGGCAGCCTGACGGATGGCTGCAGCCTGAATATTTTGGGGGGACATTGCTTGTGGCAGGAAACTTGTGGGGCGCGGACGTTGCCCAGCTGAGGACTCTCGCGCAGCAGCTTGGCAAGGTTTCGGACAGCCTGCTCCAGCAGTCGTCGCAGCTCAGCAACCAGATCAACAACAACCCTTCATGGAAGGGGCAGGACGCCGCCAAATTCCGCTCGGACTGGAATGGCACGCATCGAGCGCTGATCCAGCAGACGGCGTCCGCGCTCAAACAGCAGTCCAAAAGGCTGCTGGAGAACGCCAATGAGCAGGAGAAGGCGAGCCACTCCGGCGGCGGACCGGGTGTCTCCGCGGGAGTTCCTGAAAGTGGCGGCCCGGCTGGCTCCGGGCAACCGCGAATCGATCCATGGGGACCGGACTGGCTGGCAGATCCTGACTCGCCGTTCCGCGACGGCTGGGACATTTACAGCCTGACGAAGGCATTTCCCAACCTGCGTGCCGGCCTCTTTGACATCGGCGCGATGCTCCATAAGTCGCGCATCGGCGATTTCATGGACCCCGCGGCATGGCGCGCGTTCCAGAATTCAAACGAATTCAGCAAGTTCTTCAACATGTCCAACAGCTTGTTCGAGGGAAAATTTCACGAAGTACTGAATCTGGCCGACGACACCAAGGCCTTCAAAGTCATCGATGGGTTCAGCAAGGGACTGGGCGTTATTGGTGTCGGCCTGGACGGCCTCGACGCCTACAACAACTTCCAGGAGGGCGATTACGGTTCGGCCGCCTATTCAACCACGAAGGCACTCCTGGGTGCTGGATCCTTCCTGCCGCCTCCTGCCGGCACGGCTTGCATGGTGGCCAGCGGCGCACTTGCCCTCTACGACAACGTCCCTGTCATCCACGACTCCGTCAACTATGTCGGCGGCAAGATCGCCGATGGAGCGGAGGCCGTCGGTGATGCAGTCAGCGACGGCGCCGAAGCCGTCGGCGACTTTTTTGGCTTCTGAGAACTGAGGAGAAAATCGAGTGACTGAATCTATGACTTCCGCTCCATCCACTGCCGAACATGTGTACCCGGACGCCTTTGGCTTTGGCTTCGCGGAATTGCTGGTCCTCCTGAACCTCAGGCGGGGCCCCGAAGCCACAGCGTCCGCGGAGGCGCTGCGGCTCGGGAAAGAACTCGACGATGCTTCGCTGATGTCCGCGGGGGCTTCCTCGCTGGTGGCCAGGGGAGCCGCCAAGGCCGCCCTCGGCGGCGAACTCTCCGTTGCCGGTCCGGTGGCAGCGGTCACGGCCGCGCTGACGCAGGCCACCAAGCGTGTCCAGATCAACCTCCTGACCGCCGATTCGGTGGACAACGTCCTGTCCGTCGAGTCCCCGGAGTACAGCATATTTCTGCAACCCAGGGCCTATCTCAGCTGGTTCGCCATGGCACAGCGTCCAGATGTGAGCCCGGCAGAGGCCAACCTTTACATTGTCCGCAAGCACCTTGAGGACAACCCGGCGGGCGGTGCCACAATGCGGCTGCTGGAGGATCCCACGAATCAGCAACTGCTCATCAAGCGGACCGGCGAAAGCTGGACGGTAGGGTACGGAGCGCTCGACGGGCCATCCCAGGCCATCCAGGAATTGAACGGCCTCAGCGAACCCCAGGTGCTGGATCACATCCGAACCATCCGACAGGACTAGCGTGCAGTCCGGAACAACCAGCGGCGACAGCGCTAGCCACGACAACCAGGTCCGTGCCTTCCATAACGAAGCCGTGGCGCGGGGCGAGAAGCGTGTCTTGTGCCGCACCACGGATGGACGGCTCTACAGCTATGCCCGCGATGAGATCGGCGTGGTGACCGCCAGTTCCCACCCCACGGTCCGGTCTGCCGGCGGCCTGATTGCAATGGCAGTTTTCTTCGCGGCCCTGGCCGTGTTTTCGATTATGCTCGTGGCCGCTCCCACCGGCAGGGGCCAGGATCCAATGTGGGGGGCCCTTGTTTTGACTGCTGCGGGCGTCGGCGGTGTCGTGTATTCCGCCCGCTTGGCCGCCAAAGCCTACAAGGCCAAACGCGTCCGTGCAGAACGCGGCATACCGGAGCCCACCTCACGGCAATTCGACTGACCGGGCTCGCCAACGTCGCGGTGGTCACCACCATCGACGAAGAGGCCGACGGCAGCGGCGGCGCGCCGCGGTGTCCCGGAGCCAGGCTTCTGAGGCGTCTTGCGGCGGTGCGTTCCGGCGTCGCATACTCCGGACGTCGTACATTCGCGGGTGACGTAACCGACTGCGCCCAGCGCATTCCAAAGTCTAAACTGGACGAATGACTACAGCAGCTAATCCGTCCGTTGGACTGGTCGGTTGGCGTGGCATGGTCGGTTCCGTCCTGATGCAGCGCATGCAGGACGAGGGCGACTTCGCCAACATCAACCCGGTATTTTTCTCCACCTCAAACGCGGGAGGTGCCGCCCCGACGTTTGCAGAGGGGGCTGGCAAGCTCGAGGATGCGTTCGACGTCGACACTTTGGCGAAGCTGCCTATTATTGTCACCGCCCAGGGCGGCGACTACACCAAGCGCGTCCACACCGAGCTGCGCAGCCGAGGCTGGGACGGCCTCTGGATCGACGCTGCCTCCACTCTGCGCATGAACGATGACTCGATCATCGTGCTGGACCCGATTAACCGCGATGTCATCGACAAGGGCTTGATCAACGGCACCAGGGACTTTATCGGCGGCAACTGCACGGTCTCCTGCATGCTGATGGGTCTGGGCGGCCTGTTCAAGAACAACCTGGTCGAATGGGGCACCTCCATGACGTACCAGGCTGCCTCCGGCGGCGGCGCCCGGCACATGCGCGAGCTGCTCAGTCAGTTCGGCACGCTCAACTCCCAGGTCAGCACGGAACTGGACGACCCGGCGTCGGCCATCCTGGACATCGACCGCAAGGTCCTGGCCCACCAGCGCACGGACATCGACGCCACCCAGTTCGGCGTGCCGCTGGCCGGGTCCCTGATCCCCTGGATCGACGCGGACCTGGGTAATGGCCAGTCCAAGGAGGAGTGGAAGGCCGGGGTCGAGACCAACAAGATCCTGGGCACCTCGGAGGAGAACCACGTCATCATGGACGGCCTGTGCATCCGTATCGGCGCCATGCGCTCACACTCCCAGGCCCTCACCCTGAAGCTCCGCGAGGACCTTTCCGTGGCCGAGATCGAGAAGATCGTGGCCGAGGACAACGAGTGGGCCAAGGTGATTCCGAACACCAAGGAAGCCTCCATGGCGGGACTGACCCCCGTGGCCGCATCGGGCACGCTGGACATCCCGGTGGGCCGTATCCGGAAGCTCGAAATGGGCCCCGAGTACGTCAGCGCCTTCACCGTAGGCGACCAGCTCCTTTGGGGCGCTGCGGAGCCGCTTCGGCGCATGCTCAACATCGCGACAGGGACCCTGTAGCCTGCCTATTGCCTAACGACGGCCCTGCCCCGCACGAACGGTGTCGACCAGCACCGCTCCTGCGGGGCAGGGCCGCTCGCCAGGGCGAGAGGCTTCTTTGCGCTCAGCGGTCCAGGAACGTCAGATACTGTGCGGCGGCCTTGTTGAATGCTGCCTGGGCACCCGGGCCAAGGGGCTTGTTGTCATCAAAGAGTTCAGGCTCGACGGCGCTGCCCCGGCCGTTGCCCTGGCGTGCCCACGTTCCGATCACCTCTCCCCCGACGACCAGTGTCTTCTTGAAGACGCCGTTGCCGCCCGGGACGATCTTCCCGGCGTGCTCGGGTGCCAGGACCAGGCTCCGGTCCGTGTAGCCAAGCACAAACTCATCAAAGCCGGGGAGGAGGTGGACTGATCGCTGGCCGGGGACACCGGCGTCGAGCAGTGACGCGGTTCCGGGTGACACCCAGTAGCTCGTGTCCTCGAAGCTAAGTTCAATGAGCTGGCCGCGGATTTCCTCGAAGACGGCCCGGACCTCGGTGAGGGGGACCTGTGTCCACCAGGCGAAATCGCGGAGCGTAGCCGGGCCATGGCTCGTGAAGTAACGCAGCATGAACTCGGCGATGGCTTCCTGCCGGTCCAGGCCACGGGAGACGGGGATCCAGTCGTCGAACGCCACAAGCAGTTGCTGGTTGGCTGCCAGCGGCCCCTGGACCAGCCAAGCATTGCGGCACAGGGTTCCCAGAATATGGATGCCCCGCTGCCCGCTTGTCGACTGCCCGGCAGCGTCAAAGACCGAAAAGAGCTCAGTCCGGCTGACGGGACCTTCACCGGCAATCCGCTCCAGGGCAATATCGCGGCACTTCTCAATGTCGGAACGGGTGATGTCCAGTTCCCTGTGCCTTCCCGCTATCCCCCTGCTGAGGCGGTCGTTGGTAATCTCCAGCATCCAGCGCAGGTCTTCGGGCGCCACGAGGTGAAGAGTGCCGCGCATCGGCCACGAGCGGACCACGCTGCCGGCGTCGATCGCGGCCCGGACGTCACCCACACCGGCCCCCGGAACCCGCACACCGACGGCCCATAACGCTGCCTGCAGATCCTGCGCCTGCATGGCCGTCATCCACCGAACTGCATCGGCCGCCGAGCCGAACCCGCTTCCGACCAGCCGTTGGGAGGCCAGCCGCAGCCGACCCATGATTTTGCGCGTCATCCGGTTTCCGGCTGTTATCGCCATGCCCTCATCCTAGGGTCACGGCCTGACAACCGCAGCCAGGAGTTCGCCGCTTCCGACCGGGTCCGGAAGCAGAGAGCACTGACGCTAGGGTAGAACCATGACTTTGGGGAGTTTGTGGCAGTTGTTCGCGCGCGAAACAAAAGGATGGATGGTCGGCGGAACTCTTTCGGTCCTGGTGGGAGTTGCCGCTGGACTGCTCGCCGTCGCCGGATTCCAGGCCGATGACACATCCGAGCTATGGCTGCTGCTGCCCTCCCTGATATTCAGCCTGGGCGGAGGCTACGCCGTCCTGTTTCCGGGTGTCCGAGTCAGCCGCAACAGGCTCCGGATCATCCGCGACTGGCGGCGGCACCCGGGCGGCGGCCGGATCCTTTGGATCCTTTCCCAGGCCATCGCCGTCATCGGTCTCCTGACCTGCATTTTGGCGGGTCCCACCAGTCCGTCCCTGCCGGGGCTTTTGGTCTGGCTCTTTATGGGCCCCTACTTGGCCCTCCTCGGCTGGGCCTCGGCCGTCCTGGGAATGGCAGCGAACGTGCGGCTGATCGACGGCGACGCCGCCGACGTCAACGCCATTTCCCGCTAAAGCTCCAGCCCGATAAGCAGCGGTTCCGGATGCAGTTCGATGCCAAAGCGTTCGACGACGCCGGCACGCACCGCACGTGCGATGGCCACCATGTCCTCGGCGCTGGCGGAGCCGCGGTTGGTGATAGCAAGTGTGTGCTTGGTGGAGAGTGAGGCCCGTCCACCGGAAACACTGTTTTCCGACAGGCCAAAACCCTTGCCGAACCCGGCATTATCGATCAGCCAGGCTGCGGAAAGCTTCAGCAGGCCATCTTGACCGGCAGGATACCGCGGCGCAGAATCCGGCAGTCCGGCCGCCACCTCTGCAGGGACGATGGGGTTGGTGAAGAACGAACCGGTGGAATACGTGTCCCTGTCGGCCGGGTTCAGCACCATGCCTTTGGAAGCCCGCAGCCGCAGCACTTCCCGGCGGACATCGTTCGAATACGCCCGCTTGCCGGGCTCCACACCCAGTGCACGCGCCAGCTCCGCATAACGAATAGGCGCACTCATCCGGCCGAGGGGCAGCTGGAACTCAACCGTGAGCACCACGTAGCGGGGGGACCCGTTCACGGTGGTCTGCTTGAGGATGGAGTCCCGGTAGCCGAACTTCAGCTCCGAGTTGGTGAAGGTCTTCACGGCGTTCCGCGAGCGGTCCCAGGTCCGCACCACGGCGATGGTCTGGGAAACATCAGAGCCGTAGGCGCCCACATTCTGCACCGGCGTCGCTCCGGTGGCACCCGGGATACCGGCGAGGGCCTCTATGCCGGACCACGCATGCAGCACTGCGTGCTCCACGAGGGCGTCCCAGTTGTGTCCGGCCTGGACCACCACTGCCACCCCGCCGCAAGAGTCCTCGGCGTTGACCGTGAACCCTTCTGAGGAGATCCTGACTACCGTTCCGGGGAACCCGTCGTCGGATATCAGGAGGTTGGAGCCGCCGCCGATGATCAGCAGCGGCTCCCCCGCTGTATCGGCTGAGCGGACTGCCTCGATGATTTCAGCCTCGGTCCTGGCCTCGATGAACCCGCTGGCCGGGCCCCCGACGGCGGCAGTGGTCAGGGCGGAGAGCAATGTCCGGGTCACCTGTTCACCCTCAGGACAGCCTGACGACTGCCTGGGCCTTCATCAGCACCTTCTGCCCGGCTGAGACGACGGTCAGGTCGACACGGGCGGTGCCGGCATCGGGGTCGACCTTTCCGACAGCGCCGCTGACTTCGATGGTGGCCCCGGGTTGACCGGTGCCGGTGGTGTCGGCCACCAGGATCGGTTTGGTGAAGCGGGTCTGGAAGTCGACGACGGCGGCAGGGTCGCCTGCCCAGTCAGTCACCAGTTGTACGGCGGCTCCCATGGTGAACATGCCATGCGCGATGACGCCGGGAAGTTCCACGCCGGTGGCGAAGGCCTCGTTCCAGTGGATGGGGTTGAAGTCACCGGAGGCGCCCGCATACTTCACCAGGTCCGTGCGGGTGACCTCGATGGTGCGGCTGCCAATGTCCTGGCCGGCGGTGAGTTCGTCGAAGCTGGGGCTCATGGTTACTGTCCCTCTCCCCGGACCAGGATGGATGATGTGGTGGTGGCGACGCTCTGGCGGTCCCCGCCGTCGTTCCCTGTCAGGGCGAAGATTTCCGAACGCGTGGTAATCATGGCCCCACCGCCCATGGCGCGGACGCCGTCCACGTGCAGCTCGGCCACCAGCCGGTCGCCGGCGAAAATCGGACGGTGGTGGGTGAAGCGCTGGTCCGCGTGGACTACCCGGGAGAAATCGATACCGGAATCCGGATCCTCGATCAGCTGGGCATCGGCCCGCTGGGCGATGATGATGGCAAACGTGGGCGGAGCCACGAGGTCGCTGTGTCCCAGGGCCTTGGCGGCCTCGACCTCAAAATGGGCCGGGTGGGTGGCCTTGACCGCGCGAGCAAACTCGCGGATTTTCTCACGGCCGACGTCGTACACCTCTGCGGCAGGGTAGCTGCGGCCCTGCAGGTCCGGATTGATAGTCATGGCCTCAAGCCTATCGTTCCGCCACCGGCCACCTGGCAATCCGGCTACTTGCGGAGGGTCTTCCGGACCTGGCGGCCACGGTACCCGAAGCCCACCAGGTGCAGGATGAGCCCCAGCCCGATCACCGGCAGTGATGCAGTGACCAGGCCCTGGTTCTGTGCAGTGTTGCCCGCAATATTGATGGCAATTCCGGCGGCGATGAGGCCCATGGCAGTGAAAACCAGGACTTTATAGGAAGTGGGCGCGGTGGCCCAGAATTCATTCAGCACCCTGACAGTCTACCGAGCCTGTTCAGAACAGGGATTCCTGCACAGCCGGCACCTCCGAGGCGAAGTCACCCAGGACAATCGGCCGGGCGGCCAGCCGGCCGAGGTTCACCACAAACTGTGCGTCGGTGCCAGGAAGGGCGGCAAGCGCGTTTGGACCGCAGAGAGCAGCAACGCGGAATCCGTGCTGGCCGGCGTCCAGGTCGTGTGGATAGGCATGCCGGGCAGCCGGCGCGCAGAGGGCAGCAGCCTGGGCCGGCCGGACCCACTCTTCTTCGATAACATCGAAGCCGCCGACGCCGGCCTGCCCCAGTGATGCCCGGACCTTGGCAGCAAGCCCGCCATTGATGGCGTCCAGTTCCGGCCCCGGCCGCGGCTCAGTCAGGGCCTGGGCCTTAGCCGCCGACCGGACCCGCTGCGCGAGCCCGGTTTCCCGGCTGACCATGTCCTCAAGGATCCGCACCACCCGGCCGTCCTCCGCCCTGGCCACATACCTGGCCACCACGGCTCCCTGTTCTGCCAGCCGGTTCCATTTTCTGAGGTTTGAGGCGGTGCCTACCTTGCTGGCGCCACTCGCAAAAGTGGCAACGTACAGCCAGTGTTCCTGCATGAGGTAGGTTCGCAGCCCGTCCGGGACGCGGCCGCCCCGATGGAAATCGTGGATAAGCCGGGAATCGTCCAGGACAAGGCACCGTTCGCATTGCTTGCCCCTGGTCGCCTGAGCCCTGGCGGGGCAGAGAACGTGTTCACGCTTGGAAGCTGAGAAAACCTTGTGATGCCCCAGGCAGAACCTGCCGCCTGCCGCGAGGCGGAATCCGAGGCTTGATCCGGGGCCGAGGCTGATATCCCTGAGCGCTCCTGAAGGCGGCTGGAGCCGTAAAACCGGGCTGCCGCCGTCGTGCCCGCGGGTCCGGGCCGGCGCACCATCCCAAAAGACCCCGTGGACCAGATAGCTGCTATCGGTCACGGGGTCTCCTGTGCTGCTCTGCAAAAAAAGGGGTTCAGGCGCTACAGCGCCGGCTGCACCCCAAAGGCTACCGCGAGCTTCATGATCTTCTCGGCGCGGCCCAGGCGGGGAAGGTCCGAGCCGTCACGGATGACGCGGCCGTTGGCTTCGAAATCGGCCATGAAGTCCGTGGCCCAGGCAACGTCAGACGGCGTGGGACTGATCACTTCATTGATGACGGGAGTCTGGTCAATGGCCAGGCACAGCTTGCCGGTCATGCCCATCATCACGGTGATGCCGGTCTGCTCGCGCAGGATGGGATGGCTGGTGCCGACCGTGGGGCCGTCGATGGGACCGGGCAGGTTGCCCACCCGGCTGGCGACAACGAGCTTGGCCCGCGGGTACGCCATTGCCTCCGGGGTTGCGGCCATGCCGGTATCGCGGCGGAAATCACCCGAGCCAAAGGCCAGGCGGAACGCGCCCTGGGCTTTGGCGATGTTGTTGGCTTCCTCGATGCCGAGGGCGGATTCCACCAGCGGGATGACCGGCGTTTTGCCGTCCATCCGGTGGTAGCTCTCGGTCACCTGGTCAGCGGATTCGGTCTTGGCCAGCATCACGCCGAGAAGTCCGGGCGTTCCACGCAGTCCGGCAAGGTCGTCCGCCCAGAACGAGCTGGTGGCATCGTTGATCCTCACCCAGGCCTTGCCCCCGCGGGAAAGCCAGTCCACCACGTTGCCGCGGGCGTGGTCCTTCTGCGACGGGTCCACAGCGTCTTCGATGTCCAGGATGATCGAGTCGGCGCGCGAGACGGCCGACTGGTCAAACAGCTCTGTTTTCATCGCGTTAACCAGAAGCCACGAGCGGGCGATTTCTGCGGGGATATGGCGTTCGGGCCGAACTGTCTCGGTGGCGGCGGTAGTGGTCATACATCTACCGTATCTGCCCGGCCCGCGCCAAGGCGAAGAAATGTCCGTTCTAGTGAGGATCAATACGAACAAAACCGGATGTGACCGGGCGCAGAGTGCTGGCGCCAAGACAGATGCAGGTTCATGTGCCGCACCCCGGTGACCCATTTCGGGGTCGTGAACCCGCGTTACCCGGAATGGCGCGCTGTTTCCTGCGGTTTCTTCCCGTTTCCTGCCATTTCCCAGCGTTACCCCGCGGCTTTTCCCTGCCCGGGCGGATGCGCTTACATCGATTCCAACGTCCAGCCGATCCGGACGGAACCCCAACAAACCGACCCCAGGAAAGAACCTCCATGAAACTGCACGTTCCCCTCATAAGCCTCGCGGCCGCCGTCGTACTTTCGCTGACGGTCTCCGGCTGCGGCGGAACAGCCGCGGGCGGTGAGGGAGCCCCCAATGGGTCAGCGACCGAGGTGAAGGAACTCCGTTACCAGGGCTGGGCCAACCAGGTAACCCTTCCCGAGCTTGCCGAGGACCTTGGATACTTCGGCGACGTGAAGCTGACCTGGGTTGGCAACACCATCAGCGGTCCGCAGGATATCCAGTCAGCCGCCACCGGGCAGACAGACTTCGGCGGAGCGTTCGCCGGAGCCGTGGTGAAGTTGGTGGAAGCCGGCGCGCCGGTTAAGGCCGTCATCAATTACTACGGCGAAGACGAGAAGACCTTCAACGGCTTCTACGTCAAAGCGGACAGCCCGATCAAGACGGCCCGGGACTTCATCGGCAAGAAAGTCGCCGTTAATACGCTCGGGGCACACTCCGATGCGGTGATCAACAGCTACCTCCAGCAGAACGGACTGGACGAAGAGGAAACCAAGCAGGTCCAGCTGGTGGTGGTGCCGCCCAACGACACCGAAGAGGCCATCCGGCGCGGCCAGGTGGATGCAGGTGTCCTGGGCGGGGTCCTGCAGGACAAGGCCGTAGCCGCCGGCGGCCTGCGTTCGGTCTTCAACGACTACTCGCTGTTCGGAACGTTCGCCGGCGGCCCCTACGTCCTCCGCGACGACTTCATCGCCAAGAACCCCAACACCACCAGGACGTTCACCACCGGGGTTGCCAAGGCCATCGAGTGGGAACGGAACACTCCCCGCGACGAAGTGATCGCCCGGTTCACCAAGATCCTCAATGAGCGCGGCCGCAACGAGGACCCCGCTGCCCTGCAGTACTGGAAGAGCGTGGGAGTTCCATCCAAGGGCGAGATTAAGGACGTGGACTTCACCCGCTGGGAAGGATGGCTGAAGGACAGCGGAATTATCAAGGACCAAATCGATCCCAAGAAGCTCTACACGAACGAATTCAACGGGGTGCTAAATCCGTAAGAAGAGCAACTGAACAACGGCGGGTCCGGGGAGTTCGCCCGTACCCGCCGTTGCTGCTTCAAAGAGTTTTCGCTGATGTGCCGCCGGTCACGGTGTGCCGCGAAGCCACGCGGTGCTGTTCGCCGGCAGCTTGCCGTCTTCCAATGCAGCGCTGCTGACCAGGACGGTCCCCGCGGGGAGTTCGACGGCGGTGTTCCCGAAGTTGGTCACGGACTGCCAGCCGCCGGGACGGCTGAAGTGCAGGACCTCCGGATTGCCCGTCTCGTTCCATTCCAGTTCCTCCGCAGCCTGCAGTTCGCGGCGCAGCTTCAGCGCGGAACGGTACAGCTCCAGGCAGGAGCCGTCGGTGCCGTCCTGTGCCTCCAATGCATACTTGCTGAACCAGTCCGGCTGTGGCAGGTGGGCGCCGCCGTCACCGAAGCCGAAGGAGGTCCCTTCAACCTTCCACGGCAGCGGCACGCGGCAGCCGTCTCGACCGATTTCGACGCCCCTGTTGCGGAAGTACGACGGGTCCTGGCGCTCGGATTCAGGAATCTCGGCTACCTCCTGGAGGCCCAGTTCCTCGCCCTGGTACAGGTAGGCGGAACCGGGCAAGGCAAGCATCAGCAGGGTGGCGGCACGGGCCCGGCGCTCCCCGAGTTCCACGTCCAGTTCCTCCTTGGGACCGCCGGCCAGCAGCCAGTCCTTGCCGTCCTGGCCCTTGGCGTGCTTGTTGCCCTTGGAAGCGTTCGGCAGGCCGTAGCGGGTGGCGTGACGGACGACGTCGTGGTTGGAGAAAACCCACGTGGAGGACGCGCCTGTGGCCTTCGCTTCGCCCAGGTTGCGGGTGATGATTTCGTGGAACTCCTCGGCGTCGAAGTCGGCCTGCAGGAGATCGAAGTTGAAAGCCTGGCCCAGGCCTCCGGGGCTGGCATAGCGCGCGCGCCGGGTGGCATGCACCCAGGCTTCGGCGACGGCGGTGCGCGGCGGGTTGTACTCGTTGAAGACGGCGCGCCACTCGGCGTAGATCTCGTGGACCTCATCCCGGTCCCAGAAGGGGTGGGAGCCGTCGTCGAATCCGTCCGTACCGGTGTTGGCCTCGGTCAGCTCAAGCTTGGACAGCAACGGTTCGGTGAGGTCCTTCGTCAGGGCATGCGCAACGTCCACGCGGAAGCCGTCCACGCCGCGGTCCGACCAGAAGCGCAGGGTCTTGAGGAAGTCGTCGCGGATTTCCCGGTTGGCCCAGTTAAGGTCCGGCTGCTCCTTGGCGAAGATGTGCATGTACCACTGGCCGGGCGTGCCATCCGGTTCGGTGATGCGCTCCCAGGCCGGGCCGCCGAACACGGAGTCCCAGTCCGACGGCGGAAACTCGCCGTTCGGGCCCTTGCCGTCCCGGAAGATGTAGCGGTCCCGGGCGGCAGAGCCCTTCGGTGACGCGAGTGCCTCCCTGAACCATTCGTGCCGGTTCGAGGAGTGGTTGGGGACGATGTCTGCAATGAGCTTGATGCCGGCGGCATGCAGCGCGCTGGACATCTCGTCGAAGTCCTCCAGCGTCCCAAGCTTGGGGTCGACGTCGCGGTAGTCATCGACGTCGTAACCTCCGTCGGCGAGCGCCGAAGGATAGAACGGACTCAGCCAGACGGCGTCGATCCCCAACGACGCCAGGTACGGGACCTTGGCCGTGATGCCCTTGATGTCACCCAGCCCGTCGCCGTTGGAGTCGGAGAAACTGCGCGGGTAGATCTGGTAGACGGAAGCCTGGCGCCACCAGTTGGGATCGGCAAGGCGGTCTGAATTGGACAGGGTTGCCAGCGTGGCAGTGGTGGACAAGGGATGATCCTTTTCTTCTTGTTGGAGTTGTTGCCGGGTGGATTGTTGGGACTACTTGACTGCACCGCGCATGACTCCGGACAGTACCCAACGCTGGGCCAGGATGTAAACCACCAGCGTTGGTGCCATGGCCATAAGGTACGACGCGAAAGCGAGGCTGTAGTTGGTGTTGAATTCGCCCTGGAAGAGCATCTGCACCACAGGAAGGGTCTGCAGGGCCGGGTCCGCGATCATCATCTGTGGCAGCAGGAAGTCATTCCATGAACCCAGGAAGGCGAAGATGCCCACCATGGTGGATGAGTGTGGTTCCTGACGCCGTAATCCGGGTCCTCGGTGCGGTTGTTAGGATTTGGATCCGGAGAGGGCGATGCCATCGACGATCTGGCGTTGGGCGATGCCGAACATGATCAGCAACGGTGCTGCCGCCAGGGTGGTAGCGGCCATGAGGGCGGTCCAGTCAGCGCCGTACTGGCCCTTGAACTGGTTCACCAGCAGCGGGAGTGTGAAGTTCGCGTCGCTGTTGAGGAAGATCAGCGGGCCGAAGAAGTTGTTCCACTGCCCCAGGAAAGTGAAGATTCCCAGCGCGGTGAGCGGGGTGCGCAGCAGCGGCAGGATCATGGTGGTGAAGATCCGGAAGCGGCTCGCACCGTCCAGTTCGGCTGCCTCCTCAAGCTCCTTCGGGATGCCTTTAACGTACTGGCGCAGGAGGAACACTCCGAAAGCGTTGAAGAGTGCGGCAGGTACGATCAGTGCTGCGTGGGTGTCGACCCAGCCGAGCCATCCCATGATGATGTAGAGCGGGATGATGGTCAGCTGGGCCGGAACCATCATTGTCGCCAGGAACACCATGAACAGGGGCTTGCTTCCGCGGAATTCGATTCGGGCAAAGGCGTAAGCGGCCATGCATGAGGTGAGCAGGGAAACCGCGGTGACGGTTACTGCAATGTAGGTACTGTTCCAGAAACCGCGAATGAAGTCGGCACCTGCGAAGGCTTTCTCATAACCCTCCGTGGTCCATTGGAGCGGGAACAAGGCCGGGGGCTGCGCAAAGATCTCGGTCAGCGGTTTGAATGAAGACAGCAGCATCCAGAGGAATGGCAGGGCCATGAGGATTGCGCAGGCAGCCAGTACCCCGTGAAGGATGGTCCGGCCAGCGATACGCCGCGGGTGCAACCCCCGGCGCTTCGGATCCTCGCTCGCGCTCCGGCGGCTGTTTCGGATAGTGGTGGAAGTGCTCATTCTGCGTAGTGGACCCATCTCTTTTGGACTGCCAGCTGCAGAGCGGTAATGCCGAGCAGGGACAGCAGGAGCAGGAATGCCAAGGCGGATGCCTGGCCGAAATTAAACTCGCGGAAGGCGATCTGGACGATTTCGTACACAATCGTGCGGGCCGCCTCAGGAGCGTTGCTGTCCATGAAGACGTAGATGTAATCGAAGATCTGGAATGAACCGATGATCGAGGTGATCGAGAGGAACAGGATGGTAGGGGACAGCAGCGGAATAGTGACGTGCACAAGCTTCTGCCACCCGCTGCAGCCGTCCAGCTCGGCCGCTTCCAGGAAGGAAGAGCCGATGCTCTGCAGTCCTGCCATGAACATCACCAGCTGGTAGCCCAGGCCTTGCCAGATTGCCACGATAGCGAAGGCTGGGATGACGAAATTGGGGTCCTGCAGCCAGTCCGGGGACTGAATGCCAATGCTGCGCAAAGCGTTGCTGACCGGGCTGATCTCCGAGTTAAACAGCCACAACCAGATCGCAGCAACCGCCACCGAAGACGTGACCAAGGGTGCCACGAGACAAAGCCGGTAGACCGAAAGCATTTTGCCTGCCTTCTGCATCAGCAGGGCAAAGACAAAGCTTGAAATCATCAGGCCCGGCACCTGCAGCGCCGTAAACCATACCGTGTTCAGGACCGAGCGCTGGATCCGCGGGTTAGACAGCACCTCGGCGAAGTTCCCGAACCCGGCAAACGCCGCGGTACCGAAGCCATCCCAGTCGCTGAAGGCCAACACCAGTGCAAACACCAACGGTCCGACCATGAAGGCGGCCAGCCCGACTAGTTGCGGCGACAGAAAGACCAGCGCGGCGATTGTGTCCTTGCGTCGTCGCGACATACCGCGTCTAGAGGACTGGGCAACCCGTGCCTGCGCGGGGGCGGCGGTCAGCGTGCTCACTTCGTCGACTCCACCAGCCGGGTGACCGCAGAGCTGAAAGACGCCGCCGTCGTCGAGGAATCCTTGAACAGCTTGTCGACCAGAAGGGGCAGTTCAGTCGCGGTTTTCGAATTGCCGACGAAAGCACGGGGAATGGCGTATCCGTTGGCCACAACATCGTTGAACCACTGGCCGTGCACCGGCACGCCGCCCTCTGTGGCGATCTCGTCCAGTCCCTTGATTGATGGCACGGCGTTACCGCCACCGGAGAGCCGGAATTTCTGACCGTCGCGGCTGACGTAGTTGCCGATCAGCTCTAGGCCTTTTTCTCGGTTTTTGGCCTTGGTATTGAGGGCAATGGCCGCCGCAGCGACCGGTACCGGCACGATGTCCTTGCCCGAGGACGAGGGGACAGGGGCGATGTCATAACCGAATTTGACCTCCTTCAGCGTCGGCAGGGCCCAACGGCCGACATTGTTTAAGGCGAGTTGGCCGGCAAGGAAAAGGGCGTCCCCGCTTTGGCCCTTAGGCAGGGAACCTGCATAGGTGACGTTGCCGGACCTGAACTGTTCAAGCAGCCATTCCAGTCCCTCCTGGGCCTTGGGATCGTCGGCAAAAACCAGCTTGCCGGACTCGTCGATCAATTGACCACCGGACATGGTAGTGGCCCAGCACCAGTTGAACCACCAGTTGGACAGGATCAGCCCCTTCTTGCCGGAAGCGCGGACCTTGCCCAGCAGATCCTCCAGCGCGTCCGGAGTCCAAGTTCCTGCCTCGAAAAGCTGTGAGGGATCCTGGGACACCCCTGCGGCGGAGAGAACGTCCTTGTTGAACCAGAGCACAGAAGGATTGCAATCCACCGGGATGCCGAAAATCCCGGCGCTGCCATCGGCAGGCTTGCACCACTGGTACAGATCCTCCGGGAAGTCGTCAAGCTTGATGGGGGCATTCCCGCCGTTGAGGTATTCGGTCAAGTCCGAGATTTGCTTGGCATCAATCATTTTGGCCATATCGGCATCGCCCACGTAGAAGGCATCGGGGGCAGCACCGCCCGCAAGCTGTGAGAGCATCTTGGCCTGATAGTCGCCGACGACGGCC
Organism: Arthrobacter sp. ISL-48; assembly: GCF_018613805.1. Taxonomy (GTDB): domain Bacteria; phylum Actinomycetota; class Actinomycetes; order Actinomycetales; family Micrococcaceae; genus Arthrobacter. The sequence goes on from NZ_JAGGPL010000003.1 coordinate 1,021,009, forward strand.
TGAAAGTTGACTTTGGCGTTGATTTTCTTGCCGAGCTCGGTGGCGAACTGCTTATAGCGTTCATCCTCGCCGGGGTTGGCCCATGCTGCCCAGGAAACACTACCTCCGGTGCCGGATCCGCCGGAGGTGGGACCGCCACCGCAGGCCGCCAGTGCCGGGGCGGCTGCCAGGCCCAGCGCACCCAACATACCGGTCCGCAACACGGCACGGCGGTCAACAGAACGTGAGAAGAGGGAGTCAGACATCGATGTCATTCCTTTCGCTAGGCGGTGGCCAACGGGCAGGCCAAACCGCGAAGCATTTTATATTTTTAGTAAATTTAGTGCCCGTCAAAAGCATGAGGTGAGGCAGGCCACAAAGTCAAGGCTTCGAGGGGTTAAGACTTCTAGATGAAGTTCGGGCCCGAAAATAGGGGCCAGACCTCAAGAGGTGCCCATTCAGGACAGAGGGGAAGCCAGGGAATGGCTGAGGCCGTGCCATGGGGCAAGAGGCTGCCACAGCCCATCCACGGCTGTGCGTCTCGGTAGTTCAGAACCGGCGGCTTTATGGCAAAATTCGCCCAGCCTGATTGCCTGGGTGCGACGCTCTGCATCCTGTAGGGGGTTCTTCTGGTCGCCGCAGCGACCAAAACATTCTCGAGTTCCGCCAACATGTGCATCGCTAGCGGCGGCGGGACGCAACCGTCCTTCCCTTGGCGCCTGGTGCGGGGTATCTATGGGCTGGTAGTGGCGGGCTGGTGATGTGAATATGACCGGTCATGTCTCGTCGTGTTCTCTTACCCAGCCATAAGGGACCTCTGCGGTGATGGCGACGGTGAAGTGTGCGGGCGAGTGCCTGGTGACAAGCACCCCTCCGCTCCGTTCCCTTGTCGCCATGCTCATGACGGTGTCGATCGCTCATTAAGCCGGACGTCCACGTCCCTCTTGGTGCAGGTCTCGGCCGAGATACGGATAACCAGTTGCATATGAGTGTTTCCCTTTTCACTACAGGGGCAAGGGGCCGGCAGAGCGACTCTGCCGGCCCTTGCGTTTACTTGGCTTGGAAGACGGTTACGGTGCGGGCGGGGACGGTGAATGAACCGCTGGCGGGATCATAGGCTGCCGTCTTCACAATCGGGTCAGTGCCCGAGGCCTGGACCGGGTGAAGGCTGTACCTCGCGCCCGCTGTGCCCGGAACGGTCTGGGTAGCCGGCTTGTCCGAGGCATTGAAGATGACGACCATGCCCTTGACGTCCTTGTCGACGTCAGAGCCCACGGTGTCGTCCAGTCGCATCACCACAACCCCGGGAGCCTGGTCTGGGCCGGCCGAGGGGAAGGAGAGCTTTTGTTGGATGAGTTTGGCGTCCCCAAGGTGGAACAGCAGAGAGCTCCTGCGGATTTCGAGCAGCTCTTCGGCGCGCTCACGAGCGGCGGCGATATGTACCGGCTGCGGGACCAGCTTCGGGTCTGCAAGCAGGGGCTTCATGTAGGGATATTTGTCCCTGTTGTCGCGCTCAGGCGGTAGGCCCCGGGCGAACCCGTTCGTGGTACCGGTGTGATCCAGCACGTTGAACCAGTCACCGGAGTCGTAGCTGTTTCGGTCCAGGGACTTGCTGCGCAGGTTTTCTGCGCCTGCTTGCCAGAACGATACGCCTTGGCCGAAGGCCGTGGTGCTCAGGGCGAGGGTGTTCATCCGGATGCGATCCTCCATGGAGGTTCTCTGGGGAAGCTTCAGCGTCAGTGCGTCGAAGAGGGTCTCATTGTCGTGCGCGTCAACGTAGGTGATCGCTTCAGAGGGGTCCGCCGTGTACCCGGCGGGCTTGCCCCCATAGACGACGTCCGAGCCCTTTACGGTGACCCCGGTTCGGTCAATGAATGAGTAGTCCTTGAGGTTTCCGGTGAGGCCGACTTTGAGCTGGTCCTGGGCGAGCAGGAGCGTGGCCCGCTGTTCCTGCGGGCTTCCGTTGGCCGGGGACAGATTCGGATCGGTAAAGAGCCCGGAGGCGAAGCCCTGGATGCGCGGGTCCTCGTCAAAGGGGGTACCTCCGCGGACGGCGTCGCGTTGCCGGTCGTTGAAGGTGCCGATTCCCGTGCCGGCCATGTTCTGCTGAGTGGCCTGGACGAAGCGTGCGCCGTTAGCGACTTCCCCGAAATCCCAGCCTTCCCCGTAGAGGTAGATGTTCTTTCCGTCCACTCCGTCGCGCTGGAGTGTCAGCATGTCCAGAGCTGCCCTGACATCGAGGAGGTTCTGCTTGGTGTGGTGTCCCATCAGGTCAAAGCGGAATCCGTCCAGTTTGTATGTCTTGGCCAGCGTGACGAGGGAATCGACCGTGAGCTTGCCCATCATGGTGTTTTCCGTTGCAGTGTTGGCGCAGCAGGTTGAAGTCTCCACGGCGCCGGTGGTCGGGTTGAGCCTGTGGTAGTAGCCCGGGACGATGCGGTCCAGGTTATGGGAGGAGTTCTGTCCGGCGCCGGAAGTGTGGTTGTAGACGACATCCTGGATCACGCGGGCCCCTGCTTTGTTTAGCCCTGCGACCATTTCACGGAATTCGAGGGTTCGGACGGCGCCCTCGGGATTGGTGGCGTAGGACCCCTCCGGGGTTGTGTAGTGCAGTGGGTCATAACCCCAGTTGAACCCGTCCTTGGCGGCAACGGCGCCTACGCAGGCCTGCTGTTCTTCACTGGCTGGGGGAAGGGCCGGCAGATCACAGTGCGGTTCCTGTTGCAGCTCGCGACGTTCATCGATGGTGGCCATGTCATTCACCGGGAGAAGGTGGACGGCGTTGATGCCAGACTTGGTCATTTCCTGCAGGTGGTGCATGCCGTCACTGTCTTGGTGAGTGAAAGCCTTATAGGTTCCACGGTCCGAGGACGGCACGGTCTTGTCTGCGATAGAAAAGTCACGGACGTGCAGTTCGTAGATCGAGAGGTCCTCGGGTTTTTCGACGACAGGCTTGGCGATGTTTTCCCAGTCGGCGGGAGCCAAGGCCGGGTCGCCCAGATTCACGAGGAAACTGCGTTCGGAGTTCGTTGACAATCCCACACTGTAAGGATCGGTGACGAAGTTCTTCTCGACTTTGCCTGTCTCGGGGACGAAAACTTCCACTTCGAAGAGATAGTAGTCACCCTTCCATCCCTTGTCGCCTAGGACTGACCAGACGCCGTCTCGGCCGTCTTTCATAGGGACGCTGGCTTTGGGCTCCCCGCCGGATCCGTTGGCGTAGACCTGGAGTGTCACGTTGCGCGCGGTGGGCGCCCAAAGGGACAGCTCCGGCCGATCGCTCTTCCAGCGCAGCCCGAGGTCCTGCTTTGCAGCCGAGGCATACACCTCATCCAGGACCCCGGGGATCTGAAGGCCGGTCGTTGCGACGGTTTTGCCTGCCGCGTCCTGGGCAGACAGAATTAGCTGGCCCTTGAGAAGTTCCCGCGCTTCCCGTGCTGCGTCCGCGTGCAGTTTCATTACCGTGGACCCGGCCAGGTGCGGATATTTCGCAGCCAACGCGCCGTCAAGTCCCCCAGGCTGGAGGCTAAGCGGCTTGGCCTTTCCGCCGCGTATGTTCCCGTCCGAGACTGTAAGGCCGCCGTTTGCGGCAGTGTAGAGCGCGAATGAAGTCGCCTGGGCCGGGTCAAGTCCCTTCCACGCAATCGTGTCCGACGTGAGCCAGTGTCCTGCAGAGGGACCGCCCAAGGACTCAGGCAAGTCGTCACTTAAACGGTGCGTGCTGTGGTCGTAAGTGAACGTCACCGGTCCTCCCGGTGCCTGGACCGGGATGTTCGCACCACCGGCAATTCCATCCGCACCATAGTTCTCTGCCCAGGAGTCGTTTAGGGCAGCCTTGACTTCATAACTTCCGGCCGGAACGTCGAAGGTCGCTTGGTAAATACCTTCCGTGCCCGGGACAGGCTGAAGCCGTGTAGCCGCACATTCCAGCTGCCATTCCCCTGCACACCCCAGTTCATCCTGAAGCGACCCGACAAGAGTCACGGAGCTTGGCAACTCTGTATGCGCCGCAATCGCAGGTAGAGCCATACCGGCGAGAGCGGCGGGAATGCTGGTGCCGATAGCCAAAGCCGATAACAGCGCTTTCCGCCTGCGGCCGCTCATCGAGACTTGTTGGATCAACGTTGACCTCCTGACCAAGCCCACACTGGGGCCCGGAAGATGTGAGTAAGGGGAACCGTAATGACTACGCGACTCCTCCAAGGGGAGTCCAGGAAACAGTCCGATTTAATTCCGGACCAAAATTTAGTCCTTCAAGTATTATGTGCATAACTCAGAGAGAGGTCAATACCCATGTCTTCTGTGATCTCAACAGCCGGGCCTCAACTGCTGCGCAGAGCAAGCGCCAGTGCGGTTCTGGACTTCATCCGAGCTTCGCGTGCAGTGACAGTTACTGAGGTCATGCAGGCAACTGGACTCGCACGGGCCACCGCCATATCGGTGTGCGAGGAGCTGATGGAACGCGGTTGGATCAGGGAACTGGAGAACCAGCGCGCCTTCGGCGAGTACCAGAAAGGCCGGCCGGCCCGCCGGTTCGAGCTCAACGAAAGTGCCGGTTACGTCATGGGCGTGGACGTGGGAATCGCAAAGGCCACTGCCGTGGTATCAAACCTCCGGGGGGAAACTGTCGGAAGGTCCAGTCAACCATTCCCCGGCGTCCAAATCAGGGCCGAGGAGCGCATCCCCGGCCAGATGACTGCCGAGGAACGTCTTGCCGTCATCGATCGGACGGCGATGACGGCCCTTCAAAACGCAGGTGTTTCTGCCGACAAGGTGCTTACTGTGAGCGTGGGAATCGCAGCACCTGTTGACCGAAACGGTGAGGTGTTGGCCACCCAACGCTTCTGGGAGCTTTTTGATGTAGACATCAAAGCCGCTTTTCAGGACCTCCACGGCTGGACCGTGATGCTGGAAAACGATGCAAACCTTGCTGCCTTGGGTGAACGCTGGCGCGGCGCCTCTGCCGGCGTGGACGACGTCGTGGTGATCCTCTCCAGCGAACGCTTCGGTTCGGGAGTCATCGACGGCGGGCGACTCCTGCACGGCAGTCACGGCGGTGCCGGCGAGTTGGCGTTCCTGAAGCAGGTCGAAGGTGTAGGCGATACCTTCGGTATCGCCCTCATGGCCAGAACATGGGCCATTGAAGCCCTGGCAGGCAAAGCCAAGACATCCCTACGAACGCATGCCCAGGAGGGCGTCGAAGCCGAACATGTTTTCGCCGCAGCGGCGGATGGGGACGATGTGGCCGTAAAAATCCTGGACCGTCTCGCGGACAGGATGGCCAGGGTCATCGGAGCGGTGGCCACCATCTTCAACCCGGAACTGGTCGTTATCGGCGGCGCCGTGGCTAAGTCCGCCGGGGTGCTGCTTGAGCCCATCGCCGAGCGACTGAAAGAATTTACGGCGACCCCGCCGCGGATCGCCGTTTCTCCGCTAGAAGATTCGATAGTTGCTGTAGGTGCCACGAGGAGCGCCTTGGACTATGTGGAGAAAAACAGCCTGGACCTTGTGCTGCGCACTCAGGAGATAGCTGATTAAGATGCGAATCATGTCAGGGCTGCGCTGAGGGAGCCGAGGGTATCCTCCCACCGGGAGTGCATGAGCCTGGACGGGGGTGTTGCATGGCGTGCGGTGGTGCCAGGCCGCTTCGACGGGAAGCCGGCGGGCGTGGGTGTTTCCGGTTTTCGTGATCGAGCCCACGGACCTGGATGTGCCCGAGGAATGCTCACTGGCGACTCGATCGTGACCGTGGGCGCAGTCAGGTGTGCCCTGGACTACGTGGAGAATAACACCCTGGACCTGGAGTTGAAGGCCTGAACCTCCACCCCTGCTAGGTGAGCGGCTGCAGTGCCGCGGACACCGGCAGGGTGCCGTCACGGAATTCGATGGTCCTGCCTGCCGTTTCCGGCAGGTCCAGGACAGCAGCCGCCACAATCGCGGTATTGCTGCGGGAGGTCTCGCGGCTGCCCTCCCCCGGCGCGGGGTCGACGTCGATACGCCCGGTCCCGGGCTTGTCGGTCAGCGATCCGGGACCCAGGATGGTCCACGCCAGCGGGGTGCGGCGCAGGTATTCGTCGGCGGCCGCCTTGGCCTCCGCATAGGGATAAAAGCCGTTGTCCGGCGGCACCCCGTGATCCGGACGGGCTCCCAGGTAGGACACCATGATGTAACGCCCGACGCCGGCCTCGGCTGCCGCGTCCATCGACCGGATCGCGGCGTCCCGGTCCACGGCGTAGGTCCGCTCCGGGCTCCCGCCGCCTGCGCCGGCAGACCAGACCACGGCGTCGTGTCCCCGGATCGCATCGGCGATGGCCGCCGTCGTCGAGTTTTCAACGTCCAGTACCGACGGCGTCGCGCCGGTTGCCGCGACATCTCCGGCATGGTCCGGATTGCGGATAAAGGACGTGACGCTGTGGCCTTCCTCTGTAAGGAGGGCGGACAGGTGGAGGGCCACTTTGCCGTGGCCGCCGATGATTGCGATGCGGGTCATCGTTATATTCTGCCCCTCGCGGCCAGCCATGGGGTCATCTGTCGCCTGCATGCCTTATCCGTGCTGGCGGGGTCAGGAGAGGGTGCGGTAACGGAGGTAGACGACGCCGTTTCCGAACCGGTGGTCCTCGAGCAGTTCAAGCTTCAGGGCGAGGCCGTCCGGCAGGAACTGCGTGCCGCCTCCCACCACCACGGGGTTGATGAACAGCCGGCATTCGTCCACGAGCCCTGCCGAGAGGGCCGAGGCTGCGAGGTTGGCGCCTCCGATGCTGATCTCGCGGCTGCTGCTTTCCTTGAGCTGCCGGACGGCTTCCGGGCTGAACGTGGGCTCGATCCTTGTGCGCGACGTGGACGCCTCGGTGAGCTTGCTGGAGTAGACGATCTTCTCCGCAGCCTGCCAGATGCGGGCATAGTCCTGCATGACCGGCGGCTCGTTTTCGGTGTCCAGGGTTTCCCAGACGGACATGACCCCGTACATCCGGCGTCCTAAAAGGAAGGTGCCAACTGAGCGCTCCAGATCGTTGACGAACGCATGGACTTCCTCGTCCGGCGCGCTCCAGCCGAAGTTTCCGTCCAGGTCCGCGATGTACCCGTCGAGCGAGGTGATGCCTGTGTAGGTCAGTTGAGCCATGCGCCCATTCTGTCGTGTTCGCTGATGGTTGGATAGGTTCACCCTTGATGCGGGAGCCTGCCCTGACCGGGCGCCCGCCGGCCGGTGACGAAGAACTGCTGCCCCATGGTCCAGAGGTTGGTGATGGTCCAGTAGGTCAGGACGCCGATGGGGAAGATGATGCCACCCACACCGAAAACGACCGGCAGGATGTAGAGCACCACCTTCTGCTGCTGCAGGAACGGGCTCGCCGTGGCCTCTTCTGGCATGTTCTTGGCCATGATCTGTTTCTGCGTGATGAACTGCGAGGCCGTCATGGCAAGGATCATCAGAATGGTCAGCACTGCCACCGCAACTGGATCCCCGCCGCCGCCATGGAGCACGGATGCAGACAGCGGAGCGCCGAAAATGCTGGCTTCATCGAACTGCACCACTAGCTCGTGGCTCATGGCGCCAATGCCTGTGCCTTGGTTGGCTGCAGTGGTGATGCCTGAGAGCACCTGGAAGAGGGCAAAGAAAAACGGCATCTGGATCAGCATGGGGAGGCAGGCCGAGAAGGGGTTGGTCCCGTGCTCCTTGTACAGCGCCATCTGTTCCTGAGCCATGGCCTGCCGCGAAAGGGGATCAGTTTTGCCCTTGTACTTCTCCTGGAGCTTCTTCAGGTCAGGCTGCAGGAGCCGCAAGCGGCGCTGGGCGTTGACCTGTTTCAGGAACACGGGAATCAGTGCGGCACGGATGACCAGCACAAGCCCGATAATGGAGAGTGTCCAGGTCCAGCCGTCCGCTGCCGGCATGCCGATGGAGCTTAGGCCCTCATGGAATCCCACCATGATGATGGACACAAGCCATTTGAACGGAAACAGGATTGTTTCGAAGAAGTCCACTGATATCCCCATTCGGCAGGTGTTGCCAAGCTACGGCGAAACGGTGTACTTGTCACGGTCACTTATCGCAGGGGACATCCAGGGTGATCAGGCGAAGCTGAAAGACGGGCGGGAAAACCACCACCACGATGGCCGCCCAGGCGCCGTAAACCAACACGTACCAGGACGCCGACGCCCCCTAAACGTGGAGACAAAAAACCCCCGAAATCTCAAGGATTTCGGGGGCTCAGCTTGTAGCGGTGGGGAGGCTCGATCTCCCGACCTCACGATTATGAGTCGTGCGCTCTAACCAACTGAGCTACACCGCCACGAATGAGAAAAACCTGCATCAAGCCGGTCAAAACCGCCTTGACACAGGCCCTCATCCAGAGCCCCCCACCGGAATCGATCCGGTGACCTCGTTCTTACCAAGAACGCGCTCTACCACTGAGCTAGGGGGGCAACGAGTAAATACTCTACCGGAAGATTTCACCACCAACAAATCGCCATGGAGGCAGGTCAAGAGCCGCCGAAACAGTTGCATCGGCGGCTCTTTTGTGGCCTGTCCTGACGGTCAGATCTACGGCAGGCGGATCACTTGCCCCGGGTAGATCACGTCCGGATTCGGCACGGTATCGGCGTTGACAGCGATGAGTTCGTCCAGGTCCACCGCGAACTGCATCGCGATGCCAGCCAGGGTATCGCCTGGCTCAACCACGACCTCCGACACCCCTGTCAGCTGATCTGCGGGCGCAGGCGTGACAGGAGGTACAGAATCCGCCTGCTGTGCCGCCACGGCATCGGCAGCGGCCTGGGCGGCCGCGACCTGCTGGGCGTCGGCGGACTCTTCGGCGGCCTGCTGCTGGGCCGCCTCACGCGTTGCCGCATCCTGCTGGGCTGTGGCCTCCGCGGTCGCCTCTGCAGTCGCCTGGGGAGTGGCGGTCCCTGCGCCTGCGGCAGGAGCGGGGGCAGGTGTCCCCCGGCTGGCATCCGCATCCAAGCCTGGGGCGGGCTGAGGCTCGCTGTGCCGCCCGTCCTTTGCGCCGAAGCCGAGGTTCTTTTTCAGATCGTCCAGGAATCCCACGTGATGCCTTTCGCTAAGCTGTGCGGTCCCCGGCCAGGAATCAGTCCGGCAAGGTCCCGCAGCTACGCAGACCGGTAGCCCTTCGATCGTATGGCCGGAAGCAGGCTCCTCCAAGGACCCCGCTCCCCGCGGGCCGGACTTCCGACGGCGGCGCTAGGCACGGACAGCCCGGACAGGCGCCTTGCCAGCTCCCGCCGTCGGGCGTTAAACGCCGATGGGCCGGCTCGAAAGCCGGCCCATCGGGGGAAACGTCAGACTAGCTGACGTTTACCACTTGCCCTTGCGGTTGAAGTCGCGCTGTCCGCCTTCGTTGCCGTGGCGGGGCTTGCGTGAGCCGTCGCCGTGGCCGCCGAAGCGGGAGTCGCTGGCCTGACCGCGGGTGGCCCCGCTGTCGGCGCCAACGCTGCGCTCCGAACGTTCGCTGTAGGAGCGGCCGCCGCGGTCAGCAGCGCCGCCTTCGGTCTTGCGGAATTCCTTCTTGAACCCGCCGCTGCCCTTGAAGTTGCCCCCACGGTCACCGCCGGAGTAGCCGCCGCGGTCTCCGCCACGGCTGCCCTGGTAGCCGCCCCGCTCGCCGCCGCCGGACGGCTTGCGTCCGTTGTCCAGCTCGAGGTGGATCAGCTCGCCGCCGATCCGGGTGCGGGACAGGGCGCGCAGCTGCTCGGGGCTCAGGTCAGCCGGGAGCTCCACGAGGGAGTGGTCCGAGCGGATGTCGATGCCGCCGATCTGGGCCGAAGAGATGCCGCCTTCGTTGGCAATGGCGCCCACGATGGAACCCGGCATGACGCGCTGGCGGCGTCCGACGGCGATCCGGTAGGTGGCGTTGCCCTCGGTCAGCGTGCGGGTCGGGCCACGGGAACCGAAGCCGTCCTTGGCGCGCTCGCGCTTCTGGAATTCCGGAGCAGCAGGCAGTTCCTTGACCAGCAGCGGCTGTCCGCCCTGCGCCATGACCGCCAGTGCGGCAGCGATCTCAGCGGCCGGTACGTTGTGCTCTTCCTCGTAGGAGGAGATGAGGTCGCGGAACGCTGCAACATCCTCGGACTCAAGGGTCTCGGTGATCCGCTCGGCGAACTTGCCCAGGCGGAGCGTGTTCACGGTCTCGGCCGTGGGGAGGTGCATCTGTTCCACCGGCTGGCGGGTTGCCTTCTCGATGGAGCGCAGCAGGTACTTCTCCCGCGGCGTCATGAAGAGGATCGCGTCGCCGGAGCGGCCTGCACGGCCGGTGCGGCCAATGCGGTGCACATAGGACTCGGTGTCGTGCGGGATGTCGTAGTTGATGACGTGGCTGATGCGCTCCACGTCAAGGCCACGGGCTGCGACGTCGGTGGCCACCAAGACGTCGATGCGGCCTTCCTTCAGCGCGTCAACCGTGCGCTCGCGCTGCTGCTGCGGGATGTCACCATTGATGGCCGCCGCCTGGAAGCCGCGGGCCTTCAGCTTGTCAGCCAGGTCCTCGGTAGCCATCTTGGTGCGTACGAAGGCGATGACGCCGTCGAACTCTTCCACCTCGAGGATGCGGGTGAGGGCATCAAGCTTGTGGGGGCCCATGACCTGCAGGTAGCGCTGCTTGGTGTTGGCGCCGGTGGTGGTCTTGGACTTCACCGAGATCTCAGCAGGGTTGTTCAGGTACTGCTTGGACATCCTGCGGATCTGGCTCGGCATGGTGGCCGAGAACAGCGCCACCTGGCGGTCCGACGGTGTCTGCTGGAAGATCTGCTCCACGTCTTCGGCGAAGCCCATGCGGAGCATTTCGTCGGCCTCGTCCAGTACGAGGTACTGGAGTTCGGACAGGTCCAGGGAGCCCTTGGAGATGTGGTCGATCACGCGGCCGGGGGTACCCACAACAACCTGGGCACCGCGGCGCAGGCCGGCGAGCTGGGGGCCGTAGGCGGAGCCACCGTAAACCGGGAGGACCGTGAAGTCATCGATGTGCTTGGCATAGGAGGTGAAGGCCTCGGCAACCTGGAGCGCGAGCTCGCGGGTCGGGGCCAGGACCAGTGCCTGCGTCTTGCGGGACGGGCCGTTGAGGTCGTGGAGCTCGGCCAGGCGGGACAGTGCCGGTACTGCGAATGCTGCAGTCTTACCGGTGCCGGTCTGGGCGAGGCCCACGACGTCGCGGCCTTCAAGCAGCAACGGGATGGTCGCTGCCTGGATGGGGGAAGGCTTTTCGTAGCCGACGTCCTGCAGGGCTGCAAGGACGCGGGGATCGATGCCAAGATCGGCGAACTTAACGCCTTCTTCTTCGGATTCCTCAGCCTTGGCTGCAGGAGCTTCCGTGGGGGCGGCGGGGGCCTCTTCGTCCGTGGGAGCGGGGGCTTCTTCAGCCTGCGGCGCTTCGATGAAGACAGCGGGAGGTGCGGTCTCGACGTCGTTCACGGTGTTTTCCGTGGCTGCCGCTTCAGCGGTAGGGTCGTTCTGATTTTCGGGCATAGGGAAATTTCCTCATCCATAGGGGGCCAGGCGGCACTACCCGAGGTGAGCGGAGCCGCAGTACGTGTGCCGTAGGTGCCGGGCATACATTGACCGGCCGGTCACTGGAAGTCCGGCGCTTTCGCAATCCCGTGGCAGGACTTCCCGCTGCATCTCTTGGCTGCTATCCCAGCAGTCTGTACAGCGTTTTCTTTAGCCGGCTCTCCCTATGAAAATGCCCGCATCACAGTAGCGGGCCCCAACACTTGCCAGTCCTGCCTCAAAAATTGGGCAGGAATAAGGGATTTCCGGAGTGGGGGATATTTCAAGTGTAAGGCACAGATCGTCCCAGGCGTAATCGAACGGCCGACGGCGGCGGTGAGCTTGCGCACACGGCAGCAGGTTCCGGCCCGATTCAGTGCAGGGTCACCGGCCCAGCTGGCGCTGCAGCGCCTCGAACTTCTGGTGATATTCGGGCTGCTGCAGGCGGATCTCGCCATCGGCCTCGGCGTCCAGCAGCGCTTCCATGGACTCCAGATCGGGCTCGCTGAACCACTTGCCGACGGTGACCCCATGCGCAGGCACGAACACGCGGTGGATGTGATCGCCCGCGCGGATGCTGCCGGTACGGATCACCCTGAGGTACGCTCCCACCCTCCCGGCATCCGTGAAGCGCTTGACGAACTTAGGCTCCCCCATCCGGCGCTGGAACGTGGCGCAGGGGGTGCGGGGCGAGGTGACTTCAACTTCGACGTCCATCCCGATCTTCCAGCGTTCACCGATCACTGCCCCGGTGGCGTCGATGCCAGCGACGCGGAGGTTCTCCCCGAAGATTCCCGGCGGGAGGTCCCGGTTCAGCTCACCTGCCCAGTAGTCCGCATCGGCTTGGGAATAGGCGTAGATGGCCTGGTCCTCGCCACCGTGATGGATCCGGCTAGCCTGGATGTCGCCGTGCAGGCCCAGTTTGTGCACCTTGACTGGCCCCTCAACCGCCCTCTTGTCGATTGCCGTCACTCCGACACTTCCTTCATCACTGAGGAGCTTGTGGACTCGGCAGACGGCAAGCACAGAGGCAGTTTCCATGGCTCCAGTGTAAGTTCCACCGCGGTGGCATCTCCTATCAAGGAGGTGGAAGTTCTCCACCGGCTTCTGCTCGCAGGCGGCACGGGCAGGGACTACGCTGATTTGAGGATTGAGATTCAGGGCGCGACGCCGCGCCTGTGCAGCATGGACTATCGAGGGGGGGACGCCGTGGACCCGAACAAGGATCCGGAGCAGGATCCGAAAGAGGGCCCTGCCGAACCAGCGGCCCCTGACGCCGCGAAGGCCCCACCCTGGCAGGTGCCCAAACCGGAACTCCATCCTGAACTCCTGAATGAACCACCCACGGTGGTGGACCCCTTCGCCAGGGACCGTGAGCGCCAGGCCACTGAGGCGGCAGCGCGCAAAAAGCGTTCGCAGCGGCGCACTGTGGTGGTTGGCCTGGGTGTCACGGCCTTGCTCGCGGGAACCATCACCGCAGTGGTGGCCAGCAACCAGGACGAGGCCGACTACGCACAGGTGTGTTTCAACGACGAAACCGGCGAACGCGTGGACGATACCCAGTGCAACAGCTCGGCCGGGCGGAGCGGCGGCCTCTTCGCGTGGTACTTCTATTCCCGCGGCGCCAGTGTTCCGGCGGTAGGCCAGAACCGCTCCGCCTATCCGAGTTACACGTCCACCATTCCCAGCGGCGCCAAGGCATCCACTGGCTACAGCACCAAGGGCGGCACCGTCAGCCGGGGCGGCTTTGGCAGCAGCTCCAAAGGCGGCGGAAGCACGGGGGGCTAGGCATGAAGCGTTTGTTATCGGAGCCCAGGCCTGGCTGGAAGCAGAAGATCGAAGAGCAGGGCCTGGTCTTCTCCACCACCACCATGCCGGACGGCCGGAAGGTCGAATACTGGCATGAGGGCGCCTACTACGAGTTCACCATGGACGAAGTGGAGGCGCTCGAGGTGACGGCCGAGGACATGCACAAAATGTGCCTGGAAGCGGCTAAATTCCTGGCCACGGGAGCCATGGGCACCATCGGCATTGGGCCCCAGGCGTTGGAACTTGCTGGTGAGTCGCTTCAGGCCGGCGACATCGACGTCTACGGCCGCTTCGACTTCATCTACGACGGGCAGGGCGGGCCGGCCAAGATGTTGGAATACAACGCCGACACTCCGACCGGCCTGATCGAGGCCGCCGTCGCGCAGTGGTTCTGGCTGCAGGACGTTTTTCCGGAGAAAGACCAGTGGAACGGCATCCACGAGGCCCTGATCCGGCAGTGGAAAAAGATGCAGTACCGCACCGGCATGAGCACCCTTCACATTGCCCACTCCGAGGCCGAGGAATCCGGCGAGGACTGGATGACCGCAGCGTACATGCGCGATGTGGCCAGCCAGGCGGGGTGGACCACCATCGGCATCAACATGTCCGATATCGGCTGGGACCCCAACCTCAACCGCTTCGTGGACCTGGACAACTTCATGATCAGCACCATGTTCAAGCTCTATCCCTGGGAGCTGATGATGAAGGAACCGTTCGGGCACCGGCTGCTCCAGCGCGCCCACAATCCGCGCTGGGTGGAACCTGCCTGGAAGATGCTGCTCTCCAACAAGGCACTCCTGGCAGCGCTGTGGCACCTGTACCCGGACCACCCCAACCTGCTGCCTGCGTACCTGAACGAGCCCGGCCCGCTCAAGGAGTGGGTGGCCAAGCCCTTACACGGCCGGGAGGGCGACAACATCCGGCTCCACGCGGACGGCATCAGCCTCGAGCAGCCCGGCGGTTACGGCCGCGAGGGCTGGTGCTACCAGCAGTACCACCAGCTGCCGGACTTTGACGGCAATCACCCGGTCCTGGGCCTGTGGGTGGTGGACGGCGAGTCCGTGGGCTGTGGGATCCGGGAATCTGACGGCCCCATCACCGATTACTTCTGCCGTTTTGTGCCCAACACCATCGACGCCCCGGCTCCGCTTTCGGCGCAGGCCCACTCCAGCAAAGCAGGTATCGCCCTATGAGCCCCATAACATTCATGAGCCCGGTGACCACGCCATGAGCGCAAAGACGACGACGGCGGGAGGCGGGAAGCGGGGACCATCAGGCGGTGGCGTCCCGGCCAAGGGGCTGCGCGCCGGGATCCTGGACCTCGGCGACTCGGTCATGCTGGGGCTGGCCTCCACCGCCCCGGTGTACTCGCTGGCGGCCACCCTGGGCCTGATCGTGGCTGTGAACGGCGACTACACCCCGCTGATCCTGCTGCTCGGGTTCATCCCCGTCCTGTTTATTGCTTATGCCTTCCGGGAACTCAACAGCGCCATGCCTGATTGCGGCACCACCTTCACTTGGTCGCGGCGGGCCTTCGGGCCCTGGGCGGGGTGGCTGGGGGGCTGGGGCGTTGCCTTGGCCGGAATCGTGGTGCTGGCCAACCTGGCCCAGGTAGCGGGACAGTACTTGTGGCTCCTGATCGGGGACGGCTCGTTGGCGGAGAACAAGGTGCTGGTCACGGCCACGGGCGTGGTGTTCATCGCCTTTATGACTCTGGTGAACTATCGCGGAATCCGGCTGGGCGAGCAGGTCCAGCGCGTGCTGACATATGTGCAGTACATCGCCCTGGGGATCTTCGCGCTGGCCATCATCGTGGGTATCGCGGGCGGGGCATCCGGCGAAGCCACAACCAGTCAAACCTTCGACCTAGAGTGGTTCAACCCCGCAGGCGCCTTTGCCGATCCGGGCGCCGTAGTGCACGGGGCTCTGCTGGCCCTGTTCATCTACTGGGGCTGGGATACCTGCCTGGCGGTGAACGAGGAAACCGAAAACCCCTCCACGACGCCCGGCCGCGGCGCGGTCATCTCCGCCTTTGTCCTGGTGGCCATCTACGTCTCAGTGGCACTCCTGGTGATGATGTATGCCTCAGTGGGTACGGAAGGAATCGGCCTTGGCAACGAAGCCAACCAGGACGATGTGTTCCTGGCCATGAAGGACGTGGTCCTGGGTCCGTGGGGCTGGCTGATTGTGGTGGCCGTGCTGGCCTCGGTGCTGTCCTCCACGCAGACCACCATTCTCCCGACGGCCCGCGGAACACTGTCCATGGGCGTCCACGGCGCGCTGCCGCCCAAGTTCGGTGAAGTCCATCCGCGAAACCAGACCCCCGGCTTCTCCACGCAGGTGATGGGTGCTGCGGCCGTTGTGTACTACGTGGCCATGAGCTTCCTCAGCGAAAACCTGCTCGCCGACTCCATCAGCTCCATCAGCCTGTTTGTCGCGTTCTACTATGCGCTCACGGGATTCGCGTGCTGCTGGTATTTCCGCGGCACGCTGCGGAGCTCCGGGCGTAACCTCTGGTTCCGAGGGATCCTCCCCCTCCTGGGCGCCCTGATGCTGACGGCGGCCTTCTTCGTCTCAGCTGTCCAGATGTGGGACCCGGCGTACGGTGACACCCAGATCTTTGGCGTCGGCGGGGCATTCGTGAGCGGCGTGGCGCTCCTGGCCCTCGGCGTCGTGCTGGCCGTCGTGTGCAGGTTCCTGCCGTCCACGCGTGGGTACTTCCTGGCACAACAGCCGGGCACCACCAGCCCTGGGATGCGCGGATGAGCACGCCTGACGACATGCCGAAGGCAGCGGACCCCTCCGACATCCTGGCCCTTGATTCGCTCCTGACCCCCGAGGAACTGGCTGTCCGGGAGCGGATCCGCGATTTCACGGACCAGCGGATCAAACCGGACATTGCACGCTGGTATGACGACGCCGTCTTCCCACTGGAGCTTGCCGCGGAGCTCGGCGAGCTTGGGGTCCTGGGGATGCATCTGGAGGGTTACGGCTGCCCCGGCCGCTCCGCCGTCGAATACGGGCTGGCGGCGATGGAACTGGAGGCCGGAGACTCCGGGATCCGCACCTTCGTTTCCGTGCAGGGCTCGCTGGCCATGACAGCCATCCATCAGTGGGGTTCCGAGGAACAGAGGCAGGAATGGCTCCCGCGGATGGCCGCCGGCGAGCTGATCGGATGCTTCGCCCTGACCGAACCCACGGCGGGCTCCGACCCGTCCTCCATGACCACCGTTGCCCGCCGGGACGGATCAGGGGACGACGCCGGCTGGATTCTCGATGGCGCCAAACGCTGGATCGGGTTCGCTTCCGTGGCAGGTGTGATGGTGGTGTGGGCCAGGACCGACGACGGCATCCGCGGCTTCCTGGTGCCTGCCGGAACGTCGGGCGTCACCGCCACGCCCATCGTGCGGAAGCTGTCCATGCGTGCCTCCATCCAGTGTGATGTGGTGTTCGACGGCGTCCGGCTGGGACCGGAGGCCCTGCTGCCGGGTGCCCTGGGCCTGCGCGCAGCCTTCACATGCCTGAACGAGGCGCGGTACGGAATCGCCTGGGGTGCCATGGGGGCGGCGCGCGATTCGCACGAGGCAGCGCTGAGGTACTCACAGGAACGGCTCCAGTTCGGGAAGCCGTTGGCCGGCTACCAGCTGACCCAGGAAAAACTGGTCAACATGCTGCTGGAGATCCAGAAAGGCACCATGCTGGCGCTCCATCTGGGACGCCTCAAGGATGCCGGGACCCTCCGGCCCGAGCAGATCTCACTGGGCAAGCTGAACAACGTGCGCGAGGCCATCGCTGTCGCCCGGGAGGCCCGTTCCATCCTCGGCGGAAACGGCATCACCCTGGACTATTCGCCGCTGCGGCATGCCGCCAACCTGGAGTCGGTGCGCACTTATGAGGGCACGGACGAGGTACATACCCTGGTGCTCGGCCAGCACATCACCGGCCTCGGCGCCTTCCGCTAAGCGCCGTTCGGGTGGCCGCCGCACCAAAGGCGCGGCTCGGCCCCCTCAGGCCGAGAAGCCGCCGTCGGACTTGATCAGCTGGCCGGATACCCACCGGCCCGCGGGCGAGAGCAGGAACGCCACCGTTCCGGCAACATCGGCCGGTGTACCGAGACGGCCGCCCGGCTGCTGGCGGGTGCCCTGTTCCCTGACTTCGCGGCTCATCCAGCCTGTGTCGATCGGTCCCGGGTTCAACACGTTGGCGGAGATCCCGAGCGGGCCCAGCTCCCGTGCCGCTGCGATGACAATCCGGTCCAGGGCGCCCTTGGAAGCGCCGTAGGGAAGGTTGAACGCGGTGTGGTCGCTGGTCAGCGCCACGATCGCGCCGCCGTCGGCCGTTGCCTGCCCCGCAAACGCGGCAATGAGCTGCCAGCTCGCCCTGGCATTAACGGCAAAGTGGCGCTCGAACGCCTCCAGGGTGGTGTCAAGGATACCGGAATCCACGGACTCGGCGTGGCTCAGCACCATGGCCTCCAGCGGCCCGGCCTGCTCGTTGGCAGCGGCCATCAGCCGGTCCGCCGCCTCCGGGTCCTCCAGGTCTGCCGGCACCGTGAACACGCGGGCGCCGATCGCCTCGAGTTCGGCCGTCAGACGGACGACGTCGTCGGGCTGGATTCCCCACGGCATCCGGGCGTCGTAGTCCTGCCAGTACGTCAGGACCAGGTCCCAGCCGTCGGCCGCAAGCTGGCGGGCAATGCCTGCACCGATGCCGGCGAGCCTGCCAACCCCGGTGATCAGGGCCGTTTTGCGACTGTCGCTCTTAGTTGGAGTCTGTCCCATGTAATCAGCCTAGTAGCTGCGTCCGGGCCGCCTTGGCAGGGACAGGTTCAATGGTGCTGTCCGCCTCGCCGGGACGAGGCTCCTCAGTCTCCAACGCGCCGCGGCGAAGGGCCGCCAGCCAGCAGCACAGGATGGCGGCGCCGCAGAAGGCTCCGGCGCTGGAGGCCATGATCCAGAGTCCGGGTGTCTGGATGTCCAGATTTTCGGCGTCGAACGCCATCCCGATGGTCTTCGGCGAGAAGCAGAACGTCAGGACGGAGAGCAGCAGCACGGAGGTCATCACCGCGCGCAGCCGCCGCAAACGGTCGGGAATCCCGCGCAGGGTCCATGCGAATGCGGGCAAGACGGCCGCCATCCAGACCCAGTGATGGGCCCAGGACACGGGGCTGATGAGCAGCATGGCGAGCGCAGTGGCCGACGCTGCCACTACCCGCGCGCCCTGATCGCTGGCCAATTTAATCACTGCAACTGCGATGGCCACGACGACGAGGCTCAGGAGCAGCCAGGGCACCGTCACGGCTGAGGCGGGGACTCCGAAGTGCAGGAGCGCACCCTTGATGGAGAGATTGTCCACGTATCCCGCGCCGCCGATCCGCGAGGTATCCGGCAGGATGTCGAACCAGAACTGGAGGGACTCGACGGGACGCAGCAGCCAACCCGCCAGCACCGTCGCCGCAAAGCCGGCACCCATGTTCGTTAGGCCGCGCCAGTCCTTCCGCACCAGGTAGTACAGGCCGAAGACCAGCGGAGTGAGCTTGATACCGGCCGCGACACCCACAAGGAAGCCGCTGCCGGGCATGCTGCGGTTCCAGCGGTGGTTCCGTGACAGCAGGTCCGCGGTCATGAGCCCCATGAGCAGGATGTTGATTTGCCCGAAGGCCAGGGTCTCGCGCCAAGGTCCGAGCGTCAGCATGGCCAGAAGCCCGGCGGCCGCAATCCAGGAGTTCCGGGGTGTTTCGAACGCTGAACGCCAGTCGGGTTTGGAGTTCCAGTAACGCACCGCGAGGGCCGACAGCCAGGCGGCCACGGCGACACCCGCCGCGTTGAACAGTTGGAGCGCCACAGGTTCCGGGAGCCGGGCCAGGAGGCTGAACACCAGCGCCGCGAACGGCGGATACGTGAACGGCAGGCCCGGGCCCCCTGCCCATTCCAGGGTCGGACCGTACAGGGCCGACGCGTGCCACCCTGCATCGTTCAGGATCTTTCCGCCGTGCCAGTAGACGCTGAAGTCGAGGCCCTGTTTGTTCCAATTGGAGAGCAGAAACCATACGGGAACGGCAACAACGGCCGCCGGCAGCCACAGGGCAACCAGCCTCCACAGCCGCAGGCCAGGCATTGGGGCCGATGAGGTGGCGACACGCCCGCCGTCGGCCGGCTTCCCGTCCAAGGCCGGTAAGTCCAGGTCGCTCTGTGCCATCCGTTGTCCCCCAAGTTTGCTGGCTGCGGGCGGCCGGGTCCCATTGTCGGATTGCTGGGATATGCCGCATGTGTGGAACGGCGCATCGCCGTAGCTACATACTACATATGCAAATGACGTTTACGGGTTATTGGCTAGGCTGCCACAACTGGTGCCGGTTCCCTCGCTACGGCGTCGCGGCGAATGGTGGCGCTGATGACGGCGGCGATAGTGCACATTGCGGCCGCTGCGAACCAGGCGTAGGTGTACTGGCCGGTGGCGTCACGGATGGCGCCGGCGCCGAGGGCTGCGGCGGCCGCACCCAGCTGGTGGGCGGCGAAGACCCAGCCGAACACCACGCTGCCGTCCGCGCCGAATGTCTTGCGGCAGATCGCGGCCGTGGGCGGGACTGTGGCCACCCAGTCCAGGCCGTAAATCACCACAAACACGATCATGCTGGGCTGGATCGTGGCGCTCAGGAGTAGCGGCAGCACCAGCAGGCCGATGCCGCGGAACTGGTAGTAGGCGGCCAGCAGGATTCGAGGGTTGAAGCGGTCCGTCAGCCAGCCGGAGGCAATGGTCCCCAGGATGTCAAAGATCCCGACGACGGCGAGCAAGCCTGCTGCGGTGGTTTCAGGCATGCCGTGGTCGTGGGCGGACGGGATGAAGTGGGTGCCGATGAGCCCGTTGGTGGTGGCACCACAGATCGCGAAGCCCGCCACGAGAGCCCAGAAGGTTCGCACCTTGCTGGCGCGTTTGAGTACCTGAAGGGCCCGCACGGCGGCGTTGCTGCTGGGGGCGGCTGCCGGGGCTTCGGCGGAAACCGGCGCCGCGGCGTCAGCTGCGGTTTCGCCATAAGGCAATGCCCCGACGTCAGCGGGTGAGTTCTTGAGGAACTTCAGCACCAGCGGAACCACAGCCAGCGCACCTGCGGCGATGAGCAGGGACGCCAGCCGCCAGCCGGGGTCCTGCGCCAGCATGGCGATGAACGGCAGGAAGACCAGCTGGCCGGCAGCACTCCCGGCGGTCAGGATGCCGATCACCAGGCCGCGGTTCTTGGAGAACCACGTGTTGGCGATGGTGGCGGCGAAGACCAGTGCCATGGAACCCGTTCCCAGGCCGATGAGCAGACCCCAGGTCAACAGGATCTGCCAGGACTGGGTGACCAGCACGGTCAGCGCGCTCCCGGCACCGATCAGCACCAGCGCGGTTGCCGTCACCGCGCGGATGCCGAAGCGTTCCATCAGGGCAGCGGCAAAGGGGGCGGTGAGGCCAAAGAGCACAAGGTTGATGCTGACCGCTGTGGAAAGGACGGTGGTGGACCAGCCGAACTCCTGTTGCAGCGGAATCATCAGGACCCCTGGTGCGGCCCGGAATCCGGCGGCGCCAACCAGGGCCAGGAACGCTACCGCCGCCACGATCCAGGCAGGGTGCAGCCTGCGCCGGGGTGGCTTTGGATCGAGTACGGGCTGCCCAGATTCGCGCTCTGCTGATTCCGTGGCGCTCATGCGGCTGTTCCGTTCTGTGAAGGCACCGTGTCTGATGAAGGCACCGTGTCTGATGAGGGCATGGCGTCTGATGCGGCGTGGGCTGTTGCCTTCTGCGGGGGCGCCGCCGTGGCCAGCTCAAGGGGACTATCGGACCGGGTGAGGCTGTGCCAGCTTGTATTGGCGGCGGTCAGTGGCTCGCCGCACTCGGTGCAGGTGTCCGCGGAGCTGGTCCGCTGGCCGCAGCCGGAGTGGATGACGTACATGTGGGCCTGCTCCGACGGCGCCGGCAGGTGCTTTTCGGCCCAGATCACCACTGCATTGAGGACCGGCAGGGCATCCTCGCCCTTGGCTGTGAGGACGTACTCCTGGCGCGTGCGGCCGCCGTCGTCGTACGCCTTCTTACTAAGCAGCCCCGACTCCACCAAACCGGCCAGCCGTCTGGTGAGCACCGAGTCGGCCACCTCCAGGCGGGACTTGATGGCATCGAAGCGCCGGTTGCCGAAAAAGACCTCGCGGAGCACCAGCATGCCCCAGGGGTCGCCCAGGATGTCGAGGCCGCGAGCCATGCTGCAGGTGCGCTGAGACCAGTCGGAACGGAGTGCCATACAGGCACCCTAGCTGACTCTCTTGAAGAAAGCCATACCGATTCAAGGCAAGACGATGCCCTGAAGTGTCACTTCGCGGAGCTGGGAGACTGCCGCAACACTGAGCGGGACGGCCGGTAGGCGGCGGCCCAGTAGACCAACAGCGCCACGCCGCACAGCACGCCCAGGCTGGTAACCGCCAGTTGCCATTGGGTTTGCGGATCCTTGCCCCATTCCCGCGCGCCCGCCATCATTGCCAGGTACTTGGGAGTGAGGTAGAAGGCCACCACTGAAAAGGCAACGATTGCCCACCCGGCGGCGCGTGTCTTCCCGCGGCGGGAGGGCACCCGGTGCATTGCGAAGGCCATGGACGGCAGCGCCACCGCCATCCACACCCAGTGGTGGGACCAGGAAACAGGGCTGACCAGCAGCATCAGCACGGCGTTGGCGGAGACGGCCACAAAGTTCTCGTCAGAGGCCACGGCCCACTTGATCACCAACGCCGCCACGGCAGCCAATGCCAGCGAAAGCACGAGCCAGAGCACTGTTGTGAGGCCCGAATCCGGCAGTCCGACGTGCAGCAGGAGGCCCTTGATTGAGAGGTTGTCCAGGTACGCGGGCCCCCCGATCCGGCCGGTGTCCGGCAGGATCTTGGTCCAGAAGGTCAGGGAGGCGTTGGGCAGCACGGCCCACGCCAGGGCGATGGATCCGAAGAATCCAGCCGCCATCCAGCCCAACGCCTTGAAGTCGCGCCGCACCACGAAGTAGAGGCCAAATGCCAGCGGCGTGAGCTTGATCCCGGCTGCTATGCCGATCAGCAGTCCGGCAGGCCAGCGGATCTGGCCCGTCCGGTCCTTTCCATAGAGGGCGAAGTCGGCAAGGATCAGGCCCATCAGGATGATGTTGATCTGCCCGAAGTCGAAGGTGTCACGCCACGGGCCGAGCAGCAGGATGGCCGCCGTCCCCGCGAGCGCCACAGTCCGGAACCGCCAGTCAGTGAAGGACTCGCGCCACCCGCCGAGCCTGAAGTAGTGCCGGGCCAGCCAAGCGGCCACGACGGCGGCCCCCGCGAGCGCCGTCGTGATAAAAACCAGGCTGCTGGTACCCATGGGCAGCAGCGCCAGCCCGGCAAACAGAAGTGCAGCGAACGGCGGGTAGGTGAACGGCAGCCCGTCACGGAACGCGTATAGCTCGTTGACGCCCGTCTCGCCGGTCTGGAGTACCCGGCTGCCCCCGTAGTAGTAGACCTCGAAGTCGTTCATGAGGGGGATGTAGGAGGAGTACAGGACCACCAGGGCGATGACGACGGCGGTTGCCCCCGCCGCCGTCGCAATCCAGCGCCGGGTGGTTCCGGACACTACTGTCGGGGAAGATGCCGTCACTGGATGAAGGTGAAGGCGTGGTCGAGGTCCGCGATGAGGTCCCCCACGTCTTCGATCCCGCACGACAGCCGGATCAGGTTCACGGGAACAGCCAGCTCGGTGCCCTTGACCGAAGCGTGGGTCATTTCCGAGGGGTAGTTCATCAGCGACTCGATGCCGCCCAGGGATTCCGCCAGCGTGAACACGGACGTAGCCTCAGCAACCTTGCGGGCAGCTGCCTCGCCGCCCTTGAACTGGACGGAAATCATGCCGCCAAACTTTTTCATCTGCTTCTTCGCCAGCTCGTGGCCGGGATGGTTCGGCAGGCCCGGGTAGAGCACAGCCTCCACCTCGGGGCGCTCGAGCAGCCATTCGGCCACGGCCTGGGCGTTGTCGCTGTGCCGGTCCATCCGCACGCCCAAGGTCTTCAGTCCGCGGGTCGTGAGGAACGCGTCCATGGGGCCGGAGACAGCACCCACGGCGAACTGCACGAAGCCGATTTTTCCCGCCAGTTCAGCGTCCTTGACCACGATGGCGCCGCCCACCACATCGGAGTGGCCGCCGATGTACTTGGTGGTGGAATGGACTACGACGTCGGCACCAAGGGCGAGCGGCGTCTGCAGGTAGGGCGACGCAAAGGTGTTGTCCACCACCAGGAGGGCACCGGCGTCGTGCGCCAGTTTGGCCAGGGCTTGAATGTCGGTGATCTTCATCAGCGGGTTGGAGGGTGTTTCCACCCAGACGAAACTGGTCTTGTTGGCTGCCACCGCTTCACTGACGGCGTCGAGGTTGGACATGTCCACCGGCGTGTTGCCGATCCCCCACTCGCCGAGCACGCCGTTGATGAGCCGGTAGGTGCCGCCGTAGGCATCGTTGCCGAGCACAATGTGGTCCCCGGGGCGCATCAGGGCGCGGATCAGGGAATCCTCCGCCGCCAGGCCCGAGGAGAAAGAGAAGGCATGGGTGCCGCCTTCGACCGCCGCCAGCTGTTCCTGCAGGGCATCGCGGGTCGGGTTGCCGCCGCGGCCGTATTCGTAGCCGTCGCGGAGGCCGCCGATACCGTCCTGCGCGTAGGTGGAGCTGAAGTGCAGCGGCGGGACAACGGCCCCGGTGCGGGGCTCGAAAGCCTGGCCGGCGTGGACGGCGCGCGTGTTGAATCCTTGATTTTCAGAGACAGACATGTTGCTCCTGTTCAGTGGTGAAGCAGTTCAGTTGCTGAGGTAGGCGAGGAGGTCGTGCCGGGTCAGGATGCCCACCGGGGCGCCGACGAACGTCACCATCACGGTGTCCACGTCGGAGAGCAGCTCGCGGGCCGCCGAGATGGTTTCCAGCGAGCCGATCACCGGCAGTTTTGGTCCCATATGCTCGGAAATCTTGTCCGTCAGTTTGGCCTCGCCGCGGAACAGCTTGGAGGTCAGGGTCCGCTCGTCCACGGCACCGAGGACCTCCCCCATCACCACGGGAGGCTCCTGCGAGAGAACCGGGATGTGGCTGACACCAAATTCGTTCATGATGTTGATGACGTCACGCACAGTCTCGTTCGGGTGGATGTGCACGAGGTCAGGCAGCTCACCGGTCTTGGACTTAATCACCTCGCCCACGGAGGATTCCTCGCCGCCGGAGAGGAAGCCGTAGGAGCGCATCCACTGGTCGTTGAAGATCTTTGCCAGGTAGCCGCGGCCCGAATCGGGCAGGATCACCACCACCACGGCGCTCTCCGGCAGGTCCCGGGCGGTCTGCATCGCAGCCACCACGGCCATGCCGGAGGAGCCGCCCACCAGAAGACCCTCCTCGCGGGCCAGCCGCCGGGTCATGGCGAAGGAATCAGCGTCGCTGACGGCGATGACCTCGTCCGGAACGGACTTGTCGTAGTTCGCAGGCCACATGTCTTCGCCCACGCCCTCCACGAAGTACGGGCGTCCCGTGCCGCCTGAGTAGACCGAGCCCTCGGGGTCGGCCCCGACAATCCGGACACGGCCGCCGTCGGACTCCGGACGGTCAGCGGAGATTTCCTTGAGATAGCGGCCGGTGCCTGTGATCGTACCGCCGGTGCCGGCACCGATCACGCAGTGGGTGACCTTGCCGTCGGTATCGTGCCAGATCTCGGGCCCGGTGGACTCGTAGTGGCTTCCCGGGGCGGCCGGGTTGGAGAACTGGTCCGGTTTGTAGGCGCCCGGAGTCTCAGAGACGATCCGGTCTGACACGCTGTAGTAGCTTTGCGGGCTGTCCGGCGCGACGGAGGTAGGCGTCACCACCACTTCGGCGCCGTACGCCTGGAGGACGGCCCGCTTGTCCTCGCCCACCTTGTCAGGCACCACAAAAATGCATTTGTAGCCCTTCTGCTGGGCAACCAGGGCCAGGCCCACGCCCGTGTTGCCGGACGTCGGCTCCACGATGGTTCCGCCCGGCTGAAGTTTGCCATCGCGTTCGGCCTCCTCGATCATCTTGGCCGCGATGCGGTCCTTGATGGACCCGCCGGGATTCAGGTACTCCAGCTTGACCAGGACAGTGGCCTTGATGCCGTCCGTCACGTGGTTGAGCCTGATGAGCGGGGTATTGCCGATGAGGTCCAGAATGGACTGGGCGTACTTCATAGGTACAAAGTTACCGTCTCCCTCCGGTCGCCTCACCCAACGGCCCGGGTTTCCGGCGCCGGTGCGAAGATTGTGCGGTGCAGCACCGGTCCTGGCCGAAGAACACACCGAACTGTCTCCTTCCGGCGGTTCAGAGCCGTGGTTGGCTGGTCAGCCCACCGGCCCTGCAGCGTCTGCTCCGGGCTGTTCGGGCGGCTGGTTTTCCCAGAGCCCCAGGATGTTGCCCTCGGTGTCCTTGAAGTAGGCGAAGGAGCCCATGCCCGGAATGGCACTCTTGGGAGCAATGACGGAACCGCCGAGCTGTTCCACCGTCTTCAGCGTGGTGTCGATGTCGTCCACGTCCACGGTGATGACGGGGTTCGTCAGTTCACCTTCCCTGGCCATCATGCCGCCGTTGATGGCCCCGGGCTCGGTGGGGCGGCCGGTCTGCTCATCCATCGGTGTGGTGATGACCACGTTGTAGTCCATCTCCGGCATGGGGTCTATGCGCCAGCCGAGGGCCTGCTTGTAGAAGTTCCTGGCCCGCTCCTGGTCGTCCGCGGGGATTTCAAAATGCACCACTCCACCCATTGCGCTCACCTGACAGTTCGAAGGGAAAGGCACGGTGGCCCGCGCCACACCTGGGAGTCTAGTCCTCACCGCTCCCCGGTATAAGGGCCACTTCCATAGGGTTCGGACAGCGCCGGCTGCGCCTTGCGGGCGGCTTTGTCAGCCGGGCGTGGGACGATGTTTTCATGACCATCGTTGATGCCCCCGCACGGCTGGCCGCCGGCGCGGACGGAGCCCTGCGCTGGCATCCCGGCGGACCCTTCAGTCTCGTCCAGACGCTTGGCACACTGCTGCGGGGCAATGGAGATCCCTCCTTTTCGCTGCTGCCGGACGGTCTGTGGACTGCCTTTACGACGGCGGACGGTCCCGTCACCCTGCGCCTGACCAGCGCCCGTGACAGCGCAGGTGGCAGCGCTGAACCGTATGTCGACGCGCAGGCCTGGGGACCGGGCTCCGCCTCCGCCCTCGCCGCCGTGCCGTGCCTGCTGGGAGCCGGCGACGACTGGTCCGGCTTTGATGAGCCAGGCTTCCATGCCACGCTCCCCCGGATGGTCCGCGAAGCCCGACGCCGGAACCCCGCCATCCGGCTGCCGTCCACCGGGCGCGTGATCGACGCCCTCGTGCCCACCATTTTGGAGCAGAAGGTCACCGTCATCGAGGCCCGGCGCGGCTACCGCTACCTCATGTACCGCTTCGGTACAGCCGCGCCGGCCGCCGGGCTGTCCGCGCCGTCCGGGCTTCTGGTCCAGCCCACTCCGGTGCAGTGGCTGCAGATCCCGTCCTGGGAGTGGCATAAGGCCGGAGTGGGCCCGCAGCGTTCGGCGGCCGTCATGCGGGCGCTGCGATCCGCCGTCGCGCTTGAACGGCTGGCGGCGCTGCCCGCGGCCGAAGCTGCGGCCAAGATGCAGGTCATTCCCGGCGTCGGCGCGTGGACGGCAGCGGAAGTGGTTCAGCGGACGCACGGCTGCCCCGATTCGATTGCGGTCGGCGACTACCATCTTGCCGCGTACGTGGGTGCGGCGCTGACCGGACGCCGGACGGACGACGCCGGGATGCTGGCCCTGCTGGAACCGTGGAAGGGCCACCGGCAGCGGGTTGTCCGCATGCTTGGACTCAGCGGCTTCCGCAAACCTGCCTTCGGCCCGCGGATGACCATCCAGGACCACCGCCGCCACTGAGGTCCCGCGCTGCTTTAGGAGGGTGTGGACTTACAGCCCCAGCCGGGCTACCGCTTCCTCGCGCATTTCCACCTTGCGGATCTTGCCTGACACCGTCATGGGGAAGCTCTCGCGGACATCCACGTACCGCGGGATCTTGTAGTGCGCCAGGCGTCCGCGGCAGAAGTCGGCAACGGCAGCGGCGTCCAGCGGCTCGGCTCCTGGCTTGAGGATGATGCAGGCCATCAGTTCCTCGCCGTAATTGGTGTCCGGGACACCGATCACCTGGACGTCCTGGATGGACGGATGGGTATACAGGAACTCCTCGATTTCCCGGGGGTAGATGTTTTCGCCGCCGCGGATCACCATGTCTTTGATCCGGCCCTCGACCACCACGTACCCGTCGTTGTCCATGCGGGCGAGGTCGCCCGTGTGCATCCAGCCGTCTGCGTCGATGGCCTCAGCCGTCTTTTCCGGCTGGTTCCAGTACCCCTCCATGACGGCGTAGCCGCGGGTACACAATTCACCGATCTGGCCGCGTTCCAGCACATCGCCTGAGCCGGGGTCGATGATCTGGCTCTCCAGCTGGGGCATGGTGCGGCCCACCGTTTCGGTCCGCTGCTGCAGGGTGTCCCCGTTGCGGGTCATCGTGGACACCGGCGACGTTTCGGTCATCCCGTAGCAGATGGCCACATCCGTCATGTTCATCTCCGATATGACCCGGTTCATCACCTCGATGGGGCACGTCGATCCTGCCATGACTCCGGTCCGGAGGGTAGACAGATCGTAGGATGTGAAATCCGGCAGCGCGAGCTCGGCGATGAACATGGTGGGCACCCCGTAGAGCGACGTCCCGCCAAAATCCTGGACTGCTTCGAGCGCCGCCGAGGCGGTGAAGCCCCGGCCCGGAATGATGGTGGCCGCACCGTGGCTGAGCGCGTTCAGGTTGCCGATCACCATGCCAAAGCAGTGGTAGAACGGCACCGGAATCACCACCCGGTCGTGCTCTGTGTAGCCCAGCAGCTCGCCGATGGAGTAACCATTGTTCAGGATGTTGTGGTGCGTGAGTGTTGCGCCCTTGGGGAATCCGGTGGTTCCCGATGTGTACTGGAGGTTGATCGCATCGTGAGGGTCCAGCTCCGCCATACGGGCCCTCAGCCCGGAATGCCCGACGGCGTCAGCCCGCTTGAGCAGCTCGGCGTACGTCAGTTCGGCGTCACTTTCAGGGACTCCGGCATCGAGCCCGTCGGCGCTGGCATCCGGCAGAAAAACCAGCTCCTTCAGATCCGGGCAGCCTGCAAGTGCCTTACGCGCCATTGCCACATAATCGCTGTTCCGGTCCGTCGGTGCCGTCACGAGCATCCGCATGCCGCTCTGTTTCACCACAAACTCCAGCTCGTGACCGCGGTAGGCCGGGTTCACGTTCACCAGGATGGCGCCGGCCTTGGCAGTGGCGTACTGGAGCAGTGTCCACTCGGCGCAGTTGGGGCTCCAAATGCCTACCCGGTCACCTTTGGCGACGCCCAGGGCGAGGAGCGCACGCGCGAGCCTGTCGACGTCGTCGTTCATCTTCGTGTAGCTCCACCGGCGGGCGTCAGCGCCCGGAACCGGCGCCGCCTCAATCAGAGCGTCGTGGAAAGGAAACCTGCCCACCACCCGTTCAAAGTTCTGGCCGATGGTTTCCTCGAGCAGCGGGACGTCAGTGTCCCCGGCTGTGTATGCGCGCATGATGGCACGCTACCAACAGGCCTTCAGCAAGGAAAGCACATGAGAAGCGCAAGCAGGTGTTCGGCGTAAAGACGGCGGGGTGGGCGTGCTGTGGCCGGTATTGTGAAATCCATGAGTGCACCCATCGACCTGCAGGCAACGTTCATCCCCAACGACGGCGAGTTTTTCCGTGTGAAGCTCGCCCTGGAAATCGCCATTGACGAGGTGACCAATGAGCCCGGCTGCCTCCGGTACGAATTGACGGAGGCCACCGAGGAGAAGCTGGTCCTGACCGAGCAGTGGGCTTCCGAGGAGGATCTGGCAAAGCACTCAAAGGGCACTGCCGTCCAGGACCTGAACGAATCCTTGAGCGCCCTGCTGGCCGAACCTGTCCAGCTGGTACGCCTCTAGCCTTCTCTGCCAAGAAACGACGCGGGGTCACTTCCCGCCCATGAACCGAAGTTTATGGGCGGGAAGCGACCCCGCGTTGGAGTTTGAGGGATCAAGCCTCGGGGATCTGGGACCCGTCCTGGCCGCCAGGTGCTGCGCCCTGGCCTGCCGCCGCGGCGGCCTCGGCCTGCGAGCGCGCCACGTGGGCGTGCACTTCCTCCATGTCGAGTGCCTTGACGGCGTCGATGACTTGTTCGAGCTGCTGGGCATTCAGGGCACCAGGCTGGGAGAAGACCAGCACCTTTTCGCGGAAGGCCATCAGCGTGGGGATGGACGTGATGCCGGCCTCGGCAGCGAGCTGCTGCTCGGCCTCGGTGTCCACCTTCGCAAACACGACGTCGGCGTGCTTCTCGGAGACGGTACGGTACGTCGGCGCGAACTGGCGGCAGGGACCACACCATTCAGCCCAGAAATCCACCAGGACAATGTCGTTGCCCTCGATGGTCGACGCGAACTGTTCACCTGTGATGTCAACGGTAGCCATATGTCAACGGTACGCGAGGGCGCCGGGGATGTCGTGGCCGGGGCCGGGCTGTTCGCTTCACGCGTCATCGGGAATAACCACCGCGGACGTGTACACCGGGCAACGCGGGGCCTAGTCTTGGGTCAGCAGACGCCGGATGGAATTCAGGAGGTCGGATGGCCCACGCGATCTCCACCCGGTCCCTCACTAAGAGGTTCGGCCGCCGCGAGGTGCTGCACGGCGTCGATTTCATGGTTGAGACCGGCTCCATTTTCGGCATGATCGGCCCCAACGGTGCAGGCAAAACCACCACCATGCGGTGTTTGCTGGACATCATCCGCCCCACTGACGGGGAAGTGCGCGTTCTGGGAAAGGACCCCCGGGAGGGCGGGCCAGCTCTCCGACGCCGGATCGGCTATCTTCCGGGCGAGCTTTTCCTCGAGGGCCGGGTGACAGGCCGCAAACTGCTGGCCCATTACCAGGCCATCAGCGGCCCGGTAGCGCCCGGCCGGATCGACGGGCTGGCCGAGCGGCTGGGACTGGACCTGGACCGGCACACCCGCAAGCTGTCCAAGGGCAACAAACAGAAACTCGGCTTGATCCAGGCCTTCATGCACGATCCCGAGCTGCTCGTCCTCGATGAACCCACGAGCGGCCTGGACCCCCTGGTCCAGCAGGAATTCCATGCCATGATGCGGGAAGCGCAGCACAAGGGCCAGACCATTTTCCTGAGTTCGCACGTCCTCAGCGAGGTCCAGCAGACCGCAGACACTGTGGCCATCCTCCGGGACGGCCGGATCGTCGCGGTGGAAAGCGTCAGCGGCCTGCGGGAAGGCGCCGTGCGCCGTCTGCGGCTTACGGCGAGCGCAATAACAGCGCACGACGCCGGCGCGCTGCTGGGCAGTGTGCCCGGCGTCGGTCATGTTGAGGTGCTTGATTCGGGCGACGGCGGCGTCACGGTTGCCGCCACCCTGGAAGGTTCCATCCAGCCGCTGGTCCGGATGCTCGGCTCCCTCCAGCTCACGGACCTGGTGCTGGATGAGCCGGATCTTGAGGAATCGGTCCTGAAGATGTACTCGAGTCCTGTCGGTGACGCGTCATGAAGACGTCACTACCGTTGTTCCGCCGGGCCTTCTTTGATTCCTGGCGCTCCACGCTGGGCTGGGGCGCCGGCCTGGCCGCGGCCATCTTCTTGTACCTGCCGCTGTACCCGTCCATCGGCGGAAGCGCCCAGATGCAGGACATGATCGACGCCTTGCCTGCGGAAATGACCAAGGCGTTGAACTATGACCAGATCGCCACCGGCCCCGGCTACACGCAGGCGACTTTGTTCGGCCTGCTCGGCTTCCTGCTGATGACTATCGCGTCCGTTTCCTGGGGCGCGGCAGCCGTCGGAGGTGACGAGGAGTCCGGCCAGCTTGAACTCACCCTCGCCCACGGCGTGACACGCACGCAGGTGGTGCTGGAGCGGGCACTCGCCGTGTTGCTGAGGGTGCTGCTGCTCGCGGCTCTGGTGTTTATCCTCGTCCGGCTACTCAATGATCCGGCCCAACTGGGCATCAGGCCGGAGTACCTGTTCGGCGCGGCAGTCCTTTTCGCCGGACTTGCCCTCCTGAGCGGAACAGCCGCACTTTGCGTCGGCGCCATCTCAGGCCGGCGCACCTATGGACTGGCGGCCGGAGCCGCGGTTGGCGTCCTCGGCTACGTTTTCAATGCCGTGGGCCGGCAGAGCCCGGACGTGGAGTGGCTGATGAACCTGAGCCCCTATCACTGGGCATATGGGAACTCTCCTGTGTCCAACGGTGCCGATTGGGCGGCCGCCGGGTGGCTGTGGAGCATCTCGGCAGCCCTCGTTTTGCTCGGGACGGCCGTGCTGAACCGGCGCGACGTAGGCGCCTAGCTGTATCTCGCCTAAACCCTGGTTTCCCACAGGTGGGGTGCCGGCACGCGGCTGCCGGGCAATGCGTTTGTCTGGCGCCACTCATGGATCCACTCAGGAAGTTCCAAATCCGTCGGGGGCTCGCCGAACTCGTTCAGGATCTCCTCCTGGCTAACCGGCCTGCCCTTGCTGACCAGACGGGTGGCAATGTGGGCACGGGCGTAGATCTCGCCGTCGACCACCATGCGTTGCTCAAAATATATGGCCTTCGCATCCAGCCCGATGATCCTGGACTCGATGGTGTACTGCTGCCACAGTTGCAGGGACTTGCGGAAGGCGATGGTCTCCCCCGCAGCCACCGGGCTCCAGCCGCGCTGGCGCATCCTCTTCCACACCCCGCTACGGACCATGAGGTCGAACCGCCCCAGGTCCATCAGCGAAAAGTACATGCCGTTGTTCACGTGCATGGCGATATCGATGTCGGTGGGAAGGACCCGCAGCGGCAGAGACGAAGCGTCCCAGATGCTCAGCGCAGAGCGGCGGCGCGAGGTGAACAGCATCAGGAGGGTTCGCAGGAGCAGGTGCATGCATCCATGTTACCCGCCAGTAACAACCTTGTGGCCAGCCGGACTCGGCGGGCGCCGCAGCCGCCTGTGGGCAAGTAGTCGCGCGCGGAGAGCTTGAGTAGAAGCCGCCGCCTGGTCAAGTAGCCCAAGGAAAAACTCGGGTATTCCCTACTCGTGCCGCGGCCATGCGCCATTCCTAGACTCGAAAGTCCTAGGGCCGAATCTTGTTGGCGCATCCTCCTGGATGATGCCGCTTCCGGACCGAACCTCGATGGGCCATCCATGTATCAGCAGAAACCGGAATCCCCGGAACCACCTCGCAGGAACTTTGAAACCGATGTCCCCAGGGCCGGACTGACCCCCGGCCGCCGGCCAGTCAGCAACAAACTCTGGGCCGGCATGGTTGGCGCTGCAGTTGTGGCTGCTGTCGGCATTGGTGCCTTGACAGGCCCCGTCCGCACACCGGCAGCAGAAGCCGCGACGGTGGCTGCTCCGGTGGTGCGCGAAGTCAGGCCTTTAGTCGCTTTGCCCCTCGTCGAACCTGATGTGGGCACGAGTGCCCCGGGCACGGTCATTGAAGAAGAGGCGCCTGCGGAGGTAGCCGCGGCCCCGGTCGCCGCGCCGGCCGAGGCACCTCCGGCCCCGGCACCGCCCCCACCGGCTCCCGAACCTGCACCCGCGCCGCCTGCCGGTGACGCCAACCTGTACACGGTGGTCGCCGGGGATTCGATGGGATCGATCGCGGCGCGCTTCGGCGTGGACCTCAATGCCATGCTGGCAGCCAACGGCCTGTCGGGGTCCAGCATCATCGTCCCCGGACAGACCCTGAAGCTGACCGGTCCCGCCGTCGCCATGCCTGCTCCCGCGCCGGCCCCTGCACCTGCACCGGCGGCCCCGGCGCCGGCTCCTGCCCTGGTTCAGGCGGCTCCGGCTGTCCGGACCATCTATGTCGCGGGCTCTGGCGGCCAGTCCATGGTGGATGCCTGCATCGGCCCCATTCACTACACCCCGAATGACGGCTACTCGCTGTTCATCACGGAACATGACTTCTGCGGCGGCTGGGCCCGCTTCTCCGGCATCGGGGTAGGTGAGACGGTCAGCATCCCAGGTTACGGAACGTTCACCGCCACGGCCCGGGGCCAGGTCCCGAATCCCGGAACCACCAACGACGTGATCTCAGTCTTCGGCGGCTTCCCCCGGGCTATCCTGCAGACCTGCATCCCGGGCACCAGCCAGATGCTGCTGATCGCGCTGAATTAATTTCCTAAGGCTTGTCCGCGGTTCAGAAGCTTCAAGGCAAAGAACCGCGGACAAGGCCAGGCCTGCGCCGGTGCTGGCCTCCAGGGCACGAAAAAGCCTCCGGAACCATCAGGTTCCGGAGGCTTTTCTTGGGTGGCAGATGAGGGATTCGAACCCCCGTAGGCGTTGCCAGCTGATTTACAGTCAGCCCCCTTTGGCCGCTCGGGTAATCTGCCGAACTTCAAAAGAAGATCACCCCCGGCTGCAGTCTTCAGAACGTCCGTTTCCGGGCCGTTCCGCTTCCAGTAACCGCGGGCAAGACAACTTTACAGAACTTCCGCCGAAGAATCGAATCGAGGCTCCATGGCCCCAAAAAGCCCTGGAGTACGGGCAGGCAGGTGCTGGAAATCAGGCCCCGCCGAGGATCCGGCCCGCCAGCCGCGCCTCGAATTTAACAGCCTGCTCTTCAGTGATCTGGTTCAGCTGTACCGCGCGCAGCAGGTCCTCGCTGACGCCGTCCATGCGGGCGGAGGCGTCGGCCACGGGGCTGAGGATGATGGACGCGGCCACCGCTGCAGCCGCGACCGACGTGGCCGCAGTTGCAACTGCCCCTGCAGCCACAGAGGTGGTTCGAGTGACGTAATGGACGGCTTTGCGGTGCATCTGCTTTCCCTTCAGGCATCTTCCAACTCCTCCAACTCTCCGCGTCCGAGCTTCGTTCCCGCCATACGTCCGCTATGAACGAACTGTGAACGCGGAAACAACTTCACAACGGAGGCATCCGTACTAGGCTGGAATGCAGGTATCCACGCCCCCTTGGAGGCCTGCGCAACTCAAGAGGCGCAGCCCGAGCGGGCACCCACCAGCACAAGGAGAGTCATGGCAGGCGAGTCAACGTTCGACGTCGTAAGCAAAGTGGACAAACAGGAAGTTGCGAATGCACTGAACCAGGCGCAGAAGGAACTGGTCCAGCGCTACGACTTCAAGGGCGTCGGCGCCGAGGTCGATTTCAGCGGCGAGAAGATCCTTATGAAGGCCAACTCGGAGGAACGGGTCCTCGCCGTGCTGGACGTCCTCCAGTCCAAGCTGATCCGCCGCGGCATCTCCCTCAAGTCCCTGGACACCGGAGAGCCCTACGCCTCCGGCAAGGAGTTCCGGCTGGAGGCTTCCATCAAGGAGGGCATCGAGCAGGACCTGGCCAAGAAGATCAACAAGAAGATCCGGGATGAGGGCCCCAAAGGCGTCAAGTCCCAGATCCAGGGCGACGAGCTCCGAGTTTCATCCAAATCCCGCGACGACCTGCAGGCCGTCATGGCGCTGCTGAAGGACTTCGACGAGGCTGACCTGCAGTTCGTGAACTTCCGCAGCTAGCAGCCGTTATTGACGTCGTCCGGCTGACGAACGCCTACTTTTGTCCTGCCAAGACCCAGGAAGTAGAAGCCGCGCTCGACTATTTCGGCCAATAAGTGGTTCCGCGAAGGTCTTCAAGGCTGCGGGGACGACCTGAATGGTAATGGCTCGCTCTAACCGAAAGCACCCGTGCCGCCATTTGCGACAGAAGAGCCCTGCTTCACTAAGCGAAGCAGGGCTCTTCTCTGCCATGAAGCTAGACGCTACTTCTTCTCTTCGACCGAGATAGTCCATGAATCAAAGTTGGCTGCCTTCACGTCAAGGTAATAACTGCCCTTGCTCTTGTGCACGGCAGTTTCACCCGACTCATCCTTCTGAAGCAACTTCGCTGGCAGGCCACCGTCCTTCGTTAGATCCTTGCCTTCCTCCACCAGGTAGATGGACGCGAGAGCCATGGAGCTACCGTTGAGTTCCTTACCACCCGTGAAGGTGTAGACCAGGCGGGCGTCAGCGCCAGACAGGGCGAACGTCTGACTGGCGTTGTCAGCGGAACCGGCCAGTTCAGCAACCTTGGTCCAGGTCTTCGCGGCAGCCGGCGCCGCCTGCGTTGCGGGAGCTGCGGCGACGGGAGCAGCGGCGACGGGAGCAGCGGCTTCATTTGCGGGAACAACAGCCGGTGTGGTGGTTGGCGTGGAACCGCCGCGGGCAGCATTGATGATAATGCTGAGCACAATGAAGGCGGCCGACACTATCAAGGCGATCTTTTTGTGTTTGTCGTAACCCTCCAGCGGTAGGCCCTGCTTGTCGCGTGCCTTGTTAGTGAGGATCAGGATGAGGTCGATAAGGGCCCAGATACCCAGGCCCCCAATGGTGACGAGCTTGAGGATGCCTGTGCCGACCTTGCCGAGGTAGAAACGGTCAACACCTAGTACGCCGAGCAGGAGGGACAGCAGCCACGTCGTAAGGAACGACTTACTGCTTATCTGAGGCTGCCCGTAGGCGTCTGCCTGAGGATAGGGCGCGAGGTTGGGGGTTTGGCTCATGAGAGTCCTTTTCATAGGACACCCGGCCGCCGAGCGATGCGATGCGAAGCGTGCGGAGTGGGGTGCGGTGAAGAACGCAATTGAGGGAGCCCGCCGGCATTTCTAGACCTGGCCCGCGCATGAACAGTCACACGCAGAGCGCGCGCAAGTACCGACATGATCACTTCCCCAATAGCGTCACGGGTATTTCTTGCCCGTCAATCGGATGCTACACCCGACGTGCGACTTCCACTTCGACTTGCACGGAAGATGACAATCTCAGTCGGGATTTGAAGCCCTCAGCCCCCAGCACCCCACCCGGGAAGTTGCGAGATCCATCGGGACGGCTTCCGGTGCCGGCGAACCCTGCGACGATGAGACCTAGGTCTCCGGATCCTCATCAGGATTTCGCCAGCTTCGATCTTCTCGGCAGTGGTTCAATACGCCTGGCTGATGTAAGCCTCCAGATCAGCAGAGGCGATACGCCAGAGGCCCCGGGCGCCTACCTGAAGCCCGCGAAGCTCCCCTGACTTCAGCAGAGCCCGCACGAGTGGCATCCCGACGCTGAGTTCATCGGCGACCTGCTCGACCGTCAGAAACGGCGCTGCACCTCTTCAGCCATGGCCTAGTTCTCCGTCTTGATGAGTTGGAGCTCCCAGCCCTCAGGGACGAGCGCCTCGAGTTCGGCCCGCCCATCGTGGACTGAGGGTGCTTCTACCTCGATTGTGCGGTTTTCGGGGTCGGCACGCCGTTGAGGGAGGGGTCCAGGGTGCAGTCACTTTCGACTTGGATCATGGTCCAATCGGCTTTATCTTGGGGACCAATGGCGTTTTTGGTGGGGCCGAATACCACGAGGATGCCGGTCGGGGACGTCGCTCCGATCTGCATGCCAGGGTTGGGGGCGTCGGTCTCGTCGAATATGTTCCCGATCTTCCAGCCTTTGGATTTCCAGTAGACCTTGATTTTCTCGACTGCGGCTTTCGGGTCCGGGCTCGACCCGCCCCACAAGGTGATGGAAAACTTGTTGCCCGCCTTCCTCCCGGCCGCACACGTGGGCATGACGCCGTCTTCGGTTGCACGGTCCCAAGTTGGGAAGGCAAGCCCGGCTTGTTTGATGGTGTCATCGATGGTGTCATAGAAGTCTTTTTCAACGACTTCTGCGGTTCTCGTGCCGTCGAAAGGGTGTTCCGAGTCCGTGGTCATAGGTGCTGATCCTCCTGGCATGATGGTGCATCCGGTGGTTCCGGCCAGTACAGCGGCGGCGAGAACCAGCGCGGGAAGCGCGGTCCTGACACTGAAGTCTCTGCGGGCGTTTCCCGTCCGGCCAGGCTCAGGCGTACCGGCCTGAAGCCGGCGTCCGGGGTTTGTTGTCAAGGTTCTTTCAGGGTTCAATCTGTTAGCTCCGGGCAGGTTTGCTGTGGTCCACTGGGGGCGATGGTTACCGCTGAAAGATCCGGTCTCCATTCCTCGTGTGGCGTTGAACCGAACCCATCCGCCGTCCCCTGTCGGCTTTGGATTCGTCGCTGCTCCACTCCCAGAAGCTGGACACGGTCGGGGGCGACAAACGCTTGTTGAGGCTTGTCCCGGCGATCGTGTACACAAACCATTTAGTCGCTCCGATGGGGTCCAACGAGCGAACGAGACCGGGCCCCTTGTCGAGCCGATTGACCCTGGTTCTAATGCTGGCTACTGCTCGGTTTTTGGCGTTGGTACCCCATCGAGGGAGGGGTCCAGGGTGCAGTCGCTTTGCGCACGGAGCATTGACCACTCCGTTGTTTTTTCGGGGTTGGTGTTGTTCTTTATGGGGTTGTAAACAACCTCGATCCCGGTAGGGGATTTCGCTGCTATCTGCATGCCGGGGTTGGGGGCGTCAGTGTGGTCGAAGATCGTCTCTATGGTCCAGTTCTTGGATTCCCAGTAGGCCTGGATCTTCTCCACAGCGGCTTTCGGGTCCTGTATCGCGCCGCCGTCAAGGGTGATGGAAAACCTGTTGCCCATCTTGGATCCGACCGCACAGGTGGTCAGCATGACGCCGTCCTCGGTTGCCCGGTCCCAGGTTGGGAAGGCAAGCCCGGTTTCCCGGATGGTGTCATCGATGGTGTCATAGAAGTCTTTTTCAACGGCTTCTGCGGTTCTTGTGCCGTCGAAAGGGTGTTCCGAGTCCGATCTCATGGTTCCATTTCCTCCTGGCAGGATGGTGCAGCCGGTGATGCCGAGCAGCAAGATTGAGGCGAGCACCAAGGCAGGTGCAGCGCTCCTGTATCGTCCCGGTGTTCGGATCCAAGCGTGCGTGAGCGAGTGGCTTTTTCGAGGGGTCATTTTGCTGGCTCCGGGTAGATTTGTTGGGGCTTCCCGCCGTCGTGGGTGGTGATCCGTATCCATGACGAGGGCTGGATTTTGTCTCCGTGGCCGGTGGTTGACAACGCAATGTTTTGCAGTGATTCGGTTTTCTGCTCGAAGTAGCCATGCCCAGTCGAAGCGTTTACCGGTCCCCACGGACCATCGCCTGTGGTCTGGTGTCCATCGGTGTTCTCCATCGACTCACCGCTGCCGGGGTCGAAGCCGCCATCAGAGGAGAATACGTGTGCTCCTGGCCAGAGGCCGGGCATGGTCGGGGCGACACGCATTTGCTGTGGCTTATGGCCGGTGACCGTGTCCACAAACCGCTCAGCCGCTCCGATGGGGTCTGTAATCCAGTCCCCGACGGCCACGCCCGCCCCGCCCAGGACTGAGCCGCCGATCCCCACGGGCGCAACCACGTCCAAGGCGGCCTGGGTTGCAAACACTGCCGGGGTGTCGTCCGCCCCCGCTGCCACGTGCAGTGCCGCAGCATCCGGGACGGCGTTCTTGT
This sequence comes from Arthrobacter sp. ISL-48, assembly GCF_018613805.1. GTDB lineage: Bacteria > Actinomycetota > Actinomycetes > Actinomycetales > Micrococcaceae > Arthrobacter. The sequence goes on from NZ_JAGGPL010000003.1 coordinate 1,059,733, forward strand.
CGATGCCTGCTGAGGCGATGAACGTCATGGTGTCCACGTTGTGCACCGTTTTCGTCAAGGCGTACGCGGCCGTGGTGGTGCCGTAGGAGTGGGCCAGGACGTTGACCTTGGGCACCCCCGCACCGTTGCCGGTGTTCCGGGTTTCGTGGAACCCGTCCAGGGCCGCTGCGAGTTTGTCCGACCCGGCCCAAGCCTTGTCGCCGGAGAACACTTCCATGCTGGGGAACATCTCGGGGGTGTCATACCCGACCCAGGACACCACGGCGTTCGTCATCCCGGCAGGGCCGGAAACTCTCAGCACTTCTCGTTGCTGGTCATAGATCGCTTGGGCTCCGGTGGTCCAGGCATCGATGCCACCCGGGGTCACGGTGGTGCCCATGCCGGGCACGTTCCAGGTCACGTTCCCGGCGGTGTCCAGGTTCCCGATCGCCACGGCCGCGAGGGGTTTGCCATGGTTCAGATCGAAGGAAACCACAAAGCGGTCCGATGCGGGTTTGCCGTTCCTGCCCGTGAGTGATTTGTTGATGCCTTCGATGGCCTTGCGGGTGTTCTCATCGGCGGGCGGGTTGATGGTGAGGATTTGGAGGAGTTGACGGTTGGCTTTGTCCCGGGCACTGTAGGGGATGCCGTTGAGGTTGCCGATGATCCCGGGCACCGTCGCGGTCAGCAGTGCCTGGGCATCGGGGCTGAGGTTCGCCCACCAGGTTTTGGTGCGGGCGGTGGCGTTTGGTCCAGGCAACGGGTAGCGGGCCCGGTCCGGGTTGTTCATCCCGTAGATCACCAGTTCGGCGTGGGTGAAGGTTGCCAGCAGTGCCAGGTAGTCCTGCCCGGCACCGGCGTCCCCGTGTGAGGCTTTGTCGTAGAGGGTGTTCAGGGACACCGTCCGCGGGTCGTTCTTTGGTGCCAGCAGCGCTGCCAGCGCGCCGCCACCGAAGGGAATGACGGCGCCCCGGCCTGCTTGCTTGGCTGCCAGCCCGGCATCGGGCATCAGGATCAGGATCAGGGCCGCCACACGCTTACCTTCGGCGTCGTAGCGGTGCCGCAGGTCATCGGCCTTCCGGCGCAGGTCCTCCAGCCGGTGCCCGGCGTCAGCGACCATGGCATAGCCCCGGGTATCGGAGAAGATTTCCATCAGGGGCGCGGCGACTGTTTCGACCGTGGCCTGGAGAAATCCCTCGACCGCCGAGCGTTGCGTGGCGGCATGGATGCGTTCTTCCCTGCCTGCATCGATCATCTTGTGGCCCGCGAGTTCCTCGTCGTGAGCCTCCATGGCCTGGCTGCGAAGCCGGTTTGCCTCCTCCTGAAACCCGGACAGGCTGGTGGCCCAGCTTTGGAAGGCGTTCGCGTTGGCCTCGCACGCGGCCCGGTACACCCCGATCAGGGCGGCATCCCGGTCAAGAAGCGTCTTGACCGCTGTAACGGCAGCCCCGGCGCCGGTCATCACCGTGCGCGTCAAACCGTCCTGGGCATCGGTCAACCTCCCCGCGTTGCCCGCCCAGGCATCGGATATCCGCATCACGTCGTCCACACTACCCGGAGCGGGATCGGAGCAGCCCAGCAAAGACCAGTCCGCCTGCCTGCACACATCGAAACCCATGACTCAGGCCTTCCCGTTCGTTGCTTGCCCTGACAGGGCCGTATCCACCCGGGAGAACTCCGCCCCGGCTTTGCTGGCCTCTTGGCCGTCAGCACCCAAGATCGTGTGAAGTGCCGGGCCGTCGATGGACCAGGCCCGATCGATCACCCCGCGTGCCCAGGCAAGATCCCGATGCCCCAGATCCCCCTCAAGCACCGCTCCGGAGGAATTCACACCCTCCGCCGCCTTCGCAAGCGCCGCACCGGCACCCTCGAACGCTTGCACCTCAACAACCAAATCAGACACCGACGACGCACTCCTGTTCATGAACACCACACATGATGACGAACGCGTAAGCCCTGTTGAGCCCTTTTCAAGGCCGGACCCCGCCACCCCTAAACGAGGAATCGAACGCATCGTGACCCTTCTACACACACTTTATTCCATTCGCCGGACTTATTCGTGCGGGCTGGCGGGAAGGTCGCACTCGCCGCAGCGACCGGTCAGGGTCACCGACGATTCAAAGTCGGGGTTGATGCCGGGGTGACTAATCACTGCCGCATCCACCGAGCATCGGTGCCATGACCAACCAAAAAATGGCCTACGCGTTCGAGGAAGCCGCAGAACAATGCGGCTACAGCATCCGCACCCTCAAGCAGCACGTCGCAGACGGCAACCTCGCCGCCCGTTACGCCAATACCAAGGGCGTCATTCGCCGCGAAGACCTAGCGGAATGGCTGGACTCATTGCCGGCAGAATCTCCGGAGAAGTACACCCCGGCCACCATCACCAGGGACGTGGGCTGATCGTGGGCCGCATCCCGGACGCATACCCACAGCACAGGAGATGGCCGAAAGGTACCGGATCGGAGACGACACGGTACGCCGGAAAGTACAGACCGGCGAATGGCCCTGTGACCCCATCGGCAGGCTCTACCGATTCTCACCCGACCAGCAAGACGAAATCGCTCAAATCGCAGCCGGAACACAACGCGGCGGCTACGACAAAGACCGCATCGCAGCAGCACTCCGCAAACTCTCCGGATAAGGACGCCAACTACAGCGCGCTTAGCGCCGGGCACCCTATGACTCATTTGATGTGAGGGTGTGGTTCCCCACGCTCGCCGGGCTGGCGCAGGTGGTCCTTCAGTCCGCAAAAAGTCCACAGGAGGTCCACAAACGCCCGACTTTGGCCGACTGTACCCAACCTTGGAAACCGCGGGAACTAGCGATGTACAGTGCATCCCAGTGCCACTCAATCACTACACTGCAGTTCGTGAACTTCCGCAGCTAACTGGTGGCATCGTCGCCGCGGCCATAAGTTACGCAAACTCTGGTCCCGGCCTCAGTTCAGCGCCCGGCCCGCCATCCGCTCGAGCCGGGAGATCCGGTCCTTCATCGGCGGGTGGGTGGCGAACAGCTTTGTCATCGCGCCGCCGCGGAAGGGGTTGGCGATCATCAGGTGCGAGGTGTTCACCAGGTTCTGGTCCTGCGGTAGCGGCGCCAACCTGACCCCCTGCTCGATCTTGCGCAGGGCTGAGGCGAGTGCCAGCGGATCGCCGGTGAGCTGGGAACCGTCCTCGTCGGCGTCGTACTCCCTGGTGCGGGAGATGGCCAGCTGGATCATCGAGGCTGCAAAGGGCGCGAGCAGCGCCATCGCCAGCATGGCGAACGGGTTGGAGTTCCGCCGGTCGCCACCAAAGAACAGCAGCATCTGCCCCACGGAGGTGATCACACCGGCGACGGCGGCGGCCACGGAGGACGTGAGAATGTCCCGGTTATAGACGTGCATGAGTTCATGGCCCAGGACACCGCGGAGTTCACGGGCGTCCAGCAGCTGCAGGATTCCCTCGGTGCAGCAGACGGCCGCGTTCCTGGGATTCCGGCCGGTAGCGAAGGCGTTCGGGTTCATGGTGGGCGAGAGGTAGATGCGCGGCATCGGCTGGTTGGCGCGGACGGACAGCTCGCGGACTATCTGGTGCAGCTGCGGGGCCTGGGCTTCCGTGACGGGGTAGGCCGCCATGGACCTGATGGCAATCTTGTCGCTGTTCCAGTAGCCGTAGAAGGTCGTTGCCACGCCAATGACGGCCATGATCCAGATGGGCGCCGAGCTCCGGGTGTTGATCCCGATGAGCCCGCCAAGGCCGAGCAGCACAGCCCAGAGCACACCAAAGAGCGCCGCGGTCTTCAGTCCGTTGTAATGCTTGTGCACGTTCACTCCTCCATCTCCGGGGATCGATCCTCTTCAAATCCTAGTCCGGGAAAAGGTTAACCGAGCCTTATTGTGAGATGTTCATAATAAGTGCTTCAATGTAGTCATGACGGAACACTTTGGCGGTCACGAAGCATGGGCTGCCGCCCTGCGTGCCCACGGCCGCCGGGTGACCAAACAGCGCCTGGCCGTGCTGGCCGCCGTCGAACATCACCCTCATTCCCCGGCGGAAAGCATCCTGGCCGCGGCGCGCGCCGAACTCCCCGAGCTCACCGCCCAGTCCGTTTACGTCGTCCTGGGAGACCTGACGGACCTGCACATGCTGCGCCGCTTTGAGCCGCCGCACTCACCGGCCCTGTACGAGACGCGCGTGGGTGACAACCACCACCACGCGATCTGCATCAGCTGCGGCCGGGTTGAAGACGTGGAGTGCGCCGTGGGCCATGCGCCGTGCCTGACCCCGCACTGGGATGAAAACTCCAAGCCGATGACCATCCAGATCGCCGACGTCATGTACCAGGGCATCTGCCAGGACTGCCAGCAGTCCCAAAAACTTCCTTCTGAACATCATTCACAAGTAATCGAGAAATAGGAGAATAATGACTGCGAACATCTCTGTATCGACCACCCAGTCCGGTGCCCCCGTCACGTCCGACGCGCACTCCAAGGCTGTCGGTGCTGACGGCGCCATCATCCTGACCGACCATTATCTGGTGGAAAAGCTCGCC
>NZ_JAGGPL010000004.1 GCF_018613805.1 Arthrobacter sp. ISL-48
CGGTCCAGGTCCACTTCGTTGTCCTGCCAGGTGGTGGAGTCTTTTGAGGGTGTGTGGGTGCGGGGGTTGGTGGCGGTGTTCATGACGGTGAGGAGGTGTTCGTATTGGTCGGTGGTGGCGAAGATTTCGAGGTGGTGGAGGCCGTGGCGGGGTTTGCGGATGAAGGCGCCTTGGGTGTGGCGGAGGGCTTCTTCGGTGGGTTCGGTGCCGTCGGCGTCGATGGTGTCGGCCCAGCGTCGTCCGACGCGGGCGAGGAAGTCTGGGTCGGCGGTGGTGGCGGTGCGGGTGAGGTGCTCTTCGATCCGGGCGAGGGTTTCGGGGGTGGTGTGGTGTTTGAGGCGGTCCAGGGTGGTGGTGATGATGGTCCCGGCCCGGGAAGACACGGTAGGGGCGGTGACTTCGGGGGCTGCGACCGCCATAGGTTCGTTATCGTCATCGGCATCGGCATCGGCATCGGCATCGGCATCGGCGTCGTGGTCATCTAGGTTATCGTCACCGGCATCGGGGGCGTGGGGGTCCGGAGGCGTCGGGGTGAGTGCTGCGGCGAGGTGTTCCAGGGCTGGCGGGGTGGTGTCGCCGGTGAGGGTGGTGGCGGGCAGGGTGTGCTGGGCGAGGTGGAGGCGGCGGCGGGCTTCGGTGATGCCGATCCTGAGCCTGGTCCGGAGGAACTCGGCGGTGTTCCGGCACCCGTCATCCGCCGGTGAGTGTAGAACGGCCCTGGTGGTACCAGCGGTGGTGCCTTCGGCGGTGGTGTCGGCGGTGGCGGGCCAGGCGGCGTCGGTTTCGTCCAGGGTTTCGGTTCCGTTGTTCCAGCCGGTGATCCAGCCCGTGTCGCCGCCTGTCCGGCTGGTCCGGGTTGTTGCCGCTGCGGTGATGGCCTGGGTGCGGGTGCGGTCCACGGACCCGGCGGCGAGGATCTGCAGGTAGTCCACGGTCCGGGAGAGTTCCTCGACAAGCCCGGCGAAATCCGACGCCTCGACGTAGCCGGCCATGACCAGCTCATCCCGAGCAGACCCTGCGGCGCCGTTCACGAGTGAAACGGCCTGCGCGAAACTAACAGGCGCCGCCCCACCGAGGGCCTCAGTCGGCCGGGCGGAAGGGCGGCCCGAAAGGGTGACTGAAAGAGGTGCCTGGGTGCCGCCGTCGGACGCTATTCTGGCTGGCCTCGCGAAGGTGCCAGCGCGCGTCAGCACGGCGGTAGAGCCGCCGAACTCCGCAAGCTGATCCCCACTGGCTTCCATAGGAATACTCTGTCAGGAGGGTACGACAATTTGCGCCCGCCCGTGTTCAGAGGCAGCTGACGGAGCTCGAGCCGAAGGTCCCCAGCCGGCACTGACCGAAAGGCAGTCGGGCTGGAATGGATGCTGGTGCCCTTGAATGAGGGCCGACGGATCCTCCACGATTGAGCCATGGCCATCGCATCCTTGACCCCGCACGGTGGAGTTGTTCATGGGCAACCTGCTCATCACTGTCAGCCCTGGAATACCCACGTTCATCCTGCTCGGTATCCTGAGCCTCTCTGCGCTTGCAATCCTGGCATGGTCTCCAGTACGGGCCGTGCGGGACATGTCGTCGATGAAGCATTGACGGCAGGAACCAAAGCATCATTCCTCCGATTTCGCGGGAGGGCACTAGATTGCAGTGGAAACGTCCGCCGCACTGGGGCGAGGACTATGCTGAAGAGGGCATGTGGTTCTCTACGGGTTGTTTCTCCAGGCGTCCCGAGGCTGGTCGCCAGACACTGACGGAGGAGCAAATCATGGAGCAAAATCTTCCCCTTGATGAACTCTCGAGTGTCATTGGCAGGATCAAGGGCTTGCTGCTTACCGAAGAGAAAGTCGACCGGGCAGTGCACCTCCTGGCGCGGGCAATCAAGGATTCAATACCAGGAACCGTCGGGGCCGGAGTGTCGCTTCTGGATCCCCGGGGCCGAAGAACAAGCGCGGGGTTCACCGACGCCATTGTCGAACGCGCAGATGCCCTCCAGTATGAGCTGGGACAGGGCCCGTGCCTGACGGCGTGGGCGGCGGACGAAACCGTGTTCGTAGACGATGTAATGACCGATCCGCGATGGCCGGACTGGAGCGCCGCGGTGTCGTCCTTGCCCATCCGCTCGGTCATCAGTACGCCTCTTACAACCGAGAAGGAAAGCATCGGTGCTCTGAAGGTCTATGCCGCTCTTCCCTCTGCTTACGAATCAGGCGCGGGCCGGCTGCTGGAGTTGTTTGCCGCCCCGGCGGCCACACTGCTGTCCCACATCCAAACCAGCGAAGCGCCTCGCCGCATCAGTGAGAGCCTTCAGTCCGCACTGTACAGCCGGGACGTGGTCAACAGGGCCTGCGGGGTCCTGATGGAACGGCAAGGCCTAAACCACGACGACGCGCTGCAGCAGCTGATCCGCAAGGCCCGCGACACGGGCAGGACACTGAGGCAGGTCAGCGCTGACCTGCTAGCCGAAACGCCGGCAGACCGGAACTGAAGGCGTAGCGCAATGGGCTTTGACCCCCATGAACCCGAACAGCGCCGCCGGCTTCGAGCGGCGCTGAAAGCTTCTGACGTCCGCATCGGAGAACTGTGGCTGAATTACTTCAGCATCGGCGGCGCAGTGGGCGAATACGAGGTTGAGGCCTATCTTCAGGGCTCGTTGTCGCTCCCCGCGACTCAAAGGGACTTGCTGGCCATGGCCGCCAACGAACTTATCGACAAAATTCCCCGGGTCCACGCCCCCTACTCCGATGACCTCACGACGGCCATCACAGCAGACCGTGACAGGGATGACCAGGAGAGCGCCGATCAGGGTCGTGGCCAGTCAGCCAACGACCAGCGAACGGGCGACGAAGAACCCGGCTGAGACTCTTGGTGCCGCCCCTGACCGATCTCAGCCGACGGCGGCGGTGGACTCCCTGAGGATGAGTTCGGGTTTGACGGTGGATGAACCAGGAGGAGTTCCCGTTTCGACAGTCGCCGCCAACAGGGTGAAGGCCCTCGCCCCCAGATCCTGGAAATCCTGCCGCACGGTGGTCAGGGCCGGGCGCCACAAGGCAACATGCGGCTGGTCATCGAATCCCACCACGGACACATCCTCCGGGACACGCCTCCCGCTGTCCAGCAGGGCGCGGATCACACCGATGGCAACATCATCATTACCGCAGAACACGGCCGTAACATCGTTGTTCCCGGCGAGTTCCTGCCCTACCCGATAGCCGCTGGCCGGTTCCCAGGTGGCGTGCAGTATGGGCGGAACGGCCGCGCCGGCTGCCGTCAGGGCTGCCCGCCAGCCATCAGTGCGGCCCGAGTGCTTGCCCATGGTGGGCACGGAGACGTGGTGGACCGTCTTGTGCCCAAGTGACAGGAGATGATTCGTGGCGTCCTTGCCGGCTCCTCGTTCGTCCAGCAATGCGCCCGTCTTGCCTGTGCGCCTGGTCCCGCCACCGGCCACCACCAGCGGGACGGAGTGGGGGAAGGCTTTGACAGCGGCCAGGCCCGGGCGGTCGAACTCCAGGATGATGACCCCGGCCACCGGCTGGGACAGGACAAGGTCGATGGCGGCGTTGACGGCCTCGTCGTCGTCCGATTCAACGACAGCGATGATGACTGACATGCCTGACTGCCGGGCGGCCTTTTCGATGCCTTCGATCGTCTTCGCATAGCCGTAGTTGGATGTCCCGCCTGTCAGGACTGCCACCATGGAGCGCTTGCCGGACCGGGTGGCGCGGGCAGCACCATTGGGCCGGTAACCAAGTTCAGCGACCGCTTTCATTACGCGCTCGCGCAGTTCCGGTGCCACGAATTTGCTGCTGGTCAGGACGCGCGAGACGGTCGGCACAGACACGTCTGCGGCCTTGGCGACATCGCTCAGCACAGGCACTTTCTGCCTCAGGGGAGGGGCCGGTTCCTTGGTCACCTTCACAGCGTAATCCCAAATGCTGCTAAAGCCGGACTGGTGCGTTGCCCGCGGGTAATCGTTTTCATCACTGCGCCTCGTCTGTCCGGTAGAGGAAATCGGTGAAGTCCGCTGTGAAGCTCCGGTCTCGGAGATCCTGCGCGGCAACCCCAACGAAGGCGCCGGTGAACCGCAGGCTGCCCCCGTGGTCATCAGACAACTGGAGGGCGCCCAGCTCCGGTCCAATTTGGCGGGGTGCCATGTTGCCCTGGGTCCAGCGGAACTGGAGGCGGGCGCCATCGAGGGACCCCTCCAGACGAAGTGGAAGCCGGGGGTCTACCACAACGGCCCCATGTGACTGCAGCCCCGTCAGCGGATCCTTTTCGAAGACTTCAACAATCTGCTCGACGGGCGCGTCGCCGGGAACCAGCTCGCCGTCCACTTCACGTACCGTGGTCCTGAGGTAGAGGTAGCTTGCGGTGTTGTAGTAGAAGATGAGCCCCGCGCTCTGCGTGAAGTTCGCAGGCTGCGCTTCAAGGGTGACGCCAGCCGTCACACTGGCTCCTGTCAGCCGCCTCGCTATCAGGGACTGCTCGAACAAGGAATCCGTACTGTGACGGCCCCGGATCCTCAGCCAGCCGGGGCGGTCCGAGAGGCTGGCCCAGCTCGCGTCGGCGGCATGGCGCAGCGTGCTCCAGGGCCAGCCGACGGTCAGCCGGCCGTCCGCGGAGGAACCCTGGGTGAGGCCGCCGAAGCCGCCGAAGCCGTCGGCAACATCGTTTGGGACGGCATGCTGGTCCCTTGCGGGTGCGACCGCAGAATCAGCGGGAATACTGCGAGGGGCGGCGGCAGCTTCGCCGTCGAACGCCGCGGCCTTGACTGTCAGGGCGGGGGCCCACCCTCCCTGCTCGAGCCGGAGCCAGCCGTCGTCCGTCATCCGGAGACGCTGGATACACGTTTCACGGCCGAGCACCGAATACTGCTTGCCGTCCTTTTCAGTCCAGCGGCTGGCCAGGTGTGCCAGGAACATTTGCCCCTGGGCGTCGACGGCGATCTCGCCGTGGCCTGCCTTCTGCAGCTCGTGGGAGGGTTCGTCGCGGGTGGTGAGCACTGGTCCGTGTGGGTCGGCCTCATACGGTCCCAACAGGTCATCGGACCGCATCATGGCGATTCCATGGTTCTGCCCGGTACCACCTTCAGCGAGCATCAGGTAGTACTTGCCAGCAAAGAAGTAAAGGTTCGGCCCTTCGATGAGCGCGGGCCGGCGGTGGATGATCTTCGGTTGTCCGATGGTGGCGGTGCCGGTGGCGTTGAGTTCCTGGAGGTTGATGCCTGCGAAACCGCCACGGCCTGTAGGCCGGTGGTCCCATTCCATGTTGAGCAGCCAGTGGCGGCCTTCGTGATGGAAAATGGACGGGTCGAAGCCCGTCGTGGTGACACGGGCTGGCGCAGACCATGGACCGGCCACATCCCCGGCACGCGAAATATAGGTGTCCATGTCCTTGTGGGGCCCGCCGAAGGCCCGGACAACTGTGAAGACCAGCCAGAAATTACCCTCGCCCCAGCTCAGTGACGGCGCCCAGATGGCCCCGGAGTCCTGCAGTCCGCGCAGGTCGAGCAGAGCATCGGGTCCTGAAAACGAACCTGCATATTCCCAGTCCACGAGGTTCCGTGACCGATGGATGGGAACTGTCGGGTACCACTCGAACGAGCTGTTAGCGAGGTAGAACCACTCGCCCACGCGGATCAGGGACGGGTCCGGGGAGAAGCCCGGCAGTACCGGGTTGGTGAGCAAAGTCATGGAATGCTCTCCAGATGGGGCTGCGGAGTGGGCATAGATGCAAGGACCTCGGGATATTCGAAGGGGCGGCCGGTAGCGTACCGCTCCAGTTCGGCCACCACCTGATCACCCATGCGCAGGAGTTCCGTTCCCATGGATCCGGCGATATGGGGCGTGAGGAGGACATTCGGCAGATCGTAGAAGACGTGCCCGGCGGGCAGCACGTCCGGCACTGCGACGTCCAGAATCGCATTAATGCGGCCGGAAACCAGCTCCGCTTCCAGAGCCAGCTGATCCAGGACCTCTCCCCTGGCTGTGTTGATGAGGGTGGCGCCCGTACGGAGCCGCGCCAGCTCGGCGGCGCCGATCATTGCTCTGGTTTCCGCAGTCACCGGCACGTGCAGGGAAACCGCATCGCTGCGGGACATCAGTGCGTCCAGGGGAACCAGTTCCGCACCCAGGGCAAGTGCTTCCTTTTCGTCCAGGTAGGGGTCGTAGAGAAGGACCTCAAGGTCGAAAGGCTGTAGGAGCCGAGCGACGGTGCGGCCGATCCGGGAGGCACCCACGAGCCCCACCGTCTTTTTGTAGTTGCCCGCCGCCGGATATTCGAGTTCACGGTCCACGTGGTCACGCCGTGTCCGGTAAAGGCGTACTGCGTCGAACGTCTGCTTGTTGGCAAGGAGGATCATGGCCAGGGTGTACTCCGCCACCGGGATGCCATTGGCTTCGCCAGAGTTGGAAGCGGTGATGGTCCGCCCCCGGGGGACTGGCGGCATCTTGTCCCCGACGACCCCGCCGGCATGGATGACGGCCTTGAGGTTTACCGCGTGTGCCAGGACCTCGGGTGCCAGCGCAGGGCAGCCCCAGCCGGTGATCAGCACTTCGACGGCGGGCAGGAGTGACTGGGCTTCGGCTGAGGAAAAGTCCTCGAAGACCGGTCCGCGGAGCTCGGCGAGGTGCCTCAAGCGGCCCTGCGCTTCAACGGACATCAGCTTGTCAAGCAGATCTGGTGGAGACATAACAGCCATGGCGACTGGCCGGCTCGCTGGGGGAACAGGGGTGTGGGTAGTCATTCTCACTGTTTCGTTCGAGGTGGGAGGCGGTGGGACCTCGTTGGCGCCGACTCCTGCGTAGCAGGAAAACGTTATCTCAATAATGCGTTATGCGTTACAGACAGTCAACGTGACCGGCACCGATTGCCTCGACTTCCGCCCTGATGACGCTCTGGAACAGCAGTGGCCGATAGCATTTGCAGGTGGTGGAAATCAGGTACCTAGACCTCACAGAAGAACCGGCCGGGCAGGCGATTGGCGGGCTTCTCACTGCCTACCACCGGCAAACGGAGGATGAGAAGGCCTCCCACGGAGTTGGAGACTTCTCTGTAAGCGATTCCTTGCCGGTCAAGTACCAGCGGGAGATTGATTTACCCTTGGAGGCCTTCGCAAATTCCCAGGTCCTGGTCGCGCAGCAGGACGGTGAGCCTGTGGGAATGATGGTCCTGAGTCCTGCGGGATCAGCGGTCAAGGAAGTCAAGCGGCTTTGGGTGGAACCCTTCGCCCGCGGTGCAGGGGTGGGCGCCGCGCTCTTGCAGGAGGCCCTGCACTCCGCCAGGCTGTCTGGTGCCGGGACTGTGCGCCTGACGGTCTGGGAGTGGCGCTACCCGGCATTGCGCTCCTATCTGCGTTTTGGGTTCCGCAGGGTTCCCTCATGGGAGGAGCGGGCTGGACTTCAGTGTTTGGAGCTGCAGCTGCCAGCGGATTCGGCTCACCGTTGAAAGTCGCCGGAGGCCGCTGAATACTGGAAATCAGGGTTACAGGGCAAAGGCGGTGGCAGGCGATGAGCGGCGGGGCGGGTTACTTCAGGCGGCGCCTGGAACGGGCTGCGGAACGGCGTTCCTACCGTGGCGCAGGAATCAGCCCGCAAGAAGAGACCGAGCTGGAGGCCGCCGACGAACAGGAGCGGCAGAAGCGGAAGAAGGTTGACGACACCGCCAGGGTGGAATACCTGATCCGCGACGCCATGGCGCAGGGAAAGTTCGACAACCTCAAGTACGCGGGCAAGCCGGTCCCGGGGCTGGGGGAAGCCTACGATCCAGACTGGTGGGTTAAGGGCCTCATCCAGCGTGAGAACATCAGCGGGCTCGGACCCAAGGCCATCCTGCTCCGCACCGAGGACGCCGAACTGGACGCAACACTGGACGCCCAGTTCACAGAGAAACAGGTCTGGGACATCCTGAAGGACTTCAACACCAGGGTGGTTGAGGCGCGTCGCCAGCTCCAGGGCGGCCCGCCGGTGGTCACCAGGACCCGTGACGTGGAGGCGGAGGTAGCGCGCTGGCACGACCGGCGCGCGGCCCGGACCGCTGTGGCGCCGCCGGAACCGGAGCCACAGCGCTCGTGGTGGCAGCGGCTCTGGAAGGGCACCGGCTAGTCGGGAACCGGGCGGGGCAGCGCCGGCGGCGACGCTCCGCCGTCGGGCTCCTGCCTTGAAGAGTCCTGCCGGGCTCTAGGGAGCGGTCACCACAAATAGCTCGCAAAGGGAGTTGTAATACTCCGACGTCTGGCCCGCATGCCGCATCCCGATCCGCCCACAGACCTTCTGGGATGCCACATTGGCTGGTGCAGTCACCGCCACCACTTTCGTCAGGCCACTTGCGAAGGCATATTCAAGGACGGCGGATGCAGCCTCCGACGCGTAACCGCAGCCCCAATGATCGGGGTGGAAGTGCCAGCCGATCTCGGTATCACCGGACGGATGAAGCGGCAAGGAAGCCGCCGAAGCCGGGATGGGCTTCAGCAGCAGCGTCCCGGCCAGCTGGCCGGTGGCCTTCAGCTGGACGGCCCAGACCGCATGCACAGGGTGCTGCATGTTCCGCCAGATTCGGATCCGCTCGACAGCCTGCGGGCGGCCCTCCATCACCTGCGGCACAGCGCCGATAAAGCGCTGTACTTCCCAGCGTGAATAGAGGTCGAACGCGAAATCGGCGTCCTCCGGTTCCCAGGGGCGCAGGGTCAGCCGGTCAGTCTCGAGGGTCAGCACCCATTCATCCTGCCATGGGCCGGATGTGACCGGACAGCGATGGTGAAGCAGAATGGAGGCCAGCCGGTCCCCGATGAAAGGACACTCCGCCATGGCAGAACCGAGTTGGGTCAAGCACGCCGTGTGGTGGCACATCTACCCGTTGGGCTTCGCAGGCGCCCCGAAGGAAGCCCTCCCAGCCGGCACCGCACCGGAGCACCGGCTCAGCAAACTGGTCCCATGGCTGGACTACGTGCTCGAACTGGGAGCATCCGGGATCGCCCTGGGTCCCGTTTTCGCCTCCGAGACACACGGTTACGACACCACGGACTACTTCCGCATCGATCCCCGCCTGGGCGACGACGCCGACTTCGACGAGCTCATCCGGGAAGCCCACGCCCGCGGCCTCCGAGTGCTCCTGGACGGCGTGTTCAACCACACCGGGCGCTCGTTCCAGCCCTTCCAGGACGTCCTGATCCAGGGCCCGACCTCACCCACCGCGCCCTGGTTCAGGATCAGCTGGCCAGACACTGGCACCGGAAACGCGACGCAATCCACGGAGCCGGACTATGAGGACTTCGAGGGCCATCACCATCTGGTCGCGTTGAACCACGATGAGCCCGAGGTGGCCCGCTTCGTCGCCGACGTTATGAAGCATTGGCTGGGCCGAGGCGCCGATGGCTGGCGCCTGGATGCCGCCTACGCGGTGCCCTCCGGCTTCTGGTCAGCGGTGCTGGGCGACGTGCGCTCCGCCTATCCCGAGGCCTATTTTGTGGGGGAGTACATCCACGGCGATTACGCGGCCGAGGTCAGTGCCGGCGCACTGGATTCCGCAACCCAGTACGAACTGTGGAAGGCCGCCTGGAGCTCCCTGAATGACACGAACTTTTACGAACTGGCGGCCGCATTGGAACGCCACAATTCGTTCCTGGACACTTTCGTCCCCCTCACCTTTGTCGGCAATCACGACGTCACCCGGATTGCGAGCAAGCTCAAGGACCCCGAACTCCTGCCGCATGCCCTGGTGGTCCTGTTCACCGTTGGCGGCACTCCGTCCGTCTACTACGGTGACGAGCAGGCGTACCGCGGGATGAAAGAGGACCGCCAAGGCGGCGACGACGACGTCCGTCCCGTCTTTCCGGCCTCACCCTCGGACTTGTCTCCGTTTGGACACGACGTCTACCGGCTGCATGAGGAGCTGATCGGAGTACGTCGGCGGAACGCCTGGCTGCACTCGGCCCGCACTAAGGTGCTCTCGCTGACCAATGAGCACCTGGTCTACCAGGCAAGCGCTGATGGCTCAGCCGCAAACGGACCCGGCGAAAGCGGGGGCATCGTGGTGGCCCTCAACCAGTCGCACCAGGCCGCGGAACTTGAGCTGCCGCCGTCGGCCTCTGTCCCGCTGGCCGGGAACGGCAGGCTGACCGGCACTAACCGCGTTGCCCTGCCGCCCCGCGGCTGGGCGATTCTGTCTGACGGGAGCGGGCGCTGACGGGCCCTCAGCGGCCGGGAGTTGGCGAGGGACTCGGCGTACCCATCATGGGCGGCGGCGGAGGCGGGAAGGCGTCCGCAGGATAGAGCTTTGCCACTTGCACCATATAGTTGGCCCACTGCGGTCCGGCGACCATGTACCCGTCAAGACGCTTGTAGAACGTGCCGTTGACGGTGACGTTCTGGCCCGGGCGTTTCTGGCCATCCAAGGCGTCGCCGAAGAAGGACGCGGTGGCCAGGCCCGACGTGTAGCCCACCACCCAGGTTGCACCGTTCGTGTTGGAAGTCCCGGTCTTGGCCGCAACTGGCACCTGCGTGTGGACCTTCGGATTGATGTAGACACCGGACCCGACCTTGAGGACGTCCTGGAGCACGGAGTTGACGCCCCGCGCTACCTCCGGCTTAACCGCGGTGTGGCACTCCCCGGTCTGGGCGGGCAGCTTTCCGCCGTTCACATCCGTCACGTCGGTCAAGGCGATGGGTGTGCAGTAGCGGCCGTCATTGGCAAAAGTCGCAAACGCGTTCGCCAGATGGACCGGGGCCACCCCGATGGCACCGAGGAGGTTCCCCAGCTGATGCATGTTGATGGGAGCACCGTCCAGCCCGCTGTGCAGGCCCACGGCATCCACCATCTTCTGGATGCCGCAGAAGTCCAGCTGGGTAGCCTCGGCGAATGTGGCGGTGTTGATGGAGTTGTACAGCCCGTAGTTCACCGGCATCTTCCGGTAGTAGCCCTCGTCCGCGTTCTGGAGGTCATCTGTGGCGCCCAATTCCGGATTGTTTTGCGCCGTGCTGTACGCCCCCAAGACTTTTCCGCAGCTGGATCGCCACGGGAAGCCGACGGGGTAGACGCGCTTGGAGGCGTCCACCTCGGCTGTCATGGTCTTGCCCTCATTGAGCCATTCAGCGAACGTGAACGGTTTCATGGTGGACCCGGGCTGGAAACCGCCGGCACCATTGAGGTCGTTGCCCTGTGCGTCCTTGGCATCGACATTGAAGTTCAGTTGGGTATCGAACTTCCCGTCCTGGGCCAGGAATACCGTGTTCTGAGCCATGGCCAGGATTTTGCCGCTGCCCGGCTGAATGGACACCAGTGACGCGCCCCAGTGGTCCGGATTCGCCCCGGCCGTGCCGTCCACCTGTGCCTGGGCCGCCGCCTGCAGCCTGCTGTCCAGCGTGGTGGTGATGGTCAGTCCGCCACGGTACAGCGTCCGCTCCCGGTCGGCCTGGGTGGCACCGAAGGCGGGGTTGTTGAGAATCAGGTGCGAAACGTAGTCGCAGAAGTAGGGCGCCATGACGGCGTTGGCGCAGCCCTGTCGTCCCGGGCTGAGCTTGAGCTCGATAGGCGCGGCCACGGCGGCGTCATGGTCCGCCTGGCTAATCTTGCCCTGGGTGAGCATCGCGTCCAGTACCTGGTCGCGCCGTGCCTTGGACTGGTCGGGGTTCACGGCGGGGTTGTAGAAGCTCGGGCTGTTCACGAGCCCGGCCAGCAACGCGGCCTGCGGCAGCGTGAGGTCCTTGGCCGTGTTGCCGAAGAAGTACCGGGCCGCGGCCTCGATGCCGTAGGCCTCGTGGCTGAAAAAGACGATGTTGAGGTACCCCTCCAGGATCTGATCCTTGGTGAACTTCTTTTCCAGTGAGATGGCAAGCTTCATCTCCCTGAGCTTGTCTCCGATGTCCTTCTGGCCGCTGAGGATCACCTGATCGCCTTTGTCCGCGGATAGCAGGGTTTCATTGACCACATTGGTGACGTATTGCTGGGTGATAGTTGACGCCCCCTGCTGGCCGCCCTTGGTCACGTTGGAGATCACGGCTCGCAAGACACCCTGCGGATCCACGCCCGCGTGATCGTAGAACCGGCTGTCCTCAATGGCGACTATGGCGTCACGCATAAAGGGAGATATCTGGTCCAGGGCAACCTTCACCCGGTTTTCCTCATAGAAAGTGGCGATCGGCTGCCCGTCTGCTGTGAGGACCTTGGTGGACTGCGACGGCGGATGGACCACCAGTTCCGAGGGCAGGCTGTCGAAGTAGCTCTTGGAGCGGCTGATCCCGAATCCTGCCGCCGCAACCGCCGGAACCACCAGGCTGGCAGCTAGTACGCCGCACAACGCGCTCGCGGTGAAGAACCCGATGACCCTTCCCAGGGTGTTGGCCAGCGTATGCCGACGTTTCTTCTGCTTCGCCATTTTCTCAGCCCCAAGCTAGCGACGTGACATCAGGATACGCCCGGGGCCTTGCTCCATCCAGCCCTTTGACGGGTCATGCACACCTGATCTTTCCCGGGTGGACTGTTGGGATGTGGCTCTTGACCACCGATAGGTAGCGATATATCGTTAAGTATCGGTGAATGGTTCACCGATACTATAGAAAGATCTGAAAGGACGATGCCACCATGAAAGGCATTCATGACGACAAATTTGTAGGGCCGGAATTCGGCCGGGCGCGCTTCGAGCGCGAGAGGGGGCGCCGGGGACCCCACGGACACCGCGGTGGTGGGTTCGGTCCCGGCTTCGGGCCAGGCTTTGGACCCGGCGGCGGGTTCGGTCCCGGTTTCGGACCTGGCTTTGGCCCGGGTTTCCGACGCGCGAGCAGGGGAGATGTCCGTTCTGCGATTCTTTCGCTCCTGGCGGAGGCGCCATCAAACGGTTACGGGTTGATCAAGAAGATTGCCGAGAAGACATCGGGGGCGTGGCGGCCGAGCCCGGGATCCATCTACCCGACGCTCCAGCAGCTGGTGGACGAAGATCTCATCGCACCCATCAGCGAAGGCCGAAGGACCGACTTCACCCTCACCGATGCCGGTAAAGCCTATGTGAGCGAACATGCAGAGGAACTGGACAACGCCTGGACAACCGACCCGGAAGGATCAGGACCCGCCTTCCACCAGAGCGTGGCAAAGCTGATGGGCGTCATCCACCAGTTCCGGGCCGCGGCAACGGATGAACAACGCAGGGCTGCCGGGGAAAAGATCGACGAGCTCCGCCGCGCGCTGTACCACATCCTCGCCGACTGAAACCCCTGCGCTGGAACAGATGCAAGGGTGCCGATGAGGCCGGCGCCAAGGCGGACGCCCGCCACATCCAGGGAGTCGTCCAGGCCGAAGCGGTACTTCAGGTCAACAAAAAATGGTGCATGCCACGCCGGCCAGCTACTGCCGGTAGCCCTCAACTTCGCTGACGGGCCGCTCCGCGGCATCGTTCGGGTTCTCGCCGGACTCCATCTTGGCGCGGCGCTGGCGCAGTAGGTCCCAGCACTGGTCCAGGCTCTCTTCCACGAGCTTGAGCCGTGCCTGGTCCGGCGCGTGACCCGCGCCCGATGCCTCACGGAGTCCGTGTTCCTCGGCCACGAGAGCCTGGATGCGCCCTAAAATATCCTGGTCATTCATGGTTTCCCCTTTGCTCCGGAACCGGTCCCCTCAGGGTAGTAAGTCCAACCAGAAGTGACCAGAGGGGTCAGCCCACCAGCTGGTCCTCGTAACACCAGCGCCAGTCCTCGCCGGGTTCCGCACTGCGCATTGCCGGGTGTCCCGTGGAATGGAAATGCCGCGTGGCGTGGGTCGCCGGCGAGGAGTCGCAGCAGCCCACGTTCCCGCACGCCAGGCACATCCTGAGGTGGACCGTCGTCGTGCCTTCCCGGACGCAATCGGCGCAGAAGGCGCCCGCGGGCACTGGCGCTTGGGGCGCCTCGTCGAGGTGCGCACAGCTTCCTGGCGGCGTCGCCAGGCCTTCACCGCCGCCGGCCTCGGGGAGTTCCAGATCCTCCAAGGAAGCGTCAAGGATCGATTCCTCGATGTCCAGCCGTTCCAGGACTTCGCTGAGGACCTCATGCGCGTAGCCGCCGCCGCGGCGCAGGTCAAGCACTTTGGAGCGCTCGGCTTCCAGCATGGCCAAACGGAGCTGGGCGTACCGCTGGCTGGGGGTGGCCGCCTCGGACGCGGGCCGGCCCAGCCGCTCCCAGGCGGCCAGGCCGCGCTCCTGGGTCCGGCGCTTCAGCATGGCCATGACCTCCGGGGGATCATGCTCCGTCCGCAGCTCCTGCAGCCGGTCAAGGCCCGCGTCGGTGGCAAGCTGCATGAGGGACGCCTGGTTTAGCGCGTCCTCCCGCCTGTCCGGCCCGGGCACGCCCAGCAGCCGCACCAGGGCAGGCAGCGTGAAGCCTTGCACGGTCAACGTTCCGCCCACCACCACCAAGGCGGCGAGGATTAGCACTGAACGGTGTTCAAGGTCCTCGGGCAGGACGAGCGCGGCTGCCAGGGTGACCACCCCGCGCATCCCAGCCCACGAGATGATGGCCGGATACGTCCACGGCGGCGACGGATCCTGGCGGCGGACAGCGGGAATCAGCCTGGGCAGGTAGGTCGCGGGGAACACCCAGACCGGCCGGAGCAGCAATACTGCCAGCAGGATCACGGCGCAGCCTGCCCAGATCCGGCCGGCCCCGAGGGAATCATCCTGGACGCCATCGATGATGGTCCGCACCTGCAGACCGATCAGCAGGAAAACAGAATTCTCCAGCAGGAACTGCACTGTGTCCCAGTTGCTTCGCTGGCTCAAGCGGGCTGCACCATTGGGCATGGACGGGGCCTTGGTGCCCATGATCAGGCCAGTGACGACGACGGCGAGTACCCCGGACGCGTGGATGGCTTCAGCTGGCAGATACGCCACCAGCGGGGCGATGAGGGATGTGGACGTGTTGATGGCGACGTTGTGGATCCGCATCCGGAGCTGGGTCAGCACGTAGGCCGCCAGGCCCACGATCAGTCCGCCGCCGGCGGCCAGGGCGAACCCGGCCCCGATCTGGGCGGCCGAGACAGCCCCGGAAAGGGCGGCAATTGCTGCCCGCAGGCACACGAGCGCGGTTGCATCATTGACGAGGGATTCCCCCTCAAGGATGCTCACAATCCGGCGTGGCATGCCCACCTTGCGGGCGATGGTCGTCGCTGCCACGGCGTCCGGCGGCGCCAGGACAGCCCCCAGGGCGATGGCTGCCGCCAGGGGAATCTCAGGGAACAGCCACCAGACCACGAACCCTACGGCTAATGTCCCGAAGACCACGTAGCCCACGGACAGCAGGGTGATCGCCCTCCGGTTGGAGCGGAAATCGTACAGCGAAGTCCGCAGTGCCGCGGCATAGAGTAGGGGCGGAAGCAGGCCCACCAGGACAAGTTCCGGGTTCAGCTCGATGTCCGGGACAAACGGCAGGAAGGACCCTGCCACGCCGATGAGCACCAGCAGCAAGGGAACCGAGACATTGAGTTTGCGGCCCAGGGCGCTGCCTGCGCAGACCACGGAAACCAACACGAGCACGCCTAGAGCGACATCCATTTGGCTATTCTCTCAGCAGGATGCGCAGGCTGAAGATGGGCTCCTGGCCGCCACCTTTCAAACCGCCACCTGTACCATCATCACCATGCCCACTGTGCTCGATATGGCAGGTCCCATCCTCGAAGTGCTGACCTGGCTATGCCTGCCCGCCGGCCTGATGCTGCTTGTTTACACAGGAATCCTGCGGCGCTTTGTGCACCCTTGGTCCGTGGCAGAGGGCGTGGTGTACGCCGATCCGAGCGGCACCGGCTTCCGCTGGTTCGACGACAAATACCGGATCCACCATGCCCCGATGTCGCCCTTTGACATCAAAGACCTGGCCGTCGGCGATACGCTGCCCATCTACTTTCACCCCAAGCGTCCCACCCAGTGGCAGACCGCAGCGCCTGAGCCTCCCGGAAAGACCGCCGTCGTCCTTGGCCGGCTGCTCACCGTGATCGGAACGGCGGCACTCATCGTGGGCACTGTGCTTCCCATGTTTTAGCCCTTGCTCCAAGGCTCTACGCGGCGAGCACCACAGCGATACCCAGCGCCCCGAGTGCCACCCCGGCGAAAGCCGTCCAGAGGACCGCGGAGGTGTCAGCGTTGACGTTTCCGCTTCTGATGCCCCGCGCGCTGGCCGAGTAGCGCCTGCGCTGGGTGAGGTAGATAGCCCCGGCGGCGGTGGTCGAAATGGCAAACAGCATCAGGATGGGCAAACCGTGATGCGGCAGCCAACGCAGGAAGAGCGCGCTGACCGTCACGAGCGTCATCATGGTGCGGCCCCATGCCAGGGTGGTCCGTTCGGGCTGCAGCCCTGGGTCACCGTGCTGGCCCACGGGCTTGCTGGCGCCGTCCACGGGCTCAGCGCCAGAGAACAAAAATCAGTACGACGGCGGCAGCCAGGGCCCCGGCCCCGGCCAGTAGTGGGACCATGAGCGGCAGTGGTAACGGCGTTTTGTTGCGCATGCTCCGCTCCACCCGGATCCAGCGCACCGCCGCGCCGGCGCTCAGCAGCATTCCGAGCAGAAGCAGCAGCACTGCCAGGCCCCTGCGGACCGGCTCCAGGAACAGATCCGCGGTAAACGCCTCAATGGCGATGCCGCCCGCCAGGAGGGCCAGCGACGTGCGGATCCAGGCCAGGAACGTCCGCTCGTTGGCGAGCGTGAAGCGGGGATCGGGTTCGGTGCCGCCAGGCAGCAGCAGCTCAGCCATTTTCGCGCGGGACGCCGGCACGCGGCCGCTCGGCGGAGTCTGGTTGCTGGACACGGTGTCAGTCTAGCGACCGGGAATGTCGGCGCCTACTTTGGGGTTGGGCCTGACATGAAACGCATCGGATTCCTCTCTTTCGGCCACTGGGGCCCCGGCCAGGGGTCCCGCACCAGGACGGCGGGCGAGGCCCTGCTCCAGGGCATCGAACTTGCGGTCGCGGCCGAGGAACTGGGAATCGACGGCGCTTTCTTCCGCGTGCACCACTTCGCACGTCAGCAAGCCTCCCCGTTCCCGCTACTTGCCGCGATTGCCGCCCGCACCAGCCGGATCGAGATGGGCACTGGCGTCATTGACATGCGCTACGAAAACCCGCTGTATATGGCGGAGGAAGCCGGGGCTACGGACCTCATCAGTGGGGGCCGGCTGCAGCTGGGCATCAGCCGGGGATCACCCGAGCCGGCGCGCAACGGGGCCGCTGCCTTCGGGTTCCGGCCGGAGGCAGGGGAGACGGACGCTGACATGGCCCGCCGCCACACCGAGCAGTTCCGGCATGCCATCAGCGGCGCCGGGGTAGTGGAAGCGGATCCACGATATGCAGGCGGCGCCGTCGGGCTGCTCCCTGTCCAGCCCCAGTCGGCGGGGCTGGCGGAGCGCATCTGGTGGGGAGCCGGGAGCCGGAAGACAGCGGTGTGGGCTGCGGGGCTGGGCATGAACCTCATGAGCTCCACCCTGCTGACGGAGGACACCGGCGTGCCTTTCGACCAGCTGCAGGCAGAGCAGATCCAGCTCTTCCGGGAGGCATGGACTGCGGCAGGGCATGGCCACGAACCCAGGATTTCGGTCAGCCGAAGCGTCCTGCCGATTGTGGACGAGGAAGACAACCGCTACTTCGCCGGCAGCGCCTTGCGGGACAGCCGCGACCAAGTGGGGATCATCGACGGGCTGACGGCGCGTTTCGGGAAGAGCTACGCAGGCCCGCCGGACCTGCTGGCGGAGCAGTTGGCGGCCGACGCTGCCGTGCAGGCGGCCGATACTCTGCTCCTTACGGTGCCCAATCAGCTCGGCGTGGATTTCAACGCCAAGATGCTCGGAAATATCGCCCGTCATATCGCGCCGGCCATCGGTTGGAGCCCGGCCCGATCCTGACGCATCCAAACCTTGAATGGCATCTGGACAGCATGCTTACTACTATGGAAGGGGAACCAATAGTGGACGGAAGCCGTTAGGCTTGTAGCGGCTTGGGGGCTTAGCGTCCACCATTAATCGTGACTACGGACTGTCATGTGACGGGAGAGAGAAATATGGCTCGCGCCGCTTTAGGCTTGACTCCATGATC
Organism: Arthrobacter sp. ISL-48; assembly: GCF_018613805.1. Taxonomy (GTDB): domain Bacteria; phylum Actinomycetota; class Actinomycetes; order Actinomycetales; family Micrococcaceae; genus Arthrobacter. The sequence goes on from NZ_JAGGPL010000004.1 coordinate 18,027, forward strand.
CGGCTACGCCAGCTGGCACAGGCAGCATCCGTGTTAACGACGCCCTTGGCGCCCGAAGACATTCTGGCGCTTTTCAATCCTGTCTTCTCCGCGAGGCAGTTGCGGGGCGTAGTGACCCGGGTGGTCCAGGAGACCGCGCAGTCGGCCACGATCTTCTTCCGGCCCGGCCGCGGCTGGCATTCCCACTTGGCAGGCCAGTGGGCGCGGATCGGCGTCGAGCTGGACGGCGTGCGGCACTGGCGGTCCTATTCCCTCAGCGCCCCCGCGGGCAAGGATCCCGCCATCACAGTCACGGACGTCGGCGCGGTTTCCGGAACCTTGGTCCGCACCACCCGCCCCGGCGACGTCCTGTTCCTGGCCCCACCACAAGGCGACTTTGTCCTGCCGGAGCACCCCCGGCCGTTGCTGATGGTCACCGCGGGAAGCGGCATCACTCCCGTGATGTCCATGATCCGTACCCTGGTACCGCGCCGCCCCGATGCCGACGTCGTTCTGATCCACTCCGCCCGTACGCCGGGCGAGAGCCTCTTCCGGGAAGAACTGGCAGAGCTTGCCGACCAGTTCCCCAACTTTCGATTGGCCCACTGGTTTACCGGCCAGCAGGGACGCCTCGACTTCACCACCACCGCCGAGCTCGAGGAGATCTGCCCGGACTGGAAGGAACGGGCCGCATACGCGTGCGGACCGGACAGCTTCCTTGACGACGCCGAGGCCCTGTGGAAGCAGGCTTCCCTCACCACGGGCGCCACGGGTTCGGACGTGGCTGTCGTGGGCGAAGCCGGCAACCTCATGATCGAACGGTTCAACACCGCCTTCGCGGGCGGCGTCGGGCACGACGGCGGGCTGGTGACCTTTGAAGCGTCGGACCGGGAAGTGGACGCCGACGGCGACACCCCCCTTCTCGACGTCGGCGAGGACGCCGGGGTGCTGATGCCCAGCGGTTGCAGGATGGGAATCTGCCACAGCTGCCTGACCCCGCTCCTGGCCGGAAAGGTCCGTGACCTTCGCACCAACGAGGTTCACGGCGAACCCGGCCAACTGATCCAAACGTGTGTCTCGGCAGCCGCCGGACCCGTCAACCTCGAACTCTGAGGAGCATCACCGCATGTCAGTAATTTCAGCAAGCAAAGCCACCTCGACCGGAGGGGCAAGGACGCGCCCCGGAGCACTGGCGGAGTCGGGCAGCCCGACTGTCCGTCCACCCGCTGCAGCACACCTTTCCGACGAACAGGTGGCTGAGCTGGGCCGTGAACTCGACGCCATCCGCGACGAGATCCTGGCCAAGCGCGGTGCCTCTGACGCCGCCTACATCCGGCGCATGATCAAGATCCAGCGCGGGTTGGAGATCTCCGGCCGTGCTGCCCTGCTGGTCAGCAAGAACAAGGCCGCCTGGGTGGCGGGCACCACGCTGCTGAGCCTCGCCAAGATCCTCGAAAACATGGAACTCGGCCACAACATCCTGCACGGTCAGTGGGACTGGATGCGGGATCCGGACATCCATTCCACCACCTGGGAATGGGACTTTGTCACCCCGGCACGCTCCTGGCAGCACACCCACAACGATCTGCACCACCGCTGGACCAACGTCGTGGGCAAGGACAACGACGTCGGATACAACCTCCTGCGCATGGACGAGAACCAGCCGTGGACGCCCATGAACCTGGGCAACCCGGTGTACAACGCCATCCTGGCCCCCATCTTCGAGTGGGGAATCGCCATCTACGACCTTGAGCTCACAGAGTACAAGGAGGGCAAGAAGTCCAAGGAAGCCCTGCTCAAGGACCTCAAGGCGCTGGGCCGCAAGGCACTGACGCAGTTCACCAAGGACTACGCGGCGACACCGGCGGTGGCCATGCTCACCGGTTCCGGCCGGCAGGCGCTGTACGGAACCCTGACCGCCAACGCGGTCCGCAACGTCTGGGCGCACGCCGTGATTTTCTGCGGCCACTTCCCGGAGGGCACCGACACCTTCACCGAGGAGATGGTGGAAGGCGAAACACGGGGCGACTGGTACGTCCGCCAGATGATCGGCTCGGCCAACATCTCCGGCTCCAAGTTCATGCACCTCATGACAGGCAACCTGTCGCACCAGATCGAGCACCACCTCTTCCCGGACCTGCCGTCCAACAGGTATGGCGAGGTGGCCCCGCGCGTGCGTGAAATCTGCCAGCGCTACGGCCTGAAGTACACCACCGGCCCCCTCCTGAAGCAGGTGGGCTCGTCCTGGGCGAAGGTCTTCAAGCTGGCACTGCCCGGCAAGACCGCAAAAGCCTGACGAAGGCGTAACACCAGAGGAGCCCGGCATGTGCCGGGCTCCTCTGGTGTTACTGGCCGGGTTTCCTACTTTGCAAGGAAGCGCAGAAGAGCCTCGTTGACCTCCGCGGCGTGCGTCCACAGCAGGCCGTGCGGGGCGCCGTCGATCTCCACGTATTCAGCGCCAGGCAGCGCTTTGGCGAAAAGCCGTCCGGTGGAATCGATGGGCAGGATGTTGTCCGCGGTGCCGTGCACAATCAGCGCCGGGACGTCGATCTTGGGAATGTCGGCGCGGAAATCCGTCAGCCAGGTGAACTGGGCGGCCAGGGATGCCTTGGCTCCTGCTCCTGTGGCCACGTTCCAGCTGGCTTTCAGGGCTTCCTGGCTGAGTCGCGGAGTTCCCAGGAACGTGTCCGTGTTGTAGAAGTTCTTGAAGAACTCCGTCATGAACGCGAACCGGTCCACCGTCACAGCCTCAGCGAGCCCGTCAAAGACCGGCTGCGGAACCCCGTCGGGATTGTCCTCAGTCTGCAGCAGGAACGGCTCCAGTGAGCCAAGGAACGCCGCACTTGCCACGCGTTCGGAACCGTACGTGCTCAGGTACCGGGCAACCTCGCCGGTGCCCATCGAGAATCCGACCAGTACGGCATCATTGAGGTCCAGCGTGGTCAGGATGGTGTTCAGGTCTGCGGCGAAGGTGTCGTAGTCGTAGCCTTCGCTGGTCTTGCTGGACTTGCCGAACCCGCGACGGTCATACGTGATGACCCGGTAGCCTGCCTCAAGGAGGGCCGCGGTCTGCTTTTCCCAGGACGAGCCGTCCAGCGGATAGCCGTGGATCAGGACGGCCGGCTGCCCCGCACCGTGGTCTTCGTAGTAAAGCTCGATGTCAGTGCTGTTTTCGGTTCCAACGGTGATGAAAGCCATCGCGGCGGTCCTTTCGAGACTGTGGGATCGATTCGGGCGGGACGTCCGTCCCCACCCGGCACTCCCTACTCTAGGGAAGGTTTGCCCCCGCTGGCACGTACCCGCCTACTTGGAAGGCTGGGGAACCTCGCAGGCAATTTGGGGGTTGGCTCCCATGTAGTTCAAAGGGCCCGCAACGATGGTCAGGGCTACCGTGCCGGCCTGGGCGCAGGATCCCGGCATGCCGCCGAAATAGCCGCGCTGCCAGGCGGCGATGCCTCCGATGATCAGCCAGATGATGAGCAATGCTCCGATGATCCGCATGATGTCCTCCAATGGCCATTGGCCGCCTGTGCGTTCAATTATGCGCCGTTAACCGGAATCACTACATAGCCGCACGCTCTCTCACTTTCCGCTGCAAATTTCCCAACGCTCTCTCACTTTCCGCAGCAAAATCCGCATCGCTCTCTCATTGATGAGGGGCATCCGGCGTTGTACTGTTGCTGGCCGGCGTGGAGGCTGAGCCGGTCGTTGAAGACCGCTGACTCGAGCACTTCGCGGTTGACCACGAACTTCGGAGTGCGTCCGTTGGCGACGTCCACGATGGCCCGCACACAGCTGCCGCCATTGCCCAGGGGACATTTCGTCGGTCCAGGAGAGGCAGTGGGGGGACAGCGTGACGTTGTCCAAGTGAAGGAGCTCGTTGGTGACAGGCTCCTCTTCAAAGACGCCGAACCGGGCCAGGATGAGGGGAGGGTTGGCTACCCCCGCAAAGGATTCCGCAGTGACGGCCGGGGCCGCGTAGAGGATGGCGTCGTACTGCTCCATTTGGTCCGGTGTTAGTGTCTCCACCAAGGACAACACCACGGTCACCGACGCGTGGGATCCGGTTGGTTACCAGGACGCCTACAAGAAAATCTGGGGCAAATAGTCCCGGAGAGTACCGGAACTCTAAGGCGTCACTCACGAACACGCGGCCCAGCGCCCGAGAACCAAGGTTGGACATTGCACAACGAAAACAACCCCCAGGCCACCGGCCCGGCGAAGAGCACTCCGGTGAATGGTAAGGCACGCAGTGCCGGCTTCGTCGGGCTGGGGCTGATGGGTGCCCCCATGGCCGCCAATCTCCTCAAGGGCGGGTGGGCGGTCACCGCCTGGAACCGCTCCCCGGCAGCTGTCGATGACTTGGTACGGCTGGGCGGAACCCGCGCCCTGAACGTCGCTGCCCTCCGGGACGAGCCGGTGATCATTTTCATGCTCCCGGACCTCTCCTTCATCGAGGAAGCAGCCGCCGGCCTCCTGGCCGAATGGCGGTCGGCGCCACCTCAGCCCGGAACACTGGTGGTGGTCATGAGCAGCGTTTCTCCCATTGGTGTCCAGGCCTTCGGCCATGCCGTCGCCGAAGCCACCGGCGGGAACGCCACCGTGCTGGACGCTCCGGTCAGCGGCGGCACCGAAGGCGCGCAACGCGGAACCCTGGCCATTATGGCGGGTGGCCCGGCCGAGGACTTCGAGCGGCTCCGGCCGGCGTTCGAGGCGATGGGCACCACTGTCAGGCGCCTCGGCGGACTGGGTGCCGGTTCCTTGGCCAAGGCGTGCAACCAGCTGATCGTGGGAACCACGACGGCGGCACTCGCCGAGGCGGCCGAACTCGCCGAACGCCCGGGCCTGGATGTGAAGGCACTCTTTGAGGTGCTGTCCGGTGGCCTTGCGGGCAGCCGTGTGCTGGAGTTCGTGGGTCCACGCCTTGCTGCCAAGGATTATGCCCCCACGGGGCCGGCAAAGTTCATGCACAAGGACCTCTCTTTTGTCCTTGAGTCTGCCCGCTCGGCAGGTTCGGCAGTCCCGATGGCCGCTGCCGGCGTCGAACTTTATGCGGACCTCAAGCGCCAGGGCCTGGGTGATCAGGACCTGGCCGTGGTGCGGCAAGCCATTTCAAACCTCAGTGACATCAGCGCGGGCACCGCAACGAGAGGGACAGCTGCAACATGAGTTCACTTTTTGACCTGACGGGGCGCGTTCCGCTGGTGACGGGGCCCAGCAGGACTCGAGGCGTTCGAAACGACTAAGAACTCCGCCGAGTCCGGCAAGGTCCTGCTGAGCTTCGCGCCGGCCGGTTCGGGACCTGCGCCGCAACCTTCCACAGCCCCGGCGGCGGCGTGACCGCGGCAATCCGTTCTCTGGTGGTGATGGGCGTTTCGGGAAGCGGCAAGAGCGTCATCGGCCAGGGATTAGCTGCATGCGGTGCCGGTGATAAGCCTGGCTCGGAGCCGGTGCAGATGAGGCATGATGCCGTAGATCACGATCGGAACTGCGATGGTGACCAGGATAAACGTTCGCAGTACTGGGTGCAGGGTGCCGAGCCAGTCTCCGAATGCAAGGTTGATAACCGTTAGCGTCGGGAATACTGCTATCCAGATCATCACTGCCAACTGATGTTTGTTCGGCGGCGAGACTTGTGCGGTGCGGGTTATAGGTTCATTGGACATGGCTACTCCTTGAGTATTTTGTAAAGTGTTCTGGGCTTGGTGGATCTCCGGCATGGCTGGGGTCTGCGAGTCAGCCGAGCCCTCCGAGATAGCCAACATCCTGAACCGCGGAATTGTGCTGGACCACGGCATTCCGATTGAGCCCGAGCAGGGCCGCCTGTGTCCCGGTTCCGCTTTTGGGCAAGTACGTGAACAGACGGAGCCTCGGAAATTGTGGGACTACCAATACCACGGGGTCGAAGCTGAGCCGGCCCAGGGTCGTGTGGTCATAGACGACGTCAACGTGGTACGAATCGCCCACCACCTGCCGTTGCCACAGCTCACGGAAGGCCTCCGAGACCTCGCGTAGGCCGCGTGCCATGATTTCGAACGTGGGGTCGTCGGGAAACTTGGCCGACTGCGCCCGGAACTGAGCCACCATGGAACGGGCCATCATCTCTTGGTGCACATGTGCTCGGGCAAGCTTTTGGTCAGTGAAGAACCGTTGCAGGCAGCTTGCGCCTATGCGCGTGTCGAAGGTGCTGGCGGCGGCAGAGTTCATGGCTACTACCGTCCAGAAGGGATCCGAGATGTAGCTGGGGTTGGCCATGGCATCCACCAGTTGCTGTAGAAGCTCGAGCCTGCCGTCGTCGGCTACCGGGGGTTGGACGGCAGGCAGGGTGGCAGATTTCTCCTGTGAGCGGCGCCCGGAGGCAAGCCGACGGACATACGTTCGGTCCTCGGGGCTGAGCCGAAGAGCGTTCGCGATGGCGTCAAGGATTTCCTCTGAAGCGCCTATCGCCCGTCCCTGCTCCAGCCAGGTGTACCAAGACACACCTACGTTAGCGAGGACCGCTACTTCTTCCCGGCGGAGTCCGGGCGTCCGGCGTCGGGTACTGGCAGGTAATCCGATGTCCTCGGGGCGGGTCTGTTCTCGGCGGGTGCGGAGGAAGTTGCCAAGGCGCACATGGTTGGACGAGGGGTGATCTGTACGCATGGATACTCCAGTATTGACGCGTGTCCGGCCGGCCACTCTATAGTGGTCGGCCGGACGAAGCTGTGAGCAGGGTCTTGCTTCCGGTCCATGGGATTCGCGGCTATTGCAGGACGCGGTCCCCTTCGGAGCGGACGTCCAGCAGCGCATATTCCTCTGAGGCCAGGCGTGTGGCGTCTTCCGGGGCCATGCGCGGGTTGAGGTTGAGCAGGGAGGCGATCTGCCTGAGCCGTTCCTCCACCGAGCCGGAAACGACGTGGAATGGGATGCCCAGTTCGTCCATGGTCCGTTGCAGGATTGAATCGGACATGTTCCGGAACTGGTCATTGACCGGGCGGTGCCCATCGGCAGAAAGCGGTAACTCGTTCTTCAGGTGGACAAAGACGTCGAAGGAGTCCTTTACGTGCCTCTTGAAGCTGTTGCCGAGGCTCGCCATCACCTCTTCGAAGAACGCCAGTTCCGCCGTCTTCTCAACTGTTTCCCACGCCTTCAGCTGTGCCGAAGCGCTGGGGTTCAAGCCGAGAGAAACCCGCACTGATCCGTAGATCCATTCCTGCAGGGAGGAACCGTCCGAAATGAAGCCGTCCGACAGCCTGTCCTCATACACGGCCCGTTCCACGTGACGCGTCACGATCATCTGAATGAGCTCCGCCGCGGTGCATTCCTCAAGTGTCTTGCCCGGCGCGGCCTCGGGCAGAATTTCCCTCATGGTCCTGGCCCTGGTCCGAGGCAATCCCATGTAATGGGACAGGGCTATGGACGTGAACGTCTTGCCCGAGGAATAGGTACCCGAAATACCGATGCGCACAGCGTCCGCCCTAGTCGTTGACGAGTTGGAGGGTACCAGCGGCGCTGAGCTTACCGGCGAAGTCGATGGCTGCGTCGGTGAGCTCGGCCTCGGCAACCACACGCGTGCCGTCCACGTCTCCGTTGAGGACCGTAGGGGCGAAGCGGACATGCGTTGCGTCCTCGATGCCCACGAAGTTCAGCCAGTCAGCGAAAAAGGTACTGCTGAAATCAGAACCGAAGGCTGCCGGAACCCCGGGGGCGTATACACCGCTGGTGTGGATCGCGAGGGCCTGCTTGCCCTCCATCAGGCCGCGGTAGCCCTTTTCCGGGTCGAAACCGAAGCTCCAACCTGGCTGGGTAATGATGTCGATCCACTGCTTCAGGACGTAGGGGACGCCGGCATTCCACATGGGGATGTTGAAGACATAGGCGTCGGCGGCGGCGAACTGGTCGAAAACGGCCCGGGCTGTTTCCCATGCGGTGATCTGCTCCGGTGTCTGGTCCTGGCCGGAAAAAACAGCCATCTTGGCGGCGGCTGCGGTGCGGCCGAAAACGGGCAGCGCACCGTCGTTGAACAGGTCCAGGGTCTCCAGCTCAAAGCTCTCCGGGCCGGCAGCCTGGACGGAATCGATGAAATGCCGGGCTAGCCGTAGCGAATCACTGTTGGCGTAGCGGGGAGAGGCGTTGATGTGGAGGATGGTAGGCATTGGCTTCCTTTCAAAGCTTTGCTGAGGGGACACTCTGGTGCCCCGCTATCGATCCTGACCTAAGCCTCAGCGGGGCGTAAGAACGCACTATTTTGTGCTTAGGGCACTTCAAAGTGCCCTTGCCTCGGGGTTTGCGGCGCGTTTTCCTTCTCCATCAACCCCCAAGTATGCTGGGCCCCACAAGTCAATCGGATGAGAAGAGTATTGGGGAAATGACTCTCACGGCTGAACAAAAACGTCAGACAGTGCAGAAGCACTACAACGCCTCCTTGGACCTTTGCCCGGCACGCCAACTGCTTGAAGCGATCAGCAGTAAATGGGTGACGCTGGTAATGCTGGCCTTGGTGGATGGCCAGCAACGCCACAGCAACCTCCGCAAGCGGATTCCCGGTGCCAGCCAAAAGATGCTTACATCCACGCTGCGCTCCCTGGAACGTGACGGACTGGTTTCGCGGCACGTCACGGTGTCTGTTCCCGTGCGCACAGACTACGAGCTCACGCCCCGTGGCCACTCCCTTCTCGGAATCGTCTTTGAAATGAAGGAATGGGCCGAGGAGAACATGGATGACGTGGCTGCGTCCCGCATGGAGCACGACAGGCACAAGCTGGCCTTCAACTAGCACCAGGTCTCCGGCATGCACCTGTTTTGCCTTCATCACGCAGGCGGAACTACAGCGAGTTTCGCGGCCTGGCGCTTCCCCGGTGTCGACGTCACCAAACTGGCGTACCGGGGGAGAGACTTCGGGTCTATAGCTGAAGCCGCGGATGTCCTTGCCAAGCGGATGGAAGAGTCACCGTCGTCGCGGCTGGCCCTCTACGGCCACAGCATGGGGGCGGTCCTCGCATTCGAGATAGCGCTTCGGCTCCAGGATGCCGGCCGGGAGGAGCACGTCTTCCTTGCGGCCGTTCGTCCGCCGTTTGAAGCGCTCGACGGCGGTGCCGCGGCACCTTCGATATCGGCTACGGCAGTTGCCGCAGCTCGCGCTTCCGGTGTCTCCGCCGCCGGTACGCTGTCCGAGCGTGCCCGCGAAGTCCTGCTTGAGGACCTGGCGCTCCTGGCGACGTATCCGGGCATTCCGCCGGGAGTGGCAGCTGAGGGTCCCGGCCACCATCCTCTACAGCACTGACGACCCCCTGGTCCCAGCTCGCGACTCCGTGCGCTGGGCATCTTGGTGCTCGACGGTACCCCGGCTGGTAGAGGTTCCAGGCGGCGGTCACCTCTTCCACCGTGCCAACCCGGAGGTGCTGGAGATCGTGGAAACGACGCTGTCCCCGGTGCGGCAGGCTGATCCTGCGTCCCCGGGGACACCGTCGGCGTTAGTAGTGTGAGTTGCTAGGCTCCCGCGGTGACGAGTTCGCGGTCTATGGTGGAGCGCCCCGCGGCGAAGATGGCCGCCATGTGGGCAACTCTCCTGCCGAGATGTTCGGCTGTGGCGATGTCGGCGGGATGAACGCCTTCGATGCCTACGTCCGAGAACGTTTGGGCTGCGGCCCCGTTGAAGTACCCGAAGCGGTTGAGGTCGTTTTCGGTCCCCTTGGTGCTCTTCCAGCCTGGGAGCAGGCCCAGGTTGATCCAGTTCATTCCATGCTGCGCGGCAAAGGTGGAGAAGTAATCCAGGGTGGAATTCTTGTCTCCGGCCTTGCACGCCGCGTTCGTGAAACCGGCCCCAAGTTTGTTGTGCCACTTCTGCACCGCCCAGCGGCCCGCGGTCTTCTCGGCGAAGGCATGGAACGCCGACGGTGCGGTGCCCATATAGGTCGGGGCGCCGAAGATGATGGCGTCGGCCTCGTCGATGAAATTCCAGGATTCTTCAGTCATCGCGGCCACCGGCAGGAGGGCGGTGACGGCACCGCTCGCGGCGGCCGCACCAACCACTGCGTCTGCCAGAACCTTGGTGTGGCCGGAGCCTGAATAGTAAACAACTGCAACTGTTGGCTTGGTCACGGATATCCTCTTTCTTGGTGTGCTCGGAGTGTTGTCGGGTCTTATGAAGGTTGTGGCTAGACGGCCGGCTGTAGGGCCAGTTTCTGCATGAATATGCTCGCTGCAGTGTGGGCATTGCCTGCATCAGCCAGCTCAAACTCGTCGACCCGCACCCCGAACTTGTTACTGAGGATCACGGCGGCCTCAACGAGCGAGAGTGAGTCGATGTCCAGGTCCGTGAATGAGTCGTCCGGTCCCATTTGGCTGAGCTCGTCCATGGTAGAGCGGATCGCATCGACGACGTCCAGGGCGGTAATTTCCATTGGTTTCCCCTATGTGCAGGTGGCCCGGGATAGCCGGCGCCACGGTGGTCCTGCAGGGCCGCCGGCCCTGCAGGATTTCGGATGTGCGCCCTAGTGTGGGTCCACAACCGAGATTGATGGCCAGGTCATGGCGATGGCGCCCCAGGTGGTTCCTCCACCAAAGGCAGTCAGGACCACCTTGTCACCAGGGATTCTGTGGCCCTTGGTTCCCGCGTTGGTCATAGCCAAAGGAATCGAAGCGGCTGAAGTATTGCCCACCCTGTCCAGGTGAATTTCGGCCTTCGAGCCCGGGATGCCCGTCACGGAGGCAACGGTGCTCAGGATCCGGAGGTTCGCCTGGTGCGCGATCAGGGAATCCACCTCGTCCGCAGTCCAGCCCACCCTCGCCAGAACGGTTTCTACGGAATCTGACATCGCAGAGACGGCCTGGGTGAACACCTCCTTACCCTGCATCTCGAAGAAGGCCCCGGCGCTGCGCGGCACCTGGATGAGCGTTTCGGCCGTGCCGTCCGAGTGGAGAGTGGAGGCCAGGACAGCGCCCGGCTCGCCGGAAGTTCCGGCTGAGAGGTAGGCAGCGCCTGCGCCATCCCCGAAGATGACGGACGTTGTCCGGTCCCTGGGATTGAGCAAGCGGGTGAACGTGTCCGCCCCGATGACGAGGGCGGAGTCCACGGAACCTGAGCTGATGGCCCAAGAAGCCGTAGCCAGGGCGTATATAAACCCGGAGCAAACAGCGGCGATGTCATAGGCGGCGATGCCATAGAGCCCCAGGTTGGCCGCAACCTTCGGTGCCGTCGCCGGGCAGATTTTGTCCGGCGTCGACGTCGCTACAATCAGCAGCCCAGCGGAGGCGACGCCGGCACTCGCCAAGGCGCGCTTTGCCGCTGTCGTGGCGAGGACGCTCGTGCTCTCGGTATCGTTCGAATGGCGGCGTTCGGAGATGCCGGTGCGGCGCCTGATCCATTCGTCCGAGGTATCCATGCGGGTGGACAGATCGTGGTTGCTGACCACTCTCTCAGGAAGCGCACCGCCCAGACCCCGGATGACGGCGGTTACTGCGCTCATTGATCGGCCCCTGTGGCCTGGGCGGCAAAGGAAGCGGGCAGACGGTGAGCCACGCTGCAAACTACTTCCCCGGCGTCGAACGTTCCCACGACATTGGCGCAGCGCCACGATTCGCCATTCTTCACAATCATCCGGTTCTTGCTCAGCCGTGCGGCCAGGCCAGTTCCGGGCGCGTCCGTCATGTTAGAGCGCGGACGGTCGAGTGTGATGCGGGTCTTGCGCATCCAAAGCGTGTTGCTGTCTTCGCGGTTCACGGCGTCGAGCCGGTAGAGCAGCACCTGCCCCAGTTGGAGGGTAGCAACGAAGTACTCGACGGCGGAGAGGGCCTGGAAATAGGCGGCCTCCAGCCCCCGTCGGTCGGCTTTGTTAAGGGAGGGGTCCTGGCTGAACGAGAGGAGGGCGTGTGCGGTTCCGTCCTCAGGGTCAAGCAGTACGTCTGACAGCGACACCTGCCGTTCTGCCCAGAGCCCGCCGTAAGGGCGTGTGCCGGCGGAACCAACCAAGGCTTCTTCGGACGGCGACTGGACGGATGCGAGTCCGAGTTCGGCCGAAGGATGGGCCACTTCCAGTGTGGCAGTCATGGATGCCACCGTGCATCGAAGCACTGAGGTGGATCCCTCAGTCGTCCTTTGCAGAGTTGCCCGGCATTCAAGGTGACCGAGCGTTCCCTCTACTGGTTCATTCCCGCCGGAGATGGTCACCGATTCCAAGTGGGCCTTTGGCAAAATCTCGGGAGAATAGCGGCTGGCCAGCATGGCCTCTGCCATTCGGCAGGCAAGGACAATCACATCCGTCGTACCCAAATGTGGGGTCTGCTCCGAGTCCCCTTTCACGGACCAGACTCCCCGCATTGCTAACCGGGCACTGGCCGTGAGCGTGGACCCTGACTCAGTGTGGGTCACCCGGAGGTCATGCAGCTGCGGATTGGTGGACTTGTAGCCCTGGCTAAAGAAGCGATGGCGTCCATCGCCCAGGATGTCGTCGATGGAGGCGTAACTCTCAATGGCGGAGCGCGTAGCAAGTGGCATGGGTGTTCCTTGGATCGTCATCGGCGGTGATCCAAGGATTCTCTATGACGCTGCCGGTAACCAGTGTCCCGTGATGGTAGTGCTGAGAGCACCACCATCCGGCGTTGCAAAACTCAACCGCAGCGATCTCATGGATACCGAAGCCGCGGAGCAGCCGCATAACCACGGACGCTCTCTCACTTTCTGCAGGAAATACCCCAACGCTCTCTCACCCACCGCCCGTCTTGTCTCGCCGGCGGCGCTGATGGTGGGAGTCATGCCTGATTTGTAGGCAGCCAAACTATCGCCCGGACTTACCCGATATGGATTGCGCCTGTGAAAGCTGCTGACGGATTTCGAGTGAGGGACAGCACCGGACGGCCCCCAATGATCCGCCCGGTGCTGTGGTTCCCACCCCTCTGTGCGCTACCCGTCGTAGTGGGTTCGTGCGGGCCCCTTGCCCAAGGCGTTGACCACCGCCGCTGCCACATCGTGCAGCTTGGAGTTGCGGGTGTTGGACGCGGCCTTGAGGATATTGAAGGCATCGTCCTGGCTGCAGCGGTTCTGGGCCATGATGATGCCTACAGCCATATCGATCACCGTGCGCGACTCGAGAGTGGCGCGCAGGTTCGCCGCCGTCTCGCTGTAATGCGCGAACCGCACGGCAAGCCGCAGGGCTAGTGAGGTCTGGCTGACGAAATCCTGGGCGAATTCCAGGACGCGTCCTTCGAAACGGTAGGGCCGTCTGGAGTAGAGCAGCAGCGCGGCCTTGGTTTCCCCCTCCAGCTGGAACGGAAGGGCCAGGACTGAACGGATCTTCTCGGCCAGGACCGCCTCGGAGTACTCCGGCCAGCGAGGCTCTTCCGCCGTATCAGGAAGGTGGATTGTCACCTGCTCCAGGGACGCGGCCATGCTGGGCGTGTCGCTGAACTGGTACTCGATCCGGCCGATCTCCTGGGCTTCGGGTCCACTGCTGGCGATAGTGGCACCCTTCCGCCTGCGAAGAAGCGCGATGCTGCACAGCACTTCATTGCCGGGTTCGGAGAGGTTGCGCGCGGATACCCGGGCAAGCTCGTTGAGGAAGTCCTCAACATCAGGGCTGTTGAGGACCAGTTCATGCAGATGCTCCGTGACGGATGTATCAGGTTTTGCTGTTGACTCGCTGGCCAAGATTCTTGGTGCCATTCGCTCAGGTCAAAACGAGCCGGCAACGTACCGCCCGCCCTGCTGGGTGAGGGTGGTAGGGGTCGCTGGATCGACGAACTTTCCAACGGCCTGCTGCTAAACCGATATGCAGAAGTATATACACGCTTCGGTCGTGCCAACGTCACCTTGCAAGCCTCGGACCCAACTGAGACCCCTGGACGTTGGTCCAGGGGTCTCAGCAGCTCCACCTCATTGTGGGAAGAGGGGTTCTGGCCTGCCGGTTCTGACGCCGGCAGGCCAGGGGTCAGAACCTTGACGTACTGGTAGAGGTGGTTGTTGTTGTGGCGAGTGGGTTCCCGGCTATGTCTGACAGGCCCGACGATGGGGTGTAGCCGGGGAATCCGGTGGCGACGCTAGTGGCGACCGTCCCGGTTTTGGTGCCGAGGACGATGGTGAGCTTGAGGGTCGTCGGATCCCATTGAACAGACGACTTGTTGCTCCCGGTACCTTGGAACGTTGCCGTACCCGAGGCGATGTAGTTTCCGCCCAGGTTTACGGTCCCGATATTGAGGGTGCAGGTCCCGCTGGAGACCGTCAGGGTGTCGTTGGTCCCGTTGTTCGTCAGCGTGACCGCCACGGTGTCTCCGTTGGCATTCAGAGCCTGTATCGCTGTTCCGGTGTTGTTCCAGGTGCCGCAGAACTTGGTGGCATCCATGCGTTCCGAATAGGTGATGATTACTGAGTCTCCGACATCGGTGGTACCCGCGGTACCACCGTTCGTCAGTGCAACAGCAGTGACCGTGGGCGGTGCAACATCCTTCGTGTTTGTAGCTGTGCCCGCGGCACTGACGTTGAGGGCCGGGTCAGTTGCTGTTGCCGAGTACGCAATAACACCAGGGTTGAATCCGGTCAGGTCAAGCCCGCTGACGGACCAGCTTCCCGAGCCATTGGCAGTGACAGTCTGGCTGGTGGAGTGAGTGGGGGAACCGGCGTCGGTGATGGTGAGCGTGACCGATGCCCCCGCATCGGACGTGCCGGTGACCGTGACGTTGCCGACGTTAGCAGCATTCACAGAGGGAGGAGGTGTGATGACCGGAGTGGCGGAAATCGTGTCCTTCGTGTTGGTCGCTGTTGCGATGGCGCTAATGTTGCCCGCCACATCGGTGGCAGTCACCTTGTAAGTGACCGTGCCCTGATTCAGCGTGGTCAGGTTGAGTGCGGTGGCGGACCATGCGCCAGTACCGTCAGCGGTTCTAGTTTGTGACACCGTGTGTGCTGTTCCGGGGTCCGTGACGGTCAGGGTGACTGTTGCTCCGGCCTCGGCGGTGCCGCTGACGGGGACGTTGGCCACATTGGCGGCACTGACGACCGTTGGAACGCTGATCGTCGGAAGCCCGGGGGCGAGCGTGTCTTTGGTCCTACTGACGCTGGCTGAAGTCCCGGTGTTGCCGGCTGCGTCGGTTGCGGTGGCTGTGTAAGCGACCGCTCCGTCGTTGAGTGTGGTCAGGTTGAGCCCGGTGGCTGACCACGCACCGCCGCCGCTGGCCGTCGCAGTTTGAGACACCGAGTGGGCGGCCCCTGCGTCGGTGACGACCAGGGCTACTGACGCGCCGGCCTCTGCCGAGCCATTGACCGGAACGTTGGCAACGTTAGCGGCGTTGACGTAGGCCGGGGCAGAGATCACTGGGGCAGCGGGGGCGACTGTGTCCTTGATGCTGGTGACAGACACGGTAGACCCGGTGTTGCCGGCTGCGTCGGTGGCTTTGGCGGTGTATGTGACGGTGCCTTGGTTGAGGGAGGTCAGATTGAGACCGGTAGCGGTCCATGCTCCCACGCCGCTGGTTGTCAGTGTCTGCGTCACTGTGTGTGCCGGGACGGTATCGGAAACCGTGAGGGTCACCGTTGATCCTGGCTCGGCTGTGCCACTGACGGGGACAACGGACACGTTGGCGATGTTCACATAAGTGGGCACGATGATGGAGGGCGTTGCTGGTGCCACCGTATCAATGTTGACGGCAAGATTCTGGGCGGCGCTTGCGTTGCCCGCATTATCCGTCGCGAAATAGGACACGGTGTGCGTACCGTCACCGCTCACGGTGACGGCGGCACTGGCGGCGGTCACCGTCGTCGGGCTGCCGGAATCAACCGTGTAGGTGATCGAGGCTACGCCCGATCCGCCGGCGTTGTCCTGGGCTGTGAGGTTGACGACGACGGGGCTGCTGTTGTTGACGCCGGATGCGTTGGGCGTCGGGGAAATGGACGCCACGGAGGCCACCGGTGGCGTGCTGTCAGTAGTTACCCCGTCGCTGCGTGGGCTTTCGATGCCGTTCCAGAGCGCGATCGCCGGCGTGACGGTGTAGTACCACGTACCGGCGGGGACGTTTTGTTCCGCGCAGCTGAGGACCGTGATGGTGCCGGCGCAAGCGCCTGTTGCCGGGATTCTAGATTCGCTCGTGGCTGAGTTGTAGCGCGCCACGGTGTAACCCGTGACCGCACGGCTGCCCGTCGTCGAGCTGGCGGCCCAGCTCACGGTGATATCGGCTCCGGAGGCGGAGGCGGATGGCTTGCTTCCAGGCATGACGACGTCGCCAGCCGCGGCGGCGAAGTTGCTGCTGCTGATGGACTGCCAGAACGCGTAGGCCGCGGATCCGATTCCGGACACCAAGAGGATTCCGATCATCACCCAGGGGGCGCGGGTCCTCAGCCAGCCGGCGCGGGGCATCTGGTGCCGTGGTTGAGTGCTCATTTTCGGACCGCCAACGTGACTGGAAGGTGGAAGGTGGCGCCCTGGCAGGCTGACTGCGACGTCGCGTCCATACTCGCCGCCCCGGGAAGAGTGATCAAGGTGCTCGAATTCGCTGCGATGGAAACGGTAGGGCTGAGGGGACTGGCGGTGCCCGTGAAGGTGACGCCCGTGGTGGTGCAGGAATTATGGGCGTCGTCAGCAGTGGCTGCGCCGTTGTTGGTGACGCTGTACACCTGGACGGAATAGGGGTTGGGATTGTTTACCCGCAACACGACGTCTGCAGTCCCGCCGGGAATCAGGGTTGACGCCGGAGTGTCACCAGAAACGAGTGCCTCGACAGTGACGGTCTGCATGTCTCCAACTCCAGCGGAGCCGCCGCCGGAGCCGTCCGTGGCCCAGTACGCATATGCCGTCCCCGCACCGATTGCCAAAGACAGCACGCCCGTCAGGACTGTCACTTTGACACTGCGGTCGCGGCTGGCCCTTATCCATCCCATGGAATTCATCTCAGTTACCTTGTCCTGATCCGGAGTAAACCAGTTGGAGGGTTGCGCCCTTGCATCCGTCCTGGTTGGTGCGGGCGTCGAGCATCTCGATCCGGGGCAAACCGGACGCAGCAACGCCAAGTTCGGATAGCGAATTGTTGCTGCCGGGCGGCGCCGAGAGTGGGTAGGGCCCGCTGTACTGGGTCACCACGTAGTCCGCCACTGTGCATGGCAGGTTATTGCTGATGGCATACGCCGTCGGGGTCACGCCCTTGATGGAGACGGACAGATTGGTCACCGACAGGGCTTTGGCGTTGGGGTTCGAGATCCGCAGGTCCAGGACCTGGGAAGTCCCCGGTGCCAGAAGCCCGGACGGATTCCCTGAAAGGGCGAATTGCTTCAGAGTGGAGTCCAGGACCAGCTGGACGTTCGCGTAGGCGTACTGTGTCTTGCCCGTTGAATCCTGCCCGGAGCCGACCAGGTAAAGGTTGTAGCTTCCGTTCGGGGAGCTGGGCGCTGTGGTGATCTGCAGCGACGAGGATCCGCCTGTGACGGGGTTGGGGGAGAACGTGGCGGCGGCACCCGTCGGCAGGCCGCCGAGGACGCTCAGGCTGATGGGGCCAGCGAAGTTGCTCCGCGTCAGCAGGAGGGTGTACACGGCGGTGGCGCCGGGCGGGACGGCGACCGAGGACGGCGTCGCACTCATGGAGAAGGATCCGGAAACCTGGTAGTTCACGGTGAGGCCAGCGGTCACGCTGCCGCTGATTTTCCCGCTGGTGCCCGTGATTTTTATGGTGGACGTGCCGGTCGGGGTTGCCTGGGTGGTTGCGACGTTCATGGTGGCCGTGGTGGTGCTTCCGGAGCTCAGCGTGACCGATGTCGGTGAGAACGACGCCGAAGATCCGGCTGGCAGACCACTCGCGTTCAGTGCTACAGCACCGGAAAAACCGCCAGTTGAGGTGGCGGTTACCACGTAGCTGGCGGTCTTGGCTCGCTCGATGGACTGGCTTGAAGGCGAGATCTGCAGGGTGATGCCGGGCTTGACGTTCTGGCTGGCGGCGACGAGTGCGCCGGCCGGGACCAGCATGACCAGCAGGCCTACCAGCATCGCCTTAATGGACACCCGGAGGGATGGCCATGAGTACCTGGGTTGGTTCTGCACCTTTTACCCCTTCCGAATGTGTTTGAACGGTGGCGAACCGGGGGGCCAGGTATCGACGCTGGCCCCCCGGCCGGTTAGGACGTACTTAGTTGCTGGTTACACTGATGGTGACGATGGCGCTCTTGCATGCGTCCTGGTTCGAAGCGCTGTTAAGGAAGGTCAGTGTTCCGGAACCAACTGACACGCCACTGGTGTTGGCCGCCACAGTTGAGTTCGAGGTCACAGCTGTGACCTCGAACCAGCCCGGGTCGCACAACGCGCTGCTGGTCGTGACTGTGGCGGCCAGAGCACCAACCACGGTGCTGGTATTGCTCGCGTTATCCGCCGTGTAGGCGACTGGCTGGGCATTTCCCGGTGCCAGGCCGCCGGCAAAAGTCGCGTGCAGCGTGACGGTTCCTCCCCCGGCTGAGTTCGTGCCCGTCCCTGTGCCGCCACCGGTGGTGGTCCAGTAGGCGTAGGCTGCGCCGCCGCCGACAGCCACCAGGGCCACGGATGCTGCGAGTGCTGCTACTTTGTTCTTCTTGGTCATTTTGCGCATGAGAAAGACTCCCCTTTTAGGATTGGTGGACCGAAAAAGCGGCCCCCCGGACCGTATGAGCCCAAGTCCTGCGGCTTCCGGTCGGCGGATCGATGGCCTAATGCTTGCGGGAAAGAATCCGGCGAACAACGCGTACCCGTACTCGACTTTGTCCGCACCGAGCAGACCCACTACTTGCTTTCCAGTGGCGAATACCCGGTTCGTGCACTTGAGTTGGTTTCTCTCACTCCTGCCACAAGAGGTGCTGGAACGAGCACTTCCCAGGCAAATCAAGGGATTTTCTCCGACGGCGTTTATGGACCGGCCGGCTGGAGGGGAATGCAAGTAGTCCCTTCGTCCGGGTATCGCCTGATGACCACCCTGGGAAAAGAAAAACTTAAGTCGTCGGGTAACAGCACCCTGCACAGCAAACGCCACCCGTCCGGGAGCCTGATCACTCGCGCTCCGCCTGGGTCGCTGCCGAGGTTCTCACGTCAGGCTGGCGTTGTTGTGGGTGATGTGGGCAGAATTAAGCACGCGTTGCGCTGCCTACGGCGGACCCCGGGAACCAGTGGCTATGGCGCCATGGAGGGACAGGAACATGACCAGACTGCTCATCATCGGTCCGCCTGGCTCTGGCAAAGGCACGCAGGCCGAGCACATCGCGCGGCATTTCAGCGTCCCCGCCGTATCG
Source organism: Arthrobacter sp. ISL-48 (assembly GCF_018613805.1). GTDB lineage: Bacteria > Actinomycetota > Actinomycetes > Actinomycetales > Micrococcaceae > Arthrobacter. The sequence continues at coordinate 37,210 of NZ_JAGGPL010000004.1, forward strand.
ACGGGGGATATCTTCCGGACCCATGTCAGCCAGGAGACGCCGCTGGGCAAAGAGGCCGCCAGGTATCTTGATGACGGGGCCTTCGTGCCGGATCATCTGACAAACGCCATGGTGAAGGAACGGCTCGTGGACCTGGATGTTCAGGGCGGGTTCTTGCTGGACGGCTACCCGCGTACGGCGCTCCAGGTCTCGGAATTGGACAACATGCTCGCTTCCCTCGGCCATCGCCTGGATGCCGTCATCGAGCTCCGGGCTCCGGACGCCGAACTGGAGCGGCGGATGCTGCAGCGCGCCAAGGAGCAGGGCCGCAAGGACGACACCGTGGACGTATTCCGGCGGCGCCTGGACCTCTACCACCGCGAAACCCACGAGGTGGTTGCGGTCTACGGTGGCCGAGGAATGGTGGTGTCCATCGATGGCAGCGGCGAGCCTGGCGCCATCAGTGAACTGGCGATCGCCGCCGTCGTAAAATTCCTTACCGCTTAGGCAATTCAGCACCGGGTCCTTCTAGGGGGAAGCACAAAGGGAGGCCGACGGCGGCAGTTACCTGCGCCGTCGGCCTCCCTTTGTTGTCCTTCCGGTACTCAACGCCCGTCCGAAAACGGGTCAGCGGACCGGCAAAACCTCATAGCCGTCCGATTTGGCCACCATCTGCCTGCCATGGTTGCCGTTGAACCTCAGCCACATCACTGAAGAATCAGGTGTCACGTCCTCAACTTCCCCCATGCGGACCAGCTTTCCCCCTGAACGCAGTTCCACCCAGCAGCCAACAAGCTGCTGCCAGTCTTCGGTAGCTTCGTCCATGACCCCGCCGTCCTCAGTGAGTCAGTTCGCGGGTCATTCCGAACGGAACCTGGTCTGACAAGGCTGCCGTGTAACGGCCGGGCCCGGTCCGTGTGACAAGGATTCCGTGGGTGCCGGTGAGAAGGGCAACCTCTTGGAGGCGACGGACGGCGGCATCGATCTCCTCGTCCAGAAGATGCCGGCTGGTGACCTGGATCTCGATGCTGTCTGTGGAGGTGGACATAGTTTTTCCTTATTTACGATCCCAAATTGTGGACACTGCCTATTGTTAGACAGCGCTGTTCCGAATGCGTGAGTCCGTCACAGTCATTCAGGCTTGGCCGCGGAAACGGGGACAGGGCGCTCCTGCGCCGGTGCCTCGCTGCCTGCGGGAGGCGTGGATCCGGTAGTAGCCGGAGGCGTAGACCTGAGCTTGAACCTCTTGCCCAGGGAGCTTCCTCCGCCGCCACCGCTGCGGTTCTTGTTGAAGATATCGAAGCCCACGGCCAGCAGCAGGACGAGTCCCTTGATGAGCTGCTGATAGTCAGTACCGAGGCCCAAGATGGACATGCCGTTGTTCAGCACACCCATGATCAGGCCACCGATCATGGCTCCTGCCACGGTGCCGATGCCACCCTGGACTGCGGCGCCGCCGATGAACGCTGCGGCGATCGAGTCCAGTTCAAATCCGGTGCCGCCTGCCGGCTGGGCCGAGTTCAGGCGGGCCGTGAACACCAGGCCGGCCAACGCGGCCAGGACACCCATGTTGACGAAGAGCCGGAACGTGACGGCCTTCGTCTTGACGCCGGAGAGCTCGGCCGCGTGCAGGTTGCCGCCGATCGCGTAGGTATGGCGGCCGAAGACGCTGTTGTTCATGAGCGCCGTGTACACGATCACCAGGACGGCCAGGACAATGAGCACGATGGGCGTACCACGGTAGCTGGCCAGCAGGAACGTGATGATCAGCATGAGGAGCGCAATGAACGTGGTCTTGGTGGCGAACCAGGCCATCGGTTCGTTCTCCAGGTCAAACTTCTTGCGGATCCGGCGCTCCTTGAGCGACTGGATGAGCAGGGCAACCGTGGCACCGACGCCGAGGATGACGGTCAGCCATTCCAGCACGGACGTGCCCCCGGAGATATCGGGGAGGAAGCCGCCGCCCAGCGCGCGCAGCTCGGCCGGGAAAGGGGTGATCTGCTGGTTCTTCAAAGTGATCAGGGTGAGGCCGCGGAAGATCAGCATGCCGGCGAGGGTGACGATGAACGCCGGGATGCCGACGTAGGCGATCCAGTATCCTTGCCAGGCACCAACAAGCGCGCCCACGAGGAGGCAGGCAGGGATGGCCAGCCACCACGCCCATCCCCAGTGGACGATCATGACGCCGGCAACAGCGCCGATGAATCCGGCAATCGATCCGACGGAGAGGTCGATGTGGCCGGCGATGATGACCATGACCATGCCAATTGCCAGAATGAGGATGTAGCTGTTCTGGACCACCAGGTTGCTGACGTTCTGCGGTTCCAGGAGGATTCCGCCGGTCAGTGCCTGGAAGAGCAGGACGATCAGGATCAGGGCGACGAAGATGCCAACCTGCCGGAGGCGGCTTGCGAGGAAGCCGAGGGATTCTCGTAGGGCGGACATGATGCCTATTCCTTCTCTTTTGTCATGTAGTGCATGAGGGTTTCCTGTGATGCTTCAGCAATCGGGACTTCGCCCGTTATGTGGCCCGCTGACAGGGTGTAGATCCTGTCGCAGATGCCAAGGAGTTCCGGCAGTTCGGAGGAGATGACGATGACCGCCTTTCCTTCCGCAGCAAGCCTGGCAATGATCGTGTAGATCTCGAACTTCGCGCCGACGTCGATGCCTCTGGTGGGCTCGTCGAGGATCAGCACGTCAGGATCGGAGAACATCCATTTGCTCAGCACCACTTTTTGCTGGTTACCACCGGACAGCTTGCCTGTGATGGCTGCGACAGAGGGTGCCTTGATGTTCATGCTCTTGCGGTAGCTGTTGGCCACCACCGTTTCCTGATTCTTGTCCACCCAGCCGCCCTTGACCAGTTTGCGGAGCGCAGCCATGGAGATGTTCCGCTTGATGTCCTCGATGAGGTTTAGGCCGTAGCGCTTCCGGTCCTCGGTGGCGTAGGCGATGCCGTGACGAATGGCCTCAGAGACGGTGGATGTGTTGATCTCCTGGCCGTACTTGTACACCTTGCCGGACGTGGCCGTGCCGTAGGTGCGTCCGAAGACGCTCATGGCCAGTTCAGTCCTGCCCGCCCCCATGAGCCCGGCGAGGCCCACCACTTCGCCCTTGCGGACATTGAGGCTGGCGTTGTGGACAACAGTGCGGGAGTGATCCTGGGGGTGCCGGACCGACCAGTCCTCAATCCGCAGGACTTCCTCGCCGATCTGGGGATCGCGCTCCGGATACAGGCTTTCCAGGTCACGGCCAACCATGCCACGGATGATGCGTTCCTGGGTGATCTGGCCTTCATCGAGCCGGAGGGTTTCGATGGTCTTTCCGTCCCGGATGATAGTGACGGCGTCAGCCACCTTCCGGATTTCATTGAGTTTGTGGCTGATGATGATGCTGGTGATCCCCTGACCCTTCAGGTGGAGGATCAGGTCCAGAAGATGGCCGGAGTCTTCGTCGTTGAGAGCGGCAGTGGGCTCGTCCAGGATGAGCAGCTTGACTTCCTTGGACAGCGCCTTGGCGATCTCCACTAGCTGCTGCTTGCCCACGCTGATGTGCTGGACGGGGGTGACCGGATTTTCAGCGAGGCCTACCCGGGCCAGCAGCTTGGCCGCCTCCAGGTTGGTCTTACGCCAGTCCACCCAGCCGTTCTTGGCCTGCTCATTGCCCAGGTAGATGTTCTCCGCGATGGAGAGGTAGGGGCTCAGTGCCAACTCCTGGTGGATGATGACTATGCCGCGCTTCTCGCTGTCGTTGATGCTGGAGAAGTTGCAGGGTTCATTCTCGAAGAGGATCTCCCCGTCGAACGAGCTGTGCGGGTAAACGCCGGACAGGACCTTCATGAGGGTGGATTTGCCGGCTCCGTTTTCACCGCAGATGGCGTGCACTTCGCCGCGGTTAACATCCAGGGTGACGTCCTGCAGTGCCTTCACGCCTGGGAAGGTTTTGGTGATTCCTCGCATTTGAAGAATGGGTGTGTTCATCGTCAATTCCCACTGACTGTCGAAAAAGGGCCGTACTGCGGCTGCAGGGGCCTACGGGACAGGTTGCGGCCAGGCTGTGAAGGCCTGGCCGCAACCCTACGACGTAGTTACTTGACGTCGGAGTCCTTGTAGTAGCCCGAGTCGATCAGTTCCTTCTTGTAGTTGTCCTTCGTGATGATCACGGACTTGAGCAGGTAGGCCGGAACCACCTTGACCTTGTTGTTGTAGGTCTTGGTGTCGTTGGTTTCCGGCTCCTGGCCCTTCAGGACGGCGTCGACCATTTTCACGGCCTGTGCTCCGAGCTGGCGGGTGTCCTTGAAGATCGTGGAGTACTGCTCCCCGGCGATGATGGACTTTACGGAGCCCTTCTCTGCGTCCTGGCCCGTAACAACCGGCAGGCTGCCCTTGGAGTAGCCGCCCGTGCTGGTCAGGGCCGAGATGATGCCGATGGAGAGTCCGTCGTACGGGGACAGCACACCGTTGAGCTTGGTGCCGGAGCTGTAAGCCGCGGTCAGGATGTCTTCCATGCGCTTCTGGGCAACCGGGGCCTGCCAGCGCAGGATGGCTGCCTGCTCGAACTTGGTCTGGCCGCTGGGCACCTTCAGGGTCCCGGCGTCCAGGTACGGCTTCAGCGTATCCATCGCGCCGGTCCAGAAGAAGTTGGCGTTGTTGTCATCGGGGCTGCCGGCGAAGAGTTCAACGTTGAACGGACCCTTGCCGTCAACCTTCTTGCCGCTGGCATCAACCAGGCCGAGGCCCGTGAGCAGGGACGTGGCCTGCTGGACGCCCACGGTGTAGTTATCGAAGGTGGTGTAGTAGTCCACGTTCGGGGTGCCGTTGATCAGACGGTCGTAGGCGATGACCTTGACGTTCTGCTCTTTGGCCTTGGCGAGGACATCGGTGAGGGTGGTGCCATCAATTGCGGCGATGATCAGTGCCTTGGCGCCCTTGGTCAGCATGTTCTCGATCTGGGACACCTGCGTGGGGATGTCGTCGTTGGCGAACTGGAGGTCCGTCTTGTAACCGAGGTCCTTCAGGGACTTTTCGACGTTGCTGCCATCGGCGATCCACCGCTCGGACGTCTGCGTGGGCATGGAAATGCCCACCAGCGAGTCGCTGGGCTTCGCGCTGGCCGATGACGCGGCTGTTTCGCCCCGGCTTCCGCAACCCGTGGCACCCACTGTGACTGCGAGGACGACGGCTACGGCGCCCAGGAGTTTCCTAATTCTCACGCTATATCTCCTTACGCGGACGCTGGGACCGCGAAATGGTGCTGAGCAGGCAAGCATCTGCGCTTGCCTACGATGTTAAGCGGCCAGGATGACCTGCTCATATGATGCCGTGACCGAGGTGTCCCCGGCATCAAAAGACTGCAGGGCCGGCGGGAAAAATGAATTCTTTCCCTTGCTGACGATGCAGTCTAGGCTATTATTGTGAGCGCTAACAAGTGCGAGTCTACTACCCGCTGTTCCTGTGAGTCAAATCACATTTATGAAGAGGTGCGTTGGCGGGGTCCCATTCCGCGAAAGATACCGGGACCCGAGCGGCAGGAGTCATCACCCGGAGCCCCTCTCTGTCCTGGTGGGCCCCAAAGGAATCCAGCATGGAACCGAAGCCACCTCTCGACGGCTGGCAGGGATAATCTTGCCTAGGCAAGGACTCAAGCGGCGCACGGACGGAATCACAGTGGCAGAGCGGTCAGGGACAGGAACGTCAGGCGGTACAGGCAACAACTCCGGCTGGTGGCGGACCTTCAATGACAAGTTTGTAGTGGAGGAACGCTACATGGAGCCGGTGGCGAGGAAAGGTCTCTACCGGACTGCGGCAGTTCTCATGGTGATCGGAATGCTGCTCTTTGGAGCTGCCCTGGCGGTCGTATTGCAAAGCGGGTCAGGGCCAACAACCATCGATGAAGCCTCCCGGACCTGGCTTCTGACGCTCCGCTCCGAGCCGCTGACCGGCGTCATGATTTTCCTGGCAGTGGTCTTCGGACCTATTGGCCTGCCGATCATTGTCCTGGTGGTCAACGTGGTCTGGGGGTTCATGGCCAAACATGCCTGGCGTCCGATCGTCCTTGCGGCCGCGATGCTCACCGGGGTGCTGATTTCGCAGATCATCCTCCAGATCGTCAGGCGGTCACGGCCTCCGGTGGACCTGATGCTTTTTGGGCCTGACAGTACCTTTTCGTTCCCCTCTGGCCATGTCCTGGGTGCCTGCGACTTCCTGCTGGTCACAACTTTCCTGGTCTTCTCGCGCCGGGAGAACCATCGGGCCGCTGTCGCCGGCTTTGTGGCTGCAGGTGTCGGGGTTGTCCTCGCCGCCCTGAGCCGCCTGTACCTCGGCTACCACTGGCTGAGCGATGCAGTCGCATCAGTCGCCCTGTCCCTGCTGATCCTGGGCGCGGTCATTGCGTTGGACACGTGGCGGACCGCCCGGATTCCCGGGGAGCGGATCACGGGCGAACTGTCCAGGGCTGACGCGCCGGGGGACTGATGCCGGCCGCACTCCTGGCCTGCCGGCGCTAACGGGCCCGGGGCATCATTGGTTGGCTTACTGGTTGGGGCGCGACCGTGCACGTTTGAGCGCGCGGTGCAGTTTGGCGTTGACTGCCTCAAGTTCCAGGACCTTGGCTACTCCTGCCAGGTTGAGTCCCTGGTCAAGGAGTTCTCCGATGCGGAGCAATACCCCAATGTCCGAATCGCTGTATTGGCGCGTGCCGCCGGATGTCCGGAGCGGGGTAATAAGGCCCCTGGTCTCATACAGCCGGATGTTCTGCTGCCCAGTGCCGGCCAGCTTCGCTGCCACTGAAATGGCGTACAGGGCCTGCCCTGCCCTGGCGGCCGGTGTCCGGCCTCCTGCCCCGTCCGTCATCATCTTCTCCAAAAATCCCTGGTGAGCTCTTGCTTCAGTTTGGCACAGGTGCTATAAAAAATCTATATCCACCACCATAGATAACTGTGGCGGGTATGAGACTGGATTCAACATCTAGAAGCTGAAGGAGTGGGAAATGATGTTGATGCGTACGGACCCGTTCCGTGAGCTGGACCGGCTCGCGCAGCAGGTTTTTGGAACAGCCGCCCGGCCGGCTGCCATGCCGATGGACGCCTGGCAGGAGGATGGCACATTCGTGGTGGCCTTTGACCTTCCGGGTGTCAAGCTCGACTCCGTGGACCTCAATGTTGAGCGCAACGTCCTGACAGTCCGGGCGGAACGCAAGGACCCTACCCAGCCCAATGTTGAGCTGGTGGCCTCAGAGCGTCCACGCGGCGTCTTCAGCCGCCAGCTGATCCTGGGCGACACATTGGATACGGACAACATCAAGGCCAGCTACGACCAGGGCGTCCTGACACTTCGGATCCCGGTGGCGGAACAGGCCAAGCCACGCAAGATCGAAATCGAAATGAAGCAAGGCCAGCAGCACGAGATCTCAACCTAGGCCGATCGGTCCGGGCGCAGGCTGTGCAGTGCGCTGCCTGCGCCCGTTGCCGTCCGGTGATTGAAGGGCGCCGGTATGGACAGCTTCCCGGACTACTACACCGCGCTGGGTGTTGCACCTGCTGCCACCCAGCAGGAGATCTCGCGTGCCTACCGGGCGCTGATGCGCACCCACCACCCCGACGTCGACGGCGGCGCTGCAGCGGGCGGTGCGCCCGCAGATCAGGCGCTCCAGGACGCCGAACTGTTGAAGATCATGCAGGCCTTCGCCGTGCTTCGGGATCCCCAACAGCGGGCAGCCTACGATCACAGCATCTCGGGCCGGATACCGGACGGTGCCGCTCCGCAGAACATACCGGTCCGAAAGGTTCGCAGACCTGCAGGACCAGCCCGCCACACCATCCGGATCACCCCAGTGCGCTGGGAAAGCGGGCCATGGGCGTGATGCGGGCACCAGTTGAGGCAGTCAGAACCGCGAGGAGGCGGACAAAACCATGGGCGATTGGCGTCGCTACGATTCCCACCTGATTCCGGCATTCCATGAGCGCTTCGAAGAGCGTTGGGGAAAAGGAACTGCCCCGTTCCTGGATCCGGAAGCCTACGAGGAGCCGGTTCCCCGAGCCCAGTGGATCAACCCCACCACCGGCGCAGCGCTCGCAGTGGTTCCGGTGTGGACGGCCGAAGAGCGGCAGCAGCGCTCGTTTGGAGTGTTCTATCTCCCTCCTGCTGGCGACATCTGGGTGCTCCGGCCGGGCTACACCGGCTATCTCGAGCCGGCGGAAGGCGACACCGAACACCTGGTGACGCTCCGAAACGATGCATTCCGGAAGGCTGTGGCGCACGCCAAGGACTTCCTGTTCGGCTCACAGTGACTCTTCTTGGCTTCCTTCACGGAGCCGCGCAAAGAGTGTCCCGGATACCGGTTTAGGGCCCTGAATTTCCCCTCGTCTGCAGCCCCGCCGTGTGCCATTCTGGGACGTACCCGTGCGACGGGGAATCATGCGAGGATATGGTCCGGACATCGCGTGGTTGAAGGACCCCGCGGCCAACATTCTCTCCGTCGTAAGGGCTGATTTCAGATGCATATCACCGCCAAGGACCTGGCCGCACTCCTCCCGCCGGACTTCACGCTGGGCGTGGCTTCGGCGGCATTCCAGATCGAGGGCGCACTCAATGAAGATGGCCGCGGTCGGGCCGGTTGGGACGTCTTCTCGGCCAAGCCCGGGGCAATCGTAGGCGGCCACAGCCCGGCCGTGGCATGCGACCACTACCACCGGATGCCCGATGACGTGGCCCTCATGAAGCAGCTGGGCGTGGATTCCTATCGGTTCTCCCTGTCCTGGCCCCGGATCCAGCCCAACGGCAGCGGGCCGGTAAACCCTGCGGGACTGGACTTTTATGACCGCCTCCTGGACGAGCTGCTGGCCAACGGAATCTCCCCGATGGTGACCATCTACCACTGGGACACCCCACTGGCACTCGACGACGCCGGCGGCTGGCTCAACCGGGACACCGCCTACCGCCTCGGTGAGTTCGCCGCCATCGCCGCCGCCGCCTACGGCGACCGTGTGGCCCGGTGGGTGACCATCAACGAGCCCGCCACCGTCACCACTAATGGCTACACTCTGGGCCTGCACTCGCCCGGAGAAGCACTGATGCTCAAGGCATTTCCCACCGTGCATCACCAGCTGCTGGGGCACGGCCTCGCCGTCCAGGCATTGCGGGCGGCCGGGGTCCCGGCCGAGATCGGCATGACGAACGTGTATTCGCCGATGGTTCCGAAGTCGATCAACCCCCTGGACAAGTTGAGCGCAGGAGTTATGGACCTCGCGCAGAACCGGCTCTATGCGGATCCCGTGCTCACTGGAAAATACCCTGACCTCATCCGGGCCGCACGTTTCTTTAGCTCCTTTGACCACCCGGACGAGGACATGGAGATCATCTCCCAGCCGCTGGACTTCTACGGTCTCAACTACTACATGCCCACCAAGGTGGCGGTGGGGGCCGGTGATGGTGCCATTCCAGCCGGGATGGCGGAAGCCATGGGAGACGATCTGACGTCCGCGTCCGGCGGGGGGACGCCATTCCACGTTGAATCCTGGCCTGAAGCGGACATCACGGCCTACGGCTGGCCCGTCAAGCCGGAGTACATAGGCGTTGCGCTGAAGGAAATGGCCGAGCGCTACCCCAACCTGCCGCCCGTCATCCTCACCGAGGGAGGGGCGAGTTTCGAGGACATCATCGTGCGGGACAAGGCGACCAACAGGACCTTCATCCCGGACGAGCGGAGGCTGAAGTATCTCTCGGACCACATCGAGGCTGCGTTGCGGGCCACGGCCCCAGGCGGCGAGGCAGAAGCGATCGACCTGCGCGGCTATTACGTGTGGTCGCTCATGGACAACTTCGAATGGTCCGCCGGCTACAACCAGCCGTTCGGCCTGCTGCACGTGGACTTCGAGACGCTGGAGCGGACGCCAAAGGCGTCCTACTTCTGGCTTCAGGAACTCATTGAGGAACGGAACCTTTCCGCATCGGCGGTTGCCGCCGTCGCCCAGGCCATGGGGCCGGAGCCCACCGATTCGGAAGCGCCCGACGACGACGTCCCCGCGTTGGATGCCACAGCTTAGTCTGCCTGCGGTACTTCAGGCAGGGCTTCGAAGGCGACGGTGCTACAGCAGGTCAAGGCTGGTGAGCTGCTTCGCCATTCCCGCACCGTCCGGCGAATAGATCCAGGGCACCACCGAGGCGCTGTGGTCACCGTCTTCGGAGTGGCCGCCGGCGAATACTGATTCGCTGATGGAAAGCTGGCGGATGGCGATGGCAGCCACCTTGGCCGCATGCTCCTGGGCGAAGCCCGAATAGATTTGCTCATCGTGTTGGCCGTTGTCGCCGATCAGGAGCCAGCGCATGTCCGGGAATTCTTTGGCGAGGCGTTCCAGGTTGCGGTGCTTGTGTTCCTGGCCGCTGCGGAACCAGCGGTCCTGCGTCAGGCCCCAGTCCGTGAGCAGCAGGGTCCCGGCCGGGTACATGTTGCGGCTCAGGAACCGTGCCAGCGTTGGGGCCGCGTTCCAAGGGCCGGTGGACAGGTAGATCACCGGGGCGTCCGGGTGTTCAATGGTCAGCCGGTCCAGCAGGACGGCCATCCCCGGGGTGGCCATCCGGGCGCGTTCGCTCAGCACAAAGGTGTTCCACAGTGCCAGGAACGGGCGGGGCAGGGCGGTGACCATCACCGTATCGTCAATGTCGGAGACGATGCCAAACTTCACGTCCGGGGCTACCACCCGGATGAGGGCCTCGGCCGGCTCGGTCCCTTCCGCCTGCAGTACTGCGGTGTGCCAGCCGGGGGAGAGCTGGACATCCACTACGGTGTCGATGAGACCGCCCCGGTCGGCCTTGACCCGGGTCACGACGTCTCCGATGGTGATTTCCACGTCCGTGAACTGCACCGGAACACTCGTAAACGCGCGCCAGCCGCGAACGTTTTGCGTACCGTTTCGGGCTGCGTGTTCCGCATGGCTGCCGGGAGCAGGTTTCCGGGTCAGCAGGACGCGGCCCAGCACCCGGACCCAGCCCGTGGATCCGTAGCCCTGGTAGGCGATGGTCTGGGGAACGAAGTTCCAGCGCCTGGCCAGTTGAATGCGGGCACCGTTCACGCCGTCGGAAAGCCGGTGCGCCAGCCGGAAAATCTGGTTGCCTGACAGCGTTGTGCTGCCCACTGTGCCCTCTGGTGAGGCGTGCGGTGCGTTCTGCGCTGTGTTGTCCGATGAGTTCTGCGGAGCCCTGTCCATTCCCCCACTCTGCCACAGTGGCAGCCCCTGTGCGGAGGCCAGGTTGTGGGAGGTCAGGAAGGTCCGGCGGGGCGCGCCCTCCTCAGTGGTTTCAACCCTCGCCGAGGAAGCTGCGGAGGGTTTCGGCGTTCCGGACGGCATTCCCGCCGCCGTCGTTGTTGAAGTACACGAACACATCCTGGCCGTGGCCGGACCACTCGCGGATGCGGTCACTCCACCAGTGCAGGTCCGCGTCCGAATATGATCCGCCGTACAGGTGCTGATGATCCGGGCCGTGCAGCCGCACGTAGGCAAACGGAGCGGTCGTCCGCAGAATGCAGGGGAGGTTCGCTCCGCTCATGATGCAGTAGGCGGCCTGGTGGCGCTCCAGCAGTCCGAACACGTCCTGGTGCTCCCAGCTCGGATGCCGGAATTCAACGGCCACGCGGATCCACGAGGGCACAGCGGAGAGGAAATAATCCAGCCTGGCGTCGTCCCGTTCCATCTGGGGCGGCAGCTGGACCAGCAGGACGGCGCGTTTATCGCCCAGCTCATGCCAGCAGCGGGCAATGCGCTCCAGCCAGACTTCCGGTGCGTACAGCTTCTTGCCGTGTGTCAGCCCGCGTGGGGCTTTGACTGACATCATGAAACCGGAGGGGAGCCGGTGGCGCCAGCTGGCGAACGACGTGTCCTTTGGCCAGCGGTAGAAGCTTGCATTCAGTTCAACAGTGCCGAACCTGGATACATAGTGCTGCAGCCTGTCCCTGGCCGGAAGCCCGGGCGGATACAGCACGTTCTCCCAGTGGTCATAGCTCCAGCCTGAGGTGCCGATGTGGATGCCCAAGTCAGCTGAAGTGGGTCCTCAGCGGGCCGCCGCCCGCCGATTCCACAATGGCGGCTGCAACTTCCCTGAGTTTCACGTTCCGGGTGCTTGACGCAGACTTGATGAGCTCGATGGCCTCATCCTGGCTGCAACGGCTTTGAGCAATGAGGATGCCCACGGCGGTGTCAATCACGGTGCGGGAATCCAGTGCTGCCTTGAGGTTGTTTGCGGCATCTGAGTGCTGGGCGATGCGTACGGCCAGGCTTAGTCCTTTGGATGCCCGAGCAACGTAGCCGACTGCATGCTCCACTGCATTGGCATCGAAGGCTTGCGGGCGGTCCGAATAGAGGTTGAGTCCTGCCCGGGCGTCATCGCCGGACAGCTCAAACGGGACCGCCAGCACGGACCGGATGCCGTGCTCCAGCACCGTTGCCGAGTAGTCTGGCCAGAGGGTCTCTGTCCTGAAGTCCGGGATATGCACCAGCACCCCTTGCCGGGCGCAGCGGAGGCAGGGTCCGTCTCCGTAATTATATTGGATCTCGTCCAGCTGGCGCGCCCGTTCGCTGCTGCTGGCCACGGTGGCCGCCGTGCGGTGCCGCAGCAGCGTGATGCCACAGAGCACTTCGCCACGCGGCCCGGACAGGTTTTCGGCGGTAAAGCGGGCAAGCTCGTTGAGGAAGTCCTCTACGTCCTGGGTGTCAAGGATGAGGTCCTGGACCCTCTCCATGATGGACGCCGTGTGTGAAGCTTGTTCCATGCGTGCCTCCGGTCTTACTGCACAGGCACCAAACGCGGACCTGAGGTCTTGCTTGGCAGACGGCCAGTGCCAGTATGTTCCGGCAGCTGCATCACCGTCATTTCAGGCTACACCTCTTTGTTCGGGTGCCTCCTCGGATCCATATGGCAGTGTTGGGGAATGGCGCGAATTGAAGATTATGCGGTCGTCGGCGACCTCCACACTGCTGCGCTGGTGAGCACGGCTGGATCCATAGACTGGCTATGCCTTCCGCGGTTTGACTCCCCGGCCTGTTTCAATGCGCTCCTCGATACTCCGGAGACCGGGCGCTGGCTGCTGGCGCCGGAGGAAGGCGGCACCTGCACCAGACGCCGCTACGTGCCTGGAACGCTGGTCCTGGAGACGGAGTGGGAAACCCGCGAGGGGACGGTCCGGGTGATCGACTTCATGCCGCCTCGGGACGAGGTGGCGGATATCGTACGGATCGTGGAGGGTGTCAGCGGAAGCGTCAGGATGCACGGCGAGCTGGTACTGAGGTTCGACTACGGCCACATCGTTCCCTGGGTCCGCAGGGACGAGCTCGGCCTGCACGCCATTGCCGGCCCGGATGCTGCCTATTTTGTCACGAGTGCGCCCATCCACAGTGAGAGTATGCGCACCGTCAGTGATTTCACGGTCCGGGCGGGGGAACGGGTGCCCTTCGTGCTGACGTGGGCACCCAGCCATGTTGGCCGCCCGCAGAGCGTCGACGCCGATGACGTGCTGGGAAGTACGTTGGCCTTCTGGCGCAGCTGGGCCTCCCAATGCACGTTCAAGGGCGATTATCAGGACGCAGTGATGCGCTCGCTGGTGACGTTGAAGGCTTTGACCTACGCGCCCACCGGCGGAATTGTGGCGGCGGTAACGACATCGCTCCCCGAACAGCTGGGCGGGCCCCGAAACTGGGACTACCGGTACTGCTGGCTGCGGGACGCAACCATGACGCTCCAGGCGCTCCTGGCCGCCGGGTACACCGACGAGGCGGCGGCCTGGCGGGACTGGCTGCTGCGCGCCGTGGCAGGTGATCCCGCGGACCTGCAGATCATGTACGGGATCCACGGCGAGCGGAGGCTGCCGGAGATGGAACTGCCTTGGCTCGCCGGGTACGAGAATTCCGCACCCGTGCGGATCGGCAACGGCGCGGCAGAGCAGCTACAGCTTGATGTGTGGGGTGAAGTCCTTGATTGCCTGTCGTTAACACGCAACTCCCTGCTGAAGCACACAGACGAGGCCTGGGACGTGCAGGTTGCGCTGATGCAGCACCTGGAAACCATTTGGGACCAGCCGGACAACGGTCTTTGGGAAATGCGGGGACCTCGCCGGCATTTTACGCACTCCAAAGTCATGGCTTGGGTTGCCGCCGACCGGATGGTGAAGGGAGTGCGCGACTCAGGACTGCCGGGACCGGTTGAACGGTGGGAGGCACTCCGGGAAACGATCCACCGTGACGTGATGGCCAACGGTTTTGACGCCGGCCGCAATACCTTTGTGCAGGCGTATGGGCGTCCGGAGTTGGATGCCAGCCTCCTGCTCATTCCCCGGGTCGGATTCCTGCCCCCGGACGATCCGAGGGTCGTGGGGACCATCGACGCGATCCAGCGAGAGCTGACCGAAGACGGTTTTGTTCTGCGCTACCGTCCCGCCGAGAGCGACGACGGGCTCCCGGGCGAGGAGGGCGTTTTCCTGGCGTGTTCCTTCTGGATGGTGGAGGCCCTCCTGGGTGCGGGCCGCCGTCGGGAATCAACCGAACTCTTCGAACGCCTGCTGGAATTGCGCAACGATGTGGGCCTGCTCAGCGAGGAATGGGCAGTCAGGGCTGGCCGCCAGCTCGGGAATACACCACAGGCGTTCAGCCATTTCGGGCTTGTGACAAGCGCTTTGGAGCTTCATCAGGATATGGTGCGCCGGAGCGATACGCCCATCCGTCCGGAGACGGAAAAGGTCACGTAGAGCTTGCAGGGGGATGAAGGACTTCTCCTTGGCCGAATAGGTAAGTATACTTACTAACACTTCATGAGCGCTCCCTAACAAGCACAGCGCCGTGACTTACGGAGGAGTGGTTGCAATGGCCGGATATTTCGAACTGGTAGATGCGCCCGATGGTGGCTACAGGGTCAGGATGCTGGACGGATCAGGAAGCCTGATGGCCATTTCGGTGACATTTCCCACCAAGCGTGCCGCTGTAGCCGGCGTGGCCATGGCCCGGGAGATCGCAGGGACAGGCCTGATCCGTGACCGCAGCCACGACGGGGCCGGATCCGTGATCCGGGAGCGCGTACGTGCTGTACCGTCCGCCAAAGAGGACGCCAGCCCGCGCAGCAAGAAAATGTCAGGAACCAGGCGGGCTGCGGTCAGTTGATGGCGTCCCGTGGCGACGGCCAGGCGGGCACCTGGCGGCGGCGTGGCGTCCTTTTCGACGTTGACGGAACATTGGTGGATTCGGCCTACCTCCACACTGTTGCGTGGTGGCAGGCGTTCCGCCAGCAGGGGCATGATGTGCCCATGGCCTCCATCCACCACTTCGTCGGGATGGGTGGGGACCGGCTGGTGGACAGCCTCCTTCCCGCGAGCCGGGACAAGGCTGCCGACCGCGAAATCCTTGCCAGCCATGCCGCGCTCTTCGCCGCGAGTTGGCCTTCGCTGCGTCCATTTGACGGGTCCAAGGATCTTCTGGCGCAGTGCCACGCGGGCGGGCTCGCTGTTGCGCTCGCCTCGTCCGCACGCAAACAGGATCTGGAAGCCACCAGGAAGGCCCTGGGTTCGGACGCCTTTATCCACGCAGCAACAAGTGCCAATGATGCGAAGGACAGTAAGCCTGCGCCGGACATCCTGGTTGCCGCCCTGGACGCCGTCGGCCTTGACGCTTCCAATGCCGTCTACGTCGGCGACGCCGTGTGGGACATGCAGGCAGCAGCGGCACTAGGCATTCCGGCGGTGGGAGTCAGTTGCGGCGGCACCAGCGCCGCCGAACTGACCGATGCCGGCGCCGTCGAAGTCTACGACGGGCCGCGGCATCTCCTGGCAAACCTGCACGCCGGTGCCATTGGCCGGTTGCTTGCGCTGGAGTCACGGACCTGACTGCGCTGGACCTGGCTCACTGCACTGGACCCGGCTCACCTACGCTTTCCGCCACGCTTTCATCCGCTGCTGCGGGCTTCGCCCAGGACACGGCGACCTTGACTGAACCGTCGTCGTCCCGTTCCACGTCGCTGACCACCTCGTAAGCGGTTGCACCCATGGCCAGAATCTTCGCACGGTAGGTGGTGAGCAGTTCCTCCAGGCTGGCTTCCGTCCACTCGCCCGGGCGCATCCGGGTGGAAATCTCAACAGGTTCAGGCTGGTAGAGCGTCATGACATGTCCTTTCTCGCTCTTAGGGTTGCTAAAAATAGGTCCCTTCCTACGCTAGGAGCGTTGGCGCATGACCACAAGCAATGTCATAAGTTTGCTTACTTTTTTCCTGCTGAACGGCTAGCGTCGAATCACGGGGGTGACTCGTCCGGAGCGCACAGGAGGCAGATCATGAAGGCTCTTACGTGGCAAGGAAAGCGCTCGGTGAGCGTGGAGGACGTGCCGGATCCGGTGGTCCAGGAAGCCACGGATGCCATCGTGAGGATCACGTCCACGGCAATCTGTGGTTCGGACCTGCACCTGTACGAGGTCCTGGGGCCCTACATGCACAAAGGCGACGTTATCGGGCACGAGCCAATGGGCATCGTGGAGGAAGTGGGCGGCATGGTCACCAACCTTCACCGGGGCGACCGGGTTGTCATACCCTTCAACATTTCCTGCGGCCATTGTTATATGTGCCGCCAGGGCCTCCAGTCACAATGTGAGACCACGCAGGTCAGGGCTAAAGGGTCAGGCGCGGCGCTGTTCGGCTACTCCGAGCTGTACGGCTCCGTCCCCGGTGGCCGAGCCCAGTACCTGCGCGTGCCTTATGCCGACTACGGCCCAGTGAAGGTCAGCCAGGAGCTGCCCGATGAGCGGTACCTGTTCCTTTCCGACATCCTCCCCACCGCCTGGCAAGCCGTGGAGTACGCCGACGTCGCTCCGGGTGGCACACTGGCGGTCCTCGGGCTGGGCCCCGTAGGTCAATTCGCTGCCCGCATCGGAATCCACCGTGGCCTGCGTGTAATCGGCGTCGACCCCGTTCCGGAACGCCGGCACATGGCAGCCCGGCACGGGACCGAAACCTTGGACTACAGCAGGGAGCTGGCAGAGGAGCTGCGGGAGATGACAAACGGAAGAGGACCAGACGCGGTGCTCGACGCCGTCGGCATGGAAGCCCACGGATCCCCGGTGGCAGGCTTGGCCCACCAGGCGCTGGGACTGCTGCCGGACAAGCTCGCGCAAAAAGCCATGGAAACCGCCGGCGTGGACCGGCTGGCAGCGCTGCATACCGCCATAGACGCAGTGCGCCGCGGCGGCACCGTCTCCCTCAGCGGGGTGTACGGCGGGCAGGCCAGCCCCATGCCGCTCCTGAGCATGTTCGACAAGCAGGTTCAGCTCCGCATGGGCCAGTGCAACGTCCGCCGCTGGACGGATGAGCTGCTTCCGCTGGTGGAGGACGACGGCGATCCGCTGGGCGTGATGGACCTGGTCACCCACCGGGGGACGTTGGATGAGGCACCGGCGCTGTACGAGAAATTCCAGAAGAAGGAAGACGGCTGCATCAAGGTGGTGCTCAAGCCGTGGGACTGACCTGCCCGGGGCTAACCTTCCTGGCAGGAATTACGCTTGGGCCACGTCCACCACGCAGAAGCGGTTGCCGTCAGGGTCGGCCAGCACGATGAAGTCGGGGTCCTCCGGGTAGAGATCCCAGTCCACAAGGGTGGCTCCGAGGTCGAGGAGACGGGCCACCTCAGCGTCCTGATGGTCTGCGTACAGATCCAGGTGGATCCGCGGACGCGCCTGCACAGGAGTCTCGCTGAGCATCAGGGCCAGCCGGGCGCCGCCCCCTGTATGGGGAACCAGGACCACCCAGGTATCGTCTCCGTCCTCACGGGGGACGTAGCCCAGGGCGTCGCACCAGAACGCGGTGGCACGGGCAACGTCTTCAACGCCAAGAACCGTTGTTCCGATAGTCAACATCCTTGTATGCTTCCGTGATTGCCCCCTTGAAGCAACACCCGTCAAAGGGCTGGTGCGGGTCCGAGCAGACGTGGAGGGCCGCGAACCCGCCGGAAACGCACGAAATCGCCGGAAGCAATCGGCGAGCCCGCAGGCTTCCGGCGAACTCGCCGCCCGGGGAGAGCCCGGACCCTAAGTCAGGCGGATCTGGCGGTTGACGTCCTTGTAGAGGAGGTACCTGAAGGGGCCGGGACCGCCGGCGTAGCAGGCCTGCGGGCAGAAGGCACGGAGCCACATGAAGTCGCCCGCCTCCACTTCAACCCAATCGTCGTTGAGGCGGTAGACGGCCTTTCCTTCGAGGACAAACAGCCCGTGCTCCATGACGTGTGTTTCGGCAAAGGGGATGGACGCACCGGGCTGGAACGTGACGATGTTGACGTGCATGTCGTGGGCCAGATCGTCCGGATCGACGAACCTGGTGGTTGCCCAGGCGCCGTTGGTGCCGGGCATCGGGCGGGGCTCCACGTCCTGGTCCCGGGTGATGAAGGACTTCGCCGTGTGTCCCTCGAGCACTTCGTACGCCTTGCGAATCCAATGGAACGAAGCGGCCTCTCCATCAGCAGGCGCGTCGTTCCTGACCTTCCAGTCCGAACCTGCGGCCAGGTAGGCGTAGCCGCCGGCTTCCAGGCGGTGGATCTCGCCGTCGAGCGTCAGGGTCAAAGAACCCTTCGTCAGGAAGATGACACCCTCGACGCCGGCCTCCGCCTCGGGTCGGTCGCTTCCGCCGCCGGGGGCTACTTCAACGATGAGCTGGCTGAAGGTGGTGGCGAAGCCCGCGATCGGGCGGGCAATGATCCAGGACCTGGTTTTATCCCAGCCCGGCAAATTGGACGTGACGATGTCCCGCAGCACGCCCTTGGGGATGACAGTGTAGGCCTCTTTGACCACGGCGCGGTCGGTGAGGAGCTGGGTCTGCGGCGGCAGGCCGCCTTCGGGGGAAAAATAGGTGCTCATGAGTCTGCTCCCTGCGGTGTTGAAGACGGTGCTGTTGAAGGCTGTGGAGTTTTCGTGGCAAGGCTCGGGTGTGCCAGCCCAGTGAGCCGGGAAAGCCCGACGCCGGTGAGCGCCTGGACTTCGTCGGCTCCGACGGCGCCGCACTGGACGCCGCGTAGAACAAACGCCGCGAGTGCCCGGGCTGTGGCTGGTTCATCCATGACCCCGCCTTCGGTCTGCTCCACATAGTTGCGCAGGCGTGCCGTCGCGGCCGGAAGTCCCTGCCGGTAGAAGCCGTAGGTGGCGGCGAAGCGGCTGGGCAGCTGGGCCGGGTGGAGGTCCCAGCCCTGGTAATAGCCGCGTTCCAGCGAGCGCTGCACCAGCCGTCCGTGGAGCCGCCAGGCTCCCTCCACGTTGTCACCCACAGGGATGACGTTAGTGGAGCCGTCCGAGAGGCGGATGCCTGTCCCAGCCACGGCGAGCTGCATGACTTCCTTGGCGAAGTCCGCGACGGGGTGCTCCATGGACTGGTATTCGGCCGAGATCTGCAGGGAGGCGCTGTAGTCGTACGTGCCATAGTGAAGGGCACTGATGCGTCCGGGCACAACGTGCGCAAGCCTTGCCACCGGGGAAGTGCCGTCGGGGCCGAGGATGAGCTGCGGCGTTTCCACCTGTACCTCGAACCGCAGCCGGCCGTACGGCAGGCCGTGGACTTCCTCCAGCCGGGCGACGGCATAGTCCATGGCCTGAACCTGGGCCACCGTGGTGACTTTGGGGAGCGTCAGCACCAGGCCCGCGGGTAGCTCTCCGGCGGACGCCAGGGCCGAGACGAAGAGATCCAGTGTCCTCACACCGCGGGCACGGGTTGCGGCCTCGAAGCATTTGAAGCGGATCCCGATGTAGGGCGGCGCAGTGCCTGCGGCGACCGCGTCGGCAACCAGGCCGGCGGCAGCAACGGCGTCGGCGTCCTCTGCCTCGTCCCCCCTGCTGCCGTAGCCGTCCTCGAAGTCCAGCCGCAGGTCCTCAATTGGTTCGCGCTCCAGCTTGCCGGCTACTCGGGAGGCGACGGCGGCACCGAGGGTCGGCGATTGGCCCAGCAGCCAGCCGAGCCGTTCCAAACCCCCGTGCGCCTCCGCCGTCGCGATGGCCTGCGCGCCCCAGTCAGCAGCGAGCGACGGCGTGAACCGGTCCGCGGGGACGTAGACGGTGTGGACGGGCTGCCGCGAGCCGTCGTCACCTGGATAGCCCAGCTCCAACTGGCGGTCGGTTTCGGCCAGCTGGCCGTCAATCCTGGCGAGGTCGGCGGCGGTGAGCGCCTGGGTGGGGGATACCGCCATGGCTCAGCCGACCAGTTCGTAGGCCGGGGTGGTGAGGAAGTCCGTGTAGTCCTCGGACAGGCAGATTTCGGCGATCAGCCTGCTGGCGGGCCCGTAGTACAGGCGGAAGGCCTCGTCGCCGAACTCGGTGCGCAGTCGTTCCGTTTCCTCGCCCAGGATGCGCTCCACCAACTCCCGGGTCACGGTATTGCCGGTGTCCGCCAGGACCGATTTGTTGCGGATCTGCTGCCACACCTGGGAGCGGGAGATCTCCGCGGTGGCGGCATCCTCCATGAGGTTGTGGATTGCCACCGCACCGTTGCCGGACAGCCAAACCGCGGTGTAGGCGACGGCGACGTACAGGTTCAGCCGCAGTCCGGCCTCGGTGACCTGGCCATCAGCCGAGGCGATGTCCAGCAGCTGGTCGGCGGTGACCGAAACTTCGGGCCGCTGCTTATCCAGCTGGTTGGGGCGCTCGCCGAGCACGCCATCGAACACCTCGCGGCAGATCGGGACCAGGTCGGGGTGGGCCACCCAGGAACCGTCGAACCCGTCGTTGGCTTCGCGGGTCTTGTCCGCGCGGACCTTGGCGAAGGCGGCTTCTGTGACTTCGGGGTGCCGGCGGTTGGGGATGACGGCCGCCATGCCGCCCATGGCGAACGCCCCGCGCTTGTGGCAGGTCTTGACCAGCAGCTCGGTGTACGCACGCATGAACGGGGCGGTCATGGCCACGGAGGCGCGGTCCGGGAGCACGAATTCCTCGCCGGCGTCACGGAAGTATTTGATGATACTGAACAGGTAGTCCCAGCGTCCGGCGTTCAGGCCCGAGGCATGATCCCGCAGCTCATAGAGGATCTCGTCCATCTCGAACGCGGCCGGGATGGTTTCGATGAGCACGGTGGCGCGGACGGTGCCCTGGTGCAGGCCAAGGAAGTCCTGGGCGAAGACAAAGATGTCATTCCAGAGCCGCGCTTCGAGGTGGCTTTCCATCTTGGGAAGGTAGTAATACGGTCCATGTCCGTTGAGCACCAGCTGCTTGGCCACATGGAAGAAGTGCAGGCCGAAGTCCACCAGCGCCCCGACAGCAGGTTCTCCGTCGATGAGCAGGTGTTTTTCCGGCAGGTGCCACCCCCGGGGCCTGGCCACGACGACGGCCAGCGGGGCGTCTGTCCGAAGTGCGTATTCCTTGCCTTCGTCCGAGGTGTAGCTGAGCGTGCCCTGGGCTGCGTCGCGGAGGTTGAGGATGGAGTCGATGACGTTGCTCCACGTGGGCGTGCTGGCATCCTCCAGGTCGGCCAGCCACACCTTCGCCCCGGAGTTCAGCGCGTTGATGGCCATCTTGGCAGGCGACGCCGGACCGGTCATTTCAACCCGTCGGTCCTGCAAAGCTGCAGGCGCCGGCGCAACCTTCCAGTCGCCGTCGCGCAGGTCCTGGGTATCCGGCAGGAAGTCCAGCTTGCCGGTGTCCGCGACCAGCTGCCGTTTGCGGCCGCGGGCGGCCAGGAGCTCATCGCGGGTACCGGCGAAACGCTGGTGGAGTTCCTCGACGAATGCCAGGGCCTTGGGGGTGAGGATCTCCTCCGCACGGTCGATCGGCCGGGGGTCTGTGACAGTGATGGCCATTTCTGGTCCTTTCCTTTGGCTGCGAATCTGGCGGTAAATCAGGCGGTGGCAAAGGCGGCGTCGGCGGCCGCGGATTCCCGGGCTTCTGCCGCCGCGTGCGCTACTGCACTGGCGACGTCCGCGGCTACGTGGGGATCAAAGACGCTGGGGATAATGTAACTGGCATTGAGCTCATCGTCAGCCACCCGGTTGGCGATGGCCTCTGCGGCGGCCACCAGCATCTCCGGCGTGATGTCCGAGGCTCCGGCGTCGAGGAGTCCGCGGAAGAAGCCGGGGAACGCCAGCACGTTGTTGATCTGGTTCGGAAAGTCGCTGCGTCCGGTGGCCACCACGGCCGCGTGCCGGGACGCAACCAGGGGGTCGATCTCCGGCGTCGGGTTGGCCATGGCGAACACGATGGCGTCCTTTGCCATCGCTGCGACCTGTTCCTCGCCGATCACGTGCGGCGCGCTCACGCCGATAAAGACATCCGCGCCCTTGAGTGCTTCATGCAGCGTTCCCGCGAACCCCTCCTCATTGGTGTTGGCGGCGATCCAGCGGCGGTGCTCATCGGTGTACTGCTCGCCGGAATGGATGGCGCCGGAACGTCCTGCGGCAACTATGTGCCGGGCCCCTTGGGCCTTGAGCAGCTGGATGATGGCGCTGCCTGCCGCGCCCACGCCGGACACCACAATCCTGACATCGCCCAGCTTCTTGCCGACCACGCGGAGGGCGTTGACCAGGGCGGCCAGGGTGACGATCGCCGTGCCATGCTGGTCGTCGTGGAAAACCGGGATGTCCAGCTCGTCCCGCAGGCGGTTCTCGATCTCGAAGCAGCGTGGGGCCGCAATATCCTCGAGGTTCACGCCGCCGTACACAGGGGCGATGGCCTTGACGATCCGAATGATCTCCTCGGTGTCCTGCGTGTCCAGGCAGACCGGCCAGGCATCCACGTTGGCGAACTGTTTGAACAGTGCGGCCTTGCCCTCCATGACGGGGAGGGCCGCGGCCGGCCCGATGTTGCCCAGGCCCAGCACGGCTGAACCGTCGGTGACCACGGCGATGGTATTGCGCTTGACGGTGAGGTTGCGGGCCGCAGCCGGGTCCTCGGCAATGGCGAGGCAGACGCGGGCGACGCCGGGAGTGTAGGCCCGGGAGAGGTCGTCGCGGTTGCGGAGGGCTACTTTGGGGACGACTTCCAGCTTGCCGCCCAGGTGCATGAGGAAGGTGCGGTCCGAGACGTGCTGGACCATGACGCCGTCGAGCGCGTTGAGGGCGTCCTTGACTCTTGCGGCATGCTCGTCGTCGGTGGTGTTGCAGGTGACGTCCACCACCAGGGTCTCGTGGTGGGATTCACTGACGTCAAGGGCGGTGATCGCGGCGCCGGCAGCTCCTACTGCCGCGGCCAGTTCGCTGGTGGCAGAGAAGCTGGACGGTGCCTCAACGCGCAGGGTGATCGAATTTCCGGGGCTCGGGTTCGCCATTGAATGTCCTCCTGTCGGGCCGCCTTCGGGCGGCTACATCAATCTGCAAATGTTTTCGTATTATGGATATTATTATCTACGTCGTGGAAATACAAGCGAGAAGTGATGATCTAACCTACGTGGACAGCGGCACGGCTTCATGTATCTTGGGAGATCTAGGGCAGTTCTTTTTCACGATGCGGATAAGAGTTGTCGGAACCCGAGCCCGCAGGAGACTGGTACATGGCTGAAAAAGGCCCCGGGGGCGTGCAGTCCGTGGAGCGCGTCTTTGAACTCTTGGAACTGATTACTGATGCCGGCGGAGACGTCACGCTCAGCGAACTCTCCTCCTCCACAGACCTTCCGCTGCCCACCATCCACCGGCTTCTGCGAACCCTGGTTACCCTGGGGTATATCCGCCAGCTGCCAAACCGCCGCTACGCCCTCGGCCCCCGGCTGATCCGGTTGGGCGAGGGTGCCAACAAGCAGCTCGGTGCGGTAGCCCGCCCCCAGCTCAAGTCCTTGGTGGACCGGCTGGGGGAGACGTCCAACATGGCCGTGCTCGATTCCGACATGGTTATCTATGTGGCCCAGGTGCCCTCCCTTCATTCCATGCGTATGTTCACCGAGGTGGGACGCCGCGCCCATACCCATGACACCGGGGTGGGCAAAGCCATCCTGGCCCAGCTCGACGACGAGGCGGTCCGCGGCATCGTGGGCCGCACCGGCATGCCAACCCCTACGTCCAAGAGCATCGGCGATATCGAATCCCTGCTGGCTGACCTGGGCCGGATCCGGGAACGCGGCTATTCGATTGACGAGGAGGAGCAGGAACTCGGTGTCCGGTGCTTCGCCATGGCCGTGCCCGACGCCCCCACGCCCACGGCGATTTCCGTCTCCGGCCCGGTGTCCCGCGTTGACCAGTCTTTCGGCGAGCGTGCCGTCCCGCTGCTGCGTGAAGCGGCCCAGGCGATCTCGGACGAGCTCAACCGCAACTGACCCCCATCCCCGCGCGAACCGGCAGCTAATGCCCTCAAATTTCAGGTTAGAGGGCATTAGCTGCCAGTTCGCGCGAGGGAAGGGGCTAGTGCTCGGTGGTGTTGCTGGCTGACTGCACCGGGACTTCCTTGCCGTCGCAGTCGATCAGCCTGCCGCCCTCGTAGCGGTCGCCGTCGGCCAGGCACCGCAGGTCCTCCTCGCGGACCACCCGTCCGGTGCCGGCCACAAAGACGGACTGGTTCTCCGAGTTCCCGGCCTTGAGGTGGTTGAACAGCAGGTTCAGCAGGATGGCCATGACGGCGGCCGAGCTGATGCCCGAGTGGAAAATCGTGCCGAACCAGGACGGGAACTGATCGTAGAACGACGGCGCTGCGATGGGGATCATGCCGAAGCCGATCGACGCGGCCACGATGATCAGGTTCATGTTGTTCCGGTATTCCACCTTGGACAGCGTCCTGATGCCGCTGGCTGCAACCGTTCCAAAGAGTACGACGCCGGCACCGCCCAGGACGGGAGTCGGCACCGCCGCGACCACCCGGCCAAGAACCGGCAGCAGCCCCAGGACCACCAGGATCACGCCTCCGGCGCTGACCACAAAGCGGCTCTTGATGCCGGTGATGGCCACGAGGCCGACGTTCTGCGCGAAGGCACTCTGCGTGAATGAGTTGAAGAGCGGTGAGATGGCGCTGGAGAGCATGTCGGCGCGCAGGCCATCGCCGATCCGCTTTGAATCCACCTTGGTGCCCACGATCTCGCCCACGGCGATGATATCCGCCGACGTCTCGGTCAGGGTCACCAGGATCACGATGAGCATGGAGATGACTGCTGCGATCTCGAAGGTAGGCGGACCGAAGGCGAAGGGAGTGGGAAAGGCGACAATTTCCCCCTGGCCCACCTTCGAGAAGTCAGCCATTCCTGTCACGAAGGCAATGGCCGTGCCTATGACCATGGCGAGCAGGATCGAAAGCCTCGAGACGGCCGCGTTTCCGAGCTTGCTCAGGAGCAGCACAATTCCCATGGTGGCGGCGGCGAGGCCGATGTTCGCCACACTGCCGTAGTTCGGGGCCTTGCTGTTGCCGCCCATCGCCCAGTTTGCAGCTACCGGCATCAGGGTCAGGCCGATGGTGGTGATCACCGTTCCGGTCACGACGGGCGGGAAGAACCGGATGATCTTGGCGAACAGCGGCGTGATGGCCAGGCCGATCAGCGAGGCTGCGATCACGGACCCGAAAACCGACTGGATGCCTCCGCCGCCGTGGACGATCGCCACCATGGTGGAAACTCCGGCGAAGGAGACGCCCTGGACGAGGGGTAGCTTGGAGCCAAAGAACGGGATGCCGACGGTCTGGAGGATGGTGGCCAGGCCGCCCACAAAGAGGCAGGCGGCGATCAGCAGGCCGATGTCCTGGGAAGACATGCCGGCAGCTGCGCCGATAATGAGCGGCGGAGCGATGATGCCGCCGTACATGGTGAGGACGTGCTGGAATCCATAGGCGAAGCTACTGCCGATGGAGAGGCGCTGGTCTTCGGGGCGGTTGGATGGCTTGCGGCCGGTTTTGGTGGCCACGGTGGACTGTTTTTTCTTGAGGTTCACGGCAGACTTTCCTGGTTCATGGCAGACGTCATTGTCTGGCTAACGTGGTCTGGCTAACTCTTCGGGAGCTGGTGGGGTTTTAGCAGAAGCCCGCGATGCCGGACCATGCGGCGTCCGCACCCACAGTGCCTTCGCGCTGGACGGTGGCCTCGATCAGCCCGTACGGACGGTCGGCTGCGAAGAAGACCTCGTTGGGGTTGTCGAGGCCGAACGGCGAGAGGTCCACGAGGAAGTGGTGCTTGTTAGGCATGGAGAATTTAATCTCGTCGATCTCACTGTGGGCTTCCAGGACCTTGGCGCCCATGTCGAACAGGGTCTGCTGCAGGGCGTGGGAGTACTTCTCCGTAAAGCCTTCAAGCAGGAGGCCCTTGACGTCGTCGTAGCTCTTGTTGAAGTCCAGAGTGCCGAAATCGGTGCCGGTCTTGTAGCGCCAGCGGGCGGAGACGTCGGTGGCCAGGATGCGGTCCGTCGTTTCCGGGAGCGTCGTGAATTTGTCCTTCGGGTACCCCACAAAACCGGATTGCGTGGACTTTAGGACCGTCAGGTCTTTGAGTCCGGAGATGAGGTGGGCCGTGGCGCCGTCGCGCACCAGGACTGCCGTGCGGACTTCCTGGCCGTTGCGCACGAAGGAGTGGTCGTGCTCCGCGCCGTGGGCCTGGATGCGGTCCCAGCTGTAGGATTCGGCCTCCCAGCGGCCGCCAGCCACCCAGTCGAAGCTGGACACGAAGTGCTCGCCGAGGCGGAGCAGGAAGGCCTCGGGTGAACCGACGCCTTCCCGCGCAAACGCGTAGATGGTGTTCTTCTGGGTGTCTGTGGCCACGACGTGGCTGTTGTCGCCTTCGAGGTGGGCCGCCTCAAAGTCACCGCGCAGCTGCGACGTGACGTTCAGGTCCTCGATCTCGTGGCGGTCGGTGTCCCGGGTGATTTTGACGACCCGGACTTCGGCTTTGCCGTACTGGTTGTGGCCGAGGACGATCTTGTTGTTCATGGTCTGTTCCCAACTTCCGGTAAGTGGAACCAAGGCTCCATCATCGAAATTAAGCGCCCGTTTCGAACGCATTTCCGGTGGAGCCGACCCAACAAAAAAGAGCCGGCATCCATTGATGCCAGCTCATTACAACCCTGCCTGCTGCTCCCAGGTTACGTGACCTAGGCCACGAATTGAGTCCAAGCGTAGCCCAGCATTGCGGTGGTGTACATCACAAGATGAAAAACAGCTTTGTGACTGCGAGCTCAGGCGGATGCGCGGGCGCCGACGTCAGGACCGCTGGCGCCCTGGCCATTCCTTGCCCGCCCAGGGGTCGTAGTCGGCGATCAGCTCCTCCTGCGGCGGACGTTCCGCTTCGGCAACGTGCTGCAGGTTCACCCGGACCCTGTACCAGAGTGAGCTCGATCCGCGCATCCCGTCCACGAGCACATCGGCTGGATGCAGGGCGGTGACGAGGTCCGCATGCCGGGTCTTCCACTCGTCGAGCGCCGCGAGGGCCTCGGGCTTGCTCTTGGTGCGCGCTACCTCGATGAGCGGCATGACCGACTGCCGGCGGCCCGAGCCATCAACCCCGCGCGGCGCCTTCTCGGCGGGGCCGAGTTCTCCAGCGAGGGCGAGAAGTCCCTCCAGCGACCCGAGTGTGTCGTCGATGCCCGCGTGAGGGTCGCCGATGTCCGCAAACCGGTTGAGCACCGTAGGCACTGTGAATTGTTCCGGCCGGGCGGAGCGGACCTCGTCCCAGGTGAGCGGCGTCGAAACCCGGGCGTCGGGCAGGGCGCGCACGGAGTACGCCGATGCCACGGTGCGGTCCTTCGCGTTCTGGTTGAAATCGACGAACACGCTCTCGCCGCGCTCCTCCTTCCACCACCGAGCGGTGGCGAGTCCTGGAGCGCGGTTTTCCACCTCCCGGGCGAGGGTCTCGGCAGCCAGCCGCACATCACGGTAGGACCACTGCGGCGCGATGCGCACCAGGATGTGCAGTCCCCGCGATCCGCTCGTCTTCGGCCACCCCACGAGTCCGACGTCGTCGAGGACTTCCTGTGCCACATACGCGACGTCGACGATCTGGGACCAGTCCACTCCCGGCATGGGATCGAGGTCCACGCGGAGCTCGTCGGGGTGCTCGAGATCCTCGGCGCGCACAGGATGCGGGTTGAGGTCCAGGCATCCAAGGTTCACCACCCACGCCAGGCCGGCGGCGTCGCGGATGACGGCCTCCTCGGCCGACGTCCCCGACGCGTAGTGGAGCGTTGTCGTATCGATGAAGTCGGGATGGTTTTCAGGCACGCGCTTCTGAAAGAACGGCTCAGCGTCGATGCCCTTAGGGAAGCGCTTAAGCACCATCGGCCGGCCGCCCGCGCCCCGCAGCGCGCCGTCCGCGACGGCGACGTAGTACCGCACCAGGTCGAGCTTCGTCAGCCCGGACTCCGGAAACACCACCTTGTCCGGACTCGAGATGCGGACCTCGGTGCCGGAGATGTTGAGGATCTCGGCCGGCGTCTTCGACGGATTCATGCAGCCACGCTAGCAATGATCGGATGTCGCAGCCAGACCAGCCGTGCTGCAACCTAAAGCGGCATGGGGCAAACGACAAGCGCCGCGGATATTCCGTGGCGCCTGGGTTGGTTGCAGTCGGTTCTACGCCATGTTGCCCATACGCGTCTTGGCCGAAATGTGTTCCACCAGTTCGCCGACGCGCGCTTCCGAGTAGTTGCGTGCGATGTCGCCCTGGCTGATGATGCCCACCAGCTTGTGGTCGGCGATGACAGGCAGGCGCCTGACCTGGTAGTTCTCCATCATGGCGATAGCCTCGTCAATGTTGGCATCGGCATCGATCCAGTGCGGGGTGCCCTGGGCCAGATCCATGGCCCTGACTTCCCTGGGGTCCATATTCTCGGCAACGCACCTGACCACGATGTCGCGGTCTGTGATGAATCCCTTGAGTTTGCCGTCGCTGCCGCAGATAGGCAGCGACCCACAGTCAAGGTCGCGCATCATTGCCGCTGCTTCCTGCAGCGTCTGGTCTTCCTTGACGCACTGGGCGTTGGTGGTCATGAATTCACGTACGACGCTCATCAGTCCTCCTTTATCGGTTGGGTTCGACGCCGGGGGCCCTCGGCTACGGCGCCGATGCTGCCAGCCTACGCCCGGGGTAAGGCCGTGACTAGGCTCGCTGAAACTCTCGTCGAAAGGGTTAAGACCCGGAAACATAGATTTCACATTGCGAAAACTAATTTCCAGAAAAGTATGGCGCGGCCCACATTCCGGTGCTAATCTCGATCTTGCCAAAGGCGGGCACCCGGGCTTCGGGAAGCTATCTACCAGGCGCAACTTAACCTTCACAGCACATGCTGAAGCCTGGTAACCGTCGCATCTGGTTCTTCTGGTCCCGCAACGGTACCGGCTTCCAAGCAAAGGGAGTCGCATCATGAGTACCACCGTCACGGCCGAACAGTATTTGGCCAGATCCATCCAGCTGGCAACGGCCAACGTCCTGAACAGCGGCGGCCCCTTCGGGGCCATGATCGTGACGCCGGACGGACGGACGTTCGACGGCGTCAACCGGGTCACTGCGGACAATGACCCCACCGCCCACGCCGAGGTAACCGCCATCCGGGCCGCCTGCCGTGAGCTGGGCACCTTCGATCTCAGCGGTGCCGTCCTCTACACGAGCTGCGAGCCATGCCCCATGTGCCTGGCCTCCGCCCTCTGGGCCCGGGTGGAGCGGGTTGTCTTCGCCGCGGACCGTCACGACGCAGCGTCCGTCGGTTTCGACGACGCCGTCTTTTACGAATACTTCGAGAACCAGGACCGGGACTCCCTGATGCCGGTCTCCAAGCTGGAACTGGGTGGGCCGCAGGCCCCTGCGCCGCTGGAGCCCTTCAACACATGGAACACGCTCGAATCCAGGATTGACTACTAGGACCCGGTGGCTGACATGACCATCCTGGACCAATCCCACGAGGAGCATTCGGCTCCGAACACCGCACGCAAACCCAAGCCACCGGCGTCGAACGCTGCGCTTGACCGGTTCTTCCAGATCACCGAACGCGGCTCCACCCTCGCCCGCGAGTTCCGCGGCGGGCTGGTCACGTTCTTCACCATGGCCTACATCGTGATCCTGAACCCGCTGATCCTTGGCGGCTTCAGCGCGGACAATGCGCCTACAGACGTCGCGGGCGGCTGGCTGTCCGCCGCCCAGATCGGCGCGGTCACAGGACTGACCGCCGGCGTGATGACCATTCTCTTCGGGGTGGTCGCAAACCTTCCATTCGGCCTGGCCGCCGGGCTGGGAATCAACTCGTTCCTGGCCGTCTCTGTGATCCACGAAGTCACGTGGCCCGAGGCTATGGGGCTGGTGGTGATCAACGGCGTACTGATCGTGCTGTTTGGGATCACCGGCGCACGCACCGCCATCTTCCGGGCTGTTCCCAAGGAGCTCAAGGCGGCGATCACCGTTGGCATCGGCCTGTTCATCGCGTTCATCGGCTTTGTGGACTCGGGCTTCATCCGGCCGACGGCGGGTGGTCCGCCGGTGCAGCTGGGCAACGACGGGTCCATCACCTCACTTCCCACGCTCGTGTTCGTGGTTGGCCTGCTGGCCATGGGTATCCTGGTGGCGCGGAAGGTCCAGGGCGGCCTGCTGATCGGCATCGTGGCCACCACGGTGCTGGCCGCCCTGGTGGAAGCGGCCATGAAGATCGGCCCGGCCAGCGCCACCAACCCAGGCGGCTGGCACCTGAACACCCCTGTCCTGTCAGGGCAGCTCGTCTCGGCCCCGGACCTGGGACTGGTAGGCCACTTCGACATGTTCGGAGCCTTCGGCAGGATCGGCGGACTCGCCGCCACCATGCTGGTGTTCACACTGGTCTTCACCAACTTCTTCGACGCCATGGGCACCATGACCGGGCTGGCCAAGAGCGCACGCGTGGCACACAAGGACGGCACCTTTCCCCGGCTCAAGGCGGCCTTCATTGTGGAAGGACTGGGTGCCGTGGCCGGCGGCGCCACCTCGGGATCCTCCAACACGGTGTACATAGACTCCGCCGCAGGAATCGGGGAGGGCGCACGCACCGGACTGGCATCCGTGGTCACCGGCGTGCTGTTCCTTGGTTCCATGTTCCTCACCCCGCTCACCAGCGTGGTTCCGCTGGAAGTCGCGGCGGCTGCCCTTGTGGTGGTGGGCGCGATGATGATGGCGCAGGTCCGCGAGATCAAGTTCAGCAAGTTCTCTGTGGCCCTGCCCGCCTTCCTCACGATCGTCACCATGCCCCTGAGCTACTCGATCGCCAACGGCATCGGAGCAGGCTTCGTTTCCTGGGCCATCATCGGAGCGGCGTCTGGGAAGGCGAAGAAGATCCACCCGCTCATGTGGGTGGTGAGCGCCGGGTTCCTGGTGTACTTCGCCCGCGGTCCGATCAACGTGCTGCTCGGCGCATAATATTCGGACAACAGGGAATTCACTGCCGCGACGGAAGAAAGGGAGCGCCGCCATGCTGGACCTCATGCCTTCGCTCGGCGACTGGGCGCCGGCCGCCACCGGCCAACGGTGCGCCATTGCCACCATCGTGTCTGCGACTGGCTCGGTGCCCCGGCCGGTGGGGACCTCCATGCTGGTCTCCGAGTCAGGCTCCGTCCTGGGCAGCCTGTCCGGCGGCTGTGTGGAAGGTGCCGTGGTGGCGGCCGCCCTGGAGTCCATGGACGACGGCGGCATCCGCCGTGAAAGGTTCGGCTTCAGCACGGCCGACGCCTTCGCCGTCGGGCTCACCTGCGGCGGTGAGCTGGACGTGCACATCGAACCTTTTGGTCCGGAGGGGAGCCGGTCGCCGTCCGTGACCGGACTCCCGCGGCTGGCTTCCGCTGAGGCGGGCGTGCCCCTGGCCCTGGTCCGCCGGGTCGACTCCTACGGTTCTGGCATGGTGGCCGTGGCGGACCCGGCCACGTTCACCGTGGCTGGCTCCGCCGATATTGCCCGGCTTTTGGGGCTGGACCTGGATTCCAGCGTGGACCCCCGCTTTCGCCCCCATGGCCCCGGGCCGGCGGCAATGCTGGCGGCCGCCGCCCAGCTTGAACCGCTGCTGCATGGCGGACGGACCGGGCTGGTGCGTCTCGCGCCCGACGGCGCATGCGTGGGCGAAGAACCCATCACCCTGCTGGTCGAGAGCCGGCTCCCGGCTCCCCGCATGCTGGTTTTTGGCGCGAACGATTTCAGTGCCGCACTGCTGCCGGCCGCGAGGCTTCTTGGTTACCACGTGACCCTCGTGGATGCCCGGCCGGCCTTCGCGTTGCAGGAGCGCTTCAACTCGGCCCATGAAGTGGTGGTGGACTGGCCGCACCGGTACCTGGCGGCAGAGGCGGGAGCCGGACGGCTGGATTCCCGGACCGTGCTGTGTGTCCTCACGCATGACCCAAAGTTCGACCTCCCCTTGCTGGAAGCTGCCCTGGCGGTGGATGTCGCCTTCGTTGGCGCCTTGGGATCCCGGCGCAGCCACCTCCAGCGCGTCGATGCCCTTCTCGAGGCCGGCGTTCGTCCTGAGCGGATTGAGACGCTTCATTCCCCCCTTGGACTGGACCTCGGCGCTGTGACTCCTGCAGAGGTGGCGGTCTCCATCACCGCGGAGATCATTGCGGCGCGCAACCCGGCCGCGTCCCACTCCCCGCTTCGGGACACCTCAGGACCTATCCATCAGGAGATCGTATGGACATGAACACCATCGAGGACGTGGTCAGTACCACGGACCCGGCCGACTGGCGTGAAGGTGATGCTTGGCTGGCAGGCGGCACCGTCCTGTTTTCCTACGGTAGCTATGCTTTCGGTGCCGAGCCACTGAAGCGCCTGCTGGACCTGGGCTCGGCAGGCTGGCAAGCGGTGACGGACACCGGTGCAGGGATCGACCTGGCGGCCACCTGCACCATCGCTGACCTTTATGCCCTCCCCGACACCCTGGCGTCCCGCCGTCCGGGCTGGCCCGGACTGAACCTGGTCCGGCCGTGCAGCGATTCCTTCGTGGCGTCCTTCAAGGTCTGGAACATGTCCACGGTGGGCGGCAACCTCTGCACCTCGCTGCCTGCCGGGCCCGTCATTTCTCTCTGCGCCGGTCTCGACGGGGTTGCCACCATCCTTGGACCGGGTGGCACCAGCCGCACGGTACCGGTGGCCGAGTTCGTCACCGGGGACGGTAAAAATTGCATGGCACCGGGCGAGCTGCTGCGCAGCGTCCACCTCCCGGCGTCGGCCCTTGCCTCCCGGGTGGCTTTCCGCCGCCTCTCGCTGAGCAACCTGGGCCGGTCCGGCGTGCTGCTGGTTGGAAGGCTCGACGGCGGCGACTCCCTGGTCCTGACCGTTACCGCCTCGACGAAGCGGCCTGTGCAGCTGCGCTTTGAGCACCTCCCGGATGCCGCCGGGTTGGCGGCCGCGCTGGACAAAGCGATCCCTGGCACCCTTTATCACGACGACATCCATGGGCTGCCGGCCTGGCGGCGGGACATGACGTATCGTCTCGCCGAGGAGATCCGGGCGGAGCTCGCCGCACATGAGGGGACGATTCCCGGGGAGGTCTCCGGCGATTTCTGGCCGCCGGCACCACGCCAGGCATCGCTACAGCACAGCAGTGAACCGCAGGAAGAGGCTTAAGGATGACCATCGACATTAATGGCCTCCCGGCCGAGGCAGCGCCTCGACCCGGCCAGTGCCTGCGGACATTCCTCCGCGAGCAGGGCAACCTCGGCGTCAAGAAAGGGTGCGACGGCGGCGATTGCGGAGCATGCACGGTCCACGTGGACGGTGTGCCGGTGCACAGCTGCATCTACCCGGCGGTCCGCGCAGAAGGGCGCACGGTCACCACCATCGAGGGCCTGGCCGCGACCGCCGGAACAGCCGGGGGCCCTGATGAACCACTTCACCCGATCCAGCAGCGGTTCCTGGAGCGGCAGGGATTCCAATGCGGGTTCTGCACGGCCGGGATGCTGATGACTGCGGCCACGTTCACTGACGACCAGAAGGCCAACCTGCCCCGCAACCTCAAGGGCAACCTCTGCCGCTGTACGGGCTACCGGGCCATTGAGGACTCTGTTTGCGGGCGTCCGGGCCGTCCTGATCCGGCCGGCCCCGGATCAGGCATCGCAGGGGAGGGCCAGCCGGAACCACGCCCCGGGCAACTCGGTGATGATGTCGCGGCCCCTGCCAGCCGCGCCGTGGTCACCGGCACTGCCCGGTACACGCTGGATGTTCCTGCCGAACAGCTCCAAGGGCTGCTGCACCTGAAACTTCTCCGCTCGCCGCACGCGCACGCCCGGGTCCTGTCCATCAACAAGGAGGCCGCCCTCGAGGTTCCCGGCGTGGTGGCCGTGTTCACCCACCAGGACGCCCCCACCCAGCTGTTCTCGACGGCGCAGCACGAGCTGTACACGGACGATCCGGATGACACCCGGGTCCTGGACGATGTGGTGCGGTTTGTCGGACAGCGGGTCGCCGCCGTGGTGGCGGAATCGGTGGGCGCGGCGGAAGCCGGCGTCCGTGCCCTCGAGGTGAAGTACCAGGAGCTGCCCGCAGTGTTCACTCCGCAGGATGCCATCCTCCCGGGGGCCCCGCTGGTGCACGGGGACAAAGACGGCCGGGCATTCAGGATTGTCAGTCCGGACAGGAACATCGTGGCCGAGCTGCACTCCGAACTGGGAAGCGTGGAGGACGGCTTCGCGGCAGCGGACTTCATCCACGGACAGACCTACCGCACCCAGCGCGTTCAGCATGTGGCACTTGAAACCCATGCATCGATCGCGTCCGTTGACAGCCGCGGCCGGCTGCAGGTGCGCACGTCCAGCCAGGTTCCGTTCCTGGTCCGGCGCACCCTCTGCCGGGTCTTCGGGCTGCCGGAAGAGCAGGTCCATGTGGTGGCCGGGCGGGTTGGCGGCGGATTCGGCGGCAAACAGGAAGTGCTCACGGAGGACATCGTGGCGCTCGCAGCCCTGACGCTGGGCCGCCCCGTCCAGCTCGAGTTGACCCGGACCGAGCAGTTCACGGCCACCACTGTCAGGCACCCCTTCACCATCGGGCTTAAGGCCGGCACCACCTCGGACGGCAGGCTGACCGCGCTTGAGCTGGATGTTACGACTAACACCGGCGCCTACGGCAACCATGGACCGGGCGTGATGTTTCACGGCTGCGGCGAATCGCTGGGCGTGTACAACTGCGCCAACAAGAAGGTGGACGCACGCGCCGTCTATACCAACACCGTGCCCTCGGGGGCATTCCGCGGCTACGGTCTGAGCCAGATGATCTTCGCCATTGAGTCCGCCATGGAAGAGCTGGCAATCGGGATCGGGATGGATCCGCTGGAGTTCCGCCGGCGGAACATGGTCCGCGAGGGCGACCACATGCTGTCCACCCACCCGGAACCGGAGGAGGACGTCCAGTACGGCAGCTATGGGCTGGACCAGTGCACCCGGCTTGTCCGGGACGCCCTGGAACGGGGCCGCGAACGGTACCGCGCCGCCGGGCTCGACGACCTGGGACCGGACTGGGCCACCGGCGAGGGCACCGCACTGTCCATGATCGCCACCGTGCCGCCGCGCGGCCACTTTGCGCATTCGAAGCTCCGGCTCTTGCCGGACGGAAGATACCAGGCCGACGTCGGCACGGCCGAGTTCGGCAACGGCACCACCACCGTGCATGCCCAGCTCGCTGCCACAGCGTTGTCGACGGCGGCATCACGGGTTGCCGTGCGGCAGTCGGACACGGACCTGATCGAGCACGATACCGGCGCGTTCGGGTCGGCGGGAACCGTGGTGGCCGGGAAAGCGACGCTCGCGGCCGCCGAGGAGCTCGCTGTCCGGATCCGGGCCTTCGCCGCCGGGATCCGGCAGATCCAGTCCTCCGGCTGCGTCCTCGACGGAGACTCCGTGGTCTGTGAGGGAACACCGGTGCCGCTGACGGAACTGGCTCAGGCGGCCGCGGACGCCGGCGTCGAACTTGCCGCCGAAGGGCGCTGGGGCGGGACGCCTCGGTCCGTGGCGTTCAACGTGCACGGCTTCCGGGTGGCGGTGAACCGCGGCACGGGGGAGCTGCGGATCCTGCAGAGTGTCCAGGCGGCGGATGCCGGCGTGGTGGTCAATCCGCGGCAGTGCCGTGGCCAGATCGAGGGCGGCATCGCGCAGGCGCTGGGTGCCGCGCTGTATGAGGAAGTGGTGGTGGACGACGCCGGCCGGGTCACCACCGACATCCTCCGGCAGTATCACATCCCCACCTTCGCGGACGTGCCGCGCAGTGAGGTGTACTTCGCGGAGACAAGCGACAAACTGGGGCCGCTTGGTGCTAAGTCGATGAGCGAGAGCCCTTTCAACCCGGTGGCGCCGGCGCTGGCGAATGCCATCCGGAATGCCACCGGGGTGCGCTTCGCGGAGCTGCCCATGGCCCGGGACAAGATCTACCTTGGCCTCAAGAACGCCGCCTCCTGATGCAACGCGGGTCACTTGGCGCACATGTTCGTGCCTGGGATGGGCCGGATCCGCCTCCGCGTTGCATATAGTCGAGGAATGGAACAGCGCAAATTAGGCAAGACCGGACGGAACGTCTCCATCGTGGGGCTGGGAACCTGGCAGCTCGGCGCTGACTGGGGCAACGTGGACCAGGCCCAGGCCCGGGAGATCCTTGCCGCCTCCGTGGAAGCCGGCGTCACGCTCTTTGACACCGCCGACGTCTACGGCGACGGACGCAGCGAGCAGGCCATCGGCAGGTTCCTGAAGGACAACCCCGGGCTGGACATCACCGTGGCCACCAAGATGGGGCGCCAGCTGGAGCAGCTGCCGGAGAACTACAATCTGGCCAACTTCCTCCAGTGGGTGGACCGCTCCCGGCACAACCTCGGCACGGACTGCCTCGACCTCGTCCAGCTGCATTGCCCGCCCACCGCCGTCTACAGCAGCGCAGAAGTGTACGACGCACTGGACACCCTGGTGTCCGAGGGCGCCATCCGCAACTACGGCGTGAGCGTGGAGCGCACCGACGAGGCGCTCGAAGCGATCCGCCATGAGGGCACCGCTTCCGTCCAGATCATCCTCAACGCCTTCAGGCTCAAGCCGCTGGACGAGGTCCTTCCCGCCGCAAAGGCCGCCAACGTGGGCATCATCGCCCGGGTGCCGCTCGCCTCCGGCCTGCTCTCCGGCAAGTACTCCAAGGACACGTCCTTCGCCGAAAACGACCACCGCAACTTCAACCGCACCGGCTCCGCGTTCGACGTCGGGGAGACGTTCTCCGGCGTGGACTACGAGCTGGGCCTAAAGGCCGTGGCTGAGTTCGAGCAGCTGGTGCCGGCCGGAACCGGCACCGCACAGGCGGCCATCGCCTGGATCGCCGCGCAGGACGGTGTCACCTCAGTGATCCCCGGCGCCCGGAACGTCGACCAGGCCCGGGCGAACGCTGCCGCCGCCGATGTTGTCCTCAACGAGGAGTTCGACGCCGGCGTACGGTGGATCTACGACCACTACTTCCGCGAGTCCATCCACCCGCGCTGGTAACGCGATACCCTACGGACGCTGCCGCAGCAGGTACAGCTGCTCCGGCGTGTCGACATCCTCGCCCGTGGACTGGTCGCTGCAATCCACCTCGTCCACGAGCTCCGGGTGGGCCTGGAGGAACAGACGCGCGCCGGCATCGCCATGTACGGTGCTGCCTACCGCGGCCCGAAGGGTGACGTCGATCAACAAGGGATGCCCGCGCCGCAGCGTTCCGGACTGACCGCCGTCGTCGTACGCGGCGGCCGTGATCCTGCCCGGCCGGTGGGCGCTCAGCAGTCGTCCGACGGTGCCTGCCGTGAGCCCCGGCTGGTCCACAAGGGCCATCAGGAGATGGTCCGCCGGATCTGCAGACGAGGAGCCCAGCAGGTACGAACTCCCCATCCCGGAGGGCCAATCCCGGTTCACCACGGTCCGGTAGCGGTCCAGGTTGGCGGTGGCACTGACGTCCGCGGCCCCCGCGCCGAGCACCACGACCACCTCGCGGCAGCCCCCTTCCAGCAGGGCGTCGGCAACGGCTTCGATCAGCGGTCGGCCGCGGTACGGCAGCAAAGCCTTCGGTCCCATGCCCAGACGGGTCCCCGCACCGGCGGCAAGCAGGATACCCGTGGTCCTGGCCTGGCTCCCGTTCCCCATAGGCACACACTATCCATACGATGCGGCGGGTCGCAGCAATATCCGGCACGGACACTGCCGCGCCTGGAACTCAGGCCATGGTTTCCATATTGCGAGAAAAGTATCTTGCAACTCGAGATTCGCTAGGCTGTGGCTACCATCCGATTGTGACTGCATATCAAAGGAGCGTCAGTGACCAGCAAGAAGGAAAACGCACGAGTGGCAGTGGTCACGGGGGCTGGCTCGGGCATCGGCAGGGCCGTTTCCCGCCTGATGCTCGCCGACGGCTACCGGGTTGCGCTTGCGGGGCGCCGCGGGCCTCAACTGCTCGAATCAGCGGACGGTCATCCGGCTGCGCTCGCGGTGCCGTGCGATGTCACGCAGCCGGACGACGTCGAGCGCCTTTTCACTGCCGTCCTTGAGCGGTGGGGGAGGGTGGACGTGCTCTTCAACAATGCGGGGATCTTTGGCCCGGCGGCCTCCGTGGACGAGATTAGCCTGGAGGATTGGAACGCCACGGTGGCCGTCAATCTCACCGGCTCCATGCTCTGTGCTGCTGCCGCGGCACGGGCCATGAAGGCGCAGGATCCGCAGGGCGGGCGGATCATCAACAACGGTTCCATTTCAGCCCATTCGCCACGGCCGCGGACCGTGGCTTACACCGTCACCAAGCATGCGATGACCGGACTGACCAGGAGTATTGAGCTGGATGGCCGGGCCTTTGGGATTACGTGCGGGCAGATCGACATCGGCAACACGGCAACGGAAATAATGGATGCAATCGGCGTGGGCTCCGGCGCGCTCCAGGCGGACGGGAGCCGTCGCGTTGAACCCATGTTTCCCGTGGAGGATGCTGCACGGGCCGTATTACTCATGGCCAACATGCCCGCATCGGCCAGTGTCGGTTCGCTGGTGGTCACGGCCGCCGGGATGCCGTTCATTGGACGCGGCTGAACGATGACGTTCAGATTCCGCAATATGGAAATGCAATTCCCTCTTGCGGAAAGAAGTGACCGGGGTTACTTTTGAAAAAGACCCCGATCTCCGGGGCTGTTCCCGATTGATAGGTACAGATCAATGAAGATCCCAGATTCCGCGGCGCTGAAGGCGAGTTCGGCGCCGCTGAAGAAGAAGCCCCTGTATAGGTCGCTCTTCTTCCAAATTCTGATCGCCGTCGTTGCAGGTGTCCTGATCGGACATTTCTGGCCGGACCTTGGCTCCCAGTTGAGGCCGCTGGGCGATGGATTCATCCAGCTCATCAAGATGATCATTGCGCCGCTTATTTTCCTCGTGATTGTCACGGGCATTTCGGCCGTAGGCGACGTCAAGGCGGTCGGAAGGGTAGGCGTCAAGGCACTCCTGTACTTCACAGCGGCCACCCTTTTCGCCCTGGTCTTCGGGCTGGTCGTGGGCAACATTGTTCAGCCCGGTGCCGGACTGAACATCGATCCCAGCACCCTGTCCCAGGAAGCCCTCACCGCGAAAACGGGCACCACTCCGCCCAAGGACGCGGCCCACTTTATCCTGGACATCATTCCCACCAGCGTCATCGGTGCCTTTGCGAACAACAGCCTGCTGCAGGTCCTCTTCTTCTCGGTGTTTTTCGGCTCCGCCATAGTCGTGGTCGGCCGTGCGCGCTGTACGCCCGTCATCAGCCTCATGGAGACCGTCCTTGAGCTCATTTCCTGTCGATCTCGCTGCTCTTCCTCGCCCAGGCCTTCGGCCACAATCTTGACCTTGGCCAGCAACTGGCGGCACTCGGTGTGTTGCTCCTGACGTCCAAAGGCATGGCCGGCGTTCCCGGCTCCTCGTTCCTGGCCCTGTCCGCAACAGCCGCAGCACTCGGTATTTTCCCGGTTGCCGGCGTCGCCCTGCTGCTGGGTGCGGACCGCCTGATGGACTCGATGCGCGTGGTGGTGAACCTCCTGGGCAACTGCGTGGCCACCTTCGTGGTGTCCAAATGGGAGGGCCAGTTCGACCGCAGTGTGATGGTCAGGGCCTTCCGGGGCGAAATCACCAACCACGATTCCGCAATCATGCTCGGCGTTGAAGATGACTTCGAAGACCAGGAGCTGGAACGAATCAGCGGCGGGCAGGAACCTTCCCCCAAGTTCCGGGGCGGACCCACCCCGAACGACATCCCAGAATTCCAGATGAGCAGGCCCGCCCACGTTTCCTTGCCGGAAGCGGCCCCGGGACCGGCACCGCGCGAGTAGGTTCCCGCCCCTTGGAACCCCGTCCTGGCAGAGGGCGGGGTTCCGTGCGTCGTGCTGCCACGGCAGTGCGCCCATAGCCTAGGATCGGCTCATGACTGCAAACAGGGGACTTGCACTTTTCCGTTTATGGTTCGCGCTGCTGGGGTTCATGGCGGTGCTGTTCCAGTTCATGCATCTGATGCAGAACGTGCCTGGCGCCAAGGCCGGGAATTACTTCAGCTACTTCACCATCGAGTCCAACATCATCGCATTTGTCACCCTGGGAATTGCAGGCTGGTTCGCCTGGAAGGGCGAAAGTCCGCGCTGGCTGGAACTCCTCCGGGGTGCTGCCACCGTGTACATGACCATCACCGGAATCACGTACAGCCTGCTGTTGAGCGATATCGACGTCAACACTCCCATCCCCTGGATCAACGTGGTACTGCACTACACGGTGCCCACAGTCATCGTCATCGACTGGCTGGTGGACTTGCCCAAGACGCGGATCCCCATCAAGGTGTCCTTGCTGTGGCTCGGGTTTCCGCTCCTATACCTGGCCTATAGCCTGGTCCGCGGACCCATCGTGGACTGGTACCCGTACCCTTTCCTGGATCCGCGCGTCGACGGCTACGGCACAGTGACCATCATGTCCCTCCTGGTTGCACTGGCGGCGTTTGTCTTTGCCGTGTTGGCGGCCCTTTCCACCAAACTCCAGAACACGGTCCCGCACCCGGCCACCGTGGCCGACACTGCGCGGCCAACAGCCTTGATCGAAAAAGCTTAGAGCGGCAGGAGTCCGGAGAGGTCGGCGCGCAGTCCGGACGCTGCCACCCGGCCGGCCGCCACGGCGTCTGCCCAGCTCAACTGACCGGTGACCATCGCCAGCCAGGTGCCGGCGTCGCACTCAATGACGTTTGGGGGAGTTCCGCGGGTGTGGCGTGGCCCCTCCACACATTGGGTGACGCCGAATGGCGGCACCCGTACTTCCACGGAGTTGCCGGGGGCGCGCGCGGTGACCTCTTCCAGCGTGTACCGCACCGCAGTGGC
The DNA here is from genome assembly GCF_018613805.1 of Arthrobacter sp. ISL-48. Taxonomy (GTDB): domain Bacteria; phylum Actinomycetota; class Actinomycetes; order Actinomycetales; family Micrococcaceae; genus Arthrobacter. The sequence continues at coordinate 78,361 of NZ_JAGGPL010000004.1, forward strand.
GGTGACGCTGCGCGGGACGGGAACATCCGACGGCGGGCTGGCGGCTTCCTGCCAGGCGGCCAGTGCCGCCGTGCCTTCTTCGATACCAATACGACGGCGGGCTACGGCCATGCGTCAGGCCTCCCTTCAGAATGGGTTTGCAGCAGGAACCAGGTCAGTCGAGCAGTGCGGACACTGCCGGGCCCAGCCGGATCTTGCCAACCGGCCGCCCGCCGCCCAGCACCGGCTCAACCACTTTTTCCAGAACACTGGAGACGCCCGGAATGTCCACCGCTCCGGCCGCCGCCAGGAGGGTCAGCCCCACCAGGGAGGTGGCGCGGAGGTTACCGTCGAGCATCTTGACAGCCACGGATACGCCCTGCGGGGTGGCCATCACCAGCACTCCCTCCGCCCCGATCTTGGCGATGATCTCCAGCTCGTCCATCACAATGGTGTTGGCCTCGCCGCTGCCCTGAACCGCCCAGGGGTAGTCGAGCATGGAGGTGGCGATAGTGGCGGCACGGGCGTTGGAGTTCCTGTCCCCGGGAGCCTTGGCCAGCAGCGAAAAGGCGCGGGCCAGCCCGGTGAGCGAAATTGCGGCCACCGGGGCGCCGCAGCCGTCGATGCCCAGGTGTGCGATCTGTTCGCCGGCGTATTCCTCGATCACGCTGCGGACGCGCTGCTGCAGCGGGTGGTTGGGCTCGAGATAGCTGTGGGTGTCCCAGCCGTTTTCCGTGCAGGCCCAGAGGAAGGCGGCGTGCTTGCCGGAGCAGTTGAAGGCGAGCTTGGACTTGCCGCGTTCCGAGCGGACCAGCCAGTTCCGGGCTGTCTCATCCTGCGGCCACGCAACCGGGCACTGGAGCTGGTCCTCCCGTACTCCCGCAGCCTTGAGCATCCCCTCCACCACGTCCATGTGGTCCAGGGAGCCCACATGGCTGGCGCAGGCAAGGGCCACTTGAGCGCCACGCAAGGGGACGCCGGACTGCATCGAGGCCAGGGCCTGCAGTGGCTTGAGCGCGGACCGGGCGTAGATGGGGGTAGCGACGTCTCCCAGTTCGGTGACCACCGTGCCGTCCGCCGCCAAAACCACTGCCGAGCCGATGTGTCGGGACTCGACAAAACCGCTGCGTTCCACCACAGCCAGTTCGACGGCGGAATCCACGGTAAAGGTGGCATGGGGGTTGTGCGGCATGATGCCAGTCTAGGGGCCGGGAACGGGAATCCCCGGCTACTCCACGGTGACCATGACGGACTGCCAGCCGGAGGCGCCGTCGGGGACTGGATCGGCGCGCTCGTCGGTCTGCACCTCGCCGGTTCCGTCGGTGGCGCGGGCCCTGACGTAGTGCGGCCCGGGGGTAGCTTCCCAGTCGAAGGACCATTGCCGCCACGTGATCAGGGACGCCTCGGCGGACAGCACGGCCTCGGCCCATCCGCCGTTGTCGATCTGGACTTCGACCTTGGTGATGCCGCGGGTCTGGGCCCACGCCGTGCCGCCGATGGTCATTCGTCCGGCCCGCACCCTGGCGAAGGATTTGGGTACCTCTACCCGTGCCATGGTCTTGATGGGCCCGCGCTCGGACCATCCGCGCTGCGTCCAGTAGGCCTTGCTGTCAGCGAAGCGGGTCACCTCAAGGTCCACCACCCACTTGGTGGCCGAGACGAAGCCGTACAGCCCCGGCACGACCATGCGTACGGGATAGCCGTGTTCCAACGGTAGCGGCTCGCCGTTCATAGCAATTGCCAGGATGGCGTCCCGGTCATCCTGCAGGACCTCCAGTGGCGTGGAGGCGCTGAAGCCGTCCACAGACGTCGAAAGCACCATATCCGCGCCGTCGCGGGGACGCGCCCGCTTGAGGACTTCGCGGATGGGCAGCCCCAGCCACCTGGCGTTTCCGGCGAGGTTTCCGCCCACCGGATTGGAGACACAGGTGAGGGTCACGTGGGATTCGATGAGGTCGGCGTCGAGCAGGTCCTGGAACGTCAGGCGGACCTCCTGCTCAACGAGGCCGTGGACCCGCAGTTCCCAGTCCTTGGCATCGATCTCGGGCACGCTCAGCGCGGTATCAATGCGGTAGAAATCGCCGTTGGGAGTCACCCAGGGCGCGACGCCGGCCACCGGGGACTGCACTCCGGCGGGCACGGCCGCGGCCATTCTCACCGGGGCAGGTAGCTGCAAAGCCTCCCTGGCCTGGGCGATGTTGCTCCGGGCGGCACCCAGGAGGCGGCCGCCGGTGGCGGCGATTCCGGCGACCGCAGCCGTGATACCGGCCGCGGCGAAGAACCTGCGCCGGCTGGTGGCGGGACGCCCTGGCTCTTTGGCGGCCGTGTCGGACGGGGCATCCGGCCAGTGGTTCAGTCTCCACAGCGGGGAGATCAGGAGCCGCAGCACCACCAGCCCGGCCAGCGTGCCCGCCAGGGTAGGGATGGCATCCACCGGCTTGACGCTGGCCCGCGTCACCACGCTGGCCACGATCACCGCGCCCATCAGCAGCACACCGGCCACCCCCAGCGCCCACCTGCGGTAGGCAACAACGCCCAGCACGCAGGCCAGCACGAGGATGGTCAGGCCCATGCCAGCGAATAGTGCGGCCTTGTCATTGGTGCCGAACGTGGCGATGGCAAAGTCCTTCATCCACGGCGGCGTGAAGTCGATGAACGTGGACCCCAGGGCGATCAGGGGAGTGGCCCGCGCCGTAAAGAAGGCCCCGATCAGCTCCGCAACGGAAAGTACGACGGCGGCAGCCATCACGCCGGCAAGCGCGGCCATGGCGGTGGGCCCCTTGAGCCAGTTCATGAGCTTCTTCATGCCACTGGTTCGTAGCGGCGGCCACGGTGGATTGTTGCGGATGGTCCGTGGAACGTTTGCCGACCCGCAAAGGGTCCCGTCCGGGAGACGGAGACGCAGCTTAGGAGCCAGCCGGGTGCACAAAGTACCCTTGGTGACTGTGAAGGTACTCGTCATCGGCCCCGGAGGCCGCGAACACGCCATTGTCCGCTCCCTGCTCGCCGACCCCAACGTGTCCGAGGTCCACGCAGCCCCCGGCAACGCCGGCATCAGCAAGCTGGTCCCCATCCACGACATCAACGGCAATGATCCAGAGGCCGTGGCGGCCCTGGCCACCAGGCTGACCGCGGACCTGGTGGTTGTGGGCCCCGAGGCTCCCCTCGCCGCGGGCGTGGCCGACGCCGTTCGCGAAGCCGGCATCCCGGTGTTCGGGCCCAGCAAGGCGGCAGCCCAGTTGGAGGCCTCCAAGGCATTCGCCAAGGAAATCATGGCTGAAGCAGGCGTGCCCACCGCCATGGCCATGGTGGCCGCCAACGCGGAGGAAGCGGCCTCGGCGCTGGACACCTTCGGCGCGCCCTTCGTGGTGAAGGACGACGGCCTGGCGGCAGGCAAGGGCGTTGTAGTCACCAACGACCGCGAGGAAGCCTTGGCGCATGCCCAGGCGTGCTTTGAGGCAGGCGGCACCGTGGTGATCGAGGAATTCCTGGATGGACCCGAAGTCTCGGTCTTCGTCCTGTGCGATGGGCGCAACACGGTGGCGCTCTCCCCGGCCCAGGACTTCAAGCGCATCTTCGACAACGACGAAGGGCCCAACACCGGTGGCATGGGCGCCTACACACCACTGGAATGGGCTCCCGAGGGCCTGGTCCAGGAAGTCATCGACCGCGTGGCCCAGCCCACCATCAACGAAATGGCCCGCCGCGGCACTCCGTTCGTGGGTGTGCTGTTCGTCGGCCTCGCCCTGACCTCCCGCGGAACCCGCGTCATCGAGTTCAACGTCCGGTTCGGCGATCCCGAAACCCAGGCCGTGCTGGCCCGCCTCAAGACACCACTCGGTGCGCTGCTGCTGGCAGCCGCCAAAGGCGAACTGGACCAGGCAGAGGAGCTGCGCTGGTCAAAGGAAACGGCTGTCGCCGTCGTCGTCGCGTCCGAAAACTACCCGGATGCGCCGCGCATCGGCGACCGTATCCGTGGGCTCAAGAAGGTGGATGAGCTGGAGGGGGTGCACGTGATCCACGCGGGCACCGCGTTCGACGACGAAGGGAAGGTGGTCTCTGCCGGTGGCCGCGTGCTCGCCGTGGTTGCCCTCGGCAGTGACCTCGTTGAAGCACGCGAAAGGGCGTACGACGGCGTGGAGCTGGTCCAGCTGGAAGGCTCCCAGTTCCGAACGGACATCGGGGGCAAGGCGGCCCGCGGTGAGATCAAGGTGTCATCCAGCGCAACAGCATCGCTGCCCGTGACGAAGACGAAGGCATAGCATGACTGAGAATTCCTCCCTCGAACCGGCGGCCACAAAGGGCCTGAAGACTGAAACCCTGGACCTGCCGGGCTGGAAGCACGTCTATTCGGGCAAGGTCCGGGACCTGTATGAGCCCGTCGACGAATCCATCCGCGACCAGGCGGGCCAGGACTGCGTTCTGGTGGTGGCCAGCGACCGCATCAGCGCCTTCGATCACGTGCTGGCCAGCGAAATCCCGGATAAGGGACGCATCCTTACGCAACTGAGCCTGTGGTGGTTCGACCAGTTGGATGTGATGCACCACGTGCTGGCGTCAACAGTGGAGGGCGGTGTTCCCGCTGCCGTTGAAGGCCGTGCCATGATCTGCAAGAAGCTGGAGATGTTCCCTGTGGAGTGCATCGCCCGCGGCTACCTCACCGGTTCCGGTCTTCTGGAGTACAACGCCTCAGGCACTGTCTGCGGGATACCCCTTCCGCCGGGTCTGGTGGACGGTTCCCGGCTGGAGACGGCGATCTTCACCCCGTCCGCCAAGGCTGACCTGGGCGAGCATGACGAGAACATCACCTACGACGCCGTGGTGGCGATGGTAGGGGACGACATCGCCGCGCGGCTGAGCGAACTGACCTTGAAGATCTACAACACCGCGGAGAAGATCGCCCGGGAACGCGGCATCATTCTGGCTGACACCAAGGTGGAGTTCGGCTACGACGCCGTGTCCGGTGCCATCACTCTGGGCGACGAGGTGCTGACGCCGGATTCTTCGCGCTTCTGGGACGCGGGAACCTACGAGCCGGGCAAGGCGCAGCCCTCGTATGACAAGCAGTACGTCCGGGACTGGCTGACCTCGGCCGAATCCGGCTGGGACAGGAACTCAGACACGCCCCCGCCGGCGTTGCCCGAGGAGGTCGTGAGCCGGACCCGCGGCCGCTATGTGGAGGCTTACGAGAAGCTGACCGGAAAAGCCTTCTCCTAGCCTGCCTTCGCGGCCTTATCCGCCTTGGCGGCGCGCTGCTGGGCGAGATTGATCTCCAGGACGGCGTCCAGTGCCTGCTGAACGCGGTCCTGGGCGCCGGCGGCACTGAAAGCTTTCTGCGCCTCCTTGAGGTAGACCAGGGCTTCGTCGGACTCGCCGGCAGCCTTGAGGGATTTTCCGAGCAGGAGCGACACTTCACCAGCTGTGTGCTTGGCGAGGGCGCCGCGTTCCGCGTGGATTTCGCGGAGCTTCTCGACGGCGGCAACGATGTCGCCGGTGAGGTAGAGCCAGCGGGCGCGGATGAAGGCTACTTCCAGATGATCGGTCTTGTTGCCGCCGACGATGGACAGCGCCAGTTCGGCGCGTTCGATGGACGTCAGCGTTTCCGGCTCCACAATCCCCGAGGACAGGCGCACGGCAGCCGATGCCTTGTTGAAACGGGCCCAGAGTTCGATGTCGTTGGCGGGGGAGAGCATCCTGGCCGCCCGCTCGTGGTACTTGATGCCCTCGGGGTAGTCATGGCGCATGAAAGCCACGTTGCCGATGACCCAGGCCACTTCGCCTGCGAGCTGCGACATCGAATGCTCGTCCACCTGGTCGTTCATGTCCTGGCAGTACTTCCACGCCTCGTCCAGCCGGCCGCTCTCCGCCAAGGAGCCGATAAGGGCCCGGTGCGCGCCGATGATGAGCGTTGAGCCATTGGGGAGCTGGGAGCAGAGCTTCACGGCTTCCAAAGCGTGGTCCACGGCTGTACTCAGCTGGCCCTGCCCCTGGCAGATCCCGGCGAGCATCTGGCGGGCGCGCACGGCGAGGCCCACGGATTCCGTGGCCATCGGGTGCTCCAGCAGATGCTCCATGATCTTCTGGCACTCTTTCCAGTTGCCCTGCTTGATCAGGCACTCGGCCTGCATGTACGTCATGTTCCACCACGCGCTGGTGTTCTTGCCTTCAAGGGCGATCTGCGCCGCCGTTGCAGCGTGGCTTGCAGCGAGTGGATAGTCCCTGAGGTCCCATGCCTGGCGTGCGTAGAGACCGGCCAGGACGTACTCGGCATCGCTGACTGAAATCGGTTGGCTCCAGGCCTCCAGCGCCTTGGGCGCCAGCTCCAGCCTGCGAGCGAGCTCCTCGATCACTTCGGCCGTGGGCTCCCGACGGCCGGTTTCGAGCAGGGAGATGTAGCTGGGGGAATACAGGTCCTTGCCCAGTTCAGCCTGTGTCAGCCCACGTTCGAGACGCTCCGCTCTGAGCTTCTCCCCGAATCCGTTGCCCACGGGATATCCTCCTAATTCCGGACAGTCTTTATACTCAATGCTTGACAGTCCCTGTGGAAAACATTTTACAATGTATGTCAACAAGGACAGTGCTGATTTTGTAACGAATCCGACCCGTATTGAGGAACTTATATGTTGAAGAAGATTGCAGCCGCAGCCGTATTGGCTGGGGCCCTGGCGTTTTCTGCGGCGGCCCCGGCCGTCCTGTCTGCTGGTTCCGTCGCTGACACCACTGGTGTCTCCGTGGCAGTAGGGAACTGGCCTGATCCCATGTCCAAGCCGGTCAAGGACAAGACGAAGGACAAGGATAGCGGCACTGACTACACCACGTACGTCGGCAACTGGCCCGACCCCATGTAATAACTTCTCACAAGGAGGCGAGGCCCTGGGACATGGCGGTCCATGTTCCGGGGCCATTCCTTTGCCCGTATGACACCGCTGCCCGTATGACATCGGTGCGTGGGTATGACAGCGGTGCCTGGGCAAAGCAAAAGAGGGCCTCCCCAAGGAGACCCTCTTGTTGTTGGTCGGGATGACAGGATTTGAACCTGCGACCTCTTCGTCCCGAACGAAGCGCGCTACCAAGCTGCGCTACATCCCGATCCGCTGCAAAAGCAACTTTACAAGAATAGCCGATGCCTGGTCCCGATGCGAAATCCGTGGCGGCGGAATCTCCGCAGGTCTGGAGCGGCCGGCGGTGGCCCCATGCGGGAACACGCCGGCGCACCGCTCACAGGTGGGGAAACCCACCGACCCACTCAAACCAGCGAGTCCTTCCAGGCGCCGTGGAGGTCGGCGAACCGTCCGCCGCCGCCGATCAGCTCCGCGGGGGTGCCGTCCTCCACGACCCGCCCATCGTGGATCACGAGCACCCTGTCGGCCGTTTCCACCGTAGACAGGCGGTGCGCGATGATGAGCGCCGTGCGCCCTCCGGCCCGGGACTCGGCACCCGCGGCAATGCCGGCGTCGGACGTTGCCTGCAGGAGCCGCCCCAGGCCCGTCTGGACGAGGCGTTCGGAGGGGATGTCCAGCGACGAGGTTGCCTCATCCAGGATCAGTACTGCCGGCCGGGCCAGGAACGCCCGCGCGAAGCTGATGAGCTGGCGTTGGCCGGACGAGACGCGGCCGCCGCGCTTGTTGACGTCGGTGTCGTAGCCTTCGGGAAGCTCCGTGATGAACTCATGGGCGCCCACGGCACGGGCCGCCTGCACGATCTCCTCGCGGGAGGCCTCGGGCCGGCCCAGGGCGATGTTGTCCGCCACCGAGCCGCTGAAAAGGAATGCTTCCTGGGTGACCATCACAATGTTCCGGCGCAGGTCCGTGGTGCTGAGGTTGCGCAGGTCCACGCCGTCCAGGGTCAGGGTGCCGGAGGAGACGTCGTAGAACCGGGCGATCAGCTTGGCCAGGGTGGACTTGCCGGCGCCCGTCTGGCCCACCAGGGCGACTGTCTGACCGGCGGGGATGTGCAGGTCCATACTGGGGATGATGACCGGACCGTCGCCGTAGCGGAACTCCACCCCGTTGAAGTCGATGGCACCCTTGGCGTCCCGCAGCGCCACAGCATTCTTGGGCGGGCGGACGGTGGGGATTTCCTCAAGCAGTCCGGAGACCTTTTCGAGGGCAGCCTGGGCGCTTTGGAAGGAGTTGTAGAACATGGCCATCTGGTCCACCGGCTGGAAGAACCGCTTGGTGGACAGGATGAGCGCCAGCAGCACGCCGACAGCCAGCTCGCCGTTGAGGACCCGGAAGCCTCCAACGAGCAGCACCACGGCCACGCAGATATTGCCGATCAGTACCAGGCCGGGCTGGAAGATGCCGTTGAGGTTGATGGAGCGCACCGTCACCAGCCGGTAATCCTCCGCCAGCTGGCCGTACTCCGCGGCATTCTCGCGTTCCTTGCGGAAGGCCTTCACGGCGCGGATGCCGGTCATGGTTTCCACAAAGTGCACGATCAGCCTGGCCGACACTACACGGGACTCACGGAAGGCGATCTGGGAGTGCTTCTGGTACCAGCGGGACAGGAAGTACATCGGCACGCCTGCCGCCAGCACCAGGAAGCCGCTGCGCCAGTCCAGCGCGAACACCGTGATGGCCGTGAAGATCATGAACAGAATGCCCGAGGCCAGGGAGCTGACGCCGGAATCGAGGAGCTCGCGCAGCGCTTCGAGGTCTGAGGTCTGCCGCGCGATGATCCTGCCCGACGTATACCTTTCGTGGAACTCCAGGCTCAGCCTCTGGGTGTGCCTGAAGACCCGGACACGCAAGTCCAGCAGCATCGCCTGGCTGAGCCGCGCGGTGGAGGTGACGTACAGGGCGGTGAGTGCCGCCGTCGCGATGGCGGCGGCCAAATAACCGACGCCGGTGAGCACCAGCGGCAGGTTGTCGCCCGCTTTCAATGCGGGGAGCGCGTGGTCGATGCCGAAGGCGATCAGGGCAGGTCCCGCCACCCGGGCTGCCTGCGAAAGCACGACGGTGGCGAGGGTCAGCCAGAACCTGAGCCGCACCGGACGGATCAGGGAGCCCAGAAGGGCGAGCGACCGCCGTCGTACGGCTTTGCTGTCACTTTTACTGAGGTGCGCGTTGTCCTCGTTGGCAGTGCCGAAGGTTGCGGTGCTCATCGGTTGATCTCCTCTGCCTCGTCCTCGAGCGCCGACAGCTCCGAATCCAGCAGGTCGGAATCAAGGTCCCGGGGCTCCTGCTCCAGGCTGGCGATCACGTAGCGGTAGTGGTGGTTTTCCGCCAGCAGCTCTGTGTGGGTTCCGACGGCGGTGATCCGGCCTTCTTCGAGCAGCGCCACCCGGTCGGCAAGGGCCACGGTGGACGGGCGGTGCGCCACGATCAGCGTGGTGGTGTCCTTCAGGACGTGGCGGAGCCGGGCCTCCACCAGCTCTTCGGTGTGCACATCCAGGGCGGAAAGCGGATCATCCAGCACGAGGACCCGCGGCTTGGCCGCGATGGCGCGGGCCAGTGCGATCCGTTGGCGCTGCCCGCCGGACAGGCTCAGGCCCTCCTCGCCGATCAGGGTGTCCACGCTCTCCGGCAGGGAGTAGGCGAAGTGTGCCTGGGCCACGTCCAGCGCTTCGTCCAGGACCTCCTCGGTGCGTTCCGGGGCGCCCAGCAGCACGTTGTCACGGACGGAGTTGGAGAACAGCGTGGTGTCCTCGAAGGCGACGCCCACTACGCGGCGCAGCTCTTCGACGTCGAACTCGCGGATGTCCACGCCGTCGATGGTGATGGCGCCCTCCGTGACGTCGTACAGCCGGGGGACCAGCTGGATCAGTGCGCTTTTTCCACTTCCCGTGATGCCCACCAGCGCCATGGTTTCCCCTGGCCGGATGTCCAGGCTGATGCCCTTGAGGATGGGCTTGTCCGGCGCGTCCTCAAACGCGAAGGTGGCATTGTTGAAGGCCAGCGTGCCCCTGAGCTGCGCGGGTTTCCGGGGCTCGGGTGGGCTGGTGATGGTGTTTTCCGTGTCCATCACCTCGTAATGGCGGTCGACGGCGGTCTTGGCTGTGAGTGCCATGGCCAGCAGCATCCCCGAGAATTCCACCGGCGAGGCGATGACTGCCGCGGTGGCAAAGAAGGCCACCAGGGCGCCGATACTCAGCTCGCCGCTGGCGCACAGCATCACGCCCGCCACCAGCCCGGCGCCAAGGGCCAGTTCCGGCAGGAGGGTGACCACCAGGGTGAAGGTCGCCTGGTGCCGGGCCTTGGAAATCTCCGTCTGGCGCAGTTCCTCTGCCTGTTCATTGAAATTCTCCAGTGCCTCCCGGCTGCGGCCGAAAGCCTTGAGAACACGGATCCCGTGGACGGATTCCTCCACGGTGGTGGCGAGGTCGCCGGCCTGGTCCTGGCTGCGCCGGGCCACCTTGCTGAAACGGGTCCGGAAGCGGAAGCTGGAGATCGTGATGGGCACGGCGGCGGCCAGGAAGATCAGGGCCAGCTGCCAGCTCATGGCGAACATCACGGCGATGCCGATAATCACCGTGAGCGTGGTGACCACCAGCATGATGGCGCCGAAGGCCATCCACCGCCGCAGGAAGTTCAGGTCCGTCATGGCGCGGGAGAGCAGCTGCCCTGAACCCCAGCGGTCGTGGAACGAGACGGTCAGGTCCTGCAGGTGGTCATAGAGGGAGACCCTCATCCGGGTCTCCACTGTGGTTGCCGGGTTGATGACGAACTGGCGGCGGAGCGCCACGAGTCCTGCCTCGCCAATGCCCAGGACCAGGATCACGACGGCGGCAGCCCACACGGCGTTTGGGTCACCGCCGGGCTGGAGCGATTGGTTGATCAGCACACGGAGCACCTGGGGGATGGTGAGTGCCAGGACGCTGGCCAGGAGTGCGCAAATAAGCCCCATAAGGAGCCGGGGGAGGATCGGTTTTACGTGAGGATAAAGACGGCGGATTGATGTGAAAAATGAAGTCTGCTTGGCCATGCCCGCTTCTCAAGCTCTGATCGAATAGTTTCCCGTAGCAACAACCTTATGCCATCGGGTGACACGATTCACAGGATCTTCGGCCCGGACGGGAGCTTGGCTAGTTATTGCAGTTCGCAATATGGCAAACCTGCAGCTGGCTTAGCGGGCAACTGGCGGGCCGCGGCGTTAGCCACGGGCGGTCAGGGTGAGCAGCACGGCCTCGGGCTTGCACGCGATGCGGACCGGGGCGAAGCGGGACGTGCCGATACCGCCGGAGACGTTCACCGGCGTCGTACTTCCGTTGCTTTGCCAGTCGTTCAGCCCCTTTGCCCGCCACGTGGGAATATCGCAGTTGGCAACGAGGGCGCCGTAGCCGGGGATGCAGAGCTGGCCACCATGGGTGTGGCCGGCCAGCAGCAGGTCCGCTCCGTCCTCCGTGAAGTGGTCCAGCACGCGCTGGTAGGGTGCGTGGATGACGGCCACCCGAAGGTGCGGGTCCCCGTCCTGGCTGCGGGTGCCGCGGGGCCAGCCTGCGTACCGCTCGCGGTTCAAATGGGGATCGTCCACTCCGGAGAAATCGAAACGCATGCCCTTGAGGACCAGTGACTGATGCCGGTTTGTCAGGTCCACCCAGCCGCGCATGCCGAACCCGGCCCGCAGCCGCGGCCAGTCCAGTTCGATGTTTTCCCGCCTTGCCTTGGAAGGGCCAAGGAGGTACGAGGCAGGGTTCTTGAGGCTTGGGGCGTAGTAGTCGTTGGAGCCCGGGACAAAAACACCGGGAAATTCCAGGAGCGGGCGCAAAGCCTCCAGGAGGGGATCGACGGCCTTGACATGACTGAGGTTGTCTCCGGTGTTGACCACCAGGTCCGGCTCAAGCGAGGCCAGGGACTGCAGCCAGGCCGTCTTGGTGTCCTGGCCTGGGACGAAATGGATGTCACTCAGGTGCAGGACCCGGAACGGGTCCTGGCCCGCGGGCAGGATGGGCAGCGTTTCCTCGCGGAGGACAAACTGGTTTTTTTCCCATAACCCGTACCCGAACGCGCCAATCCCGGCGGCGGCCCCGGCTGCGGCGGTGACGGCAAAGCCGCGCCCGATGTTCCGGACGCGGCTCGCCAAAGCGGTGCTGACTACCATGGGCGGCTAGCCGTTGCCCTTGCCGTTGTCGTTCTTGCTTGGCTCGGGAGACGGCTGCGGAGCGGGCGCCGTGGATTGCGTTGTCGGCGTGGTGGGCGAGGCCTTGGCCGGGGTACCGTTCACCATGTTGCTGGGCGGTGCGGGGAACGGGTTGGTGCCGTAGGCAGGGGCCATCTGGAGCATGTACTTGGCGAACATGGGGCCGGCGATCATGTAACCGTCGATCGAGTCATACTTCTTGCCGTTGATGGTCAGGTTCCGGCCGAGGCGCTTTTGGTCACCGAGAGGGTCGCCGAACCAGGCCGCTGTTGCCACGCCCGTGGTGTAGCCCACCACCCAGGTGGAACCGTTGGTGTCGTTGGTGCCGGTCTTGGCTGCCACAGGGAAGTTGGTCTTGGTGGACAGGCGGGGGACGATCAGCGAACCCGATCCGCCATTAAGCACTTCCTGCATGGCGTAGGCAACTCCGCGTGCGACGTCGGGCTTGACGGCGTCCTTGCAGTTGCTCGACTGTGCGGGTAGCTCGGCGCCCGTCTGGTCCGTTACCGACGTGATGGCGATGGGCTCGCAGTACTTGCCGTCGTTCGCGAACGTGGCGAACGCCGACGCCATGGTAAGCGGTGCTGTCTGCGTGGAGCCGATCAGGTTACCCAGGGTGGTCATGGGGACAGCCGGGTTGGCGTCTGTGATCTTGCCGTCCTTGTCTATGGCCGGAAGGCCACCGTGAATGCCCACCGCATCCACGATTTTCTGAATGCCGCAGAGGTCAAGCTGCGCGGCCGAGGCGAATGTCGCCGTGTTGATGGAGTTCATCAGGCCGTAGAGGACAGGCATCCGATAGTAGTGAGTGATGTCAGCGTTCTGCAGGTCGTAGCTGCCGGGCACGGAGGAGTCATAGACGCCATCGGTGGGAGTTGGACAGGTATTCCGCCACGGGAAGCCTGCCCTGTACTTTCGCACGCTCGCGTCAACGGTGGTGTTCATGGTCTTGCCCTCGTTGAGCCACTCCGCGAAAGTGAACGGTTTCATGGTGGAACCGGGCTGGAACCCGCCCAGACCGTTGAGGTCGTTGCCGTCCTTGTCCATGACGTCCACGTTGAAGTTCTGCGTTTGGTTGAACTTTCCCTCCACTGGCAGGTAGGAGGTGTTCTGCGCCATGTTGAGGATCTTGCCGGTGTTCGGCTGCACTGAGACCATGGACGCTCCCCAGTTATCCGGGTTGGCGCCGGCCGCAGCATCGGCCTGCTCCTGGGCGACAGCCTGCGCCTTGGGATCCAGGGTGGTCTTGATGGTGAGGCCGCCGCGGAAGACGTTGTTCTGGCGCTCTGTGGTGTCCGCCCCATACGCAGGATTATTCAGCAGCAGGTGCAGCACGTAGTCGCAGAAGTATGGTGCGGTGGCCGCATAGGCGCAGCCCTGGCGTGCGGGGGTGACCTTGGGCTCCACCGGGGTGGCTACAGCGGCGTCGTGGTCGGCCTGGGTGATCTTGTGCTGGTCCAGCATCAGGCCCAGCACCAAGTCACGGCGGGCCTTGGCGGCGTCGGGGTGGGCGATGGGGTCAAACGCCGACGGGCTGTTGACCAGGCCGGCCAGGAGGGCTGCCTGGGGAAGAGTCAGGTCTTTCGCGGTGGTGCTGAAGAAGAGTTTGGAGGCGGCTTCGATGCCGTACGCGTCGCGGTTGAAGAAGACAATGTTGAGGTAGCCCTCGAGGATCTGCTCCTTGGTGAACGTCTTCTCCAGGGCGATGGCCAGCTTCATTTCGCGGAGCTTGTCGCCCACGCCCTTGTTGACACCGTTGAGCTTGATGGCAGCCTCGTTGCCCTCGGCGGCAAGGTTGGCGTTGAGCACGTTGTTGACGTACTGCTGGGTGATGGTGGAGGCACCCTGCTTGTTGCCGCGGGCTGTGCTGACCACGGCCCGCAGGATGCCGGTGGTGTCCACACCGCCGTGCTCGTAGAACCTGCTGTCTTCAACGGCGATGATGGCTTCCTGCATCAACGGAGAGATCTGGTCGAGGGAAACCTTGGTGCGGTTCTCCTCATACAGGTTGGCGATGAGGCTGCCGTCTGCTGCCAGGATCCTGGTGGACTGGCTGGGCGGGTCCACCTTCAACTCCGCCGGAAGGGTGTCGAAGAACTGGATGGAACCGCTTGCTGTGCTGCCCGAAACGGCGGCGGCGGGGACCAGCAGGCCCGCCACCAGCACACCACAAATCGCGCTCACGCCAAGGAAGCCAAAGATCTTTCCGAGGGTAGTGGCCGTGTCGAAAATCGGGTTCCTACGAGTCACCATGTTTTCCACTTTACCGGCAAGGACTAGTCTTTTAGTCATGACCAAATGGGAGTACGCCACGATTCCGCTCATTATCCACGCCACAAAGCAGATCCTGGACCAGTGGGGAGAGGACGGCTGGGAGCTCATCCAGGTCGTTCCAGGTCCGGACGGAAACGGGCTCGTTGCCTACCTCAAGAGGGAGAAGCAATAGCATGAGCACCCCCGCAGAAACCACGTCCGGTGCGGCAACCGCGCCGATTTCCGCCGTCGAACAGCGCTTGGCTGAACTTGGCCTGGCCCTCCCCGAGGTGGCCGCCCCGGTGGCCGCCTACGTGCCGGCGGTGATCTCCGGCAACCATGTCTACACCTCCGGGCAGCTGCCGTTTATTAACGGCAAACTCGAAGCTACGGGCAAGGTGTCCACTGGCACCGAAAGCCACGCTGACGAGCCGACGGTGTCCCCCGAGGACGCCCAGCGCTTCGCCGCCGTCTGCGCCGTCAACGCCCTGGCAGCCGTCAAGAGCGTCATCGGCGACCTCGACCGCATCACGCGGATCGTCAAGGTTGTGGGATTCGTCTCCTCCGATCCTTCGTTCACCGGACAGCCGGGCGTCATCAACGGAGCGTCCGAACTCCTGGGCCGCGTCCTGGGTGACGCGGGCCATCACGCCCGCTCCGCCGTCGGCGTTTCAGTGCTGCCTCTCGACTCTCCCGTAGAAGTCGAACTGATCGCCGAATTCAGCTAGGACCGGTCGCTTCCTTTGCCTCAGCTCGCCCGACGCCTGTTTGTCCTCCCTCCCGATCTTGAAGGGGCAGCACAAAGCTGGCTTGAACACGGCGAGCGGACGCCGCGTGCCGCCCGCCTCGCCTCATCAGTAGTCCTGCTCCGCGATTCCCCCACCGGCCTGGAGACCTGGCTCGGCTACCGGCCGGGCTCCTCGCCGCTGGGGGTCCTGGCCTTTCCGGGAGGTTCCTTGCAGGCGTCCGACGACGACGCCGTCGGCTGGCTGGGTCCCCCGCCCCAGCATTGGGCCGAGCAGATGGGAACGGACGACGTCACGCTGGCGCGCCGCCACGTGGTGGGTGCCATCCGAGAGCTGTTCGAGGAAACCGGTGTGCTGCTTGCCGGCTCCGATGTGTCCGGCACGGTGGAGGCCACCTCCACCCACGACTGGATGCGTGCCCGGGAGGCCATAGCCAACCAGGAGAAGTCCTTCACTGAGGCGCTGTCCAGGCGCGGGCTGTCGCTGCGCACTGACCTGCTGAAATCCCTGGTCAACTGGCGCAGCCCCGACTTCGCCCACCAGCGCTTCGACACTCGCTACTTTGCGGCGACAGTGCCGATGAACCAGCAGCCCAGCCTGCTGGACAGCAAGGGCGTGTGGGGCCGCTGGGTGTGCGCTACCAAGGTCATCGCCGAGCGCCACACCACCGCGCTCGGCGATGAGGTGGGCCAGGAAAACACCGTTGGCCTGACCCTGAGCCAACTCGTGGTGCCAGGCGTGGAGATCATGCTGGAAAAGATGGCCGCCGCTAACGGCTGCATCGCCTACCTCAGCTACAAGCGCAAGGCCCACGTGTACCAGCCCAAGCTGGTCGAAGAGGATAGCGGGCTCATGCTTGAAGTCGAGGCCGCCAAAACCGTCGCCGGCGATCCCCAGCGCGAGCGGTGACTCCCCGTTATTGCGTTTGTCGTGCCCGCTTTCTGCGCGATGTGAGCGAGCGTTCCGCCAAAGCCTGCAGGAAGTGAGAGAGCGTTGGGGTGGGTTAAACGCAGAAGGCCGGTCCCGATTCCCTGGGCCGGCCTTTGTGCTTTGGGACTAGCGGGAGCGCTGGCGGAGTCGCTGCATGTCCAGGATGACGACTGCCCGGGCTTCCAGACGGAGCCAGCCGCGCTGAACGAACTCGGCCAGGGCCTTGTTGACCGTCTCGCGGGACGCACCGACCAGCTGGGCCAGTTCTTCCTGGGTGAGCTCGTGAGCCACCAGGACGCCATCCGTTGCCGGGCGGCCGAAACGGTCGGCCAGGTCCAGGAGGGCCTTGGCCACGCGGCCGGGGACGTCCGAGAAGACCAGGTCTGAGAGGGAGTCGTTGGTGCGGCGCAGTCGGCGGGCCAGGGCCTGCAGCAGCTGCGCGGAAACCTCGGGGCGGGTGCGGAGCAGGGCGTTGAGGCTCTCGTTCCTGAGCCCGGCGAGGCGGGTCTCGGACACCGCAGTGGCGGTGGCGGTGCGGGGGCTGGGGTCGAACAGCGCCATTTCGCCGAACAGTTCGCCCGGGCCGAGGATGGCCAGGAGCGATTCCCTGCCATCGGGGGAGGTACGTCCCAGCTTCACCTTTCCGGAGACGATGAAGTAGAGCTGGTCACCCTGGTCGCCCTCGCGGAATACCGACGCGCCGCGGGAAAGGTCCACCTCGGTCAGCTCGTCCGTCAGCAGACGGAACGCTTCGTCGTCGAGCGTGGCGAAAAGGGGGGCTCGGCGCAGTACCTCGATGTCCATGTAATCTCCTGAATAAAATGTGTCGGCTGTGGGCGGCTTGTGCCATTGTTTCAGAATTTTGAAGGTTCTGTGACGTAGTTGGCAGCCGAAACACCCTAAACGACTGCAGGAACGTCCCATTGGGGCTGCTGGATGCTGCCAGCCACACACAGCTCCCCGCCTTGGCCGGCTGACCGGGGGCCGAATCCGGGTCAGGCCTTGGTCCACAGAAGAATGTCAGCCTGCGCCATTAGAATTAGGGCTCAACCGTATATAAGGAGCCTTAGTGTTTGGCTTGACCGTTCTGGACCTGGCCTTGATCCTGGCGCTACTGTCCTATCTGATCTATGGCCTGCGCAACGGCTTCCTGGTTACCCTCGGCGGGATTGCCGGGTTTGCTGCCGGCGCGGTGGCAGCGTTTTTCGCCGTGCCGCTGGTCAGCGGTTACGTCACCGATCCCGGCTGGAGGCTTACCGCCACAGTGGCTGCCGCCGTCGTCCTTGTGGCTCTGGGACACGGGCTGGGCACGATGATCGGGCGGAATATCCGCGGCGCCGTGCGGATCAGGCCCCTGCGCGCCGTGGACCGCCTCGTGGGCGGGGCCGTTAGCGTTGTGGTCTCCGCCCTGGTCATGTCCATGCTCGCCTTCAGCATCGGCTCCCTCGGTGTGCCGTTCGTGTCGCAACAGCTGGCCGAGTCCAAGGTGATCCGGTTCATTGACGGTCTGACGCCAGTCCCGGTGAAGGCAACCATGGCGCAACTGCGTTCCACGGTGATCGGCAACGGCATTCCTACGCTGCTTGAAGGGCTCGCGCCGGGCCAACCCGTGGCCATTCCCAATGCCAGCACGGACACACCGGCGCTGAACAGGGCCGGCGAGTCCGTACTGAAAATCGCCGGGACCGCGTACCAGTGCGGCCAGAACCAGACCGGTACCGGCTTTGTGGTGTCGCCCGGGCGCGTCGTGACGAATGCCCATGTGGTGGCGGGCGTGTCGCAGCCGGTGGTGGAGGTTCCCAGCGGGGGAGCGATGCCCGGCCGGGTGGTCTACTTCGACACGAAACATGATCTTGCCGTCCTGGCAGTTGACGGACTGCCCGCCAAACCGCTTGCCCTGAGCCCCGACCTCCCGAACGGCAGCCCGGCCGCCTTCGCAGGGTATCCGCACGGCGGGCCGCTCCAGTCCAAGCCGGCAACAGTCCAGGACATCAGCACCGTGCTGGTGCCGGATATTTACGGCAACAACTCGGCACCCGAGGACATCTACCGCCTGGCCGGGGACGTCCAGCCAGGAAACTCCGGCGGCCCGCTGCTCACCACCGAAGGCCAGGTGGCAGGTGTGATCTTCGCCAAGGCAACCTCCGATGCCGAGGTCGGCTTCGCCATCACCATGGACGACCTCACCCCGGTTGCTTCCCAGGCTCCAGGGCTCAGCGCGCCGGTGTCATCCGGGCAGTGCATCCAGAAATAGGCAGGCCTTCACGGGACAGGAGGCTGGGCCCGCCCAAGGTGGCACTCGCCCTCAAAGCCATTCAAGGCTTTGGCCGTGCGGGCCGGTAATGGCTACCGGCAGTCCGTTGTGCATGAGCAGGAACCTGCCCATGATCCTTTCCGGATCCACCTCCGGGACCACGTTGGAGCCGTCCTCCTGGTCGATCACCATGCGCCCCTCGTTGGACAGCCAATGACACCCCCGGCCAGCCCTGAGTTCCTGGATGGTCTGGCGGAAACGGGATCGGCCGTCGGCGCTGAGGTAGGCCATCACAGCACTGTGGAACACCACCAGGGCGGCGTCGGCGGGCGCCTGCGCGGCCAGGTGAACCAGCCGGTTGTTGAGGTCTCCGGCCACGATCAGTGGAGGTTCCTTCGCTGCAATGGCCACGGCCTGGCGCAGCCTCCGAAGACGGAATTCCTGCTCCGGCCAGACGAGTGCTTCCAGCCAGGCGACGTCGTCGGCGTCGTTCACATCCAGGGGGTTCAGGTCGATGCCTGCCCGCCATGCCACCTCCGGGACTTCGGCAGGCAAGGGCACCGGTCCCTTGGTGGCGCACCTCAGCACGGGAGCCTCACCTTGCGTTCCCGCGGGAAGGGGGGACAGCCGCGTGACAGTTGTGCCGTCGTCGAACTCGTAGCTGTAGCGGTCCGGGAAAAGCGCCGTGCGGCCGCCAGCAAGAGGTTGGGCTGGCGCTTGTCGTGCGGCCAAACGTCGATCCAGGAGACCAGCTCCGGGTCGTCGGCGATGCCAAGCGTCCACTCCGCGTAGCAGGGGGAGGATTCCGGTGCCTCGACCAGGCCAAAATGCCGGTACCACGCGGCGGTGCGGCTGGCCGTCTCCGGCCCGGGGGCCATGGCTACAGGGCTTCGGCCAGGTAATCGATGGCGAGCTTGTAGCCGAACACGCCGGCGCCCACGATGACGGCCGAGCAGACCGGCGACAGGAAGGAGTGGTGCCGGAACTCCTCGCGCTGGTGCACATTGGTGATGTGGACCTCGACGGCGGGCAACTGCACCGCCGCCAGGGCGTCCCGGAGGGCGACGGAGGTGTGCGTGAAAGCTCCTGCGTTGAGCACAATTCCGACGGCGGTTCCCCGGGCCGCGTGGATGGCGTCCAGCAGGACGCCTTCATGGTTGGACTGGACGCAGTCCACCGTGAAGCCGTGCCCCTCAGCAGCGGTGCGGGCCAGCTGCTCCACATCGGCAAGGGTGGACGTGCCATATTTTTCCGGTTCGCGGGTTCCCAGCAGGTTCAGGTTGGGTCCGTTCATCACGAGGATGGTGCCGCGGCCGGCGGTGGTGGCTTCAGTCATGGTTGCAAATCTATCGCCTGCGCTGGCCTGCCGTGCATTCTTTACTGCCCGGGCTTGCGGGCCGGGAAATGCAGGGCAGGCCAACCAAGGGCTGCTAGAGCGCGGTAAACCTCAGCAGGACGGCGTGTTCCGGGTTGAGGATGGGCATGGGCAGGCCTACTTCGGCCAGGAACCGGCCGTTGGCCTCAGCGCCGTCTGCCAGCCATGCAGGAGGCTGGACCTGGGTGTAGTTCTGCGCGTAGTCGGCGTCTGCGGGTGTCGGGAAGATGGCATCGACCTGGTACGTGCGGTCCGGTTCGAGCCCTGGAACGGTGATCCGACCAGGCTGCTCTGCGAAGGCGGTGCGGGTGCTGACCAAGGCGAAGAGAGCCGCCGTCGTGCCGGCATCGGCAGGCGCGGGAGTTACCACCCCGTGCAGGAGCAGGGTTTCATCCGGGACATCCGCGCGGACCATCCGGCCGCTGTGGATGAGCCCCCGGTGCTCCTTATAGAGCGCGATGAAGCGCTTGAGCTCCTCCCGCTGTTCGCCCTGAAGCTCCCGGACGTCCCATTCCATGCCGAAGTGCCCGAACAGCGCCGTGATGGCGCGGAAAGACAGATCGTGGGTGCGGGCCGTGGTGTGGGAGGTGGTGGGGCCGACGTGCCCGCCGACCAGTTCCGGTGGGACAACCAGTCCGGTCCAGCGCTGGATGCTCTGCCGCTCGAGGGCATCGTTGCAGTCCGACGCCCAGATCCGGTCCGTGCGCTCGAGGATGCCCAGGTCCACCCGGGCGCCGCCGGAGGAGCAGCTTTCAATCTCGACGCCGGGGTGGGCCTTGCGGAGCTCGTCAAAGAGACGGTAGGCGGCCAGGGTCTGCTCATGGACGGAAGAGCGTCCCGCATGGCCGTGCTCGGTCAGGTCGCGGTTCTGGTCCCACTTGAGGTAGCTGATGTTGTGCTGCGTCAGCAAGGAGTCGATCCGGTCAAAGATATACTGCCAGGCTTCCGGGTTCACCAGGTCGATGACGTGCTGGGTCCGCCACTCCACGGGGAGCCGTCCGCCGTCCTTGTGTGAAAGCACGGCCGGGCCAACAATCCAGCCGGGGTGTGCCCGGGCGATGTCGGAATCAAGGTTTATCATTTCCGGCTCTACCCACAGTCCAAATTCCATCCCGCGTGAGGTGACCGCCTCGACCAGCGGAGTGAGGCCGGCGGGCCACACCGACTCGTCCACATACCAGTCGCCCAGCCCTGCGCGGTCGTTGCGGCGTCCACGGAACCAGCCGTCGTCGAGCACAAAACGCTCCACGCCCAGCTCGGCGGCTGATTCAGCCAGCTCCACCAGCGTGTTCAGGTCGTGGTCGAAGTAGACCGCTTCCCAGGTGTTGAGCACCACGGGACGCGGTTTTCCCGGCTGGGTGGCAGCGCCCGGGGCCGGCAGGACGTGGTGCGGGCGGGAGCGGAACCAGCTGTAGAACGCCTCGCTGATGCCGTCCAGTCCACGGCCTGAGTAGGCGGCGAAGAGTGGTGGCGTCGTGTAGCTGCCGCCGGGCTGGAGAATGACTTCGGCGGGTCCCAGCAGTTCGGAGCCGCCGATCATGGTGCGGCCGTCTCCGATGCTGTCCGCGAATTGTTCGTGGTTTCCGCTCCAGGCCAGGTGGGTGGCCCAGACCTTGCCATGGCGGTTACCGAAGCCTTCCGTGCCCGCCGCGAACAGCAGCGAGGAATCGTGGCCGGTGCGGCCGTGCCGGCCGGTCCGGACCCAGGTCCCTTGCTGGATAGACCGGCGCTGGGGGTGGTTTTCCCGGCACCAGCGACCGGTCAGGTCAAGGAGTTCGACGGCGTCCGGCGCCACCGGGAGGACCGTGGCCAGTTCGTCGAGCTGGTAGGGCGTGGTGCCGTCGTTGGTGACGGAGTGCCGGAGTTCCAGCAGGCCTCCGTCGTGGAGTGTCAGGAAGGACCGGACGGTAATGCCGGCGCCTGCGTCGGACTGCACGATGATCGCCGAGTTGCGCGCAGTGGAAGCCGTTACGACGCGGAGGCGGACGGAGAAGTCGAAGCCGGAAACGCCGTCCAGGACACGGTGGCCCCGTAGTGCCGGCCTGCCCCGCCAGGCGGAGGATGCCTGCGGCAGCAGGCCGGCTGGAACGTTAGCATCAACGGCGGAGTGGGGGACGGGTTCGCCCAGGATGGCGAGGTCCGGCAGGGCGGCGCCTAGATCGGCGCCCCAATGGATAATCTCGGCCTCCCCGCTGTTGAAACTGATCACCAGGCTGGTGCCGGCGGTACGGAGGTGGAGCGGATCCATAGGTGAGTCTCTTTCGGTAATCATGGTGTGCGTTCTGTGATGTGGATATGTTGCAGGTGATGCTTCTGGACAGGTGGGAGTCCGGATGCCGCCGTCGCGAGGAGGGGACGGCGGCATCCGGACCAGGTGACTGCGGCCACACCCGCAGTCACGCTTTGTGGGGAGTTGCGCCTACTTGAAGAGCGCGTTGACCTGGTCGTTGGCTTCGGTGAGGGAGCTGGCGGGCTTCTTGCCGGAGAGGACAGCGTCCATTGCGGGCTTCATGATGCCCGCGACCTTTGCGGCCTTGTCAGCGATGGGGAAGAGGAACGTGGTGCCGTCCTTGACCTGGGTCGTGAAGGCGCTGACGTCGACACCCTTGGCTTTGAACGCGTCCGCGGCCTTGTCGGAGGAGGTGGTGATGGCGGGGAACACTACGGCCTTGCCGGCCACGACGTCCTGGCAAGCTGTGGAGGCGAGGTACTCCACCCACTTGACCGATGCGGCGGGGTTCTTCGTACCGGCCCAGATGGAGTCAGCCAGGCCGTTGAACATGCTGGCCCGCTTCCCGTCAGGTCCCTTGGGGGTGGGGGCTATTCCTGTTTCCACTCCCTTGTAGCTGGTGTACTGGCCGATCATCCAGGAGCCGCCGGTGTTGATGGCGGCCTTGCCTGCGCCGAAGTTATCGCTCACGCTGGCGCCAACCGTGGTTTCCAGTTTGGGCATGTAGCCCTTGTCCGCCAGTCCCGCCCACCAGGCAATGGTTTCCTGGAACTTGGGGTCGTCGAAGTTGAATTTTGTGCCCCAGGGGTTCTTGTCCGTGTGGGTCCAGCCCATGGTGGCGGACAGGAAGCTCCATTGGGTCTGGCCATCTCCGCTGCCGGAGTTTTCCAGGCCCAGTCCGTAAACTGCCACGTTGTTCTTGTCGAAGCCGGCTTCGTCGCCGCGCTTGCCGTTCTTGTCAACGGTCAGGTGCGCGATGGCCTTTTCGTAGCTGCCGCCATCCTTGGGGTTCCAGTCGAGGCCCTTGAGTTGCTCTTCCGTGTAGCCGGCGTCTGCCACCAGCTTTTTGTTGTAGAACATGGCGATGGTGTCCCAGTCCTTGGGAAGGCCATAGCGCTTGCCGTCCTGGCCGACCCAAAGATCGCTCAGGCCCTTGTTGTAGATGTCAAGCTTGACGTTGTCGTTCTTGACGGCGTCGTCAAGGGACAGAAGCTGCTTCTTGGAGGCGAACTCCGGGTACTTGGCCAGGTGGTCCGTGAAAACGTCGGGGGCTGTTCCGGAAACAAAGCCGTTGGTCAGGGTGGTCCAGTAGTCGTCCCAGCCGCGCTGGGTGATTTTCACCTTGATGTCAGGGTTGGCCTTAGTGAAATCATCAGCGCACTGCTGGTAGGCGGGGAGCTGGTTGGCGTCCCAAAGCCAGTAGTTGATCTCACCCTTGGCCTCGGTAGAGGCGGGGGCGGACCCGCCGCAGGCGGATAGGGACAGGGCGATGACGGCAGCAGCAGCGGCGACGCCAAGGGACTTTTTCATGGTGGACCTTTCAGTTCTTGCAGGGGGTGCGGAAGGTAGGTGCGGGAAGGGAGTAGATGGAGCGGGTAAAGGTGGCTATTTGATGCCGGAGAAGCCGATGGAGTTCACGACCTTCTTGCCGAAGGCTATGAACAGCAGGAGGACAGGCAGGGCGGCAATGAGGGTTGCCGCCATCAGGCCGGACCAGTCCGGGGCGCCCTGCGGAGACTGGGACTTGAAGACGCCCAGGCCTACCGTGAGGACCCGGACGCTCTCGTCCTGGCCTACCAGGAGGGGCCAGAAGTACTCGTTCCAGGTGCCGATGAACGTCAACAGTGCCAGCGTGGCCAAGGGGGCGGCCGCGTTGGGCAGCACGATCTTGAAGTAGATGCGGAACTTGCTGGCGCCGTCGAGCATGGCGGCCTCTTCCACTTCCCGGGACATGCTCAGGAAAAATTGGCGCAGGAAGAAGATCGCGAAGGGTGTCATGAACAGGAACGGCAGGATGATGCCGGCATAGGTGTTCAGGAGGCCCAGGTTCTTGATCATCAGGAAGTTCGGCAATGCCGTGAAGATCGGAGGAACCATCATGGTGGCCAGGAACAGGGCGAATACTTTCTCCCGGCCGGGCCAGCGTAGCCGGGAGAAGGCGTAGGCCGCCATGGAGCTGAAGAACACCTGACCGACGGTGACCACGGTGGAAACTATGATGGAGCTGCGGAGGTACCACCAGAAGTTGATGGCCGCGCCGGATCCGCCCTCGGCTATTGCTTCCTCAGGAGTTTGCAGGCCCAGCACCCTTTTGAAGGCGCCCCAGCTAAAGTCGGCAGGCAGGAGGTTGCCGGCGTTGGCGGCGAGGGAATGGTTGCTGGAGAGGGCGGTGCGAAGCATCCACAGGAATGGCGAGATGGTGACAATCAACGCGATGACCACGAGGGTCCACGCTCCCGCGCGGCGCCAATTAAACGGCTTGCGCGGCTTGTTGATGACAGTGCGGGTGGAGGTGGCGTCTTGCCGGGAAGCAGTCGAAGTAGTCATAAAGGGGGTCCTTAGTCCAGGTCCGATTCATTGCCCTTGAGGAACTTCATTTGCACGAAGGCCACCAGGGCGAGGATGACGAAGAGGATGACGGAGAGCGCTGAGGCGTACCCGAAGTCCGACTCGGTGAAGGCTTTTTGGTAGATGTACATCTGGATGACGCGGGAAGCGTTGATGGGACCGCCGCCGGTGGTAACGGCAACGGTGTCGAACACCTGGAAGGAGCCGATGACGGTGACAACCAGGACAAGCACCATGACCGGGCGCAGGAGCGGCATAGTGATGCTCCAGAACGTCCGGGTGGGAGACGCCCCGTCCAGGGATGCAACCTCATAAACGTGGCTGGGAATCGACTGCAGTCCGGCGAAGATCAGCAGGGCCGTGTAGCCCATGTGGCGCCAGACATTGACGAAGGCGATGGTGGGAATGGCCCATTGCTCGCTGCCGAAGAAAGCGATACGGGGCAAGCCCAGCCAACTGATGACCTCATTGACGATGCCGAGCTGGTAGTCGAGCATCCAAAACCACAACAGGGCAACGATGACATTGGCCACCAGGAACGGCAGGAGCAGAGCCCCACGGATGAATGTGGATTTAGCGACGCGGTGCATCAGGAGCGCCAGGCCGAGGGCAATCACCGTCTGGAAACCGATGTTCAGGCCCACATACTGCACAGTGACCGCCATGGCGTTCCAGAACAGCTCGTCGGAGAAAATAGTGGTGTAGTTCTTGAGCCCAATCCACGTGGGGTCTCCGAGGATGCTGTATTCGGTAAAGCTGAGGTAGACACCGCGGATCGTGGGGATCAGGAAGAAGAAGACGAAGCCGAGCATCGCCGGAAAAATGAACACCATGGCGATCTTCAGGTCGCCCATGCGGTGAGTGATGCTTTTCCTGCCGCCGCTTCCGGTCTTTCCTGCTCTGGAGCGTGTTGCCCGGCCTGCCGGGTCTCGTTGCTGCTTTGTAAGGGTGGTCATCTTCGACCCTTTCCTGACTGTGATGTGGGTAACAACTGACTGCAATCTACACGAGTAGATCTGGCCCGGCAAGTATTTCGCGTTACTTTTCCAGCAAAGTTTCTCTGGCCGTCCGGCGTCTGTTGACTCGAGTAGATCGCGGTGAAAGACTGAGACTCATGGAGAGCGCTTGCCCGAGCGATTTCCCCGGGACATTCAGCGAAAGGTAAAACAATGACGTTTTCGATCGGCGTAGTAGGGGTAGGCCAGTTTGGCGGCCAGTTTGCGCACCTGTTCAACCTGCACCCCGGGGTCAGTGCGGTGTATGTCGTGGATGAAGTTTCACTGCGCGCAGCCGAGGCAGTGGACCAGTTCCACCTCGCGGGCGTGAAGGCGAGCTTCGAGGAAATGCTGGCATCCGACGTGGATGCCGTGGCCATCTTCACGCAGCGCTGGACCCACGGCCCGTTAGTGGAGCAGGCGCTCCGGGCCGGCAAGCATGTCTACTCCGCGGTCCCCATGGCCATCTCCGAGGATGAAATCGCACGCATCATCACCGCAGTGCGCGAGACCGGAAACGTGTACATGATGGGCGAGACCAGCTACTACAACCCCGCCACTGTTTATGCGCGCAAGCAGCTTGCCGCCGGAAAATTCGGCCGCCTCTTCTACAGTGAAGGCGACTACGTCCACGACATGGACCTCGGCTTCTACGACGCCTACCAGTACAGCGGAGGCGAACGCTGGAAGGAGACCGCCAGCTACCCTCCCATGCTGTACCCAACCCATGCTGTCGGGGGCGTTCTGGGCGCAGTGCCGGCCCATGCCGTCAGCGTGAGCTGCGTCGGCGTCAAGGACCACCGTAACGATGGCGTGTTCGACAAGGACGTCAGCATGTTCGGCAACGACTTCTCCAACGCCACGGCCCTGTTCGAGCTGAACGACGGCGGCGTGATGCGCACCAACGAGATGCGCCGCGTGGGTTACCCGTCCCACATCAGGGAGTCCCGGTTCCGCTTCTTCGGCACGGAAGCCAGCTTTGAGCAGCTCGCCAAAGTCACCGTGTGGCAGGACAAGGAAAACGTCCACGACATTTCCGAGCAGCTGGAGACGCGGCCCAGCATGTCCCTCGATGACCCGTCGCTGGCCAACGTGGCCCCCGAGCTGAGGGACGCCTTCGTCTCCGGGCTGTCGCCGGTCCATGACGCGGAACGCCTCCCCGAGGAGTTCCGCGGAGCGCCCAACGGGCATGAGGGCAGCCATCACTTCCTCGTGGACGACTTCGTCACCGCGGTCAACAATGGCACGGTGCCGCCGGTCAACGCCTGGGTTGCGGCCCGGTTCACGCTGCCAGGCATCGTGGCCCACGAATCCGCCCTTCAAGGTGGCGCACGGCTCCCCATCCGCGATTTCGGCGACGCCCCCGAAAGCGCATAGATAGCATGGACCCATGACTTCCTCGGCTTTGAACACTCCGCGCGGACCCGTGACCCGCAAGGATGTGGCACGCTACGCGGGCGTCAGCACCGCCGTCGTGAGTTATGTGGTGAACGGCGGCCCCAAACGGGTGGCTCCTGCCACGGAGGCCAAGGTGCAGGATGCCATCCGGGTGCTGGGATACCGCCCCAACGCGGCAGCGCGTGCCCTTAAGCTGGGCTCCAGTGAGACCCTGGGACTTATCGTTCCGGACAACACCAACCCGTTCTTCTCACTCCTGGCCCACGCAGTGGAAGATGCGGCAGCAGCGTTGGGCTACACCCTGGTGCTGACCAACTCTGACGGGAACCTGGCGAAGGAACGGCGGAACGTCCGTAACCTGGCCGCGCGGCAGGTCGACGGGGTGCTGCTGGCGAGCGTCCTCTTTGAGCCGGACCTTGAGGATTTGGAGAAGGCTGCCATACCATCGGTGCTGCTAAACCAAGGCCGCGAGGCCGCCGGGTTTAACAGCATCGGAGTGGACCTCGCCACGGGGGCACGGATCGCGGTGGAACACCTGCTCGGCCACGGGCACACGCGGATTGGGCTGGCCATGGGAACCAACGTCTCCAGCGAAGTCGACGGACGCGAGAGGGGCTGGCTGCAGGCACTCCGCGATGCTGGGGTGCCCGAAGGGCAGATCGTCCATGGCGAGTTCACCCGCCCCGGCGGCTATCTCGCGGGTCAACGCCTGATAGCGTCCGCCAACCGGCCCACTGCCATTTTTGCCAGTTCCGACATGCAGGCCATAGGCATCCTGCGGGCGGTGCGCGAAGCCGGGATGACCGTGCCCGGTGACATCGCCCTTGCGTCCTTTGACGGGTCGGTCGAGGCAGAATATTCCTGGCCCGCCCTCACCACGATGGAACAGCCCGTACGGGCCATGGCTGAGGCCGCGGTGGACGCATTGGTCGGGGCGGGGCGCGGAGAGCCGGCCCAGCACCGGATTTTCCCCACGGAACTCCGTGTCCGCCAGTCCTGCGGCTGCCCTTAGAAACCCTGACCGGCAGGCCCTGACCGGCAGGACGCCGAACTCCTGACCCGGCCGGGTTCCTAGACGGAGGCGAGCCGGAGCTTGCCGATCCTTTCGCCGAGCACCCGCTGGGCTTCAACGCCCAGGCCGGAGTCGCTGATGACCTCGTCAGCCTCGTCCAACGACGCGATGGAGCTGATGCCCAGCAGCCCCCACTTGGTATGGTCGGCGAGGACGACCACCTTCCGGGCCGCGGCCACAAAGGCACGGTCAGTCTCCGCTTCCAGAAGGTTGGGCGTGGTGAAGCCGGCGACGGCGTCCATGCCGTGCACCCCGAGGAACAGCACGTCCAGGTGCAACTGCTTCAGCGCGCCAGTGGCGATCGGCCCCACCAACGCATCCGACGGCGTCCGTTCGCCGCCGATCAGGATCACCGTGGAGCCGAAGCGGGCTGAACCGGTTGAGGTCCCGTAGTGGAACAGATCCGCGATCCGCACCGAGTTGGTCACCACCGTAATCCGCGGACCGCTGACCAGCTCCTTGGCCAGGGCCCAGGTAGTGGTTCCGGCGCTGAGCCCTATTGCCATACCCTCGTGCACCAGTCCGGCTGCCTCCAACGCGATGGCCCGCTTCTCGGCGGTTAGCTGCGTGGACTTAAGCTCGAAGCCCGGCTCGTGGGTGCTGACGTCACCGGGAAGCTTGGCGCCTCCATGGATGCGCTCCAGCAGGCCGCCTTCCTCCAGCAGTTCGATGTCCCGCCGTACGGTCATGAGAGAAACACCCAGTTCCTGGGCCAGGTCAGAGACCCGGACAACACGCTCGCGCTGGATGGCGTCCACGATGGCCTGGTGACGTGCAGCGGGGAGCATTTCGGCAGGATCCTTCAGACAGGCGATGGGGCTGGGTCCAGTCTAGGCGTGCCACACGCTGACGCGTGGCAGTCATCCTCCGCGTGCTGCTCGTACCTCGCTCTGACGCACGCTTCCGGATAACTCCCACGCTTCAGCTTGCCATAGTGAAGGGACCCAGCCGCCTTGCCTCGGTGGGACCCGTCCGGATGGCGCCCCGCCTTTCTTATTTCCTCAGTGAAGCCGCGATCTGTGCCATGACGGTGTTGTCTGCGAGGGTGGTGGCGTCGCCGGGTTCGCGGCCTTCGGCGACGTCTTTGAGGAGGCGGCGCATGATTTTGCCGGAGCGGGTTTTGGGTAGTTCGGGGACGATGAGGATGGTTTTGGGTTTGGCGATGGGGCCGATTTCCTTGCCGACGTGGTTGCGGAGTTCCTGGATAATCGTGTCGCCGGAGTCCACGGCGTCTCCGCGGAGGATCACGAACGCGACGACGGCCTGGCCGGTGGTTTCGTCCGCGGCGCCGACGACGGCGGCCTCGGCCACTGCCGGGTGGGAGACGAGTGCGGATTCGATTTCGGTGGTGGAGAGCCGGTGGCCGGAGATGTTCATGACGTCATCGACCCGGCCCAGGAGCCAGATGTCCCCGTCCTCGTCTTTCTTGGCCCCGTCCCCTGCGAAGTACATGGTTTCGAAACGTGACCAGTAGGTGACCTTGAAGCGTTCGGGGTCGCCCCAGATCCCGCGGAGCATCGCGGGCCAGGGTTCGCGGATCACGAGGAACCCGCCATGGCCGTTGGGCACGGATTCGCCGTTTTCGTCGACGACGTCCGCGGCGATGCCTGGCAGCGGGACTTGCGCGGAGCCGGGTTTGGTGGCGGTGACGCCCGGCAGGGGGGCGATCATCTGGGCGCCGGTTTCGGTCTGCCACCAGGTATCCACGATCGGGGCGGGGTTCTCTTTGCGTTCGCCGTTCTTGCCGGCGTTGGCTCCGATGACCTCGCGGTACCACATCCAGGCTTCGGGGTTGATGGATTCGCCCACGGAGCCGAGCACCCGGATCGAGGAGAGGTCGTATTTGGCCGGGATCTCCTTGCCCCATTTCATGAAGGTCCGGATCGCGGTGGGGGCGGTGTAGAGGATGGAAACCTTGTACTTTTCGATGATCTCCCACCAGCGGCCCTGGTGCGGGGAGTCCGGGGTTCCTTCATACATGACCTGGGTGGCGCCGTTGATCAGAGGCGCGTAGGCGACGTAGGAGTGGCCGGTGACCCAGCCGACGTCGGCCGTGCACCAATACACGTCCGTCTCCTGGTGCAGATCAAAGACTGCCTTGTGCGTGTAGGCCGTCTGGGTGAGGTAACCGCCGGTGGTGTGCAGGATGCCTTTGGGTTTGCCCGTGGTACCGGAAGTGTAGAGGATGAACAAAGGGTGCTCGGAGTCATGCCCGGCGGCTTTGTGGCGGGTGGAGGCCGCGTCGACCGTGTCAGCCCACCAATGATCCCGCCCTTCACGCCAGTCCACGTCCTGGCCGTTGCGTTTGACCACCACCACGTTCTGCACGCTGTGCCCGTCCCTGGACAATGCCTCATCGACAGCGGACTTCAGGGCGCTGGGCTTGCCCCGCCGGTACGTGCCGTCAGCGGTGACCACCAGTTTGGCTTCGGCGTCCTCGATCCGGGACCGCAGGGCATCTGCGGAGAACCCGCCGAACACCACCGAATGCACCGCACCGATCCGGGCGCAGGCCAGCAGCGTGATGACGGCCTCCGGAATCATCGGCAGGTACACCGCCACCCGGTCACCCTTGGAGACCCCCAGGGACTCGAACGCGTTCGCGGCTTTCTTCACCTCGTCGGTGAGCTGGGCGTACGTGTAAGTGCGGGTGTCTCCGGGTTCACCCTCGAAATAGATCGCCACCCGGTCTCCGAGCCCGTTCTCAACGTGCCGGTCCAAAGCGTTGTACGCGGCGTTCAGCTCACCCCCGACAAACCACTTCGCGAACGGCGGACTGGACCAATCCAGCGCCTGGGTGAAGTCCTTGGACCAGGTCAGCAGCTCCCGGGCCTGCCTGGCCCAAAAAGCCGGCCGGTCCGCGTCCGCCTCCCCATAATCAGCCGCGGTAACCACCGCCTTCGCAGCGAACTCCGGGGCGGGAGCGAACCTCCGCTTCTCGTGCAGCAGATTCTCAAAGGCATCGCCCTGAGGAATTCCTGGACCGGTGCCTGAGGCAGCGGTGGACGTGGAGCTGGGGGTTTCGTGGGACATGGTGAACCTCGTCATTCATCGATCTTTTCTGCGCGGGCGTCCGTCGCCATCGTTACCCCTGGCGCCTGCGCGCCGGTGGGCAACAGCCGGTCACGGACGTCCGCAAAAGCTGTTCCGGAACCAACACTAATGCTTGACTCCATGGCTGTGTGTGCGCAGTCACACGGGAGCCCACAAACGGCATTCATTAAGCGGTGAATGGTCGCCGGAACAGACGGGTGGGCCATGGCTCGCCGCAGCCCCGCTAGTGATCGGGCATGCCGTTGACTAGGCTGAGATTGACTTGTGACCTTCTACGGAGCCGTTCGGCCAGGTGCACCGTGCACCTGTGTCCGGCCGGCGCCGCCGTTCCGGACGGCACAGTTTTTGGGCCGAAACCGGCCCGGTGCCGCCACGCTAAGGAGAACAGAATGAACCAGCAGAGCTTCGGCCGGAAACTCGGCCAGAAACTAGGCCGCGGAACAGAGGCCGGTCCTGGCGCTACATCCGGTGGCGGTGCCGCGTCCGGTGAGCCGCGTGCGGCAGGCGCCAGGCCAGGCACCACCAACCAGGCCGTCCTGGGCCGTTTTACCGTCCGGGACCTGACGGTATTTGCCGCCACCCTCATTCTTTTCGTCGCCTCGCTGCTGCCAATTTTCGGCGCCCGATTCAACCTCTGGAACGCGGGCAGCCTGTTCTTCCTGGGACTGGGAATCGTCCTGCCGGTCATCGTCAGCGCGCTCTTCGCCGCCCGCAGGCTCTCCCCTTCAACGAGGATCCGAATCGGCTCGCTGTCCATTGACCAGTTCGCGTCCGTGGCGGCTTCCTTCGCGGTAGCCTTCTTCTTTCTCACCGTTGCCAACGCGTATGTCCTCAGCTTGTTGGTGGGCCTGATCGGTTCCCTGGTGTTGTTTGCCGCCACCGTGCTGGGCAGGTTCATTCCGTTTTTTGCTGGCGACTTCCTGGGCCGTGACGAATCGCCGGCCCACATTGTGGCCCGGGAATCCGCTGTCCCGTTGCCGAAACCCCATACCCCAAAGGTGCCCAAGCCTGCAGCAGACCCCGCCGCGGCGTCCCGCCCCGGCACGCCCGCTGCTCCTTCAGCTCCCAGCGCAGGGGCTACCCGCACCGGGTCCTCCGTCTTGCACACGGGACCTTTTGCGGTAACAACGCCCGGCTCCTCGGCTGCCCCAGCCGCGTCCACTCCTGCCGCATCGTCCACGCCCGCCGCATCGTCAGCGGCTGCCGAAGAACCCGCAGCCGCTGCCCCAGCCTCTGCCGAAGAACCCGCAGGCGCCGCCCCAGCCTCTGCCGGAGTCTCGTCGGCACCCGAAGCGGCTGAGTGGACCACGGCCGGCGACCCGGCCCCCGCAAGCCAGGCAGCCGACGTCGTGCCTCCCGCCTCGTCCGCCTCCGCCTCAGAAGAGACCCAGGTCAGCGCGCTTCCGACGGCGGCAGGCAGCACAGTGCCTGCCGCCGCGGGCACCCCTGCCCAGGAGCGGGCAGCTGCCTCCGAGCCGGTCGCCGCCACGGCAGTGCACCAGCAGGTGCGGAGCCAGGAACCCATCGGAGCCACCGTGGATCCGGCAAGCCGCCCGGAGGAGTCCGACGAACAGCCGGTCCATGAGGCCTTCTGGTTCGCGGTCGCTCAGCACCGGACCGCCGTTGACCCACAGACAGGCGCGCCGGCCTTTGTCATCGAACCGGGCGGCTGGGTGCTGGCGCTTGAGGACCGCGGATACGAGTTCCTGGTCCAGCACACCGACGGCCGGGTGGGCGTGCTGCGCGACCTCAGCAATATCGAGCGCGGCTAGCAGGACCTGTGGCCGCCTCCCGGACGTCCACAGCCGGTACAGTTGCCGGCCCCAGAGTGTCGTCGGAATCCTTGCTGGCACTGAAGCGGCGGGCACGGCGCATCAATAAGGCCCTCGCCGAGAAGTACCCCTACGCCCATGCCGAGCTCGATTTCCGGAGCCCCCTCGAGCTGCTGGTGGCAACTGTACTTTCTGCGCAGACTACCGACGTCACGGTCAACCAGATCACTCCGCTGGTTTTTGCCCGCTACCCGGACGCCCGCAGCCTGGCTGAGGCCGATCCTGCCGAGCTGGAAGCGATCATCAAGCCCACGGGATTCTTCCGCGCCAAAACCAGGAGCCTCATTGCCTTGGGCACCCGCCTGGTGGACGAATACAACGGTGTGGTTCCGGGGCGGCTTGAGGATCTGGTGACGTTGCCGGGAGTGGGGCGCAAGACCGCCAATGTGGTGCTGGGCAACGCCTTCGGCATCCCGGGAATCACGGTTGACACCCATTTCGGCCGGTTGGCGCGCCGCTTTGGCTGGACCTTGTCCGAGGACCCGGTCCAGGTTGAATTCGACGTCGCTGAGCTGTTTGAGCCCAAGGACTGGACCATGCTGTCCCACCGTGTGGTGTTCCACGGACGCAGGGTATGCCATTCACGGAAGCCGGCATGCGGGGCCTGTCCTGTGGCCAACTGGTGTCCCAGCTACGGCCTGGGCGAGAGGGACCCCATCAAGGCCGCCGCACTGCTCAAATACGAACTTGCTCCCGGCAACGAGCCGCTCCTGGAGCAGCTGCTTGCCGAAACGCACCGGGCTGCGGAAATTCGGATGGAATCCCAAAAGAGGGTTCCGTGAGCGCACGCCAGGACCTGATCGATCTGGCGCACAGGACAGAATCCGGGGACTCCACAAAGCCCGATACCTTGTGGGCCGGGCTCACCGTGGATGAGAGCATCGCACGCCGGGCGGCCGTGCTCATGCTCTTTGGCGTGCTGGATGACGTTCCCGCCTCGTCAGGCAAGGCCCTGGCGCCGGCAGACCTGGACGTCCTGCTGCTGGAACGCGCGCACACCCTGGGCTCCCACCCCGGCCAGGTGGCGTTTCCCGGCGGCGGCATCGACCTTGAGGAATCCCCAGTGGCCGCGGCGCTCCGTGAGGCCGAGGAGGAAACCGGGCTTGATTCGGCCGGAGTGGAAGTGCTGGGCGCCCTCCAGGAACTTGGACTGGCCCACAGCAACTTCCTGGTTACTCCCGTGCTCGCGTGGTGGGCGTCGCCGTCGCCGGTGCGGGTGGTGGACTACGGGGAGTCCGCGC
The DNA here is from genome assembly GCF_018613805.1 of Arthrobacter sp. ISL-48. Lineage (GTDB taxonomy): Bacteria > Actinomycetota > Actinomycetes > Actinomycetales > Micrococcaceae > Arthrobacter. Next base: position 112,369 of record NZ_JAGGPL010000004.1, read on the forward strand.
AGGTATTCCGCATTCCGGTCCGTGACCTGCTGGACCCTGACAACCGAGTGACGGCCACCATCAGCCGCGCCGGCCGGACGTTCAACAGCCCGGCTTTCACGGTCAACGGCGTTCTCGTCTGGGGATTCACCGGGATAGTGCTTGACGGTCTCTTCGAGCAGCTGGGCTGGGCCGTGCCCTGGGACCGCCACCGTCTGCACCCGGTCGCCGTCTAGTCCGTTTGGCGCTCCAGCCGGCTGACTGCAAGCGTTGGGCCTGGAACGTTTGGGCTGCCGCAAGGGTCAGGCCGGTTTTCCCTACCCTTGGTTCCTAAGATCCACCACTATCCCGGTAGCGGCATTTTCGCGTACTGCATTGATCCCTTCAATCAGCGCGCCGATGTGTTTGAAGTTTGGCGAAACCGCCACAATATTCCCCTCCGCGTCTGTGAGCCGGAGCCTGTAGGACTCGTCGCCAACACGGTGAATTTCGAACCTGCCCGCCATATGCCGGACCTCCCCTGGTCATGCTTCTTTGCAATAGCCGCTGGACCGTTCTGCTACAGTCGCGTCTTGACTGTAACGCCGGCCACGTGTCCCGGGCGAGCTACTGCCGGGTACGTTACCTTTCTCGGGCAGATTGGGTCTTGCCTGGCGGTGTGACTGGAACCGGGCTGGGAAACTCGATATGGTCCCTGGCCGTCGGGCCGTAGCTGCCGGCGGGCTGTCCCACATCACCGCTCATGTCGCCCGTTTCCCTCGCGGTGCACACGGCGGCAAGGGCATCACCTGCACGACCCGGAGCCGCTATTTGGCGTGGTCATAGGAATCGACCACGGCCACACTCACGGGGAACTCGACGGGGATGGGGCCGAACAACAGCTCCTTGGCGGCGTTGGCGGCGTCCTCGATTGCCCGGATACACTCCTCAACGCCTGCCTCAGGAGCGTGGACCATCACCTCATCGTGGAGGAAGAACACCAGTTCCGCATGAACGGAACCGTCCGTGCGCATGGCGCGCAGCCGCCGTCGTAATTCTGCCAGCCAGCAGGCTGCCCAGTCCGCTGCTGACCCCTGGACCACGAAGTTGCGGGTGAAGCGGCCGCGGGAGCGGGCGATCGAATCGGCACGCCGCTGCTCCTCCGCCGTTGCGGACTGCTGGCTCTGGAACCACCGTTCGGATGGCGGCGGGCTGCTGCGGCCCAGACGGGTTGTCACCGTGCCTCCCGCCTCGCCGTCGCGCGCTGCCTGCTCCACAAAGCCCACGGCGCGGGGATAGGTCCGTGCCAGCTGCGGCATCAGGCGGCCGGATTCGCCGGTGGTCGCGCCGTAGATTGCGCCGAGCAGTGCCACTTTTGCCTTGGCACGGTCGCCGCCGAAGCCCTGTGCGGCGATGCCTGCGTACAGGTCCTTGTCCCTCGCGGCCTCGGCCATCGTGGAGTCCTGCGCCAGTGCCACGAGGACACGGGGTTCCAGCTGAGAGGCGTCCGCAACGATCAGCTTGTGTCCTGGATCGGCGTGCACGGCACCACGGATCTGGCGGGGGATCTGCAACGCGCCGCCGCCACGGGAGGCCCAGCGGCCGGAGACGACGCCGCCCACCACATATTCGGGCTGGAACCGGCCGTTGTTGACCCACGCGTCCAGCCAGGCCCAGCCGTTGGCAGTATGAAGGCGGGAGAGTTTCTTGTAGGCAAGGAGTGGTTCGATGGCGGGGTGGCTTGATTCTTTGAGCTCCCACTGCCGGGTGCTCTTTACTTCGATGCCGTTGCGGTGCAGGGCGCGCATCAGTTCCTGCGGCGAATCAGGGTTCAGAGCGGGGGAGTCGAGCAGCCGGCGGAGTTCAGTGTTGAGCGCCTCAAGCTTCGCCGGCCGGTGGCCCAGGGGCGGCCGTGGACCCAGGTAGTCGGCCAGGATCTGTTCGTGCAGGTCCTCCCGCCAAGGGACGCCCACGTGTTGCATCTCCGCCGCGATCATGGCGCTGGCTGATTCCGCGGCGAGGAGCAGCTGAAGCCGGTTCCGCCGGTTTTCGCCGGGGCTGACTGAGGCGAGGGCCGTCTGCTGGGCGGCGTATTCGGTACGCAGTTCCTGCACGGTGTGCCGAGGCGCGGCGCGGTGGCCCAGATCATCAAAGAGGGCCCCCTGCTCGGCTGGCGGGGGAGGGGGCTGGAGCAGGCGGGGCGGCTGCTGGGGATCGTCCAGCGTGATCTTTTCTGCGTTATGCGCGTATTCGGTGTGGGCTGTGAACTGCGAATACGCCAGGATGTTGGCGCACAGGCTCAGGTCATAACAGCGGTCCAGATCCACACCTGAGGCCAGCAGCGCCGGGTACCAGTCCTGCGTACGGTGCCAGATCCAGCGCGGCGGCCCGCCCTGCGGCCGGTGTTCGAGCTGGCGTACGACGGCGGCGAGCTCGCCTGCGCTGACCAGGCGGGGCTCCGGGTTGTTCGGATGCGGATCGCCGGCCTGGGTGACTTGCTGGAGGGCAGCACCGTGGGGGTGGGCAGCGAGCAGCAGGTACATGGCTCCAATTCTGCCCTGTGCAAGAGGTGCCTCTGACCCGGCCTCCACACAGGTGCGGCCCCACGTTTGTCCACATAGGGTGGGCTGCCCCTGTCCCCTGACTGTGGCCGGGGGGAAAGTGGCTCCATGAGCAGGCACCAGCTATCTCCGTCTCCCTTCGAACGGACTCCTACTGAACGGGGCACCTCACGTGGCGCGGTGCGTCATGGGTCGCCGGCCGGAGGGGTTACTCCCGGCGGGATGTTCTTGGCCCGAGGCCCGGATCCGACTGCGGAAGCGTGGCTGCCGGATGCGGCCGGCGAAGTTCTGCTCGTCACCGGGTTGCCCTTTCTCCATAGCGAAGTGGAACGGATTGTGGCTGCCGCCGGCGGGCAATTACGGGTGGTCGCAGATGTTTCTGACGCGGCAAGATATTGGGACTCGGCGGCTGCCGTCCTTGTGGGGAGCGATGTCCGTGAACTTCCGCCACGGCGGCGGGCGCCAGCGGTGCTGGTGGGGTTGAATGGGGAAGGCGACAGCCTCTGGCATCTGGCAGCGTCCCTCGGTGCGGAACGGGTGGCTGTCTTGCCTGACGCGGCCGGTTGGCTGGCGGAACATCTGAGCAGGTCGCGCTCGCCTGAGGCCGGTGGCCTGGTGCTCGGGGTGACTGGCGGATGCGGAGGCGCAGGAGCCACCACCGCCGCCATCTGGATCGCCCAGGCGGCCGCCGCCCTGGGTGCGAGCGTGCTGATGATTGACGGGGATCCCTGGGGTGGAGGGCTTGAACTGGCGCTCGCCGCAGAGGAGACGCCCGGGCTCCGCTGGCCAGACCTTTCAGAGGCCAGTGGAAGCATCGATCCGGAGCAGTTGTCCGATTCCCTGCCCAGCGCCGGAGGCTTCTCCTTCCTCTCCTGGCCCGGCAGCCGCGAGCGTCCCGCCCCGGTGGATGCTGCCGCGAGCGGGGGCGTGCTGGATGCGGCCCGGCGCGGGTATGAGTTGGTGGTCGTGGATATCGGCCGCGGCAGCGAGCCGCTGCACACCTTCGCCTGGGACTGCGACCGTATCCTGGTGGTGGTTCCGGCCCAGCTGAAGGCGGCGGTGGCCTCGGCCCGCCTGGCGCAGGAACTGCCGCCTGTTGAGGCTGCGCTGCTGGTCAGGGGAAAGGCAGGCGCCGCCCTCGACCACGCGCTGATTTCAGACGCCGTGGGACTGCCTGTCCACGGAAGGGTCCCCGAGCTACGGGGCGTGGGTGCCGCCTCGGAGAACGGGCGGCTCCTGGAGCTGGGGAAACGGCGCAGTGTCAGGCACTTTGCGGCGTCGGTGCTGGACCTGCTCGACGGTGAAATCCCGGTGGGTGAATTTCTGTGAGCGCCCGGCCCCCCATTCCGCCGTCGGCTCTGCTCCCGCCGTCGGTTGTGCGCCGGCGCCAAGCCCGCGTCCTGGATCCCCGGGTCCTTGATTCCAGGCTGCTGGAGACCGTCCGCGAATCAGTGATGGCCGACGCCGGACCGGTCACCCCGTCACGGGTGGCCGCTGCCGTCCAGGCGACCGGCAAAGTGCTGGGAACAGCCGGCTCCCTGGCCGCCGTGGAGCGGATCAGCGCCGAGCTGAACGGGCTGGGTCCCCTCCAGGAACTGACCCGCGACGTGTCCGTGACTGACATCTTTGTCAACGCCCCGGACTCCGTGTGGGTTGACCGGGGTCAGGGAATTGAACGCAGCGCGGTGTCCTTCACCAGCGAAGCGCAGGTGCGGGCGCTGGCGTCACGGCTCGTCGCGGCGGGCGGCAGACGGCTCGACGACGGGTCTCCGTGCGTAGACGTCCGGCTCGTCGGCGGATACCGCGTGCACGCCGTGCTGCCGCCCATTTCAACCGCCGGCACGCTGCTCAGCGTCCGGATCCGGCGCGAGCAGGTGTTCACCATGGACGAGCTCCGGTCCGGCGGAATGTTCGGCAGGCTTGTCCAGGACGTGCTTGAGCGCGTTGTGGAGTACCGGCTGAGCTTCCTCATCAGCGGGGCCACGGGTTCCGGCAAAACGACGCTGCTTTCCACGCTGCTGGGTCTGTGCTCTCCGGCGGAACGGCTGGTTTTGATTGAGGACGCCTCCGAGCTGAACCCTATCCACCCGCATATCGTGTCGCTGGAATCCCGGCACGGAAACCTGGAAGGAGGCGGCGCGGTGGATCTGAACGAGTTGGTCCGTCAGGCGCTACGGATGCGGCCCGACAGGCTGGTGGTCGGCGAATGCCGCGGCGCAGAGGTCCGGGAGCTCCTCACCGCCATGAACACCGGCCACACCGGCGGAGGGGGAACCATCCACGCTAACACCGCCACCGCCGTGCCGGCCCGTCTGACAGCCCTCGGAGCACTTGCCGGGCTCGGGCAGGATGCGGTCAGGCTTCAGGCGTCCAGCGCACTCGATGTCGTTATCCATGTGGAGAGGTCCGCCCAGGGCCGCCACATCGCCTGCATCGGCCTGGTGGACGACGGACCTGGCGGCCTTGCAGTGGTTCCCGCACTGGAGAGCCGAAGCGGTGCAATCACACACGGACCTGCGTGGGCTCCGCTGGCTGCCCGGCTTGGACTCGACAGCGTGGAAGCCGCGGCATGATCGTCCTTCTGGTCGCGGCGCTGACGCTGGCCGTGTTTCTGGTCCTGAGGCCGCCCGGCGGAACCGCACGGCGCTTCCGCCGGGCCACGGGTGGCAGAGGAGCGGGCGGGCTGGGATCGAACAGGAGGGCTGGCGGCCGCGGACGTCCCGCTGCCCGCGGTGCTTTCCGTCCGGAGGCCGGTCCGGTCCCTGCAGGCAAAGGCGCCGCCAGTATTTCCATGACTCTTGTGGTGCAGCAACTCGCCGCTTTGCTGAAAGGGGGCCGTACTCAGGCGAGGCTATGGGAAGAGTTGTGGCTGGTCTACGCCTCCGGCCTTGAGACCGCGTCGAATCGGCCGGCGACGATACCGGCCGGGACTTCGGGGACTTCGCCTTCGTCGCCGGGACGGCCCCGCCCGGGGCTAAGCGCGGGGTCGGTGGCCATGCTTGGAGCCGCCCAGTCCGCCGCTTTCCGGGGCTCGCCGGTTTCCGACTCCATCAGGATCTCCGCCCCGGCCGCCTTTCCACGCCTCAATACGACAGAGCCGCGGATCTGGTTTGAACTTGCCGCGTGCTTTGACATTGCCGAGGCCAGCGGCTGTCCACTGGCCGACGTCCTGACCCGGTTCGCCGCCCAACTCGAAGTGGAGGACGACGCTGAGGCCGCGCGGCAGACAGCCCTTGCCGGCCCGAAAGCAACAGTCAGCCTGCTGACGTGGCTTCCGCTTATGGGTCTCGGCCTGGGAATCGCCCTGGGGGCCGATCCGCTGGCCGTTCTCTTAGGAACGCCCCTCGGTTTGGCCGCATTGGCTGCAGGTGCCTCTCTCACCGTGGCGGGAAGGGTCTGGTCTGCCCGTTTGGTCAGTGCTGCCGCCGGAGCAGGCGTGCCATGACGGACGCCTTCCTGCCCGGACTGGTTCTCATGGTTGCCCTAATCGCCGCGTCTTGCCTGGTCCATGCGGACCACGGCCGGGTACGGAAACGGCTGCGCCACCTACAGATGGGGCAGGAGTCCGGCCGATTCGGGGACCGTCTGAACAAAGCAGGCAGCCTGGACCACGCGGACAGCAGGGACACACGGCCAAAAGCGGTCCAGGGCGGGAGCCTGCACGGTCTGCGCGACACCGCCATGATGCTGGAACTCGTGGCCGCGATGCTCGACGCCGGGTCCGGCATCGGGCGCTCCCTGGAGCTCCTGGCAGCCTCAGCATCAAGTGACTATGCCAGATCCCTTCGTCCTGTCGTGTCGGCGCTGGCCATCGGGGCCGACTGGGAGACGGCCTGGCGGAGCTCTGAAGTACGCCTGCCGGAGATCCTGGAATTGAGGGACGCGCTGGGTTTCGCTGCAATGACCGGTGCCCCATCCTCTGCCATCCTTTACGCTCAGGCTGCCAGGCTGCGCCGCGAGAGGTTCCGGGCAGCAGAGAAACGCGCAGCCTCACTGGGTGTAAAGCTGGTCATTCCCCTCGGGCTTTGTTCGCTTCCTGCCTTCATCTGCCTGGGCGTGGTTCCGGTCCTTCTTGCGCTGGTTCCCTCCGGATCCTGAACACGTCCCGCCTGGAGGTTCCCTCCCGGCGGGCGCCGTGCAGCCATCCATGGTAAATCCGGGCTCCGGGGCCAGCTGTATGAGGGGCCGGCCTCCCGGGCCAGCCGTACGAAAGCCCCGGGGCCACTGTCGTGCCTTCCTGGCCCGGAGCCGCCCAGCTGCCCAACCAGTCCTCCACAGCCTGTTTCAGCACACTCTTTTCCACTTGGGACACCTGGGCCCTTACCGCCTCCGGCGACGCCGGGAAGAGTCGAAGTAGCCGGCAACTGGGCCGGACGACAGGAAGGAACACCATCATGACAACCAACCAAAAAGGCGTGGGAGCGGCCCGGGACTCCCGGGCAGTCAGCGTGGCGGAGGGCGAGGAGCCTTTCACTCCACTGAAGGCGGAGGGCAGCGCAGACCGCGGCAACGTGGTTGAGCTCTACCCGGGTGCCAGCCGCCCGCGGCGCCGCGGCCGTACCCGCTTCATGGGTACGGAGGTCGGAATGGCCACCGCTGAATACGCCATAGCCACGCTGGCGGCAGTGGGTTTTGCCGGACTGCTGGTTTTCATTCTGCGCAGCGACGAAGTCCGCGGTTTCCTGCTGAACCTCATCCGCACGGCGCTGGCCTTGCCATGACCACGGCACCGACCGTCTCCACCTCCCGTTCCCGCGGTAACTGCAGGGGCGGGCCGGATACGGCAGCAGGAATTGCGGGCCGTTGCAGGGATCGTGGGCCGGGGCATGAGCGCGGTGCCGTGACGGCTGAGTTCGCTGTGGCGCTGCCGGCAGTCCTGCTGCTACTGGCGCTACTGCTGGCAGGCGCGGCTACTGGAATTACGCAGCTTCGTCTGGAAGAGGCAGCACGTGCCGGTGCCAGAGCCTTGGCGCGCGGTGAAGACCCAGGCGCTGTCGAGGGGATCGTCAGGAGGCTGGCCGGAGCTTCCGCCACCGGGGCTGTGGCCGCTGACGGCGAGTGGTTTGACGTCACCGTGACTGATCGCACCGGCGGCCCGCTCGGGTCAGCCATCCCCTGGACCTTGACCGCCCGGGCTTCGACTCGCAGCGAGAGTGCCGTTGCCCTGCAGCTGCCAGGGCAGTCCGCTTCATTGCCGGAGGCCGCGGGATGAGCGGTCAGATACGGGACCACCCGGAGCGGGGCTCGGGTACCGTCCTGGCGGCAGGTCTGGCCTTGTTGGTGATCACGGCGATAATGCTGATGCTTCTGTTGGCGCAGTCAGCGGTGATGGCCAGCAGGGCGGCGGCCGCAGCGGATCTGGCAGCCCTTGCCGGCGCGGATGCACTGCGCGGACTTACCGCCGGGGAGCCGTGCCTGGTGGCCGCGGATGTGGCGGGGCGCCACGCTGCCACCCTCGTGAGCTGTACACCGGGGGCCGGCCAGACCATCGAAGTCCGGACGGAACTCCTGGCCCGGACCGTGCTCGGTGCAGGCACCGGCCAGGCGCGTGCGGGACCTCCGCCCTAGCGGAGTTCGACCTCGCTTGGAGTCACCTCGATAGCATCCTTGAGCAGGACGTCGATCAGGGTAACCGCTGCGGCCTTGTCCAGCGGATTGTTCTTGTTACCGCATTTAGGGGACTGGACGCAGGACGGACAGCCGGATTCACATTCGCAGGCTTTGATGGCGTCCCGTGTGGCGGAGAGCCACACCTTGGCCTTGTCGAAGCCGCGTTCGGCGAAGCCCGCGCCGCCGGGGTGACCGTCATACACAAAAATGGTGGGCACCCCGGTGTCGGCGTGGATGGCCGTGGACACCCCTCCGATATCCCAGCGATCACTGGACGCCACCAGCGGCAATAGGCCGATAGCCGCATGCTCAGCGGCGTGCAAGGCCCCGGGGAACTGAGCCTCGATGAGCCCGGCACCCGTCAAGGAGCGGTTTTCCACCACAAACCAGACGGCTTTCGTAAACAAGTCCCGGGCTCCCAGCTCCAGCGGCTCCTCACCCAGGATCTCGTTCGAGATCAAGGCCTTGCGCTGGAAGGACACCACCTGGGTTGTCACTTTTACGTCGCCGAAATGGACTGCAACATCGCCCCACTGGACCGTCCGCTGAGTCTCAAGCACCTCGATCTGCGTCACGTCCCGGGCTGTGGTGTAGTAGTCCGGGTTAGCCCGCCGCACCACCACGCAGTGGTCATCTTCGTTCAGGTCCTCAACGACGTAGCTGTCGCCCTGGTGGACGTAGACGGCTCCTGTGTGAGCCTGGTAATGGGTCTGGGGTGAGTCCATGGTGCCCAGCAGGGAGCCGGTGTCTGCATCCACGATGCTCACCGGGCCACCGCCGTCTGCCCTCAAATTAACCATGGCGGCAGCGCTCTGGGAGTGCGTCCAGAACCAGCCTGCGGGACGCCGGCGAAGGTACCCCTGGGCCACGAGCTGTCCCAGCAGTTTCCCGGCAGTACTGCCGAATAGTTCGAGTTCGGCCACGCCCAGGGGAAGCTCGTCCGCCGCCGCGCAGAGATGGGGTCCAAGCACATATGGATTCGAAGGATCGAACACCGTCGCCTCAACCGACACGTCGAAAATTGCCTCGGGATGGTTCACGAGGTAGGTGTCCAAGGGATCGTCACTGGCCACAAACGCGGCGATGGCGTCCTGGCCCGCCCGCCCCGCCCGGCCTATCTGCTGGAACAGGGACGCCCTGGTACCCGGCCAGCCTGCCACCAGCACGGCATCCAGCCCGGAGATGTCGATCCCCAGCTCCAAGGCGGAGGTGCTGGAGACCCCCAACAGCTCGCCGGAACGCAGGGACCGTTCCAGGGCGCGCCGCTCTTCCGGCAGGTAGCCGGACCGGTAGGCGGCCACCCGCTGCGGCAGGCTGGGATCCACCTCGTCCAGGAGGCGTTTGGTGATCGCCGAGATCGTCTCTGCTCCGCGGCGCGACTTGATGAAAGCGATGGTCCGGATCCGGGAGGAGACCAGGTTCGCGAGCAGGTCAGCTGTTTCAGCGACGGCGGTCCGCCGCTCCTTGGCACCGTTTTCGCCCTTGAGCTCGGTCAGGGCGGGCTCCCAGAAGGCCACCGTGGTTGAGCCGTGCGGGGAGCAGTCCTCCGAGACTGCCCGTACCGGCGCTCCGATCAGCCGTCCGAAGGACTTGGCCGGCTCCGAGGCTGTCGCTGATGCTGCAATGAATATCGGCTCCGGGTAGGACGTTCCCGCACCGTAGTACGCACAGATCCGGCGCAGCCGGCGCATGAGGTTGGCCACATGCGAGCCGAACACTCCGCGGTAGCTGTGGGCCTCATCCACGATCACATACCGGAGTCTGCGGAAAAATCCCGCCCACCAGGCGTGGTTCGGGAGGATGCCGAAGTGGAGCATATCCGGGTTTGCAAGGATGAAGTTGGCGTGGTCCCGGATCCAGCGGCGGGACGCGGGGTCGGTGTCGCCGTCGTAGGTCTCGGCCCGGACGGTTGGCAGCTTCAGGGAGCGGATCGCTTCGAGCTGGTCCGCGGCGAGAGCCTTGGTGGGGGAGAGGTACAGGGCTACGGCGCCGTCGTCGTGGATCTTTCCGGGTTCGGACAGCACCCGGAGCTCCGAGCGGTGGATGGCATCCAGTGCGGGCAACTGGTAAGCGAGGGACTTTCCTGAGGCGGTACCGGTCGCGATGACCACGTGGTTACCGTCATGGGCAAGATCGGCCGCCTGAATCTGGTGGCGGTAGGGCTCGTGGATGCCGACGGCGCTGTAAGCGGCGACCAAATCAGGATGCACCCAGGCCGGCCACGCTTCATGGAGAGCGGGACGGGCAGGAATGGTGCGGACATGACGGAGCTGTTCCGGATCCGGGCCGCGGCCCAGCAAAGGAATCAGGGAGTCATGGGGGTTCACCCCAACATTCTTTCACCCGAAAAATAATCGGCCCGAAAACTAAGGAGTCCGGATCACGAGGTCCGGGTGTATCCAGCCCCGGTCATTCCATCCGTGTCATGCAACAGAAAGATCAGAACCCTCTTCGGACGCGGACAGCATCAGCACGCGGCAGACAGCTGACCAGCCCAGGTGGGAATACAGCTTCTGCCCGTCCAGGGACGCCAGCAGCAGGCCGTTCTCCACATCGTGCGCGAAAGCCTGGGCGGCCAGCGCCTTCATGATGAAGCTGCCCAGGCCCCGGCGCTGGAAAGCCGGCTCGGTGACGATTTTGTCGAAGATGGCCGTCTTCCCCAACACAAAGACCCTGCCGCTGGCCGCAACAGTCTCACCTGAGCGGACCACGGCGTGATGCACGCCGTCCAGCTCGGACGTGGTGAGGGAGAGGTCGTCGTCGGAGAGCCACGGATCTTCCGCATCCTGGGTTTCCATATCCACGATCATCATCGACTGCGAGGCCGAGGTGACGTTCAGCCTGTGCGTCTCGGCCAGCTGCGTGTAACGGGCGGCGTCGTTGCTTAGGATGGTCAGAACCCGGGCCGGAGCTTCGGCGGCCTTTGCTGCCAATGCGGCGAACTCGTCGTCGGAAGGGTCGTGGGCGAAATACTCCCATTCCCCGGTGGTATCAGCCCGCAGGGCAGCGGGAAAGCGGCCCTCCGTGGCAGTCTGGTAGCCGCGGCAACCGGCCCAGCCGGCCACCCAGACTTCAAGAAGGCGGGTAATGTCTCCAACCATGGCGTCCGGACTCATGTGATGAGACTATTCCAGCCCTGCCACAAGCAACAGAGTTTCACTGCGTGGATGTGACCCCTTATGCAATTGTGATGCGGGCAAGCCAGTACCCTTAAATACGTGGCTTTGAACCGAATTGTGCTCTTTTACGGCTTTACCCCCATCGCGGATCCGGACGCGGTCCGGCTCTGGCAGCGCGCCCTCTGCGAGAAGCTCGGGCTCACGGGACGCATCCTTATTTCAAAAGACGGCATCAATGCCACAGTCGGCGGCGAGATCGGCGCCGTCAAGCAATACGTGAAAACCACCCGCGAGTACAGGGGCTTTCACGGCATCGACGTGAAATGGTCCGACGGCGGCGCGGGGGACTTCCCCCGGCTCAGCGTTAAGGTCCGGGACGAGATTGTCTCCTTCGGCGCCCCAGGTGAACTCAAGGTCGATGCGACCGGCGTGGTGGGCGGCGGCACGCACCTCACGCCCGAAGAGTTGCATGAGCTGGTGGACGCCAGGAAGCAGGCCGGGGAGGACGTAGTGTTCTTCGACGGCCGCAACGCCTTCGAGGCGCAGATCGGCCGGTTTAAGGACGCGGTGGTCCCCGATGTGGCTACCACGCATGATTTCATCGAGGAGCTCGACTCGGGTAAATACGATGCGCTCAAGGACAAACCGGTGGTCACCTACTGCACCGGCGGCATCCGCTGCGAAGTACTCTCCAGCCTGATGGTGAACCGCGGCTTCAAGGAGGTCTATCAGCTGGACGGCGGTATTGTCCGCTACGGGGAAACATTTAAGGACCAGGGCCTGTGGGAGGGCTCGCTGTACGTCTTCGACAAGCGCATGCACCTGGAGTTCAGCGAGGATGCCAAGACCATCGGCGAATGCGTGCGTTGTGCCGCGCCGACCAGCAAATTCGAGAACTGCTCCAACCTCAGCTGTCGCACCCTTACGCTCTACTGCGCCGAATGCGCTTCGAGTCCGGAGACCTTGCGCTGCCCAGAAGGCTGCGCTGCCTGAACCTGTGCTGCCTGAACCTGCGCTGCCTGAAGAGGCACACCCCGGGAGCACCCTCAGAACCGTGTCAGCCTGATTGCGTAGTTGGCCGCGTACCGGGCCTCCACCCGGAAAGTCAGCGCCGATTCCCGCGAAAGGTAAACCACGTTCTCCCGGCTTAATCCGCAGCGCAATCCCAGATCCACCAAGGTGTATTCGTCGGTCCGGACGGTGAAGGTGACCCGCCGGTGGCTCTTGCAGACCAACGCCAACGCGTACGTTCCGACCGGCAGGTCCTGGGCTTCCTCCGTCCGGACCTCCCCCGGGGTCAGCAGGCCTGCTGCGACGTGGATGACCTCCCGTTCCGTCTCGGGCAACGCTTCCTTCAGCCAGTCGCCGAGTTCAGCCTCGGTGACAGGCTCGTCCTCCAGGGCGTCATTGAGGAACGCAGGATCCGGAACGGCCGGCGCCGCCGTGCTGCGGTCAAGACGGCTCGGGCCCTCGTCGTAGCTGTATTCACACCCCGTCAGCGATGCTCCGGCCACCAGGGCGCCAGCGGCCCAAAGCGCGACGGCGGCCCTGGCACGGGGGCGCGTCCGGGCCATTCGCGGCGGGCAGGAGCCCGGGAGGGGAATCCCATTGCGGCGCGATGGCGCCCCTCGGGCGGCGGGCATACTCCGACTGTAGGCCGGGCGCTGATGGTAAGCCAGAGGTGTGCCTACCCTCGACAGGACTAGGGGGTACCAGGCGTATTGCCGGTACCCGCCGAGACCGGGCCCGACCGCAAATCTACGAGCAATTCCCTCGGGACACCGCAGGCAACACTGAGCCTAAGCGCTACCCGGACTCGACGAGCTGGTAGGCAAACAGTACGGGCGCATCCACGCTGGATGCACTGATTTCCAGCGGTCCGGATTCCGCAAGAGTGACCTTCACACTCTCCCGGGTGCCGTAGCAGGCCGCCCCGAGATCCACTACCTCACGTCCGCCCGAGGTCACAGCCAGGAATGCCTTGCCGCCGCCTTCGCACGCCAGCGTCAGGGTATAGGTGCCAGCGGGCACATCCCGGTTGCGGACCACCGGCTGCGCGTTGAGGATCTTGCCGGAGTCCTCCGCCACGGTTCCCCCAGCGGACGGCAGCGCAGTGGCCTGCCAGGCCGGAACATCCGCATTCTCTACCGAAAGCTGCTGGGCGCAACCGGAAACAGCCACCAGGAGGCCGGCAGCAGCAACCGCTGAGAGGGCGCGCGGAAGGGAAGGAGGAACCAGAACCATGCCTCCAACTTACCCGGCAATCGCTACCCGGCGATCAGCTCCTGCACCTCGCCCTGGTGCAGTGCCACATAAACGCGGTCCCGTAGCGCATTGGCCTCCTGGTCCGTTAGGGTCCGGTCCAGCGGCTGCAGTACCAGCCGGAGCAGTACGTTCACCTCGCCGGGAGCCATACGCAGGCGTTCGACGGCGGCCGGCGGCAGCACCGCCGTCGGCGTCACAGCTTTGACCTCCAAGGCGGCAAGTATCTCAGCGTCCGCTCCCAGGGCTGTGCGGGCCAGGTCGCCGAGGAGCTCGACGTCGGCCCCGGCTTCCGAGGACAGCACGAGTGAGAGGTCCCGCCGGATTTCCGGCATGGCCGAGACGGGACGGTACGGCGAAAGGTCCAGCAGTTGCGCCCTGACGTCTGGATGGCGTGAGCGCAGGAGCCGGATGTCCGTGATCCCCTTCCGCAGCATCAACGCCCGGTCCAAACCCATGCCGAGGGCAAGGCCCGCCCAGCGGCGGGGATCCAGGCCTGAACCACGCAGGACCGGCGCGGCAACAAGCCCGCACTCGGCCATTTCCAGCCATTCGCTGCGCCCGTCAGGCTGACTCACCAGCACATCCAGCTGCATTCCTGCCGCGGTGTAGTTGTGCCGGGCCGGGGTGGCGCGCCACTGGACGCCGGGGTGCTCGGAGGGTGGGAGCACGGCTTCCACCACGGCGGCCATCATGGTCTCGAGGTCGGACGGTCCCAGCAGCCCGCGCGCCTTGAGCCGCCAGAGATCCAGCTGGTGCGGAGCCCCCACGTGGGTGCGGTCAATCGCGTCGCGGCGGTACACGAGCCCCGGAAGCACATGCAGCATGTCGTAGTGGCCCAGCTCGCCGCGGAGTGAATCCAGCAGGGCGGGAATGCCGGCGGACGTATGGCTTCGCAGCATCACTGTAGGGCTCACATGGCGGGAATAGCGCGAGTCCCGGGTAACGTCGTCGGGCGAATATCCGAGCCGGTCATAATTGTCGGCCGTGGCCACCAGCGGATTCAGCCGGTGGGTGACCGACGGAACGCCCCAGAGCCGTTCCAGTGCTGCAACGACGTCGGCGAGGAGCAGCTGCATGGCGTGCGGGCCCCCGTCGGGATTGGAAAGGTCGCGCAGGGACAAAGCGGAGTCGAGCTGGGCAAGTGAAAGGTAGTTCTTCATGTCGGGTCCTTGATTCATCGGTTGCGGGAGGGGGACATCACCCTCAGCCGCTGCGCCGCACGGACCCCGGCAGCTCCAGTCAGGCGCGCGATGGGAAGCCCGTGCGGCCGGTAAGCGGCCGAGGGCTGATAAATCGCTGCTGCGTGTGCATGGGTCCATGATACGCCCGCCCTCCCGGGGCCTCTTGACCTTGACGCTACGTCAACATTTAGAGTCGAGTTATCGGCCCAAGGAGCGGGGAAGGAGGAAGCGATGGACTGGTCCATTCAGGACATAGCCCGGATCGCCGGCACCACCAGCCGGACGCTGCGCCACTACGACGACATCGGCCTGCTCAAACCCAGCCGCACCGGGCATAACGGCTACCGGTATTACAACCAGGCCGCGCTGGTCCAGCTCCAGCGCATCCTGCTCCTCCGCGGGCTGGGGCTGGGGCTGCCGGTGATCAGTCAGGTGCTCGACGACGAAGCGGACGCCACCAAGGCGCTCGCCGGCCACCTGGAGTGGCTCAAGCAGGAACAGGACAGGCTGGCGCGGCAGATCGCGTCGGTCACGCAAACCATCGAAGCAGTGAAAGGAGGTGGCGAAATCATGGCGGAAGACATGTTCGACGGTTTCGACCACACGCAGTACAAGGACGAGGTGGAGGAGCGCTGGGGCAAGGACGCCTATGCCAAGGGTGACTCGTGGTGGCGCGGCATGAGCGCCGACGAGAAGAGCGCGTGGAAGCAGCGGTCCCGGCAACTGGGTGCCGACTGGATTACCGCCGCCACCTCCGGCATCGCCCCGGACAGCGCGGAGGCCCAAGCGATGGCCAAGCGGCACGTCGAGTGGCTGACGGGGATCCCGGGTACGCCGGCGTCGGATGTGGCTGGTGAAGTAAACGACGGCGGGAAGGCTCGCCTCAAGGCCTACGTCACGGGCCTCGGCGAGATGTACGTCGCCGATGCGCGGTTCGCCGCCAATTACGGCGGCCAGGACGGCGCGGCCTTTGTCCGGGACGCGCTCGCGTTTTATGCGGAGCAGAACCTGTAACCCGCCGCCAATAGACTTGACCGGTGACTGACTCCACGCATTTTTCGGCCGGCAACACCCCAGATGCTCCCCGCAGCGACCTCCCCGGGCTGCTGACGTCGCTGGCCGCTGACCTGCGCCGCGTGGGGTACACGCTCGACGGTGTGGCCAACCTGCTGGGTGACTCAGCCAACCGCGCCCTGGATCGGGACCAGCTCATCCCCGCCCTGCTCGCTACTGAAAACTCCACCCGCGAGGCAGGCACCGCGGGGCTCGCCGCCGTCGTCCGCCTCTGGCTCCTGGCGGTACCGCAAAGGCGGGAAACGCTCGACGCCGCCCTTCCAGAGATCCGTGCGGAGGGCCTCCTCGAGCTGGGGCTCATTGAGCCCGTGCCCGGCTCGGGGCTGTTGGCCGCGAAGGCCGATCTGCGGCCGTATGGCTGGGCGGGAGATCCCGCAACAGACACTGATGGAAGAGGCGGCGCGGAGCTCTGGGTGGCGAGTGACCTCGCAGCGCACCAGCAGACCGGGGTGCTCCGGCACGACCACGTGCTGGGAATCGGCCAGGCCTCGACCACGCTAGTGCAGACCACCGTCCGCCGGAACGTGGCCAGGGCCCTGGACCTGGGCACGGGCTGCGGTATCCAGACGTTCCACCTCCTGCTCCACGCCGGGCACGTGACCGCCACGGACATATCCGAGCGGGCACTTGCCTTCACCCGCTTCAACCTTCTCCTTAATGCGGCTGCGCTGCGCCTGGACACTGACCACCTCGAGGACCGGGTGAGCCTGCGGTTGGGATCCCTGCTGACTCCCGTGGCCGGTGAAGAGTTTGACCTGGTGGTGTCCAACCCGCCGTTCGTGATCACGCCGCGAAGCCTTGCCGAGGACGCCTCGGCCCAGTTCACGTACCGGGACGGGGGCCTGCCCGGGGACGAAATAGTCGCCTCGCTCGTGGCGGCGTTGCCTGGAGTACTGGCCCGGGGCGGGACCGCGCAGCTGCTGGGAAACTGGGAGATTCCCGCCGGAACTACGTGGTCGGAGCGGCCGCAGGAATGGGTCAGCCCGGACACGGACGCTTGGTTCATCCAGCGCGAGCAGGTGGGCCCGGAGCAGTATGCCGAGACCTGGCTCCAGGATGCCTCCGAGTCCCGCGACCGCCGGCATTACCAGGACGCCTACGCCGCCTACCTGGCCGACTTCGCCTCGCGGGACGTGGAGGGCATCGGATTCGGCATGGTCTTGCTGCGCCGTCCGCCCGTTCCTGGGCCCGGCTCCGCCACCATCAGCCGGTTCGAGGAAATCACGTACCCCATCGAACAGCCGATCGGCCCCCACCTGGGCGCCGCCGTCGAACGTTCAGACTGGCTCGCCATCAACAGTCTGGAGGACGCGCACCTGCTGGTGGCGGACGACGTCACGGAGGAACGCCACCAGCGCCCGGGTGCGGAGCACCCGGGCGTAATCCTGCTGCGCCAGGGCGCCGGGCTGCGCCGGACCAACCTGCTCAGCACCGAGCTGGCCGGGTTTGTCTCGGCCTGCGACGGCGACCTGTCCGTGCGGCAGATCATCGGCGCCCTCGCGGCACTGTTGGGCGGCAGCCTGGCCGGGGAGGACGGGTTCGACGGCGACGCCTTCCGCGTCGGGCTGCTCACCGAGGTGGGTAACCTGGTGCGGGACGGCTTCCTGCTGCCGGCCTGATTGCTTTAGCTCCGGTCGATCCGGTCCCTCCGGCCGATCCGGTTGCTCCGGAGTGATATCAAGCGTTCGCTTCACAGCTGAGGGGTGCTGGATACACTGGTGCCGTGAATACGGAATCCGCAGGACCGGCAGCCACGGCCGGGCGGCAGAACCGTGCCGAGGCCACGGTGGAAATCACCGATCCCAAGGCGATCCGCGCCCTGGCCCACGCTGCCCGGCTGGAGGTCATCTCCGAGCTGTTTTCCACCCAGGTCAGCCGCACGGCCACGGAACTTGCCGTGCAGACCGGGCTGACCCCCAGCGCCATGAGCTACCACCTGCGGGCGTTGCAGAAGTGGGGGATCGTGGTGCCGGCCGGCGCGTCAGGTGATGCCCGGGAGCGCCGCTGGAAGGCCGCCGGAACTGACTTCACCATCAACTCCGGCGGGGGACCGGCCAGCCCGGAGTTCGCTGTCCTGGACCTGGAACTCGATGCGTTCCGACGCCGCGCTGCCGCCTACGCCCGGGCCCGCGACGAACGCCGCCGCAGCGGCGCACCTGCCGAGGCGCCCACCGCCGTCGCCCTCGCCACCAGCTTGCTGTACCTCACCCGCGAACAGCAGGCCGAACTGACCGAACGCCTGTTCGGGCTGCTCAGCGAGTACGAGCTGGATGATCCGCACCGGATACCCGAGGGAGCCGAACGGATGGCCGCCATGTGGTCGCTGATTCCGGACGACCGTTCCGTCACCGCGCAGACCATTGCTGCCGCAGCAGAAGGGCCAGCTGAAGACGCACCGGGCACTGTGTAAACGCCGGAAATCCGACTCTTCACCGCCAGACGAAAAGCCGCACGTTTTCCACAGGAATGCGCATGTTTGTCCAAAATATGGTGAACTAGGCCAATATGGGCTCATCTGCCCCAGCAACCTTTTTCTGTAGGAGCACCGTGCCAAGCAAGGCCAAAAGCGGCAAGAAACTCGTGATTGTGGAGTCTCCGGCCAAGAGCAAGACCATCGCCAAGTACCTCGGCGAGGGCTTCATCGTAGAGGCCTCCATCGGTCACATCCGCGACCTGCCGCAGCCGTCCGAGCTCCCGGCCGAACTGAAGAAGACCTCGGTGGGCAAGTTCGCCGTCGACATCGAGAACGACTTCAAGCCGTATTACGTCGTGTCACCGGACAAGAAGAAAAAGGTGGCCGAACTCAAGGCCCAGCTCAAAGACGCCGACGCTCTTTATCTCGCAACCGATGGGGACCGCGAGGGCGAGGCCATCGCGTGGCACCTGCTGGAAGTGCTCAAGCCCAAGGTCCCGGTGTACCGGATGACATTCGGCGAAATCACCAAGGAAGCCATCCACCGCGCCATGGACAACCTGCGCGATGTTGATGCCGCCCTGGTGGATGCCCAGGAAACCCGACGCGTGCTGGACCGCCTGTACGGTTACGAGATTTCCCCTGTCCTCTGGCGCAAGGTGGCCCGGGGGCTGTCCGCCGGCCGCGTCCAGTCAGTGGTCACACGCATGGTGGTGGACCGCGAACGCGAACGCATGGCCTTCAAAGCGGCGTCCTACTGGGACCTCACCGGCCAGTTCGGTGCCGGTTCGGGTTCATTCAAAGCCAAGTTGGCGGCGCTCGACGGCGCCAAGGTGGCCACCGGCCGGGACTTCAACGACGACGGCGAACTCGTCTCCCGCAATGCGGCCCACCTCAACGAGGAGCTGGCCACCTCGCTGGCAGCAGGCCTGCAGGACGCCGACTTCCGCGTCCGGTCAGTGGACACCAAGCCGTACACGCGCCGCCCTGCTGCGCCGTTCACCACCTCCACGCTCCAGCAGGAGGCAGGCCGCAAGCTGCGCTTCTCCTCCAAGAGCACCATGCAGGTCGCCCAGCGCCTGTATGAAAACGGCTATATCACTTATATGCGTACCGACTCCTCGGCGCTGAGTGACGAGGCCCTCACGGCCGCCCGCCGCCAGGCCTCCGAGCTGTACGGCCCGGAATATGTCCCGCAGTCGCCCCGCGTCTACACCAGCAAGGCCGCGAACGCGCAGGAGGCCCACGAGGCCATCCGTCCCGCGGGTGACTCCTTCCGTACGCCTGCCCAGGTGGCCAAGCAGCTCTCGGGCGACGAGTTCCGCCTGTACGAGCTGATCTGGAAGCGCACCGTCGCCTCGCAGATGGCCGACGCCAAGGGCTCCACCGCCACGATCCGCCTCGGTGCCGTGGCTGTCAGCGGCTCTGCCAAAGGCAAAGACGCCGAATTCTCCGCCTCCGGCACTGTCATCACGTTCCCCGGCTTCCTTGCCGCCTATGAGGAAGGCAAGGACGAAAGCCGCGGCGACGACGATTCCGACGAAGCCCGCCGCCTGCCGAACGTGGCCAAGAACGATGCCCTGACGGCGTCGGAAATTGTGGCTGTAGGCCATGAGACCTCCCCGCCGCCACGCTTCACCGAAGCCTCCCTGACGGCGGAACTGGAAAAGAAGGGCATCGGGCGTCCGTCCACCTATGCCTCCACCATCTCCACCATTCAGGACCGCGGCTACGTCCGGAAGCAGGGCTCGGCCCTGGTCCCGAGCTGGATCGCGTTCTCCGTGATCCGACTCCTGGAGCAGCACTTCACGGACTACGTGGACTACGAATTCACGGCCGACATGGAAGGCGACCTGGACAAGATCGCCAACGGCCAGGCAGTGGGTTCCGCCTGGCTCAAGCACTTCTACTACGGCGAAGACTCGGACCCCGGCCTGCTGAGCATTGTGAACAACCTCGGCGAGATCGATGCCCGCGAGATCAACTCCGTTCCCATCGCGGACGGCATCACTCTGCGGGTGGGCAAGTTCGGCCCTTACCTGGAAAGCTCCATCCCGACCGTGGACGCCAAGACCGGCGAGATCGTGGAATCCTCGCGTGCGAACGTTCCCGAGGACCTGGCTCCTGATGAACTGACGGCAGCCAAGGCCATCGAACTCATGGAAACAGCGGCACCGGAAGAACGCGTGCTGGGTGCTGATCCGCACACCGGGCACACTGTCGTGGCCAAGAACGGCCGCTATGGCGCCTATGTCACGGAGGTCATCCCCGAGATGACCGACGAACAATTGGCCAACCAGCCTGTGGAGTACTACAAGAACGGCAAGCCCAAGCCCCCGAAGAAGCCCGTCAAGGCTAAGCCCCGCACGGGCTCGCTGTTCGCGTCCATGTCGGTTGATTCCGTCACCCTGGATGAGGCGCTGCAGCTCATGAGCCTGCCCCGGGCACTGGGCGAGGACGCCGAAGGGAACCTCATCACCGTCCAGAATGGACGTTTTGGCCCGTACCTGAAGAAGGGCACGGACTCCCGTTCGATCGGCTCCGAAGAGGAAATCTTCACCATTACGCTGGAGCAGGCCCTGGAGATCTACTCCCAGCCCAAGCAGCGCGGTGCGCGTGCCGCGGTGCCGCCGCTGGCTGAGTTCGGGCCGGACCCTGTGTCGGAGAAGAACATCGTGGTGAAGGAAGGCCGCTTCGGGCCGTACATCACGGACGGCGTCACCAACATCACCGTCCCGCGCACCACGTCCCTCGAGGAACTGACCCGGGAACGCGCCGTCGAACTCCTCGCGGAAAAAAGGGCCAAGGGCCCGGTCAAGCGGACCACCACGGCCCGCAAGGCACCGCCGAAAAAGAAGGCCGCCGCCAAGAAGTAGGGGCGCCGGCACCGGGTTCGCCGGAAGCGTGCGGGTCCGCCGGAATGTTCCAGCGAGCCCGCAGGCTTCCGGCGATTTCGCGTTAGGGCGGACACTCCCGTTTGCGCCCCGGCTCCCCGACGTGATCGAGTAGATACATGACTGAACAGCCCGCGCACACGGATCTCCAGCCCCTGAACGACCTCGAAGAGAAGCTCGCCCAGGGCGGACAGCCCGACGCCAGCCCGGTGGACGTCATCCTGTCCTTCCTCAACAGCGAGGTCTACGTCGTGAGCACCGAAGGGCCTGAAGGCGAGGACTCGCAGGTGGAGCCGCTGGTGCTGGCGAATGCCGACGGCGATCCTGTCCTGGCGGTCTTCTCGCACCCGAGCCGTGTGGACGTGCAGTACCTGGAGGCTGCCCCTAATGTCCTTGGGACCCAGGGCGCCGCCATCATCGCCAACATCGGCGAAGAGCTTGGCATGGTGATCAATCCGGGCGCCGCCTTTGGCTTCGAGATCAATCCCGAGGGCGTGGCCAACATCAAGCGCGACTTCAAACGCGCCGATGAGCTTCCCGACGGCGAGGCCACGGACCCCGTCGCAGACTGACTTCTGCTGCGCCGGTTGTGAGCCAGGTGCCCGCCCGGGCAATAATGGCTGCATGCGGCTAGGCGTCCTCGATATCGGGTCCAATACTGTCCACCTCCTCCTGGTGGATGCCCACCCTGGCGCGCGTCCGGTGCCATTCGCGTCGCACAAGCGTCCGCTCTCCCTGGTGCAGTACCTGGACGGTGACGGCAACATCACCGACGACGGGCAGCATGAGTTGACCGAGTTTGTCCTGGAAGCCTGGGAGTTCGCGGCCAAGCACAAAGCCGAGGACCTGCTGGCCTTCTGCACCTCGGCCATTCGTGAGGCGACCAACGGTCCGGCGGTCCTTGCCCGAGTCAAGCACGAAACTACCGTGACACTGCAGGAACTGACGGGCGACGAAGAGGCGTCGATGACCTTCTTCGCAGTCAGGCGCTGGTACGGCTGGGGAGCCGGGCCCATCCTGAACCTGGACATCGGTGGCGGGTCCTTCGAAATGGCTTTCGGCCAGAACGAGCTTCCCGAAGTCGCCACCTCCGTGCCCCTCGGTGCGAGCCGTCTCACCCGTGACTGGCTCACCGAGGACCCGCCATCGGCAAAAAGCGTGAAAGAGCTGCGCCGCTACATCCGGGCGTCGCTCAAACCAGCCGTCAAGGAGTTCGAAGGCCTGGGCCGGGCAAACCTCGTAGCAGGGACGTCCAAGACCTTCCGCTCACTGGCCAGGATCGCCGGCGCGGCACCCAGCGCTGCGGGCCCGTACGTAAAGCGTGAACTGAACGGCATCGACCTCGGCGTCTGGGCCCAGCGCATCTCAGCGATGAAGACGGAGGACCGGTTGCACCTGCCGGGCGTTTCTGAGGCGCGCGCCAACCAGCTGCTGGCGGGCGCGCTGGTGGCCGAGGCGGCCCTGGAAATGTTCAACTTCAAGAAGGTCAGGATCTGTCCCTGGGCTCTGCGCGAAGGCCTCATTCTGCGGCGCCTGGACCAGCTGGTCTTTGCCGGTCCGCTGGATCCGGCGCCCCATGTTGTGACACCCGAGGGGTCCCTCGCCATCTGAGTCTGCCGCGGCGGTGTGCTGGCACAGGCGGGTTAAAACAAGTTTGCTTGGTGCGAGGAAGCCGCAACGCGAAGGCAGGCTTGACGCGAAGACCGGGTTAACGCGAAAGCGCCGGGGCCCGCAGCAGGAAAATGGGGGAAAACCTGCTGCAGGCCACCGGCGCTCCGGGCAAACATCCCCATGCTTGCCGCATCACTCGCACCCTCAATGAGGCAATACCTACGTTAGGGACCTAAGTTGTGAGCGAGCTGCAGCGAACATGGGAGTCCGCTGTGAATCGCTGCAGGAGTACTTTTCTGCAGGGCGGCGGTCGAACTGCAATGATGGATCCATGAGCAACCGAATCGCATTCCTTGGCTGTGGATCCATGAACGAAGCCATCCTCAGTGGCCTGCTGGAGGGTGGAACAGACCCATCCGACATCGTGGCCACTGTCCGGCGGGCAGACCGGGCGGCCGAGCTGGCCGAACGCCACCACGGGATCACCGCCATCGCCGGCGAGGAGGAACCGGACAACAACAAGCAGGCCGCCAAGGGCTCCGCCGTCGTCATTCTTGGCGTCAAACCGCCGGGGATCGCCGACCTGGCCAGGGAGATCAGCGGATCGCTCTCGCCCGGGACCATCGTCATCAGCGTCGCCGCAGCTGTCTCCCTGGCGCAGCTGGAAGCCGCGCTGCCGGACGGCCAGCCGGTCATCAGGACCATGCCCAATACGCCCGCCAAGCTGGGCCGCGGCGTCGTTTCTGTATCCCCCGGCAGCCACTGCACACCGGAGCAGCTTCAGAAGGCCAAGGACATCCTCAAGTCGGCGGGAACCGTGGTTGAGGTGCCGGAGGACCAGGTGGATGCGCTCTCAGCCATCAGCGGTTCAGGACCGGCTTACGCGTTCTACCTGGCGGAGGCCATGGCTTCCGCCGGCGTCGAATTAGGCCTGCCCCCTGAGCTGTCACTGCTCCTTGCCCGGGAAACAGTGGCTGGCGCAGGCTTCATGCTGGCCGAGCCAGGGGCCGATCCATCGGCCCTTCGCAAGGCCGTGACCAGCCCCAACGGCACCACGGAGCGCGCCATCGCGACTTTCGATGACCGCGGCATTCCGTCGATCATCGCTGCCGGCGCCCGGGCGGCCGCGGACCGCGCGGCGGAGATCACCAAGCAGCTCGGCTGATTGTCCCGCTCCAGTGGCCCAGCTGACGGGCGTTAGGGCCGGGCCGCGAAGCGCTCCAGCAGATCAACGTGGCCGGATACGATCAACATGTCGCGGGAAGATACTTTGGTCTCCGGGCGGGCGTAGGTGAAGTCCTCGCCCGGGGATTTCACGCCCACGATCGTCACACCGTACTTGGACCGCACTTTGGATTCGTCCAGCGTGAACCCGACCGTTTCACGTGGCGGGTACATCTTGACGATGGCGAAGTCGTCGTCGAACTCGATGAAGTCCAGCATGCGGCCGGAGACGAGGTGGGCGGCCCGGACGCCGGCGTCAGCCTCCGGGTAGATGACGTGGTTGGCGCCGATACGGGTGAGGATTTTTCCGTGCGACGGCGTGATGGCCTTGACCCACAGGTGCTCGATGCCCAGGTCCACCAGGTTCACGGTGATCAGGACCGAGGACTCGATGGACGTCCCAACGCCCACCACCGCGGAACTGAACTCCTGCGCGCCGAGCTGGCGCAGAGCGTCGATGTTGGTGGCGTCAGCCTCCACCACATGGGTGAGGAGCGGAGCCCACTTCTGGACCAGGGTCCGGTCGCGTTCGATTGCAAGCACCTCGCGGCCCTGTTTCACGAGCTGTTCTGCGGTGGAGGAGCCGAAGCGGCCCAGCCCGATCACCAGGACTGGCGCGTTATGGGCGGGGCGGTTGGGGGCGCCTGAGGAATTAGCCAATGATGGGCCTCTCTTCCGGGTAGTGGTACAGCTGGCTGCGCTGGCGCAGTGCCAGGCCGGCAGCAAGGGTAACGGTGCCCACACGGCCTGCGAACATCAGGACGGCAAGGACATAAACGCCCGACGGTGGAAGTTCCGCGCTGAGATTCGTACTCAACCCGACCGTGGCGAAGGCCGAAATGGTTTCAAACAGCACCCGGTCCAGGGACGCTCCACTGATCTGCAGGAGCAGGAAGGCGCAGACGGAGACAAGTGTGGCGCCTGCCACGATCACTGAGATTGCTACGCGCATGGTGCCCTGGGGGATGGTCCGGCCGTAGACCTTGACATCGGCATCGCCACGGGCCTCGGCCACAATGGCAAGGAACATCACGGCGATGGTGGTCACCTTGATGCCGCCTGCGGTGGATGCCGAGCCACCTCCGGCGAACATCAGGGCATCCGTAAGCAGCATGGTGGTGGATTCCAGATGGTTCTGTTCCACGAGGTTGAAGCCGCCGGACCTGGTCATGACGGAGGCGAAGAGTGAGTGCGTGAATTTGTCGGCGATGTTCATGGGCCCGATGGTCCGGGCGTTGTCCCACTCCATGAGGGCCCACAGCACGGTGCCTGCCGCCAGCAGGATGAAGGACACCTGGATGGTCAGCTTGGTGTGCAGGTTCCACTTCTTCCAGTTGAGCCCGTTCTGCTGCAGGACCATGACCACGGGGAAGCCCAGGCTGCCGAGGAACACGCCCAGCATCAGCGGAACCAGGATCCACAGATCCGTCTCGTAAGGCACAATGCCGTCCGAATGCGGGGTAAAGCCGGCGTTGTTGAAGGACGAGATTGAGTAGAACACGCCGTGCCACAGGGCCTGCCAGAACGGCTCACCCAACAGCAGGAACCGGGGAACCAGGGCCAGGGCCAGCACACCCTCGATCACCACGGAGGTCGTGATGACAATCCGCAGCAGGGTGCCCACCTCACCCAGGCGGCCTGCGTTGTTCATGGCCTCCTGGGCAATGAGTTTGCCGCGGACACCGAGCTTCTTGCTCACCATCAGGGCCAGCAGCGAAGCGAGTGTCAGTGTGCCCAGGCCGCCCACGAAAATGCCGACCAGGATGATCACCTGGCCGAAGAAGGACCAGTGCACCGCCGTCGAAACCACCGTCAGGCCGGTGACGCACACAGCGGATACCGCTGTGAACAGCGCCTGGTGCAACGGCGTGGCTGCACCGCTGGCTGACGAGATGGGCAGCGAAAGCAGGAAAGTGAACACCAGACAGACGGTGGCGAACGCGCTGAGGGCAAGACGGGCGGGCGAGGTGTTGGCGATATCGTCAATGACGTCGCGGAGCCGCGTGAAGATCCAGAGGCCTTCCCGCTCCGGTCCGGCGGCTTGCCAACTGGCGGGGTTCCGGGGCCTCGACTGGCTTTCCGTCATCTGTGGCTTGTCCTCGGTAGAAACTGTTCCTTCAGTAGTAAACCACTAAAGGGCGCCACATTGCCGGGCAGGAGGAGATGGCGTGCTCGGGTAGCCTGTGATTGATGACATACCTGCCCGGTCTCACCCTGCCCGCGCCGCCAACGGTGGTGGTGTGGAACTCCGCCATGACCGCCTACAATTTCGGCCCGGGCCACCCGATGGCGCCGGCGCGGATGGATCTCACAGCGCGGCTGGCCAGGAGCCTTGGGCTCCTGGACCTGGCCCACGTCACCGTTCAGGCCCCGCACGTAGCGTCCGACGCCGAACTGGCGACCGTGCACTCACCGGAGTTCGTCGAGGCAGTGCACCGCGTCAGCGAGGACCCGGCGTCGCCGGACGAAGCCCGGGGCCTCGGCACGGAGGACGATCCCGCCTTCGCCGGAATGCACGAAGCCGCCGCACGGCTGGCCGGCGGATCCCTGCTCGCGGCGTCCGCGGTCCTGGACGGCTCCGCACTGCACGCGGTGAACTTTGGTGGCGGGATGCACCATGCTGCCCGGGAGCGCGCCAGTGGCTTCTGCATCTACAACGATTCAGCCCTTGCGGTCCGTAAACTGCTCGACGGCGGTATCCGGCGCGTGGCATACATCGACGTCGACGCGCATCACGGGGACGGGACGGAAAGCATCTTCTGGGATGATCCCCGGGTTCTGACCATCTCGCTGCATGAAAGCGGGCTCACGCTTTTTCCGGGCACGGGCTTCGCCAACGAGATCGGCGGTCCGCAGGCTGCAGGCAGCGCGGTGAACGTCGCCCTGCCGTCCGGAACCGGCGACGCCGGCTGGTTGCGCGCCTTCCACGCGGTGGTGCCGCAGCTCGTCACTGCTTTTGAACCTGAGGTCATCGTGAGCCAGCACGGCTGCGACTCGCACCGCCTGGATCCCCTGGCGCATCTCAACATCAGTGTTGACGGACAGCGTGAAGCCGCCACCGCCATCGGGAACCTGGCCGCCCGGCATTGCGGCGGCCGCTGGATCGCAACCGGCGGCGGGGGCTACAACGTCACCGGTGTGGTCCCGCGGTCCTGGAGCCACCTGATCGCCATCGCAGCGGGGCGCCCCGTGCCCCTGCGCGCCCCGGTGCCGGAGGACTGGCGCTCGTATGTGGAAGACAAGTTCGGCACCGCCACGCCCGCGCTCATGGGCGATGACGTGGAGCTGTGGTGGCGGTCCTGGGAAGTGGGGTTCGATCCCAATGACGGGGTGGACCGGACCGTCATGGCCACACGCAAAGCAGTGTTCCCGCTGTACGGTCTGGATCCCTGGTTCGACTAGTCCCGGCCGTTGTCGCGCACCTGCCATTGCGCCTTTCACAGCAATGGCGCGGGCCGAAATAGTTGATGCCTTTCGGCGTATATGTCGCTAGGGTGGGAGGCATGGTGACAGACGACGTATTTGCCGTCATTGCGGAAGCAACCCGGCGCGACATCCTGGTATCCCTTCGTGGAGGGGACAAGGCGGTGGGGGAGCTGGTGGAGGAGTTGTCGGCCAGCCAGCCCACTATTTCGAAGCACCTGAAGGTTCTCCGCGAAGCGCAACTCGTGAGCATGCGTGCACAGGGCCAGAAGCGCTACTATGCGCTCAACCCCAAGCCACTTGAGGGGATTGCCAGCTGGCTGGAGACGTTCGACGTCGGCCGGGCGCCCGCCGCCGGAAAGCCACAGGAGCAGACGACTGCGAAGGTTCCCGCGGGGAAGGACGGCAAGACGCCTCTGCAGTCCGTGACGGACCCTGATGGCGTGGCCGCTCATACGGTAGCGGCCGGCGTCCTGGCCCAAGGAGGCGCCGAACTGAGTCCCGCCGTCGTCATTCCGGGCGGCACCGTGGCTCCGCTCAGCGATGACACCGTTCCGCAGCAGATCGGCCGCACCGTTGGCCGCGCCGCCACGAAGGCTGCGGACCTCCTGGCCAACCTCCCCAACCTGCCGAAGTTCGGCCGCAAAAAGTAGGCCCGGACTCAAGTAACTAGCAGTAAGTGTCTAACTAGCAGTAAGTGTCGGTTTGAGGGCACAAAAGGACACTTACTGCCAGTCAGTTCCGGGAGAAGGGCTATTTGCCGAGCAGGCGGACGTGGTCCGGCGTGAGGTCCGAGATCTTGCTGACGCCCAGCAGTGCCATGGTGCGGGCCATGTCCTTCTCGAGGATCTGGATGGCCCGGTCCACGCCCGCCCGGCCGCCTGCCATCAGGCCGTAGAGGTAGGCCCGCCCAATCAGAGTGAAATCGGCGCCCAGTGCCAGGGCGGCCACGATGTCCGCGCCGCTCATGATGCCGGTGTCCAGGATGATGGCCGCGTCCGAGTTGTCCGCCTCGAAGGCCTGCTTGACGGCCGGGAGCAGGTGGAACGGGATGGGTGCGCGGTCCAACTGGCGGCCGCCATGGTTGGAAAGCACCACGCCGTCGGCACCGTGGTCTACCACCTTGCGGGCATCCTCAACCGTCTGGATGCCCTTGACCACCAGCTTGCCCTTCCAGGTTTCACGCAGCCAGTCCAGGTCCTCGAAGGTGAGGGTGGGGTCGAACATGGAGTTGATGAGGTCCGCCACGGTACCGGTGTAGCGGGACAGCGAGGCGAAGGTCAGTGGCTCGTGGGTGAGGAAGTTGAACCACCAAGCCGGGCGGTAGGACGCGTCCAGCACAGTCTTGATGGTGAGGGCCGGCGGGATGGTCATGCCGTTGCGGACGTCCCGGAGTCGGGCGCCGGCTACGGCTGTGTCCACCGTGACCATGAGCGTATCGTTGCCGGCCTTGGCGGCACGCTCAATCAGTTCCAGAGAACGGTCGCGGTCTGTCCAGAGGTAGAGCTGGAACCAGTTGCGGCCATTGGGGGCAGCCGCTGCAACGTCCTCAATTGAGGCGGTACCCATCGTGGAGAGGGTGTAGGGGATCCCTGCTGCTTCTGCTGCCTGTGAGCCGGCGTATTCGCCTTCCGACTGCATCATGCGGGTGAAGCCCGTGGGCGCGATGCCCACGGGGAGCCGGGAGGGCTTGCCGAGGATCTCCGTGCCCAGGTCGATGCTCGAGACGTCCCGCAGAATGCCGGGGCGGAACTCAATGTCAAGGAATGCTTCCCGGGCACGGCGCAGGGTGATTTCGCCTTCGGCTGCGCCGTCCGTGTAGTCGAAGGGTGCCTGGGGGGTGCGGCGCTTGGCGATGTCCCGGAGTTCCCAGATGGTGCTGGCGCGCCTGAGGCGGGCTTCCTTGCTGAACTCTGGCTTCTTGAACTGCATGAGGGGAGCAAGATCGGAGTACTTGGGGATCCGGCGCTTGAGCGCCGCGGGTAGCACGGAAGGAGATGCGGGGCCGGGAGAGGCAGTGCCAGTGGCCGGGATGTCCGTCGCGTCCGGCGCCGGCGTGGCTTCCGGGTTGTTCGGCTGGATGGTGTGGGTCATGGCTTCCTCCGCTGGTGGGCTGGCCGACAGTGGCCGCATCTGTGGTCTAACCACACTGTAGGCCATGTGGTCCGACCACATCAACTAGGATGGCCCTATGCGAACCCACCAGCTTGTCCTGCACTGGATCGAAAGTAGGCTTTCCGAGGGCCAGCTGACCGTGGGCGGCCGGCTTCCCGCGGAGCGAACCCTTGCCGAACAGCTCCGGGTTTCCCGGACATCCGTGCGCGAGGCCATCCGGATCCTTGAAGCCATGGGGGTGGTCCGGGCCGGGGTGGGGTCAGGTCCGGAGGCGGGAACCGTAGTCATCTCTGATCCGACGGCGGCGCTCGGCTCTGCCCTGCGGCTGCACGTTGCCACTCAGCACCTGCCGGTGGCGGACATCGTGGAGACGCGCGTTTTGCTGGAGTCCTGGGCTGTGGCGAAAGCGAGCCCGGACGCGCCGGAACTGGAAGAGGCGGCCACGCTCCTCGACGGCATGGCCCGCCAGGATCTCGGAGTCAGCGACTTCCTGGCGTTGGACGTTCGTTTCCACCTGGCCCTGGCCGACGCCGCCGGGAACGCCGTGGTGAGCGCCATGATGGGGTCGCTGCGGGAATCCATCCAGGGGTATGCCGCGCAGCTGACGGCCAATCTGCCGGACTGGGAGGCCACGGCGTCGCGCCTGCGGGTGGAGCATCATGAAATTCTTGCCGCCGTAAGGAACGACGACGGCGCACGTGCGGCCAAGCTGGTGGCTGCCCACATCGAGGGGTACTACAAGGAGGCCGGGCTGGGTTCCGGTCACACGGAGCAGGGCCGGCCTTAAAGCGGATCTTTGCGTGCGAGGGAGCTCTGTTAGCGCGGCCCGATCTCCAGGACCTGGCGGGAGGTTAGCCGTGTACCGCTGACCGGGCAGCCCTCGCTGGGCCCGTGCTGCCCCGGACCTCCAGACGGGGCTGGTACCTGCTGCCGGGCACGTCACTGCTTTCCTTCCGGATCAGCGCCCTCATCTGGTGCCACGCCTGTTGGCCGAGCTCGGTGATGGGTACCGCGGCAGTGGTGAGGGTGGGGGTGGTGTACCGGGCGAAGGGGATGTCGTCAAAGCCCGTAACGGAGATATCTTCCGGCACCTTGACGCCGCGTTCATGAAGCCCGCTCAGGAGGCCCATGGCCACCAGGTCATTGAAGGCCAAAATGCCCGTGGCGCCGCTGTCCAGGACGGCATCCACCGCCCGGTGGCCTGTGTCGAAGTCCGAGCCGCCTTCCAGCATCCGGACCTCTACCTGCGGGTGGGCTGCCTTGAAGGCCGCCAGGCCCTGGAGCCGGAGCCCGTTGGACGCGCTGCGGGCCGGCCCGGCCAGGAATGCCAGCCGGGTGTGGCCGAGCCCGACCAGATGTTCTGCCAGGTCCTGGACTCCCTGGCCATAGTCCACCACCAGGCTGGGCACCCCGGCAGTCGCCGTTGTCCTGTTGATCAGGACGAGGGGGTGCAGGGACGGTGCTATTTCCTCAAGTTCGGCGTCGCTCATGCGTGGTGCGCACAGGACCAGGCCGTCGCACCTGCGCCTGGCCTCGCCGGCCAGGATGGCTTCCTCGCTGGACACCTCGAAGGTATCTGCGATCAGGATGCGGTAACCGTCCTGGGCTGCTGCCCGGCTCAATCCACGCAGGATCGCCTGGAAGGTGGGGTTGGCGAGGTCCGGCACCACGATGCCAATGGTGTCCGTTTTGCCGAGTGCCAGACTGCGCCCGACGGGGTTCGGCTGATATTTCAGCTCTGCCGCAGCCGCGCGCACCCGTGCCGCGATGTCCGGGTCAACCGTGAAGTTTCCGTTCATCACGCGCGAAACCGTGGCATGTGAGACCCCGGCCTTAACGGCAACGTCTGCGATGCCGATCCTGCCGGTTGCCGATTTCCTCACCATGGTCTGCCTTTCGTAAGCCCCTGGAGCCAGTGTGCCTGCCCGGGCGGTGCAGGATCAGGGACCAGAGGTGTCATGAGTGAAAGCATATAACGCTATCGGAAACCGATTTCTGCCCGTTTTGCGATTTGAGGGTTGCGGCGCCGCTTACCTGTGACCCACCCTTCTGGAAGTCCTGCCAGAAAACGCTTTCTCCCACGGGGGATAATGGTTGACGGGACCGCGCATCTCTTGATACAAATCATATAGCGGGTCGAGAAAACGCTTTCTCACGAACTCGCCACAAAACCATCCATCAAAACCCAGCAGCACACGGCACCACCCCCCCCGCACCAGCCAGGCCGCCACCGGCCCAGTGTTAAGCCATTGAAAGGGACCACCATGGTCAACACAGCCGAGCCGAGTTCCGTCACCGCGGTCTCCGGCTCCGAATCCGTTACCGGGACCACCGCGGAAGTTGCTGCCGGCACGGGCCGTTCCGCCAAGGCGCGCATCGCACTCATCGGCACCGGCGGCCGTTCGGAAATGTATATCCGCGCCATCTTTGGGAAGCACTCGGACACCGCCGAGCTCGTGGCGTTCTCGGACGTCAACCCCGGCCGTGTGGAGTTCTACCAGAAGCTCATCCAGGAACTGGGGGCGCCCGGTCCCGTTGCCTCCTTCGATCCAGCGGACCTCACTGCCTTCATCCAGGCCAACAACGTTGACCGCGTCGTGGTGACCACACCTGACTACACACACGCGGACTACATCGTGGAGGCACTCACGGCGGGCGCCGACGTCGTCGTCGAAAAGCCGCTCACCATCGATGCCGAAGGCTGCCGCCGGATAACCAAGGCCGTGGAGGAGACCGGCCGCAACGTGGTTGTCACCTTCAACTACCGCTACTCACCACGCAACAGCGCGCTCAAGGAGATCATCCAGAGCGGCGTGATCGGCAAGGTCACCTCCATCGATTTCAGGTGGGTCCTGGACACCGTCCACGGCGCGGACTACTTCCGCCGCTGGCACCGTGAGAAGAAGAACTCCGGCGGCCTGCTGATCCACAAGGCCTCCCACCACTTCGACCTCGTCAACTGGTGGATCAATGATGTGCCCGAGCGCGTCTTCGCCTCTGGCGGCCTGAAGTTCTACGGCGACAAGAACGCCGCCGAGCGCGGACTGGGCCCCCGTCCGGAGCGCGGAACGCCCGACGCCGGCGCTCCCGCTGCCGTCGAAAAGGATCCGTTTTCGCTGGACCTCCGTGACGATGAGCGGCTGAAGGCCCTCTTCCTCGACAACGAGCACTACGACGGTTACCGCCGCGACCAGGACGTCTTTACCGGCGGCATCACGATCGAAGACAACCTGGCCCTGGTGGTTGAATACCAGGGCGGTCCGCGCCTGAGCTACTCGCTAAACGCCCACAGCCCCTGGGAAGGCTACCGCGTGGCGGTCAATGGCACCGAAGGGCGTGCCGAGCTGGAGGTGGTGGAACGCGCCGCAGTCCTCAGCAGCACGGACAAAAAGACAGTCGTGGACCCGAGCGCCACCCCCATTGAGGAAGAGGACGCCATTCGCCGCAACGGTGAACGCCTGGTGGTCCAGCGCCACTGGGAAGCCGCCTACGAGGTGCCCATCGTCAACGGCGAAGGCGGCCACGGCGGCGGCGACGAGCTTCTGCTCTCGGACCTCTTCAACGGTCCCGGCGAAGACCCGCTGGGACGGCCCTCCGGCTACCTCGACGGCCTCCGCTCCGTGTCCGTAGGCATTGCCGGCAACCTCTCGCTGGAATCGTCACTGCCGGTCCGCATCGAGGACCTGGACCTCGGCGTCGACCTCCGGCGCGGCAACCAGGCCCGGCCTTCAACCTAAAGGAACATCATGAGCAGGATTTTTGTGACCGGCGGCTCCGGCAGGCTGGGGCGCAGCGTTGTGGCGGGGCTCGCGGAAGCAGGCCACCACGTGATCTCGGTGGACCGGGAAGCTGTCCCTGCGGACCAACTGCCCGCCGGTGTTGTCCAGGAGACGGGTGACCTTCTGGCGCCGGGAGAGGCCTTGCGCCTCATCCGGAAAACCACGCCCGACGCCGTCATCCACCTTGCGGCGATTGCAATCCCGTTCAGCGCGCCGGAACATGTCATCTTCGCCACCAACACCCGCCTCGCCTATGCCGTGATCAGCGCGGCCACGGAGCTGGGGGTAGGCAAGATCATCACCGCCAGCAGCCCTACTGTCCTGGGCTACGGCTCGCCGGCGGGCTGGCTGCCGGAGGGATTCCCCGTGGATGAGGGCACCACGCCCCGCCCCTGGAACGCCTACGCGCTGTCCAAGCTGATCGCGGAACAGACCGTGCAGATGTTTGCCGCGGCGCAGGGAAAGGAAATCCGGTACGCGGCGTTCCGACCCTGCTACGTGATCTCGCCGGAGGAATGGGAAGGCGCGCCCACCCAGCAGGGCCACACCGTGGCCGAACGGCTCGCTGACCCGGCGCTGTCCGCCCCCGCACTGTTCAATTACGTGGATGCCCGGGACGTGGCGGACTTCCTGGATGTGCTGCTTCAGAAGATGGAGCACATCCCCAACGGCGAAACGTTCTTCGTGGGTGCCGCGGACGCGCTGGCCACAGCGCCACTGGCCGAGTTGATCCCGAGGTTCCTGCCCGGCAGCGCCGAGCTGAGTGCCGGGCTCACCGGAACGGCTCCGGCATTCTCCATCGCCAAGGCCCGTGACCTGCTCGGCTGGCAGCCCAAGCGCAGCTGGCGGACTGAACTCAAGACAGGGACCACCCCCAATGAAGGGACCGCTGCCGCGCTCGTCGCGGCAGGAACCGGATCCAAGGAGACACCATGAAATTCGACGGCGTTCTGTTCTTCCCCGTCACCCCGTTCACGCCCGAAGGCTCGGTTGATGTGGACGTCCTCAAGGAGCATATTTCTTCCAGGCTCCCGTTCGGCCCCGGTGGTGTGTTCCCTGCATGTGGCACCGGCGAGTTCCATGCCCTGAGCATTGAGGAGGTGCGCACTGTGGTGACCGCCGCCGTCGAGGTGGTGGCCGGCCAAGTGCCAGTGGTTGCCGGTGCCGGCGGCCCGCTCGGCCATGCCATTGCCGCAGCCCGCGTGGCAGAAGAGGCCGGCGCCGACGCCCTCCTGGTCCTGCCGCCCTACCTCGTCACGGGCCCGACGGAAGGGCTCGTTGCATACATCGAGGCAGTGGCGGATGCCAGCAGCCTCCCGGTGATCGTCTACCACCGCGGCAACGCCAAGTTTACGGCCGCCTCGATGGCCCGTCTCGCCGCCAACCCGAAGGTGATTGGCTTCAAGGACGGCCTCGGCGATGTCGGCCTGGCGCAGGAGATCGTGTCAGCGGTGCGAGCCACAGGACGGGAGGACTTTGCGCTGTTCAACGGCCTGCTGACCGCCGAATTGACGCAGGGGGCCTACCGCGGACTGGGCATCCCGCTCTACTCCTCGGCAGCTTTTGCCATGGCTCCCGAGATCGCCAAGGCGTACTACGACGCGTATGTTTCCGGCGATGAGGAACGCCGGAACGCCCTGCTGGAGGGCTTCTATGCCCCGCTGGTGCGGCTCCGCGACCAGACTCCAGGCTTCGGCGTCTCTCTGATCAAGGCCGGCCTGCGGCTCGGCGGACTGGCTGTTGGCCCTGTGCGCCCACCGCTGGTGGACCCCACGGAGGACCAGCTGGTCCAGCTGAAGTCTATCCTCGCCAAGGGCTACGAGCTGGCTGGCCGCTGATGAGCGTGCCAGTCGCCGAAGCCGTCCGGACGGGGCCCGTCATCACGGGTCTGTCCACGCGGCTCATCACCGTTCCGCTGCGGCGCAGCTGGGGAGTGGAAGCACCCGAAAACCATGTCATCGTCACCGAGATCCGCACGGACGACGGCGGTGCGGGGCACGGGTTTTCGTGGACGCCCACCATTGGTCCGCAGGCGGTCAAAGCCCTCCTGGACTACGACATCGCCCCTTTCGTCACCGGCCTCCCTGCGAACCCGGAGCTGGTGTGGGATCCCCTGTGGAAGCGACTGCACGAGGCCGGCGGCGGGGGACTGACAACCATCGCGATGGCGGGCGTGGACCTTGCCCTCTGGGATCTCCAGGCACGCCGGGCGGGAACTTCGGTAACCGGACTGCTGGGGCAACGCCAGGAGTCGGCCGAGGTGTACGGCTCGGGCGTGAACCTGCACTACACGCTGGACGAGCTCGTGGAGCAGGTCCGGCGCTGGGTGGCCGCCGGACACCGTGCTGTGAAAATCAAGGTGGGCAAGCCCGACATCCGCGAGGACGCAGAGCGTGTGGCGGCGGTCCGGTCCGTGCTGGGCCCGGACCGCAAGCTCATGATCGACGCCAACCAGCGCTGGGACCTGCCCACCACCCTCCGCGCCTTGGACATACTGGCTGGTTACGGGCTGGAGTGGCTCGAAGAACCGCTCCGCGCGGACGATCTGTGGGCCTACCGCAGGCTGCGCAAGCATTCGCTCGTGCCCATCGCCCTGGGCGAAAACCTGCACACCATCTACCGCTTCCGCGATTTCATCCAGGCGGAAGCGGTGGACATCATCCAGCCGAACATCATCCGGGTGGGCGGGATCACTCCGTTCCGGCGGATTGTCGAGCTTGCCCGGACCAACAGCATCCGGGTGATGCCCCACCTGCTTCCCGAGCTTTCCGGCCAGCTTGCGTTGACCTTGGCGGAACCCACCCTGGTGGAGGATGTCGAAGATGCGTCCTTCGAGCAGTTGGGCATCCTGGCCGCGCCGTCGCCGGTCCGGTTCAGCAACAGCCGCGTGACGCTTGTCGACCAGCCGGGCCTCGGCCTCCGCTT
The DNA here is from genome assembly GCF_018613805.1 of Arthrobacter sp. ISL-48. Lineage (GTDB taxonomy): Bacteria > Actinomycetota > Actinomycetes > Actinomycetales > Micrococcaceae > Arthrobacter. The sequence goes on from NZ_JAGGPL010000004.1 coordinate 148,521, forward strand.
TCGCGAAAGTCCGGAAGCCATGGGCGCCGACACAATGAACGCAATCACCATGAACTTAGGCACGAACTCCGACATGAAGAACAGGAACTTCCAGTGACAACTGCAACCCTTTCACTTTCAGAGCTCACCGCTGCCGCCAGCAAGGCGGCCTCCACTGCGGCGGCTGCCTCCGATGCCGAGCGTGCCGGCTGGCTCAACGCTGTTGCTGATGCGCTGGATGCCAACACGGCTGAACTCGTGGAGATCGCCGACTCGGAGACCAGGCTGGGCTCGGTTCGCCTGACCGGTGAGGTGGCCCGCACCTCCGGGCAGCTGCGCCTCTTTGCCCGCGTGGTCACCGAGGGTTCCTACCTGGAGGCCGTGATTGACCACGCGGATCCCTCCGCCATCCCGCCTAAGCCGGACCTGCGACGCATCCTCCGGCCCATCGGCCCCGTAGCGGTCTTCTCCGCATCGAACTTCCCGTTCGCCTTTTCCGTGGCCGGCGGCGACACCGCCTCGGCGCTGGCAGTGGGCTGCTCGGTGATCGTCAAGGCGCACTCGGGCCACCTGAAGCTCTCCGAACGCACAGCCGAGGTCGTCACCGGGGCTCTGCGCTCTGCAGGTGCTCCGGAAGGCCTTTTCTCCTTGGTCAGCGGCCGCGAGGTGGGCACAGCCCTGGTGCAGGATCCTGCCATCAAAGCCGTGGGCTTCACCGGATCCATCCCCGGTGGCCGTGCACTCTTCGACCTCGCCGCCTCCCGGCCGGATCCCATCCCGTTCTACGGCGAACTGGGCAGCCTGAACCCGGTAGTCATCACCGGCGCAGCCCTGGCTGAGCGTTCCGGCGAGCTCGCGGCGGGGCTGGCAGCATCCTTCACTCTGGGTGCGGGCCAGTTCTGCACCAAGCCGGGCCTGGTCTTTATTCCGGCCGGCACCCGTTTTGCCGCAGAGCTGGCAGAGGCCAGCAAGGACAAGCCGACGGCGGCAATGCTCACCACGCGAATCGCGGACGCCTACCCGGACGGACTGCGCAGCGTCGCTGCGGTGCCGAATGTGGTCATCGTCAGCGGCACCGCGGACCAGGACGCAACCCGGGACGGCGCGGCACCGGTCGTGTTCTCCACGTCCGCCGCAAACGTTTTGGAACGCCCGGACGAGCTGCTGGAGGAGTGCTTCGGGCCCACCACCATGCTCATCGAGTACTCGGGCAAGGAGGAACTCGCCAATGTCCTGGCGAAGGTCCCGGGAAGCCTCACCGCCACCGTGCACGCCCAGCACGGTGAGGACGTCTTGGGGCTCGTTGAGCAGCTGTCCGGCCTCGCCGGCCGGGTCCTGTTCGATGGCTGGCCCACCGGAGTTGCGGTGAACTGGGCCCAGCAGCACGGCGGCCCCTACCCTGCCACCACCTCGCTCTTCACCTCGGTGGGCGCGACGGCGGTCCGCCGGTTCCAGCGTCCGGTGGCCTACCAGGACGCTCCGGAAACGGTCCTGCACCCGGCGCTGCGCGAAAGCAACCCGCTGGGCATCCCCCGGCGCGTTGACGGCGAACTGATGCTGCCATAGCCCGAAGACCCAGGCCGGCGGCCTGGGTCTTGAGACATACGCGCCTGCGGCTACCCGACAGGCTGGGCTTCTGCCGTGTCGGCCAGGAGCTGCCGGGGTAGGGGATCGAGGTGACTGATGCCGGAGGGAGTGATCCGCAGGACCCGTGCCGTGGAGATGTCGTAAAACAGCCCCGCTACGTGGATCCGCCCGGCCTCCAGCCCTTCCTGTAGGCCAGGGCGGCGCTGGAGCCGTTCCACCTGTACTGCGACGTTGACCATCGCAAGCTGGTCGACGGCGCCGTACCCGGCATCCGCTGCGGCCGCCTGGACCGGATGCCCATCGCGGAAAGCAGCCAGGCTGGGCCTGGCGTGATCGAGCCAGACGTCAATGGCTCCGCGGGGTCCGGAGCCGGCCGGCGCATCGGACGCGCTGTCCATGCCGGAAGCGTCCGGGTCGGCGTACAGCGCCGTCATGGCCCCGCAGCCCGAATGACCGCAGACCACGATGGATTTCACCGACAGCTCGTTGACGGCAAAGTCCAGGGCAGCCTCAATGGACGCATCCCGCCCGTTGTCCCCCACGACGTTGCCCACATTCCGGACAGTGAAGAGGTCCCCGGGTCCGCTGCTCGTGATCAGGTTTGGCACCAGACGGGAGTCCGAGCAGGCGACGAACAGTGTGTCCGGGTCCTGGAATGAGGACAGCTCCTGCACGTGGGGCCGTACGAGGTGGGCGTTGCGCCGATGGTAATTGTCCACGCCTGTGAGCACCGAATGCAGGGGCGGCGCGGGGACGTCCGGCGCTGCCGGGTGAGCGGCCACGATGCGACGCTGCCAGCTGCGCCAAGGCGCAAATCCGCCCCGAAGCGCCGAACGCGAGGTGCCGCGGCTGGGTGGTCCGGCCTGGGCGCCGTGGAGCGTTGCGGTTCCGCTTTCCTCGATCACCACTGTGCCTCCGGTGGCCACATGCCTGTTGCGCCAGGCATCCAGCGTGTCGTGGACGGGGTGATCGAGGAAGTCCACCTCCAGCTCAACAGTGACATGGGAGCCGGCCGGAACAGATGCCAGCACGGTACTCAGCCTCGGCAGCGAGAGGAAACTGCACGATCCATCGATGACCACCCGCCAGCGTCCCCCGTCTTCGGTTTCGAGCTGTTCAGCGTGAATGCTGGCCCGCGCTACGCGCCAGAGGACAAGTCCCACGGCCAGAAGCAGGCCGGTCAGTACTCCCGCGAGCAAGTTGACGAACACCACGCAGAACAGCGTCACGCCGTAGACAGTGAGGTCGCCCGTCACCCGGGCTGTCCTGATGTCCGCAAGCCGGACCAGCCGGGAGCCGATGATAATCAGGAGGCCTGCAAGCACGGCCTCCGGAACACGTTGGATCAGGCCGGCCAGCAGCAGCGAGAAAACCAGCACCCAGACGCCGTGGAGTATGGCGGACTTCCGGGTCCGGGCGCCCGCCTCAACGTTGGTGGCGCTGCGCACGATGACGCCGGTGACAGGAAGTCCTCCGAGCAGCCCGGAGGTCACGTTGGCCGCGCCCTGGCCCAGGAGTTCGCGATTGAAATTGGTTCGCTGTCCGTGGTGCATCTTGTCCACTGCCACCGCGGAGAGCAGTGACTCCACGCTGGCGATCAGGGCGACGGTCACCACGCCAATGACCACAGCAGTCCAGTTCCCGTCTGGAACCTGGGGAAAGGACAGTGCGTCCAGCAGCGAGCCGTCGAAGGTGATCCTGTCCACGTTGAACGGCAGGGAAAGGGCCGTTGCGGCGATGACCGCAACCAGTGGCCCAGGAATCCGGCGGACGGCGGAGGGAAGGTACTTCCAGCCGACCAGCACGATGATGACGACTGCGCCCAGGGCTGCAGCCGGGATGTTAGCCGCGGAAACGCTTCGCGGGATGGCGGTGATGTTCTCCCAGGCAGAGCTGGCGGATTCCGAGCCCAGCATCACGTGCAGTTGCTGGAGCACGATGGTGATGCCGATGCCGGCCAGCATGGCATGCACCACCACGGGCGCTATGGCCAGGGCGACACGTCCGATCCTGGCCACGCCGAACAACGCCTGGAGTACGCCGGCTGCGGCGGTGATGGCACACGTGGCCTGCCAGCCGAACTGTTCGATCAGGCCCGCGACGATGACTGTCAGACCGGCGGCGGGTCCGCTGACCTGCAGCGCTGAACCGCCCAGGCTCCCTGCCACAATCCCTCCCACGGCCGCGGCAATCAGGCCGGCCATTACAGGGGCACCTGACGCGGCTGCTATTCCCAGGGAAAGGGGAACGGCGACGAGAAATACCACGAGGGACGCAGGGAGGTCCCAGCGGAGTCCGTCAGTCAGGCGGCTTCGGAAGCCTTTGGAAGGAGCTGGGCCAGATGGCCCTGGCTGATTGGCGGAGGCGTCCTGGTCCTTTGGAGAAGCGTCCTGGTCAGTGGGGGTGGGTGGATCCGTCATGGCGGCTGCTGATGGCATTGCCGTCCCTTCGCTGGTACGTGGCGGTCCTGTGTCACGCTATTGACCGGTACGTTCAGCCCGCAAGGACATAAAGAGTGAGAAGAAACACGCCGAAAAACCGCGCCGGACTGACAAAACGGCAGCTGAACAGCTGTCCGCAGGCTGTCCCGATAGAAGCACTGCCCCGGCTTTGCGAGCGGAAGACCCGCCTGCCGAATTTAACCCGGGAATCAAGTCAAATCTGCTTTTTGGGGCTTCGTCCCGGCCTGCTTACCTGAGTGTTTAGTGGATAAAGTCGAAGGAAACGGCCGTTGGTCTATACCAGTTACAGTTTATTGCGGCCCGGGTTGCCTTTCCTGCCTCGTCGTGCGTGGGTCCTGTCGGTCCACCGCGCCGTCGCGAAGTGGGTCAGAGCTGCAGGGTGAGCGGCCGGTTAAGGCCGTTTACCGTGGTGGAGGGCCAGCGCTCGTCGGCGGTCAGGACCGTGAGGCCCGACTCTGTGAGCTGGACCGTGTCTTCGATCTTGACCCCCGGCGCGGAGGGGTTCCAGGTGAACGGCTGGTTCAGGACTACAGTGTCCGCGACAGCGGCCGTAACGCGGGGGTCACGGCCGGCATAGCCCGCAGGCCCGCCCTGATGGTGCTGTTCCCATTGGTCCGCCCCGAATCCGTGCCGGACATAGGCCGCCTTGATCTCGGCGAAGATCTTGTCCAGCCGTGCACCGGGAACGGTGGCGTCGAAAATGTCCGCTTCCACTGCGGCGATCCGGGCTTCCGCGTCGCGCTCACCGGCGGTGCTGCCGTCGAACGTCACCCAGCGGGTGATGTTGGCGACGAGTCCGTCACGGCGGGCACACACCACGGCCATGGCGCGGCGGCCCAGCGGCGAGTGTGTGGCCAGGGGATGGCGGAAGTCGCTCCGCGTGCTGCCGCTGCACAGGAGGACCAACGGCTCGGCGCCGGCAGCGACGACGCGGCCGGCCAGTGCCGAGACCAGCTCGAACTCCGTGGTGCCGGGCCGGGCGGCGGAAAGCACATCTGTCATCACACCAGCCAGTTCGGCGCCAAGACCGGCGTAGCGTGCGCTTTCACCGGGCAGTAGCTGCTGCCGCGCCGCCCTCAGCTCCGCGCTGACGTCAGCCTCGGCCAGCGGCTTGCCGGCCGTTGTGTTGCCTCCCCGAGCGATCCCGACTTCGGCCGCGGCCTGCACCAGGTCCCCGTACCAGGGCACCGGATGCAGGGAGACGCCCGCCGGGAGTTCCTCCGCCGCGATCCGACCGGCCTCGTTGCTGAAGGTCACCAGGTGGTCACCGTCCCGGTCCACGAGCATTGCTGCGATGGGGTCGCCGGCGAGGCTGATGTGGACGCGGCTGCCGTCCAGGTACCAGGCCAGAGCCGTGTGGGTAGTCAGCAGCAGGGAGTCCCGGCCCTTGGCATCGAGAATGTCCAGCACCCGGCGCCGCTTGATGTCCCGGTCTGCCGGGACCCCCGGTGCACGGCGTCCGGCAGCATCCTGGGTCAACGCAGCGGTGGTGGTTGTCTGGCTCATGACTGTTTTCCCCGCTGGTTGATCAATCTTTCGATGTCAGGCGTTTCCAAAATCCCGTCAGCTATGAACATGGTGACGCTGCGCCGCACCGGAACACCTGGCTCAGCGGTGACCGGCGTGTCCCAGGCAAGTGATTGGCCCACGCCGGGGTATCCCTCGACCCGAACGAACCACGGATCGTGGGACCCTTCTGAGGCGACAAACACCACGGTGGCATCGCCGTCACTGAACTTCCCGGACCAGGCGAGCCACGGAGCCACACTCCCGTGGACTGCGGCCTCGCCTGCTCCTGTTGGGGTCCACACGGTGGCTCCGGCGCATTCCGGGAACCGCCAGAAGAAGCCGCTGTAACCACCCTTGTGGCGGCCGTTGGACCCCGGGCTGCCCAGGCTCACCGGCCGGTCGCCGGCGGGGGAGAGGGCAAAGTCCAGCCCCAGGCGCCAGACGGAAGGACCGACGGCGTCCCACGTCCACGTGCGCTGCTCGTGTAACACGGGCGCGCCGTCGGGGCCGTTCCAGGACAGGGTCTCCTTCAACTGGCCGTCCGCTTCAGAGGAGGCGCCGCCAGATGAGCCAAGGCGCACGATGCTCCCGTGGTCCGGGCGCCAGACGTATTCGCCCGCCGCCCGGGTGTAGGTGCGGCCGCCCCAGAAATTGATGCCGTCCACGTCCTGGAGAGCCACCCCGACGCCAAGATGCCACACGTGGTCCAGGGGTTGGTGGTCGGTGACAACCGTTCCGGCGAGGGTGCGGACCGGGTGGAGGTAGGGCCGCGGCGACGATACGGAGCGGATGCGGCTGCCGTCCTGATAGTCCGCCACGGGATGCCCGCCGACGCTGAGCGTCCGGACCGGGGGCACGCTGCGGGCCCACGGGAGGCCCAGCTCGGCAAAAGTGGCCTGGGCTGTGGCGGCGCGCTCGATCAGCCCGGCGATTCCGTGGACCACGGGGTTCGCGTCGTCGCCCTCGCCCTCCCAGCTGATGTGTTCGACGCCGATTTCCTGCGGAACAGGCGCTGTACGGATGGCTTCGAGTACACATGTGAACGCACCGGTGCCGGCAAGGCTGCAGAGAAGCGGCGCACCGGTGATCCGCGCATCAAGCAGGTTCTCCAGGAGGTCGGTCCGGCCGAAGGTCTCCCGGCGCTCGCCGTCCGGCGTGGTGATGACCAGTTCGTCCTCGGTGTAGAAGAACGTGATGTCGCCCCGCGTCCCGTGGACGGTGACTGACGGGCGCTGTTGTTCGGGCGCACAGAGAGTGAGTGCGCACAGCAGGGTCTTCCCGCCTGCGGTGCGGACGCGGATCACGGAGGTGTCATCGCTCTGCGTGTCGTGCGCGCGGTACAGGTCGGTTTCCACGGATGCCACGTCGGCAACGGTGTGTGCACCCGCCATGCTCAATGCGGTGGCAACGGCATGCGCCAAGGCGTTGGTGGCGACACCATCCACCACGTCGATGCCGTCCAGGCTCCGTTTTCCGGCCCAGCGTGACCGCTTGAAATAGCCCTTGGTCCGCACCCACATTCCCTTGGCGCTCAGGCCCAGCACGTCGCCGATGCCACCGGATTCGATGGTGTTGCTGATTTCCGGCAGGGCTTGCGACCCGAGGCTCTGGAAGCCCACCTGGACCAGCCGTCCGGCCGATTTGGCCGCCGCCAGGAGATCCTGGAACTGTGCCATGGAGGCCACGGGCGGCTTTTCGACATACACGTCAGCGCCAGCGGCGAGCGCCGCCAAGGCAAGGGGCGCGTGCGTCTGGATGGGTGTAGCCAGGATGACGACGTCGGGGACCGGCCCGGCGGCGAGCAGCTCGTCCAGGGTGTCGTGGATGCCGACGGATTCCGAGAGCCTGCCCGCCTGCGGGGGATTAGGGTCGGCAACAGCGACCAGCTCTATGGCCCCTGCCGCCTCGAGCCTGGCCAGGTTCGCCAGGTGATGTTCACCAAAGCCGTGCACGCCTACCAGGGCAATGCGCGGGCGGGTTGCGGGGGCGTGGATTTCACCTGCCGCTGCGGAGACGTCGGATGCCGCAGGCGCGGGTTGTTGGGTCATCAAGAGTCCTCGGTTGCTAAGGGGTGGGCAGGGTTGAAAGATTGAGGGCGCGGTCGCTTCCGGCGCCCAGCGTCGTGGAGAGATAGCTGATGGCTTCATTCTGCATCTCCGCCGTGAAGATGTGGGGGCCAGGCCAAAAGCTTCCTGTATAGGTCGACTTCCCGTGCAGTGCCGACAGCGTCCGGTGGGCGTCGCGCATGCCTTCTTCCGGGAAAAGTTCGTCCGCCAGGGCGTACTGCACCAGGAAGCCGTCGGCCCCGGACCTTGCTGTCAGCTCAGGCCAATCGCCCAGCCGCCACAATCCCGGCGTCTGGAGCAGCCAGGAATGCGCATCAAGGTAGGCAGGCAGGAGCGACTGGAAGGTGGCCATCATGCAGGTCACCACGTAGTTTCGGATCCGGGGGCTGAGGGCCGCCAGCGTCAGGGAACGGCCGCCGCCGCCGGAGAATCCGATGCATCCGAGCCTGTCCGCATCCACGCCGGGCAGCCCGGCAAGGATCTCCAGGGCGGCAAGGTCGTCGTGCGCCACCATTCCCGCCAGGCTGGTGCCCAGCAGGCCTGCGGCCTTGGCGACGGTGTCCTCATGGAATCCTGCGGCGGCGTTGTACAGTTCCGCGTCGGAAGGTACGACGCCGTCCTCCCGCCACTGCGAGTTCCGCGCCTCCAGCGCGGAGGCCGTCCGCCATGGCGGCACGGAGAGATCAAAGCGCCGGCTGCCCCAGGCGAACGTGTCGTGGGCGAGGACGGCAAAGCCGCCGCGGGCGACGTCCGTAGCCAGGGCGCGGCCGTCGTAGTGGCCGGCCCGTGCAGAAGCCGCGGACGGGTGGGACTCCGCGAGCTCGACAAGCCTGTCCGCCCCGCCGAACTTGTTGCCGCCGTGGCAATGCAACGCGAGGACGCCCGGCAGCGGTCCCGAACTGCCGGCAGGCCGTACCAGCCAGGCCGTGGTGCGGGGGCCGAATCCCAACTGCCAGCTGAGCTGGGAGGTGGTGACGCCGTCGTACGTTTTCTCCCACAGGAGCGTTACGTCCGGTTTGCCGGCCCCTTCCGGAACGCCGAGGACGTCCGAAAGCTCCTGCGCTGCCGGAGTGGCGGCCCGGTAGCGGGCATGCGTCTGAACGTAGGCAGGCCAGTTCTCATAGCCGGCGATCGCGCTGGGCCGGACCCGCTGCGTATTTGTGCTCACTGACCTGCCTTGTTCGGACGGATGTGCGTTCTTAGGGACGTGTGGTTCGGGGTTTGCCTGAAGGTCAGCCCAGGTTCTGGTTGACCTCGGAAATGAAGCCCTTGGCAGCTTCCCGCGGGCTGACCTTTCCAAACAGGACGTCGGTATTGAATCGGTTGAGGACTTCCAGCGTGGCGGAGGATCCGGCAGGGAATGGAATCGGAGGTTCGATGTCCATCGCGGCAACCCGGTCCAGGAAGGCGGCTTCCTTTTGCTGGGAGTCCTTCAGCAACGGGGCAATGCCTGCCTTGAGCTCGGTGTTGGCCGGCATGCCGCGGTCGCTCTTGATCTTGGTGGCCGCGTCCATGTTGTTGACCAAATAGTTGATGAACTGCGCGGTTTCCTTGGGGTGTGCGGACTTGGCCGAGATGGCGTACTCCATGGAGGACCGCAGCCAGGCGCCGGGCTGCTTGCTCTCGCCCGGCAGCTTCATCATGACCAGCGGGGAACCCGAGTAGGACGTCATCTGGTTGCTCCAGGAGATCTTCATTCCCTGCTTGCCCTGGCCGATGAGCGTCATCTCCGGCTGCGCGGAACCGTCCTCCACAATCTGGGAAGCAGACGGTGCGCCGCCGGTGTCCATAAGCTTCTTGTTCAGTTCAAACCATTCCGTGACGGTGTCCTCGCTGATGCCCAGCTTCGTTCCGTCGTCGGTGTAGAGATCCTCGCCGTGCTGGCGGGCCCACACCGCGAGGAAGGAGTCATTGGCCATGGGAGTGGTACCGAAGGTTCCCTGCGGCGAATTCCTGGTGATCTTTGCAGCAATCTCAGCGTAGTCGTCCCAAGTCCAGGTCTCGTCATTCGGGAGTTCCACGCCGGCAGCTTTGAACACCTGGGGGTCGATGACCATGGACATTGAATTGACGCCTGCGGTGATGGTGTAGTGGGTCCCGTCGATCTTGCCCAGGTCTACGGTCCCTTCGGCAAACTTTGAGGTGTCGATCTGGTCCTTGACCTTGTCCAGGTCCAGCAGCACCCCTCGACTGGCGTATTCGCTGGGGTAGGAACCGCTCATGGTGAAGACGTCAGGGGTTGTGCCACCGGCGATCTGGGTGGCCATCTTGTCCCAATAGGAACTGAACTCGGTATTCTCACCCGCCACCTTGATGGTGGGGTTGGCGGCTTCAAAGGCCTTGATGACTTCCTGGGTTGTCTTGGCCCGGGAATCGTTGCCCCACCAAGCGAACCGGATGGTGACAGGGTCCTCTACCGTTCCCGCTTTGCCCGAGGCCCCGCCGCCCCCGCCGCAGCCGGTAAGAACCATTGCCAGGGCTGCCGTTGCTCCGGCAACCCCCAGTACTGACTTCTTGAGACCAAACCGCATTGTCCTGCCTCTCAGGCGCCGATTTATGAGTAGAGTGATTTATGATGCAGAAAACGCTTTCTCAAAAACTAACAAAGGGCTATACAGGAGTCAAGAAACCGTTTACTTTGGTACGGAGCCGCTTTTCAATGTCCCGCTGGACGGTGGCAGGATCGGACAACTGTATCTGCGTTCCGCCTTGACCAGAGTCTGGCCACCTGAGGCGGTACGTACATGGATTGCTTCAGGGCAATCCCCCAATACGTGGAGGGCCACGATGACCAAAGGAGACCACATGGCCGCTATGCACATCCCCAGGGCGCCGCGCCTGGCCAGCCTATCGGCAGGCTCGCCGCCTGCAGCAGGCCTGCTGCAGGAAACGGAGCAGCCGCAGTGAGTGCCATCAGTGAACTCAATTCCCTTACCAAGCGAAAGGGACCGGCGACGGCAGAGGAGAAGAAGGCCAACGGCCGCGATAACAAGGCCGCGTACATCTTCCTGCTGCCGTGGCTCGTGGGACTGGTTGCCATCACCATCGGGCCGATGCTGATGTCCCTGTACTTGTCCTTCACCGACTACAACCTGCTGCAGCCGCCGGAATGGACCGGTCTGGACAACTTCATCAGGATGTTCAGCGACGCCCGGCTCCACAACTCGCTGCGGGTGACGTTCACCTACGTTTTCGTGGGAGTTCCGCTGCAGCTGGCTGTGGCCCTCGTGATTGCACTCGTGCTGGACAAAGGCCTCCGGGGGCTTCCGTTCTACCGTTCCGTGTTCTATTTGCCGTCGCTCCTGGGCGGCTCGGTCGCTGTTGCCATCCTCTGGAAGCAGATCTTCGGAACCACTGGCCTGGTGAACCAGGTCCTGGCAATGTTCGGAGTCCAGGGCCCGGGTTGGATTTCCGATCCCAGCACTGCACTGGGATCCATCATCCTGCTGCACGTATGGACCTTTGGTGCCCCCATGATCATCTTCCTGGCAGGCCTCCGGCAGATCCCGGTGATGTACTACGAGGCCGCGAGGGTGGATGGCGCAGGTACGCTCCAGCAGTTCTGGCGGATCACCCTGCCGATGCTCAGCCCCATTATCTTCTTCAACCTGGTGCTCCAGATCATTGGATCATTCCAGTCCTTCACGCAAGCGTTCATCGTCTCCGGCGGGAATGGCGGCCCGTCGGACTCGACGATGTTCTTCACGCTGTACCTGTACCAGAAGGGCTTCGGCCAGTTCGACATGGGTTACGCCTCCGCAATGGCGTGGTTCCTGCTGGTCATCATCGGCGTGTTCACCGCCATCAACTTCATCGCTGCAAAGTATTGGGTTTTCTATGACGACTAAGCTTGAGACGCTGCCAACTCCGGATAAGAAATCTGCCGGTAACGGCAAGCCAACGAACCACCGCAAGCCGACGAGGGCCCGGGAATCCCGTGGCACGCTGGCTTTCAGCCGGGCTGCACGCACGAAGGCCCTGATCAAGCACGCCATCCTCATCCTCGCCGGCGGCCTCATGATCTATCCGCTCCTGTGGATGGTGGTCTCCTCGCTGCGGCCCAACGAGTTGATCTTCCGGGAGCCGGGTCTCTGGCTCAGCACCCTGGAGATGAGCAATTACACGGATGGCTGGTCCGCGCTGACCCACCCGTTCGGCCACTACATGCTCAACTCGGCCATCGTGGTGGTGGGCTCCATCCTTGGGAACCTGATTTCGTGTTCCATGGCGGCCTACGCCTTTGCCCGCTTGCAGTTCACCGGCAAGAAGCTGTTTTTCGGCATCATGCTGCTGACCATCATGCTGCCCTTCCATGTTGTGATCGTTCCGCAGTACATCCTGTTCTCGCAGATCGGCTGGGTAAACACCTTCTGGCCGCTCCTTGTGCCCAAGCTGCTGGCCACGGACGCCTTCTTTGTCTTCCTTATGGTCCAGTTCATCCGGGGCATCCCCAAGGACCTTGATGAAGCTGCAAGGATCGACGGCGCCGGGCACCCGCGCATCTTCCTGCGGGTGATCCTGCCGCTGATGGTGCCCGCCCTGGCCACCACCACCATCTTCACCTTCATCTGGACGTGGAACGACTTCTTCGGAGCACTTATCTACCTGACGGACCCGGACATGTTCACCGTTCCGGTGGCCTTGCGCGCCTTTGTAGACTCCCAGTCGGCCACCAGCTGGGGATCGTTGTTCGCGATGTCCATCGTGTCCCTGCTGCCGGTGTTCCTGGTCTTCCTTTTTGGCCAGCGGTTCCTGATCAAGGGCATCGCAACCACGGGCATCAAGTAGGCCGCGGGTTCCCGTTGTCCACCGATGGCCCGTCAGAGGGCGGGCCATCTTGCGGCGTGCTGCCGCGGACCCGCATCAAGGACCGCCCAGTGGATGGTCCAGAAAACTAGACGGTCAGAAAACTAGACGGTCAAGAAAACAAAGCTTGTACTACAAGTGGTCTACTTGTAGTATCAGATTCAGGAAAACGCTTCCCCATCCCTTTCCCCCAGCAACAAGATCAAAGAAGATCGGAGTACCCAGTGCCGCTTTTTCCCCGCTCTGACTCTGCCGCTAAGAAACACCCGGTAGAGACACCCTCTAACGGCGCCACGCGCCGACTACGTAAGACGGGCTTGGTTGCCGCAGCGGCCGCCGTCGTCCTTGCCCTGAATGCCTGTGGTGGTGGAGCCGCACCGCAAAGTGCAGACGGCAAGGTAGAGCTGCGCTTCTCCTGGTGGGGCGGCGACAAGCGGGCCCAGCTGACGCAGGCCGCGATTGCTGCATTCGAAGCCGAGAACCCGAACATCAAGATCAAACCGGAGTACGGCGACTGGAGCGGGTACTGGGACAAGCTGGCCACCCAGGTGGCCGCCAACGACGCCCCGGACGTCATCCAGATGGACGAGAAGTACATCACTGAGTACTCCAGCCGAGGGGCCTTGCTGGACCTCTCCAAGTACGACATTGACACATCCAAGCTCGACGAAGCCGCCCTGAACGCAGGAAAGGGCCCGAAGGGTCTGACGGGCATCGCGGCCGGCATTAATGCCGCCACCATCCTGGCCAACCCTGCTGTTTTCAAGGCCGCGGGCGTTGCGCTTCCGGACGATAAGACCTGGACATGGGAAGACTTCGGGCGCATTGCCGCGGAGGTCACGGCCAAGTCGCCGAAGGGTACGTATGGTGCCGCCGCTTATGGCACAGACGAAGCCTCGCTGGGCGTCTGGCTCCGGCAGAACGGCAAATCCCTGTACACCTCGGATGGAAAGCTCGGCTTTGAGCCGGGCGACATCGCTGAGTGGTGGGCCTTCCTGAAGGAACTCAGTGAGAAGAAGGCGGTGCCTTCGGCATCCGAGGTAGTCGAGGCCGAGGCGGCGCCGCTGGATCAGAGTGGGCTGGCCACAGGCAAGAACGGGATGGCCTTCTGGTGGTCCAACCAGGAGCCCGCCCTGGAGAAGGCTGCTGGCAGTGAACTGCAGATCCTACGGTTCCCGTCCACGACGGGGAAGGCGGCGGATACGCAGCTCTGGTACAAGGCTTCCCAGTTCTGGTCTGCGTCCTCACGGACCAAGCACCCTCAGGAAACAGCCAAATTCATTAACTTCCTGACCAACAACACGAAGGCAGGCGAAGCTCTGCTGGCCGACCGAGGGGTATACCCCAACTCCGATGTCCGGGCTGCCATCGCATCCAAGCTGACGCCTGCCGACACCAAGGTTGTCAACTTCATCGACCAGATCAAGGACGAACTCGGCGAGGCCCCGGCACCGCCGCCAAAGGGTGCCGGTGCTATCCAGGAAATCGTCAAGCGCTACACCTCGGAGGTCCTCTTCAACAGGCTGTCCACGGACGAGGCGGGCAAGAAGGCCGTGGATGAAATGAAGTCAGCCATCAGCAGCTAGGTTTCATTCGCTGACAAGGCCCCTGAGCAAGCCTGCGAACGTCCCGAATATTTGGGGGGACGTCCGACGGCGGGTGGCAGCTTCCGTCCCGGCTGGAACCTTTGGTTCCGGCCGGGACGGAGTTGTTTAAGGCGAGGCTGTTGAGTGTGGGCTGTCGGGCGGTGGCTGTTTGAGGCAGCCTGGCCGGGGCGCGGTCGCCGGCCGCGTTTATCCATCCCAGAGGAGGGCGCGGGAATGTGCGTGGGGCTTCGCGTCGGCGTGGGGTATTTGCTTGCCACGGTTATTTGCATGGCCGGCGTTATTGACCCGGGTTATTGAAGTGGTGGTGGTGGGGGTTTGAAGTAGTGGTTTTGTTGGGGTTTTTGGTTGGGGTCGATGTGGGGTGGGGGTGTGTACCAGGGGGTGCCTTGGTTGGTTTTGATGGTCCATTGTTCTTTGTGGATGAGGTGGTGGTGGTGTGGGCATAGGAGTGTGCCGTT
>NZ_JAGGPL010000005.1 GCF_018613805.1 Arthrobacter sp. ISL-48
CTTGACGAGGAAGAGGCAGTGTTCTCAGCCATGCTTGAGGGATGGCGCGCCCAGCGTGTAGGAGGACGGAACCTCAGAGCCTCCGGCGTGCAATCTGACTTGAACATCGTGCAGCGTTTTAGAACTTCGGCGGGAGCCTTTCCATGGAATTGGAGTGCCGCCTTGTTTGATGAATGGATGGAGGACCTCGTCACCGTTCGGCGGCTGGCCCCCTCGACGATCCGCGGTTATCAGAACGCTGTGGCGCAGTTCTGCGACTTCATCTGTTCGCCGCACTATGACTGGGTCGTCGAGTGTGAATCACGCTTTGGTACACACCCCGTGCAGGTCTGTACCGAGTGGAACACGACCCGCCATTTGCAGGACTACGAGGGCCGGTCCCGGCGGCGCCCTCTGACCCGCACGGAGCTTCAGCAGCTATTCGACCACGCCGATGAGCAGGTCAGCCTGCGCCTGAATTCGGGCCGGAAAGGGTCGTTCATCGCCTACCGCGATGCGACGCTCTTCAAGGTCTCCTATGCCTGGGGACTCCGCGCGAGCGAGGCCGCTGGCCTGGACGTTACGGATTTTTACCGCAACCCCCATGCCCCGGAGTTCGGATCTTTCGGGATGCTGCTTGTCCGCAACGGGAAGTCTTCAAGGGGAGGGGCGCCGAAGCGCCGCTCCGTTGCGACCTTGCACCAATGGGCGGCGGATGCGGTCCAAGACTATGTGGAGAATATATGGCCACTGGTGCGCGATGAATCCTCGAACGCCCTGTGGGTTTCCGAACGCGGCCGCAGGTTGCGGGCCGACGAGGTGAGCAGGCGGTTCGGCGAGTACCGTGACGAGCTCGGGATGGACCAGGTGCTTTCCCCGCACGCGTTGAGACACAGCTACGTCACGCACTTAGCCGAGGATGGTGTCGATCCAATGTTTATCCAGCGCCAGGTGGGCCACGCGTATCAGGCCACAACAGCGATCTACACTGCGGTGAGTGGCGATTTCGCGAACACTATGATGCGAAAAGCGATCTCCGGACTGCTTCAGGCCGCTGGTTCGGAAAGGCAGTGAGATGAACATCTTGGATTATGAATGGCGGCTCCGCGAAGTCATGGCTACCCGCGGGTTATTCAGCACGACGAAGCTGATTCCGCTTCTCAATGAGCGCGGAGTGCACCTCTCTGCCAGTCAGATCTACCGCCTGGCCGCGGAGAAACCTGAAAGGCTGAATCTGCAGGTGCTCGTCGCGCTGATGGACGCCCTGGATTGTTCGGCAGACGACCTCATAGGCAAAGTCCGCGTGCCCTCGGCCCGTGGTCGCGCCACCGGCACCGAAGACGCCCCCGGCGCGGAGAAGGGCCTGGACGTCCTGCGGGAAAAGGGACTGCGGCCCAAACGCGCGGACATAATCCCCAACGACAAGAGCTGATGCCGACGACACCGCCCTGCCTGGAATGCGGCGGGTATGCCGATTCCGGCGAACGTGTGTCCGGCGGATTTATTTGTGAGTGCTGTTGGCAGGTGCACCTGAGGACCGCGACCTCACAGCTTTGTGATCGCATTATGGAAAGGATCGACCCCGAATACCGCCTCGATCCGGTGTCTGTGTCCAGGATCGTCGCTTCTGCGCTGCCAGAACGGGCTGACCGGCTCAGAGTATCGTTCGAGCTGAGCATTAGAGGGTTAGGGCCTAACCGGGCATCAGGAAAACGGAGCCCACATCTCATTGCCCTCGCGGACGAACTCCGCGACAGCGGACTCCCTCAAAAGATGATCGGCCAGCGCCACCTTCCCGGATCAACAGGGTCGAGGGGAATCTGCACTCAGTGCGGACAGGAGCGGCAACTGACCGGCCGAATCGGTGGCGCGCTCCTTTGCGCCGGTTGCTGGCGATCCCACGAACAAGTCCTGAAGGCATGCGTCCGCTGCGAACAAATCAACTACCTGACAAAAGACCGTCTCTGCAAAGGCTGCCGCCGTCGAGACGAAGTGAAAGCGCTCTTCACACCTGAACAACTGGCAAAACGACCAGCCCTCGAAAATGCGCGGGACATCTTGCTGAACGCCGAGCCGCGCTACCTAAACCACATGGTCGGTAGCGGCAGGAACTGGAGGATTCTGCGCCAACTCCTTGCCGGCGAGGCCGGCATCAGCCACGAAGTCCTCGATGCAACCGGCCGACCCGGAGCAGGGATGCTACGTTCCTTCCTCATCGCTACCGGCGTCCTGCCCGAGCGGAACGAGCGCCTTCACGCCTTCGAACAGTGGATTCTAAGGGCCTCACAAACCATCACGGATGACGGGGACCGTCGCTTGTTCACCGGGTTCGCGCGTTGGCGGCACCTTCGAAAGGCGCGACGCCAGGACCGAACCGAGGCTCAGTTCGCAGGCCAACGCAGGGAACTTGCCCAAGTCCGCGCGCTGCTAGACGTCCTCCACGCAAAAGACCTAACGGTGGGTTCCATTGAGCAGGCCACCATGGACGACTGGCTCGCCGGGGGCCCGACTGAACGTCACCGCGTGAAGGCATTCCTACTGTGGTGCCGAACCAACGGCACGGGAAAAACCTTGAAAATCCTCCCACCGCCGGCATCCGGGCTCCCTGCCGTCTTCCTCATGCCCGAGCACGAACGCGCGATGCTCCTAGGCCAGATATTGGATCCTCAAAAGAACATCGAACCAGGCCTGCGCTTGGCCGCAGGCCTGGTCATCATCTACGGATTCAGAAGCCACGAGATCCGAGGGCTGTCTCTGGCAGACGTCACCGTCACGAAGGAGAGTGTCTGGATTCATTTTGGGCACGAACCGCTCCGGTTACCTGACGAACTTGGACAATTTGCCCGTCAGGCAGTCGGCAGGCGACAGGTGATGCGATTTGGGGGGAGTGCTGAGGACGCGCAATGGCTGTTCCCCGGTCCTCTTCACGGACACCCAATTGGCGCGACGGCGCTCCGTAGGCGGCTCGGGGTCATCGGCATCCGACCCCGAGCGACCCGGGCCACAGCGTTAGGACAACTCGCCCAACAACTTCCGCCGCCAGTCCTTGCTCGCCTGACTGGGCTAGCTCCATCTACGACAGTCCGTTGGAATGCCGCTGTCTCTGCCAGCTATGCAGGGAATCTTCCAGTTCGTCGGGAAGCAACGGAGAAATAGTAGCTTCTACTGCCGAAGGGTGACCTTGTTCTTCATCCGGCGCCCAATCGCGAACCATGCCAACGACCCGATAACGGGCAGCGCAAGCACGGTCAACGCCCACGCGATCTGGCTTCCGGTGGTGTGATTCCGGGTCCTCGCGATACTGATCAGCGCACCGATGAACAGGGCGACGTTCACCATCAAAAGGAAGCCCAGGATGCCAAAAGAGGGCACCAGAGGCGCCGCCACCTCGACTGCGGTTCCTGCCATCATCATCGTCCTCCAAAGACCGAGCTGCTTGCGATACGGGCAACGCTACCGCTGGCCGTCCGATATGCCTTGGAAAATATCAACTCCTTCTAGCAGGATGGACCGAACCGGGTGGAAAGCTACTTGGCGGTCCACCAATAGGTTCGGGAACCTTTTCGGATCCTGTGGACACTACAAGGTATGAGGCTTATGGGGGAAACCGACAAAGACCTGTGGCATAAGTGCATCGCGGGCGACGCTGATGCGTTCGGAGTCTTGTTCGACAGGCACGCAGATGCGGTCTTCCGGTATTGCCTGTCCCGCTGTGGTTCTTGGCACGACGCAGAGGAACTCGTGTCGATCACTTTCTTGGAGGCGTGGCGACAACGGTACAGGCTTAAACCGGAGAGGGACACCGTGCTGCCGTGGCTGCTTGGCGTGGCAACGAACGCGAACCGCAACCGCGCCAGGGGATTGCGGAGGCATGCCGCCTTCCTTGCCAGGCTGCCGCACTCTGATCCCCGGCACGGCCAGAATGAAGCAGACCACGCAGAATCGGTTGCTTCAAGGCTTGACGCAGAACGGTCCGTCCGCGAATTGCTCAACACGACCGCCGGCCTAAATGACGGTGAACGGGATGTCGTTGTCCTGTGCCTGATGAACGGAATAGGGCAAGAAGAGGCCGCCAAGACCCTCGGTGTCCGAACCGGGACGGTGAAGTCGAGACTGCATCGCGCACGGGCCAAACTTGCGGCCACGAACCGGGCACAAAAGCCCGCCGAACAACTCGACACGACAATCGTTGAAGCGAGGATCTCATGAACCTGTCTGAAGTGACCTACCCGAAAGACACGAAAAACCGCGTCCAGAACATCCTCGTCCAGGAAGCCCGGCGGAACGCCAAACCGTCTCCACGCTGGCGCAAACCGACAATGCTGACCTTCGCCGGACTGGCACTGGCCGGCACCACAGCCGCAGGAGTCTACGTGGCCTTGGCACCCGTGGAGGACAAACGCGACGTCCGCTGCTACTACCGCGCCGACCTCACCAGAACGTATCCCGTTTTGGAGGGTAATCCCGGAGTGACAAGGCCCCCTTACATCACCACGGGAATTTTCGTTACAGGATTCGATGAGAAGAAAAACCCCTACCCGGACGATAAGAACGCCGGAATGAAACAGGTCGTGGACCCAATAAACCAGTGCAGCCGAGCCTGGGACATGGGAACCATGAACCCGTACGGAATCAACAACGACCTCATCCCCAAGGGTTTCATCTCCCCGCCTCCAGGCGACCTGCCCACTGCGGAGGGAGTTAAAGACCAGAACGGCAAGCCCCTTTTCCCGGATCCGGCCCTTAAGTCGTTCGGAAATTACATACCGTTCCTGACAGCATGCGTCGTGGACAACACCGTCGCCGTCATCCCCGGCCCGCCCGAGGTCTGCGCACAACTCGGGATTCCCGCACTC
Source organism: Arthrobacter sp. ISL-48 (assembly GCF_018613805.1). Classification (GTDB taxonomy): domain Bacteria; phylum Actinomycetota; class Actinomycetes; order Actinomycetales; family Micrococcaceae; genus Arthrobacter. Next base: position 4,836 of record NZ_JAGGPL010000005.1, read on the forward strand.
GACGAAAGCTAACGTGCCAGCCGGGCCACGGCGTCCGTAGGCCGGTCCCTCACTGTCAACAAAATCTTGCGCCGTGTCCTGTGACTGTTCGTTCAGAATGGCGGTTCTGCGGCACCGAGCTTCTTAGATGGCATGGCATATGAGACAGGAGCATTATGAGACACCTCTGCCCCTATCTCGGCAATCGCGGCCATGTGGCGGAGGCGAGAATAGCCAACTTCCGCTGACGTGCATCGATTGCGGATGCAGTCCAGTCCGATTCAGCGCCAGCTTGACTAGTAAGGTGCAGCGCCGAGGAGGCTAGAACAGATCTCTTCGCGGCCCAGCCTTTATTCCCGATCCGGTCGTTCACCCCCTTTTTGAGTAAAACGTGATTGCCAACCCGGTCAACGTAGCTCCGACGATCTTCAAGCGAGAAGGAAGGCCAGTCCACATCTTTGGCATTGCGAGGGAGCACGTGTTCAAGATTGACAAGATCCACGTCATCATTAACGATGAGTTCCGGTTCAGCGTCGCCTCGTTCCGTGAGCTCTAGCGAACGAAGCAGGTACCTAGAAAGCTTCGGAGTAGCCCGCCAATCCTCAAAACCAGTCTGAAATACAGCGTCGGATGGCACCAGCGAACCAACCTTCGTCTTTGTCAGAATCTCTTCCGTAGTTGTCACTCTTCCTTGCCGGATTTCCACGGCTGCGTCGCAAAATGCAGCCTCCGCAACGCCCCCACTTAGATTTCCTGAGGACAACATCCGTACCGACCAAGACACAAGCGCGAGCATAAAGCGCTCGACTTCCTTTGGCTCGAAAGTTGCTAACGCAGCAAGGACTAGAGGTCGGTATCGCTCGATTTTCAGATCTGCCACGATATCGGCTGCACTACCCACGGATCCGGCAAACTCCGACCAGTAATCACTGTCTGATCGAACAATCGCGTAATACAGGCGTGACGCGTCTCTAAGCTCCTGAGTGAACTTAACGGCTGAATCTGGATCCGTGACGATCCCTTTGAGTTTCCCGTAAACCTCTCGCTCTCGTACAAGCCCAAATTTTGAGCTGAGCAGATGCCGAGCAAACGTCGTAAACAATCTGTTGCCGACTTTATCGATTCCGAGGTTACTTAGGGTCGCGAGCCACCCAGCCTGAACCTCGTCCAGCCTGGCTCCTGACTGGCTGAAAAGAAAATTCTTCAGCAGGTCGGCAATGGTCAGATCCGCTCCTCGATCGTTCAGGGTCTCGAAGATCATGAATGCATCTGCCTCAGTGGCGACCACGATGGCTACGACCTGCACGCTCTCGTCCAGCCAAGTCTCGAGCTCGCCGAGTTTAACTGCCCAGTTAATCC
>NZ_JAGGPL010000006.1 GCF_018613805.1 Arthrobacter sp. ISL-48
CAGAACCGGGGGCAGTCCCTACTGGTGCCGGATTGGGCCGGATTCGGGATGTTTTCAAGAGTTCCCAGTGTTTTCAGTGGCCGGAATGCAGTTCGAGTCCCACCTCGGGCACGCATGACCCCTCGTCAGAGGGGTTTTTGCTTTAATGTGTGGACATTGTCCCTCCGCGGGTCCTCTGACGTTGTTCGCGGTCTGTGCCTTGACTGTGACAGGTTTGGATGGCCCCGGTAGGACGGTTATATCTGGCGCCACTTCGTGACTCGCCGGGAAGCTTGTGACGGTTATATGTGGCCCCGCCTGCAACGTTGGATTCATCAGTGGATGGATGCGGCGGAAGGCTGGTCTGGATGGAGTCGAGAGTGGAGTTGTTTGCGCAGATCCGAAGGGACGCCCGGGTTGAGGGGCTCTCGGTCCGTGCGCTGGCGGTCCGGCACGGGGTTCACCGAAGGACGGTGCGGCAGGCTCTGGAATCCGCCTCCCCGCCGGAACGCAAACCACGACAGGGGGTGTCCTGGCGATTGGAGCCGTTTAAGGCGGCGATTGATGCCATGCTCATCGAGGATACGACGGCGCCGCGGAAGCAGCGCCATACTGCCCGCAGGATACTGGCCCGGCTCATCGAGGAGCATGGCGCGGAGGAGCTGTCGTATTCGACGGTGCGTGACCACGTGCGGATCCGCCGGGCCCAGATCGACGTGGAGGCCGGCCGCCGGGTGGAAGTGTTCGTCCCCCAGGAACACGCCCCGGGCGCGGAGGCCGAGGTGGACTTCGGCGAAGTCTGGGTCGTGCTGAACGGCATGAAGACGAAGTGCCACATGTTCGTCCTCCGGCTGTCCCACTCGGGCAAGGCCTTCCACCGGATTTACCCGACCCAGGCGCAGGAAGCGTTCCTCGAGGGACATATCGAGGCGTTCAACGAGATCGGCGGCCTCCCGACCAAACACATCCGCTACGACAACCTCACCAGCGCGGTTACCGCTGTGGTTTTCGGGCAGGGTCGGCAGCGCCAGGAGAACGACAGATGGGTGTTGTTCCGTTCGTTCTACGGTTTCGATGCATTCTATTGCCAGCCAGGCATCGCCGGGGCTCACGAGAAGGGCGGTGTTGAGGGCGAGGTCGGCTGGTTCCGTCGCAACAGGCTCTCTCCGATGCCTGTCGCCGACACTCTGGATGACCTCAACGAACGCATTCGTGGATGGGAAGCACAGGACGACCGGCGGCGGATCAACGGCAGGATCCGCACCATCGGCCAGGACTTCGCCGCCGAGCAGTCGTTCCTGGCACCGTTGCCGGCGGAGGAATTCGATCCCGGGCTGGTGCTGAGCCCGAGGGTTGATAGGTCTTCAATGGTTACGGTGCGGATGGTGAAGTACTCCGTCCCGGCACGCTTCATCGGCCGGAAAGTCCGGGTCTCGCTGAGGGCCTCGGAAGTTGTGGTGTTCGACGGCCGTGCCGTGGCTGCCAGGCATCAGCGGATTGCCGCCAAACACGGGCAGTCGGTCCAGCTGGATCACTACCTCGAGGTCCTCAAAACCAAACCCGGCGCCCTGCCCGGATCCACCGCCCTGGCCCGGGCCCGCGAGTCCGGGGCGTTCACCAGCACCCATGAGGCGTTCTGGGCTGCCTCCCGCAGGGTCAACGGCGACGCCGACGGGACCCGTGAACTCATCGACGTCCTGTTGCTCCACCGCTCGATGGATGCCGGTGACGTCGAAGCAGGGATCACCGCGGCGCTGGGTGTGGGTGCCGTCAGTGCCGACGTTGTTGCGGTCGAGGCCCGCAGACACGCAGCGGTTTCGTCCGTGGGTGGGTCCGGGTCGGACCGTCATCGCGGTGCTCATGCTGAAGCGAAAGCGCAAAGGGTTGTCAGTCTCACCCAGCGCAGGCTCATGGATCCGGCCGCCGTCATCGCCGGGCTCCCGCCGGACACCCGGTCCCTGCCCTCGGTCAGTGCCTACGACGAGCTACTGGCCAAACGCACTGAACACCCCGCAGGAACCCCGCCGAAGGAGAACATCTCATGAGCCCCACCGCACCGGCCACCACCATCACCCCGACCCTGCGACGGCGCCGCGGCTTGACCGAACAGGCTGCGGTCGCCGCGGTCGACCAGGCCTGCCGCCGGCTGCGCCTGCCCACCGTCCGTGCCGTGCTCGACGAGGGCCTAGCGGTAGCCGGGAAGGAACAACTTTCCTACCAGGGTTTCCTGGCCGAACTGCTGCTGGCCGAGTGCGACGACCGGGACCGGCGCTCCTCGATCCGGCGTGTCAAAGCCGCGAACTTTCCGCGGGACAAATGGCTCGGGGACTTCGATTTCGACGCGAACCCGAACATCAACCCCGCCACCATCCACACCCTCGCCACCGGGGACTGGATCCGTAAAGGCGCACCCCTGTGTCTGATCGGCGACTCAGGCACCGGCAAATCCCACCTGCTTATCGGGCTCGGTACCGCCGCTGCCGAGAAAGGTTACCGGGTCAAATACACCCTCGCCACGCGGCTCGTGAACGAACTCGTCGAAGCAGCCGACGAGAAAGTCCTCGCCAAGACCATTGCCCGCTACGGCCGTGTCGATCTGCTGTGCATCGATGAACTTGGCTATATGGAACTGGACCGCCGCGGCGCCGAACTCCTCTTCCAGGTCCTCACCGAACGCGAAGAGAAGAATTCCATCGCGATCGCCTCCAACGAATCTTTCTCCGGCTGGACCAAGACCTTCACCGACCCGCGCCTCTGCGCCGCGATCGTGGACCGGCTGACCTACAACGGCGCCATCATCGAAACCGGCACCGACTCCTACCGCCTCGCCCACACCATCGCCCAACAGGCCGCCAGCTAATCAGGGATGGCCAATGCAGCCTTCTCTTTGTAGAACCTATGAGCGGTTTATGCAGATGCCGGGGACCGGAGGCGGGTCCACGAAGAACCCGCCTCGGCTCCGGAAGTTAGTTGCCGTAGTGCCAGTAATAAGTACCGTCGTAGGCCGCTGTCATGTAGCTGTCCCTCCGTGGTAGCTGGCACGCTCACCTGCGCTCTAGTAGCATCGGGAATCAGCTTCCCGCGTGCGGTCTGCCGCTCAGATGCCACTGGATTCCATGCACCCGTTCTGGTGCCGGCGGACTTGGCCAACATACGATCAGGTACTCCTCGCTCCGGGGGGCTGACCCGATGCTGTTGAGTTCCGCAAGCCGATTCCGGGCCAGGCACCGTATTCGATACCAGCCTGGGCCGTGCGCACTGAGCTCCGGGAGGCCCGGGAACTCGTACCCGACCGCGTCGACGTTCAACTTCCCATGTGGGGCGTGGACGGATACGTCAGCACCTTCATCCCAGCCATCCATCGACAGTTCCGGTTCGGCTTCATGGAGATCGACGCTTACCGTGACCTTGCCCATGTCTGTCCCAGTGATGACCACTGCCCCTGTGCGGAGTGGGCAGATGAGCCCGTTGCTTTCCTCGAGGCTATTCGGCGCAGGGACGGTCTCGTCTTGGTAGTCAATCAGATAGAAAAGGTGATAAGTGACGGTGACGGGAACAGTGCGCATCGATTCGTTACCTTTAGTTTCATGCAAGTTTTCGGGAGTGCACGAAGACGTGCACTGATTCTGCAAGCGCCAGCAAGAGATGTCAATGGAAATCCCTTCGACCCTTGGGCCATTCATCCAATACACGTAGGTGCAGCTGGAGCCACGCGGCTCACAAGACACCAGTGGGGCCACATATAGTCGTCCTACGGGGGCCAATCATGGTTGACATATCCAACCCGGTGCACCTGTGGCGGGTCCAGGTACGGATCAACAGCGCCTCGCCGCTACGGACCATGGAAATCCGCCGCCGGCCCACGACAGAGCGGATCAGCAGAGCACGGACCGAACTTCAAAGCTCCTGGCACACTCATAGCGCTTGTTTCGTTAAGAAGCAGGTGCGACGTCTCCGAATTGGACTGTGACAGGGCATCCCGCTGCCTCGGAATATCCGCGCTCCAGACTTGCAACATCGGATGAACCCTGGACGGACTCATCAATGGTCAGCTGGAGGGTCGACCCATCGGGTGACACAGAAAATACGTTGACCGCCGGGTCTGTTGCCAGGAGATGGCTACCGTATTCTCTGAGTTTGCCTAGGGAGCAGCGGGCTGTCTCAACGGTTATCGGAACCCTAGGAAAGCGGCTGATGAGATTTTGCAACTTCGAGTCCACCGGCCCTTCCCAATGAACCACAATGTCTTTTCCCCTCAGCACTTCGACTGAGGCAAAACGGGCATCTCCCGCCAGTTCGCGGCTCAGTTCGCTGGCCGCGTATGCGACGTCCCCGTCGACCGCCTGCGCCTCGGTGGTGACTCCTGAAGCGGTGCTCTGCGAGCCTGGCGGAGGTTGTTCCCTAGCACAGGAAGTAGCGCAGAGGCTAAGACCAATCAGAACAACGCAGAGGCGCTTCATCTTGGAACCATTCATTGGAGATGGCATCAGGAGTGTCTCTTCAGACTAGACCAATTGTCAGGACGTGGGGATGTACCATCCCGTGGCAGCAGCGATGCTTGGAACTGACGTGGCCCAGACAGTTGAACTGCATCTGCGCCCGTCCACCGCTCCAGGGACGCCTTGGCAGTTTGTTCCGGCCACGGTCGGCCGAGCCGAAATAATACCCACTGCCCAGCGTTTTACACCCGAGGAGTGTACTCACCAATTGGTAGCCCGGGCCGCCGCTATCACCGTTCCCAGCGGCCGGTTGGGAGCTGATGTTCTCGGACCTGAACGCTGTAATTTGTGTGGGATACCCCTGGAACTGGTACGTCTCAGCAGTGTTTTTTACGATATTGCCGCAACTGAGCCCACTGTAGGAACCGCTGTAGCAAATCTCCTGGCCAACATAGGCGTATGCATCACCGTTGATCTGTGTGTAGACGTCGCTGTCCCACGTCGAAGTCCAGATAAAGCCGTATGAGGTGCCGCTATGAATGATGGATCCATCATGGTAATAGTCATTCGCGGTCACGTTTCCCCACGGGTAATAATAGGGACCGCCATCCCATGCCGACCATTGAGTGCCAAGTCGAGCGCAATGCGCAGCAAACATGGTGCCTTCATTGCCGGTGATGTTTTGACGTACCGTAAACCCAGAAGTGCAAGCCCCGTTGTAGGTTCCGTTAGTCCAGCTGTAGATCCGTGCGCCTCCGAGGTGCCAGTAATTATCAAACTGACGGGTGTAGCTGTTAGCAGGTTCCGGACTGGCCTCGCTTACCGCAACGGGTGCCTGCAGCTCTGCTTCGTAGTGCCGTGCGATCTCGGCAGGGGACTTGCGGTTCTCGGCGCTCTGACTGACCGAAATTCGGAACCCCGAGCCGTCATGATTAACCGAATAGGATGCCAGGTCGATGTCCGCTTTGCTCAACCGAGCAATCCGCTGCCTAAGGTCTCCGGGCAGGAACTTGGTCTGCCGGATCTCAATCGGAACTGTCTTGTGGCTGGAGATGATCCCCGCAAGCTCTGGGCTTTCCTTGCCATGCCAGTGGACTACCACGCGGTCCCGATTAGCCGTCACTTCGGAGGACGCGAACTGCGGATTGCCCGCCAAGTTCTTGGTCAGCTCAGAAGCCAGACGGGACATGTCCTCGCTCACCAATGGCAGTGCCATCGTCTCGATTCCATCCCCTCTGGGTGGTTCCGGTGGTCTTTCTACCCCGCCGCTCAGCAGATCAATTGGCTGTGGACGATCTGCGGAATTTACCGCATTCGCTGGAGTTGCAAGTCCAGCAAGAAGAAACATGGAAAGAATGACACTGGACAAAAGAGATCTACCTGCAGCCGTGCCGGGCCCCCAATTCGATGCGCTCCCTAGTGAGCAACTTTGCGCTCCCCAGTGAGCACATATAAATCATGCGATTTGTTTGGTCGGTTAATCAAGAGCATTTACTAACCCATTGGCGCGCCGATCGGGTAAACGCAGGCCGGGTAGGCCCGCCCGCCAAGAGCCCCCAGGTGGGGCCACATTTGACCGTCCAAGTGGGGCCAAAAATACTTGACACACTCAGTGCCTGGCGCCGGCGGTCGCCTATTCGGTTGTGTGGGTAGCGGGGTCAGGGTCCTGGCCTGTGGGCCTTGCGCCTCTTGGAATCTAGGGTTATGGGCCGTCCTTTCTTGCTGTCTCCCGTGGCCAGTTGTTGGCCGTCACTCATTCATGGCCATGAGTTGTGGTGACGACATGACCAAGCTCAATTTTCTTCGAGGATCTTCATCGGATGGTTGCTTTTGGCGGACTGGGCCGAGTGCGCTTATTGCGTGTTTGTCCGGCCAAAGGGAGTGTGCACATTGTGCACACCTTTGTGCACGTGTGGCTTTTCGAGCTGCATTTTGGACCCTTGCTCCTGGTTCTGCCGACACCACTTCATGAAGTTCTCTGTTGCAGGCGACATGACTTTGCGGCCTAGAACGTCGGTTTCGTTGGACGTTCCGGGTTCAGCGGGAACGTCTCCGGGGGTGTTTCTGACTGGCGCACGATCTGTCGACAGAGTTCAGGTGTGTGGGATCCGGACTTCCTTCCCCGGAATTCCGCTTTGATGGATCCGTCATGGCCGGTTCGTGGTCTTGACGCGCGGCAATCTGGGTGACTACCTGAGCCTGCACTTTGACGGCTGTGGGCGTGCTGGCGAAGATGGCCCGCCACCACGCAGCGGGTCATGGGCACACGGAGCTGTCCCGCAAGCCCAGAGTTGGAAGACAAATGATTGAGACGCTGTGAATCGCCTCCGTACAGGGGCGCGAGGTGTCTCGCTGCCCTGTCTCTCAAGCCAGCACCAAACCGGCGCCAACCGGCGGTTGTCTCGCAGCTAGCGGAACGTTCAAGGTAGCCGAGCGGGCTTTGCTAGACCTTTTGGATAGGCTCTGCCGGAGCGCATGGAGGCCCGTTTGGGGACTGGAGCTAGACCTCTGCGAGCACTGATATGGCCCTTCGGCCGAGGCTGCCCACGACGTGGCGCTGCATTATTTCGCGGGCCCGAACGGCGTCTCCCGCTATGACCGCATCGGCGATTTGAATGTGCTCTTCCTTCACACGGATCCGGTCTTTTTCGGAGTCTTTCTGGCTTTGAAGTCCGATTTGGCGGTATCGGTCGGCCTTGTCCCACAGGCCTTCCAGGATCCCTATCAGGAGGGGGTTGTGTGACGCGGTGTAGATGGCGCGGTGGAATTCCCGGTGGACAGTCATCGCTTCGAGGTCGGCTGCGTCGCGCAGTGGGGTCAGCTGTTTGAGGGTCGTTTTGATACGGGCGATGTCCGCATCGGTTCGGCCCTCGGCTGCGAGACCGGCCGCCAGCGGGTCCAGGTTTTCGCGGATGACGTAGAGGTCGCGGGCCTCGTCTGCGGTGAGCGAGGCCACCCGGGCGTCGCGGTGCGATTCGAGCTGAACGAGTCCTTCTGCGGCGAGGCGGCGGAGTGCCTCGCGCAGTGGCGTGGTGCTGACCCCGATTTCCTGTGCCAACTGTGCCTGGTTGAGGACAGAGCCCTGGGAAATTTCCCCGGTCAGTATCTGGCGGCGCAGTTCCTCGTAGGCGTAGGCGTTTTTAGATAGTGCTACGGCCGGGTTTGCCACCGTTTACTCCTTATACGTGAGGGCTTTCCGGGGGCTGCCGACGGCGGCCCCGGATAGGCTATGTCCTATAGTACTGCGGGCCTTGAGCGTTATTCCGCAACACCAGGGGCAAAGACGATGCAAACCGGGGAGCCTGTTTGGACAACCCGGCGGCCGGACCGCGGGAGGCCGGAATCCATGTCGATTTCGATCGCATCGATTGAGTTGCTTTTCTCATTCGCAGCATAGAGGGTCGTTCCGTCCCCGCTAAGGGTGATGAAGCGGGGACGGATTCCGCCGCTTGGAGTCCATGAGGCGGGGGAGAGCCTGCCGTCCTCTTTCACGCCATAGACGGCAATGGTGTCATCCCCTGGCCCTCCGGCTGTTTTGTCTCCTGCCCCGCTGCGGTTACCGGCGTAAAGGAACCGCCCGTCGGCACTGATCACCACTTCTGCCGCTCTGCTGTCCCTGATGTCGGAGTCCTCAACCGTCGGAAGGTACTGCACGGCACGAAGGTTTTCCGGGGAGCTGCAATCAAGGACAGTGACGGTGGAGTTGAGTTCGTTGATGGCGTACGCCAGCGCGTGATGTGGGTGGAATACCAGGTGCCGGGGGCCGCTGAACTCACGCAGGCGGAGGCTCCCTGTGAGCTCCAGACCGCCGGTTTCGGTGTCGAGCGTACCGGTGAAGATGGTGTCCAGGCCTTTGTCGGGGACGAGGAAATAGTCCCCGGCGGGGGAGAACACGACTTGGTGGGGTTTCGCGCCGGTTTGGTCGGTTCGGTGCGGGCCTGGGTCGCCGGTGAATTTCAACCGCCCGGTCACCGGTCCGAGGGTTCCGTCGGGGAGGATGGGCAGGCTGACCACTGAGCCGCTGGTGTGGTTGGCCGCCAGGACATACCTGCCGCTGGGATCCAGGCAAATATGCGCAGGATTCGTTCCCAAGGTGGGCTGGCGTCCCAGCTCTTGCAGTTTTCCGTCACTCTCTGCCCGGTAGGAGGTGATGTAGTCGTGGTCGCCGGCCGCTGCATGGAGCACCTCGGAGACCGGATCAAAGACGAGGAAGCCGGGGTTGACGGCCGGTGTCTCCTCCAGGAGGGTCCACCGGCCGTCGGTGATGATGAAGCTGCTGATACCGGCGCCGGTGCCTCGTTCGGGCGTGGTGCGGGAGCCGACATAGGCAAGCTGGGGGGCGTTCACCTCAGCGGACCGCCTTGACTGCGGGGTTCTCAACCTGGGTCTCCGTGGGGGTTTCGGTTTTGCGGAGCCGGACGGCGACCATCATGGCGGTGGAGACTACCAGGAGGCTGGCGAAGAAGTACAGGCCTGCTGTCTGGGAGCCTGTTGCGTCGACGATCATTCCCTGCGCGAACGGGCCCACGAATCCTCCCAGGTTGCCGATGGAGTTGATCGCCGCAATGGCTGTTCCGGCGGTGGCCACGGAGAGGAACTGGCTGGGAACGGCCCAGAAGGGGGATTTGAAGGCGTAGAGGCCGGCCAGGGCGATGCTGATGGAGGCGATGACCAGGAAGGGCGATTCCAGGATGGCGGCCAGGAACATGGCGACGGCGGCGATGCCCATGGGAATGTAGCTGTGCATTTTGCGTTCGTTCTTACGGTCTGAACGGCGGGACCACCAGATCATGGCCACGGTCGCAACAATGTAAGGGATCATGCCGATGAGGCCGATCTGGGTCGTGTCCAGGGTCTTGGAAAGGCTTTTGATGATCTGGGGGAGCCAATAGCCGACGCCCAGGCTGCCGACCTGATAGACGAAGTAAATGGCACCCAGGTAGAGGACTTTCGGGTTGGCCAGGGTCTTCCAGATACTCAGGTGAATCGTGGTGCCCTTCTTAGCGGCTTGCTCACTCTCCAGTTCCGCGGTGATCCAGTCGCGTTCTTTGGCGGTGAGCCACTTAGCGTCTTTGGGGCGCTCGGTGAGGACGAAGTAGCAGACGACGCCGAGGATGACTGCCGGGATGCCCTCGAGGATGAACATCCAGCGCCAGCCGCTCATGTCGGCCCATCCGATGGTGTGCATGATCCAGGTGCTCAGCGGGAAGCGATGATGTATGAGACGGGAATGGAGGCCACAAACAGAGCGATGGTGGTTGCCAGTTCTTTGCCGCGGAACCAGAAGCTCAGGTAGATGATGATGCCGGGGAAGAACCCTGCTTCGGCAACGCCGAGCAGGAACCGGATGATGTACAGCTGGATGTCGTTCTGCACAAAGCCCATCGCGACGGCGAGGATGCCCCACGTCACGAGAATCCGGGCGATCCACCGCCTGGCACCGAACTTGGCAAGTGCGATGTTGCTGGGGACTTCAAAGAGGAAGTACCCGATGAAGAACAGGCCCGCCGCCAGCCCGAAAGCCTGGCTCGTCAAACCCAGTTCGGCATTCATCTGCAGGGATGCGTAGCCGATGTTGGCCCGGTCAATGTAGTTGACGATATAGAGCAGAAAAACGAACGGAATAATCCGCATCGTGATCTTGCGGATGGTCTTTTTCTCGAAAAGTGCGTGACCCGGGTCGTCTTTGACGGTCATGAAAAGTCTCCTGGTTAGGCCCTGAAGGAACGCTATAGGTTATAGGCTGTAATAAGGCTGGGTTGTGACCCAGATCAAAGTCAAGGGCGCTGAGGGCTTGACAGCGACCTATAGCTTATAAGCTATAGTTCTGTGGGACGGATCACATCGAGTGTCTCCGTTGCCACATCCCCGTAGCTTTGCTCAAAGGAGAGACAGCCATGACGGCGTCCAACCCACGCTCCACCACCCAGTCCCAGTCGCGGATGTTCACCAGGTGCGCCGCAGCAGGCGCAGCCTCGGCCCTCGCCCTCGCAATGACAGCCTGTGGTGGAGGCTCCGCCCCTGCCGGGACACCCGCTCCGGTGAATTCAATCGCCGCCGGCCAGTACCCCGACTATTACCCTGCCGACTACAAGGACCTTGTGGCCGCCGCGGAGAAGGAGGGTGGCGCGCTCACCATCTACTCAAACACGGATCAGGAAAACTGGGCACCGGTGTTCCGCGACTTCAAAAAGAAGTACGCCTTCATCAAGGACATCTCCGCGAACAACCTTGGCTCGGACGAGGTCTTCCAGCGGGTCCTGAGCGAAAACGCCACGGGCAAATCACCGGCCGACGTCCTGGTCACCAACGCCGCCGGCGCCTGGGCTGATTTCGCAGCGCGCCCCGATGTCCTGACGCAGTACACCTCTCCGGAACTGACAAAGGTTCCGGAGTTCGCCAACCTTCTGCCGGGGGTGACTGCCATGTCCGAAGATGCGATGACAATCACCTACAACACCGCCCTGATGACCGAGGCGCCCACCGGCCTGGCATCACTGGCGAAGCAGGCGAAGGCCAACCCCTCCCAGTTCCAGAACAAGATCGGCATCCGTGACATCAAAGGTGCCTTCGGCTTCACGATCTTCCATGCCCTGACCAAGGCCAAGGCGGCCGCCTGGGACTCCCTGGCCACGATCCTCCCCCTTTCCCGCCCCGAAAGCTCCTCGGCCACCGAGAAGGTCCTGTCCGGTGAATACGCTGCCGGCGCCCTGGTCAGCGCCGCTCCGGCCTTCCCCGTAGTAAAGGACTCCGCCGGACTGTTCAAAATCTCGCTGCCCGACGACGGCACAGTGGTTCTGCCCCGCGGCCTCGGCATCACCGCGAAGGCCCCGCACCCTGCCACCGCAAAACTCTTCATGGACTTCACCCTTTCCGCCGAAGGCCAGCAGGCCATCCAGGAAGGCGGACTCTCGTCCTTCCGCGACGGCATCAAGCCCGTCGAGTTCACCTACACCTACGCCGACATCCTCAAGCAAGTGGGGCAGGAGAACATCATTTCCGTTCCCTTCGAGAAGGTTTCCGACGCCGAAAAGGCCGCCTTCACCGAGCGCTGGAACAGCCTCAAAAAATAAGCACCCGTGACTGACCAAGCAAGGACCGGAAGAGATCCCATGACAACAATTCCCGATACCAGGCCGCCGGCCCAGGTCGCCACGCAGCGGCCGGAATATCCGGCCCCGAAGTACCGAAGTATCCTCGGCGGCGACCGCAGCCAGATGCTTTTCTGGGCAACCATCGTCGTTCTGGCGCTTCTGGTCCTTGCGCCCGTGGTCCCCACGCTCTACCAGTCGGTGATGGACCGTCCTCTGTACGAGGAGGGCGGTCTGTTCACCCTGGAGAACTACACCCGTTTGTTCACCGAAGCCGGCTTCGGCTCGGTCGCTGTGAACACGATCCTGTTCGCCGTCATGACAACCGTCATGACGCTCCTGATCGCCGTCCCGATGGCCATCGTGGTCATCCGCACCAACATCCCCGGCCGGAAGTTCTTCGGCGCCGCCATGCAGTGGCCGTTCTTCATCTCCTCCCTGATCTTGGGCTTCGGCTGGATCACCATGTACGGGCCGGCCGGCTTTGTCAGTGTCCAGGTCCGGCGGATCCTGGGTTTCCTGCCCTGGGACCTCTACACTCTCCCCGGCATGGCACTCACCGAAGCCGTTGCCCTGGCCCCCATCGCCTACATCTTCTGCGCCAACGCCCTGCGCAACTCGGACGCCTCCCTCGAAGGTGCCGCCCAGACCGTCGGCGCCGGTCCGTTCAGGATCCTGTGGTCAGTCATCATCCCCATGCTGCGCCCCCCGATTGTCTACAGCTCCGTGCTGGTGTTCAGCATGTCGATCGAGACCCTGTCGATCCCGCTGCTCTACGGCCAGCCCGTGGACATCACCGTCTTCGCGACCTTCCTGTACAAGAACGGCCTGCAGTCCATCGACCCCGACTACGGGATCCTCGGTGCCGCCTCGGTCATCATCCTGCTAGTCACCGTCCTGCTCGTCGCCGTCCAGGCAAAACTCCTCAAGGACGCCAAACGCTTCGTCTCGGTCCGCGGCAAAGCCACCCGGCCACGCCTGCTGGACCTCGGCTGGATCAAATGGCTCGCCGTCGCCTTCATCACCATCTACGTGGTCATCGGCGCACTGGTGCCAATCCTGGGGCTGGTCATGCGCTCCTTCACCAAGATCTTCACCCCGCTGCAAAACCCGCTGGCCTCCCTGACCATGGCCAACTACCAGCGCATCTTCGAGTTCCCGGCCTACGTCGGCTCGATCCGCAACAGCCTCATCGTCGCCGGCGTCGGCGCCATCCTGGTCAGCGTCCTGGCCGTCGTCGCCGTCGTCGTCTCCAAACGGTCCACGTTCCGCTACCGCAAGGTCATCGAATACCTTGCCCTTGCCCCGCAGGCCATGCCCGGCCTGATCATCGGCATCGGCCTCTTCTGGGCCTTCGCGTTCATGCCGTTCAACACCGGCTCGCTGCTCCAGGGCACCGTCTGGGCCATCATCATCGGCTTCGGACTCCGCGCCCTGCCCAGTGCCTTCGGCTCCATCTCTCCGGCCGTGATGCAGATCGGGGAGGAGCTGGACAACGCCGCCCGCGTCAACGGCGCGGACTGGCTGAAGATGTTCCTCCGCATCCTCGTCAAGCTCCTCACCCCCGCCTTCGTCGCCGCCATGGTCCTGACCTTCGTAGTCATGATGAAGGAATACTCCCCGGCGATCTTCCTTGGCTCCGCCGATACCGCCGTCATCGGCACCACCATGCTCGAGCTCTGGGTCCAGGGCAACACCGGATCGGTCGCCGCCCTGGCCACCATCCAGATCGCAATCACCGCAGTCTTCGTCGGCGTCGCCGGCCTGCTCATGAAAGGAAAGAAAGATGCCTGATGTCGCCGTCAAGAACCTCCGCAAAGACTTCGGAGGAGTCACCGTCCTCCATGAAGTCAGTTTCACCATCAAGGACGGGGAGTTCTTCACCCTCCTGGGCCCCTCCGGCTGCGGCAAATCCACCACCCTGTCCTGCCTCGCCGGGCTGGAACAGCCCACCTCGGGCTCCATCGCCGTCGGAGAAACCGTCCTGGTCGATGACTCCTCCAACAAGTTCGTCCCCCCGGAAGAGCGCAACCTCGGCATGGTCTTCCAGTCCTACGCCCTGTGGCCGCACATGACCCTGGCCGAGAACCTGGCCATGCCGCTCAACATCCGCAAGATTTCCAAGACCGAGCAGAAAACCCTCATACACGACGCCCTGGACAAGGTGGGCCTGGCCCACCTGTCCCACCGCTACCCGCACCAGCTCTCCGGCGGCCAGCAGCAGCGTGTCGCCCTGGCCCGCGCGCTCGTCTACTCGCCCAAGGTCCTGCTCCTTGACGAGCCCCTGTCGAACCTGGACGCGAAGCTCCGCGAACAGGCCCGCGTCTGGCTCAAGAGGCTCCAGTCCGAACTGGGCATCACCACCGTCTACGTCACCCACGACCAGGAGGAAGCCCTGGCCATGAGCGACCGCATCGCCGTCATGTCCAACGGCCACATGCTCCAGGTCGCCCCGCCGCATGAAATCTACGAACGCCCCGCCACCGCCGAAGTAGCCGCCTTCATCGGCCGCTCCAACTTCATCGACGGCACAGTTGTCTCCGCCCGCGGCGGCGCAGCAATCGTCCGCCTCGAAGAAAGCGGTGAAACCATCAACGTGGCCGTCAGCGAGCAGGCAGCCGCCGGCGACCTCGTCACCGTGGCCTTCCGGCCCGAGAAGGTCTTCCTGACCAACAGGGGCGCAGAAGTGCCCGCCGATGCCATCGTCCTCAACGCCGACATCATGACCACCTCATACGTGGGCTCACGCTACGCATACGACCTGAAATACGGCAGCAAAACCATCCTGGTGGACAGCACCACTGGCGGTCTCACCGGAGCGGTGCGCCTCGTGGTCCCGGCAGAGGCCGGGCGCCTCTACCCCCGCGCGAACGTCGTCTCCAAGGACGTTGCCGAACTGATGGCTGTCACCCACTAGGCCGCCCCAAGACCCCGGCGGGGAAGCCAGCCCCGAGCAACTTCCCCGCCGGTCCCAAAAACATCCACGGCGTTGCCACTCGCAGCAGAGGTTATAGCCTATAATTTAATCAGGCCCCTATTCTGTTCGAGAAAGTGTCCCCCATGAGCATCGCCATCGGCGCCGGTTCCAATCCATCCATAACCCACCTCGAAGTCAATGGCGAGGTGCTCCGGGCGGTAGATATTGAGGGTGCTTTCGGGCCGGACTATGTCCGGCTTCCCATCGCCCTGAGGCTGCTGGCCGAGAACGTCCAGCGGAACATGACCGGACTCGAGCGGGAGCAGGCAATGGACGCCCTGCGCCGTTGGCTGGACACCGGAACCAGCACCGCCGAGATCGAGTTCCTGCCCACCAGGGTGCTGATGCACGACACCACCAGCACCCCTGCGCTGGTGGACATTGCCGCCATACGCGACACTCTGGCCGAGTGCGGGGAAGACCCCATGGCGCTGAACCCGCTGCTGCGAGTGGACGTATCGATTGACCACTCCCTGGCCGTGGAAGAATATGGCCGGGCGGATGCGGCCGCCCGGAACATTAAGCACGAAATCCGCCGGAACAGGGAACGCTACCAGTTCCTGAAATGGGCATCGAAAGCCATGAACGATGTGCACATCAACCCGCCCGGCACCGGCATCATGCACACTATCAACCTCGAACAGCTCGCCACCGTGGTCACCACGATCGAAAAGGACGGGGACCGGTGGGCTGTTCCCGACATGATGGTGGGCACCGACAGCCACACCCCGATGATCAACGGCCTCGGCGTTCTCGGCTGGGGCGTCGGCGGATTGGAAGCCCAGACCGTGATGTTCGGTATGCCCGCCACCTTGCGGATCCCAGACGTCGTCGGCGTCCGGCTCACCGGCGAACTCCGCACCGGTACACTCGCCACCGATCTGGCCCTGACCATCACCCACCGCCTTCGCGAAGTCGGTGTCACCGGTGAGTTTGTGGAGTTCTTCGGCCCGGGCGTTTCCACGCTGACGGTGGGGGAGCGGGCGGTGGTAGCGAATATGGCACCCGAGTACGGCGCCACCACCGGGTACTTCCCGGTCGATGCGATGGCTCTGGACTATCTCGCCGGCACCGGGCGCACGGCAGAACAGACGCGCCTTGTCGAGGCCTACGCCAGGCAGGCAGGCATCTGGTTCGACCCGGAAGCAAGTCCCGTCTACACCAGGGTCATCGACGTCGACCTGTCCTCCGTGGCCATGCACGCCGCCGGCCCCCGCCGCCCCCAGGACCTCCTGCCCTACGGCGGCATCCGCAACGCCCTGGAACAGGAAGCCGGACCGGAACGCCCCGGCACCGGGCCGCTGCCGGACTTCCCCGTTGCCCTTGCCGCGATCACCAGCTGCACCAACACCTCGGACCCACGCCTGCTGATCGCCGCTGGCCTGCTGGCCCGAAACGCCAGAAAGCGGGGCATGAAAGTCCCCGCCTGGGTCAAGACGTCCCTCGCTCCCGGTTCCCCCGCGGCGGCCAGCTACCTCAAGCGCGCCGACCTCACCGGGGACCTCGCCTCCGTCGGCTTCGACATCGTCGGCTTCGGCTGCACCACCTGCATCGGCAACCCCGGACCCCTGACACCGGTCGTTGCAAAGGCCCAGAACGACGGCGGGAGCGATCCCGTGGCCATCCTCTCCGGCAACCGAAACTTCCCGGGACGGGTGCACCCCGACGTCGAACTCAGCTTCATCATGTCACCGCCCCTGGTCGTCGCCTTCGCCCTTGCCGGAGACGCCAAACGCGACCTCAGCACGGAGCCGCTCCAGTACATGGAGGACGGCACACCGGTCTACCTCACCGACCTGTGGCCGACCCGCGAAGAGATCGACGCGCTGGTACTGAAAGCCAACGACCCCGCAGATTTCCGCCGCGACTTCGTGATCGCCAGCCGGGACCCGCAGTGGCGCCGGGTGGAAGCCCCGGACGGTGCGCAGTATCCTTGGGATCCGGCGTCGACCATCCTGCGCAGGCCTCCCTTCGCGGCGATGACCGAAGGAAGTCTCCTGGGCCAATATGCCGCCCATCCGCTGCTGGTCCTCGGCGATGACATCACCACCGACCACATCTCCCCCGCCAGTGCCATCCCGCCGAACAGTGATGTGGCGGACTTCCTGGTGGCCAGGGGCGAGGACCGTGCCGACCTGAACGTCTTCGCCTCCCGCCGAGGCAACTGGGAAGTCATGGTCCGGGGTGCCTTCCACGCCAAGTCCGTCAAGAACCTGCTCCACCCCGAGGCGCCTATAGCCCAGACGATTCACACCCCCTCGGGTGAGACCATGCCCATCTGGGCCGCCGCCCAACGGTACCGCGAAGAAGGCGAGTCCGTCGTCATGGTGGCGGGGGAGCGCTACGGCATGGGATCCTCCCGGGACTGGGCGGCCAAGGCCCAGCGGCTGCTCGGCGTAAGGGCAGTCATCGCGGCCAGCTTCGAGCGGATTCACCGCTCCAACCTCATCGGCATGGGCATCCTCCCGCTCGTCATGCCAGCGGACATGAGGGACAAGCTCCTCAGTCTTAAACCAGGGGACCGGATCAGGCTCGACGCGGGCGAAGACCGCATCCACCCCCGCGCCGACATCGCAGCAGCTATTGTCCGCAACGACGGAACGGAAGAGCCCTTCACCGCCACCGCTGCCGTTGAAACCGGACTCGAGTGCGAACTCCTCGCCCTGGGCGGCGTCATCCCCATGATTCTCCGCCGGACTCTGAACCACGCGAACAGCTAATGATGCGTCCTGCGCGCCATACGAAAAAGGAGCAACCCATGGCTATCCGCAACCATCACACGGCCCGTTTCCAGTCGGGGATGCCTCGGCATGCTCAGCTGGAACCGGTATTGAACTGGACAAAGCTCGCCCGCCAGGACGATCTCGAGCTCGTGCATCGGAACGGCAAGACCCTGACCTCAGGCCGGGTGGACATGCTCGCCATGGACGGCAGCGTTTTCTGGCTGATCCAGGACGACGGCAAAGGCCGGGCAATGTTCCATCCGGACGACGGCGTAATGGTCTTCAGGCACAAGCGCAAAAGGCACTAGGCCACAGTTCTAAACTCCGGGAAATCCCACCTTAAGCAAGGAGAATTATGAGTGCGTTCGAGAAGATTGATGTCGTGGGTTCTGTGGTGGAGCTCGATGGCGACGAAATGACCCACATCCTTTGGCAGTTCATCAAGGACCGCCTGATCACTCCCTATTTGAACATCAGGCTAGAGAGTTTTGATCTCTCCCTGGAGAACCGGGACGCGACCGATGACCAGGTGACGTTGGATGCCGCGCATGCCATCCTTGAGCACAAGGTAGGTGTCAAGTGCGCCACCATCACGCCCGATGAGGCTCGGGTACAGGAGTTCAAGCTCAAGAAGATGTGGCCCTCGCCCAACGGGACAGTCCGCAACGTCCTGGGTGGTGTCCTGTTCCGCGAGCCGATCATCATCTCCAACATCCCCCGCCTGGTCCCGGGCTGGAACAAGCCCATCATCATTGGCCGGCACGCCTTCGGTGACCAATACCGGGCCACCAACTTCAAGGTCCCCGGGCCGGGGACGCTCACCTTGACGTTTACCCCTTCCGATGGAGGGGAGAAGATCCGGCAGGAGGTGGTCACTTATCCGGAGGGAGGCGGCGTGGCGATGGGCATGTATAACTTCAACGACTCCATCCGCGACTTTGCTCGAGCGTCCTTCTCTTACGGGCTGCAGCGGAACTACCCCGTCTACCTGTCCACGAAGAACACCATCCTCAAGGCATACGACGGGCAGTTCAAAGACCTGTTTCAGGAGGTTTTCGAAAACGAGTTTAAGGAAGCGTTCGACGCCGCCGGGCTGGGGTACGAACACCGCCTGATCGATGACATGGTTGCCTCAGCCATGAAGTGGGAGGGCGGCTACGTTTGGGCCTGCAAGAACTACGACGGTGACGTCCAGTCGGACATCGTCGCGCAGGGATTCGGCTCCCTGGGTTTGATGACCTCCGTGCTCATGACGCCGGACGGCAGCACCGTGGTGGCCGAGGCCGCCCATGGCACTATCACGCGCCACTACCGTCAGCACCAGCAGGGTAATCCCACCTCCACTAACCCCGTCGCCTGCATCTTCGCTTGGAGCGGCGCCCTGCGGCACCGCGGCAAGCTGGACCAGACACCAGATGTGATCCGCTTCGCCGAAATCTTGGAAGACGTAGTCATCAAGACGGTCGAATCCGGAAAGATGACCAGAGACCTGGCACTTCTCATCGGGCCGGAACAGCCTTGGCTCACAACGGGAGCGTTCCTTGCAGCCGTTGATGCCCGCCTTGTCGCATCACACCTGCCGGTCATCGTCTGATTCCGGCCCGCGACAGAGCACAAACATGAAAAAGGGAAGCACCGTGACTGAGTCCAAGCAGTACCAGGTGGCCGTCCTGAACGGCGATGGCATCGGCCCGGAGATCGTGCCGGCGTCGGTAAAGATCCTGGACGCGGCCATGGCCGCCGTCGGCGCCCCCGCGATCGCCTGGACTGAGCTCCCGCCGGGCCGGACCGCCATCGATACCCACGGCACCGCCGTTCCGGCCGAAACCCTCGAGGCGCTGAACAACGTCGACGGCTGGCTCCTGGGCCCGCACGATTCCGCGTCCTACCCGGAACCGCACAAGTCCGCGCTGAACCCCTCCGGCACGATCCGCAAGCACTTCGGCCTGTTTGCCAACATCCGCCCCTCCAAGGCGTTCCCGGGCGGGAACGCCATCGTCGAGGGCACCGACCTGGTGATCGTGCGTGAAAACACCGAAGGCTTCTACGCGGACCGGAACACGTACGCCGGGACCGGGGAATTCATGCCCACCCCCGACGTGGCGATCATGCATGGGATCATCACCCGCGCTGCGACCAAGCGCATCGCCCACACCGCGTTCCAGCTCGCCCAGTCCCGGTCCAAGCAGCTGACCATCGTGCACAAAGCCAACGTCCTGAAGATGACCACCGGCCTGTTCCGCGACGTCTGCAAGGAAGTAGCCCTGCAGTACCCGGACGTGTCCGTGAACGACTTCCACATCGACGCGATGACCGTGCACCTGGTCCGCCGCGCGAACAAGTTCGACGTCATCGTCACTGAGAACATGTTCGGCGACATCCTCTCGGACCTCGCCGGAGAAGTCGCCGGGTCCCTGGGCATCGCCCCGTCTATCAACTCCTCCGACACCCACGCCATGGCCCAGGCCTCCCACGGGTCCGCCCCGGACATCGCGGGCAAGAACATCGCCAACCCCATCGCGATGGTCCTCTCCTCCGCGATGCTCCTGCGCTGGCTCGGCGCCAAATTCGGCGACGAGAAGGTCCTTGCGCCGCCGAACTCGTCGAAAAAGCCATCGAAGCGACCGTCCTGGACGGCACCACGACCAAGGACATGGGCGGCACCTCCGGCACCAGCGAATTCGCCGACGCCGTCGCCAACCGCATCACCACCGTCACACACGCACAACCAACCGATAACAAGCTGCTGGCACGTGCTCCGGCGCAGCCTGTCGTTACATGATTGGCGTGGAGGGCTGCCCCAATCAGATTTCTCGATGCTGTTGGGCTGGGCACGTCCTGCCTCGAGGGTAAGAACGTATTCCCGCGTGGTTTGGAAGACCACCCGAAGGTTGAAGGTCAGCTTTCAGAGACCAGCTCTAGTATAGAGCCGGATGGCCGTGCAGTCTGTTTAAGCCCGGTCTGTGTGTGGCTGCCGAGTTGCTCATGGGAGGGGTGATAGGGGTGTGCCGCGATGAAGATATTCTTTGTCTGGTGTCGATGTCATGGCGCTCTCCCTTGCACCTCGCATTTGAGTCACCTAATGGTGACGGTCGCAATGACGCGGGGAGTGCTTCTGGACTGGGTTGAATGGACATGTCTGGCAATCGTGAGGGCGTTTGGTGGGCAGACCGGTTCTTCGGAGGCAATGGTATGGCTGGCGATCATGCCGGGCTGCCCGGTACTACGAGTAAGCGGGTGACGCGGCTGGGGTGCAAAAACGAGTACACCGTACTCGTGCCGACCTTCTTCTTAGGCGGTTTACTGGAGGTTCGGCACGCCGGATCAGTCGTCACGACGACTGTTGGTCAGACGACCTGTGGGGGGACGTAGATGGAAGGATCGTCGTACGCGATCCGATGGGTGTCGGGAAGAGTTGTGTTGCCTCCCGCGGGCGAATCTTGGGGGTTCAGCACGTGGGGTGATGATGCCGGCCAGAAAACCGAACGATTTATTAGGCAGTCTCTCGGTTGCCATGCGCGTGAAGATGCGTGCGTCAGCGTCGAGCTTGCTCTGATCCATCGAGCGGACAATGAATACAACCCGTATGCGATTTCGGTTGCCATGCCTGCCCGGTTCGGCGGCGACGCGGACAGTAGGCACTTGGGGTACCTGCATGACGGCAAATTGCGGAATGTTGGGATGGGTCGCCTACCAGATCTCGCCGAAGCCGCAGGCGGGGAGGTCACCTGCACAGGCACCGCGTACGGTACGGGCGGGCTCAATCTTGATCTGCCGAAACCGGCCGAATTGGCCAGAGCCATCGACGAATTTCTCGGTCGCGACGGTGGACCGCTGCGGCATCACAAACAACCTTCGGTAGAGACCAACAATGCTGTGTCGGCTTTGCAATCATTTGCACATCCGCAGGAGCCGGTTGAACGTTTGGAGTTGACCACATGGTTCGGCCAAGTGGGTCGCAGCCTTGCGGTGACAGATGGTGTGTCCAGGCGGCTGCTGGGTCATGTCGACCGCGGCTACTTGTTCCTTGAGGATGAACGCGACAGGGCAGTCATTACGCGGCTTCTTGCCGAGGCGAATGTGCCCATTGCCAAACAGATTGCCGAGCCGGCGATCCCCCTCGCTGACGAGTGGCCAATCACCGAGGTCCCCAATATACAGATTGACCCGCATGCCGAGGTGTTCCGTTTCCTCGCACCAGGCCTTATCGCGCAGTACAACCCGCGGACACGAAAGTTGTGGGTCGAAGACAGCCGCCTCGTCGGACAGGCCCTGTGCTACGCAGCACGTGCGGGCCTCGAAGTTTCAGAAGTAGGTCTACCCAGGACACCATGGAAGTTGGACGACGAGTTCAAATTCGACGAACTCAGGGACTACGGCCTTCGAAAGCAAGTGCAGCTGGATCGGGAAACCGCCGTCAAGTCAATAATCCGGGAGTTCAACAATTCAGTGCGGCACGGGGTTAAAGGAGGTTTTACCCAAAGAGGCCTTCAGATCCGAAGCCTTTCGAATCATGCTGGGAATAGTAACCGAGTCCGAGGCTTCTTTCCGCCTTCACGAAGCGTATGTAGAACAGCGGCAGCGGCTGTTCGGTGCCCATAGGCTAATGAACACTTCAGGCGGTTGCAGGCTGTGTTGTCGGCGGGGGTCGACATTCATCTCATCCGTCTGCTTGGAGCCACTCACATACTGCCACCAATGCCTTGACCTAGCTGGTGAAGGCGTGTTTGAGAACCGCGAACGCGCGGCCGGTTCGCTCAGAATGCTGGGAGAACTCGAGTTCGACGATGAGCCCATGTTGGAAGTCCAGTTGAACACGCTGCACATCGATCCGAACGTCCCCGTCTCACCGCGGGTCGTCGACAAGCTTCTGCTGCTGAGGTTCGCGATCAGGCGCCGGAGGTTCCCATGGACATTCCTTCTCGAGGAAGCGGGTTTCGCCGAATCAGGTTTGCGGCTGAGTAGGGGCACGCTTATTCGCGCTCGTGACGGTCACCGGTGTCTGTCGCTCGGTGAGAAGGCTGTCTGTGACTTCCTCCATCAGTATGGGATCAAGCACGACCGGGAGCCCTCATACCCGGTGGATGCCGACCTCAATCTGTCCGGTCGCCGAAGGGCTGATTGGAGGTTAGGCGACGGCACCTTCGTGGAGTTGTGGGGACTGCCGAACGATCCTGCTTACGCGGCGAAAATGCTGCAAAAACGAGAGTTGGCCGCACGTCACGGCCTGATGCTCGTTGAGCTCACCGACCGAGACATTGGAAAGCTCCCGCACATATTCGCTTCTTGGCTCCCTGCAACGATAACTGGAACGACTTCGTGGATATGGTCGCCGGTCCCGAAGAACGTGGTCACCGCATCCAACGCCTGCCCTGCTAACATCCGCCTCGAAAACGCCTTCAACGCTGCGAGCTGGAAGGCCCGGCTCGAACGCTGTCGTCGCGCCGTGGAACTACAAATGCTGGGGCTCAATAGGCGAGACATCGCCGAGAAGCTTGGAGCCAGCATGGACAGCGTCAAAGTGCTGCTGCGTGACGGCCGGTTCTATTCCAATCCGGTGTCGGATCAGGAACGGCTTCAGCGGGCTGGTGCCGCCGCTATGGCCCGAAAGCGTGGACTGACGAAAGACCAGTTCCATGCAGAGAGCGGCTTTACGAGTGGGAAGGCCAACGAGGCGGGGAAGGACGCAGAAGTGGTTGGTGCCGCGGACGATGATTCTCGAGGCGGGACTGGGCAGGATCGCTGAGTGTCTTCACCGGTATAGGCGGGGCAACCCTGCTGCCATTCTGCGAAGCACGAATGGTCGGAGCTGGACCCTGTCGATTCGGAGTGCGGTCATCGGTCTGAGAGCAGTGGAGCAACTATTTTGGGGGGTGTGCACAATGTGCACACTTTGGGCTTCGGACTGGGTCGTACATCGGCCGGACTGGCCCGTACTCGGCATGTTTTCAAGAGTTCCCAGTGTTTGCAAGGGCTGGAATGACGTTCGAGTCCCACCTCGGGCACGTGTTTTCCCTGTTCAGGGGCTTGTGAGCCTCTGGGTGTGCACAAAGTGTGTTGTAGGGGCCCCGTCGAGGGCCTTTTTTGTTGGTGGCCGTTGCTGTGGCCGGCGTGCTCCTTCCGGTAAAAGCTCGATGGCTCGGGTATCCGTTACTTCTTCATTGTCGCGCACGGAGCGGGCGGCATGACCGGTTCCGGCTGGAGAAGTCTTCGCTACTTTGCTTCGCTTTCCCTGCGGGCATTCAGGACATGGCAAGGATCTGCTCGCGTTGCGGCATGCCTCCCTACAATGTCCTGGCCCTGCGTTCACTCATCGAAAGCTCCATGGCTCACAATGCCGAAGCGGCACACACCGCCCCGGCGGACACGCCGCTACGCGGGCATTCTCAAATGATTCTTCGAATACCGCTACGCGGGCATCTTTGATGAGTCATCGCGGGTCCTTGACCTTCGCCTGAGCCGCCCATAGCATGAACCCACTATCGCCGATCCGGTGCGATGTGGGTCGTATTGGGGTATCGGTGAATCGCAAAATTGTCGGCGGGTTGTATGGCCGTGACGCTGAGTTGGCGCTGATCAATCGGACACTTGAGCGCGTAAGCAGACGAGAAGTCGGTCCCACCGGGGCGGTGATCATGCTCAGCGGCGCTAGCGGAGCGGGAAAGTCGGCAATCGCCGAGGCTGTGTTGGTGGCAGCGGAGCAACTCGGGTATGACTGCGTCCGGACGGCATGCGAACCCTTCCACGAAGGGATGAGCTACTTCCCGGTGCGAGAGCTCGTACGGCAGATGGCGGAGGGCCGCCCTGTGGGAGAAGTCGTCGCCGAGCTGTTCGGCGCCGGTTCGGCCGAGGTGGAGATGGCTGCCGTGAGCGAATCGATCTCTGCTGATCCGTCAAGCCGTAGAGAGTCCATCGTCGCTACCTTCACGAATGTGATCATGGGTGCCTATCGCAAAGGTGGTTCCTCGCCGAAGCTGTTATTCATCGATGACCTCGAACACCTGGACGTCGGCAGCGCTGACGCACTGATCTGCCTGGTCTCGCGCCTCAGCGAAGGTCCCGTCGTTATACTCGGGGCTTTTCGCTCCGACCAGGTCGCGGAGCCCGCGCATCCCATCCGTCCCGTCATAGCTTCGGCGCGACGGATGGAAGGGATTTACCAGAATCACGAGATTCGGGGCTTCGACGTCAGGGGCTTCGGGGCGCTCGTGGAGTCATTGCTCGGCGGTCCCACGAACCTGCCGGAGTCGGTCACCAAGAAGCTCTACGAAGAGACCGAAGGCAATCCGCTCTTTACCCGCGAGCTAATCCGGATGCTCTGCTCCCCGGACCCGAGGTCCGGCCGAGTCTCGCTGAGCCAGGTCGACGATGTCTGGTTGTTCGACGGAGACATTGGGTCCTGGGACATCCCCGACTCCGTGGAAGAGGTTATTGCCTCCCGACTGAACCTGCTCGACGTCGAGGAACGGCACGAACTCGAGCTCGCCGCGGTAGTCGGCCGACGGTTCGCCTTCGCCGTACTGCACGGACTGATGGAAGCAGGCGAGGACGAACTCCTGCGTGATATGGAGAAGTTTCTCGACGTTGACTTGATTCGTGAGCTCCAGACAAGTGACGAATCCTTTGAGTTCTCACACGGCAAGATCCGCGACGTGCTGTACTCGCAGCTGAGTGGTTTGCGTAAGCGCCGGCTTCACGCTCAGGTCGCCGACGTCATCTCCAATCTGCGCGCGAGCTCGAACGAGGACTGGGACGCCTTGATCGGAGAGCACTTGTATCTGGCCGCCAAGCACGCGGATGCCTTCCCGTACCTCCTTAGAGCGGCACGCAACGCGCAGGCCACTGGGGCGTCGTCTGAGGCGGCTGCGCTGTTCGGCAAAGTGCTGGAGTCTTCCGACGGAGTCGTGTTCGACGGGGACGACTCACGGGCTTCGATCCAACTCGAGCTCGTGAACGCCTTTATAAGCGCCAGCGAGGTTGCAAATGCCGGGCGCCTGCTCGCGCAGCTGACTGGGGCAGAGAATCCCTCCTCAACCCGGACCGTGGCGCTTGGGTTGTTGGGCGACGTGCTCCTATTCGAGGGGGAGATCGACCAGGCGCTCGAAGCCTACGAAGAGAGTCGACGGCTCGCGGAGGCGCTCGATGACACCGAAGCTCTGTGCGAAGTGCTGTGCGATTTGGCCGAACTTCACGGCCGCCAGTACGAACGGCAGGCGGGTATCGCACCAGCCAGCGCTGAGAATCATCGGGTCCAGTACATCGCACACGTCGATAAAGCGTTCGCGATGCGCGCCGACCTCGCTCCCGGCCCTCTGCGGGCTCGGGCACTGCGGAACAAGGCGAAGCTGTCCCGCGTGTCCGGCGATCTCTCGGTGGCGGAGAGCCTTTACCGTGAGGCTATCGACACGGTGGACAGCCGCGTGGCGAGTCATCGGTTCCTCATTCCCTATGCGAAGACGCTTCGGCGGGCGGGTAAGGCGGACGAGGCGCTCGCCCACATCGAGCGTGTCATCTCGTGGAGCACTCAGGTCGGTTCGGCTCGCTCCCAGGCGATCGGCTGGCAGTACAAGGCGACATTCCTCATGACTCTCGCGAGAGATGAAGAATCCTTTTCCGAAGCGAATGCGACGGCGGAGCGCGCCCTGCACGGGCATCAATCAATTGGCTACGCGCAGGGTATTCGCGAGACTGAGATTGTGCTCGGGGAGATCGCACTGAGAACCGGGGACCTCGAACGCGCGCTTGAGTGGTTCACTTCGGCAGCTGACGCGCGGGACCTTGAGAGCAACGACCTGCTGGAGGCGATCGCGATCGAGCTCGACGCCAACGGAGAGGAAGATCGCGCGGCCCTGATCCGCGATGCAGTCGCGGCAAAGGCAGCAACCGCATGACGCGACTCTGGTCGAGGCTCCAATCGACGAGCCTCCCCGCGCTGATCCTTATCGCCGTCATCTTCGTGGTTGGAATGACAATGTGGGCCCTCGGCCCCACCGAAGGCAACAAGTATTCCGATCTGGGAATCAATCTTGGCGTCGGCGCGGTGCTCGGCGTGGCCGTCCTGTATGTCGAGGCGCTGGTTGGTCGGGTCGAGGCGGAACGTGAGCGCCGTCTTGCTGAGGAGCATCGGTTCGTGCAGACGCTCATCGCCGCTCCTGACTTGACTGAGATCCGCATCCCGGGCAGGAGCCTGGCGGGGATCATCCTCGCCGCGCGAGATCTGAGTGGCGGCGACCTCTCTTCGACCGACCTCACGCGCGCAGACCTCCGCAAGTCGAACCTCTCGAGGGCCGACCTGAGCGGTTCTCGTGCGGTCGGCCTGAATCTGTATGGCGCGACCGTCGACGCGCTCAAGGCGCGGAGCGTGGACTGGACGGCGGCAAGCCTCTCGCGCATCGCCGGCTCGGATGCCGACTTCACCGGAGCCCGGATCGTGGACTCGTCCTTCTCGGATGTCCGGCTTCCACGAGCCGTGCTCGACCGCGCAGATTTGGAGCGAGCGGATCTGCGGCGCGCCGATCTCTCGGACTGCAGGGGCACCGCGGTCATTCTTCGAGGGACGGACCTGCGGGCCGCCAGTCTGCGTGGAGGTCGACTGAAGGACGCCGACCTGCGCGATGCTGACTTGCGCGCCGCCGATCTGCGGAACGCAACGTTCGAGACGCCCGACCTGCGCGGTGCTGACCTTCGCGACTGCAACGTCGAGGGGCTCGTCCTGCGTGAACCGATCGTCGACGATCGGACCCGACTGCCCGTTCTGCTTCACACCTGACTCAATCAATTCCCACCCACACGAGGAGACCCAAGCCATGGCCATGTTCTGCACTGACATCGACGGCACATTGCTCAACCCAGACCGAACACTATCCCTGCGCACGATCGACGCTGTCCGGGCGATCCGTGCTGCGGGTCACGCCTTCGTGCTCTGTTCTTCGCGTATGCCGGAGTCCATGCGGATCCTCGAGCGGTTGTACGACGGAGCTGATGAGCCGCTGATCGCCTATAACGGCGGGCTCGTGCTGTCCCGTTCGGGCGCGGTGGTGCACGATGTCGCGATCGCGCCCGAGCACGCCCGGAGGATCGCCGAATACTGTTCCGACGTCGACCTGCATGCGAGCTTCTTCGCCGGTGAGGACTGGCACGTCTGGGGCAACGATCCGTGGACGGCGCGTGAGATCAAAAACACCGGGGTATCGCCGCACTCGATGCCGTCGAAGGAATACATCTCCTCCGGTCGGGTCGATGTGCATCCGCCGCACAAGGTCATGTGCATGGGCGAGCAGTCGCTGGTAGACGAGATCGAGGCGCTCCTCAGCACCGAGCCTGGCGTCGTCACCTACCGTTCGAAAGACACCTACCTTGAGATCGCCAACGCGGCATGCTCGAAAGGTCTTGGCGTCGTGGCCGCCGCCGCAGAGCTTGGCTATGACAAGGGCGACTGTTACTTCTTCGGCGACAATTACAACGACATTCCGGCCTTCGCCGCCGTGGGAACCTCTATCGCGGTCGCGAACGGCAAGCAGGCCGTGCTCGACGCGGCGACGGTCACTACCGCTCGCCACCACCATGATGGTGTCGCGGCCTACCTCGAGACATGGCTCGCCGCGGCCGGAGCGTGATCGCTATGCGCGGGCTTTCCTTGGGTTGGCCTTTGAGCGCATGGATTCCCGGGAGCCAACGTAGCGGCGCCGGCGCGTGATCCGCACGGTAACCCTTAGCCCAGGGTTTGACCACGAGGTACATGTTGACCGCATCGATCCCGGTGAGGTCGGCCGCGTGATGTCGTGGCGCGTTCACGCTGCGGGCAAGGGAATGAATGTCGCACGTTTTGTGAAGACGCTCGGAGCGGAAGTGCACGCCTACTCGCTAGTCGGCACCCTCGACGAGGGGAGGTTCCGCAAAGCGGCGGCGGCCGACGGCGTTCACGTCGACACTTTCGCCGTCCCCGGCCAGACACGAGACAACCTGACGCTCACGAGCGAGGCCCTCGGCCCGATGGCCGGGCATGCCAGCGGACCGCGACTTGACGCTGTCCCGTCGGAAGCAGTTGATCGGCTGGTTTCAAAACTGCTTCGTGACATGAGTCCCGGCGACATCGTGGTCTTGAGCGGCGCGATCCCTGATGGCCTGGACGTCGAGATCTGGGCTCGTGTGGCGCACTCTGTCGTTGCTGCCGGTGGCTGTGTCGTTGTCGATGGGCAGGGGGCTGCGCTTGTCGAGGCCATACGCACGGGTGTCGTGTCGATGACAAAGCCAAACGAGAATGAGGCCGGCGCGATTCCTGGTGTGCGAGTCGGTGACCCACTCATGTCACGTGCGATCGCGGGGCTGCGCTGGATGGCGTCACAGGGCGTCGATGAGCCCGTCGTATCCCTAGGCGCGCGAGGTATTGTCCACCGTTGGAATGACGCGATCATCCTCACCAGTTGTCCGATCGCCGAGGCACGTGTAGCTGTCGCAGCCGGTGACGCGTTCGTCGCGGGGTATTGCGTGGCAGCGTCGAGACAACGGTTAACGAAAGTGATGCCGATCGATCTTGCTGTCGCTACAGCAGCCGCTCATGTGGCCGGCGACGCGGGGCTGGGGTCGGTCCACGAGCGAATCGCGTCGATCGACAGAGCGGTGCTTGAATCGCTCTAGGTGCGTGGGTCGGTACGGTTTGCTGGCTCCGCGGGTTTGAGCCGTCGTGGCCCGGAGGCCGGGCCTTCTTCCTGGAAGGGTCGGACCTGGATGTTTTCGCCGCAGGAATTCTGGAGTATCCCTACAGCTGGGGTTCTTGGGCTGCAGCTTCGCCCCCGGGGCACGGTCGCTGGTTGTGTTCAGGCGGCGCGGTAGCTGAAGAGTTTGATCAGGTTGTGGCAGCCGGCCATCAGCTTCCACGCCCGAATGCCTTTTGGAGTCCGCGTAACAGGACATGGTTGCCGTGCCGGGTGTTGATCTGTCGGAAGACCGGTTCCACGATGGCATTGCGCCTGGCGTATACCGCCCGGTCCTTCTTCGATTTCAGTTCCTGGCTATCCGCTCGACAGGAGTCGCATCCGCCGAGATCCTGCCCTTGGGCGACTCCGGCGCCAGGCGGTATGCCGAGCAGGGTAAGTACGGGAGCTCGCAATGTCGGTCAAGGCTTGCGCCAGGCTCGGAACTTCTGTTAGTTCCGATCGTGCAGCACTAGACTCGCCGGACAACTGGGTAGACGAGAAATATTGGGGGACAGAATGGTCCAGGGCGTGCAGGTACTGCGGCAGTATGGCATCCGGCCCGAGGTCTGGCATTGGTACCGGGTACACGGCAGGGTACGCCCGGACCCGACGCCGCAGTACCGTGCTGCGACGCGGCGGGCCGCTCGTAGGGCCGTGCTACTGATCGCGTTGGTCGTGGTAGCTGTTGTGGTGGCCATGCCGGTGATTTACTGGACCGCCGTCCTTGTTCACCTGAGCTTGTACCGGATCGCGCCGGTGACTCTGGGTGTCCTCTTTGTGGGAGTGGCACTGATCTACGCGATCTTCGTCGCGTGGTCCGGTGCCGTGCGGGAGGCGCGGGAGGATGCGACGCGGGAGGCCAACCGTGGCCGGATCTGCTGGAACTCCTGCTGCGAATCCCGGGAACCGCCGTGTATCACGGGCTGCAGTTCCCGGGACGCCAGGACGCTGATGTGGACCATGCGATTGCTTTCGGGAACGTTGTTTACCTGCTGGACTCCAAGCTCTATCGCTGGGGCCAGTACGAATGGCGCGCGTCAGGGGAGAAGGACCTGATTGCACGCTCTGACGGGTACGGGCGCGGCAAGGCGAACTGGATGCACGCCGCCGCCTTCGGGTACCGGTCGCTGCTCGGGCCGGCGGTGGAAGTGATTCCCATGGTCATGATCCACGGGCGCAGCACGTCCGTTGGCTCCTGCAGCATTTCGGCCCACGGAGTGCACATGCTTACGGCCCGGGACGCAATGGAGCGCATAGGGGACGCGATGGCGGGATCGCTTAACCTATGGCAAGACAACCCCGCAGTGCGTGCTGCTCTTCTCAGCAAGCTGAATACGGGCTAACGCGCGGTGTTGCCTGGACTGGGACGGAAGTCGAAGGGGCAACGGAGGACCTCAGGGCTATTCCGGGGCTGGGGGAAACGGGCACTGCGAGCTCTGTGGTGGAGAGCGCGGTGGCATTCGAAATGCTACGCTTTCGGAAAATTGTGATTGGGGAAATTGTGGGATCTAACCTGATTGGGCCCCCGTTAGCAG
>NZ_JAGGPL010000007.1 GCF_018613805.1 Arthrobacter sp. ISL-48
TGATTGGGCCCCCGTTAGCAGTCCAGCGTCTATGCGATAGCTAATTGGTTTTCTTGCGTCCAGTTTTCCCAGTAGCGTTTCGGCGTCATGCCGTTCAGGGATCCGTGGGGCCGTTCATGATTGTGGATAGCTTTCCATTCGTCGGCCAAATACTTCGCTTCGGCCATGGTGTCCATGATTTCTCCGGAGAGTTGTTCCCTTCTGAACTGGGCATTGAACGATTCGATGAAGCCGTTCTGCCACGGTGAGCCCGGGTCGATGAACGCGGTGTCCACGCCCGCCGTGTTGCACCAATCGACCAGCGCGGCGGCGGTGAACTCGGGCCCGTTGTCGCAGCGGACGTAGGTCGGGGCGGTGCCGGTTTCGGCGATGATGTTCTCCAGCACCGCGACCACGTCGGCGGCCTTGAACGACCGGCGCGGAATGACGGCCAGCGCAGTGCGGGTGTATTCGTCGATGACGTTGAAGAACCGGATGTGCCGCCCGCAGGAGGTCACATCGGACTGGAAGTCGAAGCTGACCACATGCATCGGATACTGGGCCGTGAGCCGCTTCTGCTCCCCGGCGCCGGGCCCGGTGCGCCGCTTCTTCCTGGCCCGGGTTTTACAGGTCAGGCCTTCGTCGCGCCAGAGCCGGCGCACCCGCTTCCTGTTCAGCGCCATGCCCTCACACGCAGGCTGTCCCAGCAGATGCCACCGGGCCTTCCGCCAGCCCCACGCGGGGTGCTTCACCGCCACGGCCCGCAGCTCCGCCCTTAGCTGCACCTCCTCGAAACCCATGTCCGGCTTCCTCTTCCTGAACGCAGACCGGTTCTGGCCCAGAATTTTGCACGCGAGGCGTTCGGAAGCCCCGAACTTCTCCACCGCCATGCGCACGGCACGGCGGCGGGGTTCGGGGCTCAGAATTTTCCCTTGGCCACCTCGTTCAGGATGTCGATGGCCAGTTCCTTCTCCGCCAGCAGCCGCTTGAGCCGTGCGTTCTCCTTCTCCAACTCCTTGGTCCGCTTGGACGCCTCAGCGTTCTTCTCGGACCCGTACTGGTTCAACCACCGGTACCAGGTCGCCTCAGTGACCTGGAGTTCCTTGATGACCTCGACCATCGGACGCCCGTCATTGAGCATCTTCTGGCCCTGCCGGACCTTGGCGATGACCTGCTCGGGGGTGTGTCTGCGTGCCATAATTCGTGAATTTCCTCCTGTGTCCATTCTGGGACACGAAACTCACACAAACACTGGACTCCTACATGGGGTCCCAAACCAGTCTCGTCGGGCCAAGGCAGATCCGCTAGAGCAACTGGCGACAGCTGACTATTGGCGGCGTCTATCCGAATGGGAGAAGCCTCATAGTAGTCAGTTATCGAAATGCCTTCGACGCCGAGCGCCAGCTTTTATGTCGTTGACATGCACCTCTCCTTGAAGATTCAAGGTCATCGTACGAAAGCGCGTTGGCTTGGAAAATGTACCCGTTTCTGCCTGTGGTGACTTGCAATCGCTGGGTCGCCTTTCTCCGGCATAATGGCGGGATGGGGGAACAAGCGGACTCACATGCAGGGACGCAAATGAACGTGGAGGCGCAAGCGGAGGTGCCGCGCGCTTGGGTGCGACCACAAGACATGCCTGATATCGCCCCGATCAGCCAACTGGCCATCGCGTATCCAATCCTTACCGTTCTGTGGTTCGTCTGCATGATGTCCGCGAGCCCTGGATATGAGTTCTTGGGCACCGTCGTCTTCCTGATGATCGGACCCATATTCGTGATGGGGGCAGGCGTGGCGCTTGGCCTTCCTGTTCGCCTGAACCGCAGGTTGAGCCGGTGGTGGCTGGGAAACTGGCGAGTGTACATTCTCATTGCGGCAGCCGGAGCAGGGCTCTTGATTTCCGGCTTCAACGTACAGGAGCGCCAAGTTGGCGTAATCGACGGAATTCCCTTTGACGTAACCACCCCCCATTCGGGCCTACTCACGGCCGGGTGCTTCGTCCTTACTTTCCTCGCGGTAAATGCGTCGCTCCCCTTCCGATTCAGCCGGAGCGGCCATGACAGAGCGGCATAGGGCCGACATGCGCGAAAAGGCCAACGACGCGGAAAGTGCTAGTGTCCCACAAGGGCCCCCGCCCTACCCGGTCAGCCGCGAAACGCAGTACCGGGATGCGAACTGGCAGGACCTCGTCGCACCACCGCCGAAGCCACCTCGAAAGCTAGGCAACCTTCCTCGTGAGCGTTACGGAAGCACGGGTATGACGCCGTTCGGCCAACTGGCTCTGGCTTTCGCCATGCTGGCGCCAAGCTGGTGCGTGATCCAGATATCCCTGGCGGTCGCCTACGACGGGTTGCTGAGTTTGGTCGGCCTGGTTCTGAGCGGTCTCATTATGCCAGCGTTCACTATCCTCGGAGTCGTCGTGCTCGGCGTGCCTATTCGCCTCATACCGTGGGTCGACCGCCGGTGGGCAGGCAACGGTTGGGTATATGCCTCAATAGCTGCCATCGCCTTGGGCCTGATGGCCGCAGGATTCCTGACAAGGGTTCGACAGATTGGCAGTGGGAACGGCATCGACTACGACATCCTTACGCCGGATCCAAGTCTCCTCTGCAGTGGCTGGTTCCTCCTTGCGTTCGTCCTGGTGAACGCATCAATCCCACTCCGCTGGACGAGGTAATCCACTCTCCTGGTTGGGACGCAGCGCACAACGTCTCTCAATATGTGGCGGGAATTCGATTCTCGCCGAGTTTTTTCGTCCGGAGGTAGTCTTGATCGGGCTCAAGTTTCGTGTCAGCGAGACGCTTCGACTGGCATTTTCTCCGGCTCCTCGATGTCTTGGTCAGGTCCGGATGCTGCGGGCGCGGTATGGAGGGTCTTGGCGAGGCGGCTGCCTTCGACGTCGAGGTCGGGCACGATCCGATCAAGCCATTTGGGCATCCAGTAGGCGCTCTTGCCGAGCAGGGACAGGAGTGCGGGTACCAGGGTCATCCGGACCGGGAACGCGTCGGCGAAGACTCCGATGGCGAGTGCGAAGCCGATGGATTTAATGACAGGGTCGTTGGCGGTGATGAAGCCGGCGAAGACGCCGACCATGATCAGGGCTGCCGCTGTGACCACACGTGCCCCGTGTCGAAAGCCCAGGGCGATGGATTCATCCGGGCTGGCGCCGTGGACGTGTTCTTCGCGCATGCGGGTGACGAGGAAAACCTCGTAGTCCATTGCGAGACCGAAGAGGATGCCCACGAGCAGGATTGGCAGGAAACTGATGATGGGTCCGGTGGTGTCGACGCCGAGAATGTCGGCGGCGAAGCCGTTCTGGAATACGGCGACGACTGCGCCGAACGCGGCGATGACACTGAGCAGGAATCCGCTGACTGCCTTGAGGGGGATGAGTAGGCTGCGGAAGACCAGCAGTAGAAGGACGAATGCGAGCCCGACGACGACGGCCAGGTAGGGGAGAAGGGCGTCGGCGAGCTTCTGCGAGACATCGATGCCGACAGCAGTGGTGCCTGTGACGTAGACCTGGGCTCCGGCAGAAGAGTGCCATCCGGCAGAGTCGGCACGAATGGCATGGACGAGATCCTCGGTCTCCACACTCGTCGGTCCGCTCTTCGGGATCACAGTGAACACGGCAGTGTCGCCGCTACGGTTGAACACTGCCGGCGTCACGAAGGCCACGTTCAGAACTTTGGACAGATCCCCGCCGATGGTTTGCGCGGCCACAGGCCGGTTTTTCGCATCGGCCAGGTCGGCGACGATCACCAATGGCCCGTTGAAGCCAGCGCCGAACCCATCGGCCAGGGCGTCGTAAGCCTTGTGCTGGGTGGTCGTGGCCGAAGCGGTGGCGTCTGAGGGTAGGCCGAGGCGCATGTCCAGGGCCGGGACTGCCACGGCCCCGAGCGTAATGATGACTGCGAACATTGCCAGGACGCGGTGTTTGAGCACACCGCGGGCCCATCGCTCTCCGAAAGGCAGTCGCATCGGTGTCACGAGGGCGGGCGCTCCGGACATTGCGGCTGCACGGGCCGCTCGGCCGTTCCGGCCGAGGACCCGTTCCCCGGTGAAGGCCAGTAGGGCGGGGAGGAGTGTCAGGGCGATCACGACTGCCCCGAGGACGGTGGCGGCAGCGGCCAAACCCATCTGGGCAAGGAACGGGATATCCACGACCACCAGGGCAGCGAGGGCGATGATGACAGTCAGGCCGGCAAACACAACAGCCGACCCGGCTGTACCTGCCGCCCGGCCCGCCGCTTCTTCGGGAGTGTGGCCCGCGATGAGCTCATGCCGGTAGCGGGAGACGATGAACAGCGCGTAGTCGATTCCGACAGCCAGGCCGAGCATGAGGGCAAGGGAGGAGGTGTTCGAGCTGAGCTCGAAGAAACCGCTGGCGATCTGGATCCCGAGCATCCCCGCACCGACGCTGATGATCGCTGTCAGCAGAGGCAGTCCGGCGGCCACGAGGGCCGCGAAGGTGACGAGGAGAACCAGCGCGGCGACGATCAGCCCGATGCCCTCCGTGGCGCTCTGTTCGGACGCCGCGTTCACGGCGTCGCCGCCGAACTCGACAGTCATTTCCGCTATCTGGGCGCTGCGTCCGGCGTTGAACAGCCCATCGCGGTCAGCTGATTCCAGATCGGAGGCTTTCACCTTGTAGGTGACTGTGGCAAAGGCTGTGCGCTGGTCCGATGAAACGCCCTGGGCAGTGAACGGATCCGCGACAGCTCTGACATTTGGAAGTGCCGACAGGTTCTTCACGGCTGTTTCAATTGCCTCGTGGGCCGCCGGGCTCGTCACGGTATTGCCCTCGGTAACCACAAACACGACACGTGCGGTCGCCGAGTCGGCATTGGCTCCGGTTCGGGTGGAGAGCAGGTCCAGGGCCTGCTGAGACTCGGTGCCGGGGATGGAGAACGAGCTCGACACGGGGCCGGAGAGGGTCGCCGCACCCAGCCCAAGCCCACCGAGGACCACAGCCCACAGAAGAACGACAATGCCCCGGCGCCGGAACATAGCCCTGCCGAGTCGATATAGGAACGCAGCCAAGGAAGGACCTCCGGAATAGGGATTGATTCATGGCAGATGCTCAACAGCATGCAACCAGCCAAGCCGATCGGCTTAGTATCAAGTTAGCTGATCGGATAAGTAAATACAAGCCGATCGGCTAAGTTGGTGGTACGTTTGGATGTGGATGGCGACAATGCGTTGGCGTAGCGGCCACAAAGAGATGAACATCGGCCGCCAACGGGAAGGAAGACCATGGGACGACCAGGAGCGCCGCGCGGACAAGGGCGGGACCGTGTTGTGGCCGCCGCCCTCGAGCTGTTCTCGGAACGCGGAGTCAGCGGAACCTCTTTGCAAATGATCGCCGACAGCCTGGGAGTGGGAAAGGCATCGGTTTATTACCAGTTCAAAACAAAAGACGACATCATCCAGGCGGTAATCGCACCTGCCTTCGAACAGATCCGCCACATTCTCGCAGAAACAGAAGCTTCACCGGCTCCTCAGGAGACCCTCGTTGCCAGCCTTGTCGACCTCGTGATCGCGCACCGCGAAGTGATGGCCGCACTCAGCTACGACCCGGCGGTGCGCCGTTTTCTTGAGTCGCACGAAGAGGCTTCAGCTCTCATCTTGAAACTCGGACAAACGCTTCTGGGGCCCGCGCCCGCCGCACGCCGTCGGGTCGCTACGTCAATGTTTGGCGCAGCGCTATCCGGCGTCGGAGTAGACCCGAACCTGGCGGACATCGACGATGCAACGTTGCGTCGCGAACTCATCGATCTTGGACGAACCCTCCTTCATGCCAGCGCCGCGAACCAGATCTAGGATTCAAAACCTCTTGACAGTCTCTGGTGAGTGGGTGAACAGCCACCGGGGTGGGGATGACGTCCCCGGGGAGCTTCGACACCCCCATGGGTGAACTCGAGAAGGACAGCGGCGCCGCCGACCTGCTGAAGACCTCCGCGATCAAGCGGTTTGGTAAGCCTGGAGACATAGCAGCTGTTCTCGCTTTCTGTGCCGGAGAAGCACCTGGCTACTTGACCGGGACCGACATTCTTGTCGATGGCGGCAACCGCGCCGGAACGGCGCACACGAACTGACCGTCTCGCAATCATCCACCCGTTTCTGACCCATCCGGACTGCAGGGATGGGTGTCCCGGATTGGGCCGTGTCAGTGGCCTAGTCGGCATACCCATCAAATCGGGATTTTGGTTGTTTTGGTGCACAAAATCGTCAAAACGGCGATGTGCACATTGTGCACACTTGGCCTCTGGCCTGGTTCTTCGGGGTGTGTGGGTTCCCGGCCGGCCCGTATTCGGTTGTGTGTGTGGGCGAGCGGGCTTAGCCCGTCGGGGCTCGTCCTGCCTGAGCGGGCTTCTTCCGGGAGCTCATCTTTGTTTGTTCTTTCCGCTTGGTTTTTCGTCCTCACCAGTTCATGGCGGCTAGGGCCGGATACGACGTGACTAGCTGAGTAATTTCCCGTGTGGCGCGACGCCCCGACTTTGCGGCGCTGGTCGCCTTCCGGTGGCGCACCGGCGGAAGTGACATTCTGATCCGGCGCGGTGGGACGCTGTGCATGCGCAGGATGGTGCCTGCGAACAAATTTGGGTTCCGTCTTGACGACCCCGCCCGAGCCACCTAACATACAACCAAATGGTTGTAGATCTCGAGCTCTCTGACGCTGCGGTCGACCGCCTGTTCCGGGCCCTCGCCGACGCCACCCGACGCGACATCGTGCGCCGCACCCTCGCCGGTGGGGCCTCGGTGTCCGAATTCGCCACCGCCTACGACATGTCGTGGGCCGCAGTACAGAAGCATGTCGCTATCTTGGAAGGGGCCGAGCTGGTGACCAAGGAGGCGCGGGGCCGCGAGCGCATCGTTCGCGGCATCCCCAGCAGATCCAGCGCGCCCAGACTCTGCTGGATTCGTACGAACAGATCTGGCGGGGGCGGGTACAGAGACTCGTTGCCCTCGTTGACGAAGAAGACAACTGACCATCACTATCCACAAGGAGACGAATGTGACTACCACAACGCACACTCTCGAGCTCGCTGACGTTGATCTCGTCTACGACGTCCACGGGCCGGTGCCATCCGCGGACGGCAAGCCGATCCTCGTCTTGATCGGCCAGCCGATGACGGCAGACGGATTCGCCGACCTGGCCGCGCAGTTTCCCGATCGGACCGTGGTCACCTATGACCCGCGCGGTCTTGGCCGAAGCGTCGTGCGTCGCGATGGTCGCACCGACCAGCGGTCCGAGGACCAGGCGGCCGACCTCCACTCATTGGTCGAGCATCTTGGGGCGGGCAAGGTCGACGTCTTTGGCAGCAGCGGCGGCGCTGTCGCCGGCCTGACATGGGTCGCGACCCACCCGGACGACGTGCACACGCTGGTGGCGCACGAGCCGCCTTCGACCTGGGCACTCTCCCATGACGCCGACGAAGCCGATCGGGCCTTCGGCAACGTCCGACAGGCCTACCAGAGCGGCGGGTTCGGACCTGGCATGGCGCAATTCATCGCCCTGACCATGTGGCCCGGCGAGTTCACGAGTGAGTACTTCGCGCAGACGCCGGCCGACCCGGCGATGTTCGGATTGCCCGCCCAGGACGACGGCAGCCGAGATGACCCGTTGCTGTCCGAGCGCAGCCTGTCGGTCACGCGATACGCGTACGACCTCGACGCCGTTAAAGCGTCTCCCGCTCGGGTGGTGTTGGGCGTCGGCGAAGAAACCGGCAACACCATCACGGGGCGGACCACACATGCCGTCGCCGATCGCCTCGGCACGCCGCCGGTAGTGTTTCCCAGCCACCACGGTGGCTTCGTCGGTGGCGGCCCCGAGAACCCCTACGCAGGTAAGCCGGTCGAGTTCGGCGCCACCCTGCGCACTGTCCTCGATTCCCCCTCTCGCTAACCACCATCACCGACGAAAGTTGTCGCCGACTTCCTAGTGTTGCTATAGCTTCTGTGGGACACCTGTATCGACGGAACCTGAAGCAAATCGCCCTGACTCAGCACCGCGGACGGATGGCCGTGCCGGGTGATCTCGTGACTGCGGTCCGCCTCGGGGTGCGTTGCATGCAGGCATTCGTAAGGTGCCCGCTTGTAGTGGAAGACGCCCCGGACGAGCATCCCTCCGCCGGGGACAGTGGTGGAGGGATGCTCGTCCGGTCTGCGGGTACTGCCTGACGGTCGTGCTAATTATCCACAGGGTGCCAATCTATGACGCCGGACTTTTCTTTGAAATGGCGCCATTGAATGCCAACGCGTCAGGGATCTCAACTGGTAATGTCCGCGGGGGACCGTTCGGGTCTGGCGTGGACAGGATCCGAAGCCAGTTCGGTGGCAGCTAAAGTTGCGGTTTGGGCGGAGTCCGGCGACGGATGCGCTGCGACGGCCGCGGCGTGCTCCGCCAGGACGCCCGTCTGGTGGCGGATCTTCAGTCGGTACAGCAGGGCTCCTCCGGCGGTGACGGTGGCGACGAACATGACACCGCCCCATTGCAGATACCACTCGAAGGGCGGCACCGAGTTATAGATCTCCGGCCGTGGCCAGATTAGATTGAGCGTCATGGCACCGCCCCACAGCACGGCGAGGATATTGACGGGCAACCCCCACTTGCCCATGCTGAAGCCTGCCTTGTCGCTGCCTTCATCGCGCAACGGCCATTTCTTGAGAAACCTGTTCCGCAGCATGGGAGCGGTGACCAGCAGGTAGGACAGGTAGATCAGGACAATGCTGATGCTGGAGAGGATGGTGAAGATCGCCGGTTGCATGACGTTGACGAGCAGCGGAATGATGGCCATGACGCCGATCACGATGGCCGCGATGGTGGGCGTCTTGCGGACCGGGTCGACCTTGCTCAGCTGGCGGCTGAGCGGCAGGTTGTTGTCCCGGGCCATGGCGAACATCATCCGGATGGCGGCGGCGTGGACCGCCAGGGTGCACACCACTACGGCCACGACGATGCACACCAGGAAGGCCTTGCCGAACGGGCCACCCAGGACGGAGAGCACAACGTACTGCAGGCCGCCGTCGGCAGCGCCCACTTTGGGGTCGGAGAGGTCCGGGGCTGCCAGGATGCTGAAGAGCAGGATCAGCCCGCCCAGCAGGAAGGACGCGGTGACGGCACGTAGGATCGCCTTCGGCGCGGTGCGCTTGGGGTCCTTCGTTTCCTCGCCCAGGGAGCTGGCCGTATCGAAGCCGTACATTACGTAGCCAGAGGCCATTGCGCCGATCAGGAACACACCAAAGAAGCCGAGGTCGTGGCCCTCGCCGAACCCGGCTGTGTCAAAGAAGACCTCGGGACCGCGCACCATGTGCCAGCCCAGGGCGAGGATGAGCAGCACGGCCGCTGCCAGCTCCACGAAGACGCCGATGCTGTTGATCCGCGTCATGAGTTTCACGCCGAAGGCGTTGATGAGCGTGGAAATCGTGATCATGATGGTGGCGAGGACCACGCCGTTGACAGCAAAGTCCAGCGGGCCTGTGCCGTCGCCAATCAGCTGGAAGCCGGACCAGAGCTGCGGCAGGGTGAGCTGCAGGGCCAGAGCCACTGACCCGAGGGCCATGATGGAGGACAGCAGCAGCAGCCAGCCCGCGAGCCATGCTGACGTGCCGGAAGCCAGCCGTTTGGCCCAGTTGTAGACCGAACCGGCCACGGGGTAGCGGCCTGCCAACTCGGCAAAGCACAGCGCCACCATGAGCTGGCCCACAAAGACGATGGGCCAGGACCAGGCGTAGGCGGGGCCCGCCATGGAGAAACCAAAGTAGAACAACTGAAAAACGCCGGTGAGGATGGAGATATAGCTGACGCCCGCGGCGAAGCTGGCGAACTTGCCAATGCTGCGGTCCAGGGTCTGGGCGTAGCCAAACTCATCCATTCCGCTTGAATCCGTACTGTTGCTGGGTACTGGCATCTGAGCTCCTAAGTCGAAAAGCACGATGGTGATGTCCCGCGCCCGCCATTGGACGCGGGTGAATCAACGGCGGGCGCGGATGAGACCGCGCCCAGCCGTTTCCCCTTCTGGTACTGCCTAGCTGGTGACGGCCGCTCCCGGTTCGGGCGATGAGCCAAACCAGCCGCTGGGTGTGGGCTGAATGTTTTGCCAGATGTGCTTGGCCTCGCGGTACTCGTCTAGCCCCGTGCGGCCAAGCTCACGGCCGATCCCTGACTTTCCGAAACCGCCCCACTCCGCTTGGGGGACGTACGGGTGGTAGTCATTGATCCACACCGTTCCGTGCCGGAGGGTGCCCGCGACGCGCTGCGCCTTCGACGCGTCCGAGGTCCAGACCGCGCCGGCCAGGCCGTACTCGGTGTCGTTCGCGATCGCGATGGCCTCGGCTTCGCTGCGGAACGTCTCGACGGTCAGCACTGGGCCGAAGGACTCCTCCCGCAGTACGCTCATGCCCGAGCGGCAGTTGCCGAGCACGGTGGGCGGGTAGAAGAAGCCGTCCGCAAGCGGCTCCTCCTCGGGGATGAAGCCACCGCATAACAGTTCTGCGCCCTCCGCTATCCCGGCCTGGACGTAGGCGTGGACCTGCTCACGGTGCTTGGCGGAGATAAGCGGCCCCGTCTCGGCGTCGGGATCGAACGGTCCGCCCAGGCGGATCTTCTTCGCCCGCTCGACCACCTCGGCCACAAAACGCTCTGCGATCGTCTCCTCGACGACGAGCCGTGCCCCTGCCGAGCAGACCTGACCGGAGTGCAGGAATACCGCAGTCAAGGCGTTGTCGACGGCGGCGTCCCAGTCCGCGTCCGCGAAGACGACGTTCGGGTTCTTCCCGCCGAGCTCGAACGCGACGCGCTTCACGGTCTCCGCTGCGGCCGCCATGATCGTCTGCCCCGTGGCCAGGCTTCCGGTCAGGGAGACGAGGTCGACGCGCGGGTCGGAGCTGAGCGGGCCGCCCACCCTTGACCCGGCTCCGGTGACGAGATTCGCGACGCCGGCCGGGACACCGGCTTCTGCGAGCGTCTCCATGAGCAGAATCGAGGTTGACGGCGTAAGCTCGCTGGGCTTGAGTATGAACGAGTTCCCGGCGACGAGCGCCGGCGCGACCTTCCACGCTGCCTGGAGGAGCGGGTAGTTCCACGGCGCGATGAGGGCACAGACCCCGAGAGGTTCGTATACGACGCGACTGATGGCGTTCTGCCGTCCCGTGTCGATCACCCGGCCGGCTTCGAGGCCCGCGATCTTCCCGTAGTACCGAAAGCACGCGGCGATGTCATCGATGTCGTATTCGGCCTCGACGAGCCGCTTGCCCGTGTCGAGGGCCTCGGCCCTTGCGTAGGCGGCCTTGTCCCGTTCAAGCAGCGCGGCCACGCGGAGCAGAACTGCGCCGCGCTCGAAGTCCGTGAGCCGGCGCCAGGGGCCGCCGTCGAACGCGGCCCGTGCGCTGGCGATCGCCCGCTCCGCGTCCTCCACCGTCGACGAGGCGACTACCGCCACCTGGCGCCCGTCCGCTGGGCAGCGCACGGTGGTGGTCCCGCCGTCGGACGCCTGTTGCCAGGCGCCGTCGACGTACAGGCCCCGGGCGAGCTTCAGTTCAGTATCAATTGTCGCGCTCATGTCCTAGCCCTTCGTCGCAACGGTTTCGGCGGCCGCGGCTCCGCCGCGTTCCAGCGGGCTCACGCCGTGCCGGTAGAACTCGGCGTGCTGGGGCGCGAGCGGGGCTTTGCCGGCGATCAGGTCGGCAGCCTTTTCGGCGAGCATCATCACCGGGGCGTAGATGTTGCCGTTGGTCACGTACGGCATGGCCGACGCATCCACCACGCGCAGGCCGCGGGTGCCGTGTACCGACATGTCCAGCGGGTTCACCACGGCCATGGGATCGGAGTCCGGTCCCATCTTCGCGGTACAGGACGGGTGCAGCGCCGTCTCGGCGTCGCGGGCAACCCAGTCAAGGATCTCCTCGTCGGTCTGCACGCTCCGTCCGGGAGAAAGCTCGCCGCCGCTGAAGGGACCCATGGCGGACTGGCCGAGGATGTCGCGGGCAACGTGGATCGCCTCGATCCACTCGCGGCGGTCCTGGTCGGTGGAAAGGTAGTTGAACAGCATCGACGGGTGCACCGTGGGATCGGTGGACTTGATCTTCAGGCTGCCGCGGGCGTCGGAGTACATGGGGCCGATGTGCACCTGGTAGCCGTGTTTGGCGGCCGCCTTCTGGCCGTCGTAGCGGACGGCCACCGGCAGGAAGTGGAACATCAGGTTGGGGTAGGCCACGTCGTCGTTGGAGCGGACGAAGCCGCCGCCTTCGAAGTGGTTGGTGGCGGCCGGCCCCTTACGCCCCAGCATCCACTGCAGCCCGATCAGCGGATAGCGCCACAGATCCAGGTTGGGCTGCATGGAGACCGGCTGGGTGCAGGCGTGCTGAATGTAGACCTCGAGGTGGTCCTGGAGGTTTTCGCCGACGCCGGGCAGGTTGACCATGGAGTTGATGCCCAGCGAGTTCAGGTGGGCGGCATCGCCGACGCCGGAGAGCTGCAGCAGCTGCGGGGTGTTGATGGCGCCGCCGGCCAGGATCACTTCACCCGCGGTCACCTGGTGGGTCTTGCCGTTGCGGCGGTAGGTGACGCCGGTGGCCACGTTGCCCTTGAAGTTGACCTTAGTGACGAGCGCACGGGTCAGGACGGTCAGGTTCTTCCGGCCGAATTCGGGCCGTAGGTAGGCGCGGGACGCGGAGAGCCGCTGGCCCTTGTGGACGTTGCGGTCGAACGCCGCGA
Source organism: Arthrobacter sp. ISL-48 (assembly GCF_018613805.1). Lineage (GTDB taxonomy): Bacteria > Actinomycetota > Actinomycetes > Actinomycetales > Micrococcaceae > Arthrobacter. The sequence goes on from NZ_JAGGPL010000007.1 coordinate 12,695, forward strand.
AGCCCTCCTGGCGGTAGCCGTTGACGTCGTCGGTCAGGGGGTAGCCTGCCTCCTGGGCGGCGGCGAAGAAGGCCTGGAACAGCGGGTTGGTGGCGGGGCCGCGTTCCAACACCAGCGGGCCGGAGTGTCCGCGCAGTTCATCGTTGGGATCGGCGGCCAGCGCGTTTTCCATCCGGTTGAAGTACGGGAGGCAGTGCGCGAAGTCCCACGTTTCCATCCCGGCGTCGGCGCCCCAGCGCTCGTAGTCGAGCGGGTTTCCGCGCTGGAAGATCATGCCGTTGATGGAGCTGGAACCGCCCAGGACCTTGCCGCGGGCGTGTGCCACCCGCCGGCCGCCCATGTGAGGCTCGGGATCGGACTCGTAGCGCCAGTCATAGAGCGGGTTGCCGCTGGGGAAGGTCAGCGCGGCAGGCATCTGGATGAAAAGGTCCCATGGGTAGTCGCTCCGTCCGGCTTCAAGAACCAGGACGCTGCTGTGGCCTCCGTCGCTCAGGCGGTTGGCGAGCACGGAACCCGCGCTTCCGCCGCCGACGATGACGTAGTCGTAGGTGGTCTGTGTCATGCAAAATCTCCTTCTAGCTGGTGCAGATCATCCGCCGGGAGAAGGTTGTCCTTCATCCGGGAGCTGGCGGTGGGCGTTGACGAAATGGTCAGGGAGCTGCGGCGAGCGGAGTTTCTCTGAGCCGCAATCCGGATGTCGCCGCTGAAACGCCGTTATTCCCGCGCGACCCCGTTTGTCTGGTGTAGGTCATACACAAGCACAGTAGTGCACCTTGAACAAGTGTTCAAGGATAAAACTGAACCGATGTTCAAGAAAATTTGGACGTAGTCTGCCGGCCGGCCGCTTGTTCAGCTGGGGGAGTAGCCGCTAGGCGGCGAAGGCGATTTGCTCCGTGCGGGCTATGCTCCTGCGGATGGAAGCCTCGTCGACGCCAAGGAGCGCCGTCAGCCACATCCCGTTTTGCACGACGACAATGTCAGCCGCCCGCTCTCTGCACTCGTCGCCGGAAAGCTCAGGCTTGGCATTTCCTATCAGCGCCGCGAGCCCATCGAGATACCGTTCAAACGCTGCCGCATTGATCAGCGCAAAGTCTTCATGGGCTTGCGCGAGCGCCCAGAGATGGAGGCGCAGGGACAGGTGCTGCGTGGTCAGCAGTTCCGGGTCCGAGACGCGCCGGAGAGCCGTGCGGAGCTGTTCGTCCGGGGGCGACGCCGGGTCACGGGCGACCAGCATAAGGTCGTGCTCGTCAATTCGGTGCAAGGCCGCACGGATCAAGCTTGTCTTGTCTTCGTAGTAGTAGTTCACGAGCCCTAATGCGACGCCGGCCTCGCGCGCCACGGCGCGCATATTGACACCTGAGATGCCATGGCGCGACAGCAGGTCCAGCGCCGCTTCGAGAATACGCGACTGCCTGTCAACCTGTTCGCCGGAGTTCACCGTGCTTGTATTCACCCGGCCAGACTATTGCGAAACCCGGATGAGTGCATCCCGCTAACCAGGCAGAGAAATATAGCGGGCCCTATCGCCCGACAAGGCCCGTTGATTTGGGTGGGGGAAACCGGGCAGGAATAGCGTGTTGAGAACCCGCGTTCTAAGTCTGTGCGGTATGAACGCACATGGGTCTCGCAGACCGTGGCGCACATGGTGAACGGGATGAAGGCAGTAGGCAAACGGGGTCATCTCACTGGCACCCGATGGTGGCAGCCCGTCTAGAACAAGGTGGCTGTGGGCACTGATATTCCGATGAAGCAGGATAGGAGGCCAGGGTCACGGGGTGAATTCGGCGGCCGTCGGCCGCTGCATACGCTGCCGCGACGCCGGTTGGCCTGTCATATTTCAGCGTCTCTTTTGATCTCTCTGAGCGCTTTCATGAATCCTTCTGTGCAGCCGCTGGATCCGGCTAGTCGGTCGATGTTGAGCTCGTCGATGTTCCGGCCGATGACTGCGTTGGGCAATGCGGCGGCGAACCGTTGCTGGTATCCCAGCGAGGTCTGATCCTGGGCCGGGCTTTGATCTCGATCGTGGTGACGGCGCCGCGGTCCAGTGTGAGGGTGACGTCTTGATGAGAGGGGAGGCTCCCGTACACTCCACGTGCGGTGTAGGACCCGTCCCGATACTGTACGGCCGCCGGTATTGCGGACGAATCGGTGACCTCCGCTGACGGTGCGATCTGGTCAGCGTTGTTCACCGGGACGTTGCTCCCGCTGCAGCCAGCTAGGGCCAGCCCAAAAGCCACAGTCGTGCCGGCACCCGCGGCAAGTCGTGCGCGGGGTGCTATCTGGGTTCCTTTGATTTCGGTCGAAGCTCGGACCTTAACCATCAAACTCTGTGGTTTCCTGCTGTGATCGTGGCGAGGTCATGCCGGAACGTTTCGGGCTCATTGGTGACCGGCAGGTCCACGCTGTCTCCGGCCGCGTCAAGGGACTCATCTGAGTCTGGCGTAAGTGCAGCGAAGGAGGGGGCGAGGTCGACTTGTTCGGGTCCGTGGTCAGCGATGAGTTCGAGTGTTTTGTGGTTGGCGGCGTCGATGTGGAGGCTGTCGATGAGGACGCGCGCGATCTGGTCGCGGGCGATGACGCCGTCGGCGGGTGAGCCGGCCTGTCGTTTGTCGCCTTGGAGCATGACGACGGTGCGCTGGTTGGGTTCGTTGTAGTCGAACCAGCCGGGCCGCACGATCGTGTAGGGGTTGCCGCTGGCTCTGACGAGCCGTTCGCTGCGCAGCTTCCAGGTAGCGTAGGCGACTCCCGGGCGCGTGGTGCCGATCGCGGTCATGAGTGCGATATGTACGCGGCGACTGCCCAGCAGCTTAAGGACGTTGGCGACGCCGGCGTAGTCGTTATCCCGCACGGCACGTTCACTGGTGGTTGAGCCGTGTGTGAAGACGATCGCCTCGACGCCGTCGACGGCGGGACCAAGGGTTTTGGACGGGTCAAGTCACCCACGACAAGGTCCACCCCTTCAGGGAGGACGCGGGCAGCCCGGGCCGGATCACGGACCAGCGCCCGGACGGCGTAACCCTGGTGCAGGGCTTCGGCCACGGCGTGGCGGCCGATGCTGCCGGTGGCACCGATGATCAGCACGGTGGAGGGACGGGGGTTCATATATTTTCCTTCACTGATGCTTCTGTTGTTTCGCGCTGGGTGGCGGCCCAGCTGGCGAGGACTTTCAGTGCGTCCTCTGAGGGTGTGTTGGGGTCGGCCGTGTAGACGTTGATGCGCAGTCCAGGGTCGGCGGGAAGTTCCATTGCCTCGTAGCTCAGGTCCAGGTCGCCGACGATCGGGTGGTGGAGGCGCTTGCGGCCGGTGCGGTGGTACTTCACATCGTGCCGGGCCCACCGGGTGCGGAACTCCTCGCTCCGGGTCGAGAGTTCACCGACCAGGTCCGTGAGGTCCTTGTCATAGGGGTTCTTCCCGGCTGTCGACCTCAGGACAGCCACGACGTCGTCAGCGGCCCGCTCCCAATCGATGAAGAACTCCCTTGCTTTCGGGTTCAGGAAGGTGAACCGTGCACTGTTCGGCGGAGCGGCCACCTCTGCCATCATGTCCAGATATAGTGCCCGGCCCAGCGCGTTGGCGGCGAGGACGTCCCCTCGGTCGTTGCGGACCCAGGCCGGCGCCGTCGTGATGGCATCAATGACGCGTTGCACGTTGGGCCGAACGGTGTGCGGGCTGCGCTTGCGACGCACCCGGGGGGAGGCGGTCGCGGCGCGGGCCAGGTCGAAGAGGTGGGCCGTTTCGGCGTCGTCAAGTTTCAAGGCGCGGGCGAGGGCTTCGAGAACACTGTCGGAGGCGCCGGAGAGGTTTCCACGCTCAAGGCGGATGTAGTAATCGATGCTCATCCCGGCGAGCATCGCGACTTCCTCGCGGCGCAGCCCTGCTACTCGCCGGTTTCCGCCGTAGGCAGGCAGGCCGGCCTCCTCGGGTGTGATCCCGGCGCGGCGAGAAGACAGGAACTTCCGCACGTCGTTGGTGTGTGTCATGGCATCCACGCTACGCCGCCGCCCCGGGGCGAGGGAGGCACTGGCGTTACCCGGAACGACAGTGACTCCCGGCCCTTGAGAGATCACGATTGCATGGAAAGCATGAAACCTGCTCCCAACGCTGCTGCCCGCCCGGCGGCGATCCTGGCGATCATCCTCGCCAGCTACTTCATGATCCTGCTGGACAACTCGGTCATCTTCACGGCGCTGCCCAGCCTGAAGGCAGACCTGCAGCTGAGCACCAGTGAGCTCTCCTGGGTCCAGGATGCCTACACCCTGGTCTTCGGCGGACTCCTACTCCTCGGCGCACGTGCAGGGGACCTGCTGGGCCGCCGGCGCGTCTTCGTCTTCGGCCTGGTGGTGTTCTCCATCGCGTCACTGCTGATCGGCCTGGCACCGGCAGGGTGGTGGGCGATCGCCGGCCGGGCAGTACAGGGTATCGGGGCGGCCATCGTCGCACCCGCGTCACTGTCCCTGCTCACAGCGAGTTTCCCGGAAGGCCGCGAACGCACCGGCGCTGTCGCCCTGTATGGCGCGACCGCCGGGATCGGTGCCAGCCTCGGCCTGGTCATCGGCGGCGCACTGGCCCACTGGATCTCCTGGCGGGCCGGGTTCTTCGTCAACGTGCCCATCGGCGCGGTGATGATCGCCCTAGCCCCGCGGTTACTCCCGGAAACCGGACGGGCCAGCGGCCGCTTCGACGTGGCCGGGGCGCTGGCTGCGACCCTCGGCGTCGGTGCACTGGTATTTGGGATCATCAATACGGCTGAAGTGGGCTGGACCTCGCCGGTCACAGTTACGGCCGTGGGCGCCGGCGTCGTACTCCTGGTCTTGTTCGTGCTGATCGAACGCAAGGCGGCCCAGCCGATCATGCCGTTGCGGCTGTTCGCGAGCCGCCGGCGCACTGGCGCCTATGTGGCACGTTTCCTCTACCTCGGTGCGATGATCGGGTTCTTCTTCTTTACCACCCAGTTCATGCAGGAAGTCCTTGGCTTCGACCCGCTGCAGGCCGGGATCGGATTCCTGCCCATGACCGCCGTGAACTTCGCCGTCGCGATGAGCATTCCGCCGCTCCTCAGACGGATGCCGGGCTCGGTTGCCCTGCTGGCCGGTATCCTGATCACCCTCGCCGGGATGTTCTGGCTCAGCCGCGCCGGTGTCGACTCCAGCTATTGGACGGGAGTCGCCCTGCCGATGGTCCTCATTGGCGCCGGCCAGGGGTTTGCCTTCGCGCCGCTGACCTCATTCGGCATCATTGGTGCCCCTGCGGCCGACGCCGGCGCGGCTTCGGGCCTGGTGAACACCTTCCACCAGGTTGGCACCTGTCTCGGACTCGGTATCGCGGTCGCGGCCGCAGCCACCGTCCCCACCGGAGGCCCTGCTGCGGAGCACCTGGCCGCACAGGTCGGGGCCGCACTCACCACGGGCAGCGTCCTCCTTTTCCTGGCCCTGGTCACCACAGCGGCCCTCATCCTGCCCGCAGATCTCGCGGTCCGGCGAGCCGGGAAAACACGGTCGACCGTGCCCGCACCGGAGGCTGAGCCCGCCCGCTGAACTGTCTGAGATCCGATTCCCTTGGGGCGCCACCGACAACAACACCTATCTCCCTTCTCTGCCTCCTTCCTCCCCCAAATCCACGCGCGTTCAACACCACAAAGGAAAAATACGATGAAAACACGTAAGCTCGGCGACGGCCTTGAGACATCGGCCATCGGCCTCGGTTGCATGGGGCTGAGCTTCGGCCTTGGCCCAGCTACCGACCGGACCGAAGCCCTTGCCGTCATCCGGTCCGCCGCCGAACGCGGCGTCACCTTGTTCGACACCGCCGAGGGCTCCGGCCCCTACGTCAACGAAGAGTTGGTCGGCGAAGCGCTGCAGCCCATCCGGGACGAGGTGCAAGTGGCCACCAAGTTCGGTTTCGACATCAACGCCGACGGGGAAACGGTCGGACTCAACAGCCGCTCCGGGCACATTCGGGACGTGATTGAGGCGTCGCTGCGCCGGCTGCGCACGGATCACATCGACGTGCTGTACCAGCACCGGGTCGATCCGGACGTCCCGATGGAGGACGTGGCAGGCACCGTCAAGGAACTCATCGCCGAGGGCAAGGTACGCCACTTCGGACTGTCGGAAGCGAGCGAGACAAGCATCCGCCGTGCCCATGCCGTCCAACCGGTCGCCGTCATCCAGGACCATTACTCACTGTGGATGCGGGAACCGGAAACCAAGAAGTTCGGGGTCTGCGAAGAACTCGGGATCGGGCTGGTCGCCTGGGGCCCGCTCGGACAGGGATTTCTCACCGGTGGCATCACCCGGGACATGAAGTTCGACAACCCTAATGATCTCCGGGCGGACTTCCCGCGCTTCACGCCCGAGGCACTTGAGGCGAACTTCGCTCTCGTCGACTTCCTCAAGAATTTCGGAGCCGAAAAGGGCGCTTCCCCGGCGCAACTGGCACTGGCCTGGCTCCTGGCCCAGAAACCGTGGGTCGTTCCGATCCCAGGCGGCACCCGCCTGACCCACCTCGACGACAACCTGCGCGCAGCCGACCTCGAACTCAGTGCGAACGACCTGCAGCGGATCGACGAAGCCCTCGCCGCGCTCGACCTCGTCGGCGCACCGCTCTCGGCAGGGCTGGACGCCGCCATCGACCGCGACCACTAACCACAGGGTCAACTGCTGGCCAATCATCGGTATCCCCGGGGGCGCCGACAATTGGCCAGCCCCGACTCTCACCAAAGCCGCCCGGCTGAACCAACACACCTGCACTTCATGGGGGTACTGACATGCACTCCCAAGCGGTCCGTGACCGGTGTTGACTGAAAACCGGCTATCAACCACGAAGGAACCCCTCACCATGCGAGCAACACTGATGTACGGCGCCGGAGACGTCCGCGTCGAAACCGTTCCCAGCCCCGCTATCCAGGAGCCCACTGACGCCGTGGTGCGCATCGTTGCCGGCTGCATCTGCGGCAGCGATCTGTGGCCCTACGCCTCCAAGCCGGAGACCTCAGACGGCGCGCGGATGGGCCACGAGTTCGTGGGCATCGTCGAAGAACTCGGTTCCGAGGTGTCCGGCCTGTCCGTGGGTGACTTTGTCATCGCGCCCTTCGTGGCCTCCGACGGCACCTGCGATTTCTGCAAGGAAGGACTGCAGACCTCCTGCCGCCACGGCGCGCACTGGGGCGGTCACGACGACGGCGGCCAGGGCGAATTCGCCCGGGTCCCGCAGGCGTCGGGCACCCTCGTCGTCGTCCCGGCCGGCTTCGACGAGAAGTTGATCCCGTCACTGCTGAGTCTTTCCGATGTCATGTCCACCGGATACCACGCTGCCAAGAAGGCCGGCATCCAGCCAGGCCAGACGGTTACCGTGATCGGTGATGGTGCAGTAGGGCTCTCAGCGGTTCTCTCCGCCAAGCTCATGGGCGCCTCTCGGATCATTCTCATGGGCCGGCACGAGGCCCGAACGGACCTCGGCCGCGAATTCGGCGCCACGGACGTTGTCGCCGAGCGCGGCGAGGAAGGCATCGCCAGGGTCAGGGAACTCACCAACGGCGACGGAACGCACGCCGTGCTCGAAGCCGTGGGCCTCAAACCAGCGATCGAGATGGCGATTGGCGTCGTCCGCGACGGCGGCATCATCAGCCGCGTCGGGGCGCCCCAGTTCTCCGACGTACCGCTGGGGTTCAGCGAATTTATGCGCAACATCACTCTCACCGGCGGCGTCGCACCGGCGAGGGCCTACATCGAGGAACTGCTGCCGCTCGTGCTCGACGGCACCATCGAACCCGGCAAGGTCTTCGACCGCACCATCGGCCTGGACGACGTCCCGGCCGGCTACCGGGCCATGGCCAACCGTGAAGCACTAAAAGTGCTCGTCCGCCCCTAACGAAAGCACCTGAATCTTATGAACATCACACTCAACAACGGCGTCATCATGCCCGCCCTCGGGCTCGGCGTCTTCCAAAGCCCACCGGAAGAAACAACCGCCGCGGTCGAGGCCGCCCTTGCTGCCGGCTACCGGCACATCGACACTGCCGCCGCCTACGGTAACGAGCGGGAGGTCGGCGAGGGCATCCGCAGCTCCGGGCTCGACAGGTCGGAGGTGTTTATCGAGACCAAGGTATGGGTGAGTGACTACGGCTACGATCAGACGCTGCATGCCTGGGACAAGGCGACCGGCAAGCTCGGGGTGGACTACCTGGATCTGCTGATCCTGCACCAGCCGGTGCCGAGCCGCTTCGAGAAGACCATCGCCGCGTACCAGGCGCTGGAGGCCCTGCTGGCCGACGGTGGGGTGCGGGCCATCGGTGTCAGCAACTTCATGCCGCACCACCTCAAGCAGCTGCTCGCCGAGACCGACATCGTCCCGGCCGTGAACCAGGTGGAGCTGCACCCGTACTTCAGCCAACCGGGTGTCCGGGCGGCCGACGCCGAACACGGCATCATCACCCAGGCCTGGTCGCCGATCGGCGGCATCACCTTTTACCCCGGCTGGGGCGAGGACCGGAAGAACGTCATGCAGGACCCGGCCATCGCCGCGATCGCTGAAGGGCACGGCAAGACGCCGGCGCAGGTCATGCTCCGCTGGCACCTGCAGCAGGGCCGCTCAGCCATCCCGAAATCGACCAACCCGGCCCGCATCGCCGAGAACTTCGACGTTTTCAACTTCGACCTGTCCTCGGGCGAGCTTGCGGCCATCGATGCGTTGGACACCGGCGTGCGCAACGGCCCGGACCCCGACGTCTCCCGCGACCAGTGGTTCGACCGGTCCATCCCCGAAGCCTAAGCACGGCAGAACCAGACCAGAGATAAGGAACCAGCATGGAATACCGTCCACTTGGCCGAACCGGAGTCAAAGTCAGTCCACTGTGCCTCGGTGCGATGATGTTCGGTCCTTGGGGCAATGACGACCGCGCTGACAGTATCGGCATCATCCACCGTGGCCTTGATGCAGGGATCAATTTCGTTGACACCGCGGACGTCTACTCCGGCGGGGTATCTGAGGAGATCGTAGGGCAGGCGCTGGAAGGCCGGCGTGATGACGTGTTCCTCGCCACGAAGTTCTTCATGCCCATGAGTGAGGACCCGAACCAGCGCGGCGGCTCCCGCCGGTGGATCATCCGGGAGGTGGAGGACTCACTGCGGCGGCTGAACACCGACTACATCGACCTATACCAGGTCCATCGGCCCAGCCCGGACACCGACGTGGAGGAAACCCTCGGCGCGCTCACCGACCTGGTCCGCCAGGGCAAGGTCCGGTACATCGGCTCGTCGTCCTACTCCGGATCCCAGATCGCGGAAGCCCAATGGGCGTCGAGGGAGCGGAACCTGGAGCGGTTCGTCACAGAACAGCCGCCCTACTCCATCCTGGTCCGCGGCATCGAAGAGGACATCCTCCCCACCGTGCAGCGCCACGGTATGGGCACCCTCACCTACAGCCCGCTTGGCGGCGGCTGGCTTTCCGGCCGCTGGCGCAAGGACTCCGCATCCGCACCGACCTCATCCGCTCGCCCGAGTGCTCGGTTCGACATGACCAGCCCCGCCAATCAGCGCAAGCTCGACGTCGTGGAGGACCTGGCTCTTCTGGCCGAAGAGGCCGGGTTGACACTGATCGAACTGGCCATCGCGTTCGTAATCAACCACCCCGGCGTCACCTCGGCCATCGTGGGACCCCGCACCATGGAACAGCTGGAGTCCTACCTCCCGGCCGCGGACACCATACTCACCGCGGATTTGCTGGACAGGATCGACAAGCTGGTCGCTCCGGGAGTCACCGTAAACCCGGACGACAACAGCTACGGCGCACACGAACTCACCGCACACGCACGACGACGGACCCGACCATGACCAACGAGGCGATTGAAGCCCTTCATGAGGCCATGTTCGGGGCGATGGTAGACGGGGACCTGGTAGAACTGGATTCCATCCTTGCTAGCGGATTCACGCTCACTCACATGACCGGATATGTGCAGTCCAGGTCGGAATGGCTTGAAGCTATTGAATCCGGCGAGATGCAGTACCACCGGATGGAAACGGTCGGGGCCACCCTAAGCGCGGATGGGACAGTGCAGATTGAGCTGCCACCGGAGACGGTGCTGCTGATCTTCTTGCCGGTGATGCTGTTCTGGGAAAGCCTGACCACCTCGCTCCGGTCCATCCGGCGGGACCTGCGTGGCATCGTGTTGCTCAGCACGCTGCTCGTTGTGGCCTCCGCCCTTGCCGTCGCCGGAGTGGCACACCTCCTCGGCCTGCCGTGGAATGCTGCTCTTATCCTCGGTGCCGCCCTCGCTCCTCCGGACGCGACAGCAGTTGCGGCTCTGGGCCGGATGCTGCCGCGCCGGAACTTCATGCTGCTCAAGGCCGAAAGCCTGACGAATGACGGCACAGCCCTGGTGCTCTACGCGATTGCCGTTGGCGCGACACTCGGCGGCAGCTACACGCCAGTCAACATCGCTGGCCTTTTCGCCCTCTCCTAAGTTGGAGGGGCGGTCGCGGGCATCCTGGTGGCAGCCGCGGCCTACCTGCTCCTGGTCCGGGTACGCGATCCGCTCATTACTAACATCGCCCTGCTGATCACCCCTTTTGCCTCTTTCCTGCTCGCCGAAGCCGTTCACGCTTCCGGAGTCCTGGCCGTTGTTGCCGCAGGGCTGATCATTTCCTTCACCTCCGGCCGGATCAGCACGGCGGCATCGCGCCGCCAAACCGAGTCCGCATGGCCCCTGGGATCCTACCTCCTCAATGGTGCCCTGTTCGTCCTCATCGGCCTCCAGGTCCAAGCCGCCATGCACGAAATCGATGCCCGCGATGCGGGCCGGCTTCTGCTGACGACAGTTGCCGTGTGGCTGGCGCTCATCATCATCCGGTTCGTGTTCCAAACCGTGAGCGTCGCCGTCATCCGGGTCCTGGACCGGCGCCCGTCCCAACGCGGGCGCAGGATGACCTATCGGGCCCGTATCGTCAGCTCCATTGCAGGCTTCCGCGGAGCAGTCTCCTTAGCCATAGCCCTCTCCGTGCCATCGGCTCTCGATGATGGCTCACCGCTTCCCGGGCGAGATGACATCATCTTCATCAGCGCCGGGGTGATCGTGCTGACCATGCTTGTTCAAGGACCTCTGCTGCCCACCGTGGTCCGATGGGCACAGCTTCCCGAGGAGTCCGAGGAGGAGGAACTGCGGCTTGCCGAACTGACTATCGCTTCCGCCGCTGTCTCTGCGGTCGACGAGCTGGCCGACGAACTGCGGATCAGTGCAGACGTATGCGGCCGCGTTGCGGGCGAGTACCGCTCCCATCTCTCTCTCGTGCAGGCGCTTCATGCTGGTTCCGACCCGGAACCACCCACTCAAGCACACCGGGAGGAGACAGTGCTGCGCCAAGCCGTACTCGACAGGAAACGGGAAGCACTCCTAGGGCTTCGACTCGCCGGCACAGTCGATGACACCGTTGCCCGGCGGCTTCAAACCAGGCTGGACATTGAAGAACAACGCCTCACCGGTGTCGAAATAGTGGACTGATCATGCCGAAGGTTCTTGTTCTTGCATACTGGACACGGGTAGCTGTTGGTCCGGAATTGATGCAAAGCCAAAGGCAGGGCGGCTGTGAAAGCCGCCCTGCCTTTGGTGCGCACGGGACGTTCCTGCGCCCGTCTATCGGGTTTCCTGTTGCGTTGGAGGCAGGGTTATCCCGTGCGCGTGCCGGACGTAGATCCGGCGGTCCTTGGTCCCGTCATCGTCTGGTGTTGTTACCTGAGGGGAGATGCCTGCGTGGGTTCGCAGGGAGCGATGGTCACATGATGCCGGTGGGTACGAGCAGGGCCCAGGCCAATGCGGGGGCTACGAGGACCACTCCGCCGGCGTACATCATCAGCTGCTTGTAGACGCGCTGGCGGTCGTTGTCCCGGGCGTTGGCGACGACGAGTGCGCCGTCTGTGGAGAAGGGGGAGACGTCCACGACGGTGGCTGCGATGGCGAGTGCTGCGACGGTTCCGGAGGCGCTGAGTGAACTGGTGGCCAGCAGCGGCCCGGCCAGGGGGATGAACGCGGTAAGTAGTGCGGTGGAGGAGGCGAAGGCTGATCCTACGCCGATGACGTAGCAGAGGACCAGGGCGATCAGAAGTGGCGCACCGAGTGCGAGGGCTTGCTCGGCGAGGGTATCGATGACGCCGACGTGCTGTAGCAGGGAGACGTAGGTGATCATGCCTGCCACCAGCAGGACCGTGGACCAGGAAACGCCGCCGATGAACGTTTTGTGTTCCTTGATGTTGACGAATGCCAGGAGGAGCCCGGCCGAGAGGGCGACGAATCCGATGGGCATGTGGAAGCCCAGGGTGCACACGAGAATCACAGCGATCAACGCCAGAGTCAGGATCTGTTGACCCTTGGGGCGTCCGGCGCGGGTTGCGTCGAGACCGGCGTACTCGTTGGCGTGGTTGTCGCGCAGCTTGCCCAAAAGGGCGAACAACACAATGGTCAGGGCTGAAAGGATGAGATTGAGGGCGAAGCTGGCCGTGAAAAGCGCGCCTTGGGAGATGGGGAATCCGTTTTTCAGTGCAATGTCGTGCACCAGCACGCCCGCAACGGACAGCGGGGAGAAGCCGCCGGCGTGGGCCCCGTTGATGACGAAGGCGCCCATGAGGACGGGGTGGATGCGTGACTCGTAGGCAAGTCCGAGGGCTGCCGGTGCCAGCAGTGCGACGGCGGCCGGGGAGAAGGTGCCCAGAGCGGTCAGCCCGGCAGCCATGAGGAAGAACACCCAGGGGAGGAGCAGTGTCTTGCCCCTGACCAGGCGCACGCAGGTCTGGACGATGATGTCGATGGTCCCGTTTCTTTGGGCCATGCTGAAGAAGTAGGTGACGCCGATGATTGTCAGGACGATGCTGGCCGGGAACTCCTCAAGGATTTCCTTGTCGCTCATTCCGAGCATGAAGTAGCCGACACCGAAGGATGCAACCAGCCCCATGACGCCGATGTTCAGCGGCCATTTCGTGGCGACGACGAACATCACGACGAGGATGACGAGCGGGATGATCTGGGTTGCGGTCATAGTCGGCTCCGATCCCGAGGCGGCCGCAGGGTTGAAGAGGACACCTCCGAACAGGAGGGTGAGCAGACCCAGGATAGCGGTGGCGGCTACCGTCACTAGCAGGATACGGCGGCGATGGTTGGTGCGCTGGGAGCGGTCCTGACGGGTGTCGCTGTCCAGCAGTGCTGTTTGATCTTCGGTTTTAGTCATGATGCTGTCTCCTCATTGAGTGGCGCGGGTCAGTTGGTGGCGTTGGCGAGGGAGGCGTCGACGGCGCTGCCGAGGGCCTCGGGGAGGTGGATGACGGTGGTCGCGAGGGTGCGGGCTGTTCGGTCGACGCCAACGAGCAGCGATCCGTCCCGTTCCTCGTTCCAGGTTTCGATGACGCCGGCCGGAGTGCGCAGCCGCAGGATGGGTTGAAGGGTGCCGCCGGTGATGTCGTTGAGTACGGTGCCCGGGGTGCGGGCGGCGAGTGTCAGTGCGATGCTGCCGGTAATGGCCAGCGCCGGGTGGGGCTTGCCCATCGAGAGCATCATGACGCTGACGTCGCTGTCCGGATCGGACTGGGCTGGCGAAGCCACGATGGCGACCTTGGGGACGGCGCGGGCCGCTTCGCTCGTGGTCGCTGCCAGGCCCATACGCACTGCGGCCTGACGACGGATATGTTCCAGGGTTTCCAGTTGCAGCTCCACCCCGGCGAGCCAGCTATCGTAGCTCTCGGGGTCAAGGCCAAGGTCCTCGGCACGGAGAATCACTACCGGCGCTCCGGCGTCGACCATGGAGACGGCCCAGCGGGTTCCGCCGGCGGTGATCCTGTCTGAGGCTGACCCGGTGGGAAGCAGCTTGCCGGTGGTTTTACCGGCAGGGTCTTGGAAGCCGAGCCCCACCCGGAATCCGGGGAACGGGACACCGGGCATCTGTGCCTCCGGGACAATTGGCAGGGCACCGGACGGCGTGGACACCCGCTGGATGATGATCTGGCCGGTGTTGGTGTTTCGGGTAACGATCCGGGTGACGTCACCGGTGGGCACTACCCAGCCCTTCTCGATGGCGTACAGGCCGACCACAGCCGAGCAGTTGCCGCAATTGCTGCCCCAATCCACTGCGGCGTCTTCAATCCCCACCTGGGCGAAGGTGAACTCAACGTCGACGTCGTCGCCGACGGGACGGCTAAGGATCATCGCTTTGCTGGTCGTTGAAGTCGCCCCGCCAACACCGTCGATCTGCCTGTGGTCGGGGCTGCCGAACAGCCGGGGAAGCAGCGCGTCCGGGCTGGTTTCAGCCTCACCGAACTGCCCGCTTTCAAAGACCCAGCATTTGCTGGTGCCTCCGCGCATCCATTCCGCTTCGATCTTCATGGTCAGTTCCTTGCTTCTCTGCCGCCCAAGTGTGTTCAAGGGCCTGCTTCGAGATTGAGGTACATTGCAAATGAAGACAATGTCGGATTTGTGAGGCAGGATGTAGAAACGCTTAATTCAGCTAATCTGAAAGGGTGCGCCGTCAAAAATCAGGCTTCGAGCGTCCGTAGAAACCACTGACCTCCCGGGGGCGAAGCGGCGCTTGTATAGAATGAACATGTTGTACAGAAGGGTGAATAATTGCTTAACGATGAGAGCCGGGATTTATTCGATATTCGCCGGTTGGCGTTGCTGGTGGTGGTCGTCGAGCAGGGATCGATCACTGCAGCGGCCGAACTGATGATGTACACGCCCTCAGCAGTCTCCCAGCAGCTGCGCAAGCTCGAGCAGGAAGTTGGCCAGCCTCTCCTCAACCGCCGCTCCCGCGGGGTGGTGCCCACCGAGGCAGGACAGGTGCTCGCCGGCCACGCCCGCAAGATCGTCGGGCAAATGCGGGCAGCACAGTCCGACCTGGACCAAATCGCCGGCCTCAAACGCGGCTCCCTGACCATCGGGACATTTCCGACTCTCGCTGGGTCATTTCTGCCGGTTGTAATCCGAGCCTTCAAAAAGAGGTACCCGGCCATTGGCCTCTCGGTGCGAAGCGCACGCTTCGATGACCTCGTGACAGACCTGCAGTCTGGAGTTACCGGCCTGTGCCTGCTGTGGGACTACCCCTGGAACCGCTTTGAGGATGATTCAATCCGTATAACGGAAGTCTTCCAGGAGAGCACCGTCCTCCTGGTGTCCCGCGGGCACCCGCTTGCCGGCCGCGATGAGATCCGGATGGAAGAGCTCCGCAAGGAATCGTGGATAGTGCGGGCCGAGGCCCACCCCGTGGTGGAAGTGCTGCAGCGCTCCGCCCACGAGGCTGGCTTCGAACCAACGATTGGCTTCCTGGCCAACGACTACCAGGAAGCCCAGGCCATGGTGAGCGTCGGGATGGGCGTGGCCATGGTGCCGAAAACCGCCGTCGCCCTTCAACACCCCGATGTCAGGGTGATCAGCCTAGGTCCCGGCGCACCCTTACGGCGCGTATTACTGGCCCAACGACAAGACAAGGTCTACGCCCCGGCTGAAGTCGCATTCCACTCCACGCTGCTGGAGATCGCCCGCGAACGAGCCGGAGACTACCTGTAACAACGGAGCGGGTCGTTTCGGCGGTGTGGTGGTCGCCCCATGGAAAACCGGTTTACGGGCGTCGGAGCTGCCCCCGGGCCCTCCGTGGCGGCTCTCCAGAACGGTTGAAGTTAACGGCATAGGCTGGCCATGAAAGCCACCCCGCCTGGTGCGTAGCGAAGGAGTCGTAGAGAACCACTGGCTGCACCGCAAAGGCCCACTGCACAAGGCATACGACGGCGATCGCTGCAGCCGCCGTCGGGAAACCGATGGGGGACTCTTTGAAACTGGTGGAGCTGTTTATCGGGGGGATTGAACGTCTTGGTTGGCGTTGAATGCGTGTCTGTATTGGCTGGGAGTCAGTGATGTGGACTTTTTGAAGGTGTGGCGGAAGTTGGCCCCTGTTCCCAGTCCGACTGAGGTAGCGATCCTTTCAATCGGTGCCGAGGTCGTTTCAAGGAGCT
The DNA here is from genome assembly GCF_018613805.1 of Arthrobacter sp. ISL-48. GTDB lineage: Bacteria > Actinomycetota > Actinomycetes > Actinomycetales > Micrococcaceae > Arthrobacter. Next base: position 28,676 of record NZ_JAGGPL010000007.1, read on the forward strand.
CTTTGGCCCGTTCGACGCGCTGAAGTGCGAGCCATTTCATGGGGGTGGTGCCTGCGTGTGTCTCAAATCTACGGGCGAGTGTTCTCTCACTGAGTGCGGTTGCGGCGCAGATGTCCGCGATCGTGATCGGCTGGTGCATGTGTGCGGTGGCCCATTCCATGGCTGCGGCGACGTCGGTTGGCTGGTTCGAGTTGCCATACAGCGGCCGATGCTCGATGAATTGTGACTGTGTACCTTCACGGCGGGGCGCTGAGACAATCGATCGTGCGGTCAGGTTCCCCTGGGCGGCACCCCAGTCACTCCGGACCAAGTGAAGGCACAGGTCAATTCCGGCTGCAACACCGGCCGAGGTAAGCACCTGGCCGTTGTCGGCGAAGAGTACGTTTTCATCCACTGAGATGCGCGGATAGAGCACTGCCAGGTCTGCCGTGGATTCCCAATGAGTAGTAGCCGATAGGCCGTCCAAGATCCCGGCCTGCGCCAGGGCAAAGGCGCCCGTACAGATGGAGACCAAGCGTGCTCCACGTCCATGCGCTGCGGTCAACGATAAAAGAACTTCATCCGGAAGAGGCTCGCGCGCTGTGGTGTAACCGGGAACGATGACTGTGTCCGCTTCCGCAAGAAGGTCAAGCCCCCTGTCCGGGACCACGGAAAACCCGCCCGCGGCCGGAACAGGCAGACCACCCGCCGAACACGTTTCCACCTCGTATAGGCCGGGCGTATTCCGTCCAAGAACTTGGATCGGGATACCAAAATCTAGAGCCAATACCTCCGGCAATGCCAGCACTGCGACCTTGATGGGTACCTTTCGGTTGATGCGATCAGTGCCGTTTTTCAGTGAAGTGGCAGGATTCTTTTGCATAGTGGCTATCTTGTCACTGTTTTGCGCGTTTACTCAATGGAATCGTGGGAGCATGATCAAGCCCATTTCCAGTTTTCCGATGCTGCTCGTCCGTCTTATCGCCGCCCAGGCTTGCTATTACATGATCGTGAGCGTCGATTTGACGCTCACCGGTCTGGTTGGGATGTCGCTGGCCACCAACCCGGCGCTGATGACACTGCCGCTCAGTCTGATCGTCGTTGTTGGCACGGCTTGTTCGTTCGTGGCCGGGCATGCAGCGGCGCGCTTCGGGTACCGGCCAGTCATGGTCGTCGGAGCCTTAACTGCGGTCGCCGGAGGCGTCCTCTCCGCCGTCGCCGTCGCATCGGACTCATTCATTCTCTTTTGTATCGGGACTGCACTGACCGGCGGGTACAGGGCGGTGGGAGGGTTCCTGCGGTTCGTGGCTTCAGAATACGCACCCCCGGCGAAGCGCGAGCGTGCCCTGGCCCTGGTGATGTACGGAGGCATCATTGCAGCAGCCTTGGGGCCATTCGCCGCTGTTGCTGCATCGCAGGCAGCTGATCAGATCTACGTTGGCTCATGCGCATTGATAGCGATTCTGGGAGTTGCCGCACTAATCCTCGCAGCGACCATGCCGCCGGCTACAGGAGGTAGCGCAGAGTCCGACAAACCGGCGATTCAGATTCGCGATCGTGTCTGGAACCCTCAGTTCCAGCAGGCAATTCTCGTCCTGGCCAGCTCGGGACTCGTGATGACGCTCGTTATGGCCACGGGTCCGTTGGCGAACGAACATGCCGGACACGGCTCGGCCTCGGGCGCAGCAATGATTCAGTGGCACCTCATTGGAATGTTCGCCCCGTCAGCCCTGAGTGCACTTTTTCTCAAGCGGTATGGCACGTCTAAAACCAACATCACTGGTGGCCTCATCATGGCGGCCGGGAGCGTGCTTGGTACATTCGCTGACACCGGATGGGCGATGACAGCGACGCTAGCCTTGGTTGGCGTGGGCTGGAATGTCCTGTTTGTTGCTGGATCAGCGCTGCTGCTCCAGTCGTATCCTCAAGGCAGGGGAACCAAACTTCAAGGGTTTACTGACGGAACAACTGCTGCCATCTCAGCAACGGGGTCCTTTGCGGCTGCGTGGATACTCCAAAGTGTCGGGTGGAAAGGCGTCAACATTCTGGCGATAGCTATAACCGCGACCGTCCTAATTCTCCTTGCTTGGTCGACCAGCAGAATGAGTAAACTGCCAGCGCCAAGGCACGACGCCGACGGTTCGTCGGCGTTGGTCGTTGCGGAGAGCCCTGTCCTGGAAACGTCCACCCGCGACTAGGCAGGACGACGCGACATTGCTCGGAAATCAATCCCCACAAACCTGCGAAGGCTTGAACGCTTCGCCAGCGCAACGGCCAACATTCGTTGGTTCCCGCACATCTGACCAGCAATTCTCTTGCAGCCACTTGAGACTGCTCGATGAATGCACATCCAAAAACGGTCGATATCTTTAGTCCGTCTCGTTTAGTGCCGTGATGGCGCGGCAGATCCGAGGTGGACCTTGTCCATGACGCATCTGCGACCGCACTGATTCCGCAGAATCAGACCCAGAAATCGTGACGTAACCGAGAACTTATAGTCGTAGCCACCTGGCCTCGACTGGCGGCCTAGTATTGGCCCCATGAAGGAATGGGTCCGCGGTCATCTAAGGTTGGCAGTCGCTGGTGCACTTGTGCTGGAGTGGGCTGTGCTGGTCGCCGGCGGGCTCGCTCTGGGGCGCACACCTATCGACGCCATCATTAATGCTGTAATCGGGACAGTCATCTCCGGGATGATACTTGCCTTCGAACTGCGGCGAAGAGGCCGGACCAAAGTTCGCCTCGACGCGAACGGTCAGGTTATGGTCTACATGCGTTACCCCGATTCGCTTCCGGGTTCTCTCAGTGGAATCTGGAACATGGGCATCGCAAGGCCCGAAGGAAGAAGTATCGAGTTCCAGCCTGCGGTTTATGACACCTTGGAACCGTCGGGGCGGCCAACAGAGATCAACGTAATTCAGGTGCTGCCCGAGCGTAGGCACATATCCAGCAAAGAACGGAAGTATGTTGGCGGTGTAGGGATCCAGGTCATGTCCCTGATCACAGAAAAGGGCAAGGTGGATATCGCTGGAAGTTCGGAGTCTTTGGCGAAACTGGTTGATGCGTTGGAAGGCGCATCTTAGAGTCGAACCAGGGTGTGATCAGCCGGCACCGGATTTCATTTCAGGGGCCGCCGGTGTTCCGTCGCCGCGAGCGTCCCAGGGCGAGGGCAAGTTGGTCTCTGAGGTGTTTGATTTCTGTGGAGGGCTCACGGTTCCTTTCCAGGGAGGCGTTGAGGCGTACTCGCAGGGACTCGGTGCTGGCGCTGCTTCGGCTTGCGCGGGGCTGCCGGGGCCGGCCATCATCGCGTAGACCGATAATGACGGCGCGCAGGTCGGCCTGGGTGTAGAGCCAGGACCGGGAAACCCCGGCGGCCGCCGCTACGGCTTCGAAGGTTACGGCCGAGCCCTGGTTCTGTAGTTCACGCAGTGCTGCCACGGCTTTGGATCGGGTGAGCTCATGTCGGCGCTCCGCGGCTTGCCGGATGTGGCGGCTGTTATCTGCCCGCACGGTTGTCCTCTTCCTCGATGTGGTTTGGGGCTGCATGCGTTTCGTCTTCGAGGGAGTCGATGATTCGGTCCAGGTTGCCGAGCACTCGGGTGTTCATTTCGGTCAGCCGCTGTTGCCCGCGGGCTTCGGCGGCGGAGATGATTTGCACGACCTGGATCCGGTGTTCGCGGTGTTGCGGGAGGAAGTCGGCCGTGGTGATGAACATGGGACAGGTCAGGCAGGCGTTGGCGTGCGGGCAGGTCTTCTGAACCGGGAGACCGCAGTAGCCGTTGGGCAGGGCCTGGGTGGCTCGGCCGAGGCGCTGTTTGGACCAGGCAGCCTCGGCCAGGGGGCCGTCGGGGTCAAGTTCGACGACGCTGCCGGATGCGTTGACTTTCCGGGCGGCTTCCCAGTGCCGCCGGATGCTCGTATCGCTGAGTCTGGCGTAGTCCGCGGTCATCTGGTGTGAGTCGTGGTCCAGGATCCGGCGTACGACCTCCTGCGGGACGTCGAGGTTGATCAGTCTGGTGCCCAGGGTGTGGCGGAACCGGTGCGGGCTGACCACGGCAGGATTGCCGTTTTCGTCGGTGACATCGCATTCTCTGACCCATCGCCGAAGGGCGGTGCTGTATGCGTTTGCGCTGATGTGTCCGGCGCCGTAAACGTCCGCCCGGTCATGGGCGAAAAGCAGATGTGTCCCGGAGTTGCCCGTGCCGTTGACGTAGCTGATTTGCTCGGCGATGGCCCGTTCAAGTTCCTCATCGATGGGAACGAGCGCCTCGCGTTTCATCTTGTGGTTCAGATACCGCAGGTACGGGGCGCCGTCCTTGTCCCGGGTGATGCAGTCCTGCCTCAGGGCCACGGTGTCGCTGATCCGCAGCCCGCACCGGATCAGAATCAAGGTGATCAGCCGGTGATGCGGGCTGGCCATTTTGGCGAGGTTTGCCGGGTGTTCCAGCTGGGCCATGACGTGTTCGCTCAGTGCCCGGGGTTGCCGGGCTGTCTCTTTGGGGTAGTCCTCGGTGTAGATCTGGGCCGTGCTGGGCAGATCGGTGACCCATCCGTGCCGGCGCATGGTGAGCAGGAAGGTGTGTTGAACTGGCCGATCCGCATCCTGTGCGAAACCGTCCCGGCGCTGTGGGTGTGCAGGTATGCCAGGAACCCTTCGATGACCTCCCGGTCAATGTGGGCGGTGCCGTTGACCGGGATCCTCGTTGAATCCAGAAAGGCATTGAAGCTCTCCACGGCCTTGGTTCCCAGCACCGCGGATTCAACCGTCAATCCGGTCGTTAGCCGCCAGCGGGCCCATCGTTTGGCGAGCTTCTTCAACCAGGGCCGGGTGATGTTTTCGAAGTGGACCGTGACGTGGCTGCGCGTGGCGATACCGAGGGCCCTGGCATGCCAGACATCCTTGGGGAACTCGTTCTCCCACGGGGCGGCGTCCGGGCCGGCCTTCCCCATTGGCCCCGTCCGGATCGGCAACGGGTCCTTTCGTGAGGGCACCGGACGCAGGGTGGTCATATCGTCACCGTCTTGGAGGCGAACCAGCCCGCATCGGCCAGTGCGCGGCGGGCATCATCGCTGGAGATATGGGCGTACGTTTTGACCGTAGTCGTGAGGCTGGCGTGGCCCAACAGTTTGGAGACGATCTCTATTGGGACTTTCTCCCGCAGCATCCGGGTGGCATACGTATGCCTGAACCAGTGCGGCTCGAAACCGATGCCCGTCTGGTGCCGGAGCCGCCGTACGAGATCGTGCACGGCGGCGTAGGTCATTGGCCGCCCGTAGGGCCGGCCCCACAGGTTGACGAAGACGTAGTCGCAATCCAGGTCACCGTACTCAGCATCAAGATAGTCGGCATACAAACGGATCAGTTCCGCGGTGACCGGGACCGTGCGCGAATGGGGCGATTTCGCCCGTGCACCGTTGATGTTGTCCCGCCGGCATATGGTGATTTCCCGTTCCGCCACGGCGATGTCCTCATGGCGGAGGCCCAAGGCTTCGCCGATCCGGATACCTGCGTCATGGAGCAGTGCGAAGAGCAACCGGTCCCGCAGGTGCCCACACGAATCCAGAATGCTTTGGACCTCATTCGGGGCCAGCAGGCGGGGAATCCTGGCAGTGGTCGGAAGCTTCACAGCCCGCCGCTGTTTCGCCGGTCCCTTGCTGATGTGATGCAGGAAGGGTTTCCACCCTCCCTGGCGGGCGGAGGGGTCCCAGCAGGTGATCAGTTCGCCCAGGTCCAGGCCGTGGCGGGCGGCGTGCTGATAGAAGATGGACACGGTGGAAAGCTTGCGGTTCACCGTTGCCTCGCCGCAATGGTGCCCAATGGCCGGAAGAACAGAAAAGACCTGGCCACGCATGTCCGGTGGACGCCGCAGCCATCGGATGAATGCTCCGAAGTCTTCGAGCTTCACGGACTGCCAGTTGTGTCCGTGTTCGTCCAGGAAAACGAACCAGTCCTTCAAATCGTGGGCATGGGCCTTGATCGTGTTCGGTGACCTCTCGGTATCGGCCAGGTACCGCAAATACCGCTCCGCCGGTTCCACCACGCCGGTCACGCCGATCAGCGTGAAAGACACCGCATCGCTTGCCGGATCCAATACCTTCGTTACCCGCATCGCCGCTCCCGTCACCTGCCTCATGGACGGAAAAGACGCTAACCCATCCACAACGAAGCAACCAGATCCCCAAACCCTCGTGGGCTACATGACGGACGGGCGCAGGAGGACTAAAGATATCGACCGTTTCTGACCAACCCGCCGTCGGCCACCCATGTCAGTTTCAGAAGCCGACTGCACAGAATGTCAGAAGTCTTCTGCATAACGCTGCCGCGTCCGTAATCCGGTCCCCAACCGGGCTGCAGAAAGAGCGGAGGTGGCACCTTGGCTCGCCGCCCCGGGGCGGATTAAAGCTTCGCGGTCAGCTAGTGTGAGTCGCGTGATCCCCGAGTGGAAATCGGCCCTTAGTCAATCCTTGGTGTGGCTGGCTGGTGCAGCCGGTACGGTGCATGCCGGGTTTAGCTTGTATTGGGCCTTCGGTGGGCAACATCTCTTGGCCACGGTCGGCAAATGGGCTGTCGAGTTGTCAGCTAAGGCTCCTCTCGAAGCAGGACTCGCGCTGGGGGCGGTTGCGATAGGAAAGCTGGTGGCAGCAGTAATCCCCGTAGCCGTCGCATATGGACGAGTACCCCGGCCGAAGTTTTGGCGGGCAGTAGCCTGGGTCGGTGCCTCGCTCCTCGTCGTATACGGCGGGGTGAACGCGGTGGTGAGCGGCGCCGTCCTTGCCGGCTTGATCCGACCTGCAGGCGGCTACGACGTTGACGCGATGATCGGCCACGCGTGGTTGTGGGATCCGCTGTTCTTCGTCTGGGGCGCAGCCCTAATGCTATCGCTCTGCTACTCGCGCCGACCCCCAGCAACAATGCCGTGACCCTATCCCTTTGCGGGCGGCCCAGCTGGGCAGATGACTTCTGACATTCTGTGCAGTCGGCTTCTGAAACTGACATCCGGATCCGCGGGGGAGGGCGGCCAGGCCTTTCGAGCCGGAACTAGTCGAAACGGTTTCAATCTAACGGATGATGCCGGCCGGATCGCATCCGTCTGCACCGGTGCCTTTCTCCTGGCGCACGGGGGCTTGCTGAACTACCGGAATGCGACCACTGATTACGGTGCATCACGACCAGTGGGCGTAGGTCCGCTGAACTAACCACGATTCCCAGTTCCTCATAGGCTTCGCGCGCTGCGGCGCCGATAGCTGACTCAAGCGTTCCCCGAGGGGGAGCACTCGATAGATCAACATCTAGAATCTGGGGCATGACGGAAAAGGGCGAGGTTGAAATCAGCGACGGTGTCATTGTGCTCCGCCCGCTGAGAGTTGAGGATGCAGCGGACCACCTTGCCGGCGAGGATGCCGATTTGGTGCGTTGGCTGAATGGAGGCCCTGGTACAACTGAGTCCGTTCGAAGGTATGTCGAGCACATTCAGCACATGTGGGAGAAGGGCGGACCCATATTTACTTTCGCCATCCGGCTCAGGGCTGAAGATACCCTCGTTGGAACAATAGACGTCCAACTCAACCAAGATGCCTTCCGGTCTGGCCAGGCCAATTTAGCCTACGGGCTTTACCCTGACTGGCGCGGTCGTGGGTTCGCCACCCGTGCAGTGAGCCTCGCTGTGGAGTTCTTGCGTCCCGACGCTACTGTCTATTCGGCTCTAATACGAGTCGAACCAGCAAACGCCTCATCCGCTGCAGTGGCCGTTCGCGCCGGCTTCACTCTTGCGTCCCGTGCTGCCGAGACTGGCGACGGCCACGACTGGTACGAGTACGTACTTCGTTGAAGGGTTCCTGCACTGCCCCCACAATGAGATATCCGCTGGTCCTAGACCAAGACGTGCGACGGTATTCCCGTCGCGGTGGCCTGCCTGGTGCTGGGTTTCTCCAAACAGACCTTCCACGCCTGAAAGGCCGCCCCGGTCACGGAGCGAGACTGCTCTGATGCGCACCTGACCAACGCGGCCCTGGATGTCCACCGGGACGATCCGGCGTTCGGTACGGTTCATCGCAGACGAGCTCGAAGTCCAGGGTTTCAACGCCGGAGAGAACCGCGTGGCGCGCCTATGCAGCAGCCAACGGATCTGGTCGGTGTTCGCCAAGAAACGCGGCCTGACACGCAAAGCCGGCTCACCGGTGCATGATGACCATGTCCGGCGGGACTTCACGGCGACGGCAGCAGATCAGTTGTCGCTCACGGACATCACCGAGCACCGGACCGACGAGTGCAAGCTCCATCTGTGCGCCATCAAGGACGTCTATTCCAACCGGATCGTGGGCTACTCCATCGATTCCCGAATGAAAGCGTCACTGGCCTTCTCGGTCCCTGCACAACGCGATAGCGCTTCGGGTCCCGGCAGGAACCCGTGGTCCATAGCGAGCGCGGGTCCCAATTCCCGCTCCAACGCCTTCGTGCGGACCTGAAAGGCAACGGGCTCAAAGGCTCCATGGGACGGTTCGGCGCGTGCGCCAACAACGCCGCCATGGAGTCGTTCTTCTCGCGCCTCCAAAGGAATGTCCTGGATCGAGTGCGATGGTCCACACGGGCGGACCTCCGCTTGGCGATCGTGACCTGGATCGAGAAAACGTACCGGCGGAAACGCCGCCAGCGCCGCCTCGGCCGGCTAACACCTGTCGAGTTTGAGACAATCAATACCGGCCTCAAAGCCGCCTAGCAACACTAAACCCCGGGAGTCACCGAAATCCAGAGCAGTCCCGAAGAGCTTGGTGCTTGCGTTTATGGTCACGTCGTCTGGAAGTAAAGGTGGGTGTGCGCGGCACACCGTTCGTTGAGGCGAACGCCGCAGCTTGGGCACGATGTGGTTGCCAGATAGGCGTGGATGGACATTTCGCATTCGCATACACCGCACAGCACAGCTGGCTCTGCCCACTGGTTCTTTGGCCACGTTTGGGGCTTGTGATCTGCTTCCTCCGCGTGACAGAGATGGCAGGGATAGTACCGAAGACAGCACTTGAACTTTATGGCTATCACGTCTTCTTCGGTGTGGTAGTGAATGCAGCGGGTTTCGTCGTCCACGGTTCTGCCGAAGATCTGCATGGCTAGGCGCTGCCTGCTCACTTCACGCGTCGCACGAGGATGTCAGGGAAAGCCCGGTGCGCGGCGACCGCCGCAGCCGACGCCACGGCGTCCTTCAGGATATCGCCCGGGTAGAAGATGAGGTCTGCGGCGAAGGCAGCCTGCCACGAGAGCTTGAGGTTGACTATCATGCCGAGCACCCCGAGCATGTGCGAGGCGACCACGGTGACTACGATCGCAGCGAGGAAGAACCACAGGCCGCGTCGCTTGCCCGGGAGGCGCCGGATGATCTGCTCGGCGGCAACGCCTACGAGCAGAGCGGCGAGGAGGAACCCCACGATGTATCCGGCGGATCCGCCCGCGAGGACATGCAGCCCTGCCCGGCCGCCCGAGAAGATCGGCAGCCCAGCGAAGGCAAGGAGAAGGTAGAGTGCCACCGCGGCGGCGGCACGGGAACCGCCGAGGACGAGGCCGGTCACCATGACGGCGAGGGTCTGCAGCGTGATGGGCACCCCGAAGCTGCCGACGGGGATGCCCGGGACGATCGCCGAGGCAGCGATGAGGGCTGCGAAGACAGAAACGAGTGCCAGCGACTGCGCGTCCCACAAGCGGCGGGACGCGCGGGGGCTGGTCTCGGCCGAGCGGTGGGGTGCCGGCGTCGGGGTCGTCGGGTGGCTCATGGTTCCTCCTGGTGGTTCGGGGCGGCGTTCTTCGAAGAAGGCTACGCGGCGCCATCCCCGGCCGTTTTGTAGAGAACCCACCAGCGTGCCCCATGATCTGTGGATCGTTCGCTACAAAGCGACGGTATTGCGCTTAGCATCGGATCGACCGTAGGCCCTTTCGCCAGCAAAGCCGGGTTTTAGAGTGTCTGGTCGACTAACCATTGGCGGTAGCTTGCGGCCAGGTTGTCGTTGCGAAGCAGGCCTCGTTCCAGAAGGGAGATCTTTGAGGGCCATTGGCCAAGGACGCGGGCTGCCGTCGTGATGGTGCAACAGAGCGTGGTGCGCATTTGTCGCAGATCGGAGATATCCGGGGCTGCCCGGAGGAATCAAATTTCATAGGGGGCATCGACCATGGATAACAGAACTAGTAGAACAAGCCCACCGCCCCGAAACGCATAACGTGCCCAAGCGAAGCGTCCTCGTTCAACGCCGTCGCCGCAATAGGATTTTGGGGGAGTGACGTTCTGCGGCTGCGCCTTCACCTGCCATCCCCTACCAAACCAAGTCCTGCCTGAGTAGTTCTCCAGCCTTGAGCGAGGCCGATAGCCTGCTATTTCTTGTGACTGGTAGAGCGCAGCCGCCGATAAAGTCGGATCGATGCAAAGAGAGCAGAATGGTTCCCGAACTGCTGACGCGGGCCTCGCCCACGCTGGCTCCGACCACTCCGCAGACGGTTTTGCTACGTACTCGGTGCCAGGGAAAACCATTGGCATGGCAGTGGCACCGCATGCACACTGATAGCAGTCAATCTACCTATGAAGGAGAAGGCGTGAGCCACCAGCAAGCCACCACGGGGGCATCCCCAGAAACATCGACCCGGCGGGGTGCTTTGGCTGGCCGTACGGCTTTCGTTACGGGAGCAGGGCGGAGCATTGGGCGTGCCATCGCGGTGCGCTGCGGATCAGAAGGCTCCCGGGTCGCCGTCAATGACGTCGATGCGGCTGCTGCAGCAGCGGTTGTCGCCGAACTGCAGGAGGCCGGCGCGGAAGCGCTGGCCGTTGTCGGCGATATGTCAGATTTCGTGCAGGTGGATCGGGCATTTGCCGAGACCGAAGCCACACTTGGTGTAGTCGACGTACTGGTCAACAATGCCTATACCCGTCGGGGCGACACAGCTTGGGGCAATTTCCTCTCAGTGGAGCCATCCGACTGGGAGCTTTTCGTTAGCGCGAATTTGAACATGCTGTACGGCTGCACCCAGCGGGCTGCACGGGCGCTGGCCGGAGCACGATCGGGGGGCTCGATCGTCAACATTAGCTCCATCGGAGCCGAACGCGCACACCGAAACCTCATTCCTTACGACTCCGTAAAGGGGGCGATGGAATCCTTCACCCGGGCCGTCGCCGTTGACCTCGCCCCGTGGGGCATCCGGGTCAATGCCGTGCGCCCCGGGGCGATCGCGACTGAGCGGGAGCAGCCCCTGCAGGACGGGTGGGAGGATCTCCGTGCCGCGCAAATTCCGCTGGGTCGGGCCGGAACCCCGGAGGACGTTGCCTCCGCCGTGGTCTTCCTTGCCTCTTCCGAGTCAGCGTATATCACCGGACAGATCTTTAACATCGACGGCGGTATGATGGCCCAGGGGCGGGCTCCCCAAGTCGAGGGCGCGCCGGTGATGCACCCGGGAAACGCGGCGCCTGCTCCGGTAACTCTTCTCCGCTGACCCACCGCCAAGCGCACCAGCCCTTTGCCGGCAGTCGTTTTCCCACACTGCGGTTCCGTTGATCTATATCGTCATGTGCCAGTGGCGCCTTCTCTCGGAAGGCGTGGACGGGCCCATAGCACCGCCCGTGCATAGTCCCGGTGCCAGCCGGTCAGCTTCTTGACCTCGTCCAGGATCTTTCCCTTCCGGGCCCTGTCCCCGGCCCGATAGGACCTGGCCAGCTGCTTCGTCACGGCCTTTCGCTCAGCCATCGTCAAACCCATCCACCCGGCGTAAGCCCGCAAACATCCGCCTGGCAACCGCCGACCCAGCCGGAGGATTATTAATGAGGCAACGTATCCCCCTTCGCGGAGATTATTTTACGAGTCAACGCGGTGCCTAGCATCGAGGGGAATGCAAGCGTAGCGTCTGTGATTGAAGCAAGGCGGAAAGTCGACGGTGGGACCCACGTTCGCACAGCGCAGCCAGGGTTTGGTGCCGTTGAAGGAGGCAAGATGGCTGGATGGAACGCCGACACGGCCGCGGGGCCGCTCGGCGCCGGGACTGTTACCTTGGTGGAGGGTTCCTCCTTCTGCATCTCCCTGGAAAACGGGGACATCCATCCGGAGCATCCTCATGGGGTTTTCCATGAGGACACCCGCATCCTGTCACGCTGGAGCCTGGCCGTGAATGGACAGCCGCTGGAACCGCTGACAGCGGAGACAAAGGAACCGTATCGGGCCCTGTTTATTGGCCGTGTTCCCCGCTCGGACGGGTACGCGGACAGTCCGCTGATCGTAGAGCGCCTGCGCGAAATCGGAGCTGGAATCGTGGAGGAGGTCACTCTTCGGAATTACTCCTCCGATGCAGCCGAATGCCTCATTACGTTCGGCGTCGAATCGGACTTCGCGGACCTGTTCGAGGTGAAGGAGGCACGGGTCCAGCGGAGCTGGAAGCAATCCCGCTTAGCTGACGGCGACACGCTGTCTATCCGAGCCGTTTGGCAGGACGTCCGAAAAGGGGTCATTGTGAAGGCGGAGGGTGCCACCGTGACAGCGGATGCGTTGGCCTACCGGCTGGTGGTTCCCCCGCGTGGGCACTGGCGCGCCGTGCTGACGGTGTCGCCCACTGTCAATGGCGACGTGCCGGTGGCTTCGTTCGTGCATCCGGCTGCGGGAGAAATGTCTCCACGAGACCGGCGCAGGCAGGAATGGGTCGCCAAAATCCCGAAACTGCATATGAGCAACCGCTCCATCGAGCGGACCTTGCGGCGCAGCTACGATGACCTGGGCGCGCTCCGCATCGAGGACCCCGACCATCCTGAACGGATCGTTGTGGCCGCTGGCGCTCCCTGGTTCATGACTCTTTTCGGCCGGGACTCGCTCCTTGCCTCGGAAATGGCGCTGCCGGTGGACCCATCCCTCGCCCTCGGCACCCTGCAGACCCTCGCTGATCGCCAGGGCCGTGTCGTGGATCCGATGAGCGAAGAGGAGCCTGGGAAGATCCTGCATGAAGTCCGGCTTGGCGTCTCCAGCGGTTTGGCGCTTGGCGGAAAGTCCGCCTATTACGGCAGCGTCGACGCCACACCGCTTTTCGTAATGACGCTCGGCTCGGTGAGCCGCTGGGGCTTTGCCAAGGACACCATAACCGCCCTGCTGCCCCACGCAGACCGGGCACTGGACTGGATCCGGAACTACGGCGACAAAGACGGCGACGGGTTCGTCGAGTATGAGCGCCTGAACCCTCGGGGGCTCGTCAACCAGGGCTGGAAAGACTCCTGGGACGGCATCAATTTCGCGGACGGAACACCGGCCGAACCGCCGATCGCACTCTGTGAAGTCCAGGCATACGTCTATATGGCGTATCAGTCCCGCGCGTGGATGGCGTATGACGCTGGAGATGCGACCTTGGGTGCTGAGCTCGCTGAGCAAGCAGCCCAGTTGAAGAAACGCTTCAACGAAGAGTTTTGGATGCCGGACCGTGGCTATTACGCTATCGCCCTCGATGGCAAGAAGCGGCAGGTCGACGCCTGTGCGTCCAACATGGGGCAATGCCTGTGGCACGGAATTGTCGATGAGGACAAGGCTCCTCTGGTTGCCGAACGCCTCATGTCACCCGAGATGTTCAGCGGCTGGGGCATACGGACCTTGGCCAGCGATATGGGCGCCTACAACCCGGCGAGCTACCACAACGGATCCGTTTGGCCGCATGACAGTGCCCTCATCGCAGCGGGCCTGCTGCGCTACGGCTTCGTGGAGGAAGCCCAGCAAATCTCCACGGCACTGCTGGAGGCAGCCGAATACACCAACGGACGGCTCCCGGAGTTGTTCTGCGGCTTCAGTCGTGACCAAGTCACCGTACCCGTGCCGTATCCGACGGCATGCTCTCCGCAGGCCTGGGCAGCGGCCACACCAATCATGCTGGTAACGAGCCTGATGCGGTATGACGCCCATATTTCACGCGGCGGCCTGTGGATGGATCCGGTGCTCCCGGAGTCCTACGGAGATCTTCACATCACCAACGCACCGATGGCTGGAGACCGGATCACCATCGACATTGCCGGTACCGAACCGTCCGTCCAAGGCCTGCCCGAAGGAATAGCATTCCACCGTGCTCACCGACCCTGGCTGACCGAACTCGTGGAACAGGCAGGACTGCGAAAGGTGGACGAACAAGACCTTGAGGTGAATCAGCTCCCGCTCAGGTCGTTGAACCAGCAAGGCCACGGCGGACTGGGGCGGCATGGCGACCAGGATGGCAGCCAGCCGGAGTGAGCGCCCGTTACCACTAGTTAATCGGTGTGGCCGGTTGCTCTCCGCAGAGTAGGGCGAGGGCGTTGTCTGCAGCGAGCATCGCCATCGCAGTGCGCGTTTCGACAGTGGCGGAGCCGAGGTGCGGCACGAGCACCACGTTTTCGAGCTCAAGCAATCCGGGGTGCACGGTGGGCTCGTTCTCAAAAACATCGAGCCCGGCGCCCGCGATCCGTCCCTCGCGAAGCGCAGACGCGAGCGCTGCTTCGTTAACTATCGGCCCGCGCGCCGTGTTGATGAGGTACGCCGAGCTCTTCATCGCCCCGAGTTGCTCGGCGCCGATCAGGTGATGCGTGGCAGCCCCGTAGGGGCAGTGCAAGGAGACGATGTCGGAGATGGCCAGCAACTCATCGAGATCGACCCGCCGTGCGCCAAGGTCGGTTGCGATCGCGGGGTCGATCTCACTGCGTGACTGGTAGACAATTTCCATGCCGAAGGCCTTGGCCCGGCGTGCGGTCGCCTGGCCGATGCCACCCATGCCAACGACGCCGAGGGTCTTGCCTTGCAGGCTGCTGCCGAGCAGGAAGAACATGCCCCACTTCCAGGCCTGGCCGGAGCGGATTAGCCGTTCCCCCTCGCCGAGTCGTCGGGTCACCGTAAGGATGAGGCCGAGCGCGATGTCAGCTGTGGCCTCCGTGAGCACGCCAGGCGTGTTGGTGGCCACGATGCCCCGTTCAGTGCAGGCTGGCACGTCGATGTTGTCATAGCCGACGGCGACGTTTGCGACCACTTTGAGCTGCGGGCCCGCGGCGTCGAGTAGCTCGGCGTCGATACGTTCGGTGAGCAGGCTCACCACCGCATCGGCCCCGGCTACCCGGCAAAGGAGCTCCTCGCGGCCAATCGACTCCGGACCAGACCAGGCATCGACTTCGTGCTCGGCGCGCAGCTTTTCCAGCGCGGTTTCGGGTACACATCCCGTGACGACGACCCGGCTCATGCCGTCTCGATCCACTTGCGCAGGCGCCCGAGGCCGTCACAGATGTCGGCGACGTCGATGCCAGAGTAGGCGAGCCGGATGTACTGCCGCTCTTCGCCGGGCTGGCGCCGGCCGAAGTGCTCACGCGTGCAGAAGGAGACGCCGGTTTCGTACAGGGCTGCGGAGGCGAAATCGCCGACTGCCGTGTAGCCCATACGCTCCATGACCTCGGTGACGTCGGGGAAAAGGTAGAACGTCGACTGCGGCACGGCGACGTGCATGCCTGAGATGTCGTTCACGAGTTCGCATGCGGCATCCCGGCGGACGCGCAGGATGTCGAGCATCTGCTGTACGGGTTCCTGGGTACCGCGGAGCGCTTCAATGCCGGCCCATTGCACGTAGTGCGTTGTGCATGACTCATCGTTGGTGTTGAGTGTGCTGAGAATTTTGGCGATTTCGATCGGGGCGACGGCGCAGCCCAGGCGGGATCCGGTCATGGCGAACTTCTTGCTGAAGGTGTAGAGGATCACGGTGCGCTCCGGCATGCCGGGAATCGATGCAATTGAGCTAGAGACACCCTCATAGCGCGTCTCGAAGTACGCCTCATCGGAGAGTACCCAGAGGTCGTGCTCCTGCGCGAGTTGGGCGATTGCCTCTCGCTCGGCCGCCGTCGACTCGGCCGAGATGGGGTTCTGCAGGTCGTTGTAAATGATTGCGACCGTATTCGGCGTGATCGATGCGCGCACCTGTTCGAGGTCGATCGCGAAGCCTTGGCTCGTGGGCAGGTAGCGGTAAGGCACGGCCGTGCCGCCCAGGTACTCGATCTGCGATTCGTAGATCGGGAAGCCGGGGTTTGGGTAGAGCACCTCCTGGCCTGGGTTCATGACCGCCTGCAGGAACTTGGTGATCACGGGCTTGCCGCCCGTCATCACCACGACGTTGTCGGGGGAAAACTCGATACCCCGGCGGGCCCCGAGATCCTCGGCGAGGGCCTCGCGCAGCTGCGGGATGCCCGGGCCGGGGCAGTAGCCTGTATGGCCGTCGCCGATGGCCCGGTTCATCGCTTCGACGATATTCGGGGCCGTCGGGATGTTGATGTCGCCCAGGTGGAAGGGGTACACGCGGTTCCCCGCCGCTCTCCAGGCGGCCGCTGCTTGGGCGACGCTGAAGGCGGTTTCGGTGCCCAGACGCTCAAGCCGTTGCGCGAATTGCTTCATGCTTTTCCACTCCTCATCGAGTTGACAACGATCCTCCAGCGGATCCGATCTAGTATACGACTAATATATCAATTCTGGAACGAGATATACGGATAAATTCTTGGAAATGAACGGCGCGAAACCTGGCCTAAAACATGCCTGGCTATGCGAAGGAGAACGTGGAAGTGCAGTTCGTCGAACCTCCCCTGAACGGACGGGCCCTTCCAGGGGAAGTCGCCCACGCAGCCCGAGCCATCGTGCGGGGCATGCTGTTGGCCATGCTGGACCAACCAGAAGTCTGCAGGGTCCGGGCCCAGTGAAATTGCGACGGCGAGAATCTGCTGATCAGTGTCCGGACGACGGCGGCGGCAACTTTGCCGCCGCCGCATCCAGTTTGGGCAGGCTGGACCGGAGGATCAGGCCCTGAACGGAAGAAGGCAGATAGGGGTCATGCCCGGCCAAGGTCGCTGTCAATGTACGAGCCTGGGCGGTTTTCGGTGCCGTGCTGGCAACTGCAGCCACCATCCAGCTGCAGCCGAACGGTCACTGGACTCGATGACTCAAGCCGGATGTCAACAGGCTCCTCCTCATTCCTGCTAAAGCGGAGAATGGGTTCTTGGTCGTTGCGATGGGTCATGTAATTACCTTTGCTGATAGGTGGGGAGTGAGTGCGCCCCGGTGGCACGCGCTGGGAAGCCGTGTGCCACCGGAACGGATTGCTATTTCTGTGAACAGCTATTTGTTGTCCCGGTCCGCGTGCCGTGCCTTGACGGCGGGGATGCTGCCGGTGTGGGTGCCGCCCGTGTGGGAGTCTGGGTCCGGACATGATTCAGCGCAGTCATGCTTCGTGACAAGTTCAAATTGAACGCCGCCGTGCTGTTCCACCCCGGTCCGAATGGCCCGTTCCACCACCGATGTTGCCAAGCGTCTATGCAATGACAGTGGATCGCGGCGCAGGTCCTTTGCCAGGGCAAAACAGAGCAGGAACATGACGACGACGAACGGCAGCGCGGCTACGATAGTGATCCTTTGTAGCCCGGCCAAGGCTTCAGATGGTTCGTCGCCGCCGGCCAGCAGCATGACGGCTGCTACTGCACCGGTGAGGCTGCCCCAGAAGATCACCACACCGCGCCGGGGGTGCTCGGCACCATTGGAGCTAAGCGATCCCATGACAATGGAGGCTGCGTCGGCACCCGTGATGAAGAAGATCGCCACGAGAACCATGGCCAGCACGATGACGCCAGCGGTGAGCCAGCCGGGCATGCCAAGGTTCTTGACGAGGTCGAAGAGTGCGCCGTCGAAATTGACGGACGGCACCCCGTTGCTCATGGTCACCAGGCCTGGTGTGCCGGCCTTGTCGGCTTCCTGCTGGACGTTGAAGGCGGCTCCGCCGAAGATTCCGAACCAGATGATGCTAACGATGCTGGGTACCAGCAGTACGCCCGTGACGAACTGGCGGATGGTCCGGCCGCGGCTGATGCGGGCAATGAACAGGCCGACGAAGGGCGTCCACGAGATCCACCAGGCCCAGTAGAAGATGGTCCAGCTGGTCATCCAACTGCGAAGGGCCTCGTCGCCGACCGCCTCGGTCCGGGACGACATCTCGGCCAGGTCACGGACGTAGTCGCCGACTGCGGACGGGATCAGGTTGAGGATGAAGAGGGTGGGACCGGCGATGAACACGATGAGTGCCAGGACGACGGCCAGGACCATGTTGATGTTGGACAGCCACTGGATGCCGCGGCTGATGCCTGAGACCGCTGAAGCGACGAAGCAGAAGGTCAGGACAGCGACGATCACCACCAGGACAGGAGTTCCGATTTCGCCTACCCAGCCGTTGGAGGTCATGCCGCTGCCGATCTGCAGGGCACCGAGGCCCAGGGACGCGGCGGTTCCGAAGAGGGTGGCAAAGATGGCCAGGATGTTAATGAGCTTCCCAATGGGCCCCTCAACCATCCGGATGCCAAACAGCGAGGTGAACATTGCTGATACCAGCTGCCTGCGGCCCAGACGGTAGGTACCGTAGGCCATGGCGATGCCCACTACCGCGTACATGGCCCAAGGGTGCAGGGTCCAGTGGAAGATCGAAGTGGCCATGGCGGTCTGGATGGCTGCGGGAGTGCGGCCGTCCACGGTGCCCGGTGGTGGCGAGATGTAGTGGTAGAGGGGTTCGGCCACCCCGTAGAACATGAGCCCGATGCCCATGCCGGCGGCGAACATCATCGATACCCAGGAAACGGTGCGGAATTCGGGCTTCTCGCCGTCCTTGCCCAGCGGGATG
Source organism: Arthrobacter sp. ISL-48 (assembly GCF_018613805.1). Taxonomy (GTDB): domain Bacteria; phylum Actinomycetota; class Actinomycetes; order Actinomycetales; family Micrococcaceae; genus Arthrobacter. Next base: position 47,295 of record NZ_JAGGPL010000007.1, read on the forward strand.
TTGCCGAACTTGCCGAGGGCCAGCCACAGCACAAAGATGACGAACAGGGAGGCCATCACCATAAAGAGCCAGCCGGTGTACTCCATGACCCAGTTGAGGGCAAGTGTTGAGCTGGAGGCCAGGCTGTCCCGGCCGACGAAGCCCCAAACCACGAAGGCGACAGCGATGGCACCTGTGATCCCGAAGGTAACTTTGTCGAGGGTGAGCGTATGGTTCCGGCGTTGCGAAACGGCTTGCTCGGTCTTGGCATTGCGCAGCTCCTCGAGGATCTGCTGATACTCCTCGGCGTCCGGCAATGGTGCTGCGTCTCCCTCCTCCGGTTTGGGGACTGTGGGGTTGGTGTTCTCTTCTTGAGAGACACTGATGACTTCTTCGGTATTGCCCAAACTTTCGGGCTCCTCACTAGGGTGAGTCTCTGCCAGACCGTTGTCGGCAGGTAACTCCTCAGGTGACAGGGTTTTTAGATCACTATTAGTAGCCATGAGCGGGTCCTTTGCTCGGCGAGTCATGGGCTTGCGGTTTACACACGGCCTTCGGCTGTTAGTCCAGGCGGAAGGTTGGGGGCTTCGCCCGTTCCGAATGACCATGATGTTGCCCTCGGGTCGTTCCGCATGGATCAACAGGGTTCGCCTTATGCAACAGCGTGCTCTTCGCCACAGTCGGCAGACTTCAGAAATACCTTGACATTGACGCCTGTATGTGTCGATGGCTTGCCGCACGTTGACAGTCAACGTGGCTTAGGCCACTCTGTTGCATAGTGTGACCCTCGTTGCGTAACAAGCAACTTAGTGGAGTGAGAAAAGTCGGGGACACTACTAAGCACTCGTAGAGCTCTTAGGAAACTGCAGGCCTGGACCGTTGAGAAGGGCCTACCGGCGTCTGTAGCCCATTTTGGTGCTAATGGTTAGACCTGCATCGCGGAGACCGTCAATAAGCCCGGGCTGCTCCTCTGGCGTGAAGCGGAAGGCGGGGCCGGAAATGCTCACAGCGGCGATGACGTTTCCCAAGTGGTTGTAAATGGGTACTGCAACCGCCGTCAGACCGATTTCGAACTCCTCGTGAACGACGGCATAGCCACTGTGGGCTACTTCCAGCAGCTGCTTCTCCAGCTCCGAGCGGTTGGTGATGGTGCGTGGCGTGCGGGCAGGCAGGCCCATCCTCCTAAGGATCGCGTCCCTTTCGTCGGCAGTCAGGGCAGCGAGCAGCACTTTGCCACTCGACGTGGCGTGCAGCGGTGTCAGGCTGCCCACCCAGTCATAAGTCGCCAGCGTCGAGGGGCCCATTGCCTGATCCACGTTGACGGCAAAATTCGACCGCAGCACGGCCAGGTTGACCGTTTCCTTATATGACGCTGCGAGGCTCTCCAGAACGTCCCTGGCCTCGTGAACTACGCTCAACCTGCCCGGGATGGACGACGCCAGGCGCAGGATGCCAAATCCCAGCTGGTACTTTCCACGTTCGCTGTTCTGCCGGACCAGCTCGCGCCCAACCAAGGATCCGACCAGTCTGGACGCCGTGGACTTGTGTATGCCCATCTCCTCGGCGATTTCACTGACACCAGCGTCGCCTTCCCGGGCCAGGATTTCCAGAATCTGGAGGGCGCGATCCACCGATTGGACGCCTCCCGCCTGTGCATCTGCGTCCTTGTCCATGTCCGGGTCGTTGCGTGCGGCCATCATGCCTCGTGTCATCGTCCATGCCGGTGTGCAAGCGCGGAGGGAGGTTCAGCCGACCATCCGCTTCATCTTGTTTCATCCTAGACGGACACCGCCGCAACGCTGTCAAATGGGCATCGGGCGCAGCCATGCAGAACACCCCGCCGGGGCTCCCGCGGCGGGGTATTCGTAAATGGCGCAAGCCTAAGGCCAGCTAGCCGATCTTGTTGGCTGCCTCTGCCTCGGACGCTGCGGCGGGGGCGGCGCCAAGGTTGGCGCGGAGCTTGGCGCCGAGTTCGGCGTCAACGTTGGTCCAGTACTGGATGGCACGTTCCTTGATGCCGGGGCTCTTCACGCCGCTCACGGCACCGGTGATGGTGTCCAGGAAGCGGGCCTTGGCGGCCTCGTCGTAGACCTCGCGGTAGAGGGTGCCGGCCTGGCCGAAGTCGCCGTCCTCGGCGTGGAGGGTGTGCGCGGAGAGCGTCAGCTCGCCGTCGTTCTCCCAGCCCCCGGCCGGGTTCTGCGGCTCAACGGCAGCGGGGCCGCCCACCGAGTTCGGTGCGTAGACCGGGACGGAAGGAGCGTTGAAGTGGTAACGCCCGGAGCCGTCCTGGCTGTAGTTGTTGACCTGGTTCTTGGGCTGGTTCACCGGGATCTGTGCGTGGTTGGTGCCCACGCGGTAGCGGTGTGCGTCGGCGTAGGAGAAGATGCGGGCCTGCAGCATCTTGTCCGGGGAAGCGGCAATCCCCGGCACGAAGTTCGACGGCGCGAAGGTGGCCTGCTCGATCTGCGCGAAGTAGTTCTCCGGGTTACGGGTCAGCTCCATGGTGCCGACCTTGATCAGCGGGTAGTCGCTGTGCGGCCATACCTTGGTCAGGTCAAACGGGTTGAAGCGGTAGGTCTTGGCATCCTCGTGCGGCATGACCTGGACGTGCAG
>NZ_JAGGPL010000008.1 GCF_018613805.1 Arthrobacter sp. ISL-48
GCTTACGGCCTTCAGGTGCCAAGGTCACTGGAGTGCTCCTTCGGGGGTGGAAACGAGTGCTTCTTCGTGCTTGCGGAATTCTTCCACGAAGCGGTCAACGATATCGGCAGGATTGATGGTCCGGCCGGTTTCCAGCGACATGGTGGTGACAGTGGCGTCGGTGATTCCGCACGCGATGATCTGCGCATAGGGGGCGAGATCATTGCTGCAGTTGATGGCCACACCGTGCATTGTCACGCCGTCCAGGACCCGGATGCCGATCGCGGCGATCTTCCGGTCCGGCCCTTTGTCGTCGGCGAGGACCCAGACGCCGGCCCGGCCTTTCACGGTGACAGCCTTGATCCCGTAATCTGCGATGACGGCGATCATGCTGGCTTCAAGCCGTTCGACGTAGTCGCGGATTCCTGCACGGTTCTTGAGCTTGAGGATGGGATAAGCGATGAGCTGTCCGGGGCCGTGCCACGTCAACTTGCCGCCGCGATCCACGGGTACAACGGGAGTGCCGTCAAACGGCCGTTCGTGCTCTTCGGTGAGTTTGCCTGCCGTATAGACGGCGGCGTGCTCAAGGAGCAGGACGGTGCTGTTTTGCTCGCCGGCAACAACTTTGTTGTGGGTCTCGCGCTGTAGGTCCCAGCCCTGCATGTAGTCAACGAAATCCGGGGCAAGACCCAGTTGTGAAAACTCAAGAGTCATGCGATCCAGCTTAGACCCCGGCCGGCGCTGGTTCTGATTAAGTGTCCAACCTCTCACCCCCGTCAGCCCGTGCAATCGGGAGCGGAAGCTGCCTGTGGATAACTTCTGCACCGCACTCCGGATTCCGCTAGACATGACTTATGGATGATTTGGCTGTCCCACAGTTACCTGGCTTTATGGTTGAACGCAGCCTGGGCCGAGGTGGGAGTTCAACCGTCTGGCTCGTCAAGGACGAAGGGACTGGCCGGAACTTTGCCCTGAAATGCCTCCGGGCAGGGCCTGCGCAGGACGGTCACCCTCCGGAGGACTCCGGAGAGGACGACTTGCGGCGTGAGATCCGGATTCTCTCCGCCCTGGACCACCCCCACCTCGTCAAGGCGCACGACGTCGTTCGCATCGGCGATGGCTCCGGCGTCGGGCTGGGCCTGTTGGTGGAGTATGCGTCCGGGGGTTCCCTGGGCGAGTTGGTGGCCAGCCGCGGCACGTTGAGCCTGGGGGAGACGGTCACCGTGCTGACCCCCATCTGCCAAGTGCTCGGCTATCTTCACGGCAAGGGTTTCACGCATTCGGATGTCTCTCCGGGGAACGTGCTTTTCACCGGCCACGGCAAGCCCATGCTCGCCGACGTCGGCATATCCCGGATGGTAGGGGACGAAACGGCCGTGCCCGATCACGGCACAGCCGGGTTCATGGATCCCACGCCCGTGGACGCGGTGCGGGCCGGACTGCAGCCTGAGCGCGACGTGTACGCGGTGGCGGCGCTAGGCTGGTATTGCCTGACCGGTGAACCGCCCAGGCGGACGGCTGACCGGGCGCCCCTGTCCCTCCTGGTGCCCGACGTCCCGGGTGAGCTGGCCGCAGCGTTGGAGGCGGGCCTCGATGAGGACAGGCGGCTCCGGCCTACAGCGGTCGAACTGGCGACGGCGGTCTACCGGAGCGCGCCGCCTCTCCCGGTTGATCTGGCGGCATCTGTGCACCCCACCGTCATTCCGGAACTGCTGACACGGCGGCTCCCAGAGCGTTCCGGAGGTGCCCTCCGGGAGGGCCTGGGCGCCTGGAGGCGGAGGATTTCAACCTCCCGATGGTCCGAATTGCTTCATGCACCCCAAGTGATGCCCTTTCCCGTCGGCGAAAAGCCGCACCCGGCGCCGGATCACGTCGGGCGAACCGGCATGCCCCACGTTCGGGGGAAGCATGCAGGGACGATGTCCCGGGTGTCGGGACCAAGGCTAGGTGGCAGGCGTGGAATGGGGACCGCCTGGCTGGCTGCCGGGTCCCGGGTGTCGGGACCAAGGCTAGGTGGCAGGCGTGGAATGGGGACCGCCTGGCTGGCTGCCGGGGCTGTTGCGGTTGTGGCCGGCGCCGTTTGGGCAGCCGGTGCCTTCGGGTCCTCTGCACCGTGGCCCACGGCACCCTGGCCAACAGCACCGTGGCCCGCCGCTTCGCAGGAAGGCCCCGGCGGAACCGGTCCGTCGCCTGCCAGCTCCGGCCGCGATCCTGACGCTGATGTGGTGGACGCCCGGATTCCGGACAGTGTCAGCGCCCAGATTGCCTCAATCGATCCAGCCGAAGCCGTGAAGGGCCTGGCTTGGGTCAGGTCCCATGCCTTCAGCTCAGGCCGGATAGAGCTCCTTGACCAGGTTAATGTCCCTGGCTCGGCGGCTGCTGCGGCAGATGGACGAGTCAAGGCCCGGCTGCAGGAATCCGGCCACGTCCTGACGGGATTCACCAGCACCCTGTCCAACGTGGAGCTCCAGCCTGGAAGTTCGCACGGCCAGGCGGTTGTGCGCGTAAAATCGTCGTCGTCGTCCTATCAGGAACAGGATCTATCCGGACACGTTGTGGCTTCGGCACCGCCAGGAGAAGGGCAGGAGCTTCGGCTGGTGCTGGTCCCGGTGGACGGACGATGGCGTATTACGGAAATCCTCCCCGGGCCGTGAGGCTGGAACCCCCTGGTTAGTCCTTCCCAGCGACCCATGCCGCAGCCTGCGAGAGCGACGGATGCCGCCACTGGAATCCCGCTTCGGACAACAGCGCGGGCTCCATACGCTGGCTGGGCAACAGCAACTCGTCGGCGAGCTTCCCCATCACCAGTCGCAACGCAGGAGAGGGAACGCGCAGAACGGCGGGACGGTGCAGGGCAGTTGCCAACGCCGCCATGAGCGAATTGACGTCAGCATCTTCAGGGGCGCAGACGTTCACCGGTCCCTGCAGGCGGGAGTCGACCAGAAACGAAAAAGCCGCCGAAACGTCCGGGAGGGTGATCCATGGCCAGTATTGCCTGCCGTGGCCGAGCGGGCCGCCCAGCCCGAGCCGTAGCAGCGGGAGAAGCCTGCCCATCGCACCGCCCGACCGGCTGAGCACGACGCCGGTGCGGGGGGTCACCACACGGACACCCTGGGGTGCGTCATGCGCCGCGGCCTCCCAATCGACACACAAGCGGGAAAGGACGCCCGATCCGGGGGAGGAGCCTTCCCGAAGCTGCGCGGCGCCAGCATCTCCGTAGTATCCGGAGGCCGACTGGCTGAGGAACGTAGACGGAGGATCATCCAGCTTCCTCATAGCGCGGGTCAGGGTCCGCGTGGCGTCAAGCCGGGAACTGAACAGCTCGTGGATCCGTCGGCGCGTCCAGAGACGGTCCCCGATGCCGGCCCCGGAAAGGTTGATCACGACGTCGGAGCCTTCAAATACCTGTGGGTCCAGCTGGCCCGCCGTGGGATCCCAGCGGACCTCCCGGGCCGCCGCCGGCGGGCGTCGGACGAGCTCCACCACATCGTGTCCGCCGCGGCGCAAGGCGGCGGATAGGTCGGTCCCGATCAGCCCTGAGGCGCCCGCAATGACAATTCGCATGGTCCATCTCACCATGCCCGGCACCAGTCGCAACCTCCCTCAGGCCTTACCGGAGTTGACTATGATCGAACGATGACCTCTTCGAGCTACCTCCGATTCCCGCATGTCCACGGCGATCTGGTCACCTTCGTGGCCGAGGACGACGTCTGGATCGCTCCCCTTAGCGGCGGCCGCGCCTGGCGTGTTTCCTCACTCCAGCTCCCCGCCCGCAACCCGCGCTTCACCCTCGACGGCAAGCAGCTGGTCTGGACGGTCGTCCAGGGGACGGCGCCCGAAGTGGTGGCGGCGGACGTGGACGGCGGGGGATACCGGCAGCTCACGTATTTCGGTCACAGCAGCACCCGGGTCAAAGGCTTCACCGCAAGCGGTGCAGTGGTGGTCACGAGCGCGTTCCGCCAGGCCGAGAGCCGGCACACCTACGCCTACAGCGTCCCGGTTGACGGCGGATGGGCCCAGGAGCTCCCCTTCGGCCCGGTGGAATCCGTGGCCTTCGGGCCCGAAATCGGCGACGAGCGCCCCGTTGTGGTTGGCAGTGTGCTGTCCCGGGAACCTGCCTGGTGGAAGCGTTATCGCGGTGGCACGGCCGGCAAGCTCTGGATCGACTCCGACGGCAACGGTGAATTTGAGCGTCTAGTTCCCGAGCTGGACGGAAACCTGGCCGACCCCATGTGGGTGGGCGGACGGATCGCGTTCCTGTCAGACCACGAAGGATACGGCAACCTCTATTCAGTGCTACCAGGCGGCGGCGACCTCCGCCGGCACACCGACCACGAGGACTTCTACGTCCGGCACGCCGCTACGGACGGCCAGCGGGTCGTCTACGAGTCCGCGGGCGAGCTCTGGGTCCTGCACGACCTTGCCTCGGACGCGGTCCAGCTGGAGATCTCGCTCGGCTCCGCCTCCCAGTCGCGGCGCCCGGCCCCGCTCAAGGTGTCGAAGCACCTTGGCGCCGTTGTGCCGGACGCCACTGGGTCCGCCAGCACCGTAGAGGCCCACGGAACCATCCATTGGATCAGGCACAAGGACGGCCCGTCCCGCATCGTGGAGGCCACACCTGGCGTCCGTGCGCGGCTTCCCCGGCCGCTCGACGGCGGCCGGATCGCCTACATCGCCGACCACGACGGCGTGGAGGCGCTTTACATCAAGCAGATTGCGGCTCCGGTGTCTGGAGCCGGAGTTCCTGCTGCCCAGACGGCCCCCCGGGTGGAGGCTCAATCCCGGGCTCATTCGGAAGAACCGGACGCATCGGAGGCGCAACTGCCCCGACCGGTTCCGGCGGCGGGATCCGCCGTCCGGGCAACTGCCGACGTCGTAATGCCCGTCCCCGAAGACCCGCAGGCCGATGTTGCCCCCGACGCAGCCGCGTCCCCGGCAGAACTGCCGGGAGCCGCCGCTGCCACCCGCATCGACTTTCCGAAGTCCTCGCGCGCCAGTGCCATGGAGGCGAGCCCGGACGGCCGTTGGCTTGCCCTGGGCACATCCTTCGGGGACGTCTTTGTCGCGGACACCGCCACTGGCGAGCTGTCCCTGCAGGCCAGCATCGGCGAAGGCACCATCGCGGAGCTGGCCTGGTCGGCAGACTCCCGGTGGCTGGCCTGGTCCGAGCCTGTCACGTCCTTCGGCTCACGCAGCAGGCTCCGGCTGGCCAATGTCACCGACCGGGATGGCGGCGTGGTTGACGTTACGGACGGCCGCTTCTGTGACAAGTCACCGAGCTTCACGCCGGACGGGAAGTTCCTCGCCTTCCTGTCCAACCGAAGCTTCGATCCGGTCTACGACGGGCACTCGTTCGACCTGTCCTTCCCCAGCCCCATCAAGCCCTACCTGGTCGCACTGGCTGCCGATACGCCGTCCCCGTTCGGACCGGCAGTTGACCCGGCTGCAGACAGCCTTACGGACGAAAAGGGCGCGCAGGAGACAGCTTCAGCGCTCCGGGTTGATTCGGACGGGCTGGCGCACCGCGTCATCGGCGTCCCCGTGCCCCAGGGCAACTACACCTCGCTGAGGTCGACCGACGGTGCGCTTTTGTGGCTGGACTGGGCACTGGCTGGCGTCACCGGCGATGGGAAAGCAAGCCAGGACGACAAGGACGCCAGGCCCAGCCTGGTCCGGTTTGACCTGGCACGGCGAAAGCCTTCCACCCTGGTGGAGGCGCTGGACAGCTACCGGCTCTCGGGCGACGGCAAGAAAGTGGTGCTGATCGACGACAAGCAGGTCAGCGTAGTCCCTTCGGACGCCAAAGCGGATGAAGACTCCGGGCAGCTGGTCAAGGTGGACCTGGGTCGGATCAGGGTGCTGATGGACCCGCTCAGTGTCTGGGGCCAGGCCTTTGACGAAGCCTGGCGCCTGCAGCGGGACTTCTTCTGGGCAGAGGACATGGCCGGCCAGGACTGGGATTCCATCCATAAGCGGTACCGGCCCCTCGTGGACCGCCTGGGTTCGCACGATGACCTCGTGGACCTGCTGTGGGAGCTCCATGGCGAGCTGGGCACGTCCCACGCCTACGTCAAGCCGGCGGCAGTCACGGAAAACGGCAGCAACGGACAGGGCCGGCTGGGGGCGGACCTCGTCTTCACTCCGGAGGGTTGGGAGATAACGCGTATCCTCGCCGGCGAATCCTCGGATCCGCTGGCAACGTCCCCGCTGACGCGTCCCGGCGCCGGAGCCAGGGCCGGCGACATCCTGTTGGCGATTGACGGCGTCGAGCTGTCCGAAACCACCACTCCGGCGATGCAGTTGGTGGGCGCGGCCGGCCGGGCCGTGGAGCTCACGCTCAGCAACGGGCCTGGCCACGGGGAGGCCGCCGGGGTCCAGCGCCGCATTGCTGTCATCCCGGTCAAGGACGAGGAACGCCTGCGCTACCAGGACTGGGTGGCGTCCAACCGGCGGACGGTCCGTGAAGCATCAGGCGGAAGCTTCGGGTACCTGCACATACCGGACATGATGGCCAACGGCTGGGCGCAGCTGCACCGGGACCTGGACACCGAGACGGCCCTCGACGGGCTGATTGTGGACGTCCGGCGGAACCGTGGCGGACACACGTCCCAGCTCGTGGCGGAACTGATCGGCCGCAAGGTGACCGGGTGGAGCATGCCGCGCGGGGAACGGCCCCGAACCTACCCCCACCACGCCCCCCGGGGCCCTGTAATCATCCTTGCCGATGAATTTGCCGGTTCCGACGGTGACATCATCACCCAGGTGTCGAAGCTGCGCGGGATCGGACCAGTCATCGGTACACGCACGTGGGGCGGCGTGGTGGGCATCGATAACCGGTTCTCGCTCGCCGACGGTACGGGCGTCACACAGCCCAGGTATGCCACGTGGTTCGGCGGCGGCGTGGGCTGGAGCGTCGAAAACCACGGAGTGGACCCCGACATAGAGGTCACCTTCCCGCCACATGCTTATGCCGCAGGACGGGATCCGCAGCTGGAGTACGGGATCGGGGCACTCAAGGAAATGGTCCAGGAACTTCCCACCGACCGGCCGCCTGTCCGCGAGGGCTACCGTCTCCTCCGCCCCGCTCCGCTTCCGGACCGCAGGAACGACGCCTGACCACAAGGACAGAAGGCCCTGCCCGCTCCCGGATAATCCGGGAGCGGGCAGGGCCTTCTCATTTGTCCTGGCGTCAGCAGCGCCTGGGCTGCTGCTGCCCGGGGGTCAGGACTCCAGCGTGGCGTCCAGCGTGATGTCGATGCTCGCCAGGGCTCCGGAGACGGGGCAGCCGACCTTGGCCTCTCCGGCAATCTTCTGGAACTCTTCCTCGGAGATGCCGGGAACCTTCGCTGACATGGTGAGGTGGCTTCCCGTGATGCCGGTGCCGGGCACGAACGTCACATCAGCCTTTGTCCGGACTTCCTCCGGCGTGTGGCCTGCCTTTGCAAGTTCGTTGCTGAAGGCCATGGAGAAGCATGCTGCGTGAGCCGCCGCGATCAGCTCCTCGGGGCTGGTTTTGCCATTGGCCGCTTCAGTGCGGGCCTTCCAGGTGACGTCGAACGTGCCAAGGCCCGAGCTGTCCAGGCTGGTAGTTCCGGAACCCTCGGTCAGGTTGCCGTTCCATACTGCGTTTGCTGAACGTGTTGCTGCCATGTTCACTCCTCAAAGTTAGATTCGAACCGGGGCCGGCTCCTGCCTGGGCTCCGCCGCTTCCCATCCTAGGGACTCCGTGGCACCCATGCACGGACTGTCCGCTCTCAGTGGATTGTGACCATGGAAGGTGCTTTAACCATGACGGCGCCACTCCCGGACAGGGGAGCGGCGCCGTCGCGCTGTTTGGCGCTGGGGGCAATCAGTTCCAGAGCGTCGCAATCGCCACGTTGAGGAGGGCGAGACCCCCCACGCTGTGGGCAAGACCCGTGCTGATGTCCTCGTTCTTCTTGTATTTGCGCGCTCCGATCACAGCGAGGACGGCGACGGCGATGCCGACGGCGAGCTTGATGCCGAGCTTGACATAGTTGGGGTCACTGTCCGGCAGCAGGGGCAGCACGCCCATCATAGCGACGCCGGTAATCAGCTGGAGGAACGCACCGTCGCGCTGGCGCGGGTGGACTGTGGGCTTCTTCATGTTGCCGATCCAGATGCCGACGATCATGGCGGCGCCGACAATGTGCAGGAACAGCAGGATGTCAAAGAGGATTTTCATGCTTCAAGCTTAGCCAGAAGGTTCTACGTCCTGTAGCAAAACCACGGCTCAAACCGGTCCAAAAAAACGGGGCAGGCTCCGGTGGATTCCCACCAGAGCCTGCCCCGCCGTCGTTCGTGGAGTGCCGCCGTTTCCGGCCGCACCCAGCTGAAGATCCGGGCTAAAGCCCCAGGTCAGCCTCGAAGGCGCCTTCTTCCAGGCGGGCCTTCAGCGTCTGCAGGAAGCGTCCTGCATCGGCGCCGTCCACCAGGCGGTGGTCGTATGTCAGGGAGAGGTACATCATGGACCGGATGGCGAGGGAGTCGTCACCGTTCTCGTCCGAAACCACCACTGCCCGCTTGACGATGGCACCGGTGCCCAGGATGCCCACCTGCGGCTGGTTGATGATCGGGGTGTCGAACAGTGCCCCGACTGAACCGATGTTGGTGATGCTGAAGGTTCCGCCGGACAGTTCGTCCGGACCGATCTTGCCGTCGCGGGTGCGGCCGGCGACGTCGGCGATCTTGCCGGCAAGGCCGGCCAGGTTCAGGTTGCCGGCATCCGAGACGACCGGAACCAGAAGACCCTTGTCCGTGTCCACAGCGATCGCCAGGTGCTCGGCGTTGTGGTACGTGATCTCCTGCTTGTCCTCGTCGTAGGCGGCATTGAGCTTCGGGTGCTGCTTCAGGGCCTCGGCGACGGCCTTGGCGATGAACGGAAGGAACGTGAGCTTGACGCCGTTCTGGGCCTGGAACGAGTTCTTGGCCTTGAGTCGCAGCTTGGCAATCTTGGTCATGTCGACTTCGTGCACCTGCGTGAGCTGGGTGGAGACCTCGAGGGATTCGCGCATGCGCCGGGCGATGACCTGGCGGATCCGGGGAGCCTTCTGCACAGTGCCGCGCAGGGAAGAGGCGGCCGGACCTGCGGCGGCCGGCCTGGCCGGTGCAGCGGCCGTTGCTGCCGGGGCTGCGGCGGGAGCGGCCTTCGCCTCGGCTGCGGCGAGGACGTCCTGCTTGCGGATACGGCCTCCGACGCCGGTGCCCGTCAGGGAGGAGATGTCCACACCCTGCTGGTTGGCCAGCTTACGGACAAGCGGAGTGACATAGCCCGAGTCGGACCCGTTCGACGACGCCGCGGCCTGGGCTGCAGGCTGAGCAGCTGCAGGCTGAGCAGCTGCAGGCTGAGCTGCTGCGGGCTGTGACGTTTCGGGAGCGGGTGCGGCTGCCGGAGCAGGGGCGGCAGCAGGAGCGGGAGCTTCGGCTGCTTTCGGTGCCTCGGCCGGAGCCGGGGCAGCTTCGGTCTTCTCTTCGGCTGCCGGTGCGGGCTGCGCGGGTGCAGCGGCTGCGGGGGTGGCGGCACCGGAACCGATGACAGCGAGAACAGAGCCCACCTCAGCGGTTTCGTCCTCGTTGACGCGGATTTCCTGGAGCGTTCCGGCCACAGGGGACGGGATCTCGGTGTCGACCTTGTCGGTTGACACCTCAAGCAGCGGCTCATCGATGTCAACGCTGTCGCCCACGGCCTTAAGCCAGCGGGTGACGGTGCCTTCCGTGACGCTTTCGCCGAGTGCCGGCAGAGTGACCTCGTGGCTTTCGCCGCCCGACGCCGTCGGCGCCTGCTCGGCCGGTGCCGGCGCGGCTGCGGGGGCTGCTTCAGCGGGCGCGGCGGGGGCTTCTTCAGCTGGAGCTGCTTCGGCCGGTGCTGCTGCTTCGGGGGCTGAACCGCCGCCGGAGCCGTCGCCGATGCGGACCAGGGGAGCGCCCACTTCGGCGGTCTCGTCTTCGGCGACGAGGATTTCTTCGATCACGCCGGCGATGGGAGAGGGGATTTCAGTGTCTACTTTGTCGGTGGAAACCTCGAGCAGCGGTTCGTCCACCTCTACCCGGTCACCTACCTGCTTGAGCCAGCGGGTGACGGTTCCTTCGGTGACGCTCTCACCGAGGGCGGGCAAGTTAACGGATTCAGACATGTCGTCCCCGTTCTCCTTATTGATCTTTAGTGCGGATGATTGCTGCCTTGTTGAGCTTAGTGCACCCGGCAGATCGTGCCGGGCGCACCAAACTCTGATGTCTTGCGGTGGTGCCGGGGGAGATTAGCCGTGGAGCGGCTTGCCCGCGAGTGCCAGATGGGCTTCGCCCAGGGCCTCGTTCTGGGTGGGGTGCGCGTGGACCAGCTGGGCGACGTCCTCGGGGTAAGCTTCCCAGTTCACAATGAGCTGGGCCTCGCCGATCTGCTCGCCCATGCGGGACCCGATCATGTGGACACCCACCACGGGGCCGTCCTTTTGGCGGACGAGCTTGACCAGGCCTCCGGTGCCCAGGATGGAGCTCTTGCCGTTGCCGGCGAGGTTGTATTCCTGGATCTGGATCTGGTCGTCGCCGAACTTCTCCTTGGCGGCCTTCTCCGTGTAGCCGACGGTCGCGATTTCGGGCTCGCAGTAAGTGACCTTGGGGATGTTGACGTCTTCAACGATGACGGGCTTGAGGCCGGCGATCTCCTCGGCAACGAAAATGCCCTGCTGGTAGCCGCGGTGGGCCAGCTGCACGCCCGGAACGATGTCGCCCACGGCGTAGATGTTGCCCACGCCGGTGTGCAGGCGCTCGTTGGTGATGACGAAGCCGCGGTCGATGGTCACGCCAGCCTCTTCATAGCCGAGGTTGGCGGTGACGGGGCCGCGGCCAACGGCGACCAAAAGGAGTTCTGCCTCGAACGTCTGCCCGTCCACGAGGGTGACCTTGACACCGGAGTCGTTCTGCTCCACGCCCTGGAAGAAGATGCCGGTGGTGAACTTGATGCCGCGCTTCTTAAAGGCACGCTCGAGGTTCTTCACGATCGCTGTGTCTTCGTTGGGCACCAGTGAGGGCAGGCCCTCAACGATGGTGACGTCCACGCCGAAGGACTTCCAGACGGACGCGAATTCGACGCCGATGACGCCGCCGCCGAGCACGATGGCGCTCTTGGGGATGTAGTCCATGGTCAAGGCTTCGTCGGATGTGATCACGCGGCCGCCGATTTCCAGGCCCGGAAGCGAGCGGGAGTAGGAACCGGTGGCAAGGACGATGTTCTTGCCCTTGTAGGCGGTGCCGTTCACCACAACGGTGTCGGTGCCCTGGAGCTTTCCCTCACCTTCGATGACGGTGATGCCCTTGGACTTGATAAGCCCCTGGAGGCCCTTGAACTTGCCGGCGATGATGCCGTCCTTGTACGCGTTGACGGCGGTGATGTCGATGCCATCGAGGGTGACGTTCACGCCGTACTTGGCGGAGTCACGGGCGTGGTCGGCCAGTTCGGCCGAGTGGAGCAGGGCCTTGGTGGGGATGCAGCCGTTATGGAGGCATGTGCCCCCGAGCTTGCCCTTCTCCACGAGGCCGACGGTGAAGCCAAGCTGTACGGCCCGCAGGGCGGTGGCGTATCCGCCGCTGCCGCCACCGAGTACCAGGATGTCGAATTCTTGCGCAGTTGCCTGATCGGCCACTTAAACGCTCCCTCGCGTGAACGATGACGCGAGCGTACGCATCATCTGGTCTTGGAACTTGTACTGCCGTGATTATGCCAGCAGGCAGGTTCTCTTTCATTTGTGACTACCGTGGTTCACCTTAGCGAACCACTTATCCATGCTCCACCTTGGCACCGCGTTTGTGGAGCGCTTGTGTCGAGTGTCACGCGGCTGTGTGTCCAAGGGATCACCGTGGCTGTCACAATGCCGCATGACGACTCCGACGCGGATCAGACGGTTGCCGCCACCAGGTCTTCGGCGTAGGCCACCAGGGTTCGGACCGTGCAGCCTGTGCCCTGTTTGTGCGTGTAGCCGTACGGAGTGCCGTTGTTGAAGGAAGGTCCTGCGATGTCGATGTGGGCCCACGGAATCTGTTCGCCGTCCTTGCCCTTACCCACGAACTCGCGCAGGAACACAGCCGCGGTCATCATGCCGCCGTGGCGTTCGCCGATGTTGGCCAGATCCGCCACCTGGGAATCCAGGCTGGGCCGCAGCTCTTCGGGCAGGGGCATGGGCCACACCAGCTCGCCCGCACGGTCCGCGGCTGCTTTAAGGGGGGCGGTGACGCTGTCCGAGCCCATAATTCCGGCTGTGCGGTTGCCGAGGGCAATAAGCTGCGCTCCGGTGAGGGTGGCGACGTCGATGATGGCGTCCGGGTGCTCCTGGCTTGCCGCGACGATGCCGTCCGCCATGACGAGGCGGCCTTCGGCATCGGTGTTAAGGACCTCGACGGTCTTGCCCCCGAACATCGTGAGGACATCGGCGGGCCGGGACGCGGCACCCGAGGGCATGTTTTCGGCGATGCAGAGCCAAGCGGTCGCCTTGACGGGCAGGCCAAGGCCTGCGAGCGCCAGGACCGTGTTAAGTACGACGGCGGCGCCCGCCATGTCGCTCTTCATGTCACCCATGCCGAGGGCCGGCTTGATGGAGATGCCCCCTGTGTCGAAAGTGATGCCCTTGCCCACCAACGCAATGTTTGCCGTCGCCTTGGCGGGGGAGTACTCCACCTTGACGAGGCGCGGCTGGCGGGACGAACCCTTGCCCACGCCCATGATGCCGCCGAACCCTTCCTTTTCGAGGCGCTTTTCGTCCCACACCGTGACCTTGACCGGCAGCCCCTTGGACAGTTCTTTGGCCGCGTCGGCGAATGATTCCGGGTAGAGGTGGCTTGGCGGCTGGTTGACCAGCGACCTGGTGGCGTTGACGGCCTTGCCGATCAGTTGGGCGCGCATCAGGGTGGAACGGAGTTCCTTGTCCGCGGCAACCTCCGTGTGGATCACCGCGTGGCGAACCGGGTCCTTCAGCCCGTCCTTCGTGGACCGGTACTCGGTGAAGGCGTAGGAGCCCAGGGCGGCACCTTCGGCGACGGCGGCGACGTCGGCGATTCCCGCCGTCGGAAGTGCAAGGACAACCGTGGCGAGGCCGGCGAGCTGGCGGACCGCCGAACCTGAGGCCCGGCGGAGTGCCTCCCCGTCAAGCGGAACGCCCGGAGCGATCTTGCCCACTCCCACCAGGACCAGCACGCCGGCACCGGTTTCCGGAAGGCCGGGGAGCCGCACGACCTGGTCAGCGGCTCCGGTGACGCCAAGAACCTTCAGCGAATCGGCCAGCGCCTCGGCGGACTTGGCCGTCAGCGGGTTGTCGAGGAGGACGGGACCGTCAGGCCCCTGTCCCACGCCGATGATAACGGCGTCACTGGGGGCCTTCTTCAGGTCACGGGCGAGGGTACTAAGGTTGATTTCAGTATTCTTGACCACGGGGTCAGTCCTCAATTCTCGAAAGATCGTTTCGGCAGGAATGCATGTTTGGCGCTCTGCCATGGAAACCCGGGTGCCGTCAGCTTGAGACGTCGCCGGAATGTCTGCGAAAGCCCGTCTGGCAGGCCAGTTCCGATCGTAGCCCGTATGGGCCGCGGCAGCTGAATCTTCTGAGAGCCGCGCCACACCCGCCGTCCGGAATGCCCAGGTACCCGGGGGCGTTGTAGGAGGTATCCACCCGAAACCACGAAAGGAACATGCCGTGCTTGAACGGATTTCCGGCTCCCTGCTGGACCCGGACACGTTGTATGCGAGCAACCCCGGGCTGTTCAACAGCCCGGCACTCCGCGGGCTGAACCTGGTGATGGGTTTCACCGGATTTGCTGATGCCGGCCATGTGGTGAAGCAGATCAACGCAGAGCTGCTGGACACCCTCAACCCTGAGCCGGTGGCTGTGTTCGACGCAGACCAGCTGATCGACTACCGGTCCCGGAGACCCCACGTCTCCTTCGTCGAGGACCACCTCCAGGACTACCAGGAACCCGTTTTGGCGCTGTATCGGATGACGGACGGGCTTGGGAGCCCGTTCCTCCTGCTGGCCGGCTTTGAACCTGACCTTCAGTGGGAGCGGTTTGCCCGTGCCGTCGTCGGGATCGTGGAAAAGCTGGACGTGAACCTGGTGACCTGGATCCATTCCATCCCCATGCCGGTCCCTCACACCCGGCCCGTGGGCGTTACCGTCCACGGCAACAGGCCGGAGCTGATCGAGGGCATCTCGGTGTGGAAGCCCACCGTGGAGGTTCCGGCGGCCGTGGGCCACATCCTCGAACTGCGGCTGGTTGAAGCAGGCCGCAACGTGGCGGGCTATGTGATCCACGTTCCGCACTATCTGGCCGAAGCTGAATACCCCACCGCGGCTGTGGCTGGCCTGGAATACCTTGGCGCCGCCACATCCCTGATGCTTCCCACCGACAGGCTCCGGGAAGCCGGCAGGGAAGTGGGCCGCCAGATCGCCGAGCAGATCGTCGCCTCCGAAGAGGTGCAGCAGGTCGTATCGCGCCTTGAGTCGCGGTATGACGAGAAGGCTGAAGGCACCGTCCGCCGGTCGCTCCTTGCGGATGAAAACGACCAGCTGCCCAGCGGGGACGCGCTGGGGGCCGCCGTGGAGGCCTACCTGGCACGGGAGAATCCCGCAAAGTAGCCGGACGTTGGAACCGCCCGGATGCTGTCCGCCGGGCCGTCCCAAGCCCGGCCGTCATCCTGGCCGGGCATAATAAAGGAGTGACTGCACCCCGCGCCTGGCTGATCTGGACCATCGGAATCTTTGCCTATCTTGTGGCGGTCTCGCAGCGGACCTCCTTCGGCGTCGTGGGGCTTGAAGCCACGGAGAGGTTCCACGCCGGCGCGTCCGCGATCTCCTTCTTTACAGTGCTGCAGCTTCTGGTTTACGCCGGCCTCCAGATACCGGTGGGCCTTCTAGTGGACAGGTTCGGCTCGCGGGCGATGATCGCCGGCGGCGCGGTACTGATGGGCCTCGGCCAGCTCCAGCTCGCCTTCGCGGACAGCATTCCGGGCGGCGTGGCAGGCCGCGTGCTTGTCGGTGCCGGCGATGCCATGACCTTCATCTCCGTGATCCGGCTCATCCCGCTGTGGTTCGCCCCCGCACGTGTTCCCCTGGTCACCCAGCTGACGGGGATGTCCGGCCAACTGGGGCAGCTTTTCAGCGTGGTGCCTTTCGCCTTTGTCCTTCACTCCTACGGCTGGACGCCCGGTTTCCTGATGCTCGCCGGCATGTCCGGACTCGCCGTCGTCCTTGTCCTGGTGCTCCTGCAGGACCACCCGCCGGCCGTGCCCCGGCCGCAGGCACAGCAGGGACTGCATGCCACCGGCGCCTCCCTCGCCCGGGCCTGGCGGCAGCCCGGGACCAGGCTGGGACTGTGGAGCCACTTCACCATCCAGTTCAGCGGCACCGTTTTTGCGATGACGTGGGGCTACCCTTTCCTGATCTCCGCGCAGGGCCTGGACGCCGCGACCGTCGCGGCCCTGATGGCCCTGTACGTTGCTGCCGCCATGGCCGTGGGGCCGTTTATTGGCCGGTTTGTCTCCCGGCACCCGCTGCGCCGGTCCACGATGGTCCTGCTCATTGCCGGTGCCACCGCTGCCGCATGGGCGGCGGTGCTCCTCACGCCCGGCCGTTCCCCGCTGTGGCTCCTGGCCGGCCTGGTGATGGTCCTGGCCATCGGGGGTCCTGGCTCGATGATCGGTTTCGATTTCGCCCGGACGTTCAATCCCGCGCACAGGATCGGTACGGCAACCGGCATAGTGAACGTGGGCGGCTTCATTGCAGCTCTCGTGGCGATTTTCCTGATCGGACTGGTGCTGGACATCCTGAAAGCGACCGGATTTTCCAACGGCGTGCTCTACGGGCTGGAGCCGTTCCGGATCGCCCTGAGCGTCCAGTTCCTGCTCTTGGGCTTCGGTGTCGGCGCCATGCTGGTCTGCCGCCGCAAGGTGCGGCGGCAGATGGCGGCGCAGGGCGTTGTTGTCCCCCCGCTGCTGACTGCCCTTGCGCGGCAACGGCGTGCGAACCTGGTGCAGCGCCGGCAGGGTTCCCGGTCCAGGGGCGACTGACACTACTCCTCCACAATTGACATGGCGGACGCCCGGTCTTTTGCATGTCCGGCGGGGCGCTAAAGCTGGAGGCATGACACCTTCACAAAACCTGACAGTCCGGGGCCCCGAGGACATCCTCGGATTCATTCCGCATTCTCTGGGGTACTGGCCGGCGGACAGCCTCGTGGCCATGACCCTGCACGGCAAACGGCTGGGTGCCACCCTCCGGCTTGACCTGCCCGGACCGGAAACGCTCGCGGACCCGCACCAATATGCCCGTACCGTGCGCGATTACCTCCGTGCAGACCACGGCGCCGACGCCGCGTTGTTGGTCTTATTCACCAACGACGGCTGGATGGATCTGCCCCGGACCTATACGGGGCTGCTGGCCGCGCTGCAGGCCGTCCTAGGCGCGGCAGGAATGCCGGTGCGGGACGCATGGTACGTCGGGGACTTGTACTGGCGGGACGCCTACTGCACCGATCACTCGTGCTGTCCGCTCCCTGGCCGGCCCATCCAGGACATCCGGGACAGCATGCTCAATGCGGAGATGGTTTTCCGCGGCAGCAGCGTGGGCCCCGCGCCGGAAGACCAAGCCCGGCCACTCTGCTCAGTTTCCGCCGAAGACAAGGCTGCGATACTGGCAGCGGAAGCTGTGTGGTCCGTTCAACTGGAACCACGGCGGCGGAGCAGGGCGCAGTTCAACGCGCTGCTCGCGTTCTGGGAAGGGCTGCTGGGCAGCCCACCAGCTGAAGCCCTTTCCGATCCGGCGCTGCCCGGTCTTGTCCTCCCTGACGCCCAGCAGGCCTTCCTCCGGGCGTCACTCCAGGTGCCGGCGTGGCGGGACGCGGTCCTGGTCATGGCGGCGGCCGGCGCCCGGGCGGCGCTGACAGGCGCGGAACAGTTCGGGATTTTCGACGCCGGTTGCGGGTTGGCGCCGATTGGCCCGCCAGTTGCGGGCTTGCCCGGTTCGGGAACGGCCGCGCCGCCGGTTTCCGTTCCAGGCGATCCGTCTGATGTGCCCGGCTACGGCGACGTCCTGCTGGGACTGGAGCCAGCTCTGCCCGACTGGAGCCGGCTGCATCACCTCGATCGCATCCTGGAGCAATTGTCGCCCTGGGGTGGGCAAGCCGGCGCGGCTGCCTTGACCGGACGCGGATGGATCAGCTGGTGCCGGGGACGGGGGTCCTATGCGGCGGCCTACCTCAGCAAGGCGCTGGAAGAGGAAGCGGGCTACCGGCTGGCAGAGCTCATGCTCGAACTGGTGAGGCGGGGGACACTTTGCGGGTGGGCGGCGCGAAAGGAAGCCGCCTGGCAGAAATTCGAACCTGACGCCGCCTGAGGGTCGAGGTCAGAGTTCTTCGGCTTTCGCACTGCTGCGTCATATCCCCACAGGGCAGAGCTCGATGGGCCTGTTTTGGAAAACCATGAGACAATGGATGCCGAGACCCGGTTGGGTCCGTGTATCAAGTGCATGTAATGGTGCCTTTGCGGGAACATTACGGCCGCCCCGGCAGTTCTATTCATAGACTCTGCCGGCCGTGGTTGCACCTGATGTTCATCACGGACTTGACAGGGTCATAGTGGTGTTGCCCGTATGGTGATTCCACAGACCGCCGCTAGAAAGGTTTTCTGTGACCCCGTCTTCCATGAAGAAGGAACCCGCCGCCCAGGACGAGTCGTCCCCTGAGGAGAAGCAGGCTGCAACGAACGCCAAGCGAGCAGCCACGCGGGCAGCCAACAAAGCTGTCAAGGATGCCACCGCCGGTGATACCGACGTGGACGGCAAGCCTGAACCCAAGAAGCGCGGGCCCAAGCCCGGCGCGAAGGCCGCTGCTGAAGCCGCCGGTAAGTCCGCCACCGGGGGCACCGACTCCGACGACGACGATGACATCGAAGAGGATCTTGACGACATCATCCTCGAAGGCGCCGAGGACGGCGACATCAACGCTGCCAAGGCTGCATCGGCAGTCACCGGCAAGGGATTCGTCTACTCAGATGCTGATGACGACGACGCCCCTGTCCAGCAGGTCATGTCCGCCGGTGCCACGGCTGACCCCGTCAAGGACTACCTGAAGCAGATCGGCAAGGTGGCGCTGCTCAATGCCGAGCAGGAAGTGGACCTTGCGCTCAGGATTGAAGCCGGCCTCTTCGCCGAAGAGAAGATCAACGCGGACGACGGCTCCATCGATCCGAAGTTCAAGCGTGAGCTCGAATTCGTCATCCACGACGGCAAGCGCGCCAAGAACCACCTGCTTGAGGCCAACCTCCGTCTCGTGGTCTCCCTGGCCAAACGCTACACAGGCCGCGGCATGCTCTTCCTGGACCTCATCCAGGAAGGCAACCTGGGCCTGATCCGGGCCGTGGAGAAGTTCGATTACACCAAGGGCTTCAAGTTCTCCACGTACGCCACCTGGTGGATCCGCCAGGCCATCACCCGCGCCATGGCGGATCAGGCACGCACCATCCGCATCCCGGTCCACATGGTCGAGGTCATCAACAAGCTGGCACGCGTCCAGCGACAGATGCTCCAGGACCTCGGCCGGGAACCCACGCCCGAAGAGCTGGCACTGGAACTGGACATGACCCCGGAGAAGGTGGTGGAGGTCCAGAAGTATGGCCGCGAGCCCATTTCGCTCCACACCCCGCTTGGTGAGGACGGCGACTCCGAGTTCGGCGATCTCATCGAAGATTCCGAAGCCGTGGTCCCGGCCGACGCCGTCAGCTTCACGCTGCTCCAGGAGCAGTTGCACTCAGTGCTGGACACACTCTCGGAGCGCGAAGCAGGTGTGGTGGCCATGCGGTTCGGCCTCACCGACGGGCAGCCGAAGACTTTAGACGAAATCGGCAAGGTCTACGGTGTCACCCGGGAACGCATCCGCCAGATCGAATCCAAGACCATGTCCAAGCTCCGCCACCCGTCGCGGTCCCAGGTGCTTAGGGACTACCTCGACTAAGGACTACGGCCATCAGCGCGGGGTTACAGTGCGGCCCAAGATCCTCGGATCATGGGCGCAGTGTGACCCCGCGTTTCTTTTGGCCGGTTAGGGAACGCCGGTTAAAAAGTCAGGACCCCTCCGACTGGAAGGGTCCTGACTTTTGCCTGGTGGGCTAATCGATTTCTACGGGCGCCTTCTCGTGAAGACGGCCCGTCTCATCGTGCCAGTCGGAGCTCAAGGGCTTGAGCGTCGCCTCGACCGCACGGGCATGGTGGCCGCAGAAGAGCAGCTCACCGCCGGAGGACTCAAGAACAACACGGACATATGCTTGGGCTCCGCAACGATCGCACCGGTCCAGTGCGTTGAGCGTGCGGTCCGCTACTGCTGTTGTCATTTCGGCCTCCTTAGTAGATCTGTACTTCTATATAACCAGTATTCGTATCCAATCCAGCGCAAGGATGGGGCAAGTTCGCTGTCCGCGTATCCGCAAGAATGCATCAAGGCCGGCACGTGGCATCACAGAAACGTAACGGGCGGCCTGGACCACCGGGTCCAAAGTGTGGCTGACGGGCGTCCGATCCGCGGCCGACTAGGCTAGGAAGAGCGTCACCGAGCGTTCGTTGTTCCGTCACTCAAGGAGTTCACCACCCGTGGCACCAAGTTCTGATTACACCGCCCGGCACCTGTCAGTGCTGGAAGGCCTTGAAGCCGTCCGCAAGCGTCCGGGCATGTACATCGGTTCCACAGACTCCCGCGGACTCATGCACTGCCTGTGGGAAATCATCGACAACTCCGTGGACGAGGCCCTGGCAGGTTTCGGCCACGACATCAAGATCATCCTGCATGCGGACAACTCGGTGGAGATCCACGACGATGGCCGCGGCATTCCGGTGGATTTGGAACCGAAGACTGGTCTCACCGGCGTGGAGGTGGTGTTCACCAAACTCCATGCCGGCGGCAAGTTCGGCGGGGGATCGTACACGGCATCGGGCGGTCTGCACGGCGTGGGCGCCTCCGTCGTGAACGCCCTGTCCGCCCGACTGGACGTGGAAGTTGACCGCGGCAGCAAGACCTACAAGATGTCGTTCCGCCGGGGCGAGCCTGGCCGCTTCAAGGACCAAGGCAGCAGGGTGGACCCTGCGGCGGCATTTGCGCCGTTCGTGGACGGTTCAGTCCTGGACGTGGTGGGCAAGGCCAAGCGCGGCGTCACGGGCACCCGGATCCGCTATTGGGCCGACCGTCAGATCTTCACCCCCGACGCCAAATTCTCTTATGACGAGCTGGCTGCACGGGCCCGCCAGACCTCCTTCCTGGTGCCGGGGCTCAAACTCACGGTCCGCGATGAGCGCCGGCTCGCCGGTACCCCCGGGGAAGCGGCCCCCCATGAGGAAGTTTTCCATCACGACGGCGGCATCTCCGAGTTCGTTGATTTCCTCGCCGCCGATCCCGCTGTCACAGACATCTGGCGCCTCCACGGATCGGGAAAGTTCAAGGAAACCGTGCCCGTGCTCGACGAACGCGGCCACAGCCAGCTGGCCGAGGTGGAGCGCGACTGCGAGGTGGATGTTGCCCTGCGCTGGGGCATCGGCTACGACAGCACCGTCCGCAGCTTCGTCAACATTATTTCCACGCCCAAGGGCGGAACCCACCAGTCAGGTTTCGAGCAGGCGCTGGTCAAGACCTTCCGGAAGGCGGTGGAGAACAATGCCCGCAAGCTCAAGGCCGGAAACGACAAAATTGAGAAGGACGACATCTTCGCCGGCCTGACCGCCGTCCTGACGGTGCGGCTGGCGGAGCCGCAGTTCGAGGGCCAGACGAAGGAAATCCTGGGCACCTCGGCGGTCCGGGCCATCGTGGCGAAGGTGGTGGAGCACGAGATCAATGCGAAGCTCAACTCCGCCAACCGCAACGACAAGGCCCAGTCGGCGCTGCTGCTCGAAAAAATCGTCAGCGAGATGAAATCGCGCATCTCGGCGCGCGTCCATAAGGAAACACAGCGCCGCAAGAACGCCCTCGAAACCTCGTCCATGCCCACCAAGCTCGCAGACTGCCGCACGGACGACGTCGAACGCTCTGAACTGTTCATTGTGGAAGGTGACTCGGCGCTGGGAACGGCCAAGCTGGCGCGGTCCTCGGATTTCCAGGCCCTGCTGCCTATCCGCGGCAAGATCCTCAACGTGCAGAAGGCCTCCGTGGGCGACATGTTATCCAACGCTGAATGCGCGGCCCTGATCCAGGTGGTGGGCGCAGGTTCCGGTCGCAGCTTCGACCTTGCCGCCGCCCGATACGGCAAGGTGATCCTCATGACCGACGCCGACGTCGACGGCGCCCACATCCGCACCCTGCTGCTCACCTTGTTCTTCCGGTATATGCGGCCCATGATCGACGAAGGCCGGGTCTTCGCAGCGGTCCCGCCATTGCACCGGGTTGAAGTGATCAACGCGGGGCAGAAAGCTAACGAGATGATCTACACCTACTCGGAAGCGGAACTGCACGTCCTCCTGTCGAGGCTGGCCAAGGAGGGCAAGCGCTATAAGGAACCCATCCAGCGTTACAAGGGGCTTGGCGAGATGGACGCGGAGCAACTGGCAGAAACCACGATGGATCCGCGGCACCGGACGCTGCGCAAAGTGGGCATCGAGAACGCCAAACAGGCCGAGGACACCTTTGACCTGCTGATGGGATCGGACGTGGCTCCGCGCAAGGACTTTATTATCGCCGGTGCCTCAAGTCTTGACCGGGAGCGGATCGACGCCTGACCGGCCGGTGACCGTACTGTTTTAAGCCGTCGACTCCCGGGCGACGAGGGTGAATGGCGTGATGAACTCGCGCGCCGATTCCGGTGCGTTTCCTTCAATGCGTTCCAGGAGAAAGTCGACCGCCGTTGCCGCTGTGATTGAGTGGTCCGGAGCCACGGTGGAAAGTCGCGGAACCGTGAATGATCCTGCGTGAATGTCGTCGAATCCGATCACGCGCACATCCTCGGGTACTCTCAGCCCGACGTCCGTGAACCCGCGGAGCGCACCAACTGCGACGGCATCGGTCGGGCAGAAGACGCCGTCCGCTTGCAATCCGAGATCAGCGACCCGCTTGGCGGCAGCGGCACCGCACTCCATTGTGAAATCCTGCATGGCGATGAAGTAGCGATCATCGAAATCGATTCCAGCCTCATCCAAGGCTTCCCGATAACCCTGCAGCCGTAGGTCCGCCACTCCGGCTCCTTCCTGTAGAGGCATGTCAAAGATCGCGATTTTCCTGCAGCCCCGACCGAGGAGGTGCTGTACGGCGGCGCGGGACCCGTCCACATTGGGCATGGCGATGTGGTCTACCGGCCCACCGAAGATCCCTTCGCCGAGCAGCACCACCGG
The DNA here is from genome assembly GCF_018613805.1 of Arthrobacter sp. ISL-48. Taxonomy (GTDB): domain Bacteria; phylum Actinomycetota; class Actinomycetes; order Actinomycetales; family Micrococcaceae; genus Arthrobacter. The sequence continues at coordinate 22,335 of NZ_JAGGPL010000008.1, forward strand.
GTAGTCGACGCGGAGGAGGTCGGCATCCGCCGGACTCAATCCCACTGTCGAAAGCAGCAACCCGTCGTACAGCCTGTTCCGTGACATTGAAACGGCTTCCAGTTCCGTCTCGCGGGCAGAGCTTGTCTGTTCGACGGCGACACGGTACCCGCGTTCCCGTGCAGCGCTCACAATCTCGGCTATCAGACGGGAGAAGTACGGATTATCCACGCTCGGAACGGCCAGTCCGATGGTTCCTGACCGGCCGGTACGCAGATTGCGGGCAGCCACATTCACTGTGAAATCAAGTTCCTGGATAGCCCGCAATACCCGGTCCCGCGTGGACTGACGCACGTGCGGATGGGCGTTGATCACGTTTGAGACGGTCATGGAGGACACCCCCGCCACGCGCGCCACGTCATAGATCGTTGCCATGTCTGCTTCACCTCCCGCATTCACGTCGTACGGAATGGCTGTTGACCGCCGCATCCAGTGTATATAACATTTGTATCGGTAAAAATTTATCGATACAACTCCGGAAGAGAGACCTATGTCCCCGAACACCCCGCTCCGCGCCGTCATCGACCTCGATGTCCTCGGCCCGGTAATCAGCCGCCACATCTACGGCCATTTCGCCGAACACCTCGGCCGGTGCATCTATGGCGGGTTCTGGGTCGGTGAGGACTCCTCCATCCCCAACGAAGGAGGCATCCGGCGGGACGTCGTGGAGGCTCTCCGGAAGCTGCAGATTCCGAACCTGCGGTGGCCCGGTGGCTGCTTCGCGGACGAATATCACTGGCGGGACGGGATTGGTCCGCGGGAGCAGCGGCCCCGTATGGTCAACAGCCACTGGGGCGACATCGTCGAAGACAACTCCTTCGGCACGCATGAGTTCATGGCGTTGTGTGAACTCCTCGGCGCCGATCCTTATGTCAGCGGGAATGTCGGCTCCGGCACGGTGCGTGAAATGAGCGAATGGGTCGAGTACCTCACCCGTGCCGGCGACTCGCCCATGGCGAGCTTGCGCCGCCAGAACGGCCGCGACGAGCCGTGGAAGGTCCCCTTCTGGGGCATCGGCAACGAGGCCTGGGGCTGCGGCGGCAACATGCGTGCTGAAGCCTACGCGGATCTTGCCCGCCAGTACTCCACCTACGTCCGAGACCACGGCGAAAACAAGGTGTACCGCATCGCGGCCGGGGCCTCCGATACGGACTACGCATGGACTGAAGCCCTGATGAAGGCACTTTGCATCGGCTGCGGGCCGTTCCCCCAGAACATCTATCAGGCGATCTCTGTCCACCACTACACGGTGACCGGGCCATGGGAAGACAAGGGCGACGCGGTAAAGTTCGACAACGACCAGTACTACTCCACCATGCTGAAGGCGCAGGAAATTGATCAGATCCTGCAAGGTCACAGCAATGTGATGGACGTCTACGACCCCCACAAGAAGGTTGGCCTCGTTCTTGATGAGTGGGGCACATGGTGGAACGCCGAACCGGGCACGAACCCCGGGTTCCTGTACCAGCAGAACACCCTCCGCGACGCACTCGTCGCCAGCGTCCACTTCGATGCGTTCCACCGCCACGCTGAGCGGCTGGTCATGACGAACATCGCGCAGACCGTCAACGTCCTTCAGGCCATGATCCTCACGGATGAGGAGAGCGGAGCGCTGGTACTCACGCCCACCTACCACGTCTACGCAATGAACACGGGCCACCATGACGCCCGCGCTCTCGACGTGGACTTCGTCGGTGCGCTGCCGGAACGGGACGTGGACGGTACCTCCATCCCGCTGCTTTCGGCGTCTGCGTCAGCCAAGGACGATACCGCGCTCGTGTCGTTGTCGAACCTCGATGCGGAGCAGCCGGCGACGCTGCTGTTGGACCTGCGCGGGCGGGCTGTGGCCGGATGGACAGCACAACTGCTCAGCGCGCCCAGCCTCAACACGCATAACACTGCGGGAGACCCGGTCGCTGTCCAGCCTGTGGACTTCACAGCTGTGAAGGACCACCCGAGCGGACTTGAACTGGAACTGCCACCACACTCCTATGTAACCGTCTCGCTCAACCTGGAGGTTTGAGACAACACGGCCGGCCGGCAGATCACGGTGACTGGCCGAGCCGCTCGCGTCACTCGGGCGGACGCAGTCCTCGACACGACACCAAGGACCGTCCACCTCGTTGCCCGGGGAGGCGCAGCGGTGGGCTGGATCTGCCGGCCATGCCGTCAGCCCAGCAGGCCGGGCACGATCAGCAGGGCCGTAGGAAGGGCCAGGAGCAGGACACAGCAGGCCAGCACCGCCCCCCGGGCGGAAGCGCTCAGCTGGGGCACGGGGGAGAGCAGGCGGCTGACCCGGGAGGCTGTGGTGCGCGCAGAATCGGCGCCGGTGACTCCGGCCGCCGCCTCCAGTCCCCCGAGCGGAACGCTGGCCGGGCCGCCTGATAGGGCTCCAGCGGCAACGGGGGCCGCCACGCCTCCCGCCGAGCCGCTGGCTACAATCGCGATGGCCTTGATGAGGCTGGCCTTGCTCTCGGTCTTAAGGGCAACATCATCGGCCAGCATCTCGATGAGCGAGTTCACCGATTCCTGGGCGAGCCGCGTGGTAGGAAGCCAGGGGAGTGCCTGCCGCCAGGCGGCGAAGGCCCACAGCAACAGGTGATGCCGTTGGCTGAGATGGGCATTCTCGTGAATCAGGACGGCCCGGAGTTCGGCAGGCTCAAGGGCCGCCATGAGGCCATCCGACAGGACGGTGACCGAGCGGGCCCCGCCCGGAAGACAGTAGGCAACCGGTGAGTCGTGGCTGATGACCACTGTTCCGGCCCCTTCGGCGGAGGGCGAGGCCAGCAGCGCCAGGAGTTCACGGTGCCGGCGCCGTTGGCGCTCGATCCTGTAGTACGTGAGCAGCAGGGTGAACACGAGGTGCGCGGTCAGCAGTGCCGCGGCTGAGAGGGCAAAGAGGTGCCAAAAGCCCAGTGCGGTGGTGGGCGCGTCAAGCAACACCATGCCGGCCAGGGCGCGCAGGCCCGCGATCAGGTTGTCCCCGATAGGTTCCAGCCCGTACACCAGCATGGCGCCGATCATGGACAGCCCGCCGGCAAGGGCTATGGCCTGCCACAGGAGCATTGCCGTGAAGGGGGATCGGGCCGGCCACTGGGCGCGTGAGAGGAAGACAGGCACCGGCCACGCCAGCGCTATCGCAAGGACCGCCAGCAGATATGAGGCCCAGAACATGGTCCGCTAGATGTGGCCAAGCAGTTTGCGCAGCGTTTCAGCTTCACTTTCCGTCACGGACCCGATGAAACGGGCGAGTACTGCCTCACGGTCGGGGGCTGATCCCAGCACCTCATGCATGAGTTCCGCGGTGTGGTCTTCCCTGCTGGAGACGGCCTGGTAGCGGTGCGGCCTGGTGCCGCGTTCCCGCTCCACGAGGCCCTTCTTCTCAAGGCGCGAGAGGACGGTAAGCACAGTGGTAACGGCCAGTTCCTTGCCTTCGTGGCCCGCGGTTCCCCCCTGCGCTTCGGTGCTCAGCGCCAGCTGGTCGCGGAGCGTGTTCGCGGTGGCCGCTGCCTGGCCCGCCCAGAGCAGATCCATCACTGCCCGTTCAAGTTCACCGAGACTAGCCATTCCATACTTCCTTAGATTCCCCGCACCGGCAGGCCTGGAAGGCCGCGGTGACCACAAAACGAACGCTACAACTACAGAAACAATTTACCCCGTTTCCGCCGCAGGTTCTACGTCAGGTAGAACAATCGGCGCGCCGCGGCCTTGTGGGGACCCCTTTTGAGTGGAACTGTTGGTTTACAGTGCTCGCACCTTGTTCTACACTCGGTAGAAGTCAGAGTTCTACGGTTCGTAGAAAAGTTGCACCGCCAACAGTAGGGACTGCCTTGGACGCCTTGGAAATCGCACGCTGGCAATTCGGCATCACCACCGTCTACCACTTCATGATGGTCCCGCTCACCATCGGACTTGGCTTGGTGGTGGCGGTCATCCAGACGGTCTGGCACCGGACGGGCAAGCCGGAGTATCTCAGGATGACCAAGTTCTGGGGCAAACTGTTCCTCATCAACTTCATCATGGGCGTGGCCACCGGCATCGTCCAGGAGTTCCAGTTCGGCATGGCCTGGAGCGAGTACAGCCGGTTTGTCGGCGACGTTTTCGGGGCACCCCTGGCACTTGAAGCACTGCTTGCCTTCTTCATTGAGTCGACATTCCTTGGCCTGTGGATCTTCGGCTGGAAGCAACTCAAGCCCGCCGTGCACCTGGCCTGCCTGTGGATCGCAGTGGTGGGATCCCTGTTCTCTGCCTACTTCATCATCGTGGCCAACAGCTGGATGCAGCATCCTGTGGGGGTGGAAATGGTTAACGGCCGCCCGGTGATGACCGACGCCTGGGCCGTCTTCACCAACAACACCGCCCTGGTCGCCGTTCCGCATACGTTGTTCGGGGCGCTGGCAGTGGCCGGCGGTTTCCTCCTGGGCATCGCGTGGTACCACCTGTGGCGTCGGCGGCGCGACGGCGTCGACACCGTTGGCGCGGACGGCAAGGTCATCGCCGGGGAGGCCGACATTCCGGGCCGTGACCGGACGGATCATAAAGTCTGGATCCGTTCCCTCCGGATCGGCGCCGTCGTTGCCATGATCTCCTTCGCAGGCACCGCCATGACCGGCGACATGCAGGGGAAGCTGATGTTCCAGCAACAGCCTATGAAAATGGCCGCAGCGGAGGCCGCGTGCCACGACGGCACCGGCTTCTCGGTGCTGAGCATCGGCAACGTAGGCTCGCGGAACTGTGATGACGTCGTCGCGGTGATCGAGGTTCCGGGGATCCTGTCATTCCTGGCCAAAGGCGATTTCAGCACCGAGGTGAAAGGCGTGAACAGCCTCCAGGCCCAGTACAAGGCGGACTACGGAACGAACCTGCCCGACAACCCGATCTATGGCGACCGTGCAGGCCAGGAGATCCAATACGTGCCGGTCATGGAAGTCACCTACTGGGGATTCCGCATGATGATCGGCTTCGGCGGACTTGCAGCCCTTGCCGCCCTGATCGCCCTGTGGCTGACGCGGAAGGGAACTGTTCCGGAATCGCGCTGGCTGATGCGCCTCGCCGTCTTCGGCATCCTGGCCCCGTTCGGCGCCAATGCTGCCGGCTGGATCTTCACGGAAATGGGGCGCCAGCCATTTGTCGTGGCACCCAATCCGGATATGAACGGCATCGACCAGGTGTTCATGTTCACGGCAGCCGCCGTCTCGCCGGGAGTGTCCGCCGGTGAAATCCTGACCTCGCTGCTTGTGCTGACATCTGTCTACGCGGTTCTCCTGGTGGTGGAGGTCAAGCTCCTGGTCAGATACATCCGCGGAGGTGTTGTCTCGGCGATGCCGGAACTGGCCCACCTACCCGTCGACGAAAACGAGGACGCGACCCCTAACCTGGACGAACCGGGCACCGGAAAACAAGCAGACGACGTCCTGGCGTTCGCCTACTAAGAAGAGCAGAGGATACTCAGAATGGAACTGCTGCCCACTATCTGGTTCATCGTCATAGCGGTGCTGTGGACCGGATACCTCTTCCTGGAAGGCTTTGACCTCGGTGTCGGAATGCTGATGAAGCTCTTCGCCCGGGACAATACGGAGCGAAGAGTGCTGCTCAACACCATAGGACCCGTCTGGGATGGCAACGAAGTGTGGCTTATCACCGCCGGCGCTGCAACCTTTGCCGCCTTCCCGCTCTGGTACGCGTCGCTGTTTTCCTCCCTGTACCTCCCGCTCCTGATGGTCCTCGTGGCCCTGATCTTCCGTGCGGTGGCCTTCGAGTACCGCGGCAAGGTGGATAGCGAGAGCTGGCGCGCCCGCTGGGACTGGGCCATCGCACTGGGCTCCTTCTTCACGGCATTCGGAGTCGGCGCTGCCCTGGCCCTCACCACCACCGGGCTGCCGCTGAACTCCAACGGCGACCGCGAAGGCGGTCCGTTCGCCTGGTTCAGCGGCTATGCCGTGCTCGGCGGACTGGCCGTGGCAGGTTTCTCGCTGCTGCACGCCCTGGCGTTCCTGGCTCTGAAGACCGACGGCGACGTGCGCCACCGTGCCCGCCGCTGGTTCGTGCGGCTGCTTCCGGTGCTGCTGCTCCCCATCGCTGCCTGGGCCCTTGCCATCCAGTTCCTGGACGGCAAACCATGGACCTGGGCAGCGGTCCTCCTCGCCGTCGCGGCAGCCGCGGCTGCCTGGGTGTTTGCCCGCAAGGGCTCTGAAGGCAGGGCCTTTGTGGCGCTCGGTGCATTCCTGGTGCTCGGCAGCGCCGCCATATTCGGCGCGGTGTTCCCGGTGGTGCTGCCCTCTACCCTCAGCCCCGAGTTTGACCTGACCATTTCAAATGCCTCATCCTCGGACTACACCCTCGGGCTGATGAGCATCGTTGCCGCCGTCGGACTTCCCCTGGTGATCGCCTACCAGGCGTGGACGTATTGGGTGTTCCGCCGTCGCGTCAGCGCCGCCCACATCCCGGAGGCGCACAGTTTCCTCCCGGCCGTTGCCGCCAAGGCCTTGACCCTGAAGGGCTGAGCGGGCGTGGGCCCACACTTCCCGGCCGGACCTGCCGACCGCTCAGCCGTCTATTGGCTAGGCCTCCTGGCGGCGCTGAAGGCCTTATCGCTTGTCCTGATGGGCCAGGCCGTCGCGTCCATGCTGGCAGGACTGGCGACGGCGGATCCCGCCTGGCAGGATCAGCTTCCCTGGGGACTGGCCGGCGTATTCCTGAGGTCCGCCACCGTCTGGGCCCAGGGGATCGCGGCCCGCCACGCAGCCCTGGGGATCAAGGAGGAACTACGGTCCGGCCTGCTGGACCACGCCCTCCGGAACGGTGTCCGCAGCGCCGGTCCTGCGGATGGCGGGCTCGCAGTACTGGCCACCCGTGGCCTGGACGCCCTGGACAGCTACTACACCCAGTTCCTCCCCGCGCTGGTGAACTGCGCCGCCATTCCGCTGCTGCTCGGAGCCCGCATCCTGTTCGCGGACTGGCTCAGCGCCGTGGTCATCGTCCTCACGGTTCCCCTGGTGCCCCTGTTCATGGTGCTGATCGGCCGCTACACCGAGGAGAACGTCCGGGAGGCGCAGGCCACCCTGGCAAGGCTGTCCGCCCACATGCTGGAGCTTGCCAAGGGACTGCCTGTCCTCGTCGGCCTCGGCCGTGCGACGGCGCAGAGAAGGGCCCTGGAGGAGATCTCCGAGGAGTACAGGTCCAAGACCATGGGCACGCTGAGGACGGCGTTCCTGTCTGCGCTGGCACTTGAGCTTATCGCCACGATCTCCGTGGCGGTGGTGGCTGTGTTCATCGGTGTCCGACTGGTGCACGGTGACATGGCGCTGGAGGCCGGGCTCCTGGCCCTGATCCTCGCTCCGGACTGCTACCTTCCCCTCCGCGAACTGGGTACCGCGCACCATGCGAGTGATGACGGGCGCGCGGCGCTCGCCGAGGCCAGGGCGGTTACCGACGCACCGGAGCCGCGGGCGCTGCCCGCTGCGGCCGGGACGTCCGCCAGTGCGGCGGTGTACGACGGCGGTGGCCGCCTTTCCGCCCCGACTCCAGCCGGAGTGACTGTTACGGATCTCACGGTCACCTACCCCGGGCGGTCTGCCCCCGCCGTCGGGCCGCTGGGCTTCACCGCCCCCTGCGGCCAAATCACAGCCCTCGATGGTCCCAGCGGGGCCGGCAAGAGCACCATCCTGGGGGTGCTGGCCGGAACAGTGGGGGACGGCGCCGGAACCTCGGTCACCGGCAGGATCTCCGGCCTCAACCGCGGCACCACCGCCTGGGTGCCGCAGCATCCCGTCATGGTTGCGGACACGGTATTGGATGAGGTCCTGCTGTATCTGGCTGCGGGGACACAGTCTGGGGGAACCGAGCCTGCGGGGACACAGTCTGGGGGAACCGACGCTGGCGCCACCAGAACCAGAGAGGAAGCAGGTGCGGGTGCTGAAGCGGTTGCACTGCTTTGCCTGGCTGAAGCTGCTGCCGGCCATCTCGCGGGAAAGCACCCGGCCGAACTGAGTCCCGGCGAGCTTCGCCGCGTGGCGCTGGCGCGTGGCCTTGCACGCATCAGGGCCGGGGCAACGGTGCTCCTGCTCGACGAACCCACGGCCCACCTGGACGCAGCATCCGCGGCGCATGTGCAGCAGGCAATCCTGGCTCTCCGCGGACGCGTCACGGTCGTCCTGGTGGCCCATGACGCCCAGACCCGCGCGTTGGCCGACCACCTGGTCCCTGTCTCTACCCGGGGTGCTACGGCGCCCTCCCCGTTGCCTGCCGTTCCACAACGTACCAGCCCGGGTACCCTGCCCCCGGCGGCAGGGCGCCCAAGCACCGTGGACGCGGCGACGAAAGGTCCGGTGGTGGAGGGGGAGCGGCGGCACGTCCCGACTTTGCGGCTCCTGGCCGGGCTGCTGGCACCAGTGGCCGGGAGGTTCTTTGGCGCCGCCGTCGTGGGGACCCTGGCGGCCGTTTTCGCCGTCGCGCTGTCCGGGCTGTCCGGCTGGCTCATCATCAGGGCCAGCGAGCAGCCCCCCATCCTCTACCTGCTCACTGCCATCGTCGGAGTGCGCTTCTTCGGGATCGGACGCGCGGTCCTCCGTTACTGGGAACGGCTCCTGTTGCACGATGCCGTGTTCGCCGCCCTCACGAGGCTGCGCGGCCGGCTCTGGGAAGCACTGAGCCGGAGGGCACTGTCGCTCCGGCGGCTCCTGCAGGGTGGCAACGTCCTGGGCACGGTGATAGACGACGTCGACACCGTCCGGGACCTGCTCCCGCGCGTGGTCCTGCCGCCGCTGACAGCCCTGGCCGTATCTATGGCGGCCCTTGTCGCCACGGAATACCTGGTTCCAGCGGCTTTTCCGGCCGTTGCGGCAGCTGCGGCGGTGAGCCTGCTCGTGGCCCCGGCCGCCGCTCTGTGGGGTGACAGGATGTCCGCCACCGCGGAACAGAACCTGCGCTCCGCCGTCCTCCGCCGCACGGCGGCGGCCCTCGACGCCCGGGCTGAGCTGCACGCGAACGGGGTCGCCGGCGCGGTCCTTGCCGGGCTCCGCGAGCAGGACCGTGCAGCCACCGGGGCAACCCAACGTTCGGCATGGGCAGAAGGCCTTGGCCAGGCCATCACCACCGCAGCCTGCGGAGCAGCTGCCATGGCCAGCGCGGCGCTGGCTGCGCCGATGGTGCTTGGCGGGGCCCTCCCGCCCGCCACCGCCGCTGTCATCGTCCTGCTCCAGTTGGCGCTCGTTGAACCCTATGCAGCCATGACGACGGCGGTGCGCCAGTTTCCGGCTCTCCGCAACGTTTTGCGCCGGATCGGGGAATCAGGAGTGCTGGCAGACGGAAGATCTGGCAGGAACGGTTCGGCTGATCCTCCGGGCGACGGGCTGGAAAATGTTCCACCCCGGGCCGGTGATGCCGCCGGCGTTGAACTGACGAACGTTGAGGCGGCCTGGCCAGGCGGGGCAGCTGTGTTCTCTGGCCTCTCAGCCACCGCCGTCCCAGGCCGCTGGCTGGCCGTCACGGGCCCGTCGGGTGCCGGAAAATCCACGCTGCTGTCTGTCCTGCTTGGCTTCCTGCCCGCATCCAAAGGCGGTGTCAGGGTCACGGGCACCGCTGCCTGGTGCCCTCAGGAGGCCCACCTGTTTGATTCGACGCTCCGGGGCAACCTCCTCCTGGGACGCCCGGCGGCCGGCACCGCCATCACCATGCGTGGGAAGGCTGCGGCTGATTCAGGTGCGGTTGACGCCGCCAACTCCAATACAGGCGCGACAGACGCAGCGCTGGAAGCTGCCCTGGCCGCCGTCGGACTTAGCGGACTGGTTTCCCGGCTGCCGGCAGGGCTGGACACCCGGATCGGGCCGGGCGGATCTTTCCTCAGCGGCGGCGAACGCCAACGGCTGGCGGTCGCCCGGACCCTGATGACCGGTGCGGGGGTGATCCTGCTCGACGAGCCCACCGCCCATCTGGACGCCGAGGCAGGGCGCGCCATGCTGGCGGACCTCCGCGCCGGCTTGCAAGGCCGCACGGTTGTCCTGGTCACGCACGATCCGGCTGACATCCATCCCGCTGATGCTTTGCTCGAACTTCCGGGAGCCTCGCACCATCGGGAAGCCGCTCTGGCCGGGCGCTGAAGCTCAGCCGTCCAGTCTCAGCCGTCCACGGCTCAGCCGTCTACGGCTCAGCCGTCTACGTCGTGGAGGTGGTGGGCGACGTCGTGCAGGAAATACTGTGCCAGCGTCAGGACGGTGAATTCCGACCCGTTGCTCCGCAGTCCCTTCCTTCCCCACTCCGCCTCGCGGGTACCGGCAAACGACTCCGCGATCTGCATGCCTTCCGCGGTCAGCTCGGCGCTGACCACGGCCGCGTCAGCGTTGGCATAGTCCTTTTCGACGGCTGTCAGGTCCTGGTCCCAATTCTCAAACCGGGCGTCGTCACTGTCCAGCATGAGGTTTAGGCGCTGGTCGAAGAGGCTGAAGACGTCCCGGACGTGGCAGGCGTACTCCAGGGCCGACCATGTGTCCTCGTCCGGACGCTCGGCCACGTCAGGCCGCCGGAGGACGGCCCGCCACCGCGGCAGCATGTTCTGCACGGTCCTCGCAACCGTCGCAGGGGTTGCTGTGGAGGAGTCAAACGAACACTCGGGGCACGGCCGCGAAAGGACCCAGGTCCAGTCTTTTTCATCAGGAACGATAGGCATGGCAGCAGTCTAGGCCGGATCCGGCTGGGCCTGATCCGGCCACGCCATGGCAGGGCCGATCACATCCACGGGCTGGGACAACGGAATGCCGGAGCCGTCGCGCCGGCCGTGCTCCTGCGGCAGCGAGCGCGCAACCCCGGCGAGCGATGACGCTTTCGCCGGACCATGTCCTGCCCACGCCAGTAGCAGTGTGTCCTCGCCCTTGAGGAACCTGTGGGCGCGGACGCCTGCGGTGGCTCGGCCCTTGGCCGGGTATTCGGAGAACGCTGTCACCTTCGCTGTTCCCGGGTCTGTTCCCGGCAGCGCGCCATTGGTGCCTGCGATGGTGACCACCACAGCGGCGTCGTCCTCCGCTTTGAGGGCGCTGAAGAAGAGCACCTGGTCACCGGCGGACAGCTTGATCCCTGCCATGCCGCCGGCTGTCCTGCCCTGCGGCCGGACCTGGGCGGCACCGAACCTCAGCAACTGTGCCTGCCGGGTCAGGAACACCAGCTCCGCGTCCTCGGAACCGGCCGGGGCCACGCCCACCACCGAGTCCTTGTCCTTGAGTGCGATGACTTCCCAGTCCTCGCGGTTCAGCGGATAGTCGGGCTGCACCCGCTTGACCACTCCCTGGGCGGTCCCGATGGCCAGGACCTCGTCCAGCGGCGCAAATGCCACGAGCGATTCGCCTTTTAGCAGCGTGATGAAATCCTTGGCCTGGACGCCGCCGGCAAGGTTGGGCAGCCCGGACATCGGGGGCAGCATCGGCATGTCCATCACCTGCAGGCGCAGCATGCGCCCTTGGGACGTGACGCCGGCGATTTCCCCGCGCGCAGTGGTCCTGACAGCAGACAGGAACACGTCGTGCCTGGAGCGGGGACCGGATTCGGCAAGGGGCTCCTGGTTGGACGTGCGCGCGATCTGGCCGGACGCCGTCAGGATCGCCCAGCAGGGATCGTCGGCGATCTCCAAAGCAAGCGGCGCAGCCTTTCCCTTGCCGTTGGAAGCTGCGAGCGCAGCGGCCACTGTGGGGGAGACGGCTTCCGATTCGAGGAGTACGGTACGCCGGGGGGTGCCGTACTTTTCGGCAATCTCGCTGAGCTCACTGGACACGAGCTCCCGCAGCCGCTCCTCGGAACCAAGGATGGACTCCAGCTCCGCGATTTCGCGGCGCAGCTCATCCTGCTCCTTCTCCAGCTCGATCCGCGAGTACTTGGTCAGCTGGCGGAGGCGGAGTTCCAGGATGTAGTTCGCCTGGATTTCGGAGAGATCGTAGATGGACATCAGCCGGACCCGGGCGGCCGCGGCCTCATCGGAGGAGCGGATGATCTGGATGACCTCGTCAATGTCCACGATGGCAATGAGGAGGCCCTCCACGAGGTGCAGGCGGTCCTTCTTCTTGCCCAGCCGGAACGCCGTCCGGCGGCGCACCACGTCGATCCGGTGGCCCACGTACACGGAGAGCAGCTCCACCAGCCCCAGGGTCTGGGGCTGCCCGTCCACCAGTGTCACATTGTTGATGCCGAAGGAGTCTTCCATGGGCGAATAGCGGTAGAGCTGCTGGAGTACGGCGTTCGGGTTGAACCCGTTCTTGAGTTCGATGACCAGCCGCAGGCCGTGCTTGCGGTCCGTGAGGTCAACGATGTCGCTGATGCCCGTCAGCTTCTTGCCGTTGACGGCGTCCTTGATTTTCTCGATCACCTTTTCCGGCCCCACCATGTACGGCAGTTCCGTGACCACCAGGCCGGTGCGGCGGGCCGAGAGCTGCTCGATCTCCACCTTGGCGCGGGTCTTGAACGAGCCGCGACCGGTGGCGTAGGCATCGCGGATGCCGTCCAGCCCCACGATCCGTCCGCCTGTGGGCAGGTCGGGACCGGGAACAAACCGCATGAGGTCATCCAGCGTCGCGTCCGGATGGGCAATCAGGTGCCGTGCAGCTGAAATGACCTCCACCAGGTTGTGCGGGGCCATGTTGGTGGCCATGCCGACGGCGATGCCCGTGGCCCCGTTGACCAGCAGATTGGGGAAGGCTGCCGGGAGCACCTCCGGCTGGGTCAGCTGGTTGTCGTAGTTGGGGACAAAGTCCACCACGTCTTCGTCAAGGTGGTCCGTGAGCGTGAGCGCGGCCGCCGCGAGGCGTGCCTCCGTATACCGCGGGGCTGCCGGGCCGTCGTCGAGCGATCCGAAGTTGCCGTGGCCGTCGATCAGCGGCAGCCGCAGCGAAAAGTCCTGCGCCATGCGGACCAGGGCGTCGTAGATGGCCGTGTCTCCGTGAGGGTGGAGCTTGCCCATGACCTCGCCCACCACACGGGCGCTTTTGACATGGCCGCGGTCCGGGCGCAGGCCCATCTCGCTCATCATGTAGAGGATCCGTCGCTGGACCGGTTTGAGCCCGTCCCGGGCGTCGGGCAACGCCCTGGAATAGATCACGGAGTATGCGTACTCCAGGAAGGAGCCTTCCATTTCGGAAGTGACGTCGATATCCACGATGTTCTCGGTGTAATCCGGGCTGGAATCCACTGCGGGGGCTGGACTTTGGCGGCGGGCCATAGGGCTGGTAAATCCTTCTGGGGTACTGGTGTCAGCGCTGGGGGTGTGCTGCGGGTATTTTTGACTAGGCTAAGCCTATGGTGGATCAGCCCGGGGACAGCGTATCTGGGGACAGCGTATATCCGGAATATTGGGAGGCCGATGTCGTCCTGAGGGACGGCGGAACCGCCCACCTGAGGCCCATCCAGCCTGCGGATGCCGACGCCGTCCAAGCCTTCCATATAGGACAGTCGCAGAACTCAATCTACATGCGCTTCTTTGCGTTCAAAGCCAGGCTGTCCAGCAAGGAACTCAAGCGCTTCACCGAAGTGGATTACAAGGACCGGGTGGCTTTCGTGATCACCATCGGCGGCGAAATCATGGGCATCGGCCGCTACGACAGGCTCGATGACCCCACCGAGGCCGAGGTCGCCTTCAACATCGCCGACGCACATCAGGGCAGGGGCATCGGATCAATCCTCCTGGAACATCTTGCCGCAGCCGCCCACGAAAACGGCATCCGCCGGTTCAGCGCCGAGGTGCTGCCGGAAAACCGCAAGATGCTGATCGTGTTCTCCGACGCAGGCTACGATGTCAAACGCCATTTCGACGACGGCGTCGTCAGCCTGGAATTCGCCATCGACCCCACCGAGAAGTCCCGGGCCGTCATGGAATCGCGCGAGCACCGGGCCGAGGCGAGGAGCGTGCGTGACCTGCTGGCGCCGTCGTCCGTGGCTGTCATCGGTGCCAGCCGCAAATGGGGGACCGTGGGCCACCAGCTGCTGGAGCACATTATCGAAGGCGGCTTTCCCGGTCCCGTCTATGCCATCAATCCGGAGGCCCTGGAGCTCGCCGGGATGATGTCCTTTGCCCGGCTCTCCGAGGTCCCCGATCCGGTTCAGCTCGCGGTCGTTGCCGTCCCCTACGAGGAAGTCTCCGCCGTGGTGGACGACTGCGCCGCCGCGGGAGTGAAGGGCATGGTGATTGCCTCCGCCGGCTTCGCTGACGACGGCGAACGCGGGCTCGCGCGCCAGCGGGACCTGGTCCGGAAGGCGCGTGCCAACGGCATGCGGGTCATCGGTCCCGCGTCGCTCGGGATTGTCAACACCCATCCCGAGGTGTCACTGAACGCCTCAATGGCGCCCACGCTGCCGCGCCGCGGCGGCCTCGGTCTGTTCAGCCAGTCGGCGGCGATCGGAGTTTCCCTCTACGCCGCGTCGAGCCGCCGCAGGATGGGCCTGTCCACCTTCCTCTCGGCTGGCAACAGGGCCGATGTGTCTGGCAACGACATGATGCAGTTCTGGGAGGACGACGCCGATACCGCCGCCGTGGGGCTCTACCTGGAGTCCATCGGCAACCCGCGCAAGTTTTCGCGCCTCGCCCGGCGGCTGGCCCGCACGAAGCCGGTGATCGTGGCCAAGTCAGAGTCGATGGGGCTGCGGCTGCCGCCCGGCCACGTTGTCCGCACCACCCAGGCGCCTGCCGGCGCGCTGGACGCCATGATGCGCCAGTCCGGCGTGATTCGGGTGGAAACCATCGAACAGCTTGTGGACGTGGCCCAGATCGTGTCTGGCCAGCCCTTGCCTGCGGGCCCGGACCTGGCGGTCTTCAGCAATTCCCAGGCTCTGGGCAAAGTGGTGGCGGACAGCGCCTCCGCGCACGGCCTGGGTGTTGAGCGGATTGTCACCAGCGTGGATCTCGACGCCGGAATGTCACTCGCGCTGCCGGCGCTACGCCTCAGCCTCCAGTCCGCGCTGGCCTCAGACACCGTCCACGCCGTGGTGGCGGCACTGCTTCCGGCCAGGGGCCTCACCGTGGAGAATATCGCGGAAGTCCTGGCCGAGTGTTCGGTGGAGGCCGGGAAACCTGTGGTGGCCGCCTTCACCGGCATCCTGGACCCGTCAGTGTATGTGGAGGGTATGGTCGGCGACGTCCACTCCGTTCCCTGTTTCTCCAACGCCGGAGCAGCGGTTGCCGCGCTCGCGGCGGCAGTGAGGTATTCCGAGTGGCTGTCCAGGGACCAAGGGCATTTTGTGGAACCCTCCGGCTGCGACCCCGAAAGCGCGCGGGCCCAGCTTGACGTCCTGGTCCGCGACGTCCACGGGGAGCAACTCGGACAGCTGGATCCGGACGCTGCCGCTGCGCTGTTGAGGCACTACGGCATCGATGTGCTGCCCTGCGTGGGCTTCCAGACTGCGGAGCAGGCGGTTGAGGCCGCAGACAGGCTGGGCTGGCCGGTGGCCCTGAAAACGACTGACCCCTCCCTCCGCCACCGCCTTGACCTGGGAGGAGTGCGACTGGACATCGAGGACCCTGAGTCCCTCCGCCAGAACATCGTCCAGATGCGGCGGGCGCTGTCGCCCTACAGTTCGCCTTCCCTGGAGGTACAGTCCATGGCTCCCGTGGGACAGGCCTGCACCTTCCGTGCCATTGAGGACCCTCTTCTTGGGCCGGTGGTCTCATTCGGGCTGGCCGGGGACGCCGTCAACCTGCTGGACGACTGGGCGCACCGCGTGCCGCCGCTGTCCGCCGCCGACGTCAAGGACTTCATCCGCGCGCCCCGGGCGGCCGGCAAGCTCTTCGGCTACCAGGGCCTGCCTGCGGTGGACGTTGCCGCGCTGGAGGAGCTCGCCGCCAGGCTGGCATGGATGAAGGACAACCACCCGGAGATAGCGTTGGTGGAATTCAATCCCGTGCTGTGCGGAACCCAAGGCGTGGCCATCCTCGCGGCTGACGTCCGGATCGGGAACGCCGCCCAGCGCACCGACAGTGCCCGCCGGGCCATGCTGGGCTAGCCGCGGTTAGCAAGTCGCGGGCCGATCTGTGAAAATGGGGCAATGAGCTCACAGCCTTCCACGCCGGTGCCCCCCACGCCCGGCAATGACAACCAGGCAGTCCGCCAGCACAGCTCACACAGCCACAGCGCGCAGGGCCAGAGCCTTGAGGGCGCGCTGCAGCAGGCAGGCTTCTACCCGCGGCTTGTGGCCGACGTCGTTGACGATGCGCTGGACGGCCGCGACTGCGTGGCACACCTCGTGCACCTGGAAACGCACTTCGACCGCGCCGAAGTACGCCGCCACATTACGGTTCTGGTCCTTACCTCGGACATGCTGGTGATCACCCACGTGGACGACCAGCAGCTGGATGAGGCCGGTGAACAAATCGTCGCCCAGATTTCCACCGAGTCAGTCCCCGTAGCACAGATCCGCTCCGTCGTGCTGAGCTACATGTACGCCCAGCCGCAGAACTACAAGCCCTCCGACCCCGTACGGGAGCTCACCCTCGCCATCGCCTGGTCTGGCGGCCAAAGGCTGGACATGGGGCCGGCCAGCTGTGGCGATCCGCAGTGCGAGGCGGACCACGGCTACAGCGGCACCATTGCCCAGGAGGACATCGTCCTGCGGATCAGCGCCGAGGCAGACGGCCTCCAGGCAGTCCAGGACGCCAAACTCTTCGCCCGCGCCCTCCGTGCGGTGAACACCGGATCAACCGCCCCCGCGCTGCACGCGAGGCAGGCGCTCCAGCCCCGTCCCCGGGCGGGGGTCTTCGGAAACCGCCTCAGCCGCGGACACCAGCAGCGCTGAAATGCCTGAGCATGGGAAAGCAACAGTCACTGCTCTGCCACCTGAAGGGAACACCCTGACGCCGAACCTGCCGCCGGCACCTGCCTTCGGCCAGCGGTCCATCGCCGAAGTGCTGACCAGTGCGGCAGCAAGCCTGGGAATCGAGGGGTTTAGGAATACCCTGGGCCTTCCCACGGCCTCGCGTGTCTGCGTGGTCGTGGCGGACGGCCTGGGCCGGAGCCTGCTGAAGCAGAAGTCGGCCCACACGCCGTTCCTGCGCTCAGTGATGCAGGCCGGGCAGGGTGAGGTCCCTGTGTGGCTGGACTCCACGTTTCCCTCCACCACGGCGGCAGCGCTGGCAAGCTTCGGCACGGGGCTGGTGCCGGGCCAGCACGGCCTGGTGGGCTACGACGTCCTGGACCCGGACCAGGACAAAGTTGTCAACATGCTGGGCAACTGGGATGCCGCCGTGGATCCGTTGGCGTGGCAGCCCTTTCCGACGGTGCTCGAACGGGCTGCTGCATGGGTTGACGTCACCACCATCAGCCTCCCGCAGTTCGGCAACTCGCCCATGACCCAGGCGGCGCTTCGCGGCGGCCGCTTTATCTCCGCCACATCAGCCCATGCCCGCACCGCCGCCGCTGCCGAAGCCATGGCCGCCAATGTGCCGTCGCTGATGTACTTCTATGTCAACGAGCTGGACAAGGCAGGCCACCGCTACGGCTGCCAGTCGGAACAGTGGGAACACCAGCTTGAGGAACTCGACGCCACGGTCAAGCGGCTCAACGCCTCGCTTCCAGCCGGAACCGTCGTGCTGCTCACCGCGGACCACGGAATGCTTGACGTTCCTGAGCAGCAGAGAATTGACTACGCGGCGGATCCTGCGCTCATCGACGGTGTGCGGCACACCGCGGGTGAGCCCCGGATGGTCCATCTCTACCTTGAGGACCCGGCGGATCCCTCAGGGCGTGAACGCCTGCTGGACGCGTGGCGTGCCCGTTTCGGCGAAAGGGTCTGGGCGTTTACCAGGGAGGAGGCCCTGGCCGGAGGGCTCTTCGGGCCGCTGCGCCCCGCCGTCGGGCCCCGCATCGGCGACGTCATGATCGCGGCGAGGGACGCCCTGGCACTGTATGACACCCGCCGCGTCCGTCCGGCCGCCATGGAGGTAGTGGGCCAGCACGGCTCACTGACGAAAGCGGAACGCGAAGTACCGCTGCTGTGCTTCCGGGCAGAAGGCAGGAAGACCGGCCGTGGCTGAGCTGGTGTTCTTCTCCGGAACCATGGACTGCGGAAAGTCCACGCTGGCACTGCAGATGGACCACAACCACCGCGCCCGGGGCCGGGGCGGCGTGCGGTTCAGCCGCAACGACCGCGCGGGCGGCTCCAGGATATCGAGCCGGCTGGGCCTGGAAACGGACGCCGTGGAAGTTATGGACGGCACGGATTTCTGGGATGAAGTGGTCAACCGGCGCACCCGGGGCCAGCGGGTGGATTACCTGATCTGCGATGAAGCCCAGTTCTATTCGCCTGTACAGGTGGAGCAGTTGGCCAGGGTGGTGGACGAGATCGACGTCGACGTTTTCGCTTTTGGCATCACTGCGGACTTCAGGACACGGCTCTTTCCCGGCTCCCAGCGGCTGATCGAGCTTGCCGACCGCGTCCAGGTGCTCCAGGTCGAAGCGTTGTGCTGGTGCGGGCGCCGGGCCACGCAGAACGCCCGCACCGTCGACGGCGTGATGGTCATGGAAGGCGCCCAGGTGGTGGTCGGAGACGTGGACATGGCAGGCGACCAGGCAGCCGCCGGAGGCGAGGGGCACGCGCCGGTGGTGGGATACGAGACCCTCTGCCGACGACACTACATGCGTCGTGTCACCGCGCACGGCGCCAACATCATGGCCCAGCAGGACCAGCTCCTGCCTTTTGAGGTGGATGCCTGCCTATGGCGGGGCTCCGGCGGAACCTCCGGCTAGGTTCAGTCGCCCCTGGTTCCGAAGACGATCTCATCCCAGGAGGGAATGCTTGAGCGCTTCGGCCTGGAGGGCTGCCGCTCCGGAACATCGGTGTCCCGCTCGTGACCTGGGCCGGAGGAAGTGTCTTCAGGACCCACCGGCCGGGCCGCGCGCCTCTGGCCGCCGCCCCCCAGCAGCTCGTCAAGGCCCACACTTGGCGGCGCATCCCCGGCGTCCTTGCGGGCCGCGTCTTTCGCAGTGGCAGTGTCATTCGAAGAGGCGGCGTCCCCAAGCGGTGCTGCGGGGGCGCCCGGGCGAAGCGGGGACGCCGCAATGGTGATCTCCCGGGTTTCGGTACTGACGCCGTCGTGCAGTTTCAGCATGTCATCCCCGGATCCCCGGTGCGGCGGCGTGAGGCTCAGCCGTGACAGCATGGACGGCCTGCCCTCGCGCTTGCGGGTGAGCGGATCTGCCGGGGCGGCATTTGCATCCTGGCGGGGTCCGGGCGAGCCTGCCGGGGCGGCAGATGCATCCTGGCGGGGTTCGGATTCCGGAGGAACTTCCGACGGCCTGGGATGTGCTGCCGGGACGCCGTGAGTCAACAGGAGGGCAAGGGCGTCATCGGCGTCTTCGTCAACGCCGAGCCGCTGTCCGCGGCGGGCACGGAGCATGTCAAGGAGACCGTCGGAGTCCTTGCCGGGGTGGGGAGCGCCGTGGGGTCCGCCAGCGTTGCGGGCAGCTGCCGCGTCAGCATCCGTTTCGAAGTCGAAGGGCCGGTCCGACACAGCCGCCAGGCGGCGCGCAGGCACGGGGCCCTCCAAAGGCTCCAACTCGCTAAGCTGCTGTGCCCAGCGGTTGGCGTTCTGCAACGACTTGCGTGCGGGGCTGAACGTCCAGAGGGCCGGCGGTTCCTCGCCGATGCCGGACGTGCCATCGTTCTTCGGCTCGAAACTGGCGGCGACTGTCCAGCTGCCATCCGGGCGGCGCCAGGAATCCCACTCGACGGAAGAGGGTTCAATGCCGTGCGCCGAAAGCCGGTGGGCCACCATGTCGTTCAGCGATGCCGGGTTGTCGCCAAAGACCGAGCGGTACATGTCATGGCCAGGCGATGGTGAAGCGACCTCCACTTTGCGAGCCTGCTGCGCAACGTACTCGCGTTCGGCGAGGACCGGACCCTCGTAGCGTTCTACCTTTCCAAGGGGCAGCCCGGAAAGCTCAGCCACGTCCGCCGCGGTAGCACCGCTTCGGATCCTCGCCTGAATGTCTCTTGGGGACATGGGAATGGGAGCGGTCCCGGCCGCACTCTTCGCCGAAGGCCGGCTCGCCGCCCGAAGTGCTTCGTCGATCGGCAGCCGGAACATCTCGCCGCCGGCACCGCTCAACAGGAGATGCTCTCCGTCGTCGTGCACGCCTACAAGCCGTAGATCCTGCATACAAATCCTCCACCCTGGCATTACTATCAATCGAAACTCTGCCACCCGGCGGCTCATTTTTCGGTTAGGAGCAAGGGCGCGCCGCGATATTCCGGGGCCTTTCGGGCCAGGGGCGGGGCTTGGCCGGGTTTGCCAGGCTGTGGCGGAGGATAGCGGCGCCGGGCTCTGGTTTTTGCCTCCGGCTTGCGGAAAGATGTGCCCCACAGGGGCACCAACGCTATGTGCCGGGCGTTATCAAGGGTGATACAAGCGGACAGCGGACAGGAGCGAGGTTAAGGGAGATGGCCACCGACTACGATGCGCCGAGAAAGTCCGAAGAAGACCTCAACGAGGATTCGCTGGAGGAGCTGAAGTCACGGCGGTCGGACAAACCCACCGCCGTGGTAGAAGAAGACGAGAGCGATCTCGCTGCAGGGTTCGAACTTCCTGGAGCGGATCTGTCGGGTGAGGAACTCCTCGTCCTGGTTGTCCCGCCGCAGGCGGATGAATTCACTTGCTCGTCGTGCTTCCTGGTCCGGCACCGTTCGCAGATAGCACGCGAAAAAGACGGACGGTTCTACTGCGAGGAATGCGAGGGCTGATCAGGCCTAGCTGGAGGACAGGGCGGCTGCCAGTTCTTCGGGCCGACGTGAGGACGCCAGCCAATAGGGAGTCCGGTCGGACGGATCGGTGATCTCGATCCTGACGACGGGATCGATCCAGCCCCTGATGCAAAGGTAGGCGAGCCCGTTCAGCCGGGTCCCGCGTTCCGCGGTTGCCTCCTTCCCCCGGAACGGCTGCACGGCACCGATAAACCTCCGCTCGATGGTGGCCCGGCCTACTGTGAGCGAATCCGCGGTGACAATGATGGTGGGCGTGGAGAGCACCAGCAGAACCGCCATGACCGCGAATAGTACCCCGGCAGCCGTATACCCCGCGGGCATGCTGATCGGTGCGAACACCAGGATCCCGGCACCGGCGATTCCCGCTGCGATCACCCAGACACCAACGTTGGGCCACAGCCTTTCCCTGAAAATCACCGTGGTAACGGCGGAAGGAGTCTCGGGAACAGGTGCAGTGGAGCTTGATTCGGGCATGTCCCCAGCTTTCCACCTTTCGGTGGCTATTTCATCTTGGGCCAGGGAAGGCGAAGCTAGCCCGGATTTGTTGGCGGACGTTAGAGTGAGTGACTGTGACTGATGAACTTGCCACTGTTGAAACTGCTCTTGACGGGACGCTGCCAGCCGACGAGCCGGCCGCCGCACCCGGCGAAGGCGCAGCCCACGGCGCGCCGACCCTGCAGGTACAGCTGAAAATGCTGGATGCGGGGCTGGAGGCGCCGTCCTACGCCCACCCCGGAGACGCGGGCGCGGACCTGCGGGCGCGTGAGGATGTGGTGCTGCAGCCCGGAGAGCGGAAGCTGGTTCCCACCGGGGTGGCCATCGCCTTGCCGGACGGCTACGTTGCGCTGATCCACCCGCGTTCAGGACTTGCCACCAAGCACGGGCTGACCATTGTCAATGCACCCGGGACGGTGGACGCCGGATATCGCGGGGAGATTTCGGTGACCCTGCTGAATACCGACGTCCGTCATGCCATCGAGCTGCGCCGCGGCGATAGAATTGCACAGATGGTGATCCAGCGGGTGGAGTACGCCCAGTTTGTTCCCGTCAACGAATTGAGCGGATCGGTACGCGGTGCGGGCGGATTCGGCTCCACCGGCGGATTCGCAGCCCCGAATCCCTGAACCCACGGCCGAGGCGGGCGTGTCCGGGGCGGCGATGAAGACTTTATGGCGGGACCCCCGGACCGGCCAGGCATATTCACTACTAAGGAGACGACCCCCCATGGTTTTTGGGCTCGGCAGGAAAGCCAGGAAAGATCACGTTGCCGGAGCGGATGATTCCGAGGCGTCCGAGGACCTGACAGATTCGGGGGAGAGCGCGGCGGACGCCACCGGGCCCCGCGCTTCAGGGCCTTTTGATGTCTCCGAAATCTCCAGCCGTGACGGTTACGTGGATCTTGGCGCGCTGCTGGTCGCCCCAAGCGAGGGACTCCAGTTGAGGCTTGAAGTTGAGGAAGCCACCCAGCGTGTAGTGGCCGTGACGATGGATCTGGACGGCTCGAGCCTGCAACTGCAGGCCTTCGCCGCACCCAAGTCCGAAGGTCTGTGGGACGAGATCAGGGAGCAGATCGGACAGTCCGTGGGCAGCCAGGGCGGCCAGGTCGAAGAAGTCCAGGGCGGTTTCGGGCCCGAACTCATCGCCAAACTACCTGCCGGAGCCGCGGACGGAAGCCAGGGCTACCGGGTGGCCCGATTCATCGGAGTAGACGGCCCGCGCTGGTTCCTGCGTGGAGTCCTGGGCGGTGCCGCGGCGATGGACCGTGAGGCCGCCGCTCCGCTGGAGTCGCTTTTCCGCCAGATTGTGGTGCTCCGGGGCGACAGCCCGATGCCGCCACGAGATCTGCTGCAGCTTCGCCTCCCCAAGGACGCCACCGTTACTCCGCCTGCAGGCACCCCTGATTTCCAGGAGCCCGAGCGCGGCCCGGAGATCACCCAGATTGGCTGATTCACTCCATGGCGGCCTTGCTCCGTCCGATGGGTCTGGCCTTCCGGTCAGCCTCCTCCCGGAAAAGGGCCGCGTTGTATGCCACGGGCAGATCGAATCGGTCACCTACATGCCAGCAGACCAGACGGCAGCCTTTACCGCCATCGTGACGGACCTGGAAGACCCGCGGCCAGCCCTTCGGGCCCCCACCGGGCGGCGCAGCCGGCTGCGCGTTGTCTGGCTGGGGCGCCGCCGCGTGCCGGGCGTCGACGCCGGAACTGAAGTCCGGCTGGAGGGTATGGTCACCCACAGCCAGGGCCTTACCACCATGTTCAATCCCCGCTACGAGATACTGTCCAGCCAGGAGAAGCAATGACCTCGCCCCAGCAGCCCGAGCCGTCCGCCAGGCCACCCCGGCCGGAGCCCGAGCCTTCCACCATCGCGGGACTCGCTGAAGGATACGCGGCGAAGGCCGGGCTTCACCGCACCCACGACGGCCGGGTCGATGTGCTCCGTAGCGCCGGCGGCATCCAGGGGATTGCCGAAAGCGTCCTCCCCGGCCTGGTTTTCCTGATCGCCTTCACTCTCACCCGGGACCTGACACCGTCGCTCGTTGCGGCCCTGGCGTCGGCCGTGGTGTTCACGGTAGTGCGCCTGGTGCAACGGCGCCCGCTGACGCAGGCCCTCGCCGGGGTTGTGGGCGTGGGCATCTCGGCCTGGCTCGCAAACACGACGGGAAAAGCAGAGGATTTCTATCTGCCAGGGTTCATCACCAACGCTGCGTACATCCTCGCCATGGCCATCTCGATCTTGGTCAAATGGCCAGTGGCCGGGCTGCTGTTCGGCTTCATCCGCAACGAAGGCATCGAGTGGCGCAAGGATCCTGCCCGTGTGAAGGCATACCGCCTTGGCACGTGGATTATCGTCGCGGTCCTGGTGCTCCGCCTCGTGGTCCAGGTTCCCCTGTACCTGATGGGCGGGGACGGGCTGGCGGCGCTGGCCACCATGCGGCTCATCATGGGAGCTCCGCTGTACATCCTTGGCATCTGGATTGCCTGGCTCGTCACCCGGCCGGCTCCGGTCGAAGATGGAGCTCAGCCGTCGAATCCGTCACCTTCCGCGACCTGAGCCTCAACGGGCTGTAGGCCGTCGGAGTGCTCGCCGGCTTGGTCCGGGGTCTCCCCAGACTCCGGAGAGAGCAGGGCGCGGAGTTCATCCTCGGCCGCGATGGTGGTGACGAAGAACAGCTCGTCCCCGCCGTCGATCACATCATCGCGGCTGGGGGTAATGGGGGCGTGGTCACGGAGGATGGCAACAAGCGTGGAGTCCTCGGGCCAACGGATCTCACCGACGGTCAGGCCGATGGCATGGGAGTCATGCGGGACGGTGAACTCCACGATCGAGGACACCCCGGTCTGAAGCGTGAGCAGCCGCACGAGGTCGCCGATCTCCACGGCTTCCTCCACCAGGGCGGTCATGAGCTGCGGCGTATTGACCGCAACGTCCACGCCCCAGGAATCGTTGAACATCCAGTCGTTTTTGGGGTTGTTGACCCGGCCCACCGTGCGGCCCACGCCGAATTCGGTCTTGGCCAGGAGGGAGACCACCAGGTTCACCTTGTCGTCGCCAGTTGCCGAAACCACGACGTCGGCGTCTTCCACCTTGGCGCCCTGCAGCGTGCTGAGTTCGCAGGCATCGCCCACCAGCCAGTGCGCGCCCCGCAGTCCGCTGCGGCCGATGACCTCCGGTTTTAGGTCAATGAGCAGGATTTCATGTTTGTGGGCCAGCAGCTCCCTGGCGATCGATGACCCGACGCTGCCGGCGCCGACGATAACAACTTTCACTGCGACTCCTTGGCGGGGGCTTTGGCCAGGACCTGGCTGACCTGGGAACTGCGGTCCACCTGCAGCATGGCGTGCACGGTGTCGCCGTCCTGAAAAGCGGTTCCGGCTTCGGGAAGCACACCTTCGCCGAAGCGCGTGAGATACGCCACCCGGACGTCCGCGGCTTTTTCGATCTCGCTGATTCGGTGACCGATCCAGCCGGCGTCGAGCTCCAGCTCGGCGAGCACGAGGCGGCCCGAAGGTTCACGGAAATCGCCGGCGAGGTGCTGCTCGGGAAGAATGCGGCGCAGGACCTGGTCGGCGCTCCACCGGACGGCGGCGACGGTGGGGATTCCGAGGCGCTGGTAGATCTCGGCCCGGCCGGGATCATAGATTCTGGCAACGACATGGGGGACATGGAAGGTCTCCCGTGCCACGCGGGTGGCCAGGATATTGGAGTTGTCACCACTGGAAACGGCCGCGAAGGCGTACGCATCCGCGACGCCGGCCTGCATCAGGGTGTCGCGGTCAAAGCCGACTCCTGTGACCTTCCGCCCGGTGAAGCCCTGGCGAAGCCTGCGGAAAGCGCGGTCGTCCTGGTCGATAATGGCTACAGAGTGGCCGGCGTCCTCCAGCGTGTGTGCCAGCGTCGCCCCTACCCTGCCACATCCCATGATCACGAAATGCGCCACCCGTATCTCCTCGACTTTCCTCGCCCGTTGCTGCTATTAGAACTCTACCGGCACTGCAGCTGTTGCAGCGGCCCGCACCCCGTCATGACATAGCCCGCGAATCAGACTAGCTTTGTGGGGTGTTGACAATACTGAACGCCGTGAAGCGGGTGCTGGTGGGCAGGCCCTTCAGGAACGACCGGCTCGCCCATACGCTGCTTCCGAAGCGCATAGCGCTGCCCGTTTTCGCCTCGGACGCGCTGTCCTCCGTGGCCTACGCACCGGACGAAATCCTGCTGACGCTGGCGCTTGCCGGGGTGAGTGCCGTGGCGCTCTCGCCGTGGGTGGGACTCGCCGTGATGGTGGTGCTGCTGACCGTGGTGGCGTCCTACCGGCAGAACGTGCACGCCTACCCTTCCGGCGGGGGCGACTACGAGATCGCCAACGAGAACCTCGGCAAGTACGCCGGACTGACGGTCGCTGCGGCGCTCCTGGTGGACTACGTCCTGACGGTGGCGGTGTCAATGTCCTCGGCCGCGGCCTACCTGACCACTGCCGTGCCTTCCCTGCATGGCCAGCAGGCCGCCATCGCCACCATCGGCGTCGTGATCCTTGCCCTGGTCAACCTTCGTGGCATCAAGGAAGCCGGCAATGTTTTCGCGGTTCCCACCTATATTTTCATGGCCTCGATCCTGGGCATGACGGCTGTGGGTGTCTTCCAGGCGGCAACAGGGCAGCTTGGGGAAGCCCCGTCAGCGGCGTTCACGATCGTTCCGGCCCCCGGCTTCGACCAGGGGCTCGTGGGACTGGCGGGCGCGTTCCTCCTGCTGCGGGCGTTTTCTTCGGGCGCCGCTGCCCTGACCGGCGTCGAGGCGATCAGCAACGGAGTGCCAAACTTCAAGGTGCCGAAGAGCAAGAATGCCGCCACGACGCTGCTGCTCCTGGGCGTTATCGGCGCCGCGATGCTGGCCGGCATCATTTACCTGGCCAACGCCACCAAGGTCCACATTGTGCTGGATCCGGCCCGGGAGTTCCTCCTGGATGGCAAGCCGCTTCCGGAGGACTACATCCAGAATCCGGCCATCAGCCAGATTGCGCAGACCATCTTCGGCCCGGGTTCGATCCCGTTCTACATCGTGGTTGCGGCCACGGGAGTGATCCTGGTTTTTGCGTCCAACACTGCCTTCAACGGGTTCCCTGTGCTCGGTTCCATCCTGGCGCAGGATGGCTACCTTCCCCGCCAGTTGCGCACGAGGGGGGACCGGCTGGCGTACAGCAACGGCGTGCTGGCCCTCGCCGCGGGTGCCCTGGTGCTGATCATCGCCTTCAATGCCGATGTCACCAAGCTGATCCAGCTCTACATCGTGGGCGTCTTCATTTCCTTTACCATGAGCCAGCTGGGCATGATCAGGCACTGGGGCAGGCAGCTCAAGCTGGCCAAGGACAAGTCGGTGCGGCTCCGGATGGCAAAGTCCCGCACCATCAACAGCATCGGGTTCGGCATGACTGGGCTGGTGCTGGTCATCGTCCTGATCACCAAGTTCGAGCAGGGGGCCTGGATCGCGCTGCTGGCCATGTTCCTGCTGTTCTTGATCATGTGGAGCATCCGGGCACACTACGACAACGTGGCCAAGGAGCTGGCGGTGGACGAGGACTCCTCGCCGCGCGCCCTTCCTTCCCGGGTGCACGCTGTCCTCCTGGTCTCCCACGTCCGCAAGCCTGTCCTCCGGGCGCTGGCATACGCCCGCGCCTCAAGGCCTTCACGCCTGGACGCCATCACGGTGGACATCAACGCCGAGGAGACCGCGCATACGGTGGCGGACTGGGAGAAGCTCGAGATCCCCGTCCCGCTCACAGTCCTCGCGAGCCCCTACCGGGAGACCATCACGCCCATCATGGAATACGTGAAGAACATGCGGCGCGATTCCCCCCGCGACCTCATCGTGGTCTACATCCCCGAGTACGTGGTGGGCAAATGGTGGGAACAGCTGGTCCACAACCAGACGGCCCTGCGCATCAAAACCAGGTTGCACTTCGAACCTGGCGTGATGGTGGCCAGCGTCCCGTGGCAGCTCAAATCGTCCGAAGAAGCCAAGAACCTGCAGGATATCCGATGAACCCTAAGACACAGGCCGCCCCCAGCCCGGCCGCCGAGGCTGTGACGGAACTGGTGCTCGACGTCGGTCCGGTGGCCCATGGCGGACACTGCGTGGCCCGCCACGAAGGCAGGGTGATCTTTGTTCGGCACGGCATCCCGGGCGAGAAAGTCCGTGCCAGGCTGACGGAGGCGGGGGAGTCCGCCAAGTTTTGGCGCGCCGACGTCGTGGAGGTGCTGGACGCCTCGCCCGACCGTGTTGATCACTTCTGGCACCTCGCCGACTCCCGGCGCGCGTGGGCGCACGGCCACCCGCCGGTGGGCGGCGCTGAATTCGGCCACATCACCCTGGCCCGCCAGCGTGCCCTTAAATCCGCAGTGCTGGCAGAACAGCTCAAGCGGCTCGCCGCCGTCGAACTCTTCCCCGAACCGGAGAACCCATCGGAGAACGGTCTCGTGGAGGCAGTGGGCGGCGGGCGGCAGGACACAGGTCAACAGCACGACGCCGGCAGTGGCCTGGGGTGGCGGACCCGCGCCAGCTTCTCGGTCACCACAGGCGGCAAGCTGGGCATGCACGCCCACCGCTCCGACCACATCATCCCCGTCCGGGAAATGCCGCTCGCAGTGGACGGGATCAACCGCCTGCGCCTCTGGGACATCGACCTGCAGGGCATTGAGCGCGTGGAGGTAGCGGCACCGGCCAACGGCTCACGTCCCCTCGTCCTCCTGGCCCCTGCCCCCGGCACGAAGGCAAAGCGACTCAGCGCGATCGTCGACCAGCTCCCGGATGACGTCTCCGTGGCCACCTTCGACCCGCTCAAGGACGAGGCCAGGCAGCTGCGTGGCCGGACCTGGGTCCAGGAGTCCGCCGCAGGACATGACTACCGGATTACAGGCGCCGGTTTCTGGCAGATCCACCGCGACGCGCCCGGAGCTCTTGTGGGGGCCGTCACAGAATTCCTCCATGATGGCGGCTTCCTCGAGCCTGGCTCGGTGGTGGCTGACCTCTACGCCGGCGCTGGCCTGTTCACCGCGCCGCTGGCGGATGCGGTGGGGGAGACCGGCTCGGTCCTGTCCGTGGAAGGTGCGCCGGGAACCAGCCGGGACGCGCGCAAGAACCTGCACGGGGCACCGCAAGTGGAGATCGTCCAGGGGCGGGTTGAGCGTGTGCTGCGCCAGAAACCGCGGAATTTTGACGCACTGGTGCTTGACCCGCCCCGGGCAGGTGCGGGAAAGGCGGTGGTGGACCAGTTGATCGCCGCGGGTCCCCGGGCCATTGCTTATGTGTCGTGCGATCCGGCGTCATTCGCCCGTGACGTGGGTTACTTCCAGCAGGGAGGCTGGTCCCTGGCCGGCCTGCGGGCATTCGATCTCTATCCGCACACCCACCACCTGGAGGCGGTGGCATTGCTGATGCCGCGCCGGTGAAGCCACAACTATTTGCACTAGTATGGCGGTAGTAGTCCCACGTCGCGCTCCGTATTCACGGCGGCCACCTGCAATTCTTCCGGGTCTGCACTAATTAGGACTTCCTAACTAGCAAGCGGTCTACCGCGCGACAAAGATGAAAACTGTTGCGAGAGGAGTCCTGCGATGAGCACTGTGGACAGCTTCGGTTCAAAAGGCAAACTTAATGTAGCCGGAACCGAATACGAAATTTTCCGGTTGAACTCCGTTGAAGGTGCAGAAAACCTTCCGTTCAGCCTCAAGGTATTGCTTGAAAACCTGTTGAGGACCGAGGACGGCGCGAATATTACGGCCGACCACGTCCGCGCCCTGGCCGGCTGGGACCCCAGCGCCCAGCCCGACACTGAAATCCAGTTCACGCCGGCGCGCGTGATCATGCAGGACTTCACTGGCGTGCCCTGCGTGGTGGACCTGGCCACGATGCGCGAGGCCGTCAAGGAGCTCGGCGGAGACCCCAAGCGGGTCAACCCGCTGGCACCGGCGGAAATGGTGATCGACCACTCGGTGCAGATCGACGCCTTCGGCAACTCCGGCGCACTGGAGCGCAACATGGAGATCGAGTACCAGCGCAACGGTGAGCGGTACCAGTTCCTGCGTTGGGGCCAGACCGCATTCGACGACTTCAAGGTGGTGCCGCCGGGAACCGGCATCGTGCACCAGGTCAACATCGAGTACCTGGCGCGGACCGTCATGACCCGTGAGGTTGACGGCGTCGTTCGTGCCTACCCCGACACCTGCGTCGGTACCGACTCGCACACCACCATGGTCAACGGCCTGGGCGTGCTTGGTTGGGGCGTTGGCGGCATCGAAGCCGAGGCGGCCATGCTCGGCCAGCCCGTCTCCATGCTGATTCCGCGTGTTGTGGGTTTCAAGCTGACGGGCTCCATCCCGGCCGGTGCAACCGCCACGGACGTCGTGCTGACCATCACCGAACAGCTGCGCAAGCACGGCGTTGTGGGCAAGTTCGTGGAGTTCTATGGCGAAGGCGTCGCGGCTGTGCCGCTGGCCAACCGCGCGACTATCGGCAACATGAGCCCCGAGTTCGGTTCCACTGCCGCCATGTTCCCGATCGATGACGTCACCCTGGAGTACCTGCGCCTCACCGGCCGCTCCGACGAGAACGTCGCCCTCGTGGAGGCTTACGCCAAGGAACAAGGCCTCTGGCACGATCCTTCCCACGAGATCAAGTTCTCCGAGTATCTTGAGCTGGACCTGTCCACCGTGGTTCCCTCCATTTCCGGCCCGAAGCGTCCCCAGGACCGCATCGTGCTCACCGAGGCCAAGGACGAGTTCCGCCACGACCTGCTCAACTACGTTTCCCACAACGCCGACGCCGGCACCTTGGACGAGTCCCTGGAAGAGAGCTTCCCGGCCTCGGATCCGCCGTCGTTCACGCAGCCTGACACCCACGTCACGGACACGGACCGCGTGCCGCCCATCTACTCCGCAGCACACGGGGCTGCCGGCCGGGTCTCCAATGCCGTTGGCGTGAAGACTGAAGACGGGCGGGAGTTTGAACTGGACCACGGGGCAGTCGCCATCGCCTCCATCACGTCCTGCACCAACACCTCCAACCCCTCGGTCATGCTGGCGGCCGCGCTGCTCGCCCGCAACGCCGTCGACAAGGGCCTGACGTCCAAGCCGTGGGTCAAGACCTCTGTGGCCCCCGGTTCCAAGGTTGTCACTGACTATTACGAGAAGTCCGGCCTGACCCCGTACCTGGAGAAGCTTGGCTTCTACATTGTCGGCTACGGCTGCGCCACCTGCATCGGCAACTCCGGCCCGCTCGACGCCGAAATCTCCGAGGCCATCCAGGCCAACGATCTTTCTGTCGCCGCCGTGCTGTCCGGTAACCGCAACTTCGAAGGCCGTATCAACCCGGACGTCAAGATGAACTACCTGGCCTCCCCGCCGCTGGTCATCGCCTACGCTCTGGCCGGATCCATGGACTTCGACTTCGAGACCGACTCCCTCGGCCAGGACGAAGCCGGAAACGACGTCTTCCTGAAGGACATCTGGCCGAACCCGGTCGAGGTCCAGCAGGTCATCGACTCCTCGATCGACAAGGAAATGTTCGCCCGCGGCTACGAGGGCGTCTTCGACGGCGACGACCGCTGGAAAGCGCTCGACACGCCGGCCGGCGACACCTTCGCCTGGGATCCGAACTCCACGTACGTGCGGAAGCCCCCGTACTTCGAGGGCATGAAGGCGCAGCCGGAGGCCGTTACCGACATCACCGGCGCCCGCGTGCTGCTTAAGCTCGGCGATTCGGTCACCACGGACCACATCTCCCCGGCTGGTTCCTTCAAGTCCGACACCCCCGCTGGCCAGTACCTCCTGGCCAACGGAGTAGAGCGCAAGGACTTCAACTCCTACGGCTCCCGGCGCGGAAACCACGAGGTCATGATCCGTGGCACGTTCGCCAATATCCGCATCAAGAACCAGCTCCTGGACGGCGTGGAGGGTGGCTTCACCCGCGACTTCAGCCAGGCTGACGGCCCGCAGGCCTACGTCTACGACGCCGCCCAGAACTACCAGGCAGCCGGCACTCCGCTGGTGGTCCTGGCTGGCAAGGAATACGGATCCGGCTCATCACGCGACTGGGCAGCCAAGGGCACCGCGCTCCTGGGCGTGAAGGCGGTCATTGCCGAAAGCTACGAGCGCATCCACCGCTCCAACCTGATCGGCATGGGCGTCCTTCCCCTGCAGTACCCGGCCGGAGAATCCGCAGCAACCCTGGGCCTCACGGGCACCGAGGTCTTCGCGGTCGAAGGTGTGACCGCCCTGAACGAAGGCACCACGCCGAAGACACTCAAGGTCACCGCCACCGCTGAGGACGGCTCTGTCACGTCGTTTGACGCCGTGCTCCGCATCGATACCCCAGGCGAGGCGGACTACTACCGCAACGGCGGCATCCTGCAGTACGTGCTCCGCCAGATCTCCGTGAACTAGCGGGTTCTGAACCGAAGCACCACCCTCCGAAGCCCCGGCCGGTCACCGACCAGCCGGGGCTTCGGCTATGCATTTCAGTCAAGGCGTTAGAGTTAAAAGGCACGTCTACCACCCGAAGGAGGGGTCATTGGGAATCTTGGACACCATCCGGAATCCGCAGGACCTGAACGAGTTGTCACAAAGCCAGTTGGAGCAACTGGCTGGTGAGATCAGGAGTTTCCTGATCGCCAACGTCTCGCAGACGGGTGGACACCTCGGCCCCAACCTCGGCGTCGTGGAAATGACGCTTGCCGTGCACCGCATTTTTGACTCACCCCGGGACAGCATCGTTTTCGACACCGGGCACCAGTCCTACGTCCACAAGCTCCTGACCGGCCGGCAGGACTTCAGTACATTGCGCCAGCAGGGCGGAATGTCCGGCTACCCGTCCCGCGCCGAGTCCGAACACGACATCGTGGAAAGCTCCCATGCATCTTCGTCTCTGTCCTGGGCAGATGGCATCTCCAGGGCGAGGCAGCTCACCGGCGAGGGCGACCGCTATGTTGTCGCAGTGGTGGGGGACGGTGCTCTGACGGGCGGAATGGCCTGGGAGGCCATCAACAACATCGCTGCTGACAAGCGGCGGCGCGTGGTGATCGTCGTGAACGACAATGGGCGGTCATACGCGCCAACGGTTGGCGGTTTCGCGGACTACCTGGCCTCCCTCCGGCCCACCATCGATTCCTTCCGTGCTGCGCCCGCGTATGAGGGCACCCTGGACTGGTGGAGGCGGAAGCTCCAGAAGAGCGGCCCGCTCGGACAGTTCACCTACAAGAGCCTGCATGCCATGAAGAAGGGCATCAAGGACTGGTGGGCCCCCCAGGGAATGTTCGAAGACCTCGGCATGAAGTACATCGGCCCGGTGGATGGCCACAACCTCCAGGCCATGGAGCTTGCACTGTCCACTGCCAGGCACTACGCAGGCCCGGTTATCGTGCACGCCATGACCGAAAAGGGCCACGGGTACGCACCGGCGCGGGCCCATGAAGCGGACCAGTTCCACGCCGTCGGCATCATCGATCCAGAGACCGGCGAACCGACGGGTTCCGCCGGCGCCCAGTCCTGGACCTCGGTTTTCGCCGACGAGATTGCCGCGATCGCCGATGAACGCGACGACATCGTCGGTATCACCGGTGCGATGCTGATTCCCGTGGGGCTGCATAAGTTCGCTGCGAGGCACCCGGACCGCGTCATCGACGTCGGCATCGCAGAGCAGCACGCCCTTACTTCGGCCGCCGGTATGGCCTTCGGTGGCCTCCACCCGGTGGTTGCGGTGTACGCCACCTTCCTGAACCGCGCCTTCGACCAGCTCCTGATGGATGTCGCGCTGCACAAAGCCGGTGTCACAATCGTCCTGGACCGGGCCGGCGTCACTGGCCCGGACGGCGCAAGCCACCACGGCATGTGGGACATGTCCATGGTCCAGATCGTTCCGGGGCTCCACCTAGCGGCACCCCGTGACGCGACACGGCTGCGTGAAGAACTCCGGGAGGCCGTGGCGATCAGCGACGCCCCGAGCGTGGTGCGGTATTCCAAGGGGACCGTGGGTGCTGAAGTGGAAGCCATCGAACAATTGAGCGACGGCGTGGATGTGCTGGCCCGCCGGCCTTCCGGTTCCACCGAGAACGATGTGCTGATCGTCAGCGTAGGCGCCATGTCCGAACTCGCCCTGGACGTCGCCAACAGGCTGGGTGCCCAGGGCATCAGCAGCACCGTGGTGGATCCACGCTGGGTTCTCCCCGTACGCCGCTCAATCATTGCCCTGGCGTCCCATCACCGGCTGGTGATCTGCATCGAGGACGGCGTGCGCGCGGGCGGCGTGGGTTCCCGGATCCGGCAGGAAATGCGTGGCGCGGGGGTGGACACTGCCCTGAACGAGGTAGGACTGCCTGCCGAGTTCCTCGACCATGGGACCCGTAGCCAGGTGCTGGAACGCGTGGGACTTACGGCCCAGCAGATAACGCACGACGTCGTGGCCCAGGTTCTGGGGACGAAGGTCCCCTTTGCGCGTCCCCTGCCTGGGCAGCAGCATCCCACCACCGGCAGTCTGCCGATCCTGTGAGGGAAGAGGACAGGCTGAAGTATCCGGGCGCCTGGGGGGACGGGGTGACCGAACAGCATCAAAGCACAACCCGCGTCCCTTCAGGCCTTGAACCCGGGCAGCTAGTGGTGGCACGGAACAGGAAATGGAACGGAAAAGCCCACTGGGTGGTACCCGGACGCTACCTGGGTGAGGACCAGTTCGGGTGGTGGATCTTCCAGGGGACAAACGAGTTCTGCTCGCGCCCGGGAGCTGCTTTCTACGCGGAGTCCGATGCCGTGCTCCTCATTCCGCGTTCGGGTGAATGGGTGGCCACCTTCTACGATGATGCCCACCCGAACGGCGTACGGGTATACGTGGACCTTGCCGTTGCCCATGAGTGGAGCAACATCCGGCCCGGGGTCACCGAGTTCCATGTGATCGACATGGACCTGGACGTGGTCCGTACGTCTGACCGCGGGGTTTACATCGACGACGAAGACGAGTTTGCCGAACATCGCCTCGCCATGAAATACCCGGCCCATCTGGTGGAATCCCTCCAGGCGGCCACCGACCAGCTTTTTCAGGCCGTTAAGGCACAGCAGGCACCCTTCGACGGTACCGACGTCGAGTGGTTCACGAAGGGACGCGCATGAGCGGAATTATCAGGGTCTACAAACGCGACGACGAGGGAGTGCTGCACTTTCGCGAGGGCTGGTTCGACGAGGACTACAGCCAGTTCGTGATGAATTACGGCGTGGTGGGGCACCAAAGCAAGACCGAAGAGACGGATGTCGCCGATGCCGAGGCAGTCGAAGGGCTCATGGACGCTTTCTCGGCGCAGTGTGCGGAGGACGGGTACGCAGAGATTCCCGACGAAGAGCAGTACTGGGTGGTGGCCCAGTTCGCGCTTAAAACCAAGGACGGCACCGACCGGGACCGCTACCTGGAGGAGAAGGCGAAGGACGCCATCATCAGCCACCTGGCGTGGCGCGGGCTGGGTACCGTGGAGCGCACTGAGTTCAGCGACTACAAGCTGAACATCGTCTGCCTCTGCCCCGACGTCAACAAAGCAGTCAGCGCGATCAAAGTCTGCAGCCGTGGGGAGGACCTGGACTTCACCAAACTCAGCATCGGTGCTGCGCCCTACAGCGAACCCGGCAACTTCAAACTCAAGCACTCCGCCAAGCCTGCCCACAGCTTCAGCCTCTAGGGTGGTGCCATGACTGAATATCGACGAGTGGGAAGCTCCGGACTGACAGTTTCCGTGGTGGGGCTGGGCTGCAACAACCTCGGCCGCGCCAAGACGGCGACCGAAACGCAGGAGGGCACTGACGCCGTCGTGCACGCCGCCCTGGACGCAGGGGTGACCCTTTTCGACGTCGCGGACACGTACGGACGCGAGCCCGGACTCAGTGAGACAATGCTCGGCAAGGCCCTCGCCGCCAGGCGTAACGACGCCGTGGTGGCCACCAAGTTCGGGATGGACATGCGCGGGGCCAACGGCCCTGACTTCGGAGCCAGGGGCTCCCGCCGCTACATCATCCGAGCCGCGGAAGCTTCACTGCGCCGGTTGGGAACGGACTGGATTGACCTCTACCAGTTCCACACCCCTGACCCGCTGACGCCGATCGATGAGACACTGTCCGCGCTGGACGATCTGGTGACCAGCGGGAAGGTCCGCTACATCGGGCACTCGAACCGTGCCGGCTGGCAAATCGCCGAGGCCGAATTCGTGGCGCGGGCGTCAGGACTGACGCGATTTATCTCCGCCCAGAACCACTACAACCTCCTGGACCGGCGCGCCGAGCTGGAGGTCATCCCGGCCGCCGAGGCCTACGGCATTGGCCTGCTGCCCTACTTTCCGCTCGCCAACGGACTCCTCACCGGAAAGTACTCGCGTGATCTGGCCCCGGCGGGGTCAAGGCTCAGCCACACCAGGACCAACCTGGTTCATGATGCCGACTGGGAGCAACTCGAAAAGTTTGGCGCCTTCGCGGCCGAGCGCAACCTGACAGAAATCCAGGTGGCATTTTCCTGGCTGGCTGCCCAGCCGTCGGTCAGCAGCGTGATTGCAGGTGCCACGAAGCCTGAACAGATCCGGCAGAACGCTGGGGCGGTGGCCTGGGTGCCGGAGAGGGAAGAGCTGGCCGAGCTGGATTCGATCTTCCCCAGCGTTCCCAAAGTCGCGCTGTTCTAGCGGAGGCCGAATGACACGACTGCTCCTGGACGTGGACACAGGGATCGACGATGCCCTGGCCCTGGCCTATCTGGCATCCCTGCCGGACATTGAGTTCGTGGCCGTCACGTCGTCCGCCGGCAACGTTGACGTCCACCAGGTGGCACGCAACACCCTGGCCATGCTGGAGCTGTGCGGGCGGCGGAATGTGGAGGTGGTGGTCGGGGCGGAGGTTCCGTTGGGAATCCCGCTGGTGACCACTCCCGAAACCCACGGTCCCCAGGGCCTGGGCCATGCTGTGCTGCCCGCTCCGTCAGGGGCGGTCTCCGGGCGGGATGCCGCGGACGTGTGGGTGGAAGCCGCGCGTGCCAGCCCGGGGGAGCTGACGGCCCTGATTACGGCTCCGCTGACGAACTTTGCCCTCGCCATCCGGAAAGAACCCCGGTTGCCCGAGCTCCTGGACAAGGTGGTCATCATGGGTGGCAGTTTCTACCACCAGGGAAACACCACGCCGCTGGCCGAGTGGAACACCCACGTTGATCCGCATGCCGCGAAGGAAGTCTATGCGGCATACCGCGGGCTGCCCGCGGAACGCCTGCCTATCGTCTGTTCGCTCGACACCACCGAGCGGATAGAGCTGCGGCCGGAGCACGTTCGCCTGCTGGCGGCGGAGGCAGGTTGTGCCGTGGAGGAACTTGTGCTCCCGGACCAGCCGGAAGGCCTCCGGAGCGGCTCCGATAACCCGCTGATCCGCCACCTGTCCGACGCGCTCCGGTTCTACTTCGAATTCCACCGGCACTATGACCAGGGCTACATCGCCCACGTTCATGACTACTTTGCCGCCGGCGTTGCGGCCGGCACCCTCGAATATTCCACCCGGCTGGCCACGGTGGATGTTGAGACTGACTCTCCGCTGCTGGCGGGGACCACGGTCGCTGACTACCGGAACCTGTGGGGCCATCCGCACAACGCCAGGATCGTCTCGGACAACAACCCGCGTGCGGCCTTCGATGAGCTCGTGAAGTCCGTTGGCGGCCTTGCCCGCAGGCTGGCTGAAGGGGATGTCCGGCCGTCTCCCAGCCGGTAAACTGGTGTCCGGTCCCGGGGGAGCGGAAACGCGTGCCCGGCCCGCTGCCGAGGTGACATACGCAGCTGCATGCACAGTCCCGGACCTTCCCGGCCGCGGAGCCTGAACCTTCAAAGGAAACACCATGTCATCCTCGTCCCTGACACTGCCCGAAGCTCGCAAGGCTGCCTCACGGAATCGCCGCATCCTGGAGATTCTGGGCGCCGCCGCGATCGCGGGAACCTATATCTTCCTTGTCCTCACCCAGCCGGCGGACATTGCCAATGGTCCCGCAAGCTTCTCGGCACTCGTGGCGTTGGGTGGCTTCCTGCTCGGTGCCGTGCTCCTGATCGTGGCCGTGCTGCCGGTGCTCCCCACCTCCACCTTGGTCCTCATCCCGGTGGCTCTCGTCCTGAACGTGGTCCTTGGCCAGGTCATGGGCAGCACCGGACTGCCGTTCTACTTCGACGCCATCGGCACTGTCCTGATAGCTGTCCTGGCCGGACCTGCCGCGGGCGCAGCCACCGGGGCCCTGAGCAGCATTGTCTGGTCCTTCTTCAACCCCACCGTCCTGCCCTTCGCCGCCGGCGCAGCCCTGATCGGCTTCCTGGCGGGACTGGCCGCCCGCAGCGGACTGTTCCGCCGCTTTTACCTGGCACCTGTGGCCGGTTTCATCACAGGGATCGTCGCGGGCGTCGTCTCCGCCCCGATTGCCGCTTTCGTCTTCGGCGGCACGTCCGGCGTCGGTACGGGTGCGATCGTCAGTGCCTTCCGCGCCATGGGCGACACCCTTCTGGCAGCCATCACCAAGCAGGCGCTCATCTCCGACCCCATGGACAAGGCGATCGTTTTCGCTATCGCGGCGATGCTGGTTTACGCGCTGCCGCGCCGGACCACTTTCCAGTTCCCCTTCGTTCGGCGTTTCCGGGTACTCGCAGGGAAGGCCCCGGCCGCGCCCGCCTCCTGACACCGCTGTCCATGCGCCTGCACCCGTTCACCGCGCTGACGGCGGCAGCCTGCACCGCTGTTGCCACGACGGCGGCAGCGAGCTGGCCGCTGTCCGTTGCGGTAGTCGTGGCCACAGCCGTCCTGGCGGCGCGCGCGAGGGTTGCGGGGCGCGTGCTGTTTGCGGCGGCAGTCACAATGGCTCCGCTGTGCCTTTCGCTGCTGGTGCTGCACGGGCTTTTCTTCCCCGAAGGCCGGACAGTCCTGGCCGAGTGGGGGCCGGCGCGGGTCACGGCCGAAGGCCTGGAGTTCGCCCTGGACCTTGCCACGCGCACCTCGGCCTGTGTGCTGGTCCTCCTCCTGTTCTCTTTCACCGTGAGCGTGCCCGACCTTGTGTCCGCGCTGGCGGCGCGCAGCGTCCCGCCGCAGTTCGGCTTCGTGCTGGCTTCCACCCTTACCCTGGTGCCTGCCATCGCCGCCCGCCTGGATCGAATCCGGCAGGCCCAGGAAGCGCGGGGTCTGCTGCTTCGGGGCGGGCTGCTGTCCCGCCTCGGTGCCCTCCGCCTGCAGATGGTGCCGCTGGTCCTGGGGCTGATTGACGACGCCGGTATCCGCGCCCAGGCGCTCGAGGCCCGGGGCTTCGGCGCCCCGGGACCGCACACAATCTTCCGGCACGTTGAGGACCCGCCCCGGCAGCGGATTTTCCGGGCCGTGGCGCTGGTCTTGGCAGCGATGGCCGTCGTGCTCCGTCTCCTGGCCTCGTGGCCGGAAGTGGCGTCCCCATGACGGCGGCGACGCGCGCAGCGCTGCGGGCCGGGATTGATGAGTTCACGTTCCATGGCGGGACAGCACCTGCACTGCGCGGCGTCGGCCTTGAGATCGCCCCGGGAAGCCTGACAGCTGTCCTGGGCGGATCCGGGAGCGGCAAATCAACTCTGGGCAAGGTGCTGGCCGGCTGGTTGCGCGCCGGACATTCAGGCGCCCTTCGGGGAAGCCTGGAGCTTTTCGGCACGCGCCTGGACTTCCGCGGTTCCGCCGGAGATCCGCGGATCAACCCTGCGGAATGGTCCCGCCGGGTGTGTTTCGTTCCCCAGGACGCCGCCGCGATGCTGTCGACGGTACGCTCAACGGTGGCAGAGGAACTGGCTTTTGGCCTGGAAAACCGGGGAACTCCACGGCAGGACATGCTGGTTGCGGTGGAGCGTGCAGCAGCCGGCATCGGACTGTCGGCACTGCTGGACCGGGATCCGGCCACGCTCTCGGGCGGTGAACTGAGGCGGTTGGCCGTGGGCTGCGCCGTCATCACCGAGCCGGACGTCCTGGTCCTCGATGAGCCGCTGGCCTCGCTCGATGCTGCCGGTGCGGCGCAGATGGCCGATCTTATCCGAAGCCTGGTCGCCCGGGGCGTCGCCGTCGTCGTCCTGGGGCACTCGGTGGACAGGCTGGCCCTCCAGGCGGGGCACTGGATAGTCCTTGACGGCGGCATTGCAACTGCGGCCGGGTCTCCGGCTCACATCATGGGATCACCGGAACTGGACGCCTCGGGCGTGCGGCTTTCGGCTCCAGCGGCGTCGGCGCTGCCTGCCGCTCCGCCAGGGCCCGCCTTCAACCTTGGCGACGTGCCCGTGATCCTGGAACTCCAGGGAGTGGGATTCGGCTATCCTGCGGCATCACCAGGGCGCCCTGGCCGCGCTACGGAAAATGCAGTGCTGCGGGACCTGGACTTCAGCTTGCGGCCGGGAGAGATCGTGGCCATTACCGGGCCCAACGGCGCCGGTAAGTCCACGCTCCTTCGCTTGTTCAACGGCCTGCTCCGGCCCTCGTACGGGGACGTCCGGGTAGGCGGAAACAGTATCGCAAGTATGCCGGTGGGAGGGGTGGCGGCCTCCGTTGGACTCTTGTTCCAGCAACCGCGGGATCAGCTGTTCGAACGGACGGCATTGCGGGAAGTACGCTTCGGACTCCGCCAGCTCCTTGGCTCCGAGGGTGCCGATGCCCGGGCACGTGCGGCGCTGGAGGACGTAGGACTGTCCGCTGCTGCGTCGGTCCATCCGGCAGACCTGCCCGCCTCGCAGCAGCGGCTCCTCGCCCTCGCCAGCGTTCTGGCGCGGGATCCGGCAGTAATTGCGTTGGATGAGCCCTCCGTGGGGCTGGACCGGCACGGTGTGGAGCGCCTCGGCCGTGCAGTCGAACAGGCGGCGGCGAGGGGGAAGGGCGTTGTATTGGTCACGCACGACGCCGGTTATGCCCGGACCGCCGCGTACCGGAACCTGCAGATCGACGCCGGCCGGCTGCGCGAGGTATAGCCGGACTGCGGCGACGGGGACGTCACTCCTGGATCCCAGCATCCCGCGCTCCGATATCGCCCTCCTCGACGGCACCTCAAGTCACAATTGGATGTGTGGGCCGCTGACAGGGGAGCTCTCCGCCCACTCATCGGAGAGGTTGACGAACCCCTTTTCCAGTCTTGTCTACCCTTGCTTAACGACTCCGACCGGCGATGGCTCCGGTCAGCCATGGAAGTGGCCTATCCCAACCACCCGTGGCTCAAGGAGCTTTAGAGTACCTCTGGATGGCTTTGCGATTCAGCTGGCCGCGGGCCCCATCCAGGTGGAGGTCCTTCATTCGGGTCGAAACTCTCGTCATCTTGTGCGTGTTGTAAAGAGCATTCATCTGGACCGGCCGTAGTGTCGGGCCATGGTCGAAGCTGGCAGGGGGATGTGAACGGCATGCGGCTGGTTCTCGTTGGCGGTGCGGCCGGAGTGGGCAAGTCGACGGCGGCTAGGCACCTGCTGCGCTCGGCGGCCAAGGGACCGCTCCTGATTCAGTGGGTCGACGTAGACGCGCTCTGGCTCCATCAGCCCTGGCGCGTCGATGACGTAACCACTGGGATGCTCCACGCCAATCTAAGGGCGGTGATGTCCAACGCCGCGGCTGCGGAGGTCGACATCCTGATCGTCACCTGGGTGTTCCAGAACGAGGCAATGCACGACGTGGTGCGAAGGCTCGCCCCCGATGCTACGCGCATCACGACAGTTCAACTTCACCTTGCAGAGACATCGTGGAGGCAGCGGTTCAAGTCCGACGACGTGCGCCCTGAAATCGACCAGTTCTTCGTTGACCGCTACCACCAAGCCCAAGCGACCCCCGTTGACCATGTCATCGACGTCGACGGGCTTGCGCCAGGCGCAGTCGCCGCGGCGATCAACCACGCCGTCGGTCTCGGTCGATTCCCAAAGCATCAATAAAGCAGTTGCAACACTTTGGACGGTGTACTGGCCACGGAATTGGTAGTTTCTGTTACGTCACAACGGTGCGGGGTGCACCGGATATCCGGAAACCTGGCACCAATGGGCGCGCTCCCACCATATTCCCGGCATGCGCTCAGCTCGGGGTAATACGGTCCAGCCATGACCTCAAAAACCCTTGTTATTAACCTGGGCCTGGGCGCCGTGATTCTGGCGCTCGGGGCAGGCACCTACCTTTCCGCCACGGCCGCCAGTTCAGCCACTCCTGCCGCGGCCGCCCGGACTGTTGCGGTGAGCAAGGCAACCATAGCCTCGGTAGCGACCGCCACCGGCAACGTTGCCCCGGCAACGACGACGGTGGTGAACGCCCAGAACTGCACCGGCCCCATCGTGTCCGTCAGTGCGGCGCTTGGCCAGCAGGTCGCTGCCGGCCAGCAACTGCTGTCAATCGATCCCACGAACGCGCAAAACGCCCTGAACGTGGCCCAGGCACAGCTTGACTCGGTGTCTGCACAGGCCAATCAGCAGCAGGTTTCGGCCGCGGGCCAGGTGTCTTCTGCCAGCCAGAGCCTGGCGAATGCGCAACAGTCCGCCAGCCTGGACACTTCCCAGCAGGCTGCCGCCGTCGCGGCCGCCCAGAAGGCCGTGGACGCCGACAATGCTGCCGTGGCTGCCGCGCCGGGGCAGCCCGTTCCGAACCCGAAGCCGGCCAACTGGGCGGATCCGGTCGTTTCCGCCCAGAACCAGTTGGCCAAGGACCAGTCGGCCCTGAGCCAGGCGCAGAACCAGGCGGCGTCGACGCAACTCAAAGACAAACAACAGGTCTCCTCAGCCGCCACGACGCTTGGCAACGCGCAGAACGCGAGAGCTGCCGCAGGCGGCACCAATATCACCAGTGCCCAGCTCGCGGTCGAAACGGCCAAGACCAATCTGGCCGCCTGCACCCTGAACTCACCCGTGGCCGGCACCATCACTGCGGTCAGCGCCACTGTGGGTGCCCTGACCGGTTCCTCCGGCGCGGGGTCGGCAGGCTCTGCCAGTGCAGGGTCCGCCGGGTCCACCGGTGCCAGCGGCTCCGCCGCGGGTTCAGGTTCCGCGGCTGCCTCCGTTACGTCGTCGTCGTCGGGCGGCGGCTTGGTGACCATCAGCGACACGGCGCACCTGCAGGTCGTCGCAGGTTTTTCGGAATCTGATGTCACCAGCATGAAGCCCGATCAGACAGCCCAGTTCACCTTTCCAGCGCTGACCCAGGACGCCTCGGCGGCGCCTGTCACGGGCAAGGTGGTGTCAATCGCCCAGACGTCCAGCACCACCAATGGCGTCGTCACCTACCCGGTCACGGTTTCCATTGACAATCCGCCGGCCGCGCTGCGGCTCGGCCAAAGCGCCAGCATCACCGTCACCACGGCCACAGCCGACAGTGCGCTGGTGGTTCCGAGCCTGGCGGTGACCACCAGCGGGACGCGCCAGACTGTCAATGTGGTTAAGGACGGGACCACGACGGCGAAACAGGTCACCACCGGCATCAGCGCCAGCGGGCGCACGCAGATCCTCACCGGCCTCTCCGAAGGAGACCAGATCCAGCTACCGGCGATCTCGGGCACGCTGGACACCGGCACGGCCAGCACCAGCGGCAACGGCTTCGGCGGCGCCGGATTCGGCGGCGGCAACCGTAGCGGCGGCACCCGGAACGGCGGTTAGTGGCCATGGCTGCAGTGATCGAACTGTCCGGAGTCAGCAAGGTCTACGGCAAGGGCGAGGCGGAAGTCCGGGCGCTCGACGGCGTGGACATCGTTATCGAGCGCGGCGACTTCGTGGCAATCATCGGGGCCTCGGGCTCCGGGAAGTCGACGATGATGAACATCATCGGCTGCCTGGATGCACCCACTGCCGGGAGCTACCTGCTGGACGGAATCAACACCGTGGAACTCGATGAGTACCAGCAGGCACAGATCCGCAACAGGAAGATCGGGTTCGTCTTCCAGAACTTCAACCTGATCTCGCGCACCAAGGCGGCGGACAACGTGGCGATGCCGCTCGCCTATGCCGGCGTGAGCCGGCAGGAGCGGCACGCCCGCGCCCTGGAGATGCTGGACGCGGTGGGTCTGTCGAGCAGGGCAGACCACCGGCCGTCCCAACTCTCAGGCGGCCAGCAGCAGCGCGTGGCCATCGCACGGGCGCTCGTTACGAATCCCGTCCTGCTGCTGGCGGACGAGCCCACGGGCGCCCTCGATTCGCGGGCGTCAGCGGAGATCCTGGACCTCTTCGGCCGGCTCCACGACTCGGGCCGGACCATCATCATGATCACGCATGAGATGGACGTAGCTGAGCGCGCCGGGCGCGTCGTGCGCATGCAGGACGGCCTGATCGTCTCCGACGACCGCCAGCAGCCGCTCGGCGGCCGGACCCTGGCCGTGACCCCATGAACGTCCTGGAGTCCGCCCGTTTCGCTCTCTCGGGGGTTGCGGCCAACAAGATGCGCTCCGTGCTGACCACCCTGGGAATCCTGATCGGAATCGCCGCCGTCATCATCCTGCTCGCGGTCGGCGCGGGAACCAGCAACAACATCAAGGCCCAAATCGGCAAGCTTGGCACCAACGTCCTGACCGTGAGCCGTTCCACGTCTTTTGGAGGCCGCGCGGGCGCCGGAGCCCAGCCGGGAGCGAACCGGACCCGCAGCACAAACCTCACCCTCGAC
Organism: Arthrobacter sp. ISL-48; assembly: GCF_018613805.1. Taxonomy (GTDB): domain Bacteria; phylum Actinomycetota; class Actinomycetes; order Actinomycetales; family Micrococcaceae; genus Arthrobacter. The sequence goes on from NZ_JAGGPL010000008.1 coordinate 66,224, forward strand.
GACGAGCATGCGCTGACGGACCCGGTGCTCGCCCCCGACATCGCCCGGACAGCTCCGATCGTCCAGGCGCAGGGCGTCACCGCGACGTTCAGCAACGCGACACACTCGGTAGCCAGCTTCCTGGGCACGTCGCCGGCCTATTTTGACATCAGCGACAGCACGGCGGCTTCGGGAAAGCTCTTCACGGATGCCGACCAGCAGGCAGCAAACCCGGTCGCGGTCATCGGCAACACAGTCGCCGCCGATCTGTTCGGGGCTGCAACCGGGTCCGCCGTCGGCCAGACCATCCAATTGAACGGCCAGAACTTCACCGTTGCCGGCGTGCTGAGCGTCAAGGGATCCTCGGGACTGAACGACCCCGATGACATCGTCGTGGTCCCGATGACTGTTGCGCAGAACAAGTTCACCGGTTACTCCCCGACGCTGGCCTCGATCACCGTGCAGGCTGCCTCGGCCGACGTCATGAACCAGGCCCAGAATGAAGTGCAGATGATCCTGGACGCCCGCCACAAGGTGGACGCCACCAACCGTGACTACCAGGTCCGTAACCAGGCGCAGATTCTCACCACCGCCACCAACACGACGCAGACACTAACTATCCTGCTCGGCGCTGTGGCGGCCATCAGCCTCCTGGTGGGCGGGATAGGCGTCATGAACATCATGCTGGTCACGGTGACCGAACGTACCCGCGAAATCGGAATCCGCAAGGCCATCGGGGCTTCGCGGGGCAGCATCGTCGCCCAGTTCCTGATCGAGTCGCTGATCATTTCAGTCATTGGCGGCATCGCCGGAATCGTGATCGGCTTCGCTGGCAGTGCCTTCCCTGTCCTCGGAGTCCAGCCCGAGGTCCAGCCCTGGACGGTCTGGGTCTCGCTGGCTGTGTCGGCCGTCATCGGCCTGGTCTTCGGTGTCTATCCCGCCAACAAGGCCGCCAAGTTGCGGCCGATCGATGCCCTCCGCTACGAATAGGACTTCCGATATGAGTTTCTTCCCAGGCAGCACCCACACTCCCCGCGGCCGTCGCGGCGCCGGAGAGCCCGACACCCAGGCATTGCCCGCGGCGGATCCACAGGGACTCCAGGAGTGGCCTTCCGGTACAGGGCGGGATGACGACGGCGGCACGGGCAGCGCCGTCGTCGGCGAGGACAGCCCCCTCGTCGGCGCAGCCTTCGGCGACGAGTCGGCACCCTTCCACGGTGATCCGCTGCCGGCCCCGGCCGACGAGGAGCCTTTTGTCCCCAGAAGCAGGTACGTCATGGGCCGCTCCACAAAGGTCATGGCCTGCATCCTGCTGGTCGCTGCCGGTCTGTTTGGCGGCTCGGCCATCCAGAAGCAAATCGACGCCGGAACCCGCGGAGCCCGGACCAACTTTTCCAATTTCCAGGGCACCGGCACCGGTGCCAGTACAGGAGGTGGTGCTGGGGCCCAGACGCCCGGCCAGGGACGCCGCAACGGAGCTTCCGGGACCGGGGGAACGGGTTCGGGGGGAGCCGGGACAGCTGGCACGGCGACCGGGGGAGCCGCAACTGGCGCAACGGCTGCGCCGACGACGGGCACGCGGCAATAGCGTCTGCCGTCGGCGCAGTCGCCGTCAGGCGCGGGAAGCGATTCCGGGCGCCAGGAACCGCTTGCCGTTGACCCGCTCGGACGCCCCCGTCCGGTCCAGATAGGGGGTGATGCCGCCCAGGAACATGGGCCAGCCCGCACCGAGGATCATGCAGAGGTCGATGTCCTCGGCGCCGGCCACCACGCCTTCGTCCAGCATCAGCCCGATTTCCTCGGCCAGGGCATCCTGGGTGCGCCGCAGCACTTCCTCGCCGGTGGACGGGGACGTGCCAAAGGACATGAGCGACAATGTGGATTCCGGGATTTCCTGGGAGCCGCCGGAGGAAGGCACCCACAGCGACGTGATGCCGTTGTCGATCAGTTTCTGCAGGTTGGCGGACACACTGAAGCGGTCGCCGAACGCGGTGTGCAAGGATTCCTGGACGTGTTGGGCTACCGGCAGGCCCACCATGGCGCCGAGCGTGAAGGGTGTCATGGGCAGGCCCATCGGCCGCAGTGCGCTGTCAGCGACCTCGGCGGGGGTTCCTTCATCGAAGGCTGCCGTGACCTCACCCATGAGGCGCAGGAGGATCCGGTTGACCACAAACGCGGCCGCATCCTTGACCAGCACTCCGGTCTTCTTCAGTCCCTTGGCGAGCTCGAAGGCGGTGGCCAGCACGGCGTCGTCGGTCTTTGGGGCGCGGACGATCTCCAGCAGCGGCATGACTGCCACCGGGTTGAAGAAGTGGAAGCCCACAAGCCGTTCCGGCTGCTTAAGGTCCTCAGCCATGGCCGTCACGGATAGCGACGACGTGTTGGTCGCGAGGATGCAGTCGGAGGACACGATCGCCTCAACCTCGGCGAACACCTGCTTCTTGACGTTCAGCTCCTCAAAGACGGCCTCGATCACGAAGTCCGCATCCGCGAAGGCCTCCTTTGACACCGAGCCCGTGACCAGAGCCTTGGTGCGGTTGGCGGCATCCTGGCTGATCCGTTTCTTGCCGAGGAGCTTGTCCACCTCTGAGTGGACGTAGCCCACGCCCTTGTCCACGCGCGCCTGGTCGATGTCCGTCATGACGACCGGCACCTTGAGCTGGCGGGCGAACAGGAGGGCCAGTTGGCTGGCCATGAGCCCGGCACCCACCACACCCACCTTGGTCACCGGCCGGGCGAGCTTTCGGTCAGGAGCACCGGCCGGGCGCTTGGACCGCTTCTGCACGAGGTCCAGGAAGGCATAGACGGTGGCGCGGAATTCATCGGTCTGCATCAGCCCGGCGAGCGTTTCACATTCGAGCGCGGCGGATTCCGCCTGCGTCATGGTGCGGTTGGCCTCGAGGATGTCCAGGACCTTGGCCGGCGCCGGCGACGCGTTGGACGTTTTGCCTTCGACAAAGGCGCGGCCGGCGGCCACGGCGGCCGTCCAGCGGTCAGCCGTGCCGGGGAGGGAAGGATCGACGGCGTTGGAGCGCTCCGGGACCACGTCGCCGGAGATTACTTCCGCGGCCCAGGCGAGCGACTGCTCCAGGAAGTCCGCAGGCTCGAACATTGCGTCGGCGATGCCCAGCTTGAAGGCCTGGGGCCCGTTGAGGGTGCGGTTGTTGCTGAGCGGGTTTTCGATCATGACCTGAACGGCGTTCTCCGGTCCGATCAGCCGCGGCAGGATGTAGACCCCGCCCCAGCCCGGTACCAGGCCGATGAAAGCCTCGGGCAGCGCCAGGGCGCCGGCGCCGGTGGACACGGTGCGGTACGTGGACTGCAGGGCGATCTCCAGGCCGCCCCCCAATGCCACGCCGTTGATGAACGCGAAGCTGGGCACGCCGAGGTTGGCCAGCGTGGCGTAGACGTCGTGGCCGAGCTGGGCCATCCAGAGCCCGTGCTCCCGGTTGTCCAGCGATTTCACCGCGGAGAGGTCCGCTCCGGCGACGAGGTAGTACGGCTTGCCTGTAACGCCGACACCCACGATCTCGCCGCGGGCCGCGCGTTCGCGCAGGCCTTCCAGGACGGTACCCAGTTCCACCAGGGTGTTGGGTCCCAGTGTGGTGGGCTTGGAGTGGTCCAGGCCGTTGTCCAGGGTGACCAGGGCGAAAATGCCGGGACTTGGCTTCCCGTGCGCCGCGGGGAGCGCGATGTCCTGGACGTAAGAGTGCGTCACCGTCTCATCGGGGAAGAGTTCGGCCAGCTTGGTGAAATCTGCGGCGCTCATGCTGCGGCTCCTTCTGTAACTGATTCAGGACCGGACCCGGTGGCTGTGCCGTAGCCGGGGTGGTGCGGGTTTTCCCAGATGACGGTGGCTCCCATGCCCAGGCCGATGCACATGGTGGTGATGCCATAGCGTACGGAGGGGTCCTCTTCGAACTGCCGGGCCAGCTGGTTCATGAGCCGCACGCCGGAGGAGGCCAGCGGATGGCCCACGGCAATGGCGCCCCCATATCGGTTGACGCGGGGATCGTCGTCGGAGATTCCGAAGTGGTCCAGGAAGCTCAGCACCTGGACGGCAAACGCTTCGTTGATTTCGAACAGGCCGATGTCGTCAATGCCGAGGCCCGCGTTCTTCAGGGCCTTCTCGGTGGCGGGCACGGGACCGATCCCCATCACCTCCGGCTCAACGCCAGCGTAGGCATAACTGACCAGGCGCATCTTGACCGGCAGGCCCAGCTCGGCAGCGGCATCCGAGGACGCCAGGACGGCAGCGGTGGCGCCGTCGTTCAGTCCGGCGGCGTTGCCGGCGGTGACGCGGCCATGGGCCCGGAAGGGGGTGCGCAGGGCGGCAAGATCCTCCAGCGTGGTGCCGGGGCGGGGCGGCTCGTCCACGCTGTTCAGGGTCCAGCCCTGTTCCGGCTTGAGGGTGGCCACCGGCACCAGGTCCGGCTGGATCTGACCCTTGCCGTAGGCCGCGGCCAGTTTGTCCTGCGAGGAGACGGCGTACGCGTCGGTGCGTTCCTTGGTGATGGCGGGAAAGCGGTCGTGCAGGTTCTCCGCCGTGTTGCCCATGTTCAGCGCAGCGGGGTCCACCAGTCGCTCTGACATGAAGCGGGGGTTGGGATCGGCCCCAGAGCCCATCGGGTGGTTGCCCATGTGCTCCACGCCGCCGGCGATCACAACGTCGTAGGCGCCGAAGCCGATGCCGCTGGCTGTGGTGGTCACGGCTGTCATGGCGCCGGCGCACATGCGGTCGATGGCGAAGCCCGGAACGGTGCGGGGGAGTCCGGCCAGCAGGGCTGCGGTACGTCCCAGGGTCAGGCCCTGGTCACCGGTCTGGGTGGTGGCGGCCACGGCTACTTCGTCGATCCGCTCTGCCGGCAACGAAGGGTTGCGGCGCAGGAGTTCGCGGATGCATTTGACCATCAGGTCGTCGGCACGGGTTCCGGCATAGATACCTTTTTCGCCGGCCCGGCCAAAGGGTGTGCGGACGCCGTCGACAAAAACGACGTCGCGGACTGTGCGCGGGGATCCGCTGCTGTGTTCTCCGCTGTGGCGGGCTTGGCTCACGTGTAACTCCTCATCGAGACGTTGGCGCCGGTCAGTGGCCAAGGGCAGCAATGATCCGGACGGCAGTGGACACTATGTTACTCGTGAGTAACTTAGCGTGCAAGGCCCGCCGTTCGCAAGGGTGAGGGCTGGTTTCGTGCCGGTCGGGCTTCGTGCTTCAGTCCCTGACCCCTGCTATGGCTTTGGCTCGCGGGGTTCCTTGGCCGGCAGTGGCTGTGGGTTCAGGAACGCCTCGGTGATGAGCGGGGCCACGAGTCCGATCTGCCACTCGCGGGCGCCGAGGATACGGAGCTCCCCGGCAACGGCGGCTTCGGTGGTGTCTGCGGGCGGGCGCCATGCCACGCGGCGCAGGTAGTCCGGGGTGAGGAGGTTCTCCAAGGGCAGGTTCAGCTGCTCCGCCTTTTCCTGCAGTAGCGGGCGGGCGGTTGACAGGCGTGCTGCTGCCTCCGGATCGCGGTCCGTCCACACGCGGGGAGGGGGCGGTGCGTTAGTGGGCAGGTGCAGCGGGGGAAGTTCTTCAAGGTCCCTCGCAGCGGCGATACAGCGAAGCCAGCGTGGGGCCTCCCGCTGTGCCGCCCGGCCGTGGAAGCCCTTGGTTCCCAGCAACTGGGGCACGGTGGCAGGCATGGCCTTGGCCGCGGCCACCAGGGCGGAATCCGGAACGAGCCTGCCGGGAGCGACATCCCGCTTCTGCGCCAGGGAATCGCGCTCCAGCCACATCTCGCGGACCGCCGCCAGCTGCCGGCGGTCACGGATCTGATGGAGGCCGGAGGTTTTGCGCCAGGGATCAATCCGGGGAGGGGCTACTCCGGCTGCCAGGATGGCGGCGAACTCCTGCTCTGCGAACTCCAGCTTGCCGTCCGCCTCAAGCAGTTCGATGAGTTCTTCGCGCAGTTCCGTCAGGACTTCCACGTCCAGCGCGGCGTAGCGCAGCCACGGCTCCGGCAGGGGGCGGGTGGACCAGTCGGCGGCCGAGTGTTCCTTGGCCAGGCCGAAGCCCAGCAGCTGCTCAATGACTGCGGCCAGGCCGACGCGCGGCAAGCCTGCGAGCCTGGCGGCAAGCTCTGTGTCAAACAGCTTGTCCGGCCACATGCCCAATTCGGACAGGCAAGGGAGGTCCTGGCTGGCCGCGTGCAGGATCCACTCCACTCCCTTGAGGGCATCGTTGATGATGGCCAGGTCGCCGAAGGGCTCCGGATCGATCAGCCAGGTTCCCGAGCCTTCGCGGCGAATCTGGACCAGGAAGGCGCGCTGGCCGTACCGGAACCCGGAGGCGCGTTCGGCATCCACGCCCGCCGGCCCGGTCCCTGCGGCGATGGCCGCGGCGCACCGCTCCAGCCCGGACTGCGTTTCGATGACAAGGGGCACGCCGTCGCGGGGTGAATCGAGGTCAATGATTTCGGGGATCGGGCTGTCGAAGCCCTCCACCGTGATGTGGGTGGTGGTATCAGCAGCCGGAGCGCCGGCCGTGGTGTTATCCGGAATGTGAGGGGTCATGGTGCCTTCAGTTTACCGACAAGGTGGTATCCGGCTGCTTCTAGTTCCGGCGGCGGCGGGGAAGGGCAGACACGCCGTCGGGAAGCGGAGGGAGCCCCGCGAACGTGCACACCATGTCGGACCACGCTTCCAGATGGGCGGTGACGTCCGACGACGCCGGTGTCCAGGATGCGCGCAGTTCGATATCGATCGAGCCTGGCCTTTCGGATAGCGTCCCGAAGCTCTCGGAGAGCACACGCGTGGCCGTGCCGCCGGCTGCCCGGTAGGGGGCCTTGTGGTTCTCGAGGGCTTCCACGAGCCAGGTCCACGCCACCGTCCCCAGCATTTCGTCATTGCCCATGTCGGGTTCCAGCTGCGCCCGGATATAGGTCACGATGCGGAACGCGCCGTCCCAGACGGCGGAGCCATCGGGATCGTGCAGGAGGATAAAACGCCCGGTGGCGAGCTCCGTGTCGCCGTCGTCGTCTGTTCCGGAGGCAGCAGCAAGGGCCATGGCCGCCGGCCCGTGGACAGGAGTGGCAGCGCTGCCGGGACGGGGCGCCATGACTTCGGCACCGAGGGCCACCGCGTAGGGTGCCAGCCGTGCCGGAGCCGGAATTTCCGCCAGGCGCAGTTCACTGCGGCACTGGGCCTTCCTGAGGGTTCCCAACGCGTGAAGAAACTCCGGGGGAACCTGGGCGAGTGCATTCACCTTCGCAGGTTACGCAACCGCAGCGGGGCGGGAGCGCAGGCTCGCCGTCAGCGGGTTCATGCTATCTGGAGGCTGCGCCTGCGTGGTGGGCAGCCAGCTCCCGGCGGATCGCGGTAACGAAGGCATCAATATCGTCCTCACTCGTGTCGAAGGAACACATCCAGCGGACTTCCCGGGCGGCCTCATTCCAGTCGTAGAACCGGAAGGACTCCCGCAGCCTGCCGGCCACGCCCTCCGGGAGGACGGCAAATACACCGTTGGATTCTGTCTTCTGTGTGGGCTCCACGCCATCGATCCTGTCCACGGCCGCACGGAGGCGGGTGGCCATGGCGTTGGCGTGGGACGCCGAACGGAGCCACAGGCCGCCTTCCAGCAACGCGATGAACTGGGCTGAAAGAAACCGCATCTTGGAGGCGAGCTGCATGTTCATCTTCCGCAGGTACACCAGGCCGGACGCCGCTTCCGGGTTGAGCGCCACAACAACTTCGCCGAAGAGCAGCCCGTTCTTCGTCCCGCCGAAAGACAGGATGTCCACACCGGCGTCGCGCGTGAAATCCCTCAGCGGAACCTGCAGGTGCGCGGCCGCGTTGGCCAGGCGGGCGCCGTCCATGTGGAGCTTCATGCCCTTGGCATGGGCATGGTCCGCAATGGCGCGCACCTCGTCAGGGCTGTAGCACGTGCCGAGTTCGGTCGTCTGGGTGATGGAGACGGCCAGCGGTTGTGCGCGGTGCTCATCGCCCCAGCCCCACGCCTCGCGGTCAATCAGTTCCGGCGTCAGCTTGCCGTCAGGCGTGGGGACGTGCAGCAGCTTAATCCCGCCGATCCGTTCGGGGGCACCGTTCTCGTCCATGTTGATATGGGCTGTGGACGCACAGACCACGGCACCCCAGCGCGGAAGCAGCGACTGCAGGGACAGGACGTTGGCGCCGGTCCCGTTGAACACCGGGAAGCATTCGATACCGGATCCGAAGTGTTCCTCCATCAGTTCCTGGAGGCGCGCGGTGTAGTCGTCCTCGCCGTAGGAAACCTGGTGGCCCCCATTCGCCGCAGCCAGCGCGGCCAGGACCTCGGGGTGGACGCCTGAGTAGTTGTCCGAAGCGAAGCCGCGGACAGCTGTATCGTGAAGCCGGGCCATGGAGGGAATTTCCAGCGGTGGGGCCGTATTTGTTGCGGGTGTCATTGCTTTGCTCACGCTTTCAGTCTAAGGAGTCAGGGGGTCAGCAGCAGGCGCTGGCCGTTCAGCCCGCCTGCAGGACTGCTGAACAGGCCGACGACGGCGGCGGCCAGGTCCCGGACATCGGTGGCGCCGGGAAAAGCCCGTTCCGGGTGCTGCTTCCGCATCTCCGCATCCACGAGCGCCTTCACCACCAGGACGACGGCGGCGCTGGACTCCGCGCGGCTGAAGCCTTCGGCCATGGCCATGGTCCACGCCTCGGCGGCGGCTTTCGCCGCCACGTAGCTGGCCGTTGCCGCGGTGGGTTTACCCACGGCCGTCGAGGAGACCATGGCAAACCTCCCGCAAACGGAAGCGGCCAGGTCCGCGTAGAACACGCGGGACACATTCCGGAGGGTGGTGATGGCTCCCCGCTCCAGGAACTCCCAGTCGGAGTCGCTCTGGTCCGGGATTCCCTTTGCCCCGCGCCAGCCGCCCACCAGGTGGATGACCGCGTCGATGGTGACGCCAGTGCCGGCGAGGCTGTCCCTGAGGGACTGGACGTCGGCGAGGCCGGCAAGGTCGCAGACGAGGGGAGTGACGCCGTCGCCGGCCTGCGCTGCCGCCTCTTCAATGCGGGTCCTGTCCGAACCCACTGTGAAGACCCGGAACCCTCCTTCCCGGAGGGCCCCGGCGACGGCAATTCCTGATGCTCCGCTGCCCCCGGTGACCAGGACGTTCAGGACCGGGGCGCCATTCACAGCCGGGATATGACTCACAGTGCCGGATTCAGTGCAGAGCTGCCGGTGATTCCGGCCGTGGATTCGATGACGGGACGCATTTTCTTCTCCAAAGCCTCATAGAACATGGACAGCGGGAATTCGTCATCCAACACCTGGTCCGTCAGGCCCCGGGGAGGACCGGCGAGCGGCAGCGATTCAGGGCCCTTGGCCCATACCGACGCGGGGTTCGGCGTGAGGGTGTCGGAAATCAGCTGGTAGGCCGCGAGCCAATGGGCCGTTTTGGGCCGGTCGATGGAACGCCAGTACAGCTCGTCGATCCTGGCTCCCAGGGCGATCACGGCATCCGCCACGTGGTCCCAGTCGACGCTGAGACGGCTGTCTGTCCAGTGCAGGACGTGGTGCTGGTGTAGCCACGCGAAGAGCAGCTGGCCCCCCAGGCCGTCGTAATTGCGGACCCGGCTGCCGGTGATCGCGAAGCGAAAAATCCTATCGAAGATGATGGCATACTGGACAAGTCCGGCGTGACGGCGGGCTTCGGGTTCGGCGTCGTCGTCCTTTTCGATCCGGACGGATTCCCTGAAGGCGGTGAGGTCGCAGCGGAGTTCCTCCAGCGAATACAGGAAGAACGGCATGCGCTGCTTGATCATGAACGGGTCAAACGGGAGGTCGCCGCGCATGTGGGTCCGGTCGTGGATCAGGTCCCACATCACAAACGTGGCCTCGGTCAGTTCCTGGTCTTCCAGCAGCTCCGCGGCACCGGGGGGAAGCTCCAGCGAGGTGATGTCCGCTGCCGCCCGCAGGACCCGGCGGAACCGCGCTGCCTCGCGGTCCGCAAAGATCGCGCCCCACGTGAAGGAAGGCGTTTCCCTGACGCCCACCGTTTCCGGGAACAGCACTGCGGAGTTGGTGTTGTACCCGGGCGTGAAGTCCAGGAAGCGAATGGGCACAAAAAGCTTATTGGAGTAATCCCCGGCTTCCAGGCCAGCGATGAAATCAGGCCAGATCACCTCGATCAGGACCGCTTCCACGAGACGGCTGCTGCTGCCGTTCTGGGTGTACATGGGGAAGATGACCACATGCTGCAGCCCATCCTGGCGCTGCTGCTGGGGCTGGAACGCCAGGAGCGAGGAGAGGAAATCCGGGATGCCGAAGCCGCTGGCCGCCCATTCCTCGAAATCGGCTTTCACTGCGGCAAGGTAGGGCTCATCGTGCGGGAACAGGGGGGCAAGTGAGCTGACGGATTCGGCGATGGCTGCCACGTGCGCAGCCGCGGCGCCGTGGTCACTTGAACCGGGGATGGAGCCGTCCTGGACCTGGAGGGCCTGGAGCGCGGTGGCGGCGTCCTTCAAACGGATCCAGTGCGGATGTTCGGCGGAAATCCTGGTGGGGGCGCTGATCACGGTCTCGGTCATCGTAGGTGCCTTTCTCATTGCTTGGGACTCTACGGCGAGCCTAGCAATCACCCAGATCTCCTAACTCAAAAAGGCTGCACCCATAAGCAAGTCTTTGCCTCGATGGCTCAAAGAGACACTCCAGCTCAAGTATTCCCAGGGCCTGGTGGCCATCAGGAATCAGGTGTGGACTGTTCCTCAACCTCGCGGGGAACCAGCTTCAGTGAAACGGAATTAATGCAGAAGCGCTGGTCAGTCGGGGTTCCGTAGCCCTCGCCGTCGAAAACGTGGCCCAGGTGCGAATCACACGTGGCGCAACGGACCTCCACTCTTTCCATCCCCAGGGTGCGGTCATGGATGTAGCGCACGGTGCCCTCGGCGAGCGGCGCCCAGAAGGACGGCCAGCCGCAGTGGGAATCGAATTTCTCGTTGCTGGTGAAAAGCTCTGCCCCGCAGGCCCGGCATTGGTAGACCCCGGCCGTGTGCGTGTCGCAGTACTCGCCGGTGAAGGGCCGTTCGGTGCCGGCGTCGCGCAGCACGTGGTACTCCTCCGGCGTGAGTTCCTGCCGCCACTCCGCATCGGATTTCTGCTGGCTGGATTCTGGGCCGGTCACGTCCCCGACTGCGGGAATGGAGCCCGTGGCCTTGTTGCCGAAGATGCTGTTTCCAAAGATGCTCATAACGTGGTCAACGCTCAGGAGTCACCGATAAATCCCGAACCGGCATAGAGATGCAGGACCGGGAGCCCAAGCCGGTCCTGGGCTTTGTTTGCCCAGTCCGTGTGGAAGGTGTCGGCCACCGCGTGCGGACGGGTGATGACCACAGCCTGGGCTGCGCCCAGCTCCTTGACCTTGGATACCAGGCCGCTGACGGCACCGCCCTCCACCACCTCTCCGGTGACTCCGCCGCCCAGGCCCTCAAGAGCGTCGAGTGAGACCGCCAGGGTCTCGGCGGCTTCCGCCCGCTCGGCGGCCGGATCCGGGGCATGGGCCGTCAGTTCATGGAAGGCCTTGGCAACGTCCAGCATGGAGAGGTTTTCCAGGAAATCCACCACCAGGTGCCGCTCGGTATTGGCCGGAACCAGGAGCACAAGGCGCGTGTCTGCCCCATCCACCAGCCGTTCAATGTTCAGGCGGTCGTCCGCTCCCAGCGGTTCTTCGGTCAGGATGACGATAGGGTCGCTCATGGAATCAGCCTAGCCCTGTGCTCGGGCACCTGCATCCATTGAGTCCGGCGCGGCACGGCGCGCGAATATGGCCTGCAGGCCGGCGGCGGTAAGAATGGAACCATGTCATCTTTTCCGAGAACCGAACCCCTCACGGCTGCACCCATGCCCCAACCGGGCCCGGGGATGTCGCTGCGCGCGAAGTGGGCCATCGGCAGCGTCATCGGCGGGGGTGCCCTGGCTGGCCTGCTGGCCACCGGTTCCTCGGCCCTTGCACTGTATTTTGCCCGCCGTGTCATTACCCCCGCGCGGCAGCGGGTCGCGAACCAGGAAGTGCTTGCCGTAATCCGCGAGGGCCAAGGCCAGCAGGTCATCCTCGCAGCAAATGAGGACACTACCGTTGACGGCGTATACGGCCTCTTCTTCGACGGCGGCAAAGGACACGCCCGGATCGGACGCATCGTCTCCTACGCCCCGGCCGAACGCACGGTCCTCCGGGAAGTCGAGGCTGTCTACAGCGGTGATCTCAACACCGCCCGCCGCGGGTGGTGGAGCGGAGCCGTCTATCCTGACCCGGCCGCCGTCGGCCTGCCGGCAGAGGACGTCCTCATCGGCGTCGACGGCGGCCAGGCACCGGCCTGGCTGGTACGGGCCGGCGGACAACCGCGCACGTGGGCCGTGATGGTCCACGGCCGCGGCGCCACCCGGCTGGAAGCCTTGAGGGCAGTGGGGCCGGCCCTGGAACTGGGGCTGACCAGCCTGCTGGTCTCCTACCGCAACGACGGCCTGGCGCCATCGGCGGGCGACGGCCGCTACGGCCTGGGATCGACCGAGTGGCGGGATGTGGAAGCCGCCATCGAATACGCCCTGGCCAACGGTGCCGAGGAGGTTGTCCTCTTCGGCTGGTCCATGGGCGGAGCCATCTGCCTGCAGACCGCGGACCTGTCGCGGTACCGCCACGTGATCCGGGCCATGGTCCTGGATGCTCCCGTCATCAACTGGGTGAACGTGCTCGCCCATCATGCAGAGGTGAACAGGATCCCATCCCTGGTGGGACGGTACGGACAGCTGATGCTGGGCCACCCGCTGGGCCGCAGGCTCACGGGCCTGGCAGCACCCGTGGACCTCAAAGCCATGGACTGGGTCTCCCGGGCCGTGGAACTCCGGACCCCCACGCTGATCCTCCACAGCGTTGACGATGAATACGTGCCCTACGGACCATCTGCCACCCTCGCCGAGCGGAATCCGGAAATGGTCACCTTCGAAACCTTCAACCACGCCAGGCACACGAAGGAGTGGAACGTGGACCCCGAACGTTGGGAACGGCTCGTCAAGGCATGGCTCCGCCAGCACCTTGTTCCGCGGATCAACCCGGGACAGTCCTACCCCGGAAAGGCGGCTACTTAGCCGTTCCGATTGCGGCTGTGATGCCGCCCGTGAGCCGGAGGAGGTCAGCCGGCGCGACTTCGATGTCCAGCCCGCGCCTTCCTCCCGAAACCAGCATGGTCTCCAGGGCAAGGGCACTGCCGTCAATGACTGTCGGCGAGGATTGGCGCTGTCCCAACGGGGAGATCCCGCCGAGGACGTAGCCTGTCCGGCGTTCAGCGGCCGCTGGGTCCGCCATCAGGGCCCTTTTCGCGCCCAAGGCGGCAGCGAACGCCTTCAGGTCAAGATTTCCGCTCACCGGCACCACACCCACCGCGAGCCGCCCTTCCACGTGCACCATCAGGGTTTTGAAGACCCTTTCCGGGTCAATCCCCAGGGCGTCGGCAGCTTCGGTGCCGTAGCTCGCCGCGGAGGGGTCATGAGTATACGGGTGCAGCACAAAGGGAACACCGGCCGCGGTCAATGCCGCAGTGGCCGGCGTTCCCTGTGAAGAGGCCTTGCGTCCCAACCGGAAGGAACCGTCAGGGCGCAGCGGTTTTGGTCCGCAGCCGCGAGGTAGCGGCCACCTTGCGCTTGATTCGGCCCAGCATGGCCGTCATGCCGCGCATCCGCAACGGCGTGATGGCACGGGTCAGGCCCAGCAGTTCCGGCATGTCGTCAGGGACGGCAAGGATCTCCTCAGCGGTAAGCCCGTCGAGCCCCTCGAGGAGCACCCCCGCGAAACCCCGCGTGGTGGGGGCTTCCGGCGGAGCCTTGAAGAACAGCCGCACGCTGTCGGCCTGTCCGTCGTCGTTCCCGTCCATCTCGATCGTCAGGAACAGCGGCGACTGGCATTCCACCACTTGCTCCAGGAGCTCGGGGTGGTCCTTCAGCCTGTCAGGCAGTTCCGGCAGCTCACGGGAGAACTCGAGCAGCAGCTGAAGCCGCTCCGGTTCGGTCAGGGCCTGGAAGTCATCGACGATTTCCGCCAAAGCGGCGGGCAGGGCATATGTAGTCATCGCTTCCAGCTTTCGCAGTTTTTCAGGCAGGCGTCTGTGTACATTCGGGCGGTCCTAGTTGGCGGCAGGGACCGTTCCCCGCTCTGCGCCCTTCACGATGGGGACGCGGACGGCGTTGCCCCACTCGGTCCAGGAACCGTCGTAGTTGCGGACGCTGTCGAAGCCCAGCAGGTACTTGAGCGCAAACCAGGTGTGGCTGGAACGCTCACCGATGCGGCAGTAAGCCACAACATCGTCGCCTTCAGTGAGGCCCGCTTCGCCGAGGTACAGGGCTTCCAGATCCTCGCGGCTGCGGTACGTTCCGTCCGGGGCTGCGGCGCGTGCCCAGGGAATGGACGCCGCCGTCGGGATGTGGCCGCCGCGGAGGGCGCCTTCTTCCGGGTAGGCAGGCATGTGCGTGCGCTGGCCAGTGTATTCCTCAGGGGAGCGGACATCGATGAGCGGCTTGCCCAGGTGCGCCAGGACGTCTTCCTTGAAGGCACGGATGGGTGCGTCATTGCGTTCCACCACAGGGTATTCGCCAGCCACCGGAGTGGGGGTGTCCGTGCTCAGTTCCCGGCCTTCGGCGATCCACTTGTCCCGGCCGCCGTCGAGCAGCCTGACGTCCTCGTGGCCGAAAAGCGTGAAGACCCACAGCGCGTAGGCAGCCCACCAGTTGGACTTGTCCCCGTAGATGACCACCGTGCTGTCGCGGGAAATGCCCTTCGATGCGACGAGCGCGGCAAAAGCCTTGCCGTCGACGTAATCACGCGTAACTTCGTCGTTCAGATCGGTGTGCCAGTCGATCTTGACGGCCCCGGGAATGTGGCCCGTCTCGTACAGCAGGACGTCTTCATCGGATTCGACCACCACAAGGTTTCCGTCAGCTACGGCGCCGCTTTCAAGGGCCGCAGCCAGCCAATCGGTGGAAACCAGCCGCTCCGGGCGGGCATAGGCAGCGAATTTCTCGTTCTGTTCAATCGGGTAGGACATAGTGGCCTTTCACTGAAACGTAGGGCGGACCTGCAGAAGGAGGTTGGGAACCTGATCCAACATAAGCCACGGCAGCCGGCGATTTCGCCCCTCCGGTTAATAGAGGGAAATATGGCCTTCGTCACGCTGGTCCGCCTACTGGCGCCATGGCCGAGGAGCGCCGCCGCCTTGCCGGTATCCTTTTCTGTGGACAACTCACCAGCAGAACGGACCACCCTTGGTACAGATCGAACAGCTTGCCGCCCGCACTCCGGCAGTTTCGGTGGACGAGCTCCTCAAGGGTTTCTATCCTTCGCCGCGGTTCGGCAAGGTCTCTTTTGCCAGCTACCGGCCCGACCCCAAACAGCCCAGCCAGTCAGCAGCAGTGAAGGCCCTGGAAGGTTTTGCCGGGGGAGTGGGTGCCGGTGACGGTGACGGGCTGTTCAAGAGGCTCTTCGCCAAGAAGGACACCTCACGGGCAGGCATCTATCTTGACGGCGGGTTCGGCGTCGGCAAGACGCACCTGTTGGCTTCGCTGTGGCACGCTGCGCCGGGGCCCAAGGCCTTCGGCACCTTTGTGGAGTACACCAATCTGGTGGGGGCATTGTCTTTCCGCAAGACCGTGGAGGCCCTGAGCCACTACAAGCTGGTGTGCATCGACGAGTTTGAGCTGGATGATCCGGGCGATACCGTGCTGATGTCCAGGCTGATGCGGGAACTGGCCGACGCCGGCGTCAAGCTTGCCGCTACCTCCAACACGCTGCCCGGGTCGCTCGGCGACGGGCGCTTTGCCGCCGTCGATTTCCAGCGGGAGATCCAGGTACTGGCGGACCAGTTCGACGTGATCAGGATCGACGGCGAGGACTTCCGCCACCGCGGACTTCCTACCCCTCCGGCCCCGCTCAAGAACAGCCAGCTCGCAGCCCAGATGAAAGCCGAATTCGACGGCAAGACCGTGGCGCAGGACGAATTCAGTACGTTGATCGGCCACCTTGCAGGTGTGCATCCGAGCCGCTACCGGCAACTGATCGACGGCATCGACGGCGTGGTGTGGCGCAACGTCGAAACCATCACCGAACAGGCCGTGGCGCTGCGCTTCGTGGTGCTCGCGGACCGGCTGTACGACAAGGATGTTCCCATCCTGGCCAGCGGTGTTCCCTTCGACCAACTCTTCACCGACGAAATGATGCATGGCGGGTATACCAAGAAGTATTACCGGGCAGTTTCCCGGCTTACTGCGCTGGCCCGTGAGGCCCAGAACCACGAGCCGTCGTAGCGGCGGCGCCCAAGCCGGCTTAAACGCCAAAGGTGCGGGCGCCGCCTCCCGGCGGGACCCGCACCCCCTTGACGTGCTAGGGCAATGCCCTGGCCGAATCCTTGTTACGGAGCCTTGTCAACCGGCGGAACCGGGTTGGCCGGTGGAGCCTGCTCTGTAGCAGGTGCCTGGCCTGGTGTTCCGTCATTCTTGTCAACAAGCTTGGAAGCGCCCTCCTGGACTTTGTTCACATGACCTGCGTACTTGCCGCCGGTCTTTGAGTCGACGAAATCGCCGGCTTTTGTGATGCCGTCCTTGATGGTCCGCTCGTTTCCGTGGATGAGACCCTGAGCCTTGCCCTTAAGATCGTCAATCAGTCCCACGAGCACCTCCCTTCAATCGCGGAGCCAGTTCGCTCCTCCGCAACCGATCCTAGCCCTGTCGTGGGGACGTGCCAAGGTGCATTGACAAATCCTGTCAACATTTGTGGGTTCAATCCGTAAAATCCGGGCAATAAAAAAGCAGCTCCGTCGGAGCTGCTTTGTGGGCGATACTGGGATCGAACCAGTGACCTCTTCCGTGTCAGGGAAGCGCGCTACCGCTGCGCCAATCGCCCGGAACCGGATGTCCGGTCAAAGGGGTTTTGTGAGAAGAGAGCGGACGACGAGATTCGAACTCGCGACATCCACCTTGGCAAGGTGGTGCTCTACCAGCTGAGCTACGTCCGCATATGAGTGCGTTCCGGCGCGGGCCGAACGTACTGCATGAAGCAAGTTTCCTTGCCTGGTGGGCGATACTGGGATCGAACCAGTGACCTCTTCCGTGTCAGGGAAGCGCGCTACCGCTGCGCCAATCGCCCATTGCTGCCCGGCCTGAACCGGAAACCATGGTTTTCACCGAGGTGGGTACGGGATTCGAACCCGTGTAAACGGCTTTGCAGGCCGCTGCCTCGCCTCTCGGCCAACCCACCGTGTAAGCGTCGGCCCCGAAGAACCTTTGCCTTGACAGTGTCCTGCGAGCGGACGACGAGATTCGAACTCGCGACATCCACCTTGGCAAGGTGGTGCTCTACCAGCTGAGCTACGTCCGCATTTGGAGTCTGATTCCTTGCCGTTCCGGGCATTTCCTCGCGTTCCAACGAGTAAGAACTCTATAGGAGGTTCAAGGATTCTCCAAATCGCGCCCTTCCCAGATCCGGCAACGGCCTTGGATCCCTGCAATCTAGCGGAAGTTCCGAATTACAAGGGTGTAATTCGGGCGGGATGAATTCCCGATTTCCAAAAACGGCCCAGGGTCGGCTAGCATTCAAATGCATCGGGGCGATTGGCGCAGTGGTAGCGCGCTTCGTTCACACCGAAGAGGTCACTGGTTCGAACCCAGTATCGCCCACCGAGGATCTGGTCCGTTTCCGCTCACACCGAGGGGAAACGGACCTTTTTTGTGCCCGGCCATTCTGTCAGCCCCTTGTGAAAGAGTCTTTGTATGACTGATCCACTTCTCGCCCACGCCACGGAATACGGCCGCATGTATGCGCGCTCCACGTCCGAGCAGTTCTCCGTTCCTTCCATCACCACCGTCATCGGCCAGCAGCCGCATGGGCTGGACGGTTGGTTCGGATATATGGGAGCCAGCAGCCTGGCGAAGGATCCGCTGCTCGCAGACTGCCTGGGCAGCCCTGCCAAAATCCGGCAGGCCGTCAACAGGGCCGCCAAAGCGGCCGAGACGTACCGCGATGAGGCCGCCCGTCGCGGCGACCGCGTCCACAGTTACTGCGAACAGGTTGCGCTCCGTGCGCTGGGCCGTCCTCACACCATGAAGGAAACGCGTGAGGCCCTCGCGGCAAACGGTGAGGAGGCCTTCGCTGTCCGGTTTGATGAATGGTGGGAGCTCTTCGGCGTGGAGCCCATCGCCCCCGAAATCACCGTCTGGAACAAATCCGTTGGCTACGCGGGGACGCTGGATCTGGTGGCGCGCATCAACGGCCGGATCTGCCTCATCGACTACAAGACCAAGGGCACCACGCGGGAGGGCACGGTGAAGCCCCTCGACGACAAGGTGGTCATGCAGCTGGTGGCCGGCATGAAGGCGGAAGAAAGTCTCGTGGATCCTGTCGCAGGTGAGTGGGAATCCTGGCAGTACGGGGAGAGCCCGGTCCTCCTGGCGGTAGCCATCGGGGAGACCGAAGTCCGCCCCGTCCGCGCCAACCCCGAGGTCCTCAAACACCACTGGTGGAAATTCTGTGCGCTGCGGCGGGTCTGGGAGCTCTCGGCAGATACCCTCAGCGCGGGCTCGGCCCTGCTTCCCATCGCTCCACCGCCATCCGCGCAGGTCCAGAGCGCATAGCCGAAGTCCCCGCACCGAAGCCCCTGCGCCTAAACTGGATTGGTTCCCTTTACCCCACCGTGAGGAAAGTGCTGCATATGGCCATTCTGAATATCCGCATCATCGGCGATCCTGTGCTTCGCACAGTTGCCGATCCCGTGACGGAATTCGGGCCGGAGCTGGTCAAGCTCGTCGCAGACATGACGGAAACCATGGAGGACGTGGATGGCGCCGGCCTGGCGGCCCCACAGATAGGCGTCAGCCAGCGGGTCTTCACTTACCGAATCGGCGGGGTCGAAGGCCACATCATCAACCCGGTCCTGGAAAACAGCGAGGACTACCAGGCTGACCAGGTTGAGGGCTGCCTGTCCATCCCGGGGCTGGGGTTTCCGGTCCGCCGCTACCGCGCCACGCGAGCTACCGGCCTCGACGTGAACGGCCAGCCGGTTTCCGTGGAAGCCGAAGGGCTGCTGGCGCGCTGTTTCCAGCACGAGACGGACCACCTTGACGGCATCCTGTACACGGACCGGCTTGAGGGCGAAGACCGGAAGACCGCCTTGCGCTCCATCCGCAATGCCGACTACGGCGCAGTCGCTGAACGCACGACGGCGAAGCGCGCCAAGACGGTCGGGTCCAGTTTTGGTGGAACAAGCTTTGGTGCGGGTCCGCGCGGCGCCGCCACATGAGGGTACTTTTTGCAGGCACGCCCGCCGTTGCGGTCCCGTCACTGGACGCCCTGGTGCAGGCCGGTTTTGACGTCGTTGCGGTTCTTACCCGCCCGGATGCGCCGGTCGGACGCAAACGCGTGCTGACGCCGTCGCCCGTTGCCGCCCGGGCCGCAGAACTGGGCATTGAGATCATCCATGCCGCCCGCGTCGATGACGCCGTGACGGCCACCATCGCCGCTGTCAGTCCGGACGTCGCAGCTATCGTCGCCTACGGCGGGCTCATTCCGCGCGCGGCCCTCGATGTCCCCAGGCATGGCTGGATCAACCTGCACTTTTCACTCCTCCCTGCCTGGCGCGGGGCAGCTCCCGTGCAGCGTGCGGTGATGGCCGGGGACGACATCACCGGGGCAGTGACCTTCCTGCTCGAGGAAGGGCTGGATACCGGACCGGTCTTCGGGACGTTGACCGAAGGCGTGGGTCCGGAGGACACCGCCGGCGTCCTGCTCGAGCGGCTCTCGCACAGCGGGGCCGTCCTCTTGGCACAGACGCTGTCAGCGGTGGAAGCCGGGAAGGCCGTCGCGCAGCCGCAGCAGGGGCAGGTTTCCCTCGCGCCCAAGCTGACTATCGACGACGGCAGGATCGACTGGAGCCAGCCTGCGCTCGCTATTGGACGGCGGGCCCGCGGGGTCACGCCCGAGCCGGGCGCCTGGACTTCCCTGGACTCGCAGCGCGTCAAGCTTGAGCCGGTGCGCCTCCGGCCGGACGTCGGCCACCTGGGCCCGGGTGCGTTGGAGCTCGACGGGAAGAGCGTCCTGGTCGGGACGGGATCCCACGCTGTAGAGCTAACGCGGATCCAGCCTTCGGGCAAAAAGATGATGGCGGCGGCCGATTGGGCCCGCGGCATGGCTTCACCTGAAAGTGTGGTGTTCGAATGAGCGAGTCGTCCGGCGGTAATTCAGGCGGCCACGGCAGCGGTGGCGCCGGCAGCGGCGGCCGTGGCGGCCGTGGCGGCGGGGGGAAGCGGGACAGCAGCCAGCGCAACGCGCAGGGCCGGGAACGGAACCGCAGCTCCCAGCGGAGCTTCACCGGGAACGCACCGTCACAGCGCACCCGCCGGGCCGACCCCGCCCGGCTGGTGGCCTTCGAAGTCCTGCGCGCGGTCGCCGCCGAGGACGCGTACGCCAACCTCGTGCTCCCGGCCCGGATCCGTCATCACGGGCTGGACAAACGCGACGCCGGCTTCGCCACGGAACTCAGCTACGGGGCCCTCCGCGGCCAGGGGACGTACGACGCCATCCTGGCCCGCTGCGTCGACAGGCCCCTGGACCAGCTTGACCTCGCTATCCTCGATGCCCTGCGGATCGGAACCCACCAACTGCTCGCCATGCGGGTCCCTGCCCACGCGGCGCTGGACCAGACCGTGGGCCTGGCGCGTGCCGTGATTGGCGCCGGCCCGTCGGCCCTCATCAACGCGGTGCTCCGTAAGGTCACGGCCCACAGCCTTGACGAATGGCTCGAGCTGCTGGTTTCCGGCGAAAGCGACGAAACCAAAGTCGCCTCCCTCCGATACGCCCATCCGGAATGGATCGTCCGGGCCATGCGCCAGTCGCTGGTGGCGCACGGGCGCTCCGCCGCCGAAATCAACGATCTGCTCGAAGCGGATAACGCCGCCCCGGTGGTCAACCTGGTTGCGCTGCCCGGTCTGGGGAACCTTGACGAGGCCATTGAAGGCGGTGCCACCCCCGGGGTGCTCGTCGAAGGCTCGGCCCTCTCAAGCGGCGGTGACCTCGGGCGGCTGGCATCCGTTCGCAACGGCAGCACCCGTGTCCAGGACGTGGGCTCCCAGCTCGTGGCCCGGGCCATGGCAGCCGTGGACCTTGGGCCCCGCCTTGAATCGGGCGCCGGAAGCGGAACCGGCGGTGAGGCATGGCTGGACCTGTGCGCCGGGCCCGGAGGCAAGGCAGCCTTGCTGGGCGCGCTGGCCAACGCCTCGGGTGCAACACTGCTGGCCAATGAACCCGCCCCGCACCGTGCCAAACTTGTCAGCCAGGCCCTGTCTGCCGTGCCGCGGGATGTGTGGCGGGTCCGCACTGGTGACGGCCGCGAAGTTGGCACCGAGCAACCGGAGTCCTTCGACCGGGTCCTCGTGGATGTGCCGTGCAGCGGGCTCGGCGCGCTCCGGCGCCGGCCGGAGTCCCGCTGGCGCCGCACGCCCAAGGACCTGGCGGATCTGGGGCCGCTGCAGCGCGATCTCCTCAGGTCAGCCCTCGACGCCGTCCGGCCCGGGGGAGTGGTGGCCTACGTCACCTGCTCGCCGCACCCGGCTGAGACCACGGCAGTGGTGGCTGATGTGCTCCGGAAGCGTGACGACCTTGAGCTGCTCGATGCGGGCGCGGCGCTGGACAGCGTCAGCCTTCCCGGGAGCCTGGGTGCAGGCCATGAGTCCACGGCCCAGCTTTGGCCGCACATCCACTCCACGGATGCGATGTTCCTCGCCCTCATCCGCAAGAAAATCTGATCCGACCAGATTGACCAGGACTTACCGCAGGCCCAGTGAAAGGTTCCGCATGACTGAATGCTGCATCAACCCGAGCATCCTCTCCGCCGATTTCGTTAATCTCGAAGCCGAACTGCAGCGCATCAGCAATGCGGACGCCGTGCACGTGGACGTGATGGACAACCATTTTGTTCCCAACCTGACCATCGGGCTGCCCGTGGTCCAGCGGATCCAGGCTGTCAGCCCGGTGCCGGTGGATGCACACCTGATGATCGCCGATGCCGACCGCTGGGCTCCGGGGTTCGCGGACGCCGGACTGGCCTCCGTGACCTTCCATGCCGAGGCATCCATCGCCCCCGTCAAGCTTGCCCGGGAGTTGCGGGCCCGCGGCTCCAAAGCTGGTATGGCATTGCGGCCGGGAACCGCGGTGGAGCCCTACCTGGACATGCTGTCCGAGCTGGACATGCTGCTGATCATGACGGTCGAGCCGGGCTTCGGCGGCCAGTCGTTCCTGGACTTGACGCTGCCGAAAATCCGCCGCGCGAGGGCTGCTATCGACGGCTCGGGGATCGGCGTCGCCATCCAGGTTGACGGCGGCATCACCGAGGAGACCATCGTTCGTGCAGCCGAGGCCGGAGCTAACGTCTTTGTTGCCGGCTCGGCAGTCTACGGTGCGGCTGACCCTGCCGGCGCGATTGACAGGCTGCGCGAGGCGGGCCGCCAGAGGTTACGCGCGGGGTCGGCGGAATAGACGGCAGCCCCTCGGGGTTGTGGCAGAATAGCAACACACAATACGTGCTCCGGGGTCGGTGTAAGTCCGAACCGGCGGTGACAGTCCGCGACCCGCGAGCCGGTGCTTTTCCTCTCCAGGAAGGGACCCGGCGGACGGTTGAACCGGTGAAATTCCGGTACCGACAGTTAAAGTCTGGATGAGAGAAGCACGTACAGCTGTATCTGCGGTGTCCTGTGACGCCGCAGCCTTCTGCTGTCGTATACCCCCGGAGCCATCGCGGTTCTAGAGGGAAGGAACGACACACAGACATGAACCCTTTGCGATGGCTCTTTGATGCCAGGATCTCCGTTGAGGCGCAATCTGATTCTGCCGAGCCGGCGGGTGCCCGATGATCGACGTCGTGACGGCTTTCAGTGCGGCAGAGACCGCAGCCATGGACACGGCGCTGGAGGCAGCCCTGCGGGGGCCGCGGGGAGCGAACCCGCTGGTGGGCGCCGTCGTCGTTGATGCCGACGGCAGGAAGCTGGTGACCGGGTACCACCGCGGCGCCGGCACTGCCCATGCGGAAGCCGACGCGATCGCCCAGGCCGCTGCCGCCGGTCTGGACCTGCGCGGCTCCACCATGCTGGTCACGCTCGAACCGTGCAACCACGTCGGCCGGACGGGACCGTGCGCGCAGGCGATCATCGAGGCCGGAATCACCGATGTTATCTACGCTGTGGACGATCCCCATGACCCGGCGGCCGGCGGCGCAGCCACCCTTCGGGATTCCGGTATCAGGGTGCGGAGCGGGCTGGCCGCCAGGGAGGCCCTGGAGCTGAACAGGCAATGGTTCCAAGGGGTCGCCGCCAAGCTGCCGTTCGTGACGCTCCACATCGCCCAGACAGTGGACAGCCGCATCGCCGCGGAGGACGGGACCAGCCAATGGATTTCCAGCCCGGAATCGCTCGCTGACAACCACGGACTCAGGGCGCGGATCGATGCCATCCTGGTGGGCACCCGGACCGTCCTGGTGGACAACCCGCGGCTCACCGCCCGGGATGCATCCGGTGCCCCGGCAGGCAAGCAGCCGCTGAGGGCAGTGATGGGGTTGCGGGACATTCCGGCAGATGCCGCAGTCCGGGGGGAGGACGGGCGCGTGCTCCACCTGCCCACCCGCGATCCCCGTGAAGCACTCTCACTGCTGTACGCTGCCGGCGTGCGCCATCTCATGGTCGAGGGCGGCTCACGCATCCTCAGTGCCTTCCTTGCCGCGGGACTCGTTGACGAACTCATCGTTTATCTGGCCCCGACCCTGCTCGGTTCCGGAACTCCTGCCCTCAACGGACTCGGAATCACCAGCCTGGCGGATGCACAGCAGTGGGAATGGGACGAGTCCGACGGCGGCTCGGTACGGAGCCTGGGCCGCGACCTGAGGCTTCACCTGCGTCCACAAACAACTCAATCTTTGGAACCACAATCATCCCGCCCCGGCGCGGAACCAGCCATGGGAGGCTACTGATGTTTACCGGAATTATCGCCGAACAGGGACAGGTTCTGTCCGTTGAAAGGGATGGCGATACCAGTGCCACCGTCAGGCTGCACGCGCCAGGATCCACTGAGGGCCTGGCACTGGGCGGATCCATCGCGGTGAACGGCGTGTGCCTGACGGCCACCGAAATCGACGGCAGGGACTTCAGTGTCGACGTGATGGGCGAAACCCTGGTCCGCAGCACCATCGGAGAGCTCGCCGCTGGCGACACCGTCAACCTCGAGCGGTGCGTCCCGGCCGGCGGACGGCTGGACGGGCACGTGGTCCAGGGACACGTCGACGGCGTTGGCCGGCTTTTGGAACGCGAAGCATTGGGTAACTGGGAACGGCTCCGCTTCGGATTGCCGAATAACCTGGCGCGCTATGTCGCGGAAAAGGGGTCAATAGCGATCGACGGCGTCTCGCTGACCGTGACCGCGGTCAGCCCCGCTGCGGAACCGGAGCCATGGTTCGAGGTGGGACTCATCCCCACCACGCTGGCCGAAACCGGGCTGGGAGCGAAATCCGCCGGCAGCAGGGTCAACCTCGAAGTGGATGTCCTCGCCAAATACACCGAACGCCTCCTCTCCTTCAGCACGCTTTCCGGCAGCGAAGGCAGCACAGCCGCCGCCACCGGAGGCCTACGATGAACGGCACGGCCCGGCTCGAGCCGGCGCCAGTCCCTGCGTTGAAGCTTGATCCTGTGCAAAGGCTTGATCCGGTCGAGGACGCAGTGCGTGCAATGGCCCAGGGAAGGCCGGTGCTGGTGGTGGACAACGAAGACCGCGAAAACGAAGGCGACATCATCTTCGCGGCCCAGCATGCCACCCCGGCCCTGATGGGGTGGACCATCCGGTACAGCTCCGGCGTCATCTGCGTCCCGCTTTCCGGGGACCGCGCGGATGCCTTGGTGCTGCCGCCGATGGTGGCAGTCAACGAGGACGCCAAGGGCACGGCGTATACAGTTTCCTGCGACGCCGCCATCGGCGTGAGTACCGGCATCTCGGCCACAGACCGGGCGCTGACCGCCCGTGTCCTGGCTGATCCGGCAGCGGGACCGGCGTCCGTGACCCGGCCAGGGCATATTTTCCCGCTGCGCGCCGTTAAGGGTGGAGTGCGTGAACGCCCCGGCCACACCGAGGCCGCAGTTGACCTCTGCCGGCTCGCCGGCCTGGAGCCCGTGGGTGTCATCGCGGAGGTTGTATACGACGACGGTGAAATGATGCGCCTGGACGGGTTGCGGACTTTTGCCGCCGAACACGGTTGCCCCCTGATCTCGATCGAGGATCTGGTGGCCTACCTTGAAGAAGGGGCTGCGGCTTCCGCGGAGAGTGAAACCCGGGCAGTACGTCCGGGCGGAGAAGAGGAGAAACGATGACGGCAACCGGAGTCCCCGGCGACAGTCACCAGAGCCACGACCATGGGCAGAGCGGCAACGGCCACCATCCGGGGCAGACCGGCAACGGCCACCATCCGGGGCAGACCGGCAACGGTAAGGTCCTGCACCCCGTAAGCGGCGGTCCCATAGTGCAGCTGCCCACCGCATTTGGCGACTTCGTGGCGCAGGCGTGGACTGATCTGGTGACGGGCGCCGAGCACCTCGCCGTGAGTTCGCCCAACCCGCCCAAGGATGGCAAGGCCCCGCTGGTCCGGTTGCACTCCGAGTGCCTCACCGGCGATGTCTTCGGTTCGTACCGGTGCGACTGCGGCGAACAGTTGGCCTATGCCCTCGAAATGATCGCGGAGTTCGGCGGAACCTTGCTGTACCTGCGCGGCCAGGAGGGCCGGGGGATCGGTTTGGCAAACAAGATCAAGGCCTACGCCCTCCAGGAAGCCGGCTTCGATACCGTCGAAGCGAACGAGCAGCTGGGGCTGCCCGTGGATGCCCGCTGCTACAAGGCGGCCGCCCAGGTTCTCGCCGAGATGGGGCTGCATGAGGTCCGGCTGTTGAGCAATAACCCGGACAAGCAGAACAGGCTCGCGAAGGCAGGCGTGAAGGTTGTGGAGATGGTTCCCACCGAGGTGCCCTCCCGCGACCAGAACATCCGCTACCTGCAGACCAAGAAGGACCGCATGGAGCACCGGCTGACGCTGGACACCCACGTCGTCACGGTTCCTGGCACCTCTGCCGACAATTTCGACCACGAACAAGACTGAACGGATCACGATTAACGCATGAGCGGACACGGCGCACCAGATATCGACCTCACAACCCTGAACCCGGCGGAAACGTCCCAGCTCAGGCTGGCCATAGTGGCAGCCAGCTGGCACACCCAGATCATGGACGGCCTCCTGGACGGTGCCCTGCGCGCCGCCAAGGACGCCGGGATCAGCGAACCCACCGTCCTGCGGGTGCCCGGAAGCTTCGAGCTTCCGGTCGCTGCCGCGCGGCTGGCACCACACTTCGACGCGGTAGTGGCCCTCGGCGTCGTGATCCGCGGCGGCACGCCGCACTTTGAGTACGTCTGCCAGGCGGCGACGTCCGGACTGACCGACGTCAGCGTCTCCACCGGAGTGCCGGTGGGCTTCGGAGTCCTGACCTGCGATACCGAGCAGCAGGGCCTGGACCGCGCCGGGCTGCCGGGGTCCAGCGAGGACAAGGGCCACGAGGCTGTCACCGCGGCGCTGGCCACCGCCGTCGTGCTGAAGCAGTACAGCAGGTAGGTGGCAGCAAGCCGCCGGGTGCGGTGTGTGTTCGCTCACACCGCGCCCGTCATGGAACGGGCGGACAGGCACCCTCCGGCCCGCAGCAAGTAGGCTTGTGGGCGTGAAGAATTTCGAGACGCTGTTCGCTGAACTGAGTGAGAAGGCAGCCACCCGTCCGGCAGGCTCCCGCACCGTCGCTGAATTGGAGTCCGGAGTCCACGGCATCGGCAAGAAAGTCGTGGAGGAAGCCGCCGAAGTATGGATGGCCGCCGAGTATGAATCCGATGAGGCAGCTGCCGAGGAGATTTCCCAGCTGCTTTACCACCTGCAGGTTTTGATGCTCGCCAAAGGCCTGACCCTGGAAGACGTCTACAAGCATCTGTAGCCACTGCGGCACCCGCCGGCCTTCACAGGCCGCCAGTGCCCCGCGTGGCCCGTTTGCTTGATCACAGACCTCCCAACAAAGAAAGACCCCCATGCTGCGAGTAGCCGTACCCAACAAGGGCTCCCTGTCCGAAGCCGCCTCCGCCATGCTGTCCGAAGCCGGCTACCGCCAGCGACGCGACACCCGCGAGCTGGTCATGGTGGACCCTGACAACGACATTGAATTCTTCTTCCTCCGCCCGCGCGACATCGCCGTCTACGTCGGCCAGGGAACGCTCGACGTCGGAATCACCGGCCGCGACCTCCTGCTGGATGCAGACGTGGAAGCGGAGGAACTGCTGCCGCTCGGCTTTGCCGCCTCGACCTTCCGCTTCGCCGGACCGGTGGGCGACTTCGCCAAGGTTGAGGAGCTCGAAGGCAAGCGACTCGCCACCAGCTATGACGTCCTGCTCCGGGACTACCTCGCCCAGCGCGGCATCAGCGCCAAGGTGGTCCGCCTTGACGGGGCGGTGGAGTCCTCTGTCCGGCTCGGCGTTGCGGATGCCATCGCCGACGTCGTGGAGACCGGCAACACGCTCAAAGCCGCCGGAATGGAAATCTTCGGCGATCCGATTCTCAAGTCCGAAGCCGTACTGATCCGGCGTACCGGGGAGGGCGGTGCCGCGAACGGCACGGTCAAAGAGATCGAAGTCCTTATCCGGCGCCTGCAGGGCGTGCTGGTGGCACGCCAGTATGTCCTGATGGATTACGACATCCGCAAGGAGCTCGTGGAGCAGGCCGCCGCCCTGACTCCCGGCCTGGAATCGCCCACGGTCTCGCCGCTGCGCGATTCCGACTGGGTGGCCGTCCGCTCCATGGTTCCCAAGAAGGAAACCAACCGGATCATGGATGAACTCTACGACCTGGGCGCCCGCGCCATCCTGGTCAGCAGCATCCACGCCTGCCGCATCTGAGCCCCCCGCGATCATCCCGCAGCACCATCCGAGAATTCCAGGAGTACCCATGGCTGTAGCTGTACGCGTCATTCCGTGCCTCGACGTCGACGCCGGCCGCGTCGTGAAGGGCGTCAATTTCGAGGGGCTGCGGGACGCCGGGGATCCGGTGGAGCTCGCGCACCGCTACGACAACGCCGGCGCCGACGAACTGACCTTCCTGGACGTCACGGCGTCGTCCGGCAACCGCGAAACCACGTTCGACGTCGTCCGCCGGACGGCCGAGGAAGTCTTCATCCCCCTGACAGTGGGCGGGGGAGTCCGCGGTGTGGCCGAGGTGGACAAGCTCCTGCGCTTCGGGGCGGACAAGGCCTCCATCAACACCGCCGCCGTCGCCCGGCCCGCTGTCATCGATGAGATCACGCGGCACTTCGGCTCTCAGGTGCTTGTGCTGTCCGTGGACGCACGGCGAACCCGCCCCGGATCCGAGCCCACGCCGTCGGGCTTTGAAGTCACCACCCACGGCGGGCGGACCGGCACCGGGATCGACGCCATCGAGTGGGCCAAGGAGGCCACAGACCGCGGGGTAGGCGAGATCCTGCTGAATTCCATTGACGCCGACGGCACCAAGGACGGGTTTGACCTGGAGCTTATCCGGCTGGTCCGTGCTGCCGTTAAGGTTCCGATCATCGCCTCAGGCGGAGCGGGGGAGCCGGCACACTTTCCGCCCGCCGTTGCAGCCGGCGCCGATGCCGTACTGGCAGCGTCCATCTTTCACTGGGGCCCGGACGACATGATGTCCCAGGTCAAAAAGGCCATCCGGGACGCAGGATTCGAAGTCCGCTAACCAACGCGGGGTCACTTACGGCCCATCCCATCGGGAATTATGGGCAGTAAGTGA
Organism: Arthrobacter sp. ISL-48; assembly: GCF_018613805.1. Classification (GTDB taxonomy): domain Bacteria; phylum Actinomycetota; class Actinomycetes; order Actinomycetales; family Micrococcaceae; genus Arthrobacter. The sequence continues at coordinate 95,081 of NZ_JAGGPL010000008.1, forward strand.
CCTCGCGTCGCTTTAGTTAAAGGCCGACTTCTGCTGACTGGAGGAGCGCGACGGCGTCGGGCTGGCCTTCGAAGGTGACCAGCGCATGCCTGGTCCGGCCGTGGGCGTGCATCAGCAGCTCACCCGGCTCGCCGACAATCGCGACAGACACCGGTGCGCGCTTGGCCACGTGCCGCGGGCCGGAGGGGCGCACCAGCACGATGCCCAGGTCAACGCCCCGGTAGAGGATGGCTGCGCGCTTGATGAGCTCGTCCCAGAGGGCATCCGAATAGGCCTCGTCGAGGGCACGCGGCGCCCAACGGTCCACGGCTCGCCTGATGTCCTCCGTGTGGACGAAGTATTCGGTCAGGTTGGAGCTCTCATCCAGGGCCTTGATGTTCATCGGTGAGAAGGCAGGCGGACCGGCACGGAACGTGTTCACCAGCCTGGTGTAGTCATCAGGGGTTTGCAGTTTCGCGGCGAGCTTGGCCGTTGCCTTGTCCGAGGCCTTCGCCAGGCTCTTGATGATGAGGCCCAGTCCTACAGCGGCCTTGCGTTCGCGCAGGTAAAGGTGCGCGGCAAGGTCCCTGGTGCGCCAGCCGCGGCAAAGCGTGGGGGCATCAGGACCGGCCGCCAGCAGGGTTTCGGCCAGGACTTCTCGGGACGGTTCGACGAAATGCATCACTTGTGAAAGTAGCACGACACCACCGGAGTTGGGCAGCAGAACCGCCACCGGAACCGTGCGCTTGTTCACACTCCTTACCGGCCTGTTCAGAGGCACTAGACTTGGTCTGATGTCTGAGCAGCCCGCCCCCGCCCTAACTCCTGTTTCCGCCCAGCCCGCAGGCCCTGCCGGCGTGCCGGCCGAAGCGCCCTCGGCAAGCCCTCACGCTGGCCCACTGCCCGAGAATGTCGCCGCCGCACTGAAGCGGGACAGCGCCGGACTGGTGGCCGCGGTGGTGCAGCAATTCGATACGAACGAAGTGCTGATGCTCGGCTGGATGGATGACGAGGCATTGCACCGCACCATGACCACCGGCCGCGTCACATTCTACTCGCGGTCCCGCCAGGAGTACTGGCGCAAGGGGGACACCTCCGGGCACGTCCAATGGGTCAAGTCAGTGGCCATGGACTGCGACGGCGATGCCCTCCTTATCCGCGTAGACCAGGTAGGCGCAGCCTGCCATACAGGCACCCGCACGTGCTTCGACGGCAGGGAACTGCAGGTCAGCACAGCAAGCACCGGCACCGCCGGCCAGGCCATCTGAGCCGGGCCGGCAGGCCTAAACAAACATTCAGGCAGCAACAACTCCGGCGCCCACTCAGACAGGCGCCGCACAAGAACAGGCGGAAAGCATAGCCATGCAGGACCTTGGAATCATCAGTCCGGGCCTCGAGGAGTTCCGCGAACTCGCCGGCAGCAGCCGTGTCATCCCGGTCCGGCTCAAAGTGCTGGCGGACGCCGAGACACCCATCGGCCTCTACCGGAAGCTGGCGCAGGGACAACCCGGAACCTTCCTGATGGAATCTGCAGCCGTGGGCGGAGCGTGGTCACGCTACTCGTTCATTGGCGCCAAATCCCGTGCCACGCTCACCACGAAGGACGGCAGCGCGCATTGGCTGGGGCAGCCTCCCGTAGGTGTTCCCGTGGATGGCAACCCCGTCGATGCCATCCGGGACACCATCGAGGCACTTCGCACCGACAGGTTTGACGGGCTGCCGCCGTTTACGTCGGGACTGGTGGGCTTCCTGGGCTGGGAAACAGTCCGGCACTGGGAACGGCTGACCAGTCCGCCCGAGGATGACCTCCAGCTGCCCGAAATGGCCCTGAACCTGGTCACGGACATGGCTGTCCACGACAACGTTGACGGCACCGTGCTGTTGATCGCCAATGCCATCAACTTTGATGACAGCCCGGACCGGGTGGACGACGCCTGGCATGACGCCGTGGCACGGGTCAAGTCTTTGCTCACGCAGATCAGCACACCGGTGGCCCAGCCGGTGTCCGTGCTGGAGCCGGCTGCCCTTGATTTCGCCTCCAGCGTCCAGGAACGCTGGGACGAGCCCGACTACCTGGCCGCCCTGGATCGCGGCAAGGAAGCCATTGTTGACGGCGAAGTATTCCAGGTAGTGATCTCCCGCCGCTTTGAAATGGAATGCGGCGCCTCGCCCCTTGACGTCTACCGCGTCCTCCGCAACACCAACCCCAGCCCGTACATGTACATCTTCAGCCTCGAGGATGCCGACGGCCGCCAGTACTCGATCGTCGGCTCGTCCCCAGAGGCCCTTGTGACCGTGACCGGTGAAGAGGTCATCACGCATCCCATCGCCGGTTCGCGGCCACGCGGGAAGACCGTGGAGGGTGACAAGGCGTTGGCCGAGGAACTGCTGGCGGACGAGAAGGAACGCGCGGAGCACCTCATGCTGGTGGACCTTTCCCGCAACGACCTGTCCAAGGTCTGCGTGGCGGGAACCGTGGATGTCACGCAGTTTATGGAGGTGGAGCGCTTCAGCCACATCATGCACCTGGTGTCCACCGTGGTGGGCAAGCTTGCCCCGGCGGCCAAGGCCTACGACGTCCTCAAGGCAACCTTCCCCGCGGGAACGCTGTCCGGCGCCCCGAAGCCCCGGGCCCTCCGCCTGCTGGATGAGCTCGAACCCCACCGCCGCGGCATCTACGGCGGCGTGGTGGGCTACCTGGACTTCGCAGGCGATATGGACATGGCCATTGCCATCCGTTCCGCCCTGCTCCGGGAAGGACGCGCGTATGTGCAGGCGGGCGGCGGGATTGTGGCGGATTCGGTCAACCCCACGGAAGCCCTGGAAACCGTGAACAAGGCTGCTGCTCCACTTCGGGCCGTCCACACGGCCGGATCGCTACACAACATTTCCGCCGAGTCGCTTCCCCACGCCGAATCACTTCCCGACGCCGGGACTGGGAACCGATGAGCGACGGCACCACTGTCAGGAGCACAAGCCCTTCTGTTCCCCGCTGGGCGCGGAAATCGACCCTGGTGCTGCTGATCGCCCTGCTGGCCCTCGCCGTGTTCGGCACCACAACGCAGACCTGGATCACGGTCACCCTCGATCCGGACCAGATTGGTCAGGCCGCCCAGAACGCGCTCCAGGTCCAGGGCAGCAAGGCTGCCACGGCGGTGACGGCACTGGCTCTGGTGGCGCTTGCGGGCGGGCTGGCCGCGTCCATCGCCGGAAGGATCGCGCGATGGATCACCACCGCCATCATCGTCCTGGCCTCCGCGGGCATCATCGCCGCGGCCGTCACGGTGCTGGCGGACCCCCTGTCAGCCGCACAAGGCGCCATCGCCGCAGCCACAGGGGTCAGCGGTAGCAATGCCCAGGTGACCGTCACCGCGTTCCCGGCCCTCGCCGTCGTCGCCGGTGTCCTGCTGGCACTCAGCGCCCTGCTGATCATCCCCGCCGGCAGGCACTGGGGGACACGCACAAAATATGACACGGCTGCACATGCCGGCGCTGGGACGGGCACCGCGGCAGCCGCTGCCGGGCCGGTGGACGAAATCGACAGCTGGGACCGGCTCTCCCGCGGTGACGATCCCACCTGACCGCCTGGCTTCGTAGGGCCGCTGAATGGCGGTAAGCGGACGGCAACTAAAAAATGGCAGAATGTAAGCAGTATTCATCCCGAGGAGATTCACATGAGCAAAGCACCTGCATCCGCGTCCAAGACCGCCACGGAATCCAATGTCCGCCACGGCGTTGACCACAGCCAGGAACTTGGCCACGGCAACAGCCCGGCAGCGTGGACCTGCGTGATCGTGATGCTGGTCGGTGCGTTGATTGCGGCCATCGCCTTTGTCATTGCCAGCACACCGATCTTCATTGCCGGTGCAGCAGTCATGGTCCTCGGCCTGATCGCCGGTTACATCATGCGCAAGGCAGGCTACGGCGTCGAAGGCAGCAAACTGAATAACTCCGGCCACTGATGGCGACTGTTCTCGATGACATCAATGCCGGTGTCAGGGAGGATATGGAGGCCAGGAAGCGGCTCGTTTCGCTGGCGGAACTGAAGGACCTGGCCCTGGCTGCGGCCCCCGCCCGCGATGCGTGGGCAGCACTGGGCGGACCTTTGGCCCGGCGGGACCAGCTCAAGGTCATCGCGGAGATCAAGCGGCGCAGCCCGTCCAAGGGGGACCTGGCCGCCATCGTGGATCCGGCCTCGCTCGCGGAGCAGTATGCCGACGGCGGTGCCGCCGTCATCAGCGTCCTCACCGAAAAGCGGCGGTTCGATGGCTCGCTCTCGGACCTCGACGCCGTCCGTGCCCGCGTCGACGTTCCGCTGCTGCGCAAGGACTTCACGCTGGACGAGTACCAGATCTGGGAGGCCCGCGCCCATGGCGCCGACCTGATCCTGCTGATCGTGGCGGCGCTTTCCGATTCGCAGCTCCGGGACTTCAGCGCACTAAGCCGTGAGCTCGGCATGAACGTGCTCGTGGAGACCCACACCGAAGAGGAAATCGAACGCGCCGTGGCCGCGGAGGCGCGGATCATCGGCGTGAACGTGCGCAATTTGAAGACGCTCGACGTCGACCGTTCCGTTTTTGCCTCCCTCGCCGGAATGATTCCGGCCGAGGCGCTCGTCATCGCCGAATCAGGCGTGCGCGGCGTGGACGACGTGACGCACTACGCTGCCAGCGGCGCCAACGCCATCCTGGTTGGCGAAGCCCTGGTCAGCGACTCCACTCCCCGTGAGCGGATCGCCGAGTTCACCGCGGCGGGTGCTGCTGCCATCGCAGCCCGGGCCTAGGCCTCGGCACCAGCCGGCCCGCTGGCCGGCACCACACTTTCTGAACGACCAACTGGAACAGGACGGTGAGACTGATGGTTGACGCACCCTCAGGGAACGCTGACAACAACGCCGCGGACGCATTCCTGCAGGCCGGCTCCCTCAAGCACGCCCCGGGGCCATACTTCGGCAACTACGGCGGCCGCTGGATGCCGGAATCCCTCATCGCAGCCCTGGACGAGCTCGAAGACACGTTTGAAAAGGCCAAGGCCGATCCCGAGTTCCTCGCCCAGATCGCCGACCTGAACAAGAACTACTCCGGCAGGCCCTCGCTCCTGACCGAAGCCAAGCGCTTCTCCGAGCACGCCGGCGGGGCACGGGTCTTCCTCAAGCGCGAGGACCTGAACCACACCGGCTCCCACAAGATCAACAACGTACTGGGGCAGGCGCTCCTCGCAAAGCGGATGGGCAAGACGCGAGTGATCGCCGAGACCGGCGCCGGCCAGCACGGCGTGGCCAGCGCCACAGCGGCGGCACTCCTGGGCCTTGAATGCGTGGTGTACATGGGCGCCGAGGACTGCCGCCGCCAGGCGCTTAACGTAGCCCGGATGCAGCTCCTCGGGGCCACGGTTGTGCCAGTTGTGAACGGCTCCCAGACCCTCAAGGACGCCATCAACGACGCCCTGCGGGACTGGGTCAGCAATGTGGACACCACCCACTACCTGCTGGGCACGGCCGCTGGTGCGCACCCGTTCCCGGCGATGGTGCGCTTCTTCCACGAGGTGATCGGCGAGGAGGCCAGGGCCCAGATCCTGGACCAGACCGGAAAACTTCCCGACGCCGTCTGCGCCTGCATCGGCGGCGGCTCCAACGCGATCGGCATCTTCCACGGATTCCTGGACGATCCCTCCGTCAAGATCTACGGTTTTGAGGCCGGCGGCGACGGCGTGGACACCGGGCGGCACGCGGCCACCATCACGCTGGGCAAGCCCGGTGTCCTGCACGGCGCCCGCTCCTACCTGATGCAGGACGACGACGGCCAGACCATCGAGTCGCACTCGATTTCGGCAGGCCTGGACTACCCGGGCGTGGGGCCGGAGCACGCCTACCTGGCGGACATCGGCCGGGTCACCTACGAAGCCATCACCGACAGCGAAGCCATGGACGCGTTCAAGCTGCTCTGCCAGACCGAGGGCATCATCCCGGCCATCGAGTCCTCCCATGCGCTGGCCGGCGCCATCAAGGTGGGCAGGCGCCTCACCGAGGGCAAGGCAAACCCGTCCGAAACCGTGGTAGTCGTCAATCTCTCCGGCCGCGGCGACAAGGACGTGGAGACCGCGGCCGAATGGTTCAACATGCTGGACGAGGAGGGCAAGGTCAAGGGCACCAACCTCTCAACCCGCAAGCCCAAGGGCCCGTCGGACAGGGCCGCCACTGAAGCCGTTCCCGCCACCAGCGTTCCAGCGGCACATCACGCCGCACACGACGCTGAAGACAATGAGGTCCAGAATTGATGACTGAACAGACGGCCAGCAAGTCAGCCGCCGCCATCGACCGCGCCCGTGACGCAGGGCGCTCGGCCCTGGTGTGCTACCTGCCCGCCGGGTACCCGGACGTCCAGTCCACCATCGACGCCGGCATTGCCATGGCGAAGAACGGCGCGGACCTGATCGAGATCGGCATTCCCTACTCGGATCCCGTCATGGACGGACCGGTGATCCAGGCCGCCACCACCCAGGCCATCGCCGGCGGCTTCCGGGTTGAGAGCGTGTTCGATGTTGTCGCCGGTATCACGGCAGCCACCGACGTCGCCGTGCTGGTGATGACCTACTGGAACCCGGTGGTCCGGATGGGCGTCGACGAGTTTTCGCGGAGGCTTGCCGAGGCCGGGGGAGCCGGGCTCATCACGCCCGACCTCATCCCCGACGAAGCCTCCGAATGGTTCGCCGCCTCGGAAAAGTATGGGCTGGACCGGGTTTTCCTGGTGGCTCCGTCCTCCACCCCGGAACGCCTGGCCATGACCGTCAAAGCAAGCCGCGGCTTTGTCTATGCCGTCTCCATCATGGGCATCACAGGTACCCGGCAGGCGGTCAGCAGCACTGCCGAAAAGCTCGTCGCTGACACCAGGGCCGCCGGCGCCGAGCGCGTTTGCGTGGGGCTCGGGGTGTCCAACGCCGGGCATGTCAGCGAGATCGGCGCCTACGCCGATGGCGTCATTGTGGGCACGGCGCTGGTGGCCGCCATCCGCGACGGCGGGGTCCCCGCAGTAGCCGACCTCACCAAGGAACTCAGCGCCGGACTCATCAGGGAAGAAGCCTAGCCACATGCAGATCCTCCTTTCCGCGGCGGCCCTGGTCCCCGCGAGCATTCCCAGCCCGGACTGGTCCGGCTTCGACATTCCGCTGCCGTGGGGCTCGCTCCGGATCCATGCCTACGCCCTCTGCATCCTGCTCGGTATCGTGGTGGGCCTGTGGCTCACGTCCGTGCGATGGGCGCGGCGGGGGACACCCGAGGGCAGCGTCTGGGACATCGTCATCTGGGCAATTCCGTTAGGCATCATCGGCGGACGCCTCTACCATGTGGTGTCCTCCCCGGACGCGTACTTCGGCCCCGGCTTTGACGGAACGGGTGACCTCTCACGGATCCCTAAGATTTGGGAAGGCGGCCTCGGAATCTGGGGCGCGGTGGTACTGGGCGTCGTCGGCGCATGGATCGGTTGCCGGCGGGCAGGTGTGAAACTCCCAGCATTCCTGGATGCTGCGGCACCGGGTTTGCTCCTGGCCCAGGCCGTAGGCCGCTGGGGCAACTACTTCAACCAGGAGCTCTTCGGCGGACCCACCACGCTGCCGTGGGGCCTGCAGATCGATCCTGACAACGCGAACTTTCCCGCCGGCATGCCAGCGGATACGCTCTTCCACCCCACGTTCCTCTACGAGTCCCTGTGGAACATCGCCGGAGTGCTGATCCTGCTGGCCCTGGACCGGAGGTTCCATTTCCGGCGCGGCCGGCTGTTCTGGCTCTATGCCATGTACTACACGCTGGGGCGGGTCTGGATCGAAGCCATGCGGATCGACGATGCCGAACAGATCAACCTCTTCGGCGTCACTGCGAGGCTGAATGTCTGGACCAGCATCCTGGTGTTCGTGGTGGCGCTGATCGTCTTCGTCCTGCTCGGCCTGAAGGGCCGCCAGGAGTCGGACAGCCCGTATCTGACGGGCCGTGAGCCCGTTGTGGACGAGGACACCGCAGATGACAAGTCGGTCCGGGATGCGGACTCTAATGTCTCAGATAGTGAATCGCGTGATAATCTCGCTGATAACCAAAGCGGTTCCGGCAACCCTTCCGTGCCAACGGAAGAGGTGCTGGCATCTCCGGCGGGCAACGAGTCCGTTCCGGATTCGCCGGCGGTTGGAGATTCCGGCCACAAGGCCACAGGATCCGCGCCGGAGGCTGGCACTTCCAAGTAGCACGCCGCCAAGGCAGGGCAGCAGAGTCACCGCTCGGAGCGCCCAAACACCACAGCGTCGTGGGATCGGGCTGAAACCCGGACAGCAAGAGCTGCTGACCGGTCAAGTCCGGGTCAGGGGCCTGCGTAACCGTTAGTCCAGCAGGCCCGGCTGGCCTACAATTTCCAGTAATTAACACTTTGTTGTGCCCGTCACAGAGGCGCTCTGAGTGGGGCCAACGTTGTCCCTTCCATACGCACGATCAGGAGGAAGGACGTCTCCCATGACCCAAACTCTTCACACTCCCAGCTGGTCCGGACCGGACCAGCCAGAGGCTGCCATGTCGCCGTTTAAGCGCTTCGCGGCCCTGCCGGAGGCGCGGGGGCTCTACAACCCCGAGCAGGAGAAGGACGCCTGTGGTCTGGCGATCATTGCCACCCTCCGCGGCGAGCCCGGTTACGACATTGTCGACGCCGCCCTGACTGCCCTGCGCAACCTCGAGCACCGTGGTGCCGTGGGCGCTGACGAGGGAACCGGTGACGGCGCAGGCCTCCTGATGCAGATCCCGGACGAGTTCTTCCGTGCAGTCACCGAATTCGAGCTTCCCGCTCCGGGCCAGTTCGTGGCAGGCACCGCCTTCCTGCCGGCCGAGCGGCGCGAAGCCGATGCCGCGAAGGCCGGCATTGAGGGCCTCGCCGCTGACGAAGGCCTGGTTGTCCTTGGCTGGCGCGAGGTGCCCATTGTCGCGGACCTGGTTGGGGCCATGGCGCGCGCCTGCATGCCATACTTCTCCCAGCCGTTCCTGGCCTCGGCCAGCGGTGAGGAACTTGACCGCAATGAGCTGGATTCCCGGGCCTGGCGTATCCGCAAGCGCGCTCAGAACAAGTTCGGCGTGTACTTCCCGTCGTTGTCCTCGCGGACCATCGTCTACAAGGGCATGCTCACCACTGCCCAGCTGGAGCCGTTCTACCCGGACCTTTCGGATAAGCGGTTCAAGACCAAGCTGGCCATCGTCCACTCCCGTTTCTCCACCAACACGTTCCCGTCCTGGCCGCTGGCCCAGCCGTTCCGTACCATCGCGCACAACGGCGAGATCAACACGGTCAAGGGCAACCGCAACTGGATGCGTGCCCGCCAGTCGCAGCTCGCCAACCCGCTGCTGGGCGATTCCCCGGAAGAGCTCTACCCCATCTGTACGCCGGGAGCATCCGACTCCGCGTCCTTCGACGAGGTAGCGGAACTGCTGTGGCTCTCCGGCCGCCCCATCACGCACTCGATCATGATGATGATCCCCGAGGCCTGGGAAAACCACGCCACCATGGATCCTGCGCGGCGCGCATTCTATGAGTACCACTCCCTGCTGATGGAACCGTGGGACGGTCCTGCCGCTGTCTCCTTCACCGACGGCAACCTGGTGGGCGCCACCCTCGACCGCAACGGCCTCCGCCCGGGACGCTACTGGATCACCGAGGACGGCCTGGTCGTTTTCGCTTCGGAAGTCGGTGTGATCGACGTCGAAGCCTCCAAGGTGGTCAAGAAGGGCCGCGTGTCACCCGGCAAGATGTTCCTCGTGGACACTGATGCCGGCCGGATCATCGACGACGAAGAGGTCAAGGCCGACGTTGCCGCGGCGAACCCCTGGGCCGAATGGGTCAAGGACAACCTGATCGACCTCAACGATTTGCCCGAGCGCGAGCACGTGGTCCACACGGCCGCCTCCGTAAACATCCGCCAGCGCACCTTCGGCTACACCACCGAAGAACTGAGGATCCTGCTCGGCCCGATGGCCCGCACCGGCGCCGAACCGCTGGGCGCCATGGGCTCCGATACACCGGTGGCTGTGCTGTCCAAGCGCCCCCGCCTCCTCTTCGACTACTTCGTGCAGTCCTTCGCCCAGGTGACCAACCCGCCGCTGGACGCCATCCGTGAAGAGCTGGTCACGTCGCTGACCTGCGCCATCGGTCCCAATGGGAACCTGCTGGACACCAAGCAGGTCCGCCAGCCGCAGGTCTCGCTGCCGTTCCCCGTGATCAACAACGACCAGCTGGCGAAGATCGCCAACATCGAAAACGCCGACGGCGACAAGGTCGCCATGAAGGTCCGCGGCCTCTACCGCCCCGAAGGCGGCGAGAACGCGCTCCGCGCCCGGCTCACGGAAATCTGCGAGCAGGTGTCCGGCGCCATCAACCGCGGTGTCCAGTACGTTGTGCTCTCCGACCGTGACTCGAACGCCCAGTGGGCGCCCATCCCGTCGCTGCTCCTGGTCAGCGCCGTGCACCATCACCTGCTGCGCAGCGCCAACCGTACCAAGACCGCCCTGGTGGTCGAGGCCGGCGACGTCCGCGAGACCCACCACGTTGCCGTGCTCGTCGGCTACGGCGCTTCCGCCGTGAACCCCTATCTGGCCATGGAATCAGTGGAGCAGCTGATCAGCAGCGGCGACGTCACGGGTGTGACGCCGCAGGATGGCGTGTACAACCTCATCAAGGGCCTCGGCAAGGGCGTCCTGAAGATCATGTCCAAGATGGGCATCTCCACAGTGGCCTCCTACACGGGTGCGCAGACGTTCGAGGCCCTGGGCCTCGGGCAGGAACTGGTGGACGAATTCTTCGCCGGGACGCACTCCCAGCTCGGCGGCGTGGGCCTTGACGTGATCGCAGCGGAAGTTTCCGCGCGGCACCAGATGGCCTACCCCGAAGGCGGCATCGAACTGCCCCACCGTCCGCTCCTGGGCGGCGGGGAGTACCAGTGGCGCCGCGACGGCGAACCGCACCTCTTCAACCCGGAGACCGTCTTCCGCCTCCAGCACGCCACGCGTGAACGCCGGTACGACATCTTCAAGGCCTACACCAAGGGCGTGGACGACCAGTCCGAGAACCTGATGACCCTCCGCGGGCTGCTCAAGTTCAAGGCCGGGGAGCGTCCCGCTGTGCCGCTTGAGGAAGTGGAGCCTGTCTCCAGCATCGTCAAGCGCTTCTCCACGGGGGCCATGAGCTACGGCTCGATCTCGAAGGAGGCGCACGAGACCCTCGCGATCGCCATGAACCGGCTGGGCGGCAAGTCCAACACCGGTGAAGGCGGCGAGGACGTGGACCGCCTGCTGGACCCGGAGCGCCGCTCTGCCGTCAAGCAGATCGCCTCCGGCCGTTTCGGCGTCACCAGCCTGTACCTGAGCAACGCCGACGACATCCAGATCAAGATGGCGCAGGGCGCCAAGCCCGGCGAAGGCGGCCAGCTGATGGCCCAGAAGGTCTACCCGTGGGTTGCCCGGACCCGGCACTCAACCCCCGGCGTCGGACTCATCTCGCCGCCCCCGCACCACGACATCTACTCCATCGAAGACCTTGCACAGCTCATCTACGATGCAAAGCGCGCCAACCCCTCGGCCCGCGTGCACGTCAAGCTCGTCTCCGAGGTGGGGATCGGTACAGTTGCCGCCGGTGTCACCAAGGCGAAGGCCGACGTCGTACTGGTTTCCGGCCACGACGGCGGAACCGGCGCGTCCCCGCTGAACTCGCTCAAGCACGCGGGTGTGCCGTGGGAGCTGGGTCTCGCAGAGACCCAGCAGACCCTCATGCTCAACGGCCTGCGCGACCGCGTGGTGGTCCAGGTGGACGGTCAGCTCAAGACCGGCCGCGACGTCGTGATTGCTGCTTTGCTGGGCGGCGAAGAGTTCGGCTTCGCCACCGCTCCTCTGGTGGTGTCCGGCTGCATCATGATGCGTGTCTGCCACCTGGACACCTGCCCGGTGGGCGTCGCGACGCAGAACCCTGAGCTGCGGGCACGCTTCAACGGCAAGCCCGAGTTCGTGGTGAACTTCTTCGAATTCCTTGCCGAGGAAGTGCGCGAAATCCTCGCCGAGCTGGGTTTCCGCAGCCTGGAGGAGGCAATCGGCCACGCCGAGATGCTGGACGCCCGGGACGCGATCAACCACTGGAAGGCCGACGGCCTGGACCTCGACCCGATCCTGCATGGGCTCGAGTTCGACGACGACGCCCCGCTGCGCAACCTCACCTCACAGAACCACGAGCTGGACAAGCACTTCGACCAGCGCCTCATCACGATGGCCACCGAAGCGCTGACCGACCGCAGCCCGGTGAAGATCGCCGTGGACGTCATCAACACCGACCGGTCCGTTGGAACCATGCTCGGCCATGTGGTGACGAAGACGTTCAGCACCGACGTGCTGGCAACGGACACGATTGACATCACGCTGACCGGAACCGCGGGCCAGTCCCTGGGCGCCTTCCTGCCGGCAGGCATCACGCTGCGCCTGTATGGCGACTCGAATGACTATGTCGGCAAGGGCCTGTCCGGCGGACGGATTATCGTCCGGCCGGACCGCACCAACGTGTTCAAAGCGGAGGCGAACGTCATCGCGGGCAACGTGATCGGGTACGGCGCCACGAGCGGCGAGATGTTCCTGCGCGGCCAGGTGGGCGAACGCTTCCTGGTCCGTAACTCGGGCGCCACCGCCGTTGTTGAAGGAATCGGCGATCACGGCTGCGAGTACATGACGGGCGGCCAGACGCTCATCATTGGCCGCACCGGCCGCAACTTCGGTGCCGGCATGTCTGGCGGCACTGCCTACGTGCTGGACCTGCGGACCACCCGGGTCAACAAGGATGCCCTGCAGTCCGGCGAACTTCAGCTCCTCGAGCTCGACGCCGAGGACCGGGACATTGTCCACGGCCTCCTGGTCAAGCACCACGAGGAGACGGAATCCCTGCTGGCCGCGCGGCTGTTGGAGAACTTCGACGACACCGCGGCCCGTATTACCAAAGTGCTGCCGCGCGATTACGCGGCTGTACTGCAAACCCGTCTTGACGCCATCGAAGAGGGCCTTGACCCCGACGGCGAAGAAGTATGGTCTCGAATCCTGGAGGTGACCGGTGGCTGATCCACGCGGATTTCTGAAAGTACGCCAGCGTGAAACCCAGCCAAGGCGTCCCGTTCCCGTCCGCATCATGGACTGGAAGGAAGTCTACGAGGCCCAGGAAAAGGGCGTCCTGAAGGCCCAGGCCGGCCGTTGCATGGATTGCGGCGTGCCCTTCTGCCACCAGGGCTGCCCGCTGGGCAACCTGATTCCGGAATGGAACGACCTCATGTGGCGGGACAAGGGGGAGGAAGCGATTGAGCGGCTACACGCCACCAACAACTTTCCCGAATTCACCGGCCGGCTCTGCCCCGCGCCGTGTGAGGCCTCCTGTGTGCTGGGCATCAACCAGCCCGCAGTCACCATCAAGCAGGTCGAAGTCTCGATTATTGACGAAGCTTTCGAGAACGGCTGGGTCAACCCGCTGCCTCCCGCGCGCCTGACCGGAAAGACCGTCGCCGTCGTCGGATCCGGCCCCGCCGGACTCGCCGTGGCACAGCAACTGACCCGGGTGGGCCACACCGTCGCCGTGTATGAGCGCGACGACAAGATCGGCGGCCTCCTCCGCTACGGCATCCCCGACTTCAAGATGGAAAAGGAGCAGGTGGACCGCCGCGTCGAGCAGATGAAGGCTGAGGGCACCCGCTTCCGCACCGGCGTTGCAGTGGGCACCGACGTGACCTGGGAGCAGCTGCGGCGCCGTTATGACGCCGTCGTGGTGTGCACCGGCGCCACCGTTCCGCGTGACCTGCCCATCCCGGGCCGGGACCTGGACGGCGTCCACTACGCCATGGATTACCTGGTACCGGCCAACCGCGTGGTGGCAGGGGAGTCCGTGGAGAACCAGATCCACGCCAATGGCAAGCACGTGATCATCCTCGGCGGCGGCGATACCGGAGCGGACTGCCTCGGCACCGCCCACCGCCATGGCGCCGCTTCAGTGACCACGCTGGCCATCGGCAAGCAGCCGCCCGCCGAGCGGGCAGGGCACCAGCCCTGGCCCACGTTCCCCACGCTCTTCGAGGTTGCCAGCGCACACGAGGAAGGCGGCGAACGCACCTACCTTGCCTCCACCGTGGAGTTTGTCGGCGAAAACGGCAAGCTGACCGGCGTCAAGGTTGCGGAGACTGAGTTCGTCGACGGCAAGCGGCTGCCCAAGGCCGGCACGGAGCGGGTTATCCCGGCGGACATCGTGTTCCTGTCCCTGGGCTTCACCGGTGCGGAGCCGGCAGGCATCACGGAACAGGTCAGCGCGGAGTTCGACGGACGCGGCAACGTGTCCCGCGACGGCTACTACATGACCAACACCGAGGGCATCTTCGTGGCGGGCGACGCCGGCCGCGGCCAGTCGCTCATCGTGTGGGCGATCGCCGAAGGCCGTGCCTGCGCCGCAGCCGTGGACAAGTTCCTGATGGGCAGCACCATCCTCCCTGCGCCCGTGGCGCCCACCGACCGGGCCATCGCCGTTCTCTGATGCGGGATGAACCCCGGACGTTCATCTCCACAACAACTTAACCAATGCAGCAAACTACTAGGGTAGGTATATGAGACGCGCTAAAATTGTGGCCACTTTCGGACCGGCAATTGCCAGCTTTGAGAACACCCTCGCGGTGCTGGAAGCCGGCGTGGATGTTGCCCGGATGAACATGAGCCACGGCGATTATTCCGTGCACGACAACACCTATGAGAACGTGCGCAAGGCTTCGGCCTTGCTGAACAAGCCCGTGGCGATCATGGCTGACCTCCAGGGCCCGAAGATCCGCCTGGGCCGCTTCGTCGACGGCCCTCACGCCCTGTCCGTGGGCGACACGTTCACCATCACCACCGAAGACGTTCCGGGAACCCAGGACATCTGCTCCACCACGCTGAAGAGCCTCACTGAGGACGTCAACGTGGGGGATGCCCTGCTGATCGACGACGGCAAGGTTGCCCTGCGCGCCATCGAGGTTGATGACGTCAAGGTGGTCACCACGGTGACAGTGGGCGGCATGGTGTCCAACAACAAGGGCATCAACCTTCCCGGCGTGGCGGTCAACGTACCGGCGCTGAGCGAAAAGGACGAGGATGATCTTCGCTGGGCCATGCGCCGCGGTGTTGACCTCATTGCACTGTCGTTCGTCCGCGATGCCTCCGACATTGTCCGCGTGCACGAGATCATGGACGAAGAAGGCCGCCGAGTGCCGGTCATCGCCAAGATCGAAAAGCCGCAGGCTGTGGAGCAGCTCCACGAGATCATCGACGCTTTCGACGCGATCATGGTGGCCCGTGGCGACCTCGGCGTGGAACTTCCGCTGGAGGAAGTGCCGATCGTCCAGAAGCGCGCCATCGAACTGGCCCGCCGCTGGGCCAAGCCGGTCATCGTGGCCACCCAGGTCCTGGAATCCATGATCGACAACCCGCGGCCCACCCGCGCGGAGGCTTCGGACTGCGCCAACGCGGTGCTGGATGGTGCTGACGCTGTGATGCTCTCGGGCGAGACCAGCGTGGGCAAGTACCCGATCGAAACGGTCAAGGTCATGGCCCGGATTATCGAGTCCACCGAAGTCCACGGACTGGAGCGCGTTCCGCCGCTGGGCACCAAGCCCAAGACCCGTGGGGGCGCCATCACCCGCGCCGCCGTCGAGATCGCCGATCAGCTGGATGCGAAGTACATCTGTACGTTCACCCAGTCCGGCGATTCGGCGCGCCGCCTGTCCCGCCTGCGCCCCATCAAGCCGGTGTTCGCCTTCACCCCGGTAGAGCACGTCTGGAACCAGTTGGCGCTGACGTGGGGCATCCAGCCGGTGCTGGTCCCCATGGTGGGCCACACCGACGAGATGACAGCCCAGGTTGACCGCAGCCTGCTGGAAATGGACCTCGTCGAGGACGGCGACCTGGTGGTCATCGCTGCCGGTTCCCCTCCCGGAAAGGCCGGTTCCACGAACTCGCTGAAGGTGCACAAGGTGGGCGACCTCGCCGACACCACTGTTCCGGGCGAGGCAGCCGGGAACAAGGAAAAGCTCGGCCCGTGGCCGGAGCGCAAGAAGAAGGCTTAGTCAGTTGAAAAGGGAGGGTCCCCGCCATTTGGCGGGGACCTTCCCTTTTGTCTTGCTTTTTGTCCGCCGTTGCGTCAGTTGACCTGGTTGATGATGGTCTCTGCGACCTCGCGCATGCTGAGGCGGCGGTCCATGGAGGTCTTCTGGATCCAGCGGAAGGCTTCAGGTTCCGTGAGGCCCATCTTGGTGGTCAGGAGGCTCTTGGCGCGCTCCACGAGCTTGCGGGTGGCGAACTGCTCCTGCAGGTCCGACACTTCGCTTTCCAGGGCCTTGATTTCCTCGTGGCGGGAGAGTGCGATCTCCAGGGCCGGGATGAGGTCCGCCGGGGTGAACGGCTTGACGACGTAGGCCATGGCGCCGGCGTCGCGGGCGCGTTCGACGAGTTCCTTCTGGCTGAACGCGGTCAGCAGCACCACGGGGGCGATGCGGGCCTTGACGATCTTCTCGGCGGCGGAAATGCCGTCCATGACGGGCATCTTGACGTCCATCAGGACCAGGTCCGGCTTGAGCTCCTCCGCGAGCTGGACGGCCTTCTCGCCGTTGTCTGCCTCGCCGACGACGTCATAGCCTTCGCCGCGCAGGATCTCGATGATGTCGAGGCGGATAAGGGTTTCATCTTCGGCCACAATGACGCGGCGCGCCGGCTGGGATGAGGATTTGGGCTCCGTCGGTTCAGTCACGGGATCTCCTTGGAAAGGTACGGCGGGAACATCACTATTTTAGGCGCGCCCGCGGCTGTACTTGATCTGCATGGTCAATTGCGGCGTCGGCGGCGCGATTCTGGAATTCAGCCTATCTGCATGTAGAGTAATTCCGCGTACGTGAAGCGATCGCGTTGCTCACAATCAGCTGTGGGCGTACCCTGTTGGCTCCATGTAATCCGCGCCCGAGTGGCGGAATTGGCAGACGCGCCGCACTCAAAATGCGGTATCGAAAGGTGTGTGGGTTCGAGTCCCACCTCGGGCACAGTGTTTCCGCAGGTCAGCGGGGTTTTGGCTCTGAGAGTGTGCACAAAAGCTCGTTTTTTGTGCACACGAAGCCTAGAATTTCAGGCATGGCCAGCATCTAGGAACGCAAAAAGTCAGATGGATCCACGTCGTACACGGTCCGCTGGCGGAATCCGGTACTCGGAAACAAGAGGGAATCACCCTCGCCACATCGGGGGAGGCAGAGACCCTGAAAAGGCTCTTGGACGCCAACAACCAGTCGTTTGAAATTGCCCAGCATGCCATGGTCAAGAATCAGACCAAGTCGCCCACTGTCGAAGAGCACATTGACCTTCTGGTTCGCCCTTCCGTCGGTACGGTGCACACGTACCGGACGATGCTGAGGCTGCATATCGCCGACGTCATCGGGCATATTCCGGTCGACAAGCTCGACTACCGTCACCTGACGTACTGGATCAAGACAATGCAGGCCAAGGGCAGGTCAGCCAAAAATATCAAAAACAACTATGGCTTGATATGTGCGGCCATGGAGACAGCCGTCATGCTGCGCTACCGAAAGGACAATCCTTGCCGCGGCGTTCAGCTCCCGTCCGGTGAAAAAGCAGAGGATGAGGCCCGGTTCCTGACGCACGCTGAATTTGGATTGATCCTGGAGTGCATGGGGGAGCGGTACAAAGCGTTCACTGAATTCCTGGTCATGACCGGTACGCGCTTCGGAGAAGCAACTGCCGTTACCGTAGCCGACATTGGGCAAGCATGCGTGTCAATAAGGCATGGAAGCGGGGGACAGATTCCGAGTACTACATCGGTGCAACCAAGACCGGTGCCGGGAAAAGGACCGTTTCGCTGAATCCGCATGTGGTGGAAGTACTGATTCCCTTGGTGGCCAGTCGGCCTGGATCAGACTTGCTGTTTACAACGCCAAAGGGTGAGCGGATCATTCACAAGCTGTACTGGCACCACTACTGGGTGCCCGCGGTCGAAGCGGCACAGGCTAAGGGCTTGAAGAAGTCTCCGCGCGTTCACGATCTGCGTCATACACATGCGTCGTGGTTGATCCAGGACGGCGTTTCGCTGTTCACTGTGTCCAGGCGCTTGGGTCACGCTTCGACTCGCACTACGGAGCAGGTGTACGGCCACCTGATGCCACAAGCCCTCCAGGATGCGGCTGACGCAGTTGAGCGTTCCGTGGTCGTCTGGCGCGGCTAGCAGCAGTACAGGCCGAACTGCGAGTAGTGGAGAATGCGATCATGATCAATGACCATCTTCGGCCTGTTTACTTCCTTTCGGACAGCACCGGCATCACAGCGGAGACTCTCGGCAACACCTTGTTGACGCAGTTCCCCGATAATAACTTTGACCGCATCACGGTCCCCTTTATCACGACCGTCGAACAGGCTAGGACCGTGGTCAGTACCATCGACAAGCTGGCCTGCACCGGCCCACGGCCGATCGTCTTTTCCACCGCTGTTGGTGGCGAAGTCCGCCAGGTTTTGGCTACATGCCAGGGGATCATCGTGGATCTTATCGGGACGCATGTAGGCCAGCTGGAGCAGGCCCTCGGCTCACCGGCTAGCGGCGAACCCGGCAGGGCGCATGGCCTGGGCAACGCAGAGCGGTATCAATCCCGCATGGCCGCCGTCGAGTACGCCATGGAACACGACGACGGCCAGAGCCTGCGAGCGTTGGAAAAGGCACAGGTCATCCTCGTGGCACCGTCCCGCTGCGGCAAAACACCAACGACCATGTATCTGGCGCTTCAACACGGAATCTTCGCCGCGAACTTCCCGCTGGTGGACGAGGACTTTGAGCGGGAGGGACTCCCTAAGCCGCTGAGGCCTTTCGTTGACAAATGTTTCGGCCTCTCCTCCAACCCGCTGCGCCTGAGCCAAATCCGCACTGAGAGGCGCCGCGGCTCACCGTACGCATCGCTGCGGCAGTGCGGGTTCGAGCTGCGCAGCGCCGAGCAGTTGTACGTCTCCCACCGGATTCCGTACCTGAATTCAGCTACGGTGTCCGTGGAAGAAATGGCTGCGACCATCCTGCAGCGCATGAACCTCAAACATTAGAGAACAATTTCACAATTGTGGCTTAGCGCACATCATGTGGAAAGAGCGCCCAAGACCTGACACTGTGGACAAGATTCGCGCCCACCAACCGGTCATCGCCGTGAGCTGGGCGGCACATCTGCTTGCCATCATCTGCAAAGGAGCAGCAACTATGACGACAGACATCCTGTGGTTCTCAGAACTCGGACTCAAGGACCTGGACCGGGTGGGCGGAAAGAACGCCTCCCTCGGTGAGATGGTGCAGAACCTGACCTCCGCCGGCGTCCAGGTCCCGGACGGCTTCGCCACGACTGCCGACGCTTACCGCACCTTCCTGGCAGACTCGGGCCTGGACCAGAAAATCGCCGACCGCCTGATCGGACTGGACACCGATGACGTGACGGCTCTTGCGTCAGCCGGCCAAGAGATTCGCACTCTCATGCGCGAGACGCCCTTCCTGCCAGACTTCGAAAAGCAGATCCGGGAGTCCTACCAGCAGCTGGTGGAGAAGCATGGCGGCTCGGAGGACCTGTCCTGGGCGGTCCGTTCCAGCGCAACGGCCGAAGACCTGCCCGACGCCTCCTTCGCCGGGCAGCAAGAAACGTTCCTGAACGTCCGCGGCATCGAAAACATCCTGCTCGCAATCAAGGACGTGTTCGCTTCCCTCTACAACGACCGCGCCATTGCCTACCGCGTGCACCACAAGTTCGAGCACGCCGAGGTGGCGCTCTCGGCCGGAATCCAGCGGATGGTGCGCTCCGACGTCGGCTCCTCCGGGGTCATGTTCACCATGGACACGGAGTCAGGGTTCAAAGACGCCGTGTTCGTCACGTCCTCCTACGGCCTAGGCGAGGCGGTCGTTCAGGGTGCCGTGAACCCTGATGAGTTCTACGTGTACAAAGCCGCGCTGCAGGCCGGCCGCCCCGCCATCCTCAAGCGCGGATTGGGTGAGAAGGCCCTCCAGATGACTTACACGAAGAGCCGGGAGATCGGCCGCACCATCGACTTCGTACCTGTCGAGGCCTCGTTGCGGAACCGCTTCAGCCTAGACGACGACGACGTCGAGCAGCTCGCCCGCCACGCCGTCGCCATAGAGAATCACTATGGCCGTCCGATGGACATCGAATGGGGCAAGGACGGGATCGACGGTGGCTTGTACATCCTGCAGGCGCGACCGGAGACCGTGCAGTCTCGCCGGGCCTCCGGTACCCTGAGCCGTTTCCGCCTCAATGCGGCCGGCCGGGTGCTGGTAGAGGGCCGCGCAATCGGGCAGCGCATCGGTGCCGGCAGCGTCCGCATCCTCACCGCGATTGACCAGATGGCCGCCTTCAAGACTGGAGACGTCCTCGTCGCCGACATGACCGACCCGGACTGGGAACCGATCATGAAGCGTGCCTCCGCGATCGTCACCAACCGCGGCGGACGCACCTGCCACGCGGCCATCATTGCCCGCGAGCTGGGGATTCCCGCCGTGGTTGGCACCGGGGATGCCACCGATGCCCTGTCCGACGGCCTGGAGGTGACGGTCTCCTGCGCCGACGGGGAAACTGGCGTTATCTACGAAGGGCTCCTGGACTTCAGCGTAGAGGAGACCGAGATCACCCAGCTGCCCGAGGTCCCGGTCAAGGTAATGATGAATGTCGGTACCCCGGAGCAGGCGTTCACCTTCGCGCAGCTGCCCAACCACGGAGTGGGCCTGGCCCGGCTGGAATTCATCATCAACCGCCAGATCGGCATCCACCCCAAGGCACTCCTGAACCTGGACGGCCAGCCTGCGGACGTTGCTGCCGAAATCCGTGAGCGAATCGCCGCATACGACAGCCCGCGCGACTACTACATCAAGCGGCTGGCCGAAGGCGTGTCCACCATCGCGGCGGCCTTCGCGCCGGAGCCGGTGATTGTGCGCATGTCCGACTTCAAGTCCAACGAGTACGCCAACCTCATCGGCGGACCGGCCTATGAGCCGCACGAAGAGAACCCGATGCTCGGCTTCCGCGGCGCCTCGCGGTATCTGGAGCCGACCTTCCGGGACTGCTTCGACCTCGAGTGCGAGGCCCTCTCCTTCGTCCGCAACGAGATGGGCCTGACCAACGTCAAGTTGATGATCCCGTTCGTGCGGACCCTGGATGAGGCCCGCGGCGTCATCGAGCTGCTGGCGGAGAACGGCCTGGTCCGTGGCGAGAACGGCCTCGAAGTGATCATGATGTGCGAGATTCCGTCCAACGCGCTGCTCGCTGACGAATTCCTGGACTACTTCGACGGTTTCTCGATCGGCTCCAACGACATGACCCAGCTGGCACTGGGCCTGGACCGGGATTCCGCGATTGTCTCGGGTGGCTTCGACGAACGCGATCCTGCCGTCAAGAAGCTCCTGAGCATGGCCATCAAGGCCTGCAAGGAGCGCGGCAAATATGTCGGCATCTGCGGCCAGGGTCCCAGCGACCACGCGGACTTCGCCGAGTGGCTGGTCAGGGAGGGCATCGATTCCGTCTCCCTGAACCCCGATACCGTGGTGGATACCTGGCTCCGGCTCGCCGGCGTGGCAGCCGGGGCAGAGGTGAACTAACCTTCTCCGTGTCGACTCGAGTGCCCGCCAGGAGAAACCCCGTCGGGCACTCCCGTGCCATGGCGCGCCATGGGGCCACCTGATGCCGTATACCCTCCAAAATGCCTCGGACGCCGTTGAAGCGCTATCGTTTGGCGTGGCTAGCTGCAGTACCTGCCGAACTATGAGTATTTCTGCCGGGCCTGGGCTCGGGTTCCAATCATTCTGACGGACGCCGGCGAGGGACTGGTTGATCGGACTTCGCGAAGTTGTGCAATCTCCTTCAGGTGGAACGACGTGAAGACGATCTTTCCCTTGCCCCAGACAGAATGCGGAAAGCGGAAAGTCGCCCTTCGCAGCTCCTTCACGAAGCCATGCCTCTGAGCACTTGAGGACCGAGGCAGCCTCGGCCGGTTCGAAGAATTTGAGTTTCATGCGTTTCTTCGACCTCTCGTCATTGTGCGGTGGCGCGGACGCCATCGAGTCCTGCCTTGCACTTGGACACTGAGGACGCGACCGAGCTAATCCCGCGTCGGGATGACGGAGCGGGCAGCGGAGCCGAGGAGGCTGATTCGCGTGAAAAAGGAAACGGATACGCATGAAGAGGCCTTTGGCAGGGCATGTAACAATGACTGAACAAATGCTTTCCTAGCGGAGGTTCTCCTACTGCGAACCGTAGGTGGGTACTACCGTTTACGGTCTGGTTTAGAGTGCGGCGTTGTTCAGGGCGTGCGGCGGGCGGAGGAGTCCGGGCGTGAGGCCTTCGGCGGGGTCGTTGCCCAGCTGGATCATCTTGTTGTTTTGGTTCACGTGGACTACACGGGGCTCGTAGGTCTTGGCTTCTTCGGTGGTCATTTGGGCGTAGGTGATCAGGATGACGATGTCGTTTTCCTGTACCAGGTGGGCGGCGGGGCCGTTGATGCCGATCACTCCCGAGCCTCGTTCGCCGGCGATGGTGTACGTCTCGAGGCGGGCGCCGTTGGTTACGTCGACGATGGCCACAAGCTCACCGGGAAGAATGTCGGCAGCATCGAGGAGGTCCAGGTCGACGGTGACCGAGCCGACGTAGTGCAGGTCTGCGTGCGTGACGGTGGCCCGGTGGATTTTGGACTTGAACATTGTTCGATTCATAGGGAGCTCCAGTAGTTGGGCCTTTCTGCCGCGCGGCCACTCCACGTGAGATCCGGCATGAACACTACCCCGGTGCGGACTCGTGGAAAGTTCTAGTGGTCGTTCTCGGACGCACGGGGAGGCAGGAAATGTGTGAAAACCTGGTCTCCGTCGAAACGAAAAACCATCTGCCTTGAGGAGATTCCGTCGGCTGAAATCCATAGAAGCGCGTCGTCTGCCGTGACGGCCTCCACTGTTCCTTTGCGGAGCAGTTTCCCGTTATTCCAGATTTCTACGCGCTGTCCGAGTGCGCGTTGCCAATCTGGTTGCAGGTGAAGGTCCATCGGTTGCTCCTAGATGCACGCGGGTGAGATTTGGAACAGGTGAACCGGGGGTGTCTTACGGGCCTGCGATGAGGCACCGTATGCGTTGCGATCGTTGATGATCAGGGTGATCATCCGGCGCCTCACCGCAGGAATTTGGGGGTTGCAAGGATTGCAGTTAGACGGAACGCTGCCCGGGCCCGTTGTATGCACTCAGCGGCCGGATGAGGGAGTTCGCTGCCGCTTGTTCCATGATGTGCGCGGTCCAGCCCGTGATGCGGCTGGCGACGAAGATCGGTGTGAAGGTGGGGGTGTCGAAGCCCATCAGGTGGTAGGTGGGTCCGGCGGGGTAGTCGAGGTTGGGCTTGATGGCCTTGGCCGCGTCCATGGCCTGCTCCAGCCCGTTGTAGAGCCCCAGGAGTTCGGGCCGGCCGTAGTGGGCGATCATCTTGTCCAGGGCTGCCTTCATGGTGGGGACACGGGAGTCGCCGTCCTTGTAGACGCGGTGGCCGAAGCCCATGACTTTTTTCTTCTGCGCCAGGGCGTCCTCCATCCAGGTCTTCGCGCGGGCGGCGGCGTCCTCGAGCGATTCCTCGGGCCGGATGCCGATTTCGTCGAAGGTGTGCATGACGGCTTCGTTGGCGCCGCCGTGCAGGGGGCCTTTGAGGGCTCCGATGGCAGCGGTCACGGCGGAGTGCAGGTCTGAGAGGGTGGAGGTGACCACACGGGCGGTGAAGGTTGAGGCGTTGAAGGAGTGTTCTGCGTACAGGATCATCGAGACGTCGAATGCCGCGACGACCTCGTCCACGGGATCTTCGCCGAAGGTCATCCACAGGAAGTTGGCCGAGTAGCCCAGGTCATCCCGGGGTTCCACGACGTCCTCGCCACGACGGCGGCGCTGGTCATAGGCTACGACGGCGGGCATGGCCGCCCACAGGTCTACGGCCTTCGTCATGTTGGCCTCAGGCGAGGAGTCCTCCGCGAGATTGTGCCGTGCTCCCAGGACAGAGGCCGCCGTGCGGCAGACGTCCATGGGGTGGGCGTCGGTGGGCAGGGTGTCGATCATGGCCTTGAGCGCAGGGTCGAGCGCCCGGCCGGCCCTTTCACGGGCAGTGAATTCGGCAAGTTGGTCCGGGGTAGGGAGTTCGCCGTTCCAGAGCAGGTAGGCGACTTCCTCGAAGGTGCATTTGGCGGCGAGCTCCTGGACCGGATATCCCCGGTACAGCAGTGAGTTGGTTTCCGCGTTGACCTTCGAGACGGCGGTGTAGTCCACCACGACGCCGGCGAGGCCTTTTTTGATCTCTGTATCAGCCATGCTGAACTCCTTCGTTGCAGTTCTCGTATTAGTGAATATCGGGGATCTGGAAATTGAAGACGCCCGAGTCGAATTTGTTGTAGGCCTCGTAGTCGACAAGGTCATACAACCGCGCGCGCGTCAGCATCTGCGCTACCTGC
Organism: Arthrobacter sp. ISL-48; assembly: GCF_018613805.1. Classification (GTDB taxonomy): domain Bacteria; phylum Actinomycetota; class Actinomycetes; order Actinomycetales; family Micrococcaceae; genus Arthrobacter. The sequence continues at coordinate 119,607 of NZ_JAGGPL010000008.1, forward strand.
CCCTCCTGTGTCCCGGCGTCCCTGAGGGCATCCAGGGTGCGTTCCGCGGCGCCCATAGCACTGCGGAGCAGGGTGACAGGGTAGATGACCATGTTCACGCCGACTGCCTGGAGTTGGTCCACGGTGAAGAGGTCGCTTTTGCCGAACTCTGTCATGTTGGCCAGGATCGGGACGTCGACGGCGTCGCGGATGGCCTGGAATTCGGACAGGTCCTTCATGGCCTCGGGGAAGATGGCGTCGGCGCCGGCTTCCACGAGGGCCTTCGCCCGGTCCTGTGCGGCCTGCAGGCCTTCGGTGGCGCGGATGTCGGTCCGGGCCATGATGAGGAAGTTCGGGTCCCGTCGGGCATCGGCGGCGGCGCGGATGCGTTTGGTCGCGGTGTCCAGGTCCACCACGTTTTTGCCGTCCAGGTGCCCGCAGCGTTTGGGGTTGAACTGGTCCTCGATGTGCAGCCCGGCCAGGCCGGCGTTTTCGATTTCCTGGACGGTCCGGGCCACGTTCATGGGCTCACCGAACCCGGTGTCGGCGTCCACTAGGGAGGGCAGATCGGTCATCCGGGCGATCTGCCCGGCACGGGTGGCCACCTCGGTCAGCGTGGTCAGTCCGATGTCCGGCAGGCCGAGGTCATTGGCCAGGACCGCGCCGGAAATGTAGACACCGGCGAAGCCTTTCTCCTCGATCAGCCGTGCGGAGAGCGGGTTGAACGCGCCGGGGAACTGCGCGATGGTGCCGGACGCGAGCAGCTCCCGCAGCTTGACGCGCTTCTGCTCCGGGGTGGTCTTTGAGTACAGCATTTAGAACAGTCCCTCCGGCGCGTCAGAGAGGTTGATGATGCCGGGGGCGGCGGTGATGTTCAGCTGGTCCAGCTCGCCCGGGCCCAGGTCCGGAAGGGCTTCGGCGGCGGCGAGGAAACGCTCTATTTCGGCTTCCTCCACAAGTCCGGCTGCCAGCGTGCGGAACTTGTTGAGGTACTGCTGGCGGGCAAACGGGCGGGCGCCGAGCGGGTGGGCGTCGGCCACGGCGATCTCATCGGTAATGACGGTCCCGTCGGTGAGGACAATCTCGACCGATCCGCCGAAGGCTTTTTCGTTGATGTCCAGCGAGTGGTAGCGGCGGGTCCACTCGGGGTCTTCCTCGGTGCTGACCTTATGCCAGAGGTCCACGGTGTCGGGCCGGGCGGCGCGTTCGGGGGAGTAGGAGTGAACGTGGTGCCAGGATCCGTCCTGCAGGGCCACGGTGAAGATGTACGGGATGGAGTGGTCCAGGGTCTCCCGTGAGGCGGTGGGGTCGTACTTCTGCGGGTCGTTGGCGCCGGAGCCGATCACGTAGTGCGTGTGGTGGCTCGTCTTGATCAGGACCGACTTCACGTTGGCGGGGTCAGTGGCCTCCGGGTGCTCCTTGTGCAGCTTGCGGGCCAGATCGATCCAGGCCTGGGCCTGGTATTCGGCGGAGTGTTCCTTGGTGTAGGTGTCCATGATGGCGCGCTTTTCCTCGCCGGCCTCGGGCAGCGGGACCTCGTAGGCGGCCTCTGGGCCATCCAGCATCCAGGCAATGACGCCGTCCTCGCCTTCGTAAATCGGCACCGGGGAGGTCTGCCCGCGCATCGCACGGTCCACGGCTTCGACGGCCATCTTCCCGGCGAACGCCGGGGCGTGGGCTTTCCAGGTGGAAATTTCGCCCTTGCGGGACTGGCGGGTCGCGGTGGTGGTGTGCAGCGCCTGGCCAACGGACTGGAAGATCGTCTCGACGTCGAGTCCCAGCAGCGTGCCGATGCCCGCAGCGGCGGACGGGCCGAGGTGGGCCACGTGGTCGATCTTGTGCTGGTGCAGGCAGATCGCCTTGACCAGATTCACCTGGATCTCATAGCCGGTGGCGATACCGCGGATCAGGTCCGCCCCGCTTGCTCCGACGTGCTGCGCGACGGCCAGGATCGGCGGGATGTTATCCCCGGGATGGGAATACTCGGCAGCCAGGAACGTGTCGTGGTAATCGAGTTCGCGGACCGCCACGCCGTTGGCCCAGGCAGCCCATTCGGGGGACACCCGGTCCGTGATGCCGAAGACGCCGGCGCCCTTGCCGTTCGTTGTAGGCGCGTGGGTCAGGGCCTGGGCACGGGCGGCGACGATCGGGCCGCGGTTCAGGGATGCGATGGCCACGGACGCGTTGTCGATGACCCGGTTGATCACCATCTCAGCTACCAATGGTGCAACCTCGACGGAGTCGGCGGCGACCACCGCAATCTTGTGGGCCAACTGGTCTTCACGGGCGAGGTTCTCTTCGCTCTTGTAAACACGGACGTGGTTGAGCTTAACCATGGGGCTCCTTCAGTGGGGCGTGTGGGTGGCTTTGATATGGGAAAGGCTGCGGTGCAAATGAACAGTTGTGGCCGCCTCGGCAAGCCGGGGATTCCCCGCGACTATGGCCTCGGCAATGGCAGCGTGCTCCGCGGCAGCGGCTGTGAGCCTGCCATCGTCGTCGGCCGCCAGCCGCCGGACCCGGACAAGGTGCACGCGCAAGCTGCGCATGGCCTGGGCAAGGTAGGAGTTGGCGATAGCGGCGTCGATGGCCTCATCCAACCGGCCCACCAGCGCGTAATAGGCGTGGCGGGTGGGGTCAGCCGCGCCCAGGAGCAATGGAGCGTCACGGAGTTCCGCGTGGAGCGCAGCGAAGACGCTGGCCTCTCCCCGTTGCGCAGCCAGGGCTGCTGCCCTGCACTCTAGGATTTCGCGCAACTCGAAGAGCTCGTCGACGTCCTCCAACGAGATATCGGTGACGACGACGCCGCGACCCCGGGCAGTCTGCGTGAGACCTTCGGCGCTTAGTCTGCCAAGGGCCTCCCGGAGAGGTGTTCGGGAGAGGCCGAGCCGTTCAGATTGTTCGACTTCAGCCAGAACAGTTCCCGGCAGAAGACGCCACTCGACGATGTCTTCACGGAGGGTCCTGTAAGCCCGTTCACTGGCACGCATAAAAGCGAGTGTATACATAGTCGGGATTCGAGCGCAATAAAACGAAGAAAACCGCGCACCTTGTATACATTAGATGTTTGGAGGCAGGTATTCCGGGAACGCCTGGGTGAATGGCCAGTGCAGGAACTGGCGGAATTGGCCCGCTACATGGGGAGGCTGACTTCCATGTACGAGTGTGACGGGTTCCCGAAGGATGGGCCCGCGGCACGCGACGACGAGGACAGCTGACGGGTGTCTCGGGACGAAGGTGTTCCCGAAGACACTGAGGGAGAGTCAGCGACACATCTTGCTGGCTGGTTCTTTGGAGAAGCGAATTGATACCTGGTACGCCGGGCCGCGGAATTCTGCGGCCGGTTGGTTGGACGAAAGAGAGTAAAAGTGACACGTATTGGCATCGTGGCCGAGTTGGGTCGCGAGACGAGGGTGGCGGCGACGCCTGCCACTGTCAGGCAGCTGTTGGGGCTGGGTTACGAGGTTGTGGTTGAGAAGGGCGCGGGGGAGTCCGCGTCCTTCCGCGACGATGCGTATGCCGAGGCGGGTGCCCTGATTGTGGGCGCCGATGAGGCGTGGGGCAGTGAGGTTGTGCTGAGGGTCAATCCGCCTACTGAGGATGAGATCGGCCGTTTGGCCGAGGGTGCGACGCTCATTGGCTCGTTGAGCCCTGGGCTGCGGCCGGAGCTGGTGGAGGCGTTGGCGGCGCGGCCGATTACGGCGCTGGCGTTGGATGCGGTGCCGCGGATTTCCCGGGCGCAGTCGATGGATGTGCTGAGCTCGATGGCGAACATTGCCGGGTACCGGGCTGTGATTGAGGCCGCGCACGAGTTCGGCCGGTTCTTCACGGGCCAGGTGACGGCGGCGGGCAAGGTGCCGCCGGCGAAGGTGCTGGTTGCCGGCGCCGGGGTTGCGGGTTTGGCAGCGATCGGCGCGGCGTCCAGTTTGGGTGCGATCGTGCGGGCGACTGATCCGAGGCCTGAGGTCGCTGACCAGGTGAAGTCCATCGGCGGGACCTACCTCAAGGTCGAGGTCGAGGAGGAGATGAAGTCCACTGACGGGTACGCGAAGGCCACGTCCGAAGCGTACGACCGGCGCGCCGCGGAGACTTACACGGAGCAGGCCAGGGATGTGGACATCATCATCACCACGGCCCTGATTCCGGGGCGTCCTGCGCCGAAGCTGCTCACGGCCGAGGATGTGGCGGGCATGAAGCCGGGCAGCGTGATCGTCGACATGGCTGCCGGGCAGGGCGGGAACGTGGAAGGCTCGGTCGCCGGGGAACGGGTGGTCACGGACAACGGGGTGGTGATCCTGGGCTACACGGATCTTCCGGCCCGGTTGCCGGCCCAGGCCTCCCAGTTGTACGGGACGAACATGCTGAACCTCCTCAAGCTTCTGACCAAGGACAAGGACGGGGTCCTGCGGATTGATTTTGAGGACGTCGTCCAGCGGTCGGTGACCGTGGTGCGGGACGGTGAGAAAACCTGGCCCCCGCCACCGGTCCAGGTCTCCGCCGCGCCCCCGGCGCAGGCTCAAGCCATCCAGACCGGTGAGGGCGCTACCGGAACGTCTGCGAAGAAGACCGGGCTGGGACCGGTCGGTAAGGCCGCCCTGTTTGCCGCGGGCATCGCTGTGCTGTTTGGGATCAACGCGGTGGCCCCGGCGCCGCTGCCGCAGCACTTCACGGTGCTTATGCTCTCGGTCGTGGTCGGCTTCTATGTCATCGGGAAGGTGCACCACGCCCTGCACACCCCGCTGATGTCCGTCACCAACGCGATCTCCGGGATCATCGTCGTCGGTGCGCTGCTGCAGGTCACCTCAGAGAACCTCCTCATGCAGGTCCTGGCCGCCGTCGCGGTCCTGCTGGCCAGCATCAACATCTTCGGCGGCTTCGCCGTCACCCGACGCATGCTCGCGATGTTCTCCCGCGGAGACGGGGCACGTAAATGAGCGCCGTACCCGAAGCAGCAGCCCGAATTCTATCGAGGAGCTTTACCGTGTCTGACACCGTCTCCGGTCCGTTGACCGCGGAATCCATTGCGGGGGCGGCCTACGTCGTCGCGGCCCTGCTGTTTATCCTCAGCCTTGCCGGTCTGAGCAAGCATGAGAAGGCCCGGGCAGGTGTCATCTACGGCATCACCGGGATGGTCATCGCCCTCGCGGCCACTGTCTGGCTGACCCTCCAGGGCGCCTGGGGCAAAGACCACGCACTGACCGGCCTGGCCCTGCTCGTGGCAGCGGTCCTGGCGGGCGGCGCCATCGGGCTCTGGCGCGCCCGCGTGGTGGAAATGACCGGCATGCCCGAGCTCATCGCGCTGCTGCACAGCTTCGTGGGCTTGGCCGCAGTGCTCGTGGGCTGGAACGGCCACCTGGAGACTCCGGACCTTTCCGAGTCCCTCATGGACGTCCATCATGCCGAGGTCTTCATCGGCGTCTTCATCGGGGCCGTGACCTTCACCGGGTCCATCGTCGCGTTCCTGAAGCTCTCGGCACGGATGAAGTCCTCACCACTGATGCTCCCGGGCAAAAATGCCATCAACCTTGGCGCCCTCGCCGCGTTCGTCGCCCTGACCGTCTGGTACGTCAACGACTCCCAGCTGTGGCTCCTCGTCGTCGTCACCCTCCTTGCCCTGGGGCTGGGCTGGCACCTGGTGGCCTCCATTGGCGGTGGTGACATGCCCGTCGTCGTGTCCATGCTTAACAGCTACTCCGGTTGGGCCGCGGCTGCGGCGGGCTTCCTGCTGAACAACGACCTGCTCATCATCACCGGCGCCCTGGTCGGTTCCTCGGGTGCTTATCTGTCCTACATCATGTGCAAGGCCATGAACCGGTCCTTTATCTCCGTGATCGCCGGCGGGTTCGGGATCGCCGCACCCACTGCAGCGAACAAAGAGTACGGTGAGCACCGCGAGATCACGGCCCAGGCCACCGCGGACATGCTGACCAACGCCTCCAGCGTCGTCATCACTCCCGGCTACGGCATGGCAGTGGCCCAGGCCCAGTACCCTGTCGCCGAACTCGCCCACCAGCTGCGCGAACGCGGCGTGAACGTCAGGTTCGGGATCCACCCCGTCGCCGGCCGCCTGCCCGGGCACATGAACGTGCTCCTCGCCGAAGCGAAAGTCCCCTACGACATCGTCCTCGAAATGGACGAAATCAATGATGACCTCGACGGGACCTCCGTGGTCCTCGTCATCGGAGCGAACGACACCGTCAACCCCTCAGCGGCTGAGGACCCGTCCAGCCCGATCGCCGGGATGCCCGTACTTCGGGTCTGGGAAGCCGAGAACGTCATCGTGTTCAAACGATCCATGGCCGCCGGCTACGCCGGCGTCCAAAACCCACTCTTCTTTCGTGACAACTCCCAGATGCTCTTCGGCGACGCCAAACAACGCGTCGAAGACATCCTCCGCGCATTCTAACGAGAGAGAAGACCATGCGAAGACGCCAGGTTCCTCCCAACGGCCCTGTCCAGAAGGCATTGCGATCGAGTGTGCCGGATCGGACTCCCTGCGAGGAAGCCTTGGCACCCCGACAAGCCATCAACATGGTTAGTTATCTGCACTTCCCGTCCGCGCGCCGTCTGTCGTTTTAACGTCGGGTTGTAGGGATGGAACTGCAGGAGGATTTCCAGGTTCCGTCAGGCAGTACCGGCGGCCCAACGGCGAGGTCGTCGGTCTTCTCGTCGTCACACCCTCAAGAAACGATCGGGAGAGGGTCATACCGATGGCGCCGGAGCTGCTGCACGTCATCGCAGAGGTCATCCGCCGGCACACGGACGGTCTCGGGAGCATCCCGCTGGTTCGCCGGTCCACGCTGACGGGGATGGACCCTGCCAACAGTGTCCATCCCCGTTGTTCACAAACGATCATCAACAGCAATAGGGGCGGGCCCTGGCAGCCACCGGCGCCGTGGGGACGAGCACAAGGAGATCCAGTCGCGAGGCGGGTCTGAACCCATGAAAACTGGCAGTTTTGTGCATAGACCGTCTGTGTTCACGTTTTGCGATCCTAGGGCAAGAGGATGCCCCGAGGACGGCGCCATCACCCGCATCTTCAGCCCTGCGTGCTCCAGTACGAGATCTACAAGAACGCCGATGGCATATAAATGCAGCATGGGTTTTACGCAAACAGCTGCCCTCTCCGACCACTCCGAGCTCGCTGCCCAAGGTCAGGCCGATTGGGTGGCGGCGACGGAATTGATCAACCTCGTCGCACTCGGGGACCATCCAGCCGACTGGCTCGAGACACGCCAGATTCCCCGCGGCACCGTCTACTCAGCGGGGGACCGCAAGGGACCGATGGAACCCAAGGCTCAGAGCGGTTCTCCCAGTCCATGGGCGATAGCCATGGCAGCCCGCACCAGCATTCCCCCGAACTTTTCTTGCAACTCGTCAGACATTCGATGAATTGGGATTGAGATGCCGATCCCAGCAACTCCTACCCCGGCAACAACGATGGGCGCTGCAATGCCGTGGACGCCTTCCTGCCACTGCTGGTCGTTCACTGCGTAGCCTCGCGCTCTGGTCTGTTGGATGGCGGCGGCCAGGGCGTCGGGTTCCGTAATGGTAAACGGCGTGTAGGCAGTAAGTCCCCGAGATAGTATCCCGGCGACCTCCTCGTCCGACCAAGTGGAGAGAAGGGCGTGCCCGTTGGCGGAGGCTAAAAGTGGAATCGACATGCCCGGTGAGACGTGGGCTCGCACCGCCTGAGGGCTATCGAGGCACTCGAGGACGAAAACCGAATCCCCTTTTACTGTCGATAGATGGATGGTCTCGCGGGTCTCCTCACGAAGCTGCTCCATCACCGGTAACGCTATAGTGCGGAGATCATTCTCAGATTGGTGTCGCTGCCCCAACTGGAACATTTTCGGTGTCAGAGTCCACCGGGTCACGGGGCCGTGAACCTCGGCGGCCCAACCTCCCTCTTGAAGGGTGCGGAGCATCCGCTGTACGGACGACTTCGGGAGTTCCAAGTCTCTGGCCAACTGCGATACGCCCGTAAGCTCAGGCTCGGTAAGCCGTTCCAGCACCCGCAATGCCGTCAACACGCTTCTCACACCGTCACTGGCCAACCGATGCCTCCATATGTAGCTGACAATTGCAACTTGTCTCGCCAGCTTACTGCGTCCCGTAGTACTCGCCGGGACTTCAATGTCCACCTGCACGGACGGCTCTGGAACTCCGCGCGGAGTGAGCGAAGGCCCAGGTCCCCACTCAGCGGTCATTAAGTACGGAGACTGCTTAGAACCAGCGGGATCCCTCTTGGGAGGAATCGCTGTTAGTAACCGGCAGGTGACGCCTAGCATCACGATCTTTTCTTCACATCCAAAATTTATGGAAGCCACTCCAGCAGACAAGCGATTCGCATGCTGGTCCCTATCTTGGGTATGGCGCCCCGGCCCTGGTGAGGGCCGGGGCAGTCAGTTGGTCCTTCAACTTCCAAGGGAACCGTAAAGTTGCCCATCGCTTCAGGACTACCGACATCGAAACGTTCGGGTGAAAGGTCCGAAGGCTGAGAATGTCAATCTGATCTGGCCCACTTTTCTCGTGAATCGCAGATTGAACGGGACCCACTTCACGGCACGCCGGTTGGCAATCTGCAGGTGATAGGGAGCAGTCGTGACCGCCGATTGCCGCTCACAAATCGCGACTGAGCCAACGCTTGTGACCGCCTCCGGAGCGGTTACAAGCCCGTGCGCCGGCACCAGCGACTCGGGCTTCCGGGTTCAGGGTCCGGAGGAACACTCTGTCGTGCACTTTCCACACATCAAGGTGCGGCGTGAACGGGCGGCGCACCGAGCCCTCGTCAACATCGCCGCTACCGAACAAGCATCACAGGAGGAGCCCCACCGCGCCTGGACACTATGCGCGCGATCTTGCTGTCTGGGCCCCGTTCGGGAGCGCGCCGAAGAGAAGGGCCGGATATACGACGTTGCGGCTACTAGCTGGAAGCAATCTGATTTGACACCATGGTCATGACGGCGTCGGTCAGCTGTTCCGGGACCAAACGGCCCACCGCCTTGGGTCCGTCGGCGTGCAAAAGCAGTGGAGTAGTGACGAGTCCAATCGCTACCTGGGCCGCGAGGTCGGCATCGTACCCATCATGGACCTCGCCACGGGCGGCGGCCCGGTTAAGAATGGTCACCAGGAGAACGTGGGAGACGTCGGAGACCTCTTCTTCAAGGATTTGGGCAACGCTAGGGTCGTGGGCAGCCTGTCCGACCAGTACTTTCAGAACCGTGCCCGCCTCTCCACTCAACGCATGAATCTTGTCTCGAAAGAGACTGGTGAGATCCCCAGCAAGCGTCCCAGTGTCCTCCGGGCGCAGAAAGGCGGCCATCAATGCCCGCGCAGCGGACTCAAGGAGCTTCTCCTTTGACGACCACCGCCGATAGAGCGATGCTGTTGAAACCCCGGCGCGCCGGGCAACCGCAGCCGTCGTGAGAGTGTCGTAACCCCGCTCTGCCAACAGAGCCAAGGTGGCATCCACGACAGTGCGATCAACCCGTGAATCCAGCGGCCGTCCATGAGGACCGGTTCCAGTCATTTGTCCTGGCCGGAGCTAGCCGACGAGTGTAAGGCAGACCTCGCCTCGCCCGGCATTCCTGGCAGGTGCTCCCGCAGGTGCATAGTCTGGAGGCTGGCAACCTGTTCCTTACTGCAGCGTCCGTAAATGGGGTGCGGCTGAAGCGGGCCGACGAAGTCCGCGAAGCGGCTAACGACCAATCTGAGCGCCGCCACGGCCTCCGGATCCGCCATTCGCGGATCAAGTTCGGGTGCTCCCAGGACCGGCGCCGAGAGGTTGTGACGCATCGCGCCTCTTCGCAGGAACAGGTGTTTGGCCGCTCGCCCAAGCGTCGAGCGCAGGCCGATGGGAGAGAGTTTGGGATAGCCGGTCATGGAGTAGCCGATGCTCTGAGCAGCGTGCTGCAGTGTTTCGGAAAACGTCCAGATCCCGCGCGAGCTCAGCAAAGCTTTCCCGGACCCATCCAAACGGACGTGGGCCTCCAGACGGTCCACGAAGGCAACCAAGCCGGCAACTGGGTCGGACGCGACGTTTTGACCTGTTTTGGGGGAATTCGAGGGAGCCATGAGTCCTAACATACACCAATGGAAACGAAAACGTTCCGTTTCGTATTACTGTTAGGTCATGTCGAATCAAGCACCTACCCTCCTGAGCCCACTACCGAACACCGTGCTGCGATTACGCGACAGCTTCAACTCAGGACGCACCCGCCCGTTGGAGTGGCGGCGCGGACAACTAGCGGCTGTGCGCAGGATGCTTGTTGAAAACCGAGACGCCCTGCGCGAAGCGTTGTACGCCGATTTGCGAAAAAGCGGCATTGAGTCCGATCTGACCGAGATCGGAATGCTGATCCGGGAGATTGACCACACCCTGCGTTATTTGAAGCGATGGCAAGCGCCGCGCCGAGTTCGAGTGCCGATCCTCATGGGGCCCGGCACTGCTCAGATTGTGCGGGAGTCGCTAGGCGTGGTCGCTGTCATTGCTCCATGGAATTATCCGCTGCAGCTGCTGCTCGCACCCGCGATCGGGGCGATCGCCGCAGGCAACACTGTCGTATTGAAGCCCAGCGAACTGGCGTCTCATACATCGAGCCTTATCGCGCGGCTGGTCCCACGTTATCTCGACCAGTCCGCCGTCGCCGTTGTCGAGGGGGGAATTCCGGAGACCACAGAATTGCTGGAGCAAAAACTAAATCATATCTTCTACACTGGCAACGCTACCGTCGGTCGGATCGTCCTGAGGGCCGCTGCGGCGCACCTCACGCCCGTGACCCTGGAGCTCGGCGGGAAGTCGCCGGTGTGGGTCGACGCCACAGCGGATCTGGTCAGTGCCGCCCGTCGCATCGTTTGGGGACGGTTCCTGAATGCAGGGCAGACGTGCGTCGCCCCGGATTTTGTCCTGACTACGCCAGACGTCGCGGCCCGCCTCGAGCCGCTCCTTACAGATGCGATAGCCGAACTTTATGGCCCGAACCCGCAGTCCAGCCCGGACTACGGCCGGATCATCAACGACCGCCAGTTTGGCCGCCTTGCGGGCATGCTCAACGATGGGAGGCTCGTAACCGGAGGTGTGACGGATGCGGCGGAGAGATACATCTCACCGACTATCCTTGCAGATGTCGATTCGGCATCGACTGTCATGACGGAGGAAATATTCGGACCGATTCTGCCGATCATCACGGTGGCTTCCCTCGATGAAGCCATCGCATTTATCGGTGCTCGCGACAAACCGCTCGCCCTTTATGCATTCACGAACTCCAGCGAAACCAGAAACGCGCTTCTAAGCAGAACATCGTCAGGAGCGGTCGGGATCGGGGCGTGCGTCGCGCACCTCATGGTTCCAGGGCTTCCGTTCGGCGGGGTGGGCGCGAGCGGAATGGGCAGCTATCACGGGGGACACTCGATGGCGCTGTTCAGTCACGACAAGGCTGTTCTCTCGATCCCGGCTCGTCCAGATGTCCTCGGCCTCGTGCACGCACCTTATGAACGACGCCGAACGCGACTTGCACACCGGCTCATCACTCGACTCCGGTCCAACCGAAAGGGTTGTAACCCGTCGTAGAAGTGGGATGGTCAACAGCCAATTTTGGCCTAACGATCTTATGGCCAACGGCGACCGATCTGGCGCGCCAATACTTTGCCAGGGTATGAAAGGCCTGCGCCGGGCGGAGGCAGCACCGGTTCTGGGCCTTGCTCTGCCTTGGCCGGACGGGCGCGGCGGGCTCTGCGAGGCGTACCTGACGGCCTGCCTTGAAACAATGCAGAAGCTCGGATGTGAGCCCTTCGCCAAATTCCTGGTCCGGGAGGCGATGCGGGCGGCTTCGTTTCGGGAACAGGCGAAACTGAACCAGCACCTACCCAGGTGCCGGGGCTGTACGCGGGGGTTGGCCTCGCTCCGCGAAACCCACTCGATGATCCGCGCCCGGTGAGAAAATAGAAGGCATGCAGGAGGCAGCCGGCTGCCTTCGCCTGCGTCACGATCCGCCTGGAGGTTGGTTGTATGGTCCTGGCCTCGGGGCGCAAGGGCGCGGTCGCCGCCTACCGGGACGCCACAGTGTTCAAAACGGCCTACGCATGGGGTCTGCGGGCCAACGAGGTCACGCATCTGCAGACCGTAGACTTTTCCCGGAACCGGCGGGCGCCCAAGTAATTCATGCCACATCGTGGAGAGGATCCTTGGCCAGACTTCCATCAATCCAGCTAACCGTGCTCATGCCTCTGATTTGGGTGCGTGAATAGTGAAGCCCATCGGAACGGGTCCGAAGTCCTCCAGAACTGTCAGCTCATAGGCTTCCGCGGCAGGCAGTGTCGTAATGCACGCGTCCACCAGCCCGTCTCGGCACTGCTTTGCTGCATTGGAATTGCTTGTAGGTGGGTAGCCGGAGCCGCCGGCAGGCTTGGTCCACGGCGGCAACGGCGGCTTGTTCGGTCAGTCCGCGGCGACGGCGCAGGGTTTGGGACACGACAACGGGAGGGGTGGGGCTCATGAGACGTGCTCTTTGCTCGGTGATGGCTCGGGATCGGCGGCGTGGGCGGTGCGTTTATTCAACAGCTGGCATAGCCGGCTCGGTGGGCAGCGGGCGCTTGTCCGGCGGCAATCCGGCGATCACGGCCGCAGGGTCCGCGAGGCGGCGTTGGGTGAGACTGACAACGCGGTGCTCGACGATTTCTTCTTTCACGCCAGGATCGCAATCGGGCCGGTCCCACCCCGGGGTACTTCGTTCGGCAGCGACGCGCCTTGCTTCGACCGCGACGACGTCAGCGCTGACCGCCCCGACACGGAGAGCTGCGGTGATTTCCGGCGATGACAACCGCGGCGTCCATGACCCGGTGGAGCAGCAGCACGTCGATCAGTTCACGGGTCGCCTCGGCATCCACGTCCGTTTTGCGGGCAGCGGCCCAGAAGGCGTCATGGGCCGGGGTGAACACCCCTGCATCCCGTGCCTGGGCCAGTGCGGTGGAGCCCGGCAACGCACCAGGTTTGATCTTCAGGACCTCAAGATAGTGGTCAAGCTGCACACACTGCCCGCCCCTGACCACGGTCCCGGGGTGGGTGGCAATCAGGGTCCGGCCGTCGAAGACTCTCAGCTGGGTGGCTTGCAAGGACACCCGGACTTTCCGGTTGATGAACCGCACCGGCACGGAATACTTCGTGGAACGGACCGTGACCAGAGAGGACCGATCCACCCTTGGGGTCAATATCAGCCCAGGGTGGAAGTCCTCTGCTGGCAACGGTGTCAGCAGGGGTTGTTCGACGGCGAAGTCCTGCCCGATCGTGCGCAGCCGTTGGGAGATCCTGCGCCCGTTCTCTTCTTCGTCCCAGACCCGGAGCTTGTCATTGAGATCAGCCAGGGTATCCACGACCGGGACTGGCGTGAGGAAGTTCCGCCGAAACCTGCCCACTTCCCCTTCGATCCCGCCTTTCTCATGGGCGCCCTGGATGCCCGGCTCGCAGTAAAAGGCATCGACCCCGTAGTGGGATTTAAATAGCACCCAGCGTTCGTTGTCCACCCGCTGCCGGCCGGCCCCGTAAACGACCTTGGTGACTGCGGAAGTGAGGTTGTCATAGCGGATATGCCTGCTCGGGACACCATCCAGGGCATGAAACGCCTCGATGTGGCCTTCCGGAACGCTTCCTGAGCGCACGTCGGGTGGACGCGGTGAACGGATTTGCCCGAGTGCGAGAGCCGGAATGCGAACATGTAGCAGCGGGTCCTGACTCCGGCCAGGTCGACCCGCACGTCCCCGAAGTCCACCTCGGCCTCCGCGCCCGGGGCGTGTTCCTGCGGGACGAACACCTCCACGGGCGCTTTCCCGGACTCGACCGCGATGGCGCCGGCGGGCTTTCTCCTATTGGCGCACCGTCGAGTACGAGATCACTGCCTGGTGCTCGTCAACCAAACGGTCGAAAACGCGCTGAGAGGTATGGCGTTGCTTCCGCGGCGCGTCCAGATCAGCCAGAAGCATCGCATCAATGACACCCTTCAAAGGGCCCAGCTTCGGTGCCCTGCGGGCAGGTACCCTCCGCGCGGGCGGTTCCGCAGCAGCCAGCGCCTGACGGACCGTCCTGCGGGAGACCTGGTGCTCGCGGGCAAGGGACCGGATCGATAAGCCCCTGACCCTGGCATCCCGGCGGATCCTTGCGAATAGTTCCACTCTCGACTCCATCACTGACTTCCACTGTTGGGAAAAACATCTTGATGGAATCAACCGTGGGGTGGGCTCAACTGAAACTGCTATTCATCAACCGGCGAGCCGCGAAGTGGGCTCAACTCAGACTGCAGAACCGGTCCCCACTCAAACTGCCATAATCAGAAGGCCTATGGACGGTTACGGACTCAACTTCCGTCCCTCGGCTTACGTCCCAAAAAGCTAAGGAACCGAACGTCGGGCCTGTTGCCACACACCATCGAGCAAGACAACTGCCACAGGCCACAGCGCCTCACCAGCCATTCAAGTTAGTAACCGACAGGGTTGAAACAACCGCTCTGAAGGATAGCGCAGCACAAGCCCCCACAGACCACATCGTCGATGGACCTAAAGACTTGACGACAGTCGCGCCGCCGGACCAAGTCGGTGCCAGGAAGGACTGCACAGGCCTGAGATAGCGGCAAGGCAAAATGCACTGTTCAGTTGCGAATCCTATTGGCTGGCGAATGAACGAAGCACTCGTATCGCTTGAGTGCTGATGTGGCGCAGCCTTCTGTACGGGACTACTGGATCAAACCTTCGTTATCAGCAATTGGTCCGCTTTAGGGACGGTGGGTGCTGTTGTGCGGCCTTTCCAGGCAGCGAACACGAACAAAATGCCTCCGAGGATGAACATCCCAGAAACGGCGGCCGTGCTGTCGGTCCCGGAAGACACTATAAGTGCCAGGGCCAGCACCGGACCGAACCCGGCGGTAATTGCGCCGCTCGATTCCTTGCCCACGCCTACTCCAGTCACACGGGTTTTGGTCGCAAATTGGCGCGCCATGAAGGGGCTCGCCGCTACGGAGAGAAGTGGCGCAAGAAGGCCCGTCCCGAGAATCAAGGCGATCCAGATGTACAGCGAGACTCCTGTGTTGAGTAGCCAGAAGAAAGGGAACGCGTACAGGATGACCATAAGGCCGCCGAACGCCAGGACTCTCTGAACAGGGATCATGTCGCAGAGTCGGCCGCAAATAGGTGTCCACAAAATTGCGACCGCGCTGGCCAAGGTGATGCCGAAGCTACTGACGGCACCACCTACGTCTTTGAACTCAGCAAGGTAAGAAATAGAGAACGTCTTCCACAGAGTCGCGATGAGTGCGTAGCCGGCGTAAGTGGCAAACACGATGACCAGGCCTCTCCAGTCGGACCTGAATAGGTCGGCCAAAACACGGAACCAGCTTCTCCGGGTTTCTGCCACAGCCATGGCCTCGAAATCGGGAGTTTCCGGCATTTTCCGGCGAATAACAAATCCCACAATGGCAACGAGAAAGCTTAATACGAAGGGGATGCGCCAACCCCATGAGTAGAAAAAGTCGTCACCGATAAGGGCCAACCCTGCCACCGCGAGCGAGGCGAAGAAGACACCCAAGTTGACTCCTAGTGTCGGGAGCGAGCCGAACCGCCCGCGCTTGCCTTCCGCGGCATGTTCGTAGGAGACCGTTATCGCAGCGCTGAACTCTGCGCCTGCGCCAACACCTTGCAAGATGCGAAGAAGGACCAGCAGAATTGGCGCTGCCACGCCGATGGAGTCGTACGAGGGAATCAATCCCATCAGTCCCGTGGATCCGCCCATCAGGATAAGACTCCAAGACAACACCATCTTGCGTCCGAACTTATCTCCCATGATGCCGAACACCAGCCCCGCAAGTGGCCGGGCTAGGAACCCGACGCCGAACGTCGCAAGGGCGGCCATTGCGCTTGCAGTCGAGTCCGATGATGGGAAGAACGTGGGGCCAATGACTAGTCCGGCCATCGCCGAGTACAGAAAGAAATCGAAATATTCGAGAGCGGTGCCGACGACAACCGCGGGCCCGACGCGACGATTTGCAGCCTTAGCTGTTTGCGTTTTGGCCGCATTAGGCGGCGTTGGATAACTCACTGGATAACCTCCGATTAGTCCGGATGGTCGATAGTTTCCCACCCGATTGCCATATTTGGCACAGCGTTCCATTAGACGGCACGATCTATGATGCCCGTCACGTTGGCTCTGTGTCAACGGATGTGAACGCCTCTTTTCCTGGCTTGGGTAAACCGGGCCTTCGTGGCAAAGGGTTGGGCAGATGCGCCCCAGCCCTGCGGCAAGCCGTCCCATACTGGCCGGCCAGCGCTTGCTGGCGCACCTTACGCCCGCGGCCAATGCATGGTGCTGGCGAGCAGGCGAGCTGGCCTCCATTGCTGACGTCGATGTCTTATCCACGCCGGAAATGGATATTTATCAGCGCTACTTGAAGCTCACTTTTGCCAACACCAAACTTGACATAGTTATGAGTCGAATAGTAAGTATATTCTGAGAGGCATGATTAGACGACCCCGAGCCAGTGAAAACGTGTTGAAACTTAGGCGGTGCCGCCGGTCAGGGCGACTCACGTGCAGCCTCACCGGCCAAGTTCCTGATCTTTAAACAGCCGCGTCAATGCCGCCCTTTCGGCGTCGGTCGGCTTGCTCTACCAGCTCGGTGATCCATGGTCCGTGGCCGCGATGGAAAGTCAGCTGTTCTGGTAGTCCGTTGACTGATGCGGCGGAGTTCGAGATGTCGATAATGATCCGTCCGCCGGCCACGGGTGCATTGGTGATGTGGACGTCGCCAAAGGACGCGGGGAGGGCTGGGTCCACCCATACTCCGCCTTGGGATACGTGGGCGTCGTACCGCATGAGGCCGGTCACCAGTAGTATGGGCGTCGTTGCTGCCCAGGCTTGAGGCGAACATGCTGTCGGGTAGGGCAGGGGCGCCGGCGAACTGTTCCCGGCTGAAACCGCAAAACAATTCAGGGAGGCGGCCACCGGAGAACTCGGCGGCTTCAAGCAGGGCGGTCGAGATCTGTTGCGCCTCGTGCACGAACCCATATCGCAGGAGTCCGGCTGCGATGATGGCGTTGTCGTGGGGCCATACGGAACCGTTGTGATAGCTGGCGGGGTTATAGATGCCCATGTCAGTGGCCAGGGTTCGGACGCCCCATCCGCTGAACATTTCGGGGGACATGAGGTGCTTCACCACCGAGGGCGCCTTGTCCTCGTCCACAAGTCAGAGCCATAGGCAGTGACCCATGTTGGAAGCACAAGCGTCGACCTGGCGCTTCTTGCCGTCCAAGGCAACGGCGTAGTAGCCGCGTTCCGGCATCCAGAATTCCTCGTTGAAGCGCTTCTTCAACTGCACCATAAGGTCGGCATACTCGTTCCCACCGGGAACGGTGGAGGGCCGCATCGAAAGTCCCTCACTTGTGGAGGAGTGCTTTGGAGGATGCGATAGCTCAAGTAAAGGACGCCGCTGCGCGTCAGGGGACTGGGAGCATGATTACCCGGCTGCGCCCAGCAGATACATCGTTCGCTGGCAGTGCCGCGGGGGCTCATCCGACAAAGCCGCGAATAGGCGCACCAGAGCCACCTCTGGAACTTCCGCCTGGCACTGCCATTTATCGTCTTCATCACCACATCGGACCTGCAGGGCAGGTGACCGGAAAGCATTGATGAACTAACGGTCCCCATCGGGGCCATCTTCGCCTCCCGTGCAGAAGCGTTATCCCACCTTGAGCGCGGATAGAGACTGGTCCAAACCTCAAACCCGAGAGCAGCATCTATGTATTTCCGCCGGCATAACGCCTCCGGAGCAATCCAGAGACCGCTATCGTTTGGCATTGCATCGTCCACTAATCCCCGGCGATACGACCCTCCATCCAGCCAGACCTCGACGATCTCGCCGATGAGGAACCCCCATCTGTCCGTGCGGTGCATGCTGGCGCGACTACCGCCCCGGGGCTTCATACTTACGATTTCTCCCGTCTCTGACCTCGACCTCTTGCGTATGGATCACTTCCGTCCGATCTGGAGCCAAGATGTTAGGTCGTTTAGAAGGTATGTTCGGGGCCGGGAAACTGCCCGGAACGGACCTCGTCACCGTAGGCCTTGGCCGCGTCGCTGAGTGTGGTGCGGATGTCTGCATACTGCTTGACGAATCTCGCCATCCTGCCGTCGCGCAGTCCGGCCATGTCAGGCCACACGAGGACCTGCCCGGTGGTCCCATTCCCGGCACCGATACCGACTGTCGGAACGGAAACGGCGGCATCAACTGCCGCTGCCGTTTCGGCCGGCACCATTTCCATGAGCACGCAAAAGGCACCAGCCTCCGCCAAGGCAACGGCGTCCTGGATCACCCTGTCGGCGTCATCTCCGCGTCCTTGGACCCGGTAGCCGCCAAGGGCGTGTTCGCTTTGCGGTGTGAAGCCGATGTGCGCCATCACCGGGATACCCGCTTGGACCATTGCCCTCACCGTTTCCGTGAAAAAGCTGCCCCCTTCGATTTTCACCGCATGCGCCAGGCCTTCCTTAAGGAAGCGCACACCCGTGGCCACGGCCTGGCCCGCTGACACCTCGTAACTCCCAAATGGCAGGTCGGCAACCACGAGGGCGCGCTTAGCAGCACGTGACACTGCCCGGCATAACGGCAGCAGCTCATCCACGGTAACTGGCAGGCTGTTTTCGTTGCCGAAGACGTTATTGGAAGCCGAGTCACCCACGAGCAGTACCTCGATACCGGCTTGGTCGAAGATTTCCGCGGTGTACTGTTCGTATGCGGTGAGCATGGCAAAGCGTTCACCGTTGTACTTCGCCAGCTGCAGATGATGGGTCCGGATCCTGCTCCCGGGACGCCTTGGCGTCCCAGGCGCCGGAAGCCCGATCCTCGAGAGACCCGCCCCGTAGGGGGCCGGAACCTCACCTGAGGTGCCTTCTTCAGGACTGCTGATGGGGCTCATAAATTACTTCACCTGGCTGTTGTTCAATGCGAAGGGTGGGCGGGTCAGCCCGGGGGTAATGCCTTCGGCAGGATCGTTGCCGAGCCGGAGAATCCTGTTGTGCTGTTCCACATGGACCACCCTAGGGTCGTAGACCTTGGCTTCTTCGGTGGTCATATTCGCGTAGGTGATGAGAATGACTATGTCATTTTCATGGATTAGGTGTGCGGCGGGCCCGTTGATGCCGATTACGCCGGAGCCACGTTCGCCGGCGATGGTGTACGTCTCCAGACGTGCGCCGTTAGTTACGTCGACAATCGCAACGACTTCGCCGGGGAGGATGTCGGCTGCCTCCAACAGGTCCAGGTCTACGGTGACGGAGCCTACGTAGTGCAGGTCCGCGTGCGTGACGGTGGCGCGGTGGATTTTGGACTTAAACATCGTACGAGTCATCGATTGCATTGGAGATTACTCCCTAATGGGTTCGTGCGGCACAGGCCTGCTACCTGGCTAACGCCGGTGCTCGTGTCAAGGATTGAAAAGGCGTGGCGATTGCCCAAGGCTCCAATCTTCGTGCGCACGGTCTCTGACCGTTTGGAGCGAGGCAACGCCTTTAACCGGCGGTGAGACGCCGTAATCGTTGCGAATAGTAGATGATCCGGGTCCGGCGCCTCACCGCTGGAATCGGGGCAGCAAATGCGGCCGGCTACATGGAACGTTGCTCGTGCCCGTTGTATTCGCTCAGCAGGCGGATGAGTGAGTTGGATGACAGTTGTTCCATGATGTGTGCGGTCCAGCCGGTAATGCGGCTGGCGACGAAGATAGGTGTGAAGGTTGGGGTGTCGAAGCCCATGAGGTGGTAGGTGGGGCTGGCCGGGCAGTCGAGATTGGGTTTGATGGCCTTTGCCGAGTCCATGGCCTGCTCGACACCGTTGTACAGCCCAATGCTTCCCTAGTGTCTTCGGCGCCGCCAGAGTACCAGGGCATGGTGGATACCAAAGTGGCCGCGGCGCCGGAGGCGAGGACGACGGCGCGGGCGCGGTCCAGTTCCGCGAGGTTGGAAACGTCGAAGATGCGTTCCTTGCCCTCCCGTTGGGAGCGGTTGGACCCAGGCTTCCCTGAGGAGGCGGAGACGTTGGTGTGATCGGCGGGATATTGTCGCCGTTCCATGTATAGATTCGCTCGAGGAAGTCCATGCTTCATCCCTTCGCAGGTGTAAAACCAGCACTATGGTGGGGCGTAATCAAAAGGTCTTATTACGTGGATCCGAAGTACGGAATCCGGCAATGTCCAATCGGCGCTGTGCTTCTGCGTATACGTCCTCCGACAGGCCTCCTCGAGCTGCGGCCTTGGCATTCTCGCGTACATGTTCCGGAGAGGCTGTACCGACGATCACGGTGGACACCTCGGCGCGGGTCATCACGAAGCGAAGGAGGAATCCCTGCAAGTTGTCGCCATCCAGCAGATCGTCCACGGCAAGATCCGCCGAAGATGCATGCCGGCTGTCCGCTGTCCGGTTGGCCCGCGCCGCGCGTGCCGTTCCTCCCCTCACTATGACGCCCGCACCGGTGGTGTTGATATGCGGAAGACAATTTTCGAGAGAACGGTCGAGTGCGGAATACGGGATTTGGAACGTCTCGAACACGCCGAGGTCGATGTGGTCAAGGAGTTCCGGAAGAGTCGAAGATATGCCGATCGCTCGCACCTTGCCCTCGTCCCTGGCGCGTTCCAGCGTCGCCAAGACGTCATCTCGTTGAAGAACCGCCACAGAGGGCCCAATGTGGACCTGCGCCAGGTCCAAGTAATCGGTGCGCAGACGCGAGAGACTTTGCTCGATTCCTGCCCGGATATTCGCTGGCGAATAATTATGGACGAGAGGGCCGTTGGACGGGCCACCAGGCTGATGGTCCAGCGGACATCCCACCTTGGACGCAAGCAGATACTCGGACCGACGATGACCTATATGTCGCCCGATCAGCTCCTCGCTCTCTCCATAGTCGATCGAAGTATCGATAAATCGGATACCTTCGTCCAGCACCGTATTGAGGAGTAATTTTGCAACTCCGTCCTCGAGTAGACGAGGCACGCGGTGCGAGGCCCCCCGCAACTCCATAGCGCCGAAACCCAACACTGTGCTGCGCAACCCTGAGCTTGTGAGGCGGCGTTCTTCAAAGCAATTCATGAACTAGATACCTGCCTCCCGGGCCTCATTGTTTGGAGGCTTCAATGCATGCTGAATCGTTTCCTTGCTGCTCATTTCTGGCGCTTTGGTGTCTTGGGTCATTTGTCTTCTACCTGGTCGCGGAAGATCCACCGGAGTGTCTCGGGGAACACTGCGCCGGCGTGCCCGAGGGTGTGTCCGGCGCTGCCGAATACGAACATGGAATCGTAGCGGCGGTACTTCAGGGCCGCGTCGAGGTCGTGGTTGGCGATGGGGATGTTGCCGTAGATGATGTCGAGGTCGCGTTTGCCTGACTGGTGCCAGACGCGGATTGGCTTGCGGGGGGTGCGCCGGACCATGCTGGGCAGGTTGTGTGCACCGCGGATGTTGATGAAGCTGCCGCAGTGCGAGATCACGTTTCCGAACTCGTCCGGGCGATGGAAGGCAGCGGTGAAGGCCCCTGCGCCACCGGAACTGAAGCCGCAGATGACGCGGCCCTTCGGGTCGTCCGTGAGCCTGACTTTGGTCCGGATGACCGGAAACAGCTCGTCCACCAGGTAGCGGGCGAAGTCCTCGCTCACTGTGTCGTACTCGACACCGCGGTTGGTGCTTCCACCGTAGATCGGGTAGCCCGGTCCCGTTTCCCCCGGGTTGTGGAAGAGGCCAACGGTCATGGGGATCTCGCCAGTGTGCACGAGGTTGTCCAGCACCGTGGTGGCACGAACCTTCACTCCGGTGTACTCCAGGCCGTCCAGGCAGATCATCAGGTTGACCGATTCGGCCTCTTCGGCACCATGCGGCAGGTAAAGGTAGACACTGCTCGTGACGCCCGGATAAACGGTATGACTGGTCCACCTGAAGTGGTAATACTTCCCGGCAGGAACGCCGTCCTGCGGCACCGACTCGGACGTCAGCCGGTACTCGGACCCCGTATCGTTTTCTGACAACTCGACAGCGGCAAGGTCCTTGCTCGGGATCTGAGTCTCATCCAAGAGGGTTGCTTCAGGCAACATCCCCCAATGGTCGAGATCCACCAGTTCGAGCTCGGTCGTGGCTGTCCGCGAATGGTTCATAGTGGAATATCCTTCTTCTTCTCAAGGTGGTCAAGGCCCGGGACCGCCTCCAGTGGACTACTGCTTCTCGATGCTCCCGGAATGGCGCCCAGGCGCCCCCGTCTAAATTCATATCGATATTCGAGTCATCGAGGTTGTGGAGACGTCCCCATGAGGTCCGCGGCTGGATGGCCAAAAGGCCCTCTCCGAAGGATCAAATTCGCTTTCCGTCATCAGCGTCCGAATGAGAGATTAGGGTGAGGGGCATTTCGGCTGGATCGAGGAGGTTGTTGGTGTCCTGGGTGTCCACCAGGTACTGGGCCTCTTCTCTTGTTTCTACATTGGGCAAGGACCCGTTGAGGGGTTTCCTACTTGTTTCTTTGAGGAAGAAGACGGAAATTAGCCCCAATAGGGCAGCGCCCATGAGGTAGTAGGCGGGCACCATCTTGTTCCCGGTAACTCCGATAAGTGAAGCAACGACCAGGGGAGCTGTACCGCCAAAGGCAGCATTTCCCACATTGTACGCAAGCCCAAGGGCGCTCGAACGGGACGGCGTCGGGAACTGCTCAGGCAGCGACGAAGCGTAGCTTGAGGAAAACAGGGTTGCGCAGACCATGATGAAAAGTGTCCCAAGTTGTGCGCCCCAAAGCTGACCGGACCCCATCATCATGAATGCTGGAACCGGGAGGACGATGCCCAGGATTGCGCCGCTGAACAGGATCCGCTTCCTGCCTATCTTGTCCGATAGCGAGGCAAAAAACTGGGTAGCGAAGGCCGCCAGGACGAACAGAGGAAAGATCACAAGGGTGCTGAGGGCTCCTTGGAAGCCCAGCGTCTGGTTCAAGTATGTGGGTGTGAACGACGTCATGGTGTAAGCGATGACATTGCCCGCGGCCGCGACGCCCATGACGGGCAGAATGAATCGCCCGTGGGTCCGAATGACCTGCACGAAACCTGGGTTCTGTGCCAACTCGCCGGTTTTCCGGGATTCCTCAGCCCGTTCCTTTAAAACGGCACTGAAGGTAGGAGACTCTTCGATGCGGTAGCGGAAATACAGGGCTATGACCGCAAGTGGTCCTGCGATGAGAAATGGAATACGCCAGCCGAAGGACTGCATCGCGTCCTGGCCAAGCCACAGCTGAAGAACTGACACCAGACCGGCCCCTACGGCGAATCCGAGGTAACTGGAGCCCATAAATCCAACATAGAAACCCCGTCGCTTATCAGGGGCGTATTCGCTTAGGAAGGTCGCACCGCCGGTGTATTCTCCGCTGGCTGAGAACCCTTGCAGCAGTTTCAGGAACACAAGAAGCGCCGGAGCCCAGAGGCCGATGACGGCGTAGCCAGGGAGCAGGCCGGTGGCAAACGTGGAGACAGACATCAGGAGCAGCGTGAAGGTCAGGACCTTGCGACGCCCGATCCTGTCTCCAAGCCATCCAAATAAAACACCGCCCAAGGGTCGGGCAACGAAGGTTACAGCGAATGTGCCATAGAGGTACAAAGCCTGGACTGTCGGATCGGCTTGGGGCAGGAAGACAGGGCCCATTACGGTTATGAGGTAGGCAAATACACCGAATTCATACCATTCGATAATGTTACCAACGACCGTTCCGGCAACAGCTCGCCTCAAGGCGGCTTTGTTGACGATGCGGATGTCACCTATTTTCAAACGGCGCTTGCCAAGATGGGCGCCGGTGGCAATCCCAAATCTTTGCTCTCCAGTGGACATGGCTATCCTTCGTTCATTCACAGATGCTGGGGTGGCAGTGGACCGCGGGCCAAAAGTTCGCGGTCTTGCTTCTGTAGGGATACCTAAGCAGCTATCTTCAGGGTGATCCATAAGACATTCGCCAACAGAACAGTCGCAAGGTTGTAAAGCCCCCGATTTTCTGCGTAGTGCCGAGTGAATCTCGTCCCTTGCTTCGCCCGCCGAGGATGGATCCTGCGGTGACTTCGAGAGGGGTGCATTCCGTCTCAATCCTGCTTCTCGCCACGGAGAACTCGTAATCGAGTTCGGCGAGGTCGCCAACTATCAGTTCGCTTGCGATGAAACGGCCTGTGTTCCATCTCCGCCAACTGAGGACAAGAGCCGAGGTTGCAAACGGAACACGTCAGGCCTGTGCTCTACAGGCCACCTACGGAATCGACCGTACAGGGGTTTTAACGTTCAGGAAATGCGGAACGTCAACTGCGGAAATCTTTGGCTCGTAGGTTTGAGTTAGCGCCGGCAGGGTTGCCGACCTGGGGAGTAACCGTACTGGGAGAGGGCTGAACAATGAAATCTCGAAATTCGGCTTCCAATGGATCAGGTGAGTCGAGGTCTCGAAACTCGACTCCCAATGAATCAGGTGCGTTGCAATCAGGAGGAAGGGAAACAGTCGACGGTGCGCGAACGCTGATAGGACCCTATGACGAAGCCTGCCAGCGACCTGGATGTTTTTGCTTGGAATCCCGTTAGTCGCTGCTGTGATGGCCTCTGGGCCAAGAAGCGTACCGCGTTAGAGGAGAAGCATGGTGCCCGCGCCTGGGAGCCAGCTAATCGCAGGCCTGCATCAAGGATTTGGGGGCGTTGGCTTTCGCGGATCATCAAACTTTACAATTCGGAAGGTAAAGTAACCTCGCTGTGAAGCGAGGATCACGTGAACGGCGTCCATGATCCGGCGGCGGCCGCGCCGTAGCCACGCCAGATGTATAGACGGCTGGAGCAAGGTTCACAGTCAGGCTTCGGCGAGAACGACGACTCTCTTTCCGGGGCGATGACCATACTCGAGGTCCTGCTGTGCTTCTGCCACCGCTTCGAGGCCTGCGTAGGTGTCGGAAACAACGATGTCGAGTGAGCCGGCTTCGATCGCCCGAAGGTACTTTGCCATTATGGCTGCGGGCAGATCGTTGGCTTCGCCACTGTAGCTGGTGAGCCGGACGCCCGTGGGGATGGCGAACGGTGAGAATTCAGGGATGGTCCAATCTCCGCTGAGGGCTCCGACGAAGCAGACGATGCCGCCGGGTCGAATAAGGGAGAGTGTGTCAGGGAGGGCTGTGGCGCTGACGAATTCGAGTGCGGCGTCGATGCCGTTCGGTGCGATCGCGCGGATGGCGTCTGGAAGGGTGTCGTCGTCAACGACGGCGTGATCGGCGCCGACGCTTGTAAGGAGCCCAGCCCTGGCCGGGTTCCGGGTCGTGGCGATAACAGTGGCACCGAGGTGGTGCGCGATCGCGATGGCGGTGAGCCCCACCGTTGAGGTGCCGCCGTGTATAAGCACGGACTGACCCGATTTCAGCCCCAACCCGGTGGTGATTGAACCGTGCGCGGTTTGCAGCATTTCCGGGAGTGCCCCGACGACGCCCCACGGCAGGTCAGTGTCGAACGCGATAACGTTCGCCGCGTCGACGACGGCATACTCTGCGTAGCTGCCGTCGATGGATCGACCGAGACCTCCCATCATGGTGGCGACTTTCTGCCCGGGAGCCAGGTCGACGCCGTCACCAATGGCATCGACGACGCCAACGGCTTCGATTCCCAAAACTCGCGGGAAGGAGAAGTCGGGGCCGGACTCTCCCTGTCGGCTCGTGACCTCGGACTCGTTAACGCCGAACGCCATCACGCGAATGCGCACCCATCCCGGGCGCACGTCGGGGATGGGGACGTCGCTGACGATGAGGCCGTTGGGTGCGACGGGGCCGGCCAGTCGGATGGCGCGCATCGTTTCAGGCATGATTCTGCTCCTTTTCGTGGAATGGGTGACCGGGGGCGGGGATGGCGACCAAGGCTTCATAGGCGTGACGCACGGCTACCTCGTCCAGTTCTGCGTCCGGGTGCGCCAGACGGTGGCTCCACCAACCCCACAGAAGTGCATTAACGGCAAGCGCGGTGCTGGTCGGCAGCACCCGATGGAGCATCACGAGGGAATCGTCCTCGACTGCCTGAAGGACGGCTGCCACGTTCGGGTTCCGCGCGCCGTAGTGGCGTATCTCCTCATAGAGGCGGATGTCGTCGAGGCTGGGGCTCGACGCGCCAATCGTCGCCTCGACAAGTGCATCAACGACGTCGGCCTGAGTGCGCGCTTCACTGAGAGGGACCCCATAGCGGGGTTCGAGATCAACGCGGGTTGTATCCAGGGCACTCAGAATGAGGCCTTCCAAGGTGGGGAAGTAGTAGGTCATGGACCCCAGCGGCACCCCGGCGTGCTCAGCGATTCCCCGGTAGGATGCTGCGCTCATGCCCCCGGACCTGATGACCTCGAGCGTCGCTTGCAGGATCCGGGAGCGGCGTCCCGGGTCGTTCGGCTTCCCTCGGCGCATACTCTTCTCCAATGTTTGACCTAGTGCGTACAGCCGTGCGTACACTTGTGCGTAGTAAAACTGCGTACGTGTGTACATACATGACTACAATCTAGTACAGGATGGAGGTCATCGCATGAATGGCGAAAAGCTGCAGGCGCTTGCTCGGGCGAGGGTGCAGGAGCTCCCCGGCGCCGGACTGGAGCACCCGTTTGGACCCGACTGGGATGTGTTCAAGGTGGGGGAGAAGGTGTTCATGTTGATGACCGAGGTCACTGGCCAACCGATAGTCATCGTTAAGGCCGACCCTCAAGACGGCAAGGCACTCCGCGAGGAGCACGATGACATTACTCCCGGCTATCACATGAACAAGAAGCACTGGATCACGCTGCACCCCGGCGGGGCCCTGAAGAAGACCCTTGTAGATGAGCTGGTGACCGAGTCTTACCTGCTCGTCGTCGAGAATCTGCCCAGGGCTAACCGTCCCGTGGATCCCGCCGTGTTTGGCAGGGCAGATTGATGACGCTCTCTGGCGACATGCTGCAACAGACCGCCCGCGATGCTGCGGCGGCTTTGGGGGAGGTCAGCAATGGCCGGCCGTTCACTCCGCATCTGGATGTGTGGAAGGTGCGTGACAAGGTGTTCCTCATTATCACCGAGGACGACCCGGATCAGCAGATCATTACCGTCAAGGCCGACCCGCACGCTGGAGACGCGTTACGCCGTGACCACGAATCGATCACCCCGGGGAACTACCTGAACAAACAGCACTGGATCTCCGTCGGACCCGGACCCGGCATCACCAAGCGGTTCATTGAGAGCCTGGTTCAGGACTCCTACGACCTCGTCTCCGGCCGCCACGTCGAGGAGCGATCGTGAGCGAGCAGCCGCCGTCGCTGTTCGAGATGGACGATTCCTCCAGGCCCCTTGCCGATCGACTGCGCCCGCGCACCCTTGCCGACGTCGTCGGCCAGGACCACCTCCTTGCCGCTGATACCCCGATCGGGCGCATGGTCGACGCGCAACGACTCGTCTCGATGATCCTGTGGGGCCCGCCCGGCTGCGGGAAGACGACCATCGCCCGCCTCCTCGCGAAGCGAACCAACCTGGTGTTCGAACCGCTCTCGGCCACCTTCTCCGGCGTCGCGGACCTCCGCAAAGTCTTCCAAGCAGCCCAACGCCGTCGGGAAATCGGGCAAGGAACATTGCTCTTCGTCGACGAGATCCACCGCTTCAACCGCGCCCAACAGGACTCGTTCCTGCCCTACGTCGAAGACGGCACGATCGTCCTGGTCGGCGCGACCACGGAGAACCCCAGCTTCGAACTCAACGGCGCACTGCTGTCCCGTTGCCAGGTATTTGTCCTCAAACGCCTCGACGACGCAGCGCTCAGCACCATCATTAACCGCGCAGAAGACACCCTCGGTGCACTCCTGCCTCTGGACGGGAACGCCCGGCAGGCGCTCATCGCGATGGCGGACGGAGACGGCAGGTACCTGCTGAACATGATCGAACAGATCCAGTCGCTCCCGGCGCCCGTCGACCCGGCGACCCTCGCTGCCGCGGTACAGAAGCGCGCGCCCCAATACGACAAAGCGCAGGAAGGCCACTACAACCTCATCTCGGCGCTCCACAAGTCGATGCGCGGTTCAGACCCGGACGCGGCACTGTACTGGTTGGCTAGAATGCTCGACGGCGGCGAGGACCCGCTGTTCATTGCCCGCCGCATCACCCGATTCGCCACCGAAGACATCGGCATGGCCGACCCGAACGCGGTGCAGCAGGCCCTCGCCGCATGGGACGTCTATGAGCGCCTCGGCTCCCCGGAAGGCGAACTCGCCATCGCCCAAGCCGTGCTCTACCTTGCAACTGCCCCGAAGTCGATAGGCGTGTACCGCGGCTTTAACAAGGCCCGAACCGCAGCACAACGCACCGGGTCGTTGATGCCACCAGCGCACATCCTCAACGCTCCCACCCGGCTGATGAAGGACCTCGGCTAC
Source organism: Arthrobacter sp. ISL-48 (assembly GCF_018613805.1). GTDB lineage: Bacteria > Actinomycetota > Actinomycetes > Actinomycetales > Micrococcaceae > Arthrobacter. The sequence goes on from NZ_JAGGPL010000008.1 coordinate 148,003, forward strand.
GGCAGGGACTACCAATACGACCCCGACACCGACACCGGATTCTCCGGCGCCGACTATTTCCCCGACGGCATGCCCCGGCAGACCTTCTACGAACCCACAACCAACGGATACGAACGCGCCATCACCGAACGGCTTCACCACTGGGCCAAATTGCGCACCGAAAGTCCCAAGGCCGCCGCAGGCGACGACTCCCAAAACCCACTGAGCTCTCAGGAAGGACTCGCCAGTGACCCACACGAGCCGCACCCTCACCAATGAACACCCAGTGCGCGCGTGGCTGGGCATTCCGTTCGCCACGGCCGAACGATTCCGTCGGCCCGTTCTGCTGCCTTTCAACCCCGACCTGCCCTACGACCAGAAAGGACCCGCGCCGCTGCAAGCCGGGGACACCAGCTGGCTGGAAGCCGACAACGGCTTCAGCGAGCATTGTCTGAACCTCAACGTCTGGGCGCCCGAAGACGCCGGGGACGCGCCCCTGCCTGTTGTCGTCTACATCTTCGGCGGTGGGTTCGAGGTCGGGGCGAACACGCAGACTACATCGAACGCGTCCGGACTCGCCGCGACCGGTCGCGTCGTCGGGGTGTCGCTGAACTACCGGCTCGGCCCGTTCGGGTGGCTGTCCCTCTCGCAATACGGCGGCGCACTTGAAGAGGCGACGAACCTCGGCTTGCAAGATATCATCACCGCCCTTCGGTGGGTGCAGGAGAACATCGCCCGCTTTGGCGGCGACCCGGGGAATGTCACCGTGACCGGGCACAGCGCGGGATCGATGTCCTCCATCGCGCTTTTAGCCGCCCCCGCAGCGGACGGCCTATACCAACACATCGCTTCGTTCTCCGGCGCCACCTCACGCACCGTTCCCGCTTGGTGGGCCGAAGAACTCGCCGAAAGACTGCTGCGCGAACTCAACATCCAGCACGCGCCCGAAGAACTCCTGCACGTCGACGCGCAACTGCTTGCCACCAGCCTGGCCAAGGTTAGTCCCCGTGAGCTTGGTGAACGCAACAGTGTCGACAACACCACGCTGGGTATCGTCGATGACCACGCCCAGCCCGGTGGAGTCCTCATCGGGCATCCCTTTTCCGTGGTCGAGTCCGGCCGGCGCCGCGATATCGACATCCTCCTTAGCTCAGCCACCGAAGAAGTCGACTACTGGGTCATCAACAAAATCGCCGGCTTCGACCCCGGCAGCCTTGATCACCTGATCGACGAGCTCGTCCTCAAGTCCCGCGTCCCTCGAAGCTGGGCAAAGCGTATCGTCGACGCCTACAGCGTCAACGGCCGCAGTACCGCCCAAGTGCGTGCTGATCTTTTCACTGACTTCATCTTCACCCTTCCAGTCACACGCGCAGCCCTCGCACACAGTGCCGCTGGCGGCACCACACACCGCCTCGTGATCGGTTCCGCCGAGGGAGCGCCAGCCGTCCACGGCACCGAAATGTACGGCATTGTCGGACAGGAACGCCCGGGCGCCAGCGACGAGCAGATCGTTCGCGACACCTTCGTCCGCGACGCCCTCCTGACCTTCGCATCGGGCAACACCGACCATCTGTGGGCGCCAGTGACCGCCACTCCCACAGCGAAGGGCATCGGCAACCTGACCTACGACCCGACCACCCACGCGGAAACCGTGCTCGAGGTATTCAATGGCATCGAACGCCCATAACCCGATCAACTACCTGACACTGGAGAATTCACCATGACCAACTTTGCCCCCGCGGAGCAGCACGCCGTTCGCTCTTGGCTTGGCATTCCGTTCGCCACCGCCGAACGATTCCGCCGACCCGTTCTGCTGCCCTTCAACCCCGACCTGCCCTACGACCAGAAAGGACCCGCGCCGCTGCAAGCCGGGGACACCAGCTGGCTGGAGGCGGACAGCGGGTTCAGTGAGCATTGCCTGAACCTCAACGTCTGGGCGCCCGAACACGCCGCGGACGCGCCCCTGCCTGTTGTCGTCTACGTGTTCGGCGGCGGTTGGATGCTCGGCGCGAACACCCAGACCACTTCGAACGCATCCGGACTCGCCGCGACCGGTCGCGCTATCGGGGTGTCGCTGAACTACCGGCTCGGCCCGTTCGGAACGCTCTCCCTCTCGCAATACGGCGGTGCGCTCGAGGAAGCCACAAACCTCGGCCTGCAAGACATCATAACCGCCCTCCGTTGGGTACGAGAAAACATCGCCCGTTTCGGCGGCGACCCGGACAACGTCACTCTCACAGGCCACAGTGCCGGGGCCTTCTCCGCCCTTGCCTTGCTCGGCGCACCTTCGGCCGACGGGCTGTACCACCACATCGCCGCTTTCTCGGGCATGCCCTCACGCTTGGTGCCGGCCTGGGGGGCAGAAGAGCGCGCGTTGGCGGTCCTCACGGCGCTCGGGATCCAGGACGCTCCCGAGCAGCTGCTGAACATCGACGCAGAGCTCCTCGCCGAGACGATGAGCAAGACGCAATCATCGGACCCTGGCGCTGCCCACGGCGTGGACAATGAGGTCATCGCCATTGTCGATGACCGCACCCAGCCGAACGGGATCCTCGCCGATCATCCCATGCGAGTCCTCGAGTCTGGAGGACATCGCGACGTCGACATTCTCTTCAGCAGCACCACCCACGAGACTGATTGGTGGGTCCTTCACAGGACAGAGGATTTCGATCCCGGCAGCATCGAGGACCTTGTTGAGGAATTCGCAACCCGGAACCGCCTCCCCCGCAGCCGCGCCCGGAAGATCATCGCCGCGTACGACGTCGACGGGCGCACCCCCGTTGAGGTCCGTGGAGCCTTGCTCACCGACTTCTCCTTCACCCTGCCCCAGGCCCGCGGCGCGCTCGAGCACGCCGCGGCCGGAGGAAGCGCACACCTGCTCGCCGTCGGCTCCGTCGGAGGAGCACACGCCGTCCACGGCACGGAGATGTACGGCATCGTCGGCCAGATTCGGCCTGACGCCAGCGAGGAGCAAGTTCTCCGCGACACCTTTGTTCGGGACGCCCTCCTCGCCCTCGCATCGGGCAACACCGATGAACTGTGGGAACCGGTGACCACCACACCCACCACGAAGGGCATCGGCAACATGCCCTACGACGCCACCACCCACGCCAAGAACGTGCTCGAGATCTTCACGGACATCGACCGACCGTAACCACCACCACCAACGGATTAGGATCTTTACGAGGAGTTCTGGATGTCACCACACGGCACTTCACCGAAGTACCTACGACAGCACGAATGACTGGGTTCCGCGATGTGAGCAGTTCATCTTCGGCCCACGGCACCTTCAGTATTTGGGTGGCCCCGGGCGGGGATATACATCGCCGCGTGTTACGGGAATCCAGCGCATCCTTGACCGCCTCTGAACGGAAGGGCCTCTTTGCTGAGCACTAGCCCTTCCGGGTGCCGCTACAGGAACCTGCCCAGACCGCGATACGCCCAATGGCAGCCTCTCCCGAGCCGTCAGTTGAGTGGGGGGTGGTCCTCCACCATAGCGACGGGATGTCTCTCCTCGTGCCCTTCGTCCCCGTGAACTCTGCATGAACGATCGCCTCGGCAACGGCCCGCAGGAGAGCATTCGGGAGGCAGCCAACTGCCCGCTGACACTGTTGACCAACATCGCGAACGATTCCGGGCGCGACATCGAGCGCTTGGCAGACGGTCGTCGCCATCTGACGGACAGTGGAGCGGCGTTCCATCGACGTCGATCCTGGGCGACGCAAGAGCGCATTGGTCCGGTGCCGAACGACTGTTCTCCGCCATCTGCCAGACTGGCATCGAAACCGTCTCAAGGGCCTGCCGGAGGCCATCAACACGGTCTGTGACCGCGCCGTGGTCCAGACCTGCATCGTCCACGTGATCCGGAACACCTTCCGGTTCGCGGCCCGGCAATACTGGGACGAAATGTCCCGTGACTTGCGCCCGGTCTACACCGCTCCGTCCGAGGCTGCGGCGAAGGAACGCTTCGTCGATTTCTCGGGCAAATGGGGCCAACGGTATCCGGCGATCACGCGGCTCTGGGAGAACGAGTGGAGCGAGTTCGTACCGTTCCTGGGACTACGACGTGGAAATCCGGCGGGTCATCTGCAGTACGAATGCCATTGAATCCGTCAATGCGGCTCTTCACGGTTGGTGGTGAAACGGGTTCCGTGTCTTGAAAGCTGAAGGGCTCGTAGCCCTGCTGTGATGGATGTTCTCTACGCATTCATCAAGAGTCAGGAGCTACGAGCCTTGATCGAGCCTACTTCCCCGCGCCC